>CAVXHA010000001.1:0-282761 GCA_963761455.1 uncultured Planctomycetota bacterium
TTCGATTCGCCTCCGATCGTGTTTCGAAAAGGTTGGATGACCGGTTCCAAGAGCCGTCAGCGCAGCGAGTCCAAAAAGACTGCTGCCGGTGAATCCCAAAATCTCATCTCGTAATTCCAAACAACGGAAGGCCGTGGGCAACTGGGCAACGAAGTTCTTGATAGCCGCTGGTTGATGGGCAATCCTCACAGGAACACCTTCACCCCCCTTCGCCAATGAGGGCTTCAAGGCCTGCCTCTGTGGCGCGATTTTTCGGGCCGCAGCCGAGGGCGACCGCCTGAAAACCCCGACCGGCAGCAGTTGACGTTTCACGCGGCGCCGCGGCGCCGCACGGCGATCAGGAACAGACCGAACAGCGCGAGGCTGAGCACGGTCATGGCGATCCCGAACAGCGGCACGGCGCTCGCATTTTCGTCCTCGACGAAAGCCGTCGCGGCCAATGGCCCAAACGCCGCCCCCAAGAGCTGTGCGGCCGGAACCAGCAAACATGTGTTCCTCGTGGAATCCGCCGCCAGGGTCATGCCGATCATGAATGGGACGATGAACATCCAGACGAAACTGATCGCCAAGACGGCGACGCAGAACATCAGGAGCGTGGGGCTGGCGCCCAGAATCGCCGCTGCGATCAATCCAACGACGCCGCAGCCGAGAATACCGAGGCGGTAGTCGATGTACGCCTCGAGCCACGCCGCGGCGAGCGAAGCCGCCACCTGAACGAACAGGCCTATGGATACCAGCACGCCAACGGTTTGCGCGTCGATGCCGACTTTCCCGCCCAAGGGCTCCAGGAATGTCCAGACAGCGACGACGAACATGAAAAAGAGAACGATCATCAAAAGAGCGAGGATGGCCCTCACCGTGAACACGCCATCCATGCTCGCGCTTTGATTGGGCATATCGCCGTATTCAGTGGGGACGAGGAGGGCCACCCCAATAGAGACGAGGCAAACAATTCCGAGCGCGAGGAAGCCGCCATTCGCCCCCATTCCCGGAACAACCCACCCGGCCAATCCTAGGGCGAGGAGGCCTTGGGCAAGGGCCTGCATGGCGAGGAAAAAACCGCCAAGCCGCTCGGCGTGGCGGGAGCGGGCGATCAGTTCGATCGAGACGGCGACCATCGCGCCTTCGATCAGGCCAGCGAGCGCCCGGTCGATCAGGATCCTATTGGAGCTGCCGGCGACAGAGACCGCAGAGTCGAGCGCCGCCAGCGCGACGAGCAGAATCGTGCATTTGAGGCGCAGATTCCGCGCCGAAAAAAGCATCGCCGCGACCGCGGAGCTCACTCCGATCAAGAGCGTCTCCACCGTCGCGATCACCCCGAGCTCAGCGAGATTGATGCGCCTTTCGGCGTGCAGCGCTCCATAAAGGATTGGGATCACGCCAAGGATAAGAAGGCCCGCGGAACCGATCCACAGGGCTGCGGCCGCGCCGGCCCCCGAGGGGTTTCCAACGAGCCAATCCTGATTCTGCACCGGTATGGAGCCGGCTGTCGAACGACTGTCCGCCATTTGTGACCGCCCAAAAAACCCCGACCGACGGCGATGACAATCGAAGCCATCGAAAGTGGAACGGTTTGGCCACACTTTTCCAAACACTCGGTATAATGGCCCGTTCGTCATTAGGAGAAAGTTGAAATGGATGCAATTCGTGACGAGTATCTGGCAATCAGCGCTCGGGAGGAAGGCCTCTCGGCCCGGAAGATCATCCGCCACCACCAGTACTGCATCGAGTCGCTGGCACGGCCTGCGTATCGGCGGCTGTTTTGGGGACCGATGTGGCTTGTAGGCGAGGCCCCAAAACGCTCGCATGTGGCCGCCTGCCAATCGTTCTCTAGGCTCGCGCACGTGTGGCGCAGATTACAACTCAGAATGCCCGTCGAGTTTCGCGATTTGACGGAGCGGCCGATGCCCAAGTCCTACTCTCGCTGGGGCGATATGCGACCAAGACGCATCGACTCAGCACTGGGCGGCGCAAGCTCCTTCGGGAGGCGATTGGTCTGTGCGGCGCGGCGACAAGCGATCTGTTCGTGGTCCTCTTGGGCTCGACAGTACGGGAGGCGTTCGGCGCACAGCAATTGGATCTCTATCGCTGGTACTGTCTGCCGCGATCGGAGAGTGTGCTTGGCGAGTTGTTTCTGGCGTCGATTCCGCATCCCTCGCCATTGGCCTCACGGGTCTTTGACAAGTTTCGTGTGCGCGCGGTTATTGGACGAAGTTCAGTCTGCACGGGTACGTCGCCCGACGCGTTCCCGGGGCTTCCGTCACGTCGAACGATTAGGTTTGATGCCCCTTGACGAATAGGGAGCGCTCCACCCGCCGCGCCGAGGGGTCGTGCAGGCACCGCGCACCGCAGCTCGGAATTGCACCTCAGGGTCTACCGTTTCTTCGCCGGCGGGCCATTCTGGGCCACCGCGGCCTTCACGAGCGCCTTGAACGCGCCCGCGTCGACCTTCTCCCCTTCGTGGATGTCGATCGCCCTTCGCGTGTTGCCTTCCAAGCTGGAATTGAAGAGGCGCGATGGGTCTTGGATGCTGGCCCCCCGCGCGAACGTGAGCTTCACGACCTTCGTGTACGCCTCCCCGGTGCTGACAATCCCGTGGTGCGACCAGACCGGAGTGCCCATCCACTTCCACTCCTCGGTCATCTCGGGGTCGGCTTCCAGGATCAGCGCCCGCATGCGGGCCAGGGTCTCCCCGCGCCATCCCCCCAGGTCGCGGATCCGCTGGTCGATGAGCCGGGAAGCGGGTTTCCCGGTCGCTTGCTCACGGCTCCTCATACCCGCTGGAACCTGCACCGGGGCGTCGCCGTCCGCCTTCGCGATCCGCGGCTTGCCGCCCGAGAGGACGACGGCGATCTTCTCGCCTTTTCGCACCTTGATCGGCTTGGCCTCGCCCGTGCTCTGCTCGGCCTTCGAGCCTGGCTTCGCCGGTCCCTTGGCCTTCGTGCCTGCATTCGCGGTCTTCTTGGCCTTGGCCGCGGGCTTGCGCCCCCGCTTGCACGAGACGCGCAGCTTGGCCTTCGGCTTCGCCATGCTCTCAGTCATCATTCGTCCCTTTTTGTTCGATGTTTCTCAAGTCGCTCTCGGTGTTCATCCCAGAACCGCTCATCGTACGCCATCCAGGCCCCTAGTGGTGTTCACGCGTGCGGCTCCGCCGCGTGGCAACACGAGCCGGCGTTTTGAGGAAGCGGCTCGTATTCGTCGTGGCGGCGCCACCAGACGCCCTTCTCGTTGCGCCCCTTGGGGGCGCGGTCGAGCCACTGGTACATGCCCCAGAGGCCGTCCAGTCCTCGCGAATAGGTGGAATAGGTGTGGTAGACGACGCCGTCCTCGAGCACGAACGCGCTCATGCCCGGCCTATCGCGCGTGTACGTGGCGACGTCGGTTCCGGTCATGGCCGCGAACTGCGGCGACGGGGCCCTCGCCGCCGCGCAACTGCCACTGTGAACGGTCGTCCCTGCGAGCGGCTCACGTGCCGTGCCGGCTCGCGCCGGTAGTTGTATTCGATGACCTCCCGCGCGCTGTTGCTCCTCGGTGAACGAGACGTTGAAGTCGAAGTTGAAGTCGCTGCCGACTGAGGACGCCCAGGGAAACGTCCACCCCATCCGCCGCTTGTACGCCTGCAGCTTCGCGAGCGGCGCCCGCGACACCGCCGCAAAGCGTGACGTCGTGGTTGGCCAGGTGGACGGCGAAGCCGTTGAACCCGTCCGCGATCGTCGAGCAGGACGGACACCCCGCCGTGTAGTCGGGCCCGAACATGAAGTGGTAGACGAGGAGCTGCGAGCGCCCTCGGAAGAGGTCCGCCAGCGAGGCGCTCCCTTCATCGGTCTCGAATCGGTACTCCTTGTCGACCCGGACCCACGGCAGCTCCTGACGTCGCCGCGCCAGCTCGTCGCTGCGCCGCGTTAGCTCTTTCTCCTCCTTGAGCAGCCCGAGCCGGGCTGCAAGCCATTCCTCTCGACTTACGATTTGGTGTTGCATGGTTCGGTCTCCTTTTTGAAGGAATTAAAGATGGCCCCTCTGCGATCCAGACGTTCCACAATCAGGAAAAGCAATGAGGCGACGCAAAGGAACAGCAGCACCCAGCGCAGGTAGGTTGCCGTGGAAAGCGACAGGCCGAGTCCGGTCCAAAGCGCCACGTACGCTGCCAGGCAAGCGGGACACTTGGGCACCAACACCAGGACGGCACTCGGGAGGACCCATGCAAAAATCTCTCGGACTCTTCGCACCCACGTCGGCGTTTTCCGGTCGCTGGCGGCATCGCAGCAAGCGCTCATCGTTGTGTCTCCTTCCGATTCTTGCGTTCCGCCAGCTCGCGAATGCGCTCCAGCCAGTACTGCCAGCCTTTGGGCAAGCCGTCGCGATGTTCGGGCAGGATCAATCCCATGGCGCGGTGGAGGAACGCAAGGCGCGTCACGCCCCCCTCCGCCTTCAAGCGGTATTGCAGGTGATTGAGCGCCGGGTACGACATCATCAACGGCCCGCAAATCTCCAGGAGCGTCGGCGGCTTGATGACCTGCACATGGCCCCAAAGATGGCCGGAATTGTTGCCGAGGTCGCGGTACCAGCGTCCGCCGGGCCACGGCTCGATTTTCATCGGGAACGGCTTGCCGCCGGGCATCTGCCCTTCCGGACCAAGCTGGTCCAGCACGGCTTCGAAGGCGATGTCGATCGGCGCCGAAATCTCGATCTCCTTGCAGATCTCGAAAGATTCGACGGACTGTCGTTCACTGGTGTCCGTTTTCATGATTGTCCTTTCCGGGGTTTGAGGGGTGTTGGCGATTCCGTTTGTTCACGCGCTCGGTGCTCAGCGCGCTCCTTGATGCGGTCGAGTTGATGGCCCCAGAGCTCTTCAAAGGCCTTTACCCAGTCATGCACCGTTTTCAGCTTCTCCGCTTCTAGGTTGTACACGCGTTGTTTGCCTTGCTTGATCACCGCGACCACGCCGACCTTGCGCAGCACGCCAAGGTGCTTCGAGACAGCCGGCTGCGGAAGCCCCAACGTTACGACCAGCGTTCCAACAGCCAGGGCCCCGCGCCGCGCAAGCAACTCGACAATCTGTCGCCGACGGGGCTCGGCGATGGCGTTGAATACGTCGGCTGTAGTCGGCGCACGCGGCATGCTTCTATTATATTCCCATATGGGAATATGTCAAGCCAAGACTCGGTGGCGCGGACGGACGACGTGCTTTGCCTGACCGCGTCTCAACGATTACAACCGGAGAATCGCGCCGAACTCGTCCGGAAGGCGGTGAGCCAGCTCAACAAACACGTGTTAAACAAACCAGCGTCAAACAAACCAGCGTCAAACAAAACTGGATCGCAACGGAAGGAGGACGTCGTGGCAGCGAAATCGAGAACGGTCATCGTGACGGGAGCCTCCCAAGGCATCGGCGCTGGCGTTGTCAGCGCCTTCCTTGGTCGTGGTTATCAGGTCGTCGCGAGTTCTCGCACCATCACGAAGTCGGGCGCGTTTTCAGCGGCGGACAATTTGGCCCTCGTCGATGGAGACATCGGCGATCCGGCCACGGCGGCAAAGATCGCCGAGACCGCCGTGGGGCGATTTGGCACGATCGACGCCGTGGTCAACAACGCGGGCATCTTCTTCAGCAAACCTTTCCTCGATTATTCGGTTGCGGACTTCCGGTCGCTGGTCTCAACGAACCTCGAAGGTTTCATCCACGTGACGCAGTTGGCGATCAGGCAGATGTTGCGGCAGAAATCCGGAGGCAGCATCATCAGCATCTCGACATCGATGGTCGATCATCCGATCGCGGGCATCAATTGCGCCGTTCCGATGATCACCAAAGGGGGGCTCCAGGCGATCACTCGGAGCCTGGCCATGGAATACGCGAAGGACGGCATTCGCGTGAATGCGGTCGCGCCGGGGATCGTCGACACTCCGATGCACGAGGGCGACCCCAAGGACTTCCTGAAAAGCTTGTCGCCGATGGGCCGGATTTCGAGCGTCAGCGACATCGTGGATGCCATCGTTTATCTGACCGAGGCCGGGACCGTAACGGGTGAAGTGTTGCATGTCGACGGGGGGTCCCACGCGGGCAAGTGGTAACTTGTGACAGGTCGCTTGGTGGAACTGTTCATATTCGTGAGTCGATCAGGGCGTTCGCCGGCGACCGGCCGGCGGCAATTCGGAGAACACCGATGAGCGTTCGAGCGTGGGTCGCCCCAGGGGCGAAACAGAAACTGGTCCAGCAGACGATTGATCTCGGACCGCTTGGGGCCGAGGACGTGGAAATTGCGGTGGAACATTGTGGCTTGTGCCATTCCGATCTCTCCATGCTCAACAACGACTGGGGAATGTCTCAATATCCCGCCGTGCTGGGACATGAAGTTGTGGGGCGGATCGCGGCCCTCGGCCCCTCGGCCAAGGGCTTGAAAGTCGGAGAGCGCGTTGGATTGGGGTGGACGGCCAGCAGTTGCATGCACTGTCAGCAGTGTCTGTCGGGCTGTCACCAGCTTTGCCCCGAAGCGCAGCCGACCATTGTCGGACGCCGGGGAGGTTTCGCCACTCATGTGAGATGTCACTGGGCGTGGGCCTTTCCGCTGCCTGAGCAATTGAACGACGCCGATGCGGGGCCCCTCTTGTGCGGCGGCATCACCGTCTTCAACCCGCTGATAACGTATGGCAAGCCGACCAGTCGCATCGGCATCGTCGGCATCGGCGGCCTGGGCCACATGGCTGTGAAATTCGCGGCCGCATTCGGCTGTGACGTCACGGCGTTCACATCACGCGAAAGCAAATTCGACGAGGCCCGCGGCTTCGGCGCGAATCACGTCCTCACCAGCGGCGACTCGCTTGCGATCAAAAAACTTGCCGGCACGATCGACCTTTTGATTGTGACCGTCAATGTTCCCCTCGATTGGGACGCCATGCTCGCGATGTTGGCCCCGAACGGCCGCATGCATGTTGTCGGCGCCGTCCTTGAACCGATTCCGGTGCCGGTCTTCGCATTGCTCTTGAAACAGGCCAGTATCTCCGCATCGCCGGCCGGCCCACCGGTCGGAATCGCGAAGATGTTGGATTTCGCGGCCCGTCACAAAATCGCCCCCCAGACCGAGCACCTGCCCATGAGCCGCATCAACGAGGCCTTTGAACGGCTCGCGGCCTCCAAGGCTCACTACCGCATCGTGCTCGATGCCGATTTTTGAATTGGCCCTTGCACTAACCGATCCGATGGCGCGCCTCTTCGGCGCGGGTGCGATCGCGCGACCGCAGAGCGACTTTGGCCCCGTGGTTGACAAATATCCGGGCAACTGCTTCGCCGATACCCGACGAGCCGCCCGAATCGACGGCGATCCTGGCGAGGCCCGGCCGGTTCGCCCGCGACCATCCGTAGTCGCGAGGAGACAGCGATGAGCGCCAAGCGAATCCTCGTGCTGGGAGGCGGGTTTGCCGGGCTCTGGAGCGCCCTCGGCGCAGTCCGCAAGCTCGACGAGCTGGGCCACGGCCCGGATGCGGTGGAGGTGACCCTGGTCAACCGCGACGCCTTCCACAGCATTCGCGTCCGCAACTACGAGGCCGACCTGACCTCGATCCGCGTGCCCCTGGATGACGTCCTCGGCCCGGTCGGCGTGCGGCGCATCGAAGGAGAGGTCGCCGGCATCGATCTCGCCGGGCAGACTGTGAGCGTGCAAACAGCGAGCGGACCAAAAACTCTTTTCTATGACCGCCTCGTCTTCGCGCTCGGCAGCCAGCTCCTCCGGCCAAGCATCGCCGGCCTGGCCGAACATGCCTTCGACGTCGACACCTACGTCGGTGCGGCCAAGCTCAACGACCATCTTCAGTCGCTGCCCAGCCGTCCGGAAACCCCGGGACGGTTCACGGTCATTGTGGTGGGCGCCGGCTTGACCGGCATCGAGGCTGCGACCGAAATGCCGGGAAGACTGCGGGCCGTCGTGGCCCAGGCCAAGCCGACCCGTCCCTGCCGCGTCATCCTGGCCGACCACAAACCGTTCGTCGGCTCGGACATGGGAGAGTCTGCCCGGCCGGTCATTGAGGAAGCCCTCGCCGCGCTGGGAGTCGAGACGCGTTTCGGGATCGAGGTCGTCTCGATCAATCCCGCGGGAATCATGCTCAAGTCGGGCGAGGAGATGCCCGCGGCGACGGTGGTCTGGTGCGCCGGCATGCGAGCCAACCCGCTCACCCGGCTGTTCCCGGTCGAATGCGACTCCTTCGGCCGGCTCCCGGTCGATGAGTTCATGCGGCTCAAGGGTGTGCCCGGAGTGTTCGCCGCTGGCGACGTGGCCTGGTCCATGATGGACGACCGCCACGCCTCGGTCATGTCCTGCCAGCACGGCCGACCCATGGGTCGGTTCGCCGGGCACAACGTCGCCAGCGACCTGTTCGGCCTGCCGCTGCTGCCGCTGCGCATCGACTGGTACGTGACCGTGCTCGACCTGGGCCCTTGGGGGGCCGTCTATACCGAGGGCTGGGATCGGCACGTCGTCACGAAGGGCAAGTCGGCGAAGAGGACCAAGCAGACGATCAACTGCCATCGGATCTATCCGCCGTTGACCCGCAACCGCCAGGAAATCCTTGCCGCCGCCGCTCCGACGGTTCAAAAGCCACCCGAGAGCTACCGTTAAAGACGCACGACGCAATGCGGGGGGCGACCGCGGGGACGGGACGTGTGTTCCAGGCCCAGTTCGGGCATCCAACCCGCCTTGCTTCAGCGCCACATCCGTCAAGCGCGGTTCCGCAGCGAAAGAGAATTAAAGGGGACGGGAGTCATTTCGAGGGAGATTCCACGGTGTTGGCTGGCGGTTTCTTGCGGGGGCGGCCGCGGGGGCGGAACGTGTGTTCCAGGCCCAGTTTCCGGGCGATCTTTGTCCGCCAGGCTTCGGTGCCGAACGGTTGGCCGCGGTTCACGCTACGACGAATGTCCGCCAGTTCGGCGTCCGTTTGCGCTTGGTTGACGTGCTTGAGCCACAGTCGCCCCCGCGGAACCGGGCTTTCGGTCAACAACGCTTGCTGGTCCGCCGTGCCTCGCGTCCGCCGATAAAGGCTTCCCCAGCGCCACGCCTGCGCCCGCGAAACCAGCCCGGCCCGCAACGGGTTTCGTTCCACGTAACGCAACACGGCCAATAAATGATCGTCCGCAGCAATCGGAAAGGACTTGAAGCGACCTTGGTAGACATGTCCCATACCGGCCGTGCCGTGATGAGCGTGCCAGCGCTGAGAATGCGTGACGGACAGCCAGCGGAAGAAATCGGAGACCTGGCCCTCCTGGCCGCGTCGCGGCCAGACGACGAAGTGCCAGTGATTGCCCATGAGGACATAGGCCAGCACGCGCAACGGGACGCGGGCATGAGCCTCGGCCAGCACTTGCTCAAACGCCGCGAAATCGGCATCCTTCTTGAACAACCGCAACCGACCATTGGCTCGATTGAGCACATGATACGGGTAACCACCCACCAGCGACCGGGCACGCCTTGGCATGACGGCAGCCTACCGTCCGGCTGTCCCCTTGTCAACAGAAATGACTCCCGACCCCTTTATTTCCGTCCTTTATTTCCGTCCCCTTTATTTCCGTCCCTTTATTTCCGTCTTATTTCCGTCCCCTTTATTTCAGTCTTCAGTTTTTATTTCAGTTTTTTATTTCAGTTTTTGACGGCAGCCTACCTGCCGGCCGTTCCCTTGTCAACAGAAATGACTCCCGTCCCCTTTATTTCCGTCTCTTTATTTCCGTCTCTTTTATTTCCGTCCTTTGTGTCCATTGTGTCCTTTGTGGTTCCACTCTTCCTTGCGGTGAAGAGACAAAGAAACCACAAAAAGAAACCACAAAGGGCACGAAGGACACAAAGACGAGCGCGCTTCTCCTCCTGGGAAACACGGGGCTCCAAGCCCCTGGGTTTTATGAATCTCCAAGGAGGGTATTTCTTTTTTACCCAGCTTGACCACCAATCGGCGGCTACACCCCCATGAATCGGGCGGTGCGCCTCTGTGTTTCCAAAGCCGGTGTGGACGACTAAAATAGCCGGGTGGTGCGTTGTTTCGGGCTCTGCTCTGGGGGTGCGTCTATGTGGTACCAGATTGCGGTGACGACGATCGCGGTCGCGGCCCTCAATCAGACGACAGGTTTTGCGCAGCCGGACCCGTCCTCGTCCAGGAGCGCCGACGAATCGGTCGGCGTCCGTATCGACGACCGTTACGGACCTCGATGGGCATGCAATCGATCCTCTGGCGGATCCCAAGTCGAAAGCCGTCGTACTGATTTTCGTGTGCACGGACTGTCCGATCGCCAACCGGTATGCGCCGGAGATCAAGCAGTTGTCGGAAGGGTATGGCCGCAAGGGAGTTGCTTTCTGGCTCGTTTACGCCGATCCGGGCGAAGACGTAGCAAAGATTCGCAAGCATCTGCACGACTACCAGCACAGCACGTGCGCCCTAAGGGATGCCCAGCACCGACTGGTGGCCTTTTCCGGAGCCAGCAAGACGCCTGATGCGGCCGTGTTTGCTCCGGGGCGAAGGCGGGTCTACCTGGGCCGAATCGACAATCGATTTACGGATTACGGCAAAGCGCGAAACGCTGCAACCGAACACGATCTCGAGGATGCGATCAATTGCGTTCTTGCCGGGCGACCGGTCAAAAAGGCGACGACCGAAACCATCGGTTGCTCGATCCCAAAAGCGGAACAATGATCGTGGAGCGGCGCTCGAGACTTGGATCGGCCTGCGGACTGGCCCTGGTCGCTTGCCTTCTGTCGTGCGGCTGCAGCGGGCAGAGCACGGCTCCATCGCCCCCTGCGGCGACCGCCGTCAATGACGATCCTCCGGCTGCTCCTCCCGCCCGGCGCCCTACGTTCCACGTCCCCAGGGTTCTCTCAACTTTGCTAAAGACATTTCGCCGATTGTCTTTCAGAAGTGTGCGGGGTGTCACCGGGCGGACGAAATTGGTCCCTTTCCCTTGTTGACGTATGCGGACTTCAAGAAGCGTGCGCGGCAAATCGTTGAAGTGACGCAAAAGCGGATCATGCCTCCTTGGCTGCCTTTACCGGGATACTGTCGATTCGAACAAGATCGCGGGCTCACGGCCGACGAAATCGGCCGCATCGCCCAGTGGGTCGACGAGGGAACCGCCGAAGGACAATCGGCCGACTTGGCTCTTTTGCCCAAGTTTCCCCAGGGATGGAAGTACGGCAAACCGGATCTTGTCGTACGAATGCCGGAACCGTATACCGTTCCGGCCGGTGTACGCGACCTGTTTCGCAAGTTTGTGATTCGTGTTCCGATCGATGAGACGAAATATGTTCGCGCGATCGACTTCGATCCCGGCAATCGAGGCATCGTTCATCACATGCGGTTGCGGACCGATCCGAGCGGCAACTCCCGGTATAACGACGAGCAGGATCCCCAGCCGGGCTTCGACGCCCGGTTGTTCGGCGGCGATGCCGAGCCGGATGGATTTTTCATCGTTTGGGCCCCTGGCTACCAACCGCCCCCCAAACGGGCGGATGTCGCCTGGACGCTGGCGAAAGGGACCGACCTCGTCTTGGAGCTGCACCTCTTTGGAAGCGGCAAGCCGGAGACGGTGCAGTCTTCCATCGCTTTGTATTTCAGCCCGACTCCGCCTAAGGATCGGCAATACATCATTAAGCTGGCGAACGATACGATCAACATTCCGCCCGGAAAGACGGATTACATCTACAAAGATCAGTATGTGCTCCCCGTCGACGTGACGTTACTGAGCGTCTTTCCACACGCTCATTATCTTGCGAGGGACATGCAGGTTTATGCCGTCAAGCCGGACGGGACAAAGGTCTGGCTGCTGCGGATCGGCGACTGGGATTTCAATTGGCAGTTCCATTACGCGTACGCCGAGCCGATTTCCCTTCCCAAGGGGACGAAAATTTTGATGCGCTACCGGTACGACAACTCCGTCGACAATCCGCGGAATCCACAGAATCCGCCCAAATGGGTCCACGACGGCCCGGGAACGCTGGACGAAATGGGGGATCTTTTCTTTCAGGCGCTCACGGCCACGCGGGAGGAGGGAGACGTACTCATCGCCGACGTTGCTCGCAAGGATTTTCGGAATGAGATCCGGCGCGACGAATTCCTGCTCACGCTCGATCCCAACGACTTTGACGCACATTTCAGTCTGGGGGTGCATTACGCGCGAATCCGCGAACTGGAAAAGGCGATGAGCCATTACCAGGCAGCCCTCCAGCTAAAATCGGACGATGTCCGAGCGATCAACAATCTGGGAAGCGTGTATCGGGAGCTGGGCAACTCGCGCCAAGCGGCGGCTGAATACATGCGGGCGTTGCGCATTAATCCCAAGGACGTCAAGGCCCACAACAATCTCGGCCTGATCTTTTACAACGAGGGACTGTTGGACCAGGCCGTCATCCAATTCCAAGAATCGCTCCGCCTCAATCCGGATTTTGCAGAGGCTGAAAACAACATGGGTGCGGTCGCCTTAAGACAAAACGACATTCCCGCGGCCACGTCGCACTTTGAGAAGGCCCTCAAGGCCAATCCGAATTGTCAATTGGCCCGCGTCAATCTCGCGCGTCTGCAATCGGATAAGACTCGGTGACGGCTCGTCTGCCGGGAAGATGGGCGCGAACCCGATCACTCGATGGCATCGACACCTCGCACGTCGCGAAGTCCGCCCAGTCCGGTAAGGCAGTCCGGTAGGGCAGGCTGTGCGTGCCGCCTTTGATCGCGCGAGATTCCGTCGCATTGCAAAGGGGGTTCGCCTGCCACGACCTGATGGCTCCGTGCGTGAGCTGGCGGGAAGGAGAATGCCAGCAGCAGAACAGAGCGTGCCTGCCGTTTCGTGATCGGCCGGTCACTCGCGTGCAATTCAGCGGCAGGCACAGCCTGCCCTATCGGACTTGTCAACAGACACGACTCCCGTCCCCTTTAAGTCTCCTTGAATTCTCTTCCTTTGTGTCCTTCGTGCCCTTTGTGGTTTCTTTGTCTTTTCCCCGCGAGGAAGAGTGGAACCACAAAGGACACAATGGACACAAAGAAGGAAGAGTTCAGGGTCGAGGTGGATAAGGGGCCACAAGTGAATGGCACTAACGGAAGGCGGAAGGGCATTGCAGTTGGGGGGGTCGAATTAAGGGCCGGGTCGAATTAAAGCGGGTCGAATTAAAGCGGGTCGCGAATTATTTCCAGGAAGTCTCCGCGGTACTGGCTGGCGGTTGTTTTTGGGGGCGGCCGCAGGGAAAGAAGTCGTCCGCAGCAATCGGAAAGGACTTGAGGCGACTTTGGTAGATACCTCCCGTGCCGAGAGTGCCGTGACGCAATGGCTCAAGCACGGCGAAATCGGCATCCTCCTTGAACAACCGCGACCGATCATTGGCTCGATTGAGCACCGGATTCGGGAATCCCCGCACCAGCGACCGGGCACGCCTTGGCATGACGGCATCCTTCTGTCGGCCGTTCCGTTCGTCAACAGACACGACTCCCGTCCCCTTTAAGTCTCCTTTAGTTCTCTTCCTTTGTGTCCTTCGTGCTCTTTGTGGTTTCTTTGTCTTTTCCCCGCGAGGAAGAGTGGAACCACAAAGGACACAATGGACACAAAGAAGGAAGAGTCCGGTAGTCCGGTAGGGCAGGCTGTGCCTGCCGCCTTTGATCGCGCGAGATTCCGTCGCATTGCAAAAGGGGGTTCGCCTGCCACGATCTGATGGCTCCGTGCGTGAGCCGGGCGGAAGGAGAATGCCAGCAGCAAGAACAGAGCGTGCCTGCCGTTTCGGGATCGGCCGGTCACTCGCGTGCAATTCAGCGGCAGGCACAGCCTGCCCTACCGGACTCTTTGTGGTTTCTTTGTCTTTTCACCGCGAGGAAGAGTGGAACCACAAAGGACACAATGGACACAAAGAAGGAAGAGTCCGGTAGGGCAGGCTGTGCCTGCCGCCTTTGATCGCGCGAGATTCCGTCGCATTGCAAAGGGGGTTCGCCTGCCACGATCTGATGGCTCCGTGCGTGAGCCGGGGGAAAGAAGAATGCCAGCAGCAGAACAGAGCGTGCCTGCCGCTTCGGGATCGGCCGGTCACTCGCGTGCAATTCAGCGGCAGGCACAGCCTGCCCTACCGGACTCGTCAACAGTAGGGTAGGGCAGGCTGTGCCTGCCGCCTTTGATCGCGCGAGATTCCGTCGCATTGCAAAGGGGGTTCGCCTGCCACGATCTGATGGCTCCGTGCGTGAGCCGGGGGAAAGAAGAATGCCAGCAGCAGAACAGAGCGTGCCTGCCGTTTCGGGATCGGCCGGTCACTCGCGTGCAATTCAGCGGCAGGCACAGCCTGCCCTACCGGACTTGTCAACAGAAATGACTCCCGTCCCCTTTATGTCCGCCCGGTCTGCAGGTCCCTGCTGCAATCGGACGCGGACGCGGACGCGGATGCGTGTCGCCGATGTTCACGGCGAAGGCGAATGCGGGCCTTGGCGGGCGATCGGGCTGGAAGCCGCTCAGCCGGAAATCTTGCCGCGCCAATCTTCAAAGCGACGAGGGGAGCAACCGGTTCTCGCCGGGAGTTTATCAGGCCGTCCATAGGCAGTCGGGAATCATCGCGTTGAGTTCTTTCAAAATCGCGGTCAAGTGCCGCGCCCGGATATGCGTCCCGATGTTCTCGATGCTCTCCTTGTCATTTCGGTTTGGAGAGGTGGCGGTGTATTCGTCGTCGTTCCACATCGTATGGCCAAATTCATGCGCTGGCGTGGAAAAGGAGTGATTTGTCGAGCACACTTCGGCATCGGTCGGATTGACCTTGTCGAGGCAGACGTCGTGCAGCGGCAAATTCGCCCTGTAAAGCACGATCTTTCGTCCCGCGGTATCCACGTACGAGCGGTCTTTTGTGTTCGCATCTTTATAAGCGCTCACGGCCCAGTGCTTGTCGTCCGCGTTGCTATCGATGATGAGAAACACCATCGGCACGGCGTTCCCGCCAAACTTCCTGCTGAACTCGCTGTTGCCCGACACACGGAAGCGAACTTTTCCGCCGTTCCACATCCGGCTAATTTGAGAAATCACCGAAGTTTGAAATTGGAATTTTTCCCCCCGACCCCAGGCGGGACCCTGCCGCGCCCGGTTGCGCGGCCGGCATCTGGAGCCAGGTCCACTGCCATCGCTGGGTCAGGTGGACCCGTCCATTGATCAAATCGATCACGAGCTTGCCCCACGGCAATTCTTTATTGATGCGAATCGTGGTCGTCGCACCGACGAACGCCGTCAGTTCGGTTTTCGACGGAATCTGCAGCACTTGCCCCGACTGAACGAAATTCGAGTTTGTAATATGATTGAACGTGGCGAGCCGGTGGTACAGGTGGGGGTCGCCATAGAACTTCTTGGCGATCGAGCTGAGCGTGTCGCTGCCCTTAACCGTGTATGTGGTCGACACCGTTGCACCTTTGCAGGGAGCAGGCAAGATTCAAAGTCTGTGCGCCCAGCCGCCATGTCGAGACTGCGTTCCAGAACCAGTCCCACCGCGGGGCGGCGACGCCCTATCGCTCTCTGATCCCATGTTCATGTTATCGCGTCAGCTGCGAAAAAGTTGCGTGGGATTTCGGAAAACGCGTTTTTTCGCCGTGAAATCTCCGGGCTCATTCTCGAGAATTGCCCGCCATGCGGTTGGCTGGCGGTCTTGTCCCCGCGAGCCGCCGCCAACGCCACCCGCGCCTTGAACTCCTGTGTAAACCGCCGCCGCTTCCTGCCCATCCGCTGACCTCCCTGATCCGGCCTTCCCCCGAAGTCCCGTAGGGCAGGCTATGCCTGCCGCCTTTGATCGCGCGAGATTCCGTCGCATTGCAAAGGGGGTTCGCCTGCCACGATCTGATGGCTCCGTGCGTGAGCCGAGGGGAAGGAGAATGCCAGCAGCCCAACAGAGCGTGCCTGCCGTTTCGGGATCGGCCGGTCACTCGCGTGCAATTCCGCGGCAGGCACAGCCTGCCCTACCGGACTTGTCAACAGAAATGACTCCCGTCCCCTTTATGTCCGCCTTTATTTCCGCCCTCCTCCTGGAACAACCGCGACCGATGATTGGCTCGATTGAGCACCTGATTCGGGAATCCCAGCACCAGCGACCGGGCACGCCTTGGCATGACAGCACCCTTCTGCCGGCCGTTCCGTTCGTCAACAGACACGACTCCCGTCCCCTTTAAGTCTCCTTTAATTCTCTTCCTTTGTGTCCTTCGTGGCCTTTGTGGTTTCTTTGTCTTTTCACCGCGAGGAAGAGTGGAACCACAAAGGACACAATGGACACAAAGAAGGAAGAGTCCGCTAGGGCAGGCTGTGCCTGCCGCCTTTGATCGCGCGAGATTCCGTCGCATTGCAAAGGGGGTTCGCCTGCCACGATCTGATGGCTCCGTGCGTGAGCCGGGCGGAAGGAGAATGCCAGCAGCAGAACAGAGCGTGCCTGCCGCTTCGGGATCGGCCGGTCACTCATGTACAATTCCGCGGCAGGCACAGCCTGCCCTACCGGACTCAAGCGGGGGATCGCGTTGACCGACAAGCCGGACGGGAACTGAAGCAATGGGCAAAGGTCGGGGAACAGTACTTTTCATTGGGATGATCGTCACCACTGCTGGCATCTGCGCTCAGATTGCAGGGTCGCCGCTGGGTTGGAAGCTGATAGCCCTTGGGCTCGTGCTTGTCGTGCTCGGCGCCTTGTCCGCGTTTTTCACCGACTTTGGCCTCTAGTGCTTTGTCACTTCTTGATTTTAGGGTAGATGGAGGTCAGTTTTGATCGGGCGTCGTCGATCTTCATTTGCCAGTCGACACCGCGTTGGGTTTTGTTGACGTCGGTGGACCAGGACGAGGTCTCTTCACGCAGGGTGTCGATGTCGCCGAAGCGTCTGCCCGCGACGCATTGGCGGGTGAGCGAGCTGAGTTCGTTTTCGGCGATGTTCAGCCAACTGCCATGTTTGGGCGTGTGGCGGAACTCGATGCGGCGAACCAGTTGGCGGGCTCGTTCGGGTTTGAACGCCTCGTAGAAGGCTCCTTTCGTGTGAGTGTTCAGGTTGTCGCACACAAGGATCACTTTCTCGCAGCGTGCGTAACGATCGTCCAGCAGCCGGGCCATTTCGGCGGCCCAGTCGAGTTTCGTTTTCGTCGGGCGGACCGTGACTTCGCGCCATCCCGCGAGCGGTTCTGTAAACATAAAGATGTTCGCGGTCCCGGCCCGTTCGTACTCGTAGTCAACCCGCCTGCCGTGCTTCGCCGTGGCCGGGATCGGTGTTCGCGTTTCCTTCAACAGTTGAACCGGCTGTTCGTCCATGCAGAGGACCGGACAGGCCGGATCATAGGGTGTGGAATACGTTTCGATGACCTCTTCCATGCAGGCCGCGAACTCGGCGTCTGCCTCCGGAGGGATCACCCAGTACTCGATCTTCCGGTTCGTCATCCCGTTTTTTTGAGCATCCGCCGAATGGTTTCATGACTCACCGAGTCCACGATCTCTAACGCCACCGCTTTACGCGCCAACAACCGCAGCGTCCAGTTGGCATAACCCTTCGGAGGAAATCCCAAACGCAGAGCGATGATCTTGGCCTCCTGTTCGCCATCGAGCAGCTTTTCCGTTGGAGGCGACGTCCGTTGAGACCCGTTGAGCGTCTCTTCAAACCCCCGTTCGACCAGCCGCTGCCGGACGTTCTCCACAGTCTTGGTGCGACACGAAAATGCCTCGGCGATCCGCCGGTCCGTCCAGTTCGGCCCGTCGGCGTCCGCCTTCAACAGCATCTGCGCACGCCGGACCTTCTGGCTCGTCCCCTTCAACCTCTTGACGACCTCCACCAACTCGCTCCGCTCCCGATCCGTCAGTCGCACAATGTACTTCTTCTGCATGGGAAACCTCCTTGTACCCACGCAGTCTCGTTGATTTCCGAAAACCCGCCAACCCTAATTCCAGGCTGTGACAGAGCACTAGTTACCAACACAACTCGCACCCACTACCGACGTTCGCATTTTCGCCATCTCGGCGTTGGCTCTCGGACTTGGCGTCGCGCAGGCCGGCGACACTCGTGAGGTTCGCGGACGGGTCGTTGACGAACAGGGAAGGCCCGTCGCCGGCGCGGACGTCAGCTATACCTGGAGAGCCAATGGTCCTTATTACGACCAGAACGGCAAGCCGCTTGATGGGTCCACCGTCGAGGCCCGGAAGGTTCTCTGGGGCCGCGTGGGGGCAATGGCGCCTCTGGGCGATCAGCCTGCTAAGACCGACCACGACGGACGCTTTGTGTTGAACGTTCATCATCGCTTCTTTTTCGTCATGGCCATGGATCCGCCGCGAAAACGCGGCGGACTTGTTTTTCTGCCACGGGGAGAGAAACCGGCCGACATCGAGATCCGGCTCGCGCCTTTGATTCACGTCAAAGGCGCATTGGAAGGGCCGGGGCCAGGCGAGCGTCCGGGTTGGACGTTCGTCTATACGCTCGTGCCCGACGACCCGATGCGTCCGCTTGCCATGACGCGCCTGGTCGGCTGCGGCTCGTTCGAGGCCCGGTTCGCGATGTCGTTACCGTCGGGCCGTTATTTTCTCGATGCGTACACCTTCAAGGGAGAGGATGTCGACACGATCTCGGAAATTGACCCGCCCAAGGAAATTGTGTTGACGGCGAACTCGCCCGAAGTCGACCTTGGCGTGCTGAGGCTTCCTCCCTTTCAGTTGACGACGACCGGCAAGAAAAACCAGGCAAAGGCCGCCGGCCGATGGAACGACTACACGAAACACTACGGCCAGAAGGCGCCGCGATGGCATGCCGTCGATGCGCGCGGCGTCAAGAAAGACGCGCAGCCCTCTGATTTCAAAGGGAAATGGGTCCTGGTCGACTTCTGGGGGCTGAGCTGCGCTCCCTGCCTGAGCCGAGTGATGCCAAGGCTGATCACGTTCTACGAGAACCATGCAAAGGAGCGCGACCGGTTCGAAATCGTTTCGATCTGCATCGATACGGAGGGTCAGATCAAATCCATCGCCGATCTCGACCAACGGCTCCGGCCGATCGTCGATCATGTTTGGGGAAAGCCGCTTCCGTTCCCGATTCTGATTGATCCAACGTTCACGACTTGGGAACGCTACGGTCTTCCCGGCTTGGGCACGCTCGTCTTGCTTGACCCGGAGGGGAACCTGGTGAAGGGAGACGAAACGGTGCTCGCGGAAAAGTTGAAACAACGCTGACAAGGGTCGAGAACCTCGAGCCGCGCACTCGTTTTGGCCTTCGCGTGCCTTGGCACCTGGTGTTTTGGATCGGGACGAAGCACGGGCGGGATCGCGACGAAGCACGGGCGGCAGAACGTCGTACGGCGTGCCTCGTAACGCCGTTTGCCGTCGGCGTGGCTGGGTGAACCGCTTGAATTCCGCTTTACGGGACACACACATTTAGTTGATTATGACCAGGCCCCGCGATCCGTTCAAGATCAATTTCTAAGTTCTGGCAAAGAATGCGGCAAGCGGCACGGAGGATGGCCGGTGCGGCTGGTTTGGCGTTTGGGGCTGTAACGTTCCGAGCGGGGCGGTCCGGCTCATGTCGACCTTTGCAGAAGGCCGTGCCTCAGACTTTTTTGGGGTCTTCTCCCGGTTCGCCCCCTTTTTTAGCGCCCTAAAATACCCCAAAAAAATGTCCGGAATTCGAGCGCTTTGTCACGATTGAGAACAGGGCGCTCGTCGGGTGGGTCGGCCGCGCGGACCCTTTTTGGGTGCCGGCCGGGATGAGTCTGGAGCCTTCTGACGGAGCTGGGTCGGGCACCGATTGCAGGCGATGGGGGCATCCCTCGGAAGAAGGCCTTCGCTCTTGCCGCAGACGGCTTCGGGCGGGTACGC
Source organism: uncultured Planctomycetota bacterium (assembly GCA_963761455.1). Lineage (GTDB taxonomy): Bacteria > Planctomycetota > Planctomycetia > Planctomycetales > Planctomycetaceae > DASPSM01. The sequence continues at coordinate 19,782 of CAVXHA010000001.1, forward strand.
TGTGCTGTCCACTTGGCGGTAAAAACAAGCAGTTTTTGAGCATTTGGGAGATTTGCCATGAACGCGCGCCGTTCTTTGGCCTGGCTGGCCGCACTGGTTTTCGCCGTTTCGTGCGTGGCCGGGTCGGCCTGGGCCGTGGAAAGAGTCAATCCCGCCGGCACGTGGACTTGGGTCCGCGAGCTGGAAGGACAGGAGGCCCAGAGTGTGCTCACGCTCTCTTATAAGGATGGAAAGCTCACCGGCTTCTACAAACGGCAGGGGCGGGTCGTGCCGATTTCCAATGCCAAATTCGACAAGAATGAAATCTCCTTCGACGCCGACGGCAAGTGGAACGATCAAAAGGTGCACGGCAAGTTCAAAGGGAAGCTGAGCCACGACGCGATCAACGGCAGCGTTGAAATCGTCGTCGAGGACGGATCGCTGCCCCTTGCCTGGGTCGCCAAACGGGGCGTGGACGCCGACGATATTGTGGGGAGTTGGAAGCTCAAATTCGTCACTTCCAGCGGCAACACCCTGGAGCCGCGCCTTAAATTGTCGGCCGACGGCGGCAACTTGAAGGGGACGTACACCAGCAGCCGCTACGGAGAACACGAGGCCAAGGAGATTAAGCTCGACGGGTCCGATCTCTCTTGGACGGTCGAATTGGAGCGTAACGGGCAGACGTTCAAGGGTGTCTACAAGGGCAGGCTGGAGGCCAACGGGATCAAGGGAACGCTGGCTCTCGATTCCGCGGGCAAGACCACATCGCTCGAGTTCAGCGGCGAGCGGACGGCGCCTAAAACGGAAGCCGGAAACAAGGAGGAGGGGAAGAAAAACGCCCCAAATCCGCAAACGAGCCCGAAAGCGAATACGAAACCCGCCGACGGCAAATCGACCGAGGGGGCCCCCGCGAAGCGGCACGTGATCGTCATGTTGAAGAGCCGGCACGAGATCCTGGTGGTTTATTCCGCGGCCGGCAAGGGGCCGGCGTTTTCCATTCTCTCCGCGGGGGGAAAGGAGATCGCCAAAGAGATTTCGCTCAAGGACCTGCAGGCAAGTTATCCCCAGATCTACGAGGCGTATCGCACCTCGTTTGCGAGCGTCTGGGCCGATTCGGCCAAAGGAGCGGTCCGACGGGATCCGGTGAACCGCGCACCGCGCCTGATCCGCTCGAACATCTTGTATCGCGGCGTCGATTTTGGCCCAGAATGAAGCCCGGGCGGACGGCGAACGTGTTCCGGCGGGAACTCGGCCAAACCTGGCCGCCGCCGCGGGGGCGGAAACGAGAGAATCCTTGACTCTTGAAACGCGGCGCATCAGAATCGAATCGTCGCACGTCCCCAACGTTATTCCAAGCGGTTCTGTACGTTCGGCGCCCGGCGCGGGTCGAAACGGGCGGTTCCAATCCGAACGGCGCTCGGCCGCTCATTGCAGAATTCACCGCTTGCGGTCGCAAAGCGGGTGACCGGTTTTGTTTCGGTGGTCCGACGGCGCGTCACGACGATCGCCGTTTGCCGCGGGGCAAAAACGGTGAGACTCGGCCGCCCGTCGGTCGCGAGGTCATCCATGCCAGCGGACTGGCTTCAAAAGCTCGTCAAACAAGGGCTCATTAGCACGGAGCAGCTTGGCGAGGCCGAGGACATGGCCTCCAACATGGGCATCGGCACGGCCGACGCCTTGGTCCGGCTGGGCTACGTATCGGGCATCGTGGTTGCCAAGGCGCAGGCGGAAGCGTACGGCTACGACTTCATCAATCTCGACGGCCGCGAGATTTCGCCGGCTGTCATCGAGCTGGTGCCGGAATCGGTCGCCCGCGAGAACATGGTGATTCCGTTGTCGCTGGAGGACGAGTCGCTGCTGGTGGCCGTCAGTGACCCGATGGCCGTCGAAGTCCTGGATAAGCTCCGCTTTATCCTTAATCGCGACATCAAGGTCGCCATCGCGCCGGTCGACGCCATCCAGACGTCGATTAACCGCCATTACGGTCAAAGCGAAACCGAATCGGTCGACTCGATGCTGCAGGAGTTCACCGAGACGGCCATCGACTTCACGGAGACCGAAGCGGCCGAGGCCATGGTCGCCGATGATGACGAGACCGCCCCGGTCATTCGACTGGTCAACCTCGTCATGAGCGAAGCGGTCAGCATGCGGGCCAGCGACATCCATGTCGAGCCGTTCGCCGACCGGGTCCGCATCCGGTACCGGATCGACGGCGAGCTGATCGAGCGCGACAGCCCACCCCGCCGCCTGCTGGGGGCCATCGTTTCCCGCATCAAGATCATGGCGCGGATGGACATCGCCGAAAAGCGCCGTCCGCAGGACGGGCGAATCAAGGCACGGATCGCCGGACGCGAGTTCGACATGCGCGTGAGTATTTTGCCTACCCAGCACGGCCAAGCGATCGTCCTGCGAATCCTGGACCGGGAAAACATCCGGATCGGCATCCGGAACCTGGGGTTTAGTGAAGAAAAGTACAGGACCTTTCAGAACATCATTCGGCGACCGAACGGTATCTTCCTGGTGACGGGACCCACCGGCAGTGGGAAGACGACAACTTTGTACAGCGCTCTGGGCGAACTGAATCGGCCCGACCGAAAGATCATCACGGCTGAAGATCCGGTCGAGTATTACCTCCCGGGCATCAATCAGGTCGAAGTGAAGGCGTCAATCGGGCTCTCGTTCGACAAGATCATCCGGGCGATGCTGCGACAAGCCCCGAACGTCATTCTCGTCGGAGAAATTCGGGATGCCGAGACGGCAGACATGGCAATTCAGGCTTCTTTGACTGGACACTTGGTTTTCAGTACGCTACATACGAACGATGCGCCCAGTTCTATTACACGTCTGATTGATATGGGCGTGCAGCCTTTCTTGGTTGCCTCCAGCGTGATGGCGATTATGGCACAGCGCCTAGTTCGCGTTGTTTGCCCAAAATGCAAAGAGCCATACAAACCCGACCGCACGGAACTGGAGCACTTCGATATCACGCCCGATCAGGCGGCCGTGTCGACTTTTGTCCGCGGAAAAGGCTGCAACCACTGTCAGCACACTGGCTTTCGCGGGCGTGTCGCTGTTTTTGAATTGATGACCATGAATCCGACACTGCGGGAAATGACATTCCGCAGCGAGCCGACACAGAACATCCGACGGCAGGCCCGGCTGTTCGGCATGAAAACGATCGTCGAGGACGCAAAAGACAAGGCTTTACAAGGGGTTACATCTCTCACCGAAGTTTATCGTCTCGAAAAGTTCAGTGAATAGACCGACCCGTGTCACCGGCCGTGATATCGGCCGGTGACACGGTTGGCAGCCGCCCCTCAGGGGTCGACGGCTGTGACTTTGCGTAATTTCTGCCGCCGTGGCGAGTTCGGTCATGCGAACGCCAATAATGACGGCGGCTTGGCTAGCGAGAGTGCTGAATGGCGACCATCCAGATCGACAAGCTACTTGAGACGGTCGTTAAGGAGGGGGCGAGCGACCTGCATCTTACGACCGGGCAGCCCCCTTGTGTCCGTCGGCACGGCCGACTGGTCCGTCTGGAGACGAAAGTTCTCGGGCCGGAGGACACGACGTCGCTGATGAAAAGCATCACGCCCGAGCGCAACCAGCAGGAATTGCAAGAGGTCGGCGGAACGGACTTCGGCTTCGCCTATGGCGAAAAGGCGCGGTTCCGCGTCGCGATCTTCAAGCAGCGCGGGCATATCGCCATGGTCTTGCGGCAGATCCCACGCGAGTTTCTGACATTCGAGCAGCTCGGACTGCCGAATGCCGTCAGGGACGTGATTACGCGGCCTCGCGGTCTATTCCTGGTAACGGGTCCGACCGGCAGCGGCAAGACGACCAGCCTGGCCAGCATGATCAACTGGATCAATCAAAACCTCGACCATCACATCATCACGATCGAAGACCCGATCGAGTACTACCATACGCACAAGAAATCGATGATCAACCAGCGGGAGGTCGGGGTCGACGTTCCCAGCTTCCCGGAAGCGCTTCGCCGGGTGCTGCGGATGGATCCCGACGTGATCCTCGTGGGGGAGATGCGGGACCTCGAAACGATTTCTGCGGCCATCACGGCGGCGGAGACGGGCCATATCGTCTTTGCCACCCTGCACACGACGGGTGCCCAAGGGACCGTCGACCGGATCATCGACGTCTTTCCCACCGAGCAGCAGGAGCAGAATCCGCACGCAGTTGTCGACGTCGATCATCGGCATCTTGAGCCAGGCGCTCCTGCCGCGCAAGCCCAAAGGGCTGGTCGCGGCGTACGAGATGCTCGTGGTGACGCCGGCGATTGCCAACCTGATTCGGGAGAACAAGACGTACCGCATCAACTCGTCGATTCAGACGGGTCGCAAGTTCGGGATGCAACTGCTCGACGACGCGCTGTTCAACCTGTGGAAGAACGGCCTGTGCGAGGAGCAGGACATCGTGATGAAGTCGAATCATCCGGGCGAGCTGAAGGCGCGGTTGGAGCGCGCCAAACGCGGACTCTTTGATGAAGAAGATGAAGAATCGGGCGAAGGCGAAGAGACGAAGGACGACAACGATTAGCTGGGCTGGGGGCCAGGGGTTCATGGTCAGCCCTTTCGCCCCCTTAACCCGTGGCCGCTGATCCCTTATCCCTGACATCGAGCCCCTAATCACATGGCGCAGAGACGCTTGGGCCAAATCCTGGTCGACCTCGGGTACCTCACCGAGGACCAGCTCTGGGACGTTCTGGAAGAACAGAAGCAGAGCCCCGGTGAGATCATCGGCCAGGTCGCGATCCGCATGGGCCTGGTCACCGAGGTCCAGGTGACGGAGGCTTTGGCCGAGCAATGGGGCATGCCGGTCGTCAACCTGTCGGAGACGACCATTCCGCCCAATGTGCTGGAGATCGTTCCCCAGACGATGGCCGACATCTACAAGATCATGCCGGTCTCGCTGAAGAACAACGTGCTCACCGTCGCCATGGCCGATCCGCAGAACGTGGCCGCGCTGGACGACCTGCGGAACTTTCTTGGTTACGACGTGCGGGGGGCTGTCTCGAACCTGCATGACGTCGAGCAAGCCATCGCGCGGTATTATGCCGACAAGGAAGACAGCATCGAGCAGGTGATCGACCAGCTCAAGGAGGCTGGTCTCGACAAGGAGTCGAACTCGGATCTGGCGTTCGACCTGGCCTCCGACGAAGAGATTGCCTCGGCCGCCCCCGTCCGCAAGCTGCTCAACATGGTCCTTTTGCTGGCCATCAAGGACCAGGCCAGCGACATCCATTTCGAGCCGTTCGAGGACGAGTTCAAGATCCGCGTGCGGGCCGACGGCGTGTTGTACGAAATGGTCCCCCCGCCGCGGCACCTGGCCAACGCCATCACCACACGCATCAAAGTCATGGCCGAGCTCGATATTGCCGAGCGGCGGCTGCCGCAGGACGGGCGGATTGAGCTCAACGTCGGTGGCAACTCGGTCGACCTTCGCGTCAGCGTGCTGCCCACCATGTTTGGCGAGTCGGTTGTCATGCGGGTGCTTGACCGCACGGTCGTGCAGCTCGATCTCAACAAGATCGGCATGGACGCGACGATCCTGCGGCGGTTCCGGCAGATCATCCGCAACCCCAACGGCATCATTCTGGTCACCGGTCCGACCGGCAGCGGCAAGACGACGACGCTCTACTCGGCCCTCAACGAACTCAACGAAATCTCCACCAAAATCATCACGACCGAAGACCCGATCGAATACGAGATCGACGGCCTGATCCAGATCCCCGTGAATCCGGACATCGAGGTCACGTTCGCCAACGTGCTCCGCGCGATCCTGCGGCACGACCCGGACATCATCCTGGTGGGAGAGATCCGCGACTACGAGACGGCCGAAATCGCCATTCAAAGCGCCCTCACGGGCCACCTGGTCTTCAGCACGCTGCACACCAACGATGCGCCGACCGCCATCACCCGCCTGCGGGACATGGGAGTCCAGCCCTTCCTCATCACGGCCACGCTGGAAGCGATTCTTGCCCAGCGACTCGTGCGAAAAATCTGCACCGAGTGCCGGACCGAGTTCGAACCCAGCGACGAGCTGTTGATGGAACTCCAGTTGCCCATCGAGCAGGCCCGGCAATACAGCTTTTACTACGGAAAAGGGTGCCCCCGCTGCAACAACTCCGGCTACAAGGGCGCACCGGCATCTACGAGTTGTTGGAAATCACCGACGACGTCCGCGACATGATCACGTCGGACGCATCGGTCGACGACATCCGCAATTTCGCCCGCACCCAGGGAATGACAACCCTCCGTGAAGCGGGATTGAAGCTCATTTTTGACGGCGTGACGACCATCGACGAGGTCGTGCGGGAAACTGTGATGGAAGACGTTGAGTAACCTAAGCCCACGGACGGCCGTTCGTGGGCTTAACGGGCGGAGACAAGATCATGCCGACTTACCAGTACGAGGCGATGGACAACACGGGACTGGAGATCAAGGAAACGATCGACGCCGGGTCCGAGGCGGAAGCCCAGCAGAAGATCAAGGAAAAGGGCTTCTTCGTCACCAAGATCCAGGAAAAGGGTCGCACCTCCAAGACGAAGTCCAAGACCTCCACCGAACAGAAAAAAAAGCAACAGTCCCGCAAGAAGACCACCTTTGCGATCGGCGGAGTGCGGCCCAAGCAACTCTGCACCTTCACCCGGCAACTCTCGACGCTGCAGGATGCGGGCCTGCCGATCCTTCGCAGCCTCCGCATCCTCGAAGGCCAGTCCAAGCCGGGGCCCCTCAAGAATTCGCTGATCGGCGTCATTGAAGACATCGAATCGGGAAGCACGCTCTCGGAAGCGATGGGCAAGCAGCCCAAGGCCTTCGACAACCTGTACGTCAACATGGTCAAGGCGGGCGAGGCCGGCGGTGCGCTGGAAATCATTCTGCAGCGCCTCGCCGAGTTCAAGGAGCGCTCGCAAAGCCTCAAGCGCAAAGTCCAGGGAGCCATGATCTACCCGGTCGCCGTCATCACGGTCGCGACCGGCATCGTCGGCTTCATCATGTACTGGATCATTCCGAAGTTCAAAAAGATCTTCCAGGACTTCGGCATCGAGCTTCCCGGCATCACCATCTCGCTGATCCAGGTCAGCGACTGGGTCGTCAACTATTTCTACCTCATCCCGGCCATTCCGATCGTGATCTGGCTGATGATCAAGATCATCAGAAAGAACAAGACGGGCGAGTACGTCGTCGACTGGATCTGGCTCAGAATACCCATCCTGGGGAAGATCATCGAGAAATCGATCGTCGCCCGCACGGCCCGGACGCTCGGGCACGCTCATCTCGTCCGGCGTGCCGATCCTGGAGGCGCTGATCATCGCCCGCGACACGGCGGGCAACGCCGTCTTCCGCCGCGCGTTCGACAATATCTACGCGGCCATCCGCGAAGGGGAATCGATGGCCGTGCCCTTGAAGGAGGCCCGCATCGTCGACGACCTCGTCGTCAACATGGTCGACGTGGGCGAAGAGACGGGCGCTCTGGATACGATGCTCTACAAAGTCGCCGACGTCTACGACGAGGAGGTCTCCGTCCTCGTCGAAGGGTTGATCAACCTGTTGGAACCGATCATGGTCGTCATCCTCGGCCTGATTGTCGGGTTCATCGTCATTGCCCTGTTCATGCCGCTGATCAAGCTGCTGAATAGTTTGAGCTGAAACGCATGGCCCCGGCCTTGCGTGGTCCTGCGAATCGACGAGCGCCCGGTTTTGATACAAAGCGCTCGATTTCGGACACTTTTCGAGAGTTTTTTGGGTTATTTTGGGGCGTAAAAAAAGGGAAACCTGAAGACCAAAAAGACTCCCAAAAAGGGGCGCTGCGTGCCGAGCACGTCCAGGGCCCCGCGGATCGCGGATTAGTGTTCATATGTTCATATTTACTCGGTCAACGTCCGTTTTGGGGTGGGCGTCCTTGGCCACCGCTTTGCGTTGCCATGCGAATCCGCTTGGCGCGCCCAGGCACGCCCACGCAAACCGGTGGGCGTGGCACCCGAAAACGAGCGCGTGACGGAGCATTGGTCTCTGACCTCTAACCCCGATTCGATGGAAGGTCCGACGGCCGGGCCATTTAGGAATGGCCGGAGGTGGCGGAAGCCTCTCCGGAACGCTTGGCCTGTTTCCGGAATGATGCGGGACCACGAATTTAAAGGATGTCGCGTGTGAAAAATGGCAAGCGGGCGGGGCGGCTCGGCTGAGTTCGCCGAAGTCCGCTTGCCCCATGTTCACAGCAAGCCGGCAGCTTGCCCAGCGTTCACGGCAAGCCGGCAGCTTGCCCAGGTTCACGGCAAGCCGGCAGCTTGCCCCAGGTTCACGGCAAGCCGGCAGCTTGCCCCATGTTCAAGGAGCCGCGTTCATGCAAAGCTCGCCTCGCCCTTCGTCACTTGCCCCTCGGCACTCCAGCGGCAAAGCCGCGCGGCTCGCCTTCACGCTGTTGGAGTTGTTGATCGCCATTTCGATCATGGCCATCCTGGCCAGCCTGATCCTGACGGTCGCCAGCTCCGCGGCCATCAAGGCCCACAACGCCCAGGTCGCCGCCGACATTACAAGCCTGTCGACGGGGATTGCCGCATTCAAACAGCAGTTCGGCGTCGAGCCTCCCAGCAGCATCAACCTGTACGAGAAGGCTGCCGGCTGGACCAACGACCCGCGCTCGATGGGCCTGATCCGCCAGATCTGGCCGCAATTCGACTTCAATTACACGACCGAAGGGGGCCAGATCGACATCAACGGCGACGGCCAGTTTATCGGCGACGGCGCCTCCGCTGACACGGCGACCGGGGAGATCCCTCTCAGTGGCGTCGAGTGCCTGGTCTTCTTTTTGGGCGGCGTTCCCGCCACGCTCAATCCGCTCGCCTTCGGCGGTCCGCCGTCGGGGTTTTCACAGAATCCGGCAGACCCATTCAGCGTGACCGTCAGCGGTGCGACTCGGACGGTCGTCGGCAGTAACCGCCTCAGCTTCACTGAGTTCGACAAGAGCCGAATGCTGCTCTACACGCCGCAGAATGGCACACAGCACACAATGAACGCCTACGTGGATACGCTCTCCGGCCAGAAGCAGCCCTATCTCTACCTCAGCAGCTACGGCGGGCTGGGCTACAACGTCTCCGGCGAGCTTTCCTCGCCCCCCCTCGGGACGTTTGTCGACATATATCGCCAGGGGCCCAACGGCTCGACGACCAGTTCGCCTTCGCCTCCCTGGAACGCCAACTCGTTTCAGATCATCTCCCCCGGTGGCGACCAGCAATACGGCACCGGCGGCGAGTATGAGACAGCCACCGCGAATACGCTCCTGACCGGAACGACGCGCGGATACGAGCGGGATAATATCACCAATTTCTCATCGGGAACCTTGGCGCCTAATAATGCGTCGAGCACCGTTGCGAGGCCGCGGCCGCTTGGGCCGTGGCGGTCGCAAGATCCTTGGTCATGGAAGTGGCACCATGAGCAGACGCGGATCGACAAAACGATTTTCGCCCGGCTGTGCGCCGCGCGCGAGTTTTTCGCTGATTGAAGTTCTGGTCGTTATGGGGCTGATCGCCTTTCTGACGGCGGCCATCGTCGTCATCCTGCCGCGGGTCGCCAATACCTCCAAAATCGCCGCCACGCGCGCGACCATCAAGAAGGTCGACGAGCTTTTGAACGACCGCATGAACGGTTTCAAGCGGTGGATCCAGACCCAGGATCAGATCGCCGGTGGAGGCATCCCCTCGTACGTTGATTCCGGTACCTTCTCCGAGGCCGGCAACAATCTTGCTTTGGCGAAAGTCCTGGCCACCAAAAAACGCTTCCGGGAAAACTTCTGCCAGACGTACTCGGAGCTCCCCCTGACGATCACAAGTTCTAACCCACAGGGACCGACGCATCAGCTCACCACTGACAGTGCCGAGTGCCTCTATCTGATTTTGACGAAAGGGGCTCTTTTCGATACGGAACCTCCGAGTGCCACGGATCTCAAAGGGCTTGAAATCGCCGATACCGACAAGGATGGCCTGTTCGAGATTGTCGACGGTTGGGGTAACCCACTTCGATTTTACCGCTGGCCGACACGGTTGATCCGCGCGGCCGTGGCGTCGACGTCGCCGCCTCCGCTTATTCCGCCGCAGACCGTGAATTCTGGCGGGCCAGGCTATGGCATCGCGATTCAACCGCAGTATCCGCCATCGGCGCCCGTTTCCGGACTGTCTGCGCGGCTCTTGATCTCATCCGTCACAATTCCGGCGTCATTTGCGAATACATTCGCGGCCGAGCTAAGCCAACCGCTGGCGAAGGATCCCGATGACCCGGCCGGCCTCATCGACGCTTGGTCGAACGGCCCCCAATCGTCGTCCGCGAATGCAACGGCGTTCGAACAAAACTATCACACTCCCGACACGTTTTACACTCCGCTGATTGTGTCGATGGGTCCCGATGCGCAGCTCGGATTGTTCGAGCCATCTGAGCCGTCGGGCACGACGAACTTTGGCAGGCTTTGCCAGCCACGGACCGATTTGTCGTCGACCGATCCGGCAGGCGTCAGCGCCCTGTATGACAATATCACGAACCGCCAGCAATGAAACAAAGACGCTTCACGATGCACGGCGTAGCGCGAAATCGACGGGGTACTCATGCCCGCCGATGGCCATCGGTGAGATCGGATCGCCAGCACACCGGCTTTACGCTCATCGAGCTGCTGATCTCGATGTCCATCTTGTTGATTCTTGCGACGCTCACGATTCGTCTCGTCAACGGAACCCTCGACTCGGACCGCATGAAGACTGGCTCGCGCGAGTTACAGTCATTTTTGGGCGGAGCGCGCGACCGCGCGGCCTACGCGGGTTCGCCGCGCGGCGTCCGGTTCATTCCGGATCCGACGGACTACTCGACCGTTCGCAGCTTTGCCTACATCGGTGCGCCGAGCGTCTATACGGACAACGCCCTTCTTGACATCAGCAGCACAGGCGGCATCAGCTTCGAGGCACCGAACACGCTCACCTCGCTCCAGAACTGGCAGAACCTCTGGGCTCGCGGCGTGCTGATCAACGGAATGCCGATCCAGCTCACCAAAGGCAATGCAAATCTCGGATTTCTTACGATTGCTGCGACGAACTTCAGCCTGATCAACGGAGTAAATGTGCCGCAGACATTCGCGATCACAACCGTCACCGGGGTCAGTGCTCCCCTCACCGGGCTGAGTTATACACTCCAGTTGGCCCCCACGGTGCTACCGGGCGATGAACCGCGGACGCTGCCGAAAGGTATCGTGATTGACCTCGACAGCAGCGTCCTTCCTGCGAGCTGGGGCTCTGCCTTCAGCCCGACCACCGCACCCCAAGTCAACCTTGACCTTCTCCTGTCTCCGCAGGGGACGGTGATTGGTCCGGTGGCGTCCGACGGGCGGATCCATTTCGTCTTGTCCGATGTCGCCGACACGACGGGCCAAACCATAATCGGCAACCTCTCCAATCGCTTCCAACTCAATGCGCCGTGGCAGCCGAATACGAGTTACGTTGTGGGAAACGTCATCGTTCCCACTCCCTCGAGTTTCATCGCTTTCCGCTGCACGGCCGCGGGAACGACGGGAGCCGCCGCCACGCAGCCCACATGGCCGACGCAGCCGAACGTGACAGTGAACGATACGAACCCAATCGTCTGGCAGTCGTTCGTGAAGAAAGCCAACCTGATCGTCTCGCTCGCGACGGCGACCGGACGCGTTTCCACGCATCCCGTTTTTTTCACGCCGTCCTGGGCGCCGACCACGAGCTATGTGGTCGGAACAACCGTCCAGCCACCGTCGGCTAACATCTATGCCTACGTTTGTACAGCAGCAGGCACCAGCGGATCTGCACCGCCCACCTGGCCGACAACGCCCGGGGGGACGGTCGGCGACGGTACGGTCGTGTGGACGCAATCGGGTTCCTCGCCCGACTCGTTCCGTTTCGCCGAGATCGGCGAGGTGACGCAATGAAAATCGAGGAGGGACGAGTGGCGAGGGACGAGTGGCGAGGCAGGGGGTGCGAAGGCGGATTGGCTCAAATCCGGCCGCCGCACGCGCGAAGCGGCTTGACGCTGGTCGAAGTGCTGATGTCGATGCTCGTGATGAGCATCGGCGTGTTGTCGATCATGGCCCTCTTGCCGATCGCCTTTATTCGTTCGGTCCAGGCGACCAATCTCACCAACGGAACGATTCTGCGATACAACGCCGAATCGATGCTTCAAGCCGACCCGCTCGATCTCGCTTACATCTATCCTTTCTGGATGCCGAACACGTACTACGCAGCGAACCAGTACGTGATCGGATGGTCGACCGCATCAGGAAACAACCACTATTTCCAGGTCACGGCGGCGGGCGCCGGCATCTCGGGGGGCACGCAGCCGACTTGGAACACGATCGGCGGAAATACCACGGATGGCGCGGTCACGTGGGTCGATGCCGGGCTGCACGACCATTACGTTATCGATCCGATGGGTACGTTTGTCATCGGAAACACGCTCGGGACAAATCCGCCGGCGGGGCTGCCGGCAAATCAGCAGCCGATTCCGCGCTTCGGAGGGGCCGCGGGGGGCGGTGCGCTCGGCTCGCTAACGGCGGCCGCGCAGCTCGCGATGCTGCCCGACAGCTGGGTCGAACAGGCCAGAGCCCCCGTCCTCAGCAACACGACCACCTCGGCCCTGCTCAACGGGCCGGATTTGAGCGGGGTCGGCTTTTCGTCCCCAGCGGCCGCCGGCAGCGTCATATTGACCTCGCGCGTGGTCCTGATCGACGCTACGGGCAAAGTCAGCCAGACCCGCATCCTCACGGGCGTTACGAGTCCGACTGTCTCCTGGGCAGCGAGCGACCCGCTCCCTGCGGGCTTTTTGCCGGTGCAGGCGCGAGTCGAGACGCAGGAGCGACGCTACACGTGGATGGCCACGGTCAGCAGAAGCTCGAGCGGCCAAGCCAGCGTCTATATGACGGCCTTTTTCCACCGGCCGGTGGTGCCAAACCCGCCTGATGAGCAGATCTATTTTGCGTCCGGCGCGGGGACCCAATTCACGGTGGTTTACGGCGGACTTACCCGGCCGTTCGCCAAAAAGGGAAGCTTCCTCTTCGACGTCTCCTTCGCACGCTGGTATCGCATTGTGGACATCGTGAACGACACGGGGACGCAGTTCACCGTGGTCGTGGACCAGCAGCGGCCGCAGACAGACTCGCTGGCGTCCTTGACCTTCGGCGCCGTTTTCATGCGGGGTATCGTCGACGTTTTTCCGCTGGGGAACGAGTAAGAGATGCACGCACAGACTCACAGCTCAATCCGCCAAGCGCCCCACAGGCGAGGCGTCTCGGTCGGGTTCACTCTGATCGAAATGTTGGTCACCCTGGCGCTGACGCTGATCATGATGTACATGTTCGCGCTGATCTTTCAGATCACGGGGAACTTCGTCACCCGGCAGAAGGGGATCGGCGAGAACGATCAAAGCGCTCGCATTCTGACGACCACTTTGAAAACCGATCTTGAGGCCCGCACCATGCGGATTGTCGCCCCATTCCAGCCCAACCCAACGGCTGTCTCAGTCACAATCGACACCCAACGCCAAGGCTACTTCTACTATTCGGAAAACGATCCGCTGAATGACCAGGATGACGTTCTTCAATTCACGATCGATCTGACGAAACTTCCGTCGGCGAACCCCGCACACAACGGTCAAATGTATGGCGCCGCGATGAACCTTCCGCTTCCGTGGCAGCCGACCACGTCGTACGCGATCAACGCACTTGTCCGCCCCTGGAAATCTCCAGCGACCGGTTATGTTTACAAAAATACCACGGGAAGCACGGTGAATAGCGGCACGACAGAGCCATTGGCGTGGGACAGCACCGGAACAACCCCGACCGCCGATACTGGTGGATTCAACTGGACAACGGTTCCATCAGCCTTAGATCAGCCTGATGGCGACGACGGCGTTATCTCGTATCTGACGCCGACGCTGAGCACAATCAACCCCGTGACCGGAACGAACAATACCGGTGCTTCGCACTATGGCGAGGTCTCGTATTTCTTGCGTCACGGCAATTTGTATCGTCGCCTCCTGCTGATCCGCAATCCGTACAATGAAGCCTCCTTACCTCCGGATTCGCAGCCGTACGACACGTCGAATACCCCGCTAATTTCCGGATCCTACGCCAATAACTTCTGGTCCGATTTTGACTACTCCGCGCGAATCGAGCCCGGTTTAATCCCGGGGGTCAAGTTTCACTCCTATTTGGGGACGGAAAACAGTTTGAGCAACGTCGTTGGCGGCGCACGAAATTCATTCGCCCTCGGTCATCCGGATAATCGTTTCGGCCACGACCAAGTCTACGTGGCAACGGGCGGGGGGGCGACAAATGGCAGGCCGCGCGAATATGACACGAACGGAATCTTCTTCGGCCGGTATACGCACGAGGAGACGTCCTATTCACCTGTAGGGCTGCCTACCACACAGTGGTTCGGCTTTCCCGGGTATCTCCCGGCAATCGGGTCGCCGATGGCCCAGTCGACGAACGTGACTCTCGATCCGACCGGGAGCTATATGACGCAGTTCCACGGGGGCTCACGCCGAGGCGAGGACATCCTTCTAACCAACGTCATCAGTTTTGACGTGAAAATCCTCGACAATTCCTATTCGGAATACAATGGCCCCTTGCCCCTCCCATCGCCGCCGCCAGCTGATTTGAATCGGGACGGCATCATTCAGATCGGACCGGCCCCGGCCTTCGCCGATCTAGGGCACGCGGGACCAACAGGTGTCTTCGCCAAGACGGCACAGAATTCCGGGATCGCCGCTTACGGGCCGAATCCTCCTGCGCCGACGACGAACAACGTCTTCGACACCTGGCATCCGCAATTCGACTTCAACGGCGACGGCACGTACGATCCCCCGCCCTATACAGGACTCCCAACGACGACTTGGGTTGCTGGAACGGCCTACGGCGTCGGTCAAGTCGTCATCCCGCCTGCGGCGCAGGTTCCCCCTGTCATTAATGGAATGGAGTACGTCTGCATATCGGCAGGCACGTCGGGTGCGGGTCCAAAT
The DNA here is from genome assembly GCA_963761455.1 of uncultured Planctomycetota bacterium. Taxonomy (GTDB): domain Bacteria; phylum Planctomycetota; class Planctomycetia; order Planctomycetales; family Planctomycetaceae; genus DASPSM01. Next base: position 34,802 of record CAVXHA010000001.1, read on the forward strand.
TCGCCGTTTCAGAATTCGGACCTGCCCGTCAACAATTACACGCCGGTCCAGAATCCGACCGCGCCAATACAGGATGGGAGCGTGGTATGGGTTTGCCAGAGTCCCATTCCATCGATTCAGATTACCGTGAAATATCTCGATCCGTCCCAAAACCTTTTGCGGCAGGTGACCATAATTCAGTCGTTTACGCTGCCGTGATTGCAATTAAACTGGGCCATACCTGTTGACAATCACACCTCGGCCGGCGCGGGCCGCGGCCGCCATCCCACAGGGGTCCGACTCCCATGAAAAGTTACAAGCTATTCGGGCGGCTCACTCGCCATTTTGGCCGGCGCTTGCGACATGTAATCCAAACTCGTCGCGGCACCGTGATCATCGTCGTCCTGGCGCTTTTGGGGATGCTGGCGCTGCTCGGCTTCTTTATCCTGTCGATCACGGGATCGGAAAATCAGGCAGCGACTTACTTCGCTGGCGCCTCGAAGGTCAACGCACCCGCCGCGGCCAACGCGGATACTTTTTTCGACAGTATCCTCCGGCAGATCATCATTGGTCCGGCGATCACCGAGAAGCAGAGCGCCCTGTGGGGAGGAAACAAATCGCTCTTGCCGACGATGTTCGGCCGCGACATGGCCCCGTTCAACGGCCCCGGAGTGAATCTGATCTGGAACACCACGACGAACTTGCCCGCCATCGACCAGAACTATGACACAACTCCCGACACCGTGACCGCCGGCCAACCGAATTTGATGCAACTGAATTTCTCTCCGGCGGCGCAAGGAGTCCTGTTGCCGACATCGAGCCCGCCGGTCGATTTCAATAACTTCTCGACCGATATCCCTCCGTTTCCCGGCTCCACTTCGGGCAAAGGTCCATTCCCCGACCCCGATACGAACATTACCTATCCCGATATCAACAACGCGTTCTTGGCGTCGGACACGCTCGTCCCCAACGGCCTGAATAACCCGGTGCGCGTCATCACGCCGTCGTTCCACCGGCCCATGCTTCTTCGCAACGCTGCAGCATTTGGTGGAGGCACCGTCACCACGAGCCAGTGGTACACGAACAAGAACACTGCGGCGCTCGTCCTCTTTCCCCACACGGAACACCTGGCAATCGACAACAGTGGAACCTTGACGAGCACGCACAGATTCGTTTCGAACGCTTACCCGGACAACGTGAGTTCGGCCCCGAATTGGGCTGCAAGCACGGCCTACGCGGCGGGCCAAATGGTAAACGCCACTCCGGCGTCTGCAGCAAACCCAAACACGTACGTCTGTACCGTCGGCGGCACGAGCGGCGGTACTCAGCCAACGTGGCCAACACTGACAGGTGCCACAGTCAACGACGGCACGGTCGTGTGGTCCAACACGTCACTGCAGCCGTTTTCAATTCCGGGCGACAACGGGATCCCGCCGCAGGAGGGTGTTTGGACGCCCGATGCAACTTGGGCTGCCAGCACCAATTATTCTCTTGGTGCCATTGTCACTCCGTCCACGCCGAATGGCCGCGCTTACCTTTGCACGGCGGCGGGGACAACCGGTACGGCAACGCCCGTTTGGTCGAACACCACCGGCGCAACTGTCGCCGATGGCAGCGTTGTCTGGACAGATATAGGCTTGACTATCAACTACGATGTCGACACCGACAACGACGGCGTCCCCGATGCGCGATACATGGACTTCGGCTTCCCGCTGATGACGACGCCGGACGGCTCCCAGCAGTTCGTCGCCATGGGGTCCGTCGAAGATTATCGAGGCCGACTCGCTCTTTAATCTGAACGTCCACGGCAACCGGTCGGGGCTGGCGCAGTTGCCGGTGACGCTTAACTTTGCGGGGGGCAGCGGCACACCCGCAACTTTCATCTCGCTGTCGGATCATGGGGTCAGCGCGTCGGAGGTGAATCCGGAATGGGCGCTCAACTGCGCGGCCCACCTACAACAGTCCCGACTTCAGCGGAAGTTCGACCGCGCTCACGGCCGCCTTGCAGCAGTACACCCTCTTTTTCCGGCCGGGGGGAAGTGGGAATCCATCCCGCGAACAACTTCGATCCCGCCGCGGCTGCCGTCGCCACGTACGGCTCGGTCAGCTACGAGCTGGCAAACATGGAATGGTGGAACCTGCTCAACGGCCGGCCGCAGTTGGCCGCCGGCAGTCCGCCGACGGTGAGCGGCTCGAGCTTCGTCGGCCGCTGGGGCGAGAACGTCACGCGGCTCGACCCGAACGTAGTCGCCATTCTTGGCGGGAGCACCCTCAGCGCGGGCGTCAGCATCGCGACCGATCCGTTCCCGCTGCCGGGAACCTCCGGGCGTTGACGACAACAACAACCAGCTCGGAAGGGGGCAACTTCACCGATCAGCAAGGCGTGTTTCATCCGGCCTTCGTGCAGCCGATCGATTTCTTCTCGGCCGGCATCCTGGGTCGACGGGAACGCAGGGCAAACAGCGGCATGCTCTATCCCTACCACGACGGCGGGACCGTGGCGGGCAACGAGCAGTTCCCGCAGTATTCGCAGTTCTTCATCGCTCCGACCGATCCGGCTGGGCCAACGTGCTTGGCCTCGGCGCTCGTCCCCGGCGGCAGCGGCAAGCTGCTCGTCGACGAGCCGGACGAAACGTGGACGGAGCCGTCCGCGGCCGCCCAGCAGCCCAACGACAACATTTTCGACGCTTCCGAGAATGCCATCCAGTTGAGCGGCGGCGACTACAGCGCGCTGGGCAACCCGGGCCGGACGGCCTCGCTGATGCCGTTCAACTTCGTCTCCAACGCGCGGGCGGCCCTCATCCGCCAGCGGTTCACGTCGACGAGCTGGGACCTGAAGTCGTTCGGCAAGGAGTTCTTCGGGCCCGACACGACGGGCGGGGCGGGGCCGTACGACGCGCGGCGGTTGTGGGAATTCACCGACACCAGCACCGGTGCGACGGGAGCCGGCCCCTTCCGGTTTCCGCCGAACTTTGTCGGCACCAACGGCAGCCTGCGCCGAATCTGCCGCCGCTACACGACAATTCCGCCGTACGCCAGCGCGATCGACGACGCGACCACGACGGCTTCCGGCACGGCAACGCCGAGCAATCCGTTTGCGTATCCCATGCGGACGGCCGTGTCGAGCCTGCTGCAGGTGCTGGCCAATCCGAACCTGAGCTCGAATCCGGCGACCGGTCCTTACACGGTCCCTATACGACGGGCGGGACCTTGCCGCAGACGAACCTGGTTCAGCCGCAGCGGTTGTTGAGCATCAACGGGCTCACCGAGATGTATCAGAACGGGACCGATTCCAACGGCAATCCGATCTACCAATTCCGTTTCCGTCCGCTGACGCCGCACCCGTCGACCGCGGTGAGCACGTTCGCCAACACGCCGATCACTCCCTTCCCGTCGGCCGGCAACAGCATGACGATTCCACAAGTCACGTGGATTGCCGAGCCCGAGCAACTGGGTGCGTCGGACGGCTCCTTCGGCAACCTATCTGGCAAGCAGGAATGGCTGGCCCGCTACGACCGGCAGCGGATGGCGCGCGACATCTACACGACTGCTGTACCTGACGGGGGGCGGGGCCGACACGCCGAACCAGACGCCCGTCGCACGCGTTCAATTACGCGAGGAGCCAGCCAGCAATCAGCCGAATGCGACGACCGGCGTCCGTCCGCTCTACACGGACGACCAGTTGGCGGAGATGGCGCAGTTCGCCGTCAACCTGGTCGACGCGCTCGACCCCGACAGCAACATCACGCTCTTCGAGTACGACAAGGACCTGTCGGACGGCTGGAACCTCGACGACAACGCGTACGACGCGACGCACGATCCCGATCATCGCCGACGTCATCCGCTCGATCGCGGCGTGGTGTACGGCGTCGAGCGGCAGCAGCTCTGCCTCAACGAGTCGATGGTCACCCTCTCCCAGCCGTGCATCAGCTCGCTGACCAACATGGCCCAGGACCATCCCGACATCGCAGTGGGACATCCGACACTCGCGGCAGTGGAGCTTTTTCTACACGGAGCTGGAGAATGTCGGCCCGACTCCGATCAACTTCAATAACGCGCAGTGGCAGATCGCCGTCAAGCAGTCGCCAATCGCTGACGACGAACTCGTCCTACTATGGCATCCGGCTTGGGCGCGACGCCGGGGGAAATGCGGCTGATCCTCGTCGGCTCCGGACGTTTCAGGGCAGAGCTCCAGCACGCTGCCGACTTTGGCGGCCGGGTGCCGCCACGGGCGGGAACAGCCCGCGACTGACGATCGGCGGAATGATCGGCTCGGGCGGGACGGCCGGGCCGAATCGGCGCCATCGCCGGCCCTCCATACAACATCGTGAACCCGAATCCGGCCAATCCCACCGTGCCGGCCCCGAGTTACATGGTGGTCGATCCGAACGACACGACAGGAACGCCGGGAACCAACACGGCGGTTCAACTATCAATTCCCGATCGCCCCGCGGGCCGCCTACGGCACCGGCGCACCGACGCCGGCGTCTCCCTGGTTCGGAAACGCGACGATCCTCACGCCGGCCTCGAACGGCCTCGACCTGATCGATCCGAATCAGGTCAACAACTATTGGGTGGTGCCGCCCAATACGACTTCGCCGAACGCCGACGCACGGCCGTGTCGAGTCACGACCGGATCGCCGCCGGCTCGCAACTGTTGCAGTTCAACGATCCCGACGGGACTGAATCTGCTGCCGAGCACGCGCGCCGGTCGTGCTGCGGATCGAACTGCGGCGGCGGGCCGATTTGAACCGGGCGGCCATTCTGCCGTCGGCGACCCACCGGTCGACAGAGGCGGCGGACAATCCGTGGATCACGGTCGATTACATGGACGTGCCGGTCAATGTGATGGCACTCAAGATCACGGGGGCCGGCAATCCCAATGACTACTCGGTCCAAATCCAGGGCCAGCTCGGCGGCTACTTACAACGTCGCGCCGCTCAAGACTGCAGTATCAAGCCGCCGGGGCGCTACTATCAGTACGGCCCAACGGCAGGGCGGCTGCTCCGAACGTCAGCACCGAGCGGTCGCAGCCGTTGTACCACGATTACAGGCTCAATCCCGTTCAACCCGCCTTCACGAATCGCCACATTTCCCAACGGGCCCTTTGTCGCGACGTCGGCCGGCTGTCTATCCGCGAAACGGGGGCGTCACGCACGCTCCAGAGCGCCGTTGTGGCAGGGCAACAGCTTGGGACAGGACAACGACGCGGCCGGCTTCAATCCCGGCACGATTTCAGCAGGCGGTGGCGATCCCGCCGCATCCGCTGTATCAGCCGCATTACGACCGGGATTTCAGCTCGGTCGGCGAGCTGTTCAACATTCCGCTTTACGGCCAGATGCAGGCGCCGCAGTGGGTGCCCAGTGCGAACGTATACGGTCGGATCCACGATCGTACCCTGCTTCGGAGGCACGGACTGCCAGCGTCGGTGGACTGACGTTCGTTTGCACGACGGCCGGCACCAGCGGGGCCACGCCGCCGACATGGCCGACTGCGTGGTCGACCCACTGCGACCGGCGATGGCACGGTCCAGTGGATGGCTGTCGTGCAGTTCATCAACTGCAGGCAACCCGGGCAATAATCCGACCCAGATGTTCACCGGGCTGACCCACGTGATGGCGTCGCGCGTCATGGAAAACGCCACACGGCGTCGCCGGCATCGACATCCAATTACACGCCGGAACTGCTCGTCGGGGCCGATTACGTTCCGACGGATTCACCACTTCCCGCCGTACAGCACTACGTCGGCTACGGCACGGCGGGCTTCCGCTTCGCAGCATCCGGAAGGGGGAGACCAGACGAATCCGAATCCGAACAACCCGACCGGCACGAGCGATTTCACGGAGAACCGCTGGTTCCGGCTGCTCGGCTTCGTCGAGGTGCCGACGCGGTCGCACCGCGGGATCGACGAGCCGACCAACGTCGTCTATCCGTACCAGATCGCCGCCGGCTCGATCAACGGATCGCTCGGCTTTTACCGCACGCCGGGGAAGATCAACATCAATACGCTGCGGTATCCGGACATCGTCGCCGGACTCGTCGGCGAGCCCGACATCTTCAACATGAACTTCACGCCACGGCGCTTGCCGACCGGGCATGAACTTGCCGGCGGATCTTCGGTGCCGTATCTGCTGCAGGACATTACCGACGGCGATACGGTGGCCAGCCCGCCTCCACAGAATCCCGTGCTGGCGACGAGCACGCCGCGCGACTGGTGGGAGCAGTTCATCGCCACGCGCGACGGAGTCGATCCGCTGCCGGTCGCCAACGGGGGAACGGGATTTTCGATTCCCGGCTTGCCGCGGGCTCCGTCACGGCGATCGCTCCGCCAGACGGGGCTCAGTGTGCACGCCCGGATCGCATCCCTTCCGCGGAATGGGCTTTTCCGCCTACGGCGGCGTGGATGTGAACGGTTACAACGGTCCGCTCGAATCGAACCTGCTTCGCTCGCTTCCGGGCGACGCGGTGACACCGCCCGCAGTTCAGACTCCGGCCATGCGGCGCGGCCTTCGACCTGCGCCGCCGAGCTGTTCGAGCTGGGGACTATCGCGGGAGCACTTCGGCGAGCACGTGGGACTACGCGACGAAGCAGCGGCTCTTGTCGCGGCTCGTGGGCAACACGACGACGCGGAGCAACATCTTTTTCGTCTGGATTCAGGTCGATTTCTTCCAGGCGAAGGACGTCGGGCCCGTCGCTCAGTCCGGCCGACACGGGCGTGGTGCGGATCGGGGCGAAGCTCGGCACGTCGCCGGGTTACCGCGGCTTTTTCGTGATCGACCGCTCGCAGGCCTTGCCGCTGGTGACGTCGCAGTATTTGCCGCAGCCGCCGACCACGGGACAGCCATTTGTCTTTTCGTTCAATCAGTCGTTCAATTGGCAGTCGCTGGTTTTGTACCGGCAGCGAATTCAATGAGGAAATGACGGAGGATGAATGACGGACGAATGTCGTAATTGCGAACGCACGGGCCAGAGAGTGATGATTCGTCATTCGGGAATTTGTCATTCATTCGGCATTTGTCATTCGACATGCGGTATTCAAGTGGAGTATACTGGCGTACACTTTTTGCAATCCTTCCTTTCCCCGTGGATTTCGGTCTCGAATTCGCGGCCAAAATGGGCATAATGGAGGAGTCTTCTACCTGACCTGTGAGACGTGCCGCAGCGGGCGTTCGGCGTCTGCGACAAAAGGCGGGTTGACAATAGATTCAAATAGATGTGATGCCCTGGCAGATGCATCGGCAGCGCGACTCGGGCCGTCGCGTGGCATCGCGAATGAATTCCAATCTGATCCGGCGTGACGGTAAGCGGCGACGCGATTGAAATGAGCGTCGCCCGTATTTCGACGGACGCATCGTGCCGGTGGAGTTCATGCAGTGGAAATCACGCAGGAACGGGCCACGTTTCCTTTTTATCGTGGTACATCGGACATCGCAAAAAATTCCCCCTAGTGGATTGGAGAAAACGCATGAAGTCACGTCGTAACGAACCGCGCTTTCGACGGCGGACGGGAACCCGATTGGGTTTCACGCTGATTGAGTTGCTGGTGGTGATTTCGATCATCGCCGTCTTGGTTTCGCTGATCTCGCCGGCCGTGCAGAGCGCCCGCGAGGCGGCCCGCCGCACGCAGTGCCTGAACAACATCCGCAACCTCGGCCTGGCCTGCATCAATTTCGCCGGCGGCAACGGCGACAAGCTGCCGCTGTTGGAGAGACAGCCTCTACACACGGCGGCCAACGCGCCGGCTCTGACCGGCTTGCCGGCGGCGACCTACCCGTACAACTCGGGCAAGTCGTGGGCGGCGCAGATCATCGGCTACCTGGACGACGCCGGCGATGTCACGGTTGATCATCGCCAACGGCGGCATTGTGAACCCGACAACGGGCTTTTCGTTCATGGGGGCACGCTCGCGAGCGACCAACCCCATCCCGGTCAAGAGCGTCTTTACCTGCCCCGATGATGCCAACAATCAACGGTATCGCGGGCGGATTGAGCTACGTGGCCAACGCGGGATACATCAACTCGCCACAGTTGGGGCAACGTGAATCCGCTGTCCGACGCGACTCCGCCGGCAGCCGATCTGGGGACCGGCGCCCACGACTCGACGCTCGATTGCCTGGTCGCATGCTGGTGCCTCCCGAGCACGGGCACCCCGACCGATCAACCCGCACTCGACCAAGCGATCGAGCATGCGACCGGAGTCTTCTGGCGGAACGACGCCAGCGGCGGCTTCAACATGACGCAGGATTACATTCAACGCGGCGGACGGAACGAGCCACACGTTCCTGCTTTCCGAAAACATCAACGCCGGCTTCTGGGCAGACACCGACAACGCCACGCGGCGCGATCTGCAAACCGGTTACATCGCGTTCGGCGTGAGCGTGACGCTCGTGACCGGGACTCTTCCCCAGCCTCCCAACACCGCAGAACCGACCGGTGCGTTCGGACTGGGCTACACCGGTCCCACCAGCAGCAACTATTACTTGTGGGCCTTGCCGACAACGCAGATGGTGGAACCTATGCGTTGACGGACGGCACGACGACTGGCGGTAGTCCAAATGACGCGGACATGAACTCCAACCTGCAGAACGCGACAAACGGCACAGACGGCCCGTCCGAGCTCCAACCATCCCGAACATCGTGCTGTTCTGTTTTGCCGACGGTCACGCCCTGCCCCTGTCGCAGAACATCGACATCGGCGTTTACATGCGGGCCATTTCGCCCGCGCGGCACCCTGTATCGGCCAGCCGGTTGACGGCGACGTGAGATAAACCGACAAAAGCTGGCGACTCTTCCAAACGACCCGGTTCTCGAGAGAACCGGGTCGTTTTTCATTGAAATCGCAAAAACGACATCTCAAACAATACCCGCGGCATGCTCAGCCGCTCGGTCATCAGTCGGCCGTTCGCGTCGCTTGACGAGGGCCGGTTCGATGCTGCGGGGGAGTCGCCTTTCTTCATTAACCACACTTCCGAAACGAGCGTCCCCCAACCTCCCGTGTTACGCCAGACGGTCACGTCCGATTTCAATCCCGATCCGACGCCTGGCTGCTTTTTCATCCACAGGGTCAATCTCCCATCGCTCGTCGCCGCTTTGGGGATGTCGAACTCGAAGAAGTCCGCGAGGTATTCCGGCAGCTCGAGATTCTCCGCCAATGGATAATCGTCGGCGTAGATCGATTGGCTCGTCTGGTGTTGCGCACGGCGTAACGGGGGGCATAGCGGGGCCGCACAAGGGTCAGGCGAACGTGGTACTGTGCGGCGCGATCGAGATTGTCGTATTGAAATGTCACGCCGCGCTCCTCGTCGGTCGTAAACGCCATCCTGCGTTGCGACGGACGATTGTCGTGGCTGACGATTCCGTCGGCATACGGCCAACCGTGGACCAGGTGGGGCGATTTTTCGGGGACGCCCGCATTGTCGTAGTACCCCCCTTCGCCCGGGTCGTCGTAATAAAGGATTCGCTCGACGATCGCCCGGCGTTTTTCTGTCGAGGGCGCCCTGTTCGCGCGGCCGATCTCCCGCTGCAACCAGCCGAAGCCGACGTAATCCTGCTTCAGGTTAAACAGCCCCTCGTTTCTCACGCCGAACAGGCGATCGCTCTCGCGGCCAAGCCGGTCCGCTTCTGACTTCAAACGCAGCATTTCGGCCGACGGCGCCGGCAGCTCGACATTGGCCAGCCTCGAGATCGCGCTGTCCACCTCGCCCCGATCGAAGGCGGTCCGCAGTTGGGCCAGGATTGCGTCGACATGATCGTTCTGGCGGCGAACGTCGAGTCGGACGTATTTGTCGAGATAGGCTTTTTGGAGGTATTCCCGCCAAAGAAAGTTCCGTTCTCTCACATTGGCAGGCATCGCGGCTCCGGCCGACTCAACCAATTTGACCATGTGATCGATGCCGCCGTTCTCACGAATGGGCGTCTCCGCGTTGTGTTCCAGCGTAAAAATGGCCTCGGCCATCTGGGGAGCCGCCTCGGGTCCGAAGAAAACGCGGCAGTATTCCGCCACGACGTCTTCCACAGTCCGATGGGGGCCCCAGAACAAACGCTGGTAGATCCATTGGTTCAAATGATCGTGGTGGCCCTCGGAGTAGGCCACGTCTCCGATCGCGAATTCGGCGGTCTCCTGAAACACCTTGTAATAATTTCGCGGCCGCGCATGAAACGTTCGCCGATTGAAGACTTGGGCCAAGGCCGCGCTCGGCTTGCGCTCGTACATCCAGAAATCCCACTTGGGCGGCAGCTGGTGATTGCGATCGGGAATTAACGCGTGGTCCATCAGCCCGTACTCGGAATAGACCCAGTGTGTCAAATCGGTGAACAGCAGGATCGACTGCCGCGGCGGCAACTGATGCAGTATTTCGCGGAGATAGCCGCTCAGACGCCCGCGCCCGGCCCCGTGAAAAAGGTCCATGCGATGATCTTGTCGCCGGCCCGGAGTCCAGCCCATGGCGTTTGATCCGGGACCGTAGCAAATGCCGTCGATCCATTCGCGCGGCTCGGCCTGCAGGTACTCAAAGATCGCCCGATCGCCGGCATTATCGAGCTTCTGATTGCCCACGAAGATCTTCGTGTGAGGATGATACTTGTGCAGAATGCGGGCGTAGTCCTCGCAGAGATGGATGAGAGTACGGCCGTAAGGGGCGGCTGCTTCGGACTCGTCACCTCCGCCGTCCCCTGATTTGAAGTGCACGTAATCAAAGGGGGGCATCCGCTTGAAAAGCCGTTCATGCTGTCGGAGCAAGGCGTCCCGCGCCGCCGGAATCGCCGGACTCAAGTAGCCGCGGCGACCGATGGCTTCTTTTGCCTGCCATTCCGGCGGACCGCTGCCGTTGTTCGCCTCGATGACGGCAAGCGTGTTGAGGCCGTAGGATGTGACGAATGCGTAGAGACCATCTCGCCCCTCGTTCTCATCGAGCTCGAAAGTGTTCGCGCCAGCCAGGGCATAATCGAGATGGGCTCGATGCCATTCAAGGGTCGTCCAGGCGCGGGCTCCGGTGAGCTGACGCATCGTCTGCCCCTGCGTGACGATCAGGCCGCGTACGGGCCAACGGGGAGCGCAGCGAATCCGCAATTCATCGGGAAACGAAACGGTCCCGTCGCGTCCGACCATCCGTCGCAGGATTTCACCGACGGCGTAGAGCACGCCCCGGCGATCACTGCCGATCGCGAGCACGACCTGCTGCCCCCGGACTTTCTTCGATGCCAGGATGAATCCCTCGGCACCCGGATCGAACTCGCTCGGCGGAGCAACGCCGAATTCCTTGGCCCGAGTTGCCAGCTCCGGATGCGACGGAATGGTGCCGATGCAAACGACGAGCCCCGCGAATCCCTGAGGAAACGCGCCCACGGTGACAGGAGCCGTCGTGATCTCGGCGATGCGATCCCGAAGCAGCTTGACGTACCGCGATTCGATCGCGTCTGTTTTCGTTCCCGGCACCAGGTGAACGGAAGTAAAACTGGTTTCAGCCTTCGCGGCACCGCTTACCAAGAAGAGCAAGAGTGCGATTACGATTCGCGAACACAGAGCCATTTTTATTTCCCTACGCAGAGCGAGTCCGCACTTTTCCCAGGGGAACCGCTGTCGCGGGTCCCTACGAACCGTTTCGTGCTGCGAGCACTTCGATGACGCGTTGAAAGTCTCGTATTGACCGATGGTTTCCGCCACGGGACCGCAACACCTGGATGGGATGCGCTCTAGCTGTGCAATAACGGTTCGACGACTTCTCCCTCTGCCACCAAGGGCAGAGGCCGGCCCAAGCGGTCGGGGATCAGCGTGCGATGATCGATACCCATCAAGTGATACATTGTGCAAAGCATGTCCTTCGGACTGACAGGCCGGTCCTTCACGAACGCGCCGATTCGGTCTGAGCTGCCCACGACGGTTCCGCGAGCGATTCCTCCGCCGGCCAACAGACTGCAATACGCGTCCGACCAGTGATCCCGCCCAGCCCCGCGAACCGTGTCGCTGATTTTTGGTGTTCGCCCGTGCTCCGTCAGAACCATCACCAGCGTGTCGTCAAGCATCCCTCGCGATTCGAGATCGAGGATCAGGGCACTGAGGGCCAGATCGAGGCCTGGCAGCAATTCGTCTTTCAGCCGTTCGTAATGGCTGAAGTGCGTGTCCCACGCCGAATTCGCTGTCTGAAATTCATCCCAAAAGACCGACACCAGGGTCGCTCCCGCTTCCAGCAGCCGCCGGCCGGCCAGCGTCGCCTGGCCGAACAGCGTCATCCCGTAGCGCTGCCGCAGAACGGCCGGCTCCTTTGACACGTCCAGCGCCTGCGCAGACGACGGGACGTGATCAGCGAATAGGCCATCGCTTGAAACCGATCGAGGGTCTGCGTGGACAGTCCCCGGTCCAGCGACCACCGGCCTTCATCGAGTTGCGTCACGAGGTCGCGACGACGATTGAGCCGGTTGAGTGTGATCTCCGGTGAAAGTCGCGCCGCGCGCGAAACGGTAAACCGACCCTGCGGCGAGATTCCCAAATACGGGTCGCGCACAGGAGCGTCGGCTTCTCCTCGCCACCGCTTGACGACCTTCGTCGCATCCCCCTCGAATTCGGTCCAGATCGGATTGACCGCCCGGCCCAGGAAGCCGCCGTAAGGACCTCCGCGCTTGAACTCCGGACACCGGCTGCTGAACTGAAAAGGGAGCCCGATATTGCGTGGGACTTGCGGCAGCGGCGCCTTCGGGTTCTTCCGAGAGTCCAGATAATCAAGCACGCTGCCAAAAAAGGGCCAGTGCCGCTGGTCATACGGCCCCAGCTCCATGGGGATGTCGACCTTTTCGACTCCAGTGAGCGTGTAGGCCGCGGAATGAATGTTGTACGGATGCGTCATCGATCGCACGATGGCCACGCGGTCGGCGATGCGGGCGATGTTTGGCAAATGCTCGCAGATTTGCACACCGGGAACGACCGTGTCGATCGGTTTGAAAATGCCACGGATTCTGAGCCGGCGCGTCGGGCTTCGGATCAAACGTCTCGTGTTGCGCCGCCGCCCCATAGAGGTAAAGGAGAATGATCCGCTTTGCCTGCCCGAACGTCCCTGTCACGTTCGTCGAATCGGCGGCCGCTGGCGTCCGTTCCTGTCCAGCTTGAGTCGCTTGGAGTTTCCATAGATCGGCCAGCGCGAGCGAGAACATGCCCAGACCGCCGACGCGCATGACTTCGCGCCGAGTGACTGAATCGCAAAGCGTCTTCGCCGATCCCAAGATCCGCAGCATGCGCGCCCTTTGCCGTGGTCAGATTCTCGCACACCACGTTGAGCACGGTCAAATCCGGCCGGCGGCGGCAACGGAATGGCCGCGGAGAGGATGACGATCGCAAGCCGGGATGGTTCCGGTCGTTGTGGCTCTTGGCTTTGTGATGGATGGAGAATAGAAAAGGTCTCCGGCAATTGCATCTCGCTGAGGTATCGATGCCTGATTCCGAATGGATCCTTTACGGCGCGAACGGCTACACCGGCCGGTGCATTGCCGAGGAGGCCATCCGCCGCAATCTGCGACCGCTCGTGGCGGGACGGAATACGCAGGCGATTCCAAGGCTGGCTACGGAATTCGGCCTCGATCACCGCGTTTTTGGGCTGGACGAGGCCGCTCCTCTTAGGGAATCGATCCGCGGGGCAAAACTGATTCTCAACTGTGCGGGCCCCTTTTCCGCGACGGCACGTCCGCTGATGGATGCGTGCCTGGCCGAAGGCGTTCACTATCTCGACATCACCGGCGAGATCGACGTGATTGAGTCGGCCGCGGCACTCGATGACAAAGCCAAGGCCTTGGGAGTCATGTTGCTGCCGGCGGTCGGCTTTGATGTCGTCCCCAGCGACTGCCTCGCGGCGACGCTGTCTCAGAAGCTGCCTGATGCCAGCCGATTGCAATTGGCGATTTCCGCCACGGGCTCGGTCAGCCCCGGCACGGCAAAAACGATGCTCGAAGGAGTATCGCAGGGCGGACGCGCTCGGATCAATGGTCGAATCGAGCACGTCCCGTTGGCTTGGAAGACGCGTGAGATCCTTTTTCGGGAGGGCCTGAGGACGGCCATGACGATTCCCTGGGGCGATGTCGCCAGCGCGTATTACTCAACGGGCATCGGCAACATCGAAGTCTACGCAGCCGCCTCCGCGTGGCAAATCGCGGCGCTGCGGCGCTGGGGAAGGCTGATGTCCGTCCTTGCCGTTAGACCGGTGTTGGCAGTGGCAAAGCGGGTTATCGAGAGACGACTTCCGGGTCCTCCGGCGGCCAGCCGCGAGCGCGAAACGGCTTCCTTGTGGGGCTGCGTGGAGAATCCGCAGGGCCAACATGTCGAGGGGACCCTCACGACGCCGAACGGCTACAGCCTGACGGTGATGACCGCGCTGTCCGCCGTGGAGCGGCTGTTGCATTCCACGCCGCGCGCCGGGTTCCTAACGCCTTCGCTCGCATTTGGTTCCGAGTTCATCACGACGTTCGGCGGATGCGACTTGCGATGCGATTAGAGCGCATCCCAGCCAGGTCTAGCGGTTCCGTGGCGGAAACCATCGGTAAATACGAGACTTTCTCGCGTCATCGAAGTGCTCGCAGCACTCGTCTTTGGATCACTCGCGTCATTCTTTGTGCGGAGGCAATCATGAAACCGTTGTCAGTTCCGAGTGCCTGAATGGAGTCACCCCCCGCTGTGATCGTCCGCCCGAGCCGGGTCCGCTTTCTCATCGCGGGCTTGTGCATCGCGATGGCGATGCTTCTCTACCTGGATCGATTCGCGATCAGCCCGGTCACGAGCACCTTGCTCGCCGAGCTGAAGGTGAACAAAGAGCAATTGGGACGCACGACGTTCTTCGCCTTCTTTTTTGCCTATGCCTTGATGCAGATTCCGGCCGGATGGTTGAGTGACACGTTCGGCGCAGCGCCGCACTCTGGCGGCGTATGTTGTCGGATGGTCGCTGGCAACCATTGGCATGGGCCTGGTGAACGGACTGGCGGCGATCTTTTTCGTGCGGTTTCTATTGGGCATCACTCAGGCAGGAGCCTATCCCGCCGCGGCGAGTCTTCTGAAACGGTGGATCCCTTACAGGGCGCGGGGGTTGGCGAACAGCAGCGTGTCGATGGGAGGACGGGCCGGAGGACTGCTGGCCTTTGCTGTGACTCCTTCCCTGATGCTCGTGGCCGGGCGGTTGTTTGGTTGGGAAAGCGGCCGCTGGCGCGTCGTCTTTGGACTTTACGGTGTGCTGGGCCTGGCGTGGACGGCCATTTTCCTGTGGCTCTATCGCGACTCTCCGGGCCAACATCCCTGGTGCAACGAGGCGGAAAGAGAGCTGATCGCTGCGGGACCGCAGGAGAGTACGCCCTCCCACGATGCAACGAAGCGGGGCCGCCGTTTTGCTTTGCCTTTTCAGGCGCTCTTCGCCAGCCGAGAGCTCTGGCTCATGTGCCTGATCAATTTCTGCATCAATGTCGGCTGGGTGTTTCTGGTGTCGTGGCTGCCTCTCTACCTCATCGAAACGTACGGCCGCTACGTGACGAAAAATCTCGGCGATCAAGAGGTCGTCGCCGGCTTGATGACCGCGCTGACGGGCCTGGCGGGCATGACGGGGAGTGTCTTGGGCGGCATCGCAACGGACTTCCTTGTCGGCCGTTTCGGCCGGATCTGGGGTCGCCGGCTACCGGGTTTGTGCGCAGGGCTTTTCGTCGCCGCGGCGTATCTCGTCGCCCCGCACCTGCCGAGTGTCTGGTGGTTTGTCGGGACGATGGCGGTCATTTCGTTGCTGATCGATTTTAGCCTGGGTGCCATTTGGGCGAGCTACCAGGACATCGGCGGACATCATGTGGCATCGGTCTTGGGCTGCGCCAACATGTTCGGCAGCTTTGGAGCGGCGATCTTTACGTGGCTTAGCGGACGTCTCGCGGATCAAAAACATTGGAGCGCCGTCTTTGCGATCTCCGCGGTCGCGATGGTAATCGCCACGACATCCTGGCTCTTGTTTGATCCCACGCGACCGGTGATGCGTGAAGAGGAGATTCCTGGCAGATGACGTTGTTTGATCGCAAGCGAGCGATCGGCATTAACGGTTGTCATGCCTACCCGTTTTGTCAGCGACAACACAAACGACACATTGCAAGCCTTCCCGACTGGCCTTGCTCGAGCACCGACGTGACAGCTGAAATTCATCCGCACTGTCGAACTCGACTGCATCGCCCGTTCTTTCAGTCACGGGCTCGTCAAAGCACCGGTACTCGGCACTCGCGCTGGGCCTCAGAAGAAAAATGAGACCTTTGTGCGCCTTCAAGAATTGGCTCCGCGGCAATCAGCACAGCGACGAGCGATTCGGCGGCACAAAGAGCTGGCGTGCGGGCAGGGCCAGGGGCAGGCGGAATTGTCGTGAGAATCATGTGGAGTTGGCTCCCATTCCGTGCGCCAGGCCTCTTGCCGCCCTGACGCGCGGTCAAGGCCGGCCTGACGGGGCAGCCGCCGAAATGCCCTGCAAAAGCCGCAACCGAGTCCACAATCTAAGAATGCTCGTCATGCTCCCGAGTGAGTTGGATCGAGGAGCAGCCAACTCCTTGTGCGTGCGGACCGCCTGGAAGTAACCCATCGTGACCGGGTGACCGCGGATGATAAGAAATCACCGGTCCGACTACCGACAGCGCTCGACAGTGCGAATATAGGATGTTTGCGATGTCTGGTAGCAGTTGTGTCAACGTGCACGAGTATTAGTAGATATGGTGCCTATGCGATGTTGGGTAGCAACAGTAGATTAGGATGTTCTGGCAAATGGGGAGGTAGCATTCTCCGAGGTATCGGCGTTCCTGCCGTTCCGGACCTCAGCCCGGGCTCAACGGACGGGGCTCGGCACTTCTATTGATGTAAGATCAACATTAATCACGCCTTGCGTATTGGACTCGAAAACCGCGATTCGACCCCCATATCTGCCGGAAGAGCCGAAATTAATCCTTAAAGCTTTATGCCCTTGGCCGCAGGTCCGCGCACTTTTGGACTTTTAACGGCGGGCCGGCGCGAATGCGCCTGCCCGTTCAGGTGATTATGGGATGCGCTTGTAAGTAACCGCGTCTTACGTCGATGAGCGGATGACCCAACAACGCGGCATCCATGTGGCCACCTTTTTCGTCCGAGCTATTCGAGATGCGGCTAGCTCACAAGGAGTACAGGATGTCCAGGCAGTTTACGAGTGTCGTGCGTTCGCCTCGACGGAAACGACGATCGGGCCATTTGTTGGCGCCCTCGGTTGAGCGGCTGGAAGAAATTCAACTCCTTTCGGCCGCGCCGCTCGTCGCCGCAGTCCCGGCACCGGCCAGCAGTCATTCCCCCCCTAAGCCGGTGCTTCCCACGCCGCCGGCATTCTCGACAACAGGGGATTTCACTCCTGCTGAGATTCGGCAGGCGTACGGATTCAATCAAATTTCGTTCAAATACGGTATTCAAGGCGATGGTAAAGGCCAGACGATTGCGATCGTCGACTTTGGCGCTGATCCGAACATATCGAGTGACTTGGCGACGTGGGACAACGTGTTTCACCTTCCTGCTCCACCCTCCTTCAACGTCGTTGACAACAGCGGCGGTACCACCGACCCAAGCGGGGGCTTCGAGTTCGAGACTACGCTCGACGTCGAGTGGCGCACTCCATCGCGCCGGAAGCGAACATCGTTCTCGTGTTGGGACCTACGAATGGCGACCTGAACGACTTTCTGAACAGCTTTAACGTCGCCCGGAATTACCCGGGAGTGTCGGTTGTGTCGTCGAGCATCAACTTTGGCACGGAGGAGAGCTCGAACCCGACGCTCTACGATGCCGATTTCACGACGCCGGCCGGCCATAATGGCGTCAATGTGAGCTTTGTCAACGCGTCAGGCGACGACAAGGATGCTCCTAACTATAACCTGATTAATACGTCTGTCTCGCCCAATATCCTGCAGGTCGGCGGTACGACGCTCACCATTTCGCGATCCGATAATTATGCCGGGGAGCAGGCGTGGGTCGACAGCCAGGGGGGCTTTAGCCAAACAGAGGCCGAACCGAGTTTTCAGTACGGAGTTCAACAAGATGGGATGAGGAGCGTCCCCGACGTGGCTCTCGTCGCGCAAGGCCTGGACGTCTACGATACGTTCGTGGGGACTTCGCTCCCGACGCCCGGCTTCTACACAGGTAGCGGAACGAGCTTCGCGGCGCCGATGTGGGCCGGCCTGGTCGCCATCGCGAACGAGGGCCGCGTTCTCAACCACGAATCGACGCTGGTCACCCTGCCGGGCACGCTTTACGGGTTGCCGATCAGCGATTTCCACAACATTGCCACCGGCCCGACCAACGCGGACGGCCAGATACCGCAGGCCGGATACGACGAAATCACGGGGATCGGCACTCCGCTCGCGAACCGGGTCGTCGCGGGTCTCGTCGGCGCGTCCCAGTCCTATTCGGCTTCGGCATCCGATGCGGCGGTCTCCACCGCCGCCATCGCCCTCAACGCGGTTCCAGGTACCTCCGGCGCGAACGCGTCCCCGACCACCGCCCTGTCAGCAGCGCAAAGCGGCCTCTCGGCGCAAATCCACGACACCAACGCGATCGAGAGTTCAGGTTTTACGGCCACTGCGGGCGTGTCGACTGCGCAGAGCACGCCCGATCAGCTTGCTGTGATTGGTGCGACGATCGCGTCTGCTGCGAACGCGCAGAGCGGGCAGGCGACCGGCATGCCGGTCGCAAACCACAACGCGCCATTCACAGAGAATGCGTTGCCTGCGACCCTTGGCACGAATGCCGAAAGGGGGAGCGGCGAATCAGGGTCGGCGGGCCCCATGTTGCGTCTCGCCGACAATCACGTAGGGTTCGCGCCGCCGGTCGATCTTGTCGACGAGGTCACGGTGGACCGCGGCCAACTGCCGGTGCCGCTGGGAGGCTCGGAATCGACTGGTGACGCTTTGGCCACGCAGGCAATCGACGCCTGCTTCTCAAGGGACGGGTGGATGATGGAGGCTGGGAATCCGCTGTCACAACGCCAGGCATCCAGCACTCAGCACGGAGTGCTCTTCCTCTCGATTGCCGCCGTTACGGCGATCACGTCGGATTGGGCCGTCCGTCGCTGGAAGCAAAAACGAGGCACTGCGGTTCTTGCGCAGTAAGCGATTCGACTTGGCCGACGGCCAGTTCCAATTGTTGCGTCGACGCCGGTCCCGGTCAGTTCGGTTTTGGGCTGCGATCGTCTTCGTCGGACTGACGATGAGGGAGCGTGAAACCGCCTCTAGGAATGTTCGTCAGGCTTCACCGAGTGAGTTGGATCGAGGAGGAGCCAACTCACCGTGGCGACGACCATCGCTGCGGCGGCGAGTAGGAATACGGTGTTCCATTCGTGCAGGTCCGCTGACGAACACTCGCAACCGCTTGCCTCAGGAAGTGTCCGACGAAGTGTTTCAATTCGTGCTGCGGACCGCCCTGGAGAAGAAAAAGTTCAATTGGTGTCCTGTCGTCCCGAGCGGTGTTTTGAGCCGAGACAGTCGAGTTGATCGAAGGAACGCCCTGAATCGATGATTCTTCTTCATTGTGATCGGCTTTCGCGATCAATTCGTAACAGCACGACAATTGCCAAAGCAGTCGCCACGGCCAGGTGGAACAGAACCACGACGAAGGGAATTCTCCAGTCGGCATTCAATTCGGAATCGGGAAGTAAGCGTTCCATCGCCATTTGTGTCCAATAAACTGTGATGAATCCTTTGGCGACCCAGCGCACGGACCGCTCAACGGAGAAATCACTCCGGCCAAAATGATCTGAGGAATGACGACGATTGGTACAAGGGCCGTTGCAACTTCTTCGGAACGCGCCAAGGCGGAGATCACGAGTCCAACCGTTACTCCAACGATCGCCAGGACGGAGAGCATCATCCATTCGAGAGGTGCCGAACCGGCCGGCCGGCACCATATGCGGACGACACTGAAAAGGAGCGACGCTTGAACCACTCCAATCAGCGCCAGGACCAGGAGTTTCGAGGCGAAGTAACTCCCCACACGCAAGTTAAAATCTCGCTCCCGACGGAAGAGCATCCGTTCTTTCACGAGTTCCTTCGATGCCATATTGCACCCGAACCAGAAACAGGAAACGGCCAAGAGCAACATCAGGTTTATCGTGCGGTGCGTGCGCTCGACGGGGTTGGAAATGTCGCGTAGATTTCCGAATACGAACCCGAGGAGTGTCGCGATCAAGAGTGCTTGTCCCCCGATCGCCAGCAACGCCTGCGTGTCGCCCCGCATGATCGATACATAGCGGCGGATGAGAACGGCCGTCTGTCGAAGCGCGATGGCCCCGCGGCGGCCGTGCCGGCCTTCAGTCCGCGGTCCCTGGCTCTGCGTGCCGACAGATTGCGGCAGCCGGTCGACAACATATCGCTGGTAAAGCGGTGTCGAGCGGAACTGGCTCTGCCACTCGGTCGGCTTTCGTCCGCTGAGCTTCCGATAGACTTCCCCAAGACGTGGAATCTCAAAGTAAGTCTTCGCCTCGTCCGGCGTGCCAATGAAAGCGAGCCGACCTTCGTCGGTCAGAATGACGACCAGGTTGCAAGTCGCCTCGACGTTAGCCAAATTATGCGTGATGCACACGACGGTTTTTCCACCATCGGCGACCTGACGAAACAGTTCCATCACGTCGCGGTCGGTTTGCTCGTCGAGTCCAGACGTGACCTCATCGAGAAATAACAGACTCGGCCGGGCAACCAATTCGTTCGCCAGGCTTGCGCACTTGATTTCGCCGCCGCTTAAATGCCGAATCAACGTGTCACGGCGATGGGTCAGGCCGACAATTTCTAATATGTCCGAGACGCTCGCCTTCACCTCGTCGCGCGACAAGTCAGGGGGCAAGCGAAGCTCGGCCGTGTATCGCAACGCATCTCCAACCGTCAAGGAGTTGTGCAGGACGTCCTTCTGGGCCACGATGGCGATATCTCCTTCAGCGCCTCGAAGTCAGCGTGAAGATCCTCGCCGTTCACGGCGACGATTCCGCGGTTGGGAGCCCGACGGCCACTAAGAATTGCCAGCAATGTCGACTTGCCGGAGCCGCTCGGCCCCAGAAGGCAGACGAACTCGCGCGGCCGGATGACCAAATCGACATCCTCCAGGAGCGAGATGGGTCTTCTGGTCGCTCGGTCTGAAACGAGGCGCTGAATGCCGCGAGCGGATAGTTCGATATTGTTGGAACGGGAACGGCTGACCAGTCCTTGTCCGTCAAACTGCAGCGAAAATGGTCCAATATCGATGCGGTCACCAGGAGACAGTTTCTTCGGCCGTTTCACGCGCTGACCGTTGACGAAGGTGCCATTGGAGCTTCCCAAATCGGCCACAACGACGCCGTCTTTGTCGACAGTCAAGTTAGCATGCAGCCTCGAGACGTGCGGATGATTGAGGAGAAACGGCACCGCATCGGCATCCCGCCCGATCATGCCTCCGGTTCCCAACTCGAAGCGCTTCGATTCGACGGTCCCCCGCAACAAAGCCAGATTTCGCGAGTTGGCCTGAAGCGTTCCGCTCGAGCTGCAGAAATCGATCGGCTCAGACTCGGAGAGCGCGTTAATCGCGACAATCTCAATCGCTGGACCGCTGTAGCCCAGCCGAATCCGATCGCCCGCTTTGACGCGCGACGATCGTTTGATTTCGGCGTCGTTGAGAAGCGTTTTGTTGTAGCGGCTGAGATGGATGAGGGCGAATCCATCGGGGACTTGTTCGATTCGAGCGTGGACGCTGGCGACCATGGGGAAGGCCGCGGGGTCGCAGGCGACTTCGCATTCCTGGTCCTTACCGAGGCGAAGACACGCGGCGGCAACGTCCAGGATCTTTGCCTCTTTTCCCTCCGACGTCATTCGAACCCGCGCTTGCATCGATACAGTTTCTTTTGCTGTTCGGTCCGTGAAATCTTGGAAATGAGCTTTCGAGTCGATCGTACTCCTGTTGGGTTGTTCGATCAACAATTTCTCCTTTCGGAGAATGCCTTCAGCCCGCCTGGGCGGCGGCCGTAACTCCGCTCTTACGGATCCACGTCCGAGGGTCGCCGGAAAGGGAGTCCTGACCAAAAGGCCGCGATACCGCTCGCCGACGCGAGCAACGACGACGACACGCTTCCCAACTGAAACCTGTCTCCCAACAGCGCCCGAAGTCCGGCCAAATACACTCAGCACCTTCTCTGCAAAATGCCATTCGCGTGTGATAGGGGTTTCTACGGATCTCGCGCACTTGAATCGAGAAGAAAGAGGTGTACTTTCACCGTCTGCGGTTGTATTAAAAAGACTTCGGCCACTGGGTGCCGAATGAATTTCGGGCCGAACAACCTCCTGAGCGCTGTCGGGGGCGTCTCTCTTTTTTCCGTCTGGGAACCCATAGGACGTTGTCGCAATGGGTCGCCTAATTCGATGCCCCAGTTAAGAACGTGCCGCAATCTGGTGAATCGGGATAGGGGGCAGGGCGCGTTTGAAGTGTTTTCAGCAGGGTTACGCAGAAGATACTGGAATTCAGTCGGGCCGTCGTAAATACTGAATTGGACCACAAGCAGGACGTGTCGACTTCACGTGAAAGGGCCACATGTCGCGACGAGTCTCCTGTCCGGGATGTGACGCGACTCTCAAGGTCGCTGAAGAGTACGTCGGCCGCGCCTTGGTTTGTTCCAAATGCCGGACTGAGTTCCGCTTGCCCCCGACCGCCGACGACGCATCGCCATCTCCGCGGAAGAAGCCCGACGCTTTGTCCGGCGGGGCTACAAGGTCGCAGCCACCAAAGCCCAATCCCAAGCCAAAGGAAGAATTGCGGGGGCCATCGGTGGATCGCGCCCGACGACTGAGAGAAGATCACAGAAAGCGCGGTCGCCGCGGCAACGACACGCCAGTGATATTGGGGATGGAGAAGACGATTCTGGTCTCGAGCCGCCTCGACTACCTCTCCGACGAGAAGATCCGTAGCCGGACTGCCACGGGCGATCGCCGACATGCGACAAAGGGGACAGCAGTCCCTGTCTGGACCGTTTATTCCTTTGGTGGATTTGCTGCCTGCCTCGTCCTCTCCCTGCTGATCTGGTTCGTGTTTCTGCGCCCTCAAAATCAAACGCCGTGCGACCGGCCTCCGAGCCGACGGCCACGACCAGTGAGCCAGCCGGTTCAGACGGCGATGAGTCAGAACCAAGCAGAAAGCCCGCGTCTGGGACCGCAACTGTGGGCCAATTCCCCGGCGATCGGACCTCTGGCCCAACCACGCGTGTTGAAGTGAACGGAAAGCTCGCAACGACGCGGAACGATCGCTTGAGCCTGATCACTCGTGATACACCGGCCCTTGCCACGAGGCCATCTGTCTCGCCAATCACCGAGAAAATGCAGTCGGTCTCGGCCCCACAGAGCGACTTGCCAAAGTCGTCTCCCAGCAGCGGCCAATCGCTCGGGGCTCCACGAGGATCAGAGATGCCACTGGAAGATTTGATTGAGCGCGTCAGTGAAAGTGTCGTGCTCGTCAAAGTCTTTGACAAATCGGGAAAAGAGCTGGGATTTGGTAGCGGATTCGTGATCGATGCCAGCGGATTGGTCGCGACCTGTCTGCACGTGGTGCGACGAGCGCAGCGGGTCGTGGTTCAATTCCGCGATGGACACACCGTTGAAGTGAGTGGAGCGAGGCAACTCAGCCCGCAGACTGATCTTGCAATTTTGCAGCTCGTGGGACACTCCGCCAATTTGATTGCTTTAGAAATGCCAGAGGAGCTCGAGCTGAAACCAGGCCAAGAGGTTATCGCCTTTGGGCATCCGAGAGGGTTGAAATTCACGCCGACGAAGGGAATGGTCAATAATGTCCATAAAACGGCAGATTTGCCCTCGGAAATGAGACTTTTCCTGTCGTTGATGAATGTCTCGAAGGACGACGAATGGATCCAGACGGATGCCGTCATTTCGGAAGGGAACAGCGGCGGCCCCTTGATCAATCGCAAGGGCGAGGTGATCGGGATCAACTCTTGGATTTCCAGAGATACGCGTTTCGCTTTTGCGGTTCACGTTCGGCATCTCGTGGAATTGAAAAGCCGACTGTACGCGAAGGTCGAACCACTCTCCGATGCGCTCAAGAAAATACAGTTGGCCGGCGGTTCGACGAACGTGCTCGATGAAAAAGTGGAGCAAGTCCTGAACGAGTACCACCGTGCAGTGGAGGAATACACAATTGAGCTGAACCGACTCAAAGCCGGCAATCCCACGCGCGCGGAGGCCGAGAACTTCTTACGAAAAAATCCGGCCAACCGATACGCTCCAAAGCTTCTGCAAGTTGGCAAGGCGAATCGCAAGTCCAAAGCAGCCTTCCAGGCATTTGCGATGGCTTGTTTTCTTCTGAAGGGGACCGATCCGAAAACGACCAATCGTTTTCTCCAGCAGGCGACGGATGCTCTTCTGGAGGACCATATCGAAGAAAAAGAGCTCGGGGGCGTGGCGTTGTTCATGACAGTCATTCCCCAGCATGAAACGAGGGGATTCCTGCGATCACTGCTGAATCGTAGTCCGCATCGCGAGGTGCGAGCCTACGCCTGCTTAGCCCTCGCGACGAATTTGCAGCGGCACGCAACCGAAAAGCCGGAGAGTCACGCTGCGGCGGCTGCCGACAAAGAGATTGTCTCGCTCTTAAACCGCATCACCGAGGAATTTCCGGACGTGGTTCTGGGGGGCAAACCGTTGTCGGAATTGGCCAAGCCGCTCTTGTATGAAAAAGAACATCTTTCCATCGGGGCGACCGCTCCCGATATCGCTGGCACCGACGCCGATGGGAAAGATTTCCGCCTCAGCGATTTTCGCGGAAAGGTGATTTTGCTTGAGTTTTGGGGAGATTGGTGCCCTCACTGTGTGCGACTGTATCCCTACGAGCGGATCCTCGTCAGTAAACTTCGAGGCCGGCGCTTTGCCATGCTTGGAGTCAACACCGATGCGCCGGACCGACTTGATGCACTCCAAAAGTCGAAGAAGGTCACTTGGCGATTCTGGAGCGATGGCCCTCTCCCGGGGCCTATCGCCAGGCAATGGAACGTCGGTGCCATCCCGATGATGTATCTGCTCGATCACAAAGGAATCATCCGCCTTAAGGGGACTTTTGAGCCGGAGTTTGTCGAGCAGGCCGTCGACTCTCTCTTGACGGAAGCCGAATCTGGTAAGAAAGCCGCGGCCCGCAAGCGGTTGACACGCCGGCCATCTTCGCGGCAGTGAGCAGTGTCGGGAACAATGGCGTCAACTGCGTTGCAGCACATGGAACGACTGCCATGTCGAGAGGAGAATCGTTTCGCAGGCTGAGGGACGAAGAGCACGTCAATCACCGCGGAGTCGACAACCTGAGAAGCTGCGAACAGGCCAACGAATGCCCAGGATGGCCCGTTTGTCGCGAACGCCTTGCAGTTTGACAAAGGGAAATTAAAAACTAGGTGCATATCGAGAGGGTTCTGATGGCAGCAGGTTCCGACAAAAGCAAGGTCGTTGAGGAAGCCAGAAAGATCATTCAAAGTGGAAAGTACAAATATGGTCAGAGCCCGCGGCCGGATACCTTGATGACGACATGATGGATTGCTCGGAGTTTGTTTATCACGCCTATCGCAACGCTGGCTTTTCGCAGTTTCCACCCTTGAGCTCCAGTGAAATGGCTGCAACCTTCGCCAAAGTCGTCGGCGAACCTGAAGCCGGAGACATTGTCTACTGGAGCATGGGGCACGTTGGCATCGTTGAAGATCCAGCGGCCGGCACATTTTTGGGCGCACAGAGTTCCAAGAGCGGCTTGCGTGAGGATAACTACAAGCAAGGGTGGTGGGCCGGGCAGGCAGGACGCCAATTCCTCCGATTCTCTCAAGCTCTGGGAAAATAAGGTGTTGAACTGGTCCTTAGTTTTCGAAGTCGAGCAATCTCAAACGAATGGAAACTAAGATTTGGGGGTGTGCGTCTCGCCCGACGTCCAGAACCGTCGTCAGCGAGAAAGGCAGGCCCGCCATTCTGCTTCGTTTCAGCTTGAGCCTGTTACCGGGATGCTCTCACGGATGCAGCTATTGGAATGCGCAACCCAAGGGGTCGAAGATCAAAATCGAGCGGTTCTTTTGATTTCGGCATGGAGACGCCGACAGTCTATCTCGAAGGGCCGGCCATTCTTCGGCTTTTGAAGCCGTCAAGGTGCCACATAATGCAGCTCTGTGGCATCGCCAAAAAGCCTTCCGGGAATGCCTTTTTCACACATTTTTTGCATGAATTTGCCGAAAAAGTGACTCGATCGCTCGTGCGAAGCCCCTTTCGTCGCATACGGGCGATCCCCGGAGGCGTTCGCGGATCCCCTCTCGAAAGTTCCGCAGCCGCTCGGGAGTATCTGGCGAATTCGCGAGTCGCACGCAAAGCTCGACATAGTGCTCGCGGCTGGCGGCGACGTATTCCCCGAGGCTTGCGGCCTTCAGCAAGGAAACGCTCGTACGACTTGCCCACCGATCTCCGTTGAATGTCGCGACCGG
Source organism: uncultured Planctomycetota bacterium (assembly GCA_963761455.1). Lineage (GTDB taxonomy): Bacteria > Planctomycetota > Planctomycetia > Planctomycetales > Planctomycetaceae > DASPSM01. The sequence continues at coordinate 61,235 of CAVXHA010000001.1, forward strand.
AACGCCTTGCCAGAGCGATTCCATGGTGGTCGTCCCGCCGCTGTAGGGGAATGTGTCGACCGCAAAATCGAGCTGATCGTACGTCTGGAGAAACTTGAAGTGATCGGCCGGGCCTTCGAGAGTCAATCGATCGGGCGGAATGCGCCACATCGCAAAGCGATCGCGCAAATGGGCCTGGTGTTCCGGGCGGCCGAGGACCTTGTTCCGAATCAGCAACCGCGCTCCCGAAGCTCGATGGAGAATCGCCGCCCAGGTTTCGACCACTTGATCGGTGATCTTATATTGTGAAGCAAGACAGCCCATTGTTATCTGACCGGTACTGAGGGCCGGTGGCGGCGCGACCTCGGGGACGCGATAGTTGACGCCAAACGTCAGGTAGGTGTGAGGGACGCGCAGGATTTTTTCGGTGTAAAACACCTCTTCATTTTCCGGGATGACGTGCTCATCGCCGATCAGGTAATCAAAGCAGTCGAGCCCAGAGGTGGCGTACATGTTGAACCATCCGACGAGGATGGGAGCCGGGCGCAGCGGATAGAGGGGCATCCGCTTCGGCTCGCTGTAGCCGTTGAGGTCGACGAGGATGTCGATGTCTTGCTGTCGGATGTAGTCCGCCAAAACCGGGTTCGAATGGCTGCTCACGTCATGATAATGATCGTCTTGGTGAGGTCGATATCCGCCTTGCACCTCCGCGGCGCTGATGTCGGAAAAGAGGTGGACCTGAAACTGTTCGCGATCGTGTTGATTGATCAGCGGCCAGACCGGTTTCATCCAGTTCTCACGATGAAAAAACGACGACATGTAGCCGATCCGCAGCCGTCGGGACGTGTTGCGACGGGATCGCTGGACGGGCGGGCGCGTCGCCAGTTGCCGGCCCCACGCTCGGCGCGTCTCGAGCACGTCGCGGTTGTCGTCCTCCGGGTTGCCGGGGGCAATCACCGCCAGGTTTTGGAGTCGCCCTTCCGCGAACCTCCGCTGATCCGCGGTCGGCTATGGTGCGTAGCGCGGCCATCGCCTGTTCGACGCAGCCAAGAGAAAAGAGGGCTTTCGCCCGTTCGTGTATTGAAGGAAGATGGTCGGAATCCAACGACAAGCAATGGTCGAACGCGCGGAGGGCCTCGACGTGGCGGTCGCAATCCAAGAGTGCCTGCCCCACCCCGTACCAGGCGTCGAGAAGTCTTGGGTCCTGGCGCGCTGCCTGCTCAAAAAACGGAAGGGCCTCGTTCGGCCTTCCCGACTGGCGGAGAGCGTCGCCCAGATGGCAACACGAGGCGGCATCCGAGACGTCGAGTTCGATGGCGCGGCGAAGGGCTCCCAGCGAAGCGGTGGGCTGGCCATCAGCCAGCAACGCGGCACCAAGCGAGGCCCAGGGCGCTGGAGGTTCGGGTCAAGGGTCGAGGCGATGCGCAGTTCAAGAATGTTTTCCTGAATCATTCCTGCGGCCTGCAGTGCCTCGGCCAGGTTCAGGCGCAACAGGGCGACCGATGGCGACAGCCTGACCGCTTTGCGGTAGACGTTAATCGCCTCTCGCCCCCGGCCGAGTTGCGCGAGCAACGCCCCCAGGTTGTTGAGGATCTCCGGCGACCGCGGGCACAACCGCGCCGCCTCCTTCATCTGAGTGTAGGCGGCTTCAAGCTGTCCCAGCTCATTTAGGAAGAGGGCCAAATCGTGACGGACCTGCCCGCTGCCCGGCTCCAGATCGGCAAGACGACGGGCGTATTCGGCCGCCGTTTGAGGGCGGCCGCTCGCCAGCTCCAACCGGGCCAGTTGGAGAAGCCCTGGGCCGTGATCGCCTTCTCCTCCGATCGCTTGCCCGTTGACCTGAACGGCCTCGTCTGATTGACTCGTCACCTGTTCATCCGACTCGCGCCGCAACGGCTCGCTCACTGTCACGCACCTTTGGGCATGCTTTAATCGCCGATCATCAAAGGCACATTAGTGAAACCGAATGCGGGTTGACCCATCTGTTGTTCGCCACTCTGAGTGCCAATGCACGGCGCGGACACCACGAAGGCTGCCAGGCCCGGCTGGCGGCAACTTGGGACGTTTACTAAGCCAGCGGGAAGCGTTTGTCGCGGAAAACTCGCCTATGCCCTCGCAGTCGAAGTGGCTGCTTGGATCCTGGCGCCACCGGTGTCTCAATTGCCTAACGCGCGAGTTCCGTCATTCTCAACTGATCAGTCAATCAGACCATGTTTGCTCGAAGAGCGGGAAATCCAAGTTCCGAAGCATCCAAGAACCACTTCTTCTGCCTGGCTTTCAGAAACTTCGAGCGTGTAACTTATCCCAACCTCCAGCCAACGGACGCCCTCGCTTAATCCTTGATTTCCGTCTCCGGAGATACTTTAGCTTCTTCAGCCGATCAGTACCGTTGGCATTCCGACGACGATCACCCCACCGTGGGCGGTCATGTCTCCCAGCCGCGCCGCCGGTTGGTCCGCAATCAATGTCGTGAACGAGCCCATCGCGATCACGTCCGGAGGCCCCACGCAGAGTGCCATGTCTCCCACACGCGCGGCTGGCATCCCTCCGATCAGGACCGTCACTGCACACGGAGGAAGGATGGGGCCACCGACATGCGGAATCGGCGGAATCCCTGGAGTGACCATCGGACACACGTGCATATCGCTGAGTCGAGCCGCCGGCTGTCCCATCGTTCATCTCCTCGCTTGCCCATGCAAACGGTCGTCGTCATTCAAGACATTGACAAACCGCTCCCCCGATTGATCTTGGCCTGTGCGATTTCGGACTGGATTGCTGACACCGAACGTCGGACTGCGGACGCGGAGGGTCGTCTTACGATTTCTCCCGCTTAACCCACGTGTTTTTCCCTTGAGCGACAGCCATGCGCCAGCTCGATGAATTGTCGTTGTTTTTCAATCGCCTTTTCGGGCTCGCGGGCCACGGCCGCCAGTTGAACGGCGCCGAAGGCCGCCTTGCCGGTGAGGTCTTCCGCGGGCGGCACCGCGGGAGCGCCCGGCGGGGCCATGCTGCCGCCGCTCCAAAAGGCCGCGACAGCCACCCAGGATGCCGGCGTTTTATGGCCGAGCTTATCGGCGATACTCATGGCGGCGCGGCGACATTCTTCTTCAGGCGTTTTGACCCACGTCTCGGCGGCGCCGAGCGCTAATTCGTCTTCCTTGGTCATATGTTCGTTAAGGCCGGCTCGCACCACCTGAGACGCCCACCAGACGGCCGAGCGTTTCGGCAACGCATGCGACGCAAATTTCAGCGAATCGTCGAACCGGTTGGCGCCGGCGAGCTTGCGGATCAAGTCCTCGCAGGAAATGCTCTGTTCATCAGGCTGCAATGGCTCAAATTTGAGTGAGAACCGAGCGATGACCTCGGCCGCCGTCGGCGCGATAAAGCCCAGAACGGGTTGCTCCTCCTTTTGAGGATTCTTGAGCACCGTGGCCCGGTCAGCCGCGGGCGCGGGCTCGGCGTCCTCCTGGAAGTCAACCTCAAAGGACGAGCTGCCTGCGACGACGAGATCGCGGCGGTTGAGCGCGGTTTCCGTGACGCGCTCTCCGTTGACGAACGTGCCGTGCGTGCTCCCCTCGTCCTTCAGGACCCATGACTGTCCGTCGGATCTCAAGGAAAAGTGCAGGCGGGACATCATGACGTCACCGGGAATCACGACCCCTGCCGCCCGCTCGGTTCGGCCGACGGTGACCGTCTCCTTCGGCGCGACAACGATCGAGTTTCCTGCGGAAGGACCCTCAAGGATTCGGAGAATGCACTGCATGGCGTCTCACACTTGACCGATGGGGCACTGGGAAGATCCGTCAAGCGGGCTAATTAATCATGGTGATGGCTCCCTGGGCCTGCAACATCGCGTCTGCTGTCACCTGGGTCATGAGTCCTTTGACCTCGGTCATCATTTGCCCTTCGACGCTGATCATCATCCCTTTGATCGTGACGCCCGTTTGATCCAGCCGAATGCTGCTTTGGCCCACCTTGAGCTCGATCGACTGCATGGCTTCGGTCTGGCTCTGGCCCAAGTCGAGCTTGGTCGAGTCGTTGCCCATCTTCAGCTCCGTGCTGCGATTGCCCATTTCGAGCACGATCGTCTCGTTTCCCTGGTTGATTGTTTTCTGGCGGTTGTTCCAGATCTGAATCGTCTGGCTGCCATCCTGGGCCTGGCTCGTTCCGATTTTCACGTCCTGATTGTTGAAGATTTCGATCGACTGATTGCCGTCATCCTTCTTGTCGAAGCCGACTTTCAGGGAATCGTTGTTCTCGACGACACGGTTGAAATCCTTCTCGGCGTGGAAGTAGACCTCTTCCTGCCCCTTCTTGTCCTCGAAGCGAAGCTCGTTGAAGTTGTCCGAGCCGCCGTCCTTCGAACTGCGGGTCTTGATGCCCGACTGCGTCTTGTTGTCCGGTAGTCCGTACGGGGGCATCGTCTCGGCATTGTAAACCATGCTGGTGATCAAAGGGCGGTCCGGATCGCCTTCCACATGGCTCACAAGGACTTCCTGGCCGATGCGCGGGATGTGGATCGCCCCCCAGTTCTTTCCACTCCAGGGATGTCCAACGCGGATCCAACAACTGCTCTTGTCGTCCTTTTTCCCTTCGCGGTCCCAATAAAACTGGACCTTGACCCGGCCGTACTTATCGGTCCAAATCTCTTCCCCGGATGGCCCGACCACCAGCGCGGTCTGAATGCCATGGATCATCGGCTTGGGCGTGATTCTCGGAGGCCGGAAGGTGGCACTTGCCGGAATCGACGTGAACGAGTTTGAATAAATTGTGCGCGACATGTCGGCTCCGGAGACGTAAGCGCCCCCCATTTCGACCGTATGCCGCACCGAGACGACGACATACGGTTTCCCTTGTTCTCCCTTGGCATGGTGCTTCGTCACCGAAAACTTACCGCCTGGCGAGAAGGAGCGGCAGTCACTCGTCGCATGAACCATGTCATACCATGCCTCCTCCTCCTCCATCCGGATTTTCACGTCGGACTGGCCGTCGCCCTTCTTCTCGTACTCGCCTGGAAAGTCGTAGAGCTCGTATTTCGAGTTGCCCGGCAATGGGACAATGGTGTTGGCATGCGTCATCAGATCCGCGCTGGGAGTCTCGAAGTAGTAATCGGTCTCGGCGCACTTTCCGCTGCGGAACTCGTACTCGTGCTGCCAGCTCTTCAATTGGTCGATGATTTCAGGCTGCGACAGGTTCGACTGAAACTGCACGTCCTTGTCCTTCAATTCGACATAGGCCCCCGCATGATCGCCCAGCACGAGCGTGTGTTTGCCCTGCTGGTGCTTGAAGTAATAGAAGATCCCTTCCTGCTCCATCAGGCGGGAGACGAAGTTGAAATCGGTCTCCCGATATTGGACGCAGTACTCCCACGCCGGATGCGATCCGCTCAGCTGGAGTTCGAAGTCGTTGAATCCCAAATCCCCGAATATCTGCTTGACCACGTCAGGGACCGACTTGTTCTGAAAAATGCGGCAATCGGAGGTCCGGGTGAGGAACCAGAGCCACGGGACGACTTGAGCCCGGTAAAAACTCCCTCGATCGGTGGTCCCGCAAAACGCGAACCGATTGACAAAGCCGTTGAAGTAGCGCGGCGAACCGTCCGCGTGACGGACATAAAAACTGACGCTCTTACCGACGATTCCCTGCGGCTTGAGATCGTCCTTTTTCGAGAGCATCTCCAGGTCGAAATGAAACAATCGCGACATCTCCTCGCGTCCAGCGAAGGAGGTCAAGACGAGAACGTCCTTTCCCAGGGGCGTTTCGAGAAAGATTGCTCGTTCGTCTTGGATGAACGTTGACATCAGGTTCCACCCCAATCTTATTGAGTCGACGCCTTGCTACGGACTTCATTCGTCCCCGGTCGAGTGCGCAGTCTTCCGCGCGCGAGCACAACGGCAGTGCTGAGCCGAAGCGGCTCAGCACTGCCGTTAAGAGCCTGCGAGGAATTCGTGTTCCGCTCGTCGTCACTCGACAAGAACGTGTGGAGCGACGCTCCTCTGAGTGTATCGCGCAGGCAACAGCTCCCGTCGCAAGCCAAGGCCACTGACGGCCGCAGGTGGTCGCCAGTGGCACCCTCGCTTCTCAGCGGAGCGAAACTCCGACGTCCTGGCATGTGGCTTATGAACTGGCGTGCTTACCCGGCTCGTATTTGCCGACGACGTTTCCTTGCGACTTGCCGTCGGGGCCGAACGCGGTGTAGGTCCATTCGGCTTTCTCGTAGTTGAGCGAGACCTCCTCCGAAGGGAGGGGATCGCCGGAGGCGTTTCCGTGAAAGCTGTAGCTGGTGAGGACCGCATTCGTCAACTTGTATTTCATGTAGGGATCGGCCTTGTCGCCGATTTGGGTGCACAGATGGATTTCGACGCTGTCGAAAAACTTGCCGCTGGCACAAGCTTCCTGCATCTTCGTCGACGACTTGTCGACATGGCGAACCACGATCACGTCGCCCAACGTGGTGTCTCCCTGGCTTCGCTGATTGTCCTTCGCCCCGGGAGGAATCGACCGATGGATAGGAGAACTGAGCGACTCCATCAAAATCCAGTTCTTGTGGTCCTTGTCGGTCGCCTGTCCCTGGATGTCTCCGAGCTTCATGAACGCTGGCATAGGTTTTCCCTTTGCAATGAAAATGCGGTGCGCTGTCCAACGGTTGGCCGTGTGTCCGATTTGTCGTTGGCCTTCCGACCAACGGTTCATTCCCGTCGACCGCGGCGGCCAGCCAGGTTTTTCTGTTGGCCCCGCAGGCCAACTGTCGCAGCCATTATCGTGCGGTTCAACCAAGAGTTGCGTGGAAAATGCGGAATAGGGGAAGACACCTAGGCGCGTTGCGGCTTGCAGCCCCTTCCGATCTCGCGGTAGTCTAAACTCATCTGAGGGTCGATCGTCGGCCGCAGCGTTCCCGTTGGGGCCGGATCGAAAGACGGGAAACCGTGGACCAGCCATGCCTGTAGCCGATGAGCCGCAGCGGGGAGCCTCGCCGCCTGGTCGACGTCGTCCAGTGGGTCGCGATTGGCGCCCCGACGATTCCGTTGAGCGGTTCGGCAGCCGGCGGACAGCCCGCCGAATCAAGGCGGCGGTGGCCGCTTTTGCGCTCGTAGCGGCAGCCGGTGGCCTCATCTACCTCTTGGTTTTAATGAAGCCCGACCCTCCAGAACCCGCCGTTACTCTTGCGGACGATGACGATTTCGCGATCACCTACTACGACAGGCAGCCCCCCAATCCGGGCGGAAAAAACGATCTTGCCGCGCTCAAGCAGCTCTTTTCCGGCCGACCACAGGACAAGGGACGCTCGACACAACTCGTCTTTATAAGCCGGCATTCCGAGGTCGATCCCGATCCCGATCGTTTGACGTGGATCAACGTCCGCGCGGAGGAGGATTCGCGCGCGCCGATGCGGTTTCGCGACCTCGATCAAAAATTGAAGCTCAAGCAGGGGGACAATGTTGTTTTATTCATCGACATCGGCCGGCTCGAACCCGATTGGGATTTGGGAAGATACTTGCACGCGACTCCGTCGCTCAGCTTGAACGCGAGTTTCCCGCCTTCGAGAAAGGCGCTACGTGCCCGCGGCGTTGAAAACGTGATCCTGGTTTGTGGAAGCGGTCCGGGGGAAACGAGTTGGCAGACGGTCTTTCCTCAGGACCCCCGCCCCCGATCCGTGTTCGGTTACTTCCTCGAAAAGGGCCTTCGAGGCGATTCTGTGCCGGACCGAACTCAACGCATCTCGACTGAGGGGCTGATTGAGTATCTCCAGCACAAGGTCGGCGGGGCGGCAGAAAAGCGGGGCGAGTCGCAGACCGTAACGGTCTTCCCCAAAAAAAACCGCACGACAATCGAACTCTTCCGCCCTCCGTTGGGAACGAAACAGACTCTCGCGCAAAAGGACGCAGCCGCCGCTGAAGCGCCAGGCGAGCCGGCTGGTGCTTCCGCGAAACCAAACGGCCAAACCAAGAGAACGGAAGCGATCGATCACCCCAGCGACCAGTCGGAATCGGCCGTGAAAGGCGCGGGGCCATCTTCTGTCAAGGACGAATCGGTTGCCAAGAGTCCCAGCGCAGGCGAACCACCGGCACAGAATGTGAAACAAGATAAGCCCGCGACGACAAAAAAAGATGCCACGATCCAGGAACTTTGGGGCCGGCTCGACAAAAAAATTCAAACGCGACAACAACTGCAGCAATCGCTTTGGGCGGCTCCCTATTCCTTGCGATGGGTGCAAGCCCGGTTGATTCGCGCCGAACAAATCCTTCAAGCTGATCCCACCGCAGACAAAGAGACGCCGCCCGATGACGTTCTCGGGCACGACAGATACGAGGACATCCTCAAATCAGCGAAGAAGGGGCTCGACGAGATCGATCTCACGGTGGACCGCGCGGTGCGACCAGAGGAAGAAACGAAGAGCGAAGTCAGCCGCTTTGAAAAAGCCGTTGGAAAACTCAAGACGACCGCGAAACAGCCTCCGGGCAATTTACCTGAACTGCACGGCCTCGAGCGAGACCGCTTCGCCAAATGGTTCAAGGCAAAGTATCTCGACGTGCCCGAAATTCGGCTGACGTCCGCCCAAGTGCGGGCATGCATCGAGTATGCATTCGGCACCGAGCAATCTGGGCAGCCGGTCGAATGGCAGTTCGTCAGTCGCTTGTGCGAGGTCGACTTGCTCAAGGACGAGCCGGAACTTTTTCGGAGTGCCATGACAATCGCCTTTCAGGCCGAGCGCCTCGGGGAACTGCTGGACCCGGACACTCCGGTCCCCGAGCTCTGGCAGAACGTTCGCACCCAATTGGAGGAGGGGTTTGACTGCGCTGGAGGCTGCGCAGTCGTGGCTCTTGGGAAAGCAAAGTTGGAAAATCGGCGGCCACAACGAGGCCAAGACAATGCTGAAAGCTGCGAAAAATCGGTTTGATGAAGTCGCCGAGCGAGCGAAGGCGTACCGGGAAGTGGTCCGCTTGCGCAACGAACTGCTGGCAAAGCTTCCTGACTACGCACGCTGGGTGGCCCGATCGCAGGAACGCAAGCGAATCCCTGTCGCCGAATTCGACAAGCTGGCTTCGGCAGTTGAGGGGGAGCGCGATCCAACCGACGATGAAGGGACGCTCGGTCCCGACGGAACCTTGGTGTACCGCCTGGCGAAATGGGCCCGTGAGGCTGACCCTCTTGCGTCGGCTTCGGTGACAGGGCCGGAGCTCGCGGGCAAACGGGAGGAGCTCGAAAAAGTCGAACACCAGCTCGAAAAAGTCGAACACCAGATTAAACAGGAATGGAAAGAGCTCCTCGATCGTGGAAAATTCACAACAAGGCAATGGCACGTCCTGAACGACGCTCGAGCGCTGCCATGGATCCCGAGCGAACAGCGGCAGAAAATCCTGTTGCGGCTTACGGAGGAACCCTCTCCGGACTCCGCAATTGAGCGCTCGTCAGGGCTCATGCCGGACGGGGTGTGGATCGCGTTTTGGGGAATCGAGACGTCGTTTCTGGCAGGCGTGGATGACTCTCTCAGGAAAGAACTGGGGGTTGCGTTCCGCAAGTTTGTTGAAGCGCAAGAAAGCGATCGGACCCGACGATCCGACGATCGTTAGCCAACGGGCAAGACTGGGAGCTCTGCTCCGCCGTGCGTGGACAGACATCAAGAATAAGGCAGAAGAGAAAGTGCCGCCGTCGACCGAAGAGGGACTCGCCAGGAAGGAACGCGCACTTCGGACGGTCGACCCGATCGACACCCTGCTGACGGACGAGCATTTTGACAACTGGCTGGACTCGCGGCGAAAGCAAGCCTGGGAGGAAGCGGTCAAATTTCGACAGGGCTTGTCCTGGCCGCGCTCCCCGAACCTTTCGCCCGATAAGGGACGCGAGGTCAAGTTGGCCCACATCAATGACGACGGTGACAACCTCGATTTCCCATCCGACGACCGTCGAGCGTCGTGCGAGGTCAAGCTTGTCGATCCTGCACAAGCACAAACGTCCCTGACTGCCGAGATCCATTTCGATGTCGAAAAGCTGGACGTCACTCGAGAGGATGGGAAAGGAGGGACGCCGTCGCGGCTTAACGATTCGGGGTCGTTTCCGCTGCCTCAGACGCTGAATTTTAGACTTGGCAAACAGGTGTCGGAAAACGTCTTGGCGACGGTGTTTGTTGTCGAGACGATCAACGGGAAGGAGGGATCGGCACCCAGACGTTATTTACGCGCCGTGCAAACGATTACGTGCCGGGCTCCCTACGCCAAAAAAGGGTGGGCGGTTCGGTTCTTTAAGAGCGATCCCGATCTTCCGATCCATAGCGAGCCGGAAGGCCCTTACACCGCTTTTTGGCTTCCGCCCTCGACCCTGAGCGACGGCGACCCACAGCCGCTGCAACTCACGCCGCGGCTAACGTTTCCCGAAGGCAAACTCCCGTCGAAGGTGCTCGTCCAATGCTTCTATCCCGATCCGATGGCGCCCGGGACCGGCCCTCTTGCCTCGCGTGACGAACGAAATTGGCATTCGCTCGCCACCACCAAAGAGTTCGCGCCCCCTGACATGGTGCCCGGCGGAATCCGAGAGGTCAGCCTCTCTTTTTCCACCGCTACGCCGGCGGGACAACAGCCCGTCGCGGAAGTGCCAAATATCGACGTCAAGCGTGGCATTCGTTTCGTTGTCCGGGAGGCCGGCGCCAAACAACAGCAGCAACCATTGGCTGACATCTTGATGATGCCGAGGTTTTGGACGCACGTCGCGTTCGTCAAAAAGGGGACGCTCGACCCAAGAATGGGTCCGGCGCCGCCCGGACGAGTCCACTTCGATATCGAAGCTGCCGCGCCGCCGTCTGCGGGCGAAGCCTCGCTGCTGCCGCCCAAATTCAATGTCACCATCGATCCGAAGAGGATCGACTCCCGCGTCTTGCGGAAGGGAGATAAAAAGCTTCGGGCGGAACTGGGTTTCGGTGGCACAGATTATCTTTTTTTCGACATTGACCGGGAACAGCTTGAGAAAGCCCTTGAGCCAGGAAAAAACAGTCATTTTGAGTTTTCAGCGAATATTGATGCCTATTCGCACGCCTACCGATTCCGCTTCAGCGACACCAATCAGATCGAACCGGTGCCAGTTCCCCACGTCCGAATCGCGGAACCAATGCCCTACGACGTCTTAGTGCTTCCAGACGATTCTCAGAAGGGAAAAAAAGTCGCACCCATTTCCGGATCGAGGTCAACGCGAACGACGACGAGGACCTTCAACTGGTCTGCCGTCTTGTCCATGGGGAGAGCTCCCATCAGATTCTCCTTGAGCCGCTTCGGGGGTCCTGGAAGCAAACCGTATCGGTCGCGAAGCCATCGGGCGGCACTTGGCGACTCCAGACGACCACCAACGATCCTGGGGGCGAGCTCCCGCTGAAAGATCAGGAAGGACGATTCGAGCTCCAGGCAGAATTGCGCAAGCCAGGAGTGGCCGAGCCCTTGGCGACGCACCAAGTTGTCTTCTATGTCGACGTCACAGACCCCGTCGTCGATCCTCCTGAGGGAATCAAAGCGGAATATGGGCACAACGAATCCCTGGACTTCACAGCTCAGGCACGCGATGAACAGTCCGGGCTAAAAAAAGTCATTGCCTATCTCGCGAAGAAGAAAACCGAGAAGACCGACAAGGCGGAGCCCGGGGATGACGACATTCCGCTGACGCCAACCCGGGTCATAAGCGAAGAGGCGGCACCCGATGAATTGCCGAAAGTCCAATCAATTTCTGTGCATGTCGACTTGAGCAAGGTGCCGCCACGACAGTATTGGTTGGTCGTCGCCGCCACCGACCGCGCCGGTTTGTCCGGTCTGTGGCAGAAACGGGTAGAATTCCTCGCGCCACCGCCCCCCCCACCCGCGACGAATTCGGCTTCCGGCACCCCCGCGCCGGCCCCGCCCGCCAAGAAATTCGGTAAACTCCATGTCACTTGGACAGGCACTGTCCACGAGGCCGTTCTCAAGCTTTCGCCGATGATTCCAGAGGGCGAAAAAAAAGACCATGCCCCTCGACACCGACGCCACCTATGAAAGAGTTCCCGTCATCGACGGCACGTACACCCTTGAGTGGACATTTCATTTTGTGCCGGACAGGACGACGAGCGGCAAAGTCCCGGGCATTACGATCCGGGAGGGTAAGACCACGGAAGTTCCGATTTCTGAACCATGAATTGCGCATTCGGTTGAGCGAGCGAACATGCGTTCTTTGTTCTCCACAATCTTGAGATGGCTGCAATGGATCGTCGCGATCGTACCGAAATCAGCGCGTCGTTCTTCCGTCCTCCTGCGGATCCTTCCCTACTTCATCTGGATGCTGGTCGTCGTCATCGCGGTTCTTTTGGGAATCTATAGCGAGTCCCTCCGTGAAAAATTCAGCATCCCAAGACCAAATCCAGAAAAGCTCACTCCCGCCATTAGCGAACATTGGCTCGGCTTCCTTTTTTTCTTTGCCTGGACGACATTGTGGCTGACCGTTCTGCTGATCCGGCTCTTGTGGTCCGAGGACGAGGTCGAATTCCCCGACATTGTCCGCGCCTGGACCAAGGGTCTGAGCGCGCTTGAGGATCAGGGGCTCGACGCTCGATGGCTCCCGGTCTTCCTCGTGAACGGGCTCTCGAATGAGGAAGAACAGAATTTCTTCGCTGGCTCGGGGATTGAGTGGAAGGTGATGGCCCCTCCGCGCAGCGACCGCAGCGCGGTCCTGCGGTTCTTCGCCAACGACGACGCGCTTTTTGTGTCTTGCACGGCCGTCGGCGCTTTGTCGGCCCAGCGGAACCATACGGCTCCCGCAGGACGCTCGATGGGAGGAGTCCTCAATACTCTGTTGCCAGGCCGTTGGTCCAAAAGCAATTCGTCACCGCAGGCGACGCTCGAGCCAGGCGACCAGCTGCAACAGTCGGCCGCATCGGGAACGCTGCGACCCGGTGGCGTGAAAGGGTCGCTCGAGCCAACCGGGCAGGGGAGGGGGATTCTAGGAACGCTTCTACCCCGAGCGCGTCGCGTGCAGTCTCTCCCGCTGGAGCCCGCGAAGCATGGATTAGTGCGGCTCTCCGCTCGCGAGATGGAGCGCTTTTGGGCGCCGGATGGCCTATTTGGCGCGGCTGGTCAAAGAGGCGCGGCAGCCCTATTGCCCGGTCAACGGAGTGCTGCAATCTTGCCCGCTGGGGATCGACGAGGAAGGGGGGCTTCCAGAGCAAGTGCAGGAGATGGTGGGCGCCGCCACCGCCGTCGATCTCGGCGTCATGCATCAGTTGTTCGGGCTCCAATTCCCTGTCACCGTCTTTGTGCCGGGACTGGATAAGATCGATGGGTTTGGGGCATTCGCCGAGCGCTGCGCCCCCGTCGGAAGTGGCGCCCGCGACACCCGATTGGGAAAGCAGTTTCCTCAAGGGTCTTTGGTCGAGACGAAGACCGCAGAGTGGGTCGTCAGCCAAAGTCTCTACCGGATTCACGGTCTGGTTTTCGACGCGCTGAAGAATGACCTCGACAACCCTTCGAATCGAGCGATGTTCTATTTCCTCTGCACCTTGCGGGCCAGCCAGGAGCGCCTGGCATCGCAGCTCCAACGCTGCTTCCGTTTCTCGGACCAAGTGCCCGGGAACGAGCCGGTCCGTCTGTCGGGATGGTACCTCGGGGCCGTCGGCGAGGGGAGCGGCGCGCAGGCGTTCATTCAAGGAGCGCTCGATAAGCTGATCGAGGAGCAAAGCGACGTGGCCTGGCGCAGGAGCGAGCGCCGTCGGGACCGACTCGCCAGACTGACCGCTTTCGGCTTTATCGTGCTGGCAATTGTTGTCGCGGTTGCGGACGGCTACTTCGGCTATCGGATTTATCAATCGGAAAAGGCAAAAGCGCCCCAAAAGTCGGGTCTCAAAAAGGGATCGGCCAGCACCGCCCGGCTTGACGCAAACAGGCAGACGTGCTGCTGGGGCCTGATCAAAACACCCGTTCGCTCGCTCGCCGGAGACTCATGGCATGTCCGATGATCCCACCTTCGAGATGCAGCCAGTTTCTTGGCGGGACCAATCGTACGATTCCTCGGCTCGAGGAAGCCGGCGGTGGCGCCTTCGGGAGAAGGAGACGGGGAGCGGGAACCGAGCGCGTTGGCGATATTGGGGCTCCCGGATCGGACTCCTTGTGGGAATCGCGTCGGCAATCGGTGTGCTCGCTTGGCTGTGGAAGTTCTGGAACAATCCCGAGTGGTCAACGACGGTGCTGATTTACGCCGACTCCTATGAGGACGTGCCGGAGTCGGCGTATGCGAGACTGTTCAATCCGTATGCACGCGGCGACGGCAAAATGCTGGAAGATCGGCTGAACGAACTCAAGACACGCTACGACGAAAAGCGCACGAACCAGAAGGTCAAGGTCAAAAAAATCAACGAATTCAAGCAGATTGCCGAGAACGCGAATGAATCCCAGGTTTTGATCGTCTACGTGAATGCCCTGGCGGTCCGCTCGAGCGATGACAAAAACGTGATCGTCCTGTTCGACGAGAAGTTTGCCCATCCCGACCTCGGCCGGGCCGACTCAGGAGAGCCCCTTGAAACGCTCTGGACGCAGTTGGGAGACCCCGCCCTCGAAAACGTCAGTAAGGTCGTGCTCCTCGACTTGAAGCGACCGGAGATCGATTGGCGTGCGGGGATTTTCCCCAATCGCGTTGTCAACCCCGAATATTTCAAAGAGGCGACGACGGGCATCAAGAACATCGCCGTGTTTTGCTCGGCCGGGCCCCACGAGCGAAGCTGGACGAGCGGGCCGCTGGGCAATTCGGTGTTTGCCCATTTCGCGGCGCGGGCCCTTCTCGGAGAGGCCGATGAAAGGGACTCCTTCGACGCGAAAACCCGCTCCGAGGATCAAGTCCAGGGACTGAGGCTTAAGGAATTCGTCTCGTTTGTCCAAAAGCAGACTGCCGCCTGGGCCGAGCGTCAGCGGGACGATCACCAGAATCCCTGGCTGTACATTCGAGATGCGGATGGCGAGGAAAAGCAGCTGACGGCCTTGAGCGACGACGAGAATGTCATGCTCTTTAAGTCGTTTCCGGATGGAGCTGGGCCAGACATCAGCACTCTGCAGCGACCGGACCCCAGTTGGACATCGGAACGAGAGCAGACAAACGGTCTTCGTCAAGCGGACGAGAAGCTTCTCGACAGCCTCTGGGACAAGCTCGATGCCTCCTTCCGCAACGCTCGTGACGAGCACCTTAAGAACCTCGCGTTGGCTGCCCAAAGCCCCGATGGCAAGGGATTCGACCCCTCCGACATCCTCATCCACCGCCTCAAGCCAATCGGTTGGAGAGGACTGTACGAGCAACTGATGCTGGCCGAGGATCTTCTTTACGCCGACGAATGGGAACGTGCCAAGACCGTTCTCAAGGACGCGGAAGAGGCGCTGAAGGCGTTGGGCCTGGACATTCGCGACGAGCCTTTCGAAGACGTCCGAAAGAACTCGTTTGTTCTCCAGAACGTCGTTGCCCGCATCGATAAACGGATCGAAAGCCGCCTCCGCAAAAGGTTCCCCGAAGACATGCCACTGGATTCTGATCTGCCCCCGCCGGAGAAGGTTCTCGAGCTGGGGCTCGATAAGTGGTTTGGGGGAACGCGAAAAGACGTACCGTCCGACCCGCCGATCAGGCTACGCACGACCGCGGAAGAGGCAGCCTGCCGGCCGCTCGGCACGCTCCGTTACGTGCACAAGGACGTGGAAGCCGGTGACCGAAAACGCGCCTCAGCCGAAGACCGCATCTTCGTGGATCGCGAGAAGACCTTCGACGCGACCGGGCTCGCGAAACGTTATGAGAGTGCCGAAAACAACGCCCGCACGATCGCCTTGCGCAGGCCGTGCTCGAAGAAGTCCTGGCCGATCTCCCGGAGTTCGCCCGCTGGGCCGCGTATCAACCCCCCCAACAAGATCTTGCTGCCGTGGTCAAAACCGTCCTGCAGGAGACGATGGCTTCTTCCGACGATGATCGGAAGGCCCGGGTCGATGCCAATCAAAAGTTGTACGACGCGTTGAGCTCCGGGATCGATCGACCGGAAAAGGCCTCTCTCGAACGGCAAATCCTGAGGTTGTTTGCGCGCACGCGGATACTGCAGGACCGGTTGGAGCTCGAGGTCCCCCTGCCCGAAACCATCAACGAATTGAAATCGCTGGCCGCCGACGTGATCAAGCTCGACCAAAGCATCCACGACGAGCTGGAGACACGCGCAGAAAGACGCGGCTCAGCCCGAGGGCGAAGCGAAACCATCGCATCGACGCGAACGGATCGACGCTTTGCGGTATTCCGGGCTTTCCGAAGCGACGCGGGCTAAGCTCCGGGAGCAACGCGACAGGATCGAGACCGAACTTGAGGGACAATTTGCGGAAACTGAAACGGCCACCCTCGCGGAAACGGCCACAAGTAGCGATTCCAAGGCCGGCTCGACCTCCGCGAACAAGGACACGTCCGACCGCGAAGACGCCAGGCTTGCGGTCTGGCACGGGCTCTGGAACCTGCAGCTCTTTTTGCTCGCGCCTTGGGATAACCTCGAGCACGCCCTGCGCCGACGGGAGATCAGCGAGGGTTGGCTCAGTCTCTCTCCCCCCGACGGATTACCACCGGAGCGGTCAATGATCAGCTTCGGCGAGTTGATCCGTGAACGCTGGAGGGGTGTTCGGGACGCGGTCCGGTCGATCACCACAGAGGCAGAGAAAGGGCAACAGAGCCTGCAAAAGCGGCTCGATCGCGTCCGGCAGGGAGACACGCTGGCACGAGTCATGCACGGTTTTGACGCAGACAAACTACGCGGCGTGCAGGAGAGCCCGCCGTCCCAACTGCGGGCGGCTGGAGCTCGCCGATTTGTGCCGGTTTCAGGCGCAACGTTATGTGGACGGTTTTGGGCGACCAGCAATCCGGCTGAGGCCGACGTTCCCTGGTTCGAGCGGGCGGCGACCGATCGTCTGTCGAGTACGAAAACGTTGTGCAAACGCGGGGGTGTGAGTGATCAATGCGACGAGATTAAAGCTCTGGAAAACACGTTGCAAGCTTTGACGAAGCTGTCCAAGAGCTTCAACGTCACCCTTGGTGATATGTCGTCGACCTCCGCGGCCGACTCGGCTCATACGCTATTGATGATCGATCCCGACGAGACACACACTTTGCAGGCGGACGCGACGTTCGATCGAACGACATCGGCGGCGACCGCGTCTCCGAGCTTCCAAGAGTGGCTCTTCCTGCCATTGAAGGCAAGGTGAGCCCAGACGGCGATGTGATCAAAGTTTTGCCCGCGGACACGAACAAGGACACCGGATTTCCCGGTCGGCGCGACTTCAAATTGATACGCGCCGCTTCTGCGCAAGGAGACGATTGTAAGCCGAGAAAGTTCATGGCCCGCGCTTTTTTCCGGGGCCGCATCAAGTCAATCCCGGATTTTCAAGCCGTCAACATCAACCCCTGCCGCGAGCCGCCACGCGTCGTGAGCTATACACCGCTGATCGCGAAGACCGGAACGATTTCCGTCTCCGGCACCGCCCAGAAGCGAATCGTATTCGTTTTCGACTGTTCCTTGTCGATGCAGGAGGGTGGTCACTTAGGTCAGCTTCGAAACGTCCTGAAAAAGGTTATCCAATCATTGGATCCGACAGACCAAGTCGGCCTAGTTGTCTATGGACATCGGTACCAGCTCGCCAAGACCGGCTCGGACAGCTGGCAAGTAACCAAGGTCCACCCGTGGCCGCCGGAATTCGGAGATCCTGCGTTCGCTCCGCCGTCCACCGAAGACAAAGACTTTTGGGACCTTGCCGTCGGGGACTATCAGATGCTCGTACCCCTCAGACCTTTGCGAGAGAATAAGGGAGACTTAATCAAAAGGCTTGACCTGTTAAATCCGTGGGGAATCACGCCTTTGCTGGGGGCAGTCGATTATGCCTCTCGCGAAAGCCAACTGAGCAAGGGAGGCGGAGCGATCGTCGTGATCACGGACGGTGCTCCCTCTGACATGGGAAAAAATTTCCGGAATAAGGAGGCCGGATTTAAGGCCGTCGCCGAGGATCGCGCGATCAATCTATTCATCATCGGCTTTAACGTCGACTTAGCAGGCGAGGAGAAAGCAAAGTGGGAGTCATTTAGGGACCTCTTGGCTACGACACCGCGCGTTCAAAAGCCGGTAACAAATGATCCGCTCAAACTCACCGAGGAGATTGAAAGAGCGATCAAGCCGTCGCAGACCGTCACCGTCGCGATGCCGAGCTCAGACATCGGGGCTGTTCAAACTTTGCTGCTTAATGGACCGCCGGTGGCGATTACGGCGGGTATGTACGAAGTTCAATATCCCAATGTGCTTCCGTGGCCAGTCCATATTCGGGGGGGCGAAAAGATCGAACTAAAGCTGAGATTTGATAAGGGATCAACCGGTGAATTTGAGTGAGGCCGACCGAGCCAATTCAATCATTCTCCGCAATTGCTGATCCTATTCCGCCCGAGCGGCAATGGCCGACGAAGTTGCAGAGCCTCAGCTTTCGCACTCCCGCGGCGCAGATGCCGTGTTGCAAGTTTGCCTGGAGAACGACGATGTGACTAAACCCGTCGACCGCCCGGAGGAGATTTGGTTCGACGTCCGGTTTCGCGATGATCCGGCGCATCGCCTTCGTCATTCTCATGGAGACCAGTGGCCGATAAACAAGTTCCAACGTTTGAATTCAGCTTTCCGAACTGGCAGCAGGGTAAACGACCACAGATTACCAGCACCTGGAAAATGAAGAAAACGGCTCCCGACAAGACGCTTCTGCGCGACATCCTTCAAGAGCAACAGGAATGACTGCACGATTGCGACGAAAGGCGAACGCCCGTTAAACCTCGATGTCCGAAAACGCTGGGACAACGTCAAACGGAAACTAACGATCGAGATCCGGTCTGTCCCGCCGCACGATGCTGCCCAAGAGTCAGCGAAGTCGGAGCTTGAGTCGCTTCGCGTCGAGTTGGGCACGATGGACGGCGTCGAATTCTCTTCCGGCGGTGACTATCCTCTCATGCGAAATCTTTACGAGAAGGAGGATTTCTCTCGTCGTCGAGTTCACGGTAGAAGATCCCAGGTTCGACCCCGACGAGGCGGCCTTCGGCTTAACGCGACGCTCGACCTGGGAGAAAGATGCATTTCGTTTAAAGAAGCCGCTGGTCGTCGAGTACACTGACGAGGAGAAGCCGGCCGAGTAGTCCTTATTGTCCCGGGTTTAATGACTCGCCGGCATTGCCTCTGACGGCATTGGGGGAACGGCGACGGTCGCCGTAGGCTGCGCTGTCGTCCCCGCCTGGCTGGATGCGGCATTTCTTGCCGCGATTGACGCCGGCAGATGCATCAGTTTGACGAGCAAAGACGTTTGGCCGGCGGGCTCCTGCACAGAAACTGACACCGCGGCGTTGCCTGTTTCGGCACCTGCCGTCGGTGTCGGAGCCACTGTCCCAACTGGGGTCAACTCGAGTACCGGAGTCTTCGCCGGCGCCGCCGTGGGAACGGGGCTCAGGGGAGCGGAAGGGGCCGGCGGAGCGACGATCTTGGCGGAAGAGCCTGCCGCAGACTCTTGGGCGGTTTTGACGCTTGCCGACGGCGCTGAGTTGAATGACGGAAGTCGAGGCAACCGCCGGCGATTCGAGGCTAGTGGTTGCTGCGACGCTCTTAGGAGCGGTTCCTGCGCCCGCCTTGAAGGCTTCCCAGCTCTTCTTCGATAGAAACAGGTAGAACCGGCCATTGTGTTCACGAAGATATTGTCCTTCGACGGCAATTCCCGTCTGCAGCATTTCGACCGGGTCGGCGCCGTCGAACTGGACGCAGTAGCTTTCGGGAGCATGATCGAACTCGAGCTTCGCCGCCATGCTGGAGAATTGGTAAACCCGATGGTTGTACACGGATTCGATCTTCGGATCGGCCTTGACGAATCTCATTGACTTCAGCGCCACGATGCAATAGCCGTTGAGCGCCGGGAACGGCGGAAACTGTGTGTTGTCGCCGGCCGTGCACAGCGAGGTCGTCAGATTGGGGGCGACAGATTGCGCTGCCGAAGCTTCATCGCTGGGACTTTCGGTGCCGGCAGAGCTCTTCGGTTTGGGATTCTGGCCCGGCGGTGGCGGTGTCACTTCCATCGGACGCGGCGGCGCAACCTCTTTTGGCTTGGCAGGAGGGGGTTCGACGGCCGGAGCCGGAGCGGGCGGCGCGACACCTTGTGGTACGGGCATCGGCGGCTGTTGCGCGTATTGCATGCAAATGTCCTCGCACCCACAGGCGTGGATCGCCTCCACGCTGCCTCGCGGACGCGCTTCGAGGGCTCAAAACAGCACCCGTGGTCGTCCATTTCGTAGGCCGTCTTCGCCAAGGCCTTCAGGACCTTTTCGTTGCAGCAGCCGATGCAGGTGTCATACCGAACGGCCCGTCCGCGTCTGAGCGTCCGCATGTCACGGCGAGTGTTGCCCCGCCCCATCATGACACCCAGGGAGAGGGCGGCTTGGTAGCGAACGGGTTCGAACGGATCGTTGTGCAGCTCTTCCACCAGCATTGTCTTGGCTTCGGGAAACTTCACGCAGTCGACCGTGCCGAGGTATTGGAGTGCTATGATTCGGTTCTTGGCGTCAAGCTCTTTGGCGCGGATCTTGGATGCCAGACCCTTTGGATCGGTCACTGGAGCGCCCGCGAACGGGGGCGAAAGGCAATCCGTTGCCATCAGCTTGCAGCACGTTGCCAGAGGCTTTCCCGTCACAAAATCCCCGAGGCTCGGCAGCAGAACGGGGGGTTGAAACGCGGGCGCCGTTTCCACGGGCGGCGGGGGGATCTGCGCCCCAGTTGCAAACGGCACTCCCTCGCCGGTGGCCGACGCGAGTGATAATCCCAGAACGATGCCGCGCACCCGGCTCGTCCGTCTCTGCTTGAGGTGTCCAGCGCCGAACATTGTGTTTCTCCCAGTCCGACGCATTGTAGGAAACGGATCGATTGTCCAGGATGACATATCGGTCCTGAATAAGTCGCCCACCCACATTGCAACGGGCGTATCGCCAAATTCATTGGCACCGATTACTCTGTCGCGGAATAGCTTATCGGTCCGACAAAATCGTTCAGGTCTAACCGTAGGGGCTGTAGGGATTTTCGCGATATCCCGGTTTGTGCGCATTCCCTGCCGTCCATATCCTCCTGGGGGCCGTTCGAGCCTACGAATGCAGGGGTTGAGCACAGTTGCGGCTCGGGGACGGGGAATCGCGACCGCCAAAGAGAAGAGAGAAGAAGGATGCTCTGCGCGTGTGGACTTCGACTGGCTAGAGCGCATCAAGCCAGAGTGTAGCGGTCACGCGGCGGAAATCGTCGGGAAAAGAGTCACTTTCAACGCGAAAATGAAGTGCTACCAGCACTAGTCCGCCTCCAGTTCCACCGCACCAAGGTCGCCACGCGACGCCCGCTTGCCGGCCGACTGCGAACTCGATGAGCATACGTACTTGACGGCAGAGCTCGAGGAGTTGGGACCACCTTATCCGTTCGCGCCGTCTCGATCCGGTCGCGAAACACCATGGCTGCGCCGAGAGAGTTTTGCGGCCAGCGCTTCACTCAGAGTGGCTGCTCTCGCAAAGCGATTCAGAAGGATGTCGAGAGTCGTTCGATTGCATCCCGAGGAAACGCGCAAACGCTCGCCGCCGGATAACTCGATCTCGATGGCCGGCGTCGCCGGCACGCTTCTCTCGCCGTCCGTGTAACAAACGAGGACGTCGCAGACGGGGATCGCGGTTCGGCCGTTCAAGCGACCGTTCGTTGCGACGGCGTGTGCATCTCTTCGATCGGGTCCCTTTTCAATCTCTGAGTTCAGCGGCCCAATTTAAGATGGGACAAGTTGGAAGGATTTAGCGGCCCAAGACATCCTGACGGTTGCGGTTGTGCACGAAATGACGGTTGGAAGGCCCGTACAGTGAACGTGCGACGAGCTTTTCTGTGGAGATGCTTAACGTCCGTGCCGATTTAATTTGCGGCACCGCTTTTCGCGCATTCGACCGATCATGACACCTTTAGGGACCCAGCGGTCGGTCGATAACGCCGGAAAAACGGGACGTTTTCCGAGAACCCCGCAACGGAAAGGAATCCGATCCATGTCGCTGACCTATGGATCCGCATTGCGCCGCACGGCCCTGTTCGCGGCGCTTTGGGGACTAAGTGGCTCGTTCGTGCGCGCCAATGACAACCCGTTTGCTGACAATCCTTTGCCGATCGTGCCGCCGATCGTTAATTCGACCTCGGCCACCGAAGCGGCCGCTCTTGATCGGCACCTCGTCAACGGCAACACATCGACGATTGCCCGTGTGCACATTCAAGACTGCAATCCGTGCCCGGCCGTCCAGCCTTGCCCGTCGACCCCCAGCGAATCGGCATGCCGACTGGACCTCCGTCAGCAACGTCCAAGCCGTCGCCAACTGAGCCGTCGCCGTACAGCCAATTGCAGCCGCCTCCGTCCAACCAATTGCCCTCTACTCAAGGCCCATCGGCCATGGAAACCGCCTTGAACATGGGCGGGGAGCCCGGCCTGGGCTTCGGCAACGCGCCATCGATGATCGGCGACTTCTTCGCCGGTACCCCGTCACAACCCGTCCATCTGCTGTCGCCGAACGTGTCCGGCAGTGTTGTGAGCTTTGTCGTCTTTAACGCACCACCCGGTACCAGTGTCTTACCTAACGCCGCCCCGTCAAATACTAACGACCCAGCCTCATTCAACATCCAAGTAGCTGATTTTTATGTGAACAAATTTGGGAGCCTGCCGACCGGTTACTCAACACCAACGGGTGGCATCAATGTTCTTACAGTTGCCCCTTATTCTGCTGTCCCAAGCGTGTTGAGCGTGTCTACGCTGACTAGCCCTCCCCCGAACCCTGGTTACACCAGCAATCTGCTCCCTAATGTTCCGTATGGCGGGAGCTACCCCTTACAAGCAACTCCTGGAACCGTCTTGAACGTAATTGTACAGCCAAATCAATTGACGCCCCTTCAAAACATAGTTACCCAAGTGAACGCGTCCCCCCAGGCCGTCGCCGTCGGTTTCAACAGATATGTGGCAGGGCCGACCGCGGAAGGGTACACCAGCTTCCCGCAACCACCGGGCACCAGCTCCGGGTTCGTCTTCTCTTCGTCCACAGGCAACGACGCGGTGTCTCTGCCAGTGAATTTTACTCATGTCTTCACGACAACTCTTCCATTCGCGGCGACAGCCGGTGCGATCAAATTGGCTGACAACGAGTCACCGCTGCCCCGGGACCGCATCATCTTCGACTACAGCTTCTTCGACAACACCACCCTGGCGCCAGGGGGCGTCAATGTCAATCGCTTTATCGCAGGGTTCGAAAAGACTCTCTTTTCGGACAATTACTCTGTCGAGTTCAAAATACCCTTCGCGACGACCTTCGATTCGAATATTACGATCGACGGGAACGCCCAGTATGGACCGTTTGGAAACACGGCCCTGACAAATCAACACGCCGTCGAGCTCGGCAATGCGGAAGTCCTTTTCAAGGGCGTGTTGTGCAGATCCGAGACAATGGTGACCACAGGCGGGCTCGGAGTCGGCCTGCCGACAGCCAGCGACATCACGGTCACTCGCTCGGACGGGACCAACCTGTACACCATCGAAAACACGGCCCCTCATATCATGCCGTTTATTGGAAACGTCTGGACGCCCACATCGCGGTTCTTCCTGCAACAGATGGTCCAACTCGACGTCGAAGTCACGGGCAATGAGGTCGTGATTAACGAGGATCCTAACAAGCAGCTTTCCTCGAGCGGCACGTTCAAGGACGCCGGGCGGCTCAACGATCCGGTGTTCGCCTTCTATGATATCTCGGCCGGGTACTGGCTGTTCCACTGTCCGGAGTGCTCGAACCGCTGCATCACGGGTCTGGCCGGCATGCTCGAGTTGCACTTCAACCAGTCCTTGGGCGGGTTCAACGGCGTCTCGGCGCCCATGCTCGACAGCACCGGACAGCAACAGTCTTACTGGCAGCCGAACGCCGCCATACCGTACTATGGCGGAAGCCTTGAGCCGCTCAACTTGCAGGTCGGCGGCGGCGGACCGTTCACGTCTCTGGACTTGACCGCCGGTTGTACGCTTGAAATTCGCGACAACGCCTATCTGTCGCTCGGCATCACCGTGCCGATGGTGGGTGGAGCGGACCGCGAGTTCGACTACGAATTCCGGCCGAACTTCAGCTATTACTTCGGCCGCTCGACCAAGCAATATCGTGTCGGCGTCGGCGGCGCCCCGTCGACGTTGTAAGGTGAGTCCGGCCTACGGCCGCAGGGGCCGCGATCTCGTAACGACGCGGTGCGTCGCGAGCGGGCGATGTTACTTTCGCCCGGTATGCGCGGCGCACCCGTCGGCTGAGGGCGGCGTTGCCCGTTGACCGATTCGAGCCGAACGAGAGGACTCCCAGAATTGCCAAGGAGAGCGCGAGTGTCACGGCAGCGAAGGCCAGGAGTGAGCGGCCCTTCAGGGGCGGTACGTCGCAGTGCAGCGGCTCTCCCGCCAGCTCGGGGAGCCGCGACTGTCGCATGCGTGCGGCCAACTCGCGCGCCCAGGCCCGCCGCGCCTCGTCCGGGTCGGCGCTGCCTCCGGGCGGGTCCCGGTTGAGCTGGTTCCTGAAGGCGCCGCGAATGTCTCCCTTGAATCCCATCGCCAGCGCCAAGTACCAGACTTCGACGACGTCGGGGGTGCTATGCCGGGCCTTCGATTCGCCTTCGACATAGAACCGGAAGGCGCGTTTACCGGGGGGGCCCCAAAATTCGACTTCCAGCTTGATGCTTTCCCATTGCGGGTACACGGCCGTGATAATTTCATCGGCCCAACAGACGAGGCCGTACTTGGCCAACTGGAACTCATCCGGCCGGACGTGCGACCCTGGCCGCTCCGCTTGCCTTTCCGCATCGTCGATCAGCGTGCGGATATTGCTGCGCTCGCTTTGGACGTCGACAGGTTCCTGATGCTCCAGCCGATGAACGAGCCGCAAGACCGTAAGAAAGATCGGATCGACGAGCCTGGCGAATTCGGGAGTCATTCGGTTTCCATCGCAAACAAGGCAAAGGAAATCTTGACGGGCTCCTCCGACGAACGATGCCGAATGAGAATCTGCTCTTCCTTGTCGATGCCCCCGACCACCTGCAGCTCGTTAAACCGGATACCGAGGCACAGCGTGCGGCTCGACGTCCTGCCAGCGATCCGAGTTGCGGTCGACCCGGTAATACGACCAATTGACGGCGGGCAGAACGGAGGGAGGCTCGGGCTCGGCAACGAGGCGAACGCCCCAATTGGCGGCCCGGTAGAACGAGTCGACCTGGTCACACGACGCCACGGTGAAGTCCATTCCCCCCGCCCCTTCGCGGTCGACGTTCAACAGTGCGCGGACTTCACTGAAGGAAAGCTTGCTTTGGACGCCAATGTAGAAAGTCCAGCTTGCCTCGAGCCAATTCGGCTCGAATTGGACGCGCATCTGACGCCCCGCGCCCCGGAATCGCCGCATGACATACTTGTCACGACGCCGTTCGACGATGAGCTTCCTCAACCGCCAGAAGCACGATCCCAGATCGTCGTGATCGTACTTGAGAAGCTCGGGCAGCCGCCGCGGCCGTGGAAAGAGTGCGATCAAACCGACGACGCGGCACAGTTCGGTGTAAGCGACAAAGGGATGCACGCCGCGGGCAAAGGGAAGCTGCGCCACATATCCCAGCGCAATGTTGAGCGAATGCAGCCGCATCAATAGCTCGAGATCACGCTTCCCGCCGCTCTCGAATTGGACGCCGCTGTTGATGATTTGTTGCTCGATCTCGTTGGCCTGCGCGCTCAGATAATCGAAAATGCCGGTGATGATGTCGACCTGCAAGATGTTCCAAGCGTCACAGGCCAGCACCGGGGGGATGTAGTCGATATCGATTTCCGGCGGTGCGCTCTCGGTGGCTCCCAGCTTGAGCCGCATGAGGGGAAGCGCGTCGAATCCCGCGATGGCTTCCTTGTCCCCGACGATCAGGCGGACATTCGGCCAGCGAACGGCGATGTCCTGGGGATTTCCGGGCAGGTTCTCGTCCTCGGTCTCCACCGTCTCGACGAGGTAGCGGCAATCGGAGGGGCCTGGCCCGGGCAAAGCGTTCTGGCGGCCCAACAAGAGCCGCGGAATGGCCAGATAAACCATCACTCGTTGCGGCGTGTTCGCGAAGGCGTCGCGAGGGATGGCGACGGGATCGAGATTGGCGTCCTCCGGGTAGCGGATGTGCGTCCCGTCCTGCAGACGGATGTGGCACGTCTTGAGCGACACGCGCCAGTTCGCAAGCGCATCGTGATCGATTTCGATCTTCCGCAGACCATAGGCGTAGCCGACGTTCCAGTTCTCGGATACGTAAATCGATTCCTGCAGCCAGCGGTCCGCGATCTGGAAATGATGCGGGCGCAGGAACAGGCCTTCCCCCCAATGAGCTGCGTGCGTTGTCATGAGTGCCAGTCACCGTGAACCATCGATTCCGGCGATCGGGGACGCCGTGGACCTCGTCCGGCAGAATCTGAAGAATCCGCATTATGGCGCTGACCCGACGGCCCGTGCAATGAACTTGTGCAATGCCGTCGCCTCGTCAAGTGGGACGCGGAATCTGCTGGACTCGGCCTCGGCCTCGCTATATCGTGTTATCGTTCCCTCTTTTCGGTTCTCTCAGCGGTGGTTCGAAATGGCTCGTCGGGCGCGTATTCCGGAACCGGGAGAAGCAGCGAATGACCGGTGACTTTCCCTATTCGGATGCGGCTCGCCAGCGGCAAGTCGAAGACGACCGCGTGCTCTCGCGGGATGTGGACGCTGTCGTCCGGTTGACGAAAGGGTTGCTCGAAGAGGTGCTGGACCGGACCGAGACGGAAGCGACGACAGAGGTCGATTCCGAATCGCTGGAGGCCCTGCTGCGCGTCGCACGGCGCTACGCGGGACGGGAGCTGTGTGTCGATCCGGTCCTTATCGAGTTGGTCGACGTGATCCTGACACGACAGTTCCACCAATGCAGCCCCGCGGAGAGCTCGCGCGCGATTGCCGAACGGATTGCACAGACCCTTTTCGACGATCCGGAATCGCATGCCAGGCTCACCCGTTTCTGGTCTCGATTGTTGCGGAAGACAGAATGAAACCGGACGGTCGAGACAGTCGCTTCGAACAGGAACATGAGTTGATCGCGGGCTGCCAGGGCCTTGTCCGATCGATCGCTTGGAAGATCCATCGACAGCTTCCGCCCCACGTCGAGATGGATGATCTGATCGGATACGGGCAAATCGGGCTCGCGGAAGCGGCCCAGGACTACGATCCCCAGCGGCGGACTGAGTTTACGACTTTTGCGTATTACAGAATCCGCGGAGCAATTCTGGACGGTCTGTCGCGCCTGGCATGGTTCAACCGAGCCGAGTATCACCAGGGGCGCTACGAAGGCTTTGCCAACGAAGTTCTCAGGCCCGACTCCGGGGATTTCACCGGTCGGAAGTCGACGGACGATGCCCTGCTTCACGACGATGTCGATTGGTTCAAGAGGGCCACCGGCACACTTGCCGTCGTCTACCTGATGTCGGGTGATTCTCGGGGCGGGCACGATCCGAAAGAGATCGAATCGCCGCAGGCGCCGCCCGACGACCGGGCTATCCATCGCGAGCTCTGCGGCAAGCTTCGGTCCCTCGTCGACCAGCTTCCGTCCGACGCCCGCGCCTTGATTCACAAGGCGTATTTCGAGGGTCTTTCGCTCAAGGAGGCCGCGGAACAAGTCGGAATCAGCAAGGCATGGGCCAGCCGGCTCCACGCCAAGAGCCTCCAGCAATTGGCGCGAAAGCTGGCCCGAGAAATGAATTGACAAACGGTCTTCGCCATCGGTTATTCTAAGAGATCCAGCCATTAACACAGAATGAGCGCGAAAATTATCGATATCGAGTCACTTTTGAATGCTGTTCCCGGAGACAATCCGGCAGGAATCGATTTGCGCGCCGATCCGTCGCAAACCAGCACGTTTCGCCAGATTAAAGACGCGCGCCAGAAGGCCCGTCAGCTCGAGAAGCGGGCGGAGGAGGACGGCCAGAAACCTGTTGAGAGCATTGAACTTTGGAGATTGATCCGCGACAAGGGACTGGATGTCCTTCGCCGAGAGTCAAAGGATCTCGAGATTGTCGCCTCGCTCATCGAAGCCCTGTTGCGGTTGGACGGCTTCGCCGGTCTGCATGAGGGCGTGCACGCCGCCCGCGAGTTAGTCGAACGATTTTGGGACCACCTCTATCCGCGTCCGGACGACGAGGGGAATGAAACGACAGTTTTGCCGTTGATACGACTCGATGGCGAAGTCCTGGCAGGCGCGGTGCGACGCGTGCCGATCACCGAGGCCAAGGGGCAGGGGCCCTTTCTGCTTTGGCAGTACAAGCAAGCCGAAGCATTGGAAGGAAAATCAGTTCAAGAACGACAAACGCAGATTGATCGGGGGGCTGTGACAAAGGCGATGTTCGAAAGCGCGGCACGGGAGACAAGCCCCGAGTTTTTTCGCAGCAACTTTCTGGCCCTGGTCGGTTGTCGGGATGAGCTGAATGGGCTGGCGGAGGCGGTCAACCAGCGTTTTCCTGAAGCGCACGCGGCGTATCCCTCTGTCCTCGAAGCGGTCGAGGAAGGTTTGTCCGCCTTCCGTCTCATTGCCGGCAGGCATCTGCAGGAGGCAAATTTGCCCGGGGGTCAAGGAAACCCGGCAAACTCGTCCGGGGGTCCTGGCGGCGGAGTGCACTCGAATTCCCAGAATTTAAGAAATTTGGTTGACATCGAAGTGAACACACGTGAGGATGCACTGAAGTGTATGGAGAACGTCGCCGCGTTTTTTGAAAGGACGGAACCGCAGAGTTTGATCCCAGCCCTTCTGCGGAAGGTCATTCGCTGGGGCCGTCTGGCTCCCGCGGATTTCTACGCCGAGCTGATCGACGACGACATCGTCCGGGAACGGGTCTTCAAGCTCGTGGGAATCGTCCATTCGAAAGATGATGCGGCATCCTCTTAGAAGTGAGAAACTCCTTCGCCAAGGCTGCCGTGCAATAAGAATCGAGAGGGCCTCATGTCCAGCCGGGAACCGTTTCAACACAGACTCGACCGTGTGAGAAAGCCGAGAGTTCACATCACGTACGACGTCGAAATCGGCGACGCCGTTGTGGTCAAGGAACTTCCTTTCGTCGTCGGCGTGATGGGGGATTTCACCGGAAATCCGACGCAGCCTCTCAAGCCGCTCCAGGATCGAAAGTTTGTGTCGATCGATCGAGATAATTTCAACGATGTGATGGCCCAACTGGCTCCTGGGCTCAACCTCAAGGTGCCCAACACATTGAAGGGTGACGGCAGCGAGTTGTCGGTCCAGTTGAAGTTCAGCTCAATTGACGATTTTGAGCCCGCGCGGATCGTCGATCAGGTCGATGAGCTCAAAGTGCTGCTGGAAGCTCGAAACAAGCTCCGCGATCTCCTATCTGCCACGGACCGATCGCCGAAACTGGAGACCGAGCTGGAGCGGATTTTGCAAAGTACCGAAGAGCGGAAAAAACTTGCGGGAGAGCTCGGCAGCGCCGGCTCAGCCTCAAGTGACGGTAAGCCGAGCAAGGGAGGTCAGTCATGAGCGCCGCTGGCAAGAAGCAAGAGCAGGCTCAGCCGCAGACCGTCGTCCAGGAAAAGGACAAGGGGCTTCTCGATCAGATGCTCGACGTGATGCCGGCCGTCGTGCAGCGCGACGTCGGTCGCGACTTGATCCAGTCGCTGGTCGATCAGGCGACGCAGGGGAGCGTCATCTGGGATCGGTCGGTGACCCGTACGATCAATAAGGCGATCGAGCAGTTGGACCAGGCGCTGTCGAAGCAGTTGGCGGCGGTCATGCATTGTCCCGAATTCCTCAAGCTCGAGGGCACATGGCGGGGACTCCACTACTTCGTGATGAACAGCGAAACGAGCGCGATGCTCAAGCTGCGGTTGCTGAACATCTCCAAGCGCGAGCTGTTTAAGGACTTAGACAAGGCAATCGAGTTCGACCAGAGCCAGGTCTTCAAGGCGATCTATGAGGAAGAGTACGGTTCTCCAGGAGGAGAGCCCTACGGCGCGCTCATCGGGGACTACGAGTTCACGAACCACCCAGAGGATATCGACATCCTGCAGACAATGGGGGGCGTTGCCGGCGCAGCGGTTGCCGCCCTTCATCGCCGCCGCGTCGCCTTCCTTAATGGGATTGTCGAGTTACGCAGACCTGTCGCGGCCGCGCGACCTCGAGAACATCTTTCTCAGCAAGGACTACATCAAATGGAACGCGTTCCGCGACTCGGAGGATTCGCGTTTCGTCTGCCTCACCATGCCCCGCGCTTTGGCGCGGCTTCCGTACGGAGCGGGAACGAAGCCGATCGAGGAATTCGGGTACGAAGAGGCGGAATTGGATGAGACGGGCCGATCGCGGGAGATGGCTCACGACAATTACTGCTGGATGAACGCGGCCTACGTGATGGGATCGCGATTGACCGATTCGTTCGCCCGGAATGCGTGGTGCACGGCTATCCGCGGCGTGGAGAACGGCGGCATGGTCGAGGGCCTTCCACTGCATATCTTTAAAACCATGGACGGTGATCTCGACCTCAAATGCCCGACGGAAATTGGCATTACCGACCGCCGCGAAGCCGAGCTGAGCAAGCTCGGGTTTCTTCCCTTGTGTCACAATAAAAACACCGACTTCTCGGTCTTTTACGGCGGGCAAACGTGCCAACGCCCGAAGAAATACGACACCGCAGATGCCACGGCCAATGCGAATATCATGGCCCGCTTGCCTTACAACATGGCGGCTTCGCGGATCGGGCACTATTTGAAGTGCATCGCTCGCGACAAAATTGGTTCGTTCCAGGAGCGCGACACCATGGAGGATTGGTTAAACCGGTGGATCATGCGGTACGTCATCGCGGACGCCAAGCCGGCGGCGGATATCAAAGCCAAGTATCCATTGGCGGAGGCTCGAATCGAGGTCAAGGAGATCCCAGGTAAGCCCGGCGAATACAACGCGGTCGCATGGTTGCGTCCTTGGCTGCAGCTCGAGGCCTTGACAACATCGCTGCGGATGGTCGCCAAACTTCCCGCCAAAAAGGGATAGCTTGACGACAGTCTCTTTTTGAAGCAAGCGGATTGAAAATGGCCGAGCCGGGCGCGACGGGCCTGCGCGCGAGGTGGTGATGCAGGGCAATGGACAACGCACAACGAGCGACCGCTCTTCTCCTCTGATCGACGTAGGCGAGGTGCCTACGTCGGACGATTGTCAATCCCCTGTTCCGGATGCGCTGCTCAATTTGCCGCGAGATCTGGCGGGCCAGAAGGCGGCGTTCGAATCGATCATGTCAAACATGGTCGAGAACGGGCCGGCCGCGCTTTTGGCTTTATTAAAAGTCTCCCAGGTGCCGGGAGGCCAGGACGTTGCCGAGGCCTCCGCGCATTCGACGGAGCCCGTTTCAGAGCCGCCACGTGTCACCGACGGCTCTGAATCGCCTTCCGGCGACGATGGCCAAGGGGACGAGCCATTCAGGCCATTCCTTCACGCCAGGCTGGTCGACATCTGCATTGCCGAGATCGACCGCTTGGTTTGTGCCCAGGTCAACGCGATCCTCCATCATCCCGACTTTCAAAGACTCGAAGCGTCTTGGCGCGGCTTGCTGCGTCTTGTCGACGCCGGGGAATCGGCACGCAACTCGCTCGAAAATGATTCCTCGCGTGGCGGGTTGGTCATTCGAGTCTTGAACGTCTCGAAACGCGAGCTGCTCAAGGACGCTCGGCGCGCCATCGAATTCGACCAGAGCGTCCTGTTTCACAAGGTCTATGAGGAGGAATTCGGCATCGCCGGCGGACATCCGTACGGGTTGCTGATCGGCGATTACGCTTTCTCGAACACCCCGGACGACCTCGAGCTTTTAGGGTCGCTTGGCGGCGTCGCCGGCGCGTCGTTTGCGCCGTTCGTGGCGGGCGCCGCTCCCGCGCTCTTGAGTATCGACAATTTTTCGGCCCTGGAGCAGCCGCTCGATTTCAGCGCCGCGTTCCTCCGGCCCGATTTCATCAAATGGCGGGCCTTCCGGCGCAGCTCGATTCGCGGTATGTGGCTTTGACGCTGCCCAGAATCTTGATGCGCCGGCCCTACGATCTCAACGGCGCGGCAGCGATCCCGTTTTGCTTCCGTGAAGACGTCGAGGCGCCCGGCGGAGCGAACTATTTGTGGGGAAATGCGGCCTACGCGTTTGCCACCGTTGTGATCCGCGCCTACGCGACGAGCGGTTGGTTCGCTGACATCCGTGGCGTGCACCGCGGCGTAGAGTCGGGGGGATCGTTCCTGATCTTCCGGCTCACTTTTTCGGCACGGATCCTTGGGGAGTCGCCGTCCGGATGAGCACCGAAGTGGCTATTGGGGAGCTTCAAGAGAAAGAGCTTCACAAAGCCGGCCTCATGCCCATCTGCGAGTGCAAAGACACGGGGATGGCCGCGTTTTTCACCAATGCCTCGCTCTATCGATCCAATCGCTATGACGATCCCGTCGCCACGACAAACGACCAAATGAACGCGATGCTGCAGTACACGCTCTGCGCATCGCGATTCGCCCACTACATCAAGGTCCAGGGACGGCAGAAGATCGGAAGTTTTGCCAGCGCCAAGAGATCGAGGAGTATTTGCACCGCTGGATCATGGAGTACGTCAACCCGGACGAGCATGCCGCTACGTCCGTGAAAGCGAAGTATCCCTTGCGGTCCGCCGAGATCAACGTGCGCGACGTCCCCGGCCGGCCCGGCGATTGCGTTCTCGTCATGCGGTTGTGCCCCCATTATCAGCTCGATCAGATGCAAGGCAGCATCCAGCTGCAAGCGCGTCTTTCGGCGAGCGCACCGTGAGATCGATGGCCTTCTGCGAGCGACCAAACCATGAGCGCCAAGGATTTTTTCCAAGCCGGACGCCTTCAGGACGCCATCGACGCGCTGGCGACCGAGATTAAGGCGAAACCGACCGATGTCGCGCTGCGCGCCTTCTTCTGTGAGCTTTTGTGCTTTGCGGGACAGATCGAACGTGCCGACAAACAACTCGATTCCTTGTCCCAACTCCAGCCCAACGTCGCCGTTGGAGTGGCCCTGTTTCGCCAATTGCTCCGCGCCGCCAGACATCGGCACCAGTGCTTTACGGAGGGTCGATTGCCCGACTTCGTCGCAGAGCCGTCGGAAACCCTGCAGCGGCACTTGGCCGCCCTGGTCGAGCTGCGTGGGGGCGATGGTGCGATCGCCCAAGGGCGACTGACCGAGGGGGAATCAGTTCGGGCGCGACCCGTCGGAACGTGTGACAGCCAGCCGTTCGATGATCTACGCGACCTCGACGACGTTCTGGCCCCGATTTTAGAGGTGTTCACCGCCAGCGGCCGGTACTATTGGATTGAATGGAGCCAGCTCATCAGACTGGACCTGAAACCGATCGAGCACGCGCACGATCTTCTTTGGCGGCCGGCACAGATGGTGGTCGAAGACGGACCGCAGGGGGTGGTCTACCTGCCGACGCTCTATCCAGGCTCGGAGTCTTCCTCGGACGATGCCCTGCGGCTGGGGCGAGCCACCGCCTGGGAGGGAGGAACGGGCGAACCGGTCCGCGGGGTCGGCCAGCGGATGCTGCTTGTTGGTGAAGAATCGCGCCCGTTTTTGGAAATCAAACAGGTTTCGATCAATCCTGCGAGAACCGACGACTAACGAAGATGGCCACTCGCCCCAGTTCCACACAGCTTTTGCTGCCGTCGCTGCTCGATCGCCTCTTGGACGATGAGCCCGACCTCTCTGACGAAACGCCGCAGAGCGCTGCGCAGGTCGTCCGTCATTTGAAGCAGTCTGTGCGTCGTGATCTCGAAGATCTTCTCAACACGCGATGGCGTTGTGTGAACTTTCCCACGGAGCTCTCGAATCTCGAAGACTCGCTTGTCAATTACGGGCTCCCTGATTTTACAGCCGCCGAGCTGAACGCGGCACAGAATCCGGCTGTTTTATTGCGAGCGATCCAGGATTGCATCCGTCGTTTCGAACCGCGGCTCCGGACCGTACGCCTTGCGCAGATCGAAGCATCAGATAAAGTCAGTCGAACGTTCCGATTTCGGATCGAGGCCGAGTTGTGCGTCGAGCCGGCCGAACTGGTCCAATATGATTCGTCACTGGAAGTGATGACGGGAACGATTCTGGTCGAGGGAGGAAACCGGTGACCGATTTGCTATTGGACTATTACAATCGGGAACTGGAATATTTCCGGCAGATGGGGAAGGAGTTTGCCGATCGGTACCCGAAGGTCGCGGCGCGACTTCAACTCGACTTGGAGGGGAAGACCCAGGATCCGCATGTTGAACGGTTGATTCAGGCGTTCGCGCTTTTGAATTCCCGGATTCGCTACAAGCTCGATGATGATTTTCCCGAGTTGGCCGAAGCTCTGCTCAACATCCTGTACCCGCACTACCTGGCCCCGATCCCTTCGATGACCGTCGTGCAGTTTGTTCAAGACGCCCGGCAGACCAATCTAACGGGGGGCTATGACATTCCCGCCGGCTCGCTGCTCGAAACCGAGCCGATCGGCGGCGAAGCGTGCACCTACCGCACATCCTACCCGGTAACATTGTGGCCGATTGTAGTCGATTCGGCCGGCTTCCACGGCCGACCTTTCGCCGCTCCCACGACGAAGAGGACGCCCGAAGCAGAAACGCTTTTGCATCTTGAGCTCTCGACGGTTCCCAAGTGCGGCACGTTTGCCACGTTGAGCCCCCCGGCTCTTCGATTCCATCTTTGCTTGCCGCGATTCCAATACTCGGCCGCGCTTTACGAGGTGCTCTTCTCTGGTGCGTTGGAAGTCGTCTTGGCGAAGTCTGCGACAGACAGCGATCCGATCGCCTTGGGGCCCCAGTCGCTGAAACCCGTCGGGTTTGCCGAAAACGAAGGGCTCTTGCCTTACGGCCCACGGTCGTTTCGCGGGTATCGCCTGTTGACCGAGTACTTCTCATTTCCTCAGAAGTTTCTGTTCTTCGACCTCGTTTGTCCCGACGCCAAGGTGTGGCAGCGGTTTAGGGAGCGGGTCGGGGTTTACATCTACCTTCGTCCGCAAAACGAAGACCTTGGCCGCCTTGTCTCCGCCGAAACAGTGCGATTGGGTTGCACGCCGATCGTGAACCTCTTTTCTCAGCGCTGCGACCCTATCCGTTTGACGCAGCGAGAGGCGGAATACCGTGTCGTCCCGGATGCACGCCGCGACTCCGCCTTGGAGGTTCATTCCATCGAGCAGGTCACCGCGACGTCGCCGGAGGGCAAGACCGCCGCTTACTTCCCGTTTTATTCGGCCCGCCACGCCGTGGACCGGTTGTCCAATCAACAGTTCTGGCATGCAAGCCGCCGCCCCCGAGGCTCAAACGGCCCAGCGAGCGAGCGCGATGACGCAACCGACGTGTTTCTGATGCTGGCAGACCTCGATTTCTCACCGGTCTTCCCAGCCGATTGGACGCTCCACGTCGATGCCCTTTGCCTGAACCGGGATCTTCCCAGTCGCCTGGCGGCAGCCCGCGGAGGCCGGATTCGCTACCAACTGGCGGCCGGAGCAGGTCCGGTCACCGAGATTGTCGCGTTGGCACCCCCCACCCCGACACGTCGTCCCGAATTCAAAAAACCAAACCTGTGGCGTCTCGTTTCGCATCTTTCGCTCAACCACTTGTCGTTGGACATTCAATCGACCAATGTGGATGCACTCAAGGAAATCCTGCGACTCTATGACGTTGTCGCGTCGGACGATACACGCGACGTCGTCAACGGAATCGACGACGTGCGATGCGTCCGCAGCGTTGCCCGGGTCAGTGGGCCAGGAGGCGGACTTTGCCGAGGCCTGGATGTGAGCCTTACCCTTGACGAAGCGAAATTTGCGGGCAGCGGCGCCTATCTGTTCGCGAGCGTGCTCAGCCACTTTTTCGGGCTTTACGTTTCGATCAACTCGTTTGCACGTTTCAAGGCCGTCGCCAAACGTCAGAAAGACACAAAGCAGGCCGTATGGACCTGGATTCCCCGTGCCGGCGAAAAGCCGCTCCTCTGATCGAAGAGCTCTTCGACACACCGTATCGCTTCGAGTTCTTTCAAGCGGTGCGGCTGCTGGAGACGTTCTCGGCCGCGTCGCACGCAGGCAAAAATGGCGGATCCCACTTTGCCCGTGTCGGGGTTAACGGACCGGCCGCCGCCGAGCCGATCCGCTTTCCGCCAGTCCCTCCCTGAATTTTCCCACCAGCGAAATCTCGACACTCGAACAAAAGACCGCCGACAGCCCAAGCGAGGGCCAACCGGCCGCTCGATGGGAAATGTCCGTGAATTTTCTCGGATTGACGGGACCCAGCGGCGCGCTGCCTCGGCACTACACTTCCCTGGTCATCGAGCGTTGTCACCCCCGTTACAAGGACCGAACGCTCCGGGACTTTCTGGACCTCTTCAATCATCGAAGTATCTCGCTATTTTACCGCGCGTGGGAGAAATATCGGCTCCCGCCCGCGTACGAACGGCATCACCGCGAACCCCCTGGCCGCGACCGGCCGAGCGAAGACCCCTTCACCGCGCTGCTTTTCGCCTTGGTCGGCCTGGGGACGGTCGGGATGCGTCTCCGGCTGCAGATCGACGATGAAGCCATTCTTTATTACGCGGGACTTTTTGCGAACCGTATCCGTTGTGCAGTCAATCTGCAGCAGATGCTATCGGACTTTTTTGGAATCCCGGCTGCGATTTGGCAATTTCGGGGTCAATGGCTGTACCTCGATTCACAGGAGCAGTCAAGCTTTCCGACGCCGGCTTGTTCCGAGGGGCGTCACCTTGCTCTTGGGGAGAGCGCCGTCGCCGGATCGAAGGTCTGGGACGTGCGCGGGAAGTTCCGCGTCCGTCTGGGTCCTCTTTCGCTCCGAGAATTCTCGCATTTTCTGCCTAACGGCAGTCGCTTTGTGCCGCTGTGCCAACTCGTCCGGCTCTATGTGGGGGCCGAGCTCGATTATGACGTGCAGCTCGTCCTCCGGGCATCCGAAGTTCCGTGGTGTGCCTTCACGAACGATCCCGTAAGCGGCCCGCATTTAGGTTGGAACACATGGATTCGTTCGAAACAATTCACCGCCGATGTCGATGACCCGGTCTTTGTGCCAGCGGGCTTTTAGCGGAGAGTCAAAATGGCGGGCGTCAACCTGAAATCGCTGATCGCAAGGCTCAATGAGACATGTCGGCAGGCGCTCGAGGGGGCCGCGGGCCTCTGCTTGTCCCGGACAAACTACAACGTCGAGGTTGAGCACTGGCTCATGAAGTTGATCGAGTTGCCGAACACTGATCTCGCGGCGATTCTCCGCGCCTTCGATGTCGATTCTTCGCGTCTGACCCGTGACCTCACGCGGTGCATCGATCGGCTAAAGACCGGCAATTCGCGGGCCCCCGTCCTTTCCCCCTCCACGGTCGACGTGGCCCGCGAAGCGTGGCTGTTGGCATCGATTGATTTTGCATCGACGCGCATCCGCTCGGGCCATCTTCTGCTGGCTTTACTGTCGGATCGATCGCTTTCCCTGCAAGCTCGCGAGTCCTCCGACGAGTTGTCGAAGATTTCGGTCGAATCCTTGCGACACGATCTGCCGACGTTGACGGCGGAGACTGCCGAATCCACGGCTGCCAAAACCGCCGAATTGCCATCGGACGAACGCTCCGCAGCCCGCGCCGGGGAAGATTCGAAGACGCCCGCCTTGGACCAATACACGATCGATCTCACAGCGCGTGTGCGCAGCGGAAAGATCGATCCAGTGCTGGGTCGAGACTCTGAGATCCGGCAAGTGATCGATATTCTCACGCGCCGCCGCCAAAACAATCCCATTTTGACCGGGGAGGCCGGGGTCGGCAAGACGGCAATTGCCGAGGGCTTTGCGCAGCGGATCGTCGCTGGAGATGTCCCGCCCCCGCTCCGCAATGTCTCGCTCAGAACGCTCGATCTCGGCCTGCTGCAGGCGGGGGCCGGAGTCAAGGGAGAATTCGAGAATCGGCTGAAACAAGTGATCGAAGAGGTCAGCAAGTCGCCCCAGCCCGTCATCTTGTTCATTGACGAAGCCCACACGCTGATTGGAGCAGGGGGAGCCTCGGGCCAAGGCGACGCGGCCAACCTCTTGAAGCCGGCCCTGGCGCGCGGCGAGCTGCGGACGATCGCGGCCACCACCTGGGCTGAATACAAGAAATACTTCGAAAAAGACGCCGCCCTCGCCCGCCGATTTCAGGTCGTGAAGGTCGAGGAGCCGGCTGACGAGGCAGCCATCGCCATGGCTCGCGGGCTGGTCGCCACACTCGAGAGTCATCACGGCATCGAGATCCTGGACGAAGCTGTGCAAGAATCGGTCCGGCTGTCGCGACGCTACGTTTCCGGCCGCCAGCTTCCGGATAAGTGCGTAAGCCTGCTCGATACAGCCTGCGCTCGCGTGGCCTTGGGGCTATCGGCGACTCCACCGGCGGTTGAAGACTGCCAGCGAACGATCGAGCAGCTTGCCCTGGCCATCGACATCTTGAAGCGCGAACAGTCCACCGGAAGCAAGCACGACGAGCGCCTCGCGGACTTGCTCAAGCAAAAGGAGGAGAGCGAACGTCAGTGGAGGACGCTCAATGATCG
The DNA here is from genome assembly GCA_963761455.1 of uncultured Planctomycetota bacterium. GTDB lineage: Bacteria > Planctomycetota > Planctomycetia > Planctomycetales > Planctomycetaceae > DASPSM01. The sequence continues at coordinate 99,860 of CAVXHA010000001.1, forward strand.
CTGGCAGGCCGAGACGAAACTCGTTGCGAGGATCCGTGAGATTCGGTCCCGTCTCTCGGCGGCCCACCGGCCGGTCTCGCATGGATCCGCGGCCAGCGCAGCCTCGGCGACCACCCCACCCACAGCGTCCGCCCGGGAGGTGGGCCCGAACGAGGCCGGCACCGTTCCGGCCGCGCCTCCGGTGCTCACGGATGAGGAGCGGCAGCGACTGCTCGGGGAATTGGAGACGCAGTCGATGGAACTGAAAAAACTTCAGGGCGAAACTCCGCTCGTTCAGGCCTATGTCGACGCGCAGACCATCGCGGAAGTGGTGGCGGCCTGGACGGGGATTCCGGTCGGACGCATGCTGACCGACGAGATCAAAACCATCCTGAAATTAAAAGAACGGATGGAAGCACGGATCGTGGGACAGTCGCACGCGCTGGCGGCGATCGCACAGCGGATCCGGACGTCCCGCGCGGGGCTGACCGACCCCCGGCGCCCCATTGGCGTCTTCTTTCTGGTCGGTCCCAGCGGCGTCGGCAAGACGGAGACCGCGATTACGCTGGCCGACCTCTTGTATGGGGGGGAGCAGAACATGACGGTCATCAACATGTCCGAGTTCAAGGAAGAGCATAAAGTCTCGCTCCTGATGGGCTCCCCTCCCGGTTACGTCGGCTATGGCGAGGGGGGGGTGCTGACGGAGGCGGTCCGCCGCCGCCCCTACAGTGTTGTTTTGCTCGACGAAATGGAAAAGGCGCATCCCGGCGTCCAGGACATCTTCTACCAGGTTTTTGATAAGGGGCACTTGCGTGACGGGGAGGGGCGCGATATTGACTTCAAGAATACGGTCATCCTGATGGGCTCGAACGCCGGGTCTGACCTCATCTCGAAGCTCTGTTCCGATCCCGAAACGACTCCGACCGCCGAAGCCCTCACGGAGGCGCTACGGCCGGAGCTACTCAAGACGTTTAAGCCGGCGTTTCTCGGACGGGTGACCGTCGTTCCCTATTTCCCTCTGTCAGATGAAATCATGCAGAAGATCGTGGAACTGCAGTTGGGACGCATTCGCCAGCGGATCGCGGAACATTACCGCGCCGAGTTTCAGTACGCTCCGGCCGTCGTCAGCCACATCGTCAGCCGCTGCACCGAGGTCGAAAGCGGCGCCCGGAATGTCGACCGGATCCTTTCGGGGACAATGCTTCCGGAACTTTCGAGAGAGATCCTCTCACGCATGTCCTCAGGTCAATCTGTGGCAAGCGTCAAGATCGATCTCGCACCCGACGGCGGTTTTGTTTTCGACTTGAAGTGAGAGCCAACCGTACCGGACTGGAGATCCAGAAATGAACGTCGTCTTTGGGAACCTGGTTTACGCGATGGCGTCTTTTTTGCCTCCCCGCCATCAGCGGTGTCAATCTGCCGGCTTCATGACTCCTGGAGTGATGCCCCTCGGCAACTTTCCTGTTCGCTTCGCGACCTGAGCATCGGTTTGGTTCATCATGTCCATCCTTTCATTTTCCAAAGACGATCTGGCGCGGCTCAAAGGAAAAGTCGTCAGCGAGCGCTACACGCTTTTGCGTCTGATCAACAGCGGAACGTATGGGGCGGTCTATGAGGTCGCAGATGCTCGATTCCCCGGCGTGCGAATCGCGATCAAGATGGCGAGATTGCTGTTCGTCGAGGAGACAGGCTCGTTTTTCAAGCGCGAGGCGCAGTTGTTGCGCATGCTGGAGCACCCGAACATTGTTCGCGTCTACGATTATGGATTCTGGGAGGGGCATGCGTTCATCGTAATGGAACTTCTCCAAGGTGAAACGCTCACGACAGTCATCAAGGAACACGACAAACATCTGCCCGATAAGCTGATCGTTCAATTTGTACGAGAAATCGGCGCCGCACTGGAACACTCGCACGAGCATGAGTGCGTCCATCGTGACTTGAAACCGGACAATATCCTCCTGGTGACGACCGGGACCTTGCGTCCCGATAGCCGGCGGCCCTCGCAGCGATTTGTTCTGATCGACTTCGGAATCGCAACCAAGACAGACGAAAAAGGGACGCTCATCAATTCGACGGGGACGGGTTTGGGTTCGCCCGAATACCGATCACCGGAGCAGGTCATGAGCAGCCGTGACGTGCGGCTGGATGAGAACCCGTCAACTGATATTTATACCTTCGGCGTGATACTCTTCGAGCTTTTGACCGGCCGACTCCCCTTTCCGATGGAGGATGGCTCGTCAGTCGCTTTTGCCAAGGTCACCAATGCGATCGCACAGGAGAGGGCGCCGAAGCTCTCAAAGGTCGCCCCGGATCGCCACATTAAGCCTGTGGTCGAGCAATTGGTCCTGCAATGTCTCGAGAAGGATCCCAGCCGTCGACCACAGACGATCTACGAGGTCCGCAAGCGGTTTCTCGAAGTCTTCGATCAGCCCAAGGCGGAGTTGAAATCGGCGTCTCCAAAATCCTTGCCGAAACGACGCTACGGCTCGCTCGTGCCCCAAGGCGACGCAGAGGTCGCCGAGACGTCGCCGGAAAGCTCGGGCCAAAAAGCAGAAGCCTGGTCAGGGCGTAAAGCGTCACATTTGCGATATTGGTTCTGGACGCTGGTGCTCATCGCGGCAACCGGATCTGCGCTCGTCTGGACGGTTTGGCCACACAGGAGCCAGTCTTCCGACGGGCCTGGTTCTGACGGGCTTCTGTTGGAACCGAGTGCAATAATACTTCACTTCGAGAATGGAAGGCCCGAGAGTAGTCACGATACGATCCACTTGAAACTTCCGAAATCATGGAATGCTGACGACGTTGACCTTGCTAAAGTCCAACTCCGGCCTGCGGCAGGCGCCGAAAACTCCCCCGGGAAAGGGATCGGTTGGGAGAGTTCCCCGCAAGCCGTCGAGAAAGACTCCATGTTAAAGGCGATCGTGCAAATCACTGATCCGAATTTGGAAGCGAAAGAGTATTCTTACGAGATCGTCGTTTCCCGGAAAAGCGACGGTGCGAGGTTAAGCGCCTCCACTCCCGATAACGGTCGAGCGCGCCGTCGCCTGGACCCCCGACGACTTCCGAGGCGACACGAGCCTGACCGGGCCCCGCGAGCTGATCGGCAACGGCGTCTATTACAGGCGATTGATCTACAACGGCCCCAAAATTGATCCGAAAGATCGGGATCGGCTCGCTTTCTGCCTCTTGAATGATCACGGGGACGCGTTCTATATGATGGAGCGCGAAGTCTGGAACCACTTATTCAGACAGTGGCCGGACTCCAGCGAGGCGTGGAACGTTTTGATGAATAAGAAAGCCGGCGACGTCCAAAACCCTCTTTGGCCCATGCGATGTGTTCTTCCGGGGGAGGCCTCTAAGTTCGCCAGATGGCTTTTGGGCAAAGGAGTTCGGGCTGGCCTGCCTACCCAAAAAGAATGGCTCTGGGCGGCCAGCGGACAGGGTAGGGAGAAGAACTGGCTTGAGCAATTCAAGGGGAAAAAAAATATTGCTGTCAACACAGAAGACGATCGGCCCCGGGACGTCCGCAAATCCGCGGACGACTTCGTCCCGGCCATGTCTGCTCACGAGAATGTCCGTGTCGGGTTTTACGATATGGCGGGCAATGTGTCAGAATGGACTAGAGATCCCTGGCCTTCCGGGGAACCGTTCGAGTGGCCTGCTATCAAAAACCTTCCGAACGGGACCAAGATTATTCACGTTGGAAATAGTTTTGAACAGTATTTGGATACGAAGCCCCCTCCGGAACCATATGTAAGTGACTTGACACGAAATGATGAGATCGGCTTTCGGCTCGTGATGCATATCGAGCATAACGATCCGCCGCATTGAGCGATGATTGAGGAAAGAGAAATGGCATTCATTCGATTCGTTGTAATGGTCACCCTGGCATCTGTTTGTTCCTCTGGCCTTCTTACGGCCGAGGAGGTGGCGCCGCCGCGCGGCGCCGCTCAGGCTACCCCGCTCTTGTGCATCAATTCGCCTGGCCCGTCCAATGCTGTGAGCTGTCTGGCGTTCAGTCCGGACGGCAAAACGCTCTATGCCGGGGGAAGAGACAGGGTCATCCACGTGTGGCAGTTGAAGGACGGGAAATTTTTGAATGACCGTCGTTCCGCGTTTCGCGTTCCATTAGGGACGGGGCTCAGCGGATTCATCGCGGCCATCGCTGTATCGGATGACGGGCATTGGCTGGCCGTCGGCGGGCGCGGCGCGGCGCGCGGTTTGGCCGAAGAGCGGGACCTGACCGGCCACGTGTCGGATATCGATGGTTTGAGCACGGAGCAATTGCTCGACCAGGGGACGATTTACGTTTTTGACACAAGCACCCGCCAGGTGACCGCCCAGCGGCATCACCAAGGAGTCATCCGCGCCCTTCGATTTGCGCCTTCGCATCCGAACAAACCCGCCCTCCTCGTTTCCGCCGCTGAAGTCCGCGACGACGACAACCCTCGTTTTCTTGAGCTGGCCCTCTGGGACGTCGCAGCCGCCAAACCGCCCTTGGCATGTCGATCAATTTTTCCCGACCAGACGGGAATGAAATGGGCGAAAGTTGCGTATGAAGACAAGCCGACTTTGCCGGAGATTCAGGTGATTCACACGGGTCCGGAGCTCATGGCAGTCCGTGTCGCGATTGTGTGGTCGAATACGCAATTTGGTCGACGCATATGGGAGCCCGCTTCTCGCGACGTAACCTTGAAGGACCCGGGTCCGATCCAATTCTTCACCTGTTCTGCGGATTCAAGCAATCCACTGAGCGTCTGGTCGTGTTCGTACGATTTACAGAAGCAACAGGGCCAAATCGGAACGTGGAGCCTTCCCACGGGCGCTTTTCCCAGAGGCGTCGCCGGCGTCGTCAACCCGATCAACACTCCCCTCGATCCGTCATCGGTACCGGTGGCTGCGGCGCCGTTATCGCAGGGAAGACTGGCTGTCGTGACCATCGACCGGACTCGCTTTGACCATCATTTGGTGCTCGTTGACGCTGGTGGAGGCGTGGGGCGGTCCGTTCCCCTGTGGACCCCCGGCCGCAAGAGCGACAGCCGACCGCCGCACATTGCGACGTCTTCCCAGGGCCATATTGCCGTGGCCGGCAACGAACAGAACGAAATCCTTGTTTTCGACAGCGCGGAGGGTCTAATTGTGGGGCCCAACCCGCAACGACTCTCCGGCCGCGGCCGTGTGGTCAAAAGCGTCGCCTTCGTTCGAAAGGACGCCAAACTCGGGCTGCTCTTGAGCCCCAACAAAGCGCCACCTAAGGGCGATTCACCTCGGGATCCAAAACCGGAAGACTCCATTCTCGACCTGACCCTTCCCGGTTTGACAAACAATGCGACGGGGTGGTTGACGGATCGCGCGCCCGTCAGCGCGTGGTCCCTGCAAGAAGGAACCGGAGAGGGAAACGAACTCTCCGTTTTCAAGAACGGCGACCCGGTCGGAAAGATCACGATCGACGATACTCCCGGCGTTCGCCTGACCGTCTCGGACTATGTCTTCTGTCCTGGTCCCATTCCTCTCCTCGTCGTCGCATCCGAGTCGCAGGACCACGAACCGAAGCTCTACGTTTACAATCTGGAAAACCTGCAACGCGTTCGGGAACTGCTCGCACACAGCAACCGCATTCTCGACCTGGCGATCTCGGGCGACGGACAATTCCTGGTCTCGACGGCGGCCGACTCGACCGTCCGTGTCTGGCGATTGAACGATGTGCGACAGAGCCTTGGAAGGCGAGGGCAGATTCGTAATGGCGATCACCTCTTGAGCGTCGCCGTTATCGATGGAGCGCCTGCGCGTCATGAAGAATCTCGACGATCTGCTCAAAGGAGACGTGATCGTCGGTCTCGAGGGGAACGGGCAAGATCAAGGATTGCCAAAGAGCGCACAGAGCTTCAACTTGTTCGTACGCTCGCAGTTGCCCGGCTCGCTGCTCACCCTCCGCGTCAAGAGAGGAGAAACCATCACTGCGGTGCCGCGGAAGGTCGGAGAAGGCATCAATTTCCGCGGCCCCCTCTTTTCCCTTTACTTTTCCCGAGAGCGTGAGGATGCGAATTGGGAATGGATCGGTTGGCACCCGCTTGGCCAGTTCGAGTCGAGCGGGCCGGCTGTCGAAGAGAACATCGGTTGGCACTTTAATACGTGGGACCAACAAGCGCCCGTCCGCTTTGCCGATCTGGGCCAGTACCGTGAGAACTATTACACACCCGGCCTGCTCAAGAGTCTTATCGAGACAGGGACAATTCCACCACGGACGCGGCCGCGTCTTCCCCGGTTGTCCCTTCATTTCCAGCAGAAAGATGGATCGCTTCGGCCACGCGAGACGGAGACGGGACAAATCGTGGTCCGTGATCCCGACGACCTGACAAACATCGCAGTCGAGCTGACGGGGGGCGATCCGCAGGTCGCTGTCAACTCCGTCGCTTGGAAGCTTTCTTCGGAGGGCGCCCCCGCTTTCGATGGCCCGGCTGTTCGCTCGACGTCAGACCAAACCCAGTGGGAGATCGACGCCTCGCACTGGACCTGGTCTCGCGGCATTTGGCGGTTCGAGGCGACGATCACGACGGATGAAGTTCCTGCTCGCCACGATTCTCAGGTCGTGAGCATTCGCTTTCAGCCGCCGGCGCCGAAGGTTCAACTTCGAGATGGAAAGTCTCCCGCGACCGAAACCGAGAATCCCCAGCTTGTCCTTCCCCTGCAAGTGACGACTGGCGGCCGCCAAGTTCATTTGAAGGTGACAGTCGCGGGTAACGATCGAAAGGAACGAGGCCGCGTTGAAACCGAGTCGGCGGACCCGACTTTCCCATTCGTAGCAAGATTGAAATTGAGGCAAGGATATAACCAGATCGAATGGGAGGCGTCGAATGTCGGCGCGCTCGGAGAATTCAAGGAACTGGAAACATCTCGGGGCAAGCTGGTCGTCAACTACTACTACGAACTGCCGCTGGTCCAGCCGCCCGCGCTCGTAACGTCGACCAAGCCCGATACGAAAACTGAGCCCGATACGCCGGCTAAGCGCGTCCCGCGGATCGAGCCCTTCAGGCCGATCAAAATCCGCCTCACGAGATTGACGGACGGAAAAGCCATTCATCAGGCGCCCATCGAGCAGCCAGTGATTGTGCGAACATCAAAACCGGTCATGGTCGGCTCGATCGACGCCGGAGGTCGGATCTTGACCAACGCTCAGTTCAAAGTTGGCACCCAGTCTTTCAAGCCCTTGATGGGATTTGTGCCCGGCAAAGGCGAGGTTCAATTCACGCAACCGCTCAGTTTGTCTACAGCCGTTGGCCCTCAGAGTGTCGTGATCAAGGCGACGACTCAGAGCGCGAAAGAAAAGTCAAGGGAGGAGTCGTTCACGTTCGATTATCGACCAGCCGTTCCCCGTGTGAAGAGTTGGGAAATCGCGCCTGTTTCTACCGGGAAGTCAGATGATGCTGCATCTTGGTCCGATTCGGCCGTAGAGCTCAATGCGGGGGCCCAAAAACCGGAGGTATCAATTCAGGCGGAATTCTCGCCTCCAGACAACGGGGACCTGGCCCCCTTTTGGGTTAAGGTGTTGGTCGATAAAAAACCCGTTGCCCAGTTTCCGCCAGCTGTGCCGTTTCAGTTTCACAAAATATGGAAAGGCCGCATTCCGTTAAAGAATTTTTCAGAGCGCACGAACTGCAGTTGCAACTGTCGAACGACGCTGGCGAGCAATCGCTTTCGGATCAATCGATCAGCGTCGCGTATTTGCATCGTCCTCGTATCCTGCGTGACAATCTGCCGAAGAAAGTTCCCGATTTGATCTTGCCGGGACTTAGCTACGTTGTTGAAAGTGCGCTTCCGCTGTCGTCCGTGAAGTTGACCGTCCGAGGTCGCGCTGTCCCTGTGAAGCCGATAATTGGAAGGCAAAGAGATGGAAATTGGCGAATTGATTTCCAAAACGTGCGTCTTGAGGAAGGATCAAATCCCATCGTTCTTGAAGTCGGAAACAGTGAAAGCCGGTGCCTCGAGCCGCGAACAGCGGATGTTTGGGCCGACCGCCAGAAGCTCATCCAGGAGGTCGACTTGCTGCAGCCCAGCTCCGATTCCGCCAAGAGCTCACTTGATGCGTTCAAGAGCATCAAGTTCCGTGTACGAACGAGTTCACGATTGATCGGCGTGCGTCTCTCCATTAATGAAGCCGACAAGCAGGCCGTCGATGCGAAGCAGATTCAAGCGCTTGTTGCGGGGCGTGCTGTGGAGCTTCCAATCCCTGAGAATGTGCTAATTTGGGGTACAAACACGATCGGTTTCGAAGTTGAGGATGAAAAAGGAAAATGGACGCGAGAATTGCCGATTTCAATTCCCCAGCCTCCCGTGGCTCTGGGAACCGTCAAATTCGATCCGAAGGACGGAATTCGAGGGGACGGCGAATCGCGTCGAGCACCGCGTTCCCGCATCACGGTGCATGGCTACGTTGAGTTTTCAGACGAAGAGAGAGACCACCGGAACCGACGACCCGGCGGAGTGCAAATCTGGGTCAATGGATTCCTTCAGCGAACGGTGCACATCAGTACCGATGCCGTGAAAAGGCGGATCGATTTTGAATCCCAGGTGACCCTCAGCAGGTTAGAGCGGAACCACGTGGAATTTCGCTACCAGGGGGGACCGAACGATCAGGCGGGGGGTCGGCGAACCAGCGAGTATCTGGCTTGTGCGAAACCGGAAACAGCCCAAGAACTACAGCTGATCGTCGTTGCGGGCCGTGGTAGCGAGCTCAATGAGGACGAGGTGCAGCGTCTGACCGATGTGACAACAAATCGTTTGATCCCCGCGTTCGATGGACGCATCGTTTCGCGCACACTTTATCGCAATCAAGCCGACCGCGATTACCTCTTCAACACGGTCCTCTGGGAGATCGCACAAATCAACGATAAGACTAATCGAGTCGTGTTGATCTGCTACCTCGGCGAAGAACAACACGCGGTGCATAGCACCGAATTCACGCTTGTTTCCGGGAGAAGCCGATCGAAACCGGACCAAGACATTTCCAGTACCGAGCTGCGAGAGACGTTGACCGCGATGAAGGGCGCCCATTTGGTTTTTCTGGATGTACACACCGCTCATCCCGAGTTGGCTGACCGCTGGCAGGACGATCCGTATTTGGGAGTCTTTCGCACCGTCTGGAAGACCGAGCCAAAGTCGCCAAGATTGATGTCGGCCGTCAACGCTGCGCTGCCGAATGCGACGGTGTTGGCTCAGGTTCAAGAGCAAGTGGAGAAGGCGCTAGAACTTTATCAAAACAAAAAGGAGCTGGTTGTGGATTTCAGCCGCCGCCTCTCAGAGGACTTGAAAGAGCTCAGATTTGGCAGCCAGACCCCGAACCGTTGATCGCCCCTCGTACGAGGGGCCGTCGCCGTCGCACGAGCCTGGGTCTTAATCAAAACTCGCCTCGCGGTTTAGTCTGAGCCACACCGCCGCGACTTTGAGGCTGGGGTACGGCCCCCTCCGGAAGCGCGTGTAGGAGACGACGTCCGTCCTGCCGGGTCCATGGCAATCCGAGGCCACGACACGCAGGGAAGCGCCGATACGAGCGGAAATGGATCAAAGGCACGCCGACCTCATCCTCGGCGTGTTTTTTTGCGCCTTCCTCGTAGTCAGCAACGCCAGTCTCGCGGTTCTTATCGCGTCGTTTCCATCGTTGCTGACAAAGCGGGAAGACGTGGCAACCATTAATGCCGCTCGCTCGCTTGGGCCGCTGTTAAAAACGTTTGTTCGCGCGCTCAGGGATGGCAAGTTGTAGCGATACGATCGCATTTCTAGGCGGGGCACTTTTGGTCGTGCCGATGTAAGGAAAGGTTCCGCATTTGTCCTTTACACGGCTTCTTCCGTCGGCCGCGAATGCACGCTGCCGCCCGAAAATCCCGGAAAATAGGACGCGCGCGAGAAACGGTGCGACAATCCGCTGCGAAAGAGGAATCCTGCCGATGTCAACGAGATGGGGACGATTTGTCGGTCGCGCGACGTTGCTGGTGGCGTTTTGGGGAACAAGTGGCGCGTTCGTCGTCGCTGACGACACCGGCTCGCCGGCAGGCGCGCTGATTACCAAATCGCCTGATGCCGACGAGGAAACCATCGACAAATACTTGCTTGGAGGCAACCCTGACAGCACCGCGCACGCGCGGCTCGCCGACTTTGCTCAATGCCCGACCGTTCCCCCGTGCCCGGTCACTCCTCCGTGTCCGACCAACCCTTCGGCCCCGAACGCACCGTCGATGCCGCCTGCCCCGTCCGCTCCACTGTCGCCGCCCTCTGGCGAGTTACCGGCCCCTCTGACAACGCCACTGCCGTCCGCTCAGGCCCCGTCGGCATTGGAGACGGCCCTGAACCTGGGGGGCGAGCCCGGCATAGGTTTTGGGAACGTCCCTTCGATGATCGGCGACATCTTCAGCGGTGCGCCGACGCCTCCATCAACTTCGGGGGGGCCCGCAGGGACATACTACAACGTCCCCTTTCCCACGACGCCGACAACCGGCTTTCTGAAGCTCGCGGATGACACGTCTCCCATTCCGCGGGACCGGCTGATTTTCAACTATAGCTATTTTCAAGACGTTCCCTTGACGGTCAATGGAATGGATGTCAATCGCCTCGGGATCGGCTTCGAAAAGACCCTCTTCAGCGATCGGTTCTCCGTTGAGGTGCTGATGCCGTTCGCGACAACGCTCAATTCGGACGTGTTAGTTAGCGGATATAACCTGACAAACGCAAACGCTGTCGAGTTTGGAGACGTGACGGTCTGGCTGAAGGCCCTCTTTGCTCGCACCGAGACATGGGCCGTGTCAGGGGGCATGGGCGTCATGGCGCCGACCGCCCCCGCTTTGAGCGTATCCATCCTCGGAAGTCCAAACCCACCGAGCAACCCTCAGTCGCCAACGCCTGACCTTTACCGAATCGAGAATCAGTCGACCTACCTGATGCCGTTTATTGGCTCAGTCTGGACGCCGAACGAGCGATTCTTCGTGCAGCAATTCTTACAGATGAGCATTGCGACGAACGGAAATTCGGTCTATCAGAATGAGTATTTTGAAACAGATCGCTCGAACGTGTTTACCGGCAAGCTCCACGACCCGGCGTTCCTGTTCTACGACGTATCTGCCGGTTATTGGCTGTTTCACGATGACCCCGGCTCTTGCCGGCTCCTGACGGGGTTGGCAGGAATTTTTGAAGTGCACTACAACCAATCGCTTTCTGGATTCGACTCCATCCCTCTGTCGTCAAAAACCGGCTGGACCGGCTTCACGCCCGGGCAGACCGTGATTGGCGGTGGCGGGGTATTCACGTCGCTCAATCTGACCGCCGGTTTTGTCGCCGAAATCCGCGAGAACGCTCTTCTCTCTGTCGGCGCCACCGTGCCGACCCTCGGCGGGTCTGGCCACGAGTTCGATTACCAACTTCTCGTGAATTTCACCTACTTGTTCGGACGTTCATCGAAGAGTGTTCGCTCGATGGCCGCCGGCGTTCCGTCGACACAATAACGGTCCAACGACCACAAGCCGTCGCTACCCATCGCGGAAGCGTGTCGAGGCTTTCCCAATTCGAGTCGCACGCCGGCCTGCACGGACGGCACTCACCCACGCCGTGGCGCGGGGACAGGCAGTTTGGGAACGCAAGAGCCTCCGTTATTCGTCTCCCAGCCCCCTCGTCTTCGCGAGAGGGCATTTTTATTCCGTCGCGAGAGGCGAGCTTGCCTGGACCATTCGCGAGTCGTTGTTCGACGAGCAGACATGCGAATGAGCGTCGACGAGTGCTTCACGATTCAATCATCCGGGTTTCTCTCGATGCCGCCGCTACAGGATCAAATCGTTTCAGTTGGTGACTGGTCGCGGTCGGGCTTTCGATTGCCTTAATCGTGGTCACCAACGCTTGGATCGTGCTCGTTCGGGTCTCCTCAATTTTGCGCTCAAGTCCGGATGACTGTGGCTGGCTCTTTTCCAACAAATGGCCGACTGACCCGAGAAACCGGACACAGAAAATGATTGAATCCCAAGGCTTTTCGCAGTAGAGTCAAAAACTCCCCGGTGAGAGCGGCCGACCGCGCGTCAAGCAACCCGCTGTGCGGCTGCCGAGTGATCCAGGCTTGACGGAGCAACTCTGCGGTAGGGTCAATAATCACCGACGCTCGATCACCTGATCATCAGGCGGCCGCTCGATTCAGATTCGACTTAACCGACGAACCGACCGGAGGGAAGTCAGCGAAGGGGTCTCGAAGAACTCATGCACGCGACGACAGCGACAGCGACAGCGACAGCGACAGCGACAGCGACAGCGACAGGGAGAGGGTCATGGCGAAGAGCGTAGGATTTGGCAAGCTCGAGCGTGAGATGATCAGCAACGATCGCCTGCCGCCCGACCTGCGGATGGCGATTATCGAGTTTAAGAACAATCTAAAGATGAACCTTAGACTCAAACCGTACTGGGGCGAGGGATTACCGGCGGTCGCGCATGGGCAGCAATATTTTGAACGTCAGGTGGGTGAGGCCCACGAAGGCGACCCGGAACCGCGCGGGAAGCGCCGTTTGGTTGCGCTGGTCGATGCAGGTCGAAACATCCTAAAACTCTATTTCACAGAAACACATTACAAAGGTGAATGGAAGCAACTTCAGTATCCATAGGTTGCGACGATGTAAAATCAACGATGCGCTGTCCGGTCGAAGCTTTCACGCCCTGTTGCCAACTCATCGGACCACTCTCCATGACCACGCGATCGCTTGACCGTCTGAGTCATCTGCCGAGCGCGACCAAATTCGGCCGCACCGCGCTGCCATTTCGAACCGCCCTCAACAGGTTTTTCCTTCATCTTCTGCTGATCGACCGCCGGTCTGAAAAAAGCGCGGCAACTGTATTTTCCCGGTGCCCCCGGGGCATCGAACAGCGAGGTGCTTCGTAGAGGGGCGGCGAATCGGCCGCGGTGCTAGGCCGGCCCGTAGCGCGCATCGCTAAAACCAAGCACCGGGTAAAAAATGAAGCCGAGAAGAGCCAGTCCGAGGCCGAAACCGGCCCCCTTGCCGAAGTTTTGCGCAATGTCGATCGACACGATGACCGCGATCAACACATTGACGCCGGGGATGATGAAAAGCAGGATCCACCAGAGGGGCCGGCCAGCGACCCGGAGCAGAATAATCACGTTGTAGATGGGAATGACGGCCCCCCAGCCGGGCTCGCCGGCCTTCGCAAACGTCGCCCAGATGCCCGCAATGGAAAAACCCACGACGCAGAGCCAGATCCAGGACGCCGCGGCCCCCACAGAGCGCGGAAGTTGTCGATTCGGAGTCTTTGTCGGAGAGTAACTGATCGGGTAAACAGTTGAGTTACCTCGTTCTCGAAGCGAGGGGGGATCCGGCTGATCGACGGCGTCCTGCGCGATTATTGCTGGTGCCACTGCCAAGAGCTCTTGTCTGCGACGGACGACACGGGCGGGAGCCCATACGATTTGAAAGCGATCGTTTTGTTTCAGTCCTCCCGTTTTGGAACCCTCGCCGCTCGCCATGGGAGCGGCAATCCAACGTCGCGGTGGAGGTATCTGCGAGAATTCGGCGTTGTCGCTTGGCGAATCGCTTGACTCATCGAACTCGCTCACTTGCTCGGCCGTCACCGACGCGACGTCCGGACCCGACGGGCGGAGAAACGCGTACCAGATTGCGAGACCCGCGACGAGCAACAAGGCGAATCCACGAATCGGGAAGGGGATCCGATCCGGTCGGCCTCTTTTTTTCCTTTTCTTCGCGCGGCGGCGTTTGTATCTCTTGATTGGCGGCTCGATCGGCTCAGGGACGCTTTGCCGCGGCGGGAGTTGGCCTGCTACGAGATCGAGACCGTCGTCTTCGTCCGAACGCGCGCGGTCCCGCGGTCGACTCGGTGGGCGATCACCGATCGTCTGCGAGATGCGGAACTCCGTCCGGCAATTCACGCAAACCAGGTTGCGACCGGCGAATTTGTCATCGAGATTGAGCGTCGCATGGCATCCTGGACAAGCAATTCGCAGCGACATAGGGCCCTTCCTGCCGTCTCGAAACCGCCTGATCCGGACCGGACCAGTATCCTCGATCCGAATGCTAATTTCCATTCTTTTTCTGGGAAATGCCAAAGCGGCCGACACAGCCTGCAGGACGCATTGCCGAGCCGCACGGAGAACCGGTCCCGGACCTGCCACTCACCGCGCGCGCGCAGAGATGAATTCGCCCTTATGATTTCACCCGCCAAGCTTCTCGGCGAATGTGTGAGGACCGAGAATAAGAGCACACGCCGGCTGGCGCCAATGAGATTTTGTTTCGGCCGCCACAGCCGGATCCCGCCCGTGCCGAGGACTCCGTTCAAAAGCGCATGACTCGAATTCTCGTCGTCGAAGACCAGCGTTCCCTTTTGCGAAACCTCGTTCGGGGTTTGGAAGAGGAGGGATACGAAGTCATTCCGGCGGCTTCCGTCAGCGAGGCGCGGGTAGCCCTTGCGCGGCAGCCGGACGTCTTCGTCCTGGATCTCATGCTGCCTGACGGCAGCGGCGTGGAACTGCTGAGAAAACTGCGTGGGGAAGGGCTCCGGCAGCCGATCTTGATCCTGACCGCGCGGGATTCGGTCGACGACCGCGTGGAGGGACTCGACGCCGGGGCTGACGATTATCTGGTCAAGCCGTTCTCGTTCAACGAGTTGCTCGCTCGGCTGCGGGCGCTGCTGCGGCGCGGCTCGCTCGAACAGCAGGCAATCTTGCGCGTCGAGGGCCTCGAGATCGATCGGTTGAGGCGTGTGGCGACGCGCAACGGCCTGTCCCTGGAGCTTTCTAACCGCCAGTTCGAACTCCTTTCCTACCTGATGCAGCATGCCGCACGCCGTCGTCAGCCGGGAAATGATTGCGCGCGACGTGTGGAGAGAATCGACGGCAACGTGGACCAACGTCATCGAGGTGAATATTGCCCAACTTCGGCGGAAGATCGAACGACCCGATTGGCCTTTGCTTCTGCACACCGTCCGGGGCCAGGGATATCTGTTGGGGAAGATTTCATGAGCCGGCTCCCCATCCGCTGGCAGTTCACGCTGTGGTTTGGCGCCACGCTGGCGCTGTTGCTTTTCGGTTTCAGTTTGCTGCTGTTTGCCGTCATGCGTCACCAGCTTTTGGCGGCCGTGGACGCCGGGCTGCAGGAGGAGCTGAGGGAGATCACGAACGAAATCAGCCTGGCTCGCAAGCTTCCGGAAATGCTGGAACAGACGCAGCGCCGCTTCCTCGAGCATGGCGTGTATCATTTTCAGATGGTGGATACGGCGGGAAGGGTCCTGTTTCAAAGCCGGGCGTTCGACGGCCGGCCGCCATTGTCCCTACCGGTTGCGGCGGCGGGCCGCCTGCAATTCGACATGCGCGACCTGCCGGGGTTGGGGCCCTGCCGTGTGGTCACGTCGGTCGTCGACGGGCCGGGCGGACGGTACGTCGTTCACGCCGCGACCTCGCTGGGTCCGTTCGAGCGGCAGCTTTCCCTGTTGATCACGGTGCTCGTGGCGTCCGGGCCGATCGCGCTGGCGTGCGGGATTGCCGGTGGATACACCCTGGCGCGGCGGGCCCTGTCTCCCGTCGACCGGATCGTGGACGTTGCCAACCGGATCACGGCAACCGATCTGCATCAACGCGTCGACGTCCTCAATCCCAACGACGAGCTGGGGCGCCTGGCCCAGACGTTTAACGCACTGATCGATCGCCTGCAAAAGGCAATCGAAGAGATGCGACGGTTCACGGCCGACGCGGCCCACGAACTGCGGACCCCGTTGGCCGTCCTCCGCTCGGGAATTGACGTCACTCTGCGGGCGCCGAGGACGGCCCAGGAGTACCGGCAAGCGCTCGAGGCGGCCGCCGACGAAGCCAACCGCCTCACGCGGCTGGCCGACCAGTTACTGTTTCTGAGTCGTCAAGCGGCCGGCATGATGCAGATCGACCGCGAAGAGATGCGGCTGGACGCGCTGGTCAAGGACGTCGCCGAACAGTTCGCCAGCCGGACGGACGAAGCGGGCGTTGCGCTCACAGTCGAGCCGCTGGAGCCGTGGACGGTTCGCGGAGATGACATCCGGCTGAGCCAGGTCTTCTACAACGTGCTCGAAAACGCGATCAAATACACGCCGCGCGGCGGCCGGGTCACCGTGCGTGGTCGAGCGGTCGATCATCGCGTCGAGATCGAAGTTGAAGACACGGGCTTGGGGATTCCTCCCGAGCACTTGCCCCACGTCTTCAAGAGATTTTATCGCGTCGAACAATCGCGTAGCGCGGAGCGTGGCGGGTCCGGCCTGGGCCTGGCAATTGCCCAGTCGGCCATCGAAGCGCATGGTGGAACGATTTCGATCAAGAGCACACCGGGCCGCGGAACGGTCGTCTCCCTCTCGCTGCCGGGCCAGTTGACAGGCTCAAAAGCGGGCAATTAGACTTCCACAAGGGCCGACGCTCGCTTGCCGCGACGTAGTTTCTCACGTCGGAGCGTCCGATTGCCTCTTCTCAAAAGCGCCAAGCTTCCTGCTGTTGCGGTCGCTCTCCCTGCTGGTGGAAATTCAATGAATCGACGGTATGGTTGGATTCGCGGCGGCTGGCCGCTGGCACTGGTTGTCGCGGCATGGGCATTTTTGTGCGTCCTGAGACCGCTGGAGACCGTCCAAGCCCAGGAAGCGAAGGGAGCGGCCGCCCCCGCGCCGGCCAATGCCGCCCCCGCGACCAACGAAGGCGAGTCGAAGCCGGCCGAAAGCAAGAGCATCCTGTGGTGGCTGGTCGAAACGTCAGGATGGATCGGGGCCGTGCTGTTGGTGCTGTCGATCTATTTCGTCGCCAAGGTGGTTCACATGTTCTCGGCGTTGCGGCTCGAAGTGGCCGCGCCTCCGGAAATCCTGCAGCAATGCGAGACCTTGCTCAAGACCAAGGACTTTATGGGCGTCTACAAGCTGGTGAAGGGGGACGACTCGTTCTTCAGCACGGTGTTGACCGCGGGATTGGCCGAGCTGCCTCAGGGCCTGGCGGAAGCCCGCGACGCGATGGAGCGCGTCGGAGAAACGCTGGTCGTGGAGATGGAGAAGAACATCAGCATGCTGGCCGTGATCGGCTCGCTGGGACCCATGATCGGACTGTTGGGAACGCTCAAGGGGATGATCGCCAGCTTCAGCGGCATCGCCATGTCGGGGACGCAGCTCAACGCCAGCCGGGTCGCCGGCGGCATTTCGGAGTCGTTGGTCCTCACGTTTGAGGGGGTCTTTCTGGCGGTGCCGGCGATCTATTTCTTCGCCCTCTTCCGCAACCGCGTCGCATCGATCAGCACCGCCACGATGCTGGCCGCCGATGAGTTCATCCGCCGCACCAACACGCTGCTGCGGGCAAAACCGAAGGAAGCGGAAGGATGACGTGTCTGGCGTGCGGCGTCCGGACTTCGTCGAAGTCCCTTCGGGTCTGAGCGTCAGGGTCGAAGACAGTCGAGCCGCGTACGGTGTCGAAGGATTGAGGACGAAAAGATGGCTGCTTCGTCGTCGGAGTTGACGCATGCTCAACCGAACTTGACGCCGCTCCTCGACATGGTCTTTCAGCTCATCACGTTCTTCATGCTGGTGATCAACTTCAAGGAGGCGTCGCTCGACCAGTCGCTGGAGCTTCCCGTGCTCGGGTCGGCCCGGCCGGTCGAGACCAAGGGCGAGGAAGACCTACTGGTGCTCAACATCGATTCGGACGGCCGCCTGAAGGTGTACGGCGCCACGCAGGACGTGCGCAGCTACATCGCGGCCGAAGCGCGGCAGGAAGAGGCCCGGATGAAGGCGAGGAACAGGGCCTACAAGCCGGGCGACGAGTTGGCGGCGACGGTCGTCGTTCGGGCTGACAAGGCGACGCCTTTCAAGCTGCTCAACGACATCATCAAGGTCTGCCAGAAGCATAATTATCGCAAGTTTGCCCTCAAGGCCGTAAACCGGCGGGAGGCAGCCTGACATGCGCCGCCGACGCTACGCCCGCGCCCAGGGGGAAGTCGAGCTGAACCTGGCCTCGATGCTCGACATGGCCTTTCAGCTCTTGGCGTTTTTCATTCTGACGTTCCATCCCTCGCCGATCGAGGGGCAGCTTTCGCTGCACCTTCCGCCGGCCGTGCCCATCACGAACGTCGCCACCGACAAGGTCGACACGGCCCAGGCGGCCGACGCCGGGGCCACCACCGCGAAAACGCTCGAGATCAGCGTTTTCGCCGGCCCGAAGGGAGACGTAACGCGAGTGCAGGTCGGCCTCCGCGTGGCGTTTATCGGACCGGCCGACGCGGCCAACCTCCGCAAGCTCGAGAAACAGTTGCACGAAGCGTTTGGATTCGCAGGAACCCCGTTTGAGCAGATCGTCGTGCGGGTCGCGCCCAACCTCCGTTACGAAGAACTGATGAAAGTAATCGACGTCTGCACGCGGCAAAAAATGCCCGACGGGCAAATGCTGCGGAAGATCAGCTTCGTCGAAATGTCCGAAGCGGCCCCCGGGAAATGAGGTGGACGATGCGACGCCGTTTCCGACGCTCGGCGTCCGGGAAGTTTCCGGCTGACGCGCTGTCTCCCCTCTTTCGGACGGTCGCATTCTTGATCGTCCTGGGCCTGATCTATTCCTGGGCGCGGAACCCGCAGTCGTGGCGCTGGTTGGAAAGCAACTCCGAGGCGACGCCCTCGCCGGGCGAGCGGGGCACCCGCGCCACGGGTGCCGATGGACACGATGCAGCCGGAAAAGCGTCCCCCGCCGAGATCATCGTGCCTGGCCCGACTGACCAGAATGAATCGGAAGCCGCCGCCGCGAGGAACCTGTTCCAAGCGGTGTCGGACCGGGCGCCCTTTCGAAGATCGAGATGCCGGCGTACTGGCGCTGTCTGAAATGGGCCCGCGCCCAATCGTTTGCCGACCTCGAACGCCGAGCCGTCCACGGTGTCGTCTACACTCAGCTTTGGGAACAGCCCGACAAATACCGCGGCAAGCTTGTCCGGCTTCGGCTTCACATCCGGCGGATCCTGGACTGGGAGGCTCCCGAGAACTCGGCCGGCGTGCGTCGCGTTTATGAGGCCTGGGGCTGGACCGACGACTCGAAGTCGTTCCCCTATGTCGTCGTCTTCAGCGACCTCCCGGAGGGAATCCCGCTGGGGGACAACGTCGAGGAGGAAGGGCTCTTTGTCGGCTATTTTCTCAAGACAATCGAATACACCGCCTTCAACAGAAATCGGTCGTCGCCCCTGCTTTTGGGACGAATGAAGTGGCTGGCCTCCGCCGCCCCGGCCCATCCGTTGGTCGGCCGCAACGACTGGTTCTGGATCGGGGCCATCGCGGTTCCGGTGCTGCTTCTCATCGCCTTCGGCACGTGGTTCCAGATGCGTCGCTTCCGCCGAGTCAAGCTTCCGGCCGCGCCGCCGGCCGACGAGGCGGAAATCGAGAACTGGTTCCGCAACGGGTCCGCCTCTTCGCCGGCAGACGACGCTCCGCACGACCGCCCAGCGGGGTAGTGCTGCGAGCACTTCGGCAACGAGATGAAAGCCTCGTATTGAACGACGGTTTCCGCCACGGGGCCGCGACACGTGGAGGAGAATCGCTCGAAATCCGCCGGTTCGCGAGGAATCGACCGGGTGCCCTACGTCGCCGCAGGCTTCTTCAACAAGCGCGACAGCCGCGACTTGGTGCGCGCGGCGACGTTCTTATGGATCAGGTGGTGAGCGGCGGCCTGGTCCAGTTTTTTGACGGCCAGTCGGAAAGCGGCCTGGGTGGCGGCGGGGTCATCGCCCGCGGCCACAGCCCGGCATTTCTTGAGCACCGTCCGTAGAGCGGATCGGTCCGACCGGTTTCGTTCACGGCGAACGGCGGCCTTGCGCATCGACTTTTTGGCACTGGGTGAATTCGGCATATCAGTTTTCTGTTCTCGTCGAAATAAACCGGGCGTTTGGCCGCAAGTCGGGCTAGCGATATCGAATCGGGCCGAATTCGGAAGTTTATCGTGCGACGCCGTGCTTTTCCAGCGATTCGCAGGCGTTCAAAATCGCCGGTGCGACAAACCTTCGCTATCGGCCGAACTCCCGGTTGAGGCGGTCCAGGGCCGCCGGCCCCCTCTGGCCGGCCACCACGGCGCAGATGCGGATTTCGCTCGTATTGATGAGCTGCACGTTAATACCGCCTCGGCAAGCGCCCGGAACATCTTTTCGCCGACCCCCGTATGCGTCCGCAGGCCGATCCCCACCACCGAGAGCTTTGCCATGTCCTCGTCGAAGCTCAAGTCCGCGTCGGGCCAGCTCTCCATGACCTCGCGGAGCAAGCAGCAGGCATTGTTCCAGGTCGGGCCGCGGCACCGTGAAGGAGAGGCTCGCGCGGCCGCTGTGGCTGACGTTCTGCACGATCATGTCGACCATCACGCCCCCTTCGGCGACGGCGGAAAAGACATCGGCCGCCACTCCCGGAATGTCGGGCAGGTCGCGGAGCGTCACGCGGGCCTGGGCCGTGTCGAGGCACACGTCGCTCACGACGATGTCTTCCATCGACGCCAACTGCGCGACGACCTCGCGCTCCAGATCGAGCCCCGTGTGCGGCTTGGTCGCGGACCGTGCGGACTGACTGCATCCGACCGACGGGACCGGGACGTGTCCGGCGTGCAGACCCGAAGCCGACGTGCACCGCAAGGGCGGCCGCGTCGCACCGATCGCGGCTCACGAGCGCGGAGATTTTGATCTCGCTGGTCGTGATCATGCCGATATTGATCCCCGCGTCGGCAAGCGACCGGAACATTTGGGCCGCCACGCCCGTGTGCGTCCGCATTCCCAGCCCGACGACGGAGATCTTCGAGACGTTGGTCCCGTGCTGAACGCGGCCGGCCCCCAGCTCTTCAATCGCCTGCTGGGCTGCGGTCAACGTGTCGGCCAGGTCGTCCTGGGGGACGGTGAACGAGACTTCGGCCCGTCCCGCCTGTCCGACGTCCTGCACGACCATGTCGATCGGGATCTTGCGCTCGGCCATCTTGGTGAAGATCAGGCTCATCACGCCGGGACGATCGGGAATGTCGCACAGGCTGACGCGGGCCTCGTTGCGGGCCAGGGCCATCCCGCTCACCACGGGAGTGTCGTCGGCCGGCGGAGCAATCAACGTGCCCGCGCCGTCCGAATAGGAGGGGCGGACGCGGAGGGGGACCCGGTATTTCTTGGCGAACTCGATCGACCGCGAGTGCATGACGCCGGCGCCCAGGCTGGCCAGCTCCAGCATTTCGTCGTAGGAAATTCGCTCCGTCTTGCGGGCCGCCGATACCTGCCGCGGATCGGTCGTGAAGACCCCTTCGACGTCGGTGTAGATCTCGCACTCGTCCGCGCCGCAGGACGGCCGCAAGCGCCGTGGCCGTCGTGTCGCTTCCGCCGCGCCCCAGCGTGGTGATGTTGAAGTCGCCGTCGACCCCCTGGAAACCGGCGGCCACGACGATCTTGCCCGCGTCGAGCTCGCGGCGGATGCGCTCGGTGTCGATCTTGCGAATGCGGGCCTTGGTGTGCGTCGAATCGGTGACGATGCCGATTTGCCCCCCTGTCAGGCTGACGGCCGGCTCGCCCTGATCCTGAATCGCCATGGCCATCAGGGCGACCGACTCCTGCTCGCCCGTGGCCAGCAGCATGTCCATTTCGCGGGCCGACGGCGTCGCGCTGACGTTCGCCGGCCAGCTTGATCAGCTCATCGGTCTTGTGGCCGCGGGCGCTGACGACCATCACGACCTGGTTCCCGGCCCGCTTGGCCGCCACGGCCCGCGCAGCCGCCGCCCGAATCTTCGTCGCATCCGCGACGCTCGTCCCGCCGAATTTCTGAACAATTAACGCCACGGCGTCTCAACCACCTCCGGAAACAAACAGTCGATCGCCATCGGAAGCCACTGTCAAAAAGAATAACAGATGGCCGGGCCGGCGAAAGTCAGCCAGCCGTGGTACCCGGCGGAGGGGCTGCCAAGTATGGCTCGCAGGCAGGACTCGCACCCCAAGCCGACTGCCCGCGGTCAAATTGACCGCAGAACCGTCGGCTTGGGACGGATCACTTCGCTGACTGCCTGGAATCGTTGCGGCACCCTCGGCGCAGGCGGATTCTTCGCAGCATCCCGTGCGGCACGCGGCCCCGTTTCGATCAGCCCGTGTCGATCGGCCCGCGTCGATCAGCCCGCGTCGATCAGCCCGGGGGGCGCGTCACCCAGCGGAGCGGGCGGCCGCAGTCGAGGGCCGAGGGGGCGGCGGCCCGTTCTTGGAGGATGCGCTCGGCCGAAAGTGCGAAGGTCCGGCGGGTCATCAGAGCCACCGGGTAGTCGCAGTGCATGGGCTCGTAGTTCCCGGCAAGGTTCTCGGCACGCAGGGAGCGGATCATGGAGTTGGTCGTCACGGCAGGTCCCTTTCGTCGTGAGAGGCTTTCGGCGCGTCGAACGTCGTTTGCGCCGCGGGGCACATCCTGCCGTTTTCAAGCGAACTTTCTCCAGACGAGTTACGTCTTTTTTGGCATTCGGCGTCAAGAAACGGGACTTGGCACGCTTCGCACGGCACGCCTCGGAACGTCGCCGTCCGCGGCCAATCCGTCGGCCCGCGCACAGTCGCTGCGGCCGCGAGAGTCAAGGGACCGTCCGCCAGGCGCGACCCGTTCAAGGCTCAAAACCGGACCGCCGGGACTTCGCCCCGCGCCGAGGGGAACTTGCAGAATCACCCCGTGTGGGCGACCATGAAGCGCCAGAGGACGACCGGAGTTCTTGTAGACCATGCTTCACGCGACGGGTGATCGGGACGCGACTGAGATCAACGATGACGTTCCGACCAGGGCGGCCGGCGGCCTGTTTTCGCCGGGCGAGCGGGAGCAATTTGCGCGCGACGGGTACATCATCGTACGCCAATTGGCGGGGCCAGTGACGCGCGAGCGCATGTTG
This sequence comes from uncultured Planctomycetota bacterium, assembly GCA_963761455.1. Lineage (GTDB taxonomy): Bacteria > Planctomycetota > Planctomycetia > Planctomycetales > Planctomycetaceae > DASPSM01. The sequence continues at coordinate 122,721 of CAVXHA010000001.1, forward strand.
GAGGTGTCGCGCGAGGGCCTGGCGCACGAGATCGCTCCGCTGGAATACGAGGCTGACCTGCACTACCCCGGGGCGCCGGCCTCGCGCGACGCGGAGGGAGGGCGGACCGTCCGCAGGCTCAAGCAGGCACTGGCGCGCGATTTTTGTTTCACCGAATGGGTCGCCTCGCCCCCGCTTGCCGGCCGGCTGCAGCAGCTCCTGGGACCAGAGATCGTGATCCCCTTGCGCATCACAATTGCATCATGACCAAGCAGCCCCGCCATAGCAGCGACACCGGGTGGCACCAAGACATCCGCTACTGGTCCTTCGAGCGGCCCGACCTGGTCAGCGTCTGGTTGGCGCTCACGCCGGAGAACATCCACAACGGCTGCCTGCACCTGATCCCCGGGACGCATCGCCTGACGTTGGATCCGCGTCGGTATGACGACGCCTCTTTCCTGCGGGCCGATCTTGCCGAGAACCGTGCGCTCATTGAGCAGTCGGTACGGGCGGAGCTCGAGCCGGGGGACGGGCTTTTTTTCCACGCGCGGACGTTTCACGCGGCCAGCCGGAATTCCTCCGACGCGACGAAGATATCGGTCGTGTTCACGTTCCGCGCGGCCGACAACCGGCCGCTGCCGCAAACGCGGTCCGCCTCGCTGCCGGAGTTGCTGCTGCCCGCCCCGCTCAGTCCTTGACGGCAAACGCCCGGGGCCGCTCGGCGGAGACTCCGGTTTCGGCGCCCAGATACCGGCCCAGCGCGCCGAACCAGCCTTGATGCAGAAGAATCAGGTACGCGGGGACGACGACCGGACGGACGACAAACGTGTCGAGCAGCACGCCGAAAGCCAGGGCGAAACCGAGTTGCGCCAAGCCTTCCAATGAGCCGGCCATCAGCGCGGAGAAGGTCCCCGCCATGATGATGCCGCAGCTCGAAATGATGCTGCCCGTCTTGCGCAGGCCGACGATGATCCCCCCGACGGGACCGTGCGTCTGCTGCTCTTCTTCGATGCGGGCCATCAGGAGGATGTTGTAGTCTTCACCGACGGCCACGAGGATCGTGAACAGGAACATCGGCACTTTCCAGTCGAGGCCGGCAAACCCGTGCCAATGGATGCAATAGAAGACCGTGAACGTCACCCCCAGCGTGACGAAGTAGCTGAAGAACACGGTGAAGATCAGGTACGCCGACGTGGCAATCTGCCGCAAGAGAATGACCAGGATCAGAAAGACGACGGCCGGCACCAGGAAATCGATCCGCACCTGGTCCTCGCCGGTAATGGTTTTCAGATCGCGGATGCTGGGCGTCGCGCCGAGGTAGAGAAGCTCGGTCTTGTCGGTGTCGAGCTTTGGCGATTGATCGTGCGCGGCCCCCCCTTCGTCGTGACTCTCGCGATCGCCGTCGAGATAACCGGGCGCGGCCCCTCTCAGACTGTCGAAGGCCGCCATGCTGCCCGGCGAGAACGGATCGTCCTTCATCACGACGTCGATTCGCGCCACGCGGCCGACCCACCCCGGCTTGTCGCTCACATAAAGAGTTTGGGCCCGCTTCAAGAGGACGCGGCGCTGGAAGGGATCCGATCTTCACCCGCTCCGACATGCCGAGCGGGTACGCGATCGAACGGATGTCGACGATGCCCAGCTCGTCACGATGATCGTAGAGCGAGTCGACGAACGTGCGGATCTGCTCCCATCCCGGCCGTTTGCCGTCGCTGTCGGCATCGGTGCGGAAGTCGGCGTCCGGATTGTCGACGAGGATCGTCACGGGTCCAATGGTGCCGGCGGGAAAATGCGATGCCACGGCGGCCGACCCGACGACGCTGGAATCGTTCTTGGGAAGTTCCGACAACAGGCCGTAGCTGAGCTTGTTCTGGGACAGGTAGGCCACGACGGCAAACGGCGTCATCAGCAGGAACGCCACGATCCAGATCGTGCCGGGACGCTTCAAGAGGGCCTTGCCGACCTTGTCCCAGAATTCTCCGAACCATTCGCGTTCCAGGAACCGCGAGATCACGCTCGTCGGCGAGATCCAGCCCTGCACGGCCGACAAGCGCTCCGTCTGGACCCGCGGCCAGAAGGTCCATCGTCCGGCGAGCCTTAACAGGGCCGGAGTCAATGTCAGCGATGCGGCCAGGACGAAGATCAGGCTGGACGACATCGCGATGCCGGCCTGCTGAAACTTCGCGAATTGCGTGAAGTACATCATGCCGATGCCGCACATGACGGTGCCGGCGCTGGCGGCCAGCGCGGCCCCGACACGGGTCACCGAGGTCGCGATGGCCTCGTCAAATGTTGCCCCATTGTCGAGCTCCTCCTTGTAGCGCGACATCAGGAACATGCAGTAATCGACGCCGGCCCCGTAGAGCACGACCGTCACGTAGACTTCGATTCCGCTAAAGAGGCGGATCCAATCGGCCTGGGCCAGGAGCGACAGCACCAGGATGGCGATCTTCACCGATATGAAGACGGTCAGCAGCGGAATCACGGCGAGAATCGGAGCGCCGATAAATGGCGAACAAGAGGACGATCACCAGGACGATCGTCGCGATTTCGGTGGCGTGGGCGCTCTTGCGCGCCGGCGTCGCGCATGTCCCGCCCGACGGTCGCGCTTCCGCTCAACGACAGGTCGAGCCCCGTTGGGAATCCCTTCTCTCGTTGCAGCTCGCCCGCCTGGCCCGGCGTGCCGATGAGTTGCTCGACCGCGGCGATTGCCGGCTCATTCTTCCGCTCGGTAAAGTCGGTCGTCAATTCGAGAAAGACCAGCGTCGACTTCTGGTCTTCGCTGATCAACAGTTGCCCGAGCTCCTTGTCGGAAAACGAGTGGATGCTGGAAACGATCGGCTCGGGCTTCGCGGCCGAGTCGGGCGAGGGGCTAGGCGCGCCGGATTTGGCGACGGCTTTGTCCGGTGCGCCGCGAGATTCCTTGCGCCGGGGGCGGGGGCGGAGCGGGACCGGCGCTTTGATCCGCGGCATCGGACGCGCCTTTCTCGGGAGCCAGGCCGAGCGCCTTTTCCAGGCGGGGGACCAAGGTCTCATCGATGAACGCCTTGTCTTCGTCGAGGAGGCCGTCGGCCCCGTTGCCGCGCCGCGCGACGATGACAATGTTGCTTCCTAAAGGGTCATTGGAAAATGCCTTCGCGGAGAGGGTCTCGGCCTGGCGGCTGGGGAAACGTTCGGGAAGGTAATGAAACTCGCCGTCGTAAAGGACGCTGTCCCATTTCGGCGCGACCGTCCACAGCAGGACCAACGCGACAATCCATCCCGTGAGCAACACCGCCCAATTGCGAGAAACAAAATGACCGAGGCGTTCAAACATAGGTCCTTGCCCGAGAATTCAGGAAACAGCAACGCAGTCCGTTGCGGCCGCGCCCAGGAGAATCAGGAACGATTCCGGGACGAACCCTGCCCACCAGGGCTGTCTAGGCCTAAGAACACGATCGGAAAGTCAAACCACATCCGGTGTGGTGTGCGCGGCGTCTGTGCAGCACTTGAACCATAGGCTAATGGGGCCGAAGAGCGACGTCAAGAAAACGGGCGTTTCAGCGCGAGTCGGTTTGCTATCGATCAACCCAAAGCGGACCGCACGGCGGTTTTCATTTTTTGCAGACCGGTGCGCGCCATGAGGTGCGGATCCTGCTTCCAATACTCCGGGTTAAAAAGCTCCAGCGATAGATAGCCCCGGAAGCCGATATCGCGCGAGCGTGCGGCAGTATCAAGCCGAGCGGCGCGACGCCGTCTCCGGGAAAGACGCGAGAGGCGTCGGTGATTCGGTCGCGCGGGGGCAGGGCGGGATAGTCATTCATGTGCAGGACGTGCATCACGGCCCCGTTGAGAAACCGCAACGCCTGGAAATCGGATCCGCCCTTGTAGATGTGATAGACGTCCAAGAGCAGGCACGCTTGGGGATGACCGCTTTCCATCGCGACGCACGTCACCTCGCCCAGACGAGACAGCGATTTTGAGAACCCCCACAGCTCGAGCTGCGGCACCACGCCCAGGGAAGAGCCCAAGTCGGCCAGCTCCCGGTAACGATGGGCTGCCACCAACAGGTCGAGCCGGCTTTCGGTCGCCCCGGCGGGGGGAGCGGCAATCCGCATCGCGCCGAGCCGCCGCACCAAATCCATTTCGCGTTTCGCCTGTTCGAGGCCTTTCGCGCGTCGGGCCGCGTCATCGCAGATCCACGAGAAGAACGAAATGGTGCTCGGAACGGTCAACCCGAGGTCGCGGATGCGATGGGCCAGATCGCGGAGCGATCCCCCCTTCCTGACGAACGCTTCGACGTCGCCCACCCACAGCTCGACGGCGGAGTAACCGGCGTCGGCCGCCACGTCGATTTGCGCGGACAGATCGAGCTTCTGCCCGCGGATGGTGCTCGTGTTGAAGCAATAGCCGAACGGCTCGCGGTCGGCATTTGTGGGGATGGGGGCCCCGTGCGGCATGTTTTGCGTTGCGCCGCCGATTTCCGCGAGCGCAGCGGCTGTGCCAAAAACGCCTCCCGAGAGGAGCCATTGGCGGCGAGTCAATTCGCTGTGCGACATTGGGGGAGGGTCCAAGGTCCAAGGTCCAAAGTCCAAAGTCCAAGGTCCAAGGTCAATGCGAGTGAACGGCCCGTCGTTCTGACCTCTGGCCCCTGTATGATGCACGGGCCGCTTTTTGGGGTCTTCGCCCTCTTTTTTTATGCCCCAAAAAACCCCAAAAAACTCCCGACACCCTCGCTCAGCCCGGTCCCAGGCCTCGGTCGAGTGATTCGAGGTCGCGGAGGTACAACGCCAAGGTCGAGTGCAGCGTCTCGCGGCCGATCTTCCAACATGGGTTGGCATCCGTGTAGCGGTTCGCGTGCTCCACGAGCAGACGATACAGGAACTTGAACAAGTGCCGCGGCACGCGCAGCCGGGCGAACGTCCCGATCAGCTCCCGCTCGTCGATGGAGGGGTCAAACAGATCGCGGACGGAGGCGTTCTGGTGGCCGGGGTCGGCGCACCCCTTGATCCGGTCGTTGGCGACATCGTAAAGCGATTCGCCGGTCCAATCGAGCGACAGGACGAGGTTTTGCTTATCGAGCCGCGACCGTTCGTAGAACTCCTTTTCTTCCCGCTTGAGGTAATTGGCCACCTCCGCCGGCAGAAGCAATTTGAAACCCATGCCGGGATGCTTCAGAAACTTGTTATCGAACATCGGCCAGAGAAGCTCGCGCATCCGCTCGGCGGAGCCGTTGACAAGGTGCGGCTCGTCGACCCGGTCGACTGCGACGACGATGCTGGAAAATCCCAGCGATTGCAGGATGGCCTGGAATTTGGCCAAAAGCTCGTACCGGTCGTCGCTGCGGTCCTTCATCGGGATCGGCTGGCCGCGGAGTTCTTTGCGCTCGAACTGACTGAGAATTCCGCGGAGCGTATTCGTCAGGTGGTCGAAGACGCGAACTTCCCGCGACGTGCGCCACGACGTCCACAGCAGCCGAGCCTGCCACAACAGCCAGGGAAGCCAGCCGGCAATGATGATCGCCGCCACCCACCAGTGCTTGAACAGCTGCTCCCAACCGGCAAAACGGATGACCAGGCCGATGGTTGCCACCGTGACGAGGCCGCCCAAAAGCACGTCCCACTTTGCTCGCCACGTCGAAAACCGCAGGGCACGCCGCAAGGCATTCCACCGCGAGCGCGGCGGGCGGTCGTAGCTGTGCTCGTAGAAGGCGGCCAAAAGGAGCAGATCGCGTTTCTGGTGCCGCGAGAGACGGTCGACGGCCCTCGTCTCGATCGGGGCTGCGTCACTGCTGGCGGCGGGGGCCCCGTCAATGCGTTCGGCTTCCGCCTTGTCGCGCGCGACAGTGACGGAACGGACCAGCCGCGTGACGCCCAGCGACAGAATGGCGTCCATGTGATCCCACAGTCGCCATTGGGCCAACATCCGGTCGGGCCGCCGCTTGCGGCCGTGCAGACGGTCGCGGAAGGCGTCCAGGAAGGGATTGAAGTCATCGTATTCGATGACGAAGCACCGGCGGTCGGGATGGGAGCGGTTGAAGGTGGCCAGCTCGTCGACGATCTGCAGCCGCAGGGCCGTCTTGCCGCTCCCCTTTTCGCCGAAGACGACCGACGTCCCGGGACTCTCCGGGTTCCCATAAATCTTGTCCCACGCCGGATGATGCGTGGCGTGCAGGCAAAACTTCCGGAAGATGTGGTCGGTTTGGGCGTCTTCCGGACTGAACGGGTTCTCCGTGATGCCGTAGTGAGCCAGGAACTGCTGGACCTTCATCGATCATTCCCTTGGCGGAAAACCCCATCTTCGCATGGCGGGGGGACTCTTTCCAAGGGGATTCGCGATGATTAGGGCGTCCGGGGGGCCGCCGGGGAAACGGCGCCCGGTCTCAGAGCGGTCTGCGCCGCCTTTTCCGCTTTCGCATTGAAGTTATCATCGCCGAGTCGATGATGCGCGACGGAGATCCCGGCGGCAAGAAACTGCTGCTCGGCGCCGGCGGACACACGGCCGAGCGTCACCAGCGTCGTCGGAGCCGCCGGGAATTCCGCGCGGTAGCCGGCGATCATCTGCGCGATCCGCGGCACTTCGACGAGATAGTCGTCCGATGTGACGATCATTTGGCTCCCGTCGGACAGCACGACCATCGGCAGGCCGACGAACGAGACTCGGGCGATCGGGTGCGTGCGGCGAAGCTCGACCAGCAACTGTAGCTCCTGAATCGAAGCCAGCGCCTCCGCCTCGTTGATCGTGTCGACGGCGCCTGCCACCAGCGACGGCAAATTCTCGATGCCGACCAGTTTGCGGAGGTAGTAAACGAAGGCCATTCTCTGGGTCGTGGTATAGCAGCTTGACGAGAGAAAGCCCGTGCGGGCCGCCTCGGGAACGCCGAGCGCGATCAGCGACGCGTCGAGATCGGCCTGGATCTCGCGGGTCGATTTGATGGCGATCGTCCGTTTGAACTCGGCGTTGGCGGCCAGCGCCCCGAGCCCGGGCAGGCCGAAATTGAGCGCGACATCCGCCGTCAGCCAGCCGGCGGAGGCGTTGGCCGACATGTCGTCCAGGAGACATTGCAGCACGGGATTGCGCGTCTCGGGATCGCAGACGAGCAGGCAGGCCAGCTTGCGGCGCGCCTCGCAATTGCCGCGCTCCCCGCCCGGACTCCATTTCGCCAGCACAATTCGCTTGAGTCCGACCGCCGTGCGGTACACCGATTCGATGGGATCGGTCACCAGAAGATACGCCCCCTCCGGCGTCTTGGCCGCCACCTGGACGGCTCCCTCGACGAACAGCGGGTTCTTGTGCACGATGCGAGAGCCATACTCGATCGACTTGAGCTCGCGCAGCCGTAGTCCGAGCATCGCCATTCCCACCGCCGGAATCGTTCCCCAGGGCGTTTCAATCTCAAACTGAAATTTGAAATCGACCAGGGGCGCATATTCGCCCAGCCGATAGTTGACGCCTCGCACAAGATCGGGACGCACGACGTCGGCGGTGCGGAAGACCAACGACGGGCCGGTCTGGGCCGCGCCTTGTTGGAGGGGGGCCGACTCGGAGGGGCCGGTCGCGGAGGGAGCCGGGGGGGCCAGGTCGCGCAACCGGCGGGGATTGGCGTCCACGATGCTGCCCGGCGGAATACTCCCCGACGCGATTCCCGGCCCAACTCCGTCCTGCAACGGCCACGGCTCTGCGGCAGGTGTGGGAGGCGGCGGAACACTCAGACTTCCTGGGCGGCCCGCGTCGTTGGGCGACGCGGCGGGCTGGTTCTGCGCGACGGCAGAATCGGCTGCCAAGAGCGCAAGGACGACAAGCAGGATTGCCGGACGTTGCATCGTGGCGACTCCTTTCGCGAAACCACCGCTCGGCTCCGCGCCAGCCGTAGGTTCCCAACGTACGAAATCGCGGACGATCATTTAGTATCGGATGGATCGGTTGTGCCGGATGCGGCCGTTACGACGGCCCCCGTTGACGGTGGCACCATTTGCCGCGATTTTGAGGCTTGCGGGAGCACGGCGGAGTTTGACGGCTCAGCCAAGTCTGCTCGTCGGCCCGACTTCCGCGACCGCGAAATCTTCAGGCATCGCGGTGCGTGTGAAATTGGAGAAAGCCGACAAGCCTTACTTCCAATATTCCTTGATGACCCACCAGATGGTGAGTGCCGGGACGAAGAGGGTCAACAAGAACTGGTCAAACGGGAAGAAGCTCAGGGCGGTAAACGGGAAAACGTGCCCCTTCAGGACGAATTGGTCGACCAACGCCGACCCGACCGTCGCCCAACACATGATGACGTAGCCAAGTTGTGTGCGCTGGTACTGCTCCTGCGGCGCCAAGTCCTTGAAGCGTTTGCGGATCACGGGCGATTTCCTGGGCGATTTCTTGGATTTGGCGCCTCTGATTTTGCTCGCTGTGCCACCGGCTTTCTTGATCGCCTCGTCGGCGGCCGCCTCGTCGCGCATGCCCGCCGCGTAGTATTTGGCGATCCCCTGGTTGATGGCCAGGGGCGTCGCAATCACGGCGCGCATCGGAAGGCCGAACCGCAGTCGGATCTCTTCCTCAAGCTCCGGATCCGGCTCGTCGACGCAGGCGACCAGGACCGTATCCTCATCGATGAAGAGCGGCAGGACTGCATAGCGTTTGACCGTGCTTCGCGGCACGACGTCGAGCACCGAGTCGTCGGGGACGACTTCGGCCAGATCGACGAACGGCCGCCCCAGCTCCTCCGCCAGGGCCTGCGCGGCGGTGGCGGGATCGCAGAATTTCATCTGCACCAGCGCGTCGCGGAGCGACAGACCGCGGGCCTCGGCGAAACCTTCGGCCTCCTTCAATTGCTCGCGGCTGATCGTCTTGCGATCGACGAGCAATTTCCCTTGGGAGCGGCGGCCGCCCTGCGGGCCAGCCTCTTGGGTGACGCGGCCCCGGCTCTCGTCGTATTCGCGCTTCCGCTCGGGATCGGTCAGACAGAGCATGGCCTTGGCCAGCTCGTTGAGGAGCTCTTGCGATCGGGCCGAGTACTGCCCGGATGCGTACTTCCGGACGTGCGCGTTGAGCTTCTTGTAGTTGCCGCGGATCTTCTCGGGGTCGTCCTCGAATTCGACGAGGCGCAACAGCTCGTAATGTCCGGGGGGCCGGGGGCCGTCCGGAATGCCAAGCCAACTCTTGTAGACGTCCAACGTGGTCATTTGCGGCGCGGCGAGAAATGAATGAAACGGGCTTCAAGACCCTCGCCCCATTCGCTATTCGACGTGGTACTCCCGGGCGATTTGCTGGAACGAATCCACGCCTTGATTGTCCAATCCCTGGCTGCGGATGATCTCGATGTTCGCTTGCCGCTTGCCGGTCAGTTCGACGGCCGTGACCTGGATGCGGCCGCTGCTGTCGTAGCTGTAGGTCACGTCGACGGGGGAGCCGGACGGCAGCCCGGCAGGCAGGCCGACGATCTGGAAGTCGGCAATCCGCGTGCAGGCCTCCGGGTCGCTGGCTTCTCCCTCCAGCACGTAGATATGGATCCGCTGCTGGTTGGGGGTCGTCGTCACGAATCGCTGGTTCACCTCGTAGGGGATCGCCGTGTTCTTCGGAATCATGATGTAATTGCTCTTGCGGTTCGGATCCATCGGGATCCGTGATCTGCACGCCCAGCGAGTGCGAGTTCACGTCCGTCGTGTTGACCGAACGCAGGCGGTCGACCACGGCTTTTCCCAGGCGGCCGCGGCCTCCCGTCTCCTTGGCTTCCAGGATCGCCGCGTGAATGGCCGCCCCCTGCGCGACGGCCTCCTCGGGAATGACCTCGCGGCTCGGCTCGCGACGGCAGACTTCCTTGAGCATTTGTTCGACGACGGGCATGTACGTTGATCCCCCCGCCATGATGACGTCGTCCAGCTCGCGGGGGTCGACCTTCGCCTGCTGCAGCACGAGTTCGCTGGTGTCCTTGGTGCGCTGCAAAAGATCGGCCGTCATCCGCTCGAAGTCGCCGCGCGTCAGCGAGACGGTGAGGGTCTTGCCCTTGTAGTACAGGCTGATCGGCACTTGCGAGCGGGTGCTCAACTGGCGCTTGGCGTCTTCGCACTCCTGGGTGAAGGCCCGCAGCGTCTCCGGGTTCTCCCGCGGATCCTCGGCGAACTTCCGCTTGAACTGCTCGCAGACGTGGTCGACGATCCGCTGCGTCCAGTCGAGACCGCCCAGCATCACGTCGCCGTCGGTCGCCAGGACGCGGAAGTTCGTCGGCGTATAGCGGACGACCGTGACGTCGAACGTCCCGCCGCCCAAGTCGTAAACCAGAATGGTCTTTTCCTTCGCCCGCAGGTCGCTGCGGCCCAGTTCTCCCTTGATCCAGGCGTAAGCCAGAGTCGCCGCCGTCGGCTCGTTCAAGATGTCGACCACGTTGAGGCCGGCGATCTTGCCGGCGTCCTGCGTCGCCTTGCGGCGGACGTCGTTGAAGTAATAGGGGACCGTGATGACGGCGTTGGCGATCGGCCCGATCCGCTTCTCGCAGTCCTGCTTCAGCTTCTTCATGATCAGGGCGGAGATGAATTCGGGAGTCAGCCGCTTGTTCTGATAGACGATATAAAAGTCCTTGTTCCCCATCTGCCGCTTGATGGCCTCGACGATGTGCGACGGATCTTCGATCGAGATCCGCTCGAACGACGGGCCGACCAGCACGTGCCCATCCTCGCCCAAGAGCACGACCGACGGGGTGATCGGCTTGTCGTCGGAATTGTGAATCGTGATCGGCTTTCCCTCGGCATTGACCTGGGCCAGCGCCGAGTAGGTCGTGCCGAGGTCGATGCCGATCGTGTTTCCTTCATGAAATGGCATGGGTCTGCTTTCAGAAAGTCCGGAACGGGAGGATCACGCTAATTTTGACAGTCGCCGGGAGGGGAATCAAGCGCCTCTTTCGCCAGCAGGACGTCGCACGGACCCAAGCCGACGGCCTCGCCGTCGGCATCGACCGCGGTCGGCCGGCTTGGGACAGGCGGGTCGTCGGCCTAGGTCGGGTCTTGTCAGTGTTCACGCCAAATCAGGTCGCGGCTCCGTCGCCTGATTTCGAGCCTGCCGGGCGAATTCATGCTTGCTTGCGGTCCGGCCAGTCGCCATGATCGGAACGCGACTTTTCCAGACGAACCCGCAGAAGAGAAAAGGGGTCCGCGATGCGCAACGGCGTCCGCCTGCGGCTATGCGTGATGATGTTTTTGCAATACGCCGTCTGGGGCGCGTGGGGCGTCTCCATCGGCGGCTACATGTACGAGACGCTGCACTTCGACGGCACGCAGGTCGGGTGGATGGGAGCGACGATGGCCGTGGGAGCGATGATCTCGCCGCTCTTCGTCGGCTACTTTGCCGACCGCTTCTTCGCGACGGAAAAACTCCTGGCCGCCCTGCACCTCATCGGGGCGATTCTGCTGTTGATCGCCGCCTTCACGACCGAGTTCGGCAAGCTCTTCACCATCATGCAGGCCTACGCACTTTGCTATATGCCGACCCTGGCGCTGACGAACTCGATCAGCTTCGCCAACATTGCCGACTCCAAGCGCGATTTCCCCGGGATCCGCGTGTGGGGCACGTGGGGATGGATCATTGCCGGCTGGAACATCGGCTTCCTGGTGGGAGGCAAGACAAACGGCCAATTCCTGGTGGCCGCCGGCCTGTCGTTGCTCTTGGCGGCCTTCTGCCTTTATTTGCCGCACACCCCGCCTCGGGCCAAGACCGCGCCCTCGATCGCAGGCGACCACCGGCCAAGGGATCTTCCGGCTGCTCCGCGATCCCACGTTCCTGGTGTTCGTCGTTTGCTCCTTCTTGATCTGCATTCCCCTGTCGTTTTATTACAGCCAGGCCAACGGGTTCCTGGAACAGCTCGAGGCGCCGTACCCGACCGCACTGCAGACCATCGGCCAGCTTTCGGAAGTCGGATTCATGGCGGCGATGCCCTTCTTCATCACCCGGCTGGGCGTCAAGCGGATGCTCACGGTCGGGATGCTCGCCTGGGTGCTGCGCTACATGGCCTTTGCCAGCTTGTCCCTCCCGGCGGTGATCTTCGGGCTTTTCTTGCACGGCGTGTGCTATGACTTTTACTTCGTCGCCAGTTACATCTACGTCGACACGCGGGTCGACGAGCGGCAGCGGGCCAGCGCCCAAAGCTTCATCGCGTTCGTCATGCTGGGCGTGGGGATGTTCGTCGGATCGATCGCCTCCGGAAAAACGGTCGACTTTTATCCTCCCACGATCCGCGTCAAGGCCGAGGTCACGTCGAAGGCGGGAAGCCACGAGGAACAGCTTCCGCTGCCGGAGTGGGACGCGGCGGGGAAATTGCAATTCGCGACGGCCCTGCACCTGAAGGCCGACTCGGTTGTCACTCGGTCGATGATTCCCCCGGATTATTCCGAGACCGACAAAATCTTGGGGACGGTGACGCACTATGACCACAATTCACTTGTCGACGGAGTGGTGAGAGCCGACCGCAACGAAAACGGCAACGTGGATCGAACGGAATGGGCGTTCGCCCGTCGGCGTCGCTGGCCCGCGATCTGGCTTTGGCCCGCCGCTGCCGCTCTGGTCACGTGCATCATTTTCGTCATCGGCTTCCGCGAACGCGTCACCACCAGCGGCGAGGAAAACGTCGGATTTCAAGCGGTCCCTGAAGAAGCGGAGCCGTAAGAGGGCTACGGGTCAAAGACCCGCTTAGGAATCCGGTACGCGCAGCGTGCCTGGGATCGGTTGACCTCTGGCCCCTGAACTTTGATCCCTATTGCGGCGCGAGCCGTACGGGCATCATTCCTCGCACGACGATCAGGTCGGTCTGCAACTCGGGACGGTAAGCGCGCGGTCCGACGATCCCCATCGATCGTCCCAAATAGGCGTCCAGGTTGATCCCCCGGTCCGGATACAAATAGGCCAGGATTCGCCCGTTCGGGGCCAACAGCACGTGTCGGGGCCCTCCAGGAACCGGCGTCGCCGCCCGCTGAACGATTCCCGCGCCATCCAGCCCGGCGGCAGCCTGCGGGCGGATTTGCCGCGGTGCGGCCAGGGAAGGAACCGTCGAAGTGCTCGGCACTTGGCGCACCGGCTGCGATGCAGGCATTGTGGGGGCCGCTGCCGGCTGCGGTCCTTGCGGCAGCGGATCGGCATTGCGCAAGGTCCGCGTTCCGGCCGGAGTTGAGGGCTCGAAGGAGACGTCGTTCGACGGGACCGGCCGGCTCCGCGTTTCGCGGCGCCGCTCATCGGACCTTGCGTCACCGGAGCGGCTTTCGGATTCGTCGGCAACTCTTGGCTTGCGCTTCCCGTATCGTTCGGAGCAACCGCAGGCGGCGACTGGATCGGCGATTCTAAATGAATCTCGCGTCTCGGGCTCGCTTCGGGCTGAGGCTCCGTCGGGAGCGGCACCGGATTCTCCAACACAGGGCCGACGGCCCTCGTGTCGCTTTGGGGCCCCGTCGCCGGCTGTGCGGGGACATTGAATTCAGGAACATTCTGGGGAGCTTGTGTATTGGGAACGTTCATCGCGGGATTTGGGGTCGGAGGGGCTGTTGCGGCGTTCGGCGCACCGCTCGCCGATGGCTCCGTCAGAGCCGGGCCTTGCCCCGGCGACATGATCGGCGGACGGGCATCCTGCGGATCCAGGGAATTCTGAATGGCCGCTAGCTCCGCATCCTTGCGCGCGGTGCTGGACACCAGGCGAAAATAGTCGTCGTATTCGGCTTTGACCTGCTTGTAATGGTCGATTGCCGAGAATCGCAGCTCGAGCTGCCCGCGGAGGGCCGGCGAAACCGATTGCTGGCTCAGCTCCCGGTAGGCCTGTTCGATCTGGACCAGGTTCCACGTCGCCGGCTGCCGCTGGATCGTGTCTCGAAACTGAAGGTCGATCTGTTCGAGCCGACTGCTTGGATCAACGAGCGTGGTCGTCGTGCCGGCCGCACGGCCGTTTTTCTGCGACGCCGTTGCCTGCGACGCCGTTTTCTGCGACATCGCCTGCCGATTGGCCGGGATCGCTGTCGACGATGCGGTCAGCTTCGCTGCCGGTTTTCCAGAGACGGTTGGCCGGCCCCCCGACGTCGGATTCTTTCGTGACTGCGGCGGAGCTGCAAAGGGATCGGAATCCGCCTGTTCCCTCGTCTGCTGATCTCTCGTCTGCTGACTGCGGATTTGCTGGTCCTGGATTTGCTGGTCGAGCGGCGTCAGGTTCACTCCTTCGATCCAGCGGAATTCTCCCTTGGGGGGCCGGATCTTGAGCATTTGGACCTGGCCATCTCGCCGGGGAATGGTCGCCTCTCCGAGAATCTCGACGCGCTCGCCGGACGACAATTGGCGCTGGTAGACCGAGGCGATCGTAGGGTCGATCGCGCTGCCGATTCGAACGGGCGACTGCCCCTCGGCAAGCGGTTTGACGGTGCCGGTATTGCTTTCGCGCAGCACGTCGTCGCTGTGGATGAGACTGAAGCTGCCCGGCGGCGGATCGATCATGAACCATCCGCCCGGATCGTGCCGCCGTACGGTCACATGGTCCCCCCGCTTGAGCTTGCCCGTGGGGTAAAAGTTCTTGCCGGGGCCGCACCGTGCGAACGCCTCGTCGGATTCCACGACGGCCTCGTAAGGGGGCTCTTTGGTCGCCGCAAACGCTCCGTGCGTCGCTACGATCGCGCACGCGGCAAAGAGCATGCTCGGCACCGTGCCGGAACGTGGCATCGAACGGTCTCCTGACCCGGCAAGCCGATCCCAACGCCGCATCGCGACGCAGGTCGAATCGAACGTTCTGGGAACGCGACGGCTGGCTGTCGCCGGTGATGGGACGGGAAAATCGAGGGAATTTGGGAGGTGAGAGAGAGGTCGAGGGGGCTAAGTAGCAGAATTTGCCGATCGCTTCAAGACGGATTTGCGCTCGACAAAGCCGGAAATTGCCCGTCCCCGCGGCAACCCGCTTGGGCCAGTATCGCAGAATGCGACTGATTCAATGCGCCGGCGTTCAACGCGCCGGGGTTCAACGCGCCGGGGTTCAATGCGCCGGGGGCGGGCTGTTTTGGAAGGCGCGGGCGCGGAAGAGGAAATCGACGATGTTGCCTTCGTGCGGCTGGAGCCAGTTGAGCGCGATCGTCTTGATCGGGCCGATGTTGAGCCGGTCGATGTGCGTCGCGTCGAGCAACTGACGCGAGAATTTCGCGTTTTCCGTGATGCCCGTGCACACGAGAGTCTGCTTGATCGACGCGAGCATTTTCTCCTGCGGGCAGTCGACCACGGAGACGAAGGGGAACATGTATTCCGTGTTGGCCAGCTCCAGATCGGGACTCGTGCAGTGCAGCACGGTCGGCCGCAGGTAGTCGCAGCGCTCCTTTTTGACCAGCCGCGGGCCGCCGCGGTGCTTCGCGCTCACCTCGGTCACGCCCGGCTGTTTAAGCCCCTGCTCGATCTGGTCGTTGATCGCGCCGGCGGCCCCGGGGAGGGTAAAGGCGGCCAAGGCGGCCTGCGGGTCGGCCGTCGGCAGCGGCGCGACCGGTCCCAAACGCTGGGCCAGCGCGTCGGCGATCTCGCGACCGTGCCGCGAAGCCCAGATGCCGGAACAACTGATGCAGCTTCGTCCGCTGTTGACGAGCACGCTGTCGACCATGATGTCGAGATAGCTTTCCCATTTGTCGACCAGATCGTCGCCGAGCAGAATCTTGCTGAAGCCGGGACCGTGCGGCTGGACGCGCGGGTTGCCGTGATACTGCTTGACCGTGGCCGTCCCGCCGAAAATCATCGCCCGCTCACAGCCCTGCAAAACGGCCGCTCCCACTTCCCCGCCCCCCGGGTAAATCGAAAAGGCCTCGCGGGGGAAGCCGGCCTGGGCAAAGGCCTCGCACATGCGGTAGGGGGTCCACGGCTCTTGGGGGCCGGGCTTGAGCACCAGGCCGACCTGCATGGGCATCACCGGCAGCCACAGCGTGTGGACGCCCGGCGAGTTCGACGGGAGCACGGCCCCCAGCACGGGCGCGTTGGCCTGGTAACTGACCGTCACGCCGCGGTGCTCGACGCCGTAACCGCGCGTCAGCACGTCGTACGGCAAGCCGCGGGTCAGCGCGTCGATAATGTCCCCCATGTGCGTCAGCACGAAGTGGTTCTTCTTCATGTTGGCCGCGCACATGTGCTCGGGAAGTCCCGTCGTCACCGACTGCATCGTGCAGAATTCTTGCGGCGACTGGGTGCCGTTTCCCAGGGGAAGGGTCGCGGTCAGATAGACTTCGGCCGCCTTCTTGCACGATTCGACCAGCGAGGCAATCGGGATCTCGCGGAGCAGGTCCCGCGCCCGCTGCTGCTTGCGGAGGTCCATCTGAATCAGGCCGCCGTTGGCCTGATGGACGGTGCACAGCGTCTCTCCGGTCTCGAAGTGGACGACCGGATCCTGTTGGAGGCTCTCGTACGGTTTGCCCCAGCGCAGAACGGGGATTTCAATCACGGTAGAATCCTTGGAAGAACCCGAAAGCACGAAATCCGAATGACGAAGGAAGCACGAAATCCGAAGTCCGAATGAGGAAGGGTGCGTACCACACGAAATCGCGACGCCGGTCTTGTTTCGAGCTGCGTGCTTCGGATTTCCTTCGTCATTCGGATTTCGTGCTTCCGGCTTTTCAGTACACGCCCACCGTCGTCGTCTTGGCGAACTCCCGGTAGGGCTTCACGCCGCTGACGCCGTCCCAGGGATATTTTTCGTGCGGTTTTTCGCGCTCGCCTTCGTCCCGCTCGAGGAAGCCGGGGATGAACAGCTCCTTGGTGAGCGTGTAGAGCTTGACGCGCCCCGAATCGCCGTAATTGACGACCCGCGTGTGGTCGTTGAAGTCGACGACCTCGATCACGGCCCGCGGCTCCGGGGCGTAATAGGTGATCTTGTAGTTGTCCGCCGGATCGAACGGTTTGCCGCAGGCCAGGCCCATCAGCGTGTTGCCGTAGGTGGGGGTGATATAGACCTTGGGACCGAGCAGCTCTTCGCGGCAGAAGCGGTACCACTGCGGCGTGAACTCGGTCCCGCCGGCGAAGATGCCCGTGATGCCCGCCTCCTCGACGCTGGAACCCTCGTTCATCAACCGCAGGGCGAGGGCCTCCAGCAGCTTGGGAGTGGTGAACATGCACTTGATGTCGTGGCCGGCCGATAGGATCGTCATCGCCTGATCGATCACGTGGTCCGCATACGCCTTGACCCCCGGCACGTCTCCGTTCTTGAGCAGCTTGACGACCCAGCGGGGGTCGAGGTCGACGCAGAAGCAGATCCCGCCGCGGTAATGGGCCAGGTGTTCGACCGCCAGGCGGAGCCGCCGCGGCCCCGAGGGGCCGAGCATCATCCAATTGGCCCCCTTGGGGAACGATTCGTCGGGGAGCGTGTCGCTAAAGAGCTCGTAGTCGATCCAATGGTCTTCGACGACGACGCGGCTCTTGGGGATGCCCGTCGTCCCTCCGGTCTCGAAAACGTAGAGCGGCTTATCCTGGAACGCCTTGGGGACCCAACGCCGCAAGGGCCCGCCGCGGAGCCATTCGTCTTCAAACAGGGGAAACTTTTTAAGGTCGGCGAAGCCGCGGACATCCTTACGCGGGTCGAAGGAGAAGGTTTTGGCCTTTTCGAGCCAGAAAGGGCTTCCCGTCTCGGGGTTGAAATGCCAGTCCACGGTCTCGCGGACGTGGTCGTCGAGCCGGGCCTTCGCCCCGGCGACTCGTGTGTCGAGATTTTTTGCATCGCTCACAGGTCGAGCTGCTCCCGCGCGCAGTACGTGTCAAAGGCTTCGTTTCGGGTCGTCGATGTTCGAGAATCTGCACGAATCCTGCGTGGATTCATGTTCCGGCACTTGCCACTCGACCCGAAAGTGATTGAGTGACGCTCCAATCGCCCGAGCGTGCAGATACCGATTTTTTAATTCTAAGCGGTAGGGTCGACTTTGCAACGCGTCAGCAGGTGGGACGTGCGGCCTGGGAGACTTGTTATCGAAGGCAGCCGGACAGGCGGAGTCACGTCCTGATCGTGGCGATCTGTGCCGACCTGACGAAGGGCAAGGGCGGCTTCAACGCCCTCTCCGGCATGATCGCCACGGCGCTGGCGGTCGGCGGCGTGATCGGGCCGCTCGGGGCCGGCTTCCTGGCGGAGCACCTGGGGTATAACGGCTTCTTCTATGTCTTCGCCGGCATCGCTGCCGTCGCGGCCGTGCTCTTCCTTACGATGATGCCCGAGACGGGTGGCAACGACGACGCGGCCAGCTTCGGCGCGGAAGGGATCAGGCCGTGAACGACTGGACCGTCTGGCTGACCTGGATGATCTTCGCCGCGACCTATGCCGGGCTGGCGCTGGGCAAGGTGCCGGGGCTGCGCATGGACCGGGCCGGCATCGCGCTCGTCGGCGCCACGCTGATGCTGGTCACGGGCGTGCTGAGTCTGAAGCAAGCGGTCAGCCCGGAGTCGATCGACTTCAAGACGCTGTTCCTGCTGTTCGGGATGATGATCGTCGTCGGCGTGCTGCGGCTGTCGGGCTTTTTCGAGCGGCTTGTCGGCATGGCCTTGCGCCGCATCACCACGCCGAAGGGCCTGCTGGCGGTGACGATCGGCCTGTCGGGGGTGCTGTCGGCGTTTCTGATCAACGACGTGGTTTGCGTGGCGCTGACGCCGCTGGTGCTGCACCTGGCCCGGCGGATGAAGTTCGATCCGATGCCCCACCTGATCGGCCTGGCGACGGCGGCCAACGTCGGCTCGACGGGCACCATCACCGGCAATCCGCAGAACATCTACATCGGCGCGCATTCGGGCATCTCCTATCTCCGCTTCGCCGCGCGCCTGATGCCGGTGGCCCTGCTGGGGCTGGGCCTCACCTACCTCGTCGTTTGCCTGGTGTATCGGAGCCGACTTGACGCCGCCCAAGCGAGCAACAAGCGCGCCGGCAATGACGAAACGCCTGACCGAAGGCGGCCGCGACGAGGGGACGCCGCGCAGCGCCGGTCATGCCCGGCTGCAAATCAAGGCGGTCGTGGTGACGCTGGCGGCGGTGGTACTGTTCTTCACCGGCCTGCCGCTGGAACTGGTTGCCTTGGGCGCGGCCGCCGTCGTTGCTGCTCGACCGGATCAAGCCGGCAGAAGGTCTACCGGCAGGTCGATTGGAGCCTGCTGGTGATGTTCACCGGGCTGTTCATCGTCGTGCATGCCTTTCAGGTCCACGTCGTCGCCGGCTGGGGCATCGACGGCTGGACCTGGCTGCTGAACCGTCCGATCGATCTGCTGAGCCTGGTGTCGGCCGCGCTGTCGAACCTGGTCAGCAACGTGCCGGCGGTGCTGCTGCTGGAGCCCGTCGCGCAAGCGGTGCCCGCGGCGACGCGCGAGACGGCCTGGCTGGCGCTGGCGATGTCGAGCACGTTCGCCGGCAATCTGACCGTGCTCGGCTCGGTGGCCAACCTGATCGTCGTGGAGACCGCCGGCCGCGAGGGGGTGGCGATCTCGTTCTGGGAGTACTGCAAGGTCGGCATTCCGCTGACGGTCCTCACGCTCATGCTGGGAATCGCCTGGCTGCAATTCGTCCATTATTGAAACGAGCATCGGACGCGTCGCCGCATGTCTTGTCTTTAGGGGGGAGGGCTCCGAAGATGGCCGCTGGGTTGTCGACGCTGGGTTGTCTACGCGTTGAAGGTTGACGATTCACTTCAGGAGCCGAACCGATGTCCCATCAGTTTCGTGACCAGATTCTGACCGCCTACGACTGGACGCAGACGCAGTTGCAAAAGGTTTTCGACGCGATTCCGCGAGAGGACTATCTGCACCAGCCGTTCCCCGGCGCAAACCATGCGTTGTGGACGATGGGCCATCTGGCGACGGTCGACCAGTTCTTTCTCAAGTCGGTCGCCGGCCGCGATTCGAGCCTGTTTGAGCGGTACTCGACGATCTTTTTCGCCAAGTCGACGCCGAGCCCGAACGCCGACACCTATCCGCCGATCGCCGCGGTTCGCGAGTATTTCGACACCTCGCGGAAGGCGTTTCGCACGTGGATCGAATCGCTCGACGACGAGCGGCTCGCGGCGCCGCTCCCCGCGGAGCAGCAGCGATTCGCTCCGAGCCTCGCGGGCATGCTGCTGCGCCTTCTCTGGCATGAGGGAATGCACTACGGACAACTGACCGTCCTGCGCAAGAGTCTCGGCCTGGCCCCGGTACGGATTTAGAGGCGGTTTCAAAAGGGCGGCATGACTCGTAGGGTAAGCTGCCAGCTTGCCCTTTCGTGCCGTTTCGTGAATCAATAGGGGCAAGCTGGCAGCTCGCCCTACGGTTTTGAAATGCTCTCGTACGCGCGCATTCCACGGCGCGTCCGATTCTGCGTGAAACGCAACGATTGGCAGGATGATCTCTCGCAGAGGCGCAGACCTCGCAGAGGAAGAGCATGGGAACAAAAAGTTGCAGCGCGGACCCAACCCATTTGGTGTCTCGTGTTGTGACCAGTCGTCACGGCTCTGCGTGGGCATGGAAACTTGCGTTGCCTCATTTCCTGAAATCCTTCTCTCCGGCTTTTCTCTGCGAGCTCTGGCCTCTGCGAGAGATCACTCCTCCCAATCGATGAAATCTCTCGCAGAGGCGCAGAGCTCGCAGAGGAAGAGCATGGGAACAGAAAATGTTGCAGCGCGGACCCAACCCATTTGGTGTCTCGTGTCGACTTGGAACCGATGGGTGCCAGGCCCACGGCTTTTGCGTGGGCATGTGATCGACGCGGGAGTGGCTCGGATCGTGTGCACACCCTTGCCGACGCCAATGAAAAACCGATGGCCAACGCTCATTTTTACGTCGTCTATGCCGAAGCGGACGGTGTTGCCCGCGTGATTTTCCCCGGTGGCGTCCGCGTGCCGACCGCCGCCGAGGCGGCCCGCGACAAGTGGCTGGGTCAACCGGGCCCGCCGGCGGTCGAACACCGCTGGGAATCGACCGATGAAAAGGGATCGTTCCTGGTGAACGGACTGATTCCGAAGTTAGCATTCCGGCTCGTGGCGCAGACGCCGGACGGTCGGCAATACCCAATGACCGAGAGCACCGCCGCCCCCGGCCAAACGCAAGACCTGGGGACCGTCAAGCTGCCCCTGCCGCCGTAGCAACTCCGTCATGGCTGGAGTCGAATCGGCGGCGCTGTCGAGTGGGCCTCGCGAAAAACACCGTCGCGAAGCTGCGGATGGGTCGTCGGCAAGGCGTGCGCACCGTAGCCGACCGCGCGTAACGGGATCTTCGCTGCAAGCTCCAACCGGCGAGCCTCTCCTATCTGTATTTTAATCGGTTGGTGAAGCTTTGTCAATATTTTTAGAGCATTCTGCCGCGAAAAAACGCGATTTTTCCACCGAGGCGAGGACGACCGCACGGGCCGGTTGAAGTTTTTGTTTGGAGTTTTTTGGGGTGCCCCCGCCCCTTTTTTTAAGCCCCAAAATACCCCAAAAAACTCCCGCAAGACGACCGGGAGTTTCGCGGCAAGTCGGCCGGTCGGTTCCCGTTTTTCCGGTTCCGCCGCCAACGCAATGGAGAAGTCCGGGTATGATTGTCATCCTTTCCGGCCGGCCCTAAAATGTGTGGTTCGCTCCCGGAGGCCAGGCGAAGGTCCTCGACGGAGCAATGAATTTCACCCGGCGGGTTGGCGATGTTTGAGGCGATTACAGACAGCATTCGCGGCGCAGTTGTCGCTGATCGACCGCGGACGATTGACGGAAACGAACATCCGCGACGGCCTGCGCCAAGTCCGCCAGGCGCTGCTCGAGGCCGACGTCAATTACGACGTCGCCCAGCAGTTCATCAACCGCGTCACCGAGCAGGCCGTCGGGGAACAGGTCCTCAAGGCGCTGAAGCCCAGCGAGCAGATCGTCGGCATCGTCTACCAGGAGCTCGTCAACTTGATGGGCCCGGTCGACCATTCGCTGCACATCAAGCGCGACGGGATTTCCGTGCTGATGATGTGCGGCCTGCAGGGGAGCGGGAAGACCACCACCTGCGGGAAGCTGGCCCGAATGCTCAAGGAGCAGGGCATCCAGCCGCTGCTGGTCGCCGCCGACCTGCAGCGGCCGGCCGCCATCGACCAGCTCAAAATCATCGGAGAGCAGATCGGCGTGCCGGTCTACAGCGAGGACCCGGCAAAGAGCACTCCGCTGCAAGTTTGCCGCAACGCGGTCAACGAAGCCAAGCGGGGAGGGAACGTCAAGGTCCTCATCCTGGATACGGCCGGGCGGCTCCATGTCGACGAAGAGCTCATGCGGGAGCTGGAGCTGATCGACACGAAGATCATGCCCGACCAGGCTCTCCTGGTCTGCGACTCGATGACGGGGCA
Organism: uncultured Planctomycetota bacterium; assembly: GCA_963761455.1. Classification (GTDB taxonomy): domain Bacteria; phylum Planctomycetota; class Planctomycetia; order Planctomycetales; family Planctomycetaceae; genus DASPSM01. The sequence continues at coordinate 144,940 of CAVXHA010000001.1, forward strand.
GGACGCCGTCAACAGCGCCAAGGCATTCAATGAAGCGCTCGAGCTCGACGGGGTGATCCTCACCAAGCTCGACGGTGACACCCGCGGGGGAGCGGCCCTCAGCGTGAAGGCCGTCACCGGCGTCCCCATCAAGTTTGTCGGCGTGGGCGAACAGCTCGACCGGCTGGAAGAGTTCCACCCCGAACGGATGGCCAGCCGCATCTTGGGCGGCGGGGACCTGGCCACCCTGCTGGAGAAGGCCCAGCGCGAGTTCGATGCCGACGAAATGGCCCATCAGCAGGAGCTGATGCGGAAGGGCGAGTTCACGCTGGAGCAGTTCCGGGATCAGTTTAAGCAGATCCGCAAGCTCGGATCGATTAAGCAGATCCTGGGGATGATCCCCGGCTTGGGCGGCCTGTTCGACTCCAATCCCGACGTCGATCCGGAGGAAGAGCTCAAGGGCATCGAGGCAATGATCAACTCGATGACCCGCGATGAGCGCCGGAATCCCAATAAGATCGACCGCAGCCGCCGCAACCGCATCGCCGCCGGCAGCGGGACTGAGGCGTCCGAAGTACACCACTTGATCAAACAGTTCCAAAGCATGTCGGGCAAGCTGCAGCAGATGGCGAATATGAACGTCCGCGACAAGTTGCGGGCGGTTCGAGAGCTGGCGGACGCCGGCCTGAAAGACCCCAACGCCCAGTTCGCCCACGACAAACAGCGGAGCAAACGTGGGCCCTTGGACCAGAACAAGGCGCGCGACGAAGAAGAAGCAGCAGCGGAAAGACGCGCGGAAGGCGCGGAAGCGAAATCGACAGTAGAATCAAAAGCCCAAAGCACGAATGACGAAGGAAGCACGAAACCCCAAGCTCGAAACACGGCGCCGACGCGAGGGCAGTGATTCGGGCTTCAGCCATTCCTTCGGATTTCGGACTTCCTGTGGAGATGAGTTGTGGAAGCGAGATCGTTCACCTGCACCCCAAGGAGACCTTCGTGGCGGTAAGAATTCGGATGAAGAGACTGGGCCGGAAGCACCGGCCGTTTTTCCGCATTTGCGTGATGGACTCGCGGTCGCCGCGCGACGGCAAGGCGATCGAAGAGCTGGGCTTTTACGACCCGATGGTCCGCGTGAAGAAGGACCGGGTGAAGCTTAATCTGGAGCGCGTCGATTATTGGATCGGCGTCGGCGCTGCAGCCGAGCGTCAACGTCGCCGCCTTGATCAAGAAGGTGCGGACGAATCGGTTCGGCGAAGCGGCCGCCCCGCCGCCGATGACCGCCCCGAAGGTCCGCCCGGCCAAGACCGCCGAAACGCCGCAGGAGGCGACGACCGAATCCTGATGCGACGGGCGATGCGGCGCGAAAACCCGAAGCACGAATGACGAAGGAAATCCGAAGCGCGAAGCCCGAAACGCGACAGGGCGAAGTGCCTATCCTGAGTGCGTTGAGCTTGCTTCGTTATTGGTGCTTTGAGCTTGATGAGTATGCGATTCGACATCCTGACTCTCTTCCCCGGCATTTTCGACGGCTACCTCCAGCAGAGCCTGCTCAAGCTGGCGATCCAACGGGGGCTGGTCGACATCCGGCTGTGGAATATCCGCGACTATAGCATCGACAAGCACCAGAAAGTCGACGACCGGCCGTTCGGCGGCGGCCCGGGTATGTTGATGTGTTGCCAGCCCGTGTTCGACTGCGTCGAGGCGGTGCTGGCCGACGGTCCGCAGCCCGACGGGCCCCCGTCGGAACAGGACCCGCCCGGCTTGCTCGTCATGCTGTCGCCGCAAGGCCGCCGGCTCGACCACGGGCTGGTCATGGAGCTGGCGTCCCACGATCGGCTGCTCCTGTTGTGCGGACGGTATGAGGGGTTTGATGAACGCATCCGCGTCGGACTCAAGCCGCTGGAAGTCTCGGTGGGCGACTTCGTGACCAACGGGGGGGAAGTGCCAGCCATGTTGGTGATCGACACGGTCATCCGGCACATTCCCGGGGTCTTGGGGGACGAGACCAGCAGCAAATACGATTCGTTTGCCGAGTCGGGTCTGTTGGAGTATCCGCAGTACACGCGGCCGCGGATTTTCCGCGGGATGGAGGTGCCGGACATCCTTCTCAACGGCGACCATGCCGAGATTTCACGCTGGCGGTTCGACCAGAGTTTACGGCGGACGAGCGAATTGCGGAGCGATCTCCTCAATCTGCCGGTCGTCGACGCCCCGCCCAAGGGTGACAGTTGACGTCGGAACGATTTTCGCATATTCAGGCAGTTTGCCTTCCGCCCGCGTGCGGACTCCAAGGAACCCAGCCATGCACAGGTTGATCAACGTCGCCGAGGCTTCCAGTCTCCGCTCCAATCCGCTCGAATTTCAGATCGGGGATACGGTTGAGGTCCACACGCGGATTCTCGAAGGAGGCAAGGAGCGGATCCAGATCTACAGCGGCGTGGTGACTGCCCGTCGCGGCCGCGGAACTGCGGAAATGTTCACCGTGCGGCGGATCGTCGCCGGCGAAGGGGTCGAGCGGACCTTTCCGATCCATTCGCCAAAGGTTGCCAAGATTGACGTGAAGCGCCACGGCCGCGTTCGCCGCGCGAAGCTCTATTACTTGCAGAAACGGGTCGGCAAATCGACCCGGTTGACGGAACGGCGCGAGAAACAGGAAGAGAGCGGTCCTGAGGAGTGAGCTTGCGTCAAGGGACGTGGGTTTCACAGCCGCCGGGTGCGGACTTCGGCGTCTGGAGTCCGGACTCTTGACTCCGAGCTCCGCAGGGCAGGCAACTTGGAGCTTCGGCTCCTCCGCGTGAGACTTCCTCGTTTGAGAGCGTGCCCATGAAAGAGTGGCTGCGTGGGCTTCTTGGGCGGCAGGGGGAGCAGCGGGCGGCCTCGTTCCTGGCGAAGAGGGGGGTGCGAGTTCTTGCCCGTGGCGTGGCCAATCAATTCGGGGAAATCGACCTCGTCGGCCTGGACGGGGATACAATTGTCTTCGTCGAAGTCCGCACCCGCCGGTCTCTAGACGCCGGCCACCCGGCCGAATCGGTCACTCCGGAGAAGCAAACAAGGCTGACCCGGGCGGCCCTGGCGTTTTTGAAGCAGAACAGGCTGCTGGAGCACCGCAGCCGGTTCGACGTGGTCGCCATCCTTTGGCCGGACGGGGCAAAATCACCGCAGATCGAACACTACAAAAACGCGTTCGAGCCGGCCGGACTCGGCCAGTTTTATTCGTGATTCGAGCGCATTTGATTCAGCGGTAGCGATTCCGCGGCGGAAACCATCGGTAAAAACGACGCTCTCGTCGAGTCACGAAAGTGCTTTCAGCACTAGATCGAGTCAATGAAACTCGGACTGGTCGGTTACCAAGGCTCCGGAAAGAGCACGCTCTTTGAGCTTTTGACGGGGGCCAAGCCGGACCCGGCAAAAGCCCATCTCGGCCAGCTCGGGACGGCCGTGGTTCCCGATCCGCGCTTCGATCGGCTGGTCGCCCTGTTCAAGCCGAAGAAGGTTTCCCCCGCCCGGATCGAGCTATTCGACACGCCGGGCTTGGACCGCAAGGCGCACGAGGCCAACGCCCAGCGACTTGGGGGTGATCCGCGAGTCGAACGCCCTGGTCCTGGTCGTTGGCTGTTTTTCCGGGGCCGACACGCTGGCCGATGTCAGGAGCTTTCAGGACGACATCATCCTGGCCGACCTGCAGGTGGTGACAAACCGGCTGGGGCGGCTGCACAAGGATATCGTCAAGCCCCGTCCCGACCGGGAGCAGCTACAGGCAGAAATTGCCGCTCTGGAGCCGATCGCCGCCCGGCTGGATGAGGGGCGGTCGCTGGCCGACATGGCCTTCAACGAGGCCCAGGACAAGGCGACGAAATCGTTCTCGCTGCTAACCCGCAAGAAGCGGCTGGTGATTCTCAACACAGCCGATTCGGCCCAGGCGGCAGCCGTCGTCGGCCCGTTGGAAGCGGCTGGGCACCGGGCCGTGTCGGCTCCCGTCGGCCTGGAGCTGGAAGTCCAGCAACTTCCGCCGGAAGACCGCGACACGTTCGCCCGCGAGATGGGGCTCGGGGAATCGTGCGCGTCCAAGGTGCTTCGGGCAATTTTCGAGGTGACGGAGCAGATCACCTTTTACACCTCGGACGAAAAAGAGGTCCATGCGTGGCTCTTGCACCGGGGGGGAACGGCCCTCGACGCCGCCGCGACGATCCATACCGATCTGGCCCGCGGCTTTATCCGGGCGGAAATCACGGCCGTCGGGGATTTGCTGCGGCTGGGCTCCGAGCGTGAAGTCAAGGCGGCGGGATTGCACCGCGTCGAGGGAAAAGAGTACGCGATGCGGGACGGCGACGAGATCGTCGTCCGCTTCAGCGTGTGAGCAAGCGGCCCGCTTGGGAGTGCCGTTCCGACTGCTTGGCAGGCCGCTTGGCCCACGACCGTTCCAGCGCCCTCGTGAGCGACTGGCGGCGCCGATCGGCGACTCAGCTTGGCTGGTTCTCCAATTTTTTTCCGTGTAGACGGTAAATATCTCTTGATTCGGCTGGAGATTGCGTCATAAATTATTCGATCTTTATCCACCGGCAGGATCGGCGCTGTGCCGATCAGCGGCCTCTTCGTTCGGCCTCGTCTTGACCAAACGGCGTCGGGCACGGAGGTGCATCAGTCGCTTACGCGTCTGGGAGGGTTTATGAATTGGAAAAAGGCAAGCATCTTCTAGTGGACTGCCGTAACGTCTCACGAGACGTTTGTCTCAACGATGGTGCGATGTTGGCAGCCATGGCCCGAGGCGCGAAACGCGCCGGCGCCAACGTGATCTCTCAAGTTCGCTATCAATTCGGGCACAATTCTCCCCCCGGCTTTACGGCGGTCGTGGTTCTCGATGAGAGCCATTGTTCCTGCCACACCTATGCCGATCTGGGGCTCGTCGCACTGGATGTCTTCACCTGCGGAAAAACTGATCCGCAAGACGTCCTGGCTTTCATCCGCGAGGAAATCGAACTGGGTGACGTTTCCATCCGGGAAATGCCTCGCTTTATCCTGGATCCGCAGATGGAGGGCGCACTGGAAGAACCAGTGGCCACTTCGACATAACCCCGGATTTATCCGGGTTGGCGGCTCCCATGGATATGCGATCGCTCCACGACGGGCGCGAGGACGGTCTTGAACCCCTCGAGAGTCTTTCTCTCGACGGCGTGACAAGCTTCCGCGACCTGCTGCGCGCCATGTCGAAAACGGCGTTTTCCGGCCGCCAGCTCGGAGAGGCTTACGACGTCTTGTCGCAGATGATCGGCGACCCCTCGTGCACAGCGGTCCTGACCATCTCCGGAGCGATGACGGTCGCCAAGCAGGGCCGCATCATCTGCGACATGATCGATCGCGGGCTTGTCCACGCGGTGATCGCCACCGGCGCCCTCATCGCGCACGGCCTCACCGAATCGATCGGACTCACCCATTATCGGCACGATCCGGCCCAAAGCGATGAAGCACTCTTCGGGCGTGGCTACAATCGTATTTACGACACCCTTGAAATGGAGTCCAATCTCAACGAGGTGGCCCAGCTCGTCGCCGCAGTGCTCGAAAAGACGGAGCCGGAGGGGGGCGTCTGGTCTTCCGCCCGGCTCTGCCCGCGCTGGGCCAACGGCTCAGCGAGCTGGCCCAGGGGCCGGGGGTACTGCGAAGCGCCTTTGAAAAGGGCGTTCCCGTCTTCATTCCGGCCTTCACCGACAGCGAAATGGGCCTGGACGTTTCGACCTGGGCCATGCACCGGGCACTGGTCAAAAAAGGAATCGACCGGGCGACAGCCGACCCTCACACCGTCATGCAGGCAGTTCCTCCGTTCAATCCGTTCCTCGACCTGCAGGAATACGCCCGGCTGATCGGCGATTCCGAGACGCTCGGCATCTTCACGATCGGCGGCGGCGTGCCGCGGAATTGGGCCCAACAAGTCGCCCCCTATTACGACATCACCAACTCCCGCCTGGGCACCCAACTGCCGACGCCGCGGTTTCGCTACGGCGTTCGCATTTGCCCGGAGCCCGTGCACTGGGGTGGACTCTCCGGCTGCACCTACTCGGAAGGGGTGAGCTGGGGCAAATTCGTGTCGCCGCAAGAAGGAGGTCGCTTCGCCGAGGTCTACGCCGACGCGACGGTCGCCCTTCCACTGCTGATGAAGGCGATCTTCGAGGAGCTGGACGGGCAAAAGGGACGAAGCACGAAATCCGAATGACGAAGGAAGCACGAAGCACAAAATCCGAAATGTTACCGTGCGTGCTTCTGCCGTCGGATTTCCTTCGTCATTCGGATTTCGTGCTTCGTCGTGCAGAATCGTGACCGGTTAATATCATGTCCTCGCGCTCTGTCTCCATCGGCCTCGTGCAGTTGCGTTGTTCGGCCGATCCGGACCGCAACCTGGCCCAAGCCGTCGAACAGATCCGGAAAGCGGCTGCCGCTGCGAGCGCAGATCATCTGTCTGCCGGAGCTGTTTCGCTCCCTCTACTTCTGCCAGCGAGAGGACCACGCATTTTTTTCCCTGGCCGAGCCGGTGCCGGGCCCGACCACCGATGTGCTCTCGCGGCTGGCCGCCGAATCGGGGGTGGTGATCATTGCCAGCCTGTTCGAGAAGCGGGCGGAGGGGCTGTACCACAACACGGCGGCCGTGATCGACGCCGACGGGACGTTTCTCGGTAAGTACCGCAAGATGCACATCCCGGACGATCCGCTGTACTACGAGAAGTTTTATTTCGCCCCCGGTGATCTCGGCTTCCGAGCCTTTCCGACGCGATTTTCCAAGCTGGGAGTGTTGATCTGCTGGGACCAGTGGTATCCGGAAGCGGCCCGGCTGACCGCCCTGCGCGGGGCGGAAATCCTGTTTTATCCCACCGCCATCGGGTGGCACCCGTCGGAAAAAGCCGAGTTCGGCCGACGGCAGCATCAAAGCTGGGAGCTCATCCAACGCTCGCACGCCGTCGCCAACGGTTGTTACGTCGTCAGCGTCAACCGCACGGGCCATGAGGCCGACCCGGCCAACCACGGCGGCGGCATCGAGTTCTGGGGGCAAAGTTTCGTGGCCGATCCCAGCGGCGAAGTCGTGTGGCGGGCGCCGATCGATGAACCGGCAACCCAGGTCGTTTCTCTCGATCTGGCCCAGCTCGACTTGACTCGCACTCATTGGCCCTTCCTCCGCGATCGCCGCATCGACGCCTACGGCGACATCACACGGCGGTACATCGACGAATGACATTCCAAGCCCCCGGACGGTCCTCCGTGGGCCTCTTGAACGCGCGAATCGTTCCCTTGAATCCCGAGCAAACAACTCCAAAACACCTTGGTTACCGGCTCCCCGCGGAATGGGAGCCGCACGAGGCGACCTGGCTCTCCTGGCCGCATAAGGAGGCCTCGTGGCCCGGCAAGATCGGACGCATCTTCCCGGTCTATTCGCAAATGGTCGCGGCCTTGGCCCGTTCGGAGGCGGTCCACATCAACGTCAACGACGCCGAGATGGAGGCCGCCGCTTCCCGCCTACTGGAGCAGGCCGGAGCGCGCACCGGCGCCGGCAGCAACATCCGCTTCCATCGCTTCCCAACGAACGATGCCTGGTGCCGCGACCACGGCGCGATCCTCCTCACCCACCGCGACGCCAGCCGACCGGCCGGCGCAAGCCGGCTGAGCTCCCCCGCCTGGCGACCGATTGGGACTACAACGCCTGGGGCGACAAATATCCCCCCTACGATCTCGATAACCTCATTCCCGCGAAGATGGCCGATTTCTTGGGCATTCCGTGCCAAAAAGGGGGGATGGTGCTGGAAGGAGGCTCGATCGACAGCAACGGGGCGGGCCTGTTGCTCACGACCGAAAGCTGTCTTCTCAATCCCAACCGCAATCCCCGCCTGACGCGAGCCCAGATTGAAGCCCGGCTCGCTGATCTGCTGGGCGTCGAAAAAATCCTCTGGCTCGGCGACGGCATTGTTGGCGACGATACCGACGGCCATATCGACGACATCACCCGGTTCGTCAGCGAGCGAGTCGTCGTCACGGCGATCGAAGACGATCCGACCGATGAGAACGATAAGCCGCTCCGGGACAATCTGCGACGGCTGGAATCGATGAGTGATCTCGGCGGCCGCCCGCTTGAGATCGCCCGCATCCCGATGCCTCCGCCGGTTGTTTACAACGGCCAGCGGCTGCCGGCCAGCTACGCGAACTTCTACATCGCCAACACGGTCGTGCTCTTGCCGACGTATAACCATCCGAACGACGAGCGTGCGCGAGCCACCCTGGCGAAGCTGTTCCCGACGCGGGAAATCGTCGGTCTCGACTGCACCGATCTCATTTGGGGCTTGGGCGCCTTCCACTGCCTGACCCAGCAAGTGCCGGCCGCGTAAGCCTGGCCCACCATGGCATACCGGCACCGAGCAGTCCGTCGCTGTCACGCCTTGCGGATGAAGTGGGCGGCGAAGCTGCGGATTTGGCGGCCGTTCAGAACATGAAAGGTCCGAAGCTGCTGGATCGTTTCCTGGCTGAAACGTCCGAGGGGAAGGTGGATCAGTTTGCGGTGGAATTTGCGTGCCAGCCGCCTGATTCCCGGACCGGGAGGCGCCGCGCTCAGAAGAGCGACGTGGCGCTCCTGGCTGTGGTAGCAGCCGGCGGCAATCAGCCGCTCTTCGAGAGTGTCGGTGAAGTCAAATCGGCGGTCCCGCCAGATGTCGCGGATCGGCCGCGGGGGGAAGAGGAACATGGCCCCCCCATAGCTGGCCGCGGCGATCCCTGGTCCGACGATCTCTTTCATGAAATCGGTGGCGAAAAACGAGAGGGTCGATTCGTCGTGGTGCTCGGCGTGCCAAGTGATCCGCCACGGGTAGTCGCGCGGGTCGGCGGGCGAGTCGAAGAGCATCACCACGCAATCGAGGCTCCCCCGCGTGGGAGGATAAACGCGGACGTAAAGTTCTCCGGTATGCCAGTTCCGCAGCGTTTCGCGGATATCGAGCCCATCTTTCAGGCTCGTGCTGAACTTCTCCGTGCGGGCCAGATCGTTCCCCAAGAGGGCCAGCGCCGTGTCTTTCACGTGGGTGCGGAAGCGTTCGATGGCAACGTCCTCCGGCGGCCAACTGCACTGCGCAGTACGGGTTCCAGCGCATTTGCCATTTGAGCTGCTCAGGCTTCGGAGGACGCGGCCGCAGCTCGCATTTCGCGCCAGACGACCGACGGGCCGGGGAGACGATTCTTCGTCCGCACGACGTCCCCGTCGGGCAGCCGGGCGCGGTCGATCCCCATTTGCAACGGAGGAAACGGGCTGGCGCCGGCGTCGAGATATTCGCGGGCCGCTTCGGCCAGGTGGATCGCGAATTGGTCGCCGAAGATTTGCTGCGCACCGACGATGAGCGAGTACAAATCGGGCGTCAACCGCCGCTCGACGAGCGACAGGTTCCGCACGTACTGGAAATAGACCGACATCAGCTTGGGCGTCACCGAGCGGGCCCGCGACTTGAGCTCGCGGCGGTAACGATCGCGGGCCGCCAGGAGCAACGTTTTTACGCCGTCGATCGACAGGTTCTCGTCATCGTCGAGGTTGGCGCGGGCCTGTTCGTACTGGGCCGTCACGAAGGGAAGCTCGCCGAGAAAGAAGACGAGCGTCGCCGGGTTGACCGACAGAATCTGCGTCGGTTCGACGTCATCGTCCTCTTCGGCGGGCGAAGACTCGTGGTAGGCCTCGCGGATCCAGGGCCAGTCCATGATCGACGAGACCAGCAGGATCGAGCGATGCCGCGATTCGAGCGCTCGCAGCCGGGCCGCCATCGCCACGCAGCGAGACGATTGCTGCCGGCGCACGGGCCGCGGCACGGCGGGCAGCACGGCCGCGGCAAATCTCTCGGAGGGGACGCGTTTGAGAGCATACGGATCGGGGAGGATGGCTCCCAACGGCTCGAATTCGGCCGTCTCTCGATCGATGAATGCCCGCGGAATCTGTTCCCCAATCGCGATACGGATGGCGGCGATCACCCCCTGGCACGGATCGATCGGAACGTAGCTCAATGCGCGGGCCGACTCGTTGTGTTCGTCTTCCTCGGCCGTCCAATCGCGATCGAAGCGCGGCGGCTCGGGCTGGACGACGGCGGTGACGGCCGGTAGGAAATCGACGGCCCGTTCGACGTCGCTTTGAAACGACGGGGGCAGGGGGACCGCCAGGCAATCGAAATCGGCCGAGAGCATCACGCGCCGCACTTCGACGGCAAAGTCGCCGCTGCCATGAATGATCGGCAAAACGGCGATCCGCGGGCTGATTCGCAGGAATTCACAGAGCATGGAGAAATCAAAAAAGGATCAATTCACGGGCCCGCGGAAGGCTTCTCGTAGGCCTAATGGCCTTCGTGCTCGTCCTCCTCGTCCTCGTCTTCCTCCTCGAAATCGGGATTCAAGGGATCGTCGGGAGAAAAAAAGAAGTCGCCCAACCCCATTGGCACCGCATTGCCTCCCAGCGTGCGGGCCTTGCGCTCGGCCAGTGCCTTTAAGTCGAGCGCCTCATCTCCCAGACAACTGAAGAGCGACTCGCGCCACGCCCGGTCTTTGCCGAGAGGATGTTTCGGGTCCTCGCGATCCGCTTGAGGGCGTATCGCAAAACGTTGATTCCGTCGCGCGTCGAAAAATCGAGCTTGAGCTGGTGCGAGTTCTGCAGGAACTCGACCGTCAGGTTGAGCATTTCGATGTCCGAGAACGGCAGGTGATACTTGAGGATCGCCAGTTCATCCTCGCGGTTGGGGTGCGACAGGGGCAGCGTCGGCTGAAGACGGCTCTGGATATAGTCGGGAATCTCGAAAGTCGATTCGTCGTCGTTCATGGTCACGGCGCAGCGGAAGTCGCGATGCGCCGAAATGGCGATCCCCGCGACGATCGACTCGACGTAACGCCGGTGATCCAACAGCGGCACCAGGCTCGCCCACGATTTCTCGTTCATGCGGTTGCCTTCGTCGAGCACGCAAACTCCGCCGCGGATCATGGCTGTAACCAGCGGAGAGGCGTGATACTTGATCGTGCCGCTTTCTCCCAGGACCGGCGTGACGAGCAGGTCTTCGGGCCGCGTGTCGGCCGTGCACTGGTAGACGAAAAGGGGCTGGGAGCGTTCCCGGGCCGCCGCCATCGCCAGCGTCGTCTTGCCGATTCCCGGAGCTCCGATGATACGCGGCGTCAGCGGGAGAATCCTTCGGGTCGACGACGAGCCAGCAGGCGAGAATCTGTTTCAGGATCTCGCGCTGCCCGATCCATGTCCCCTCCGAAGAATCAGGAGGGCCAAGATAGAGCCGCACGCCTTCAATTTCGTGAAATTCAGCCATTGTTTTGAAAGTATACCGGCTGGCGTTTTATGCCGACAGCCCCGGCGGGTCATCTCGAAGAGTCGAGAGAGCCGTAGCCAGCGAGAACCCGGCATTTGCCGACAACCCGGCTTGGGTCAGCGGGGCGCTCCCTGAACCACAACGACCTGAACCCGTTGCCGCGGGTTACGACAAGTCGGTCGCCTCGTCCACCGGGGAGGCAGCCGCATCGGGCGAGCGTCGTAGGCAAACAAGGCACATGTCGTCCCGTTGCGGACGGTGGCCGCAAAAACGGTCGACTTCGGTCACGATCGTCTTGACGAGCTGTTCGGCGGACGCCGCATTGGCGGCGATCAATTGCTCGAGGCGGGCTCGCCCAAAGAGGTCGTTTGCCGAATTCATGGCCTCCGTAATCCCGTCCGTGCAGACGGTGAGAGTCGTTCCCAGCTCGATCTGGAGCTTCAGCTCGCCGTATTGTTGATGCGCAGCGGATTCCCAGGGGCATCCCCGATTCCGTTCGGCCGATCGACGAGGCTTTGCCCTGCGGCGAACGGACGATGGGGGGAAGATGCCCCGCATTGGCGATTGTGAGCTCGTGGGTCTCTGGGTTGAGCATTAACAGCACGAAGGTGACGAAGCGGTGCCCTATTCCCTGCGAGTAAATCTCGTCGTTCAGCGCCGAGAGCACTTTCCCGGACGTGGGCTGCGTGAAGAGATGCAGCCGGACGGCCGAATACAGCCGGGCCATGAGCAGGGCTGCGGGGATCCCCTTTCCCGCGACATCCGCGAGCCCGATCGCGATCCGCCCGTCGGGCATTGCCACGTAGTCGAAATAGTCGCCGCCCACTCGGTGGGCCGGCTCGTAGTAGTCGAAGAACTCGTACCCCGCCGGGCTCGGACGATGCACGGGAAGGAAGCCGAGCTGGACTTGCGTGGCGAACCGAAGCTCGCGCTCAATGTCGGACCGCTGGATGAGGTCTTCGTGCAGCCGCGCGTTCTCGATCGCCAGGCTGGCCTGCGCGCCGACGCTGACCAGCACGTCCAGATCGGTCTGTGTGAACTGGTGGCGAAGGCTCTTTGTGTCGAGCTGGATCACGCCCAGCGCGCGGCCCTCCTGGCCGATGAGCGGCACGCACATCATCGAGCGGATTGCGAGCCCCTCGAGGCTGTCGCTGGCGTTGAAACGGCTGTCCTCGAGGGCGTCGGCGCCGAGGATCGCCTCTCCGCTCTCCATCACGTTTTTGACGATCGTGTTTGAGATGCGGACAGAGTCGGTCGCCTCGCCCCCGCGCGCCTGCGACGCCTTGACGAGACTCGTGCCCTCGTCGCGATCGGCCAGGACGACGAAGCCCGTATCCGCTTGCGGAAAGACTTTGAACAACCCATCGAGCAGACCCTGGAGGACGTCATCCAGCTTCAGCGTGCGGGCCAGCGCGTTGCTGATCTCGAGAACGGCGACAACTTCGCTTCGGGTTTGACTCCCAGCCGCTGTGTCGGCGCCGTCTTGGCATTGAGCGTCGTGATGATCGACGACTGCATGAGGACGTCTTCCGAGTCGTGTTCGGGAAGGCCGTGCAGAATGGTTTTCGCCGGACCGCGCTCGACCGGGGCGGCGGCAGGGGCCGAGACGGGACTGTCGTCGCTGACCGCATCGGGGGTGGGAGGCTGATGCGCGGCGAAAAACTGCAGAACGACGTCGCAGATTTTGACTTCATCGGCGTCGGAGAGGGGCGTCCGCTCGTCGATGGGCGTGCCGTTGAGGTACGTGCGGTTGCGACTCCGCAGATCCTCGAGGAAGAAGTGTCCGTGCCGATTGGTAATCTGGGCATGCTGCCGGCTGACGGCGGCGTTCTCCAGGACGATCTCGCAGCTTGGATGGCGGCCCAGCACCATCCGCTCCCCGCGCAATTCGAGAATCTGCCCGGGGCGGTTTCCTTTGACGATCTGAAGAAAAGCCACGGCTCAGCGGCCTCTCTGATGGGGCAACGGTGCGTTCGTGGCGGAGAATTTCGACGTCCATCCGGAATTGTAATGGCCCGTCGAAAGCACGGTCAACGAGCGATGCCTCTTTCCCGGCGCGCGCAAAACAATTCCGAAGTGAGCGCTCGCAGGCTGGACAGGCGGACCAGGCACTTTCAGAATAGGCCGAGATCGCCGCGAACACGCGGCCGGTTTGTTCCTACGGTCGCACGCGGGTTCGGTCTGGGGCTGATCCAACGCGGTTTTCGGCCGGCCCTTCGAAGGAGAAAGACCCCGTGAAGAAAGAGGATGTGCTGGCGAAAGTCAAAGCCGGAGAAATGACGGTCGAAGAAGCATCCAAGCTTCTCGAGGAGGAACCGCCGAAGCGCGGCACGCTTTACTGCAAGGTCAGCCAGAAAGGGGCAATCAGCGTCTATGGCCTGCAACGGATGCCCGTGACGCTGTACGTCGAGCAATGGGAGCGGTTGCTCGGTTTCGCGGAGACGATCCAAAACTTCCTCAAAGAGCACGACTCCGAATTGAAACGGAAAGAGAAATAGAGATCAGCGCCGGCCGGAAATCACTCGTTGGTCTCGGCCAGGTCGCGAATGTGGGCCAGCGCCTCGTCGAGATCGGGGACGACGGCTCCCGGAACGCGGCCCGCGGCGTCGCACTTGGCCAGCAACACCAGCTCGTCGCCACTCTCGGAATTCTGGAGCCTGCGGCGGGCGCGAATGCCGATCGTTCCGCCCAAATAGTCTTGCGCCAGCGTAAGGTTCTCGATCAGCCAGGCGGTCCGTTCGGAGATCGAATCGCCCAGCGCCTTGAGGCCGGCGACGACCGAATCGTACGGATCGATCGCCTTGCCGACGTCATGCAGCAGGGCGGCAACCAGGAATTCCTCGTCATAGGGGAGCTCTTCGCAGGCCAGACGGAAGACCTGCAGGCTGTGATATAAAACGTCGCCCTCCGGGTGGAACCGGCGGTCCGGCTGAATTCTCGACAGCGGTACGAGCAGTTGCCGATAGCGCCCGAACCGTTCCTCTCGGGCCCAAGCGGCACGATGCGCCTCATCGGGAGGAGCAGCGGCCGTGCGGGGGATTGTGTAGGCGCTCGTCAGCCGCTGCAGCTCTTCGCGAATCTCGCGGTTGGTCGGCAACTCGGACGGCCGGAGCCGCTGACGGCACACCAGCCTGGCGGCGCGGACCCTGGCCCGCCCGTACTCCGATTCCTGCCGCTGAAACATGAGCCGGGCGGCTTCAAAGACGATCTGTTGGCGAAGCTTGTTTTCGGACATGAGAGGGGACAGCGGTCCGGGGTCGGGGAAAACGGGGCACGCGAAGCGTCCCGTTCATTCTGGCTCGCTTCTGGCCCTTCATCCCTCGCACCGCCTTACGGATCGAGCGCGACGTTCCAATACGCTTCGCTGACAAACTTCGACCAGCTATCGATGCGAACGTGCTGGATGGCGTAGAGAGGCTTCCAATCAGGGCGGCCGGGGTCCTTCTTCAAAGGCATGCGCGCCTGCTCGGGAGTGCGATCGGCCTTGCGCTTGTTGCACGAGACGCACGCCAGGACGCAGTTCTCCCACGTCGACAGCCCCCCCTGCGAGCGCGGGAGAACGTGATCGATCGTCAATTCCTCGCTGCCGGGCTGCGTGCCGCAATACTGGCAGGTGTACCGGTCTCGCTTATAGATGTTGCGACGACTGAAGGTCACGGCGCTGGTCGGCATTCCGTCGTACCGCGTCAGCGCCACGACTTCGGGCACGCGGATCCGGCTGTAGACCGTCGCTACATAGAGTTCGCCGTCGCGCGGAACGAGCTTCGACCAATCGAGCCAGCCGTAAAGCTGGTAGTCCTCCGGGTCGACGACCCGCGCGGTCGCGTTCCAGACCATGACCAGGGACCGGGCGACCGAGGCGACGCCGACAGGTTGCCAGTTCCGGTTGAGGACTAAGGTGGGCCGTTCCAAGACCATCGAACTCATCATTCGTTCTCCGCACAATACGGACGGAAAGCGGTCCATGAATGATAAGTTGAACCCGGGGCGATGTCGAGCACGGGGCGTCGCGGAGCCGGCCCTCACAGGCCCGATGCCCGTTCAGGTTCCGCAAAGATTTCGTATCAAGGCGGGCAATCGAGTGTTGGCACGGTTCAGTCGCGACGGTGCAAATTGCGTTTGACCGCGCCGGCCTGGGGCTCTTTGGGCTCAGGTTCTGTTTCGATCCGGGCGAATCGCCCAAAGCCGCGCTTTGCCAGATGATCGACGATGAGCCGCGCGCGTTCGGTTTCGCGCAGTCCATTGAGGACGCCGTAAACGACACATCCGATCACGATGGTCGCCACGGGCACCACGGCGGCCGGCAAGTGGTACTCCTTGAGGTCGGCGAAGATCTCCTCGTTGCCGCAGTATTCGCCGAACTTGTCCCCCGCGAACGTCAGTTCGATGCCGGCGAAGTCCTTGCTCCACTCGTAATCGAACGGTCCGTACCTTCGGCGGCGGTGCGTCACCCAGAAGCGGCTTCCTTGAAAGACAATGCCGTGCGTTGCGCACACATGCCGACTCCGCCGGACTTCCGTCCGCCATCCCACACGGGCGACCGAGAATTCACGCCGCGAGCAGCCGGAATTACGCTGCGCGCGGGGCAGAATGATGACGTGTGGCCCGAAATCGGACAAGGCCGGCTCAGCGGGGAAACGTCCCCCTGAGAATTCCTCGAAAATCGCGTCGGGATGAGAAGATAGGCGCTTGACAAAGCCGAGAAACTTTAATACTTGAAGGGGCCGCATCTCCCCGGAAAGGGGAGTGGGGCAGGACGCCGGTCTCTGGGATTTGAAATAACCGAACGACAGTGAGAGGCTGACACAGATGGTACGGGAACGGAGCGACGAGTTGGTGTGGTCGGGGACCCTTTTCGCCGGCGAGCGGGCGTCGATGACATTCAACGGTCTGGCCGATCCTCCCCTGTGGAGCACGACGGTCGACGTGCGCTCGGCCGATGAGGAGGAGCCCGAAGAGGAAGCGGGAGAAGACGAAGAGGACGATGACGAAGAAGACGACTTCGAGGAAGAAGACTTCGACGACGAGTTCGATGACGAGGATTTCGACGACGAAGATTTCGACGACGACGAAGACGACCTGGACGACGACGAGGATGAGGAAGAGGAGGCCGAAGAGGAAGACGGGGACTACTGAGTGCCGTCCGCTCCTGGTCCTTTAGAGCGCTTCCGTCCGGATGGAGCGGTCCCGTGGCGGAAACCATCGGTACGTACGAGGCTTTCATCGCGTCACCGAAGTCCTCGCAGCACGAGCGACGTGCGCCGGAATGGCCGCCGTGAACGGACTCTTCGATCAAATCGCCGAAGCCCAGGCCGCCATTCGGCTCCGGTGGCAGCGGACCCCAAAGGTCGGCCTGATCCTGGGCACTGGCCTCGGAAATTTCGCGTCGTTGATTGAAACCGACGCGGCCATCCCCTACGCCGAGATCCCCCACTTCACTGTCTCGACGGTTCAGTCCCACGCCGGCCAGCTCGTTTGCGGACGCCTGTCCGGCACTCCCCTCATGGCGATGGAGGGGCGACTGCACCACTACGAAGGTTACTCGATGCGGCAGGTGACTTTCCCTGTCCGCGTGATGAAGGCCCTCGGGGCGGAGATTCTCATCGTCACCAACGCCGCCGGCGGTATGAACCCGCAGTACGAATTGGCCGACGTCGTCATTGTCGAGGACCACATCAACCTCATGCCCGAGAACCCCCTACGGGGAGTCAACGACGACCGGCTCGGTCCGCGGTTTCCGGACATGATCGCCCCTTATGACGTCGAGCTGATCGCGCTGGCCGAGCGCACGGCCTCCGAGTTGGCCGTTCCGACGCGAAAAGGGGTGCTCGTCGCCGTCCCCGGGCCGAACCTCGAAACGCGGGCCGAATACCGGATGTTGCGGACGTTGGGGGCCGATGTCGTCAGCATGTCGACCGTGCCGGAAGCCATCGTCGCGGTCCATGCCGGGCTGCGAACCCTGGGCTTCTCGATCGTGACCGACCTGTGCCGACCCGACACGCTGGAGCCGGTGCAGATCGAAAAGATCGTCGAAGTCGCGGGGCGTGGCGGCAAGCACCTCGAACGGCTGATCCCCCGGATTCTCGAGCGCCTCTTCGCTGGGCGGCCGGCGTCAGCCGGCTGAGTTCCCTCTCGACGGCACAAACCCAACCCCCGCGATTCAACAGGCACGCTTGACGTCCCATTTTTCCCCAACGAAGCTACGTAATCCGGCTTGGCCTCCAATCGGCCGAGCCTCGTAGGGCAAGCTGCCAGCTTGCCGCTTTGATCCGTGGGCGAGCTGCCAGCTTGCCGCTTCCGCTGGTTTTCGGCTGTCGCGCTGCGGCGGCCGGCCGAGGTCATTCTGTCCCGATCGATGGCGTTCCATGTTTGAAAAAGTCGCCGGAGCCGATTTTCTCCGCGGAGAGCACGAGGTGCTGCGCTTCTGGCAGCAGGCCGCGATTTTCAGCAAGCTGCGCGCAAAGAACGCCGGCAAACCGCGGTGGAGTTTCCTCGACGGACCGATCACCGCCAACAACCCGATGGGCGTGCACCACGCCTGGGGCCGCACCTACAAAGACGCCTACCAGCGTTTTTTTGCGATGACCGGCCACGAGCTGCGCTACCAGAACGGCTTTGACTGCCAAGGCCTCTGGGTCGAGGTCGAAGTCGAGCGCGAGTTGGAGTTCGCCACCAAGGCGGCGATCGAGGCGTTCGGCATCGACAAGTTCGTCAACGCCTGCAAGCGGCGCGTCCTGAAATTTGCCGCCCGGCAAACTGAACAGTCGATCCGTCTCGGCTATTGGATGGACTGGGACGAGCCGGAGACGCTGCGGAAGCTGGCCCGTCACATCGGCACCGACGAGACGGTCGCGATCACGGCCCCCTCGGGAAAAGAGGTCAGCGACAAGAGTCACAAAATCGTCGCCAAACTGGGGTGTGCCGAGTGGGGAGGCAGCTACTTCACCTTCTCGACCGAAAATAATGAAACGATCTGGGCCTTCCTCAAAAAGTGCCACCAGCGAGGCAAGGTTTACACCGGGCACGACGTCATGCCCTGGTCGGGCCGGGCCGGCACCGCGTACAGCCAGATGGAGGTCGCCGACGGCCGCCGGCTCACCACGCATCGTTCGTGCTTCGTCCGCTTTCCGCTGGCGGACGCGGCCGACGAATATCTGCTCGTCTGGACGACGACCCCCTGGACCCTCACCAGCAACGTCGCCTGCGCGGTCAATCCCGACCTGGATTATCTGCGAATTCGGACGACGCGGCGACAATGCCGTCTACTACTTCGCCAAGGACAACCTCAATTTCCAGCGTCTGGAGCGCGAATTCAAGGAGGGCTTCGGACGCCCCGAATGGGGTTGGCCCAAAGGCGTGCCCAAGCTCAAGACCATCGCGCAGATCTTCAAGGAGCAGGGGGGGTTCGAGACGCTGGAAACGATCAAGGGGAACGATCTCATCGGCCGCCCCTACGGCGGCCCGTTCGACGATCTGCCGGCCCAGAACGCCAGCGGGCGGCGTGCCCAACAATCCGGCGCTTGCCGGCAAGACGGGCGTGAGCTGCCACCGGGTGATCGACGGCGGCCGCGACTCAAAGGGAAATCCCAACGTCGTCGCCGGGGAGGGGACTGGAATCGTCCACGTCGCCACCGGCTGCGGCGACGTCGACTACGTCTTGGGCCAACAGCACGGACTCGTCAGCATTGCTCCGCTGGATGCAGCCGGCCGCTTCATCCAGGGCTTCGGCCCCTTTACCGGCAAAGAGGCGACCGACCCGCAAACGGCTCAGCTTGTCTTCGATACGCTGCGTGCGCCGGCACAGGCTCGTCACCGTTGAAGAGTACCCGCATATCTATCCGTTTTGCTGGCGGACCGGGGACGAGCTTGTCTTCCGCCTCGTCGACGAGTGGTTCATCAACATGGACTGGCGCGAGGAGATCAAGGCCGTCACGCGCCAAATCCGCTGGCTGCCCGGCAGTATCGACGGCCAGGAACGCGAGGTCGAGTGGCTCTCCAACATGCGCGACTGGATGATCTCCAAAAAGCGTTTCTGGGGCCTGGCACTCCCGATTTGGGTTGACGAGGTCACCGGCGATTTCGAGGTGATCGGCTCCCTGGCCGAGCTCAAAGAGCGCGCCGTCGAAGGCTGGAGTGAGTTTGAGGGGCATACGCCGCATCGCCCCTGGATCGATCGCGTCAAGATTCAGAATCCGCGGACCGGCAACCGCATGTCGCGCGTTCCCGACGTCGGCAACCCCTGGCTCGACGCGGGAATCGTTCCGTTTTCGACGCTGCAATACAACACCAACCGCGACGAATGGCGCAAGTGGTATCCGGCTGACCTGGTGCTCGAATGTTTCCCCGGCCAATTCCGCAATTGGTTTTATTCCCTGCTGTCGATGGCCACCATGATGGACGGCAGCCCGCCGTTCACGACACTCTTTGGCCATCGGCTCGTGATGAACGAAGACGGCAAGCCGATGCACAAGTCCGACGGGACGGCCATCTGGTTCGAGGAGGCGGCCGAGCAGCTCGGCGTCGACACGATGCGGTGGATGTACCTCGCGCAAAACCCCGCAAGCGACCTGCGGTTCGGCACGCGCCATCCGGATCGGCCCGTCACGCTCCAGACGCCTGACGGTCCCGTGGATCAAACCCAGGAAGGCTCGCCCACGTGCGAGGTGGTCAGCCGGCCGGCCGACGAGATCCGCCGCCAGGTCCTCATTCCGCTGTGGAACTCGTACGCCTTCTTCGTCAATTATGCCCGGCTCGACGCCTTCGACCCGCGGGCCGCGCTCGTGCCGGTCTCCGAACGTCCGGAGATCGATCGCTGGATTCTCTCCAACCTGCAAGCGCTCACGACGACGGCGAACCGCGAATTCGCAGGAATTCAACGCGGTGGAGGTGTGCCGGGCCGGCGACTGGCTTCATCGACGACCTGTCGAACTGGTACATCCGCCGCAACCGCCGTCGGTTTTGGCGTTCGCGCGCCGCGGGCGACCGCGACAAGCTGGCCGCCTATCAGACCCTTTATCACGCACTGCTCGAGTTGACGAAGCTCTTGGCGCCCCTGATTCCGTTTCTCACCGAAAGGATGTACGCCAATCTGCCGCACCGGGGGACCCGAGAGCGTTCACCTCTGCGACTATCCGACGCCGGATGCGGCGCTGCTCGATCCCGAGCTCAATAGGCGGATGGCCGCTGCGCAGCGGCTGGTGCGATTGGGCCACAAGCTGCGTGATGACGCCAACGTCCGCGTCCGCCAGCCGCTGGCCGAAGTCCGTTTCGCCTGCTCCGATCCCGCGCAGTCCGCGGCCATCGAGCGCCTGGCAGAGGTCGTGAAGGAAGAGCTCAACGTCAAACGTCTGACCCGGGGCGAGAATCTCGACGGTCTCGCGAAATATTCCTTCAAGCCGAATCTCAAGACGCTCGGGCCAAAATACGGCAAGCTACTCGGCGGCATCGGAAAGGCGCTGGCGGCCGCCGATCCGTCGGCACTGGCCCCGCTTCGCCGCGGCGAAAGTGTTTCTCTGCAGATCGGCGGCTCAGAGGTCGTCCTTGTGCCGGAAGATGTCCTCGTTTCGACCGAGCAAACGTCGGGCTGGGTGACGGCGGCGGAAGGCGGCCTCGCAGATTGCCCTCTCGACGGAGCTAAATCCCGAGTTGATTCGCGAAGGCATGGCCCGCGACTTCGTCCGGCAAGTCCAGCAGCTTCGCAAGGACGCCGACTTGGAGATCGAAGATCGAATTCGCATCTTCCATCACTCGGCCGATCCCGCGGTCACCGCCGCACTCACCGAGTGGGCCGACTACATCCGTAGCGAGACGCAGGCCGACGCACTCGAGCCGGCAAGCGCAGTCCCGCCCGACGTCAAGACGGCCGCGATTGGCGAGGCGAAATTGCCCGTGTGGATCGTCCGGGCATAGTCAGGCCCAACCACTCGGTTATGCTTCCGCATAACGACGCGCCGTGCGCGGCGAATTCAGAGTGATGCTGAAGCATCACCTACGAGCGATCGCGATCGTCCAACACTTCCTGGACCCAGCTCATCAGCGCCTGCTGCAGGTCGTTCATCTGTGCTGCGGTTCGAGCCTTGACCTCGTCGAGTGACGCATCTTGGGAAGGGCCCGTCCGGGCGAAGAAATAAAACTTGATCTTCGGCTCGGTTCCGGATGGCCGCACCGCGATCGAGAATTGCGTGGCCGCGTCGGCCGAGTCGAGGAAGAGGAGATCGCCCTTCGTCGTCTTGAGATCGCCGCACTTCTGGCCTCCCGGAATGCTCCGGATCGCCTGCTCGCGGTAATCGCGGAGCCGTTGGAGCCGGACGCTGTTGAGTTCTTGCGGCGGACGGGTGCGGAAGGCCTGCATCAACGAGTCGATCTGCTCTTTGCCGCTGGGCCCCTGGCTGGCGTGGGAGCGTTGCCCTTCGAGGAAATACCCGAAGGTGGTGTAGAGTTGGTCGAGGCCGTCGAGCAGCGTCTTTCGCTGCCGCTTCAGCTCGGCGGCCAACTCCATCACGTAGAGAGCGGCGATCGAGGCGTCCTTGTCGCGGCAATATGTTCCCGCAAGATAACCGAGCGATTCCTCGGCCCCGAAGACGAACTTGTCCGCCCCCCGGGCGTCCATCGTTTGAGCGATGTATTTGAAGCCGACGAGAAGATCGTCGACGACGGCCACGTTGTGCCGCCGGCCGATCGTCCCGAACAGGGGCGTCGTCACCAAGGTCGTGGCGACAAAATGTTCCGGCGACAGCGTGCCTTGGCGCCCCCCGCTTGCGAAGCACGTAATCGACCAGCAGCGCGCCGACCTGGTTGCCGGTCAGGTCGACGAACGAGCCGTCGCCGCCGCGGACCGAGACCCCCAGCCGGTCCGCGTCCGGATCGGAAGCCAGCACGAGGTCCGCCCCCGTCTTCTTCGCGTGCGCGATGGCCGGCTCGAAGGCGGTGGTCAGTTCGGGATTCGGCAAGTGCAGGGGCACGTTCGTGAAGTTGCCGTCCGGCGCCCGCTGCGGCTCGAAAATCTCCACCTGGCGAAACCGGGCCTCGCCCAACACGCGGAAGAGCGACGATTCGCCCACGCCGTGCAAGGGAGTGTAGACGGCCCGCACGTCCCGAGCGTCCGACAGGCTCCGTTTCACCACGGCCGCCGCGTAGGCACGATCCACCTCTTCGCCGACGATCTGAATGGAGCCGTCGCGGACCGCCCGGTCGAATTCGACGGTGGGAATCTCCTCGGTCTTGGCGACGCAATCGATGATGCCCCGGTCGTGCGGCGGCAGGACCTGCGCCCCGCTGGACCAGTAGGCTTTAAAGCCGTTGTCCGAGGGGGGATTGTGCGAAGCCGAGATCATGACGCCGATGTCGCACGCCAAGTGTCGGACGGCAAAGGAGAGCACGGGCGTCGCCCGGTGTCCGTCGAAAAGGAAGACCGTCAGTCCGTTGGCCGCCAGCGTCGTCGCCGTGATGCGGGCGAACTCGACCGACCGGTTTCGCGTGTCGTGAGCGATGACCGCCCGGCCGCCGGGTCCCCCTTTCACCTGCTTGAGATAGACGGCCATTCCGTGCGCGGATTCGGCGATCGTCCGCTCGTTGATCGTCGCCGAGCCCAACTCGGCCATCCGCCCGCGCCGGCCTCCGGTGCCGAACGGAATGACTTCCCAAAACAGTCCATCCAGCTCCGCGAACTTTTCGTCCCCGACCAAGGCAAGAAGCCGGACGCGATACTCGCGATAAGCCGGCTTGGTGAGCCAGGCCTTCAAGTTCGTGGCGCCGCCGGCAGAGATCGACCCGTTGGCCGCCGCGTGCGTCGACCTGAGCGACGGCTTGCTGGATGTCGGACGGTTTCGACAGAGTCTGCCATGAAGATCGTATTCCTGACCGTCTTTCCTTTGTGATCTTTGTGCCCTTTGTGGTTTCCCTTTTCGTTGCCATCGAAAAAGCCCACTTACCGCAAATGCAGCACGACCATCTTTTCCTCGGTCATTTCGCGGACGGCGTATTTGGGCCCCTCCTTGCCCATCCCGCTGTCCTTGAGGCCGCCGTAGGGCATCAGGTCGGCCCGCCATTGCGTCGACCAATTGATGTGCAGGTTCCCGCTGTCGACCTCGCGGGCGAACTTCATGGCCCGGTCGATGTCCTGCGTGAAGATCGCCGCCGACAGGCCGTAACGCGTGTCGTTGGCCAGCCGGATCGCTTCGTCGATGTCGCGAAAACGGGTGACGGCCACCGCCGGACCGAAAAGCTCATCCCTGCTGACGCGCATCTCGGGATCGACCTGGTCGAGGATCGTTGGCTGATAGAGCGCTCCGTCCCGTTTGCCGCCGGCGACCAGCTTCGCCCCACCGGCGACGGCCTCCTCGATCCAGGAAGCGACCCGCACTGCGTCCGCTTCCCGCACCAGCGGCCCCATCTTCGTCCCTTCCGCAGCCGGATTGCCCACCGTGATCGCCTCGACCTTCGGCTTGAGCGCGTCGAGAAACGGACCGCCGATCTTCTGGGACGTCAAGATCCGCTGCGCGGAGATGCAGACCTGTCCCGCGTTGGCAAATCCGGCGACCGCGATGCTCTCGGCTGCCTTCTCCAGGTCGGCGTCGTCCATGACGATCACGGGGCTGTTGCTGCCCAACTCCATCGTCACTTTTTTCATTCCAGCCGGCTTTGCAGATCTGCTCGCCGACTTCGTAGCTGCCGGTGAAGCTGATCTTTCGCACGCGGCGGTCGGAGCAGATGGCCGCGCCGAGCGCCGCTCCCGCGCCGGTGAGACAGGCGATCGCCTCGGTCGGCGTCCCGGCCTCCAGCAGAATTTCGACCAGCTTGAGGGCCGAAAGGGGCGTATCGCTGGCCGGCTTCACGATCACGGCATTTCCGGCCGCCAGCGCCGGGCCAACCTTGTGACAGACCAGGTTCAGCGGAAAATTGAAAGGGGTGATCGCCGCCACGATTCCGCAGGGGACCCGCAGCGTGAAACCCAGGCGGCCGGCGGCCCCCGGCGCCGCGTCGAGCGGAACCATCTCGCCAACGACTCGACGCGCCTCCTCCGCGGAGACTTCGATCGTCTCGCGGGAGCGGCTGGCTTCGAGCCGCGCTTCGCCGAGGATTTTCCCTTCTTCGGCACTGATCGTCCGCGCCAGCTCCTCTTCGCGGCGTTTCATGATCTCGGCGGCCCGCCGGAGCATTTGGCTGCGGTCATAGGCGGACATCTTCCGCATCGTCTCCGCGCCGCGGACGAGGGTCGCCAGGGCCGCATCGACGTCGGCGGGCGTCGCACGAGGGACGGTGTCGACGATGGAACCGTCGTAGGGATTGTTGACGTCCACCGTGTCGGCTCGGTCGACCCATTTTCCCGCGCAATACATCTTCATCGCCGCATCCTTTTCGACGGGATCTCGACGGAGTTGATCGACGGCCAGCATAGCACCTGACCGTGCCAGCGAGAAAGCGGCCACGGCCGGGCGATGGACGTCGGTGAACCTCCTTGACCGGGGAAGCGGCGTCGCTGAAAATCGGGTTTCGCAAGAGGAATGCCCCAGCTCGCCCCAAAGCCCGCCGCGACTCAGACACTCCGAAAGGTCCCACCGATGTCGATTGGCCGTCTCACCGTTGTCGCAACGGTTCTCGCTCTGCAGGCCGGTTTCCTCCAACCAGCAGCCCAAGCGGACAACTGGCCCTTCTGGCGAGGGCCCCATAACAACGGCGTGTGCGACGAAAAGAATGTGCCGAGCGAGTTCGGCAAATCGAAGAGCCTGCTGTGGCGGCTGCCGCTTCCCGGCCAGGCGGCGGCCACACCCGGCCGTCTGGGGCGACCATATCTTCCTCACATCGCCCGACGGCGACGAACTGCAGCTTCTGTGCATCAGCACCGACGGTCGGGAATTGTGGCGGCGAACGGTCGGACATGGCAATCGGCGGGCGCGGGTCGACGAGGGGAATTCCTGTTCCCCCTCTCCGGTCACCGACGGAAAGCACGTCTGGACGCTGATGGGCAGCGGCGACCTCGCCTGTTTCGACTTCAACGGCAACCCGGCCTGGAGCCTCAATCTTCAGAAGCGTTACGGCAAGTTCCGGATCAGTTACGGAATGAGCTCGACGCCGGTGCTCGACGGCGATCGGCTCTATTGCCAGCTCATCCACGGCGACGGGGATGCATCGACGCACGAGGCAATCGTCGTGGCCCTGGAAAAGCAGACCGGCAAGCAGGTCTGGAAACAAACACGGATCAGCGACGCCATCGTGGAGTGCGAGCATTCGTATGCCTCGCCGATGATGTACGACGACGGCAAGCTGAAGTTCCTGTTGTCGCACGGGGCCGATTACGTCGTTGCCCATCGGCTCGACGACGGCGCGGAAATCTGGCGATGCGGCGGGCTGAATCCCAAGGAGCACTACAACCCCACGCTGCGGTTGGTCGCCTCGCCGGCCACCGTGCCCGGGCCTCATCATCGTGCCGTCGGCCAAGAACGGTCCGGTTGTCGCCCTGCGTCCCGACGGCAAGGGGGACGTGACCGGTTCGAAGAGAATTTGTGGTCTGGAAGCGCCCGCGAAACACGCCCGACGTTCCTTCCCCGCTGATCCACGACGGCTTGGTCTATCTCTGCCGTGAAAACGGCGACCTGCTGTGCCTCGATGCCAAAACCGGATCCGAGGTCTATCACAAGCAGACAAAGCGCACTCGCTACCGGGCTTCGCCCGTCTACGCCGATGGGAAAATCTATGTGACCTCGCGGGACGGCGACGTGACCGTCGTCAAAGCGGGCAAGGAATTCGAGGTCCTGGCCAAGAACGAGCTGGGCGAACAAATCGCCGCCTCGCCCGCGATTTCCAACGGCCGGATCTACTTCCGCACGTTCGATGCGCTCTGGGCGGTTGGAAATCCCTAAAACGACCCATTCACAAAGCCCAACCTGGGGCCCTTTTTTAAGCCCCAAATAACCCAAAAAGCCCCAAGCGGACCGAAAACGGCCGGGGACGATTAAGCGGCTCGGGTCGAAGGGCTTACGTCGACGGAACCTTAACTGGTCTTGAGCGAATTGTCGGCGGCTGTCAGACTACGGCCCCTTTCCCTTCGCCCGTCGTCTTGGGCCACAATTGGACATGGCCGGCAAGCTGTTCCGCCATCTTACTTTGGGCCTTGCTCATCGCCGGTTCGTCGTGCACGGCCATGCCGCCGCTGGCGATTGCGCCGCCGGGGGTTGCGCCTGGCGAGATGGCCAGCGGCCCGGTCGCCAATCCAATCTTTGTGGCGGTCAATAGCGGGAATCCAGAGTCCGACCTCTTCGTCAGCGAGCGGGCGGCCGACGTCATGGCCAAATACAACTTTGAAATCGACACGACCAATCAGTTGGAAGGCACGATTGCGACCCAATATAAGGTCGGTTCGGGCATCCTCGAGCCGTGGCACCGGGAGTCGGTCGGTCTCGAGAATCGGCTGGAAAGCACGTTCCAGCCGATCCGCCGCAAAGTCCTCGTCCACTTCGTGCGGGTCGAGGGGGGCTATCTGGTGAGCGTCGAGGCGCTCAAGGAGATCGAAGACCTGACCAGCCCAACGCCCAATTCCCCCGGCGGCTCGACATTTCCGCAAAACTACCCGCTCCGCCGCGACCTCAATCTGGTGCTGGGCCAGGCAAGCCCGTCCGGCTGGATTCCCTCGGCCGCGACACGGCGCTCGAACAGGACATGCTCGGCCGGCTGCAGGCCGCCTATGCGGTCCGCTGACGCCCGTCCCTTGGCCCGGCGCACCCGTGCGGGTCTGCGGAACGGCCTTCCGGGCTAAGTCTTGCCATCTCGCCTCGGATTGACTACTCAATGACGCCATTCAATGACGCCGTGGGCATCCCATGAATATCATGCGCATCGCCGACATTTTGAAAACGGGCCAACCGGGCCAGACGTTGGAAGTCGCCGGATGGGTCCGCACGCGCCGCGATTCCAAGCAGGGGTTCTCGTTCGTCGAACTCAACG
Organism: uncultured Planctomycetota bacterium; assembly: GCA_963761455.1. GTDB lineage: Bacteria > Planctomycetota > Planctomycetia > Planctomycetales > Planctomycetaceae > DASPSM01. Next base: position 172,161 of record CAVXHA010000001.1, read on the forward strand.
ACGGGAGTTGCCTCGCCAATCTGCAAATCGTGGTGGGTGCCGATATTCCCGGCTATGAGGCCCGCATCAAACAGGTCACGACCGGCGGAAGCGTGCACGTCGCCGGCGAGCTGAAGGAAAGCCCCGGCAAGGGCCAGCGCGTCGAGCTGGCCGCCCGCTCGCTGGAAATCCTCGGAACGGCCGACGCGGAAGCCTACCCGCTCCAGAAAAAGCGGCACAGCTTTGAATTCCTGCGCGAGATCGCCCACCTGCGTCCGCGGACGAACACCTTCGGAGCGATCGCCCGCGTCCGCAACGCCGTCTGCGCCTCGATCCATCAATTCTTCCAGTCCCGCGGCTTCCTTTACATCCAGACGCCGATCATCACGACCAGCGACTGCGAAGGGGCCGGCGCCATGTTCCAGGTCACGACCCTCGATCTGGCCAAGCTGGCCCTCGCGGGCACGCGCGAGATCGACTACGGCCTCGACTTCTTCGGCAAGCGGGCGTCGCTCACCGTGAGCGGCCAGCTCGAGGCCGAGATTTTCGCGACCTCCCTCGGCAACTGCTACACCTTCGGGCCGACGTTCCGGGCCGAAAACTCCAATACGACGCGGCACCTGGCCGAGTTCTGGATGATCGAGCCGGAAATGCCGTTCTGCGAGCTGGCCGACAACATGCGTCTGGCGGAAGAATTCATTCGCACGCTCGTCCGCGACGTGCTCGAGAAATGCCCGGAGGACGTGGCCTTTTTCAACGAGCGAATCGAGCCGACGGTGCTGGCCAATTTACGCAACATTGCCGAAAACGACTTCGTCCGCCTCCCCTACACCGAGGCGATCGAAATCCTTGAGGCCAGCGGACAGACCTTCGAGTTCCCCATCGAATGGGGCCGCGACCTGCAATCCGAGCACGAACGCTTCCTCACCGAAAAACACTTCCAGCGTCCGGTGATCCTTTTCGATTACCCTCGCACAATCAAGCCGTTTTACATGCGGTGCAACGATGACGGAAAGACCGTCCGTGCTATGGACGTGCTGGTGCCGCGCGTGGGCGAAATCATCGGCGGCAGCCAGCGCGAAGAGCGGCTCGACGTCCTCACGGAACGGCTCAAGGAGTGCCACCTCAATCCGGACGATTACTGGTGGTATCTCGATTTGCGGCGCTACGGCACGGTCCCACACTCCGGCTTCGGCCTGGGTTTGGAGCGGGTCATGCTGCTGATCACCGGCATGGCCAATATCCGCGACGTCATCCCCTTCCCCCGCACCCCCAAGAGCGCGGACTTCTAGTGCTGATAGCACTTCCTTGTCGCGTTGAAAGCGACTCTTTTCCCGACGATTTCCGCCGCGGGACCGCTACACTGTGGCTTGGAGCCCTCTAAAGGGCGACCGATGATTTCCGCCCGCCGCCCGATCATGCCGGGCGGGTCCGAGCGACCCGGCGACGCCCGCTTTTGATACAAAGCGCCCGTTTTTGGTACACCTTTTTGAGTTTCTTGGGGTATTTTGGGGCGTAAAAAAAGGAAACCTGAAGACGCCCAACAGCTTTCCCAAAAGGAGCGATTTGGCCGAAGAAGTCCAAACCATGACTTCATAGCAAATAATGTACATATGTACAATTATTGCTGGGCAACGACCGAAATTCGGGCGGGGGGCCATTCGCGTCTGGCAGAACGGCTTTGCGTCCGCCCGTGGCGGACGGGACCCACGTGGCGTGCCCAGGCATGCCCACGTCAAGCCGTAGGCATGGCACCCAAAACGAGGTTGATGGAGCACGAGCCTGCGGCAAACCGGAAATCGAGACGCGGAGTCCCTTCCCGCAAGGGAGCCCGGGTGTATAATGGCCTCGCCGTTCGGCACGGGTCTGAAAGTATCGACCCAATCTGAGCGACTGACGCGGGGTGGAGCAGCCCGGTAGCTCGCGAGGCTCATAACCTCGAGGTCGCAGGTTCAAATCCTGTCCCCGCCACTTTTCTCGTAAACAAGCCCTTCGGCATGACCGTCGAAGGGTTTTTTTATTTGGTTAGGGTGGGGAGCGATAGGTTGCCTGCCAGTTTGTGTTGCCCGTCCGACCCCTCGAGCGCTTCCCATCCCGATCTAGCGGTCCCGTGGCCGAAACCATCGGGAAAAATGAGGCTTTCATCGCGACACCGGAGTGCTCGCAGCACTTATGATGCGGGCGACAAGCCGCGCTGCCAGGCGCCGTTCGGTAGTACACAGCGTACGACATCTGCCGGTCTCGTGACGACGTGATCAGCGGGGACGGGGCCCGGATGCCTCGCAAAAGGAGAGGACCTCGATAATGGCACGACGCATTGTCTATTGGACAACGACCGCTCTGGTCGCATTTGTATTCCTGGCGGGCGGCGTGGCCGACCTCGCCCGGCCTGCCACCGCCGTCGAAGCCACGGTTCACCTCGGTTATCCGATTTACTTCATGACCATCTTGGGTGTCTGGAAGGTCCTCGGCGGCATCGCCATCCTCATTCCACGATTCCCGCTGCTGAAGGAGTGGGCCTACGCCGGCATGTTCTTCGATCTCAGCGGCGCAGCCGCCTCCCATGCCGCAAGCGGAGACTCAGCGCGCGAAATCGCGACTCCGCTCATCATTTTGGGCATTGTGATCGCTTCCTGGGTCCTTCGCCCCGAGAGCCGCAAGCTCCGCGACGCCCGCTCGAAGCCAGTCGGCGACGCGTTCGCCCGCGTGTCGGGCGAATAGCAACCTCATCGGAATCGCCCGCGGCTCCGACCTCATGCGCAAATGCAAACGGATAAGGGAGCTGTCCGATTACCTCGCCTGCTGCAAGCAACGTGGGGAGGAACCGAATAAGCCGTTCTCGGAACAATTCGTGAGGAATGAACCACAAAGGCCACAGAGGTCACAAAGAAAGCACCTTGCGGCCGACAGACTTACGAATGCAACTGGCCTGTGCCTTTCTTGGTGCCTTTGTGGTGAATAAATCCGGGCCAGGCGTCCGGACGAAGTCGACGGACAGTCTCGCCGGGTGCCATGCCCACGTCTCGACTGTCTTCGACCCTGAGGCTCAGACCCGAAGGGAGCTCGCCGAAGTCGGCTTTGCGTGGGCATGTCTTCAGCCTTGAGGCGAGCGATCGACCGCTTCGACGAGCCACAGGCGGCCTCGGTCTTTCGAAAGAAACGGACGCCGACAAAAACAGGAAAACGTCCGCGAATGGGCCTGGCCCGGCTCGCTGTCACGTCGACACGTTTTGCGGTGCCCATTCATCGAGAAAGATGGATCGCAGGGTGCCGGCAGGACGATTTCCGGCTACGACATTCCGCCAAGGATCCAAGGACATGCCCACGCAAAGCCGACTTCGGCGAGCTCGGTCGAGCCGTGGGCATGGCACCCGGCGCAAGGTCTTTGGCCCCCGTGGGACAATCGGGAATAGCCCAGCGTTTCAAGGCTGGTTCGTGCGGGCGCCGTTCTTCAATTCTCCAAGCCCCGGCCGGGGCGGCAGAGCTCTGAGGGGGGAGGGGAGAACCTCTCGCAGAGGCGCAGAGCACGCAGAGAAAGCCAAGACGGGGGAAGGTGGAAAACCACTTCGCTCGATGAAGTCTTCGCAAGCTGACAAGATTTCAAACGTTTGCAGAGCAACGAAAGGTAAAAGTCGAAGGTCAAACCTTGTCCCCTTATCTTTCTCTGCGTGCTCTGCGCCTCTGCGAGAGATTCTCTTCGTTTTTGCAGGCGGTTCGACGAAACGGTTCGCGCCGGGTGCCATGCCCACGGCTCGACCGAGCTCGCCGAAGTCGGCTTTGCGTGGGCATGTCTTCAGCATTGAGGCGTGCGATCGACCGCTTCCACGAGCCACAGGCGGCCTCGGTCTTTCGAAAGAAACGGACGCCGACAAAAACAGGAAAACGTCAGCGAATGGGCCTGGCCCGGCTCGCTGTCACGTCGACACGTTTTGCGGTGACCATTCATCGAGAAAGATGGATCGCAGGGTGCCGGCAGGCCGATTTCCGGCTACGACATTCTGCCAAGGATCCAAGGACATGCCCACGCAAAGCCGACTTCGGCGAGCTCAGTCGAGACGTGGGCATGGCACCCGGCAGCCCCGACCTCGCAGTCGTGATTTATTGGAAAGTTCTCTTGACGGTTTGCGACGTCCGTAGTACACTAAGTGTTGACAAGGCCTGAGGCCGTCCCAATGTGGTGCGGCGACCGGCACCACGCCTGAAGATCCGCGACTTGCGAAACCAAACCACGTCGCGAGGGAAAAATCACGCCCTTTCAGGGCTTTTCTCCATCCGGGGAATGTGCCACCCGGGGCTGCGAGACTGCGCCCGGGCTTTAGGATCAGGCCCCTACAGAGCCGAGAACCCCGCGCCGGGTGCCATGCCGACGTCTCGACTGAGCTCGCCGAAGTCGGCTTTGCGTGGGCATGTCTTCAGCCTTGAGGCGTGCTGCGGTGGCCATTCATCGAGAAAGGTGCATCGCAGGGTGCTGGCAGGACGAATTCCGGCCACGACATTCTGCCAAGGATCCAAGGACATGCCCACGCAAAGCCGTGGGCATGGCACCCAGCGTCCGTAGGGTAAGCTGACTTCGGCGAGCTCAGTCGAGCTGCCAGCTTGCCCTTAGATTGAAGGTTGAGATTGAGATTTGAGATTCCAAACAGAATACTGACAGGGCAAGCTGGCAGCTCGCCCTACGATTCGGCAATCAGCGTCGAAGGTGGGCTGCGCAAGGCTGCGCCCCGGGCTTTAGGATCAGGCCCCGACAGGGCCGAGAACCCCGCGCCCGCCATGTCGGCGGCGGCCTGACTTTTGCGCACATTTGGTGGAGTTCGTCGCGGTAACGCATTACGATGGCCTCGCGATGAATCCTCCAACCTGGGCAAAGGTGCAAACATGACAGCGGCAATTCGGCAGTTCACTCTGGCAATCACTTTATTGATGTGCTGCACCGTATGGATGTGCTGCAGCGTGGCGCGGGGGGCCGACACCTACACGGTCGATCCCGTCCATTCATCAATTTCGTTCATGATCTCTCACCTCGGAATCAGCAATATTCACGGGCGATTCGACGCCTTCTCGGGAAAAATCACGATCGACCAGGCCGATCCGAGCCTGTCGTCGTTCGCGTTGTCGATTCCCATCGAGAGTATCGATACCAACAACGTTAAACGCGACCAGCACCTTCGCGCTCCCGACTATTTCAATGCCAAACAGTTTCCGACCATGTCGTTCCAAAGCACGAACGTCAAAGCCGTCGACGGGGGCTACGAGGTCACCGGCGACCTGACTCTGCATGGAGTCACCAAGCCGGTTTCGTTCACGCTCAAGGGGGGCGACAAAGTCGTTGAATTTCCCAAGAAAACCAAGCGGATCGGATTTGTGTCGGCATTCTCGATCCGACGCAGCGACTTCGGCGTCAAAGCCGACCTCAAATTGCTTGGCGACGAAATTCCGATTCTCATCGGCCTCGAGGCGGCCCGGTAAGCCGGCTTCCGGGCAACATCGCGCGACGCGATTCGCACCGTGCGCCTGACGGCCCGCTCGTGACCGGAGATCACAAACCGCGTGAAGATCACACGCGGCGGCCGAAGAATCCGGCGGGGACGTGGCCGCGGGCGAGAGTCCGCACGATGAACAGTACGGCCAACGCCAGGACGATCATCAAGAGCGAGACGGCGACCGCTCCCTCCACGTTGCCGATGCTGAGTTCCAGGTAAACGCTGGTGGGGAGCACTTCGGTTTTTTGCCGCGTCGCGCCGGCGAAAACGAGGATCGGGCCGAATTCGCCCAGCGACCGTGCCCAGGCCAGCGTGGCCGCCGTCAGGAGGCCGTAACGCGCCTCGGGAAGAACCACGAGCCAGAAGGCCTGAGCGCGGCTGCAGCCGAGCGTCAGGGCGACCTGTTCCTGGCGGGGAGAGAGTTCGTCGAACGTGGCTCGTAGCGTGCGGACGGCAAAGGCGGCGGCGACGGTGAACTGGGCCAGGATCACGGCCGGCACGTGAAACGCGATCGACAGCCGATCGTCGACTGCGCGCAGCATCGTCTGGCGAAAGAGAATCAAGAGGCACAGCCCGACGACCAGCGGGGGAAGGATGAGCGGGATGTCGAGAAAGCCGTCCAAAAAGTTCTTGCCGGGGAACGCGGTGCGAGACATCAGGTAGGCGATCGGGACGGCCACCCACAGGGCGAGGATCGTGGTGATCGTGCACGAAATCAGGCTGAGACGGATCGCGTAGCGGATATTCGCGTCGGCGAGAATCCGCGCAAAGTCGCCCAGGCGGGCGTAACCGGCATCCGCGAGGAGCATCGCGGCGATCAAGACGATGTAAACACCGGCGAGAACGCCCAGCCCGACGAAGAACGGCACGTCTGATTTTGGGCGATAGGCGCTCGGCACGCACCCCTCGAGTGGTTTGTCAGTCATGATTTTTGGTGCCATTGGCGGCGACTTTGGCCCGCCAGTGCCTTCTTGCGTTTGGAGCCTGAAGACTGGATCCGACACGCCAGACGGTCAAAAGGGACCATCGGCAAGGGATTCGAACAGGAGGCAACGGAGTTAACGGAGAATTCCCTCTAATGGTCTTCAGACCGCCGGCATAAAGCCGGCGGCTCGTAAATGCTCACCACTTTCAACTCACCACTCACCACTCGCGGTTCGTGGTTCAGCGTGTCCATTTCATTTGGTTGCGGCCGACGGCCGGGCCACCGTGTAACCGTACTTGTGGAAGATCGCCAGTCCTTTGTCGGGGGCGGTTAAGTAACGGGCGAAGCGCAGGGCGGCGTTGGGATTCTTGGAGGTGGTCAGCACGCCGACGGCGATTTCGTTTTTCGACCGTTCGAGCTGCGGCACGCGCACGATCTCCAAATCGGCGTATTGCACGGCCGTCGCGTCCCACACGATGCCGGCGTCGGCCGCGGTGAGCTTGACGTCGTTGGCGACCTGGTTGACCGTCTCGCGGTGAATGACGGCCTTCTGCCACAAGCGGTCCCAGAGGGCGTCTTTCTTCAGCAGGCCCTGCACGACTTTGCCGATGGCGGCCATCTTGGGATCGGCCAGCGACAGCCGCACTTTGCTCTGCAACAGGTCATCCAGGCTGGCGATTTTTTTCGGATTTCCCTTGGGAACGACGATCACCGGCGTTTGCGTGGCGATGGGAAAGATCTCGCCGACCAGGTTCATCTGCCGGGCGGTGAGCAAGTACTGTTTGTCGGCCGCCACGAACAGATCCCCGCCGGCGACCCGGATCGCGCTGAGCAATGTGCCGGATCCACTGAACTGGGTTTGAAAAGTGACCGGATTGGCGGACTCGTAGTCCGCCAGGATTTCCGAAACCGGCGGCTGCAGACCGGCTGCGCAGTAGAGGACAAGCGTTTCGGCCGGCGCTCCGTTCGGGCCGGAGGCAGGGCGGGGGTAGACCAGAAGCAGAATCAAGCCCGCCAAGGCGAGGACGGAAAGGGCCAGCGTTTGACGGAACTGGAAGCGGATCATTCTTTCACGCTCGGCACGGCGACGTTTACTATTTGTGCAACGAGTACTAATTGTGCAACGAGCCGGCGGGTTTATCCCGCCGGACCGCGGCTCGACTGAGCTCGCCGAAGTCCGGGATAAACCCGGCGGCTCGTACAAGAGGAAGCGTGCGATAGAATGATTGTACTTGAAGCGAGGATGCAACACTTTGCCCAGCGACAATGACTCACAGACTTCGCGGCGGGTCGAGCTTTTCTCAGGCCTCTTGCGCGGGGTCGTCGACGGTCGGATGAGCGTCGAGGACGCGGTCGCGCGGCTTGCCGCCGAAATCGAGCCGGGCACGTTCGCCACGGCCGACTCGCAGGTTGACCTCGATCGCGGACGACGCTGCGGCTTTCCGGAAGTCGTCTACAGCGAGGGGAAATCGAGCGAGGCCGTCGTGGCCATCATGGAGGCCCTTGCGGCACACGGCGAACGCGCGTTGGCGACCCGCGTCTCTCCCGAACAGGCCGAGGCCTTGCGGCGAAAATTCCCCTCGGCAATCCACAATCCGCTGGGCAGGACCGTTCGCTTGGCGCCCGTGCGCGAGCCGTCGCTGGTCGGCACGGTGGCCGTCGTGACGGCCGGAACGAGCGATCGTCCCGTGGCGGAGGAGGCGGTCGAGACGCTGCGGTGGATGGAGTGCAACGTCGAGCTGCTCGTCGATATCGGAGTGGCCGGACCGAAGCGGCTCTTGCAACAAAAGCACCGCTTCGAGGCCGCCGACGCCGTGGTGGTGATTGCCGGCATGGAAGGGGCGTTGCCCTCGGTCGTTGGGGGCTGGGTCGCCTGTCCGGTGATTGCCGTTCCCACGAGCGTTGGCTACGGGGCGAACTTCGGCGGGATCGCGGCCTTGCTGGGAATGCTCAACAGTTGTGCCTCGAACGTCTGCGTGGTGAATATCGACTCCGGCTTCAAGGGAGCCTACGTCGCCGGCCTGATCGCCCGCCGCGCCCACCGCCAAGAACCCGAGGCTTGAGCGTGCCATTGGAACTTCGCGGCGGCCAAGGCATCAACACAAGTTGCACGCACTGCTCAAAGCTCAATGTCTTTCATTTGGCCCCTCTGTTCGTCGGACAATCCTATCGCTTGGCCGCACTCGCGGCTTTGCGAAGCTTCGCTAGCACGACAAAGCTTGGATAGAGCGGGACCGACGGCCCGATGAATGCCCGAGACAGATCGGGGATGGTCGAATTCTCCTCGAAAACCTCAAACCGGGGAGACAGGCGCATGCCCAGAACCGCCTGCTTGGTCTTTTTTGCGAAACCACTTTTTACGGGGTCCAAGGATAGTTTCGCCGTCAGGTCCGATCGAGCGTCGCACCAGACGAAGAGGTTTGGAACGATCGGTTCCTCGACCGAGAAACTCCAAACCGTGATCGCGGCGAAATAGGACGTGCGATGCTCTTCGTAGGCAATCACCGACATCAGGTATTTCATGGCGAATCTGAGGAGAATTGCGTTCGCTTCCAACGTCGTGCAAGGAGACAGAAATGAAATATCGGACAAGCGCGAGTAAAGTGGCATTTCGTCCTTGAATCGAGGCTTATGGAACTGCGACAGGTCCGCGAGATTCTTTCGTTCAACCAGTTTCCAAAGATCGGATTCAAAATTGTTGTGGTGCTTCATACGGCCCATCCCGCAGCCCGCAAAAACGTTGCCTGTTTCTTTGTAAGCGTGGGAAGAGGCTGCCCAGCGCCCACGTGCTTCCAGGTGCCATCGAAGTTGACGGCGGCAGTACGAGCACCAGCCGTCAGGTGTGCGTGCCATTGCTCCCCCGGCCATCGAGGTGGGTCAATGCGGTCCAGGCCGGGCGGACCTAGGCCCCTGAAGACTCTTTGGCGGGCTTGGCTCGGCGTCATGGGCTCCGCCACCGAGACGGCGCGAGGCGCGCTCGATACTCCGATTCGTCTTTTTATCGTAATGCGAACGATCGGACGCTGCCATCGACGTCTTGCAAAATAGAATTTCGTGACTCGTGCGCCTGGCGTCCCTTCAAGGTACCGGATTCCTTTCCCGCCACGTATGATCGCCATCAATTCCCAGGGTGCGGCCATGAATCGATCGGCAGCCATCAAGCGAATCAAGTCCCTGCCGAAGGCTCCTCAGCGCCCGAATGACGCAAACAAGGGGACTTTTGGCAAGGTTCTGGTCGTTGCGGGACACCGGGGAATGAGCGGCGCGCCGTGCCTGGCCGGGCTGGGAGCACTGCGGGGCGGCGCGGGGCTGGTGACGGTTGCCGTGCCGCTGGACATCTTGCCGATCGTCGCCGGGGTTGAACCGTCGTATCTGACGCTTCCCTTGCCGGAAGATGGAGAGGGGCGCATCAGCCACGACGCGGCCGGTGTGCTCGAGGCGGAGATCGCCAAACAGACGTCTTTCGCCATCGGGCCCGGGCTGGGTCAATCGGCCGGGTTGGCCGCGCTGGTCGGACGGTTATTTTCGTCGGTCGAATGTCCGGCGGTCTTTGACGCCGATGCGCTCAATGCCTTGGCGTCGGCGCCGGGACCGCTGGCCGCGCGAAAACGCCGGCGAGACGACGTCTTGCCGCGAATCCTGACGCCGCATCCAGGCGAGTTTGCCCGGCTCGCGGCGACCGATATACCGACGGTTCAAAAGAATCGCGAGTCGCTTGCCGTGAAATTTGCCGCCGAGCATCGGCTCGTGCTCGTTCTGAAAGGGCACAAGAGCGTGATCACCGACGGCCGTCGGATGGCGGTCAATTCCACCGGCAACAGCGGCATGGCGACCGGCGGCACCGGGGACGTTCTCACCGGTTTGATTGCCGCCCTGTTGGCGCAAGGGATGGGGCCGTTCGAGGCGGCCCAGTTGGGCGTTTATCTTCACGGATTGGCGGGCGACCTGGCGGCCAAGTCGGTCTCGAAACCCGGTTTGATCGCGTCCGATTTGCCGCGGTGGCTGGGCGAAGCCTGGCGGAAACTGGACAGCTAGTGCTGGCCGCACTTCCTTGTCGCGTTTCACTCGTCAGGTTCAGGAGGCGGACCTCCCGGTCCTCGCGGCGGAGGCCGATGCCGGTCGGGCGGAGCCTCATCCTCCAGATGGTCCGGGGGAGGCGGCCCGAATTTCTCGGCTTTCTGCCGTGCTTGCGCGCCCCGCTGTCGTCGCCCAAGCGTTCCCGTGCCTCGCCGAGCCGTTCGTAAAGCTCGTGCAGCACCTGGTGGAGCGACGTCGCAACGGGATGCGTCTCAGAGAAGGGTTCGGTCTCCGTGACGGCCGCCTCCAGAACGTTTCGCGCCTCGGCTGGTTGACGGCGTTCGAGCAGCAGTTGGGCGGACGACATGCGGATTGCCGCCAGCCAGAAGCGGTAGGCGACGTCCTCGGGAAATCGTTTGACGAGGGCCGCCCTGGCGGCGAATCGCCTCCTGGTAGAGTTGGCCGGCCTCGTCCATGCGGGCAAGGTCGCGGTCGCGTTGGTCGGGGGGCCTCTCGCGAAGAATGCGGGCCAGCTTATGCAGGATGTGGATGTGCAGGCTGATATAGTCCGGCGCATAGGGGTGGCCGTCCACCAGGTCCGCGCTTTGCTCCAACGCGGCCCGCAGACGCTGTTCGGCGCGTGGGAAATCGTCCGGCGGCAACTCGCGCACGTCGAGCATGTGCACACGTATCGGCCAGCTCGAAGCGGTAGTCGGCGACGTAGGGATAGTCGTTCACCAGCGTCTTGAGCAACTGCTCGGCCTTGTCGATTTCCGGCAAGGGTCCGGAATCCGGGCCCAATCTCTTCTCGATAGCACTGCGCGAGCAGATAGCGATACGCGGGATTCTTCGGATCTTCCTTGACGAGCGGATCCAAGAGGGCGATGGCGCGGTGCAGCTCCTCGGGGTTTCCCCGATTCGGCCTGGGACGATCTGCAAGCGGCCGGCCCCTCGATCCTGGGAGCCAGGGCCCGCGGGCGGTCGATGACCGGGGGGCGGCGGTCGATGACCGGGGCGACGGCGGGGCTGGAATTCAGGAGGAGGCGAGCGATTGCCCTCCGGCGGCGCCTGGATTGGATTGTCGGTCCGGACCGCGGCCCAAAAGATAATAGGTTCGAGCCAATTCGAATCGCGTGTCGGCTGTTTCCGCAGCCGGCGGCGAAGAGTTTTCCTGAAGGATTGCCAGCGCCAGCCGGTGCTCGTTTTGCGACTTGTCGGGGTCTGCCTTGCGGCCGTAAATCGCACCCAGATCGTTATGCAGGCGCGCGATTTCCAGCCGAGCCTGCCCCGTGGGATCCTGCGCGCGCAGCGATCTGGTATTTTTCGAGAGATTGGCGGTAGGCGGTCTCGGCACGGTCGAAGTTGCCGAGCCGTCCATAGATGTCGCCCAGGCGGCGGGTCGCGCGGGCCGCATCCATGCTCAGACTGAGGCTGGTGCCTCCCGCGGAGGCGAGTTGGTCGTAAACGCTGCGTAGGTCTTCCAAGAGTGCCGCCGTTTCCGGCGAGACGACCGGCTGCGTTCCGGTGGATGGTCCCGCTTTCGCGTCACCCGAGATCGTCAGGGCCCGCGTTTGCCCGATCTGCTCGGGCACGAGGTGTCGAAAGACATTGTCGAGCGTCTGCAACGAAGTCGCCAGCGTTTTCTCCGCCCGCTGGCGCTCGAGCCGACTCGCGTTTCAGGGCGGCGCGGGTCTGAACGTAGGCGGCAGACAGGACGACGGCGACCAGGGCGGCCAGCGAAGCGGCCACGACGGACAAGGCCGCAGCGGCCGGATTTCGGCGCCGCCAGCGCGACCAGCGTTCCCGAAGCGTCGGACGCCGGACCGAGATCGGCCGGTCCTCCAGGAACCGCGCGAGATCCGCGGCCAGCGTGCTGGCCATTTGATAGCGATGCTCCGGTTCCTCGGCCATCGCCGTCATCACGATCGTTTCCAAATCGACCGGCAGCGACGGAGAGATTTTCCGCGGCGGCACGATCGCCGGCTGCAGACCCGAGGGTCCGAGCGCCTTCATCCGGTCCTGGATCTGGCACGGGACGCGCAGCGTCAAGAGCTCGTAGAGCGTCACGCCGAGACTGTAAATGTCGCTCCGCGCGTCGGTCGTTCCACGCCATTGCTCCGGCGCCATGTAAAGCAGCGTGCCGAGGACCTCTCCCGTCCGGCTCAGGGCTTCGTGCTCAATCCCCTTGGCCAATCCGAAATCGGCGACCCACGTCGTGCCGTGACCGTCCATGAGCAAGTTGGCGGGCTTGATGTCGCGGTGGAGCGTTCCCTGGCCGTGTGCGTATTCCAGCGCCTCGGCCACTTGCAGCCCGACGAGCGCGACGTCCTGCCAGTACGTCCGGCAGAGATGCCGCACCGGCTGCGTGCCGCCGATGGCCAGATCGCTGGTCGGGGCCTGGACCTGCGGACCGAGCGGGGTCCCGGAGCCGTCTGCCGCGTCGTCTTCGAGAGGTTTCGGCTCCGGGCTGACTTTCGCCGGCGTGCCCGTGTTGACCGACGGAGTGCGGGCCTGCCAGAAAGACGAGAGGCGCATGGCGACGGGGTCCAGAACGTCGGCATCCCGTAGCCGCGAGAGCACGGCGTCGAGGCCGATGCCGTCAATATATTGCATGACGTAAAAGTCGAATCCGTCTTGTTCGCCGACGCCGAGAATCGGCACGATGTTCGTGTGATGCAGCCGGCCGGCGGTGCGGGCTTCGCGAAGGAAGCGCCGCCGGTGCGTTTCGTCGAGCGGTGAGCGGGTTGCCAGCACCTTGACGGCGACGCGCCGGCGAAGCGATTCCTGCACGGCTTCATACACGATTCCCATTCCGCCGCGGCCGATCTCGCGGACGATGCGGAAATCGCCTAAACGGGTCAGTTTTTTCCGGCTGCGGAGACCACAAGCGTCCGACGGAGACTCTTGTTGCGCTCGGACGTCTTCCAGCACGCCGATCGTGGGAAATAGCTCGCGGATCGCATCTGCCAGTTGAGGATGGCTTGCCACGTACTCTTCGACAGTCGGCCGCTCGCCCCGGCGACGGCGCGCGACAAAGTCGGCCGCCAGAGCTTCCACCGGATGCCCATCGGATGGGGAGGAGATCATGGATTTGAATCGCGAAGAGGGGTGAGGATCTCCTTGAGCCTGGCGATCGCCCGGACGTAACGGTTGCTGGCCGCCTGAGGGGTGATCGCGAGCGCCTCGGCCGTCTCCAGGTTCGTGAGGTCTTCGAAATGCCGGAGGGCGATGATTTCCTGGTCGATCTGGGCCATCGAGCCGATCGCCTGTTCGAGTCGCGCCATCAACTCCAATGCGACGGCCGCTTGGCTCGGCGAGGTGATCGTTCCGGCCAGCAGAACCGCGAGGCAGACAGACGTCCGGCTTCCGTCGCCGTTGGGTTCAAGCGGCACGTCGCGGCGGACGTCGCGCATTTGGGCCCCGACATGGTGCCGGTACATGTCGCATAACGTCTGCATCACGATCAGCCGCAACCAGATGAACAGCGAAGCCCCGCGTTCCGACAGGAAGCTTTCGATCCGGCGGCTGCCGACGAGGAATGCCTCCTGAAGAATGTCGTCCGGGTCGACGCGGGCGAGCAGTCGGCGGTCCATGCGGAACCGGACCATCCGCCACAGGCGGGCGCGGTGGAGGCCGAACAGCTCTCCCAGAACTTCGCGGTCTCCCTGCCGCAGCCGCACGAGGAGCGCTTCCTCACTCGCTTCCAGCAGATGATCGACCGACATGGGTCTCGCCTGCTGCCCGCTCCGCGCCAATGGATCGTCCAGAGCACCGGCCCCGGCCGCGTGTCTCTGCAAAGGGCGTGACCCATTCCCGGACACAGCGGCACTCTCGCCACCGAATGCGATTCTAACCGGGCCGAGCTCGCGGCGATATCGAGACGCCGCCCAACCGGGCGATCCGAAAGCACCGAGCCCGAGAAGACCGAGCCCGAGAAAGAATGACCCCCGGAAACGGATTCGCGAAACAAGGCCTTGGACGTTCGTTTGCGATTGGGGAACTGATCAGCAGAGTGGGTCAGGCTGCAATCAGGGGACCTTCCTCAACCAGGCCTCTTTTCGCGTTTGCTTCGTCTCCGGGGGTCAGGCTGGGTCAAATTTGGGCGAATCACAACGGATAATCGATCTGCAATTTGGCAGGCGATTCCGTCACGAGTCGCGAATCTCACCAACGCATTCGATGTGCCAGAAGGTGCGACAGCAGCCAGAATGTGCGAATACCAGCCGAAAATGGCCTCTATCGCCTGTTTTCTCCAGTCTTTGGAGTATTTTGGCAACGTCCCATTCGGCGCCGAGGTTCGGCGCATTTCGGCGCCCAGCGTTGAATTCTCGGCGCCGAAGACTTACAAGTGGTTGTCGTCTAGGGAATTTGCGCACGAGATTGCGGTGCGCCGAAAGCGTCAGGCAGCCTTCACGGCAGTTTCGGGGGCGGAACATCATGAAAATTCGTTGGCAATTTGCACTCGGTGCTTTGGGAGCGGTCGTCGTCGTCTATTCGATGGTTGTTCTCGGCTTCGTGGCGACGACTCCCGATCTTGGTATTCGCTGCCTCATGGATGATCCGCCGTGGGAGAACGGGATCGCGGACGGAGTGGTGATCCGCATGCTTCCCGCAGGAGGGGAGATATCGCGGGAAAGGGCCGCTTCCCAAGGTTGGTGATCGGCTGATCAGAATTGGAGATTGGCCGATCAACACGTTTGTCGATTTCACGCAGGCTCTGATGCGGTTGCGGGGGGCTCCGATCCCCATCGGCGGAGGAAGCCTGCCCGTCAATCCCAATCCGTCCTCGGTGAAACACGCCTATCGGCTTCCGTCCCTGTGGCAGGACGTCAACGGGACGCGGTTTGTGGAGATCGAGTTCATTCCCGCAGCGGGGGCTGGGACGCAGGACGGCGACGTGCTATTTGCAGGTGCAGTCGCTGCCGGTCACCGAAGTCCTCTTTTCGCTGTTATGGTTCGTGCTGCAGTCGATCGCTTTTGCGATTGGAGCCGCCGTTTATTGGAATCGGCCATTCGACCGCGCGTCGCAACTTTTTTACGCGTTGTGCCTGGTGACGCTGGGGGCCTTTTTGGGAAGCAACCATTGGTGGATCGTGGCGGGCAGCTTTTGGCTCACGGCCCCCAGCTTGATCTGCACGATGCTGCTGCCGGCCGTCTGCCTGCACTTTTTCCTGGTCTTTCCCCGCACATGGCTCCCGCTTGTCTGGAGACCGCGCACTTCCTTGGCGCTGATTTATGGCCTGCCACTCGTGGGGACCGCCGTGCTCCTCACGCTGTACGGCCGTCTGTAGCTGGTTGCCGTGGCGCGGCGTCCTGGAGCCGGACGTGGCCACGATCCGCGAGCTCCTGGGCGTGATTCGGATCGGCATCTATGCGTCGCTCGCTGTGGGCGGAGTCTACTTCTTCGCGGCCCTGGCCTGCGTGCAACGCAACTATGCGAGCACCCGCAACGCCGTCGAGCAGATTCAACTCAAGCTCTTATGGCGGGCCGGGCTGCTGACGACCTTCTGCATGATCGTGGTGCTGTATCTGGCTCTCTTCGAGCGCGAAAAGTTTGCGCTGGGATGGGCGCGGCTTCCCGATCTTCCTGGCGGGGCTCTGTTTTACGGTCGCTTACGCTTACGGCATCATCCGCTATCGCCTGCTGCTGGTCGACCAGATCGTCAGCAAAGGGGTGATGTACTACCTGGCGAGCAGCGGTTTGACGGCCGCCTTTGCCCTGACGCTCGCGCTGGGGCCCGTCGCGCGGCAGTATCTCAACATCTTTCCGCTGACGCAGCAGTCGGCGCTGATTTCGATCGTGCTGATGCTGGCCGTGATCCTGCTGTTGTGGCTTCGCGACGTGTTCCAAGGCATGATCGACCGCCGTTTCTACCGCGAGAAATATCAGCTCGGCAAGGCACTGGAACGGATGAACCGGGCGGTCGGCCATCTTGCGGATCCCGAAGCCGTCGCGGAGCTGATGCTCGGCTCGTGCCGCGACGTGCTTGGGCGTCGATCGGGCCGCGCCTTTATCTGCGCACCTCCGCGGAATCTCCCTTCCGCCTCGTCGCGGCTTATGGCGCCGAAAGTTTGCCGCGCCAGTTCGCCGAGGAGCACCCCCTGATCGAGGCCGTCGAGGAATTGGGAAACCTGCAGCGCGCCTTGCTGGGCACGCGGGGTGAATCGGCGGCCGTCCAGAACTGCGCTGCGCGAGCTGCGCATCGACCTGGTGCACGGACTCCAGATCGGCAACCAGACCGTGGGATTGGTGGTGCTGGGGGCGAAACAGAACTCGGCCCCTTTCAGCGGCGAGGATCTCACGTTCTTAAACGCGCTGGGGCAGATCACGAACGTGGCTCTCTACACCGTCAAAAGCGACCGCGACCTGGAACGGCTCAACGAAGAGCTGATCCGGAAGATCGAACGGATCGAAACGCAATCGCGGCAGATCGCCGTCCTGCAGACGGAGCTTTCGCAGCTTCAGAACCCGGCGCCGGCCGAGCCGGCCGCGAAGGCCGGCGACCTCAACCGCAGCCAATTGAAGGGGAAGAGCCGCGGCCATCGACCGCGTGCTGGAGACCGTCCGCAAGGTGGCCGGCAGCGAGTCGTCGGTCCTGATCCGAGGCGAAAGCGGGACGGGAAAGGAGCTCGTCGCCCGCGTCTTGCATGAGAACAGTCCCCGCCGTGGGGGCCCGATGGTGTGCGTCCACTCGGCGGCCCTGTCGCCCAGCCTCTTGGAGAGCGAGCTCTTCGGGCATGTGAAGGGCGCCTTCACGGGGGCGCATCGCGATCGGGTGGGCCGCTTCCAGGCCGCTTCGGGGGGAACGCTATTTTTGGACGAGATCGGCGACATCTCGCTGGATACGCAGATCAAGATGCTGCGCGTGCTGCAGGAGCGCGGGTTCGAGCCGGTCGGCGGGACGCAGACGATCCAGGTCGACGTGCGGGTGATCGCCGCCACGCACCAGGACCTCGAAAAACTCATTGCCCAGGGACGTTTCCGCGAGGACCTCTACTATCGGCTCAACGTGATCGGCATCGTCATGCCGCCCTTGCGCGAGCGGACGGAAGACATTTTGGAGTTGGCGCTCCATTTCCTGATGCGTTCGGCTCAGAAGTGCGGCAAGCGGATCACGCATATCGAACCGGAGGCGCTTGGCCGCGCTGGAGCGGCACCTTTGGCCGGGAAATGTCCGCGAGTTGGAGAACGTGATCGAACGGGCCGTCGTCATGGCGGAATCCGACCGGGTGACGCTTTTGGACCTTCCGGCAGAGATCTCCCGCCCGATCCGGCTGGCATCGCACGTCGTCGAAACCAAGCCGATGGTCCGCCGCCTCTCGGCTGCGACCTCCGGCCCGGCATCTCACGGCGTCTCCAACAACGGGTTTGGGGACGATTCGTCCGACAACCCCTTCGAGCTGGAGAATCCCGCCTGGGAGCGCGACACGCTTCTGGAGGCCCTCCGCAAGTGCACCGGCAACAAGGCGAAAGCCGCCCGCCTCTTGGGCATCCCCCGCAGCACGTACTTCAGCAAGCTGAAGAAGCACGGGATTCGATGAGGACTCGATTGTTCTCGGCAATCGCACAGAATCCGGCAGCTTCGACTGTGCCAATGAGTGCACAATAGGGCTCGTCGGCTTCGCTCATGAGAGGACGTTCCTGCTCGGCGAAAGGGAACACGCACGCGCCGCGGCCACGACCGCTGGCCCAAACGGTCCTCCAATGCACGTCAGAGGCCGGGGGGTCCCGCGGGGTGCGGCGCGTGGGTACCGCCGCCCGCCGAGGCCGGAACCGGAGCGGGCGCGACGGCGACGGAGCCGAAGTTCGCGGCGCGAGGCATAGCGGAAGATGAAGGTGGGCCAAACGTCGTTTTCGTGATAGGGCAGACGGAAGCGGGAGCCGTCGAAGATGCGGCCCTCCTCGGACGACGGCATCGATTTCTCCGAGATATATTGCACGAAGCCCAGCCAGTCGCGATCGGGTGCCAACAACCCGAAGAAGTTGTTGCGCTCCGGAGTGAAGCCCAGAAACTCTCGCGGCAAGGGAGCCGTGTGCAGGGCCGTCAGCAAAAATGCGATGGTGACATAGCCCGTCAAAACGGCGAACCCCCAGCGGCACACGTCGTAGAAGCGGGCCGGAACGGCGATGAAATTGGGAACGAGCCATTGCGGACAAGTACCGGAGCCCAAAGACGCCCGCGGCGAAAAGGCCGACGAGGGCGATGAAGTCGACGCGACTGGCCCAGTCGATCCCCAACCCCATTTGCAAGAGGTCGGCCAGCGGCTCGAAATAATCCATCGCGACCAGGCCGGAGAACAACACCGACAGGAAGGCGGCCGCCGCCCCCCAGGCCCCTTCCGCCGCGACGTTCCACGCCACGAGCGCCAAGATCAGAAGAAGCGTCACGTCGATCATGCCAATTGGTCCCTATTTGACAACCCGTTCAAGCTCATCGACCGACGTGATGCCTTGCGCCAGGAGGCGGATGCCTTCCTGTTTCATCGTCAGCATCCCGTTCCGTTTGGCCGCTAATTTGATTTTGGAGGCAGGGGCCTTCTCGCGGATCAAGTCGCGCAGTTCGTCGTTGATCAGCAGCAGCTCGTAAACGCCCGTGCGGCCAAGGTATCCCAAGCCGTTGCACTCCGGACAGACCTCGGGGGTCTTCCCGGGCGGGCGGAAGAATTGGTCGATCCGGTCGGCCGGAATTTCGAGCCGTTCCAGGATCTCTCGGGTCGGTTTGTAGCTCTGGCGGCACTCCTTGCAGAGCCGGCGCACCAGGCGCTGGCCCAGCACGGCGGAGAGCGAATTGGCCACCATGAAGGGCTCGACGCCCAGCTCGAGCAGCCGATAGAGCGCGGTGATCGAATCGTTGGCATGGATGGTCGAGAAGACCATATGGCCCGTGTTGGCGGCCTGGCAGGCGATGGTGGCCGTCTCGGCGTCGCGGATTTCGCCGATCATCAGCACGTCGGGATCCTGGCGAAGGATGTTCCGCAGGGAGCCGCCAAAAGTCTGGCCGGCCTTGGTGTTGATCTCGATCTGGTTCACGTTGGCCATCTTGTATTCGATCGGGTCTTCGACCGTAATCACGTTGAGCTGATAGGAGTCGACGTCGCGGAGGGACGCGTACAGCGTGGTCGATTTTCCGGCACCGGTCGGGCCGCAGCTTAAAAGCAGCCCGTGGGGCAGGTGGATGATTTGCCGCGCGGCGTCCTGCATTTTCTTTCGCATCCCCAAACCGGCCAGCGTGTTGACGGCGCTCGACTGGTCCAGGATGCGGAGGCTCAGTTTTTCGCCGTGGCGGGTGCCTTGGGTGGCGGCGCGGAAGTCGATCATCCGCGCTTCCAGCTTGGCTCCGAAACTGCCGTCCTGCGCCCGGCGCTTCTCGGTGATGTCCATCCCGCCCAGCACCTTGAAGATATTCATCACGGCATCGCCGACGACGCGGTCGAAGGGCTCGGTCGGATACATCACCCCGTCGATCCGCAGGCGGACGGCCATTTCGTCTTCTTTCGGCTCGAGGTGGATATCGGTGCTGCGGCGGAGGATTGCGTCGTACACCAGTTCTTTCGCCGCCATGAACCCCTTCGAGTTCTCGACTTGGCGCGATTTCCCACGATCCGTTTTGCCGGCAGCGTCCGACTTTCCGATGAACTCGATCGGCGGCCCGTGGGTCGGCTCCCCCTCGTTGCCGAAGCCCAGTTTAATGCCCAGGCGTCCTGCGACGCGGATCAGCACTTTCTGCAGATGTTTGGCCGTGAGAATGCGGGCCGATTCGGGAACGCGGCGGTTGCGCTCGGCCACGTAGAAACCAAACGGAACGCCGCCGCTCAGCAGCAGCGAGAGGAAACCCAGGGCGAATAACGGCAGGCACAGAACGGCCAGGAATCCGACCGCCTCCGGCCGCGATGAAAATCGAGTTCCAAAACTCGCTGCGGACCTTCAGGCCGCGACTGTCCTCGTCGACAAAGCGGCACATCCACATCCAGAGGGCCAACGCCCCCAGGACCAACACAAGTGCCACGCGACTGAAATAGTCACCGACGGCGGTCACGGCCGCCTGCCCGTTGACCAGGCTGAAGTTCCCGCGGACGAACGTGCCGTCCAAACCAGGAATCGGTGGAAAGGGGGAGAATCTCGCCGGCGGGCTTCGTCGCGGCCGGTGCCTCCGTCTTCGCCGCCGCCTTTGAACGGGCCGAGGCAGCCGTCGTCGGCTTGGCAAAGGCCGGCGAAGCGGAGCCAAGCAGCGCGAGACCAAGGAAGGCAACGAACAAGCCCCTCGGTCGAGCGGCGGACAGACGCGGTTTCACGGCCCTCTTCTCCCTTCCCGGATCTCCTTCGGACGGCCAGCCTTTCGGCGGATCACAGAATCGCCGCCCCTTTCACGTCGATTCCCTTGATCATCATTTTGAGCTCTTCGACGTTGGGGGAAATCTCGAACGCCGCCGCGCGGCTGATCATGTCCTGCTGCAGAAATTTGTAGAGACTTTCATTGAACCGCTGCATCCCCTCTTCCTTGCCGATGCGCATGGCGGCGGGGAGCTTTTCGTCCTCGCCTTCCAGGATCAATTTTCGGACGGTGGGGTTGAAGGTCATGATCTCGACGATCGGAACGCGGCCCGGCCCCTTGCCCTCCTCGCAAATGGTCTTCAACAGTTTCTGCGCGACGATGCCCCGCATGTTGAAGTCCATGCTGCCGCGCAGCGCCTTGTGCATGTCGGTCGGAAACAAGTCGAGAATACGGCCGATGGTGCTGGGGGCGCTGGAGGCGTGGATCGTCCCGAAGACGAGGTGGCCCGTCTCGGCGGCGTGCATGGCGGTCTCGAACGTCTCCATGTCGCGCATCTCGCCCACGAGCATGATGTCGGGATCTTCGCGGACCGCGTGCTTCATGGCGATCTTGAAATCCTTGACGTCGATTCCCACCTCGCGCTGGTTGATCAGGCACTTATCGGGAGTGTAGACGAACTCGATCGGGTCCTCGATCGTCAGGATGTGCTTGCGCATGTTGTGGTTGATCCAGTCCAACATGCTGGCGATCGTCGTGCTCTTTCCGCTTCCCGTCACGCCGGCCAAAAGGACCATTCCCTGGTCGAACTTGCACAGCTCCTCCATGATGGGAGGCAGATAGAGCCCCTCGAAGTTGGGGATCGATCGCTCGACCTTCCGCGAGACCATGCCGGGAAAACCCATTTGCATCAGCATGTTCACGCGGAACCGCCACGGCTCGCCGTCGTGCACGACCACGTAGGAAAAGTCGCAGCCCCCGGTCTCCTCGTAAATCTTCCTGTCCCGATCGCTGATGATCGGATCAAACAGCTCCCACATCCGTTCCTTGGTGATCGGCTCCATCTGCAATTCGCGGAGCGTGCCGCGGACTCTCAGAATGGGCGGCTTGCCCACCTGCATGTGCAAGTCGGAGCCGTTGTGCTTAATCAGCTGTCGGTAAATCTTGTCGATCTCGTTTTCGCGCCGTTCCGCCGATTTGACGCGGACTTCGGTTGCAGAGGCCATGGTTTTCCGCCGTCTGTTCGTACTAGGTCGTCTCAGCTCGCAGCGAGCCGCACGGGGACGCCCCGTTCAGCGAGGTAACGCTTCGTATCTTGAATGGTATAGGTTCCGTAGTGAAAAATGCTGGCTGCCAGCGCCGCGCTCGCTTTGCCCGTGGTGAGGGCGGCGTGCAAGTGCTCGGGCCGGCCGGCGCCGCCGCTGGCGACGACGGGGATGTCGACCGCATCGGCAACGGCCCGGGTGATCTCGATGTCATAACCGTCCTGCGTGCCGTCGGCATCCATCGAGGTCAGCACAATTTCGCCGGCCCCCAGGCGCTGGACCTCGGCTGCCCAAGAGACGGCCTCGAGCCCGGTGGGAATGCGGCCGCCGTTGATGTGGACGTCCCACACCTCGCGCCCCTCCTTGCGGATGCGCTTGGGATCGATGTTGACGACGATGCACTGGCTTCCGAACCGGAGTGCCGCTTCGCGGACGAAGCTCGGGTTTTTGACTGCGGCGGAGTTGATCGACACTTTGTCGCAGCCCGCCTTGAGCAGGGTGCGGATATCGTCCAGGTTGCGGATGCCGCCCCCGACGGTGAGGGGCATGAAAATCACCTCCGAGGTCCGCTGAACCACGTCGAGCATGATCGCCCGCTCTTCATGGCTGGCCGTGATGTCAAGGAAGACCAATTCATCCGCTCCCTCCGCTTCATACCGGGTCGCCACCTCGACCGGGTCACCGGCATCCCGCAGGTTGAGGAAATTCACCCCTTTGACCACGCGGCCGGCATGGACGTCCAGGCAAGGGATGATCCGTTTCGCAAGCATGGCCGGACCAATGTCGGCAAGAAGTGCATTCGTTTGGGCGCGTGCAGAAATAACTTGTGCAACTCGTGCTCGGGCCGCCACGCCCGCGGACTTGCGTGGGCGCGTCTTTTCCCGCAGCACGCCCACCCGGAGTGGTCAGCGTGGCACCGATCGAAAGACCGATTTGTAAAAGTTATTCCCGGCCCTCTCCCGGGCCAATTTCAATGTAAACGGCGCGCGCATCCCCGTCAACGACTGTGCCGCGGGGCCCGCTCTGCGCCGCGAGTCATAAGAAACACGACGACGATGCCGACAACGAACACAATCGCCAGTATCCACACGAAAGGCGAACGGCCCGCCGACGCGCCCCCGGCCTCCCCTTGAATCGCCACCGTCGCCGCGGCCGCCTTGCGACGCACGAGCTCGTTTTCATCGTTGTTCTGCATACGGATCAGCTCGGGGAGCGCCGCGCGTCCAGCGGATCCGGCGGTCGTCAGCCCGTCGATCGCGCTGGATCGCACGGGCGCCCGCAGATCGGAAAGTGCGGAAACCAGAGCGTTGGCGGCCGCCGGAGAAGTCGGGGCCAACTCGCCCAACGCTTTGGCCGCCCCGTCGCGAAGTCCCGCTTGGTCGCTTAAAAGAGCTTGAACCCAAAGCTCTTCCGCGCGGCTCTGGCCCAGAGAAGACCCAAGTGAGCGAATGTTCCAAGCCAACGAAAGACACAAAAGGGCGCCGAGCACGGGGGCCAGCCATTTTTTGACGACCGCCCTGTCCATGATCGTGCGGAAAGTGACGGCTGATGGTTGGCTCGATGGCTGGGGCGTTGCCGTTCGCGAAGCGATCGGAATCCCCCGCGGCACTGAGGGAGTTGCGAGAGTCTGAGCGATACGGGATTTGGAAGGCGCGATCTCGAGTTCCGGGGTCACGTCCGTCAACCGCTGAATGACGACAGAGGCGCTTTCCGGCCGATCGGTGGGATCCTTTTGAAGCAGGTCGCGAACCAGCAACTCCAGCGAGGGTGGACAGTCGGACGCGAATTCGCTGATCCGCGGGGGGACGTCGTCCAGGTGTTTATGCATGACTTCCGCCGGCGCGTCGCCGACGAACGGGGTCCGCCCCGTCAGCATCTCGAAAATAACGCAGCCCAGCGCGTACAAGTCGGTCTGAGGCGAGACCGGCGGCCGTCCGCGGATTTGTTCCGGCGCCATGTAGGGAAACGTCCCCATCGTCTTGCCGGCCGCCGTGATTTTGGTCGCCGCTTCGACCGTGGCCAGTCCAAAATCGCTCAATTTGAGCTTCCCGCCGGGCGTCAGGAGGAAATTGCCCGGCTTGACGTCGCGATGGACGACCCCGCGCTCGTGGGCATACGAGAGGCCCGAGGCCATCTGAAGTGCGAATTGGACGGCGGCCTCCCACGAAAACTTTCCCCGTTCCTCCAGCAGTTTGTCGAGCGTCCCGCCTTCGACCAGCTCCATTGCGTAGAAGTGCTGGTTCCCCTCACACACGCCCCCGAAGCAACGGACGATGTGCGGATGTCGCAGCGTATTCAGGATCTCCAATTCGCGCTCGAATCGCGAGAGGATCATTTCGTTGGCGATGTCGGGGGGAAGGAGCTTGACGGCGACGTGCCGGTTGTCGACGACGTAACGGGCGCGATAGACGACGCCCATTCCCCCTTCGCCCAGCTTGTCTAAAAGCTCAAACGGCCAGATCCAGCGCTTCTCCACGGCAGAGACCTCTGATAACGAAAAAGAGAGTCAGAGCGTCCTGCTCGTGAGCGGTGCAAATCGTTCCACCAACGCCTTGGCGCTGACGAGGCCGTCGACCGCCGCAGAAACAATTCCCCCGGCAAAGCCGGCCCCTTCTCCGGCCGGATACAAGCCGGTAATCCCTGGACTTTGCCTGCTCCGCGGCTCCCGGTCCAGTCGGACGGGGGAACTGCCCCGCATTTCGGGGCCAACCAAGACGGCCTCCCGCAAGAAACTTCCGTGCCATTTCCGGTCCATGATTGGCAGTCCGGCACGAATCGCTTCGGCAATGGGCGGAGGGACGACCGCGTCCAATCGGCATGACCGAACCCCTCGCCGATAGGAGGACGGCAGAGGGCTTTTCGGACTGGATTGGCGGCCGTCTATAAAATCGTTCGCTCGCTGGATCGGGCAGTGATAGTCGCCCCCCGCGAGCCGAAACGCGGCCGACTCGAAGCGCCGCTGAACCTCGATCCCCGCCAACGGGTGCGTGCTGCCGAACTCGTCCGGCGACAGGGTCGCGACAACACCGCTGTTGGCAAACCGCGTGTCATGTCGCGAGTTGCTCATGCCGTTGGTGCAGAACATGGCTGGCTCGGAGACGCTGGGAATCACCGTTCCCCCCGCGCACATGCAGAACGTGAAGACGTCGCGGTGGGCGCGGGCGACCAGCGAATAATCGGCCGCCCCCAACAGGTC
The DNA here is from genome assembly GCA_963761455.1 of uncultured Planctomycetota bacterium. Lineage (GTDB taxonomy): Bacteria > Planctomycetota > Planctomycetia > Planctomycetales > Planctomycetaceae > DASPSM01. The sequence goes on from CAVXHA010000001.1 coordinate 197,294, forward strand.
GACGTATTCCCGTCGGCCGTATTTCTGCTGGTTGACCTGTTCCTGAGGATGCTCGATCCGCAGGCCCAACTGAAACGCCTTGGCCGACAGGGGAACCCCGGCCTCGAACAGCATGCGGTACGTGTCACGGGCGCTGTGGCCGATCGCCAGAATGACGGCCCGCGTCGCGATGCAGCCGCTGGACGTTCTGACGCCGCGGATTTGCCCGTCGGCGATCTCCAGGCCTTCGAATCGGCAGCCGAAACGGTATTCTCCTCCCAAGGATTCGATTTTTCGCCGGAAGTTGCGGCAGATCATCGGCAGGCGGTTGCTCCCGAGATGGGGCCGGTACTCGTAGACGATCGAGGAGCGTCCGCCGCACTCGATGAAGCGTTCAAGCACCCAATCGACGTCGGGACCGGCCAGGCGGCAGGTGAGCTTGCCGTCGCTAAAGCAACCGGCCCCTCCCTCTCCAAAGAGGTAGTTATTCTCCTCGTCCAATTCGCCCCCGCGATCAAAAGCGCGGACGGCGGGAACGCGACTCCTTGACGGGCCGGCCGCGCTCGAGAATCAAAGGGGCGTACCCCCGGAGGGCCAGATAGCAACCGGCCAGCAGTCCCGCCGGCCCCGAGCCGACGACGATCGGCCGTTCGACGAGCGGCACATCGCCCGACGTGGGTTCGTCAAAACGAGAGGGAGCGAACCATTGGATGTCGTCGGTTCGGGTCCCGTCCAAGGCGATTCCGGCGAAACGCCGATTCTCCTCCGGCAGATGAACGACCGCCGAGTACACAAAACGCAGGCCGGTGCGCGACCGGGCATCCAAGCTCTTTCGCAGGATTCTCCACTGCGTCAGTTCATCCGACTTTACCCCCAGCCGCGCGCAACCGCATCCCCCAGGGCCGACTCCGGCTCCTCGACGGGCAAACGGATATTCGAGACTTTGAGCGGCATGGAGGGAGGCAGCTTGCCAACAGGTGGACCGAAAACCGTATTTTATCAGTCGATCCATGCTTGCGACCATCAGGTGGCGATTCGGCGTCATCATGAGGACGCTCAGCCGAGCGAACTGTCTTCTCGCCTTTCCAGGGCCGAATCCTTCACGCCTGCTCGGGTTGGACGGGAATTCCGAGGATTTCCATCCGGCGGTACAGCCGCCCACGCGTCAAGCCGAGGAGCTGGGCCGCTTGGCTCCGGTTGTGACGGCACTCTTTGAGCGCCTGTTCGATGTGCGCCCGTTCCGCCTGAGCCAGAAAGGGCTCCAAGGGTGAGACCTCCGGCCGAATCACCGGCCCGACAGACTGGGCGCCAAGTCCCGTGCGGAACCGAAACGGCAGATCCTCGGCACGGATCAACGGTTCGTTGCAGGCGGCGCGGGCCTCGCGGACGACGGCCAGCAGCTCGTCCACATTGCCCGGCCAATTGTATTCGGCGAACTTGTCCCAAACGTCGTCTCCGAATCCGTTGAATTGGCGCGACTCTCCGCGGTTCAACTCTTCGAGCAAGTGCTGGGCGAGATACCGGAAGTCCTCCATGCGGCGCCGAAGCGGCGGGACCATGATGCACAGGTGGGTGATCAGGTGATAGAAGTCGGGCCGCAATCGTTCGTCGGCCCCGAGGACCGACGGCTCGACGGTCGTCGACGCGATCAGCCGCAAACCGGCCCGCTCCGCCGACTGCGCGCGAAAGCCCTCGACGACCGTCTTTTGCACGTCGCGCGGCAAATGCTCGGCGTGTGTCAGGAAAATCGTGCCGGGCCGCAGCGCCGTCGTTGAGTCGAAAAACTCTTCGTCCCGAGACGGTCCAAAGAGCCGGCCCATCGCCTGTTCGAGCTCCAAGGAAGACAACCCTTGGCAGTCCAATGGCACAAACGCCCGCGTCCGCCAGTCGCTTTCGTAATGGATCGCCCGGGCAATGTGCTCCTTGCCGACCCCTTTTTCACCCCAGATCAAAACGGCCGCGCACGTCCCCCGTGCAATCGCCAATTGGCCCGCGACGCGCAGCATGCCCTCGCTGCGGCAGACGAGCGACTGTGTTCCGAAACGGCGGGCCAGCGCGATGCGGAGCGCCGCCAGCTCGGCGTGAAGCTCGTGCGAGGGAGCGGTCTCGGCGAGTTTCGCAGCCGGGGCAAGGGCTGCGGCCACTCCCAAAACGCCGGCGAGCGATCCCTCCTCTTCCAGAAGCGGGATGAAGCTGAGGCTCCGCGGTTGCGGATCACCGGTCCTGCACGCGATCAACGTCGGCACGCTGACGATCTCCCCTGCAAACGCCTCCGCCGGTGGGCAAAGGCTGGCGGCCAGCGCTTCAAGGCTGCCGCTGCGCGGGTCGGCCACGTATTCGCACAACTGTCCGATGACTTCGTCGGCCGGCCAACCGGTCAGCTTCTCGCAGCCGGAATTGAAGAAGGCGATCCGTCGATCGGTTGAAACCCAAAACACAGGCGTCGTCGCCTGGCCGATGACCTGCTCGGGACGGACACGCCTCCGCGCTCGACGTTTCATCCTTTCATTATTACGAATTCGTTGGAGGCGAAGTCCAGTGCTCGATCGGTCTCGGCGACGGATTCAATCTTACGGCACAGAGACCGACTTACGGCACAGAGACCGAGAGCATATCCGGAACAGAGGCGCCCGAGGGACCATTGAGGGGAGCAGCCGAGTTGCCGACCGGCTGCTCGTTGGGCAACGCGTTCACCGAAGGAACCGTCTTGAGCGCATTCGTCGGAACGTTCGCGGAGCCTGTCGCGGAATTGGCAGCGGCCGGCGGCGGCGCAATGGCTGCCGACGGGGCAGGGTTGGGGGCGGGCGTCACATTGCTCGGGGGCGTCGCCACCGCGGCCGGCGCCGTATTGACGGTTTGCGTCGCACCGGCCGCCGGCGTCGCGGAAGGCGCGGGCATCGGGGCGGGCGGTGCCGGAGTTGTTGCCGGTGCCACATTGGCCGTTCGGACCGCAGCGGCGGCCGGCGTGGGCACGGCCGTGGCCGTCACAGCAGCGGCAGCCGGGGGGGCGGCCGTCGCTTTCGCCGGTTGCGCGGCGGCGACTGCAGGCGGATTGGCTGCCGGTGGGGCCGCGACGGCGGGCTTGGCGGCCGGAGGCGTATCGGCCAGCGATTTCGTCGGGTCAGCGAATCGCCGCTCGACGAAATAATCGGGCTTCGCGGAGTTCGGCTCGTCCGAACCGAACATCGAATCATCGGTTTGCTGTTTCGAGCCGTAGATGCTCCCTTTGTGAAATGGGCCGGCTCCGAAGAACCAGCGATCGGCGGCGACCGACCGCGACTCGCTGATCCCCGACTGCCAAATCGGTTCGCGTGTGCGCCGGTTGTAGGCAAACAGAGCAACTTTCGCCGCGGCCATTTGATCGTCCTTTTTCGCCACAGAGAGTTCGGGCATGGTGGGCAGGATGGCTGCCGCCTGCGGAGACGTCGGGGCCATCGACGCCGCGAAGCTCAGGTAGTTATTGGGCGGCATCCCGTAAACGATTTCGTGACCGTCGGCCCCGAGGGCACCAATCCGCATCTCGACGACGAAGTCGGCCTCGTCCATTTTTTCCTGCAGCAGGCAGCCATCGCACATCATCTTCTGGCGGATCGAGCTGACGATGTATTCCGATGTCACGAACCCGACGCCGGGGATGGCCTTGTTGACGTATTGCGTGTCGAGAAAGATTTTCTTCCCCGTCAGAATCCGAAAATCGATTTGGGCGACTGATCGATCGACGGCGTCGCCGGCGATCAGTTGGTCGGTCGCCTTCTGCGTCACGACTCGCCCGCAGCCGACCAGGCACAGCGATAAGAGGACAGCCATCCTCCAACTCGTCGGCAAGCACTTGTCGTCGCCGGAGCTGAACGAATCTTCCACGGGAGAACATTCACCATTTCGTGTCATTGTGGCATTCACCTCACCCGAAACGAAACGAACGGGAACCGCTCTTTGAAGTGGGGGCAAAACCGCCTTTGGTTGTCAGGCACCGGGACCACGTCAGAGACGGCCGGTCTGTGAAGCGAGCTTTCGGGCCAAGACGGAAGCCTTGACCCGGACACCCGGTTCCAGGTTTTGAAACCACTTCTCAGGAAAAACAATCGATGATGGGAAACGACGGACGACCGATGATGGGAAAAACTGACGGGGAGAGAGGTGAGAGGAGAAGTATAACGGCTCGTTGATATCCGCCAACACGAAGACAGCGACGCTTTTGTGCCGATTTTCGCTATTGCCACCAGTTTATCAGAAATCGTCAGGCCAAAATTCACCCGTTTCGGACGTGGAGCACGATCTTGCCGACCGCTTGCCGGTTGACGAACACATTGAGGGCGTCCACATGGCGTTCCAACGGAAAGGCTTGTGAGATCAGCGGTTTGATCTTTCCCTGGCGAAACAGGTCGAACAATGCTTGACAGTTCTCACGATAAGTCTGCGGCTCGCGCTGGCGGAATTCGCCCCAGAAAACGCCCACGACCTGACAGCCTTTGAGGAGCGCCAGATTGACGGGGTATTTGGGGATTGTTCCGCTGGCAAAGCCGACCACGAGGATGCGTCCGTTCCAGTTGATGCACCGGGTACATTGGTCGAACAGCTCGCCGCCGACGGGATCGAAGATAACGTCGGCTCCTTTTCCGCCGGTCAGCTCTTTGATCTTGTCCTTGAGAAGATCCTTGGCTGTAATTCACCAGGACGTCGGCTCCGTGCTGCTGGGCGATCTCCAGCTTCTGATCGGTGCTGGCCCCCGCGATCACGCGCGCCCCAAACGCTTTGCCGATTTCGACTGCCGCCAATCCCACGCCGCCGCTGGCTCCCAAGACGAGCAAGTTCTCCCCCGGCTGCAATCGCGCGCGTTGCGCCAGCGCATGAAACGAGGTGCCATACGCGATTCCCAAGGCCGCGGCGGTATCGAAGTCCATCGTGTCGGGGATGACCTCAACCGAAGACGCATCGACGACGGCCCGTTCGGCCATGGCGCCGGTTCCCGTCAATGCCATGACCCGGTCGCCCGGCTTGACGCCGCCGACGCCCATGCCGACCTCCGTGATGATCCCCGCGAACTCGGATCCCGGCGTGAAAGGGAAGGGGGGCTGGAACTGGTATTTTCCCGCAATCTGCAAGACGTCAGGAAAGTTGAGTCCGGCCGCATAGACGTCGATCAGCACCTGTCCGCGCACGGGCGCCGGGTCCGCGACCTCTTCCAGGGTCAGGTTTTCCGGCGGACCGTATGATTTGCACACCACGGCTTTCATCGGTTTTGGTCCTCACCGTCTTAGGAATTGAGCAGCGGCGGCATGGGGCAATCGAGCGCGTCGGAAATCACTCGCAGCAACTCCGCTTCCTCGATCGTGACGCGTCCGTCGGCGCCAATGCACGCGGCGCAGGCCTCGATCACACGTTTCTTGATTATGGGCGCGGCGCCCGCCAGTTGGTCGAGCGCCTGCATCAATCAATTTCAGCCCGCACTGAGTGCGCGCCAGGATTTCCACGCGGACTCCGTCTTCGCCCAGTTTTCCGATGCCCAGGTCGAACGCGCGTTTCGCTTGATTCTCGTCTCGCGTGCCGACATACGCCAGCGTCGAAAGCAAACCGCCGCACGCCGGCGCCACGGGAGCGAGCGAATTGTACTTCACGTCCCGGGGCTGTTTTCGCTCGAGCCGCGGCAGCAGCCGTTTGAGCACGAAACGGTGCACCGCGTACTCAAACAGGCTGACCTTGCCGTCGGCCTTGATCAAGAATTCCACGTCGTCACGGAAGGCCGCGAGTTGCTTCGGCGAAAGGTCATTCAGCGCCGGCGACGCCATGCTGACCAGCGGCAATTTGGCTGCGGCGTCGACCTTGGCCACCAACGGCGCAAGGCGAAGCGTTTCCTGGTTGGCCCGCGGGTCGGCCTGGGTGGCCAGGTACTCGAGCTGTTTGTGCCGCACGTCCGGTTCGTCGTCGTCGAGCAGGAGCGCATAGATCGTGGACACCGCGCCCAAGGGATCGCGCAGGTGTCCCGAGAGCTCCGGCGGCAGCGATCCGACAATCGCCGTCGCGTAATCCAAGTGCTCCCCGCGCGGCGCGCCAACCTGGGCGACCGCCGCGCCGGTCTCGAAGGCAAAGCCTTGGGACATCGCGAGGGGGGCCGGACGAACGCTCGTCGGCGCGGCGCGGCGCGTGGCCAGCGTGCTCGTGTCGACAAGGTCTTGCGCGGAGTAGGCAATCGGACTGACGGGAGGGAAGCGGCCGTCGAAGTTCGGATCAATCCGCCGAATGCGGTCGACCAGCGGCGGGTGGGTCGCGAGCAGTTGGAAAAAAGGGGCCGCCAGTCCGTTGCCGAAGAGCATGTGGCTGGCCTCCTCGGTCCGTGGTGTTCGCAATCGCGAGCCGTCCGCGAGTCCGCCGATCTTCTTGAGCGCTCCCGCAATGCCGTCGGGAAACCGCGTGAACTGCACCGCGGAAGCATCCGCCAAGAATTCGCGCTGCCGCGACACCGCGCTTTTGATCAGATGCGCAAAAAACACGCCGATGTAGCCGATGACCAGCAGGCACAATCCCAAGAGCGGCAGTGGATTGCCCCCTTTCTTGTTGTCGTCCGATGATCGGGTATTGTTCGACGAGTACGACGAGAATCGCAGCAGGATGTAGCCGATCGTGGCGATCAGCAGGATGCCATTGAGGAGGCCGATCAGCCGGATGTTGATCCGAGTGTCGCCGTTGAGAATGTGGCTGAACTCGTGGGCAATCACGCCTTGCAGCTCGTCGCGCGACAGGGTCTGGATGGTGCCGCGCGTGACGCCAATGACCGCGTTTTGCGGAGTTGTGCCAGCCGCGAAGGCGTTGATGGCCGATTCGTTGTCGAGCAGGAAGACGGGCGGCACCGGCGTTCCCGAGGCAATCGCCATTTCTTCCACCACGTTCAAGAGAACGCGCTCGCGCAGATCGAGGGTGTTGGCTGGCACGGGGCGGCCGCCAAGCGTGCGAGCCACCGCCTCCCCCCGCCGGAGAGTTCGGCCATCTTGTACAAACTCCCGAGCGTGATGAGGATGACCGTCCCCACGCTGACCGCCGCAAACACATCCGGAAACCAGAGCGTGGCGGGGGGGCCGCCGTCCCGACTGCTCTGTCCGTAGAATAAAAGCGCGGCAATCGCCAGATAGACCGACAAAATGATCAACACCACGGCCGCGACAAAATAGACGGCCAACAAGGTGGTCTTGTGCCGGGCTCTTTCTTGATGCTCGAAGAAGTCCATCGCGAACTACCGGTGACGACCTCGATGGACGCAATGGAGCGCGCGGCCTCGGGCCTCTTTGATTCTGCAGGAAGCCGACCTAAAACTGCACCTTGACGCTCTCGCGCTGCTCGGGAGCCGAGACCTGGAACAACTCGGCGATCGGGAAATCTCCGAAGCCCACAACGAAGTTGTTCGGAAACACTTCGCGGGCCGTGTTGTAGGTCATCACGGCGTCGTTGTAGGCCTGCCGGGCAAAAGCGATCTTGTTTTCGGTGCTGGTCAGTTCTTCCTGCAAGGCGAGCATGTTTTGATTCGCCTTGAGATCGGGGTAGCTCTCCATCAGACCCAGGAACCTGGTCATCGTGCCGGTGAGCGCCGTTTCAGCCGTCGACAAACCTTGCATGGCCTGCGGGTTACCGGGATTGGCCGCCGCCTGCTGTCCCGCCGAGAACGCGGCGTTGCGGGCCTGGATCACCGCTTCGAGCGTCTCCCGCTCATGCTTCATGTACCCCTTGGCCGTTTCGACCAGATTGGGAATTAAGTCATACCGCCGCTTTAACTGCACGTCGATCTGCGCGAACGCATTCTTGAAACGGTTTTTGAGACCGACCAGTTTGTTGTAAACGCCAACGAAATACATCAGCGCCAAGACCGCCACCACGCCGAAAACAATCAAGATGGCGACACCGGTTGAGAGTTCCGCAAGCAACGGCCGCATCACAAGGCCTTCCAAAGAAGCGGAGAAGAGGAGAAGAGGAGAAGATCGAACGCTGGCTCGTCACCAATCACGCGCCGGACCGGGCCTAAGCGAACAACCGCCCCATCTTATCGGATCCGGGCGTGCGCCTGTCCAACAGCAAATTGTCCGACACGACAAGCCCGTTCCTCCGCTGATCCAAGGTCGCAGGTAAGGTCGCCGATCATTTCAAGCGATTCAACGACCGGCCGAGGCCTTCGACCCGGACGAGCAATGCGGCCTCGTGTTCTTGTGAGCATTGAAAGACAGCGTGGAAAGGTCGGGGCGCCGGGCCCGGGCGGCGTTTCTCGTTATCGGTCCACTTCCGGGCGGCATTTTCCAGAATGTCGAGAAGCAATACGAACTGGTCGGCCGATTCGCGATCGAGCAACTGTTGAGCGTCCGTGAAGAACAGGATGTACGCATCGCCGAAGAGCCATTCGAGATCTGCCAGGCACTCATCCAGGGCGTCCCAGTTTTCGCCAAAATAATACGGGAACTGCAACGCGGCTGCGAATTCGTCGAACAGATCGCGGGCGGTCCGCGCCTTCGGAACCGCGCAGAATCCGGACCACCACCTGCCGACCGTGGGTTGCCTGAAGCGACGATGCGAAATCGCAAGTTTCGCTCGGCGTCGCCACCAGCAAGTGCTGATGCGGGGCCGCGGGCTGAACGAGTCGCTGGGTGTCCATTGGCTCAGCGGATCCGAAGGAAAGTTCGATAGTGGTCCGACGTGTAGAAGGCGCTGCCGTCGGAGCCGGTAATCAGCCGCTGCGCCCCGCGATTCCTGCCGGCAATTCGGGGGTTCACGTCCCACTCCCGATATTGAATCGACGTCCCCTGTGCATCGACGCGCGGCAGGGCCTGTTCGCCGTCCCTTCCCAGATTGAAAAACCTGCGTCCACCCTCGTAGCCCTCGGGCGCCCGATCATTTTGATCGATGGTTTTGAGGACGAGGGCGACCTTTCGAGGGATTGCGGCCTGCGGAAGTTTCGCGGCAGGCTCTCCATTCGACGCGACCGATTCCCGGTCATCTCGCCGGTCGGAGAAACTTTGAGCCGACCCGCCGAGGGGCAGAGGCCGATCAGGCACTTGCTGCGGCGCCCGCTCGTAAAAGGGCATCGCCTCGCTGAGCAGCGACTCCAGAGCTTGAATGCGTCGCTCGTCGCTCGGATGGGTCGACATAAACTCGGGCGGGTGGCCTCCGCGATTGGCCTTTGCCATCCGTTGCCAGAATTCGACCGCTTGGTGCGGATCACGCCCCGCGACCGCCATGAGGAGCAACCCGATTCGGTCCGCCTCAGATTCGTGCTTGCGGCTGAATGGCAGAAGCACTCCCAGCTTGCCGCCGACTCCCAGCAACCCGAGGACTTCTCGTTGCTTTTGAGGGTCCATGTCGGACATCGCGCCGACTGCCGACGACTCGGCAATCTGGACCATTTGCTGCTGCGCCATTCGCTCGGCACCGTGGTGAGCCAAGGCATGGCCGATCTCATGTCCCATGACGGCAGCCAACGCGCTCTCCGTCTGGGCGACGGGAAGAATTCCCGTGTAGACGACGATCTTGCCGCCCGGCAGGCAGAAGGCGTTGACTTCATTGCTTTGGACGACGTTGCATTCCCATTGGAAGTCGGGCGGCTTCAGACCCGTGTATTGGACGAAGACGGGATCGCGCGACGCCGCGATCAGATCCTTCGCCAACCGACGGACGACTTCCACGACGGGCTCGTTCTGCAACACGTGCGCCTGCGTAAGCACCTGGCGATAGGCTTGAGCTCCGAGTGCCGCTTCTTGCTCCGGGCCCATGCCCACGATCTGGTGTCGTCCGAACGGTCCTTGCTGACAGCCACGCAGCGCGGTGAAGCCGATCAAGACCAAACCGATCAGAATCGGCAACAGGCGTAATCGTCCCCGAGCGGGGGAAGAATTGTACGAGTCGTCCATGGAGATGCCTCGAATCGGGCCTGGGCCGTGAGAAGTGCTTTGGCGCCCGCGACCGCGGGAAACCGACCGCAATTGTATCCCAAGGGAATGCAAATGCGACGAGTTTCCCGCCGAGTCTTTCATTCCTGAGCGTGCCGCCGCAACTTTCGAGGAAAGTGCCGTACGTTGGCCGCGGCACAAGCGTTTGGTCAGCACTAGCCTTGATCTGGCGCACTCCCTAAAATAACGCCGGTTTCACCGCGCCGACGGACAAAGGTCCTCAAAAGCCGCCGAAAATGCTCGATTCCCGCATCCCGTTCAAGAACCGGTGGCTGGCCGGGGTCTTTGCGTTTTTGATTCCGGGCGCCGGACATCTCTACCAGGGCCGGTGGTTTAAGGGAATCGTCTGCGGCTTGTGCGTGCTGGGAACGTTCTTCTTCGGCATGGATCTGGGGGACTGGGGGGTCGTCTACTGGAAGCGCGACCCGCTCAACATGCTGAACCCGTTTTACGCGCAGTTGTTCGTCGGATTGCCGGCGCTTCCTTCGCTGATTCAATCTCACCGCTATCAGAGCCGCGACAACACCGAACAGACAGGCATTGACGCTCCCTTACACGCTCCTTTCGAGGGGACGCTGAGGGTTCTCGATCCGTCGAGCGGCCTTTCCGACGGAAAGGTCGAGGGACACATCTCGATTCGGCCGGAGGAGCATGCGGCGGATGCTCGGGCGATCAGCGGGGAATTCGCCGGCACTTTGATTCCGCGGAGCGGTCCGGAGCAAGAACGGAAGTTGGAGTTGGGCGACGTCTCCCGGCTCGGCAAGCCGGTTTCGGCCGATCCGGAACGCGTCATCGATCTCGACGTCGTCGATGGCGGAAGCAAACCTCCGCGCCTGGTCGGCCGTCTCCAGGGCAACATTCCTCGGAGCTTCTGGAACCGGTTTGAAACGCCGCCGGACGAGGAGTATCTCCTGGAATTACATCGCCAGCTCGGCAAGTTTCACGAAGTGGCCATGACGTTCACGATGATTGCCGGCCTTCTGAACATCCTTGTGATCCTCGACGCGGTCGAGGGGCCCGCCTACGGTTATGGGGATTCCGAAGGAAAAGAGGGCCCGCAGCAGAACGCCGGAATCGTCCCGGCCGCGGGGGCCGAAAAACACGCTTCACCGGTGGCCGCCAATTCGCCGGATCGCGTCGTCCCGAAATAAAATAACAGGTAACCTCCGAACACCCAGAACGTGCGTCAGGTCGAGGAAACGCAACCATGCAGTCGCTGCTGCTACTGGCCAACGGGATGCACGTGGCGTGGTATCTTTTGCCGCTGGCCGTCGCGGTCAGCCTTGTCTACAGTGCGACCCGGTTCGAGTACCCGCCGCAAATCCTGCGGCGTTCCGTCCGGCTGTTCCTGACCATTCTGGTCTCGATGGCAGTCGTGTTTGTGGTCCTCTGCCTGCTTTCCTGGAACCTTTGAGAGTTCATTTCCAGCTCAGTTCACTTCGCCAGGGCTTGCAGCGGGGTATGCTGTAAGGCGGTCCTGCGGAGTCGCGAGACGTGCTCGATTACCTTTCTTCGTTGTTCAAGACAGAGGGATTCTCTGCCTGGTCGTCGGACCCGGGGTGGAGCCCGGCGCTGATCTGGCTCCATATCGTCTCTGCGGTCGCGACCTGGGCCGCGTTCACGACGACTTTGATCGCGCTGAATTATTTCATTCTGCCGCCGGAAGAATGCCCGCGTCCCGCGCTCCTTTTGGATCTTCGAAGCGTTTCTCTTCGCCAGCGGCACTCTGTTCCTCCTCCAGGCGCTCGTCTTCAGCTGGCCCGTCTATCGATTCCACGGTCTGTTGTGGGTCTTGACGGCCGTTCTCTCCTGGGCCGCCGTCGTCACCCTGATCCCCGTCATCCCGCGGATCCTGGCCCTGCGCCGCCCGGAAGAGCTCGAACGGGAAATCGCGGAGCGGAAAAAAGCCGAGGAGACGCTCGCGCGTCAGCGAACACCGATTCCGCACGATGGCGGAAACCATGCCCGCCATGGTGGCCATCTTCCAGGGGACGGGCCACGTCTACGTCAATCCGGCCGCCGTGGCCATGATGGGCTATACCCGCGAGGAGCTGTTGCACCGCAGCTTCATCGATTACGTTCATCCCGATTTCCGCCAGATCGTCATGGAGCGCTCGGCGGCCCGCCAGCGCGGGGAGGACGTGACCTCACGGTATGAAATCAAGATCCTGACGAAACAAGGTCAGGAGCGTGTGGGCCGACTTCACGGCGGCCGTCATCGAATACGACGGGAAGCCGGCGATCCTCGGCGTCGGCGTCGACATCACCGAGCGCAAACAGATGGAAGCCGCCCTGCGGCAGGCGATGGAGGCGGCCGAAGCCGCCAGCCGGGCCAAGAGCACGTTCCTGGCCAACATGAGCCACGAAATCCGCACGCCGATGAATGCCGTCCTCGGCATGACCGACCTGGTGCTCGACACCGACCTGACTCGAGAGCAGCGGCAGTACTTGGAAACGGCCCGCGACTCGGCCGAATCGCTCTTGGCGATCATTAACGACATTCTCGATTTCTCCAAGATCGAGGCGGGCAAGCTCGATCTGGAAGCGGCCCCGTTTCATGTTCGCGATAACGTCGAGGACGCCATGCGGTCGCTCGCCGTTCGCGCCCACACTCAGACCATCGAACTGGCCTGCCGCTTCGATCCGGCGGTCCCGGAGGTCGTCGTCGGCGACCGCGTGCGGCTGCGGCAGATCCTCGTCAACCTCGTCGGAAATGCCATCAAGTTCACGCCGCGGGGCGAAGTGGTGATGGACGTTCGCTCGGCCGCGGCGTCCGACGGACGAGTCACGCTCGAGTTCAGCGTCACCGACACGGGCATCGGAATTCCGCAGGACAAGCTCGTGTCGATCTTCAACGCCTTCGAGCAAGGCGACAGCTCGATGACCCGCCGTTACGGCGGTACGGGATTGGGGCTGGCGATCACGTCGCGGCTGATCCAATTGATGGACGGAAAGATTTGGGTCGACAGCCGCGTCGGTCAGGGAAGCACGTTCCACTTCACCGTCTCCTTCGGCATTCCCGATCGCCAGGCGAGCGCCCCGTCTCGCCTCGAGCCGGTGCAGGTCTACGGAGCCAAGGCGTTGATCGTCGATGATAACGCGACCAATCGGCGGATCCTGGAAGAGATCCTGCGGAATTGGGGGATGCGGACGGCGTCCGCCGCCGGAGCGGGCGAGGCGCTCGCCTTTCTCGGCGAGGCGGCCCGCCTGAACGAGCCTTTCCAGATCGTCCTCTCGGACGTGAACATGCCCGACGTCGACGGCTTTGCGCTCGTCGAGCGCTGCCGCAAGAACGACGCGCTGCGGAACAGCGTCTTCATCATGCTCACGTCGGCCACCCGTTCGGGAGACGTCGACCGCTGCAAGGAGCTCGGAATCGGCGGCGCACCTCGTCAAGCCGGTGAAACAGTCGGAGCTGTACGATGCGATCGTCGAATCGCTCGGCGTCTCCGTTCCCGTGCCGGCCGGCGTCGCTGAGAACAAGACGCCGCCGCCCGCCGCCGCGCCCCTGCGAATCTTGCTGGCTGAGGACAGTCTGGCCAATCAGAAGCTGGCGATCGGACTTCTCTCCAAGTGGGGCCACCAGGTCACGCTGGCCACCAATGGCTGCGAGGCGGTCGCGACGGCCACGTCGAGGAGTACGGTTTGATCTCGTCTTGATGGACGTCCAAATGCCGGAAATGGACGGCTTCGAAGCGACGCAAAAAATCCGGCAATTTGAACATTCGGCGGGCCGGCCACGCGTGCCGATCGTCGCCATGACCGCGCCACGCGATGAAGGGGGACCGGGAGCGCTGCTTCGAGGCCGGCATGGACGATTACATTTCCAAACCGGTCCGCGTCGCGGAGCTGTCGCGCACGATCTCGCAGTTTGTCCCCGGCGAACGTCCGTCGTCTCTGCCGGCCGAACAGCCGGTCGCCGCGGTCGCCGGGACCTCGGAGCCCCCGCTCGACGGCCGACATCGATTGGTCGGTTGCACTGGAAAACGTCGGCGGCGACCCCGACCTGCTGCGAGCGGTCGCCGTCGCCGCGCTCGACGAATGGCCGATGTTTTTGGACCAGCTTCGCGACGCCATCCAACGGCACGATCAGGCCACGACCCGTCGGCTGGCCCACACGTTCAAGAACGCCTTCCGCACGCTGGGCGCCACGGACGCCTACGTTTTGGCCGACCGCCTGGAATCGGCCGGCGCCGCCGATGAAACGGCCGCGTTTCCCCTTTCAACGTTGCTCGACGCCGTGGGCGTCGTCTCCGGCAAACTGACCGCGTTCGTCGGCAAGCCGGAGCGCGTGTAGCGGTTGCCGATGTGGCCCGGCACGCCGCTTGTCCTGTTCAATTTTGTCCTGTTCAATCGCGCAAGCCGACCTCGTTCAGCAGCCGGTCGGTTTCGCGGTAGGCTTCCGTCACCCATTCGCTGATCTTGTCCGGATCGGGCGCGTACTCCAGTTCGATCGAGATCGAGCCGTCGATTTCGAGCGCCTTGATTTCGCGCAAGTAGGGGACGAAGTCGACCACGCCGCGGCCGGGAGGAAGGTCGCCATGGACCTTGCCGTCGCAATCCGAGATGTGGACATGAATCGCTTTGCTCCGCAGCTTGCAGAGCTCCGCGGGCGGGACGTGCGCCAAGTGCAGGTGGGAAACGTCAATATTCGCCCGAACCGCCGGATGCCCGACGGCGTCGATAAACTGCACCATCCGGTCGACGTTATTCAATAACGATAAGGGAAACGGCTCCAACTCCAGGGCGATCTCGACGCCAAGCGACTCCGCCCGCTCGGCCAGCCGCCGGCAGTTTTCGGCGCCGGTTTGCCACTGTTCGTGCGGCGGAATCACCTCGCGGTTCCAGATGTATTCCCCGAGCACCAGCAATAAGTTCCGTGCCTCCAGCTCGTACACGAGGTCCAGATACGCCCGCGCGCGGTCGAGGTGGAACCGCTGCACGCTGGGATTGAAGTCGATGAGCCCCGCGGCCACGCAGCAGACCGAGACGATGGGCAATTCGTGCCGGAGGCATTCCATGCGGATCAGGCGCCGCTCGCGGACGTCGATCTCGAGCGGGTCGGCAAAGATGTCGATTGTGTCGAAGCCGATCTCCTTCGTCCGGCGGATCCCCCAGCTTGTTTCTCGACCGGCCTGCGCCCAGGCCGAATTGATGAGTCCCAGTTTCATCGTTTGGTCCAATGAATTGGACGGATTACGTCGGCGGCCAGCAGGATTCCGAAGACGATTCCCGCGACGAGCAAGCCGCGAAGCGTGCGCCGGCCGCCGATTTCCCCGAACCAAATGACCAGCCGCCGGCCGTAGCGCGAGTTTTCGAGCAGCCAGCGGTCGTGCCACAGTCCGAGGAGACACAGCCCGACGATCAACGCCCCCATCGCCGCTTGCGTCGCGATCATCCACGCAGCATATCGGAACGATCGGCGGCGATGACAGTCTGCTCGACGTGCTCGACGGTTATAATGGGTTTCCGCTGTCCGCCAAAACCAGATCCCAGCAGAGCGGCGAAAGGAAAAAATGCCTCGCTTGGGTGTCAACATCGACCACGTCGCCACGATCCGCCAGGCCCGCCGGACGATCGAGCCGGATCCGGTCTGGGCCGCGGCGCTTGCCGAATTGGCGGGCGCTGACGGGATCACGCTCCACCTGCGTGAGGACCGGCGGCACATCCAGGACCGGGATCTGCGGCTGCTCAAAGAGACCGTGCAGGTGAAGCTCAACCTGGAAATGGCGGCCACCGATGCGATCACCGAAATTGCGGTCGACGTCCATCCGGACCAGGCGACGCTCGTTCCCGAACGGCGGGAAGAGGTCACGACCGAGGGGGGCTTGGACGTCGCGGGGAACAAGGACCGCGTCAAGCGGTCGGTCGATCGGTTGCTGGAGGCTGGCATCGAAGTGAGCCTGTTTATCGATCCCGATCCGCGGCAGATCGAGGCGTCCCAAAAACTGGGATCGCACGCCGTCGAACTGCACACGGGCCGCTACGCCGATGCCAAGAGCGGCCCCGAGCAGGACCGCGAGCACAGCCAGCTCGTCACGGCCGGCCGCTCGGCGATCGAACGCGGGATGCTGCTGCACATGGGACACGGGCTGACGTATCGCAACGTGACACGCGTCGCGCAAATCCCCGGCGTGAGCGAGTTGAACATCGGACATAGCATTGTCGCGCGGGCCGTGCTGGTCGGCTTCGAACGAGCCGTCCGCGAGATGAAACAGCTCTTGGCCGACTGACCAACACGGATGCGCGAGGGCGCCGGACCCCGGGACGTCGACGCCGAACGCGGCTCCGACGTTTTGCGTCGGTCAACCGCGGCGGATGGCGTCCATCGGCATCATCCGCATCGCCCAGACGGCCGGATACAGGCCGCCAAGGATGCCGAGGGCCGTGCTGAAAGCCAGCGCCGAACAGCAACAGGCCGGGGCCGGCGACGAGATGAATCCGATCGGGCCAGATCGAATTGATGACGCCGCGTTCCGGCCCAGCCCACCAGGCATCCCGAGATCCCTCCGCACAGGCCCAGGACGGCACTCTCCGACGTGATCAGCCGCATCACGTCGTAGCGCGACCAGCCGTTGGCTTTGAGGATGCCGAATTCAATGATCCGCTCGGTGACGCTCATCAGCATGGTGTTGACGATGCTCAAGACGGCGATCGTCACGCCGATCCCGCTCATGATGGCCAGGAACAAGTCGAGGTCGGCACTGAAATCCTGGAACCGGGCTGCCCAATCGGTGGCGCTGCGGACTTCGATCGGCAGCGCCGCCGGTTTCGCGGATTTTGTGCAGTCCGGTCGCGGCACCGCTGCCCGCCGATCCGCCGGGACCGGCGCCGGCATCCTCCGGGGACGGCGGTGGGCAGCGGCAACTCGACTCAGCAATCGGACGAGCAGATCGACAAGCAGGTTGCCGGTGGTGAGCGATTCGCGGCTGGACGAGGGCTGCCACGGCTGAATTTCCCGCCCTTTGAAGGCGTCCTGAATCCGCCGGGTCAGCACGGCATCGCTCACGTCGCCGGTCTGCTCGATATAGAAGGCGGAGACCGAATCGCTTCCAAACCGGGTGATCCGCCGGACCTCGTTGATGTCGAGGATGATGGCGACGTCCAACAGCAGCGATCCGCAGTAATAAACGCCGACGATCTTCAGGTCGTACCCGTTGACGGTCAGCGTGTCGCCGACGCCTTTGTGGAACTCTTCGGCGATCGGCCGGCTGACGACGGTGTTGAGCGTCCCGCGATCGCTCTCGGTAAGAAAGCGGCCGGCGACGATGTCGTTGCGATAGACGCCCTGTTTCAGTGCGAGCCGCGTGGGGATGTCGGCCCCGAACAGGAACCGGGGCGGGCTGGTGATCGATCTTGCCGTCGATGACGTTGGCCCGCGTCCAAATCTCCGGGCTGACGATGCGGACACCGGGGACGCGGGCGATCTCCGCTCCCCAGCGCCGCCGGCAGCCGCGAAAAGAGGGGGATCGGCGCCCCGGGCTGCATGGCCACCAGCCCCTTGATGCGGCCGAACGTGTCGGCCACCATCTCGTTCAGCCCCCCGGCGACCGAGAACAGGCCGATCATCCCCATGATCGCCACGGTGAGGCCGACAAGCGACAGGAGCGAGCGCAGCGGCCGGCTCATCAGGTTGCGAATGGCGAATTTCAGCATGCCTCGGCCTGACGGCGCGAGAAACAGGTTCGTCGCGATCCGAATCGGGCGGTTTCAAGGTTATCACCTCGCTTGCCGGTCGAACAAGCGCGCGCACGGCACGTGCCGCGGGAGCGCAGTCTTGAAACCGGTCCGTCGGCCGATCCCTACAATGATGCACCGCGCAGCGCGCGGCGGTTTTTTCATGCCCGAAATCGATTTTTACAAGACGCTGGGCGTCTCCCGAAACGCCTCCGCCGAAGAGATTCGCAAGGCTTACAAGAAGCTCGCGCGCAAATATCACCCCGACGTCCGTCCCGGGGACAAGGACGCCGCCGACCAGTTCAAAAAGGTCCAGCAGGCCTATTCGGTTCTGGGCGACGCCGAGAAGCGCGTGCAGTACGACCGTTACGGCCACGCATTCGACGGAGGGCGTGCGGGCCCGCATCGCACGGCATGGGCCAGCGGTCCGGACGGAACGCATGCCGTCGACCTGAGCGACCTGTTCAACCAGGTTTTCGGCGACGGTTTTCGCGGCGGTCCTGGCGGCGCCGGCGCGGGTTCGAGCATGGGACATTCCGGCCGGCGGCGGCTCGCGGACGCCACGGCGGAAGGCCCGTTCGGCCAGGGCGAACCGTTCGGCGGCTCCCGGAAGGGGGAGGACATCTCCTTTGAGGTGACGGTCCCGTTCCAGGTCGCTGCCGAGGGGGGCAGCCACGGACTGCAGATCCGCCGCGGGGACCAAACCGAGCGGATCAACGTCAAGATTCCGGCCGGCGTGGAAGACGGGAGCGTGATTCGCCTCGCGGGGCAGGGACATCCCGGACCGTCGGGCGGTCCGGCGGGCGACCTGCTGCTGACGGTGCACGTCTCTCCCCATCCCTATTTCCATCGCGAAGGAAGCAACGTGCTGGTCGACGTGCCGATCACGCCGTCGGAGGCGGCCCTGGGAACGAAGGTCGAAGTCCCCACGCTGTCGGAAGGCCATGTGACGGTCACGGTCCCCCCGGGCACGTCCAGCGGCACCAAGCTGCGCCTGCGAGGCAAAGGCGTTCGTAATCCCAAAACTCAGGAACGGGGCGACCAGTTCGTCGTCGTCAAGATCGTCGTTCCCCGCCAGACGAGCGACGCGGCCAAGAAACTTTACCGCGAGCTTGCCGAAATTGAACCCGCCGCTCCGCGCTCCGGGCTGTGGTGACGCGCTCGAAAACGCGGGATTGTCTCTCCCTCGGCGGCGGCTTAGGATGATTTGTGGCCAGGCCACAAAACCAGGAATTCGCGGCGAGCGCTCCATGCGCCATTCGATGCAACCGTCGGTACGCCTGCCCGTGCCGGGGGGGGCGGCTTGCGTTCTTCTTCGCGTTGGTGCTGGCCGGGCCTTACAATTTGGCGGCATCTGCCGCCGCTCCGCCGACAACGGGTGCCGCGGCAGTTTCCGCGGCAAAGCCTCGCCGAGGGAAAACGGCCGCGGCTTCCGCCTGGCCGGAAGGTCGAGTTTCTCTCGGCGATGGTCTTGTGGTGTGCGATCGTGGCGGTGGGGCTGGCCCTCGTCGCGATGGTGATGGTGTGGGGAAGGCGGCTGCGTCGTGCGGTGCGCCGACAGCCGCCGGCTCCGACCGTCCCCGATCCATTTTGGTACTTGAAGAAAAGCCCGTCGGCCGTCACCCAGGGCGATCGGGCCGATCGATCGAAAGAAAAGGAGACCGGACAGGATCCGGACGGGCGGCCCACGCCGTGAAGCGGTACGCCCTCTCGCCGGTCTCGACGGATGAAATCGTCGCGCGACTTTGCCAGGGTCTTCGAGAAAAGGCTGCGGGCGGCTGACGGCTGTCTGCTCGTTTACGCGGCCGAAAACAACCTCGGTCGAACCCGGTTCGGCGTGAGCGTTTCCCGAAAAGTCGGCAACGCCGTCGTGCGGTCTGCCGTCAAGCGGCTGTTGCGTGAGGCGTTTCGACTTTCGCAGCACGATCTGCCGAGCGGACTCGACCTCGTCCTGATCCCACAACGCCAGGCGGCCGGCACGCGCCGGTCTCGCCGATTATCAAAAATCGCTCGTCGAGCTGACGCGACGCCTTTCGCGGCGGATGGCCCCCCGCCAGGCCTGATCGCTGCTCGAGTCCTTGTCAAACGACATCGAAGCTCATGACGAACGCGGCCCGCTGGATTCTGAACATGCCGGCAAACGTGCTGGTGGCCCTGGTGCGGGTTTATCAGTGGCTGCTCAGCCCGCTCTTGGGCGGCCGCTGCCGGTTTTATCCGTCGTGCAGCGAGTACTTCATCGGCGCGGTCCGCAAGTACGGCGCGATCTCAGGATCGTTCCGCGGAGTTTGGCGAATCTGCCGCTGCCATCCGTTCCACCCGGGCGGTTACGATCCTCCCTGACCGTAAGAGCGCAAGAATCGCGTTTCCATCTTGTGCTCCGGGTGCCACACCCACCCAGAGCGGTGGGCCTGGCACCCAACCCGAATTCCTGAAGTTGACAAGGCACTAGTTACCGCCGGGATTGCCGGGGTCGCGTACGGGGCCATCCAGGCCGGCTGGCCGTAGCGTCCACCGGTCCACTGCGGCGATCGGACAGCCGGCGTCTGAGCCACCGGAGCCGCCGCGGGCTGAGTCGGAAGCGCCGCCGAAGTCTGGACCGCGGTTGCGACCGGCGTCGATGAACCGGCCGACGGCGGCGCGTCTGTCCGTGGCGGCCCCTGCGGCGCCATCTGAGGCGGCTGCTCTGGTTCCGGCCGTTCCTGCGAGTCGATTCGCTCCGAGGAACCGCTTTGCTCCTCAACGCTCGCGACGCGGATTCTGCCTGATCGATCTGGGATCAGCGCCGGTCGATTTGCAGTCGGCGGAGCCTCGACTGCCGGCACGACGTGCAGCTCCATCGCAGGGGGCGTCGATGCAGCCGGCTGCGGCGCGGCAGCGGCGATCGGCGGCGGCGCTTGCGGCGTGCGGCCCGTTGTTCGGAGTCGGCGACGTTTGGCGGAACGCAGGAAGGGAAGTCGCGTCTGCCGTTCGCCCTGGCGACGGCCGCTCGGTATTCGTCGACGGGAATCGGGTCGAATTCGTTGGCGGGCGACGGAACGTTCGAGGCGTTTCGCGACGCTGGCAGCCGCTTGGGGACCGTAAGGCCACTGTTCGATTTGACCCGTGGCTGCGGACCTTTCTCTCATGTCGCGCGAAGGGCTCCCTCCATTTGGAATGCGACGGCGTCTGCCGGCGGCGCTCCGGTTTGTGCATCGCGGACACCGGCCGTCGAAACGGGACCGGCACCCTCCTCGGCGGGATAGAGACCGTGCGGAGCACGGGGATCTGTCCTTGACGAGGCGGCTTTCATCCGACGTGGGCAGTGGGATGCGGACCGTCACGACCGCCTGAGGCGGATCGTGCGGGGCGCGGCCCGGTCGTGCGATTTGCCGTCTTTCGAGAGCTTCGGCGCCGGCTTCGATGAGGGCTGAATGAGCTTGTGGAATCGTGCTCTCAGTTTCGCCAACGGCACCGACGGGCTCGACTGACGGAGAGCGTTGCACTTGCCTGAGGCGACGGCCGGATTCGCAACAGGAGTCGTCTGGCTGGCACCAACGCCGCCCGCGGCTTGCTGGCCGGGACCTGGACGGGTCGGAGTCAGGCGAAGTCACATCCAGCGGTTTCTGCGGATGAAGTTGATCCCGATTGGATTCCGAGCGGCCCCTGTTGCCTCAGGGGGCGTAATGTCTGTGCTGCGAGGCGGTTCCGGGCTTGCTGGGGGTGCGGGGGCCGGTGCAGTGGCCGGCATGGCCGGCGTTGACGGCTCGTTGCCGGCCCGCTCGATTCCGAATCGACGCGGGGTGGCGCCGCGGGAATAACGACAAGCGGACCCGGGACCGAGATCGTGGGAGCGATCGGGCGCGTCGCCGGGCGGCAGCGGTGCGGCAGCCTCCGTGGTGGCAGCGGCATGCGATCACGGGGGGAGACGAACGTGACAACGGCCTCGGGCGAAGCACCGTGCGGTCCCTGCGGCACTCGATAGGCGGGCCACGTCGCACAGGCGGAGAGTCCGGCAATCGCGAAGACTCCGAGGAGTCCCAGCCGCGTCCACGGCTTCGCAACAAACATATCCGCGCATCCTTCGCGTTCGACTCTCGGCCGGTACTCGCGCCGTTCGACGAGACCGTTGCCGAAGTCCCTTTCGGCGCACGAGACAAGATCGGTCGAAGTGGAAGAAGCGGATTATTCGATTGGGTCGAAAGCCGGCTCGGCCCCCGGCTCGGCGTCCAATTGTGCCCGTCGCTCAAATGCGCGGGACTTTAGCATCGCGCCGGCAACCATCGACCTGGCGGAGCAAGGCGAGCCTGCCGCGGGTAGCGAAAAGACCGGCAATGCCGGCAGGAGAGGGAAAGCGGACTGGGCAAAGTTTGCGGGGGGCGCGAAAGGGCGACGGCGGAAGGGCGACTGCGGAAGGGCGACTGCGGAAGGGCGACTGCGGAAGGGCGACTGCGGAAGGTTGAGAACAAGGATGCGTTGGGGTTCGATTCCGCCTTCATCCTTCCCTTCTCAGTCGTTCATGACCTCTTTTTCTTTGGCGGCCGCCATGTCGTTGACCTTGCCTTCGTTCTTCTTGGTCAACTCCTGGATCTGATCCTTGGTCTGCTTGCACTCGTCCTCGGTGAGCGACTTGTCCTTCTCGCCCTGGTCGGCGTGTTTGTTGGCGTCGCGGCGGACGTTGCGGATAGCGACCCGCGCCTCTTCGGCCAGTTCCTTCACGCCGCGAGTTGAGCTGCCGGCGGCGCTCGTTGGAAAGGGCGGGAACGTTCAGCCGGATCACCCGGCCGTCCGAATTCGGCGAAAGTCCCGTGTCGCTCGACTGGATCGCCTTGGCGATGTTGGTCAGCGACGAGGCGTCGAACGGACGGATGAGGATCTGCTGCGGCTCGGGAATGCTGATATTGGCAATCTGCTTGAGCGGCGTGGGCGAGCCGTAAAAGTCGACGCGGATCGAATCGACCAGTCCGGCCGTCGCCCGCCCCGTGCGCAGTCCCTGAAGCTGGCCGTGCAGGACCTGGACGGCCTTTTCCATGCGTTCTTCGGCGTCGAGGAGGATTTCATCCTGATCCATGCTGCTCTTCCTTCGCGTGGTTTCATGCGTCGAGCGTCGACGCGGATTCTTTGTGACGTGAGACTTATTGCGTCGACGGAACGACGCGCGGTGCCGATCCGCTCGCCCAGGATCACCCGCTCGATGTTCCCCTCCTGCTGGAAGTCGAACACGATGATCGGAATGCCGTGCTCCATGCAGTGGTGAATGGCCTGTGCGTCCATCACCTGCAGGTTCTGCCGCAGGACGTCCTGGAAGGTGATCTCCGAATAGCGGACGGCGTGCGGATTTTTCTCCGGGTCGGCGGAATAGACGCCGTCGACTTTCGTCCCCTTGAGGACGACGTCGGCCTCGATCTCGCGGGCCCGCAGGGCGGCCGCCGTATCGGTCGTCACGAACGGGCTTCCGGTCCCCGCGGCCAGGATCACGGTGCGGCCTTTTTCGAGATGGCGGACGCAGCGTCGCCGGATGAACGGCTCGGCCACGCCTTCCATGCGGATCGCGGTTTGCAGCCGCGTCGGCACGCCGACCTTTTCCAGCGCATCCTGCAGCGCCAGCCCATTGATGACCGTCGCCAGCATCCCCATGTAATGGGCGGTGGGGGGATTGATGGCGGCGCTCACGGCGGCGAACTGCCGGCCGCGGAGGATGTTTCCGCCGCCGCAGACGATCGCCAACTGCACGCCCATCTGCACGACCCGGCCGATCTCCCGGGAAATGGCCGCCACTTCCGTCATGCTGATGCCGGACTCCCCCCGCCGGCAAAAACTCTCACCACTGAGCTTCAAGAGGACGCGGCGGAAGACCGGCTTGCGGGTTTCAGGTTGCTGCGACATTATCGAAAAGTGTACCGGCTGCGTTCCACAAAACGAAGCGATGGCCCGATCCGTGGTGAGGTCTTGTGTGGACTCGATGCCTGCGATCGTTTGAAGGTGATCCAAGCCGTGCCGAGCGCGCACCGCTTCGCTCTTGAGCCGCGTCGCCGCCGCCGCGGCCCTGGTGCTGATCGCGGCGACCTGGCCGCTGTGGACTCCGCAAGCGGCGTTTCCGCGCGTTCCCTTTGTCGGCGCGCTGCGCGGTGTGCCGCCCCGGCTGGAAGGGGCCGCGCTCGCAACCGCCTGCGTCGGCGCTCCTGGCGGCGGGAAGCCAACGGCGAATCGGCCGCTGGTCGTTGCTGGTTTTCGCTGGGGCCGTCGCCTTTCTCGTGCTGGCGGACCAGCATCGACTGCAGCCGTGGGCGTATCAGCTTGCGCTGCTCGCACTGATCCTGGCTGTGCTGCCTCCTTCCGAAGCGATCGCCTGGTCGCGGCTATTGGTCGTCAGCATCTATTTTTACTCCGCCCTGTCGAAACTCGATTGGACGTTTTTCGAAATCGGGAGGCGGACAGATTGTGGATGGACTGTTGAGGTTCCTGCACGTCAACCACGAACAGGTGGAACCGTCGCAGCGGATTTTGGCCGGCTCGCTGGCTCTGGGCGAACTCCTCGTGGCCGCGGGTCTTTGCTGGAGTCGCTGGCGGCGAGCCGCTCTTTTCGGCTCCGTCGTCATGCACCTCCTGCTTTTGGCCGCCTTGGGTCCGTGGGGGGCCGGGCACAAGCCGGGCGTCCTGCTCTGGAACCTTTACTTTATCGCCCAGAATATCGTGCTGTTTGGCGTCGCCGGCGAGGGGAGGCCGCCGGCCGAAATCGCACGCTCGCGATCGACGGCCGGACTGCCGTTCCGAGTGGCCGTCCGCGGCCTCGTTGCGTTCGCCGTGCTCTTCCCGCTGAGCGAACCCTTCGGCGGATGCGACGTTTGGCCGGCGTGGGCAGTCTATGCCACAGGGCCCGAAAGGCTCCGTGTCTACATCAACGCAGCCGACATCGGCCGCATGCCAGCGGCCGTGCGATCCTACGTCGATGCGCCGCGATTTCTCGACGGACGCTGCCTCGTGCGGATCGATCGCTGGTCGCTGGAGGCGACCCAGGCGCCCCTTTATCCGCAGAATCGCTTTCGCCTCGGCGTCGCGCTGGCTCTGGCCCAAGCCGCCGGATTCGAAGAGAGTATCCAAGTCGAAATCGACGGACCCGCCAATCGCTGGACCGGCCGGCGTTCGTCATCGAGCGTGACGGGAACCGCTGCCATTGCGGGCGAGTTGGACCGATGCTGGCTCAATGGTTTTCCACGCCCGTTTGCCGCCGGATTTGGAAATTCCGAGCATTGAGTGGTGATCCGCGGTGCCCACTGCGACGGCTAAAAGAGACGGCTAAAAGAATCGTGCCGTTGACCCTGGCGGCGTCCCTTTGTTTTCGAGTAACAAGGAAGAAGCCTGGGCCTTTGACTTCGTGACGACGCCCACGACGTCGCCGACAATCAAACGTCCGTGTCGGGAACGATCGTTTTGACCTTTTGACATCAGCGCCTCCGGAGAGACGCATGAAGCCATTGATCATCCTCTTCATCACATTCGCTGCGGCGACGCAGCTTGTCGCGGCTGACGCGAAACTTTTGCCTCCCACGCACGCGGACGTGTCTTACGGTCCGTACAAGAGGAATGTGCTCGATTTCTGGAAGGCCGAAGGCGCTGGTCCGCGGCCCTTGTTGATCTACATCCACGGAGGAGGCTGGGTGGGCGGCGACAAGAAACAGAGTCCGGCCGCGATTCGGCCGTGGCTCGCAAAGGGCATCTCGTACGCTGCCATCAACTATCGCCTGACGGGCACGGATCCGCTCCCGGCTCCTGTTTACGATGCGGCGCGTGCCGTTCAATTCCTCCGGTCAAAGGCTGCCGAATGGAACATCAACAAAACGCGGATTGCTCTCACGGGCGGTAGCGCCGGGGCCTGCACGTCGATGTGGATCCTGCTCCACGACGACCTGGCGGATCCGAAGTCCAATGATCCGGTCCTGCGGGAATCGACGCGGGTGTCAGCCGCTGCCGTCACGGCAGGTCAGACGTCAATCGACCCGAAAGTCATCGAGAAATGGGTGGGGCCCAACGTGCTGAAGCATCAGATGATTTGGATGGCCGTCGGCGAGAAGACCATGAAGGGCGCGCTTAAGAATTACGAGAAGCACCACGCGCTCTACGTCGAGTTCTCGCCGTACAACCACCTCGATGCGAAGGACCCGCCCTTGTTCATGACCTATGGCAACGACATGACGTTGCCATCGAAGAATGCGGGCCACGGAATTCACCACCCGGTGTTCGGTTTGAAGATGAAGGAAAAGGCCGATCGGGTCGGGCACGAATGTTATCTTCTCATCCAGGGGGTGTCGGAACCTGGAAAGTATCCGAGCGCCAACGCATTCCTTCGCGATAAACTGCTGGCGCCGTAAGTGACAATTGGGGAGTCGACCCAAGGGGATGCAGCTCTTCGCGGACGGCAACGCGTTCGGATTTCAATTGCTGATGGCGATCAACGCTTTGGGCCCGGGGCTCGTGATCGGCTCCTTCCCCGCGATCTGCAGATCGAACAGGTAGTCGGTTTTCCCCGGCACGTGGTGGTCGATGTTGAAGTCAGCGCTCTTGGAGTTTTCGTCCGGGTTGTTGTAGAGATTCTTGAGCGCGTCGGGACCACAGTGACCGCGTTTTTTCTTGTAGGTCAGTTGGGCGAATGTCACGATGTAGTGGCCGGGCGGCACGCCGTCGGCATCGAGATAAGTGCTGAACACAAACCGGCCGTCCGGCCCGCACTCGACGAAACGCCTCGCGCCGATCGGAACATCCGGCAGGGCCGCGTCGTTGAGCATGACGATGAGCTTCTGGCTCGCCTTCTTCAGCTCGACCGGCCGGCCGTCGAGCAGCACCTGGCCTGCCAGCGGAAAGACCGCGTCGCGCGATTTGCCCGTTCTGCGGATTTCCGCGTCAATCCGTTCTTGGGCGCTGGGCGACCCGCCGCATCCGGCGATCAGCAACAGCGCCAAGAGGCCCGGCAGAGCGACTCCCTGAGAGGCAGCCATTGTTCATACCCCTCAAAACCATCCGTCACCGGCTCGCGCCCGTTGAACGTCAGCAGGTTAAACAGGACGAGGATGCTCATGTTTTCGCTGAGCATGTGGGCTGAACCATCACACATGGCGACTCCTCCCGCGCCGGGGTGGAAGCTGAAAACGAGATTCCCCTGCGGCTCGTTGGTGCAGTTGAAGACACAGATGGGGGCATTGATGCTCGTCGGCCTGGCTCCGGTGAACAGGGAGCCCTGAACCTCCATCCATCCGTTATTCAGACAAGCCCAGCACCCGCCCGGCGTGCTCGTCGTGAAATGGTACATTTTCGTCGTATTGCAAGGCGCTGGGCAGGCCGTGGTTAATCAGTCCGCCCGCGGAGGGACTCTTCGTCCAATAAGCTGGACGGCCGGCCAATTCGGTGCAGAAGATCGTCGTCGAGGTCCCGTCAATGATGCTTTCCATGCGCCGGGCGGTGCCATCGGCAAAGACCGCCTTGCGTCCGCAACAGCCCTTTCGGCAGATGATTGACCCCGTCCTCAAGTAATCATAATAGCAACGGGCGAATCCCGCGTATTGGCACCAGGCCTGAAAATCGCTGGCGCCGCTGATGCGGGTGAAGTGAAAAGCACAGCAGAAGCAGCAGTTCCAGAACTGCGTTTTTTCCAAAAACGGGTTCTGAGCGCACGGCGCCGACGGGCAGACGTAGGTGGGAATAACAGAGGCAACCGGCCGGATCGCCGCGCACGAATCGACGCAAGGGCAGCCGGAGTTCATGGACGTATAGCTCGTCGGGTTCGATCCGACGCAAATATTTGCGGGCGAGAAGAGGGCGCGTTCTCGTCGATGCGGTTGTAAACGCTGCCCGCTTCCATGTACGGCAGCAACTGAGCCCCCCAGGTGTGCATATTGAAATCGTTGTACTGGCCCGGACTTCCGGTCTGGCAGACACAACCGCAGCACGTGTTGTAGACGACGCTGATATTCAGCGGAAAGGATTCGTTGGCGTCGTGGTAGTTGTGGGCGGACAAAGCCACCTGCTTGAGGTTATTGCGGCACTGCGTGCGCCGCGCCGCCTCCCGCGCAGCCTGCACGGCCGGCAACAAGAGCGCCACGAGAACGGCGATGATGGCGATGACCACCAAGAGTTCGATCAACGTGAAGCCGCGGTTTCGATTTTTCATTCGATCAGCCCATTCCCAAAGAACGACTGAGACAAAAAACAAATCAGCAACCGGAAAGGCGGCGCAGCGCGGCGTGCCGCCTTCCGGTCGCAAAAAACGATCGCGATCAGCTACTGGGCCTGCGGCGTGAAGGTCGGCGACGGCTGGAGAAAGAATGCTCCTGCATGCGCGGCCACGCCATCGACCGTAAACGTTATCGGCGCGGTTGGGTTGCCGCTCAAATCGATAAGAACGTTCTGGGTTTGCAGAATGCCAACCGTGACATTGAAGCTCGAGCTGTCAGGGAACACGTCCAACGCGGCGCCCTGTGCATCCGTCGCGTGATAGAAGGCCCGGATGTGAGTCTCAACGGCTTCGACCGGAAAAGAGACGGCGGCGACATATTGGTTTGTCGACGCGATCGTGCCGCACGAAACCGTGAGCCCCGACGGTGGGGTTGGCGCGTGGGCTGCCGCCACGCCTGCCGGCGGCGGGCCTGGCGCGTGAGCCGCGTGGAACTTGGCTGCGGGAACATTGTATGTCGATGTGCATGGGGCGGCGACGAGGCTAGGATCATTGAGAACATCCAGGCTCTTCGCGCTGGCAGTGAAAGTGAGGCCCCCACTTTGGCCGAAGCAATGGATCACAACTGGACGCGTGACCTTTACTTTAGCGCCAACGGAGATGATCTCGGATGCCGGCGTGCACGCCACGTCCGTCGGGGGGGCAGCGCCGCTCTGGATGTACGCCGAGTAATACACAGCGATTTTGCTGTCCGTTCCCTGTGCCAACGAGACGGTCACTGGGATGACATAGTCCTGCAAGGGCTTGAACGCGACACTTGGTATCAAGTTCTGCCCGGCGACCCCTGCGTGGTGTGCATGGCGGTCCACCGCTCTACCACGAGTGTCCAACGATTGCGTGTACAAACTGCTTCCTCCGCCGTTCACGCCGACCGCATACGCGGAAAAATAGATGTTCCCTGTGTAGCTCCCGAAGGTGACGGTGCACGAATCGACGGGCCAATCCGCTGGCGGCTTGGCGATGGAGAGCGTGTCCCCGGGAGTGCCCCCCGAGGTTCCATCGGGAGAGCACGGGAGAGGATTGTTATTTGAGTCGACACAGGAATAATACATGTCGACGGTGTCGGGCTGCCCCGACGTCTCCTGGACTTGGATGGTGAACACGACCGTACCGCCGGAAAGGTCCGTATTCGAGCCGGAATTCGGGTAGGCGACCACCTTGAGGACCTCATTCGCGGCATGAGCACTCCTCGCGAAGAGTGCAAACACCACAAAAGCGACACACGCCAAAGTGGAAGAGAGTCGGTGCTGGCCCATAATCATTCCCTCTTTCGTCGGTTGTGGAACAACAAGTTGGAACTTGGGAAACAGTGCACGCGTTAAGGCTGTCTCGCCTCGGATTGCCACATCGAACGAAGCTGGTCGGCTTCCAATAACAATACTCCTCCGGCTGAATCGACCTGCATTCCCGACCGCAGGCCGACCTCACGCACGAAATCTTCGCTGGAGCGGCTGTCGGCGC
Source organism: uncultured Planctomycetota bacterium (assembly GCA_963761455.1). Lineage (GTDB taxonomy): Bacteria > Planctomycetota > Planctomycetia > Planctomycetales > Planctomycetaceae > DASPSM01. The sequence goes on from CAVXHA010000001.1 coordinate 226,532, forward strand.
GGAGATCCAGGCTGGTCAAGATGCCGCCGGTCGTGACGAGAGACAATGTTTTCCCGTCGGCGGAGAAGAACCTGACCGCCAGCCGCCAGGGATCAGATCCTCGGTCGGACATGGGAAAGCGGCCGGACAACCGCTTGACCATCCGACAACAGATTGAGTCGCCGTTCGACGCATCCCAGACGCGAAAAAAGGGTTCTCCGCCTCGCAGATTGAACCAGGTCGAGTCGCCGCTTGTTGAGATCAGATAGCGGCCATCCGGGCTGAAAGCCAGGCCGGTGACAGTCGATCCATGGCTGAAGGTTCCGGTCGCCGGGCGAGCGTTTGCCGTCCACCAAATCCGCACCGTTCCATCTTCGGTCGCCGTGACGAATCGCGTTGCGTTCGGAGAGAAGGCAACGGACACGATCGACTGCGATACCTTGGGCGTCGCCGCAAGCAGTTTGCCCGTCGCACGCTCCCAAACGCGGGCGATGCCATCGTCGCAGGCGCTCAAAATCAGTCCGCCATCGGGGCTCATGCAGCAGGCCGCAATGAGCTGGTCATGGGGCAGCAGAACGCCGGCCCACGAGAGATTGAGGGCGTCCCGAACAAAGATCTGCTTGCCGACGACCACCGCGCACAAAGTTCCTCGGAGAGCGGCGGTATGGACGTCACCGCTGACGTCGAGCTGCTGGTGCTGTGTTCGATCGCCCCCATCCGCTTTCCATGCGGTGAGATGCCCCTTTCTCGAGACAGTGATCAGATGGCGACTCTCCGGCGTGAAGGCCATTTTCAAAACCGGGGCGGCTCGATTCCATCCGTCGGAGGATTCTTCTTGTCGCCAAATCGAAAATCAATACGTTCGATTTCCGATCCGAGACCGCGAGCAGTTTGCGATCGGCGGTCAAGGCGGCCGCCAGGGGTTGCGTGATGTTCGTCGGAAATCGTGCCATCTCGGGTGACGGCGCCTGATCGCTCGGGAGCCGAACGAGACAGCAAATGCCTTCATCGTCGACGGTGGCCAGAAGCCGTCGGTCGTCCGTCAGGGCGGCGCAGCCAATGTCCGAGGAATGGGGCAGTGCAACGGCCGCTTCGTCGCTCTCCGTTCGCCAAAGCCGCACCGTGCCGTCAACGGAACTCGTCGCCAGAAGATCGGCCTGGCCCACCCAATTCTCCGATCGCAGGACGCCGGGCAACGCGATCGGCTCGGCGATCAGGTCTCCACTCTCGGTGTCGAGCACCGTCAGCCTGCGATCCTTCAATCCGACTGCGCGTCGCGACGACGAGCTCGGGTCCATGATTGGCGAAATTGATTCCCCTGATGTAATTCGCAGAGACCCGACGTTTCCAGACAAGGCGGCCATCGTGTGCGTTCCAAAGAAAGAGCGTGCCATCCATCGTCCCGGCCGCCAGGAAATGACCGTCCCTCGAAAACCGGACCTCAACGACCTTGCTGTCGTGAACGATCGGCGGGCGCTCAAGCTTCTTGCCGGATCCGCAGTCCCACATCGCCACGGTTTCCGGACTGGCGGTCCCGGCAAGCGTTGTTCCGTCCGGGGAAACGGCTGCGATTGCCGGGGCCCTCCGAGGGGCTTGCAACCGGTGTTTCTCCTTGCCCGCTTGAATATCCCAGAGCACGATCGAACCATCGGTACAGGCAAGGGCCAAAAACGCGTCCCGATTCGCGAACTCCATCGAGGTTGATGGAAACCGGAGGGTGATCGGCGGGCCGACGAGTCGCTGCTGGCCAGTTTCCCAAATTTGAGTCGCTTGAACGCTGCACGTTGCAAAGAGTCGCCCATCACGGCTGAAACAGACCGCGCTGACTCGGCTCCAGGCAGGCTTCGGCTGTTGGGACTTCGCGGCGAACAAGGGTCCGGCGACCAGCCTGTCGCTGGCGGTGTCCCAAAGCCGCGCGGAACCGTCGCGCAACCCGTCAGCAACAGCTTATTGTCGGGGCTGAAGGCGGCGGCAGTGACGGCCGCTGGATGCATCAGCGGGCGCCTTTCGGCTTTGTCATCCGAATACTTCCAAAGCCGGCCTGTTCCGTCGTCGCCGGCAGTAAAGAGCCAGGCCCCGTCCGATGAGGCTGCCGCCATGCTGACCTTGCCAGGATGGAACCAGATCTTTTCGACGCTCGGCACCAATTTCAGGGCCGTCCCCAACCGCAGGCGGCTGGCCTCTCGCCGTCCGGGGTCGCTTTCGTCGACCTGGTGAGCAGCCATGAGCCAGGGCAGCCCGGTCAGGGGCGTGTATTCATCCACCGGGCCAACCGGGTCCATGTACCGGTTCGTGCGCTCCACGTAGGCCTTGGAGAGCAACCGATTGTTATCGAGTAGCGCGTCTTCGAGCGTCATGCGGGACCGGCGTTCCTTGGCATACATCGCCGTCGCGCTGCAGGCGCCGATCACCAAGAGGCCCGCGATCGTGGCGACCAGCCCCGCCGTGATCGGATTGCGGCGGCACCAGCGCACGCTTCGTTCCAGGCGCTTCACCGGCCGGGCTTGAATCGGTTCGCCTCGCAGCCAGCGGTTCAGATCGTCGGCCAGGGCGCCCGCGGTTTGGTACCGGCCGGCCGGCTCCTTTTGCATGGCTTTCTGGCAGATCGTCTCCAAGTCGCGTGGAACGTCGCCGTTGAGGCTGCGCGGATTTTTCGGATCGTCCTGGATCACCTGGCGCAGCACCATCCGAGGCTCCCCATGGAAGGGAATCTCGCGCGTCAAAAGGTGATACAGGACTGTTCCGAGGGAGTAAACGTCGGACCGCCGCTCCACCGCGACCCGTTTCCCCCCCACGCCTGTTCGGGGCTCATGTAGGCGGGCGTGCCGATGATCGCATGCTCGGCGGTCACCGTGACGTCGATCGCTTCCCGTTTTGCCAACCCGAAGTCCATCAGCCGCGGCTTTCCGTCGGAAGAGATCATGATGTTCGACGGCTTGATATCGCGATGGATGATGCCGCACTGGTGCGCATAGTGGACGGCCGAGGCCACCTCGGCGACGAGCCGGGCCGCGTCGGCAAACGAAAAGGGCGCTTTTCGCAGGCGATCGCTGAGCGGTTCTCCGTCGACGTATTCGCAGACGATGAAAGGCAGCTCGCCGTCGAGTTCGACGTTGAAGACCGAGACGATGCCCGGGTGCCGAAGCTGAGCGGCGCTTCGTCCTTCGCGGGCGAATCGTTCCAGAGCAATCGTGCTGCTCCCCGTGTCGGCCCGCGGGACCTTGATGGCCACGAGCCGATCGAGCTGGGAATCTTGCGCCAAAAAAACCGACCCGAAGCCACCCGCTCCCAGTTTCGATTGAACAACGTAACGGCCGATCATCGTCCGCGGACGCTCGACCAGTTGGAGCGCGGTGGAGCAATTCTGTGGCCCTGTCCGGGTGAAGTCGCCCTCGATGTGGAGCGTTCGACCACAGGAGGGGCACTGATCGGGTTTCGGTCCGGTGACCGAGATCGCTTCGCTGCAGTGGTGGCAGATGACCGTGGGCATCAGCAGGCCTCCCTAGGATTCATGCTTGGCCGCGTCGTCGTCTCAATCTGATCGCAAATTTGCGGTGATCGCAAATTCGCGGACTGCCGTCGAATGCGGTTCGGACCAAAAGTCCGCGACGGCGAGTGGTTCGCGTCGGTTCGAGTTGTTCCTTCAAACAGAGCGGGCATCAAAACGGAAAGGGCTGACCGGCACATCGACGGAACCGCTCGTAAAGTGAGTGACGAGGATCGGCAAGTCGAGAATCGGCGCCGTGGCGGAGCGACCACCCCGCCAGTCGGCACATCGGTCAATCGAAACCAGCGCTTTCAGAATAGGGTGGTGCGTTGGATTCGGCGACAGTAGATCTACTTAGATCTCCTAATTTGCTCCACAATAATTCCGTCGCGAGCCGGAGAGCATTTTCCTCGCAGCTCGAACGTCACCCGATGCGCCGCACCGAGTCGGCAAGTCCGAATCCTGATCGCCGTCCTCAAAACGTCACTTGGTCACCAGCCACGCGCGGCTCCACAGCCGATACACGCCCTGGTATTCATTCTCGACCAGGAAGCCGAAAGCCAGCTTTTCCTTCGCCCAATCACCGTCCCCGCCGAACAATCCGTCGAGCTGAGCACTGTAGCCCTTGCCGTACTCGCGCTGTTGATCTTCGATGAACTTCCAAATCAAGTCGCCGATGCTTACGGTTTGCGTCGTCAAATGACTGCACTCGCCATCGATCTTGGCGCCGAACAACGACCTCAGTGCGAACTGGCTGATCAGCCGCATTTGGGTCAAAAATCGCTCTTGCCCGGGATCTTTCGCCTCACCCAGGAAGACCGCGTAGTCGGTGCTGTCGCTGTGCACGGTGAGCAGCCGCAACAACGCGTCGATGTCGTTCTTGTCGGGTGAGCCGTCGAAATAGACCGTTCCGCCCGACGAGCCCGTCAGGGGCGCATCGAGCAGTGGGTGACCGGTGCGGCGGTCCAATCCGTAATAGCTCCCCTGTTTCGCCAGGTCGTCCAGGTTGTCCCATGGCCGCATCACGAGCGGATGCGCCGAGGCCCAACCCGAGCGGCGTGAACATCGAGAGATCGCCGGGTTGAAGTTCCAGGGCTTCGCCCGGCCAAACGTCTGGGGCAATCGTCACAACTTTGTCGAGCTGAGTGGGCATCGTGTTTTCGTCCGAAGCGGGCGGATGGCTCTCGAAGAAGGGGCGGCCCGCGCACTCGGGTTTGGGTTCAAAGTACGAATGGGAATTGACACTTTGGTGGCGCCCAGGCGGCCGTAGGGTGGGACAAGCTCGCGGAGCGAGCGACGGCCCACCATGGCCACGCGCTTGGCAACCTTCAAAAGGTGGGCCGGACTTCGGCGAGCTCAGTCGAGCCGCGGCCGCCGAGCCGGCCTTGTCCCACCCTACGGCCGCCTCGGCGGCCACCAAAGAAAATCCTTCACGGCGTTGCCCGTTGGGACTGCAGAAGGAGACTCGAACAAACCTCAATCAGGGGCGGTTGCAATCTGCTGGGGCAGCTTTTAAGGTGAACGCCGGTTGAAAATGGCTCGCACGGCAACGGCCAGTCAGGATAACCCCGACCGGGTCAGCCCCCTCCGAATCAACAATGGCGAGAATCAACGATCACTTTTTGAAGCTCCAAGCGGGGTATCTGTTCCCGGAGATTGGCCGCCGCGTGGCGCGGTTTGCGGCCGAGCATCCGCAGGCGAAAATCATTCGCCTGGGGATCGGCGACGTGACGGAGCCTTTGCCGGCGGCCGTCGTCGAAGCCATGCACCGGGCCGTCGACGAAATGGGCCGCCGCGAGACGTTCCGCGGATACGGGCCGGAGCAGGGCTACGACTTCCTGCGGAATGCGATTGCCGAAAACGATTACAAGTCTCATGGCGTGGATGTTTCGCCGGACGAGATTTTTATCTCGGACGGCTCGAAGTGCGACACGGGGAACATCCTGGACATTTTTGGACCGGAAAACATCGTCGCCGTCACCGACCCCGTGTATCCCGTTTATGTCGATACGAACGTCATGGCGGGGCGGACGGGGCCGCCCGACGGGGCGGGCCGGTTTGCGGGATTGGTGTATTTGCCGGTGACGGCCGAGAACGACTTTGTGCCGGCCCTCCCTGCGACGCGCGTTGATCTCATTTATCTGTGTTATCCGAACAATCCGACGGGGACCGTCGCGACCCGCGAGACGCTGGCGCGGTGGGTCGACTACGCGAAACGCAACCATTCCATCATCCTGTTCGACGCGGCCTACGAAGCGTACATTTCGACCCCCGGCATTCCGCATTCGATCTTCGAGATTCCCGGTGCGCGGGAGGTGGCGATCGAGTTTCGCAGTTTCAGCAAGACGGCCGGCTTCACGGGAACGCGCTGTGCGTTCACGGTCGTTCCGACCACGCTGACGGGGGCAGCGGCCGACGGCGCGCAGGTCGACGTGCACCGGCTGTGGAATCGCCGTCATTCGACCAAGTTCAATGGAGTCTCCTACGTCGTCCAACGCGGTGCGGAGGCGGTCTATTCGCCGCGGGGAAAGGAACAAGTTCGGGCCCTGATCGACTTTTATCTGACGAATGCCCGCCTGCTCAGGGAAGGGCTTGGTTCGCTGGGTCTGCGGGTTTTCGGCGGCGTCGATGCCCCCTATGTCTGGCTCAAGACTCCCGGCAACGTGACAAGTTGGGACTTTTTCGACCGCGTGTTGAGCCAGGCCCACCTCGTGGGCACCCCGGGCAGCGGATTTGGGCCCAGCGGCGAAGGGTACTTCCGCTTGAGCGCTTTCAATTCCCGGGAAAACATCGAGGAAGCGCTCGGCCGCTTCCGCACGCTGCTTGGCTGACAAAAAAGGCGGACGCCCGCTGAAACACTCGGAACCAAAGCGGTTCGCCGGGGCCACGCGGCCGGTCGAGATCGGCCGTGTTCGAAAGCGTGACGCTCAAACTCCATTTTGCGCGGACACCTCGATCCGTTCAAGATCAATTTGCTGACGGCCGAAGTGCTCGCAGTGCTCAATCAGCGTGCGCAATCTTGCAACACGAGCCGGCGGGTTTATCCCGCCGGACCGGGTTAATCGCCCGGCCCCAACGGCCGGACCGGGTTAATCGCCCGGCCCCAACGGCCGGACCGGGTTAATCGCCCGGCCCCAATGGCCGGACCGGGTTAATCGCCCGGCCCCAATGGCCGGAACCCGGCGGCTCGTGTTGCAGGATCGCGCACCGTAAGCGGTGCTTCGGAGTTTTTTGGGGTCCCCGCTCCCCTTTTTTCGCGCCCAAAAAACCCCAAAAAAATAGTCTGGAACGGACGGTACGATCACCAGAATTGCCGGCGGCGAGCGACACCCGTCGCCCGCCGCACGGTTGAATTGGAGCCGGCCCGCCTTTGCGGGCGTTTGCCTGCATCCGGCAGCCGAACAGGTTGAGCCGCAAGGACGAGGCAGCCCGGAATGTCATTTCTTCCCCCATCGCACTTCGGTATGATGACAGAAGGCGTTGCGGGGGCGCCGGGAGGGGGCGAAGCGGGGGATGAACGTCTTTCTCGAGCCTGTCAGCGGAAAAGGGCTGAAGATCCCGATCGACAAGGCGATCATCTTCATCGGCCGCCATCCGGATTGCGATGTCGTCATCACGCGGAGCCGGATGATCTCCCGCAAGCATTGCGCCCTGGTGCAGATCAACGATTCGCTGATGATCCGTGACCTGGGGAGCACGAACGGGGTTCGGGTCAACGGCGAAAGGGTCCGTAAGGAAGCGCGTTTCCGCACCGACGACACGGTGACGATCGGCGATCTGGACTATGTGGTGAAGTCCGTCAAAACGCCCGAGCCGGAACGGCGTCTCAATCGAGACCATCACCAGGACTGCGCGGTCCGCCGGGGCGACTCCTTTGCGGGAGGAGCAGGCGGGCCACCTCAACAATGCGTTTAGTCAGGAGATTCCCGTCGCCATTCCGGAGGACGAGGAGGCGTTTGAGGAAGTCGATTCGGACACGCCCGATTCCTTCCCCGTCATCTCGAAACGCGAGGGGGCGGAACCTGCCGACCTCGATCGCTCCGCTGAACTTGCCCCGGGGCGCACCGCGAGGCAACCTCGCCGCGTTTCCGACAGCGACGCGCATCTCCCTGTTACCGAGTGACTATCACGGAGGCTGGCTTGTCCACTTTGGAACCGGTCGATCGCTTTCTCGATCAGAACGGGGCCCGTTTTGTCGAAGAGTTGAAGGAGTTCCTGCGGATCGCCAGCGTGAGCGCCGATCCGGCCCGGCAGGCCGACATGCGGCGCGCCGCCGAGTTCGTCTCCTCGCAGCTCACGCAGGCCGGGCTCAAGGCACGCATCGTGCCGACGGAAGGGCATCCGATTGTCTTCGCAGAATGGCTCGGAGCTGCCGGCGGCCCGACAGCCCTGGTTTACGGGCATTACGACGTTCAGCCTCCCGATCCGCTCGAACTGTGGACCAGCCCGCCCTTCCAGCCCACCGTGCGCGACGGTTTCTTGTACGCCCGCGGCGCCAGCGACGATAAGGGGCAAGTCTTTACGCACATCAAATCGGTCGAGGCGTGGCTCAAGACGGCCGGCCGGCTTCCCGTCAATGTAAAGTTCGTGATTGAGGGGGAAGAGGAGGTCGGCAGCCACAACCTCGACCGGTTCCTGAGCGGCAATCGCGATCTGTTGAAGTGCGACGTCGCCGTCGTCAGCGACACGAGTCAATATGCCCCGGGGATCCCCGCCATCACCTACGGTCTACGCGGCATCCTGGCCTGCGAGGTGACGTTGCACGGCCCGAATCGAGATTTGCACAGCGGCGTGTTTGGAGGATCGGTGGCCAATCCGTGCAATGGCTTGGCTCGCCTGATCGCCCGGTTGCACGACGACCGGCACCGGATTCAAGTCCCCGGCTTTTACGACGACGTCGTCCCGCTGACACCCAAGGAACGCAAGGCGTTCGCGGCTCTTCCGTTCGACGAGGCCGACTATCTCAAGGATTTGGGCGTGACGGCGGCCTGGGGCGAAGCGGAATATACGACGGCGGAGCGTCGCTGGGCGCGGCCCACGTGCGACGTCAACGGCCTCTTCGGCGGTTACTCCGGACCGGGCCCCAAGACCATCGTGCCGGCCTGTGCGACGGCGAAAATCACCTGCCGGCTGGTCCCCCAACAAGATCCCGAAAAACTGCTGCCGGCGGTTGAACGGTTCCTGGCGGACAACTGTCCGCCGGGACTGCGGATGGAGTTCCGTGCGTTTCACGGCTGCCCGGCGCTCGTGTTCGACAGCGAAAGCCGCTTCATGCAGGCGGCGCGGCGCGCCATCGCCGGCGCCTTCGGGGCCGAGCCGGTCATGATTCGCGAAGGAGGCTCGATCCCCGTCGTGGGAACCTTCCGGGACGTGCTGGGCGTCGATACACTCCTGCTGGGTTGGGGCCAGAATTCGGACAATCTGCACAGTCCCAACGAGCGCTTTACCCTGGCCGATTTCCACCGCGGCACGCGGGCCAGCGCCCACCTGTGGAGCGAATTGGCCGAACGGACGTGAATTCCCCTCCGTGGCCGACAACCGGAGACGATGCGCGTCAGTCCACGGCACGGCCTCGCAGGCCGCACGGTCGTAACCAAAGCGAGACAGGCAGGGGATCTTTCCGTTTGAAAGGATTCTCAATCGAGCAAGCACGCCTGGAGAATTCTGAACCACGGACCACGCGAATGGCACGGAGATAAAAATGCGTTTCCTCCGTGATATTCGTGAAATCCGTGGTTCATTTCCTGGACGGAGAAGCATAATCTACCGCTTTGGATCGGTTTGTCCTGCCCGCAACGCCGCACACTCATTGAAAGGCCGGAATGCTCGATTTGCAGTTCCTCTGTGAGCACCACGACCTGGTGGAAGAGAATTGCCGCAACCGCGGCGTGCGCGTCGATGTCGGGCGCCATCGTCGAGCTTGCCCGGAGGCGAAGCCAGTTGATCGTGGAGGGGGACAAGCACCGCCACGAGCAGAAGGAGACCTCCGCGCGGATTCCCAAGACGGCCGATCCGCGAGAAAAGCAGACGTTGATCGAGCGTGGGAAGGAGCTTCGGCGGCTGGTCAGCGACAACGAGGCGGCACTCAAGGCGCTCGAGGCCGAGCTCCGCCTGCGCGCGATGGAAGTCCCCAACATGACGCACCCGGAAGCTCCCGTTGGGGCCGGCGAGCACGCCAACCGGGTCGTGAAGACGTGGGGCGACGTGCCGAAGTTCGATTTTCGTCCGCTCGACCATGTCGCGCTGATGGAACGGCTCGACCTCGTCGACCTCGAAGCGGGAGCCCGCGTCGCGGGACACGGGTTTTATTTCCTCAAGAATGAAGCCGTCCTCCTGGAGATGGCCCTCGTCCAGTTCGCCTTGGAAAAGCTGCGTTCCGAGGGATTCACCCTGTTTACCACGCCCGACCTCGCCCGCGACGACGTGCTGTCGGGGATCGGATTCTTGCCGCGGGGGCCCGAAGCGCAAATCTATTCCATCGAGAACAGCGACTTGAGCCTGGTGGCGACGGCCGAGATCACGCTGGGGGGCTCGCAGAAGGACCAGATCCTCGACGCAGCCGTTTTACCCATCAAGTACGCCGGCCTCTCACATTGTTTCCGCACCGAGGCGGGCGCTCACGGGCGGGCGACGCGGGGTATCTATCGGGTTCATCAGTTCACGAAGGTCGAGATGTTTGGATTCACGGCTCCCGACCTGGCCGAGTCCAATGCGCTCTTGGCGAAGATCGTCGCCGTGGAAGAAAGCCTGTTCCAGTCGCTCGGACTGCCTTACCGGATTATCGACACGTGCACCGGCGACCTGGGCGGGCCGGCTTACCGCAAGTTCGACCTTGAAGCGTGGATGCCGGGCCGCGGCGACGCGGGAGAGTACGGCGAAGTTACCTCGGCCTCCAACTGCACCGACTACCAGGCCCGCCGACTGGGCATCCGCTGCAAGGGGGTTGACCGCAAGGGAACGCACTTTGTCCACACGCTCAACGGAACGGCCGTTGCCGCCACGCGGGCGATCATCGCCATTCTGGAAAACGGCCAGCAGGCGGACGGTTCCGTGGTCGTTCCCGAGGCGCTTCGCAAATGGGTCGGGCAAGACCGCATCGGCCCGCGATGACCAGGCTCCCCGAGCCCGCGATGACGAGGCGGCCAAACTGCCGGAAGAAATGCCCGACGCGTCGTCCTTACTTGCCGCTCATGTCCCACGCCCGGTCCCACGTCATTGCCTGGCGTTTGAGCTTCAGCTCTTGCGTCAGCCGCCGGTCAAAATCGGGCATGTGGGCCGCTCCGTAGAAGATGGCGATCTTCGCGGTTCCTTTATCGATCTGGCGGGCCAGGACCTTGATCGCCGCGCCATTGCGGTCCTGGACGAGGATCGTGTCGAGCGTGGGGCCCAGTCCGGTCCCTGATTCCACGAGCTCCATTTGATCCGCCATCAGCCGTTTGAGCGCCAGCGGCCGGTTGGAATCGAAGAGGGCGGCCAGGAGTTGGAACTCGGCGAAGTCCCCGCCCCGCTTCTCGCGGGCCTCGGCTTGCCGGCTCGACTCTTTCAGCAGGTCAAAAAAGACCTTGATGAACACCGAACCGCCGGAGTCGCCCCGCGACTTGATCGCTTTGGCCATTTCATCCGGCGACAGGTCCGCGTGCACGAAATTCTTGGCGGTGTAATCGATTTGCTTGAGCTGGTAGGCGAGGTCGAGGATCTTGGGCAGCGACTGCTGGACGCGGGCGATGGGATGTTTACTTTCGCGTTTGCCCAACTGCTCCAGCGATCCTCCCTCGGGCATCACCAGCTCAAAAAGCACGGCGCCGTACCGCTTGAACCGCTCGTTGAGCGCGTCGTAATACTTTTTGTCGGCGACGTGGATGCAGCCGATCAGATCGACCGAAAACGACTTGCCCGGCGTCGTCGAGACATAATGGGCGACAGCCGTCTCCAGCGCAAGCGGCCGGTCGTGAGAGTCGCGAACGACGCGGATGAACTTGAGCGGTTCGGCGGCTGTCGCGTCCGCCGGTTTCTTTTTCGCTTCCGGCGCCTTGGTCTCGGCCGCCTGCGAAAGAGAAAGACGAAGGACGAACAACGTCAGCGCGGCGGTAAAACAGGCTCGACCGACCATGGCAGCACCTCAAACGACTACTTTACGTGCAACAGCTCGATCTCGAAGATCAGAGTCTCGTTCGGCCCGATTTTCGGAGGCGCACCCCGCTGGCGGTAGGCGAGTTTCGAGGGAATGAAGACCCGCCACTTTGCTCCCTCTTTCATCAGTTGCAGCACTTCCGTCCATCCGGGTATCACACGATTCACTGGAAAACTCGCAGGCTCTCCCCGATCGACCGAGCTATCGAACACGGTGCCGTCGATCAAGGTGCCGTGATAGTGGACTTCGACTTCGTCGGTCGGCCCGGGCTTTTTTCCCGTTCCCTCCTTGATCACGAGGTATTGCAATCCGCTCGGGAGGGTTTTCACGCCTTTCTTCTTGGCGTTGGCGGCCAGAAAGTCTTCGCCCTTTTTCTTGTTGGCCTCAGCCCGGGACACGCCCGGCGCCACGGAGTCATTCACGGTCTTTCCGTCGGATTCGTCGCTGCAACCCGGCAGCAAGGCGCAAGCAAAGAGAGCGATCCCACCAATCGCGGCAACCGGCCACAGACCTCGACTCATGACAAAAATGCCTTTCTAAACCGTCACGAAGAGAGAATTCCACCCGAATCCTTGAGAATCAAGCTCACTTTACCTTCAACAGCTCAATCTCGAAAATGAGCGTTTGGTTCGGCCCGATGCCCGGAGGGCCCTGGGCGCCGTAGGCCAGCTTCGCGGGAACGACCACTTTCCACTTCGCGCCCTCTTTCATGAGTTGCAGCGCTTCGATCCATCCGGGGATCACGCGACCGACGGGGAACGTGGCCGATTCGCCCCGCTCGACCGAACTGTCGAACACGGTGCCGTCGATCAATGTGCCGTGATAATGAACCTCGACCTTGTCGGTGGCCTTGGGCTGCTTGCCGGTCCCTTCTTTCATGACGAGATACTGCAGGCCGCTGGGAAGCGTGATGACTCCTTTTTGCTTCTTATTGGCCTCCAGGAATTCCTCCCCCTTCTTTTTGTTGCGTTCCGACGCTTCGGCCGTCTTCTTCATTTTTTGTTTCTGCAACTCGCCAACGAAAGTCTTGAACGCCCTTTCCTGTTCAATGGCACTCAGAGAGGCCTTCTGGCCCGAGAGCGACTGCTGTATCCCCAACAGAAAAGGGGACAAATCCAGGCTGCCGGAACCGAGCTGTCTGCGCAAAGTCGACCCGACGTTGTAGCCGATCGCATAGCTTCCCTTTTGCTTTTCGCTTTTCAATTCGGCCGCGATCGGCGGCAGTTCGCCCGGCACTTGGCGGCCGGTGGCCCCGCGGGCTGCTCTCCCGGACGGGAATCCGCGCCGTCGGCCCAAGCAAAAATGGGAATGACGACAATCGCGACAGCGGCCAGAAAAAGACGTCCCATCACAGCAAGCCTTTCAGAAATCGGATCGACGGTATTTTGGGGGCAATGCTTTAACAGTAGGCGGCTGGGAGCATTCTGGCAATGCTCAAGCATTGTCCAAGTTCGGAGTCCAGCGTCCGGAGTCTTCAGACGCCGGACTCCGTACGCCTCCGAACGCTTCACGTTGCCACCGCCGGCAGTCATCGGTAGCTTGGAACGCCGAGGCATGCCTGCGTTTTGGCCACATTGAGGACGACCCATGATTGACCGGATTGCCGTGCTGGCCGCGATTGTCGTCTGGACGGCGTCACTGAATGCACATCTGGCCGCCGAGGGCGGTACGCCCCTTCGGTTCGTACCGTCGCACGGCACCGCGTCGAAGACGGACGCGTCCGAGCTGAAGCACGCGCTTGGTCGCCGCTTGCTCGATCCATCGATCCCCTTGCAGGAGATCCAGGACTTCATCGATGCGCGCATCCCGCCCATGCCGGAGGTGCGGTCGGCCGCCGAGTGGGACTCGTACGCCAAGCGTGCCAGGCAGCAGACTCTCGACCGCGTGGTGTTTCGCGGCGAGGCAGCCCGCTGGCGGAAGCTCTCCACGCGCGTCGAATGGCTGCAAACAATCGATGGCGGGCCGGGCTACAAGATCAGGAAACTTCGCTACGAGGCCGTTCCCGGTCTGTGGATCCCCGCTCTGCTCTACGAGCCGACGGAATTCAAGACGTCTAAAGTTCCCGTTTCGTTGGCGGTCAACGGGCACGATTCAGCCGGGAAGGCCGTCGCGTACAAGCAGCTCCGCTGCATCAATCAGGCGAAGCGCGGCATGATCGTGCTTAACACGGAATACCTGGGCATGGGCCAACTGACCGGGGCGAATTACAATCATTATCGAATGAACCAGCTCGACCTGTGCGGCACGAGCGGCTTGGCCCCTTTTTATCTCGTCATGTCGCGCGGCCTCGATATTTTGCTGGCGCAGGAACATGCCGACCCAGCCCGCGTGACAGTTCAGGGACTTTCCGGCGGAGGCTGGCAGACCATCACGATCAGCGCCCTGGATACGCGAGTGACGCTGTGTAACCCGGTCGCCGGCTACTCCAGCCTCCGCACCCGCGTGCGGAACGTCTCCGATCTGGGCGACTCGGAACAAAACCCGGTCGATTTGGAGACCGTGGTTGACTATGCGCAAATGACGGCCATGCTCGCCCCGCGGCCGGCGCTCCTCACCTATAACTTTGCCGACAACTGCTGCTTCAAGGCTGACCATGCCTTGCCGCCCCTTAAGGCGGTCGCGCGACCGATCTACGAACTGTACGGAAAGCCGCACAATCTTCGCACCTACGTCAATCTCGATCCCGGCACGCACAATTTCGGACTCGACAACCGGCAGCAGTTCTATGGCATGTTGAAGGATTTCTTTTTCGCGGACCGGCCCGACGTCGACGGCAAATGAGATCCCGTCGGAGGCCGAAATCAAGACGGCCGAGCAATTGAAGGTCGATCTGCCCGCAAAGAATGAGGACTTCAACAGCCTGACTCGCCACCTGGCGGCGCCGCTGCCGCGCGACCCGGAACTACCGAAGACGCGGGACCAGACCCTGGCTTGGCGAAAGGCCCGCCGGGCCGAGTTGAGCGAGCTTGTCCACGTGCATCGCTGGAATGTGGTTCACACGACGATCGCGGCTCGCACGATCGGTCCTTATCACCAACGCGACCGATGGCTGCGAGTGGGCGGCTTGTGGACGCTTCCCTCCGTCGAGTTCACTCCCCCCAAGGTGAGCGGGGATGTGATTCTCCTGGCCGACGCCGGGCGCGCCGCGGCGACCGACATGGCCGAAGCACTGCTTCGCTCGGGCCGCCGCGTTTTGACCGTTGATCTCTACGGTTTTGGCGAATCGGAAACCAGCCAACGGCCGGCTCTCTTCGCGATCGCCGTTTCCAGCGTGGGAGAACGCCCGCTGGGAATCCAAGTCAGCCAGCTCATTGCAACGGCCCGCTGGGTGCGAGACAAAGTTGGAAATGCTCCCACGCTCAAAGCCCTGGGTCCCCGCAGCAGCCTGATCGCCACCGTGGCCGCCGCGATTGAGCCTGATGCGATTGGCGAACTCGAGATCCATGGCTTTTACGGCAGCCTGAAACAGGTCATCGACAAGAACCTGACGGTCGAACAGGCCCCGGAGCTGTTCTGTTTCGGCCTCTTGGAACGGTTCGACATGCCGCAACTTTTGGCGCTGGCCACCCCGCGGCCGGTCCATCTTCGCGCACAAAGCAAACCGGCTTCGCGCACAAAGCAAACTGGCCCGATGAAGTCTGCGGCGGAACGATGACCACGGTTTCAATTTCGGGAGGGCGAGATTCCTGCCGAGCCGCGCAGGAAGCGAAGCGCGAACATAAGAGGCGCAGCAGGAGTTTCGCCCCCCGCTCGCCAGTCGCTTTCAGGTTTTGAAGTGACGCCTAGCGCGATTTCGGAAAGAGATTGGAATTGGCTTCTTCCACCAATTCGCCGTCGCCGGCAATGGGGACCTTGCCCACGAGCCTGAAGGACTTCGGCTGCTCGCATTCGTGGTCATTGCACGCTTGATAGCGTAGTTGGATGCGGAATTCCTCGATCTGTCCGGCCGCCTCTCGGGGGACGCTCAGCACGCCGCGGATCGTGGCCTGCTTTTCATACACCGGGACGGGTTCCTCGCTGCCCGGCACCCGGGCCGGCCTGCCTTTGGGATAGGCGATGCGAGCCAACTTCGTCCCAAGTTTCGAGGAGATACTCAACTCCGTCGGAATTTGCCATTCCTTCTGAACCGAGTGGGAATTGATGTGCCAGCCGGCTTCGACGGCCACCAAAACGATGATCTCGCACTCTCCACCGGGAGGAAGTTTCTTGACGGAAAGGAGGCCTTGGCTTTGACCCTTGCGGCCTCCCGTGTCGCGCCTGGCAGACCCTCCTCCGCCGTGCAGCACGTCCCGACAGTAGCGAAGACCAAGAGGAGCGTTGCCAGACGGGACATTTCGACGCGAAGCTCGCGGCAGGGCGTTGACCACGAATCCACCGAACGCATAGGCGACTCCTTATTGGGCGAAATTGTAGCAGGAAGGGCGGAAATCACCCAAGCGGAGATCCCGCGGACTAAATCACGATTAATCCACCGCCTCCGGCGGTGAGAATTGAAAAGGCTCTGCCGTTTCCAGAAAAATTCGAAAGAGACAACCACGGATCACACGGATAGCACGGATGGAAGGATCGAATACAAACCCAGATCACTCCGATCGATTTTTCCCGCCCGCAACCGTTTCTCATCCGTGTCATCCGTGAAATCCGTGGTTGCAATTCGGCCCCTTTTAGGGGCCTTCCTCAGACCACCGGCTCTGCCGGTGGTCCTGATTCACCGTGCGCGATTCGTGGACAAACCGGAAGCTTCACAGGCCGAATGGACCCAAGCCAACGGATCAGCCATCGGTTCGACCGCAGGCGGTCGGCATGGGGGCAGAGCGGCCGTCCAGGAATCTGCGCCCGGTTACGCGGGAACGGGCGTCTTTTGGAGGATCTGCCGGACGATGGTCCGTGCCGCGGTCGCGCTGTCCCTCCCGGACGAGGCCGCGGCAAACGATGCGGTGCGCGCAAGACCGGCACGGCGAGCCGCTTCACGTCGTCGGGGATCGCAAACTTCCGGTTCTCGAGCATCGCCTGGCACTGGACGGTGCGGAACAGCACGATGGCTCCTCGCGTGCTCACTCCCAACTCAAGCTCCTCGTGCGTCCGCGTGGCGGCGATGATGTCGAGCATGTACGAGTTGATCGACGGGATGGACCGTGACTTCGCGGGCGGCCGGATTGAAGTTGCCGAAGCTGGTCGGTCGTGAGCACGGGATTCAAATGGTCGACCATCTCTCCGGACCGGTGCGATTCGAGGATCTGCATCTCGTGCGCCCGGTCCGGGATATCCGATATCCGTGCAGACCGTGAACCGATCGAGCTGATTCTCCGGTAGCGGATACGTCCCCTCGTACTCATGAGGATTCTGCGTTGCCAGCACGAAAAACGGTGGATCGAGCAGGTACGTTCGGCCTTCGACCGAGACTTGTCCTTCGTTCATCGCCTCCAAGAGGGCGCTTTGCGTGCGGGGCGTGGTGCGGTTGATCTCGTCGGCCAACAGGACGTTCGTGAAGATCGGACCCTTTCGGAACTCGAAATCGCCGAGGTTGCCCAGGTACACGCTGGAGCCGAGGATGTCGCTGGGAAGCATATCGGGCGTGAATTGCAGCCGCGTGAAGCGGCAATGCAGGCTCTTGGCGATCGCTTTGGCCAACAGCGTCTTGCCCACGCCCGGGCGCATCTTCGATCAGCAGATGTCCCTCGGAGAGCAACGTCACGATCGCCAGCCGGATCGGATCGGGCTTTCCCAAAAGAACGCTGGCAATGTTACGCTCCAACGCTTGGATCAGGTTGCTGTTCTCGGGCGTCACCGACCCTCCCTCTCCAGCGGCTCGGATCAAGAGCCGTGAACTGGCCCAGGCAGTATAGAGGAGGCCGAACTCCTCCGGCAAACGACGGTTACGGGCGGTCTCCGGCCGTCGCCGACGCGTATGAGAATTCGCACAAAAGGGGTCGACTTTGCACGGACACTTGTCCTTTGGGCCGCACTGCACTGGCCGCACCTGAAACGGCCAGCCCCGAAACTGGGAAACGTTGAGAAGGCTTATGGAGTACAAAGCACAATCTGTTGGCGCCTTTGCGCTCGATTGAAATCCAAGTATCGACTTTGGCAGTCAATTTGGACGAACTGTAGTGAAATGCGCTCCCTTGGCTCGTTGCCCCTGCAAAGTCTCAAGGGTTCCATAGGAACGGCTGCGCGCCGTGGATCGTCTTCGACCGACTTCCAGCGGTCAGCTTCGGGCCGTCCAAAGCCAGCCATTCTGCCGGCCGCCCTCCGTTTGGCGTCTGTTGGCGACGTCAATTGTCCTGGCCGCCTGCCATTTTGCCGAATCGGCATTGGTTGCCGGCGAGTTTCCGGCCCCCTTGCTCGCCGCCAATCCGGTCACGATCAATACCGAAGTCCGGCCCCGCCGAGTTTCAGGCGGCAGCTCCCTTGAGTGCCGCGGAACCAAGTCCCCCCGGCTCCGGTAACCCCGAGTGGGTACGACGATGCCCTTTTGGGACGCGAAGCGCCTGCCCTCTTGCTGACGTCAGGCAGCGACTGCGCCACCCGCACAGACACCTGGGGAGGTGATCGCACCAACCGTCGACGGGGACGAAGTGAGCGGATTTGGGCAGAGCGAGGCATTGTCCGAACCTGCCACCCATCACGCATCACCGACGACGCCTGGTGCTTCCTTCCCCGTTTGGGTCACGATGCGGTGGGGCTCGTCAATAATTGGAACAACGCGGCCATCCTGGGCGTCGCCTTGGGCGGCTCGCTGGCGATCCGCGGCCGAGCTGGACGGCACGTGCGCAACTGGACCGCCGAGCATCCCGACCGGTGGGGCGAAGGCTCCAAGATCATCGGCGACTTCGGCGTCGCCCAGTATCAAGTCCCCGTGATCCTCTGGGGGGCTATCTCTACACCGTCTACGCACAGGACTACTACCAGCACGACATGATGTGCTCCCTGATCAGCGCCTATACGCTCTTCGGCCTGACCACGGTCTCGATCAAGTGAATCGCCGACACGAACCGCCCGTCCGACACATGGAACGGCGGCAAGTTCGGCTTCCCCTCGTGGCACGACGGCAGCATGTTCTGCATCGCGGCCGTGCTCGACGACTACGAGGGGCACTGGGTCGGCGTGCCAATGTACGCTTTTGCGGGGCTGATCGGCTTCTCCCGCATCGACACGCGCGACCACGATTTGTCGGACGTCGTCTTCGGCGGCGTGATGGGCTACGTCATCGGAAAATCCGTGGCCGGCAAGGCCCTTTACGGCGATTCGCGTGTCCACCTGCTCCCCTACGTCCACCCCACCGAAGGGGCCGCCGGCGTGATGCTCGACGCGACGTTCTGATGCTCCCGGGCGCTCGGAATTTCGCTATAATTCATGTCGCGAAAGTTGACGTCGTTCTGGAGGGATTCGATTGACCCGACCCCTTCCGCGACAACATCCTTCTAGATGCCATTCCTATCGGCTGAGCTAAGTCCAGCGCAGGAGATCTCTCCGATGTCCACCGCCCAAACCGAACTTCGCCGCAAACAGATCGAACAGGCCGAAGAACTCCTCTTTTCCGGTCCGCAGAAGGCCGGGTTTGCGAAGGACCTGTTCTTCGGCCGATTTCGCAGCGAGTCGATTCTTTCCGTATCCCGCGCTCCCCCCGGAACTGGAAGCGGCCACGCGGCAGGCGGTCGACGAGGTCCGCCAATACGCTCGCGATCACATCGACGCCGCCCGCATCGACCGCGAATCGCTGCATTCCCGACGAAGTCGTCCGCGGGCTGGGCAGATCGGCGTGCTGGGCATGTGCGTCTCGCCCCGCTACGGCGGACGCGGTTTCTCGCAGCAGCAGTATTGCCGCATCATGGAGGTGATCGGCGCCCACTGCGGCGGGACGACCGTCTTCGTCAACGCCCATCACTCGATCGGCCTGCGGTCGCTCGAACTCTTCGGCACGACCGAGCAGAAGGAGCGCTGGCTGCCCCACGCTCTGCACGGGCGAAACGCTCGCCGCCTTCGCGCTCACCGAGCCGGAGGCCGGCTCCGACGCCGCCAACGTCCGCACCGTCGCCGACGCCCACCCCGACGGACGCGGTTACGTCGCTCAACGGGACCAAACGCTACATCACCAACGGCGCCATCGCCGGCGTGTTGACCGTGATGGCCCGCACGCCCGATCCCAAAGAGCCCGACGGCAAGGTGACCGCCTTCCTCGTCACGCCCGACATGCCGGGCTTCGAGGTGCTCGAAGCGCGGATGGACAAAGTCGGCATCCGCGGCACGGCCACCGCCCGCCTCGCCTTCAACGACATGTTCGTGCCCAAGGAAAACATTCTCGGGCGAATACGGCAAGGGACTGCGGCTGGCGCTCACCGTCCTCGACTTCGGCCGCACGACCTTCGGGGCAAGCTGCACCGGCGTGGCCAAGTTCTGCGTCCAGGAAGCGACGAAATACGCCAACGAGCGGCGGCAGTTCGGCAAGACGCTCGGCGAATTCGAGCTGGTCCGCGAAAAGATCGCGCTGGCGGCCGCCGAGATGTACGCGATGGAAAGCGCCACCTATCACACGGCGGCCCTCATCGACACGGGGGCCGAGGACTACATGCTCGAAACGTCGATGATCAAGCTCTTCGCCAGCGATTCGCTGTGGCGGATCGTCAACGACACGCTGCAAATCCACGGCGGCAGCCGGCTTCTTCACCGACCGTCCCTTCGAGCGGCTGATGCGCGACGCGCGGCTCAACCTGATCGGCGAGGGGGCCAACGACGTGCTCCGCTGCTTCAACGCCATGGTCGGCCTCCGCAACCTCGGCAAGGAGCTGCAGGCACGTCCTCAAAAAGCCGTGGCGGGCCGTGACTCTGTGGCGGTCGCCGCCGCGAATTCCCGTGCGGCACAGCATCCTGCAGAAGCCGGCCGGCACGCTCGCCAAGCAGATCGCCCGCTTCGCCCGCGCCTGCACGCGAGCGCCTCGTCCACTACCGCGAAGGCATCATCGACCACGAGTTCGTGCAGGCCCGGCTCGGCGACACTGGCGACGGAGCTGTTCCACGCGAGCTGCGTCTACGCCCGCCTCACCGGACTGCTCTGAGCGACAGCCAGCATCGACGAAAGCACACGGCAGCGGGAACTGCAGACCGGCCTGTGTTACCTCGACGTCGCCTTCCGCCGCAACGCGAACGGCTCGCGGCCCTCCATTCCAACGACGACGACGAACTGAACAAAACGGCCGAAGCGTGGCTCACGAAAGTGATGAAGGCGGAAGCGAGGCGTCCGCGACTTGTCGTAAGCGACGCGGACACCTCGCCATGACAACGCACGATACCGCTTTTCAATTCGCCGCCGCCAATCTCCGCTTTGGGACCGGAATCACGGGCGAGGTCGGGCACGATCTGGTCGATCTCGGCGCGCGGCGGACGCTGCGTCGTTGTCGATCCGGCGCTCCGCGATACGGAAACGGGGAGACCGTGCTGGCGTCGCTCAAGGCGGCCCGTGTCGATTTCGACGTCTACGATCGCATCGTCGTCGAGCCGACCGACGCCAGCTTTCGCGAAGCGGCCACGCTGCTGCTCGCCGCGGCCAGTTCGATTCGTTCGTGGCCGTCGGAGGCGGCAGCACGATCGACACGGCCAAAGCCGCCAACCTGTATGCGACGCACGACGGCCGAGTTCTTCGATTTCGTCAACGCGCCGATCGGCAAGGGGCTGCCGGTCCCGGGTCCGCTCAAGCCGCTCATCGCCATTCCGACCACGGCCGGCACCGGGAGCGAAACGACGGGCGTCGCCATCTTCGACTATGTCGAAAAGCGGGCGAAAACCGGCATCGCCCATCGCTACTTGAAGCCGACGTTGGGCATCGTCGATGCGGACAACACGCGGCACGCTCCCGCCGGCCGTCGCCGCCTCGAGCGGGTCTCGACGTGCTGAGCCATGCGCTCGAGTCCTACACGGCCATTCCCTACACGTCGCGGCCGCGCCCGGCCCGGCCGCTCGAACGGCCCGCCTATCAGGGATGCAATCCGATCAGCGACGTCTGGGCGCTGCGGGCGCTGGAACTCGTGGCCGAGTTCCTGCTCCGCGCGGTGGCCGACCCCGCCGACGACGAGGCCCGCGCGAACATGCTCTTGGCGTCGGCCATCGCGGGAATCGGTTTCGGAAACGCGGGCTGTCCACTTGCCGCACGGCATGTCGTACCCCGTCGCCGGCATGGTGCAAGGATTATCGCCCCCCCGGTTACCGCGTCGACCATCCCCTGGTGCCGCACGGCGTGTCGGTCATTCTGCACACGCCGGCCGTCGTCCGCTTCACGGCCCCCGCCGATCCCGAGCGCCATCTGCGAGCCGCCCAGGCCCTGGGAGCCGAAGTCTCCGGCATTCCTCGCGAATGCGGCCGGCGACGTCCTGGCCGACCGCGTCCTGCATTTCATGCGCGGCGTCGAGATGCCCAACGGCCTGAGCGCGGTCGGATATACCGAGGCCGACATCCCCGCCCTCGTCGAAGGGACGCTGCCGCAGCACCGCGTCACAAAACTCTCGCCGCGTCCGGCCGGCCCGGAAGAGCTCGCCGAGTTGTTCCGCGCCTCAATGCGGCTTTGGTGAGGCGGTTTCGGCGCCCAACACCGCCCATTTACTCATCCTTCATCCTTCCGCCTTCATCCTTCACTGCTGGTCCCGCTCCTCCCGCGCCTTGGCCAGCACGTTTCTTGTCCATTGGCCTTGCAGGGCCCGCATCGTGCGGGTTCTTTCAACGATCGATTGGTGCTCGGGCGAGCCGCACGGCGAGGCGGTGGTAAGCGTCGGAGGCCATCCGAGGTCCCGAGCAGGCGAAGCCGTCGGCCGGGGCGATACATGGCAAATTGGCCGCCTGAGACGAATCCCTCGGAGCCCATGATTTCCTTAGCCCAGAAGAAGAGCGTCCGGATCGTTGGCCGCCTGCCAGACGGGGACCCCCTGGCAGAAGCGGAAATCGTAGGGGACGCCCATCAGCGTCAAGACCGTCGGGCAAATGTCGATGTGCGAGGTCCGCTCCCGGATGACCCTTTTTTCGCGGAGGGCCTTGCCGCAATAGACCAGCATCGGCACGTGAAACGAGACGTCTTCAATCTTGTCGATGTGCAAAGCCGGGTCCTCCAGGCGGGACCTGACTCCGTGGTCGCCGGAAACGACGATTAATGTCTGGTCGAGTCGCCCGATTGTCTCGAGATGTTCGACGATTTCACCCAGCCATCGATCTTCGAGCGCACACAGGGCACGTCCCTTGCGGTAAACATCGGTCCCGCCCCGGCCCTCGATGTCGGCCCACGGTGCATGGCCGATCTGGTGGATCAGGAGGTGGAGATAGTGGCGGTTCGACTTTGCAGCACCGCTCCCGGTCTTGTTTCGCGACGTCGAGGATTTGCCGATCCAGGGCGATCCGCGCTCCACGCCCGCCGAGTAGGGCAGCGACTCCCGTGCGGCGCTGGGCCGCCCGGGCTCAGCAAGGTCTCCGATGACCATCGAGTCGATGCCCAGGCGGCAAAAACATCCGCGATCCGCGTCGTCGAGATCGACCGGAGTGTAAAGGGTCGTCTCGTAGCCTCTGCGCCGCAGGGCACCAGCCAGGCCCAGGCGCACCGACGGTCGAGCCTGTGAGACTGAAACGCATCGCGGCTGATCGGATAAAGCCCGCTGAGCACGCGAAAACAGGGCGTAACTGGTCTTGGGATAAGTCGTGTAGTGACGACGGCCCGACGAAGGAGTGCCGGCTGAGCCGCGTTATCGTCGGAAAGTCGTCGAGCGGCAGTTCGCCGATCGGCAGGCAGCGATAGGGAGCCGTCTCCAGAATGAAAATAATCACGTCGAACCCCGACGCCGATCCTCGATAACGGCCGTCATTCTCATCGACGGGCGAGTTCGTCATTTCGCGAAATTGCTGCGCGAGGGCCTCTTGCGGCATTCCGGCGAACGGCCCTGGGTCGTTCTTCGCCGTCTGGAATAACACGGTCGCCGCCGAAACGATGGCGCTGCTGGTTTGGCGGCCGACGACGGAACAATCGGAATCCAAGCGATGGGTGCGACCACGAAGCCGGGGAGCAGGCTGAGCCACGATCGCCTTTTCCTCATCCAAGCAGGCGCAACCCGAGGTGCCCAGCGAGCGGCTGCAAACGCCGTGCTGACGATGAGAGCAACAGCCGCCAGGAGCTTCAGATTGGGCGTGGCCAGGAGATACGGTCCGGCAACACTCGGCTCGGTGATTGCCCAGTCGAGCGCGTCATGGAGCATCCCCAAGGTCACGAAACTTCCCACAGTGCTTAGACAGCGATTCTGAACGAAGAGGAGCAACGTGACGGCCGTGGAACAGGTGATAACGAACGCGACCGCGAGCCCCGGTCGAAGGCGGCGAGAAATGAAGACGAGCAAGGCGGGAGCGACTGCCCAGGCGATTGTCACATCGACTCGCATGAGGCAGAGGCGATCGAAATACGAGAAATACGTGGCCGGATCTCGGTGCGGATCGATGGTCAACTTGAGTTGATCGCAAGCGGCTTCGAAGCCGAGTGGATTCAGGAGGCGGTATTTTGTGCTGACCGCCAGACAAGCCGCTGGCAGCCAGGCAATGAGCAACGCGACGGCAATCACACGCCGAGATGAAGCGGAAGACGTGTCTCTCGGAATCGTGGTCGGCTCGCCAGGCATCGCATGGCACTCCGTGGAATCACTTCGGTCGCTTTTCGGCGACGCCGAAGAGCTCGCACGGTCATGAGGAGCGGAAAAACAGGCGTGACCGATACGCTTTGCGGAAACTATCGGTTGTTTTGATCCCGCCCCTCTACGAGTTGTGCCGCCCGCACCAGTTGCAGAAGCTGGGCAGAGTGTGTCGGCGCTCACAACGGTCAGTGCAACGCCAACGCCACCAGACCGGAACCGGAAGGTTGCATTCCAAAGCGCCAACGGCCTCGGCCGGACCGATATAATCGGTCCAGATGTTGCAGCTTCCCCCGTTCCTCGTGGCTCGGAGGCGGGTTTACCAGCACGGACGCAGACCAAGATGGCGGTCCATGACCGATGGCGATAAGTCCGCGGAGCGCGAGCGGCAGTGCTTCGCCGGGAGTTCGGGCAATCGTTCTAGCGCCCGCCGTGGAAGTCCGCCGCGCACGCCCCACAAGTGGATCGCACTCTCGAACACCACGCTGGGCGTGTTCATGGCTTCTTGCGTGTCGGCTGCGATGTGTGCCGTAGCGGCTGTCGCCTCCTTCCTGCGTGGCCAACCCACTTTTCCGCAAGGGGCCCAGTTGCCGGTGGGAGACCGGCGAATGCCCGATGACGCAATCCGATGCAAACGCCGAACAAAACTGCTCTTGGCCGCGAGGGGAGGTCCGATTAGAATCCGCCTCCTCTCCTTTCTCCCTCGGTCTGCTCTCCGAATCATCATCACATTCCTGCGTTGGCCTGCGCGAGCGAAGCGGGCAGCGAGAAGGAGATTGCGCGATGGACGTGCCGCGTCGCATTGCACGGTCTCGGGTTGTCCTCGGTTCGATTGCCGCCGCGATCTTCGGCGGAATCTCCGGTTGCAGCACGTTCGCCTTGGAACCAAGCGACTATCTTCCCAGCAAGGAAACTTGGGAGAAACTGTCGCCGTCCAATCTGTGGTACGACTTGCAGCCGTCGCGTTTGCAGCGATTGAACGAAGAAGACACGGGAATGACGTCGGACGTTTACTATTCCGTATCCGATTCCTTGACGCCCAATCCCGGATCCGCCGCCGTGCAACCTGCGGCGGATGCCGGCAAGACGCGCCCTGTCCGCCACGGAATCTTCGACAACCGTTGGCCGCTGAGTGTCTTGCCGCACTCACGGGGCCGTGGCGGCCGCTTCGATGAGAGGGCCGGCGCCCTGACGCAGCAGATCCTCGGCGACTTGATCGCCAATCGCGAGGGGGTCTGCGGCAGGACCGATTGTCTTTGAGTGCAGCCTCCGTTGTCCGTCGCGGCTCAACACGACCGCCTCGAGGGCCAGCTCGTCTCCCTCGATCGTTGTGGACACACCCACGGGGGCGTGGCAGCCGGCGCCCAACCGACCGAGAATCCGTCGCTCGGCGGCCACGGCACTCCAAGTCGCCGGATGGCTCAGGCGTTCCACGATCGGCCGCGACCGTTGCGTCATCGGAGCGGCATTCCAATCCCAGGGCTCCCTGGCCCACTGCCGGAAAAAACTCTGGAGGGGCCAGTCGCGCCGAGATGCGTGCCGAAAGCCCCAGCCGTTCGAGGCCGGCCTCGGCCAGGATGAGCGCGTGGCATGCGCCCTCGTCGAGTTTGCGGAGCCTGGTCTCGATGTTGCCGCGAAGGTCGAGAAACTGAAGATCGGGCCGCAGGAAAAGTAGTTGAGCACGGCGGCGCAGGCTTCCCGTGCCGATCCTGCGCGGGGAGGCAAGTCCCGGATTCCGGCGGCGGGAAAGGATGATCCGCGTGGAAGGACCAACGCGTCCCACGGTGAAGCCCGTTTCGGCACGGCCGCCAAACAGATTCCGTCGACTGGCTCGGTGGGGAGGTCTTTCAAGCTGTGGACCGCGACGTCGGCTCGGCGGTCGAGGAGGGCGTGCTGGATTTCGCGGGTGAAGACGCCGACGCCTCCCAGACCGCTCAACGAGGCATCGCCGAGGCGGTCTCCGGTCGTGGTGACGTGGATCAACTCGACTTCTCGATCGGGGTCGAGCGACCGCAGCAGGCCCGCGATAAAATTGGCCTGCCACAGCGCCAGGTTGCTGCCTCGCGTGGCAATTCGCAGGACGCTACGGCTCACGGCGGCGCCTCGGGATCGGAAGACAAACGATCAGAGGACTTCTCCTCGGACCGCATCTGCTCCCAGGAGGAATTGTCGCCGGGAGGTGAATTCAGTTCCGAGCGGCTCGCCGGGGAAAATGCCGGCGGCTTGCCCAGCGCAGTCCCCGGCCCGAACGCTCCGGAGAGACGCTTGGCCAGCTCGCGGTGCAACAATTCGGGCGTGGCCCGCTGATGCTCCGGCACCAGGACTCCGCACGAGAGATAATACTGAAACGCCTGTTCCAAAGTGATGTTTAGATCGATAATCGCGCTTTTGGGGACGGAGACAACCCAGCCTGTCATCGGCATGGGAGCGGCGGGGATCATCACGCTGATCATCTGCTCTCCGGCGGCCAGCGTCATTTCGACCAGGCTTTCGCCCATTGCGAATCCAATTGTCCAGACGCCGCGGCGCGGAAACTCGATGGCCACCACACGATTGTACGCGATGGGACGCTCGGAGAAAAAAAAGTCGGTCACTTGCTTCACGGACGAATAGACGCTGCTGATGATGGGGACGCGGGCAAGCACCAGCGTTTCAAACCGGCTGATGACCCACTGTCCCATCCGCGCGGTGACGAACCTCCCCAGAAAATACAACGCGATGATGGTCAGGGCCGTGGCCAGTGCGCTCAGCGAGCCCAAGCTCTTGAAATACCGGACTGTGACGAGCTCCATGTAAAGCCCGGTCGCCGTCGCCGGCCAATCGGTCGGTCGCATGCGTGCCGCAACTTCCGCGAAGTCGCCGTAGGGAAC
The DNA here is from genome assembly GCA_963761455.1 of uncultured Planctomycetota bacterium. Taxonomy (GTDB): domain Bacteria; phylum Planctomycetota; class Planctomycetia; order Planctomycetales; family Planctomycetaceae; genus DASPSM01. The sequence continues at coordinate 253,646 of CAVXHA010000001.1, forward strand.
TGACCGTTCTCCAAAGGGGACGTAGGCGACAGCGGCCAGTTCGGCAGTGGGGGCCAGTTCCAGCGGTTTTGGTCCGTTCGGGGGGAAGGCCCTGCGGCGTGCCGCGTCGGCCGGGGCGCGGATTCCCGCGCCGCGCCCGCGGGGATGCGATAGTCGTTGCCGCAGTATTCCAGCGGGGGAAGTCCCGTGGCCGGAACCAATTCCGACGTTGGCCGCGATTTGTCGATGATCTCGGCAATCACGAATCGAACGCCGGTCGTGATCGGGTTGACCACGTAGCCGTAAATCATCTGGCTGATCCAGACCAGGATGACCAAGGTCAAAATCGGCGGAAGGACGATCGCCAGCCCTTTGAGGAAGAACTGCGTGGCCGTGGCTTTCTTCGGGACGGCGATTGCCGGCTTCTCGGAGGCGTCCCGAGGTACGCTCGAATCGGCTTCGGGCGAATCGGCTGGGGGCGGGATTTCCATGTCGAACAGCGATTGAACCGGTGGAAGGGCGAATTAACCGGGGCCGCCTGGGACGTGCTTTTTCCCCAAGCCCCGCGCGATTACGGTCACGGCGACGGAGGAAGCGCTTGCCGCGAGAAGAGCCCGCGCGGCCTCGTCGGCGGTTGCGCCCGTCGTCAGGACGTCATCCACCAGCAAAATGCGACGCCTGTGGAGATCGGAATGAAATCGCCGCGGTACCTGAAACGCGCCTTTAAGATTCGTGCGTCGCCGGCTCGGCGGAAGCTTGGATTGTTTGTCCGTCCAGCGAGTTTTCGCAAGTATATGGGTCGCCAAATCGAGTCGCAAGCGGCGCGACAGCACGGCCGCCAGCGTCTCCGGCGCGTGGGGGCTCGTTCGCACGTTCTCCGTCCAGTGATGGGGAACGGGGATGACAAGGTCGGTCCGGATGCCGCGCAGTGCCGGCTCTTCGCGTTGCCAGAGCAAATCGGCCAGCGCGGCCGCGAGCTCTTCAGAGCGGGGCCGTTTCGCCGACAGGCACATTTGACGAAGAGCCGAGCGGTAGATCCCCAATCGGATCACCGTCTCGAAGTGAAACCGGTCGCGGCGGCAACGAATGCAGCCCCGGCGCGTGTCGACAAAGGGACCTACGGGGCCGCCGCACCGCCAACAGCGACCCCCTTCCACCGGAGCGGCAGCGTCTTGGCACGGGTGGCACAAGTGGGGCATCACGCTCTTGAGGCCGCCCCACGGTTCGTCTTCACGTCCACAGGCCGCGCACCGCGGAGGGGCGACCAAACCAATGGCGGCGCCCATCCAACCATCCATCTTGTTCCGGCAGTGCCGAATCCAATTGCGACGGCGCCCGACAATGCGGATTAATGCCGTTACGGCGCTTCGCGAGTAAAGCGGGGTAACCCGGGAAAATGTCATTCTTGTCCGATGCGATCAATTCTGCCGTCTGTGAGGAAGCGCTTGCCGCGAGAAAAGCCTGTGCGGCCTCGTCGGCGGTTGCGCCCGTCGTCAGGCCGTCATCCACCAGCAGAGGTAACGCCTATGGAGATCGGAATGAAGTCGCCGCGGTACGTGAAACGCGCCTTTAAGATTCGTGCGTCGCCGGGTCGGCGGAAACTCGGACTGTTTTTCCGTCCAGCGGGTTTTCGCAAGTATATGGGTCGCCAAATCGACTCGCAAGCGGCGCGACAGCAGGGCCGCCAGCGTCTTCGGAGCCTTCTTGCGACGGGCGGCACAAGTGACGCATTACGCTCTTGAGTCTGTCCCAGAGATTGCCTTCACGTCCACTGGCCGCAAGCGGACAGCGACGCCGGCACGGCACGGCGAGAGGATGATTGCCGTCCGACAGACGCGCACGAGGTCTCGTGTAATGACGCCTGTGACGCTTCACTGAGGCGCTGGCCCGACGGAGGTCGGCATCGACGTCTCCGTGAATTGCATCAAAAACATCAAGGGGGTCGCCATCACCGAAAGTCACGGGGCCTGGTTCCTCGCCAACAGGCGCGCCAGCTCCGTCCGCGCCCCCGTGTCGTTGGGCGCGATGGTCAAAACATACTGCAACCGCTCGATCGCTTCGTCCAACCGGCCTTGGGCCAGGAGGGCCCGCGCGATAATGCGATGGCAGTCGATCAGACGTGGTTGAAGCTCGAGGGCGCGCAGGCTGTACGAAATCGCGCCGGCATAATCGCCGCTGTTCAGGCAAACGAGCCCCAAATTCATGTGGGCCTCGGCATAATCGGGACTGATCTCGATGGCCCGGCGAAGATGGATTTTCGCCTCGTCGTATTGGCCGCGATCGCCTTCAATAAGCCCCAGATTGTTGTAGGTGCCGGCATGCCAGTCGCTGATCGCCAGCGCGGCCCGGTAATGGGCGACCGCCTGGTCGAGCTGCCCGAGTTGTGCCAGAACGACGCCCAAGTTGTATTGGGGCTCGACCGCCTGCGGATCCAAGCGGGCCGCCAACTCGAATTGTTCGATCGCCTCGCGCCGCTTCCCCTGCGCAGAGAGGCGCAGCCGAGCTTGTTCCGGATGAACGCGTTGTCCGCTGTCGATGCGATCGCATGAGTGAAAAGCGCCACGTCGTCGCGCCAGTGTGCGACCTGCCAGCAAGTCAGCGCGGCCAGGGCCGCCAAACCGACAATCGCGGCGGCCCGCAAGACGCTTGCTCGCAGCGTCCCGGCCGGAACGAACGGGGAAACGAGCGAGCGAAGCGTCCAGACCAGCGCGACGAAGACTCCGATCAAGGGAAAGTAACTATACCGATCGGCCATCTGTTGCGAGCCCACCTGGACGATGCCGATCATCGGCACCAATGTTCCGAGATACCAGGCCCATCCCACGAGCAGATAAGGGTGACGACGCGACCAAACGATCGCGCACGCACTGACCGCCGCTAGGATGGACGCCGCCCCACACACGGCCGGCCAGCCGAGTTGGTTACCGGGGTGTGGGTAGAAGACTGCCAAATTGTGAGGAAAAAAAGTCTTCTCGAGATAGGTAACATAAGCCACCGCGGCGTTGGCAAAGCGGGTTGTCAGCGGCAGCATCGTGAGATTCTGGACTGCATAATTCCCGGATTGCGCGACCAAGGTGATCACCGAAAATGCGGCTGAAACGATCAGGAAGGGGACCTTTTCCATGAGGAGTCGCACGGCCGAAAACGCGGAAGTCGACGTCGCGTCCGGAGTGATCTCGCGTTCCGGCTCGACCCCTACCGGCAGGCGGGCTGTCCGTTCACTCAAGGAAACCCGGCCTAGCGGCCAATAATCGAGCAGCAAAAAGACGAATGGAAGCGTCACCAGCGTTTGTTTCGCGAGCAAGCTGCACACGAAAAGCAGGAAGGAAACCACATAGCTCAAGCGGTCCCGGCGCGTTGCGTAGCGGACATACGCGAGAAGGGATAACAGACCGAAGAGGGTGCTCAGAACGTCCTTGCGTTCCGAGATCCAGGCAACCGATTCGACGTGCAGCGGATGCAGCGCGAACAAGGCGGAAACCAGGGCGCTCGGAACCTTCTGCCCGGTTGCCCTCGTGAGGAAGGCGAAGAGGAGGACCGTGTTCAGCGTGTGCAACAAGATATTCGTGAAGTGAAATCCGCCGGGGTGCTCGCCGTAGAGATCAGTGTCGGCCATCAACGAGAGCCATGTGAACGGGATCCAGTTTCCGTCGCGAAACGTGGTGAAGCTCCAGCCAACGTTTCGCAGCGTCAAGCCGGCTTGCACCTTCAGATTGTTGCTGACATAGATGGGGTCGTCGATCAGCACACAGCCGAATCGGCACGCCTGCGCATAAACGAGCAGCGTGGCAACAGCCAGAAGAAGGGCAAGGCCGAGGGAACGCCGCCGGTCGGCGACGCGACCGTCTTCTTCGGCCGCCCAGGGTCGCTGAAGTTCCCAGTTGCGGTCGCAGAAACTTGACGACGAGGTTTCCGGAATCATTTTCGGCGATGGTTCGCGATTGTCTTTGTTCGACGGGAGAGGGCGAGAGGCCTTTTTTTGTCCAAATGGCCGGACTTCAACTCGATTATTGCACGCTGCCGATTTTTGCGACAAGGGAGGACTTTGCAGGCGGGGCTCGCCGACTCCCCTCGGCCGACGAGTTGGCAACGACCGTTCTGATCAAGGACGACCCTCGAGATAAGCGGGGAAGGGCGACCAGACCAGACCAACCACGGTGCTCATCGAACTGTCGATCGTTTCCTGCCAGCGCCGAATCCAAGCGGCACGACATCCGGCATTTCGGACCTGCTTCTTGACGCGCCCTGTCGCGTAAAGCGGGGTAACGCAGGAAAGTGTCATTGTTGTGCGATGAGGATCAATTCTGCGGCCTGTGCCGAATTCTCCTATTCTTCCGGCCAGCAAAGCGCCGATCAATGAGTTTGAAACACAAGGAGCGTGTCCATGCGGGTTCGCACGATTCTCGGTTCTATGGTCGTCGGAATAGTCATGGCTGTCGCGGTGAGCCTCGGTCCTGCGCCGACCTTTGCCGCCAACGAAGGACAGCCGCCCGACTGGCAGCGATTCTACTATTACCCGTACGTCTATTACCCGCACAACTTCCAGCGGCCCATCGAGTTCGACCACATGTACTACCGCTATCCGCCGCAACGGCAGATTCCGGTCTACAACACGGCCTGGCACAACTTCTACCCGGAGCCGCATCCCTGGCATCAGGGAGCCGCCTTCATCCTCGACGTCTTTTGAACGTCAATTCGCGGTCGCATAGCAGGCATTCGCCGCCGCGACACCGGCACCGCCGCCGATGTTTCGATTCTGGCTGGCGAGGCACCGTTCCAGTGCCGCCAGGAACAAAAGAACGTTGGAGGGCGTGCTCGTCTCGCCCATCAGTCCGATGCGCCAAGTTTTTCCTTTGAGCGGCCCCAGACCGCTGCCGATCTCGATGCCGAATTCGCCGAGCAACTGCTTTCGCACGGCCAGGTCGTCGACGCCCGCCGGGATCAGGACGGAATTGAGCATGGGAAGCTGATGGGCCTCAGCGACGGAGTATTCGATCCCCAACGCCTTGAGTCCCGCCTTGAGCGCCTTGTGATTGCGCAGCGTGGCGGGCGAAGCGGCTCTCCAATCCCTCTTCGAGCACGATCCGCAGCGCCTCATGCGAGCGCGAAGTTCATGTTGATGGGGGCCGTGTGATGGTAGGCGCGGTCCTGTCCCCAGTAATTGCGAACCAGCGTCATATCGAGATACCAGCTGGCAATCTTGGTGCGGCGTTTGTCGATCGCGGCAAGCGCCCGCGGCCTGAACGTCACGGGAGATAACCCCGGCGGACAGCTCAGGCACTTCTGCGTGCCGCTGTAGACGGCGTCGAGCTGCCAGGCGTCGACTTCCACCGGCACTCCGCCGAGCGACGTCACGCAGTCGACCAGCAACAGCGCGCCGGCGTCGTGCGACGACGTCCGCGATCTCTTCGAGAGGCTGCCGAGCTCCCGTCGACGTTTCCGCATGGACGATGCCGACGACTTTCGGGGCGACGCGCTTGACCGCCTCGGCCACTTCGTCGGGCGGGAAAACGTCGCCGAAGCTCCGCTCGATCGTCGTCACGTTGGCTCCGGCCCGCGCCGCGACGTCGGCCATGCGCCCTCCGAAAACGCCATTGACGCAAACGAGCATGCGGTCGCCGGGCTCGATCAGGTTGACGACGCACGCCTCCATGCCGGCACTTCCGGTGCCGCTGACGGCGAGCGTCAGCTCGTTGGCCGTGCGAAAGACGGCACGCAGCATCCGCTGCGTTTCGTCCATGATGCGCAGGAAATACGGGATCGAGGTGCCCGACAGTCGGAGCGGCCAGGGCGGCCAGCACGCGGGGTGAAACGTCGCTGGGACCAGGCCCCATCAGGATGCGGCGGGGGGATTGACGGAGGCAGGCAAGGTCGGGGTCATGACGTTTTTCTCATGCGGTTGACGGTATCGGCAGGCAATTCAGGCGTCGACGCGGACAAAGCCGTCATCCTTCGATGATCAACTTTTGAATCTCCTTGAAGACCGGCGTGCCGGCCTTCTGGCACCACTCGAACAGGACCGACTCGACGGTCGTGACCGTCGCTCCTGAGGAGGCCATCCGCTCCAGCGCAATGCGCCAGTCCAATTCGGAGCGACTGGCGACGGCGTCGGCGGGAACATACACGCGAAAGCCGCCGGCAATCAGGTCGAGCACCGTCTGGAGCACGCAGACGTGTGTTTCCATCCCGGCGACGACCACCTGGTCACGATCGTCCGTCAGCTCAGCCGCGTCTCCCCATTCGAGCACGGGGACGCAACTGAAGCGAGCTTGCCGGGCATCGGTCCCAGGCGTTCCGCCAATTCGGCGGTCGTGCGGCCCAAGCCCTGCGGGTACTGTTCCGTGCCGAAACGCGGGAATCGACAGGATTTTCGCGCCGTCGAGCAAACGGCGGCAATTTTGGGCAAGCCGCTCGGCGACCGGAATCAGAGGCAGCAGCTTTTCCTGCACGTCGACGATCGAGCAACCGGCTGTTTTCAGAGGATAAGAGCTCCGGGCTTCGAAGGGCTTCAAAGGCCCCGTTTTGACGGGCGGCATCGGTCATCGCTGAATCCGGTTTTTGGTCCCGTGCGTCGTCGCTTCGGCCCGCCGCGCTGCCTCGCGATGCCGGCTTGCCTGATGGAAAGACGAGGCTCGCCGAATGACGACACAAGGGCAGGGCACGCTCGGCGGAGAACGCGTGACTTGTCGCGCCGATTATCGCCGCCCTGGCGCCGGTTCGCCAGACCTGGGCCGCGAGATTCAAACCGGTCGCAACGGCGGAATGCGCAGTGGCGGATTTGCCGGGCTTCGACTATCTTATGCTGGGCGGTTTTCGAGCGCCGCGACTCGAGTCGCGACTCGGTTGTCCATCGTCCTGAATCGCCGCGTGGAACCGCCAAAAGGCAAGACGACACTGTTCGAGGATCGGCGCGCGACCGCCGACGGGATGAGCTCGTGATGACCGACGAAAATAACCTTCAGCACGGTAATGCGGTTCGCGATCCGCAGGTTGCGGAGCGAGCGGAGATGCAAGGGACCGTCGCGCCGATGGAACGCTCCGTCGAATCTCCGGCCGAACCGCCGATCGGCAATGGCGGCGTGAGCGAGAGTTCGCCGCTCGGCGCTTTCCGCCGCGCCCGTCTTAATCCGGCGGTCGACACGCAAGCCCAATCGATCCCCTCGCTCCGTCCGAGAGGCGAGAGCAGCAGCTCCGTCCCTCCGGCGACGCAACGCCGGAGATGACAGCGGCCGCGGTCGGCGCAGTCGATAGTGACGAGGCCGCTGCGGCGACTTCCGACATTGCACACGGCTCGTCGCAGGAACCTCCAGAATCGGTCGATTCGGAGGCCGCTCCGGCGCACCCGCCGCCCGAGCGCCGGTTCGACACCGCCGGTCGAGGTTCCGCCTCCGGTCAAAGAACTCGATGCCGAGATGGAGGCGGAAATCGAAGCGGCCATGGCCAGCGGCGAGCTCGAGATGGCCGGCGTGCCGCTTCGGCGGCCGCCGTCGAGGACGTTGCCGGCTCACGAGGAAAAGCCGCCGGAAGAACTTCTCGAAGCGGGACAGCATCTGACGGGGCGGATCCAATCGATTCATGGTGACAGCGTCTTTTTCGAGCTCGGCTATCGCTCGCCGGGCGTCATTCCGCTCCGCCAATTCGTCTCCGGCAAAAAGCCCGAAGTTGGGCAACGGATCGAAGTGCTCGTCGAACGGATCGCCGCAAGACGAAGGACTGATTTATCTCAATCTTCCCAAAGGAGTTCGCCGGATCGCCGGCAACTGGGAATCGCTGGCCAAGGGGCAGATCGTCGATTGCCTCGTCAATCGCACGAACAAAGGCGGCCTGGAAGTAACGGTGAGCGGCTTGCGGGCTTTTCTCCCGTCGAGCCAGGTCGAATTGGGATTCATTTCCGATTTGACTCCGTACGTCGGGCAAAAGCTCCGCGTCGAGGTGATGGAAGTCAATCCGCGGAAGACGAAACCTCGTCGTCAGCCGGCGCGCGTTCCTTGCAGATCGAACGAAAAGAGGCCGAGGAGAAGTTCTGGCAGACCGTCGAAGTGGATCAGACATACACCGGCAAGCGTCAAGACGATCAAGGACTACGGCGCGTTCGTCGATCTCGGCGGGACGTAGACGGCTTTTTGCACATCGGCGAGATGAGCTGGCATCGCCTCAAGCATCCCTCGGAGACTGTTGCAAGGAGGGGCAGACCGTCGACGTGAAAGTGCTGTCGCTCGATCGGCGAAAAGAAAAAGATCGGCCTCGGGATGAAGCAGTTGGTGCAGAACCCGTGGACGACCGCGGCCGAGCGGTATCCCGCCAACTCGACGGTCAGCGGCACGGTGACGCGGATCGCCGACTTCGGCGCAGTTTGTCGAACTGGAGCCGGGCCTCGAAGGACTGATCCACGTCAGCGAGCTCGATCACAAGCGCAGTCCGCCATCCCTCGGACGTTCTCAAGGTGCACCAGGTGGTCACTGCGCAGGTGCTGGAGCTCGACGTCGAGCGCAAGCGAATCGGCCTGTCGCTCAAGGCGCTTGATTGCCCAGGCCGGAAGAGAAAAAGGCCGAGGAGGAGCACCGACCCGCCGAGCCGCGATTCAACGCAGGCGGAAAGGCCCGCTCAAGGGGGGAACCGGAAGCTGGCGCGCCTCGCGGGCTGTTCGGAAACCCGTCGGACTACTCCTGAACCGGCCAGCCGCTTTTCTTAAATGCCGGCCACAACGTGCAGCGGGCTCGCGGCGAAAATCGGCGAAGAAGGGGCATCGCGCGACACAGAGTGTCTCAGCGAAGCAGCGTATCGAGCAGCATCCGCAGCTTGCGAAGCTCCAGCGGCCGCTCGGCGAGGTTCTCGGCGGTCGGCAGAATCTCGATCGAAAGGCGCGCGGTTGTACGACCGCCGCTTGAGCTGATTGATCAGCCGCGTGTAATCGAGCTCGCCCAGGCCCACCTGCACCTGCAGGCTCTGCGACGTCGAGTCGCGCAGATGCGTGTGGTAAACGTAGGGAAAGACCTGGTCGTACGATCGGCCCGCGTTGGGGCCGAGCATGTAGTAGCTCGGATCGAGCGTAATCCCCAGCCCGCGGACCGCCTGACACAGTTCGACCGCCGTGTGCGGATCTTCGGTGAGGTGCCCCGCCTCCGTTTTGATCGAAAGGCGAATCCCGTCCTCGCTCGTCAGTCGCACGAACTCGCGGAGCCGATCGACCTCCGTGTTGAACGGGGTCCCCAACGGCGAGGCTGGAAGGGTGATTTGCGTGATGCGCAGCAACTTCGCCGCCTTGGCGAAGCCCGCCAACGGTCGCGGTCGGCACATCGTGATGCAAGCAAAAGCCGACCGGCGTCAAGCGCGTCGTCTCGCGGTAGCGGGCGTAGAACTGTTCGGGATTGGAGGCGACTTCCGACGGGCGCAGGTGCTGGCTGTCTTCGTCGAGCCAGATTTCGAGCTTGTCGAATTCAAGCTCGACGAATTGTTGGCACGCCTCCTCAAATGGGCGGTCTGCGAAGCAATGAGTCGATGCAGAGACGAACACCCCGGCACTCCGTTGTGGGGAATTTGCGAGAGCGGTTCCAAGGCTGCGTGAAACTCGGAGTGAGACAGCAATCCGAGTTCCGGTTCACACTCGCCGCAGCAGGCCCCGACAGGCAATAACCTATTGGCAATGCAAGGGGTTATTACCAATCGAGATCGCCGCACTCTGCCAACCCCGCGGCGGAGTTAATTTATCGCGATTGCGGCGGTTCTGCAAGCTCGATGGACTTTGACGATGCCGCAGGAATTGGCCTTGTCTGACGATTTTTCACGTCGTGACGGTTCTTTGGCCGATAAGAAGCCTCAGGTGCCGGTCAAATGACCCTGTTTCGCCCGCCCCGGCAAGAGAAACGGATTTGAGGGGGAACAGTAAGACCATGAATGCGAAAACTGGTCTGGGGTCTTGGCGATCTGTCTCGTCGGCTCCGCTGTGTGCCGGCTGTGCGACCGCTCCAGGCGTCGTTCGGGCACAGTCGCCCGCCAACCCGCCCGCCAACCCGCGCGCGAGTCCCCAAGCTGCCCTTGCTCCTGGAAACACACCTTCCGCGTCCGACGCGGCTGGCCCGGGAGTCTGTCCGCCGAACGCAGTGCTGACCACGGTTGCGGCAACAATTGCCTTCCGCAGCACGAGTTCTTCTACCACTACACCGGGCCGGAAAAGGGCAGCTGTTTGGAGGGAAGCTGCCTTGCCGGCTGTTGCTTGCCTGCGGCACGGTTGCTGTTGCTTGCAGCCCTGCAGCGACTATTTGCCTGACTGCCCTCACGAACCGCGGTCCGCTCGTCTATCCGACCGAATCCGAGTCCCGGCGCCTCATCCAGTACCCGTATTACTGCTGCAAGGGGCCGGACGATTTCTCAAAAGTGAGCGTTTGGAGGCCCGGCCATTCGGCCCGCTTCTACCTCGACTAAGGCGGACGAAGATCGCCGAACGGTCATCCTCGTAAGCGAGCGACCAGTCACTGCTGTCTGCGAAGAGCGTCGACCAGATCGCCTGTTGATCGGGGTCGAGCACGGCGAGCATCCACGCCATAGCGATCCAGAATCTTCTCCCAGCCGCTTCGAAGACGTGATAACGCGGAGATAGTCCTGCCAGACATCGCGCGGGCACCAGATGCGCGTGCGACGCGACGAAGACGCGTAGGCCTTTGGGTCCCGCCCAAATCAGGTAATCGCCCCACTCGTAGGTGTTGAAGATCTGGCCTCGGGGCGGATGGGCGTTGAGATAGGCGGTCGCCGCGAGCGGAGTCTGCGGCGACAGACTCTCCTGCGGGTCGGTCTGGGCTTCGTGCCAAAGCGCGCAATGCCCAACGGTGAAGCGGCACCATTGCCGCAGATCGTGGCCGCGCCGCCAGCCCCCAAGCCGGGCTGCTCGGCCTTCCGTGCGGCGAACTGCGGACGTCGGAGCGATCGCGCGGAATCGATTCCAGATCGCGGCCGCATGAATCGCCAAATAATACGAGGCAACCGGCGCCCACCAAACGATCATCCGGGAACTGCGCAAGGTGGCCCCGCCCAGGCCGACCAGGAGCAACAACTCGGCTGCTCGATACCCTGCCGCGGGCGTGAGCCGATAAGTAACGATCAACACAAGCGCGATCGCCGCGGCCGCCTGGCCCTGCCGCATCAGGATGTCGAGCGGCCGCCACTCGACGAGGTCGGCCAAATTGGGATTATTCGCCGTCTCCCACACGCCCCGCAGAATCGTCCACCCATAGGGATTCACAAGGACAGCCAACGCGGAAGCCGGGATCAGCATCGTCAGCGTTCGGAACTTCCGATCCCGAGAGACGGCAAGGCAGGTTCCCGTTCGACGCACCACATCGATTCCGCGGCCCGCGGCGAGGGCTGCCAGCAGCGCCAGTCCAACGGCAAACGAGCCATGCAGGTTCGCCCAGAGTGCAAATAGGAGCGGCACGACGATCCATCGCTCTTTTCCCGGCTGCTGTTGCGAAAGATAAGACGAAGAGCAACACAAAACACGCCAATCCCGCCAGTTGGGGCCGCACGATCAAAAACTGCTGCCATTCCAACCAGGTGCAGACAACCGCGGCGACGAGCGCCGGCCAAATCAATCGCGTCTGCCGGGCGGCGCCGAAGGCCAGCAGCCCCAGACAGAAAACAATGCTCGTCGCGTAAAGAAACTGGATCGCGGCAATCCCCTCCCATTGAAAGGCCGCATCTCCCACGACCTGACTGAGCCACGAGAGATCAACAAACCGCATGCCTCGCGCAAGAGGCATGAAGGGCTCGGTCGGTGGGATCGCATGGTTCGCCGCAATCAGGCGGCCATAGGCCAGATGTCCCCATAAATCGGTGTGCCACAGGGGACGATGGCTCAAATAAACGATGAAAAAGCCCCAAGAGCACGATCAGCCCAAAGGTCGATCGCGGAGAGCCGAACCGTTTCGAGAGCCAGCGGCACAACGGGGGGCCGTGCCATGCGGCAACCGCCCGTTTTCCGAATCGCCTCGACGGTTCGGTCGCGGTAACTGCCATCGAATTCGCGGGTTCTCAGCGAGTGCGGATCGCTCGCGCAGATTCATTTCACGCGAGACGCGGCGGAATTGAGGGCTGGCGACGGTGGCGCCCGCAATTTGGACGTAGCCCAGTCTCGAATTGTCGCACATTGCGCACGGTACTCAGTCATCGGACAGCCTGTCGCCGCAATCGATGCAGCCGGCGAAACCGCGATTTCGAGACCGCGCGGAGGACTGCGGCGGCGCTCTGGCCCATGGCCGTCCGGTTGACGGTCAGAGCCGACTTCTGCCGCAATCGCAAGGGCTCGCGTTGGACGACCGAAGCCGGCAACGCGGATCGGGCGTTTCGTAGTTCAAAGTCATCGGCAGCGTGCCGCGCTCGAGCGCCAACAGGCTGCCGGCCAGCTCGACCGCGCCGGAGCCGGCATCGAAATGGCCGAAATAGCTCTTGAGAGCCGTCACGGGGATGGTTTCGACGTCGCTATCGAACGCGCGATGCAAGGCACGGGCCTCGACCAGGTCGTCGCGCTGGGTGCTCTTGCCGTGGGCATTGATGTGCCCCAGTTCCGAGGGGCGCAAGCCCGCTTGCCGCATGGCGGATTGGACGGCTCGGACCAAACCGGTGCCGCCGGCCCCGTTGGAGAAGCCCGTTCCGTCGCAACCGGCCGCGACGCCCAGCACCTCGGCGTAGATTTTGGCTCCGCGGCGGACGGCGTGGTTGTACCGCTCGACGACGAAGGCGGCCCCGCCCTCGCCCACGATCGTGCCGTCCCGATCGAAATCGAACGGCCGGCACGCCCGTTCGGGATCTTCCGCCGAGACAGTCCGTCAAACAGGCTGAGCTTGGCGATGTCGACCGGGTGAATGTTCGAGCTGGAGGCGCCGACGATCATGCAATCGGCCGCTCCCGCGGCGGATCACGCCGACCGCTTCGGCCAAGGCGAGCAAGGCGGACGATTCGCGGCAGGTGATCGTGTTGTTGGGCCCCCGCGCATCGAATTCGATCGAAACGTGGCAGGCCGGCATGTTGGGGAGCTGCCGCAAGCAGCCAGAGCGGGCAGATTTCGCCCATCGCCGCCTCGCCCCATCGGGCGAAGTCGAAAGCCGTTGTTCTCGTCGGTGCAGGCGGCCGCCGCGTCGGCGAGTTCTTCCGGGGTCGTCGAGATCCGGCCGGCCCCGAAGGAGACCCCCAGCCGGTCCGGATCGACCGCTCCGGCGGCGAGCGAGGCGTCGTTCATGGCAGAGCGAGGCGGCAACCACGCCAAGCTGGATGTCCCGCGACATGACCTTGAGCAGCTTCTTGCTGCCGACCAGGCGGTCGGGGTCGAAGTCGTGGATTTGAGCGGCCAGCTTGGTGGGCAGCTCGCACTGGGAAAGGCGCGCAGACGCCCGATGCCCGATCGGCCCTGCATCAGGCTCTTCCAGAACGCGTCATTGCCGATGCCGATGGGGGAAACCACACCGACACCCGTGATGACAGTCCGTATTGGATTGTCCCCAGCCTTCATAATCGGTCTCAGCGGCGGATCAGTCGTTCATCCGACGCAAAAGCCGGCCCCGCAATCTGCCCTGCGGTTCTCCGACGGTGTCCCGCCGGCGGAAAAACGGCATTCTGGGCAAATCGAGCCGAGATCGCTTCTACCGTGTCACCCGCGTCAGCAATCGCTGGCAAGAGCTCTTGAAAACGCAGTCTTCTCCTCCATTATCGGCTTTCGAATCGGCAGGAGACGGAATCGACACTTGGCGAATCGGCAAACGAAACTCCGCTCAAAGCCCCGGAATTTCACCTATGCCGTCGTCATCCGCTTCCCCGCCAGTCAAGGATCTCCTCAAGAGGCGATTGCCGAAGCCTCGAGCAGAACCGGAATGCAACGTAACGTCTATCACTGTGAAAGGTTCGACAACCTGACCCCTCACCAAAATTAGACTCGCCCGAGGGGGATACGTCAAGCACAAAGCGTTGCAACCATCAGGCCGGACGCAGTCACAATCCGCACGACCGCCAGAACCGCTAAAGACCCTCATCCGTCGCAGTGGTGCAATGGGCTGTTTGAGATCACGGACCGGGAAGACCAGGCTCGTTTTCGTGACATGGCGCGCCGCGAAAAGAACAGCCGGGAGAACTCCAGCGGTGGGGCAGGAACCACAGGAATTCAGCATCCGGCTGCTCAATCAATTCTAGTCGTCCGAGCGGCAGAATTGTAAGCCGCGGCAGAAACTGGGCGACGTGGGGTGCAGGCGACCTATTCTATTCTTCGAGAACGCGGTCGGTAAAATGGCGTCACGTGCAAATCGTCGGTGGCATGGCCACGGCGTTGCGTGGCCAAGATTTCCAGACAAAGCGGCGTGGATGGCAGCTCGGAAAACCAATGCGCGACTGACGACTCCCGCGAGAGTGGCGGAATTGGCAGACGCGCCAGACTTAGGATCTGGTGCCGAAAGGCGTGGGGGTTCGAGTCCCCCCTCTCGCAATCGCCGGCTCGCTTCCCATCGTTCCCGGATCGCCGACGCATGCGCGAACCCGCAGAATCGCGCGTGCAACCCGCTCTTCCGCGTTGACTTCTTAAACTCGCAGTCTTAACAATCGCGGCTGAGCTTTGTTGCGCCTGCGCAATCCATCTCATCTCTGTCGCAGAACGGCGATACGGCTCGCGGGCCGGACGACGGTCAATCACGTCTGCCGTTCGACGTCTGCCATGACGCGACCCACCCATCTGGTCAATCGGACCGACGAATGACGTCCTGCGTCATTCTTCGGACTTTCGACAGGATGTCGGAACTCATCGGTTGACGTGTTGGCGGGCCGGGACGCGCTCTCCCGCTCGCTTGGTAGGATTCGCGACGTCCGGGCGACGGGATGAAACGGATCAGGGCCAGCGCCGTTGAAACGGCGTGCGAAGTGCCGGTTGGCAAGATTGTCAACCCAACGGCAGCGGAGGCCGACAAGCGGCTGGCCTTCGCTCAACACCGCGCAGGGCCGCTCGGCGACCACAAGCCGCACTTCGAGGCCGACCTGGCCCACCTTGCCCGTCTGGCGGCGCTCGGCGAGATGCTGACCGGCATCGCGCATGAGATCAACCACCCCCTCTTCGCACTCCAGAATTATGCACGCGCCTCGATTGTCAGCCTGACGCAGCCCGGACCGCTCGATCGCGACAAGCTTGTCGCGTGGACGCGGCAGATCGCGCTCGAGGCCGACCGCGCCTGTGCGATCATCTGCCGGCTGCGCAGATTTCGGCCGCAACGCGCCCCCTTGTGCGGCCCGCCACGACGTTCGCCAACTCGTCCAGGAGGCGGTGGATCTCGTGCTTCCCGACGTGGACCTGCGGAAGATCGCCGTCGAGCTGCATTTGGACGAGGAGGCTCGAACCCTCTACGCCGACCGCATCCAAATCCAGCAAGTGCTGGTCAACCTGCTCAAGAACGCCTGCGAGGCAATCGACATTTCAGGCGACTCATCAGGCCAGATTACCATCCGCACGCGCCTGGAAACCGGATGGGTCCGTTTCAGCGTGTCCGATACCGGCGGCGGTTTACCGCCCGTCGACCGATCCAAACTGTTTGAGCCGTTCTTCACCACCAAGCCTGACGGCGTGGGAATCGGCCTGGCCGTCAGCCGGTCGATCGTCGAAGCGACCCACGGACGGCTGTGGGCAGAGCACAACGCACGCCGCGGGGCCGTCTTTCATTTCACCGTTCCCTCAGGGCCAGAGGTAACTCAATGAACAATGAGCAACTGGTGTTTGTCGTCGATGACGACCCCGCCGCGCGGGGGTCGGTCGCTGCGCTCGTCGAATCGATGGGGGCCCGCGCCGCTCCCTACCCCTCCGCCGAGGAGTTTCTCGCCGCCTATGACGGATCGCAAAGCGGCTGTCTCGTCGCGGACATGCGGCTGCGCGGCATGTCGGGGATCGAGCTGCTCGAGACGATGTCGCGCCGGCCCTTTCGGCCGCCTGCCCTGATGATTACGGCTTTTGCCGACGTGCCGATGGCCGTGCGGGCGATGAGCCTGGGGGCCATGACCGTTCTCCAAAAGCCGTATCGCGATCAGGAGTTGTGGGATGCCATCGGCAATGCCCTCGTGCTCAGCAGCCATCGCCGCAGGGACGAGGCCCACATCCGGCAAAGACAGGCCCGCATGGCCTTATTGACGCCGGACGAAGCCCAGGTGCTCGACCTCATCCTGGCCGGAAGGCCGAACAAGGGGATTGCCCGGGAACTCGGAGTCGGATTGCGGACGGTGGAAGGCCGCCGGCATTCGATCATGGCCAAGCTCGCCGCCCGTTCGCTGGCCGAGCTTGTCCATGTCGCCTGGGAGACGAGGACGCTGGCCGGTCAGCTGGCCATCGCTCGGAGCGGGAGTCCGCCGTTCTCGGCGGGGAACCACATCAGCCGCTGTGTCCTTATTGACCGATACATCAATCGGTGTTCGGTTCACGCGGGATCGCCGACACCCGGCCGGTGATCCGCGCCGGGTGTCGGCGAGCACCCCTTCCTTTACAGAACGGACGCGGAAACAGCTGATTCGCCGGCAACCAAGAAGCGGGCGAACGTCTCCGCCATTGCGTCCAGCGATTGCCGGCTGGGAAGGGTGACGGCAAAGCGGAGCCGGCCGGTCGGCTCCTCCTCGATGCATTGCTCCAGCCTGCGAGCGCAGATCGCTGACGACCTGTGCGGGACGCCTGTGTGCGATCCTCTCCATTCGCGACCAATTGCCCCAGGAATTGAAAGGCGGCTCCCAGCAACTCGCCGCCGGCCGCGGCCACGCGGTCCCGGTGCTGCTCGCGAAGCGGCCGCCTCCTGCATCCTTTTCTCCTCCGTCTTATCCGCGAACGCCTCCGGCCGGGCGCCGAACAGCACTTCGAGCCGCGATTTGAGGTCTTCGGTCCCGCTCTGCAATTCCACCACGTTGACGTCGGAATCGTCGTCGAGGGCGGCCAAGGCCACCTCCTTCTTCGCTGACAAGGTCGCCAGCAGGCTTTCCTCGATCGTCTTTTCGGTCACGAGGACGAAGACCTGGACCGGCTGAGTCTGACCCATGCGGTGCGCGCGGGCGATCCGTTGCTCCAGGACGGCGGGGTTCCACGGCAGATCGACGTTAATGACCGTGTTGGCTGCCTGAAGATTCAGCCCCGTGCTGCCGGCGTTCGTCGTGATGAAGAACCGGCATTCCGGATTGGTCTGGAACTCGTGGACCAGCTCCTGGCGGCGCTTCTGCGGCACCGAGCCGTCAAGGCGAACGAACGCCAGCTTGCGCTTCCTCAGCAAGGGCTCGATCAGGTCGAGCATCGTGGTCCATTCCGAGAACAGGACGACCTTCCGCCCCTCTTCCACGGCGATGTCGTCGAACAGCTCCGCCAATCGCTCCAACTTGCTGGACCAGTTCGGCTTCTGCTTGGAGACAAGGAACGTGCCGTTGGCCGCCATCCGGCACATCAGACAGCTCCATTCGCAGTCGCATGAGGTCCATTTCGGTGAGGAATTTCTTGCCGACGATCAGGCCCACGGTCTGCATGTGCATGTCGTGCAGCGATTTTTGCTCATCGGTGGGGGGAATGCGAACGATCTCGGTCGTGCGTACGGGGAGATCGCAGCCGCACCGAGTCGCGCAGTGCCGCCGCAGCAGGATGGGCCGCAGGCGTTCGCGAAGATCGTCCAGGTTTTTGTAACCGAGCACTTTCCCCTTCTCGTTCACAATGCGGTGGCGGTGAAAGAAGCGGAAACCGGGTCCCAGCCGGCGGTCGTCGATGAACTGCACGACGGAATACAGATCGTCCAGACGGTTTTCCAGCGGCGTTCCCGAGAGGACCAGGGCGAAACGCGACTTGAGCCCCTTGATCACGCGGCTTGTCTTGGATTCCCAGTTCTTGATCCGCTGCCCTTCGTCAAGCACGATCAGGTCCCACGGCGCCTGCTCGATCGCCAGGATGTCCTTGAGCACCTGCTCGTAGTTGCAGACCGTGAAGAAACAGCCGTTTTGTACTGGGCCGATCGCTCGCCGTGCGCCCTGCGATGAGCTGCACGTCGCGGTCGCAGAAGCGGTGGATTTCGTTTCGCCACTGCGATTTCAACGAGGCCGGGCAGATCACCAGCACCCTGCGGATGTCGGCCTCGCGGGCCAAAAGCTCGGCGACCCCCACGCCCTGGATGGTCTTGCCGAGGCCCATGTCGTCGGCGAGAACAGCCCGGCCCGCCCCGACCGCAAAGGCGACGCCGTCGAGCTGGTAGGGAAGCAGCGGAATCTTCACCAGGCTGGTCAACAGCGGGTGATTTGCTCGGATCGCGGCGGATTTCGGCGACTGTGCGGCGGATGCGCTCCTCGTACAGCCGCTGTTGAATGAATTCTTCCGCATCCGGATAGATGTGGTAATCGCCGCCGTCTGCCTCGAGCTTTTTGAGGCGAGCCCAGAAGATCACGCGGCGATTCGACAGGCCCGTCGGTCAGCGGGCCGACGATCGCCTTCGAGCTCGGCGTCCAGCTTCTCGGGCAGGCCGACCCGAAAGAGTGACATCGCCGATCGTACCGGAGATAGCATTTCGATTCGCCGGCCCTGGAAGGGCCTCCGCAGCTTTTGCGGCGTGAACTTTCGCCGCACCACGGACGTGACCTTCATCACGTGCTTGCACGTTCCCAGCGTATTTGTGCGGAAGTCGGGACACGTGCAGTAGGATCGGCCCGGCTCCAGCCCGCGCAGCGCCACCCGGTAGGACTTGCCGCTGACCAGGCTGGTGACGAGGTAGTCGGTCCAGGGGCTCGATCCGTCGAGAGGCTGGACTTTCATCCGTTCAGTTCGCTCGTTCGCGTCGTTCGGCCAGGGCCCGTTCGACGATCGCTTCTTCGCTCAAGTCGGCGGCCGCTTTGCGCTCCGGCGGAGGGGCAGGCCAGGCCGAGCCCCATCTTTGTCTCCAGCAAGAAGGAGAACAGGGCGCCCACGTGCTCGCAGGCGAAGTGCGCACCGGTCGCAATTCCAGCGGAGCCGGTCGGGCACGTCGGACTGAGAGCGTGAGGGTCGCAATGGCCTCCATGCCGCCGCCGGGCGACGGGAACGAGACTCGCAACAAGTCGCCCCCGAGATAAACATCTTCGCGGAGACGGACCTCGCGGGCGGAGTCCTTCGAGAATCAGCTTCTTCCCGTCATCCCCCAGAAGTTTCGCGGCCTGTTCGAAGTTGAGCTGTGAGAGCCGGTCCCGGAACGTGAGCTTGTGACTGGGCTTGACCAATGTCGTCATGACAGAGACCCCCTTGAGAATCGACCGCTGCCTCTCGTGAAGGCCGGCCGAGCGCCCTCCATGATCCGTGGCTCACGATTATAGCGTCCCGTGCCTATCTGGCTTCGACTGTCCGCGACCGGCCGCCAGCTTTCCCGTGCCGGCGACGGGCGACCCGTTTGCAACGGATGCGTCGATTCGCTGTCGGACAAATTTGGGATTCTTTCCGAAATCGGCCCCGATCCGCTGAAAAATTGCGCGCTCGGCGGCGTCTTTTGCTGCGGAAGACAGCAAAGATGACGCTTTAGGGGAGTTGCGAGTGGTGAGTGATGAATGCCGAGTAAAGGCAAGGGGACGCTCCGCGTGCCCGGTTTTCTCGCGCCACTCGCCAGTCGCCACTTACCCCTCCGTATGGCCTGCGTGACACCGGAACGGCTGGCTCAGTTGCTCGACGCGCACGCGGCGGCGCTGGAGTTATTTGCGGCCCAATGGACGCAGGCTCCGGCCGACGCCGTGCAAGAGGCGTTCGTCGAGCTGGCCCGCCAGCCGAAGGTGCCGCACAACATTGTCGCCTGGCTCTATCGCGTCGTGCGGAACCGCGCCGCGAGCGAGGCCCGCTCGGCGCGGCGGCGCAAGCGGCGGGAATCGGCGGCCGTCGCCGGATTCGACGCCTTGGTTCCAAGCCGCGGATGAGGGCGACCTTGATCCGCAAGAAGCGGCCGAGGCCCTTCGCGGGCTGCCCGAAGGGCTTCGCGAGGTGCTCGTCGCCCGCATTTGGGGAGGACTGACGCTTCGAACAAATCGGCGAGGTCCCGCAGACGTCGGCCAGCACGGCCTTTCGACGCTACGAAGAAGCGATTTCCTTTTTGAGAACCCGATTGGGAATCCCATGTCCGAACGACAAGAATTCAACGAAGACATGAGCGGTTTCTCGGAAGATGACCGGCACATCGAACGGCTGCTGGCGTCATTGGTGCCGCGCGAAAGCCGCGTCAGCCGCGACCGCGTGATGTTCCTGGCCGGCCAGGCGTCGGCCGTCGTGTCGCAACGATCCCGCAGCCTGCGGCTGGCCCGCTGGATGTGGCCGGCGGCGACGGTTTGCTCTGCCTGTGTGGGGCTTTTGATCGGCGCAACGCTCACGGCCGATCACCGGATCGCCGGCAATCCGATTGCTGGCGCCGCCGCCTCCGCGCCACGAGCGAGTCGTGGCTGAGACTTTCAAGAGGACCGCCACCGCTCAGAATCAGAACGCCCAGAAGGACCGCAAGACCGTGGCCGCGAAAGGATTGGCCGCTGAGCAGCCGGCCGATTCTTGGGATGAACAAGTCGACGACGACTTTGACGTGTTCGCAGGGAGCCCGTTTACGCTGCTGGCTCTTCGCAACAGGATGCTCGCCGGTCGGTGGGACGACTTGGCACTGGCACAGGTTGAAGGATCGCCAGCGCGCAGGCGGCTTCTCGGCGGGACCCGAACGGCCACTTGGTGCTCGCGAGCTTCTTCAGCGTTGGATTACCGAAGAGGGACTCAACCAGCGTTGAGGGCCGGCAAGCGAGCATCTTCGAAATATTAACTGAGCAACGCTCCTTCAAAGGTGAACCCGATGCGGACAATATCTCCGTGGCGCGTCTGTGCGTTGATCGGCCTCTTCGGCGCGGGAGCGATCTTCGCCAACCTTTCGTCGGCCGCCGCGCAGAGCGCCGGTTCGGATGAACCTCCCACGGTTTCGCTCACCCTCTCGCCGGCGGCGGAGCCGGTCCCCGCACTCAAGTATCGGCTGAGGCCGCCGCCGGAAGAGCGGACAAACGGGAATGCGGCCCTGGCGTATTATCGCGAGGTGGTGCAGTTTCAGCCGATCGGGCACGGCCCGGACTTCGCAACGTTCGTCAATGACAAACTCGAGCCGTGGCTGGAAACGCCGCTCGACAAGCTGCCGCAAGATGAGATTGCCCGCGCACTGGACCATTACCGGTTTGTCTTGAAAGAACTCGAGCAGGGCTCGCGTCGCGACGAGTGCCGATGGGACCTTCCGCTGGAATCCGAGGGCTTCGACATACTCCTGGGCGAATTCCAAGCTTTGCGATGGCCGGCCCACCTTTTCGCGCTTGCGGCGCGCGTCTCGAAATGGCGCACAGGCGACTTGGAGGGCGCGGCCTGGCGACTTTGCGCGTCAAGTCCCAGCTCAGCCGTAACCTCGGCAAGGCCCGAACGCTGATCCCCTCGCTGGTTGGGGTTGCGATCGCGGCGTCGAACCGAACGCAACTTGAGACCTTCGTGCAGCAGCCAGGCGCGCCCGAACCTTTATTGGGCGCTGACCGAGCTCCCCCGTCCCCCTGGTCGATTTCCATTCCGCGCTCGAGATGGAGGCTCAGCTACCGAACTACTCGTTCCCGGAGATGGCCGACTTCCGGTCGCGGCCGCTGTCGAGGGAAGAGGCACACCGGCTCTCGGAGCGGCTGTTGAAACGCTGGCGGGGCATTAACGGAGACGGCGACACGATTGAGGCGGCCCGCGCGCGGTTCGCCCTCTTGGCCGCCGCCGACTACACCACCGACAAGCAGACGCTCATCGCCGCCGGGCGCCCGAAAAGCGAAGTCGAGGCGATGCCCGTCGAGCAGGTTGTGTGGCTGGCCTCCTATCACCGTTGGCAAGTTTGGGCGGATGAGCTACTCAAGTGGTCACTCCTCCCGGCGCGACAACGAAGCGAAGGCTTTGCGCGAGCCGAAAAACGGGTTGGCCGCCTTCATGCGGAATACCACGGTTATCCCTTCGAATTCACGGAGCTGCTCCCCGCCGTAAGCTCCGTCCTGACCGCGATGGATCGCACGGACCGCGGAATCGCCCTGTTGCGGACTGTCGAGGCGATCCGGCTCTTCGCCTCTCTTCACAGGGGCGAGCTACCGCAATCGCTGGACAAAATCGACGCCGTCCCCATCCCCGCCGACCCGATGACCGGCCGGCCGTTTGACTATCGCTTGGAGGACGGAGCCGCTGTCTTGGAGACTCCTCGCGTCTCCGACAATAGCCACCAGGGCCGCCGCTACTTCATCCGGATGCGGAAGTGATCGCGCTTGCTTGAGCCCGTCTCGTGCACAGACTTCCTTGCCAACTCGATTGATTGGAAACGCAAATGCGAATTCGGACCGTCGTTCTCGTTACGAGTCTCAGTCTGGGGGCCGTGCTTGCGACCCTGAACGCTGGGCGGGCATACACTCAAGACGACGTCGCGCGCTCTTTGGCCCGCTGCCTGGACGACTCCGCCGTGGCCGTTGCGCATCTCGATTTGAGACGCGTCGATCTGGCCGCAGGAGCCAAGCGACTTGTGGAAATCGCGCGACGCCGGTGCCGGCGTCGATCTGTCCATAATCAACTCGCTGACCGGCTCCGCCCGGGCGCTCAAGGCGGCCGGCGTTCAAGACGTCTATGCCGTCTTTTCGCCCACGCCGCTGGGGGATCGCAATCCGTATTACGTGGCGATGGTCGAACCGGGGAAGGATCTCGCGGCGGTTGTTCAACAAATCAAGACGAACACTCCCAACCCGAGCCGGCTGTTTTTGGTAGCGGCAAACGGTATCTCGTTCGACTCGGTGGCGACAATCGGCGACGCGGTGGTGGCGGGAAATCGAGACATCGTCGCCCGGTTGCAGTCGCGGGCACCGGCTCCTCGTCCCGAGCTGGAAGCCGCTTGGGCCGTGGCCAGCTCCGCTCCGATCGCGCTGTTATTGGTCCCCTCGTCGGACCAGCGGAAAGCGTTCGAAGAGACACTCCCCGAGTTGCCACAGATCGTCGGCGGCGGACAGACTGCGGTTTTGACGCAGGGGCTGGTTTGGGCGGCCCTCACGTATACGCCGGAAAGCCAGAAACTGGAGTTGGTCATTCAATCACAGAACGCGGCCGCCGCCGCGGCCTTTCGAGATTACTTGCACGGGCTTCCGGGGAAGATCGCGGCTGTGCCGTTGATGAAGACCCTCTTTCCCGATGGCCGGCTTCCCGATTCGCTTGTGCCGGCCCTCCAGAACGACAGGCTCGCACTCTCCCTGAGACGTTCGGACTCCGGCTTCGTCGCGTTGGAGAACGCTTTTGTTGAGGCCGGCAATGCGGTTCGAACTTCGCTCTGGCGAACGGCGCGCCGCGACGACCTGAAGTTCATCGCGCTGGCGATGCACAACTATTACGACGTCCATCGCCGATTTCCTGCGCAAGCCAATTACGATAAAAATGGCCGTCCGCTGTTGAGTTGGCGTGTTCAGATCCTTCCGTTTGTCGAGGAGAACAAACTTTACCACGAATTTCATCTCGATGAGCCATGGGACGGCGAGCACAACAAGAAGCTCATCGAGCGGATTCCGCACGTCTACCGCTCGCCCAAACTGTCGTACCAGGATTACGGCAAGACAACCTTTTTGGGCGTCGCCGGTAAGCGTGCGTACTTCCAAGGCACCGAAGGGATCAGCATCCGCCAAATTACGGATGGCACCTCAAACACGCTGATGGTCGTCGAGACGCCGCCGAGCCAGGCCGTCGTCTGGACGAAGCCGGACGACTTCGACGTCGACGCGGGACAGTTGCACGAGCGGCTCTTCCAGGGGCGCGAATCCTTTGGGGCAGCGATGTGCGACGGCTCCGCTCACGTGATCGGCAAGGCGACCACGGAAAAAACGCTGCAGGCGTATTTCACGATCAACGGGGGTGAGATTATTCCGTTCGGCAATTGAGCTTCGCTACCAAACCGTAGGAACGAGCTTGAACGCACTCTTTCCTCCGCGCGGCTCGCGCCTGCGGGGCTTATCGTGCTTTTTCTCGCTGGCGGATCAGCGGAGCCAGGAATTTGGCCGTTTCGTCGCCGATGACGTGATAGCCGGCGAGATTCGGATGTTGATCGGCAAACCAGCCGGGAACGTCTCGCAAGTGGGCGTCCATGCGGTTGTCGAGCACGACGACCGAATCGCCCACGAGGGTCCCCGCCAAGAGGCTGTGAAAGCGTTCTGGGATGTTCTTGAGGGGCACCCGCCGGTAACGGAGCATGTTCGGACCGAATTTCAGCTCGGCCGCATACCGCGTGTGGATGTCGCACAAAGGCAGTTTCTGCTCGGCGGCGATCGACCGCACGATATCGTTGACTTCTTTGTCGCCCTTGACTCCCATCAGGGGAATCATCGTCATGAGCACGATCGTTGCCTGTGGGTCATCCTTGCGCAGCCGCTCGATCAGCTCGCGATAATCACGCGGGAATTCGTTAGCGAAGTCCTTGATACGGTGGCGATCGTTGGCTCCGTAGCGAATGAGCACGAAATCGATGTCTTTTAGGGGCGCGATGTCCCGGTCATATCTCCCCGATTTCAGCAGGCCGCGGATAAACTCGCCGTCCCGACCCTGGTTGATGACCTTGACCGGCGGCAGGTTCTTCTCGGCAGCCAGCAGTTTTTCGATCACCTGCTCCAGGTGATCGGCCTGCGGTGCGACAATTCGGCAGATCGAGCCGATGCATGTGCTGTCCCCCAACAGCAAGACGCGGATCGGCCCGCGCTCCCTTCGCCGGCTCCGCCGCCTGGCTCAAGCTCGCAATGAAGAGGATTAGAATCCCAAAAACACAGCGGAGCCGGATCATGAAAACCTCGCCTCAAGGATTGTTTCACCACTGTCGTTCAATCATTTTGTCATCAAACATTGCCGCCATCTTTACCGCGGCTCGGCGGTTGCCAAGGGGCGGGACGGAACCGGTTCGCGGGGCAGGACAGGACGCGGCGAGCCGAGGCCGCCGACGGCGACTTCGCGCGCCAGGCCCGAGACGGTCGCCCAAATGCCGTCGAGGCGGACCCGCTGCAACTCGGACTGCCGGCACGCCTCTTCCAGTTTCGGGAAGAGGCCCCCCGAAAGTCGCTGTTCGGCCAGCGACGCGGCGATCGTCTCGATCCGGCCGCCCAAGCTGCGGCGCAGGCGCCGGCAGAAAAACATCACGACCAGCCACGACCACAGCACGAAAAACAAAGCCGCCGAGATGTAAAAGTTCGTGCCGAGCGGCTCGACGTTGTAAACGAGCGAGTCGTAGAAGAAGTTCTTGCCCACGCGAAACAGCACGAAGAGCGGATAGACGGCGAACAGAACCTCGTAACGAGCCCGCGTGAACCAGCCCGAATTCTGGACGACCAGCTCATCGATCACGTCGTCGATCCGCCGGCCGGCGTCCTGCAAGAAACTTCTCCTCGAGCTGCAGCGCCTCGTCCCGCAGTGTCTCCAACGTGCCGGCTTGAACGAGGGCCGGGTCGAATCGGGCCGACTTCACGTATCCGGAGATCAGAAGCTGCGCTTCCCGCAGCGTGCTGTCGTCGGCGCTGGTGGAAGCCAGATGCTGCAGGCGGCTTTCGGCCGCCTGCTCCTGCTGCCGCGCGCGAAGCCAGCGGAATCCCTGCACTGCTCCGACCAGGGCGATCTGCGCCGACGACCGTGCGCGAAACAGCGTCAGCGAGGCGACGCAGGCCGCCGAATGCGTTGTACAGACGCAGCAGAGAGGAAAACGGGCTGAATCCCCAAACCTGCGTCACCGAACCGAGCAGCCGCCGTTCCCAGAGATTGCTGCTGTGGCGCAGCTCGCGTCCCAAATGATCGGCCATCGAGCGAACGAGCTTTTCGTGCTGCTCCTCGAGTGCCGCCTTCAAGCTGTTCGAAGGGCCGGATCGTGCTCGCCGAGATGGGCCCGGCAGTGCGCAACGGCGGCATGCACCAAATCGACGAGGTTGGCTCGCCGGATGCGCATCCGTTGTGCCGCGGAAAGCTGAGTCGTCAACACGTCCTGCAACCGGGCGAGGTCGCCCGCCGGGCCGCCCGTTGGCAAGCTGCTCCTTGAGGCCGCGCAGCGAATCGACGAAGAAGACTTCGGGCACCTCGTAGTGCGCAGCCAGGTGACGTCGCCAATCTTCGCGGATGTCTTCGTCCAGGTCGGCGTGCGTCTGCACGAACAGCAGCCGGCACCCGGTCGCCGCGATGCCCAGTTCGTCGGCAACGCGGCCGGAGCGGTATTTCTGCTGCGTCGACGTGTAGATCAGCACGTCGCAGTGAGGCAGCAGCCGGTGCAGCCGCTCGAGGTTGTTCCCCTTCGCTTCGGACTCCGACGTGTCGGGGTCGGGACAGTCGATCAGCACGATGTCCCGCAACAGCGGCACCTCGACGCGTGCGACGTCGAATTCGTCCATCGCGAATCCGAGTCCGGCCAGTTCCGTCTCCGGGTGCGCCAAAAGCAGCGGGCGGATCGTCGTCGGACGCTGCCGGCCGGTTTGCGCACACTCACGCCCCACGATCGCGTTGACCAGCGAGCTCTTGCCCGTCCCCGTTCCCCCAAAAGTCGCGACGACCAGCGGCGACTCGAGGCGAATGCGCAGCGAGTCGATGCGCGACAAGACGCGCTTGACGAGCGCCCGGCAATGGTTGATCGGCTCCCAGGCCGATTCGCTCGGCCGCCCACTGCGACAGCCGCCCGATGATCTCATCGACCTGGGCGAGGATTTCAAGCTGTGCGAGATCGGTCATAGGAGGGTTCGGTCAAGTCCAAAGTCCAAAGTCCAAAGTCGAAGGGACGCGTCGGCTTTTGATCTTCCGATCTTGGACCTGGACAATTTCATGGTTTCTCCGCCGTGATGCCGGCAAGTTGCTGTTCGAGACGCGCAGCCGCTTCCGTCAGTTTGATGAACGCCTCCGTGCGGGGGACGGTGGCGGCCGACTGCAGGTCCTGCGGCACGGTCCCGAACACTCGTTCTTTCAGATGTGCGAGCAGCCAATCGACGCGGCGCTTGGTGAAGGCGGTTTGCAAGCGGCGAAAGCGGGCTTCGAGGAAGTTCGCACCGCTGGCGATCGCCGTGTCGCCGGCGACGGCCGCGGCCGCTCCGCTGGCGAAGTCGGCAATGATCGGCGCCACGCTGTGCGTTCCCATGTCGACCAGCGGCGCCACCATCGGGGAGAGCATGTGTGCCGCCGGCCCCCAGCCGATGCTGAACAAGACGACGCTGGTGAGCGGACGGACGGCGGCCGACACGTTTTTCAGTTGCCGCACGAATCGATACAGCTCCGGGCTGCCCGCCTCGAAGGCCCGCATCTCCGAATCGACCGCCTGCGACAGCTCCTGCCGAAATCGACCCGTTCGTGCTCGCTGCTCAGCTCTTCCAGAAGCTGCGACCGCGAACGGCCGGCCAGCATCTGGTCGAGAAACGGCTTGAGCAGACGGTCGGACGAATCGGCCAGCCAGGTCAGCCGTTCGTAGACCTCCTCCACGACCGTGAGGACGGCCCCCCATTCGCCGTGGCGGTAAGCGTCCATCGGCGACGCGACGGTCCCCTGGAGCTTGTCGCGCGCCGCCTGGAACGGATAAATGATGCCGCGGCCGACGGTGTCATAAAACTCGTGGACGCGGCGGGCCAGCCCGTGCTGCCGCTGCCGCCACCACGCGCGAATCTCCGCCACCAAGAGGGCGTTCGGGATCGACGGCCAATTGCGGACCTTGATCACGCTCTCCGACGAGAGCCATTTCGCCGCCGATTCAAAGGCCGCGCTGCGCCCTTCGATTTCCCGCAGAAAGGCCGGCAGGCCGCTCTCGGCGTCCATCAGATGGCACAGCGATCCGGTCAGCGTGGTGAGCTTGATCTCGGCAAATTTCAGCTCGGAAAGATCGTCCGCCAACCGGCTGCGGCGCTTTGTGCCCGAGACCGTGTCTCGGAGTTGCGAGGCGGGCTGGCTAGTGGCGAGGAAAGGCCACGTACGCTGCGCTCCGCTGTTTTCTCTGGCCACTGACCACTACCTCGGACTTGACTTCTCGAAGAACGGCAGCCTCCCCTCCTCGGCGGCCCGGCGGTCGTTGGGCGCGACATAACAGCCGCGGCGCAACGCCCGTCTCGCGGCAAAACGTGTCGAGCCACAGCGGCCAATACGCCTCGTCCTCGGGAAGCTGGCACTGGTTGAAGACGACCAGCACGACCTTGCCTTCCTCGGCCGCGTTGCGGAAATACCGCTTCACCGCGGCGTCGTTGTATTTCTGCTGCGTGAGCACGGCGATCAGCACGTCGGCCACGCGGCGCACCGCGTCGGCCCGCCGCCAGTTCACCTGCACGTCGCTGTCGATGTCGGGCGTATCGAGGATCAACAGATTGGGCGGCGTCCCCGTCGCCGTCCGCCAGAAAATCCGGTCCTCGGGACGGTCGACGAGCGACGTCGTCGGCCGTCGCCCAGGGGCGACAGCTCGAAGCCCGGAAAAATCGCCGCCAGATCGTGCCCGCTCGCAAAATCCTCCGGCACGACGCAGACGGATGTCGCGTGCCGGAAGCCAGCGGGCTGGTCGCACTCAGCGCGCGTCGGCAATGTGATTGAAGATCACGCTCTTGCCGATGTTCGTGCCGCCCGACGACGGCCACGACGAGATAGGCTTCCTCGCCGAGCTGCGGCACCAGCTTTTCGCAAAGCGAGCGATACCACTCGCGCCCTTCCAGCGGCGGCAAGCTCCAGCCGGCCGACCGCGGCAGCCAAGCGCGGTCAAGCCGCCTGAATCGCGCGGACGGTCGCCCCGCACTCGCGCAGCACTCTCGGCCGGCGCCGCATCAGCGGCGGCCGAGACCGGCCGTGGCTGCTCGTGAATGACGCCTCAGAAACACCTCTCGTCGTGTCATCGTAGGGCACGCTGCCAGCGTGCCGTTCGCACACTCAGTTGTTCCGACGCTTCACGCCCGCCGTTCGGCTGTTCCGCGGCGGCCGTCAGCGTTCTTCGCCGCGCGTCGCCGAATCTTCCGCCGCCAAAGCGCACTTATTGACAGTATATCTCGCCCGGCCTAGAGTGAGCGAGAGGCTCGCACGCCGCCGGGCGTCCCGACAGGTTCGATTCAAGCTCTTGCGACAAAACGACTTCGGGCGATTAGCTCAGTTGGTTAGAGCGCTACGTTTACACCGTAGATGTCGGGGGTT
>CAVXHA010000002.1:0-1965317 GCA_963761455.1 uncultured Planctomycetota bacterium
GCCACCATTCCGCAGGAAGGCAAAACTTTCACCGGCGGGGAATTGATGCGCGACGGCATTGTGCCTTCCTGTCAGAACGCAGTCGAAGCCTCGATCATCGAATGAGTCCGTAAGCAGCCCATGATTTTGCAGATAAAAAACATCGGGCTCTCGCTTCTGTTGTTCTCGACGCCGGCGGTTGCCGGAGAGGCCGACACCAGTTGGTCCCTCACTTCACCGGATGGCGGGTGCAGCATTTCCGTTGCGCTCGACGGCAACGGCAGCCTGAGTTACCAAGTGTCCCGCGCCGGAGAGATTGTGATTCCGAAATCGCCGCTCGGCCTGCTTCGCGACGATCAGGATTTTGAACATTCACTCACTTTTGATCAGGCGCGGGAAAATCGAGAAGCGACGCGAAAAATATGAATTGTTCGCCAGCACGCAGCCGCACGTGGATCATATCGTCAATCATCTCAGCCTGACGTTTCTCAATGCGAATCGATATTCCCTTTGATCTTGAACTCGCGGCCAGTGATGAAGGGGTGGCCTTTCGTTACCGGTTCACGCCAAGTTCAAGCGGCGTTCGCGTCGTCGAATCCGAACTGACCGGCTTCACCATCCCGCAAAATGCGCGCGGCTGGATGCAGCCGTATCACGCCGCCGGGCCTTACACGCCCGCTTACGAAGATTTTTATTTTCCCGTTTCGCCGGGCGACCCGCCGCCGGATTCGCGCGCAAAAGGCGCGTGGGTTGGGCGTTCCCCGCGCTCTTCCATGTTCCCGACGCGGCGACCTGGGTATTGTTGACCGAAGCCGGCACGGATGAATCTTATTGCGCGTGCCACCTGAGTCCCGATTGCTCCGGCGGCGTTTATCGAATCGCTTTTCCGTTGGCCAATGAAACCACGCGCGGTTACACCAACAAATTCGGTCCCGAACCGCGTTACACCTTGCCGTGGACCATGCCATGGCGCGTGATGGTTTTGGGCAAGTCCGCCGGCGACATCGCCACGGCAACGCTGGTCACGGATCTTGTCCGCACCGTCGCGCATCGCCGACACCTCGTGGATCAAACCCGGTCGCGCGTCGTGGGCGTGGTGGTCGTATCCCGACGGGCCGGACACCGCGGAATTATTCAATGAATTCACCGATTTCGCCGCCAAAATGGGCTGGGAATACACGTTGTTTGACGCCGGTTGGTGGGGGCCGGGGTTGAAACCCATCGCCGCCCATGCCCTGGCCGAAGGCGTGATGCCGCTGGCCTGGAATTATGCGGGCGATTTTTACGACCCCACGCAACGCTCGAATAAATTGGATGAAATGGCCGCGGCCGGCGTTCGCGGGGTGAAGGTGGATTTCTGGTGTTCCGACCGGCAGGAAGCCATCGCCGCCCAGCAGGCCTTGATGCGCGATGCGGCGGCGCGGCATATGGTCGTGAATCTGCATGGCTGCACCATCCCGCGCGGCTGGCAGCGCACTTGGCCGAATGTTTTGTCAACCGAAGCGGTGCTCGGTGACGAAAGCTATTTTTACGAGCCGCGTTACACGCAAAAAGCGGCGGAACTGAACACAGTTTTGCCGTTCACGCGCAATGCCGTCGGGCCGATGGACCTCACGCCCGTCGCGGTGTTCGCCGAAAAAATTTGATCGCACGACGACCGCCGCGCACGAACTCGCCGCTGCCATTATCTTCACGTCCGGCATTATTCATTACGCCGACAAACCAGAATATTTTGAATCCTTGCCGCCGCAGGCCCTGCAAAGTTTTCCGCGACGCCCCGGCGCGCTGGGACGAAACGAAATGTCTGGTGGGCGAGCCGGGGCAAGTGGCCGTTTTTGCCCGGCGCTCCGGCAAAAGCTGGTTCATTGCCGGCATCAACGGCATGGATAATCTCTTGCCGGTGAACCTGGATTTGTCCGCCGTTCAAAAAATTCAAGCACCGCCTGGCGATCACTGAAGGTGCCGATGCCGAACATGCAGGTGGTCGTGACGCCGCTGGATCAGGCCAAACGAATGGGAGCATGAGATTCCGCCGCGCGGCGGGTTTATTTTGCGATTGGATAAATAATCTTATGAAACTGAAAATCTGCGTTTCCATTTGTATTCCAATCCTGGCGTTGGCAGCGGCGGGGACGGCAGTCGGCCGCGGGGAATACAGGGTTCGATCCGGAAACAACGATTTGGTTCGACCAGCCGGCGAAGGAATTCACGGAATCATCGCCGATGGGCAACGGGCGGCTGGGCGCGATGATGTTCGGCGGCGTGGACGAAGAGCGGATTGTCCTGAACGAAAGTTCCGTCTGGTCGGGTTCGCGCCAGGATGCCGACCGGCCAGATGCTTACAAAGTTTTGCCGGAAATTCAGAAACTGTTGCTGGCAGGGAAAAATCCCGAGGCCGAGGCGCTCGTGAACGCGAACTTTACCTGCCAGGGCCCCGGTTCCGGCGCGGCGACGTCAATACGGTTGCTATCAAGTCCTCGGCAACCTGCATCTGTCATTTTCGTCCGATGACACCAATGCGCCGGTCACCAATTATCGGCGCGAGTTGAATCTCAACAACGCCGTGACCGACCTGGAATACGAACGTGGCGGAGTGGACTTCCAACGCGAAATGTTTGTGAGCGCGCCGGACCAGGTGATGGTTTTGCGATTGAGCGCGAACAAATCCAAACAGATTTCCTTCGACGCGAAACTGGATCGCCCGGAACGTTTTGAAACCTCCGCCGACGGCGAAAACGGTTTGTTGATGACCGGCCAACTCGACAACGGCACGGATGGCAAAGGCGTTCACTATGTCGCGCGCATCCGCGTTTTGAATCGCGGTGGACACGTTTCCACGCAGGGAAATATTTTGAGCGTGCAGCAATGCCAACGAAGTCGTCTTGCTGATTGCCGCCGGCACGGACTATCAAGGCTTTGCCGGACGGCAAACCAAGGATCCGCTGGCCGCGACGCTTGCAGGATTTGAACCTGGCCGCCAAAAAATCCTTCAAATCATTGCGCCAGGCGCACGTTGCCGATTATCAAAAATATTTTCAACGCGTTTCGCTTCACCTTGACCCGGCCGATGCCGCGAGCGCTGACGAACCGACGCCGGAACGACATCAAATGCGGCCCACGACCACGGCGGCGATCCCGGCCTGGCGGCGCTTTACTTTAATTTCGGCCGTTACCTGTTGATTTCGTCTTCGCGTCCGGGCGGGTTTCCCGCCGAACCTGCAAGGCATCTGGGCGGAGGAAATCCATACTCCGTGGAATGGCGACTGGCATTTGGACGTAAATGTGCAGATGAATTATTGGCCGGCGGAAGTTTGCAATCTGTCGGATTTGACCGAACCGCTGTTCGCGCTCATCGCGTCGTTGCAGGAACCCGGCGCGAAAACGGCCAAGGCCTATTACAACGCGCGCGGCTGGGTGGCGCACGTCATCACCAATCCGTGGGGGTTCACCTCGCCCGGCGAATCGGCCTCCTGGGGCGCGACGACCGGCGGTTCGGCCTGGCTCTGCCAGCATTTGTGGGATCATTGGTTGTTCACGCATGACACCAACTTTCTCGCCTGGGCCTATCCCATCATGAAAGGATCGCGCGCAATTTTATTCCGACCTGCTCATCGAAGAGCCGAAGCATCATTACCTCGTCGTCGCCCCGGCCAATTCGCCGGAAAATCATTTCTATATGCCGGACGGACATGATGCGGCGATCTCGCTCGGCACCACCGTTCACGCGCAGATGTTGCGTTATCTTTTTACGCGCGTGCATCGAGTCCTCAAAAATTCTCGGCACCGATGAAGATTTCCGGAACGACTTGATGGCCAAACGCGCGCGGCTTTGCGCCGACGCCAATCGGTTCCGACGGGCGCGTGATGGAATGGCCGGAAGAATACAAGGAGGCCGAGGTGCATCACCGCCATATTTCGCATCTTCTGGGGGTTGTATCCCGGCGACGAAATCACCGTGGCCGGCACGCCGGACCTGGCGCAGGCTGCGCGCAAGACTCTGATCGCCCGAGGCGACGACAGCGTGGGCTGGAGTTACGCTTACAAAGCCGCGTTATGGGCGCGACTTGGCGACGGCAACCACGCCTGGCGATTGGTGCAAGACGCGCTCAGCCCGGTGACGACGCAGGAAATTCACTATGACCTAGGCGGCGGCGTTTATCCCAATATGTTTGACGCCTGCCCGCCGTTTCAAATTGACGCCAATTTCGGCGTGCCGGCGGCCATCGCGGAAATGCTCCTGCAAAGTCAGGACGGGACGATTCATTTGCTGCCCGCGCTGCCCGACGACTGGAAAAATGGAAGCGTTTCCGGCCTGCGCGCCCGCGGCGGATTTCAAGTGGACCTGGCCTGGCAAGACGGAAAATTGACCTCGGCGACCATCCGTTCCGACCTCGGCGAACCCTGCCCCGTCAATTACGGCGGCAAAACCGTCGTGTACAATATCAAAAAAGGCGGGTCCCTCAAGATGGAGTGGCCCCGGCCTTGAAATGATGCGCTGCCCCAAATAGGCAACGCCTGGAGGGAGTTGCGGGGCGGGCACGTCTGTGCTATTCTGCTCGAATCCTTGAGCAGCCCGGCGTCATCTAACAAAGTTGCGTATGAAACTGCGTGAAAAGCACGAGGGTTTTGCCGGACAGCGGCTCGTGGTTGTGCCCCGCCCCATCCTGGCCTCATCCATGCAGGATCCGTTGCTGAGGCAGTTGCTGCCCACCGATGCGGGCTATTATCCGAAGGCCAAGGGGCATACCTGCGTCCGGGAACGCGGCTGCCCGGATCGGCGTGTCGGTAATCGTCGAGAGGGCCATGTCGAGACGAGGCAGGGCCGCATACGCCGGTTCGGGAATCTGGTTGGTTTGGCTCCAGACCACGCGATTGAAATCGTTGGAAGTGACGGCCCTCAGCACGTCGAACTGCCGATTGGTCACTTGCGAGGCCGAGGCCGCGTCGCGCAGCGCCGCAGCTGAGCAGCCGGATGGGGAGCATGGCCTGCATCGTCTCCTTCATCGAAGTCGGACGGTCCATGACGGGCATCAGGATGTCGTCCACGGTGACGTCGCCGGAATAGTCACGCATCAAGTAGGTCAGTTCACGCGACCCTTGATGTACGTAAATATGCGTGACCGCCCCGTGGTAATCACAGCCGCTGATGACCGGAGGCGTCATCTCAATTTCCGCCGGAAGAATCTCGGCCAAGGTCACAGCTCCGAGACGGCTCCAAACCTTGTAGTTGAGGTCCTTGGTCGAATTCTCGCGGACCAAAAGCAGGTTCCCCTTAATCAGGGCATTCACGAAAAGCTGCATTTTCGCCTGCGCCGTGAAGACGGCCGACAGGCGGCGCTCCTCCTTGGAGTCGTAGAAGGTCACATCGTCGACCGTGAAGGGTGCCGTGTTCGTATCGTCGATGCCCGCGGAAGGCGAAACGAGGGAAATCTTGATCGTCGTCGCCCCGCGCTGCATCACGTATTCGCCGCCGCAGACGTCGACGTTGTCACGCTTGGTCTCGTGCGTCTTGACGACGTCTTTGTCCCCCAGGTTTTCCGGAGTTGGCAGCGGCACCGTCTTCAGATCGGCCAATTTCAAACATTTGTCGTAGAAGCGGGTCGCCGCGACCTTTTGCAGCAATTTCTTGTCGTCCGCGTTGTAGGCCTTCAAAAACTTGACCACGGTGTGAACGACCGTCGCCGTGCGGCGGGCGGACGTCATTTGATCCTTTTCACTGTGCGATTCGATGGCGACGTCGGCGACCTTCCAGCCGACCTTGAGTCGCTTCATCGTGAGCACGAGCACGCCCTTGGTTCGCTGGAGCTTGACGATCGCATCGTTGCCGTCGATCGTCGCTTCGGGACGGAATTCGTGAGGCTTCAGCTTCTCGCCGGCGATTCGCTTGGTCAGGCGATCCAGATGGGCTTGGGGAAGATCCTTGAGCAGCCCGGCGAAACTCGTCGTGATCACCGCTTCGCACGTCTTCACGTTTCCCTTTGTGCCAGGCGATCAGAAAGTCCTGGACGGCCAACAGCAGGTCCATTTGTTCGGTGATGGTTTTTGACGCGGTAACGTCTTTGTGGCTCTGCCGGATGATGATGTCGTCGACGACCCATTTCGAGGCTTTTTCGTCGCGGACCAGGTTGTACTGCATCTTCCGATGCGTCTTCTCCGTCGTCACGACGACTTTTTTCTTCGTGGTAGAGACGTCCTCAACCTTGACGATCGTCACTTTTTCGTCGGGGTGCAGCGGCAGATTCTTGAGTGCTTCGAGTGAATCTTTCTCGCGCCGCAGCGCCTTCTTGTCGAAGCTGTTCGACGCGCTGGCCTTCAGCTTGTCGAGATCGTCCTTCTGAAGCGCCGTCGTGAAATTATTGATCGCCTGCATCTCGACGAAATTGGCGCAGCCGAGCGACGGCGCAGACGAGCACCGCTCCGGAAAAGACCATGGGCGTAAAGCGAACCATGACACTCGTCCTGGCCGATTGAGTCGGACAACCGTGTGAGGAAGGGAAAAATACGGCGTGGGAAAGGGAGGAGAGGAGAGGCGAGAGGGGCGTCTTTTCCCAAATCCGATTCGTGTGCGTCAAGACCGCTCGGACCGGAACTGACCTTTGAGTCCGAGTGCGGCGGGATATAATCCGCCCCTCTTCCTTTCCCGTCTCCCTCCGACACCGTTGGCCTTATCGCAAACGGTCCAGCCTCCGTCGCTTCGACAACCCGGTGACCTATGCGGGGTTTGCCCCGTTCGAATGACGCCGATCCGTGCGACGCGCCGGTTCGTTTTTTGTCTGATCCTTGTGGCGGCCGTCCCGATGCTCGGCTCCCCGCTCGACGGCCGGAAGTGTCCGAGACGCCAGTTCGGATTCGAGTGCGCTGGACCAACGACAAGCCGGCGATATGGGTGGGAGTTCTCGAAACGTCTCAAGGTACGTTTCTGCATCCCGCATCGCTGGTCGGTCGGAATGGACCAGGCGGGAACTCTCTGGGCCGACGGAAAAAGCCTGTGGCTTGCCCGCCGCAGCCGCGTGCCGTGAGGACGGGTTTGACGTCACTATCCTTGCGCCGGGCGCGGCACGAATTTGTTTCACCCTGCAAAGCGCGGCGTCCGGGGCGGTTGGCGTCAACAATTTGAATGGACGCTCGCGGACCTCAGGACCAAAACCGCAGAACTTTGCTTTCGGCGACCGGGCGGGGCAATTGTCCTTCCGCCGCGCGCCGGGCGATGTCCTGCGAGTCGCCGTCGACCGCCCGCACCTGATCTATGGCTCCGGCGAGATCTTCAAGGCCACGCTGATCCCTGATCTCTCGCCCGGGCCAGGCCGTCGCGGAGACCGCGGCCGTGGAATGGGAAATCTGCGCGTCGCGGGGCGGCAACGTGGTTCAAAAGGGTACAATCCGTCTCCAGCAAGTGCGCCGATGGCCGACGCTCCGCGCTCGCATCCCCATCGAAATCCCCCTTCCCCAAGACGAGGGAAGCTTTGATCTGCGTTTCCGCCTCGGTGAAAACGGTTCGATCGCTGCAGGAATCGATCGTTCAGATTCTGGTGCTCGCCGACCGGGCGCCTGCCGACACGAACCGAAAGTCGCACGATACGCTGGTCGATCAATTTCGATCCGAGCGACCCGGACGAACATCGCCGGGATCGAACGCGGTTCCAAAGCACGCTACGGTCGCGGACGAATCACCTGCGGCGCGGCAAGCCCGCGTCGCCCGATTTGCGCCGCGGAGAATCGGCAGGGACGCATTCCGACGGTCAACTGGATGGCCTATCGACTGGAATTGAAGCATCCCCAGCGGCCGCACCGCCTGGTGATCGAAGCTGGCGACCAACGGCGGTGCATTCGTCGGCATCAGCGTGCTGGAACCGAACGGACCGGCCGATGGCCCCTTCCCCCTCGATTCGGGCGTCGCGGCCGGCCCATCGTTGGAGATCAGCACCGACGAAATCCCGCGCGGCTTCGTCGACGCGTCGTGCGTCGCCAGGTTCTATTCTGGCCGCGCGTTCGTGAACCGGTTCTCTTGATGCACGACATGGGGACCGGTCGGCGGATCGAGGTCGCCAACGTCGAAGTGCACGAACTGGCCCACTGGCGAGGGACAGGAATTTCGCCAGCCGCCAGTCCCGTCTCGACGAACGGCTGGTCGGGCCTTACATGAGCAAGCCCACATTTGTCGCCTGCTTCGGTGCGCCGCAAACGTTCGACGGAGTCGAGCGACGACAACCTCGATGATTGGGAAACATTCCACGTTGCGGCCCTCCGCGTGGCCGACTACCTGCATCGTCCACGGCGACAACAGCCTGATGCTGGCGGTCCTGGCGGAGGGAAGCACAATTTATCCCAGCACCCTTTGGAGCCGACTCCGCGCTATGACACGGGTCCGCTGTCGTCGTCGGGCCAGGATCCGACTGCGCAAAGACATCGTCGAACTTTTGTACCGGATTTTCGACCGCGAAGGATTTGTGCTCGTCCCCGAGTTGCAGTTTTCGCTCTCCCCTGCCTGCCCTCGAGCGGCAACTTGGCCGGCGGCGGTCCCGAGGCCGAAGGGATTGAACTGATCGGTCGCCGACGGCCGGACGTGGCGTGAGAGCCAAGGGACCGTGCGGGGGCTCGGCTCCCTACTACAATCCGCTCGACCCGCGAGTGCAAAACGCCATTCTGGACGTCGTCCGCGAGTTCGTCGAACGGTACCGTCGGCATCCGTCGTTCCAGGGAATCGCCTTGGAGGTGGATCACGGACTGGATATCTTCAGCTTCCCGGGCTCGAATGGGGCTGTGACGACGCGACGCTCGCCCGCTTTCAACACGACACCGGCGTGCAATTGACAGCGTATGGTCGACACGTGCCGACCGACGGCGTGCGGACCGACCGCTCGAACTGACGCGACGGCAAGGACCGCGTATCGCCAGCGGCGGCATGAGTTGCTGTCCGGCGAGCCCGTTCCCGCTGGATCGCCTGGCGCTGTGCCGAGCTGGCGAAGTTCTATCGCCGTCTTGCCGATGCCGTGACATCGGCCGCCCCGAATGCCCGTCTGGTGTCTGGCCTGCAAGCAGGTGCCTCGACTCGAATTCCGAGCATCGAGATTCGTCGCGAAATCCGCACGAGAGGCCGATTCGGCGACCTGCTCCCGCAGCGAGGGCTCGATTTCTCGCTTTTGGAAAATGTTCCGCGGCTCGTCGTTCTGCGTCCGGCGATCTGGCGGACCTCGATCAACCCGCGAAGACGGCCTGTTCGACGACGCCGTCAATGACAACGCGTCGTTCGCCTCGGCGTTTCGCGGGCCGGAGACGGGCGTGTTGGCCTATTCACCGGCCCCAGGAATGCCGCGTGTGCGGCATCGTCGGCGTTTCGCCGGGACACTGCCGTGCCTCCGGCTCGCCGTCCACGCCTCTCCCTGCGGCCGGGAAAGCCAGCGGCGTTTCGTCCGGGCTCTTGCTGCGGGCGACGCGCAGATGATGTTCGACGGCGGTTGGATGGCCCCCCTCGGCCAGGAAGACGAGACCCGCGATCTCCGCCAGATCGTGCGGGCCCTTCCCCGAATCCCGTTCTACAAGGTCGAGTGCGACAATCAGCCGGCCATCGTCCGCGTGGCGCGTCGGGAACAACAAGACCTACATTTACGCGGCCAACGAGTTTGCGGAGCCGATCCAGATCGCGATCCAGCTCACGTGTCCGGCGGGCACGAACGTGCCGGCCTCTCGGCCCGTCGCGACCGGTCGTGATCGAAGCGGCCGACGGCTCGCCAAGCCGCCTGGCCGCTCCGCTGGATGGATATGGACTGGCGGCCTGGGAAATCGACCACGAAGACGTGCGCGTCCAGGGATTCCACGCGGAGATGCCGGCCTCCGCAATCGCGTCGCTCAAAGCACAGATCCAAAGATTCGGGCGAGTTGGCCGATGTGCGCTGCGCGAATCAAGCCCAAGCAGGACGCGGCGAGCCCGGCCGACCAACCCCGCCGGTCCCGTGGCGCTGGCCGCGGCGTCCGACAAGGCCGATCAACCCGAGGCCCGAGCCGTCCGGGCACGAGCGTCCGGTGTCCGGGGCGGCCTACTGGTCCTTCGATCGCAACGGTTCACGCGTCGACCAGGCCGACGACGTCTCCGTCGACGCGGAGCCGCTCTCGGCCGACGACCTGCGCCAACTCGCCAAGATCTCCCTCGAAATCAGCCTCGCATGGGAGGAAAAGCGGTTTGCCGAGTGCCAACGGCTGCTGGACAGTTATTGGGGCCGTTACCTGCTGATGGAGTCCGAGAGACCTGCGAAAAAGCCTTCATTTCGCGAAGCGCTCGTTCCGCCCGAAGCGACTGTCCCGCTGACGCGGCCGACGCCTGCCCCTCCTTTGGGATGCGGTGCAGCGTGTAATAGCCCGTCGGCGGCCAGATCGGCTGATGTCGACGTCGCCCCGATCTCGGCAGCAAGTCACCTCGTAAACGTAGCCTTCGCGCAAGGCGATCCGTGTCGAGCGTGACCGTC
Source organism: uncultured Planctomycetota bacterium (assembly GCA_963761455.1). Classification (GTDB taxonomy): domain Bacteria; phylum Planctomycetota; class Planctomycetia; order Planctomycetales; family Planctomycetaceae; genus DASPSM01. Next base: position 10,440 of record CAVXHA010000002.1, read on the forward strand.
CGGCCGTCGAGAGACACTTCGCACTTGCGGACGGCGACGCGGTGCCTCCCCGTGTCGGGAGTCGCATAGCCGCCGCGCCATAACGCGCGTGTACCCGACGACCGTGAAGCTCGACGTCATCCTTGGCCAGCAGGCGTTCGACCGGTTCGAAAAATGTGAATCTCGAAGCCGTGCGGTGTCGCGCGGATTTCCCGAATGCCGTTTGACGTTCTGCCGTTGGGCCGCAGTCGCACGATTTCGCCGACGTTCGCTCCGCCCAGCCAGCCGCTGTCCTGGATCCCGCCGATGAACAGATCACCGCCGGGCGAAACGGCGCAGCACAGCGGGCCGATAAAACCGTGCGCGTCGGAATCCGGCGACCGCGCGTCGCTCACCGACGGTGAGTCTTCGTCCGTTGGCCGGCTGAAGGGATAGACGGCTCCCTGCACCGTGCCGTCGACTTCCTGCAGCGTGAAGCGGACGAGGAAGCGGCCGTTGTACTCGCAGCCGATCCCCTGCCCGGCCAGCGATCCAAACCGTGCGTTCCCTGGAAGCGACCGCGGAAGAAAGCAGATGCCGTTGACGCTGCGCGTCCACGGGTGGGGGATCTGGATCGCCGGCGGCGTCACCGGCAGACGTCGCGGTTCTCTTCGTGCAGGCTCGGAACCCCGTAGTGGCGGCCCTCGACAATGTGGTTGAGCTCATTGAACGGATTCTGGTCTCCCTGGTTATCGGTGGCAAACAGCCGGCCCGTCTCCGTCGAACGCCAGGCCGGTCGGATAGCGGAGGGCGTGGGCGATGGGCGTGATCCGGCCGTCCGGATCGATCCGCAAGACTTTTCCACGCCAGCGCGACGATTCGAGAGACCGGTTTTTCTGCGAGTAGTCGCTTCCCAGGCCGACGTAGAAGGAGCCACGCGCATCGCGAACCAGGCCGCACGTCCAGTCGTGGTAATTCTCCGAATAGCCCCAGCCGGTGGCGAGCACCGTCCGCACATCGGCCCGGCCGTCGCCGTCGGTGTCGCGCAGCCGCAACAACTCCGGCTTGTGCGCGACGATCAAGTCGCGCCCGTCGGCGAGCAGGCCGTACGGAGCGGCCAGCCCCTCCTCGACCACTTCGAGCCGGTCTTCGATTCCATCTCCGTCCGTGTCGCGGGCCCGATAGACGTGCCCCTTGAGCGACGTGAAGGCCAGAGTCCCGTCGGCCGTCCAAGCGATCGCCGTGGGCATGATCGACCGGTCAAGCGGCAATCGGACTCCGTCAAAGCCCGGAACGCAGTCGACGGACTCGGGGGTGAGCTTGGCTGCGGTCGACGGCTCGGCGGTCGACGGCACGGCGGTCGACGGCTCGGCGGTCGACGTGCCGTGCGGCCGGCGCACCGATAATCGAAACTGACCTCGGGAATCGTCGCTCCCTTGGCGGCAGCGGGTGCTGACGAAGCCCCAGCCCGGCGGCGCCGGTGAGAGCGTGTGATTCAACTCCGAGCGTCCGTCCTGCTGTTCGATCGAGGCGCCGTCCACCAGGAATTTGACCTTGGGCACGCGAACGAGCAACGTGATGCCCTTGAATCGCCCGGACGATCTCGATCCGGCGGCGAAAACCGCCTGGTTTCGCCGCCGTCGGCCGGCAGCGGAACCAGCGTCTCGCGGATCGTCGATCGATCGCCGCGTCCCGCCGATGTCGAAATTGAGCCGGTAGGAAAGCTCCACGCCGTCGCCCACCCGGCGATAAGTCGCCAATTGTCCCACCGAACCGAATTCCCGTTGCGGAAGGATGAGCGCGACCGCCGCTCCTGTCGTCGCGCGCAAGCGCGAGATCGGGCAACGGCTCAAATGGGCTCGCGACCGGCAGGCCGGCCAAGTCCCAAAACCAGCTTTTTCCGGACGTCCGCTGACGGGCGAAGTCTCCCACGGTCCAATCCCGCAGACAGAACAGGTCGAGATCAAACAGGGCGGAATGGCCGTTGTTGAAGCCGACGGCAAACGCCCGCGCGACCGGTCCGTCGGTCCCCTTGCGTTTGGCAAAGACGTCGCGGACGATCCGCGCCGGCTCGCCCGGGCGGACAACCAGGAACTGCTCGACGGACGAAGGATTGATCGGCGGCGTGAAGCGCGGATCGTTCGAGCGCGTCCCAGAGCACGGCCAACTGCACGGCGACATCGCCCTGAAGCAGGCCGGCGACCGGTCGCTCGTACGAGGGCATCTCCATGCCGGGGCGAATTCGCAGCGGAGCGCGCGTCCAGCGCAGGAAGAATTCGCGCCGCATCCGCTGGCCCAGGCCGATGAGGTCGGAACCGTGCGTCGGAATGGCCAGGTTCTTGGGAACGTAGGCGCCCATCTCGTGGCAGGCAATGCAGCTAAACCCGCGCGGACCGACGAGTTTTTGCCCGGCGACCAGGCGACTCTCCTCTTCGGATTCCGGCGGCAAGGTGTGCTTGGGCCGCGTCCGTCCGTGCGACGGCCGAGTCGGGCGCGTCGTCGGGAACGCGGTCATGCGAGATGAACGTGGCGAGCAGAGCCGATCGTTCCGCCTCGGAATGCTGGAAACGGGGCATGTGCACGGCAAGCCACGGCAGCCGCCGTTTCTTCATGCCGCCGTTGACCGCCTCGGCCAACGCCTCGTCTTTGAGCTTGTCGCCGACAGCCGCCAGGTTCGGCGGTATGAGGGCTTCCGCGGGATTTTTCAGGGATTTGTTGCTCGCGCACCACCGCTGCCGCAACCGCTCCCAAACCGGGATGGCTGCCGCGAGCATGGCAGGCGACGCACTGCTTCCGCTCCAACAGACGCTCGCCGCGAAGGATCGCCGCCTCTTCGCAAATCGGGCCGGAGTGGGCGTTCACATAGGCGATCACGGCCGCGCGGCCCGCCTGGGAAAACGCCGGACGGAATCGGCTGCGATCCGGTCGCGGGCCGAGGCACGAGTTGTCCCAATCTTTCACGGCACGTGAAAGATCGGGCAGGGAAGCGACGTCGGCCGTCGCGTGCTTGATCTGATGGCAGGCCGCACAGCGCGCCTTGCCGACCAGCTCGCGGCCACGTGCGACGAGTACGTCGTCGTTCGAGCCGCTTTCGTGCGCCGCCGCAAGGGCCGGCGTCGACGGAACGTCGTGCCGCTTTGAGCGTCGACAAGTAGCTCACGATCTGCCGCCGCTCCTTCTTCTTGAGGTTGAAGATCGGCATGCGGTGGTCGGCGTTGACCGCGCCGGGCTTGGCAAGCCAGGTCCAAAGCCAGTCGACCGTCCGTTTCGAACCGACCGCCGACAAGATCGCCTCCTCCGTAAGCCCCGGAGTTTCCCAGCACGAGCCCGGCACCCTTCCGCCCCGGAATCGTGTGGCAGGCCAGGCAGCCGAGGGAGCACACGTGCGTTTCCCCCTTGCGCGCCTCTTTTGCGACATTGATGCCGGCCGGCGCCTTGTCGAGGACGGCGGGCTGAGCATTCTGAAGCAAAAACGCGGCGATCGCCGCCGCCTCGTCGCGCGTCAGATCGAACGTCGGCATCCGCTCGCCGGCCGATCGGGGACTGTGCCGGCCGATCTTCTCGATGATGGCCGACCGGCTCAATCCATCGGCGACATGAACCAGCGACGGGGCCGCCAGCGAAAAGAGCTCAGGCCGTCGATGGCAGCGGTTGCAGCGGGCAATCTCGAATTCGCGCCGCCCCGCCTCGATTTGAACGATCTGCTTCCGTTCGGGAATGGCGGACGGATCGCAAAACAGCAGATGCGCCGGCAAGGGCTCCAGCGGAAAGCGTGCGGACGACCAGAAAAGCTTGAGGGTCGCTCCCTTCTCAGCAGCGTCGAACGTGACCTCGAACGGCTTTTCCCCGAAGCCAAACGCGACCGGATCGCCGCTGATCCAGCCGACATGCTCGCGACGGCCGGCCAACACGGTCCGGCCGTCGACCGTAACGGCGACGTTTCCCTGTAAGAATGCGTGAAAGCGAAACGGGCTTCCCTCGCGGATCAGGAGCTGGCCCGCCCAGCGTGCCGCGAACGGGCCGCGCGCGAGGCGCGGATCGGGCGAATCGGTCTTCCACTCGAACGCCACGTCCGGGTCGATTCTTACGATCAGTTTGCCGCCCGCCCGATACCGCGCCACGAGGCCGGGAACCATATCGTTCTCGTCCTCGTCGGCGAAGAGCGCCGCCGAGAGTGCCACGAGGACGATCATGGCAATCGAGCCGTGGCGACAGTCGGCCGAAAAGTGGACGGGATCCCCGACCTCCGCAATTGAAAGTCATTCGCTTTCCCATGCTAATTACCGTAGCGATTCGTCGTTCGGTTGTCTCGCCGTCGTGGGAAATGCTCGCGAACGGCGGCGAAGCACGAGGAGTCTTTGACAGATCGGAAGCGTCGTGTTGTAATCGCGCTTCCTTTGCGAATGAAAACGTCGGCAGTCAGAGTCGGTCATCACCAGGGATCGTTGGACCCGTGTCGCCCGAACACCTGCATCAGATTCTCGAGGCGGCCCGCAAGCTCCTGCACGAATACGGCTATGCCGGCCTCTTCGCCTTGGTCTTCGCGGAGAATTTCGGTGTTCCGGTGCCGGGCGAGACGATCTTCATCGCGGCCATTTTGATGGCCGCCCGCGGCGAAATGCAGATTGTGCCGGTGGTGCTCTGTGCGTGGGCGGGCGCCGTGCTCGGCGGAATCGTCGGGTTTGCAATCGGTCGACTCGGAGGCCACCGCCTCCTCGAAAAGTACGGCGGCTACGTCGGCATCAACGCGGTGCGGCTGCAAAAGATCGAGGATTTCTACTCAAGATACGGCGCGACGTTCGTGATCCTGGGCCGTTTCTTCGAGGGGGTGCGGCAGATTTACGCCATTCTTGCCGGCTGCATTGCGACGTCATGGCGCAGGTTCCTCGTCTACAACGTCGCGGGTGCAACGTTGTGGGTCGGCTTCTGGACCGCGCTCGTCCTCTGGTTCGGCCGCCACATGCGGCACATCTGGGACGCCTTCAAGGAACATCAAGTCTATGTGTTCTTGAGCGTCGCACTGATCGCCGCCTTGATCGCGTTGCTGTTGCACCTGAGGGAACGGCGACTGTCCTCCTCGAAAGCCGCCGACCGAGGACATATGAACATATGAACATTATCAAATGCAATCCGGGTCTGGACGTCCTCGGAACGGTGCTCCCCCATTTTTGAGTTTTTGGGGTCTTCAGGTTTCCCTTTTTTACGCCCCAAAAAACCCCAAATAACTCCGAAAAAGTGAATCAAAAGCGGGCGCTTTGCAACGATTCCGAACACTCATCGCTTCGAGGAAAGCTTTTGTCCCTGAAGATGTTCGACTCCTCGAATGGCGCCGGCGACAATCACGTCGGCAAGCGTCGGGCCGTAGAAGCTCATGCTGGCTTCATATTTGCCCATCTTGTACTGCTCGATGGGGATGATATAGCCGATCCATTCGTCGGCCAGTCCTCCGATGATCGGGTGCTTGGCGCCGGTGATCTCCTTGGCCCGGTGCTTGACCTCCAGTCCCATCCGCGTGGCCAGCTCGCCCGGAATTCCGATGATGACCAGTTCGCCGACTCGGATAGAGATGCTGGCCGTCTTCGTCGGGAAGAGTTTGGGAAGCATCTCGCGGAGCAGGTCTTCCGTCATGGCGTATTCTTTTCCGCCCGTCTCGCGGAAGTTGGGATGCCATTGCCGCTTCGGAAGCGTGATCTCTTCCCGCCAGAAGGCGAAGGGGACATTGTGTGCGGTGGGGGTCTTTTGCCACACGTGCCAGGCATTGATGCCGAGCTCCCGGCCGTAGCGCTCGGCTTTCTCCCAATGCGAATCGCCCGACTCTGGACGCGCGATGGTCGCTTGGTCCCCTTCCGCTCCGTTGCAAAACATGGCCACGGCGCCGTCTCCAATCAGGGCCTCGAGCGTGCGCTGCAGGTGTCCTGGGTAATCGCCGGAAAACCACATGTCCTCCGGGCCCATGAAAGTCGGATGGGCCGTCCAATTGACGAAGACCGCGAATGGTCTCCCGTCGAGGCGGTCGATCCGCACGACCGTCAGCTCGGGGTCGACGATTCCGCCGGGAATCCGCCGATTGCGATTCCAGCCGTGCAGTTCGATGCTCGAGGTGCCGATGGCGACTGGGACAAGAGTTTTTTCAGCCTCGGCCACGACCTGCGCCAGCCGGTTCATAATCAACTCAAAGAGCGGCGGATTGTGGATTCCAATCTGCGGGACCTGGAAGTCGTTGAGCGGGTTGAGGGCGTTCATCTCGATGGCCGTATGCGAGTGGCTCGCCAGGAGCATCAGGTTGTCGGCCGTCCAGCCTTTGTCGGCCAAGCGGTCAAGGACGGCCGTCTTGACGGGTGGCGCGAAGCCGAGCGCATCGACGGTGACGAGGGCGAACTTTTTGTGTCCGTCCGTCAGGACCAGCGCCTTGGCCATGATCCGGTCGTGAACGCCGGTCGCGGGCCGGTTCATGCGATCGCCATATCCTCCCAGCGAAGACTTCAGCGACAAGGGGGGCGTGATATCGATCTTGGCGACCCCCGCTCGCAGCTCCGCGGCCTGGGACCGAGACCGATCGGCGGCAAATGACGTCAATGCTGCCAAAGACAAGAGCAAACCCAGCCGCGCGCTTTTCACAACACTCCCTCCCGGTTAAGAATTGAGAATTACCGCCGCGCCGATGGCAGCCGACATCGATCTTAACGGTTCACGAACGTGAAGTAATAGAATAAGAGGCCCGTGGCTGACGTCATCGCCAAATCGAGGGCCGAGGTCCAGCCCAGCCACCTGTGCCAGGGACTGTGCCTCGAGGGCGCCGGCGGATTGCCGAAGGAGCGCAGCGCCAGGCTGATCGTCACGGCCCAAAGCAACGGAGTCGATATCGCAAATACCAAGTGAATGTGCAACAGCGTGCGGACGAAGTCGAAATCGGAGGCTGAGATTTCGGGCCGGGATTGCCGCACGATGTTTTGCCACCCGTGGTGGACGACTTGCAGGTCGACCTCGAACGCGACGACGGCCAAAAGCAGGACGCCGGCCAGGAAAAGTTGCAGCCGGCGATGCCAGATGTAATTCCGCCGAATTTTGACGAGAAAAATGCTGACCGCCAGGACGGGCACAACAAACACCAGGGCACAGACCACGAAGTCGAGCATGAAGGTCGCGTTGTACCCGAGGAATCCGTGCGACATGTTGGGACTCTTAGCACATGCATCCCGCCATTCCAAGCCGCCGAGCCGGTATCCGCGGATTTGCGACGGCACACTCGTGACAGTCGCCAGGTTCCGCGATACCTTTCCGAAAATCCCGCGGGTCTCGACGAGGACGAACCCACGGTGAAATCCCTTTCCTGGTGAGACGGAACAGCTCCACGGCCAAGGTGTGAAGAATGAAAGAACATAGCGACTACCAGAAGAAAATTATCAAGCGGTACTACGACAGCCGCGACGACATTGATTTTCGCCGGCTCAGCGAGATTGCCAGCGACTTGTATCTCGCCGCGGAGAAGAAAAAGGACCGCTTATGGAAACAGGCGACCGAGATCATGACGCGGCTCAACGTGCCTCCCAGCCGCATCGCGCATGTCCTGAAGACCGCCGACCCGGCCATTCTGGCGGAAGTGGTCAACGATCTGCAGAAAGGGCTCATCCGCCCGGCGGAACGCCCGAAGCCGGCCGACCCGGATTCAAAGACCGGCTGAGCCGCGGCACTTGCACGCGCGGGGTCCAATACCGCCCGGATCAATTTCAATTCTTGGAGGAATGTGCCCATGCCCCGCCTGGACGTCACCATCAAGACTCGCGACGGAATCTGCCCGGCGTCGGTCTTCACCCCTGACGACACCCCTGACGACACCGCGGGGCCCTGGCCTGGCGTGATCTTCTTCATGGACGGTCTCGGCATCCGCCCGGTCATGTGGGAGATGGGCCAGCGTCTGGCTGATGGCGGCTACCTGGTGTTGCTGCCCGATCTCTATTACCGCCTCGGGAGTTATCCGCCAAAGATCCCCTCTCAGGTTCTGGCCGACCCAAAACTACGGGAAGAATTGATGAAATTCGTAGCCAGCCTCAATCGCGACCGGAAGATCTCCGACGCGGCCGCCTTCATCGAGTTTCTGTCATCGCGACCCGAGGTCAAAGGTCATCGATTCGGTGCCACAGGCTATTGCATGGGCGGCAACGCTTCCTTGACCGCTGCCGGCGCGTTTCCAGATCGATTCGCAGCCGTCGCGTCGTTTCACGGCGGCAATTTGGCCACGGACCAACCTGACAGCCCTCATCACTTCGTGGGAAATATAACCGGCCGCGTCTATGTCGCCGGTGCGACCGACGACGCATCATTCCCCGAAGAACAGAGAAACCGTCTCGAAACGGCTTTGACCGAGGCAGGTGTGGACCATTTGATCGAGACTTATCCCGCGCCGTCATGGCTTTGCGGTTCCGGATCTGCCCGTCTTCGACCCAACCGCCGCCGAGCGCCACTGGGCAGCTTTGTTTAGACTCTTTCACGAGTCATTTGCTCTCGAACTCTGAGGATGCAATCTGTCCCGGTATTGATACTGCTGGCGAATTCGGTCTATCGCCGGAAGAGACTCGCCCCCTGCCGCCCTACAATCTCATGCCCAAGGCCGTCAGCCCTTCTCTGGCAGGCACTGCCCCCAGGATTTCGCGGAAAGCCTTCACGGCCGGACGGTTCAGGCGCGACTTCGGACTCGCTCCGCACCGAGCGGCTCGAGCTTGAGACGCCTGTGAAACCATGCGGCGGCATCGTCGCGGCTAATGACGTCCAGAAACTGATCCTGCTGGGCCGCCGCGGAGACCTTTCGACGCGAAATGTCGCTCATACCCACCGATCATACAGAAACGCCTCGACCTCCGTGCCCGGGGCGTAGCCTTCGCACTCGGCCGGCACCACTATGAAGCCATTGGCCGCACGTCGTCGACGAGAGGATGGAGGCTCCACTGACAGCGAGGGGTTCAGCTCGGTCGGCATCGATCCGAATGCGGCAGTAATCGACGCGGCCCATTTCGGAGACGAGCTTGCGGCCAAGGATCACGCGCCGCGTCGAATAGGGCCACTCGTCCCGGCCTCCGGCAAAACGGCGCAAGGCGCGGCCGGCGAAAAAATCATAGGCGCATAAACACGAGACCGGATTTCCCGGCAGCAGGAAGACGAGCGCCGCGCCGATCATTCCCATCCCTGCCGGGCTGGAGGGCCGTATGGCGACGCCGTGAATGGCCAGCGTCCCCACTTCCGCCAGGAGCAGCGGAGCATGGTCCTCGGTCCCGACGCTTGACCCGCCAGAGACCAGGATCACGTCCGCGCCGGCCGCCAGCAGGGCGTGCCGAATGGCGTCCCGCTCGTCGGGCAGTCGGCGGAGCGATTCCACGGTCCCGCCGTCGCGCGCGATCAACGCGGCAAGCATGAATGAGTTCGATTCATAAATCTGATACGCACCGCGCGGAGCGCCCGGTACGACGAGCTCGTTGCCGGTTATGATCAGCCGCACTCGCGGACTCTTCACGACCGGAACATGATCGATCCCCAGCGAAGCCACGAGGCCCAGATCCTGCGGACGCAGCCGCCGCCCGGCTTCAAGGACCGTCATTCCGCTCCGCATATCCTCACCGCGGCGGCCAATATTCTTCAAAGGCGGGACCGCCGATGTGATCTCGACGAATCCGTCCGCTTCCCGCGTGAACTCCGCCGGGAGAACCGCGTCGGCGCCCGCGGGCACAGGAGCGCCCGTCATGATGCGGACGGCCGTCCCCGGAAGGACTTCCCCCGCAAACGGTTTGCCCGGCAGCGCCTCGCCGATGATTCGAAACGGGAGAGGGTTGTAATCGCCGGCCCCGTGCGTCTCCGATCCGCGCAAGGCGTAACCGTCCATCGCCGAGCGATCGAACGAAGGTACGTCGAGCGGCGCCGTCACGGGCGCAGCCAACACATGACCGCAGGCCTTCGGCAGAGCGACGTCTTCCGGTCCGAGCGGAGAGGTGTGGCCGTCGACCCATTGGCTGGCTGTTTCGACCGAGACCCGCGAAGCGAAACCACGCATGCGAATGTCGGCGGAGAGACGCGGTTCTTGAGACATCGGTCGCCAACCAACTCGGAATCCGCGTGACAGCCGTAGGTTATGCTTCAGCATAACCCTTCTTTTCATCGGGCGTGACTGGCGCGAACAGTTGTTGTGCTGAAGCATAACCTACGGGGCTGGGTCGTCGCAGGGTTCCGCCTGGAGGCCGGCAGCGAGGAGGGCGTCGCGATACTCTTCCGGCGTATTCGTGTTGCGGAGCGAGCTCAGAGTGGAATCGACTGCGCGGAGCTCGGAGACATCGACAAGGCGCGCATCGGATTCCTGAACGAGGAACAGGGGTCGCAATCGTCGTTCGGAAATCAAGCGGCCGACGCGATCCTCAAGGGCCGTCCGGTAGACGGCCGCCAGCGGGTGATGATATTCCCCGTCCCGCGGGATGGCCAGTTCGTGCGTGCCGAGCGCCTCGAGCATCGCGCGGACCAATTCCGCCTTGAGCAAGGGGACATCGCAGGACGACGCATAAGCCGCCTCTGCACGGCTCGCGCAGCGCGGCCATGCCCGCGGCCAATCCGCCTAATGGCCCTTGATCTTGGATCGCATCTCGCGTCACGAGCGTTCCGGCGGGAAGCTCCGGAAGCGCTTGTCCGGGGGCAGCGACCACGACGACGGGCGAGACGACCTCGCTGATGATCCGCACCACGCGGGCCAGCATCGTCTCGCCGCCAAAGCCAAGCGACAGCTTGGGACGCCCCATCCGCGTGCTCTTGCCCCCGCACAGCACGATTCCGCCGAAACGATCACGCCGCACCGCTTCCATGGGCCGTCTCAAAGCGACCACCTTAAAGGGTGGGGGGCGGGTCGTACGTTCGAGGGACCACCGGCTCGCTGCGGACGGGGATCTTCTGCGCCGGGCTTTCTCCGATTTCAGGAGCCGCAGCCGCAGCACTCCATTTTTCAACTCGGCCGTTACGCTCTCGGGCATGACGGGCGCCGGCATGGGAATCATCCGATGAAACGGTCCATGCATCCGCTCCACCAGATGCGAAACGGCCCCCTCCGGCGTCAGCGAAAGCTTTTTGGGGCCCTGGACCGTCAGCATGTTTCCTGCTAGCGAAACATCGACCACGGACGGTTCCACGCCCGGCAGGTCGACATCGATGTGAATCTCCGTGGGGGTTTCCACCAGATCGACAGCCGGCGCCCATTGACGGTCGGCCGCTCGTAGCCCGACGACATCGAGCGCCCGACCCCCTTGTTGCAAAGCGGCCTCGACCCATCGCTCGAATTCCCGCCGCAGCCGTTCGACGGACTGCGAAATCGGACCTGACCCCTGGGAGCTGGCAGAGTGCATGGCGTCGGACATCGTTCGGACCTTTCCGCTACTGCTGAGAGCACTTTGGTGACGCGACGAAAGTCTCGTATTTATCCATAATTTCCGCCGCGGGATCGCTACATCTTCATGAAATGCGCTCTAGGGAGTGGGTTCGGCATTCACTTCGATTCGCCGCGGCTTGGGCTGCGGCGCCTTGGGAAGCACGACTTTAAGCACTCCGTTGGTCATCGTGGCCGTGATCCGCTCGTGATCGACCTCATCGCTCAGAATGAACGACCGCAAAAAATCGCCGACCCCGTATTCCTGGTGCACCGTCCGAGCCTCTGGGGGAACCACGGGATGGACGCGCCCAAAGAGGGTCAGCTTGTTGTCCTGCACCTGCAGCTCGAGCGTCTTGATCGAGACTCCGGGAAGATCAGCGTGCAACACCAGCCCCTCGTCGGTCTCGAAGATGTCGATTGGCGGCGAGAAGAGAAACCGCTCACGTGCCGATTCTTCGGGCTTCCGGTCCTCGGACGTTTGGCCGGCCACCCCGCCTGTTGCGGCGGAAGCCGTCCCCTCGTGGTTCTTGGGCACTACGCCGCCGTTGTCTGTTGCGTCCGCCATGGGTCGTTCCGATTCGTTCCGCGCAGGGGTTTTTCTTCCTCCACCATCGTACGCTCAGTCGGAGCCTTCGGCGACGGAAATCCGTCGGGGCTGCTCCTGCTCTCCCTTGGGAAGGTGAACTCTGAGAATCCCGTCGATGAAGTCCGCCGCTCAGCGCGTCTTCGCGGATTCTCTCCGGAACTGACAGAGTTCGCTGCCAATTTCCATGGAAGCGTTCTTGCCGCCGATACCGCTCCTCGGGCACGCCATTGGGTTCCGATCGCCGCCCCTTGATGTTGAGGAGCCCGTTGGCGATGGTCACCTCGAGATCCTCGGCTTTGGTCCCCGGCAGTTCGGAGGTCAACAAATACTCGTTGTCGAGCTCGTACAGGTTCACCGCCGGGAATTGGCCGCCGAGCCGAATTCCGTGAAAGGCGAAGTTGACGGTGTTGAGCAGGCGATCAACCTCTCGCTCCAGATCCTCAAATGCGTCCCAGGCGTGTCCCCAACGAAAAACCGGCATTTCTGCTTCCAATTTCGCCATCGCCACAAACCACTCCCGTCGGGCGTCGATCGGCGTGGCAACCTAAGTTCAATCCAAGCTTGAGATTGCAAAGCCTGTACCGTGCCTTTTGAGCGTTCGACCAGCTCCAGAGATTGAAAGGAATCGCATCCTAAAGCTTTGGATGGACAAAATTTACGAATCCAGCTCCTGCGGCGGGCACCACGCCCAGGTTCGCGATGCGGCGTGTCAAATTGGCAGGAACGAGGGCTATACGCAGGGATGCTCCCCTGCTCGTGTCAGCTTGGCAGTCCGATGTACCACTTCTCCACACCACGCAAGGCATTGACCGTGAGCGAACGATCGGACCCTCTTCCTGCCGACCGCTCCCTCACGATCGCGACTCTCTCACCACAGAGCGCAGCTGGTTCTGCATTCTCTCTTAACCGCTCCCGTCTGCCGGGTTGGCAGCCGCGTTTTGGCGGCTCGGGCGCGACTCGCAATGCGAAGCCTGATACATTAGGCTCTCGTCTATGGTCGCTGACCTTAACGCCAAGCACGCGGTCTACGTCGGAAGCTTCGATCCGATGTCGTTGGGACACGAAGACATTGTCCGCCGTGGAGCGGCCATGTATGAGCGGGTGACGATCGGCATTGGCATCAACCCGGAAAAGCGGCCGCTGTTTTCCTGTGAAGAGCGGCTCAAGCTCGTGCGGATTGTGCTCGCCCCTTACAAAAATGTCGCCATTGAAAGTTTCGACGGCCTGGCAGTCGATTTTGTGCGTCGCTGCAAGGGTGCTGTCATGCTCCGCGGATTGCGGACGTTGACGGACATCGAAATGGAGTTCACCACCTGCCTGGCTAATCGCGTCCTTGCACCCGACATCGAAACCGTGTTCTTGATGGCGGGCGAGAAATACGCTCACATCTCGAGCACGTTGATCAAACAGATTGCACAGATGGGGCACCACGACAGCGCCGAGAAACTTCGCGCGTTCGTTCCGGAGCCGTTCATCCAACCGCTGATCAATAAGTTTACCCGTCCCACCCAATGACTTGTTGAACGCGATCGGTCAGAAGAAGGAGATTCCCATGGTCAAGACGGCATCCACCATGCGGCCGCTCGGGCAGCGAGCGCCGGAGTTTACGCTCCCCAACATCGACGGCAAGATGGTTTCGTTGTCCGATTTTTCGGGCAAGCGGGGGCTGCTAGTGATTTTCATGTGCAACCACTGCCCATTCGTCATCCACCTGCGCAGCGCGCTGGCGGCCTTTGCCAAGGAATACCAGGCGAAGGGGTTGGGAATCGTCGGCATCAATTCCAACGACGTCAGCACGCATCCGGACGACAGTCCGGACCGGATGAAAGGCGAAGCGAAGTCGGCCGGCTATACTTTTCCCTATCTGTTCGACGAATCGCAGGCGGTCGCCCAAGCTTACGGAGCGGCCTGCACGCCGGACTTCTTCCTGTTCGACTCGGGCCGCCGGCTCGTCTATCGGGGGCAATTCGACGACAGCCGGCCGGGAAACGGCAAACCGATCACGGGATCCGACCTGCGGGCCGCCTGCGACGCCGTCCTGGCTGGCAAGCCCGTCCCTACAGCACAAAAGGCCAGCATCGGCTGTAATATCAAGTGGAAAGACGGGAGCGCACCGGAGTATTTCACCGGCCAACCGGCCGCAGCGGATTAGTTAGCGAACGATCGTGCGTCGAATGCGATTTGCGGCATAATGGACCACGACAGCACAGCCGAGACCACGAAAAACCGCTTAACGAAAGCCTCGTTGTCGAGCGTTCAACGCTCGTTTTGTTCCGTGCCCCGCGTTCCCGCCGGACGGAAATAGCGGCGCCCATCGCGCGGAGCCGGCTCGACGGAAGGAACCCGGCCGGACGGCGCGATCGCGCGGCCACTCGTCCGCCTCCACGTAGGAAACGCCCAAAAAAATACGGCGGCGAGCGCCGCGCCGGCCATCAATCTCTTCGCACATGCAGCGCAACGCATTCGGTGCCCCTCCGGATGCTGAAAGCCTCGCCTTAATTCTGATTATCTTCCGGGTGTCGCTGCGGTCGACGAATGAGCGTCGAAAACAGAAGGCGCGGGTCCTTGCGGTCGTTTGCACTGCGCCCGTTGGTCTTTCCGTCGGCGTAAACGGCTGTCGCCGCTCGATGTTGGGTCGCGATGGGCGAAAGCGCGTGATATTCCTCCCGCAACTGCGCCTGATGAGGTGACGGAAACGGAGACAGATGATGACGAGCCTTATCTCGGATCCTCAGCGGCCACATGCACAGAACTTGTGCCACCTTGTTTTGCGAATGGGCGCGGCCGGCGACCGCCCTGCCATTTATCGCTTGCGGCACGAGGTGTATGCGTCCGAGCTCGGCCAGTACCCAGAGAATCGACTGGGAATGCTTTCGGACGCGCTCGATGAGTTCAATCATTACATCCTGGCGTGCGCGGAAGGCGAGATTGTCGGCTTCGTCAGTCTCACGCCGCCAGGACACGGACGATACTCGGTCGACAAATATGTGCCGCGAAACGAGTGGCCGGTCCCGACCGACGATCGGCTGTACGAGGTTCGGCTTTTGACCGTGGCGAAGCCGTACCGCAGTGGTCCCGTCACGCCACTGCTGATGCATGCGGCTCTGCGGTGGATCGACGAGCACGGTGGACGGTCGATCGTCGCCATCGGTCGGCGGGAGGTGCTCGGCCTGTATCAAAAGGCTGGATTTATGCCTGCGGGGCGGTCGATCCGCTCGGGACAAGTGAACTACGAGCTGATGAGCACGGACGTCGAACGGGCGCGAATGTTTGCCGCGCGGCACAGCGGCGTCATTCGGCGAATGCAGGCAAGCGTCGATTGGGGGCTCGAGTTTCCGATCTTCCGTGGGGAAGAGTGCGAGCACGGCGGTGCATTCTTCCGGGCGATTGGCGAGGACTTCGCCACGCTCGACCGGCGCACGTCGGTCATCAATGCCGACGTGCTGGACGCCTGGTTTCCGCCGGCTCCCGAGGTGCAAGCGTCGTTGGGAGAATGCCTAGAGTGGACGATGCGAACGTCGCCTCCCACGCACTGCGAGGGGTTGCTGCGACGATCTCCGCGGCGCGCGGAATCCGGAGCGACTGTCTTGTGCCGGCGGCTGGCTCGTCAGCCCTGATTTACCTCGCCTTCCGCGAGTGGCTGTGTCCCTCGTCCCGTGTCCTGATTCTCGATCCGACTTATGGCGAGTACGCACACGTTCTCGAAAAGATCGTCGGCTGCCGCGTCGATCGTCTGCCGGCTCGAGCGCAGCGGCGGCTACGCCGTCGATGTCTCAGAATTGGAACAGCGCCTGCGCGGAATATGACCTGGCAGTCCTCGTGAACCCGAACAATCCGACGGGCCGAAACGTCGCGCACTGTGACCTGGAAAAGGTGCTGCGTCGCGCGCCGGAACGCACCCGTTTTTGGATCGATGAGGCGTATGTCGATTATGTGAGCTCGCGGGAATCGTTGGAGCGATTTGCGGCCCAGAGCGAAAATGTCGTCGTCTGCAAATCGCTCTCAAAGGCGTGCGCTCTCAGCGGGATGCGAGCGGCCTATGGCTGCGCTCCCGAACGGATCGCAAGCGGCCTGCGACGCATCACGCCTCCTTGGTCCATCGGACTGCCCAGCCAAATCGCCGCCGTCCGTGCGCTGCAAAACTCCTCGTATTATCGAGAAAGGTATGAGGAGACGCGACTCCTTCGCGGAGAGCTCGCCGAGGGACTGCAGCGATTAGGGCTGGAAGTGACTCCCGGCACGGCAAATTTTCTCTTATGCCATCTACCCGAACCGGGCCCCGACGCACGTACCCTCATCGCCGGCTGCCAGGCGGCGGGCCTCTTTCTGCGCGATATGCGAAGCATGGGACGACATCTCGGCACGCACGCCCTTCGAATTGCGGTGAAGGACGCCCGAACGAACCAGCGCATGCTGGCAATCCTCGCGCACCAGCTCCAGCAACAGCCCTCCGCTTAACGACGGTGGATATCCGGTGGTACGGCCGCCATTCCGGGTGGCCATGCGAATCCACTTCGCGCACCCAAAATGTTTGGCGTACGTAGACATGCCCGCACGAAGCCGTGGGCCTGGCACACAAAGACTCCCATCGGTGCGAGAGAGGGCACCAGCGGCTCAGCCGCGGAGGCGGCGGCGGATTTCTTCGACGAGCGTCTTGACCGGCACGCGGTCCTGAACCAGCGTGTCGCGGTCGCGGACGGTGACGGTGCCGTCCTTGGCCGTTTCGCCGTCGACCGTGATGCAGTAGGGCGTGCCGATCTCGTCCTGGCGGCGATAGCGCCGGCCGATCGCGGCCTGCTGATCGAAGTAGCAGGCGATGCCGGCCTCTTTGAGTTCGCGGTAAATCGCCAGGGCCGCTTCGGGCATGCCTTCCTTCTTGATGAGCGGAAAGACGGCCACTTTGAAGGGGGCGAGCTTCGGATGAAACCGCATCACGACCCGCTTCTGCGGCTCGCCCTTTTCGTCGGGCTGCTCGTCCTCCTGGTAGGCCTCGCACAAGAAGGCCAGCGTGCCACGGTCCGCGCCGGCGGCCGGCTCGATCACGTGGGGCACGTAGCGCTCGCGCGTCTGGTCGTCGAAGTACGTGAGGTCCTTGCCGCTCCCGCGGTGCCGCGGATTGCCATCGGCGTCCTTCTCGACGACCAGGTCGTTGCCCGACTTGACGAGCTTCCCTTCCATGTGCGAGCGCAGGTCGAAGTCGCCGCGGTGTGCGATCCCCTCCAGCTCGCCGTACTCGCCGGGCTCCAGGAACGGGATACGTGTATTCGACGTCGGCCGTGCCGCACGGAGTAGTGCGACAGCTCGTCGGCCGTGTGGTCGCGGAGCCGCAGGTTCTCTTTCGAGATGCCCAGGTTGATGTACCAGTTGTAGCGGCGGTCGCGCCAATACTGGTACCAGGCGCGCGACTCGCTGGGATGGCAGAAGAACTCCATCTCCATCTGCTCGAACTCGCGCGAGCGGAAGGTGAAGTTCCGCGGCGTGATCTCGTTGCGGAAGCTCTTGCCGACCTGCGCGATGCCGAAGGGAACTTTCACCCGCGTGCTGTCGAGCACGTTCTTGAAGTTGACGAACATCCCCTGGGCCGTCTCCGGCCGCAGGAAGGCCGTCCCCTCTTCGCCGGCCAAGGCGCCGACGATCGTCTTGAACATCAGGTTGAATTCGCGCGGCTCGGTGAGCTTGCACTTCTCGAATTCGCCGGGATGCTTGCTCGGCTTGAGCGGGCATTCGCTGGTCTTCACGTGGTCGGCCCGGAAGCGGGCCTTGCACTCGCGGCAATCGACCATCATGTCGTGGAACAGGTCGTAGTGGCCGGAGCACTTCCAGACCTGCGGATGCATGATGATCGACGACTCGATGCCGACCATGGAGAACGACTGCGGCGCACCGGGCAGGACCGAGAACTCGTCGTGGTTGGTGACCAGGTCGTGGTACCAGGCGTCTGCGGACGTTCCGCTTCAGCTCCGTTCCCAGCGGCCCGTAGTCCCAGAAACCGTTGAGGCCCCCGTAAATCTCCGAGGACTGAAAGATGAATCCGCGCCGCCTGCACAACGCGACGATCTGGTCCATCGACTTCGGCATGGGTGAATCCGGCTTCCTCTCGAATCGAACTTCCGCCATTGGTCATTGCGTCCGTAGCGTACAAGAACGTCGACTTATCGCACAGGCTCAACTCGTCCCTCCTTCGCAAAATACTCCGCGACAAGCTGGACCGAATCGACCCGGGCGGCAAAGTCGATGTCCGCATCGAAACCGAGCTCGACGAGGTTGCGACCGCCCCGGCTTTGCCGCAGGGCCGCCTGCAATCGCCCGCTCGAAGACGATTCGGCAGCCCACAATTCCCTCGCGACGAACGCCAAGTCGTCCTGCGACGACGTGCCGCCGGCTTCGGTTTCCAACTCGGCGGCGATTGCTCCGGCGGCCAGGAAATCCTCGGCCGTGATGCATCCCTCGGTTCCGGCACAAACCAGGTGCACGGCCCGCGCGTCGCCGGCAAGCTCCCGGACCACGGCCCGGCGATTGACGAGCGAGCCAATCAACACGCGGTCGGCCGCCTGGGACCGCAGCAAGGCGGCCGTGCCGTTGGTCGTGGTGAAGACGATCGTCTTGCCGGCGAACGCGCTCCGACGTGTAAGCGGCCGGCGAATTGTCGAGATCGAATCCCTCGATCCGCACGCCGCCCCGCTCTCCCCCAACCGCACATCGCCGCGCTGGAAAACCGGCGGCGATCCGTTGGGCTGCCGCGACGTCCCCGCACGGAATCACGCTCCGCGCACCGTTGGCCAATGCCGTGACGATCGTCGTCGAAGCCCGCAGCACATCGATCACGACGGCGATCCCTCCGCGCAGCTCTTCCGGCTCAAAGTGTCGCGGAAGCAAAAAGACGTTCACCTGGCGGGGCATGCGCGGATAATCGGGGGGCGATGCCGCGGCAACAAGCAGCCCTCTTGCGGACCGTCCTGGAGATCGCGTTGCCCGGATCGTTCGCACCGCTGCCGGGGGCGGCCGGCTTAGCTTTCGGGCTCGCCGAGGTAGAGCGTTTCGGTCGTCGGGGCATAGCCGAAGAGTTCGCCCGAGCGGCCCCAGGCGACGATCGTGTCGAAGAGGGGCTCGACGTCGCGGATGAGCAGCCGCATCACGAGGTCCTCTTCGACGATCTCCTTGGGGAGCTGCTTTTCCGGAGCGCACTCGAGCCGCTTGACGATGAAACGGAACAGGTCGAGCTTGAGAAGCTGCTCGCGGAGGATGGCCTGGCGGCCGGGCACGTCCTGCTGCAGGAACCGGCGGCCCAGCGTCGGTCAGAAGCACGATCTCCTTGGGCGTGTCGAGGAAATCGAGCATTTCGCCCGCCATCACCAGGGCCAGCGTGTGGCCGAACTCGGCGTCGGTCAGCCTTTCGAGCGTGAAGACATCGACGCGGCCGCGGTGGTCCTGCACGATTTCCATCAAGCCGACGACCTGCCCCAGTTCGACGGGGGGGATCGGCTCCATCGTCGGCGGCTTGGCCGGGCGTGCGGCGGCGGCCGCCGGCTCGTCCGGCATGTGCTCCGACACGATGATCCCGTGGATCTGCTGCACGATCTTCAGAAACTCGGCCGATTGGTAGTCGCGCGGGATGGGGGAGCGTGTTGGGCAGGATTTGGCGGATGTGCCCCGGCATCGTCCCCATGATCACGATGCGGTCGGCCAGGAAGACGGCCTCTTCGATCAGGTGGGTGATCATCACGATGCTTTTGAGGCTCGACGGCGGACGCAAGCCGGCCCGGCGCACCGTCGCGGCCGATCCACAGGTTGTAGATCTCGCTGCGCAGGCTCTCGGCCGTGAAGACGTCGAGCGCGCTGAACGGCTCGTCCATGCACAACAGCTCGGGCGCACGGGCCATGGCCCGCGCGATGCCGACGCGCTGCTTCATGCCGCCGGACAGCTCCTTGGGAAAGGCGTCCTGGTGGCCGCCCAGGCCGACCGTGTCGATGCACCGCTCGACCCGCTCGTGTGCCTCGCTCGGCCGGCACGTCGAGGCCGGCCAGCGCCATTTCGACGTTCTGCCGCACCGTGAGCCAGGGAAACAGCCCGAAGTTCTGAAAGACCAGCGCGATCCCCGGGTGCAGCCCCGCAGCGGTTTGCCGTGGGCGAGGACTTCGCCCCGCGTCGGGCCGGATCAGTCCGACCATCACCCGCACGAGCGTGCTCTTGCCGCATCCGCTGGGGCCGAGAATGGCCAGGATTTCGTTCGGGCACCACATCGAGCGACACGTCTTGCAGCACGACGCGGTTGTCCCGGCTCGAACGTGACCCAGACGTTCCGGACGGCGGAGATCGAATTGTTATCGGAGGTGGCCATGGGGTCGTACAAGGTCGAAGATCCAAAGTCCAAGGTCGGAAAGACAGGAGCAGTTCGCCAGTGTTGGATCCAGCGCCGACGCCGCGGAAGGGGAACAGCGTCATTGTACCTGCGATTTTGGACCTTGGAGGTGGACTTTGGACTCTTGGACTAATTCTGTCCTGCCAGGCTGAAGCGGTCTTCCACCACCCGATAGAGCCGTTTCCAGAAGAGGCGATTGATGGTGACGACGGCGACCGCCATGGTCACCACCGAGGCCGCCAGCAGCGAATAATGCCCCGCGGCTCGTGGCATGGCTGATCACGAAGCCCAAACCGAAGGCCGATGTACGGTGTGGGTCCCGGCATTTGCACGTATTCGGCCACGATCGTGGCGTTCCAGGCCCCGCCGGCCGCCGTGATCAGGCCCGTCACCAGGTAGGGAAAGACGCAGGGGATATACAACCGCAGCCAGCGCTGGAAGCCGGCTCCAGTGAAAAACGGCGGTCGACTTCCTGCAAGTCGGCCGGGATCGACGAAGCGCCGGCGATCACGTTGAACAGGATGTACCACTGCGTTCCCAAAAGCATCAGCACCGTGCAGCCGATGATTGAAGTTGATCGTGCAGCCGGAACAACAGGGCCGTCACCGGCAGAAACAGCAGTGGGGCCGGGAAAGCTGGCGAGGACTTGGATGACCGGCTGCAACCGCTCCGACCAGCGCGGCGAGCGGCCGATGAGGATGCCGGCCGGCAGCGTCCAGGCCGCCCCCAACAAGACGGCCGCTTGTCGTCCGCAAGAACGACGCTCCCAAGCGCCAACAGGACCGTCCGCCAATCGCCGTGGCTTGGACGAATCGACGCAGCGGGCAGCTCGACGAGCAAGCCACGATCGACCAGGCCCCCCAAGCGACCGCCGCCGCGAGCGCCGCGCTGCGACACGTATTTCACCGCTCGTGGAAATCGCCATTCGCAGGCGCGGGCCGTCCCGAGTTCGGCTGCGAATTGCGGCTGAAGAAGTCTCGGCCGCAAACCGGCGCCGAGCATCGAACGCTGCGACGTGTCGAACAGCGGTCAGCAGCCTGCCGCAGCCAGGTGGAGCGGCGGGCCAGGTCGAGCACCCACGAATGGGCTCGACGACGGCGGCGACGTCCTCCACCTTGAACCGCTGGCTCCAGGCGACCAGCGGCCGCCACACGACCTGGTCGGCAAACACGATCATCAGCACCATGGCGATCACGCCGGCGACCATGGCCGGCACGTTGTGTGGCGAGGATGGCTTCGTTCATGTACGAGCCGATGCCGGGCAGCCGGTAGTCGTGGTCCTTGAGCGTGAAGGCCTCGGTGACCGTGAGGAAGAACCAGCCGCCGGCCATCGACATCATCGAGTTCCAGACCAGCCCGATCATGGCCGCGGGGACCTCGAGCTGGCGGAAGATCCGCCAGCGCGAAAGCTGATGAATGGCCGCCACTTCGCGCAGCGTCTGCGGAATGGCCTTGAGGCTGCCGTGAAAGCTGAAGGTCATGTTCCACACCTGGCCGGTGAAGATCATCACGATGCAGGCCATTTCGAGGCCCAACTCGTGCCGCGGAAACAGGGCCACCAGCGCCAGCACGAGGCCCGGCAGGAAGCCGAGGACGGGAATCGCCTGCAGCACGTCGAGCACCGGCAGCATGACCGCCTCGGCCCGGCGGTGATGGGCGGCATACGTTCCGTAAACGAGCGTGAAGGCCAGCGACAGGAAATAGGCGGCAAACCCGCGGCCCAGGCTCAGAGAGCGTGTACTTGGGCAGCGACCAGAACGAAAGATCGATCATGACCTGCTGATGGAAAGGGGTCGCCATCTGGCGTCCCGACCATCAACAGGGCGCCGAAAGATCGACAGGACGAGCGCCAAGAGCAGCGCGTCGGACCCGAGCCCGGTCGGCGTTCGCAGCGCCTCTCGGACGTGCCGGGTGTAGAGACCGCGGAGCATGCTGATTTCCCGAACGAGTCGTCAGATCGTATCACGGAGCCGACGAATGTCGGTTCACGCGCTCCAGAAATGCCGCGATCCGGTGAGCAAAACCAATCAACGCGATGGCCAGTGCCACCGCAAGGCCACGGCTCGACGCTCAGCAGGTCGAACGGGCTCACGCGTCCTCGAAATCTGCTGGGAATAATCGGTCACCGCACGGATGGCCTGCGGAAGGAGCAGCAGCAATTGCAGACAGACCAAGCAGCACAATGCCCGACCTCCAATGCGGATCCGATAAGTTAAAGGCTCGGCACCTGGCTCCGCCGGTTCGACTCGGACATCCGCAGCCCCGTCGCGACGATCCCCGTGAAAAAGGCGAGCGCCGTCCCCGCCATCAGTTTGACGAGTACAGGAGATGGCAATTTGCGTCGCGAACGGCGCCGTTGCCACGGTGTTCGACCCAGCAACAACATGCCTCGACCAGGCCATCCATAATGAAATAGATGCCGAGCAGCTTGGCTCCGACCAGGAAGAGCGATCGCATGACGGTTCCCGCAGCTGGCTCCCAGAGGCCGAACCGACCGATATTCCCAGTTTTGCGATATACTTCATCTGGATAGAACGGTCTACAGCCCTTCTCGGATCACCAGCGATTTGGCGGCAAATGGGATTCCGCGATCGAAGTCGGTCGAACTGTGCCATGCTCGCGACGTTACCTGATCATCGACGGATACAACCTGATGCACGCCCGGGGGCTGGCGCGCCGGACCTACGGACCGGGCCAGTTGAACGCTGCCGTACGCAGCTCCTTCGCTACCTGGCCAGCCACCTTGCCGGCCCGAGCGCGAGCGGACGACGGTCGTTTTCGACGCGGCCGAGGCTCCGCCCGACCTTCCGCGACGGACCATCGCCGACGGCATGAGGGTCTGTTTCGCCTCGCCCGGCAAAGAGGCCGACGACACGATCGAGGAATTGATCGCCGCCCATTCCGCCCCGCGGCAAATCCGCCTCGTTTCGAGCGATCACCGCCTGCAGCGCTCGGTCCGCCGGCGGCGTGGGGCATTCGTCGACAGCGAAGAGTTCGTCGCCGAGCTCGAGCACCGCGGCCCCGTTGCCGAATCCGCGCCGGACGCAATCCGATGCGGAGACCGGCCGCGGCGAAAAAGCCGCGGCCGATCCGGGAATGGACGCGGAGAAATGGCTGCGGATTTTTGGCGACATTTCGGAGGCGAGCCGAGCTGGTCGACCGGGATCAGCTCGAACAGCGTCAATCGGTCAGGCCGACGTGGCGGCGATGAAGGAGGAGATCGACCGCGCAGGACCGCGGCGACGTGCCGCGCGCGAAGCGCCCCCCAGGGCAAACAGGGAAGCGCGGTCGAGCGATTGACGGTAAAGCGGCTCGGTCTTCGGTCCGCTCGAATGCCGTTGGACACGTTCGCCGTTTGCACCCTCAAGCGGTCGTGACAAAGGGCAAAAACTTTTCCAGAGAATTGACCTCGCCCCGAAGCCGGACACCAGAATCGGGTGCGGGGACGGCAATTGCGCCCGGTTTCGGAAACCTTTCATCGATGATCTCTTTCTCGCGCTTCGCCGTGGTCGGTTGTTCTTTCTGGCCGCGTCTGCCGGCTGCGGACGGGAGACGTACCTGGAGCGTCTTGACGAGACGCAGACGCTACTTCGCCTACGAAGACCGCTTGAACCAGTATCTGACCCGTGTCGCCTGGGCGGGACGAAGCTTCCAGCTTCGCGTTCCCAATCAGTTCGCGCCGATCACCGCCAAGGCGAAGCCGGGCGACGAAGGGGAGGAACGCGATCCCCGGCAGCCGACGTTTGCCGAGGGGCTCGAGCTCCCCGGGCTGCAGGGGGCCTGGCACGCCAATTTTCGCTGACGGGGGGAGAGGGGAAGGGGCCGGCCTGGCTCTACTTGTGCAGCAATTTCGATCTCTTGGGACAAAAAGGACGACGAAGCCAAGGCGGCCGGATTCAATGGCGACTTGATCCACAGGATCGCGACGGCCGTCGGGCAGCAGCATCAGGTTCGACCGTCGAGAAGTTGCCGAGCTACGAAGTGCCCCCCAAGGGGGAGGAGGCCTTCGTCGACAAGCGGAAATATCAAAATGCTCAATCCGGGCATTCCCGGCGATTGTCGACGACAAGCCGTACCGCGTCCGCATCTACAGCTACTACGAAAGAAAAGAGCCCGGCCCAGATCAGCCTCATCTACGTGCTGCCCGACAACATTGTGCAGGCGGCCGGTCTCGATCGCGCCATCGACATGAGCCTGGAAACACTGGTGGTGACCCAGGACAAACCGACTCCCGCTCCGGCCAAAGGCGGCAAACGCAAGGCTCCGCGCGAGCGAAAAGTTTTTGATCTTTCGGCTTGGCTCCGCGGGTCGGCCGCCGCGACGCGTTGTCGCGGGGCAAGCTGCCAGCTTGCCGGCGAATTCGGGAAAGTCGCCAAAGCTGGCAGCTTCGGCCACGCTTCGTCAACGCGGCCTTCAGTGCACATGTCCTTGGCGCACTCAGTCCGAATCGCGGACCCCAAGCCACGCCGACGCTGCTCCGCGCCCTGGGTCCCGGCATGGCGATGGCCATCGTCGTGGGGAACGTGATCGGCTCGGGAATCTACTGTCAAGCCCGGCGGCATCGCCAGGGACGCCGGCGATTTCCGCGTGATCCTGGCCGCCTGGGTCGTCGGAGGGCTGATCTGCCTTTTGGGCTCGCTCTGCATCGCGGAGCTCGGGGCGATGCTGCCCCAGGCGGGGGGCCTCTATGTCTATCTGCGAGAAGCCTACGGGCGGCCGGTCGCCTTTCTTTACGGTTGGACCGATTTCCTGTTCAGCCGCCCTGCGTCGATCGGTGCGCTCACGGTGATTTTCGTGGGGACGCTCTTTCGAGCTTGGGGGCTGGACGGCCGGCCCTTGGGGGTCGCTTGCTGTCGAGGCTGCGATCATCGTGGCGATGGCTTGGATCAACATCCTGGGCGTGATTTGGGGGGGCCGACTGCAGGGAGTCACGACCATCGCCAAAGCGGGCTTTCTCGCCGGCGTGGCGGCTCCTTCCGTTTGCGATGGCCTTTTTCGGGCATGTGCCACTGGAGCCGGCCAATCTCGCCTCCTCCGTCACGCCGCAAAAGCTCTTGCTGTCGACGCAATTTGCCGCCGCCCTGCTGGGTGTCTTGTGGGCCTACAACGGATGGGAAGCGCTCGGCTCGGTGGCGGAGGAAATTCGGGAACCCCAGAAGAACATCCCGCGAGCCCTGTTCGGTGGATTGGGCATCCTGATCCTGCTCTACGTGTCGGCGAATATCGCCTATCACCTCGCCTTGCCGATGGAGAAAATCGTCGCGTCGGGCGAGCACGCGGCCGAGCGGATGTTCGAAACGCTGCTCGGGCCGGCCGGCCGCACGCTGATGGCCGTGGGCGTGCTCTTAAGCACGTTCAGCGGAATCAACAGCAACACCCTTTTGGGGCCGCGCGTGTCGTTCGCGATGGGGCGCGACGGCGTTTTTTTCCGCAGCCTGGGGTGGGTTCACTCGTCGTACCGCACGCCGTCGTTCGCAATCATCGTGCAGGCCGCCATGTCGATCGGCCTGGTGCTTGTCTCCTCGATGCTGGTGCACGCCTTTCATTCATTTGGCAGCACGACCGTCTTCGATATCCTGACGAACTACGTCGTCTTCGCATCGAGCATCTTCTACATGCTGGCGGTCCTGGGAGTGGTCATTCTGCGGCACAAGCGTCCGGACCTGCCGCGGCCGTACCGCACGCTGGCCTATCCGTACGTGCCGTTTCTCTATGCCGCCTTTTACGCGTGGTTCCTCGGCGAGGTATACCTGGGCGACCCTCTGCAGGCAAACATCGGACTGGGGCTGATTGCGCTGGGCATTCCCGTTTACTTCTGCTGGCAGCGGTGGCGGGGAGTGGGGAATGAGGCCGAGGGATGAAGCACGCGTGCGGCCGTTAGCCGACCCGACGAGCGACCCGAAAAGCGCCCGGTTTTGGTACAAAGCGCTCGCTTTCGATACACTTTTTTGGAGTTTTTTGGGTTATTTTGGGGCGCAAAAAAAAGGAAACCTGAAGATCCCAAAAACATCGAATAAGGGGTGCTCTTAGCGAGTCGCTGGCTCGTGCCCGCTTGGCGCCTCATTTCTTGTCGTCGGCTGGCGGCGGCCCTTCTTTGGCCAGGCTTTTCGTGAACGCGTTGTAGAGGTCGCGGTACTCGGGGGGCGGGATCGACCGCGTGCTTTCCATTTCGGAGTCGTTGCTCTTGGGAACCGCCCGGCTGGAGCGGCACTTGGCAGGCGCGAGCCTGAGACTTTTGAGTGTCTCCTCGAACTGAAGCCGGCGAGCTTCGGAGGCCGGCGAGCTTGGATCTTGGGCGGATTGGGCCTGCCTTCTCATCCGTTCGACGAATCGGCGGATCTGGTCCTTGGTCCAGCCAAGCTCCTCCTCGACCTTCTGATCGACTTTTCCGCGCTTCAATTGGTCTTCCAGCTTTTGGAGGACGAGATCGGTCGCCTTCCTTGCATAGTCGAGGTTCGCCTGCTTGGTGGTGTCCTCAAGAGCTTCCCCCTCTCCGCTTCCCGTCCCGTTGTTGAAGCCGCCCCCATTATTGCCGCTTGTCGATTGGCCAGAGCCTTGGCCGACTTTCCCGCCTTTGTTGCCGGCAGCCTTCGACGCGCCGTCACTTCCCTTTTTTCCTGCCCCGCCCTTTCCCTGCTGACCTTGTCCCTTCCCCTCGGAGCCGGCACCCTGACTTCCGCTGCCGTTCTTGCCCTGGTCCTGCTGCCCGCCTTTGGAATCGCCGGTCTTTTGGCCGCCTTCCTTTGATCCGCCTGGTTTTTGCTTGGCGCCTGGTTGCTCCTTCGAGCCAGCTTTCTCCTGAGCGGCGCTTTGTTCCTGAGACTCGGCCTGCTGTCCGCCGCTCTTTTGCTGCGCGCTTTTCTGCGGCGAACCCTGCTGGCCCGTCGCGTCTTTCGGCGCGCCGCTTTGTTGCGCATCAGCCGGCGGACCAATTTCGGAGTCGCCCCTGCCCGTACGCGGCGCGGTCTTTTTGTCACGGATCGTGTTGGGCTGCTCATCGGTGGCATTCGGTTTGGCAGGCGGCGACTGCTCATCGACTGTTTTCTTACGTCGGCGATCGTCAGGCGGCGCCTTCTGCCGGGTGGCGTTGTCGCCGGAGTTTACGTCCGTCTTCTCGGCGTTCTCCTTGTTGTCCTGGTCGCTATTCTTGCCGTCGATCTTTCCATCGTCAGGCCGCGGCTTCTGGGTGCGTTGGGCCTTTTGTGTCGCGTCCCCCTTCTGATCCGCATTCCCTTTCTGGGAGGCGTTCCCGCGTTGGGGCTGCTTGTTCGCGGACTCCTTTTGACCGGCGTCTTTAGTGCCGGCCTCTTTTGTGCCGGCCTCTTTTGTACTGGTTTCTTTGCGCCCGCTTCCTTCTTTGTTGCGTCCTTTCGCCTGGCTTCATCCCCGTTCTTAGGGCGATCGGATTCGCCCTCGTTGGTTTGGGACTGGCTCCGGGGGGCGCCGTTCTTGTTGTCTTGGTCTTTCCCTTTTTCGTCGCCTGCCTCGTTCCCGTTTTGGGGTTGTCCTTCGCTCTTTTTCTGTTGGCCGCTCTTATCTTTGGCGGCGTCGGCCGCACTCCCCTGGTCGCCCGCAGGCTGTTTCGTGCCGGGCGTGCGATCGGGCTGGCGGTCCGGCTTCGCCGAGTCGCTGCGCGACGGCTCTTCCTTCGCGCCGGTGTCCTGCTGCGAATTGGAGTTTCGATTCCGGTCCTGAGTCGGAGCACCTGCCGGCTCAGCGCCCGGGGATTTGTCGTCGTGGCGACCAGGCGTTTTTTCCCGCGCGTCCTTGGATTCGGGAGAGCCGTCCGCGGAACCGTTCTTCGGGCTTTTCCGCTCCGCAGTGTCGGAGCCTTTCTGCTTTCCGTCTTTCGATTCGTGCGCGGCGTCCTTTTTTTCGCCCTCTTTTTTCGATTCCGATGATTTTTTACCCTGCTGTTTGGAGCCGGTTGCATCCGGTTTATCCCCCTCGGAAGTCGCAGCTTGCTCCTTTGTGTCTTGTTGTGCTTGCGATTGATCTTTTGCTTTGCCCTGCTTCTGCTCCCCGTTTTGCTTTTTTTCGGGCTTCGAGCCGGCCGATTGATCTTGTCCTTCCTTCTGCTCCGCTTGGCCCGCATTCTTCTCGCTGGGCTTCCCGTTCTGTGCCGAGTCGGATGGGGAGCCTGCCTCGTTCTTCTCCTTCTGATCGGGCGATGCCGAATTCTTGTCCGGTTTCTTCTTGCCGTTGGGCCCTTCGTCCCCCTGTCCCGCGGCGGACTTGTTTTCCTTTTCTTGATCGCGGCGCTGTTGGTCCAACAACCTCTGAAGCGCCTGAGGGTCGTCGGCGGAATCGTCGGGGTTGAGCTCTTGCTTCTCCTTCCCGCCGTTGGCCGCGGAGCCCTTGTTCTTCTGGTCTCCCTGACCCTGCCCCTGTCCCTGGTCGCCTTTTCCTTGTTGCTGG
This sequence comes from uncultured Planctomycetota bacterium, assembly GCA_963761455.1. Classification (GTDB taxonomy): domain Bacteria; phylum Planctomycetota; class Planctomycetia; order Planctomycetales; family Planctomycetaceae; genus DASPSM01. The sequence continues at coordinate 39,154 of CAVXHA010000002.1, forward strand.
CCTTGGCCGTTTTGCCCTTCCCCGTTCTGATCGTCCGCCTCTTCGTTTCGCCCGGCCTTCTGCGGCTGGCCGGGTTTCTGTTGTTGGGCCGCGAGCTGTTTCTGGTCCTTCGGCCGGTCGGCTCGGCGCCGTTGCTTCTGGCTGGCGTCGGCGCTCGCGTTTTCGTCATCCGGCTTCTCTTGCGAGGCCTGCGCGGCGTCGGATTTATTCATCTCCTCTTTTTGCCGCTTCTGCGCCATCTCCAGGTTCTTTTTGACCTGGTCCTCGGGAACGGGATCGATGATGTGGATCCGCAGCTTGGGCGTTCTCGAGACATTTGCAATCGGCTGCCGGTTGTCCTTGGCCTGCAGCCAGTAAGTGATCGTTTCCTTCGGGCGGAAGTGATAGTCTCTGAGCGACCAGTTGATACGTAGTTTTGAACTGTTGATCGTTCCTTTCACTGTAGATCGTCGGCCCGTTGACCGGGGAGCCGTCCTTCTCGATGTTGAGATCGATGTAGCGCAGGGCAAAGTCGGGATCGCGGGCTTCGATGACAAGCGGCAAAACGGCGTTGGCCGGCAGCTCCAGATCGGTCGTGGGATCGCGGAGGAGGATTTCGGGCGGCTGATCGGGCCGAATGGCCAGGCTGTAAAGACTCGGGCTGGGGTCGGACTCGCCCGCCGTGTTCGTGCAAAAAATGCGATAGTAATGCGGATACATGCCGTCGCGGATCTCGAGCTTCCACTCGACCTCGAGCTTCGTCCCGTCGGTGACGCGGATCGGGATTTCTTCTCCCCGCTTCGAGGCCGTTTCGTCGTCGAAGAACTGCAGCGACGCCGGAGAGCGTAGGGGCATGTTGGAGCGAGCCTTGAGCGTGACGCGCGTCCCCTCCAGCGCGTCGATCGCGCCCGTCGTCTGCACGACCGGCTCGCGGTGCGTGTATTCGGGGGATGTCGAGGCGGATCGACTCGATCGTCGCGGCGGGGGGCTGGATCACGCGAATCTTGTATTCGGGCGTTGTCGCATCGCCGGCCACGATTCGGTACGTCATGTTCTGCAGGATGCCGCCGCCGTTGTCGCCCGTGAGGACGCAGCGGAATTTCCTGGTCGACTTCATTCTCCAGACGCATCTCGATCCGCTCGTCGACAAACTTGCGATCGGCCGTCGTGAAGTACAGGAACGTTTGAGCCGGCACCTCGCCACGGATGTCGGCGGTGACTTCGAGCTGCGAACGGGCCAGCACGTCCTTGTCGCCGGGACGGACGTTAAAAATCTCCGTCCGCGTGGCGACCCCGACGTCGGCCGAGGGAACCATCGCCCGCCACAGCGACGTCGCCGGGTTCTTTGGCGAGAAGATCCAGTACAGGCAAAACAGGACGACGACGGCCAGCAGGACGTTGGAGAGGCGGAGCAGGCTGCGGCGGTCGACCGTTTCATTCACGTCGACATGCGTCAGCGCCAGGGCCGCGCGACGCTCGATCGAATGGTAGATTTCAGGGCTGACTTCGTGCCCGCTTCGCGAGATGTCGACGAGATTGAGCAGGCTGCTCTTGAGCGCGGGGGACGCCTTCTCGATGGTGCTGGCTGCGTACAGTCCGCTGACGCGGCGCCGCCACGGCACGACCACCTTCACGACCAACCAGCCACAGGCGGCCGACGCCGACGATCGCCAGCATGATTCCGCGGACAGACAGGCCCAAAGCCGCCCGGGACGAGCCAGTGGTCGCAAATGACGAAGAGCAGCAGGTAGAGGGTGACCAAGGTCAGGATGCCGACCACCGCCGTCAGAACATCGGTCGTCTTGATCGTCGAGCCGGTCTTGCGCAGCTGAATGTCGATATATTCGTCAAAATCGACATATTCCTGACCGTGGACCTGATCGGACGACGTCGCCATCTGCGTTCCCTCCAGCGGCCCTGTGCGTTCCATTATACCCCGCGCGGGCGGCATTCCGTCGTGCGACCCGATTTCAACCGGTCCAAGGCTCCGGATTCGACCTTGGCCGGTCTCACACCAGCCCCCGCCGCTTGCGGAGCGATCCATTCGACCGTCATCAGTGCGGCAAAGACGACCAGAAACCAGGGGTTGTCCCACAAGATTGACGTGCCGGATCTGCGTCACTTCGAGGTTCGGAATCCCCTCCTTGACCAGCCGCGTCAAAAAAGTGGCCAATTGCTCCGGAGCGATTGTGGCGCCCCCCGTCAGAGGCGGCGATTTGGTCCAAAAGGGCCGGGTCGGCCGCCGGGTTGTCCAACTCGAGATTCCGCTCGTCGACGATGAACCGCGCGTAATCGTCCGGTCCCACCGTCTTGGAGCCTTTCTCGGCCCGAACGCGGACCCAATAATCGCCCGGCTTGTTCGTGTCGACGAACGTGGCCGTGCTGTCCTCCTGCCCGCGAACGGGGGAGACCGAGTGCTCGCGTTTTTTGGCTGTCGGTCACGGTGACTTCAAAGTTCGCATCGGCAATCGGCTTCCCGTTGTCGTTCCGCGCGCCGAAGGTCAGCCCGACATGCTGGCTCGGGACGGCATTTCGCGTGTCGACGCGGACCCAAACGCGCTTGTCGCTGTCGATTTCCTTGTGACACAGCCAGAGGATCACCTGCCGCCAGAACCGCTGATGCGCCTCGTGCTGGCCGTACGTGTACCAGAGGTACGTCGTGTCGCCGGCAAAAGCCAGCACGCGTGCCCGGCCGTAATCCTGCGCGACGAGCAGCGGGGCGCCGTCCTGCGATTGGGCCAGAACTTCGGCAAGTCCTCCCGCCTTGGGACGCAGCCGATTGGCGCCCGCCAGCGGATGCAGCGATTGCCAGCGGGCGCGTTGGTTCCCGCCGGGATCGATCCGCATCAGGTAGTAGTCGAGTCCCGCGCTCGGTGGGAACCATCTGCAGATCGCCTTCGATCTGCGTGTCGGGATTGGGGGGGCCGTTGGGTGTGTAATCGTTGGCGGACATTTCGACGGGCAGGATGTCGGCGAGCTGGCGTCGCTGGCCCACCCTCCGGCGCCGAAGCTGTGGAGGCCGCCGATCATCATGAGCCCCGCGCCGTCGTCGACGCGCGCGGCAAGGGCCAGCAGCATTTCGGTGTCGAATGCCTCGGCGGGGACGTCGCCGATGATGTACGCGTCGTATTTTCCCGGTTCGAACCAGGAGCGGTCGATCTGGGTGTTCCCTCTTGAAATCGCCGGCGAAAACTGGCTGGTAATCGAGCTGAATCTTCTCCGCCGTGCCGAGAATTCGCAGCCATTTCTGCTCCGGCCGCGGCTTGTCGAAATAGGCGACTTTGATCCCCCCTTTCTGGACGGCGAGGATCGTCTGTCGGATGTTGTTTTGCTTTTTCACTTCGCCCTCGAGCGGCACCGCCTCGACGGCCACCTTGAACTCGCCGGCAACCTGCGGCTGAAACGACAGATCGACGGTGGCGACCTCGGAATCGGTGGCGGGAGTGATGATGACGGCCGGGTTGGTGTTCACGGCGGCCGCCGGGGGCTTCATCTCGCCCGACTCGCCCGGCTTCTTACCGCTGCGGTCTTCGACGAGCAGCCGCACGGTGACTTTGCGGCCTGCCATGCCGGTGAAGCGGACCTTCGCCTTCACTGGCACGACCTTGCGCTCGAAGGCGTAGGGATCGACCTGAAGGTCGTCGACGGCGGCATCCATCGCGTTCTGAGAGAAGCCGGACCCGCCGAAACAAACGCGTATAGACCGGGATTTGCCGTTCGCCCAGGCGCCGTGCGCTGGCGATCGGATCGGCATTATTGGGGCTGAGGGCCCGCTGAGCGCCGTCGCTGAGCAGGAAGATGCCCGCGACCCGCTGGCCCTGCGATTCGTGCCCGATCCAATCCAGCGCCGCGCCGATCGCCGTCTGCCCGCCGTTGGCCTCGTCGACGAACCGTTCGACGCGGGTCGGCTTCTCGGCGAAGTCGACGAAGCGGACGTCCACCGACTTGCCGAGTTGGTCCAGGATCGAGCGGCACTCCTCCATCCGGTTGAGGACCGCCCGGCGACGGGTCGTTCCGCCGGGGCCGTCCTGCGTGTTCATGCTCTGGCTGGCGTCGCCCAGAAAGTAAAAAATGGCCCGCGCCATGTCCGTGTTGCGGAACTCCAGGGCCGGCCGCAGCATCGCCAACGCCAAGGCGGCGACGGAAGCCAGCCGAAGCGACAGCAGCAGGCGGCGGTGCAGCTTCGGAAGATGTCGCACGCGCGACGGATAGGTCAACAGGACCAGCGCAACGAGTCCCGCGACCGCGGCAATCACGGTGATCCAAGGCCAGACGGGTTCGACGATCACACGCACGGCAAGCCGCTCATTGATGTTCCGGCGCCTGTTCCGATTCGTAAAAGCGGTTGGCGACGAAGTGCTCGCGCGCAAAACGCGGCAATCACCATGGTCAGAATCAGCGAAAAGACTTCCTGGCCGACGCGGCCGAACGCCACGTTCCGCGTCAGGCCTTCGATCGAGCGGGCGACGGAATAGCGCCCCTTTCCGAGGACGCGATCGAGCTCGTCCGATGTCATGCGGGTGAAGTCGCTCTCTGCCGCGGCTGCATTGGCGCTGAAGGCGCTGGAGAAGGAAACCTTTTCGTCCCGAGACACGATTTCATAATTGCCCACCTGGTCGATGTTATGCAGGCCGATCGATCGGAAGGGAGCCACGACCTCGCCGGGAACCTGCTCCCCGAGAGGCTTGCGGAGGAAATAGCCGCGTAACGGTGAGTTCGGCGGCAAGGGAATCGTCACGTCATCGCCGGCGGTGTAATTGTAGGTGGCATCCGCCTGGCGGGAGAGATAGTGGGCCAATTGGTCCGCCAAAGCGAGAAACCGCCATCCGGCAAACGCGAGGTTGCTCCACCGCGCGCGCTCCCGCTTCGCTGTCAGATGGCCCTCCAGGCCCGTCGTCACCAAGATCGTGCGACCCGCTCCGTGAGACCGCTCAACGATGGCAGGCGAGGCGCTCGGGTCTGAATACTTGGCGACGATGGCAGCTCCTTTGGCCGGTTGAGCGCCCCACCGGTGATAAATTTTTTCGGTCGCCAGTTCCCCGAAGCCGCCGTCGACGAACTCGAATTTCTTGAAGAGGGGATGGGTAAAATCCCGCAAGTCGAGGGTCGCCGGCTCCGGCAGCTTGACATTCCCGGTCAGCCGGGCGGGCAAAAACGCCTGGGCGACATTGCTGTTGTAGGACGAGGGCGACAGGCGCTCGCTGCCGGCAATGACAAGCAACCCCCCTCCGGCCTCGACGAAGTCGCCGAGCGCGGACCAAACGGCCTGGCTCGGATCGCCCACGTTCACGAGGCACACGACGTCGAAACCCTTGAAATCGATGTCATTCAGCGTCGATGCCGGGCGATACTTGACGTTGTACCGGGCCTTTCCCAATTTCTTGAATTCCGAGGGCGCCAGCGCCTGCTCGAAAACGTTCGTTTCGTCCCGCGCCTCGCCGACGACCAGAACGTTCAACGGGCGGCGTGACGGCCACGGTGAAATAGCGGACGTCGTCGACGGGATAGGGATCGCTGGAAACGAGCTTCAGCACCCCCTGCGTCAGGGGCCGGGAGAGGCCGCCGACCTCGAAGCTCGTCTCCGCCGGCTTTCCGGGGGCCGGCTTGAGGGCGCGTTGCTCGCGCTTGACGAGCTGTCCTTTCTCGTTCTGGACGTGCAGCTCGAGGTTCCATTCCCGATCCGGCTCGAATCCGACGACGTCGACCGACGCTCGGACAATCAGTTCGCTCCCTTTCGGAATCGATTGCGACGAGAGCCGCGGGCCGACAACGGCGGCGTTGGTGACCTTCTCGATCCCCACGTCGATGACGTAGAGCTGAATGTTCGGCAGCCGCTGCAGCTCCGCCTTCACGCCGGCAAGATCGCCGCTTCGCCAGCCGGCGACGGTCAGGTCCGTATAGAGATAGATCTCGCGCAGAAAACGGTCCGCCCGGCGTTCCGGCGGGACGGAATCCTGTCCAACGACCGTCCGGCGAAAGTCTTCCTCCTGCAGGGCCAGCGCGGCCCGGATTCGGTCGGCAAGCGGCAGGCTCACCGCGCGGGGCTGGAGCTTCTGGATGCGGTCCAGCGCTCCTGACTGCTCGGCCTGGAAGACGAGCGGCTGATCGCTCGACGTGTCGGCAGATGGCGACGCGGCTTCCGGTCGGAAGGCGGCCCAGGTGCTCGGCCGCGATCTGTTGGGCCGCCTCCAGCCGGGTGAAATTCCGCTGTCGATAGCTCATGCTCAAGCTGCTGTCGAAGAGGAAGACGGCCGCCACCGGCAGGTTCTGCGCGACGGAGGGAAGCGGCGAGGAGATTTCAGCCGCGATCCGGTGCCCGTACGGAAGCACCACGGCCAACAGGAAAAGCACCAAGGCGGCCACGCCCGTGCCGCCGCGAAGCAGCGTGCGGCGGTACATATAGACGTGATTGGGCAACCGCTTCTGCCGCCAGGTGCGCACAAACCAGAGATAAATGCCGATGCCCGCGGCGGCAATCGCCGCGGCCGTCAGCCACTCCGTCACATTGAGATGGTAATTGGCCGCCGGGAGCGTGGGCCGGGCGATGGCGGCAACCAAGCAGCGCCAAAACGCCCATCCGCAACAGAAGCAGCCAAAGCTGCTTCAACCGCAGCCGCCGGATGTTGTTCTGACGGCGGACGCGAATGAAGCGCAGTGCCGGAAACATGTACTTCTTCGGCCTGGAACGCAGCAGGAAGTGCAGAATGACCGGGATCGAGACGAGGGAAAACCCCCAAAGGATCGCCGGATTGAATCAGCGACATGACACGCAGTCCATTCCCCGCGCGGGGCGGGGTGTCGGGCGTCCGTGAAGAGCCGCTTCGGGTCGCCCGTGCTTCTCGAGCCGGCCGATGTTCCGGTCCATCACCCCCGCTCCGGCCGAGCGGGGTGTTTCAGTCCATGCGGTTTTGTTAGCAAAGTGTACATTTCGGGGCGACGGTCGGCAAAGCGATCGATTTCGTGCTTGCCGGGGACTCGAACGTAATGCTTGTTGCGTGCCCGCGCAAGATCAATCTCGGCAAAAAGGATCTCGTCGCCGGTCCCCTGCGCTTCCGACAGCGTGTTTCCCGAGGGACCACAAATGCGGCTCTGGCCGATGAAACGGAAGCCGCGCTCGGTCCCCACGCGGTTGACAGCCAGATAATACACGCCGTTCTCGAGGGCCCGCGCATTGATGCAGCAGGACGCCGTACACTCTGATCCGGGGGGCCAATTCGTCGGCAGCACGATGAGATCGGCCCCCAGAAGGGCCAGCGACCGGGCCGCCTCGGGGAACGAGGCGTCGTAGCAGATGTTCATGCCCACGCGCAGGTCACCGGCCGCGTGCACGGCAAACGGGCGGTTTCCCGGGGTCGTGAACATGTCGACTCCGAGATAGGGGAGATGGACTTTTCGGTAGACGCCCACGACCCCCTCCGGGCCGACCAGCACGGCCGCGTTGAAGAGGGCCTCGGAGTCGGCCTCCAGCGTCCCAAAGACGGCATAGGAGCCGCTGGCCTTGCAGGCCCGGGTCATCGCCTGGGTAATCGGCCCGGGAACCGGCTGCGCCACGGACCGGGCCTCGGCCAGGCTCTCGAAACAGTAACCGGTCGCCGCACATTCGGGAAAGACCGTAAGCCGGGCGCCGGCCGCCGACGTCTGCCGCAAAAACGCCGCCATCTTTTCGAGATTGGCGTCGATCTGCCCCAACGACACGTCCATCTGGACGCCGGCGATCTTCATTTCTCAAGCTCCGCGGCGGATTTTTCGAGCTCCGCGCCGGGCGCAGCCGGGTGACAGGGAAGGACAGCAACGGAGCCCTCGCGAAGCGCGATGACCCCGGCAGCCGCGCGATACACGGTCAATCATACGGGGTGGCGGCCGGTCGGGGAAACCCCTCGATGGGCTTCCGCGGGGTCAGTGCAGCGCGGGTTCGTCCGCCGCCGCCCGTTGCAGCGGCGGTCCGATCGGGTTTCTTCCCGGCAGCTCGATCACCCTCGCCTGGACCAGCGCGGCGTAGGTCAGGACCATCAAGAGCGAATAGGTGAGGATATTCGGCAGGAACCGGTTCCCGACGAACTTCACGGCGCTCCCCGCGAACTTATTGAGCCGCACATGGACGCCGTTCCACTCGACGGCGTAGACCTCGTCGAGAACCAGGTGGGAAAAAAAGCCGATGGCCGCGCCGCCGGCCATGAGCAGCTTGACTCCGAGGGAGCTGCCTCGGAATGCCAAGAAGGCAATCTCCGCGGTGATCAGCATGGCCGGGATGCTGTGGAACATCCCCCGATGGACTGCGGTCCGGTTCAACACCGATTGCCCGCCGTATCGGATGCCGACGTACAGGATGACGGCCAAGAGGGTCGTCGTCTCGTAGCTGTGGTGGGTCCATTCCATCAGATGGCCCATCATGGCGAACGGAGCAAACGCCGCCAGCAGGCTGAAGACCTCGCGGACCGGCCGTCCGCTGGCCGAATCGAGATCGGGAAGCATCCCCGAAAACCAGGTCAAGACGCCCGCCAAGCGCGCCCTCCACCGGCGTGAAACCGCCCAACATCACGCTGGCCGTCCCGTAGCCGACTCCCAAAGCGCCGCTGACGGTGATATGCGTTTTATAGCCGGCCATTGGATTCGTCCTTGAATCGCCCGTTTTGCGGTGCAGGCATCGCGCCTGCGGGCGCAGCGCGAGACGGCCGCGCCACCATGCAATGCGGTCGGAATCTATCAGATTCGGCTGATTTGTCACAATCCGGCTTGAACGAGGCGGGCAACCGAGGGGAGCATGGAGGAAGCACGTCAAGGCGTCTCGACGACACGGCAACACGGCAACACGGCGACACGGCGAAGGAGATTGGATGAGCACTTATCGGGAGCTGGGGCTGGAGCCGATTATCAATGCGTCGGGCACAGTCACCCGCCTGGGCGGCGCTCCGATGCCACCGGCGGTCTTGGACGCATTTGTCGCGGCCGCCGCGGAGACCGTTCCGCTAGAGCAGTTGCAGGCGGCCGCCTCTGTGCGGATCGCCGCGGCGACCGGAGCGGAGGCCGGATTGGTGACCGCTGGAGCAGCCGCGTCGCTGACGCTGGGCGCGGCCGCCATCCTGGCGGGCTGGGACGTCGGGCGGATGGAACGGCTGCCGTGCTGCGACGGTTTTCCAAATGAATTCGTCGTGGCCCGCGAACACCGAAACGGTTATGACCACGCCGTCCGTGCCGCGGGAGCCCGGCTCGTCGAAGTGGGGTTCAACGAAATCACGGCCCACGCGGGGGTCCGCCGCGCCGAAGCCTGGGAATATGAAGCAGCATTTGGCCCCGGCACAGCGGGCGTCCATTACGGATTCTCGCCGACGTCGCAACCCGCGTTGGAGCAAGTCGTCGAGTGCGCCCACCGCCGCGGCCTTCCGGTCCTGGTGGATGCCGCGGGAGAGCTGCCGCCCCGCGAGAACCTGACGCGGATCATTGCGACGGGTGCGGACCTTGTGGCCTTTAGCGGCGGGAAGGCGATTCGCGGCCCGCAATCGACGGGCATTCTGTGCGGAAGCCGCGATCTGATTGCCTCGGCGGCCCTGCAGATGCTCGACATGGACGATCACCCCCAGCTATGGGATCCTCCGCGAACGCTGATCGATCGATCGAAGCTCGCCGGCATGCCGCGGCACGGCATCGGCCGCAGCTTGAAGGTCTCGAAGGAGGAGATCGCCGCGCTGCTTGAAGGCGCTCGAGCTCTTCGCCGCCGGCGCGTTCGATTCCGAAGTGGAGACGTCCCGGCGAGGACTGGAGAAGATTGCCGCTGGTTTGAAGTTGACGCAGGCTCAATGCCGGCTGATCGATCCGCGCGACGGCCAATCGCCGGCCGTATTGGAGATCGCCGTCAACGAGCCGCTGCTCGGACGCACCGCGTTCGAGGTCTGCCGCCGCTTGCGCGACGGGAGCCCGCCGGTTTACGTGGGGCACGGCAAACTGTCGGAAGGCGTGCTGGTGATCCGCCCCGCGTGCCTTGCGCGACGAACACATCGAGCCGCTCATCCGCCGACTCGCGAGGAATTGCTCTAGAGCACGCCGATGTTGTAGTCGTGGAATTCCTCGAAGTCCTTGCGGAAGCGGCTGGCGATCCGCTGGTCGACGTCGAAGAGGTACGCCAGAAGGGCCGCGCGAATCCACATGCCGTTGCGGACCTGGTGGAAATACATCGCCCGCGGATCGGCATCAATGTCGGTCGGGAATCTCGCCCATGCGGCTGTCGCGGGGGAAGGGATGCAGGATCGGGGCGTAATCCTTCATTCGTGCGACGAGCTCGCGCGACAGGCAGTATTTGGACAAGTCGATGTTGCGGTAGGCCTCTTTGTCCTCGGTCGTGTCGTGCTCGCGCTGGATGCGCGTCATGTAGAGACAATCGACCGCCTCGATCGCCGGCTTCCCTTCCACGACGTCTTCAAACGATTCGAGCTCGTAGATTTTCACGCGCCGCTTCAGCAGGCGGTCCCGCAGATCGGGGCTCAACCGCATTTTGGGATGCGGCGGTGAGATGAAGCAGATCGACACGTCGCGGAAGAGCGACAACAGGCTGGCCAGCGAACGGACCGTGCGGCCGCGGCCGATGTCGCCGCAAAAACCGTACAGTTTGCCGTCGAGGTCTTTCGTCAAACCCGGATACTTGCGGCGCAGCTCGTCGTCGAACCGGTTCCAGCGCGAAGAGTCCTTGGCGTGCTTGAACTGGAAAGTCCGCTTGATGGTGTAGACGTCCAAGAGGGCCTGCGTGGGATGCTCGTCGGCCCCGGAACCGGCATTGACGATCGGCACGCTGCGGTGGTCCTGCTCGTCCATCTCGTTCATCAGGTAGGCGCAGCATTCGGCGAAGTTCGGAACGACGCTGCGCATGATGATGATGTCGAAGTAGCTCGAGAACATGCGGATCGAATCGAACGGCGATTCCCCCTTGGCCTCCGACGACACGGACGGATCGCGGACTTCGTTGCACGCGATGCCCAGCATTTGGCACGCCGCCGTGAACGACAGGAACGTGCGCGTGGAAGGCTGCGTGAAATACAGCATGGCCCGCTGATGGCGCAAGAGACCGCCGAGAAACCGCCGGCCCTTCCGCGACTTGGAGAACTGCCGGATCATGTCGGCGACGCTGCCCAGATAGTCGAGCAGCTCGCGGTTGAACTGCGCCGAAAAAATGACGTGCCGTAGCCGCTCGTTGCGTTGCAGCTCGGCCAGCTTCGTGTTGAGCGAGCGATTCAGTCGCCACTCGAAATCGTAGAACTCCATGGCGTCTTTTCCTCACCGGAGCCCCTGAGAATGGCCGCGTCGACCGGTGTGCCTCCACACACAACCGCCCCCCTCGACAGGGCCGAATCCGCCCCAACGGCCGGATTCAAAGCGCACTTTTGCGGCCAATTGGGAAACCCGGTTAACTATACCACCCAGACCCCGCCAGACCAATCGCGGGCCGCTCATGGTTCGTAGTTCCGCCTGCAGGCGGACTACGAGCGTCAGCGGATTTTGTCGGCGTACGAGATGTCCTGCAGCAGGGCGTAGCGGATCACGTTGACGGCGATGCGGACGGCATCGTGATGGTCGTAGCCGGCGCAGGCCACCGACGCCTGCCGCTCCAACGCGCAGCTTAAGTCATACTTGCTGTAGATGACGCAGTAGCGGCCCTTGATCTGGATCCCCTCCAAGAACGGCTCCCCTTCGCGGAGCGTCGGATCGAGCGGGTCGGTCAGGTTGCCGCTCTGGGGGATTCCGGCGCTTCACCTTGCGGATGTCAAATCCGATCCCCTGCGAAAACAGCTCGTGTGTGATCGGGATCCGTTCCAGCTTCTGGTCGGGGAACAACTGCCGCACCAGCTTGCGGAAGCTCTGGTCGAACGGGGGCGAGCCGCAGCAGGCGTCGGCAAACAGCACCGCCCCCCCGTTGAGGTACTCGCGCAACTTGCCGATCTCCCGCGGGCTGAACTCGAAGGCGGAACGGCCATGGAGGTAAGCCAGCGGATAGCTGCGGAGGTTCTCGTCACTGGGGACCAGGTTCTTCTGATGCGTCGAGGCCAACAGGCCGGAGGTCTGGTTGAGAGCCAGCAGCACGTTGTGCAAGGCCCGCGGGGCAGCGTCCCAGTCCCCCGTGTGCCGCAGCTTGGCGACTTGCAGCAGTCCCCGCTCGATCTTGTCCTGCGCTCCGCCGGCCGCCTCCTCCTGCGGAGCGTCGAGCTTGTCGTACGGTTCCCGGCCGGTCGCGTAAGCCACCACGTTGACCCCCACCCGCATCGAGCGGAGCAAGAGCGCATTAAACTGCGGCGTCCGCTTGGGGACCGGTTGAAACGACCACTTGTCCCACAGGCACGAGTGGTCCTGCGGGGAATAGACGAACGACGTGCGGCAGCCGAAGTCGACCCCCCACAACTCGGTCCCTTCCGGATCGAGGGGGTACTCGGCGCGGTAGATCGGGTGTTCCGGCGGCAGCCGCTTCAACTGCGCGTCGCCGGAGGCATAGATCCGAGCGGCCAGACTGCGGATCCCCTCGTCGAAACCCGAGCCGTTGCAGTTGTTGACGGCAAAGATGAATCCCCCCTGCTCAACGTAGGACCGCAAAAGCTGGACCTGGGCGTCGGTGAACTTGGGATCGTCCACCCCGCTGAGATACAGGATCGGGGCCTGCAACAAATCGCGGACGCTCCCCTGGGCGAGGACCTTTTCCAGATCGACTTCCTGATAGGTGAGGAGCTTGGGCCAGCGCGGCAGGCCGCTGGTGTACTCGGTGAGGTTGCGGACGTCGTTGGGATGCAGGTTCCAGTTCGGCAGCACCTCGTCGTCGGCTTTCCGCGCCTCGGCCGCCGAGGAGTAATTCAGCTTGTTGATCAAGACCGGCGCCAACCCCTTCGACAAAAACAAGAGGGAAAAACTCGACGCGACGACCTTGTCCGTTTCGATGGCCGTGAACGTTGCATTCCAACTTCCGTCGTGAAGAGTCTGTCCATCGATGAGCCAACTGGCCCCTTCGCGGTACCAGTCGTGCTGTCCGAAAAACCGCTGCCCGGAGAGCCGCCCCGCTCGTTCTACCCCATAGAGATAATAAAGCACCCAGGTCGTCCCGTGTCCCGGATTGACGCCGACGGCAAAATACCGCGAGAGCCACGCGACGCCGCGGCGCAGCGCGCGATTGGCGCGGGGCGCTCGATTGCAGCACTTGGGAGTACCGTCGGCATTCAGGTCGTCCCCTGACGAGCCGAGCATCTGATCGCAGATCACCAGGCATCCGATGCCGGAGCACGTCATGCTTCCCGTGCTGGGATCATTGATGTGATAGCCCCACCCGCCGTCGTCATTCTGCGTGTCGATGAAGTGTTCGGAAGCCAACTCCCACGTCCTGCGTTTGACCCTCACTCCCGCGAGGGCAGCCTCGCGCAGGCCGAGGATGGCGAACTGCGTGTTGCTGTTGTCTTCATGTCCGCCCCCCAGTTGGCCGCGGCCGTAATTCCACATGCCGGCGTTCAGCGCCCCTCGTGGTTTGCATATCTTCGAGCCTTTGGGCCAGAGACGCGATCCGCAGCTTATCGCGATCCCATTGCTTTGCCGCGACCAGGGCCATGATCATGAGAGAGGTTTCATAGGTCCCCCCGGGTTCGCGGAAGTTCCGGAGATATCGCAACGCGCGGCCGATCACCGGGTCGTTCGTCTCCATTCCGGCGTTCAACAGGGCCAGCGTGGCCAAGGCCGTGGGTCCGACTGGGTAGGCTCCCCGCCCAAGGCCGCCTGTTAAAAATGAGCCGTCGGAAATCTGCTGGCTCGCCAGATATCCCATGCCGCGGGAAAGGGCGCCTTTGACGTGCTCCGACGTCACTTCCTGACCGGCGAGAGCCGGCCTGAGGGCGCAATCTGAGCCGAAAAGAGCGGCAATCAAAATCACGGACACAACGGACGCCGTCCGCCGGTCATACACAGACATGTTGGCTCCCTCCCGGTCGCCGATCGAAGAGTGGATTGGCTGAACGGTCACAAATTGATTCTAAATCACCGAAGCCCTTTGTGCGACAGCCGACAGTTGTCCTTCAGCAGAACAACTCTTCGCGTACGGGACCGACCGAAGGAATTGTCAGGCTGAAGCAGAACGGACAAGATTGGAGCGTCGCACGGTCGCGCCGGTTTCTTTAGAATCGGGCGGACTCTCCGCGAAGATCCTTACTGGGAAACCTACGTGCCTGCCGAAAAACGCGACTTCGACGAATTCCTCGAAAAATTCAAGCGACACCATGACCTGATGGTGGAAGAGCTGCACAAGGTGATCATCGGCCAGGACGCCGTCATCGACCAGATCCTGGCCGCCATTTTCACCGGCGGTCACTGCCTTTTGGTCGGCGTGCCGGGTCTGGCGAAGACTCTGGTCGTCAGCACAATCGCCCAGATCCTCGATGCGCAGTTCAAGCGCATTCAATTTACGCCCGACCTGATGCCTTCGGACATCACGGGGACCAATGTCCTGGACGAATCGGACACGGGCCGCCGCGAGTTCCGCTTCGTTCAGGGTCCCGTGTTTACAAACATCCTCCTGGCGGACGAGATCAACCGGACGCCGCCGAAAACCCAGGCCGCGCCTGCTTGCAATCGATGCAGGAGCGGGAGGTGACCGTCGGCCAGCAGACTTATCCGCTGCCCGAGCCCTTTTTTGTGATTGCCACACAAAATCCGATCGAGCAGGAAGGGACGTATCCTTTGCCCGAGGCTCAGCTCGACCGGTTTATGTTCAACGTGAAGGTCGATTATCCGGCCCTGGAGCACGAGGAAGAGATCCTCTCGCGGACGACGACCGGCGAAAAGCCCGAAGTCCGCAAGGTCCTCTCTTCCAAGTCGATCCTGTATCTGGAAAAGCAGATCCGGCAGATCGAGGCAACTCCCCTCACGATCAACTACGTGGCGCGGCTGGTGCGGGCCACGCGGCCCCCCGACTCGTCTTCCCCGAAGTTCATCCGCGAGATGGTCGACTGGGGGGCCGGTCCCCGCGCCGGGCAATACTTGATTGCCGGCGGCAAGGCGGTCGCCGCCATGGACGGCCGGCCGAGCGTTTCGCTCGAGGACGTGCGCAAGGTCGCCGTCCCCGTGCTGCGTCACCGCATTTCGACAAACTTCCAGTCGCAAGCCGAAGGACTGACGCCCGAAGACATCATCAACCGCCTGATCAAGGAAGTGCCGCCGCCGACCATTCCCAAGTACGACGCCGAGCGGTAGGGGTGAGGGAGGTGAGGTGAAAACGTCGTGCGGCCGTTGGACGTTGGTGTGGCTCGCCTCGGTGGCGTGTCTCGCGCCGGGCTTCGCCCTGGCGGACCCTGCTACGGCTCCTGCGGCGGCCGCCAGCGTGAAAGTCGAACGGCTCGGCGAGGACGCCTTCCGCCTGCTGTTACAGGTCTACGACTATGATCCCACGATCCCTCTCGACGGTCGGATCGTCGAGAGGATCGAGAAGGACGCGATGCCCCGGGAGAAGATCGTGTTTCGCGGCGCGCAGGGCTTTTATGTGCCGGGCTATTTTCAACTTCCGCCGAAACATCCGCAACCCGTTCCCTGCGTCCTCTTGCTGCACGGCTGGTCAGGATCAAAAGAGCATTTTTGGATCGACAATAATTACATCAGCGGCGGAAACGTGCGGCGAGCGCTCGTCAACGAGGGCTTTGCCGTTCTGGCGCTCGACGCGCAGTGCCACGGCGACCGGATCGCCCAGAATGAATTTGCACCAGTCAATCCGTCCGGCCCTCCGGGCGTCCCTCCGCGCAAGGGCTACTTCACACAGAGGGAAATCTACGTTCAGACGACGATCGACTATCGACGCGCGTTGGATTACCTGAAAGGCCGCCCCGAGATCGACTCCGCGCGGATCGGGGCGTTCGGTTACAGCATGGGAGGAACGCAAACGTTTTTGCTGACCGCCGTCGACGGCCGCATTAAGGCGGCCGTGGCGTGTGCGGTCCCCGCAGACCGTTCCCCGAGCTCGCTGATCGCGCCGCGGAACTTCGCCCGCGCGATCGGCCCGCGCCCCTTGCTCCTGATTGCGGGACGAAACGACGAGATGTGCCCGCCGGAGGAGGCCGAGCGCGTCTTCGCGCCATCGGGAACCGAACTTCAAAACTCTCGTTTTTCGAGGGGACGCACCGCCTCCGGCCCGACTTCGTGCCGCACGCGGTCCGGTGGCTCAAGGACCATTTGTGATGCACGCTGCCGAAGACTATTTAAAGCCGGAAGTCATTCGAACGGTCTCGCGGCTCGATTTGCGGGCGCGGTTCATCATCGAGGGGTTCCTCAGCGGACTGCACGCCAGCCCATACCACGGTTTCAGCGTCGAGTTCAGCGAGCATCGCCGGTATTCGCAGGGAGACGATCCCCACGACATCGACTGGCTCGTCTACGCCAAGACGGACCGCTATTACATCAAGAAGTATCAGGCGGAGACGAACATCACGGGCTATCTGATGGTCGATCTGTCCGAAAGCATGGGGTACACGTTCCGCCAGAACCTCACCAAGCTCGATTATTCCATCTGCCTGGCCGCTGCGTTGGGCTACCTGATGATTCGGCAGCAGGACCCGGTGGGCCTACTGACGTTCGACGAACGCATCCGGCAAAGTCTGTCCGGCCCGCAGCCGCAGGACACAGTTGGGCAATATCCTGGCGGTCTTGCGCGTTCCCGTCCGGGGGGGCCGACGGAGATCGCGCTCAACCTGCGGCGGACGGCCGCGATCATCCGGCATCGCAGCCTGGTGATGCTGTTTTCCGACCTGCTCGCCGATCCCCAACCGGTGATCGACAGTCTGCACCTGCTGAAACATGCCGGCCACGACGTGATCGTGTTCCACGTTCTCGACGAGGCGGAAGTGACATTTCCGTTCGGCGGAATGGTCGACCTCAAGGATCCCGAAACGGGCGAATCGTTGGTCGTCGACGCGGACGGCATCCGGGCCGACTACCAGGAAACGCTGGCCGAGCTACGCGGCCGATACCGCAGCGGCTGCCTGAAAACCGGGATTGATTACATTGCGCTCGACACGAGTATGCCGTTCGACCGGGCGCTCGTGGAGTACCTATCGCAGCGCAAAGCGCGGTTCTGAGCTTCAAGCCAGAGTGTAGCGGTCCCGCGGCGGAAATCGTCGGGAAAAGAGTCACTTTCAACGCGACAAGGAAGTGCTACCAGCATTAGTGCTGCGGGCACTTCGGTGACGCGACGAAAGTCTCGTATTGACGGACGGTTTCCGCCACGGGACCCCTACGTCCGTATGCGAAGCTCTGAGGGGTTCGGGATAAGGGATTCGGAAGAAATCCGGCGTGTGGCGCGAGCCTCTTGCTCTCCCGTTTCCCTCGGCCTTGACCCTTCTCTTGCAATGGGCCAAAGGCACCCTTAAAGTGAATTCGATGGTCCATCTCGGTGGATCTGCGGATGCATTCGCGGAGGATCGTGTGCATTTGGCGGACCAGAAGGCGGCCGGACGAAGGTGCTCGCCTTGCGGGCAACGTCGTTCCGCGCGACTTGGTGGACCAAAAGCCGTGAAACGGGCGATCGACAGAAGGTTGGAGAATTCTTCAGCACGGTCGGATTTTCCAACGGGCGGCTACGGATCGACGTAGAGTCGGGGGATGGCCAGCGTGCTTGCACCTCGGGCGGCAAGCACGATGGTTTAGGCAGTTTCCTGTCGTTTGCTGAGTTCCCTTTCATCGACAATTCCACAGTTCATCATTCTCGGACCGTTGAGGAAGCTTTGATGTCGACAGAGTCGGTCATCCAAATCCGGCACCTTACCAAAATCTACCGTGACTTTTGGGGACGGAAAAAGGTCCGGGCCCTCAATTCCCTCTCGTTGGACGTGTCACGGGGCGAAGTCTTCGGGCTGCTGGGGCCCAACGGTTCCGGTAAAACGACGACGATGAAGCTGCTTTTGGGGCTGCTCTTTGCCACCGAGGGTGAAATCACCATCCTCGGACGGCCGGCGGCCGACGTCCAGAAAAACGAGCGGATCGGCTACCTGCCGGAAGAGTCGTATCTCTACCGGTTCCTGAACGCCGAAGAGACACTCGACTTTTATGGCCGGCTGTTCAACATGTCGGCTGCCACGCGCCGGCAGCGGGCCGACGCACTGATAAAGATGGTCGGCCTGGACGGGGCTCGCCGGAGGCAGCTCAAAGAGTACTCTAAGGGAATGACCCGGCGGATCGGGCTTGCCCAGGCGCTGATCAACGATCCCGATTTGGTTCTGCTCGACGAGCCCACCAGCGGACTCGATCCGATCGGCACACGCGAAATGAAGGACCTGATCCTGCGGTTAAAGGCGCAGGGCAAGACGGTTGTGATGTGCAGTCACCAGCTTGCCGATGTGCAGGACGTGTGCGACCGGATCGCCATCCTGTACGCGGGCGAATTGAAGCTTCTGGGAAAAGTCGACGATTTGCTGCAGGAGCACGACGAAACACAGTTGCTGACTTCTTCCTTGAGCGACAGCGTCGTGCAGGAAATCGAACAAGTCCTTCGCGGAATGGCGGCAAGTTACACAAGGTCGATCATCCGGTCGTCACCCTGGAGGAGCTGTTCCTGCGGATCGTGAAGCAAAGCCAGGAGCATCCGGGCCAGCGCTTCACCGACGTCGATCCAAACGGCCAAAACGGACGCGAGCAAGCGTCGCCGGATCCGAGTGCCGGCCTCGACCGCGCCGCACGGCAAGTGATGGTGAGAAAGCGGAGAGGCCGCCGACTCTCAGCAGCCGTTTCCGCACAGATCGGGTGTGCTTCAAGAGCTTCCTAACGGTCAGGCCGTTGCCGGTGGATTATGTATTTTGACGTGCTTCCATTCGATGTTCTCCAAGGGGTGAGCCACTGGGTCAAGGTGGTGGGGTTCATCGCGATCCTGGTCTTGATCGTGACGACGGTTGCTGCACTGGCTTCCGTGGGTCCGCGCGGCCTGATGGCCGTCCTGCGGGAGTTCTACGAGGGAATCCGGGACGGTTCGGAACTTCTGACATTCAATGCGTGGCGGCGGATCTGGGCCCTGTCGACGCTCACCATCCGCGAAGCCGTGCGCCGCAAGGTCCTGCTCGTCTTCGTGATTTTCTTCGTGCTCTTCATGTTCGGCGAGTGGTTCCTGACGAGCGGCGTCGAGAAGCCCGACATTCAAATCGAGCAAGACGTCGTCTTCGTCTTCACGGCGATCAGTTGGCTGGTCCTGCCGGTGGTCCTCCTGCTTGCCTGCTGGGGAATTCCGGAGGACATCAAGGCCCGCTCGTTGCACACGGTCGTCACCAAGCCGGTGCGTCGCGATGAGGTCGTCCTGGGGCGGATGTTGGGGTTCTCTCTGGTGGCGACGTTTATCGTCGGCCTGATGGGAATCGTGGGATACATCTGGATCGACCGCCAGATTCCACAGAAGATTCATGATCGGCTGGTTTGCAAGGTCCCACTCTACGGGCGGTTGTCGTTTCTCGACCGCCAGGGCGAGCCGACGAAATCGGGCATCAACGTCGGCGACGTGTGGACCTTCCGCTCTTACATCGAGGGATCGACCAAAGCCACGGCCATTTGGGATTTCGATCATATCGGCGATTCCGTGTTGAGGATCCCGACGGACTTGGGCATCGAGAGCCAGGCGCCGGATGAGACGCTCGCGCAGAAACTCAAACTTTCGCCGGGTCAAGGCATTGTCGTGACCAGGGTGGTCCCGGCCACGCCGGCCGAGATCTCGGGCCTGCACGCGCACGATGTCATTCTCACCTTCAAGGGCCAAGCCGTTGGCCGGCCCGGCGACCTGTCGGCAGCCGTCAAGGACCTCAAGGTCGGCGAGACCTATCCGATGACGATCAATCGCGACGGCAAGGAGCAACCGCTTCAAGTCCCGTGGCAGGAATACCTGTCCCTTCAAACCGGTTTTGAGGCGTTCCGCACGCACAAGGGGATCATCAACAGCGGACTTTTGTGCGAGTTGACGCTCGTGAACCCGGCGACAAAACTTCGGGTGCCGCTGCCCCCGTTTGAGGTCGCCGAGTACCGGGGCGACGCAAACCAGACCCCGGTCCCACGGACAATCAGTTACTACGACAGCGAAAAAAAACAGACGAAGACGGCGGACCTGCTCACGGATATCGTGTCAAACGGCGGGCTGCGAGTCGAGGCCCGCTGCCTGAACCAGGAACAATTCCTGGGGATGGCCCGTCCGGATTTGTTTATCCGAATGGGGGACCGACCGTTCGTCGTCGGGTTTTTCAAGGCGCTCAGCGGAGTGTGGCTCGAAGCAATCATCGTCGTGATGATCGGGGTCGCGGCCAGTTGCTTCCTCAAGGGGCCCATCGCGACGCTGTTGACGTTCGCGGTGCTCATCATCGGACAGGGGTTCCGCGAACTCGTCGAGAAGATCGTGACTGGTCGGAGCCTCGGCGGGGGACCGGTGGAATCGATCTACCGCATGGTGACCCATATGAACCAGACCGTCGCCCTGGAGCTCAGCAAACCGGTCGAGAATACGATCAAATGGACTGATAAGGGGGTCGAGAACGGCCTGTGGCTCGTCCAACAGACGTTTCCGAACTTGACCTACTTCAATATGTCGCCCTACGTGGCCAAGGGCTTCGATGTCGACTTCCGCGCGGCGATCCTGCCGAGCATCGCGGTGACGGTCGCGTTTCTGATTCCCTGCGTGCTTCTGGGATACTATGCCTTGAAGCTTCGGGAGCTTGAATCCAAATGAACCGCCTCTCGTCGAGACAGCGTAAGCTGGTCTATTTTTGCGGCATCCTGATCCTCTTGATCCCGATTATCTGGCTGGGACGGCCCGGCGCGGGAGAGGACCGGGGGGACGGCTCGCCCAATTGCGGACGCGCTACGACCTGGGCGAAAACCAACTCGGAAAGGTCGATCCGACGAGCGCTGCGATGAACCTCGTCCTTCTGGGCTTCCGTGGAATCGCCGCCGACCTGCTCTGGATCAACGCCGACCACGACGAGCAGATTAAGAACTGGGCCGATCTGCGGGCCAACGTCGACGCCATCATCATGCTGCAGCCCCACTTCGTGAAAGTCTGGCAATTTCAAGGCTGGAATCTGGCCTACAACGTCTCGGCAGCCTGGGACCTCGTCGCCGACCGCTTTTATTGGGTCAAGGAAGGGGCCAAGTTTCTCAAGCAGGGCTGTCTGATCAACGGAAAAGTCGCACAGCTACCCTACGAAGAGGGACGGATCATCGGCACGAAAATCGGCCGTGCCGACGAATGGCAGTTCTTTCGAAAATATTTCAAATTCAAGGACCCGAACGAAGAATCTTTCAAGGGGCGGCCCGATCCGGAGCTGAACCCCCAGGGCAAGGACAACTACTTGGCGGCCAAGGATCTCTACGTGGTCGCGAATGAACTCGAGAGAAAGTACCCGCAGAGCATCTCGATGCTGGAGGTCCTGTTCCGCAGCTACCCCTATCGATCGCAACTGAGCTACCCAGACGCCCTGCAGCGGGAGGGGACTTTCGACGAAGTTTCGCGAACGGGGTGGCAAGAGGCTTACCACGAATGGGTGGACCTCTACGGCCAGGAGAAGTTTGAAAGCCCCGCCGACTTCATCTATCACCTCGAAATGAGCACCCGGGAGATTGAGGAGCAAGCCGCAGGCGCAGGACGCCGACCTGGGCGATTACCGTCGGTGGGTCATTCAAATGCAAAATGAAACCCGCTATCCCTATTGGAAGACGCGGGCCCTTGTGGAATTCGCGCAGATCAAGGAGGATCCGAACAAGGAGCCGTGTCGGATGCTCGATGCCCACAAGCTGATCTACGAGGGCCAGCAGCAATTCAAAAGGGGAAATCTCTCGACCGCTCAGGACCTGCTCTTTCACGGAATGGAAAAGTATCAGCAACTGCTGAATAAGTACGACGTGCTTGGAACGGACGACGAATCGATCGAAGAGGCGATGTCGGCCGTCCTCTATTGGCAAAAAATTCGCAAGCTGCAGTTCCAAGGCATTCCGGACCAGTACCCGCTGAAGGGATTGTGGGACAAGAACACCGCCCGATTCCTCTCCAACATCGAGAGCCGCTTCAAACGCGAGACCGGACAGGACTGATGTCCTGCGGTAAAACGAAAACACCTTCGACGGATCCGGCAAAGGGTTCTTGCCCGTTCGCCAACGACCGCATTCCGACACACGTTTCGAGGGTTCCATCAGCAGTCAGCCCCACATCGACGCGAATGCCTCCCGGCGCGACGCAAGCATCCGTCAGGCGTGTCTTTGTGCCCACATTTCCGACGAGTATCGGGGCCGGGACACGCGCGTTCTCGACCTGACGAACGTCACGCCGATCTTCGATTTCTTCGTGCTGACGACGGCGACGAGCGCCCGACAAATGCGGGCCATCGCGGACGAGGTCGACCGCGTCCTGACCGCGGAAGGCTCCCGCCGCCTCGGAACCGAGGGGACCGCGTCGGCAACGTGGATCCTTCAGGACTTCGGCGACATCGTGCTGCACGTCTTTACCGCCGAAGCACGGAAGCTGTACGACCTGGAAAACCTGTGGGCCGATGCCCTCCTGGTCGATTGGCAGGCCTATCTTGACGGCTTGAAGAGTGCATGAACCTCCTGTCGGAACTCCGTCGCCGCTTCGCACGGGCGCTTGAACCGATGACGAGCGATCCGGCCGCGCTGGCCGGCCTCGTTAAGCCCACCCAGGACTGCGCGGTTCGGCGATTTCCAGGCCAACTGCGCCATGCCATTGGCGAAACAGGTCGGCGCCGCGCCCGCGCCGTTGCCGAGCGCATCCTCGCCGGCCTCGACGTCGGCGACCTCTGCCTGCCACCTGAGATCGCCGGCCCTGGCTTCATCAACCTCACCCTGCGCACCGAATGGATTGAAGCGGCAGCCAACCGGCTCCTCGACGACGACCGGCTCGGCGTCGACGTCACTGCCGATCCCAAAGTCGTTCTGATCGATTATTCCGGCCCCAATGTCGCCAAGCCGATGCACGTCGGCCACATACGCAGCTCGCTGATCGGCGCCGCATTGTACCGGCTGTTCCAATTCATGGGACACCGGGTCCAAAGCGACAATCACATCGGCGATTGGGGAACTCAATTCGGAATGATCATCTATGGCTACAAACATTTTCTTGATCGGGACGCCTATCGCCGGGATCCCGTGACCGAGCTGGGCCGACTTTATCGCCAGGTCAATCAGCTTGCCGACTACTGGGACGCCGTTGAGGCGATTCCGGGGCTCGAGGAGCAACTCCGACGGCTGCAAGGGGAGCTGAGCGCGGCCGAAGTCCGTCTGAAAGACGCCTCCGACAAAAGCGCAAAGGCCGACGCCGAGCGGATCCTGAAACGGCTGCGTATCGAATCGGAGACGCTGCGCCAGGAGCTGTCCCGCCAGGCATCAAAACGCGACGCGGTCGAGGACAATGCCGCCCTGCGCAAATTGGCGGCCGAGCATCCCGACGTTGCGGTCGAGTCACGCCGCGAGACGGCCCGGCTCCACGCGGGCGACCCTCAGAACCTCAAGCTGTGGAACGAATTCCTGCCCAAGTGCCTGGAGGCGCTCCAGGCTGTCTACCGGCGGCTCGAGATCGAATTCGACATGAGCCTCGGCGAAAGCTATTACCAACCGATGCTGGCCGAGGTCGTCGACTCATTGACGCGCTCGGGCCTGGCCCGTCCGAGCGACGGGGCGACGTGCGTGTTTATCGAAGAGAATGCGGCCCCCTTCATCATCCGCAAAAGCGATGGAGCCTTCACCTACGCCACGACCGATCTGGCGACGATCCGTTATCGCGCCGAGATGTTGAAGGCGGACGTGATTTTATATGTCGTCGATGCGCGGCAAAGCGAGCACTTTCGGCTGCTTTTCGCGACGGCGCGACGGTGGGGCTACGACCAGATCGATTACCGGCACGTGAGCTTCGGCACGATCCTTGGCGAGGACAAGCGGCCTTTCAAAACGCGTTCGGGCGATACCGTCGGACTCGAGAGCCTCCTCGACGAGGCCCTGCTTCGCGCCCGGCGAATCGTCGACGAAAACGACGATGCCAAAGAGTCGCCCGAGCTCGACGACCGCGCCCGCGTGGCCGTCGCGGAGGCGGTTGGGATCGGCGGGATCAAATATGCCGACCTGCGCCACAATCGCGACAGTGATTACGTCTTTCAATGGGACAAAATGCTGGCCACGACGGGCGACACCGCGACCTATATCCAATACTCGTTCGCCCGAATTTGCGGCATTTTTCGCAAAGGGGGCATCGATCGAGAGGCCCTGCGGAGCTCGGGATCAACGGTCCGCCTCTCTCTGCCGACGGAGCGACGTCTCGCGCTGCAGCTTTTACGGCTTCCCGAGAGCATCGATCTGGCGATCGAGGACTGCCGTCCAAACTACGTGACCCAATTCCTGTTCGCGACTGCGGACTGTTTCACCAGGTTCTATGAAGAGTGTCCGGTGCTCAAGGAGCCGGACGCCGCAATACGGGACAGCCGACTGTTGCTCTGCGACCTGACGGCGCGCGTGCTTCAGAAAGGGCTCTGGCTCTTGGGCATCCGCACGTCCGAACAGATGTAGGGGCCACGGGTCAGAGATCTCAACAAAACGGGAAACGCGATGCGTGCCCTTATCTTGGCTCACACCTGATCCCTAATCCCTTGCCCCTCACTTGCTCGTATGGTGCACCTGGCGGCCGAAGATCATGCGGCCGGCGCTGCTTTGCAGCATACTGGTGACGATGATGTCGATGTCTTGGCCGAGGAGATGGCTGGTCTGCTCGCAGACGACCATGGTGCCATCGTCGAGATAACCGATCCCTTGCCCGGCCGCCTCTCCCTCCTTGAGGATCCGCAGCCTGAGCCGCTCGCCGGGCAGGTAACGCGGCTTGAGCGCATTGGCCACATCGTTGAGGTTGACGACTTCGACCCCCTGGACACTGGCCACCTTGTTGAGATTGAAGTCGTTGGTGACGACCCGGCCGCCGATCCGCTTCGCCAGATCGACCAGGCGCTGATCGACCGACATTCCCTGTCCATTTTCTTCAGCCGTGTCGCGGACGTGGACGTCGGCGCGGGGGTTGCTTTGGAGCTTGGCCAGGACCTCCAGCCCGCGTCGGCCGCGCGTCCGCCGCATCTTGTCACTGCTGTCGGCCACGTCCTGGACTTCGCGCAGCACGAACTGCGGCACGACCAACTGGGAATCGATGACCCGCGTTTCGACGAGGTCGGCGATTCGACCGTCGATGAGCGCGCTGGAGTCGATGACCAGGGGCCGATTCCCCTTCAGCTCGCGGGAAAACTCGACGTAGGGAATGACGAACCGGAAATCATCCTTGGTTTGCAGCAAAAACGAGGTGCAGATGTAGGGAATCGCCAACAGCAAGAACAAGTCGATGATGCGCACGTAATACTCGTGGATCAGATGCGTCTGCACCATCTGCTTCATCACCGGGTCGAACGCCTGGACCAAGAGATAAGCGAGAATCGCTCCAATGACCAGGCCAAAATAAATCGACGAGATGAGCTCGATCCGCTTCTTGCGGATCAACAGGTCGATCAGCACCACGAGTTGACTGACGACGAGGGCCAGCACAAACGCGACGAGCGGATGCGCGTCGATTGCCGGCGGGATGCCGGCCGTCGGGCGCAGAAATGCGGCAATCGCCCACCCGCAAAGGCAAAAGTAAGCGATCCGAAGAGCAATCAACAGCAAGTTATTGGCACCCACCAGCGGCTTCATGACGGCATCATAAAGGATGAGGGATGAAGGATGAAGGATGAATCAAACTCCCGACCCCGTCATCCCGACCCCGTCATCCCTGCGCCTCCTGCTTGAGCTCCGACCGTAAACAGGCATAAAGCGAGCTGCAACGACTGGGAGATGACGCGCACGTCGTCGAGGAGGGTCATGAAATTGGTGTCCCCGCTCCAACGCGGGACGAGATGCCAATGGAGGTGGCCGGGGAGCCCCGCGCCGGCGGCCCGGCCCAGGTTCAGGCCGATGTTGAAACCGTCCGGACGCAAGATGCGACCGTAAACTCCGGCCAAGGTCCGAACTTGGTGCAGGCAGCCCAATAGCTCCGCGTCGTCCAGCTCGTTCAAGCTGCCCTTGTGAGCCAGCGGAGCCACGAGCAGATGGCCGTTATTGTACGGGAAGCGGTTGAGCACGACGAAACTCACCGCCCCGCGGGTGACGACAAAATTCTCCTCATCGCGGCTCGTTTCATCCCGATAACGACACAAAAAGCAATCGCCGCCGTCCGAGCCCTCCTCTTTCGACGTCTCGATATACGACAGCCGCCACGGCGCCCATAACTGCTCGTATGACACTTTTCAACCTCATCCTTCGTCGGCACGCGTTGGGAATCCGAGAATCTTACACACCTTCGAGAGAACTTAAACAATCGCTGGCGGGAAGCGCGGCGGGTTGATACCTTGCGGGACTGTCGCCGTCCGGACTTTGGAAGGCACCTTGCGACCCGGGATCTTCTCCGTTGGCCCAATTTCTACCCGTTGAAGAGCAGCTCGCCGTCATCCGCCGGGGGGCAGAGAAGATCGTCCCCGAAGAGGAGCTCGTCGCCAAGCTCAAAGAGAGCCGCCAGACCGGTGTCCCGCTACGGATCAAGTATGGGATCGACCCGACCGGCATTGACGTGCACCTGGGGCACACGGTCCCCATGCGAAAGATTCGCCAGTTCCAGGAGCTGGGACACCAGGCGGTCATTATTATCGGCGATTACACGGCCCGAGTCGGCGATCCCAGCGGCCGCGACTCGACGCGGGCCCGCCTCACGGCCGAAAGCATCGAAAAGAACGCCGCCACTTATCTCAGCCAATTGGGCCGCGTGCTCGACCTTTCTCGGGCCGAGGTCGTCCGCAACGGCGATTGGTTCGCGAAAATGTCGTTTGCCGACATCCTGGAGCTCTGCGGCAAAGTGACCGTCGCCCAGCTTTTGACGCGGGACGACTTCGCGAAACGACTGAAACTCGAATCGCCCATCTTCCTCCACGAATGCCTGTACCCGGTGATGCAGGCCTGGGACTCTGTGATGGTGCGGGCCGACGTCGAATTGGGAGGGACCGAACAGCTCTACAGCTTCATGCTCGCCCGCGACATGCAGCGGGGGCAGAACAAACCCGACTCAAGTCGGCGTCATGATGCCGATCCTCGTGGGACTCGACGGCGTTCGGCGGATGGGCAAGAGCCTGGGGAACTACATCGGCATCAGCGAGCCGCCCTACGAAATGATGAAGAAGTTCATGCAGGTCCCCGACGCCTGCATGCCGATGTACTTCGAGCTCCTGACGGACGTGCTGCCGAACGAGGCGAAATCGCTGATCGCTGCCAATCCGAAAGAGGCCAAGGTGACTCTTGGTCGCGCGGTCATCCGCGAATATCATGGGGCCGAAGCGGCCGACGAGGCCGCCGCACAGTGGGAGCGGGAGATCGGCCAAGGCGGCGTTCCGACGGACGTACCCGAAGCGCTCTTGCCGGTTTCGGCCCTCGATGGCCAAGGGATGATCTCCGCGATCGGCCTGCTCAAGGGCCTCAAGCTCTGCGCGACGACCGGCGAAGCGATCCGCCTCATCGAACAGGGGGGGGCTTACATCTATCGCGGAGACGAAAAAATCCGCATCGACACGGGCAAGCAGATGTTGAATGTGGAAAACGGCACCATCGTCCGCGCCGGCAAGAAGAAAGCCGCCCGAGTGAAATTGGACCCCTGAATCATGAAAGTGGGATTCGGCATCGTCGGGTGCGGCATGATCGCCAACTTCCACGCGAAGGCGATCGAACACATCCGCGGCGCCAGGATCGCGGCCTGCACCGACAGCGTTCCGGCGTCCGCCGCGCGGTTTGCCGCGGCGAACCGGTGCACGGCTTACGCCAGCGTCAGGGAGATGCTGGCCGACCCGGCCGTCGACGTCGTCACGATCTGCACTCCCAGCGGTGCTCACAAGGAGCCGGCCGTGGCGGCGGCCAAGCGCCGGCAAGCACGTGATCGTCGAAAAGCCGCTGGAGATCACGCTCAAGCGGTGCGACGCCATCATCAATGCCTGCCGCAAAAACAACGTCCTCTTGGGCACGATCTTCCCTTCGCGGTTCAGCGACGCCAACATCGCCGTCAAGGAGGCCATCTCGAACGGCCGGTTTGGCAAGCTGACGCTCGGCGACGCGTACGTCAAATGGTGGCGGACCCAACAGTATTACGACAGCGGCGGTTGGCGAGGCACCTGGGCGCTCGACGGCGGCGGGGCCTACATGAACCAGGCAATTCACAACGTCGATTTGCTCTACTGGTTCATGGGAGAAGTGGCCGAGGTCTGCGGCGTGACGGCGACTCTCGCGCATGAACGGATCGAGGTGGAGGACGTCGGCGTGGCTGCCGTGCGCTTCGCCAGCGGAGGCGCTCGGCACCATCGAAGCCACGACGACCGCGTTTCCGGGACTGCTCAAAAAGATCGAGATCCACGGTACCAAAGGCTCGGCCATCGTCGAGCAAGACGACATCCTGCTGTGGAACTTCGAGAAAACAGTCGCCAAGGACACGGCGATTCGCAAAAAATTCGCACAGAAAGCGGGGGCCGGGGGCGGCGCCAGCGATCCGTCGGCCATCTCGCATGTCGGCCACATGAAGCAAATCAAGGACTTCGTCACTGCGATCGAAACCGGTCGCAAACCGCTCGTCGACGGCGAGGAAGGCCGCAAGAGCGTCGAGATCATCCTGGCGATTTACAAGTCAGCCTGGACGCGCAAACGGGTTTCGCTCCCGCTGCCGAGCGATCCGCGCATCCCGCCGTCGCTCTTGCGGAAAGCGGGCCATTAAGCCGGCCGGCGAATTAGGCTTGCACGGCCGTCCGTTCGGCATGCGCAAGAGCGGCTCTTTCCCCAGGCGGTGGCAAAAATCGCCCAGCGATTCGCCGTTTTGCCGTTCGGCCTTGTACCAGGCCAAGAGCGGCGCCAACGCCGGGACGACGTCGTCGAACGGCACGAGATCCTTGTAGATGAAACCGAGCCGCGTCCCCGTCGCGTTGCCGCCGACATAAATTGTGTATTTCCCGAGCGTCTTTCCGACGAGGCCGATCTCCGGCGTGTAAGGACGCGCACATCCGTTGGGGCAACCGGTCATGTGCACGGTGATCCGCTCGCCGCCGAGGCCCAAGCGGGCCATCTCGGCTTCGAGCGCGTCGAGCAACTGGGGCATGACCCGCTCCGACTCCGTGATCGACAGCCCGCACGTGGGAAAGGCCGGGCACGCGATCGCGTACCGGCGCACGAGCGAAAGGTCGCCGTCGAGCTTGATGCCGTGTTCGGCCAGGACTCGTTCGATCGACTTTCGTTCGCCCGGATCGATGTCGCAGAGAATCAGCGATTGCAACGGCGTCAGCCGGCACCGCATGCCATATTTTTCGAGAAGCATGCGGAGGCACGATTTGATCCGCAGATCCCCCTCGTCCTTGATGCGGCCGTTCTCGATATTGACGCCCAAAAACAGTTTGCCGTCCCCCTGGTCGTGCCAGCCGATGTGGTCGTCGACGTCGGTCACGTCGATCGGATTGGGCTCCTGGAGGCGGCGGCCGTAGTATTCCTCGACCTTCTCCTTGAATTTCGGAAGGCCCCAATTGGCGATCAGGTATTTCATCCGCGCGACCTTGCGGTCCTCGCGGTTGCCGAAGTCGCGCTGCACCTTGACCACGGCTTCCGCCACGTCCACCACTTGGTCGGGCGTGACGAACGCAAGACGCTTGGCGACGGCGGGAAACGTCTTGTGCCGCGCTGGGGGTGACACCCATGCCGCCGCCGACGAGCACGTTGTAGCCGACGATCGATTCGTTCTCGACGATTGCCAGAAAACCCAGATCGTTGGAATAAATCTCGACGCAGTTGTCCTCGGGCAGCGCAAAGGCCGTCTTGAACTTCCTTGGGAGATAGCGGGCGCCGTAGATCGGCTCTTCGACCGGTTTGAACTCGGTCGCGTCGATCTCGTGCCCCTCGTCGTCTTTGAGCCAAATCTCGTAATAGCCGGTCGTGCGCGGCTTGAGATGGGCGGCGACCCGATCGGCCATCTCCTGCATCTCGCGGCGGACCGGATTGCCGTTATAGGGAGCCGGGCAGCACATGACATTGCGCTCGACGTCGCCGCAGGCGGCCAGCGTCGTGAGCATCGTGCGGTTGATGCCCCGGATCGCCTCCCGCAGGTTCTCCTTGAGGACGCCGTGCAGTTGGAAGCCCTGCCGCGAGGTGATCCGCAGCGTTCTATTGCCGTAGCGGTCGCACAAATCGAGCTCGGCCAGAAACTGCTCGGCCGTCACCTTCCCGCCCGGAACACGGGTGCGGACCATGAACATGTACGCCTTCCCCTTGCGGGTGCCGTCGGCGTTTTTTTCTTTGCGGTGGTCCTTGTCGTCCTGCTGGTACGTCCCGTGGTGCTTGAGCAGCTTGACGTTCTCTTCGACGAAGCAATCGGTCGCTTGGTCAAGCTCTTGCGCAATCGTGCCGCGAAGCTGATGGCTTCCTTCTTTCAGGAATTCCTCTTTGCTGAACTTGGACTCACCGGCATCGGACATTGTTGGCTCCGGAACTGTCTGATCGCCGTCAGTTGGCCGCTTGGCGCGGGAGGGAGTATATTGGCATCGACCTTTGTCGGACAGGCGACCGAAGATTGCGTTTGCGGCCTCAAAACCTCTGGGACTGGACGGCCCTCATCCTGGCGACGGGTTTGGGCATCGGGTTTGTTCCCGTGATGCCCGGAACGTTCGGCAGCCTGCTTGGTCTTCTACTGGCGTGGGTGGTGGGCACGTCGGGATGGCCAGTCGGCCTCCAGATTGCCCTGGAAGGCATGATCTTTCTGGCGGGGATCCCCATCTGCGGCCGAGCCGCCCGTCTCTTCGGCCGAACCGACCCCGGCTCGGTCGTCTATGACGAAATTGCAGCCCTCCCTCTCGTATTCTTATCAGTGCCGCTCGCGT
Source organism: uncultured Planctomycetota bacterium (assembly GCA_963761455.1). Classification (GTDB taxonomy): domain Bacteria; phylum Planctomycetota; class Planctomycetia; order Planctomycetales; family Planctomycetaceae; genus DASPSM01. The sequence goes on from CAVXHA010000002.1 coordinate 70,050, forward strand.
TCTCAACCTCAACGGCCATTCCGGTCGCCATTCTTGGATTTGCCTGGTTTCGATTCTTTGACATCGCCAAACCTTGGCCGGTTCACCGTCTCGAGCGTTTCCCGGGCGGGCTGGGCATCATGATCGACGATGTTGCCGCCGCAGTTTACGCGGCAATTGCATTGTGGCTTTCTCTGAAGGCCTGGAACGTGCTCATTCCGCGGTGAATCCAGCCGATAAAACGGCGTGCCGGCCCGGTTTTTGCATCACACCCATTCAGACCAACACCGCGGGCTCAAACCAAACGACGGAAATAAAGAGTGAGGGAGTGCAAGATGAAACGGATCACCCTGATAATAGGAACGGTGGCGATGGGCCTGGCGACGGCCGGAACTGCCCTTTACGCGCAAGCACCCTCACCCCCTCGGCCCGGATACAGTTTGTACGGTGGACCGCCGGACAGCCGTAGCCAGGTGCCCGAACGGCATGGAGTGCAAAATCCGAGTACGAGCCCGCTTTACAAAATGTACGGTGTTCCGGACGATATCGCGGCTGCCGACAAAGCTCGAGAGCAGCGTCGCGACGCGGCCGTCGAGTTCGGCATGTTTCGTCGTCAATTCACCGGCTCGACAGAATTCTGGATGGATTATGATCGCACGCGGCTCGCCAAAGTGCGTTACGCAATGGACGAAGCGATGTGGAGAAGTATCCATCCGCACTACGATTTTGGCGACGGGGGTTACATGTACAACACGGCCGCCTCGGTCGGCGGTCCCCAGTGGCCCGGTTCACCCCAGACCGTGATCGTCGCACCCCCGCAGCCGGAACCGACCGTCCGCACCCTCATCCAGTAAGGGTCTGTCCGCAAACACTCGAAAATGACACGTCGCGGCGTTGAGAGGTGTGCAATCACAAAGGACGCTCCCCTGGCAGGGGCGCGTCCTTTCGTTGTGGATGGTGCTTACGTTCCTATGGTAAAGTACAATGTTGTGCGCAGACGGGGCCGCGCGTTCGCTCCGGGACTTCTCGACGCTTTGAGCTCTTCAAAGCTGGCCTTCGTCGTACGGCTCGTCCGGTGAAAAGGGGTCTTCGATGCGCAAGCACCGCTGGGTCACGTTGCGGGGGATCGCGCTGGGCTCATTCGTCGCGGCAACTTTTTTGCTGTCCGCTCCCGCGTCCGGCTCCGAACCGTCCGTGGGACGCAAAGTCGCGCCCTTCAATTTGAAAGACTACCGCGGGAAAGAGCATTCGCTGGCGGCTCTGCTCCGCGAGAAAAAAGCGGTGGCCGTCGTCTTCCTGGGAACCGAGTGTCCCTTGGCGAAGTTGTACGGGCCGCGGATGGAGGCACTCTCGAAGGAATTCGAGGTCAAGGGGGTCGCATTCCTCGGCATCGACTCGAATCGCCAGGACGCGGTCGTCGAGATGGATGCGTTCGCGCGGCAACAGGGTTTGACGTTTCCGCTCCTCAAGGACTTGAGCAATCGGGTCGCCGACGAATTCGGGGCGACCCGCACGCCCGAGGCCTTCGTCGTCGACGGCGCAGGGCGTGATTCGCTATCAGGGGCGGATCGACAATCAATACACGTTCGGCGCCGGCGTCGGATTCGCCCAGCCTCCGCTCAGGCGGCGCGACCTGGCGATTGCCGTCGATGAAATCCTGGCCGGCAAGCCGGTGAGCGTTGCGACCACCAGGCCAAGGGCTGCATCATCGGCCGCGTCCGGCAACCGAAGAAGGAATCCGCCGGTCACCTATTCGAACCAGATTTCGCGCCTGTTGAATCAGCGGTGCGTCTACTGCCATCGGCCCGGCGAGATCGGTCCGTTCGCCATGACGAAATACGACGAGGTCGCCGGCTGGGGCGAGATGATTGCCGAAGTCGTCCGCGAACAACGGATGCCGCCCTGGCACGCCAACCCGGCCTACGGCAAGTTCGCCAACGAGAACGTGCTTTCCGACAACGAGAAGGACCTCATTTACTCGTGGGTCGATGCCGGGTGTCCCGAAGGAAATCCCGCCGAGCTGCCGCCGCCTCCCAAGTTCACCGAAGGCTGGCTGCTGGACCGAGCACCCGACAAGGTCGTTTACATGAACGACAAACCCGTCGACATCAAGGCGGAAGGGGTCGATCCCTATCGGTATTACATCGCCGACCCCGGCTTCAAGGAGGACAAATGGGTCCGCTCGGCCCAGTGCCTGCCGGGCAATCCGTCGGTGGTGCACCACATTATTGTCTTCGTCGCTCCGCCCGAGGCGGTCGACCGGATCATCGAAGCGCAAAAACGCGCCTTGGAGGAGCTGGCCAAGAGCAAGAGCAACGGCGAGGATCCCGCAACTCGCCGCGCACGCCGGCGGGCCGAACGCCTCCGCGCAGTGGCCGCGAGGACGCACGCGGCCAAGAAACAACCCGGTCCGAAACAGGCCAACGGGAAATCCGGCGATGCCGAGCGGAAAACCGGCCGCGGGGGCGGCGAGGGTGACATCTCCAGCATGGACTTGTTGTGCGGTTTCGCCCCGGGCACGCGGCCGTTCGTCGCTCCGCCTGGCATGGCCAAGCTGGTGCCGGCCGGTTGGAAGTTCATCTTCCAGATGCACTACACGCCCAACGGTTCGCCGCAGAAAGACCGCAGCGCGATCGGCCTGCTGTTCGAGGACCCCGCCAAGGTCACGCGACCGGCTGGCGACCACGAACACGGCCAACGCCGATTTCGAGATTCCCGCCTACGCCGAGGACTACAAGGTCGAATCACGGAAGAAATTCGTCCGCGACACGCTGTTCATCGGCATGTATCCGCACATGCACATGCGCGGCAAATCGTTCCGCTACGAGCTGATCTATCCGGACGGCAAGAAAGAAATCCTGCTCGACGTGCCGCGCTACGACTTCAACTGGCAGAACTGGTTCAAGCTCGAAAAGCCGCTGATGATTCCGGCCGGTTCGGAGATGGTCTGCACGGCGCACTACGACAACTCGGAAAACAATCTCTGCAATCCCGATCCGTCGAAGCCGGTGCGCTGGGGCGACCAGACCTGGGAAGAGATGATGATCGGCTGGTACGACGCCGCCTTCCCCAAGGCCGAAGCCGCCAAGCTTCTGCAGGAGCAGCACGAAGCGGACCATGAAAGCCCTGCAGGAACAGGTCCAGCGCATCCAGGCACGCCTTGCACGCCAACAGCGGCGCAGCAACAAAAAGCGGCCGGGTCGCCGAGGGGCGAGAAGCAAAAGCCAGCCGGCTGACTCGACCCTGTGCTATGCGCGGTTGACGGTTTGTCTCGACGATTTCTTACAATCTGGACGTTTCTTACCACATGGATTCAGCGGAAAGTGGTAAGCGAACCGACAAGCTCCTGCTCGTCCGGACGGCCGCACCTGAAGAAGACCTGAATTGCGATTGACAGAGGACGGCTCGTCCACTTAAAGTCCCGCCCCTTCACCTTCCTTTCACATCGCCTCTCCCGCTTCCATCCCGGAACCGCAATCGATGCGGACGCCGTGCGCTCGTCCCAGCCTTTGCCGCGATCCGTTTGGACGCGCCCGAATCCGCCGTCGCAGCGGAGCGATCTTCCTGTCGGCAATCGCGAGCGGGTTTTTTGCCGCCGGATGCGCCGCGACCGAGACCCGCTATACGGCGAAGGAGTTGCCGGTCGAGTTGCAGGCCAGTCGCTGGCAGGCGCCGTGCACCGTCGATCTCTCGCCGAGTCTGAGCGAACGGCGAGGGACGCATTTCGAGTCGGGCGACGAAGTAGAAGTCCTCGTGGCGACCGGCCTCAATCCATCGCAGATGACGCGGATCCATACGACGGTCGCCGGCGACGGCACGGTTGAACTGCCCATCCTGGGACGGATTCCCGTGGCCGGAGTGACGCCGGAAACGTCGCAGCAGGCCGTCGTGCAGGCCTGCTACCGCGAAGGAGTCTCACAGAAGCCGCTGGTGCAGATGTCGCTTCACAAGCCGCGGCAGCACCGAATCATCGTCAACGGCGCCGTGGGCCATCCGGGCATTTATACGCTCTCCCGAGAAAGCAGCGATCTCGTTTCGGCCTTGGCGGCAGCCGGCGGACTTTCCCGCGAAGCGGGCGAAAAGATCATCATCCACAGCCGCCGTAGGACCAAAGGGGAAGATCCACAAGGGGCCGAGATCGTACAGACCGGCGCCCAAGCGGACGAGATCGACGCTCCGCCCCTGTTGAAGGGTTTCGACCCTCCAGGCGACCGGCGGGAGATCCGGCTCGCTCCGGAGACGAAGACCAAACTGGCCTCGGAGGAGCTAAAGGATGGCGACGTCGTCACCGTCGAGCGCCGCGACCCGCCCAGCATCGTGGTGACGGGGATGGTCCAACGGCCGGGACGCTACGATCTGCCGATCGGGGAGGAATTCCGCATCTTGGACGCGGTGGCCACCGCGCACGGCGTTTCCTACAAGGTCCTTGACCGCATCATGGTTTGCCGCACCGTCCCGGGACGAGCGGAGCGCGCGGTGATCGAGATCAGTTTGCGGGAAGCGACCCGTAATCAGAAAGAGAACTTGCTGCTCATGCCGGGAGACATTGTCAGCGTCGAGGCGAATGTGCCGGTCTTGTTCCAGGACTGCGTCGACTATATCGGTTCAGCCATTCTGGGCGTCGCGCCGGCCGTGCTCCGGTGAGACGGGGGACACGGTCCGGAGTGCGGACTCCGGACATCCCACGTCCGTCATCGCATGACCGCATCCAGCTCCGTTGAGCCAATTGATCCGTTATGGAGCCGCGGAGGCGATCAGCACTCCGTCGATTTTCGACTCCTCGAGACGTCGCAGGTCCTCCATGCCGCGAATGCCCCCTCCCGTGAAGAGCGTCACGCGCGAATAGGCACGACGAATCTCCGCGCACAAAGGAAGCGTGGGAACGCCCGCGGCCGTTCCCACGCGGGCGATGTCCAGGACGATGAGCTGGGTGCAGCCCGCCTCAATCGCCTCGCCCGCGATCGCGAAGGGATCGGTATGCTGCCATTGCGCGGCGTCTCCCAGCGGTCGCCCGTCGCGCAGGTCGACACTAAAGACCACCCGCGAGGGTCCCCACTGGTCGAGTAGACGCAGCAGCTCGTGCGGGCCGGCGAGCGTCTCCAATCCCGCCACGACCTGTTGGACGCCGGCGGCTAGGATGGCGGCTGCGTCGTCACACCGGCGAAGACCCGCATCGACCATCGTGGTGAACCCGGCGTCACTCAACGACCGCAGAATGCCGACGTTTGGGGAGCGGCGCAGAATGGCGTCGAGGTCGGCCAGGTAAAGGGCGGAAAGCCCGAAGTGCGATCGAATCGCTTGCGCGATTTGCAACGCGTCGGAGCCGTCGGTCAACACGCTTTGGATCGGCCGATACTGTTCCCGCAGCCCAGCGACCCCGCGAACGACGCGACCCTCCATCACATCCAAGACAGGCAGGATTCGCAACAATTCACACTCCCTCAACACTTTTGACGCCGTCGCGTAGAATGTCAATCGACCGTGTTTCGGGGAGGGGCGATGTCGGACTCGCAGTCGCCGAGCGATCAGGTCGGTCGTGACGTGCGTTCGTCCCGCGCGGTTCGGGGCCGAACCCTGCGGTTTCTGGTTCCGATCCCGAAAGGAAAGGGAGTTGGGGCAAAGGCAGCTTGGGTAGGACGGCGGATCGTCCTGTGGTATGTCATCATTCTGGTCATGCTGGCGCTTTTCCAACGACGTCTGATTTACCAACCGACTACCGGCTCCATCGATCCGGAATTCAGCGGCCTGGTGCAGAGCCGCCTTGAGAACGTCGCCGTTGAGACGGCCGACGGATTAGAGCTTCACGGTTGGTTCGTTCGGGCGCTGCCGGCTATCACCTCCGGGCGGCCGGAAGCGGCTGCGGCGCCGGCCGGACTTCTTTCCATCCGGTCGTGATCTATTTTCCTGGAAACGCCGGCCACCGTGGATACCGGGCAATTGACCTGGATCTGATTTCCCGTCTCGGAGCCGACGTCTATCTCTTCGACTATCGCGGCTACGGTGACAATCCCGGCAGTCCGACCGAAGAGAAGCTGGCCGCCGACGCGCACGCCATCTGGCAGGCCGTCACGGGCAAGCGGGGGGCGAAGCCATCGCACGTCGTCTTGCTGGGTGAATCGCTGGGGGGCGGCGTCGCGACGCGGCTTGCCGCCGAGCTTTGCGCCGCGGGAACTCCGCCCGGCGGGCTGATCCTGCGATCGACCTTTTCGAGCCTGGCGGACGTGGCGGCCCATCACTATTGGTGGCTGCCAGTCCGCGCGCTGTTGGTCGAGCGTTTCCCGTCCGCCGAACGGATTGCGAGCGTGACCTGCCCTGTCCTGGTCATCCACGGAACGGCCGACACGATCGTACCGCTCTGCTACGGAAGGCGGCTGTTCGAGGCGGCTCCAGAAACCTCGGGGCAATCGGTCGCCAAGACGTTCGTCGAGCTGCGCGGCGCCGGCCACAACGATATCCTGTACATGGCCCGAGACGAGTACCGTAAGAGCGTGCGCGATTTCCTCGACCGGATTGAATCCCTGCCTTGAAGCTGAGCAGATCGACAAAGAGAATCGTACGAGCCGCCCGGTTCATCCGGCGGTTCGGCGGAGTAAATCCGCCGGCTCGTTGCAATGCGCTTTTCGTGCTGCGAGCACTCGCCACCGGCCACTTCAGATCATTGTCGTGATTCAAGGGTGTGGCGAGGGCGGGGTCGGGACCGTTAGCCCGCCGGTCGGCGGGGCAGACCTTCCATCGGGTGGTGTGGTCGACGTTGGCAGGGGTGGGGGAGGGACGGTTCCGCCAGGCACTGCGGAGGAACTGACCGGACCACCGCCGGAGGTCGAACTGTCCGCGCTGGAAGTGGGGAAGGGCACCCGAATAATGCCCCGTTCATAGCCCGTGACGCAACCCGAAAAGCCAAGCGCGGGGGCACCGCCGACGACACCCAGGGAGGCAGCCTCGCTGGCCCAATCCCTGGAGGAGCGATGGCCCTTGTCGCCCCAGAGGCAGCTGCACCAATGCAGGTGCTGGGCCCTTGCCTCAGGCGGAGCGGCGAACAAGAAAAAGCTGGCTGAGGCCGCGGTCAGCACCAGGGCGCTCGTCGTGCGTCGCCACATTCTTCGGCTCCTCGAGGCGGTTTCAAAACCGTGGGGCGAGCCGCTCGCTTGCCCTGGAAGGCGCGGCGCTTGAACTCGCACCGGCAAGCTGGCAGCTTGCCCCACGACTCCTGCTCGTCTTTTGAAACCGGCCGTAACCGGTGTTTCCAATCGATTCTCACCTGACCACGACAAGCGTCTTCGAAGCCGATCGTACCGGTGCCGCCATCGGCCGGACAAAAAAGCAGCCACTCGCTGGCGGAATTGAGAAAGCCTGAGTTGAGGGGTTTCACAATCGGCAAAACCCCTACGATCGGATCCAAAAGGCGTCCGACGCCGGTTGAACGGCTGCCTGCGGGTTGAGCCGGGGCGGCGTTTCGCATCGCGAAGCAGCGCGGGAGACGGTTCCGGTCGGAATGGGCGGAGACGGTCCTGGCCGCCCATCATCCCTCCGCGTGCGGTCCCTCGGCGTGCACTAAGTCTGGCTCGGAAACCGGGGGCTGGTACATCTCCTGCTCGTGCGACGGCCTCTGCGGCTTCGCGAGAGGCTCCAATTTGACGGGCCGGCCCTCCCGGGCAGAGCGCAAGAGGGCCTCGATGATCCGCACATCGGCCAGCCCCTCCTGACCCGACGGTTCCGGCCGTTCCCTCGATCAGATTATCGCTCGGGCGAAACCGCCGTTTTGCCGGACGCCGAGACGCCGATCGACACGCCCCCGCGCGTCACCACCCCAATCGCCACGCCGCCCAGCGCCAAACCGCCCACTGCGACCCCGCCGAAGGCTACCAACAAGCCCAGCGTGCAACCCCCAACCGCCACAAGTCCTTCCGATACGCCGCCGAGCGCGATCAAACCTTGGGCCAGGCCCCCAATGGCAATCACGCCCGTCGCCTGATCGCCGATTGCAATGAGGGCTTTTGCATGCCCATGTTGCTCGCCGTGAGACCAGCGAGGCCCAAAGGCGACTTCATACAGGGGCCACCGGCCGAAAGTCCTTTCGGACCGTTTGCGTACGCTCGCCTGGCCGTGGCCCTGAAGAGAGCGAATCAACGACCGGAGCATGCAACGTCTCCTTTTGCGACAAAAAGGTCGGCACAACCTGCTCTGCCCCCGCCCCGGCCCCGGCGAATGCTCGCCAATCTCGACGAGACGGCTTTAAGGACCGAGGAGGGCCCGTGGGCTGCTAGCTCCGCCAACCGCCTTTATTCCGCGACCGCTCCGGCGCGCTCGCGCGATCCAGTGCTTGACTGGCAACCGCTTTGTTTGCGGGACGATCGCTGTCCGCAAGTCTTCACGCCCAGGAGCGAATACAAGCTGCAATGACCCGTCACGCCGCGGTAGACCAGGCTTGCGCCCACGACGGTCGCCAAGAGGCCGTGCAACGATCGCAGATCGGCGCTCGTCAGCAAGACCGCCCCGCCTGCGATCGCAGAGACGAGCCGCTCGGTTTCATCCACATTGGTTTCATTGTCAAAGGCCTTCGAGGCCAATTGTTGCGCCATGTCCGTATACGACCCCTTCATCGTGTTTCTCCTGCTCTGAAACTGATCTCGTTCTCGATTTTTGTGGGGCACAGCCGCCTGCTCGTTAGAGCCACCCTCGATGGATGCTGCACCTGCGATACCAATTCGCTTGAAAATGGCGGAAGTAAGGCGGAATGCGCCTACCCAGTGGACGAGCCTGCGTGGAGGAAGCGTTTTGAAAGGCTGGCAGCTTTGCCCAAGAGACTGCACCTCCGGCACAACTCTTGCGACACCTTGCGTCCCAGAGAAAAAACGCGGCCCCAACAGCCCAAGAACGGATGGCGTGCCATGAAACAATTTGTGATTGAACGCACCAACGAGGCGAGACGCGAATGGTGGACGGGGCTTGAATGGTCGGACGACGAAAACCAGGCTCGATGGTACGACTCCGAACCCGACGCCCCGCTGGAGACCGGAGACGAAAACGCCCGGAGCGTTCATTACGATACGGGAGTCGTCGTCGATTGATTCGACGATCGAAGGCCCACGCTACGCGGCGTGGATCCTCTGCGTTTGATTTTTCGAGGGTTTCGGGAGTTTTTTGGGGTATTTTCGGGCGCAAAAAAAGGAAACCTGAAGGACCCCAAAAAACTCTGGAGCACGTCCCGTGTGCCCGTTTGTCGGGAACCGGCCCTCGCCTCGGCGAACGCCAGATTCGCCCCTCTTGCCACACCCTGTGCCACTCGCCGCGCCTTTTGTTGTCAGAGCGTTAGCAAATTGATCTGGAACGAAACGCGAGGCCGGCTGGCATAATGAAATTTGGACGCAGGGCACTGCAACGCGGCTGAACTCAAGCGCCGGATGCCAGTCGCGGGCCCTATGGCCCGCAGCCTTTGGCCCGGAGAGTTTGGCCCGCAGTCTTTGTTGCGTCAGTGGCCTTCTGGCACTGCTTTCCTGCGTGCCTCCATTTCCTTCGTCATGGCTGGCGGTGAACCGTTCCCGCGGGAACGCGACTGAGCATCCTTGCAGCTCCCTTCCAGCCCCTCCAAGCCGCATCGGCGGCACATCTCTTACGACGGGTACGAACCACGCGCGTTTCGCTGGCCGTACCGGTTGACCGAGCAAAGCTTGGCCCTAGGTTTGAGGGACTCTTGGGAGAGTTCCCGCATGCGGTATTGGAAATGGGTTGTTCTGGCGGCCGCTTGGTCCGTAGCCGTCGGCTCGGGCCTGTGGGCCATGTTCGAATACGAGATGACGCCGGGAGCCGTCTCGGCGTCGCCGGATCGCTGGCCGGCCGGCTCGGCCCTGCGACTTGATCCGCGATGTCCCACCCTCGTGATGTTCGTCCATCCCCATTGTCCGTGCAGCCGCGCCAGCCTGCATGAACTCTTGGTCCTGACAACGCACTGCGGCGCACAGATGAAGTCCATCGTCGTGTTTCTGAAGCCCCGCGGCTTCGAACAGGATTGGGAGAAGACCGATCTCTGGGAGACGGCCGGCTCAATCCCGGGTACCACCTGCTATTCGGACGTCGATGGGACGGAAACCGCCCGGTTCCAAGCGCGGGTCTCGGGCGAGACTTTGGTGTACAATGCCGCCGGAAATTTGCTGTTCCACGGCGGCATCACCGTTTCGCGCGGCCACCAAGGCGACAATGCGGGACGCTCCACCATCGAGTCGCTTCTGGCGGGAGAGCCGGTGGCCTTGCGCCACACGCCCGTCTTCGGTTGTTCCCTCCGCGAGCACAACGGCTCGCTTCCCCTCGGCCCTCGGCCAACCAGTCCGTGAGGTTTCCAAATGGAAGGTTATTCTGACGCGGCGATCGCCGCGACCAGTCAACGGATTTTCGACGACCAGCGGCAGCAAATCTTCCGCCGCACCGACCGGCTGTTCGCGGCCCTGATGGTGATGCAATGGCTGGGAGGAATCATTGCGGCCCTGATTCTGACGCCCCGGACCTGGGACGGCTCGCAGAACGCGGTGCATCCCCACGTTTGGCTGGCCGTCGTCTTCGGGGGCCTTCTGGCGGCGCCGCCGGTCTTTCTGGCCTGGCGGTTTCCGGGCCGCCTCGTGACGCGGCACGTCATCGCCATCACACAGATGCTCTTTTCCTCGCTCTTCATCCACATCAGCGGGGGACGGATCGAAACGCATTTCCACGTCTTCGGCTCGCTGGCCTTTCTGGCCTTTTATCGCGACTGGCCCGTGCTGATCCCGGCCACCCTCCTCGTGGCAGTGGACCATTTCATCCGCGGCATGTACTGGCCCGAATCGGTCTTCGGGGTTGTCGCCGCCGGCCAGTGGCGGTGGTTGGAGCACGCGGCGTGGGTCGTGTTCGAGGACATTTTTCTGATCATCTCCTGCCGCCGAGGAGTCAAAGAGCTCTGGGACAACGCCTGGCGCACGGCCGAGTTGGAACGAATGAACGCCGACTTCCACGAGGCCAAGGACGCGGCCGAGGCCGCCAATCGCGCTAAGAGCGTCTTCCTGGCGAACATGAGCCACGAGATCCGCACGCCCCTGAACGGCATCCTTGGATTTGCCGATGTCCTGCTGAAGTCCGACGATCTCAGCGAAGCCGAACGCCAAGATTATCTGAAGACCATCACCCACAGCGGGCGGCACCTGCTGGGGATCATCAACGACATCCTGGACCTCTCGAAGGTCGAGGCCGGCCAGATGGAATTCCACTCCGAGCGCTGCGCACCGCACGTCCTCATCGCCGAAGCCATTTCGATCTTGCGCGTCCGCGCACTCGAGAAGGGCATCGGGCTGGAGCACCGTTGGGAGGGGCCGGTTCCGGAAACGATCGCGACGGACCCCGCCCGGTTCCGCCAATTGCTCATGAACCTCATCGGCAACGCGATCAAGTTCACCGACAAGGGGGCCGTCGACGTCGTCGCCCGCCTCGAAGACGACGGCGATGCTCCGCAACTGGCCGTCGACGTCATCGACACGGGCATCGGCATCGCGCCGGAATACCTCAACCGCATCTTCAAGCCGTTCACCCAGGCCGACCAATCGATTACGCGCCGCTTCGGCGGCACCGGCCTGGGATTGGCCATCAGCCGCCAGATCGCCGAGTCCCTGGGCGGACGGATTACCGTCGACAGCCGGCCGGGGCGGGGAAGCACGTTCACCGCGTCGATTGCGGCCGGCTCGCTGGCCGGAGTTCGCCTGTTGGAGGGGATCACGGCCGATTTCATGCCGCCCCAGCCGGCGGAGCGGGGTTCAAAACCGCCCGTTCTCCCGCACGCCTCGGTCCTTTTGGTGGAAGACGGCGAGACGAACCGCAAACTTGTCAGCCTCATTCTCCGCCGCGCCGGGGCCGACGTCGTGACCGCCGAGAACGGCCAGGTCGCTCTCGAGATCACTCAAACGCGGACGTTCGACGTGATCCTGATGGACATGCAAATGCCCGTTCTCGACGGCTACTTGGCCACGCAAGCGCTGCGCCGCCGCGGCCTGCAGACTCCGATCATCGCCCTGACGGCCCATTCCATGAAGGGCGATGAACAGCAATGCCGGGCCGCGGGCTGCTCCGGCTACATCACCAAGCCGATCGACACCGAGTGCCTGCTCACGACGCTGGCCGGCGTGTTGTCTGTCGGGGACGCGTCCCCGGTCGAATCGGAATCTCGAAGCGAGGAGGAAGCGGTGCTCTTCTCCAGTTTGTCGACGGACGATCCTGCCTATCGCGAGATTGTGGAAGAATTCGTCGAGGAACTCCGAGAGGCGCTCCGCGCGCTCAAGCGGCTCGCGGTGGAGCGGCGTTTTGTCGAAGTGGCCAAAACGGCGCACTGGTTGAAAGGCTCCGCCGGCACAGCCGGTTTCAGCGTACTGACGCTGCCCGCCGGCGAGCTCGAGCAAGCGGCCAAAGCGGGCCGGTCAGAGACCGTGAACGAGTCGCTGGAGAGGATCGCGAAGATCGTCGCCCGGATCGCGGTCCCCCAATCGTGCGAAACGGCAATCCCCTGATCGCCGGACACACGCCGTAGTGGCGCGGAGTCGACTCGGTAAGCGGCTGCGCATCGTATCAAGGCCCTGAAAGGGACGGATTCTAAAGCCCGGGCGCAGGCCTTGCGCAGCCCCGGGTTGAAGACGGCACGAACGGGAAAAAGCCCTGAAAGGGCGTGATCGGTTCTCGCGTCACGGTGGCATCGGTTTCGCGGCGGTCCGGTGCCAGATTGTTTCGCCCCGATTGGGGCTTCCGGTCAATCCGGATTGCTGCTCAGATCCCAGGCCTTCGCTGCGCTGCGACCTGGGCTTTAGGATCACGCCCCGGTTGGGGCTGAAGAACAAGAGTCGTCGTGGTGCGACCACTTGTAACTGGCAGGCGAGATTGTCGCTTTTTGGCCACGAAACTCGCCACTGTGGCTGCCATTTTGCGTTGGACGGTGCAGTAGGGCAAGCTGCCAGCTTGCCTTCGCTGCGGCGGCGTTCTCGCAGGTGGCAAGCTGGCAGCTTGCCCTACGAGAGCGACGAGAGCGGCAAGTTGAAGACGGCACGAATGGGCAAAAGCCCTGAAAGGGCGTGATCAGTTCTTGCGTCACGGTGTGATCGGTTTCGCGGCGGCCCGGTGCCAGATTGTTTCGCCCCGATTGGGGCTTCCGGTCAATCCGGATTGCTGCTCAGATCCCAGGCCTTCGCTGCGCTGCGACCTGGGCTTTAGGATCACGCCCCGGTTGGGGCTGAAGAACAAGAGTCGTCGTGGTGCGACCACTTGTAACTGGCAGGCGAGATTGTCGCTTTTTGGCCACGAAACTCGCTGCTGCGGCTGTCAATTACCGTTGGACGTTGCAGTAGGGCAGGCTATGCCTGACGTGCTCAACGATTTCGCTGAAAAGGCGGCCGAGTCGACTCGGTAAGGGTGTGCGCATGCGTATCAAGGCCCTGAAAGGGACGGATTCTAAAGCCCGGGCGCAGCCTGCGCAGCCCCGGGTTGAAGACGGCACGAACGGGAAAAAGCCCTGAAAGGGCGTGATCAGTTCTCGCGTCACGGTGGCATCGGTTTCGCGGCGGCCCGGTGCCAGATTGTTTCGCCCCGATTGGGGCTTCCGGTCAATCCGGATTGCTGCTCAGATCCCAGGCCTTCGCTGCGCTGCGACCTGGGCTTTAGGATCACGCCCCGGTTGGGGCTGAAGAACAAGAGTCGTCGTGGTGCGACCACTTGTAACTGGCAGGCGAGATTGTCGCTTTTTGGCCGCGAAACTCGCTGCTGCGGCTGTCAATTTGCGTTGGACGGTGCCGTAGGGCAGGCTATACCTGACGTGCTCAACGATTTCGCTGAAAAGGCGGCCGAGTCGACTCGGTAAGGGTGTGCGCATTGTATCAAGGCCCTGAAAGGGACGGATTCTAAAGCCCGGGCGCAGCCTGCGCAGCCCCGGGTTGAAGACGGCACGAACGGGCAAAAGCCCTGAAAGGGCGTGATCAGTTCTCGCGTCACGGTGGCATCGGTTTCGCGGCGGCCCGGTGCCAGATTGTTTCGCCCCGATTGGGGCTTCCGGTCAATCCGGATTGCTGCTCAGATCCCAGGCCTTCGCTGCGCTGCGACCTGGGCTTTAGGATCACGCCCCGGTTGGGGCTGAAGAACAAGAGTCTTTGGCGTTGGACGGTGCCGTAGGGCAAGCTGCCAGCTTGCCTTCGCTGCGGCGGCGTTCTCGCAGGTGGCAAGCTGGCAGCTTGCCCTACGAGAGCGACGAGAGCGTCAAGCTGGCAGCTTGCCCTGCAGTTTCGGCGTCTTCAGCGCGGCGCCCCCGCGTACCGCTCGGCAAACCATCGGCGGCAACGCGTGCGCCAGCCAACCGCGTCGACTTCGCGCAACCGCGGTCGCGTGTCGCAAAGAAATGTGAACGCGACCAGCACGAGGAGTGATGCGGCCCCCAGCAGCGAGGCTCGAACCGAGCGGTCGTCCGCCAGCGTCTCCATGAGCGGCGTGTCGAGCAGGCTTTGCGGAAACGGTCGAGCCGCCTCCTGCGGCGTCTCCGGGTCCATTGTCGCCTCGTCGTTCAAGCTGAGCCCGGGCGCGACGGGAATCCGCTCTTCGGACCGGGAGACTCCGAAATCGACCCGTGCCAACTCGGCGGCGAACTGGGGATCGTGCCGGAGCGCATCGACGACCTTTTGCAGGTAATCCACGTGCCGCTCCGAGGCGACCAGCTCCCGCTGCAGCCCGTCGTATTGCCGTCTCAAGTCGCGATACGTCCGCAGCCTGGGCGCCAGAAAAACGGTCGCGAGAATCGCGGCAGAAACCAGCAGGCAACACCAAAACGCCAGCGAAGCCGCCGCGCGGAAGCCCGGCTCGGAGGGGTGCGGGGCCGCGGGCGTGCGGCGTCCGGCGTCAAACGACGCCGAACTCCGCACGCCGCATGCCGAACTGTCTCGCCACTCGCCACTCATCACTCATCACTCATCACTCATCACTCATCACTCATCACTCATCACTCATCACTCATCACTCATCACTCATCACTCATCACTCATCACTCATCACTCATCACTCATCACTCATCACTCATCACTCATCACTCATCACTCATCACTCATCACTCATCACTCATCACTCATCACTCATCACTCATCACTCATCACTCATCACTCATCACTCATCACTCATCACTCATCACTCGCCACTCATTCAGAGCGTTCCACCGAAGCGGGCCGCGGGGCCGAGAATCTCTTCGATCCGCAGCAACTGGTTGTATTTACAGATGCGGTCCGTGCGGCTGGCCGACCCGGTCTTGATCTGGCCGGTGCCCAGGGCGACCGCCAGGTCGGCGATCGTCGTGTCTTCCGTCTCGC
Source organism: uncultured Planctomycetota bacterium (assembly GCA_963761455.1). GTDB lineage: Bacteria > Planctomycetota > Planctomycetia > Planctomycetales > Planctomycetaceae > DASPSM01. The sequence goes on from CAVXHA010000002.1 coordinate 85,370, forward strand.
CGGAGCGGTGGCTGATCACCGAGGTGTAGGCGAACCGCGATGCGAGCTGGACCGTGTCGATCGTCTCGGTCAACGTGCCGATCTGGTTGACCTTGATGAGGATGCTGTTGGCGATCCCTTTTTCGATTCCCTCCTGAAGCCGCTTGACGTTCGTGACGAACACGTCGTCGCCGACGAGCTGGCACTTGCCGGCCAGCGCATCGGTGAGGAGTTTCCAGCCGTCCCAGTCGTCCTCGCTGCATCCGTCTTCGATGGAGCAGATGGGGTACTTGGCGACGAGTCCCGACAGGAACTCGACCATGCCCGCGGGGTCGAGCTTCTTCCCCTCCAGGGCATATTTCTTCGTTTTGGCGTCATAGAATTCGGTCGAGGCGGGGTCCAGGGCCAGCTTGACCTGCTCGCCGGGAACGTATTTGGCCTTTTCGATCGCCTTCAGGATCAGCTCGATCGCTTCGGGCGTGCTCTTCAGATCGGGGGCGAAGCCCCCTTCGTCGCCGACCGACGTGCTCAACTTCTTCTCGGACAGGACCGACTTGAGCGCATGGAACACTTCGACGCCGGCCCGCAGGGCCTCGTGGAACGAATCGAAGCCGAGCGGGACGATCATGAACTCCTGGATGTCGATCGCGTTGTCCGCGTGGCGGCCGCCGTTGATGATGTTCATCATCGGGACCGGAAGCCGGTTCGCCCCGACTCCGCCGATGTAGCGAAACAGCGGCAGGAAGCTGGCGCGGGCCGCCGCGTGGCGCAAGCCAGCGAACAGGCCAGGATGGCGTTGGCACCCAGGTTCGATTTGTTCTCGGTGCCGTCGGCCTCGATCATCGCATGATCGATCGCCGCCTGGTCGGCCACGTCGAGGTCGATCAGCGTCTCGGAGAGCGTTTCATTGACGTTCTGGACGGCCTTGCGGACGCCTTTCCCGAAATAGCGGCTCTTGGCGTCGGTGTCGCGCAGCTCGTGGGCTTCGTGCCGGCCCGTGCTGGCCCCGCTGGGGACGGCGGCCCGCCCGACGGTCCCGTCTTCCAGCTCGACGTCGACTTCGACGGTCGGATTTCCGCGGCTGTCCAGGATCTCGCGGGCGTTCACTCCGGCAATGGACAAGGTCATCGCGATTGGCTTCCTTCTTGGATTGCAGTTACTGCGTTGCCGTTACGGCATGGTTACGGCGGCAACGCCGAATCGTCCGGAATTCTCGTTGCCCGTCGCCCGTTTTACCAGATTCCCGCTGCCGCAATCCACCCGCACAGGCAGCCCGTCCGTGGGGTCAGCTGCCAGCTTGCCAAGGCGCAGGACCCTACCACATCGAAGAATCGTCGCGCCGTGGAGCACCCCTTCAAACAAAGGGCCTCGTCCGAATCGAGCCGCGTCATCCGACCGGCCAGCAAACGCGTGCGGTCTTCGACAACCGCTGCAAAGCGTCGTTCGACGAGCGTGCGGCAAGGGGCCTCACCGAATGGGGCCGGACGGGCCCGTCGCCACCGGCTCGCCCGAGAGGCTCCGCAAATAGGCGTAAAGATCCGCCATGTCGGTCGCGGCGAGATCCTTCAGCAGGCCGGCGGGCATGAGCGAGGACTTCAACGTACGGCGTTCCTCGATCTCGGCGGGCTTGATGCGGAACGTCTGGTTCGCCGCGGTCCGCAGAATGACGCCGTCGACGGCTTCGTAGACGATCATTCCCGTGTAAACTTTGCCGCCGTTCGTCTGGATCATCGTCGCTTGATAGCGGGGGGAGACGTCGCGGTTGGGTTGCAGGATGGCGGTGAAGAGATCCTCCCGCGAAAACCGGCGTGCCGCGCCCGACAGGTCGGGACCGAGGGCCGACGAGCCGCCGTGGCATTGGGCGCAGGTCCGCGACTCGAACAGTTTGCGTCCGCGGTGGGGGTCGCCGTCGCCCCAATTGACGTTGGCCAGCAGGGTGCCGACTTGCTGCGGGTCGTCGCCGGAAAGGGCACTCGCCCGGGTGAATTCGGCCGGATAGGTTTTTTGAAGCCAATGGTCGGCCTGTTCGAGAACATCGGGCTGCTGCCGGTGGCCGGCCTCGCCATAGACGAAGCCGAAGTCCTCCTTGGTGCTGCGCGCGAGCAGTTTGGCGACGCGTTCGCGAAGTAGAAGCTCGGGCTTTTCGTGGACCAGCCGGCGCAAAGCCGCCACCAGCGCGAATCGCTCCGCGGCCGATTCGGCCGGCGGCAGTTTTTCGAGCGCGGCCACACACGCTCCGGCGACTTCGAGCTGCGACGAATTCAGCCCGTCGTCAAATTTCGGCCGGTCGGCCTCTTCCGGCTTTTGGGCGAGCGTCATCACGACGGCGCTACGGAGCGGCGAATTCCGCGTATTTTTTGCGGATCAACTCGCGATGTTCGGGGGCCGGCGACTCGCCCAAGAGAAAAACGACGCCGTTGGTCCATTTGAACTGAGGATCCTCCTGGCTGCGCTTGAGAAAGGCGTCGACGGCCGGCTTCAACAGCTCGGGACCGATCTCGCTCAAGAAGAGGACATGCCCCGGACGGCCGAAGCCCTTTTGCCCCACAAGAAACGCCGGCAGGTCCTCGTCCAGCGCGACGAGCTGCTTGTACATTTCGCCGACGCGGGCGTCCCAGTTGAGGTCCTGGTTGAGCTTCCGCGCGACGATCTTCGGCTCGAGGTTGACGAGGGCCTGGGCGATTTTTTCTGACTGCTGCGAGTTGCGTTCGACGGAAATGCGGGCGGCAACGGTCAAGTAATGGATGTCGCGCACGGGATCGGAGTCGGCCGTGATCTGGTCGAGAACCTGGTCGAGGAGCTGCTCGTTGGCCGGCGCGAGCATGGCGATCACGCGGGCAAGCTCGAAGTCAACGTCGGCGTCGTGCGTGGGAAAGAGCTTGGCCATGCGGATCCGGGCCGGATCGAGCTCGCGTTCGTGCGCGGCCAGATCGAGCCGGCTTGTGTAGCCCTCGAACATGGGAGCGATCGCGTGTCCCGGACCGCAGTCCCCCAACGCGATCTGCATGACGCGCAGCGCTTCCAGCCGCAGCTTGGAAGAGTCGGCCTTTTCGAAGACGTCGATTGCCGTTTCCAGAGCGGTGAGGTTCAAGCGGGTCGTCCGCTCGCATCGCCCAAATGTGAACCAGAGCCTGGCGGCGAGGTTCGTTTCGTCGAGAGTCAACCGGATCGCCCCCGCCTGGCTCTCATCCAGCCGGCCGATCAGCCGCGCCGCCGCGAAACGGACCGCGCGGTCGCCGTCGCCGAGTCGCCGGACGATCGACGGCAGGAGCGAATCCGAAGGCCCGTCGAGGCGGACTGTCCACAGCGCTTCCAACGCGGCCCTGGCGACCCAGGGTTCGCTGTCGTCGAGGTACGGTTTGAGCGATTCGGGCCCAAAGGCGTTCGTGGACGACCGGCCTGCCGACCAGACCGCCCGCGCGCGCACGCTCGGCGATTCGTCGGCAGAGAAGCGTGCCAGCGACGCGGGGTCGACCCCGCCGAAAAGCTCGGTCACGATCTCGATGGCCCGCACGCGTTCGTCCGTCGGCCTCAGCGAATCGGAGGCCGCCATGAGAAACGCGTCGCGGCCCAGCTTTTTGGCCTCCGGAATCCACAGCGTGCGCGACCAACTGCTTTGCGGCTGCGGAGCCATCAGGCACATTGCCAAGGGGTACCGAGTCTTCAGCGGCCTTCCCAACTGCGGAACGTGGCTCGATTGGCCGGCGACAGAGGAGGAGGGGTCTCCGCCGTCGGGTCGCCCCTTGTAAACCACGCGATAAACCGCGCCATGCGTTCCGCGTCCCCCGACGCAAATGAACAGGCTGCCATCGGGCCCGACCTCGATATCCGTGGGAGCGAAGCCGAATTCCCCTTTCGGAATGAGGAAGGGTGCCGACTCGCTCCTCCAGCTTGCCCCGTTCTTCGTGAGACGCACGGCCATCACGCGGCCGAACGTCCAGTCGAGCACGAACAGGGTGTCGTGGTAATACGAAGGGAATTGCGTGTGTCGATAGCAGACGACACCGGTCGGCGAACCGCGCCCGAACGACGCGACGGTCGGCGGTGCGTCGGGATACGAGGCGGGGCGGATCCAGTTTTGGCTCACCCAGCCGGCGTCCGAGCCGGGCAGGGTGTGCAGGATGCGGATCGGCCGATACCACGGCAGCGAGACTTCGCGTTCGTTGTCGCTGTCGAAGGTAAACAGGTCGCCGGCCGCGTTGAACGCGAAATCGTAGGCGTTGCGCATGCCGTCGGCGACCACTTCTCCGCCGGAAAGATCGGGTTTCACGCGAATCACGGTCCCCGCGCGCGGTTCCTTGACCGGCGAGGTGAGAAGGTTTGCGTAAGAATGCGAGATATGCCCCTGGTTGCCCACGACGATGTACCACCATCCGTCGGGACCCTTCTGGACCGCGTGCGCGTAATGCTCGCCTCCCGTCTTCAACCGCAGGAAGACCTCAGGGGGTCCGTCCGCGCGATCATCTTGATTCTTATCCTGAAAGCGGAGCAGGCCCGCGTCTCCGGTGCAGAACAAGTCGCGTCCGAGAAAAAACATGCCTTGCGCGCCGGTGGCCGGCCCGTCGGCAAACTGCTTGTACGACTCGGCCACGCCGTCATGATTGGCGTCGATGAGAATCCGCACGTAGCCGGGCCCCGAGACGACGACCCGGCCGAACGCATCGATCGTCATCGAGAAAATGTCGTGGGCCAGCCGGTCGTCCGCGTACTGCGTGACGACGAACCCCCGGGCGCTTGCAATTGATCGGCGTCATCCGCCGACAGTCGGCCGGCGAAAACCAGCGCGAAGACGGCCGCCGCGCGGAACAGGGGTTTCAAGACCCGCGTTGCTCTCCTCAGCTCCGGCCGACCGCTTGCGGTCGGTCCGACGGCAAGCCGTCGGCTTGGGAAGCCGGGCAAGGCTGCCCGGTCGCATCGCATCATTGCGTTCGTTGATTGTGTCTGCATGACGGGCTGTCCCCACCACAATAATCCCGCGGGGCGGGTGCCACGCTCGACGACCGGCGATCGGCGAGGGCATCGGCCCTCGCCGCGCGTCCACGGCAAACCTTGGCATCGTGCCCCGGCGGCCGTGCGCACGGATGTTCCGTCGAATCTTAATTCGCAGATGCCGTTTTGGGCAATGCGGGCTTTACGGGGCGAGCGGGACAGGGAGTACGAGACACTTTGTGCACAGCTTTGTGTACTGCTTTGGGTACTGCCGCGCGGGGTGGGCGCCCCGCTCTCTGCGTCCGCGCAATCGGCGAGGGCACCGGCCCCTCGCCGCGTGGTTTGCAAAGGGTGTCGTGGACCCGGTGGAACTGGGGCGACGGTTCGCATTTACCCGCTCGCGAAGAATCGGTTATCATTCGGGTGTACAACGAGTTACGGTGGCTTAACCACCATCAGCGAGTGCCGGAATTGAAGAAAGCCGTCGCTCCGCTTCAAAACGACGTACCTTAAGTACGTTGCAAGGAAGGCGGAGGCGGCTTCACGACGGTAGGGCAAGCTGGCAGCTTACTCTACGCGCTTGCCACGGGCTGCCCGAATTCGAGTCTCTCGCAGGACGTCACTCATGCGAATGTCGCACATTTTCGCTCGGGCCATCGGCGTCGCGCTTCTCGTCACGCTGTCCGCGTATGTCGGCCACGCGGCCGGGCCGCGGCCGGGGGGCAAGATCCAGCTTGACGATCTCTTGGGCAAGGCCAGGGTGCTTCCCGGCCTGAAGGACGAGGTCCAAGACGAAAAGCCGGTCGTCCACGTGGCTCTCACGCCGTCGACCGCCAAGGCCGGCAACGTCGTCACGCTTTCCGTCACTGTTTCGCTCCCGGACGACGCCTACACCTATTCGACGAGTCCCCTCGGCGCGGGGGCGACGCACATTGATATTACCGATGCGGCCGGACTGGAGCCGCAGGGAGATTTTGAGGCGGACCGTGCGCCGACGCTCATCACTGACGCGACGACCGGAAAGACCGTCGAGAAATTCGAGCGCGTCGTCACTTGGCTGCGCCCGTATGTCATGAAGGCCGAGAAGCCGGAGAGCGTCCGCATCAGCGGCACGATCGATTTGAAGTATTGCAATTCGACCGGCTGCCGGGCGTTCTCGCAGCCGATTCACGCCCGGCTCGTCAGCGACGGCTCAGTCGAGGAGACGTCGACCGCGGCCCCGGAGACGGCCGACGGTTTCAGCAAGGTCGTGACGCCCCCCAGCTTTGGAGGACAGTCCGCGCCAGCCCGGCTGACATTTGTCTTGAGCCCGCAGGCTCCCAAGCCGGGCGATACGGTGAAGCTCGGCATCACCATGCATCTCGAAGCCGGCTGGCACACTTATTCAACGACGCAGAAGGACGGTCTCGGTTCCACGACCACGACAATCACACTGAGCAAGGGCAGGGGACTCCGGCCCATCGGCGAGGCCTTTCAGCCGGACCGGACGCCGGAATTGACCGCGAAAGGGACGGACAACCTCGAGGCGAAAGAGGTTTATCATGGCGAAGTCACCTGGACGCGGCGGTTCAAGTTCGAGCCGAAGGCCGGAGAGAGCGGTTTAGGGATCGAAGGCAAGATTCACTACGGCGTCTGCAACGAGGCGACGTGTCTGCCGCCTCATACGGAGTCTTTCACGCTCGGCGACGTGCAGGGGGCCGGCCCGTTGCCGAAGCCGCTTCCCGATGACTGCGCCGCGCATGACGGCCAGCTCGGGCGATCTCGAGGAGGGTTTTTGGTTCAACCTCGGGGCACTGTTTTTAGGCGGCATGTTTCTGAACGTCATGCCCTGCGTCTTGCCGGTGCTGGCCATCAAGGTGCTCAGCTTCGTGCAACAGGCGGGGGAGAGCCGATCGCGGATCTTCCTGCTCAACGTCGCCTACACCGCGGGCGTGCTGGCTGTGTTTTTGACGTTGGCGACGCTGGCGGTCGGGACGCGCCTGGGCCTCACCTTTGTCGGCGACTTCTCCTGGGGAGGTCTGTTTCAGCAGACGGGATTCAACCTGGTGATGGCGTGCGTCGTCTTCGCGATGGGGCTGAGCCTCTTGGGCGTCTTTGAGATTCCCGTGCCGGGAATGGTCGGCTCGGCGGCCGGCGGCCAACACCGCGAAGGGTTCCCCGGCGCATTTTTGACCGGCATCTTTGCCACGCTGTTGGCCACGCCCTGCCTGGGGCCCTTTTTGGGGACGGCAATTTTCTGGTCGCTGCGGCAGCCGACGCACGAGGTTTATCTTGCCTGGGGCGTGATGGGGCTGGGAATGGCACCGCCCTATCTCGTGCTGGGAATCTTTCCGCAGTTCGTCAAGTGGCTGCCCAAGCCGGGGACGTGGATGGTCCGATTCAAAGAGTTCTCCGGCTTCGTCCTTTTGGGCTCGGTGATCTTCATCGTGTCCTATACGGACAAGAAGTTCACGATCCCGGCGCTGGTGATGCTTTTGGGCGTGGCACTGGCGCTGTGGATGATCGGCAACCTGTACGACATCAATTCCCACATCCGCCACAAGTTGACGGTGCGAATCACGGCGCTCATCTTGGCCAGCCTCATTTGCTGGATCGGTTTTGGTCTGGCGGGCGAAAGCAAGCATCGCCTGGCGTGGGAGCCATTCTCGGAAACACGGCTCACCGCTCTGATGAAGGAAAACAAAACCGTCCTCGTCGACTTCACCGCCGAATGGTGCGCCAACTGCCATTGGAACGAGTTTTGGGCCCTCAACACCAAGGAGACGCAGGAGCTGGTCGAGCAAAACGGCGTCGTCCCGCTCCTGGCCGATTTCACGGACCAATCGGCCGAGATCAAGCGTTGGCTGGCCAAGTTCCGGCAAGTCGGCGTCCCCTTGACGGTGATCTTTCCCGCCGGCCGGCAGACCGAACCGATCGTATTGCGCGACGTCTACACAAAAGGGACGCTGTTGAGCAAGTTGAAAGAGGCCGTGACACAAACTCTGCCGAAAACGGCGTCCGCGTCCTCGAACCTGGGCTCAGAGAGAGGGCCGTCCGCCACACGGTGACTCCCCATCGGCCGTGCGGCGGCGGCGACGGGTCTTCAACGTCGGCGCTTGCCGGCGGAGCGGCGCGTGGTTGCGTTGGTCTTGCGTAGCCTTCCGCTCTTGCGGGCTGCACGCGGCTGGTTCGAGATGCTGACGGAGCCGTTGCTCGCCTGCAGGCGGGCCAGCCTTGAGTCGAAATCGGTCCGCTGTCGGCGATAGAGGTCAACCCAGCCACGGTTCGGCTCGATGGGCGATTTGAAACGGACAAGCTGCGCGACGGCGTCGGACACGGTGTAGGGGGTCTCGACGTTGTTGCGGCGGCGGAGGTGCGTTTCGATGGCCGCCAACGCGGTGACCGCGGCGCCCAGGGCGGGGCCTTCGTCCGATTCGAGCCGTTCCAGGGGGCGGTTCAGCACCGACGCCAGAATCTCGCACATCAGGTCGCTGCGCGATCCCGCCCGAGACCGTGATGCGCGTGATCGTCTGGCCCGATTTTTCGTGCTCGTCCACCCCGCGCGCGATCAGAAAGGCAAGGGCTTCCAGTGCCGCTCGGAACCGCTGGCCGCGGTCTTGAGGCTCTCGCGGCGACCAGAGGAGCTTGGGGTTTCCCGCGACCTTGAGCGACGGCTCGGGGACGACGAACGGCATGACGGAGGCCCCGTCGGCTCCCGGTTTTGTGCGGCGGCCCCGCTGCTCGAGCGATTTCCAATCGGCCTTGGGACCGAGGACTCGGTCGAGGAACTGTGCGCCGTTGTTGTAGCAGCGCATCCAGAGATAGCGGCCCCAGTTCAAACGCATCACGTCGAGCGAACCGGCCGCGGGCGAGCGATCGGAGTGCGGCAGATCCTCGGAGGACGAATTGACGACGGCCGAGTTGCCCAGGATGACGGCCATTTGGCCGCTGTCGACCGCGCCGCCGCCGACAAGGCCCGCCTGCTGATCGTCCGAGGTCGGAAAGATCAGGGGGCGGTGTGCGGGGTCGAGGCCCGCTTCGGTTGCCAGGTGCTCGGCCAGGGGGCCGATCGGCTCGAAATGATCGACGATCCGCGGCAATTGCGACAAGGCCAGCCGGCGGTTCTCCTCCGAGGCCAACGCCCCCAGCATGCCCGGACACCAGGCGGCTTTCCGCAGATCCATGATTCCCGTCGAAGCGGCTGCCGACACGCTGATCACGTCGAAATGGCCCGTGAGATAGCCGGCCGCCAAAGGGCCGTGCGGCAGAATGCGATAGGTTCGCTGCCACGCTTCCGGGCTGAAGTAGCCGGGGTCTTCGTCCTTGACCAGGTGGCTCAACGTGTAGCGGTCGGCCCAGGGACCACCCAGGAGCTCGCGAACGCGCTTCGGCGCCCCCCAGGCGGCGTTCGCCCCGCGCGCGATACGCGGCCAGCGTCTGATCGTTCCAGCAAATGGCCCGGCGGACCTGGTTGTGGGACCGGTCGATCCGGCCCGCCGTGTGGTGCGTCGCGGAGATTCCGCCGGCGATCCAGTCATTGATGCGGCCGGCAGCCTTCAGCTCGCTTGCGATGGCGCGAACACTGGCGCGAGCCTGGCCTTCCAACTGCATCAAGCTCAGCTCACAGACGGCGCCGTTCGGCGGGTCGCCGTGCCACAGATCGGTGGGGAACCGCACTTGAGCGACGGCTTGCCCGTCCATTCCGAACGCCAGACATTTCAGGCTGCCGGTGCTGAAGTCCCAACCGACGACGACGCTTTCCGGCAGGACGAATCGGAGTGGCTCGCTCATGCGATTAGTCTAAGGTCCAAGGTCCAAAGTCCAAAGTCAGAGGAGCTCGAGGGGTAAGGGGCGGGGGACGAGGGGAAAAGGTAGTGATCCGGTCGGCTGTCTGTTACGTAGAGACGACCCAGTCGTCGCACGAGGCGGTTTCAAAAACCGGCCGGGGCAATCCGCCGCGGCGAACTGCCGGGCCGGCTGCACACAAAGCGCGGCGAGAATCGGCTCGGCAGTGGCTTCGCCCTCCCGTTTTGAAACCGCCTCTAAATGACCGTGCGCGATTCTGCGACACGAGCCGCGGGGTTGACCCCCGCGGACGTATTTTTCCGCGATTTGGAATTCTGGCGCCTTGACGTCCGGCGGGCCGGGTTCATTGCCCGGCCCGGGTACCCAGTTTTATGGGTGGGGCCGGAACCCGCCGGCTCGTCGCATGATTGGCACACTGAATCAGGACCACCGGCAGAGCCGGTGGTCTGAGGAAGGCCCCTAAAAGGGGCCGAATTGCAACCACGGATTTCACGGATGACACGGATGAGAAACGGTTGCGGGCGGGAAAAATCGATCGGAGTGATCTGGGTTTGTATTCGATCCTTCCATCCGTGCTATCCGTGTGATCCGTGGTTGTCTCTTCGAATTTTTCTGGAAACGGCAGAGCCTTTTCAATTCTCACCGCCAGAGGCGGTGGATTAATCGTGATTTAGTTGTCACGGCTCTCGGCTTCCGACAGAATGGCCGCGGTAGATTCCCGACATACTTCATGGGCCAAAGCGACCCGAACTTACTGCTTCAAGTGGCAATGGCCGAGGCGAATTGACAGGCGCGGCTTCCATCGATCCGGATTGTCCTCCGTGATGGATTTGACCGCCCGTCGGCCGAGAACGTAACATCTTGCGAAGGAAGGTTTACTGGGAGTTCACGCCATGGCTGAGGATGGTGCGCTTGTTGGATGCCCTGCGAGAGGTTGTCGATCCGGAGTTGATGATCAACATCGTCGACTTGGGGCTGATTTACGACGTCGAGCAGGTCGACCATAAGGTCACCGTGCAGATGACGTTGACCAGTCCGGCGTGTCCGGCCGGTCCGCAGATCATTCAGCAGGCGAAGATGGCTCTGGAGAAATTGGCCGACGTCTCGGAGGCGGAGATCAAGCTCGTGATGAGCCCGCCCTGGACTCCCGACCGGATGACCGACGAAGCCCGCGACCAGTTGGGCATTTTCTGACGTCGGGACAAGCCGCCTGCTTGTCGTTCGGCTTATCGTCTTCCAGATCAGGTCAGGAGAGCCGATAACGGGCGGCCCTCGGCCAGCCGCCAGGGGCGACCCGTGATGTCGCGGATTTCGCGCATCGGGTCGAGGCCGAAGGACGAAAAAATCGTCGCCGCCAGATCGCCCGGCGAGACCGGATCGCGTGGCGGGGTAGGCCCCGATTTTGTCGCTGGAGCCCAGCACGCGCCCCCCTTTGATTCCGCCGCCCGGCCAGCACGACCGAATAGCAGTGCGGCCAATGGTCCCGGCCGGCGTTGGCGTTGATCCGCGGGCTGCGTCCGAATTCGCCCATGCCGATCACGAGCGTCGTATTCCAGCAGGCCCCGCGCGTCGAGATCGTCGATCAGTGCGGTAAATCCCTGGTCGGCCGGCGGCAGAAGGTGGTCGCGGTGCCGCGGGAAGACGTCTCTGGTGGCTGTCCCAATTCGCGTCCTGCCCGTTGTAGATGCGATCGTTCACGTTGACGAACCGGACGCCCGATTCGACCAGGCGGCGGGCCAGAAGCATGCTTTGCCCGAGCGTGTTGCGGCCGTAGCGGTCGCGGAGGGGGCCTGGCTCCTTGGCGATGTCGAGGCTGCGGCGGACGGCCTCGGAGCGCAAGAGGGCGAACGCTTTGCCGTAATGCTCTTCGATCGAGCGGCGCCGTGGCGACTCGGGCGGACTGACCGGCTGGCGATCGATCACCGAGAGCAGGTGGTTTCGCTCCTTGAGCCGGCCGGCGGAAACGTCCGCCGGCAGCTTCAAGGTCGAAACGTCGAACTGCGGCGCATTGGGGTCGCTGGTGATCTGGAAGCGTTCGTAGGCCGGCCCGAGAAAACCGGCCGTTTGTCCCGGGAGCTGCACGACGTTGTACATGACGTGCGGCAGGGAGACGTGCGGCAGGCCGAGCGGCGAATCGGGCATGAGATAGCTCAGGACCGCGCCGTAGGCGGGAAAACTCAGGGCGTCGTCATCCAACAGCTCGAGGTCGCCCCGCAACGGAGTGCGCCCGCACATCGCCTCGACGGCGGCGGCGTTGTGGTTCGTCATCGGATGGTGCATGCTGCGGACGACCGACCACTTGTGGGCCATGCGGGCCATCCGCGGCAGATACTCGCAGACTTGAATCCCCGGAACGGTGGTCGAGATGGGGGCGAACTCGCCGCGCACTTCCTCGTGGAGCCGACGGTTTCATGTCCCACGAGTCGAGATGGCTGGGACCGCCGTAGAAATAAATCAGAATGCACGAGCGGATCGTCGGGCGATGGCCATCGGCGGACGAAGCATTTCTGAAGGTTGCCCCGGCGGCTTCGGCCCGCAGCAAGCCGGCTGGGCAGACTTAGGCCCAACGACGCACAGGCACCGGCCTGCAAGAAGGCCCTCCGGCGGAACGCCGGGCGCAGGCAATCGGCCGTTCCACTTACTGAGGTGGAATTCTGGTTCATCGCTCCCTCCCGCCGCTCAGCGCGCAACGCATCAGAAATCATTCATATAATAGCAGGGCGGCTTCCGCAGCGGGAAGTCAGTTGAGCCGCCTGACCCCTTCGTTGCGATTGCCGAATCGTTGCTGAGATCGCGTAGCAAAACCAAAGCGCAAGGGCGACGGACAGGTGCTCGCGACAAAAACCAACGTCGGTCCGAATTCAGCGAATTTTAAGAATCCGGGAACTCTTCAGGGCGTTGGAGACGTCGAATAAAGACGGATGGATGGTTGCGGAGAGGCTCTGCCTTCTGGAATTCGACTGTTGGTTTGTCTGGCGCTGCTTTGTCTTCGGCCGAGTTTGGACGGTATAATGGGGCCTCAGCATTCGCGGAGGTTCGGCCCATTCTCGGGCATTCTAATTGACTCTTCTCAAAGTCCAATGTAGCTTTAGGTTAGGAAGAAAGTTCTTTCCTGGCCGGCCGCGCACAAAGGTCTGAAAATGGCAGGTAAATCGGGAGCTTGGGGGGTCGACATCGGACAAGCGGGTCTGAAGGCTATCCGCTTGGAGATCAACGAAACCACGGATCAGGTCCAAGCGACCGCCTTTGATTACATCGCCCATCCCAAGATTCTCAGTCAGCCTGACGCCATTCCCGAAGAGCTGATTTCGCAGGCCCTCGCCAAATTCTTGAAGCAGAACGAAATCGACAACGACCTCGTGGCGATCAGCGTGCCGGGGCAGTCGGCGCTGGCGCGCTTCATTCAGTTGCCTCCGGTCGAATCGAGCAAGGTCAGCGAGATCGTCAAGTACGAGGCGCGGCAGCAAATTCCCTTCGCGTTGGAAGACGTGGTGTGGGACTACCAGACGCTGGGAAAAGGGACGGAGGAGAGCGGCTTTTTGCTGGAAGCGGAAGTGGGCCTGTTCGCCATGAAGCGCGATCAGGTGATGAACCAGCTCAAGCCCTTTACGAACGCCGACGTCGAGGTCGAGCTGATCCAGATCGCCCCCCTGGCTTTGTACAACTTTTTGAGCTTCGATCAGTTGGGCATCCGCCTCGGGGACGAGGTGGTCGCGATGGATTCCTACACCATCTTGCTCGACATGGGGGCCGACAACACGACGCTCTTGGTCTCCAACGGCCAGAAGATTTGGATCCGCAACGTGCCGATCGGCGGCAACCATTTCACCCGCGCGCTGACGAAGGAGATGAAGCTCACCTTCGCCAAAGCCGAGCATCTCAAGTGCAACGCGACCAAGTCTCCCGATCCGCGAGCCGTTTTCCAGGCGCTGCGTCCCGTCTTCAATGATTACGTTTCCGAGATTCAGCGTTCGATCGGCTATTTCTCCAGCGTGAACCGCGAAGCCAAGATCAGCAAGGTGGTGGGGCTGGGCAACGGATTCAAGCTTGCCGGGTTGCAGAAGTTCCTGCAGCAGAACCTGCAATACGAGGTCGAGCGGGTGGAATCGTTCAGCGCGATCTCGCCCGACGCGTTCAAGGACGCGGCCCTGTTCGAGGAAAACATTCTGAGCTTTCCGGTCTGCTACGGGATGGCGCTTCAGGCGCTGGGGCAGACGCGGATCCGCACGTCGTTGCTTCCCAGGGAGATCACGACGGCCCGCACCATCGCCCGCAAGAAACCATGGGCCGTGGCGGCGGCGGCACTCCTGCTGACGGCGCTGGCGACCTCCGCCTTTGGGTACGCACATGTGTACACATCCGTCAGCGAGGTGCGTTTCGGCAATGCCGAGAAGAAGGTGGATGAGGTTTCCAAGAAAGCAACCGAGCTTAAAACTGACTATCGAAGCGAGACCAGCAAGTGCACAGCCGTCAAAAAGGACGGTTCGACCCTCGTCGGCGCTCTGGAGCGGCGGACCAAGTGGCTCGAGCTCTACAAGGCGGTCGCTGGATGCCTGCCGCGCGACAAAACGGAGAAGGCCGACATCCGCCTGCAGAACCGCATCCTGATTTCCTCGTTGATCCCCCGCTGGTACCCGGACGTGGCGACGTGGTTCAGCGGGCTCTCAACTCACGCAAAGGAGCAGATGGCGGAACAGGATCGGAAAAGCCCTCCCAGCGGTCCCGGATTTATCGTGACCCTGGTGGGTGATCATTATCACGACGAGACGTTGGGGAAGGGGATTAATGCTCCTGGGGATCCCCATCACAATTTGACTCTGTATGGGGAAGGCTACGTTCGCGAGCAATTCCTCAAAAACCTTCAACAGTGGGAGGTGCCCGCGCGCGACAACTCGGGCGAAGTCAAAGTGGGCGAGATTGGAATCACGCACGCCACGATTGCCGACTGCCCGCAACCGCAACCGGAATTGATCGACCCCCTTGGAGAAACGGTTTTGCCGCAATTGGCCGCCGGCCGGCCAGGCTGGGGACAGAAGCCGGGCAGCGGAATGGGTGGTGGAATGGCCGGATTCAAACTCAATTTCGGCAAGGACAGGAGACGTGACAGGGGGAGAAGAGACGCCGGCAACATGTCGGGCGCACTGGACGAATTGGAACTCAACGATGTCGGGCCAGGAGCCCCCGGACAGAGCGCCAAAACCAAGAGAGAGCCGGTGAACCGGACCCATTTCGTCATCGAATTTGTTTGGACGCCGGACAAGCCACAGCCGAAGCCGGGTTCGTCGACCAGTTCGCTCGCCGGCGCGACGGCATCGGCGGCCGGGGCGACTGGCGGCGCGCCGTCATCGCCCGGGGCTCGCCCGGCGGCGTCGACAACGGCCCCTAAGAAATAGTCTTCCAGCAAGATCGCGATCGGCCGTTGGAGTGTCCGCTTTGGCCGGCCGACAACAGTTTGGCACACATGCCGCTTGAACGGAGACGGGACAGGCCGTCAGGCAGAATTGGAAAGCGAAACGATCGATGGACCAGTTGAAGCTTGTCTTGGAATACAAGTTCTGGATTCTCGCGGGAGTTGCCATCCTGCTGCCTCCCATCGGCTGGTGGGCGGCAACCGACCATCTCGCGACGGAGACGGCCAGCCGAAGCAAGAAGATTGCGGAGTACGATAAAAGAATTTCCGATCTCAAGGACGTTCCGAATGAGAAGTGGATTCAGGTGCACTAAGCAGATCGACCGCGAATTGACCGCTTCCGTCGTGCAGTCCCAGGAACGTCTCTTTGAGCACCAGAAGAGCGCGATGACGTTTCCTCGGATCGTTCAAAATGCCTTGGACAAGTGCAACGTCAAGTACCGGAAGGACGGGGGTGCGACGCAGGACTTCCTGGACGCCAGGGATTTCTTCGTGCAAAGCTATCTCGAAGATTGGAAGAACGCGATCAGCTTGATCAAGCCGTTTAAGGTGAACACCGGCGAGGGGCTTGTTCTGCTTCCCGGCGATCAAACCCAGGATGTCTCCCCGATCACCAGGCACATGGAAGTGGAACAATGGAGGCAGAGCCTCGGTTTTTACCGCCGACCAGATGTGGGACGTGCAGGAGGATGTTTGGTTTCTTCGCTCTTTGATGCAGGCGATTGCGCGGGTCAACCAGGGGTCAACGGAGATCGGCAACTCGCGGATCAAGAAATTGAACGAAGCCACGCTCCGCGGCGGCGATCCGGCCGATCTGGCGACCCGGCGAGCTGGAAAACCGAGCTCCACCTCCACCAATCCCATCGCGCTTCAAAGAGGAGCGGGGATGCTGGTCAATGTTGGTAATTTTCGTGGTGGAAATTCGGGCGAATCGAGCTACAAGCCGCCCAAAGCGTTCGACCCGGATGACGTTTTTGGGGACGATGGGAGCAAAACGACCATGCTGGATGTGCGAGGTAAGAGGGAGAAGGACGCTGCTGTCGCTCACGGAGGCGAAGCGATGGGTCGACAGCAGCTCAAATGGCGCAAACGAGGATTCGTGTTGAGGCTCGTAATGGATGAACGCGAGATTCCCACGCTACTGACAGCTCTGTCGGAATCGGCATTCCCCGTCGAGATTCTGCATGTCGAGCACTCGGTCCACAACGCCTCGAGCAACGACTTTACTCGGTCAATCACAGCGGCCCGCGTGACAACGAACGGGGAGCCTTTGGAAACAACCCCCGAGCAACAGGCCCTGCAACGCAAGATTGCGGAAAACCTGCGGATGGCCTCCAACATGCATTATCTGGCGGACGTCATCGTCGCGGGGACGATGACGATCTACGATGAACCGGCGCGGAAGAGCTCCAAGAACCCCTCGGCCACGCGGGCCGGCTCGAATCAGGCGGCCGCAGGGAGCACGCAGCCAACGGGCGGCGGGGAAGGGGTGAAGACAGCCCTTCCTGCGGGAAGGTCCGCAAAGTCCGCGGGAACTCAGTCGAAGCCCCTTTCCGCTTTTCCGGGGACAAGGCCAGAACCGGCCAAGGCCGCGCGCCCCGGCCTCGCCGCTGCGCGGAAACAAGACGAATCCGGGCACTCCCAAGGCGGCAGGAGCGTCGAATCCCGTGGGGACCGGATCGCCGTCCGCCGCCAAATGATATTACCGCTGGAGCTCGAGGCCCGCTTTCAGGTCAGTTCGCTTTCAGGTCAGTCCGCCTTATTAATGCGAGGTCCGCATGAAACTGGCTCTCTCCAGTCTCAAGACCGTCGACTATAAGCAGTTGTTCATCGATCACGGCGAGAAGGTGGTCATCGCCGTCGTCGGCTTGATGGTCGCCGCCGTCCTCTACGGTTCGAATTGGAAGGCGACCGACAAAACGCCGACCGATTTGACCGATAAGGCCGACAAAGCCAGGCAGGAGATCGAAGAGCGTCCGTGGCCGGAAAAACAGGAAAAAGAAAAGGCGGGGCTCGGCAAAGGAAATGAGCTGGCCGGCAAGGTGGCGCAATTGCTCACCCCGGTCAGCGCGTCGGCCTTCGGAATTCGACCGCTGAACCCACCCTTGCACCCCGACAAGACCCTGATCTCCATGCCGCGATGGCTTGGGGTGCAACATATCATCGCCGAAGCCGGAGTCGCGGAGTTGCAATTGAAGCCCGGCGTGCCGCCGTTGGACGAGAGTTTCATCCGGAAAACGCCCAAGGAAAAGGAGCCCAAAGGCAAAGCGCGGGAACACACGAAGCGACGCGAGCTGAACCCGCCGAAAAAAGAAAAAAAAGAGGAGAACGACGAGTCAATCCCGGACGAGCTCAAGCCCAAGCAGCCAGTCGGCCAGGGCGGCTTTGGGGGCATGGCGGCGACGCACCTCGGACGGTTCAATCGCGACAGACGCGATAAAGACAAGGGGAGGCGCGGCAGGGGCATGGACGAGGTCGAGCAGCCCGTGCCCGTGCGTAAGGTCGAGACCAAGCCGGTCGGGCGCGGCTATCGCTTCGTCGCGGTGCGGGGCGTCTTCCCGTTGAGAGACCAGGTGAGCGAGTTGGCCCGCGCCATGGGTTTGCCGACGAGCCAGAAGGAGCTTCAAGGGCTGGTGCAGTTCAGGGACTTCAAGCTGGAGCGGCAAACCAAGATCGAGCGGCAGGGAACCGACGCGTGGAGCCCGTGGGAGCCCGTCGACCGGGACGCAGTGATGCAATTGCTCGAGAACGACGTGAACGGCTACGCTCCCGAAACGGTTCTGTACGGGCTGATCGACGGGCATATCTGCATGCCCTATCCGGATCGCGTGGTCGGCCAGTGGAGCCTGCTTGCCACCCATCCGGACATCAAAGAGTTCACCCTTTCGGATGAGGAGGTCGACCAGCAAGTCGCTTACGAGTGGAAGCTTCTCGAGAAAGTCAAAAAAGAGGACGAGAAAAATAAGGCACCCGCCGACAAGCGCGGGTTCATGGGAGTCCAGAAAAACATGCGGGCCCTGAACGCCCGGCGCAGGTGTCGGAAGGTGACGAGAAATCGGTCCGGGAGCAGAATCCTTGCGCAACTCGAAAGTGGGAACGGAGTCGACAAAGAGCAGATGAACGAGCAGCTCGCGGAGTTCGTGCGGACTCGCGCCACGCCCGTCGACCATTACCTCTTGTTCCGCTACCTCGATTTGAAGGTTGAGGCCGGGAAGACCTACCGGTACCGCGTCAAGCTGATCGTGACAAACCCCTTCCGCGACAAGCGCATCGAGGAGGTGACCGACCCGTCGATCATCGAGGGGGACGAACGCGAGACCGAGTACAGCGAACCGACCCCGCCCGTCACCGTCAGGGACGACGCCCAGTTCTTCGTGAAGCGCATCGACAGTCGCGTCGGACGGCCGTCGCTTCCCTCCGCCGAGATGGATATCTTTCAGTGGTTTGCCAGCACGGGGACGGTTGTCAACAAGGCGCTGCAGACGCAGATCGGTCAGATCCTGAGGAGGACGGAAAGGGGCCGATGTCCTCCGTCCGGCCGAGGAGGTCTTCGACAGCGAAAGCGTTCTCTTCTCGACCAAGGACGCCCTGGTCGACGTTTCTTCCGGCTTCTCACTCGATCCGAGCTTGCATAAGGACATTCTCGACAATTTGAAGAACGTCTCGAGCGATCAAACGCGCCGCGGAAGCGAAAGCTCCCGACGAAGCGATCGTCGTCGATGAAAACGGCGAACTGCACTTGATCGACAGCCTGGATGAGAAGCCCGATTACGATAAGACCAAGACCCATTACGACCTGCAAAACAAGCCCTTCGAGAGCCTACGGAAGCCGGCGAATTCGGACGATGACACCATGGGGCGCTTCGGCCGAGGCCTCGGTCGAAAGGGCAAGAACGACCCCCGCCGCCAGTTCGGATATGGGCGAGGGGGAAAGGAGAAATAAGGCGCGTTGTGCGAGGTCAGGCGCCTTTTGGCCGGCCCATCACGAATCAGCCGTCCGCTCGTTGAGGATGATCGCGCGCAGCTCTGTCGCGATGAAAAACGAGCCGGTGACGCAGATCAGGTCGTCCGGGGTCGCGAGGCGCCGGGCGATCCGCCAGGCCGATGAGGCGTCCGCCGCAACGTGACAGGGGCGCAGCGACGTCGCCTCTGCCAGGCCGGCCAATTCCTCGATGGCCACACCCCGCGGATTGGTCCGGTACTGCGTCAGAATCACGGTGTCAAACCGGGGCAGCAAAAGCCGCAACAACCCACCGACGTCTTTGTCTTTCGTCGCGGCAAATATCAGGATCCTCCGCCGGGCCGTAAACTGAGCGTCCAGGGTCCGCACCAGCGCTTCGGTCGATGCCCAATTGTGCGCGGCGTCGACCACCACCATCGGACTGTGGGCAATGACCTCGATCCTCGCCGGCCACCGAACGGCCGACATCCCCTCGTGAATGGCTCGCGAGGAAATCCGAAGATCTCGCGACGCCAGAAGGCCCGCCGTCGCGACGGCCAACGCGGCATTGGCCCCCTGATGAAGTCCACGCAAAGGCACAGGGACTCGCGTCCATTGACCCCAGGGCGTCTGCACGTCGATCGCCAGGGGCCCTGCCGGTACGATTGCCTTTGCGGCGGCTCGGCGCGGTCCGTCCTCCGTCGGACGCCAATCGATCTCGCGGCCCAACCGATAGAGAGGGCTCGCCTCGCGCCGACAGACTTGGTCGACCACGTCGCCCGCAGGTCCCGCTGCAACGCCGCTCATGAGCGGAATCCCCGGCTTGACGATGCCCGCCTTCTCCCCCGCGATCTGAGCAAGAGAGCTGCCGAGCACGTTTGTGTGATCGCGGCTGATGTTGGTGATCACGCCAACCAGCGGACGGCAAACGTTGGTCGCGTCCAATCGTCCCCCCAGCCCCACCTCGAGGACGGCGACCTCCGCGCCACGATCGAGGAAGTAAAGCCACGCCAGAGCGGTCGCCAGCTCGAAGTACGTCGGGCCGCCTCCCTGCGAGGAGCCGTCCATTTTCTCGACCGGTTCGACGAGCCGGTTGACCAGCTCGACCACGTGCTCCGGCGCGGGCCTTTGGCCGTCCACCACCATCCGCTCTTCAAACGCGGCGACATGCGGCGAGGTGAACAGGCCCGTCCGATAACCGGCCGCCGAAAGGATCTCGGCCGTCATGACGGAAGTCGAGCCCTTCCCCTTGGTCCCGGCGACATGGACGACCGGCAATCGCTCGTCCGGCCGGTCCAAAAGCGACAGCAGCCGTCGCATCCGCTCGAGCTTCCCGTCATCGGCCGAATACGCAATCCCGGCGACTGCGCTCGTAGTTGATGCGGCCGAAAATGAATTCGATCGCCTGCTCGTATGTTTGAAAGAAGCGGCTCATTGGGCAGTGACTGGTGGCTCGCGGCTCGTGATGAAGGTTTTTTATAGCCACTGGCCACCGGTCACTAGCCACTGGCCCTTAGCCACTCCCCGGAGGTCCGATGCGGAGATTGCGGAAGCGGACCACTCCGTTGTGGCTTTGCAGCCCCAGGAATCCCCTGCGGTTCCGGAGCTTCAGCAAAGGATAGCGGTCCGGCCCCGCATCGACCACGCGAACCCCGTTGTGACGGATCGTCACGTGCGCGCCAGCACAGTCGATTTCCAGCGCGTTCCACTCTCCGGCGAGTTTCGAGACGCGCGGCGCCGCTCCGGCGATATCGTAGAGCGAGGCGCTGTATTGGTAGTCCTTGAGCCCGGCGTATCGCGGCGCGCGGTCATCCAGGATTTGGACCTCGAAACCGGCCGGCGGCGCCGTCGGATTGTCGCGGTGATGGTTTCCATCGGCCCCAACCCGCACGTAGACGCCGCTGTTTGCGCCCGGCGAGACCTGGTACTCGAGCGCGCAGATGGAAATCATCGTATGGCTGACGCGAACGCAGCCAAGTCCGGCCCTTCCCTTTGCAGACGATGCATCCGTTCTCGACGGTCCAGTCGGCGGCGCCTCCCTTGCCGACGGCCACCCAGCCCGAGAGATTGCGGCCGTTGAACAAGGCGACGCTGTTTTGTGGCGGGGCCGCCTTGTCGCCGTCTCGGTCGGCCGCTGGCAAAGCATCCGTGAGCTGGAACCCAAAAACCAGGGCGAGGAGAACACCTTGCACACGACAGTGGAAATCGAGCATCGATCCGGCCATCGACTGGATTTTAGCGCGTCGGGAAGCAAGCTGCCAGCTTGCGACTGGTCGCATTGGAGAGTGGACCGAGCCGGCAGGAGCCGAACCTGACGGCATGTCCCGCAGATCGACCTCCAACCGAGAGGCAAATTTCACAAAAATATTTGAAATGTGCCGAAATGGATAAAGGTTGAGGCCGGCTACCGGCCGAAGAAAGGAAAAGAAGACATTTGCGGAATTTTCGCTCAAGTGGCCAAGTCATGAGCACGATTGGTTCGGCAACCGCGGCAGGTTTGGGGCTGGCCGGTTCAATCGTCGGAAGCTCCCAGCCCGAAGCGGCGACGGATCGGAGCAAAGCCGCCTCGGCCGATCAAAAGGCCCGCGTCGATCAAAAGGAACTTCTGTCGCAGACATTAGACGACGTCGCCGATCCCGAGTTTGGCAGCGATCGCGACGCCGACGGCCGTCTTTTGTATCGCCGCCCGGGTCAGCCGGCCGGCAACGCGAACCGAGATGCCGCATCGAGCCAAGAGCCGATGACTCCGCGTCCCATCGACGCCTTCGGCGACCGGGGCAACGCGCGCTCGACATCGAAGCCTGAATCACCCTGCGGGCTGGCGCCGACCGCGCTCGTGCAGTTCGGCGACGAGCGCCACCAATTTCGCGCGGTCGATCGGCTTGGTTGTGTAATCATCGCATCCGGCGGCCAGGCACTTGTCGCGGTCCCCGCTCATTGTGTGCGCCGTCAAGCCGATAATCACGCCGCGATATCCCTCCGCCCGAAGGCGGCTGGTGGCCGTATAGCCGTCCATGACGGGCATCTGGATGTCCATCAGGATCACGTCGAAGGGTTTGCCCGCGTCGATGCGCCTGGAAGGCCCGCTCCATCGCAACCTGGCCATTTTCGACGACCGTCACGTCCGCGCCAGCCTTCTTGAGAATGAACGCGATGAGCCGCTGGTTGTCGATGCCGTCCTCCGCCAGCAGGATGCGGCAATCGAGCCTCGGCCCTTCCTTCGCGGGACCAGGCACCTTTCCTAGGACCGTTTCGCGGGCCGCCGACGGTTCGATCATTCGCACGCCGCCAAGCGAACCAGTCGCAATCGTGACGGTAAAGGTCGAACCCTTCCCTGCCTCGCTTTCCGCTTTGATCGTGCCCCCCAGCATTTCGGTCAGCCGCTTGGTAATGGTCAGGCCAAGACCGGTGCCGCCATACTTTCGGGTTGTCGAGGCGTCGGCTTGGGTGAAGGGTCGAAACAGCCGGCCGAGCTCCTCGTCGGTCATTCCAGCGCCCGTGTCCGCGACGGCGAATTCCAGATGTCCCTCGCCCGCCGTCGTTCGGCAGAAACCGGACGCGAATTTGAACCCCGCCGTTTTCTGTGAATTTCAAGGCGTTGCCGACGAGGTTGATGAGAATTTGCCGAGCCGGGTGGGGTCGCTTTCGACCGTCTCGGGAATTGGGCTCGCAAAGAGGGCGCCGAAGTCGAGTTTTTTGGCCTCGGATCGGATTTTCATCAACGCGACGACGTCGGACACGATCTTGCTCGGGGAGAAACGGATGCGTTCGACAGCCAGACAACTGGCCTCGATCTTCGAGAGGTCGAGGATATCGTTGATGATTTCCAGCAGGTGCTCGCCGTTGCGCTTGATCGTTTGCAACGCGTTGATCCGCTCGACGGGCGCGGTCTCAATCCCCTCTTCCGTCAGCAGGACGTCGACGTAGCCGAGAATGGCCGTCATCGGGGTGCGGATCTCGTGGCTCATGTTTGCCAAAAACTCGGTCTTGGCCTGGTTGGCCTGCTCCGCCCGGCGACGGGCGATTTCAAGCTCGCCCGCCTGCTCCGACATGGCGGTGGCCTGCGTCTCGATGCGATTTCGCGATTCTTCGACTTCCAGCGCGTAGCGCTGCAATTCGACGGCCTGCTCCTGAAGCTGCCGCATGGCCGTGCGGAGGGTCTTGCGTTCGGCCAGCAGGTTCTGAATCTGTTGGAACTCACTGGTGACGTCTTCGACAATCACCAGCGCCCGTTCGCCCGCGGCGTCCCACCGGCGGACGGTCGTCCGCTGCATCATCTCCGAGCGGCCGGCTCCCGGCATTGCCCGGGCCAAACTTCCGTGCAGGGGACACATCCTGCCGTCCTCTCGTTCGCCGCGGAGCACTGTTTCAATGCGCTCGCGGAGCGGAAAGGAGGCCAAGTGGCGGAACCCTTCGCTGCAAGGGCGATTGAGAATCTCTTCCCGCCGGATGCCGGTCCATTCCTCGAGCGTGCGGTTCCAGCAGCGGACCGTCATGTCGCGGTCGACCACGCACAGACCCAGCGGGAGGAGGTCGAACGACCGTTCTTCGTTGGCGGTCAGCCCTATTGCTTCACCGGACAGTTGCATCGTCGCCAGTCTGCCTTTCGTAAGTCGCGTCTTCGGTGATGCGGTGTCGTTCAAGCCGTGATCCGGACGCTCGTGTCGGAAGGGAGGCTTTTGCGCATCGTCGGCCGGTAGACGGCGGACTTACAGTCACGCTCCCGTTGGAAGGCGTCTCCGATTCCAGAGACCGATTCGGCCGCCCCAAGAACGAGGAATCCGTCAGGCGCAAGCCACTCTGCCATCCGGCCCAGCACGTCCCGCCGCGCCGCCGGCTCAAAAGAGATAAGCACGTTGGAGCAGAAGACGACGTCGGGCTTGCCGATCCGCGCAAAACTGTCCAGCAGATTCAGCCTGATCCAGGTGATTTGCTCCCGAAACTGAGGTTTCATCTGCCAGCCAGCGTGGTCGGAAAGTTGGTCAAAATGCTTCATCAACAGTTGGATCGGCAGGCCGCGCTGGACATCAAACTGGGAATAAATTCCCCGTTCCGCCCGCGCCAAAACGCGCGAATCGATATCCGAAGCGAGGATTTCCACCGCCCGTGTCCGTAACCCCGGGAACGATTCGGCAATCGTCATGGCGATGCTGTAAGGCTCTTGTCCGGTTGAGCAGCCGGCCGACCAGATCCGCAGCGGCCGCGGCGGTCGCCGGCCGGTCAGCAGCGCGGGCAAGATCACCGATTTCAATTCCTCGAACGGCTGCTTATCGCGGAAGAAGGTTGTTTCATTGGCGTTCATCGCCTGGGTGACGGCTATCGCGAGGCGCGGCTCAGTTCCCCTCTTCAGCGTTTGCACCAGCTCCGGGATGCCGACGAAACCCCACGAGTGTGCCAAAGGCGTCAGCCGCGTCTCCAACAAGTATTCTTTCTCCGCGCCAGCGTCGGGCCGGAGGATTGGAGCAGAAAGACGGAAAGAAAATCGTATTCCGACGGCCTCATCACTTCCCCGCGCGTCACAGAACGCCCACTTCCTGAAATTTGCTGCGAAGAATGTCCTCGTTGAACGGTTTCATAATGTACTCGGACGCGCCCGCCTCCATCGCCTCGGCAATCCGCGAGGCCTCATTCCGCGTCGTGCACATGATGACCGCCGGTTGCACGGGCCGAGGCTGGGCCCGGAGAACTTTGAGGAAATCCAGCCCATCCATGACGGGCATGTCCCAATCGAGGAGAATCGCCTCGATCTCCGGATGCGCACCGACTATTTCCAGGGCTTCACTCCCGTTTTCCGCTTCCAGCGACTCAAAACCGAGGGACGTCATCACGCGACGGCAAATCAACCGCACGGCGCACGAGTCGTCGACGAGGAGGATTTTCCCCGGCATGCCGATTCCACCTTTGACGTCCCGTCTTCGAGCGAAGTTGGCGCGCCGTGATCGTCGCAAGGCGCCTGCCGGCTCTCGTCAAAGCTTTTCGGCGAAACCCGGCGCGGGCCGTGTAGGAAAACCATCCGTTTTGAGCTTCGCCGCGGGGAACTGCCTGGGTGTTCAGTGCAATAGGCGGCCGCGCTACGACTGGTACCTACGCTGCCTCAGGCACGGACCGCTTGATCGGACGGCGCGCGGAATTAAACCAGCTGGGAGAGATTGGCTCGCCGTGGAGTACGAGGCGCTTTGTGTAGCGCCGCGGGGCGGATGCCCCGCTCTTTGATTCGCGCGATAGGCGAGTGCACCGGCCCCCGTCTCCGTCAAGCTCGGAATTGTGGGGGGTGTCCGAGCGTGGCGATTATTCGGAAAATCGCATCCACAAATCAACGCACATTGATTCGTACTTCCCGAGGAGTTCCGGTAAGGAAACCTTGTCTGTCACCAATCCGGCCGCGTCGGTACACTCGCTCCCCGAGGGCATTCGATTCCTGGCCTCACTCGCACGGGGTTTTCGCCTCATGGCTTGGCGCTTTCTGGCTCATTTCGACTCCCCCACGGCGGAAGGCATTCTGCGTCGGCATGGATTGGAAAGTTTGGACTCGATTTTTCGTGCCGGCGAGGGTGCCCGGCCACGCCATGTCGGGCGGGCGGTGTGGGGGACAGAACTCCGGGATGACACGGGCCGGCCCTTCACCGCGTTCGTTAAAATGAGCTGGGGACGGCGGCGTTGGTGGCCCCGGTTGCCCGACATCATCGCCGGCCAGGTCTTCAAAAGTCTTGCGGTCAGGGAATGGGAGGGGCTCGACCAGTTGAGCCAAATTGGTCTTCGGGTCCCTCAACGCATGGCGATTTTCGATGAGGGCGTGTTTTGGAGGCGATCGGCAATCATCGTGCGTGCAGTCCCACCGCCAGCCTCCATCTCCGAAATGGTGTCCAGCGGAGCCTGGGCCCAACTGCCGCGCACCGAGCGACACGCCATCTTTGAAGCCGTGGCCCGAATGTTGGATCGCATCCACGCGGCCCGGCTTGCGTGGCGTGGCATCTCGTCGCGTCACATCTTTCCGCATCGTGTTTCGGCTGGCCGGTGGGAGCTGTGGCTGATCGACTGCGAAGGCGTTCACAAAGCGCGTTCCCAGTCGGCCAAAGAGCGCGACTTGCGGAAGCTCGAGCGGGCGCTGCGCCATGACCGAGCCGATGCGGCGACGGTCGCGCTTGTCCGCCAAGTCACTGGCCAGATGAGCAGCTCGGCGGGGGGGGTCCTTCCTGCTCGCCAAGAGCGGGCCGCCGCCTAGGCTTGGCGACAAGCCGGTGGCTTGCGCCTCAGGTGGCGGCCTCAAAATCGGGACCGTACCAACTGTCGCCTTCGCCGAAATTGCGCGATTGGCGTCCTTCGATCGACCAGAGGTCAGTTTCTGCGCCTCGGCCTCGCGAGCGAAGAACTCTTCGATTGGCGTAGCAAATGCGATGGTTGTAATGCCGTCCTCCGACCTTGGGTGGCTCGAACCGATGACCGATTCCAAGCCCAATCCGTAATCGATTGAAGGACAAAGACTTGTGGAATTTGTCCTGACGGGCCATTTGGCGCTGCTTCGAGTCAACATGTTGCCGGCGGACGACGTAAATGTAAAAGACGCCGAGAATTGGCGATGAAAAACTCAACCGACGACCGTCCGTCGTTTTCTGGCACGGGGGGAGGGCGAGGGCCTAAGCTCTGGCTGATTCCTCGGTTGCGGTAGGTCGGCGACCTTTCTTAAGCCTCACAGTGCGATTGGCAGTCAAATTCGGAGGCCGACGCCAATTTTCGGAGTGATTTCGGTTTCGTTTCCAGAGCTATAGTTGGCTGATTGACTTGCTGCCACATAATAGGGGGGCGGGGGCGGACCGGGGTTGAGCGTCGTTGCCAAGCCCGATCCGGTGCGCACCGAAGGAAAACAATCATGGCCCGAAAAGACGCGCTTTTGCGGCTTCACGAACGGCTGGTCGCCAAGCGCGACTCGCTTCGCAAGAAGCTCGCTGACGATTTTACGATGACCGAGGTTTCGACGACCGGCGACGAGGCCGACGCGGCCAACGACGGCGCACAAAACGAGCTCAACACGCAGCTTGCCGCTCTCGAAAGCCGCGAGCTGGTCGCAGGTGGAACGCGCCATCGACCTCATTCGGCAGGGCCGCTACGGTCTGTGCGAAGTCTGCGAGCAACCCATCCCGATCGAACGGCTCAAGGCGCTTCCGTTCACTCCGGTGTGCGTCGTGTGCCAACGGATGCAGGAGAAGCTCTTGCATAATACCGACAGCGACGATGCCGACTGGGAATCGGCGTTCGAGCTGGAAGGGCGACTTCGTGACCGCGAGTTGACGCTCGGCGATATCGACATTGCGGATTGACCCATGCTTCGCCGGCTCACCGTTCGATGGAGCGTGCCGACGCTGTTGGTGGGAATCGCCATTGGATTGGGCTTAAGTTCGTGGCCCTGGGCGGACCCCGTTCACGCCCGGCCCGATGACAGGCGGCCCATTGACGCGGGCGCTCGGCGATCGCGTCCGATCGCCACTGATCGAAGCCAGCCGCGAGCTGGCGCGCGTCGCCGCCGAGGTCACACCGAGCGTGGTGCATATCGAGAGCAAGGTGCGAAAGCGCCGTCGCGCGGCCTGCTCGAGGAGACCGGTTCGGGAGCGATCGTCACCAGCCCGAAGGTGCCCGGCTATTTCGTCGTCACGAATCGCCACGTCGTCGGAGACGCCGCGGATCTCGGAACAGATTTCGGTCCGCCTGAGCGATGGCCGCTCCTTCCATCCCACCAGACGGTGGATCGACCGCGAGACCGACCTGGCCGTCTTGAGCATCAATGCCCAAAACGCCAAGCCGATCTCGTGGGGAAACAGCGATCGGCTGGAAATCGGCAACATCGTGCTGGCGATCGGAAGTCCCTTCGGCCTGAGCCAATCGGTCACAATGGGCATTGTCAGCGCGCGGGGACGCGCCTTGCGGTTGGAGAAGAAAAACGCCCTCGTCAACCAGGACTTCATTCAGACCGACGCGGCGATCAATTTCGGCAACAGCGGCGGCCCGCTGATCGACGTCAACGGCCAGTTGATCGGCATCAATACCGCCATCGCATCCAACAGTGGCGGCAATGACGGCATTGGATTCAGTATCCCCAGCAATCTCGGCCGCCGGGTGGTCAACGACCTTTTGGAGCGGGGCGAAGTCCAGCGGGCCTATCTGGGAGTGATGCTCGATCCCGATTTCACTCCCGAGAAGGCCAAAGAACTCAAGCTCGACCGGGTCCACGGTGCCCGGATCACGGAAGTGTATCAAGGCTCGCCGGCGGCCCGCGCCGGACTCCTGGCCGACGACGTCGTGCTCTCGTTTGACGGCGTCGAGGTCATCGACGAAAACCATCTCATCAACCTCGTCAGCTTGACGGGGATCGGTCGCAAGGTCTCCCTCGTGGTGCTCCGCGATGGAAAGCAAGTCACCGTCGAGGTCCATCTCTCCGATCGGCATGAGATGGACGAACAGTCCGAGGCGCCGCGCCGGCCGGGAATGGGATCGCTGGTCGAGCCGCTGGGGCTCACGCTGCACGAAGTCACCCACGACCTGGCCCTGCAGCTCGGCTTCGCCGAAACCACGCGCGGCCTGCTCGTGCTGCGCGTCGATCCGCAGAGCTCCCTTGTGGGCAACGTCGACGTGTACGACGTCCTCGAGGAGATTGGCCGCACCCCCGTAGCGACGGTGGCCGACGCCCAGAACGCCCTCGCCCACAAAGAGGCCGGCGGCGAAGTCCTGCTGCGGTTCACACGCCGCAGCGGCGGCGCTCGGCGCAGCCACATCGTCGTTTGGCAGCGCGAACTCAAGTTCCCGGCGCCAAGAGATAGGGGAGAAGTCCCCGAAGCGGTGCTTCCGGAAGTTGGAAATGCCGTTTTCTGGCTGCTTTGATCCTGGAGACGTCGCGGCAAGGACGAAGGCATCTTGCACCGCCGTGGGATGCTCTCTATCCAGGATCAAGCTGCAGATCGGCAAAGAATTCCGCGAGCGCGCGGCGGCTCTTGCCCCAATCGAAGAGTTGGCCCTTGATCTTCGTGGCCGCCGTCACTTCTGTCTTCCATTCGCGCCGTCGCACGGTGACGAGCAAGTCCCCCTCGAAGCTGCGAAAATCGGACGGCAAGACCGCCTCGAAAAAGCAGCCGTCGGTCGCCTGCTTGATGCCGCGGAGAGTCTGGCCGCGGCGCGCCAGCGAGCACAGGACTCGCACAATGACCCGGCCGACGGGCGCGCCGATCACTTGGCTCTGTTCTTTTCCCGTGCCGATGCCCAGGCTCGCGTAGATCGGTTGTGCGATCAAGGCGACCTTCTCGAGCGGCACGGAGTCGGGCATGAGCTTTTCGGCCACCTGTAGGAACTGATCTCCGCTCACCCGCTTCGGCGCCTCGGCCGCGTGCCGCTCGATGGTGGCGCGGACGTTGGGGAATCGCATGAGTGCTTCGTAGCGGACTTCCGTCTCCCAATCGCCGACGGCCTCAGCCTCTTCGACAACCTCCGGCACAACAGCAGGCTCGAGCGGACTTGCCGCTCTCACCGGAATTGAGGCAGTCGCGGTCGTGACGGCCGCGGTCGTTACGGCCGCGGTCGTTACGGCCGCCGCGCCAAGCGCAGCCGACAGCGGATGGCCACAGTTCCAGCAGAATTTCCCTTGCGCCACTTTGCCGCATTCTGAACAATACATAGGCGGTTACCACATCCTTGTTGTCCCGCGCGCGCCGGAAGAGGAAGACCGGCAAACAAACACCGGAAGTTTAGCGAATGGGCGTGCATGCGGAAGCCCATTTTTGGCCCAATCCTCCCATACGATATACTCAAGGGAGGCGCCGCGGAGAACCCCGACACGCCACCCGCCGGGCGTGTGCCGAATCGATTTCACGCGACCCAAATGCAGAGAAACGGCGTGCCGGGACCAACGAAATCTTTCGATGAAACGAACGATGAGCGAAACCGACGAATCCAATGACGACAAGTTCCTGTTCGTCACGCCCGACATCAGAATTCCGCTGTCGGAGTTCTCGTTTTCGTTCGCGCGAGCGCCGGGCCGGGCGGGCAGAACGTCAACAAGGTGAATAGTAAGGCCGTGCTCCGCTGGCACGTGGCACAAACGCCGAGCCTCAGCCCGGAGGTGCGGGCCCGTTTCATCGCGCAGAATCGCCACCGAATCACGATCGAGGGGGAGTTTGTGATCACAAGCCAGCGGCACCGAGATCAACCGCGGAACATCGCCGATTGCCGGGAGAAGCTGCAGGCGCTTCTGCAGGCCGCGGCCGTCCGTCCCGCGCGGCGGAAGAAAACGAAACCGTCCGCCTCCGCCCGGCGGCGCCGCGTGGCCAACAAACGCCTGCGATCGGCCGCCAAGCAACTCCGCGGGCGAGTGAAGGATGAAGGCTGACGGCGACATCCGTAAAAACTTCATTCATTCTTCATCCTTCCGCCTTCATCCTTCCCACTTCCGCTTTCCGCTGTTCACAAACTGGGCTTTGGCCCCTACTATTCGGGTTTGGCCCCGTTTACCAGGAGGAAGAGTCGCGAATGGCCGTGTTGATGCAGCTTAAGAACGCCCACAAGAGCTACGGCAGCCAGGTCTTGCTCGATGATGCGGAAGTGACGTTGATCGAGGACCTGAAGGTCGGCTTCGTCGGCCGCAACGGGGCCGGCAAAAGCACCTTGCTCCGAATCCTGCTTGGAGAAGAGGAGCTCGAACGGGGCGAGGTGATCCGGCATCCCAAGCTGCGGCTGGGCTATCTGCGGCAGCACGACCCGTTCCGCCCCGGTGAGACCGCGCTCGAGTTCCTGATGCGCGACAGCGGCCAGCCCGACTGGAAATGCGGCGAAGTGGCCGGACAGTTCGAGCTGAAGGGGGCTTACCTGGAAGGCCCGATCTCAAAACTCTCCGGCGGTTGGCAGACGCGTGTCAAACTGGCCGCCCTGCTCCTGCACGAGCCCAATCTCCTCCTGCTCGACGAGCCGACAAACTTCCTCGACCTGCGAACGCAGATCCTGCTGGAGCATTTTCTGCGGAACTACAAGGAAGCCTGCCTGATCGTCTCGCACGACCGGTCGTTCCTCGCGGCCACCTGCACGCACACGCTCGACCTGTCGCGGGGCAACTTGACGATGTATTCCGGTAAGATCGACGCCTTTCTCGAAAACCAGATCGAGCGGCGCGAGCGCGACGAGCGGACGAACGCGACCGTTCTGGCCAAGCGCCGCCATCTGGAAGAGTTCATCGCCAAGAACAAGGCGCGGGCCAGCACGGCGACCCGCGCCCGCTCCAAAAGCCGGCAGCTCGAAAAACTGGAAACGGTCTCCATCGCCGGCGACGAGCCGGCCGCCGTCATCCGCGCGCCGCTCGTCGAGCCGCGCAAAGGACCGGCTTTGCGTTGCCGCGAACTGGCCATCGGCTATCCCGAGCGGGAAGTCGCCCGCGACATCGATCTCGAGATCGATCACGGGTCGCGGGCGGCCGTCGTAGGAGACAACGGCCAGGGCAAGACCACGCTCTTGCGAACGCTCGTCGAATCGCTTCAACCGCTGGCCGGCGAGGTCCGCTGGGGCTACGGCTGCCAGGTCGGCGTCTATGCCCAGCACGTCTATACCAGCCTGCCGGAGCGGCAGACCGTGATGGAATACCTCGAGGCCCACGCCGCCCCCGGCACCAAGACGCAGGCAATTCTCGACCAGGCGGCCGCCCTGTTGTTCCGCGGCGACCACGTGGAGAAACGCATTTCGGTGCTCTCCGGCGGAGAACGCGCCCGTCTGTGCCTGGCCGGGCTGCTCCTGGCCCAAGACAACGTGCTCGTGCTTGACGAGCCGGGCAATCATCTCGACGTCGATACGGTCGAAGCACTCGCGGAGGCTCTTCTCTCTTACAAAGGGACCGTCATCTTCACGAGCCACGACCGCCACTTCATGAAACGCGTGGCGACCTCGATCGTGGAAGTTCGCGACGGCCGTGTCGTCAATTACCGCGGCAACTACGAGGCGTATCTCTACGCGATAAATAAGGAGATCGACGACGAGGAGCGGGACCGCGAAAGCCGATTCTCAAAGCCGCCGGCCGCGGCGAAGGCGTCGAAGAATTCGCAGCCTCGGCCGCCGCAGCGCAACCAGCGAGCGGCCCGCAAGGAGCTCGCCAACCTCGAGCGGACGATCACGCAACTCGACGATCAGAAGCGCCAGGCGAACGACCAATTGATGCAGTCCAGCGATCCCGATGCCGCGCCTCCGCTTGCACAATGAAGTCACAGCACTGTCCGCAAAAATCGCTGAAGCCGAAGAACGCTGGTGCCAGTTGCAGGAAGAAGTGACGAACGACGACGCCCGAATGACGAAACAATGACCGACGCACGAAGCCCGAATCCGCCGTGCTGCGATTAAGCGGCAAGCACCACCCAGGCATGCCACGCGTGCCGTTTTTCTTCTGACCCGTAATCCCTAGCCGCGGACCAATTGCCACGCGGCCCCCTATCGCCCCGATGGAAGCCAATTCGCACGTCAATAAAACGCCGACGTCCGCGCGGCCCGCACCGCTGGAGGGGGTTCGCGTTCTGGACTTTTCGCATGCGCTGGCCGGCCCCTATTGCACACTGATCCTCTCCGAGTACGGAGCCGCCATCTACAAGCTGGAGTCGCGAGATGGGGGCGATATGGGACGCGGCTGGGGACCGCCCTATTTCGGCGACCAGGCGAGCTTCTTCATGGGACTTAACCGGGGGAAGTACGGCATCTCCATCGATCTGAAGCGGCCGGAGGGGATCGAACTTTGCCTGCGACTGCTTGAATCGATGGATGTGCTGGTCGAAAACTTCCGCCCCGGCACGATGGAGCGATTGGGCCTCGGATATGCCGCGGTGCAAGCGCGCAATCCGCGTCTCGTGTACTGCTCGATTTCAGGCTACGGCCAGGACGGACCCGCACGCGATGAGGCCGCCATGGATCTGATCGTGCAATGTTCCAGCGGCCTGTTGAGCATCACCGGAACCGAAGGGGGCGAGCCGGCGCGCTGCGGATATTCGGTGGCCGACGTGAGTGCCGGCACATTCGCCATCATCGGCATTTTGATGGCGCTCCGAGCCCGCGAGCGGACCGGCCGCGGCCAGCTTGTCGACGTCTCCATGTTCGATGGAATGATCTCCGGCATGAGCTCCTGCTTCATGATTTATCTGGGATCGAACGTCTGTCCGCGTCCCATGGGCTCGAGTTATCCGACCATCGTTCCCTACCGCGTCTTCCCCTCGCAGGACCGCGATTTCGCGCTGGCTGTCGGGAGTGAAAAACTGTGGTCAGCTTTCTGCAAGGCGATCGACCGGCTCGACCTGCAGCACCATCCCGATTTCGCAACCAACGCGCTTCGCGTCAGGCATCGGGCGGCCATGGAGGAGATTTTGTTCGAGGTTTTTCGCCAGCGCCCGGCGCAGGAATGGCTCGCCAAGCTCCGTGCGGCCGGCGTTCCCTGCTCGCTGGTCCGGAATCTTCGCGAGGTCGTGGACGATCCGCAGAGCGCATTCCGGGACATGTTTCCCGTGATCGATCACCCCACCACCGGCCCGCACCGCGTGACGGGGACCCCGATCAAGTTTTCCGACACGCCCGGCGGCCGTTCCATACCGGCCCCGTTTTTGGGCCAACACACGCGGTCGGCACTTGCCGAGCTGCTCGATCTCGACGAATCGACCGTCGCCGACCTGTCACGCCGCGGCGTGATCTTTGACTCGACTGCCAGCGCTGGCGGCTGAGCAGATGGCAAGAGAATCGTACGAGCCGTCGGATTCATCGCGGCGGTCCGGCGTGGAAAATCGGCCGGCTCGTCTCGTCACTTCTCGCCCTCGGCTTCCAGGTTGAACCGGTGCAGCACGCGATGGACGATCGGCGCGATGACGATTCCCATCGCCAGGATCAGCACCAATCCACTGTAAAGGGCGTAAAGACCGGCGAACGCCTTGCCATTCCACGTCTGCAAAGAGCCGAGCGGCCCCATTCCCGAGAGGATCATCGCGGCATTCACGAAGGCATCGATCCACGCCATCCCCTCGAAGTGGTGATAGCCCACCATGCCGCCAAACAGCGACAGAGTGATAATCGCCGTCGACAAGGCGAAGCTTCCAGTCAGCCGCTTCGCAAACAGGCGACGACTTGCCAGCGGCTGACGCTTGTGCTCGAAGAAAAGCACGTGCGGTCGCGGCCTGACCGCTTTACCTGTTTTGATGTGATTCATCTCGGAAGCGATCCATAGCAGGAAGGGCCAGACTTCCGCCGAGCCGCCCGCGTGTCCGAAAGGATGACGAATGCAGGCCGAGCAGAAACTTCACCCTCCTGTTTGTCCGCTCGCCCCGTGCGAACCACTGGAAGCGGTCAGTCCTTGGTCGGCACGTCGCCGCGAGCAAGCTCTGCGTCCCACTCGTCCAAGAGAGGCCAATCGACCGCGCACGTGCCAAAGTCGGCCATGTGCTGATAGCCCCGGAGCCGCTCAAGCGTCGCGTCGAGCAGGGCGTTGTCCTTGCGGAAGACCGGGCCGTGGCTGGGCAGCAGCCATTTGACGTTGCTGTCTCGGATGCGCTGGAGCGACTGGATGAAAGCGGGAATGTCCGAACCGTGATGCGCGTCAATGTTTCCGACGCAGCCGTCGCGATAGATATTGTCGCCGGAGAAGAGCAGATCGCCCAGGCGGAATGACAACTGGCCGTGGGTGTGGCCGGGCGTGTGCCACACTTCCACCTTGCGGCCGCCCACCTTGAGCACGTCGCCTTCGTCGATCGTGCGGTCGAGCTTGATGGTCGGCAGATCGATCGAGATCCGTTGCGCCGAAATCTCGGCGTACGTCATCACGCGGTCCCCTTGCAGCAGGAGCCGTCGCGTCTCGGGGTGCCCGACCGTTTCGGCCGACGGAAGAAGCTCTTTGGCTTTTTTCAGCCCCTGGATGTGATCGACGTCGGCATGGGTCGCGACGAGATACTTGCAGTGGGCCAGCGAGAAATCCATTTGGCGGATCATTTCGACGATTTCGGTCACGGTGTCCTCGTAGCCGATGTCGATCAACATCCACTCCGATTCATCGAACACGAGATACACACAACACCCTAGCCGCCGCCGCGCCTGGTTGTTCATCTCAATGACGTGGGGAAAGATCTCACGCCGGGGCAACATCAATACGGGCTCCGTGTTTGCCGGTTCCTGCGGGCGTCGAAGAGGACGAAGAGACGGTCTGGCGTACAAGGCCAGCGACGCGGCCTTGAATCGGAACGTCGACCGGGGTCATTCTAGGCCCGCCTATCGGCCGAAACAAGCACGCCCTCCGGGCCGATCGGCCGCGCCTGTGCTTCAGGAAAATAAGTGGAGTTCTTCGCCAACGCGGCGCGATGGCACCGGCGACTTACCGCCCGAGTCTCACCCAGACTGGCAACACGGCCGCCGACGAAGGATGATGGCGGTTGGTACGGCCAGGATCAGCGTCAGAAAGGAAAAGCATGTCTCCGTGGACTTCTGCCGGCTTGATGCTTGCCATTTTAATGGGATCGGCCGGAAGCTCGGTCGGAACCGTCGACGCTCAAACGCAAGCGGGGGGTCGTCACGTGGTCAGTACCAAAACGGACGTCGCCGGCGTCGTGGAAAGCGGCAACCAGTTCGCGTTCGATCTGTACGGCCGGCTGCGGGCGGACCACGGGAATCTCTTTTTCTCGCCCGCCAGCATTTCCACCGCCTTGGCGATGACCTTGGCCGGTGCGTCGGGCGACACCGCCGCCCAAATGGCCAAGACGCTGCATTTGCAGATGCCCAAAGAGCCGCTTGACGAGGCGATGCGCGGCCTTCTGGCCTCCTGGAAATCGAACGAGAAGAAGCAGGGCTTTCGGTTGAACGTCGCCAATCGCCTTTGGGCACAGACCGGCGAACAGTTTCTGCCCGCGTTTCTTGCGGTGACTCGTACCGATTACGGGGCCGAACTGGCGCGCCTCGACTTTGCCACGCACGCCGAACAAGCCCGGCAGACGATCAATCAATGGGTCGAAGACCAGACCGGGGGGAAAATCAAAGATCTGATCCTCTCCGCCGCTCAGCTCAGCGCCGCCCGCCTGGTCCTGACCGATGCCGTCTATTTCAAGGGCGACTGGGCCAACCCCTTCAAGAAGAATTTGACGAAAGACGAGGATTTTCGACTCGCCGCCCAACAGAAGATCAAAGCACCCTTGATGCACATGCGGCACCGCTTCCGCTATGCAACAGCCGACGGCCTCCAGATCCTCGAGCTTCCCTACGGCGATGGGAGTCTCTCCATGATTGCCCTGTTGCCTGAAAAACAGGACGGGCTGGCCGACCTTGAAGCCAGGCTGACGTTTGGCAATTGGCAGCAATGGACGAATGGTCTTGTGTCGCAGGAGGTGATCGTCTTTCTCCCTCGCTTCAAAAGCACGTCGCAATTCGAGTTGAATCCCTTGTTGCAATCGATGGGAATGACCTCGGCCTTCAGTCCGCGTTCGGCGGATTTCTCTGGAATGACGGGGGCTCGGGACCTTTTCATTTCGGCTGTTTTGCACAAGGCCTTTGTCGATGTGAACGAAGAGGGGACCGAGGCGGCGGCCGCGACTGGAATCGTCATGAGGCCGACGGCCGTGCGGCTCCCGCGGCCGACGCAGCCGCCCGTCTTCCGCGCCGATCATCCGTTCGTGTTTGCGATTCGAGACAACCGCAATGGGGCACTCCTGTTCCTGGGCCGGCTCGCCGACCCCACCCAGCCATGAAGACCGTCCTGTTTCTCTGCACGGGAAATTACTATCGCAGCCGGTTTGCCGAGTTGTTTTTCAACTGGCACGCACGGCAGCGGGGCGTTTCGTGGAATGCCGTGTCGCGAGGATTGGGCCTTGATCCGTCCAACCTGGGCCCGCTCTCGTTGCACACCGTGCTAGGGCTCCGCGATCTGGGCATTCCGCTGGAGGGCGATCAGAGGCGGCCGTTGGCCGTGAGCCATCAGGACTTCGAGGCCGCCGATCACATTGTCGCGGTCAAAGAGACGGAACATCGCCCGATGATCGAACGGCGCTTCCCGTCATGGCTGGAGCGGGTCGAATTCTGGGAAGTACACGATCTCGACTGTGTCGGTCCGGAAGAAGCGATTCCGCACCTGAAACGCGAGGTCATTGGGCTGATGGAGCGGCTCTCCGGGCGGCTCAATGACGAAGGACCAATGACGAAGGACCAATGACGAAGGACCAATGAGCGACGAAGCACGAAATCCGAATGACGAAGGGAATCCGAAGCCCGACTGCAAGACCTGTGCGCCGGCACGGTTTTTTCATTCGGTCATTCAGGCATTCGTGCTTCCTTCGTCATTCGTGCCTCGTGCTTGAATCGTCATGAGGCATTCGTCATTTTCTTCTCAGCGGATTTTGTCGGCGTACGAGATGTCCTGCAGCAGGGCGTAGCGGATCACGTTGACGGCGATGCGGACGGCATCGTGATGGTCGTAGCCGGCGCAGGCCACCGACGCCTGCCGCTCCAACGCGCAGCTTAAGTCATACTTGCTGTAGATGACGCAGTAGCGGCCCTTGATCTGGATCCCCTCCAAGAACGGCTCCCCTTCGCGGAGCGTCGGATCGAGCGGGTCGGTCAGGTTGCCGCTCTGGGGAATCCGGCGTTTCACCTTGCGGATGTCAAATCCGATCCCCTGCGAAAACAGCTCGTGCGTGATCGGGATCCGTTCCAGCTTCTGGTCGGGGAACAACTGCCGCACCAGCTTGCGGAAGCTCTGGTCGAACGGGGGCGAGCCGCAGCAGGCGTCGGCAAACAGCACCGCCCCCCCGTTGAGGTACTCGCGCAACTTGCCGATCTCCCGCGGGCTGAACTCGAAGGCGGAACGGCCATGGAGGTAAGCCAGCGGATAGCTGCGGAGGTTCTCGTCACTGGGGACCAGGTTCTTCTGATGCGTCGAGGCCAACAGGCCGGAGGTCTGGTTGAGAGCCAGCAGCACGTTGTGCAAGGCCCGCGGGGCAGCGTCCCAGTCCCCCGTGTGCCGCAGCTTGGCGACTTGCAGCAGTCCCCGC
Organism: uncultured Planctomycetota bacterium; assembly: GCA_963761455.1. Lineage (GTDB taxonomy): Bacteria > Planctomycetota > Planctomycetia > Planctomycetales > Planctomycetaceae > DASPSM01. Next base: position 123,423 of record CAVXHA010000002.1, read on the forward strand.
TCGATCTTGTCCTGCGCTCCGCCGGCCGCCTCCTCCTGCGGAGCGTCGAGCTTGTCGTACGGTTCCCGGCCGGTCGCGTAAGCCACCACGTTGACCCCCACCCGCATCGAGCGGAGCAAGAGCGCATTAAACTGCGGCGTCCGCTTGGGGACCGGTTGAAACGACCACTTGTCCCATAGGCAGGAGTGGTCCTGCGGGGAATAGACGAACGACGTGCGGCAGCCGAAGTCGACCCCCCACAACTCGGTCCCTTCCGGATCGAGGGGGTACTCGGCGCGGTAGATCGGGTGTTCCGGCGGCAGCCGCTTCAACTGCGCGTCGCCGGAGGCATAGATCCGAGCGGCCAGACTGCGGATCCCCTCGTCGAAACCCGAGCCGTTGCAGTTGTTGACGGCAAAGATGAATCCCCCCTGCTCAACGTAGGACCGCAAAAGCTGGACCTGGGCGTCGGTGAACTTGGGATCGTCCACCCCGCTGAGATACAGGATCGGGGCCTGCAACAAATCGCGGACGCTCCCCTGGGCGAGGACCTTTTCCAGATCGACTTCCTGATAGGTGAGGAGCTTGGGCCAGCGCGGCAGGCCGCTGGTGTACTCGGTGAGGTTGCGGACGTCGTTGGGATGCAGGTTCCAGTTCGGCAGCACCTCGTCGTCGGCTTTCCGCGCGTCGGCCGCCGAGGAGTAATTCAGCTTGTTGATCAAGACCGGCGCCAACCCCTTCGACAAAAACAAGAGGGAAAAACTCGACGCGACAACAGGATCGGTCTCCGCAGCCGTCATCCCGGTCCAGCTTCCCTCCTGGCGGGACTGTCTGTCGATGAAATAAGCCGCTCCTTCGCGATACCAGTCATGGGGTCCGAAGAACCGGCGTGCGGAGAGTCGCCCCGCCCGTTCGACGCCGTAGAGGAAATAAAGGGGCCACATGCCTCCCTGCTCCCCCGGATTGACGCCGACGGCAAAATACCGCGCGAGCCACGCCACGCCGCGGCGCAGCGCGCGATTGGAGTGGGGCGTTCGATTGCAGCATTTGGGGCTGCCGTCGGCGTTCAGGTCGTCCTCCGCAGAGCTCAGCATCTGATCGCAGATCACCAGCGATCCAATGCCGGAGCACGTCATGCTTCCCGTGCTGGGCTGGCCGACGTGGTATCCCCAGCCGCCGTCCAGGTTCTGGGTTTCGATGAAATGCGCAGCGGCCAGCTCCCACGTTCGGCGATTGACCGTGACTCCCGCGACGGCGGCTTCGCGCAGGGCGAGAATAGCAAACTGCGTGTTGCTGTTATCCTCGGTGCCCAGTCCCCGGCCGTAATTCCACATCCCCGCGCGGCCGCCCCTGGCCATTTGAAAGCTTTCGAGCCTGTGAGCGAGGCTTTGGATCCGCAAGCTGTCCCTTTCCGGCTGTTTGGCGGCCGCCAGCGCCATGAGCATCACGGAGGCCTGATACGTTTCAAATCCACCCTGCGGCTCGTGCGAGGCTCGCAGGAATTTCAGACCGTCCGCGACAACAGGCTGATCCGGCGGAAGGCCGGAGCTCAGCAGGGCCAGCACGACCAGGCCGGTCACTCCCGTGTTCCCGTAATAGCTGGCCGGTCCGGCCGATTTGAATCCGAACGATCCATCGCGGTTCTGGATCGTGCCCAGGAACTTCTGCACGTGCTCGATGGCGTCTTTGACTTGCGCCGATGACACGTCGGGGACACCTTCCTCCACACCGGCGCTGCGGGAGTCAATGAAACCACTGCAGAGCACGATTGCGGAAAAGACCGACACTGTCCAAACGCGGGGTCGCATGGACGCTCCTGGGCTTCGCAATCGCGAGTGCGAGGCAGCTCTTCTGGCTGGACGGTGCAGGCGAGACGCCCGCACCACACAAGTGTGAACGACTCAGCGATGCCGTTCTATTTTACGCGTCAGCATCGCCGCAACAGAAGAGGGATCGAGGGGCGAGGGCCGAATCAGTAGCACGGCAGTCGCCGCGCGTCGTGGTCTTCACTCAATGCTGGCTCTTCGCCAGTTAGTGCTGCGAGCACTTCGGTGACGCGATGAAAGTCTCGTATTGACCGATGGTTTCCGCCACGGGACCGCGACACCTGGATGGGATGCGCTCTAGTGTGCCATGTGGCCGGCGGAGGCTGGCGGTTCGCGATCGCCGTAGAAGCTGTAAAGCACGGGCATGAGATAGCGGGTCAAGAACAGGGTCGAAATCATGCCTCCCACCACGACAATGGCCAAAGGCCGTTGCGTTTGCGACCCGATCTTGGTCGAGAGGGCAGCCGGTAAGAGACCGAAAATGGCCGTCAGAGCGGTCATCATCACGGGCCGCACCCGCTTTTCAGCTCCCTGGAGGATGGCCTCTTCGAGCGGCATACCTTGGAACCGCATCTGGTTGAAATAGGAGATCAACAAGAGCCCATCCATGATGGCGACGCCGAAAATCGAGATGAACCCGACGGCCGCCGAGATGTTGAAGTTGGTGCCCGTGAGCAACAGCGCCCATACCCCGCCCAGGGAAAGCGCCAGCACGTTTGAAAAGACCATGATGGCGTCAAGGACATTGTGGAAAGCGATGTACAACAAGACAAAAATCATGCCGAGCGACAGGGGCACAATGATCATCAGCCGTTGCTCGGCTTCCTGCATCTCCTCGAACTCGCCGCTCCAGACCGCCCGATACGGGGCCTCGAAGAGTTGCTCGGTGCGGGCCTGGGCCTCGGCGACCGCGCCGGCCAGGTCTCGGTCGCGGACGCTGAACTTCAGCGCGATCAACCGCTTTCCCTGTTCGCGGTAGATCGTCGAAGCGCCGTGCCGCTCGAATTGGCCCTCGGGATCGGGGGAACCGTCGTCACCGACCGGCGACACCAGATCGCGCAGCCGCAGGCGCGGCGTGTTGCTGAGCGGGTTGCCCGTGTTGACTGTGGAGCCGATCACGGAAGGACTCGCCAGGCCGGTGCCAAGCGCCGCGGGAACCGCACCGGGCCCCGCGCTCTGCACGACGGTGTTGTTGCCGACGTCAACGGGGATGTCGAGGATGTCGGCCTCGCTGCTGCGGAGTTTTTTCGGCCAGCGGACCGAAATGTCGAACCGCCGCTCTCCCTCGATCATTTGCGAGAGAGCCTGCGCTGCCCAGGGCGCTCTGCACCACATTGTTGACGTCCGCGGTCTGCACGCCCCATCGCTGGCACTTCTTGGGATCGACGCGAAACTCCAGGTGCGACTGGCCGCGGATATGGAAGATGCCGACGTTCTCGATTCCCCGAACCTGCCGGAGGATATTCTTGATTTTGGTCGCCAGGACTTCCAACTTGTCGAGGTCGGGTCCGATGATTTTGACGGAGTTATCGCCCTTGATGCCGGAGAGGGCCTCCATCACGTTGTCACGAATGTTCTGCGAGAAGTTCCAGTTGATGCCGGGGAGCTTGGCGCACCAGCTCGGCGTTCATGGCCTCCACAATCTCGTCCTTGGTTCGCGCCCGCGTTGCGCCGAAGATCCGCCGCCAGCCCGTCTCCTTGACGAGTTTGGGCCAGTCCTTTTCGGGCCGCAGGGGGACGAAATACTCACTGTTGTAATAGCCGTCGGTGTCGGTGGCGTCGTCGGGCCGGCCGAGCTGGTTGACGATCGACTCGACCTCGGGATAGGCGGCCATGATGGCCCGCGCCTTCTGGGAGATTTCCGTATGGCGTTCCAGCGACGTGTTGAGAGGCGCGGTTCCGCGAATCCACAGATTCCCCTCTTCCAGGGCGGGCATGAATTCCCGGCCCAGCATCGGGAGCATGACAATCGTGCCCACGAGCAGGGCTCCCATGACGCTGGCGGTCAGCCAGCGGTGCTCCAGACAGAACCGGAGATTGCGCAGGTAGCCCGACTTCATCCGGCGGACCAGCCAGTTGTCCGGGCTGGGTTGTAGGTTCTTGAACATCAACAGGCACAAGACGGGCGCGAGGGTAGAGCCAGAGCAGCGCGCCCCCCAGGGCAAACGCGTAGGTATCGGCCATCGGTCCGAAGATCTGGCCTTCGGGGCCCTGCATTGTGAACAAGGGAACGAAGGCGCAGACCATGATAGCCGTTGTAAAGAAGAGGGCCTGTTCCACTTCTCGCGACGCCTTGAGGATCCGCTCTTTGAGCGACAGTTCGGCGTACTCGCCCGAAGTAAGATGCCGGTAGATGTTCTCCACCATGATCACGGAGGAGTCGACGATGATGCCGAAATCGACCGCTCCAATGGAGAGCAGGTTGGCCGACTTGCCCCGCAGAAAAAGGATGGAAAAGGCGAACAACAGGGCCAGCGGAATGTTGACGGCGACGATCAGCGCGCTGCGGACGTTGCTCAGGAACATCAGCAGAATCACGGCCACCAAAACCATGCCGACGATCAGGTTCTCGCGAACCGTCTCGGTCGTGACGTGAAGCAGATCCGTGCGATCGTAATACGTTTCGATGGTGACGCCCGGCAAAAGTCGCCCGGCGTCCGGGGCATTAAGCTCCGCGACCTTCGCTTTGACGTCCTTGAGCGCGGGCAACGTGTCCTCGTTCTTGCGCATCAGAACGATCGATTCGACCTTGTCCGGCTCGTCATGGCCGACTTCGGCGATGCTGAGCGGCGAGCCGGGGGGGCGCTCCCGGTCGGCCTTCCAATAGCCGATCCGCCCCAGCCGGGTCTGGTGGCCGACGACGATTCCCCGCTCACCTAACTCACTTGAGGACGCCCGACCGCCCACGACAATATCCTCGACGCGAATCGGCTGGTTGTTGACCGAGGTGATCACCAACGAGCGGAGGTCGCTGATGCGGCGGCGTTCCTCCGCGCGGAGAATGGAGGCGGCCGCGACGGGGTCTTTCAGGCCCAGCACCTTCGTCACCGGGTCGGCGGCGCCGCCGAATTGGCCCACGCTGCGGACCGTCATGGCGATCTGCCCCTGGTTAACGTAGTCTCCGCCGACCGTCGTGTTGCTGTTGGCGATCGCCGCCTGAAGCTGGGCCAGCGTGATGCCGTAACGCCGCATCCGGTCCGGGTCAGGTTGGATCTCATAGCGGCGCACGGTTCCCCCCCAGCCGCAGACATCGATAATCCGCGGGACGTTGCGGAACTCGCGCTCCAGCACCCAGTCCTGCAGCGACTTGAGGTCATTCAGCGTGTAGATCTCGTCTCCGGCCAAATCCTTGGGAGTCTTCAGTACGTAGCGATAGATTTCCCCTGTCGGGGATTCGGGCGAAATCTGCGGAGTGACGCCGGCGGGAAGGGGCTGCGAGATCGTGGCCAGGCGGTTGATGACTTCCTGCCGACCCGCCTCGTAGGTGTACTGGCTACCGTAGTTCCAGCTCATTTTGACGTCGCTCAGGCCGTAAAGCGACTTACTCCGGATCGCATTGAGGCCGGGCATCCCGGCAAAGGTGACTTCCAGCGGGACGGTGACTTGTCGCTCGACTTCCTCGGCGGATGCGCCGGGAAACTGCGCAAAAACCTCAATGATGGCAGGCGCCGGGTCGGGGTACGCCTCGACATTGACGTACATGAACGAATACACGCCGACCACAGCCAGCGCAACGGCCAGAAGAATCACGACCAGCGGATTATCGAGCGCCCACCCGATCAGCTTGCGAACCACGACCTTCTCCGGAGCATCCTTATTTGGCGTCGCCCGCCTTATTCTGCGGCTGAGATTCCCTGTCGACCAAGGCTGTCTTGAGCTCGCCCACGCCGGACTGCAGGAGGCGTTCGCCGGGCAAGAGCGGCTGCTTGGGGAGCATCCCCAGCTCGATTTCCTCGGGCGTACATTCTTCGCCCTTGGCGAACGGCTTACTGCGCACGAAGACCGTTTTATCGAAGCGGTTCGTCAATTCTACGCGTCGCATCGTGTACTGTTGATTGGCCGCGTCAGTTTGGACGAAAACAATCGATTGCTGCCCATCGTCGATCACGGCGTTGGTCGGAATCTCGACCACATCCTTCGGAGGCGGGATCTCGACAGTGGCGGAAGCGAATTGGGTCCCCCGGATCCTGCCTTGCTTGTTGTCGAGGTGGCCCTTGACGACGCCCGTGTGCTGATTGGGATCGATGAGCAGGCCGATATCATCGATGAAACCGGTAATGGGCACGCTGCCGACCGTTGTGACCGTCCAGCGCCGCTGGTTGGTCGGCAGGGCATCGAGCAACGGCAAATCGTCTTCCGGACAGCTAGCCGTGACCATCAGCCGGGGTCCCAAGCCGCCCGGTTCCAGCTTGGCAATCTGGAACAGGTTGACCGTGTTATCGACCACTCCTTCGTGCAACGACACGTTTCGCTCGAGGATGATTCCATCGTCCGGCGCCTTGATTTCGACGCGGGCCCAGCGGTCGAAATCGGCCTTGGTGTGTTGCTTGAGGCGTTTTCGCACGTCGTCCGGCCTGATCTTGTCCGCCTCGTCGCGCACGGCCTGAATGTCTTCTTCAGAGATGCCCCACGTCCTGAGCGTGTTGACCGCCCGGTCGATCAGGCTGATGTCGCCCTGCACGTTCTTTGCGTATTGCCAAAGATAGACGGACGGTACCGATTCCGATTTGGCCATCGCGGCATTCAAAATCTGGTTATCGAGCTTGCACTGCAAGGTGGCGTCGATCAGATCGTTCTTTTTGTTGCCCACGTCAACACTGTAGAAGGCGGCCAGCAAATCTCCCCTGGTGACTCGATCGCCGGAACGCAGCTCCCTCATGGCGGTCTGTCCCGTTCCGGTCATCCCCGGATCCTCCTTGATCTGCCCGATCTCAATCACTCTCGGTGAGGAGGGGGAGGGAGCGAACAGTGCCCGGATCCGCATGGTGCGCGTGGGGTCCAGCATGGTCGAGCCAGCCATGATCAAGGGCCGCATCCATGTCGGCCTGTGCGCCACGGCGACCAGATCGACTCCCCCTTTGCGGATGCCGAGGGCCGCGCGGACATCCTCTGGAATATACAGCGTGTGCGGTCGTGCTTCGACCAGTTTAACCGCCGCCGTCGAGGACGCGCCGGGGCTATCCGTCGCTTTCTCCAGATCGGCGGCTCCCGGAAGAGGAATTGCCCCCTTTGCCGCAGCCAAGCCGACGAGCGCAAGCACCACGATTAGGAGTGCGACGGCCTTGAAAAACTTCGACTCAAACAGACGCATCGACCACTCCTTAACGCTTCGTTCGGGTCGTGCCCGGGGCGGTTGCGGACTCGGCGGCGCGAGCTGGGCGGGGACCGTACCGACCTCCAGAGGAGATGCCGCCGCTTCGTGCGGCTCTCCGGCAGCCAAGGCCGTTACCACAATCCGCCGCAAGTCGGGCAAATTGATCGATTTGCTGAGCAGACGCCCCGTCACCCAACCGGGAAAATCCGATTCGCTGGCAGGGTAGGCCGTCAACAAGATGATCGGAAGCCCCGCGAAGCGTGCGCGAAGCTCTTCGGCCAGTTTCAACCCTGAACCGTTACGCAGGCAGGCATCAAGGAGGATCAGTCGCGGCGTCCATTCCTTGAGTAGATCCAGCGCTTCGGTAGCGTTCAGGGCATGTCGGACAACGTGGCCATCTTGCGTCAGGATTCGGCCGAGCACCTCGCCGAGGACGGCATCGTCTTCCACGACCAGGATGGGCGCCGGGTCTGAGCCCGAACACATGAGGGTAGGCTAGCTCCGAGATGGAAATTATTCATTTACAACCGTTTACGAACAACTTTCAGTCAGCATTTGCAATGCCGGAGAAGGCGGTGAACGGTCCACTGCCATAAAGGTAATATACAGAATAAGATAGGATTTGTAGAAGTCTGGAGCGAGAGATCGGCGGGAGCCATGTAACACTCAAACCTTGGCCACGATGACCAATTATTGTACATGGCAATCTTCTTGAAAATGCCAATCGGCGGACGCCACGACGGGTTTCGGCCGCGACTCGTGGGCGTTTCCAGCCTCAAGAACCGCGCCCTGTCCGGTAATTGGGAGGCTGTGACCAAACTCTGAACAAACAGAATCTAGGGGTACGTTTCACTTGCCGCCGTCTTGGGTCACACGTCGCCGCTCAGTAGTTGAAATCGGCTCGGAGGAGGACGCCTTGGTTGTAGACTTCGCCGATGGAGCCAGTTTGGGGCATGTGAGCGATGTCCCACCAGTGCTCGTACTCGTAACCGGCGAACACCCGCAGGGCCGGGCAAGACGGAGGTCTCCAACCCAGGCCAAGATTGCCCTCGATTTCCGGGACGGCACCCGCGTTGGACTCGAGAGTCTGTCCGGTGAGGAACTGGCCGCCTGCTCCACGAGTTGTCGAGGTTTCGAAGAAGCCCTGGTCGACGCGTCCGAGCAGAATGGACCCTTCGAGGCGTCCGATCGCGATCAAGCCCCAGTCGGTCAAGCGGCGCTCGATTTCCAGCGAACCGTGCGGGCCGATCCCCCAGAAGTTGTTGGTGTCACGCCGCTCAGACACACCGCTGCCGGCCGCCGCCGCGGCAAACGGTTCATCGACTCGGGAATCGAAGTAGACGTCGGAGCCCCGCAAGCCGAGCCGCCATTTCATCCACCAGGTGCAGATCGACAGCTCATTGCTGGCGTAGTCGAGATCGGCGGTTTGAATGTCCAGCCGCGTGAGCAGGCTTCCTAAAGCGTCCGGCGCCGCGAAGGGGCCCGACGCGGTTCCCGTTCCCTGCGCTCCCAGGAAGCGGTAGGCAAGGGCGATCTCACCAAAGCCTTCCGGCAAGCGATAGCCGAGCTCGACGCGCGGCGCGGCAGTCCAATCGAGAGTCCCGCCGGGCAATTGCACCCGGCTTGTCACGGCGTTCACTGTCACGGCGTCGTGTGTGTCGTTAACGACGTGGGGCAACATGACGCCGACCTCGACATCGACAAACCATCCCGGCTGGGTCAGGACCGGGGGGTCCACCCGCGGATCGCAGTCGAAGTAGGGGCCGGGAAGAGCGTCGCAGGTGAAGGCCTGGTTCGGCGCAAGGTACAAGGACCCCGGCTGATCCGGAGGCTGGGGCAGTCCCGGCAGAACCTCGGTTCCGCTCGACATGATCAGCGTCGGCGACAACGAGGGGACCGCTTCCGGCGGGATAGGCGAATTCGACGGCACCGGGGCTAGCACGGGCCAGCCTGTTGAGCGAAGGCACGTGCTTCATGAAGCAACGGCCCTAAGCAGAGTGCGAATACGAGACGCGCGGCGGCGAATTTCCATCGGCGTGATTTGGTGATGGCCGAGATCATGATAAACCTCTTGGATGGCACTGAACCGCCTCGGGCGGACTGCCGCTGGAGTTGATCGTGGCCGCGGAAGGCGCCGGCGGCCCAGCCGCCAGCACGACCCACGTTCCATTGTCATCGTCTTGTCGTCTGCGTACTCGGGGTAACCTGCGGACCGCTCTCGGGACTTTCGGCCGACGCTGCGATCGGTGTCGGGGGTGCGAATGCGCTCGGCGGCCTGAACGAGGCCACCGTGTTTTGGTCGGCTGAAGGAGCCCCCGTTCCCGTCGAAAGTATGGGCGGAACGAGAGGCTGGATCACCGGGGGGGACTGGTTTCCGGAGGCGACGCCCGGGTGGCAGCACGGCCAGGGGGGCAGGTGCTCCAGATCGGGCAAGCCGGGCACATCGCGCGGTTCGGCCAATTGGAACAAGTCATCGGTCTGCATCAAGTCGGCGACGCTCACCACCGACGACCACAACGTGCCCAGGATGCCCAGGTACGTCGTCACGCCGGTCGCCAACGTCTGCTGCGCGCCGAACAGGTCCGAGAAGACAACGCTGGGATCGACCTGCCGCCGAGCCAGCACGCCGCGATAAGCCCGCACCTGGTCGGGCAGGATGTGATGGCGATAAAACTCGAGGGCATCCAAGTTGGTTTTGTAACCCATGTAGGCCGTGGCCAGCAGGTTCGTCAGGTTGTCCTCGACGCGGTGCGGCTCCTCGGTGGCGCGGATCAGGCCGCCTTCGGCGGCCATAATGTTCCCCTTGTTCTGATCCCACATGGGAAAAAGCGGGAGGCCGATTGTTGCCGTGGGCGTCATTTGCTTCGGAGCGACGACGAACTCCTGAATGATCGCCACGTTGACGTCGACGTCCGGCAGCGGCGTGACTTGTGCGAGCTTGAGCTGATATCTGGCTTTGTCGAGTCCGTTCCGCGCCGTCAGCACATCGGTGTGGTTGCGCAGGACGCGGTCCAGCACCTTGTCGTAGTTGTAGTACGGAATGACGACGTCGATCCGCCCTTCGACTTGGGTCAGCGGCAATTGCCGCAGGCCCAGCGTGGCGACAAGCTGCTTCCACGAATAGATGTATGTTTGGATCGCCTGCTTGTGGGCCAGACGGGCCATGTAGGCCTGGCCCCGCAGGGCCATCGGTTCGTACGGGGCCGCAAACGACCCGGCTGCCGCCAAGTCGGCGTGAAGACGATACATCTCGTCAGTCATCACGGCCAACCCCCGATTGACGCGCACTGTCTCTTTGCCGACCAACAATGAGTAATAGGCGTTTCGCACGCGAGTCGACAGATCGCTCCGGGCGCGCTGCAGCGCCAGCTCGGCGTTCCGCAGATCCATTTCCGCCGACGCGGAGGCGAGTTTGAGCTTGCCCCCCGTCTTGATGAGCTGATCGATAAAGGGTCCCTGAGCACCGGGGACGCTGCCGTCATTCGACGGCGTGATTTCATAACCGACGGTCGGATTGGGATAGGCACGTGCCTGAATCAGGTTGCCACGCGCCGTCTCGACGTCGGCGGCCGCTTGCCGCAACTCGGGGCTGTTGGCCGCCGCAAGTTGCTGCAAATCCGCCAAGGTGTAGGGGCGGCCCTCCGGGCCGGGGACCGCGGTCGGCTCAGCCGGCAGAGGCGGCAGGTTGGGAAACAATTCGACGATGGCGCGCCTCCCTGGCCTCCTGTTGCTCGGGAAGACGGAAAGAGGGCGCTTCGGACCCAGGAACCTCCGGCGGCACTCTCGGTTCGAACTTGGGCTTTTCAGCGGGCGGCAACTCTGTCACGGCCGCTTCCGCCATGTAGGCAGTGGTTTGCACGTCCGTCTGCGGCGGGGACGGATTTTCGGACCGTTTTTCACCAGAGACCGGCGGCACCTTGGGTGGCTGGGTCTGAACCGGCGTCGGTTGGGCGGGCGCCGCGTCATAAGGGTGACCGACGAGCTCGGCCACCGTTGCGTCGGTGTGTTCTCTGGCGTGATAGAGGCACCCGCTGACGAACAACAGGCCGAAGCAAGCGAGCAACGCTCGAATTGACATGGGTCCACCCCTACACGGAAGATGCGAAAGTCCCTGCGTTTTCAATCCCATTCCGATCGGGCAGCCGTCCTCAAAATCCGGCCTCGACCATTGGGCCGGTCATAACGGTGCTGACGAACGTGCGGACTGTGACGAGGGTACTGACGGTAGGGATCGGCCGGTTTTAAGCGTTGTGATGAGAATTCGGGTTAACCGGCCTCAAAGGCCCGCCAGCTTCTCCGAATCTTGGGCTTCGGACGGCCAATTGCCCGAATTCTGCTCAAGTTGATACGGAGCACTGCACAGGTTTGAGCCAGGATGGCCATATTCCGGGAGGGAAACGTTACGAATTGAAGGGGCTCGGCAAGAGCCTCGCCCTCCCGAGGCCACCTCTTATTCAATCGCCCTGGTTCGATTCGGGCAGAAGCTGTTTTTCAATGGCCAGGCCCAGACTCCGCAGCTTGGCTCGCAGGGTAGTCCGTGAGATGCCGAGCAGTTCGCTGGCCTGGACTTGATTCCCTTTGACGTGCCGCAGGACCGTCTCCATGACGACGCGGTCCACGGCGCTCGTCACTTTCTCGTAAATGTCGGGCTGGTTGGCTTGGATCAGCCGGTTCACTAATTCGGCCACGTCGAGCCGGGTGGCTTCGCCTACGGAGACAAGAGAGCGGGGAGGGGCCGCCCCGCCTCTGAGCTGTGCTGGCAGGCATTCGCAGGTAATGACCTCTCCGGCCGACTGCACATAGGCGTACTTGATCGCGCTTTGCAATTCCCGCACGTTTCCGGGCCAGGCATAGTTTTCGAGCACGCGCATGGCCTCCGGCGCCACCGAGGTCACATGCTTGCCCAGCGAGGAATTGAGCTGCCTCAGAAAATGACCGATCAACAGCGGCAGATCCTCGCGTCGGTTTCGCAGCGGTGGCAGATAAATCGTGAAGACCTTCAGCCGGTACAAGAGATCGTGCCGGAAGAGACCGGCCGCCACTTTCGCGTCGAGGTCCTGGTTCGTGGCGGCAATGACACGCACGTCGGTGCGGATCGTCTCATCGCCGCCGACGCGCTCGAAATGTTGCTCTTGCAGCAGCCGCAGCAGCTTGGGCTGCGTCGCCAGCGTCATGTCGCCGATCTCATCCAGAAAGAACGTCCCCTTGTCGGCCTGCTCGAACTTCCCGATGCGGCGGCGGTCGGCCCCGGTGAAGGCCCCCTTTTCGTGGCCGAACAGCTCGCTTTCCAACAGCCCCTCCGGAATGGCGGCGCAGTTGATGGCCAAAAACGGCCCCTGGCTCCGCGGGCTGTGCTGGTAAATCGCGCGGGCGACCAGCTCCTTGCCCGTGCCGCTCTCGCCCAAAATCAGCACCGGCACGTCCAGCGGGGCGACGCGGCCGATCGCCTTGTAGACCTCTTGCATGCCGGGAGTCTGGCCGACGATGCGGTCCACCGTTTCGTCACCGGGAAGCTCGTCCTCTTTGAAGACGGCCGGAACGTGTCGCAGCCGGCTCAACTCAATCGCCTTGGCCACCAACTCGCGGAGCTGGTGAAAATCGACCGGCTTGAGCAGGTAGTCGAAGGCCCCCCGCTTCATGGCCTCGATGGCCGTCTCGGTCGTTGAGAAGGCCGTGATGATGATCACCGGCAGTCGGGGGTCGATCAGGCGGATTTCGTCGAAGGCGTCGAGGCCCGACATGTCGGGAAGCCGCACATCGAGAATGACGGCGTCCGGGAGCTGCGCCCGCACTGCCGTCGATCCCCTGCCTGGCCGTGGCGGCCGTGACCACCTCGAGCGAGTCGGAATGCAGGCTCTTGACCAGCGAGTATTGCAGGTTCGGCTCGTCGTCGATCACCAGCAGGCGGGCCATGATGTGTCCTAGGGGTGCGCGGGATGGGACGTTCGTCGGCCGCGAAAGAGTTCGATAACCGAACGACCAGGGGATCGCCAGTGCCTCTCGTATCCTATCGGCCTCGCCACGAAGGATTCCAACAAAACGATCATGTCGCGGCGAATTTCGGGGATTCATCTTCGTGAATCAGCAAAGGGCCCAGACCGACGATCATGCCGATGCCGCGGAACTGGCTCCCCTGGCAGTACAACACAATTCTTTCGGCGATTTGGGGATGGCACCAGACCTCGATGTAAATCCGGTCCTCGCCGCCCAAGCTTCGGTGCCAACCCGACATGGTTTGGACGTCGGGAACCGTCTCTCGATGTCCCTTACCGTGCGCTTCCCACCAGGTGAAGCCGGCTGCCCCGAAGCCGGTCAGTTGCTTCAACACGCCGTCTTTAAGAACGGGATCGCAGATAATGCGGACCGCGCGGACCTCCGTCATTTTAACGTCCATTGCCTAAGACCTTCGCCAAGCTTCGTTGGATCGTCCGTGGTCGCTTCCTCTCTTTAACTTGCACTCAGTGCGCCATGCTGCCGCCGCCAACGGGGGGCTCCCGATGTCCATAAAAGCTATAAAGCACGGGCATCAAGTAACGGTCGACGAATAACGTCAGCGTCATGCCGCCAACGACCACAATGGCAAGCGGCTTCTGAGTCTGAGAGCCGATCTTTGTCGAAAGCGCCGCTGGCAAGAGACCCAAGATGGCAGTCATGGCCGTGATCATGACCGGACGCACCCGTTTGGCGGCTCCCTGGACGATCGCCTCGCGCAGCGGCAGCCCTTGGGCGGCGCAGAGCGTTGAAGTAGGAGATCATCAGCAGCCCTTCCATGATGGCAATTCCGAAGAGCGAGACGAAACCGACGGCCGCCGACACGCTGAAGTTCGTTCCCGTCAGGTAGAGTGCCCAATCCCGCCGACCCCCACGTCAAAGACGTTCGTGAAGACCACGATCGCGTCCAAGAAAGGCTTGAATGCCGAATAGAGCAGGATGAAGATCAGGCCTAAGGAAATGGGGATGATGAACAGCATCCGCGTCTCGGCGTCCTGCATTTGCTCGAACTCGCCGCTCCAGACCGTATAGTAAGTTGACCTGCTTCGTGTTTTTCGGACAGTGCGAGTGCTTATTCTGGACGGATCCGGGAGAGCGGTCCGATGTCAGAGAGACAGTCGAAGAAGGGCAAGCGATCAAGGCGAGCGTATACGCCGGAGTTCAAGGAGGAGGCCGTGCGGATGCTGCTGGACGGGCATTCGGCCGCCTCCGTCGCCGAGCGGTTGGGCCTCTCCGGAGCGAACGGGCTGTATCGCTGGAAGAGGAAGATTCTTGGAGAGGAAGGAGCGATTGCTTCGGACCGGGAGAGTCGGGTCCGCCAGTTGGAGGCGGAGTTGGCTCGGGTCGAGCGCGAGCGTGACATCCTAAAAAAAGCGTTGGCTATTTTCAGCCGGGGCGTCGCACGACGAACCGCGTCTCACGAGGCGGTCCACCCAGTCGGGAAAAGTGGACCTATGCAGTGGGTAGGCAGTCAGGAAAATGAGCGGGAGGCCGGCCCAAGCGGCGCGGATGGCCTCAGCCAGCTTGAGGGCAGTGCCATCGCACAGACCCGTGTCGAGTAGAACGAGCCGAGGCCAGCGATTCTTGACCAAACGCAAAGCTTGGCTGGTGTCGGGTACGTGCAGGGCGGTCTGTCGATCGTGCGTCAAGACCCGCGCCAATACCCGGCCCAGGACTGGATCGTCTTCCACAATCAGGATGGTCGCAGGCTCTGAATGGCGGTACATGAAGGCAGGTATGCGAGGGATACTGAAATAATTCGCTGCAAACAGGACCACCGCAACGCATTTCAGATGCCAAGCGGTTTCAAGTGGGGAGAAAAAGATTGCAACTATAATTGCGCAAATGAAATGCGCTGCTGATCGGGCGACCGTCGGCGCTGGTCCGGCAGCCACATACGCTGGCCAGAGCGACCAGTATTTCTCCAGCGATCACGAAGAGCTGACCAGCGCGACTAATAGTTGCACACGATGACCGGAATCAAGATGCGCTGGCGGCGAGTACCGGTCGGCCGGGCGCGGCGGCGGCTGTCGAAGGCAGCCAAACGGTGAAGACCGCTCCCCCCTCCGGACGGTTTGCCGCCCGGATTCTCGCCTCCGTGGGATTCAACAATCCGCTTGCAGATCGACAGGCCCAGGCCGATGCCGGTGGGCTTGGTTCCGACGAACGGCTCGAAAATCTTCGGCCCCAATTCGCCGGGAAGGCCGGGGCCCGTGTCGCACACCCGCAGCGTGAGGCCGGGACGCGCTTGGCCGTCATGTGACGCCGAGTCGGACACTTCGATTTCCAACCAAACCGATCCCCCTTCGGAGACTGCATCGAGGGCGTTGAGTAGCAGGTTGAGCAACACCTGGCGGATCTGCCCCATGTCCGCCTGGATCGGCATCGCCCGGTCTTCAGGCAGATGGCAGCGGAGCTGAACGCCCTGTCGCTGGGCGCGCACTGACACCAAGTCCAGGATCTGGCCGATCAACGTCCGCAGGTCGAAGGTCCGTCGCTCGAGCTGCGGAGGCCGGGCAAAGTCGAGGAACGTCTCGGTCGAGCGCTCCAGCCGCGTGATCTCCTCTTCCAGCACCGTCAGATCGCGACCGGCCAGGACGGGGGGAGACTCCTCGGCGGCGGCCTGCACCAGGATCTTCATTGCCATGAGGGGATTGCGCAGCTCGTGGGCGATGCCCGCGGCCATCTGGCCGACCGCGGCCAGCTGCTCGGCCCGCAGTGCCTCGCGCCGGCTTGCCTCCAGCCGCTCGAGAACGGCGCCGATCTGATGGGCGATTTTGTACAGGTCGATCTCGATCTCCTCTAGCCCGGCTTGAGACGAAAACGTGATGGGACCCACGATCTCGTTTAACTTGCCGGCGGCGTCCTGGATCGGCAGGCTGAGCCGCACGATCGAGCGACTGTATCCGCGGGCAACGCCGAACCCCGCCACCAGCCCCGAGACCGGCCCGCAGATCCCCAAGAGCAAAAAAGCGAGGACGACCCATCCTGCCATGCTCTGGTTGACGGCATTCGATCCGACGATATCTTCATCGTTCGCCCTAAGGTACTCCCGCGCCGGCGCGAGGACGTCGCTCTCGAGCGTGTTATGGAGGAGTTTCCGAACTCCCTCGCTCAACACGTCCGGCGGAAGCTGTTCGTTCACAAGCCCCCTCAGCTCGTCGAAGAAGCGGTCGTAGCCGGCTTGCAACTTGCCAACCGAATTGCGTTCCCGGTCGGTGGAGGCCGCGTCCTTAGCCTTCCGGAGCCAGTGATCCAAGCCCCGTTTACGGCCGAGGACCTCCTGAAGCTGCTTCCGATCTTTTTTCTTTGTGAGCAGGAATTGATTCAGGTCGGTCCGGATATCGCGGATGCCGGTCGTCAGGTTGTCACCCGACCTCACCGCCTCCACATCGAGAGCCAGCGCGGTGGACGCACTTTTCTGGTCGGTGTGCACCTTCCACGCCGCCACCACGCCCACGATCAGGGGCAGAATGCTGATCGCCAGAACGGGGGCCACGATTCTCAAAAACACATTCGATTTCATGCGCGTCCTGTCTCCTCACGCGGCATACTCCATCATAGGGGAGAAAGGATGAAGGATGAAGGATGAAGGATGAATGGGGGCCAACGGGTGGCGACGTCTTCCCATTCATTCTTCCGCCTTCCGCTTTCATCCTTCCGCCGGCGGCGGAACGTAGGGTCGGTCCGGAACTGACCGAGTGTCGGGTCCCGTGGGGGGCGGCGAGTAGCCGCGCGGAGCGTAGGCGACGGCAACGTTGATCCCCAGCGCCAGACAGGAAACGACGACTCCGGCAACCGACCAGCGCAGGCTGCCCCGGGCCGTCGCGCCGGCCACCAGGCAACCGACAATCCCAGCGGCCAGGCCGATCACGCTGATCGGAGCCGCCGAGGATCGGCAGAAAGAACAGCATGAAACCGATCATCCCCAGGACGAACGACGTCATGCCGAACGCCACGGGTGGTGACTGCATTTGAGGCGGTTTCGCCACGGTTGTCCCTCTCCTAATGTCCGGGCATGAAGGGAACGAGCGACCGGGTCATCACGTCGGACAGAGTCAAAGAGAACAGAATCAACAGAAAGACGACCGCAACCACGATCACGCACCACGTGACCCGCGGACTATGAATGGCGTGCATGAAAAACAGCACGACCAACGACGCCTTGACGGCCGCGATGACCAGCCCCGCGCCGATGTGCCATCCTTCGGCCAGCGGAAAAAACGAGACTGTCACTGTCAGCACGGTCAACACGACCAGCACGGCCAAGACCACGACGTAAGTTTTCACCGACACGATCGGAGTCGTCATTTGGCCGCCTCCTAAAGCGTGTGCGTCCCCAACAGGTAGAGCGTGGGCAGAAGAAAGATCCACACCAGATCCACGAAGTGCCAATACAGGCCGGTCGCGTCGACTGGCGTATAGTAAGTCGTCGAAAAATGGCCCCGCGACGTCAAGACGGCCATCGTCAGCACGACGCCGATGCCGATCGTCACGTGCAGCGCGTGCAGGCCGGTCATGGTCCAATACAGAATCAGGAAAATCTGCACGAAACCGATCTGGTCGGACGTCAGTCCCTCGCCTCCGGCGCTCTTGGGAGCGAGCCATTTGTCTGTGTCGAATTTCCAGCCGGGAATGAGGTTATCGAGATAGTCCACGTAGTACTCGAGCCCCTTCAGACACAAGAACAAGACGCCGAGGGTCGCCGTCGCCAGCAGGAAGCGATACAAGCGGCGCTGGTCGCCGAGCCTGGCGAAATGGACCGCCAGGACCATCATCAGGCTGCTGACTAGGAGGACGACGGTGTTGATCCCCCCGATCAGCCAATTGAGGTGAACGCTGGCCGCCTCGACGGCCTCGGGGGCCCGCGCGTGGTACGACGCCACCGAGATGAACAGCGCCCCGAAGAACATGACCTCGGTGGCCAGAAAGACCCACATCCCGAAAACTGCCGTCTCGTGCTGCTGCTCGAGCGTGGCGTACTGCTCTTCGAGCCGCTCGCGCTTGAGAAACGTATGGTCGAAGAGCCGTTCCTGCTCGTCGGGAGTGAAGAGGACGTCTTTAAGGCTCATTCTGGGCCTTTCCCGTGTGATACTCGTAAGGGCCGCGGACGACGACCGGCGTCGCCGCGAAATTGTCCCGTGGCGGCGGCGAGGCGGTCTGCCACTCGAGCCCCGTCGCCTGCCAGGGATTGTCGCCCGCCCGCTTGCCGTACCGAAGCGAGTACAGGAAGTAGCACAAAGGCAGCACGTACCCTGCGGCAAGGATCGAGGCGCCCGCGGACGAAAGGACGTTCCACACCTGGAACTCCGGCACATAACGGTAGTACCGGCGCGGCATGCCGTTGTAGCCCACCACGAACTGCGGCACGAAGGTCATAAAGAATCCGACGAAGATGATCAGGGCAGCCAGGCGCGACCAGAACTGCGAGTAGAGCCGGCCCGTCATCTTGGGCCACCAGTAGTGCAGCCCCCCCATGTACGCCATCACCATCCCGCCCACCATGATGAAATGGAAGTGCGCGATCACGAAGTACGTGTCGTGGACGTGGATGTCCATCCCCAGCGTCGCCAGGAAGAGTCCCGTCAACCCCCCCACGGTGAACAGGGCGACGAAGCCCAGGCAAAACAGCATGGGGGTCTCGAACACGATCGAGCCCTTGTACAGCGTGGCCGTCCAGTTGAAGACCTTGATCGCGGATGGCACGGCAACCAGGAAGCTGAGGCTCGAGAACAAAAGCGCAGAGTAGAGCGAGATCCCGGCCACGAACATGTGGTGCGCCCAGACCAGGAAACTGAGAAAGGCGATGCCGAGCGACGAATACGCGACGAACGTGTAACCGTACAGCGCCTTGCGGGCAAAACAGGGGATCACCTCGCTCACGATCCCCATCCCAGGCAGGATCATGATGTAGACCGCCGGGTGCGAATAAAACCAGAACAAGTGTTGGAACAGGAGCGGATCCCCGCCGAGCGCCGGATCGAACACGCCGATGTGAAATAGCCGCTCCAGGATGACGAGAATCAGGGCCATCGCCAGCACGGGGACGGCCAAGAGGAAAATGCAGCTCGTGGCATAGATCGTCCAAACGAAGATCGGCAGGCGGAACCAGGTCATTCCCGGCGCCCGCATCCAATGGACCGTGACGATGAAATTAATTCCGGTGGCCATGGACGAAAAGCCGGCCAGGACGAGGCCGACCAAGGTCAGCACCACGTTGTAGTGCGTCGACTGAGAGCTGTACGGCGTATAAAAGGTCCAGCCGGTATCGACCCCCTCGGTGAGCATGGCATACAACGTCCAGACACCGCCGGCGATAAAGAGATACCAGCTCGCCAGGTTGAGCCGCGGAAACGCCAAGTCCTTGGCGCCGATCATGAGCGGCAAGCAGAAGTTCCCCAGAACGGTGGGGACGACCGGCACCAGGAAAAAGAAGACCATCAGGACGCCGTGCATCGTGAAGAGCCGGTTGTACGTGTCGGCCGAGACGAGCCCCCCCTCCGGCGTCAGCAAGTGGAGACGGACGACGGAGATCGCAAACCCGCCGATGAAGAACATCACCGTCACCGAGATCAGATAGAGCAGGGCGATCCGTTTGTGGTCCTTCGTCAGGAGCCACGAGACCACGCCGTAGGCGACGTTGAGGTAGTTCTCCCGCTCGGTGCGCGGGGCGGGTTGCTGCTCGGGTTGCACAAGAGTCGCGGTGGTCATGGCTTTGCCGTTTTGGGAGAGGCCGAGGTCGGGTTGATCGGGTTCGTGTTGATTTGGGGAGTCGCTGTGGGGGGCGGATAATCCTCGACGCGCGGAGGAGTCTCGCCCCGTTTCAGGGAGCGGAAATAAGCAATCAGGGCGAAGATCTCCTCCTCGCTGATCTGGCCGCGGAAGGTGGGCATGATGTTCTCCCATCCGGCGACGATTTGGGCGCCCGGCGCGAGAATCGATTCGCGAATATAGGCGTCGTCGGCAATCACCGTCTGGCCCGTCGTCAGATGGACCTGCCGCCCGTAGAGCCCCTCCAAGACGGGGGCCCGCGCGTTCTCGGTCGCGCTATGGCAGCTTATGCAGCGGTACCTCAAAAAAACCTTGCGCCCCTCCAGCGCCAGCGAGCCCTCGGCATGCAGGGAGAGCCAGTTCTCGAACTGCGCCTGCTCCATCACGACGGCCGTCCCGATCATCCCCGCATGGTTCGTCCCGCAATACTGCGAGCAGAACAGGTGATACGTCCCGGGCCGCGTCGGCTGGAACCAAACCGACGTGTAGCGGTTGGGCAACACATCCATGTGAACGCGGAAGTCCGGCACGAAGAAACTGTGGATGACGTCTTCCGACGTCAAGAGGATTTGGACCGGCCGGCCGAGCGGCAGGTGCAGCGTGTTGATCTCGCGCTGCCCCTCGGGGTGCTGGAACTTCCACATCCACTGCTTGCCGACGGCGTAAATGCGCGTGGCCTCGTCGGGAGCGCGATAGGCGTCGACGTAAACAACCGCACCCCAAAAGAACATCACGATAAATACGGCGAACGGGGTGATCGTCCAGAACCACTCGAGCGCTTCCGAAGAAGGCGTCAAAGGCGGCTGAAGCGAGTCCCCCGGACGCCGGCGATACCGAATACAGAAATAAATCAGCAAAACCGCCACGAGCAGCCCGACCGATCCGCAGACGGTGACCAAAAAGAAGAACAGCGAATCGACGCGGGCCGCCGTCGTCGTCGCCTCCGCGGGAAAGATTGCCGTCTGTCCCAGGATTCCCACCGCCGGATCTCCTTACGGACCGTCAACCCCGTAGAACAAGGTGCTAGCTTGCACGTGAGCGCGCGAAACGTCACTCACCACTTTGCTCCATCGGCTCCGCATGCCTCGGCTTGTCTCGCGAACCGCCAAAGGCCGCCCGTCGCCGCCCGCGTTCACCGCGCAGCAACAACCCGAACATCAGTCCCAATCCGACCACGGTCAGCACACCCCCCGCTCGGACGAAATTCATGATCGCCGCCCCGTACTTTCCCGCCGTCGGATCGTAGTGGAAGCAAAACAGCAGGATCTGATCGATGGGCGACCCAATCTTGTTGCGGGAAGCCTCGACAAGGCCGAGCCGTAAGTCGCGGCCCGAATAATGGACGTCGTAGAAATAGCGTGAAATCTTTCCGGTCGGCGTCAGAATCACGATCCCCGCCGCGTGGGCGTACTGGTCGCTGGCCGCGTCGTAGGCGTAGCGGAAACCGACCGCGCGCGTCAGCCGTGTGATCGACCGCTGGTCTCCCGTCAGGAAATGCCAGCCCTCCGCGGCCTCGGGCTTGCCGTAGCTGTGGAGGTAGCTCCTCTTCTTCGCGGCGGCCATCTCCGTCGTCTCGTTCGGGTCGAAGCTGACCGTGACGACACGGAACTCCTTTCCGATGGTGAACGGCATTTCGCGCAGACCCTGCACCAGGCCGTTGAGGACCTGCGTGCACAGCATCGGACAACGGTAATAGGCCAGAACGAGAATGACCGGCTTGTCGCCGAAGTATGTGCCCAGCCTCACCCGCTGGCCTTCGTCGTCGGTGAAGGGGAGATCCAGCGGCACTTGTTCATTGAGCCGCTGGTCAAAGCCCACGTTCCGCAAGATATTAGGCATCACGGTTTGCGCAGAGGCCCGTCCGTCCGCAAAAAACACGGAGAGAAACAAGACCAGAAAGATCGTGGGGTGGCAGTGACAGCGTGCTGCCGGTGGGCTTTCTTCCCGCTGTCGCGAAGGACACGGGCGGGCAAGCCGCCCGTGCCACCCGAACGCAAAGGAAACATCCTTACCAAGCCGGACGGTCGCGCACGTCATCGCGGTGCTCCTCGAAACATGCGGCCCGAGTTCGACGCGCCGGAATCGACGAGGCCGTTGTCCTGGCTTGCGCCCGGCGGCTCTTTGCGGACCGGAAGGTGTCCGGCCAGCGACTGCATGGCGCGGCGAATCGGGATGTGGACGAATCCCTTCTCCTTGGTCTCTCCGTAAAGGCCGAGTTGGTCTTCCATGGCCGACTGTTGCAGGTACACGTTTTCACTCCCGACGCCCGCCAGGCGATCGACCTGCTCCAACCGAGGCTTCGCCGGCAACTCGTTGGAGGGATGCTCGGCCAGCGGAAAATCGGACTCTCGGCGGATGGCCAGCCTGTCCGTGTCGGCGCGAAAGAACGCATAAACCAGAGCGAAAATCGCGGTCCCGACGCAGATGCCGGCGATCGCCACGACCAATACCCAGCGAAACCAAACATCCCGGCGTTCGTAACTGATCGAAGGGTGCTCGAGCTCGGCGCCGCCCTTGTGCGCGTCCTCGCGCGGCAAGCTGCCCGCTTGCCCGGTTTCGTTCGACGGTTGGTCGTGAAGCGACTCGCTGCTCTCCGCCATGTCACCTGTCCTTCTACGTTTCGCTGTGAGCCAGCGCGTGCTCGCGCTCGACGTCTTCCTCATCCAGATGGCGCAGATGAAGCGCACTTTCGCGGTTCGGATCATAGGGCGCCAGCACCGCCCGGCGGCGGAAACGATCCAGGAAATAGGCCAGCCAGATGCCCCCCACGGCAAATGGCGTCAGAAAATCCATCCAATGCTGCCCCAGGCTTGGCGCGTTAAACGGCGGGATAACAAGGTAGTAAACGAAGACGAGCTGCATGAACAGCACGAGGCCCGCCAACCGGCCGAGGAGCCGCGGATTGGATTTCACCGCGCGCATCAACAGCAAAAACAGTGGCACGGCAAACTGGGCGATGAACACGGCCCACGCCACGCCCTGCCACCCGCCGCGAACCCGCGGCAAAAACCACAAGGCGTCCGCGGGCTGGTTGGCAATCCAGCCCAGCATGAATTGAAACCAGAGCATGTAGGCGCAGATGATGAGGAACGTCAACAGGATGTTCCCAAGGTCGATCAGTACCCGCGTCGAGACGACGGCGCCCGCCTCCGAGCGGAGCGAGAGTCCCACGAGCACCACCAGCGCAAACGCCTGAGCCGAGAAAAGCTGGCTGGAGGCGACCAGCATCGGGAAAATCGTCGAGTGATAGTTCGGCTGCAGCATTTCGAGCCAGTCGAACGCCGCGAAATGGATCGTGGTGCCGTACAGCACCAGGCCGACTTCGCTTAGCCGCATGAATTTCCAGGGCAAGTTGGGATCGCCCGTGCGCTCCTGCCGCCGCGAACGCGCGTTCAAGGCCACGCCGATCAGGAGCCAGACCACGAAATAGATCACGGCCCGCCCCAGGAAGAACGGCTTGTTGAGATAGAACTGCTGTTCGTGGAGCCTGGCGTCGGTTGCGACCAGTTCGGGGCGCGCCCATAGATAGAGGTGTTCTAGCCCGAAAGCCAGCGGAATGAAGAGGAGGGCCAACAAGGGCAGCGTGCTCATTTGCGCTTCGAGAATGCGGCGGATCAGGTAGCCCCACGCGCCGCCCGTCAAATGCGAGAGCATCAAGATCGCCATGCCCCCCAGCGCCACGCCCAGGCAGAACATGTAGGCGGCCAGGTAAGCACGAAAGAATTGCGCCGGACTGCCCAAGAGCGCTCCCAGCACGCAAACCACGAGTGCCAGACACCCGGCGCCCAGGGACCATCTCTCCCATCGCAGGACGAGGGCGTCGTTGATAGACGGGCTGCTGTTCACCGCGCCTCCTTGCCGGCTGCGGCGCTTGCCATTCCCTGTTTCATCTCGGGCGTCAATTGATCGGCCGGAAAGTGCTGGCTGAGCTGGAGTGCCCGCACGTACGCCACGATTGCCCACCGATCTCGCGGCGGGATTTGGTCCGCATAGGAGGGCATCGAACCGTAGCCCTCGCTGGCAACCGCAAAGAGGTGTCCCACCGGCACGCTGCGCAGCCGCGGGATGTGGTACGACGGGGGGGGCGTGTACCCGCGCTCCACGATCGTGCCGCGTCCCGTCCCCATCGGGTCGTGGCAGATGACGCAGTAAATCATGAACCGGTCGCGCCCGTGCTCCAAGACCTGCAACGTGATCGGAAAGGGGAACGTGTCGACGAACTGGCTTTCGTCCAAGGCGGGGGTTCTCCCTCCCACATTCTTCCCCAAGGGGAGCGGGTGCACGGTCCTGCGCCGTCTCCGCCTTGCGGTTGGCCCCCGGCTTACGACCCGTATATAAGTGCGCGTCGATCTCCAGATGTCCGCGGGCCACCGTTCCTTCGACCAAGTGCCGCGAGGACTGCCCGTCGGCAAAAAACGAGGAGGCGTCCAAGGGTTTGTAGCTCGGCTGATCGGCCATTTGCTGCTGACAGCCCGTCAAGAAAAGAGCAAAGCACGAAGCACCAATGACGAAGGAAGCACGAAACTCCAACAAACGAGCGGGTCCGTGAATCTTTCGTATTTGCATAGCGGTCGCCATTGCTTGGCTCTTGAAATCACACCGCGACGAATTCCCGCTTCGCGGGCTTCTCCTCGTGCGCCGGCGGCCTCCACTCGAACGGCACCTCGACGACCCCGCCGGGGGGCTCGGTCGCGGCAAGAAAAGCGGCCGTCGCGGTCTCCTCGAATTGCGGGTCGGCCGACTCGATGCACAGGAAAAAACGGTCCTGGCTGGCCCGCGCGAACCGGGGGACGTTGAACACCGGATGATTCGGCCGCGGAAGGCCATTAAAGAACAACATGCCCAAAAAGGCCGCAAACGACGCAACCAGGATCAACATTTCGAAGGTGACCGGAATGAAGACCGGCCAACTATTGTGCGGGCGACCGCCGATATTGAACGGATAGTCGACCGCCATCGCCCAATATTGCATGAAGAACCCGACACCTGCGCCTGTTAATCCTCCGACGAGGACCACAAACGGAACGCGGGTCTCCTTCTCTCCCAGCTCGCGCGCCAGCCCGTCGACGGGATAAGGAGTGTAGGCATCCATGTCCCGATAGCCGGTCTGCCACGCCAGCCGGGCTGCACTGCGCACCTGCTCGGGAGTCTCGTACTCCGCCATCAAGCCGTACAGGCGCGGCCGCGTCTTCATCGCCCCTCCTCATGCGCCTGCGAGCCGGGAACGAGCGCTCGCATCTCGGACATCGAGATCATCGGCAGAAAGCGGCAGAAAAACAGGAACGCCACGAGGAACACTCCCAGCGATCCCACGTAAACCAGGATGTCGAAGACCGTCGGCTGAAAGATCCCCCACGCCGAAGGGAGGAAATCGCGGCTCAGCGTCGTGGCGATCAGCAGGTACCGCTCCATCCACATCCCCGCCAGAACCAACACCGAAACCACGAACAGCACTTTCTCGTTTCGCCGCAGGCTGGGAATCCATAGGAGCTGGGGGGCAATGAAGACGCAGCAAAGCGTGATCCACGTCATGGTCGCATACTGTCGGAAGCCAACGAGGATGTTCCAGTAGACGTACTTGTCGGGCACCTCGCCCGAAATCCAAGTGATGAACTGTTCGCTGAAATAGCCGTAGGAGGTGAAGTAACTCGTGGCCAAGAGGATCTTGGCCATCACTTCCAGATGGTTGGTCGTGATGAAGTCCTGCACTTCGTAAAAGTGCCGCAGGGGAATGCAGATCGCAAGGACCATCGCAAAGCCGGACAAGAGGGCGCCGGCGACGAAGTAGGGGGGGAAGACCGTCTCGTGCCAGCCCGGCTCCGACGAGATGGCGAAGTCGGAGCTGACGATCGAATGGACCGAGACGACCAGCGGCGTCGCCAGTCCGCCCAGGATCAGATAGGCCATTTCGTAGCGGTGCCAGTGCCGGGCCGAGTTCCGCCAGCCCAGCGCCAGAAATCCGTAAAACATCTGCCACCGCCGCCGCACGGCCCGGTCCCGCAGCGTCGCCAGGTCGGGGATCATGCCCATGTACCAGAAGATGAGCGACACCGTGAAATACGTGCTGACGGCGAAGACGTCCCAGACGAGCGCGCTGCGAAACTGGGGCCAAAGGCGCATCGTGTTCGCATAGGGAAGCAGCCAATAGAAGTACCAGGGCCTCCCCAGGTGCAACAGCGGAAAGATGCCGGCGCACATGACGGCGAAGATCGTCATCGCCTCGGCGATCCGGTTAATCGACGTCCTCCACTTCTGATGCAACAGCAACAGGATCGCGGAGATCAGCGTCCCCGCGTGGCCGATCCCGATCCACCACACGAAGCTGGTGATTGCAAAACACCAGCCGACGGGAATGTTGATCCCCCAGATGCCGACTCCCTTGAGCAGCAGATAAGTCACCACGGCTGCCAGGATCAGCGACAGGACCGTCCCCGCCCCAACTCCCGCGAGCCAGACACGCTGCGTCGGACGCTCGAGGACCAGGGCGCCGATCTTCTTTGTGATCGATTGGAAGTCGTGTCCGACCGGAAGGTAGCGCGCCGGGTCGAGAGCCGCCTCTTTCGGACTCTGTAGGTCGCTCGGCTGACGGCGCGTCGGTGACCATGTCACCGGCTTTCGACGTTATGGACTTTCGAGCTCGGGATTCGGGTTCCGCAGGGCGGCCAAGTACGTGGTCCGCGGTTTGGTGTTTAAGTCGGCAAGCAGGCCGTAATTGAGCGGCGAGCTTTTCCACTGGGCCACCGTGCTCTTCGGATCATTCAAGTCGCCGAACACGATCGCCTGCGCCGGGCAGGCGGCCTGGCAGGCCGTGATCACTTCGCCGTCGACAATCGGCCGGTTTTCCCGATCCGCATCGATCTCCGCCTGCCGAATCCGCTGCACGCAATAACTGCACTTCTCCATCACGCCCCGGGAGCGCACGGTGACCTCGGGGTTGTATTGGAGCCGCAGAGTGGGGGTCTCAAAATCGCCAAAATGGAAGAAGTTGAAGCGTCGCACTTTATAGGGGCAGTTATTGGAGCAGAACCGCGTGCCGACGCAGCGGTTGTAGATCATCTCGTTGAGCCCCTCCGCACTGTGGACCGTCGCCTCGACGGGACAGACGTATTCGCAGGGGGCGTTCTCGCAGTGCATGCAGGGGACCGGCTGAAAATAGAACTCGCCCGGGTCGTCCATCGTTCCGCTGGACGTAGCGGTCGACCCGAATCCAGTGCATTTCCCGTCCGGCGGCGACCTGCGTCTTGCCGACGACCGGGATGTTGTTCTCGGCCTGGCAGGCGATCACGCACGCCTTGCAGCCGACGCACGCCGTCTGGTCGATCACCATCCCCCATTTTTTCGTCGGCGGGTCATAGTTGTAGGGCTCGTAAAAATCCAAAGGGGGAGCGGCCCGTTCTGTATCTTCGCCGTACTTTCTCGCGGAGCGGCTCCGCCGCAAAATCGGGCTTTTCGTGGTAGCTCGGCCAGCGTCGCCGAGCGGACCACGTTCCGGTTCTCCATGAGCTGGTGCGTCTGCGTGCAAGCCAGCAGATAGGTCTCCGCCGTCTTGGTGACGCGCAGGTTCGGTCGCAAACCAGGGCCGCTGTGACGTGCGGAGCTGATAGGCGTTGAATCCAACGAGCGGGGACTGGGTGCCGCGGAGCAGGCCCCACGAGTCCTGAATGAACTCGTTGTTGAATCGCCGGCCTTGCGGCATGCCTCCGACTCTGCCGGCAAAGACCCGGCCGTAGCCCAAGTACACAGTGATCGAGCGGTCGGCATGTCCCGGCATGATCCAGACCGGAGCGCGGACGGTCCGGCCGTCGAGATCCAAGTTCACCACCGGCATGTAGTTACCGCCGTGCTCGCCGCCGTGCGCATAATCGCCCAGGCCGACGCCGAGTTCCTTCGCGGTCGCGGGGCTCATCAGGGCGGCGTTGTCCCACGTCAACTTTGTGAGAGGCTTGGGCAACTCCTGGAGCCAGCCGTTGTTCGCAAAAAAGCCGTCGTAGACCGTCGGGTCCGGCTGGAAAACGAGCTCGAACGCTTCGGCCGCGGCGCCGGTCCGGAGGCTGTCGGCGCGGCGCCAGCGGCGCTCGGTTGCAGGTGCTGCTGCCAGTTCTCCTTCGGCTCGAACGGCCTTCGTCGGCAAGGCCGTGTGGCGGACCAGTCCATCATGCAGCGACGTCTTCCAGAAATCGGAAAATTCGTCGGCCGGCTTCTTCTTTTCGCCGGTCCAGTGGTCGCGCCAGTGCTTGCGGACGATCTCTTCGCCCGGCGTTTCCTTCAGCGTGGCCAGGAATGTGGCGATCTCCAAAATGGACCGGCCGCCGTAGAGCGGCTCGATCAGCGGCTGGCAGATCGAGGCCGTACCGTCGTAGGTTCTTGCATCCCCCCAGGCCTCCAGGTAATGGGCCTCCGGCAAATGCCAGTGACAAAGCCGGGCCGTTTCATCCTGGTAAAGGCCCACGTGCACGCGCAACGGAACCCGTTCGAGGTGCTCGGTGAAATTGAAATCGACCGGTGCGGTGTAGACGGGATTGGCTGCCAGGACGACGAGCAACTCGACCCGCCCTTGCTGCATGTCCTGGACCAACTCTCGCAGAGAAGCCGTCCGTTCAGCCGGCTGGTGCTCGATCGGATCGGTGAACAAGACCGTCTGGCCGATGTTCCCCAAACTGTGGTTGAGCGCGTGGGCCAGAAGGTGCACGACCGCGGGTTGTCGCTCCCCCGCCAGGATCAGGCAGCGGCCCCGATGCTGTTGGAGATCCTTAGCGACCGCCGCGGCCCATTTGTCATGGGGACTCGGAGCGCTTCCGTTGCCGGCAACTCCCAGCTTCGCGGCGAGGAGACGGGCGAAACCTTCGATCTGTTGCGCAGGCAGGGCGAGCCGATGGTCGGCCTTCGCGCCGGTGCTGGTGACGGCCGTTTCCACGACGTACAGCCGATTCATCTGCGCCTGGGCCGCCTGCTCTGCGGTCGTCCGCACGCGCCGCCGCGACATAAAGTCCGCCACCGAGCGCAGGTGTCCCGGCCGGCACGAGAGAAAATCCTCGTCGAGGGACAAAACAACATCCGCCTTGCGGAAGTCGTAGTAGCAGTTGAGATCCTGGCCGAAGGCCAGCCGCGTCCCCTGCAGCGCGGCGTCGCGGTGGACCGGTTCGTAGATGTGCCACTTCGCCTGCGGCATCGCCTTGGCAAACGCCTCGCGCGTCTGCGCCAGCGAGGGGGACAGGATCGGCTCGCTTAGAATCCGCACCCCCGCGCCCCCCTTGGAGCGCGCCTCCTTCGAGCGCGCTGCGGAGCGCGGCGAGCGCCTCGTTCCAGGTCCGCGAGCGGCCGCGATAGGTGATGCTTTGCGAACGGTCGGGATCGTACAGCGTCAAGATCGAGGCTTGGTGATAGATGCTCGTCGCCCCCAGGCTTGCCGGGTGATCGGGATTCCCCTCGATCTTGGTCGGCCGGCCCATGTGGCTTTCGACGAGCAAGCCGACGGCGGTGCCGGCAAACGCCATCGTCGTCGCAAAGAATAAGGGCTTGCCGGGAACGATGTCGCGCGGCGGCTTCACGTAGGGGACGATCTTCGACAAGGGCGCCGGCTTGATCGAGCAGCCGCCGAGACCGGCCAACGCCAGCGACGCGCCCATCAGCGTGAGGAAGTGACGGCGGCTGAGCGAGTCGGGCCAAACGTCGGCCTGCTCGGGAAACTCGCGGCGCATCAGCTCCTGAAAGGCTTCGGTGTTCGCCAGCTCGTCCAGCGTGCGCCAATACTGCTTTCCATGAGCCGCACCCAGTTTTTCGCTGAGGGCTGAAAGTTGCGGCCCGAGGTCTTTTCGCACGTTCATCGGTGGCACACCGTGCAGCTCGTAAGAAAGGTCGCGTCGTGGATGTCGTATTCTTTCATGAGCTGACGTCCCAGGGTGAGCTGGTCGGGCGGCGCGCGGTACTTCATGCTGAAGACCGCTTCACGCGGGCGGATCTCGCGCTCCGGGTGCCGGTGACAGTCCAGGCACCACTCCATCAACAGCGAATGCGCCTGAAACGTGAACGGCATCTTGTCGATCTGACCGTGGCACGACGTGCAGCCGATCCCCTTCTGCACGTGAATGCTGTGGTCGAAGTAGACGAATCCCGGCAGATTATTGACGCGGGTCCACTCCAGCGGCGTGTTCGAGCGATAGCTCTCGCGCACCGGCGCGAGCATGTCGCTGCCCACCCAGATCTGCGAATGGCAGTTCATGCACGTCTTCGTCGGCGGTAGGCCCGCGAACGATGAGTGCTCCACCGAGGTGTGGCAATACCGGCAGTCGATCCCGAGGTGGCCGACGTGATGCTCGTGACTGAAGGGGACGCGCTGCACGTGCATCACCCCGACTCGAGTGCCGTAAGCGGACCGCGTGTAAACCAGACAGGTCCACGTGCCCAGCGCCAATGCGAGAAGGCCGCCGAACAGCATCGCCCTCGAGAGAATGTTCATCGAGCGAGGAAAGACTTGCGGCACCGCCCTGTCTCCGAGTTCGTCCCGTCTCAGTCGGAACCATCAAAGCCATTTGCGCGACGCAATTCAACCCTGAAAGGCCCCCTCGGAGGTTGCAAAACCGATGCCGGACAAGAAAGTGGGGCACGCTGCCAGCTTGTTCGTCGGCGTCGCTCGTGGTGCGGGCGTCTTTCCCTGCTGCATCACGAAGAGGTTGTGAAGCAAGCTCGTTCGTTCTACGATCATCGCGGCAGTCGGGCTGCTGCGGGTGCCAATCGTTCAAAGAGCCGCGACCGCGAGGGAACGACGCAGCAGCGTATTCGACCGCCGCCGTCGTTCGCGGCTCCGGTTTCCACAATCCCGACGATTCTTAGTGCCGGGCAAGCTGGCAGCTTGCCCTGTGAGGCCATGCCGCTCCAGAACCGTGTGACGCCCTTCGGCGAAATCATTGCGACTGCCGCCCGTGGCCTCTTCATGGGAAACCGGGGACGCCTTCATGATGATCGTCGCACGCTGCGCCGACAGTTTTCCAGTGAGACACGCTGGCTCATTTGCAGAACCCAATTCAAGGGCGCAAACGCACGCCGATGGCGCCCGGCCAGTACACCGAGCTCTTCTTTCTCGACGAAGCCACGGCCCTGGCCGCCGGACATCGCCCCTGCGCTGAGTGCCGTCATGCGGACTATCGGCGGTTCCAGGAATTGTGGCGGGCGGCCAACCGCGAATGCGTCAAAGCGAACGTTGCGCACCCAGCGCGTCGGAGCGCCGAATTGCTCGACCGCCAATTGCAGGCGGAACGCCAGAACGCCGACGGGACCAAGCGGCGCTTTCAAACGGCCTGTCAAAACCTTCCCAATGGCGTGTTCGTGTCGTTGGACGCCAGACCCGATGCCTTCCTGATATGGGAGAGCGCGCTGCACCACTGGACGCCGGCCGGCTACGACAGCCGCCGGCCGATCCCAACCACAGCCCTCGTCGAGGTCCTCACTCCCCGGTCGACCGTGCGCACCATCGCGGCGGGCTATGTGCCGATCGTGCATCCGTCCGCATCGGGCGCCTCGGGGCGGTGAAGATGTCGCACGATCGCGCCTTGTGGTTTAGAATGCCCCTGGTGTTTTCCTTCCCTCTCGTCCCACCCCCGACATCACCTCGCGTTGGAACCGACAATGCTTCGCTCGCTGGCCTTCCTTGGCATAGCACTTGGTGGTGCGCTGACAACAGCCGCGGCGGCCGCGAGCGATTTCGAGATCCGCGTGAGCGTCAAGTCCGACGGTCGGGAGACGCAAACCGAGCGCACGGAGGAATCGCCTTCCCGAAGCCGGAGGCAGCCGCGCCCCGTGATGGAGGTTGGCCGCAACGCAGCGGTGGTCCTGTCCTGGCACGCGGAAAACACGGACAAGTCCGAAGCCTATGAGGACGTGCTGGTGCATTTCTTCGTCGTCGAAGAGAGGAAGACGGGACAAGCCGAGATTCCGAAACTCTCCGCGGGCGTCGTTTCCGAGGGGCGCGCTCACGATGGATTTCAAGCCGCGCGACAAGGCCGATTGGCGATTGACGCTCAAGATCCCCGACGCGGGTAGCTACCTCGTGCGGGTGGAAACGATTGGCATGGCGCCGAAGCACGGCCACGAACACTTCGCCGCGATGGACCTGGTCGTCAGGTGACTCGACCCGCCATGTCCGATGACGGACGCCTCTCGAGCGATTCAAGCCGCAGTGCAACGGTCCCGCGGCGGAAATCGTCGGGAAAAGAGTCACTTTCAACGCGACAAGGAAGTGCTACCAGCACTAGCGGTGATTGTGCAGCCGGATCTCCACGCTGGCGCTGTGGGCGGTCAGCCCTTCCTTTGCCGCCATTCGGCGGATGTCGTCTGCCCCGGCGGCGAGCGCCTCGCGGTTGTAGCTGATGACCGACGACCGCTTGAGAAAATCGTTGGCGCAAAGCCCGTTGGCAAATCGGGCCGTGCCGCCGGTCGGCAGAACGTGCGACGGTCCTGCAATGTAGTCGCCCACCGCGACCGGCGTATCGTGGCCGAGGAAGATCGCTCCGGCGTTTTGCACCCTGGCCAGCATCTCTTCCGGGTTGGCCGTCGAGATGTGCAGGTGTTCGGGAGCCAGAAGATCACAGAGGCGGGCGGCCTCGTCCGCATCGCGGGCCGCAATCAGCGCGCCGTATTCTTCCAAACTCTGCCGGGCCAGTTCGCCCCGCTCCAGGCGGGCAAGCTGCCTGGCCAGCTCGTCGCGGACGGCCCCGATCAGCGGCACATGCCACGTGATCAGCACGCTTGAGCCGGGGCTGTGCTCCGCTTGCGAGATCAAGTCGCTGGCGACGAAATCGGGGCGGGCGCTTTCATCGGCCAGAACGACGACCTCGCTGGGACCGGCGATGCTGTCGATATCGACCTCGCCATAGACGAATCGCTTCGCCAAGGCGACAAACAGGTTCCCCGGTCCGACGATCTTATCGACGCGCTCGATCCCCTCCACGCCGTAAGCCAGCGCAGCGACCCCCTGCGCCACCCCCATCCGGTAAACCTCGCGGATGCCCAGCTCCTGGCAGGCGGCCAACAGGTCGGTGTTGTAGCCTCCGTAACTCGTCGGCGGAACGGCGACAGCGATCTGCTTCACGCCAGCGACCTGGGCCGGCACGGCTGTCATCAACAGCGTCGAAGGATACGCCGCGGCCCCTCCCGGGATGCAGATGCCGACGCGCCGCAGCGGCAAAGCGCGCTGCCTCAACTCCACGCGGCAAGCGCCGTCCCGCCGCAACAGGGTCACCGTGTCGACCAGCAGACTCTCTTGAAAGGCCACGATATTGTCGCGGATGCGGCGGAGCGTTTGAAGATACTCGGCGTCCGCCTGGCGATGGGCCTCCTCCAACTCAGCCGGCTGGACGCGAAGCGTATCCGGCGTCAGCTCCTTCTTGTCGAGCTTGCGGCCGTATTCCAGAACGGCCGCCAGGCCGCGCTCCTGCACGTCGCGGCAGATGCGTTCGACGACCTGCTGGGGCGACAGCGCCTCGCCGAAGAGCTCGATCGTCCGTCGGCGGCCCGCCTCGGAGACGATCTCGCCTCGCGGGCTGAGCTTCGCGCGCAGCGCCGCGATCAGGCTCGCGGCATCATCGCGGGCACAGTCAATCGTGGGAATTGCCAGCGGTTTCAGGGGCGGCGCACTCATCTCGCCCATCGTAAGCCGATCACCAAAGATCGTAAAGCCGCGCGGATTCTGTGAAGATTTTCGTACGGGGCACAAAGGCACCAAGAAAGGCAAAGAGCAGGATCCACCGTTTTCGCGGATCCCACAGATTTCAATTGCCCTGAATCTGCATAATCGGCGAAATCTGTGGATTACCTGTTTTCTGCTTGTTCTTGGTACCTTTGTACCTCGGTGGTAAAAAAAGGAGACCGCCGCAATTCGCTCGGAGGGAGCACAATTGCGATTGAGGCGAATCGGCTGGCAGCAATTCGGAGAGGGCTGATGACAAACGGACGCATTTACGATCTGCGCAGCGACACGGTGACGAAGCCGTCGCGGGCAATGCGCGAGGCGATGGCCAACGCGGAGGTGGGCGACGACATGTCGGGCGAAGACCCGACCGTCAATCGGGTCGAGGCGCTGTGTGCGGAGTGGTTCGGCAAAGAGGCCGCCGTCTTCGCCTGCTCCGGGACGCAATCCAATCAGATGGCTGTCCGCGTCCACTGCCGACCGGGGGACGAGTTGCTGTGCCATGAGACCGGCCATATCGTCAACTTCGAAGCCGGCGCTCCGGCGGCCCTCAGCGGCGTTTCGTGCAGGACCGTCTCCGGCGAGTCGGGGATGATCGACGTGCCGCACCTTCGGGGAAAGGTCCGTTCAGGCGATCAGCACCTGGCCTGTACCCGGCTGGTGTGCCTCGAGAACACGACCAATCTCGGCGGAGGACGAGCCTATCCGCTGGAGCAAATCGAACGAGTCGGAGCATGGGCGCACGAGCTGGGGTTGAAGGTCCACGTTGACGGTGCCCGGTTGTTCAACGCCGTCGTCGCTCGCGGCTATTCGCCGAAGGACGTCGGCCGGCACGTCGACACGATTTCGGTCTGCTTTTCGAAAGGTCTTGGCTGTCCGATGGGGTCGATCCTGGTCGGCTCGGCTGAGGAGATCCGCTCGGCCCGCCGCGCGCGAAAGCTGTTTGGAGGCGCCCTACGGCAAGCGGGAATCGTCGCGGCGGCCGCCCTCTACGCACTGGAGAACAACGTCGAACGCCTGGCCGACGACCATCGGAACGCCAAGCAGCTTGCCGAACTGATTGCCGGCATTCGGGGGCTCTCCGTTCGCGTCGATACGGTGGAGACGAACCTTGTCTTTTTTGAAGTCGATCCGGCGCTCGGCTACGCCAGCCAGCTCTCGGCCGCGTTGGACAGCCGCGGAGTGCGAATTCACGACACCGACGCGCATCGGCTGCGGGCCTGCACGCATTTGGACGTCAGTCGCGAAGACATCCCCGAGGTCGGCCGTCTCCTCCGCGACTGCGTCCACAAGGGGTTCCGCGATTTTCCCGGCTCGCCCACCGGCCCCTACGCCCGGGGGTAAAAACGTACAAGATCAATCGGGATGACTACTTACGCCGTCCGCCTGCAGTTTCGGCACAGTCGGCGGGCAATGTGAAGATTTACCGATTCGACGACGTGGACGGTGATCGGCGGAGGCCTGTTTGTCGATATTCATCACGTCCAGGGAACGTTGTGGACGCTGTCAAAGCACCCTTTGCGACGATCAGTTCACGGTGGCGGTCGTCGCAAGCCAAGTTCACGCCAACGTTTCCTGGAGCCTGCCATGACCACCCGCCGCAAGCACCGATTGAATCGGGCCCCTGTTTTTCGTTATGATAGTCGGCACGAGGACGGCAATAGGCCGTCTTCCCTGGAGCGAACCAATCGCCAGGTAGGGAGTGCCGACATGGAAGTGCAAGGCCCTGGTTCCGTTCAACGCCCGAGTTCCGTTCAACGCAGCTTGCCGACCGGACCGGCCAATTCGGCCCGTCCCGCCGACTCGACTGCGGTTCCGGCAACCCCCAAAGACGCGGTCGAAATCTCGTCGGCAGGACAGCTTTTGGACAAGCTGAGCAAGTCGCCGGAAGTCCGGGCCGAACGGTTGGCGCAGATCAAGGCGGACATCGCTTCGGGACAATACGATACGGACGAAAAACTTGAAGCCGCATTGATGAATCTGTTCCAATCGATGGTCAGTCATGAACGCAACGACTGAAGCGATGCGCAAATCGCTTCCCAAGAGCGATCTTCCAGCGGTGGAGGTCTCCGCCTCTCCGCGCGATAAATTCGAGGAGTTTCTCGCGACCCGCGGACTGCGGCTGACGCCGGAACGCGCGGCGATCGTGGACGAGGTCTTTTCGAGCCATCGCCATTTCGACGGCGACGAGTTGACGGCCCGGCTGATCGACCGCAAGGGAGACGTGCGCGTCAGCCGTGCCACTGTCTATCGCGCGCTGCGGCTGATGGTCGAGGCGGGGCTGTTGCGCCGCGTTGCGCGTCCCAACGGCCGCGAAGTTTACGAGCACGATTACGGCTATCCGCAACACGACCATTTCATCTGCCGCGAGTGCGGCCAACTCATTGAGTTTCAGAACGGCGCGATCTCCGACGTGCTCGAAGAGGTCGCGGCGAGCAACGGCTTCCGCGTCAGCGGCCATCGACTCGAAGTCTACGGGCTGTGCCAGAAATGCAGCCGGCCCCAGCGCCGCCACAGCAAACTCGATTTGCTCTGAATTGCGCGCTTTGCCGGCGGTCACTCCTCGAAGCCGCCTTCGCCGCGAGTCGCGCTTCCAAAGCGCGATTGGTACATGCGGAGGATCAGCAACAGAATCACCAAGCTGACCCCGGCCCCCGCGCTCAAAAGCACCACGCTCAGCGGGTGTCCAAAGATCAGCCGCGTCGACAGCCAGAGCCATCTCCACGAAAAGAGGACCACGATCGTCGCCGCAGCCAGAAACGGACCGTACGGCAGATAGGCCCTTCGCGTGATCACTCGCAACGGCAGAACGCAGGCCAGGCCACATAAGGGGGCCAGCGCAAAGACGAAGACCGTCGGTTGCCAACCGATAAACGTGCCGATCATCGCCATGAGTGTCACGTCTCCAAATCCGAGCGCCTCGCGCCGGAGGATCATCCCGGACAAGCCGCGCACGAACGACGTTAGCCCCGCTCCGACGAGGCCTCCGGCGACGCTCCACGCCAAACCGTGCCAATGGCGATGCGCATCGAGCCAAGCGGGGATGTAAGGCCCCGCGATTCCCGGGACCTCCTGATTCCAATCGACCCAGACGTGCTCCATTTGCAATTGGCCCGAGAGCACGGCGGCGCTCAGGCCGAAAATTAACCCCGGCACCGTGATCTGATCGGGAATCGCATAGTCGCGGAGGTCCGTCGCGGTCGCGGCGACCAAAAGCGTGATGAGAACCAGGTGATCGATGATCCGGGCGGATCTCCAAAAACTATCGGGACGGACCTCTGCGACTTGTTGGCATTCGAGGCGGGCTGCTGCTAAAACGTAGGCCGCAAACAGAAGCCCCGTGCCGACTTCGACGGCAAGTCCCCGCAGTCCGACGGGTGCGCCGCGGAAGCGGTTGCGTCCAAACGAAAAGACGCAGCCCAAAATCGGGATGAGTTGATACCAGGGAGAGGACCAAGCCGCGCCCTTCTCGCGTAGCGATGCCAAATCGCGCGGCGGAGTCAGCCCAATTGCCCACAAATTGGCGATCCCGCCGGCGATCGCCCCAATGACGAAGAACACCGCCGCGAGAACTTCCGGACGTGTCTCTGCAAAATACAAGGCCATTCGCCTGGAAATCGACTTGCCGTCCGACCGAGCCCTGGCGGCACGCAGTTTGCGTTTGTCGAAGGCCGATTTATGTGAGGCTCGCGCCACCGCTCTTACCGTGGAGCGGAAGAGAAAGCCACCGAACCGATTCTAATAGGCTCGTCAGCCGACAACACGGAACCGACCGGTTTCCCTGTTTGGCGTGTGCAGGCCACAGACCTCGTCCTAATCTGATCGTAACCTGCCGGAGATCCCCATTCCAAGAGTGAACGGTTCCCCGAAATCAGGAACCATCACCTCCCTGCGCGCTTGAGGAGACTTTGATGACGACGCTGCGGTGCCTCGGGGCGACTGCGTTCATTTTGCTGGCGTTCTCGGTCGGCTCGGCTCGCGCCGACGTTCCGAACCCTCCCTCTGCATCTGCGCCACCCATTTCCTCAGTACCGAGGGTAAACTCGGGCGACACCGCGTGGATGCTAATGTCTTCCGCACTTGTGCTCATGATGACGGCACCCGGTCTGGCCCTTTTCTACGGAGGGCTGGTTCGAAAAAAGAATATTTTGAGCGTCATGATGCAGTGCATGTTTCTGGCGGGCATGCTGTCCGTCGTTTGGGCACTGTGGGGCTACAGCCTGGCGTTTGACGACGACCTCGACGGCTTGCACGGGTTCATCGGTGGATTCGGCAAGGTGATGATGAATGGCGTCCTGTCGCATTGGGATTCGAGTAAGCACGAGGTCGTCACGCCGCTGGCGACGCCCATGGCTCCGACGATTCCAGCCCTGGTGTTTCTGGCCTACCAGGGAATGTTCTTCGTCATCACTCCGGCACTGATCTGTGGCGCTTTTGCCGAGCGGATGAAGTTCAGCACGATGTGCGTCTTCATGCTCTTGTGGGGAACCCTGATCTATTGTCCCCTGGCTCACTGGGTCTGGTCGCCGAAAGGGATCTTCGCCGACGGACCGCACAAAGCGTTCGATTTCGCCGGCGGAACCGTGGTTCACATCAGTTCGGGAACCTCGGCCTTAGTCTGTGCGCTCGTGCTGGGGAAACGGCTGGGCTACGGCCAAGAGCCAATGCCGCCTCACAACCTCACGTACACGTGCATCGGCGCGGGACTGCTGTGGGTCGGGTGGTTCGGGTTCAACGCCGGCAGCGCCGTGGCCGCCGGCGATTCGGCCGCCAATGCGTTTCTGTCCACGCACCTGGCAGCGAGCATGGGGCTGATCGCGTGGGCGTGTGCCGAGTGGATCACGCGCGGCAAGCCAAGCGTGCTCGGGGCCTGCTCCGGGGCCGTCGCCGGTTTGGTGTGCATCACTCCGGGTTGCGGCTTTGTCTCCCCCTTGTCGGGCATTCTGATCGGCCTGGCGGCGGGCATCGTCTGTTTCCTGGCGTGCACCAGCCTCAAGTCCCGGTTCAGTTACGACGACTCGCTCGATGCGTTCGGCGTCCACGGGATCGGGGGTATCTTGGGCTGTCTCCTGACCGGCGTGTTTGCGACGAGGAATGTGCCCGGCACGGGCGGCACGGGCGGATGGCTTGAGGGAAATTTCCGGCAGTTCATCAACCAGGCCGTCAGTGCGGGGGCCGCGATCGCAATTTCCGTTGTTGGAACGTTCATCTTTCTCAAGGTGCTCGACGCCGTGATGGGGCTGCGCGTGACGCAAAGCGACGAGATCCAGGGGCTCGACCTCAGCCAGCACGGCGAAGAAGGCTACATCTTCCTCTGATCGGACCCACTGGGCTGGCATTGGAAGCGGACTTGCGCAGAATCTATCCTCGCCGCCGCTCGTGCGTCACGTGGAGGAAGAGGGTCTGTTCGATGAAGAAGGTCGAGGCGATCATCCGCCATTTCAAGCTCGAAGAGGTCAAGGACGCATTGACCGAAATCGGCGTGCAGGGCATGACGGTGTCGGAGGTCCGTGGCTTCGGGCGGCAGAAAGGACAAAAGGAGCAGTATCGCGGCGCGGAATACACCGTCGATTTTCTTCCGAAGGCGAAAATGGAAATTGTCGTGTCCGACGACCAGCTCAAGACCGTCATCGACACGATCCTTCGGACCGCGCGGACCGGCCAGATCGGCGACGGGAAAATCTTCATCACGGATCTCAAAGAGATGATCCGTATCCGCACAGGAGAAACCGGCAGCGGTGCCTTGTGAGTCAGTGCAATCCATGACGGCGCGGAAGCGCACTCGTGCCGAATCCCTTGTTCCAGCAATCCCTCGCATTGAGAACTGGTGTGAATGGACCATGAAGAAGATTGAAGCCATCGTACGCCATTTCAAGCTCGAAGACGTCAAGAACGCGCTGAACCAAGCCGGTTTGCAGGGAATGACCGCCTCGGAAGTGCGCGGATTCGGCCGCCAGCGCGGGCACAAAGAGACCTACCGCGGCGCGGAGTACACCGTCGATTTTCTCCCCAAGGTGAAGATCGAGGTCGTCGTCAGCGATGACCAACTTCAGACGGCCGTCGACACGATCGTTAACGCCGCTCGCACGGGAAAGATTGGCGACGGCAAGATTTTCGTGTCGCAGCTCGCGGAGGTCATCCGCATCCGAAC
The DNA here is from genome assembly GCA_963761455.1 of uncultured Planctomycetota bacterium. Taxonomy (GTDB): domain Bacteria; phylum Planctomycetota; class Planctomycetia; order Planctomycetales; family Planctomycetaceae; genus DASPSM01. The sequence continues at coordinate 163,136 of CAVXHA010000002.1, forward strand.
CGGCGAAACCGGCGCCTCGGCGATCTGACCGTCCGAATGACCCAACCCGCGCCCCTCACGAACGAGCCGGCCAGCCGGCTGCAAGAACGCCGGGCGGAAGTCGAAGCGATTCGGACCCACGCCAGGACGCTTTTTGACGGCGGAGCGACGGGGATTCAGGTGGCCTCCGCCATCTCGGAGGCGACCGAAGCGTTCGTCAAACGCGTGTTCGAGGAGACCGTCGGCCGCCTGCCCGAAGATCGCCGGGCGGCTTGTCGCCAAGAACATGGCCCTCGTCGCCGTCGGTGGAACGGGCCGCGGAGAGCTATGCCCTTATTCGGACGTCGATCTGCTGTTTCTCATCCGCCCCGCGGCGAAGCAGGTCGCCGGCGACTGCATCTCCCAGAGCGTGCGCGATTACTGGGACGCCGGACTCCGCCTGGGCCATGCGGTCCGCGGCATCGCCGAGACATTGAGCCTGGCGCGGCAGGAGATCGACGTCGCGACGGCGCTGGTCGAAGCCCGGCTCCTGTGGGGCGATCACGGCCTGTTCGAGCAACTCTTTGCAGAATTCCAACGAAAGATCGTTCGCTCGCGCGTCGCGGCCTTCATTGACGATTGTGTGGCCTCCCGGGAAAAGGAGCGGGCCGAGTTCGGCTCGGCCGTCAAACAGCTCGAACCGGACGTCAAACGTTCTCCCGGCGGGCTGAGGGACCTGCACCTTCTCCGCTGGGTCGGCTTCGCACGCTTCGCGACGGCCAGTGTCGACTCTCTCCGCCTGCAGGGAGCTTTGAGCCGCGATGAAGCACGCATCCTGCTGGAGGCCTACGATTTCCTCAAGCACGTCCGCGTCGACCTGCATTTCGCGGCAGCCCGCTGTCAGGACGTTTTGGTCCGCGACGACCAACTGCGAATCGCCGAGGAGCGGCACATCGAGGGGACGATCGCCCAGCGGCCCGTCGAGCGGTTCATGCAGACGTACTTTCGGCACAGCACGGCCATCGCCGAACTCAGCGAGCGCTTTATTACGTTGCATCGCCCGCGCTCCGTCTTCGCCGGCCTGTTCCGCTCCCTGACGACGCATCGCTCAGACGGGGTTTATCTCGTCGCCAACGACGGCATCGACGTCGTGCGCCGTCACAGCGACCAGGTTCTCTCGAGTCTCGAAGGAATTCTGAAGTTCTACCGAACGGCCGCGCTTTATCAGGTTGCCCCATCGGCCGAATTTGCGGAACGGATCCGCGAGGCCGCGCCGCGACTGGAGGGCGACGTCTCGGCACAGAGCGCGGAACTTTTCCGCGAGATTCTGAACTGCCACGGGAACCTGGGACTTATTCTGCGGAGTATGTTTCGGACCGGAATCCTCGAGATCGTGGTCCCGCCGATGGCTCACGCCCGGTGCCTGCTGCAATTCAATCAGTATCACAGTTACACGGTGGACGAGCACACCCTGCGTTCCATTGAGGAGCTCGAACGTTTCGACCTGCGATCCCGGATTGTTGGGCGAGGCTTATCGGGCCGTCCGCAAAAAATACGTCCTGCACCTGGCCATGCTCCTGCACGATTTGGGAAAAGGATACGACGAAGACCACACCCTCGTCGGTCGGGCCATTGCGGATCGAATGGCCGACCGCCTGCGGATGACCGATGAAGACCGCGACACGCTGGTCTTTCTCGTCTCCCGGCATCTGGCAATGGCCCATCAGGCCTTTCGCCGCGACACTTCGGAGAACGGGGAGATCCTCGACTTCAGCCGCGAAGTGGGTAGTGCCGAACGGCTGCGGATGCTGTTCGTCCTCACCGCCGCGGACGTGACGGCGGTCGGTCCCGGCGTTTGGACCCATTGGAAGTCCCAGCTCGTCTGCGAACTTTACGATCGCACGCTGGTCCTCTTGAGCGGCCAGGATGCGGCCGTCGATCAAGCCAGTCGTCTCGCGGAGATCAAACGCCAGGTGATGCAAACCGTCTTCAAGTCCGGCTCACCCGCCCGGGATCCGGCCGAGAAGCCGCAGATCGTCGCGCTGCTCGAAAAGCTCCCCGCGCACTATCTCAGCACGACGGCGCCGGAGAGGATCGCTTTCGACCTCCGCTCGATGCGACAATTCCGCCCCGGTCAAATCGAGGTCGAAGGACATTTCGATCCGCTCACGCAGACCGTCGAGTACCGGATCATCACGCACGAGAACTACGTCCAGGGCTGCTTTCACAAGGCGACCGGCGTGCTGACGGCCCAGCGCCTGGAGATCGCCTCGGCCCAGATCTGCACCACGCCGGACGGATTCGTCATCGACAGCTTTCACGTGCACGACCGCGATTTCGCAGGCGAGATCCCCGCGCAACGGGTCGAGGAGGTCGCCTCGGCCATGAAGGCCACGCTTTCGGGCCGCGTCCGCGTGGAAGAGTTGTTCCAGCGACACCAGCGGTTCGGAGGCGGTGGAAAACCGCACCCGCTCTCCAATCTCCCCGCGCGTGTCGTCGTCGACAACAGTTCTTCCGAACGGTTTACGGTCATCGACGTCTTCTCTCATGACCGCCCGGGACTGTTGTACACGCTGTCGCGAAAGATTTTCGAGCTGGAGCTCTCCGTCGTCCTGGCCAAGATCGCCACGCACCTCGACCAGATTGTCGACGTGTTTTACGTAACCGAGCGGGCCGGCCAAAAACTCGAAGACCCGGTGCGCCTGAAGGAGGTCCAGTCCACCCTCCTGGCAACGCTGGACGAATTCGAGCGTCACGAATGGCGGCGATTCGCCTCGTGACGTCAGGGAGGAGAGATCTCCAGGACGATCGACTCGCCGGCCGGCGACACGCTGACGTCCGTCGCCGCGGCCGGTGCCAGCAGCGTGTCCCCCAGGCGCAGCCGCTTTTGATAACCGCCCGCCCGCACGTCGACCTGTCCGGCCAGCGGCATCAGCACGTGGAATCGCCGACTGTCATCGAGTAAAAGCGGGTGTGAAAGCGTGCGCCGCCGCAGGACGAAATAATCGCAGCGGACGAGCTCTTCGATTCGTTCGGGCCGGTTCGCCACAACGTGCGGAACGACCGGATTGACGGGGCCTCGGTCGAAGTCGATGCACGCCAGCGCTTCGTCGCGGTGCAGGGGCCGCGGCTTGCCGTCCGGACCCAGACGGCCCCAATCGAACAGACGGAAGGTCACGTCGCTCGACTGTTGAGTCTCGACGAGCAGGATCCCCTCACCGATGGCGTGCACTGTTCCGGCGGGAATGAAAACGCAATCGCCGGGCCTTGCGGGAAAACTGTGGAGACATTCTTCGACCGTGCCGGCGTCGAGATGCCGTTCGAGCGACCGCCGATCGACCGCGGCCTTCAGCCCGGCATAAATCCGGCTGTCGGGCTTCGCGTCGAGAATGACCCACGCTTCCGTCTTGCCGTTGGACCCGCGGCCCATTCGCCGCGCCTGCTCGTCATTGGGGTGGACCTGCACGGAAAGACGGTCGTTGCAATCCAGGAACTTGATCAACAGCGGAAAGTGCGCCGGCCCGCGATCTCGTCCGAAGAGGGCCGTCCCCTCGGCAGCGACAAGCCGCGCCAGCGTCCATCCCTCAAACGGGCCTTCCGCCACTGTGCTCTGATCGTTGCCGCAGTCGGCGATCTCCCAACTCTCCGCGTAGTCGCTCGCGTCGCCGATCGGCTTGCCGAGCACCGTTCCGAGGCGCCGTCCACCCCAGCGGATGCGCTTCAGAATGGGATGAAACTGCAACGGCTGCATGCGCGGCCCTTTCCGTGACCAAGGTACGACCGCTTTGCGCAGGAGGCGCGGCCACGCAAGATTGTACGCCGCGCGCGATCGGTCGGCGATTGATTTCGTTCCGCCGAGAGCCATTTACTTGGTCTCAGGCGATTGCTATAGTCGGCTCCCTCGCGACGGAAAATGGCGGAGGTCTGAAACACGGCAGGAGGCAGCGCGTGCAGACAAAGGAATTCGAGCTTTCCGTCGGCGACGCGGTCCGGATCGGAGACCGTGTGATTACCCTGATCGACATCGAAGGCGGGGAAGCGGCGTTTCAAATCGACGTCCTCGCTCGCGATTCGACCGAGTCCGAGGTGGTCGAGGGGTTTCCCCTAGCCGAGTAGAGCGCTTCCAATCCGGATGTCGCGGTCTCGTGGCGGGAACCATCGATCAACGATCAATACGAGACGTTCCTCGCGTCATCAAAGTGCTCGAAAGCACGAGTGCTCCGTCCCCGAGTGCTCCGTCAACGTCAGGAATTCGGGCGGGGTTCCGCCACGGCTCAACGTGGCCATGCGAATCCACTTGGCTTGCTCACTCACGCCCACGCAAAGCCGTGTGCGTGGTACCCGAAAACTCGGGTTTGGCGGAGCACGAGTCATTTCTCGCGAACGAAGCGCACGGCCTCTGCGCGGCGTGTCGAAGACGCGCCAGAGCTGATCGAGGTGCGTGATTTCGACGACCTCGCGGCAATAGGCGGTCAAACCGCAAAGAGACATGCGGCCCGCCGGGCGGGCGTTCAGCACGTTCCAGGCGCGAAACAGCGCCTCGATGAAGCCCGACCCAAAGAACCTCAGGTGCGAGAGATCGAGCACGAGGAGAGGCGGATCGGCCTCTGCGGCCGCCTTGAGCAGCATGCCGTTGAGCGCTTCCAGTCCGGACTCGTTCAGGTTTTCGTAGTCCGCGCCCAGCGAGATCACCGTCACGCCTTGTTCTTGCGTGACGGACGGAGCCTTCGGTGCCGATACGACGCGACCGCGCATCAAAAAAACCTCAACACAAGGCCGGCACGCCGCCGCTCCGCGAACCCCTTCTTCCCGGAATCACACGGCCTACCCGGATTCACACGGCGCTGATTGAGTCGCGGCGCACACGGCCTCCATCGTAATCTGGGGAGACCGGATGTCAATCACGGCGACTCCTATTCTTCCGGCTCGGCCGGCTGCGGACGGAGCGTCACCGGCACTTGCAGCATCTTTCCGCCGCGCTCGATCGTGAGCGTCACGACCTCCCCCACCTTCTTCTGCGCGAAGCTCTGCGTTAGGGCCTTGGTGTCGTGGACCGGCTTCCCGTCAGCCGCCGTGATCAAATCGCCCCAGGAAATTCCACCTTCGGCCGTTTGATGCGTCGGCTGAATGCCGCCGGCCTCGGCCCCTCCTCCCGGCCACACGGCGGCGACCAGGACGCCTTGGTCCTTGATAATCCCCCGTTCGCGAAGCATCGCGGTCTGGTCATCGCGGAACAGGGACAGCCCCAGGGCCGGCGGTTCCGTCGTGCCGGAACGGATCAACTGCGGCACGACCGCGTTCACGGTATCGACCGGAATGGCGAATCCGATCCCCGAGAATGCGCCGGTGGGACTGACGATCGCCGTCGTGACGCCGATCAGCCGCCCCGCGCTGTCCAACAACGGCCCGCCCGAATTGCCCGGATTAATCGCCGCGTTCACCTGAATCACGTCCTTGAGCGTCTCCCCGCCCTCCGAGGGGATCTCACGTCCCAAACCGCTGATAATGCCCGTCGTCAAGGACTGGTCGAGGCTGAAAGGGCTGCCGATCGCAAAGACCTTCTGACCGACTTGCAGGTCCGCCGACTTGCCGATCGGAATCGGTTTGAGCTCCGGCGCAGGCGCGCTGATCTTCAAGACGGCCAGATCGCTGCCGGGATTGACGCCGACGACCTCGGCCGGATACGTGACGCTATTGGAGAGCACCACTTTTGCCTTGCCGCCGTTCCTGCGCCGCCCGAATCACGTGATAATTCGTGACGATATATCCCTTGCTGTCCCAAACAAAGCCGCTTCCGGAGCCTTGCGGAACCTCGATCGGATTCATGCGGAAGTTTTGAACCACGGCGCTCGTCGTGATGTGCACCACCGATTGATTGACCGAACGAAAGAGATTGATCGTCGCCTGCTCATCCTCGGCCAGATTTCCACGCGGCGTGATCTCATGCGCCGCCGCGTGAGGGTCGAAGAGCGGCTGCGGCCAAAGACCGTTAAACTGGAGGTAGAGCGCGGCCACCAGGATCAGCAGAACGGCCACGAGCCAGCCGTTAACCGATCCCCCGGCCGTCGGGCGGGGCCGCGAAAATGATTCCGGGCGATCTTCAACCATCATCCTGTCCTCGAACGCCTCGCGTCCGCCGTCCCCCGCGAGCGGCCGGCGTCAGCCGGCCGAACTCCGCACTCGCGCCATCCCTTCGCCCCCCGACGCCCCCCGTTCACATTCATTCATCATACGCGACGCGAGCGTCAAATGAGACGGGCCGCCTTGGTGCTCAGCCCGCTGACCGCCTTCAGGAACCGCGCTCGTTTCTTTTCCGGCAGCGTTTTAAACGCCTTCAGAATCTCCGGTGTCAGCGCCTCGTTGATGCGCTCCAGCGTACCGGACATTCGGGCAATCAATTGCTCCGGCGAAAGATGCGGCCGCGGCGCGATGGCGACCGACTCCGCCGACTCTTCGGGCGCCGGGCTGCCGGCCCCGCTGCGGAAGGGGGCATACCCCGAGTCGCCGCTCCCGCTCGAATCCCGGGCGACCCCGGCGACCGTTTCGGCAGCCGAGCGATCGGCGGCCGAGTCACTCCGACCGCCCCGTCCGCGGCGGTCGAGTTCACCAAAATCCGCCGGGTCCTTGACGGCCACGGCCTCGGAAGGAACAAACGTGACGCCCCATTCGTCGGTGGCCCCTTCCACGGTCAGATCTTCGCCCCGCAGCGCCGGCGCCACGCCTTCATCTCCGCGACGGTGGCCTGGTTCTCATCGGCCCATTGCAGGCACTCGGGCGCGTCGTCCCAGTTCAAGGCCGCGTAGAAGTGAGACCATTTGAGCGACGCATAGCCGGCATGCACGTCCGCAAACGTCTCCCAGACCCGCCGCCGCTGAAAAACCTGGTCGGCGCTCAGCCCCAAGAGGGCGGCAAAGTCCGCGTCGGTCCGGCCGCGGGCATATTTTTGCGTCCATTTGTGTGCGCACTCGCCGACGGCCCAGTTGCACTGGCTGACGGCGACCTGAGCGCGGCTAATCAGTTCTTCTTCGCTTTCCGTGATCTCGGAAACAGTTTTTTTGGACATGGCGGGATCCATTGCCTCCTGCAGCGGGTAAACAGCGGGTGAGCCAGATCCTAGCCAGCCCGGCCGCCGGTTGCCACCGGCCGCGAATCTGTTCCCCGCGTGAGTAGGCAATCCCGGAGGAATCTTCGGAACAATTGATTCAACCGAACCGCTCCAAAGGCCGATCTGTCTTTGAGAACGTCCCCGTTTTACACCTCCCGCCGGACAAGGTCTCGCGCGAAACGCTTGACCGCAAGTCACGGCAGGCAGTAGGATTCGGACGCTTGGCGCCGTAGCCAAGAGGCTAAGGCAGCGGATTGCAAATCCGCCATCCTGGGTTCGACTCCCAGCGGCGCCTCTCGCCGCAAGCCACGATTTCATCGAGGCTTGCGGCGTTTTTGTTTGCGTAAGCCTGCATCACGGACGGCCCGCCGTTAAAGTCCCAATCCGCCGGCCAGTGGAATTGCTCAAAGCGCATTGCCGATCCCCGGCCTGGCGATCGGCTTCGTCACCGCGGGAAGCTTGCACCATCCGGGCTGGCGACAGTGCCACTGCCATCCGGTCACCGAGAAATTCCTTCGAAAGCCTTAGAACGCTTCAAGCCAGAGTGTAGCGGTCCCGCGGCGGAAATCGTCGGGGGAGCGACTTTCGACGCGACAAGGAAGTGCGACCAGCACGAGCGAGAGCTGAACTGTTCAAGATGGCTGCCGGTCCGTATAGAACGACCTTCTCCGTTACGGACCACCCCATGTCTGATCCACCATTCGGCGCCCTGCCCCCACCGATGCCAATCCTGAAGAATGAGGAACCGGCACGGCGCGGGTTGTATTACGCCGTGCCGCGCCGGCGCGGCTGCGGGGGTCGCCACGGCGATCTGGCAGTTTTTAGAGCTCGAGCGTGGATGGTGGATCGCTGTCTCGGCTGTCGTTGTGCTTCAACCCGACCGCCGCGCGACGATGGCCAAGAGCCTCAATCGCATTCTGGGCACGCTGATCGGCGCGGCCACGGCGACGCTGGCCGCGACGTTCCTGTCACTGAACCCCGCAACAGCCGCGCTCGTCGTTGGCTTCACGGTCGCTCTCGCCTGGCAGTCTCCCAATCTGCGCGAGCCGCTCCCCTTGGCGGCGATCACGGCGATCCTCGTCTTCACACTCGACAACGAGCAGCGCTCGCTTGCCGTCGGCCTGTGGCGCTCGGTCGAGATCGTCGGCGGCGTAGCGATCGGCCTCGGCCTCGCCGCCATCCCGCTTCCCGGCGAGACACTCCAAAAGTGACCGACCGCCGGTTGATCACGCGCTTCGCGAGCCTTTTGGGCGACCGACAAGAACCCAGCGATTCATCGTTCGGGAACGAGGGACGCGCCCCGAAGCGTCCGTGAAAGTGATCGTACCCCTCCTGACGGGCCTTTCCACGCGCTGGACCGCGGGCGGGCGGCGAACTTTGACCCGCCCCTCGGTGTAAACCCTCGGGTGCGAACCCTCGGTAGTGCAATTCCCAATTTCGCCCGTCGGTTCCCGATGATAACCTCCGTTCAAACGATCGGAAGTCCATCCAAAGGGGCCCGCAAATTCAGAAAGACAGCCAGGTTAAGAATTCAACCGTTCCGCGTGTTGCGACTGATGGGCTGTATTATCCGTCGTTTAAAACGGCCGCCGAAAGAATGCAATTCAGCATGCTCTTGGGGGAAGACCAGCCGCCTCCGCAGTACCAAGAATGGGAACTCGGATTCGAGATTTGGTTCACAACTTTGCTTGCATTTGTTTTCGTTGGATTCTCCTGGACGCAACTCAAACCGAAGCGAGCTTCGGAGGCGCCAGCTAATTCTTCCCCGCGGCGAGTCCTGTCAAATTCGCAAGGTCGGCCTGGCCGAGCAGCTTAGAGGGAGTTTCAAAACCGTAGGGCTTGCCCTACGAGTCATGCCGCCCTTTTGAAACCGCCTCTTAGCCATCCCGTGAAACCGCCGCCCGACGAGAACACCAGTCATTGACCGCCCGCTGACCGGCGGTGTCAAGATTCGCCGCATCAAGTTCGCGTTGCATCCGGTTTGAAGGAAACTCCGCTCGTAAGAGCGCCGTCCCTCTGCCCGATCTCTTGGCCCCAGAGGGGCCACCGATAATAGCCCAGCGTTTCATCAACGCTGGGTCTTCGAAGCACGACTTGCCGTTCTTCAAGCCCCGTGAGGGGCGGTAGAGTCCGATCGCAGAGCGCGGTATTGATCGCGGCACGCTCTTTCGTCCCTGGCGGGACTTCGGCTTCAAAAAATTCGTGCCCCCATTCCCAGCGATGAATCGCTGGGCTATTTTCGTTCGCCCAGAGGGCTTCCAATCCTACAAAGATATGGTTAACAGCGTAGGGTGCCACGGGCGGCGCTTCGGCCGCCCGTGCTCTTCGGTTGGAAACCGGCGACAACTGGCCGGAGGAGGTGTGCCGACACGGAAGCAGCCCAGCAGCGACACCCATGCATACACTAAGTGGATTATCGCGCGCCGACGCGCTTCGTTCAAGATCAATTTAACCTCTTGTTTGTTCGCGCTCGATCAATTTCCGCTTGCGGTCGACGCCCCAGCGGTAGCCGGAGAGGGAGCCGTCCGTGCGGACGACGCGATGGCAGGGAATCGCGACGGCGATCGGGTTGGCGGCGATGGCTCCGGCGACGGCGCGGACGGACTTGGGATGACCGATTCGTGCGGCGATTTCGGAATAGGTGACGGTCGAACCGGCGGGAACTTGCCGCAAGGCCTCCCAGACCTGCTGCTGAAAAGCCGTGCCGCGAATGTCGAGCGGCAGGTTGAGCCCCGTGCGGGGGTCGGAGACGAAGCCGACGACCTGGGCGACCCACGATTCGAAGGCCTTGTCGCCGCCGACAAGCTCGGCGTGGGGGAAGCGGTCTTGAAGCGCCGGGTGAGGAAGTCGGGATCGTCGCCGAGGAAGAGGCGCAGATGCCTTTGGCCGTGGCGGCGACCAGAATGGGACCGAGCCAGCATTGGCCGACCGCGAATCGAATCGTCGTGCCGCGGCCACCGGCGCGGTAGGTGGTCGGTGTCATTCCCCGCATTTCGGTCGACGATTCGTAAAAGCGGCTGTTTGAGTTGTAACCGGCTCCGTAGATCGCTTGAGTCACCGTGGGGCGTTGCGACAACTGGTCGCGAACCCGGTTGGCGCGGTGGGCCGCGGCGTATTGCTTCGGGGTCAGGCCGGTTTGGGCTTTGAAAATCCGGTGCAAGTGGTAGGCACTGCTGCCGACGGCGTCGGCCAGTTGTTGCAGATTGGGGCTCTCCTCCGCTTCTTCGATGAAGCGGCAGGCCTGCGTCACGATCGACGCATGGCGTTGGGGCAAACTTTCCTCGTTCGGACGACACCGCTTGCAGGGCCGAAAGCCGGCTCGCTCGGCAGCCTGTGCGGTGTCGTGAAATTGGACGTTCTTCCGCAAGGCCGGCCGGGACGGGCAAACGGGCCGGCAGTAGACGCCGGTCGTTTTGACGGAATAGAAGAAGGCGCCCTCCGCGGCAGGATCGCGACGGACAACGGCCTGCCAGCGGGCTTCGTCGGTGGCGAACGGGCGTTTTAATTTCGAGCCGGCGGATCCTTGCGTAGCTGTGGGCATGTCACGTCTTTCCGTAAGGCAAGCTGACTTCGGCGAGCTCAGTCGAGCCGCCAGCTTGCCATTTCTTGCTCATCAAACGGGCGTTCGTGGCAAGCTGGCAGCTTGCCCTACGTCGGTACGGCTTCATTTTCGCGGGGCGAGCCGCCAGCTTGCCCTGCGTCGGTGCGGCTTCATTTTCGTGGGGCGAGCTGCCAGCTTGCCCGTTGTCAATCCGAAAACGGCGAACACGGCAAGCTAGCGGCACGACTGAGCTCGCCGAAGTCAGCTTGCCCCTCGAGAATTCGCTCCTTTCACCTCAAACTTTAGACACGCCGACCGTCGCACAAACTCCGATTCTTGCTTTCAAATCCGACGATTTGTTCCGCCGTCAGGAAACGGCGAAACGTGCCAAGAAGCCCTTCACCGAGAACATCGAAGGGCTTTCTTATTGCCGGGACGAGAGTTGCGCCGTCGAGCCGGAAGTTCAAACAGACGATTTCGAGCAACTGCCGCTTGGCGGCCACATCGGCATTAAGCCATTTCTCTTTCAGCGTTTGCGAAAGTTCAAAAGCCTTTTCGGCCTGAGCCGCTTTTTCAGACCGATTGCGGTCGCAAGCGTCCGCGTCGAGGCTCAGACGAGCGATGCGATCTCGTAGCTCCGTGCTCTTGGCGGCGAAAGTTGATTCGTCGATCTCATCGAGCAGCCGCAGACCGCAGTGCCAACCTGACGCATTCAATCATCACAGCAGACGGCTCCTGGACGGCGTCGCCGTCATTCCTGTAGCATGGTTAAACACTGATGATTCATTTTCGCGGGCCGTTTAATCCGAATGCCGAACGATGAGCGCCCCCCATCGATCCGTCGTACGGAGGGCTGCGCCGATCGCGATCCTCATTTCGCTTGTCCTGGCCGGATGCAATTCGCGGGAGGCGGAATCTCCGAAAAAGATAATTGCGGTCGACCCGGACGCGGCGCCCGCCGATCCGGCCCCGCCAGCCCCGTACGTTCCGCGGCCGAAAGGATCGCTGGACTTCGCGAAGGACGTGGCCCCGATCGTCTTTCAAAAATGTGCCGGCTGCCATCATGCTGGAGAGATCGGCCCCTTTCCTCTCGTGAGCTTTCTCGACGTCCGCAAGCGGCCCAAACAGATTGTCAACGTGATCCAAAGGCGAATCATGCCCCCCTGGCCCGCGGCGCCGGGGTACTGCAAGTTCGAAGGAGATCGCAGCCTCCGCGTCGATGAGATCGGCCTGATCACACAATGGGCCGCCGAAGGCTGCCGCGAAGGGAATCCGTCCGACCTGCCGCCCCTTCCCGAGTTTCCGCAAGGCTGGAGGTTGGGCCAACCCGACCTGGTGTTGGCGATGCCCGAGCCTTACCGCCTTCCGGCCGAAGCGACCGAGTTGTACCGCAAGTTCGTGCTGAGGGTCCCCATCACCGAACGGAAATACGTCCGGGCCTACGAATTCGACCCGGGCAACCGCAAGATCGTGCATCACGCGATAATCCGCATCGACTCGACCGGGTGGTGTCGCTACCTCGACCAGCAGGATCCGCTCCCCGGCTTCGAGGGGACGATAATGGGCGGGGACCGATCGCCTAACGGCGTCCTCATGGGGTGGTCCCCCGGCGCGACGCCTCCACGAGCCACGCACCGTACACTTGGGTCCTCGATCCCGGGACCGATTTCGTGCTGGAACTGCATTTACTTCCGACCGGCAAGCCGGAAACGATCCAATCCTCCATCGCCCTCTATTTCACTCCCACGCCGCCAGAGACCCACCCGTGTCTCGTGCAATTACAGAACGGGTCGATCGACATTCCGGCCGGCAAAAAGGACTACGTTGTCGAAGACGACTACGTCCTCCCGGTTGACGCGCGGGCGATCGAATGTTGGCCGCACGCCCATTACCTTTGCCGCGACATGCAGTGCTACGCGCTCTTGCCGGACGGAACTCGAACCTGGCTCCTGCGGATCAAGGACTGGAACTTCAACTGGCAGAATTCCTACACTTATTCCAATCCGGTCGATCTGCCGCGCGGAACGAAGCTGCGGCTGCGTCTCGAGTATGACAATTCGGCCGACAATCCCCGCAATCCGCACGTTCCGCCGCGGCGGGTCCACTTCGGGCTGCCGGTCGGAAGACGAAATGGGGGAGGTGACGGTCGAGCTATTGGCGCACAGCGAGCTTGACGCAATGGTCCTGCGCAACGACTTCGGCCGAAAAGATAACCAAGCGTGGATCGTCATCTACGAAAACCAGTTGAAATGGCGGCCCGACGATTGGGAATCGCATTACGATCTCGGTCTCCTGTATCGGGAGCGGGACGACCTCAAGCAGACCGTCCACCACTATGAAGAGGCCATCCGCCTCAAGCCGGACAGCGTCTGGGCGCATAATAACCTGGGAACGATCTTCCTGGGGCTCGGCAAGCTGGAGGAGGCGGCGGCCCAATACACGCAGGTGCTTCGCATCGATCCGGTCAATAGCAAGGCCCACAACAATCTGGGGCTGCTCCTGCTGAAACAGGGAAAACTAGAGCCGGCCGCCATCCAGCTTGAGGCGGCGCTGCGGGCGAACCCGTGCTTTCCCGAGGCCGAGACGAACCTGGGAATGGTCCTGGCCCAGCGGGGCGACCTGCGTCAGGCAGCGTCCCATTTCGAGCAGGCGCTTAAATTCAATCCGCAGTACGAAGAGGCCCGCATCAACCTCGAGCGGATCCGTGGAGGACTTACAAAACCATGAGGCGGCCCCCATGAGCACATCGCCCGCAGTCAAACCCCGTTTTCGTCGCTCGATCCGTTTCGCGGCTACACCGTAGCCGGCCTGTTTCTCGTGAACTTCCTAGTACGACAGCGCCCGTTTTTTGGGCTTACCTCGCAACGACCTCTGGAGTCGCTTTCGGCGAGCGGAGCTGAGAGCGAAGCACGGTGCGAACCGACGGCGACGCTTAGACCCGCGGAAATGGGACGAACGCGAAATCATCAAATGGTCTCAGTTGCGACAACGACGAAACGCCGAAGCGAAAGTGGCGCATGACAAATTGCGGGGACTTGCGCCGTGAAAGCGTCACGGGCTCGCGATCTGCATCACGCACGCGGCCCGGGTTGTTGACCGGTCCCAAGCCTGCCACCTTGAGGTCGAAAACGCAATCGTGTTTTCCGGCTGCGGCAACGCGCAATGACGAGCCGCCGGGACCTCACTTGATGCGATCCTTGACCCCGGGATCAGTCTCGTCGACGAGGTTGGTCAGAGAGTGCGGGCCCGGAGTGGCCGCTTCCTCCCCGGCAATCCGCAGATCGAACACGTAGTCGCTTTTTCCAGGCGCCTTGTGGTCGATGGTGAACTCCTCGATCTTGCCGTTCTTATCGGGATCGTTGTACAGGTTGTTGAACCGATCCGGACCGACCAGACCCATTTCGCCTTGGGTCTTGAGCAGCGCGAAGGTCACGACGTACTTGCCGGGTGGAATTCCGTCGCCGGGACGCACACTTGAGAATTGAAACGACCCGTCAGGATCCGTCGTCACATACAGTCGCTTGATAAGCGGGACATCGGGTTTCGCCGGATCGTTGAGCATCACGACGATCTGATCGTTGCGGTTCTCCAGCTTGGGCGGCGGCCATGGTCAATGGTTACCTTTCCCGCGAACGGATAGACCGACTGCAGCTGCATGCCCGATTTAGCCAACGTCTTCTGAAAAGCCTGCTCAGCCGATTGCGGGCCGCATCCTGCGATGAGCAGGACCGCCACCGGGCCCGCACACCAAATTCTTCGCACAGCCAATCTGGACCCCAACGACATCTGAAAAACCCCCTCGCCAAATGATTGCGAAATCACTCGCTGCGGACCAAAGCCCGTCTGCAGAATCTTGCAAAGCGACTTGCGACGTACCACTGGCTGATTCTAAATCCGTGGGAGATTTGTGGCCATCCTCGGCCCCCAGCGGCACAAAGCCCAGCCCTGGATCCTCGGCAAGGATGAACTCCGCACCCGGCGGGCTCCACAGCAAGGCGATCCCCCGAAACGCAACGGTTTCGGGGGACCGCCGGCTTTGACCGCTGCTGGAGTGCGCTTTGTCAGAAGTTGTCCGAGACGGGCTCGCGTCCGTCGTAAGTCAACAGGGAGCACATCACCTTCACGCCGATGTCCTCGCTCAGCATGTGGGCCGAGCCATCTGTGAAGGCGACTCCACCGCTGCCCGGGTGGAAGCTATAGACAGCGTTATAGCCCTTCTCGTTCGTGCAGTTGAAGAAACACACGGGGGTCTTCGTAGGCGTCGACACCTTGCCGGTCCCGTAGAAGTTGGTTCCCTTGAGATAATTCAGCCCACTCTTGATGCAGCCCCAGCAACCACCGGGATTGGAGATCACGTAGATGGGGCTATGCAGCAAGCCAAAGTGCGCCGGGCTCTGCTTCCCAGGCGAATACGTTCCACAGCCACCCTTGACCCACAAATCCGGTCGCCCCGCGACCTCGGTGCAAAGGATCGTCGTCGAGGTCCCGTCAAAAATATTTTCTATCTTGACGGTGCCATGCGTTGAGCTGGGGCAACCCAGCACGGGCGTCCGACTCCAGAAGGTATATCCATTCGCCTCAGCCCAGCAAAGCATGCAATTATGGAACCCGCTGATCGCTGAGTAGTCGCTGGCGCCGACCAAGCGAAGAAGTTTCGTGCGGCATGGTTTACAGCAATCAAAGCCTTGCGCCTCATTTTCTATGAACGGATTCGAGATGCGCGGCGCTGACGGGCAAGCGAAAGCCGGAATCACCGCGGCACCGGGATACGTCGCGGCGCACGCACCCGGAGTGTTACAGACGCAGGGGCAGCCGGAGTTGTGCGATGTGTACACCACGGTGGGGGACGGGTGAGTCTGCGTCCAAGGGGAGAAAATCGGTGCGTTAAAGTCGATCCGGCTATAAACGGTCGTCGCCTCCATGAAAGGCAGGAGGTATTCCCCCCAGACGTGAAGATTCAAATCGTTACGCGAAGGGCAGCCAATGCCACACGAGCAGATGCAGGGATGGGTGGTGGTGTTGTAAACGTACACGCAGGACGGAGTGAACATCTTGTTCACGTCCAGGTAATTATGCTCAGCCAATGCGATCTGTTTGAGATTGTTGCGGCACTGCGTACGGTGCGCCGCCTCTCTTGCCGCCTGCACGGCAGGCAGCAGCAGCGAGATCAAGACGGCGATGATCGCAATCACCACCAACAGCTCAATCAACGTGAAGCCTTTTCGGGACCGCATTGTTCGCCGTTCCTTCCAAAAAGAAGATGACACCCGATGGAAACCTGCCTGCTCGCTACCCCCTAAAACCGAAACGTTCCGCGTCGACGTGCACAAAAACGCCGAAATCAAAAAAATTTCAAAAAAAGCGGCGCGGCGACGGAAATGTGTTGAGGGCGGTTCAATTTGGTGGCGCACATGCGTGCAGTCCTGAGAAGAGGCAATAAGATGGGGGGCCATCCCCCGATCTGACCCCTCTGCTCAGGAAGGCACTGGAGTGCGATCCGATAGGGAGTTTTGGAGAGACGTTCATTTGCACCGGATTTTCAAAGCCCAAACCGGCCTGACCCCGAAGCAATATGCCGCGGCCCACCGCGCCTCCGCGGCAGGATCGCGACGCAGAACGGCCTGCCAATGGGCTTCGTCGGTGGCGAACGGGCGTTTTAATTTCGAGCCGGCGGATCCTTGCGTAGCTGTGGGCATGTCACGTCTTTCCGTAGGGCAAGCTGCCAGCTTGCCATTTCTTGCTCATCAAACGGCGTTCGTGGCAAGCTGGCAGCTTGCCCTACTGCACCGTCCAACGCAAACTTGCAGCCACAATGGCGAGTTTCGTGGCCAAAAAATCGGCAAGCTCGCCTGTCAATTACAAGTGGTCGCACCACTACGTCGGTGCGGCTTCATTTTCGTGGGGCGAGCTGCCAGCTTGCCATTTCTTGCTCATCAAACGGCGAACACGGCAAGCTAGCGGCACGACTGAGCTCGCCGAAGTCAGCTTGCCCCTCGAGAATTCGTTCCTTTCACCTCAAACTTTAGACACGCCGACCGTCGCACAAACTCCGATTCTTGCATTCAAATCCGACGAAGTTTCCCTCGCGGTCGATTGTCCCGCTCCGTCATGCCGTCTTTCGAAGCGGAACTTCCCCGTCTCAGTCGGGTTTAATTTGCATGCGAACTTTAGGTATGTTCATGCACAGTGCTCAAGTCGAGCCCTTCTCAGGACGTGGCAAGTTTCGAGAGTGACGGCCGTGAACACCAACCTGTTGAGCCGCTTATCAACAAGTGCGCGCAATTTGCTTCCCGTTGCAAGGGCGGCCGCTTTCTCGGTCGTGGCTTTGTTGGCGGTGTCGGGCTGGGGCCGTGTCGGCTTCGCGGAGGGGCAGTCGGCAGGCGCTCCAGCAGCGGCGGCCGGGCAAAAGCCCAACATCCTGGTCATCGTCGCCGACGATCTGGGTTATGGAGAACTGGGCTGCCAGGGCTGGAAAGACATTCCCACGCCGCACATCGACTCGATCGCCCGCAACGGCGTGCGGTTTACGAGCGGATACGTCTCCTGTCCCGTCTGTAGTCCGACACGGGCCGGGCTGATGACGGGCCGCTATCAGCAACGTTTCGGGCACGAATTCAACCCCGGACCGGTCGAACTTGCGTCGGATACGTTCGGCCTGCGCGCGACGAAACGACGTTGGCCGAGCGGCTCAAGGCGGCCGGCTATGCGACCGGTCTCGTCGGCAAATGGCACCTCGGAACGCGGGAAGGATTTCGGCCCACCGAACGGGGGTTCGACGAGTTCTTCGGCTTCCTCGGGGGCTCGCATCCTTATCTCTCCAACGGCCGTCGCCGCGGCGAGATCATGCGCGGCACCGAGCGGTTCGTGGAACCCGACTACCTCACCGACGCCTTCAAACGCGAAGCCCTCGCGTTTATCGGCCGGCACCACGCCCAGCCGTTCTTCCTGTACCTGGCCTTCAACGCCGTGCATGCCCCGCTGCAGGCGACGGCCAAATACCGTGGCGCGGTTTCCGGGGATCGAGGACCAAAAGCGGCAGACATTCGCCGGCATGCTCTCTGCGATGGATGACGCGGTGGGAGCGGTGCTCGCTCAGTTGCACGATTTGGGCCTCGAAGAGAAGACGCTCGTTTTCTTTATCAGCGATAACGGAGGCCCAACGCCGCAAACGACGTCGCGAAACGACCCGCTTCGCGGCACGAAGGCGACCACGTGGGAGGGGGGCATTCGCATTCCGTTCATGATCCAATGGAAAGGGCACGTCCCGCCCGGAAAGGTGGACGAGCGGCCTGTGATCTCCCTGGACATTCACCCGACGGCCCTGGCCGCAGCCGGCGTTGGGCTGCCGACGGAGAAGAAACTCGACGGCGTTAATTTGCTGCCGTTTCTCGAGGGAAGCAGCGCCGCTCTTCCACACGAATTCCTGTTTTGGCGATTCGGCGCCCAGATGGCCGTCCGCAAGGGAGACTGGAAGATCACGCGAGCCGTTTCGCGGCCCGAAGGGCAACGCCGCCGGCGGGCGAAGCGGTCGGCTGTCGGCGCAGCTTTACAACCTGGCTCAGGACATCGGTGAGAAAACGGACGTGGCTGCCGAGCACGCCGACGTGGCCAAGGAACTCATGGACGCCTGGGAAAAGTGGAATTCCCAACTGATGGCCCCACGGTGGCAGCGCGGAACACCCAAACGCGCCGAGCAGGCAACAACTCCCCGTAAGCCACTGCGTTCAAGCGCTTCAAGCCGCGGCGTCGCGGTCCCGCGGCGGAAATCGTCGGGAAACGAGCGACGTTCAACGCGACAAGGAATTGCGATCAGCACGAGCCTCGCGACACATGCCCACAGAGTGCCCGCTAGTCGTCGAAGCACACCGGATTGGAGTCGCTTTGGGGAGTATTGGAGTCGCTTTGGGGAGTTTTTTGGGGTCTTCAGGTTTCCTTTTTTAGCGCCCCAAAATAACCCAAAAAACTCCCAAAAAGTGTTCCGAAATCGATGCGCTTTGTATCAAAACCGGTGCGCTTGCGGGGCGCTCGCCAATGCGTCGCCGACTCAGAATTTCCGCGGAGTCACGCGACCCTGCACCCGGCCGGGAAGGCCGACGATTCGCAGGAAACCTTCCGCGTCCGATTGGTTGTACGACCCGCCGGCTTCCATGCTGGCGACGGCTTCTTCGTACAGGCTCACGGGGCTCTTGCGGCCGGCGAGGATGAGGTTCCCCTTGTAAAGCTGGAGCGTCACCTCGCCGGTGACGGTCTTTTGGGCTTCGCGAATGAAGGCCATGAGAGCGTCCATTTTCGCGCCGTACCAGAAGCCGTAATAGACCATCTCCGCCACCTCGGGCGATAGCCGGTCGCGCAGGTGCATCAGGTCGCGGTCGAGGGTGAGCTGCTCGACGGCTCGGTGGGCGTCGTACAGAATTGTCATGCCGGGGGCCTCGTAGACGCCGCGGCTCTTCATCCCCACGAAGCGGTTCTCCACGAGGTCGATTCGCCCCACGCCGTTGCGTCCGCCGATGGCGTTGAGGTCGGCGACCATCTCGAAGGGGGTCCGCGGGCGGCCGTCAAGCAGTCTGGGCACCCCCGCCTCGAAGCCGATCGTGATCGACTCGACCGCGTCCGGCGCTTTCTGCGGCGAGACGGTCATACCAAACTCGACCAGTTCGCAGCCGTTGACGTTGGGATCCTCGAGATTGCCGGCTTCATAACTGATGTGCAGGCAGTTCTCATCCGAGCTATACGGTTTCGACGCGGTCGCCTTGACGGGGATCTTCTTCGCGTCGCAATAGGCGATCATTTCGGCCCGGCCGGGAAACTTCCGGCGGAACTTCTCGATCCGCCAGGGGGCGATGATTTTGACCGAGGGGTCGAGCGCCTCGGCGGCGAGCTGAAAGCGGCATTGATCGTTCCCCTTGCCCGTCGCTCCGTGGGCATAAGCGTCGGCCCCGACTTCACGCGCGACCTGCAGACAGGCTTTCGCGATCAGCGGGCGGGCGATGGAGGTCCCCAACAGGTAGACTCCCTCGTATTTCGCCTGCCATTGAAGGACCGGAAACGCGAAATCGCGGCACAGCTCTTCTCGGGCGTCGACAATGCGGGCCGATTTGGCCCCGATCGCGCGGGCTTTTTTCAGGATGGCGTCCCGATCCTCGCAGGGCTGCCCAAGGTCGACATAGACGCAGTGGACGTCGTAACCTTCGTCCATCAGCCAGCCCAGAATCACGGAGGTATCCAGCCCCCCGGAATACGCCAACACGCAACTCGACATTCTCGGCTCACCTCGGAACGATGACGCGCGCCGCACCCCCACCTTACAGACGGCGGCGAACCGCGACCGGTTCGCCAAATCCACGAACGGTGGATTATGTCGCGCACGGGGGGTACGTTCCAGCTATTCAGCCGCCAACGATGTGAAAACGGCGATCATTGATTTCCCTCGGCCTTTGTGTCCTTTGTGGTTCCCTCATTCGGAACAACCCCATGACGACCAAATCCGCGTTGCTGGACCGCGATCTGGCCCATCTGATCCATCCGCTGCATGACCGGCTCGTTGCAGATCGGCGGGCATGTGTGGGTGAAGGGGGAAGGGGCGGTTTTGACCGATGCGGACGGCAAGGAATACATCGACGCCCTCTCCGGCCTGTGGAACGTCGCGGCCGGGCATGGGCGCAAAGAGCTGGCCGCGGCCGCCGCCCGGCAAATGGAGACGCTCGCGTTTTGCACTGGGTACGCGGGCAATTCCAACCCCAACGCCATCGAGCTGGCCGAGCGGATCGCACAGCTCACGTATCCGTCGATCAACCGGTTCTTCTTCACTTCCGGCGGCGGCGAGTCGAGCGACACGGCATTCAAGACGGCCCGCTACTATTGGAAGCTCAAAGGCAGGCCGGAGAAGACGAAGGTCATCTCCCGCCAATGGGGATACCACGGCGTCACAATGGCGGCGATGAGCGCGACGGGCATCGCCAGCTATTGGTCGATGTTCGAGCCGCGGGTGCCAGGCTTTTTTCACATTCCGTCCCCCTATCCCTACCGTTACCAGGCGCCGGCCGGCGTCAGCCAGGGGATTGCCGCGGCCAACGAGCTCGAACAGGCCATCCTGCGGGAAGGGGCCGACACGGTCGCCCTGTTTTTGGCCGAACCGGTCCAGGGAGCCGGCGGCGTGATCGTCCCCCAGGACGACTATTTCCCGCGGATTCGTCAGATTTGCGACAAATACGACGTCCTGTTCGTTTCCGACGAGGTGATCACGGGTTTCGGACGGACTGGAAAGATGTTCGGCCTTGAACACTGGCGCGTCGAGCCGGACATGATCACCTTCGCCAAGGCGATCACGTCGGGCTACTTCCCCCTGGGGGGCATCGGCGTCAACGACCGGATTGCCGAGGTCTTCGACGCCGCCGAGAACGTGTGGATGCACGCCTATACGTACAGTGCGCATCCCGTGGGGTGCGCCGTCGCGCTGGCCAACCTGGACATCATCGAGCGCGAGGACTTCGTCACGCAGGCGCGAGAAAAGGGGGCCTCTCTGCTCCGATCGCTCAGGCAGGCTCTGGCCGACCATCCGCACGTGGGCGAAGTTCGCGGTCTGGGACTGATGTGTGCGATCGAGTACGTCAAGGACAAGGCGACGCGGGAAGAATTCAAGCCGGAAGAAAAGATCGGGGCACGCGTCCACGCGGCGGCCCAGGAACGAGGCCTCTTCAGCCGCCTGCGGGGCGACGTCTTCTGTCTCGCGCCGCCCATCGTCGCGAGCCAGAGGCAATTGGACCGCATTACCGAAATCCTGAAGAGTGCTACCGAAGCGGTGCTCGGACTTCCTCGTTGACCGAGGACTGGCCCCCGGCGCAAGCCGCTTGACCATCTGCTGACGAGCCATTATGACGGATTGAGAATTGGCTTTTCCTACCAACAGGGCGCACCTCGCCCGCAACTCCGCCCGACTGGTCGCCCGAGCGCCGGCGACAATTGGACCGATCACTCCCATGCGGAAATCCATCCCCTCGTTTGCGGTCTCTCTCTCGATGACGGTGGCGATCCTGGCCGCAAGGACCGCCGGTGCGGCCGAACCGCAAGCAACCGCGGCGCACGCAGCACCGAAGCAATCCACGGCCGCCAACGTGATGGCCGAGCTCGTTTTCGAGTCGGCCAAGAGCTACGCCGATCCGTTCAACGAGGTCACGCTCGACGTTGTGTTCGTCGATCCTGCAGGCAAGGAGTTCCGCGTTCCCGCATTCTGGGCGGGTGGCTCGTCGTGGCGCGTGCGGTATGCCTCGGCAACGCCCGGCGTTCATCGGTATGAGACGCATTGTTCGGATCAGAGCAATGCCGGCTTGGATCGCCGGCAGGGGAAGATCGAGGTGGTCCCCTACCGGGGCGTCAACCGGCTCTACCGCCACGGCCCGTTGCGAATTGCTGCCGACCAACGGCACTTGGAACATGCCGATGGCACACCCTTTCTGTGGCTGGGCGACACCTGGTGGATGGGGTTGTGCGGCCGGCTGCACTTCCCCGACGAGTTTCAGACGTTGACGCAGGACCGCGTCCGCAAGGGGTTCAATGTCGTCCAAATCGTGGCAGGTCTCTATCCGGATATGCCGGCCTTCGACCCGCGCGGGGCTAACGAGGCCGGTTTTCCCTGGACGAACGACTATCGAACGATCCGGCCCGAGTACTTCAATGCGGCCGACCGCCGGATTTTGCACCTGGTGGATGCAGGCATCACGCCGTGCATCGTCGGGGCGTGGGGCTATCACCTCCCCTGGCTGGGAGTCGAGCGCATGAAGAAGCACTGGCGCGTATCTCGTGGCGCGGTTACGGCGCGCTGCCGGTCGTGTGGTGCGTCGCCGGCGAGGTCACCATGCCGTATTACCTGTCAAAGACGAAAGAAAAAGACAGTGAATTCCAAAGGCAGGGCTGGACGGAGGTCGCCGCCGAAATTCACCGCGTCGACCCGTTCCACCGCCTGGTGACCGCCCACCCCATAAGTACGGCAAGGTACGTCTTCAGCGATGTATCCGTGCTGGACTTCGATATGCTGCAGACCGGGCACAGCGATCGCGCCAGCATCCCCAACACCATCCGCCGTGTGCGGGCCTCACGGGCGGCATGGCCGATCATGCCCGTCGTGAATGGCGAGGTCACCTACGAAGGCATTTTGAACACCTGCTTTGACGACGTGCAGCGCTTCATGGTGTGGAGCTGCCTGCTGTCGGGAACAGCCGGCCACACCTATGGGGCCAACGGAATTTGGCAAGTCAACCGGCGCGAACAAGCGTATGGCAAGTCGCCACACGGAGGCAATTGGGGCACGCGCCCGTGGGACGACGCCATGCGGCTGCCGGGTTCGCGGCAGGTGGGGTTAGCCAAGGGTCTATTGGAGAGATACCCGTGGTGGCGCTTCCAACCGCATCCGGAGTGGGCGTCGTGGACACAACACGGTGTTGGCCACCGGGAGTTCGATGTCCCTTACGCGGCGGGAATCCCCGACAAAGTCCGCGTGATCTATGTTCCCGGACCTGATCCAATTGTGCTGCACCACCTCGATCCCAAGGTCTCTTACCGGCTCCGTCAATTCGATCCCCGAACGGGCGTGATGAGCGAGTCGGGTTCCCTGCACGCGGATCCGCACGGCGACTCAGCATGCGCCTGGAAGTCACATGGTGAGGATTCGGCGGCAAAGGATTGGGTGGCGGTGGTGGAAAATGTCGACTCGCCCGCAGAGGCGGTCCGCCTGCACCCTGAGAATCCACGGTATTTCTTGTTTCGCAATCGGCCGCTGGTCTTGCTCGCCGCCACGGAGCATTACGGGTCCGTGATCAATCGGGCATTCGATTTTGAACGCTACCTCGCCGATGCGGCCGAAAAGCACCAGACGATGACGCGGACGTTTTTGCTGTTTCGCGAGCAGCAGTCGGCCCGCAATCCGTCCTCGCCCTGCAAGCCCGAGTCGCCCGATTTTGTGACTCCCTGGCCGCGGACCGGACCCGGCAATGCCATTGACGGCGAGCCGCGCTATGACCTCGATCAATGGAACCCGGAGTATTTCCGCCGCTTGCATCGCTTCCTGTCGCGCGCCTCGGAGCTGGGCATTGTGGTCGAGCTGACTTTGTTCAGCAATACGTACGGCGACGGTGTGTGGGCGCTTAACCCGTTGCGGGCCGAAAACAATCGACAGGGCGTCGGCAAAGTCCCCTGGTACGAATACATCACGCTTCACAATCAGCCGCTTCTCGACCGGCAACTGGCGTATGCCGCAAAGATCATCCAAGAAACGAGCCAGTACGACAACGTTTATTACGAGATCTGCAACGAGCCTGGCGGCAATGCCGACCATTCGGCCACAACGGCCGATGTTGACGCCTGGCAAGAGCGCGTGGCCGGCGTAATTCGGCAGGAATTGGCGCGGCTGGGACACAAGCACCTGGTCTTTGGCTCGCAGGCATTCAGCTACAAACCGGCCTTTCGGCAGGAACTGGACAAAAGCTTTTCCGGCCAGTGGGTGGACGCCGTCAATGTGCATCCTCTTCCCGGCATTGTTCTGGGCGGACGCGAATACATGCTCGGCCATTTCATGTCGAAGGAGCTTGCCCTCAAAGACTTCCGCGATTTTTGCCGCGCGGCACAGGCCTTCGCCAAGCCATGCGTCCTCGACGAAGATAACGCCGCCTCGATGTATCGCGACAAGGTCGGCTGGACGATTCACCGCAAACGCGCCTGGACGGCATTGCTCACCCAGTGCCACTACGATTACATCGACTTTTCGATCACGGCCGGCTCCGAGACGGGCACGCGCGAGTCCAATCGGCTGATTCGCACCTGGATGAAGCATCTCTCCGACTTCATGAAGACGTTCGACTTTGTCCACGCGCATCTGCGCCACATTTGATTGTCGAAAAGCCGGCGCACGTGGTCGACGCGGCGCTGGCCCTGCCTGGGGGCGGTTATGTCGCCTATCTGGCCGATGATCGGGAGGCCACGGATCCGACGTCCGGCCATACGATTTCGGGAAACCTCTCCGTCCAGCTGCCTGCCGGCCCCTACTTGGCGAGTTTCTATTCGCCGACGACCGGCCTCTTCTCACCCGCCATCCCCATTTCCGGGGACGACAAACCGGTCGTGCTGCCGCTGGCGCCCTTTGAACACGACGTCGTGCTTCAGGTGATGCGCGAGCACTGACGTCGGGGTGAAAGAGGCCCAAATCACACGCGCCCAGCTCACGCCTTGCAAAGAATCCTGCGAAGAGAGATAAGAAAGCCAACCACAAGCGACCGGGTCCTGTTGACGCGTCCATTACCGGCCGGTCCCCGAACCCCTACGCAATCAAGGAGATCCCGCAATGGCAACTGCCAATCCGGCCATGAATGAATCCGTCTACCAGCGAGCCGGCTTTGCCGACTCCTCGACCAGCGTCATGACGCTCGAAGGGACAATCCTGAAGACCGCCATCCTGCTGGTCATTCTCGTCGCGGGGGCGGTGTGCACCTGGTCGCCAGAGGTTGCGGCCTCTTCCATGGCAGGCGGATTGATGACGATTGGCTTTCTGGGCGGTTTCGCGATCGCCCTCTTGACCATCTTTGTGCCTCGCATTTCGCCCTATACCGCGCCGATTTACGCCGGCCTTGAGGGATTGGCACTGGGCGGCATTTCGACCCTTTTTGAGAAGAGGTACCCCGGGATTGCCATTCAGGCGGTCGGTTTGACGTTCGGAGTTCTGACGGTGATGCTCGGTATTTACGGGACACGCATCATACGCGTCACGGAAAAGTTCAAAATCGGAGTCGTCGCCGCCACGGGGGCGATTTGCCTGGTCTACCTGGTTGATATGGTCGCCTCTTTCTTCGGCGGGCGGATCCATTTCATTCATGACGCAGGTCCCTTGGGAATCGGATTTTCTTTGGTGGTCGTGGGCATCGCCGCGCTCAATTTGATTCTGGATTTCGACTTCATCGAGCAAGGCGTCAGACGCCAGGCGCCGAAATACATGGAATGGTATGGCGGCTTCAGTCTGATGGTGACGCTGGTCTGGATGTATCTCGAAATCCTGCGATTGCTGTCGAAAACGCGCGGCAGCCGAAATTAATCCCTTCCCGTCTTCGACGAGAAACGAATGAACGAATTCCCCCTGAGCCCCTCCGAGAAGGCGCTCCGCATGAATCAGGATGCGGTCGTCTACGGCACGTTTGCCGAAATCGGGGCCGGCCAGGAGGTCGTGCGATGGTTCTTTCACGTCGGCGGGGCCTCGGGCACCGTCGCGAAGACCATCTCCGCCTACGATATGGTCGTCAGCGACGCGATCTATGGCCGGACGGAGCGGTATGTGAGCCGCAAACGCCTGGAGGCGATGCTGACCTACGAGTACGACCTGCTGTTGGAGCGGTTGGGGCCCTTACGCGGAGACAAGACCGCGTTTTTCGCTTTTGCGGACACCGCGGCCACTCACAGCCGCACTCGACACGCGGACGGCCACGGCTGGCTGGGAGTCCGCTTTCAGACCGTGCCCCGGGCGGAGCCGTCGCAGCTCATCCTTCACGTCACCACGCACGACATCGAGACCGCCCGCGAACGGGAGGCGATCGGCCTCATCGGGGTCAACCTGCTTTACGGCGCGGTTTATCAACATTCGGAACCCGAGGCCCTCGTTGCCTCGCTCTTGGACAACCTGACCCGCGATCGCGTCGAAATCGACATGATCAAGTTCTCGGGACCCGCCTTCGCCAACGTCGACAACTGCCTGATGAGCCTCCGGCTTGTCGAGCACGCGTTCACCGACGCGGCCATGTTCACGGCGGCGGGTGAAGTCGTCCAACCGGCCGAGGTCCTTTACCAGCGTCCCATTCTCATCGAGCGCGGCCGTTTTCGTCCGGTCAATTTGCTGACGTGGGACCTCCTGGAAAAGGCGCTCGATCAGTTCCGCTCCGAGCCGGAGGTCGCGGGCGAGGATCCTGGTCTCCCTCGTGGAGATCACGGTTCGCGACTTGCCGTCCCGGCAAGGCGTCGACGAGCGGGATTTTCTCGATCGGGTCGACGTCCTGCGAACTTTAGGGCAGACCGTGCTGATCTCGAATCATGGGCCGTATTACCGGCTTGTCGAGCACCTTGCACGGTACACGCAAAAGAAGATCGGAATTGCCCTGGGCGTCCCCGCGCTCACCGGTATTCTCGACGACCGGCACTACGAGGAGCTGCCAGGCCGAACGCTGGAATCGGTCGGCCGGCTCTTTGCCCGCAACGTCCGCATGTACCTTTATCCACGCTGGGACCCCGCGTCCGGCACGCTGATCACCGCCGAGACGGTCCAAGTTCCCGCGCAATTCCGCCACCTCTATACGCACGTGCTTGAGAACGGCTACGTCGTGCCGATTCGCCAAACCAACCCGGAGTATCGCTCGATCGACTCCGACGACGTGCTGCGGCTCATCCAGTCGGGAGATTCATCCTGGGTCCAAATGGTTCCACCCGCGGTCGCCGCAACGATCAAACAGAAACAGCTGTTCGGCTGGAAGACTCGCTGAAAAAGCGGAACGACCTAAAGGGAGAACTTGCCCAGGCGATGGCAACTCCATCGTCGGACGAGGCAAACGACGCGCTCCAGCGTATCGCGATCGAAATACTCCAGCCGATCCTTCCCGGCGAACGGGTATTCGACGCTGCGGATAACGGCGATCAGCTCCTCCGGCGTCATCGAATGGCGAATTTGGTCGTCCGTGAGAGTCGAGATCGCCTCGAGATCGAACGGGGGAACGGAATCAGATGGCGTCGGTTCGCTTTTGACCGCACTCTGCGCCGGCATTCCTCATCCTCCTCCGAGCGACCGAAGTTTTTTAGCAAACGACATGCCGCGTTTGACAAAGCGTGAACTTCTGGCGGAAATCAGGGGGAAGCTCCATTAACTGCTAGGCTCCCTCAATGTTGCAGCGGGTCATCCACAATCAATTGGGGTATCTGATCTCTTCGGCCCCCAACTTCATTCCTTCGTTGCGCGTCCAATGGTCAGCGCTGAGTGAAGCGCAGGCACCCCAGGGCGATTGCACGGTGGTCGTCCGCCCGGCGGTTAGCTTGATTTATAGCCAAGACTCGACAGAAAAAGCCATTCAAAGAGGCACTGGGAGAGCCAAGGAGCAAACGATTACTTGGCAGACCCGGTCCGCACCGGGTCGGTCTCCTCTCCTGGATGGTAACTCCGCTGAGCGTGGGCCAGGACGTCGTCCCAGTAGAACCAGGCCTCTTTCAGCTTGCGATCGGACAAGAGCTTCGCCTGGTCGAAGAAGTGAGGCGAGTCCGGGTTCCCGCTGCTGCCGTACTGCAAAAGGCTCTTCGTCTGGATGCGATCTCCAAACTCGATGACGGCCATGTACGAATTGCCGACCACTCCGTAGCGTTTCTTCATCGGTCTGACAAACGGCAGGGGCGGAGTGTAATAGATGGTAAAAATGGCCCCGACCGGTCCCTGCACGCCGGCCACAGGCAGGCTCGGCAGCTTGTCGTTGAAGGGGATCTTTTCGAAGAAGTCGGCGATGTTCGCGTGTCGCTGCAGACGGTTCACGTCGCCATAAGGGACCTTCCAGTTTCCGTACAAGCCCTGCAGCATGGAAGCCGCATCCACGAGGGCGCGGAACTGTGCCGAGACGTCCGAGAGCATTTCCGGCTTCAGCGTCTCCCGCGTGCTGCTCGTCAAAAGGCCGTAGAGCTGCTCGTACCAGAAGACGCACAGCGTCGCCTGCGTCGAGCGGACGTCGCAGCGGCAGTCCCAATCGAGCAGATGCTTCAAGTACGGCTCGACTTGGGCTGCCAGCGCGGATCGGTCTCCTTCAGCCGTCGAAACTTCCGCTCGTAGAGTGGCAGCTCGGTCAAGGGCCAGTACATCGTCGTGTCGAAGGCCAGCGCCTGCCAGTCCCCAAAGGTCACGTCTCGCGTCTGCGCAGGAGATGACGCGACATCTTGGCCCGCCGATTGTCCCACGTCTTCTCCCCGACGATAAAACTCGCGAGATCGCCCGGCTCGGGATTCTGATCGTCGGTCGTCGTGTAGGGGGATTGGTTGCAATTCTGCACGTAGCCCGAAATCGGATTCAGGACCTGCGGCAATTCCTCCACGGGCAGGACCCCTTGCCAATCGGTCTCGGGCCGGCTGCCGTCCACGGCTTTCGACCAGTCGAACTTCGGATTTCGCCGCGGCACAATTCCGTTGTAAAGGTAATAGATGTTGCCATCGCGGTCCGCATAGACGAGATTGAACATCCGCTGGTCCAAAGTCGCGAGGGCGGCGCGAAACTCTTGAAAGTTCCGCGAGCGCACCATCCGGTAGGCCTGCCGGCCGAACAGTGCATCATTCATCCGGGCGACGTTGCTCGACAGTTGCCGCGTGTCGTTCAAGCGGCGGACGATCGGCCCATGATGGGTCTTGCGGTACGTGACCGCGCGTCGCTCGAGCCCCTTGGGCGTCCGTACGCCGATGCTGTCCTTCCACTCGATCGCCGTCCGGTATCCGTCCCCGTAGCGGTAGTTCAACGGATGTTTCGGGTCGTCGAAAGTCTCCACCCATTCGTCGCCGCAATTCACGTCGTTGACCGTGTAGGTCCATCCCAGGTGCTCGTTGTGCCCAATGGCCAGCATCGGACTCCCGAAAAAGGTCGAGCCGGTGAAGCTCCAGCCCTCGCCGCTATGCAAGTGGGCCTCGTAATACTGTCCGATTCCGTAATACGGCTGGTGCGAATTGCAGAACAGCATGGCCTTGCGCGAGCGCGTCTTCGAGGGACCAATCGCCCAGGCGTTGCTCCCCACTGCTCCGCTCGGGACGTACGCCTGAGCATGCAGCAAGTCCTCCGCGACGGGCTTGCTTTGCGAGGCCATTCGGTAAAGGACATAGCGATCGAGGGCGATGGGAAACCACGGTTCGAATTGATCGAGCAGACGCAGTTTCGTTCCGGGATGCCGCTCCAGGTAATAGTTGAGCCCGTCGGTGAACGCCCGGTTCAGCGCCTGAAGCTTGGGATCGAGTGTCCCGAAATCCTGACGCGCCCGCCGCGGAATCTCGTATAAGTGCGTCGTGTTGTCCATCGAATAGACCGACGGACCGTAGAGCTCCGCATAACGGCCGGTCGCGAGGACGAATGAGTCCTCAACCTGCCACAGAAAGTCCTCTGCCTGCGCGTAGCCGAATCCGAAAACGACGCTCTCGTCGGTCGGCCCGTCGATGTGCGGAACTCCCCATTCATCGCGATGGATGGTGACCTGGCGGGCGAGCGGCGGTTCGCTCGCCGCTTCCAACCTCGGAAACACCGCCAAAAGAATCAACGTGCCTAAAGTCAGCGCGCGAACCGAGCGCTGGCAATCCTCCGTCCCAAATCGACAAATCACAGACATCTCCCGAAAAGCCGACAGGCCCCTGGGGGCGGCCATGCTCCGTGGCGCGGCTCACCTCCTGCGCGGTGCGAGTCAGTCGCCGTCAACGGCGCGGACCGTGGTGACCGACTTGAATTGCTTGTGGTCGGCGAAGGTCCACACGACTTTCTTGGCCCGGGTGACTTCAAAGGCATGCGCGCCTTGGCCTTCGTGGCCGCGAAGGAAGTTGCCGACGAGGTAGTTGCCGTTCTTGAGGATTCTGGATGCTTGAGACCCAGACGAGGTTGAGCTCGGGCGGCGTCATCGGCCTTGAACTCCCAGACGATTTTGTGCGCGGGGGTCACTTCGATGAGCCGCTTTTGCGTGGCCCCCGCGATGAGCGTGTTGCCGTTTTCGAGGCGGAGGGCTTCGCCCGTGTTGGCGACGCCCGTGTATTCCCAGGCGGTCTTGCCATCGGGCTCGTACTCGCGGATCGCGCCTTCCCCCTCGTGGGCGGCGAGGATGTTTCCGTTCTTCAGTTGGTGCACGTTGCGCACCTGGAGGTGATAGCCGGCCTGGTTCGTGGAGAGCTTGGTGACGTGGACGGTCTCGCCCTGGGGATTGACCTCCACGACCCGGCATGGCCCCTGCTCGGCGACGAGCGTGTTGCCATTGGGCAGTCGCTCGCAGCCGAGGACCTGGGGGCATTTGCTGACGTAGTTCCACACGGTTTCCCCCTGGGCATTGACCTCCACCACGCCGGTCGGATGTCCGCCGTAGCCATAGACAATATTGCCGTTGGGCAACACCTGGAAGATGACGGCGATGCTGCGGGGCTTGAACTGGCGAACGATCCTGCCTTGGGTGTCGAGCTCGACGAAGCGGTTGGGACAATTGCCGTATTCGAAGAACATGAGCCGGTGTTCGATGCGAACATCGGCGGCCAATGCCGAAAGGGGAAACGCCAGAAGGAAAAAGATGTTTCGCAGCACAAAGCGCATGATACGTTCGTCCGCAAGTGATCACGGTTCGAGGTTGCTTCGACGGAGAAGATCGTACACCTGTGAGATTGTTCAATCAACGACCGTCTTCCTCACGGGCATTCTGCGGACCCCGTACAGCAAAGAGGTGATCGCCAACTCTCCGGGCGGCCCCTGCCCAGATTCTAAACAGGGGGTGTTGGCCTGAGCGCAGGATCGGCATTCGCAGGGCGCTGTCATTTACGCGGAAGGAGGCTGTCATCAGGCGTCCATGACGGCAATTCCGCATCCTGTCGAAGATAACGTCATTTTAGGCCGCACGATTCGGTATGTTCCTTGCTCGGAAGACCCGGCCGTCAGGCGAAGTAGCCGGGATCTCGCGGGGAAGGTCCCTACCGGGATCGCGCCCCCTCCACCTCTTTACGGTCCGTCTGGCCGGTCGGGCATGAAACGCATCGGCATCCTTACGGCCGGCGGAGACACGCCGGCCCTCAACGCCACTCTCTATGGCGCGGTGGTCCGGGCCAACCAGTGCAAGGTCGAGGTCCTGGGTTTCATCAAGGGCTTTAGCGCCCTGTTCAACCCGCGCGTGCCGCACGTGCGGCTGAATCCCCTGCTCACGACGATTCCCGAATTGGCGCCCGACCGCGGCGGGACGATCATCGGCGCTTCCCGAGACTACGTCGACCCGCGCGACCGTTCCTCGATCCAGGAGATTGCCGACCGGCTGCGCCGGCTGCAGGTCGAGGGGCTGATCTGCATCGGCGGGGACGGCACCCTGAGCGGCATGCAGGTCCTCTCGGAATTCTTTCCTACCGTGCTGGCGCCCAAGACGATCGACAACGACCTGGGCCTCAACTATCGGCACGAGCCGGACGAATGGCAACGCGAGTCGTGCAACGAGCCCCCCGGCTATCGATACGTCCGCACGCCGTCCCGCGGACAGTTCGACCTGGACCAGTTGATCAATTACGTCACGCCCGGCTACGCCACGGCCGTTTTCGTGTCGGCGACCGGCGTGCAGCGCGTGCGGACGACCGCGGAGAGCCATCGGCGCATCGCGATCGTGGAAGTCATGGGACGCCATTCCGGCTATTTGGCGCTGGGGGCGGCGTATGGCCAACCCGATATCGTCCTGATTCCGGAATCGCCGCTGAACGCGGATCGCCTGGTCGAACGCGTGCTCGAGATTCTACGAGCTGCAAAAGAACGTCGTGATCGTCTCGGCGGAAGGGATCGTGGACGAGAACGGAAACGAGCTCGGCGCCGAGCAGCAGTCGACCGACCCTGCCGGAAACAAGACCCTCACCGGTGCGGGCGATGCGCTGCGGAAAATCCTGATCGAACGACTGGGCGACAGCTATTTCACCGACAAGCGCCGCAACGAATCGGCCCGGGCCGCGATCTTCACCCGGAAGATCGGCCACACCCAGCGCGGCGGACGGCCCGTTCTGTTCGACTATTTCTATGGCACGCAGCTCGGCGGCCACGCCGTCGACCTGCTGCTCCAAGGACAGGTGAACGGCGTCGCCATCCTTCAATATGATCGGCGGCGCGGCTTTTACGTCGGCGGGATCAACGGCAACGACTTCCGCGACCGCTGGGGCATCATTCATGCGCGGAGGGTCCACCGGTCCTTCTACGATCCGGAACGCCTGGGCCTGTCGCGGATGGGGGTCGACTATCTCTCGCCCATTTTCGAAAATGCGCTCGGTGCGGACGATCTGGAATACGTGAAGCGGAGCCTGTTCGTTCGCAGCAATCTCACGGAGCCTTACCATTCTGTCAACATCGACGTTAACAAACGCATCTGCTATCTCGACTGAACGGCACCATCCGGACCTCGAAAGCGACATCCTCCTCCTCGACAACCTGCTCGATGCGACGATTCTTCGGTTGGAGGGCGAGGAGTCGTTGCATCTCGTGGAAGAGATTCGCGCGGCGACGCAGGAGCTGCGCCTCTCTCCGTCCCTGGAGCCGGCGCGGAAGCTGCGCGAACGGCTCTCGTCGCTCGAGCTTTCCAAGCTGCGGACGCTGACACGGGCCTTCAGCCTCTATTTCGACCTGATTAACCTCGCCGAGCAGCGGGCGCGGGTCCGCGTGCTCCGCCGGCGGGCAGAGGATTCGTCGGAAAAGCCCCTTTCCGACACGCCCGACATTGCACTCGGCCGGCTCAAAGACCGCGGCGTCACGGCGGAGCAACTGGCCGGAGTTCTCCAGATCGCTTTGGTCCTTCCCGTTTTCACGGCCCACCCCAGCGAAGCCCGCCGGCGCACCGTCTTGGAGAAGCTGGATGCGATCGCCCGGCAGTTCGACCGCCTGGAATATGTGCGGCTCGTGCCGAGTGAACGGGCCCAATCGCTGGATGCCATCGCGGCGCAGATCGAGACGTTCTGGCTGACCGACATCGTCCGCGACCACCGTCCCACGGTGATCGACGAGATCCGCCACGGGCTGGGGATGGTTTGCGACACGTTGTTTGAAATCGTGCCTCAAGTCTATCGGAGTCTCGAAGGGGCGCTGGCCCGAACGTATCCCGAATTGGCCGGCCCGGTCCCGCCGTTCCTGCGCTTCGGCTCGTGGATTGGCGGAGACCGCGACGGGAACCCGAATGTCACGCACGACGTGACGCGCGACGCGGTTCGGCTCCACCAGGAGACGATTTTGCGGTACTACGTGGCCCAGGTCGTCGAGCTGGGGCGGCGGCTCAGCTTTTCAAAGCATTTTCTGAAGCCCGGCGCCGAGCTGGTGCGATCGCTCGAAGTCGATGAAACGCGTGTCCCCGATTTGCAGGAATTCGGCGACCGCGAACCGTACCGGCGCAAATGCCGTTTCATCGTTGCCCGACTGGAACAGACGCTCGAACATTCGCAAACCGCGGTGCCCGAGTGGAGCCGGGAAGAGACGCCCGCGCCCGCGGCCGTTTATCGCCAGGCCCAGGAACTGAAGAGGGACCTCGAAGTCATCGCCGACGACCTCTGCCGCTCGCGCGTCTCGCATGCCGGCTCGGGTTTGGTCCGCGAATTGATCCGCCAGGTTGAAGTCTTCGGACTGCACTTGTTGACGCTCGACGTCCGCCAGCACGCCGTTCGGCACGGCGGCGCCCTGGATGAAATCTTCCGGTACGCGGGCGTTTGCGAGCGCTACGGCAAGTTGACGGCCAATGAGCGTTTCGACCTCTTGGCGCAGGAGCTTGCCCAGCGGCGTCCGCTCATTCCGATCCACCTCCCGTTTTCGCCGGAAACCCAAGAAGTCGTCCAGACATTCCGGACGATCGCGGCAATCCTCGAGCAGCAGTGCGATGCGGCGATCGACACGTACATTACCAGCGGCACGACCGAGCCGGCCCACCTGCTGGAAGTGCTGTTGTTGGCCCGCGAAGCGCGGCTGTTTCAGCCGGCCGACAACGTCAGCCGACTCAACGTGGTGCCCCTGTTTGAAGCCAAGGAGTCGTTGCACAGCGCCGTCCCGTTCATCCAGCGGCTCTTGGCCCTGCCGGTTTATCGCCACCATTTGCAGTTGCGCGGCAACCGGCAGGAAGTGATGCTCGGCTACTCTGACAGCAGCAAGGAAGCCGGTCCGCTCCAATCGTCGTGGGCCATCTACAAGGCGCACCGCGACCTGGGAGAGTTGATGCAGCGCACCGGCGTGACGATCCAGATCTTCCACGGCCGGGGCGGCGCGGTGGGCCGCGGCGGCGGACCGGCCAACCAGGCCATTCTCGCTCAGACGCACGGCGCCATCGGTAGCCGCATCCGCATCACCGAGCAGGGCGAGGTCATCGCCGACCGTTACGGCCGCCCCGCGATTGCCGCGCGGCACCTGGAGCAGATCCTCAATGCCGTCCTGCTCACCAGCTTCCCGGCCGAGGAGCGGCTTTCGACCTCGTGGGATTGGGCGATGGAGCGGATGGCCGAAAGCGCGTGCCGGCACTATCGCAGCCTCGTTTACGAGACGCCCGACTTCGTGAAATACTTCGAGCAGGCGACCCCTTTCGCAGAGATCAGCCAGTTGAAGATCGCCTCGCGCCCGACGTTTCGCAGCGGCGCCCGCCAGATTGACGAGCTGCGGGCCATCCCCTGGGTCTTCAGTTGGATGCAAAGTCGCCACACGCTGCCCGGCTGGTACGGCCTGGGAAGCGCCATCGACGATTTTCTGGTCGACCACGGCGGACAAATCGCCCAGCTCCAAGAAATGTATTGCCGCTGGCCCTTCTGGCGAACTCTCATCGACAACACGCAAATGATTCTCGCCAAGGCCGATCTGACGATTGCCGGCCTGTACGCCGACCTGGTCGACGACTCGGCCCTCGCCCAGGAGATCTTCCACCGGATCGAAACCGAGTATCAAACGACGGTCGATTTCGTCTGCAAGATCACCCGCCAGGAGCGGCTGCTCGACAACGCGCGGTCCTGCAGCGGTCGATCGCCCGCCGCAACCCCTATGTGGACCCGCTCAGTTTCGTGCAGCTCGTTTTACTCAAGCGACTGCGGTCCGGCGAAGAGCCGCGCGACGAACTCTTGCCCGCCTGCCTGGAAAGCATCAACGGCATCGCGTCCGGATTGAAGAACACGGGCTGATTGGCAGGCCGCGACTCTACGCCCTGTTGTTTGTCGCCGTTTGAGCTTTCAAAGGTCGCGGGAGTTTTTTGGGGTATTTTGGGGCATGAAAAAAAGGGAGGCGACGACCCCAAAAAACGCTGAAGCACTCCGTCTCGGCAAGCCGGCAGGAACCACCCCGCGCCTCGAGACGCGCAAGATTCGCCCCTCTTGCCACGGCATGCACTGCTCGCCGCGACTTTGTTGCTAGACCGTAGCAATTTGATCTAGAACGAAACGCGAGGCCTGCGCATAATGAAATTTGACTTGAGCGCATTGCAACAGGGCTGAACTCAATCTCTCCCCCGCGGCCACGAAAGCCGGCCTTGTCCCGCCTAAAATCTTCCGCCGGCGTGTTGTCCAATCGCGCACGGTGATTTAGACCCGCTCGCGAAAGGGACTTGTCGCAGCGTCGACTGAGAATCCATCTGGGAAATGTCGGTTTCTTTGTGTCTTGGTGCCTTTGTGGTAAATCCTTTCCTCTCTCTTGGTCTTCGGTTTGGTCTCGCGACACTGGGCGCAACACTGGTCGCCGCGACGGTGAGCGTCGAAACGCGGGCGGATGAGACGCAGGCCTACGAGCGTGCGGTGGCGTCGCTGACCGCCGGCCGGAGTGACGCGACGGTCATGGCCGGATACGAAACGCTCGAGGCGGCGGGATCCCAGGCGTTTCCCGTGCTGATTGTGCACGTCAACGACACAACCAAAGCCCCCCCCGGCCATTTCGAGGAGGAGGCGCTCGATCGGTTCGGAAACATCGAACGGCCGACGGTGGGCGACGTCTGTTTCCGCCTCCTGCGACATGAAGTCGAAGGAGACTGGCCGAAAGGGTTTCGCGACTATCAAAATTTGAGGAAGGAAAACGTCGTGGCGTGGTGGGAGAAGCACCGGACGAAGTCGCTTCGCGAAATGCGTTTGGAAACGGTCCGCATCTCGCTCGCGCGGCCCAGAAGGATTCCAAGAAGGACAAATCGGAAACGATGAAAGCGGCCGTGCGGTTCTTGACTGAGCGATTAAAACAAATCCAGGAGAATTGAACCACAAAGGGCACGAAGGACACAAAGAATTCAGGAGACACAAGGCGGAGAAAGAG
Source organism: uncultured Planctomycetota bacterium (assembly GCA_963761455.1). GTDB lineage: Bacteria > Planctomycetota > Planctomycetia > Planctomycetales > Planctomycetaceae > DASPSM01. The sequence goes on from CAVXHA010000002.1 coordinate 199,724, forward strand.
CATTTTTTTCTTTGTGTCCTTCGTGTTCTTTGTGGCTCTTTCGTCATTTTTTGATGTGCGCATCGTATCAAGGCCCTGAAGGGGACGGATTCTAAAGCCCGGGCGCAGCCTGCGCAGCCCCGGGTTGAAGACGGCGCGAACGGGCAAAAGCCCTGAAAGGGCGTGATCAGTTCTCGCGTCACGGTGGGATCGGTTTCGCGGCGGCCCGGTGCCAGATTGTTTGGCCCCGATTGGGGCTTCCGGTCAATCCGGATTGCTGCTCAGATCCCAGGCCTTCGCTGCGCTGCGACCTGGGCTTTAGGATCACGCCCCGGTTGGGGCTGAAGAACAAGAGTCGTAGTCTTGTAGTGGTGCGACCACTCTTAATTGGCATGTGAACTCGCTGCTTTTTGTCCGCGAAACTCGCTGCTGCGGCTGTCAATTGCCGTTGGACGTTGCCCTACGTGACTGAGAACGAAGCGGGTTCCCGGCCTCATTCAGGGGGCTTTTTCGGGCTGTCCTTCAGAAGCCCGAGCCGCACCAGGCTTTCGGCGGTGGCAACGATGCATTCCTCGTTCGAACGCGGCGCCCAGCCCAGCAGGCGCTTGGCCTTTTCGTTCGTGGCGTTCTTCCTCTTGCCCAGCTCGGGCAGGATCTGCTTCACCGCCGGATCACGCAGAGCGGCCAAGCGCACCAGCCAGTTGGGCAGTTGCCGGGTCGGCACTCTTTTGGCCGATGCGCCCATGCGGGCCTTCAGCACCTTGGCGATGTCGCGGATCGACAGGAAGTCGCCCGCGACGGCGAGGAAGCGTTCGCCCTTGGCGGCGGGATGAGTCATGGCGCGAATGTGCAAGTCGGCGACGTCGCGCACGTCGACGACGCCGAAATAGAGCCGCGGGCAGCCGGGCATGGCGCCGTCCATCAGGCGCTGCACCAGGAGGATCGAGGTCGAATAGTCCGGCCCCAGGACCGGGCCGAACACGCCCACCGGATTGACGACGGCGAGCTCGAGGTCTCCGCCTTCGTTGGCGATGAAATCCCAGGCGGCGCGTTCGGCCAAGGTCTTCGATTTCACGTAGGGGCGCACGTCGTCGCCATTGGGGTCGGTCCAGTTCGTCTCGTTGAACGGCGTGTTCTGCGGCTTCTGGCCATAGCCAATGGCGGCGAACGACGAGGTCAGCACCACGCGCTTGACGCCGGCGTCGCGTGCGGCGCGCAGCACGCGAAGCGTGCCTTCGCGCGCGGGCACGATCAGCTCGTCCTCGTGCTTGGGGATGTTCGGGGGAAAGGGCGACGCCACATGCAGCACGTACTCGCAGCCGGCGACGGCTTCCGACCAGCCCGCATCCTTTTCGAGATCGGCGGCGATGAAGGACAAGCGATCGGCCGGCTTGGCGCCGCCTTCATGGAGCAGGGCGCGGCACGTCGCCTTCGCGCTTCAGGCTCCGTACCGTGGTGCGCACCGTATGGCCCGCGGCCAGGAGCTGCAGGATCGAATGGCTGCCGATGAAGCCCGACCCGCCGGTCACCAGAATTGTGCTCATCGCCGCCTCCTTCTTGTTCAGTGCTGAGTTAGGGGTGAAGCGTTGTCAGGACGGACTCCGATTCGCTCGGAAGCAGGAAAGGGAGCAGTCAAGGACCATGCGGGCGATTGTCGACCATCGAAAACCTCGTCGAGCCGACGGCTTGTCCGCAACAGCACCTCCGCGATCGGTCGGCAGGGAGCCGCGAGATGAGCGACTGCGGGTTGATTTGAAAAGCGTTGCGCAATGGCAAGCGGGGCAGGGCATCGGGGCAGGGCATCGAGGCCGGGCATCAGGTGTCAGCCGTGGGCGCGACGTCGACCGAGACGTACATCCGGTGTTCGCCGCCGCCCAGAAAGATCCCCATGATCGGGCAGACGTCGCTGTAGTCGCGGCCCCAGGCGAGGGTCACGTGGCGAAGTTGGGGCATTTGGTTGTTCGTCGGGTCGAGATCGAACCAGCAGCCCTGTTGGGGACAGTAAACCGACAGCCAGGCATGCGATGCGTCCGCCCCCACGAGTTTCGGCTGTCCCGGCGGGGGGTCGGTCATGAGATAACCGCTCACGTAACGGGCCGCGAGCCCCATCGACCGCAGGCAGGTAATTTGCAGGTGGGCGAAGTCCTGACACACCCCCCGCCGATTTCGGAGGACCTCGTCGGTCGGCGTGTTCACACAGGTGGCAGTCGGATCATATTTGAACTCGCGCCAAATCCGCGCTGTGAGGTCGAGCGCGGCCTCCAAAAGCGGGCGCCCCGCGAGGAACGACGGCCGCGCATACTCGCGGGCCTCCTTGATCAGCCGGATGCAAGGCGACTCGAACGTGAATTGGACCACTTTTTCTTCCAGCGTGGACGCAGTTGCGTCGCGCGCCTCCTCCCACGGCGGCGTGGCCGACGGCGCGGGGAGCTCTGGCGCGACTGACCGCCACAATGCTTTCCGCGGTGACGGTCAGCTCGTCATGCGGCACTTCGACGGCGAAATAGAGCGCCGATTGCCGAAATAGTCGATCCAGTGGTGCATTGCCGTCGGCTCCGGCTGGACCGTCACCTCCGTCGACTCACAGTGTTGCCGCTTGGAGACCCGAGGCGACAAGTGGGCCTGGTTCTGGCACAGGGGGACCATTCCGTGATAGGTATAGCTGGTGATGTGTCGCACGCGGTACTTCACGGCGCCTTGTCTCCCGGGGGCGCCGGCACGCTCGGCGTGATCATTCCCAACTGGTGCGACGGACCGGTGTGCGACAGATACCGTTGCGTGAGCGCGTCGGACAGGCGCCGCAAATGGCCGCTTTCCTGCTCGAGAAAATCGCCGAGCGCCGTGCGCCGGCCGTTTTCGTCCGGCTCGCAGAACGCATCGACGTCGCACAACCGCAGCGCGGCCTGGCCTGCCAGCACGATCCGCGGCTCCGGTCGTTGTTCGGCATCGGCCGCCTCGCCGGGCAGGTGCTTCACGTGCTCGGCCAGCGCGGCCAATTGAAAGCCGACGGCGCGCGGATTGGTCTCGTCGACCAGGATCAGGTCGAGAACGGGGGCCAGTTGCAGGCTCGTCAAGTAGCGATAGCGATAGGTCATCGTGCTGTTGGCAATCTCGAGCACCGCTTCCAACGGAGGGAGGACGTCCTTTCGGACTTCGACGAGGGTCCGCTTGAGCAAGTGCAGCGTCTGCTGCGCCCGTTCGATGCGCCGCCCCATGTCGAGGAACCGCCAGCTTTGGGCGCGCGTCATGCTTTCGGTCGCGAGGCCGCTAAAGGCCGAGAGCAGGGTGACCATTTGATTGAGCAGGAGCAACAGGTCGCCCGGCCGCGCCCCTTCCGTCGGCCGCGGAAACAGCGTGCCCGGATTGAGTTGGTTCACGATCCGCCCGCTATCGATCGACAAGCGATCGCGGATCGCCGCGCCGGTCCGCCGCAGCGACTCGAGAGTTTGGAACAACCCGTCTCCCCGCTTTTCATCAAAAATGAAGGAGACGGCTTCGGCGCGGATGCGTTCGAGCAGCACTTCGCCGTCCTCGTTCGCATCGGCGCACCAGTCGTCGGATTCGGACAGCGCCTCGATCAGGGCAGCCACCTCCAGCGGGCCGACGGGAGCGACGTCGGTCGTCAACCGCACAATCGCGCTGCGCAGATGGCGGACCTTGCGTTCGGCCCGCTCGACAAATCGTCCCAGCCAATAGAGGTTATCGGCCGCGCGGCTCGGCAAGTCGTTGCCGCTGCGACGCAGCTGAATGGCGGCACGGTTCGGCTTCAGCAGCGTGACGCTTTTGACCGGCGCGGAGGCCAACACCCACACGTCCTTGCTGACTTCGCCCTCGGAGACCGACTCGCCCACGAAGCCTTCCCGGGCCGACATCCGCGACAGGGCGCCCGGCATCACGCGGTATCCTCCCTCGTGCGCCACGGCAAAGGTCCGCAAGCCCAAACGCCAAGGTTCGAGCCGCGAGCCGTTCCACACCGGCGCGGTCGAGGGGACGACTTGCGCCTGTCCGACAAAGGCGCCGGGCCGCTGCCGGATTCGGGCCAGCAGCTCGCTCTTCTCAGCCGGGGTGAGACGCCAGCCGAGAATCGGCGCAACCGAACGATGCCGGAACGCCGGCCGAATCATCAGTTCGTTCAAATGCGATTCGACGTACTGCAAGTGATCGGGCCGACCGCACCACCAGACGCCGATGCTGGGAAGCTCGAGCTCCTCGCCGCGAAGCGCGCGGCAGATTTCCGGAAGGAAGGCCATCAGCGCCGGCGCCTCGAGAAACCCGCTGCCCAGCGCGTTGGCGACGGCGACCTGGCCTTCCCGCACGGCCTCCACCAGGCCGGGCACTCCCAACCGCGAGCTGGCCCTGAGCTCCAACGGATCCGCCTCTTTATCCGGCACGCGGCGGAGGATGACGTCGACCGGAAGCAGCCCTCCCAGGGTCTTCAAAAACACCTGGCTGCCGCGGACGGTCAGATCGCCCCCCTCTGCCAGCGAATAGCCCAGGTAGCGGCCCAAATACCCGTCTTCGAAGTACGTCGCGCTCCGCGTGCCGGGCGACAAGAGCACGACCCGCGGATTATCGCGGTTCCGCGGAGCAATCGACAGCAGCGTTTCGCGGAGTGCGATGAAAAACGACGCCAGCCGCTCGACGTAAAGTGCGTGAAAGTCTTGCGGCAGGATGCGCGACATGATGACGCGGTTCTCGACCGCGTAGCCGGCGCCGGACGGGCCTTGGGTGCGGTCCGCCACGACGACCCAGCCGCCGTCCGGTCCGCGGACGATGTGCCCCGCGTACAAGTGCAGGTAAACGTCGGCCGGCACTTTCAGCCCGTGGCAGGGAACCAGAAAGCCCGGATGCGCGAAGACCAACTCGGGAGGCAGCACGCCGCGCGCGATCAGCTGCTGGGGACCGTAGAGATCGGCCAGCACGGCGTTGAGCACGGTGACCCGCTGGGCCAGCGCCTTCGAGAGGCGGTCCCATTCTTCATAACTGATCACGAGCGGAAGCGGATCGAGCTCCCACGGCCGGCCGGGTCCCTGGGACGCGCCGTAGACGTTGTAGGTGACGCCGTTTTCGCGCAACAGCCGGCGGGCCTGTTCCCGCCGCTGATCGAGGCCGGCCGAATCCCAGCCGCTCGATCCCGCCGACGAACCGCGGCCAAGGTTCCCGCAACCCGCCGCTGCGAAGCCGCAATTCGTCATAACTGGTGGCCGGCGGGCGGTAGCCTGCAATCAATCCGCCGGCCGGAGCCGCATCAGTCTGAGGTGTCGTTGAACTCATCAGGAAACGCTGAGGTCCACGAAGAAGAAAAACGCTGCAACGAGCCGGCGGGGTTATCCCGCCGGACCGCCGGATTTCCGACCCACCCAATCGCCGAACCGCCGGGAACCCGGCGCTCGCCTGGAACCGTGGGCTCCGGTAAACCCGGCGGCTCGCGCAGTCTCTGTTGACGGAGCTTAGTTCGCAGCACCGAAGTCGATCAAGGGACGAAGTCGTCGGCCCTTCACTCGTTGAGCGTCGCGCGCTCGACCGGCCGGCGCAGATCGAGCGTCAAAGGGTAGTCGCCGTTGTGTTCGACGTCGGGAATCTCCCGCGAGCCCGGAGTATGTCCCATCGCGAAAAATCGCGAGGCCCGCCGGCTTTCCGCCTCGTAGGCGTTGACTGGAAAGTGATCGAAGCTGCGTCCGCCGGGATGCGCGACATGCCACGTGCAGCCGCCGACCGATCGCCGGTTCCAGGTATCGAGCACGTCGAACGTCAGCGGCGTATGAATGCCGATCGTCGGATGCAGGCACGACGGGGGCTGCCACGCCCGGAACCGCACTCCGGCCACAAACTCGCCCGGCGTGCCGGTCGGGTGCAAAGGGACGCGGCGCCCGTTGCAAGCCACCACGAACCGTGGGTCGGTGAGGCCGCGGACCTTCAGTTGCAGCCGCTCCAGCGACGTGTCGACGTACCGCACCGCGCCGCCGCCTGCCGGCTCCTCCCCCAGCACGTTCCACGGCTCGATCGCCTGTCGAAGCTCGAGGTGGATCCCGCGATGCGTCACCTCGCCGCAGAGGGGAAAGCGGAATTCGAAGTTCGCAGCGAACCAGTCTTGCGCAAAGGGATAACCGGCATCCGTCAACTCCTCGAGCACTTCGGCGAAGTCCTGCGCGATGAAGTGCGGCAGCAAGAAGCGGTCGTGAAGCGCGGTCCCCCACCGCACGAGGGGCTGTCGGTACGGCTGCTTCCAGAACCGGGCGATCAAGGCCCGCACCAAAAGCTGCTGGGTCAGGCTCATCCGGGCGTGCGGCGGCATCTCGAAGGCCCGGAATTCGACCAGCCCCAACCGTCCGGCCGCCGAATCGGGCGAGTAGAGCTTGTCGATGCAAAACTCCGCACGATGGGTGTTTCCGGTCACGTCGATCAACAGGTTCCGCAGCACGCGATCCACCGTCCAGGGGACCGCGTTTCCTGAGGAGTTCCGGGGGAGTTTCCGGGGGAGTTTCCGGGGGAGTTTCCGGGCGGGAACAGGGCCAGCGCCGTCTCCAACTCATACACGCTCTCATGACGCGCTTCGTCGGGCCGCGGCGCCTGGCTCGTCGGGCCGACGAAGAGGCCCGAAAACAAGTACGACAGCGACGGCCGGTTGTTCCAGTAAGTAATCAGGCTCCGCAATAAATCGGGGCGGCGCAGAAAGGGGCTGTCCGCCGGCTTCGCGCCTCCCAGCACGATGTGGTTGCCGCCCCCGGTCCCCGTGTGCCGGCCGTCGAGCATGAATTTTTCGGTTCCCAGCCGGGCCAGCCGCGCCTCTTCATAGAGGACGGTCGTGTTTTCGACGAGCTCATCCCAATTTGCCGACGGCTGCAAGTTGACCTCGATCACGCCGGGATCAGGCGTCACCTTGAACTGCCGCAACCGCGGATCGTAGGGGGGAGGGTAGCCCTCAATCTTCACCGGCAGCGACAGCTCGGAGGCCGTTTGTTCGACGGCCGCAACCAGGTCCAAGTAGTCTTCCACGTGAGCGACGGGCGGCATGAAGACGTAAAGCACGCCTTGCCGCGGCTCGACGCACAAGGCGGTCCGCACGATTCCCCGAGGCGATTGGCCGGACTCGGCGGCGGCACGCTGCTGCCGCGCTCAACCAGACGTCCGGGTTCCCCCATTCGTCGACGGCTCGCTCCTCGTGCAGCCCCTCGTCGAGGGCGGCGGCGTCCGGCTGCAGAGACGGATCGCGTGCCACGCCCGCCAGTTGACGCACGGGCGAGCGATCCCGGTTGGCCGTCGATCGCACGGCCGCACGCTGGCTCGCAGGGATTCCAGAGCCGTTCTGTCGGAATTGCGGGGGCAGACTCGACGGTCCTTGATCGCCGTGTGTGCCGCCGTAAGCAGGCAGCGGCGGCCGGTCCGCAAAGGGATCCCGCTCGTAAAGGTGCGCCTCGTCTTTTTCGGCGGTCCAGAGAAACCGAGTCGAGCGGCAGCCGTAAGCCCATCGGCGAGTCGCCCGGAATCAAAAACATTGACTCCGTTCGGAACGTCCAGGAACCGCTCTCCCAACGGATTTGTGCCTCGCTGGAAAGGGGCCGCAGCGGCAAAGCAAAGCCGACCACGCGTCCCAGGCCCTGCTCGAACACTCGTGCCAGCCGCGCTCGTTCTTCGGCGTCGGCGAGGTTCGATTTCAGCGGGTCGACGTTGGCAGGCAGACGCTGTTCCTTCCACAGGTAATGCCAGGCGTCTTCGTATCCGGCGATAACGTGCTTCGCTTCGACGCCGAGACGCCCGGCAAGACGCGTAATGAACGCCTGGGCTTCCCGCTCGCTGAACGCGGTACGCGCGGTCGTCCTGGGCGATGAGTTCCGGGTTATTCCAAATCGGCTCGCCGTCGGCCCGCCAGTAACAGCCGAGCGCCCAGCGGGGCAGCGACTCGCCGGGATACCACTTTCCTTGTCCGAAATGCAGCAGGGCTCCCGACGCGAACCGCCGCGCCATACGGCGAAACAACTCGCCCGCCATCCGCCGCTTGTTCTCGCCCAGCGCCGCCGTATTCCACTCGGCGCCGTCAATGTCGTCCAGCGAGACAAAGGTCGGCTCGCCCCCCATCGTGAGCCGCACATCTCCCCCGGCCAATTCCTTGTCGACCTGCTGTCCCACCTGCTCGATTCGCTGCCACTGTTCTTCGCTGTAGGGCCGCGTGACTCGCGGGTCTTCGTGGATGCGGGTGACCCGCATTTGGAAGTCGAATTTGGTCTCGCACGGATCGACCGTACCTGTGAGCGGGGCCGCCGACGCGAAATCGGGGCTGGCCGCCAAAGGCAAGTGCCCTTCGCCCGTGAGCAGGCCCGACGTCGGATCCAGTCCCACCCATCCGGCGCCGGGCAGAAACACCTCGGCCCACGCGTGCAGATCGCTGAAGTCGTGTTCCGCGCCGGCCGGCCCGTCGAGCGGTTTGACGTCGGGCCGAAGTTGAATCAAATAGCCCGACACAAACCGCGCCGCCAAACCGAGGTTCCGCAAGACCTGAACGAGCAGCCAGGCCGAGTCGCGGCACGAGCCGCTGCGCCGGGCCAGCGTCTCTTCACAGGTCTGCACGCCCGGCTCGTCGCGGGTGAGATAGCGGATTTCCTGTTGTACGAACTGATTCACGCCGATCAGGAAATCGACTGTGCGCTTTCGCGTCGCGCGGAATCGCCGACAGAAAGCTTGCCAGCTCGGGCCCGACGGGCTCCATGACGCGGAACGGCTGAAGCTCGCAGGCCAGCCAGTCGGAATAATGGAACGGAAACTCAATGACCTCCGGCTCCAGAAAGAAATCGAACGGGTTGATGACCGTCATTTCGGCCACCAGGTCGACTTCCAGTGCCAGCTCCCGGGTCTTGCCGGGGATAACCACCCGCGCCAGAAAGTTCCCTTGGGGGTCCTGCTGCCAATTGAGAAAATGCTGCGACGGCGTGACCCGCAAGGAATAACTGACGATTGGCGTGCGGCAATGGGGTGCGGGACGCAATCGGACGACCTGCGGCGAAAGATTCACCTCGCGGTCATACTGGTAGCGGGTGCGATGATGCAGGGCGACGCGGATTCCCATAGACCCTTCAGCCCGTGAGGGCTCATATTGCGACCGCTCACGGCATAGGCGATCGGTGCCCGCCCGTTACGCAGTCGTCGAGTTCCACAGCCTGCATTTATAGACTATCGCGGCGGCCGGCGACATCAGGCAAAAGACGTGCCGGGGCGACGTGCCGAATTCGAGGCGTGAGTTTCAGTGCGCATTTCGGTCGACCGCCTTAAAAGCCGCTTGACTAAACCTTGCGCCATGGGATGAATTATCGGCAAGTATCTTTTCCGAGTTTCAGGCACCGCCCACCCATGAAGCGGCCAAGGGAGACGTCCTCGTGGCCGGCCAACGTGACTGGCATCCATGCGAATTTTTCATTGCGATCACTGCCAACAACTCGTCTTCTTTGAGAATGTCCAGTGCCTTGTCTGCAAGCACACCCTGGCCTACCTCCCGGACGTTGCCGAGGTCGGGATCGCTGGAAAAAGTCGACGATCGTTTTATGGAAAGCCCTCGCGCCCGAAGCGGCCGGTCGGCAGTATCGCTTGTGTCGGAATTACAGCCAGGAGAACGTCTGTAACTGGGCCGTGCCGGCCGACGACCCCAATTCTTACTGCTTCTCCTGCCGACTCACGCGTGTGATTCCCGCGTTGGACCGTCCCGGACACCGCGAGGCCTGGTGCCGCGCTCGAGGTGGCCAAACGCCGGCTCATCTACAACCTAATGACGCTGGGACTGCCTGTCGTCTCCAAGAATGACGATCCGCAGAACGGCCTGACGTTTGAATTCCTGGCTGATCCGGACGCCGCGAGCCCGAATTCACCCAAGATCCTGACCGGTCACGCGGACGGCGTCATCACCGTCAACATCGCCGAGGCCGATGATGCCGAACGGGAGAAACGCCGGGTGTCGATGCACGAACCGTATCGAACCCTGCTGGGCCACTTCCGTCACGAGATCGGCCATTATTATTGGGACCGGCTCATTCGCGACAGCGCGCATCTGGCGCGTTTCCGGCAACTGTTCGGCGACGACCGCCAGGATTACGCCGCGGCGCTCAAGGCGTACTACCAGTCAGGGCCCCCGGCCGACTGGCTAAACCGCTTCATCTCGCCCTACTCCAGCAGCCATCCCTGGGAGGACTGGGCCGAAACGTGGGCGCATTATCTCCATCTCATCGACACGCTGGAAACCGCGAGCGAATGCGGCCTGGTCTTAATGCCGAATCGGGCCAACGCCTACGCCGTGCGACCCCGTTATTCCTCGCGCAAGCCGGGCGTCGCCAAGTTCGACGAGATGATGGGCGACTGGTTTGCCGTGACCTATCTCTTAAACAACCTCAGCCGGGGTCTCGGGCAAAGGGACAGCTATCCCTTCGTCCTGATGGATCCGGTAATCGACAAGCTGAGGTTTATTCACGAGGTCTGCACAGCCGACGCTGCAAAATGACCGTCCCCGAATCGGCCTATTTGTCGATTATGCTTCAGCAATACCCTACATAACCGCGGCGCTCAGGCCAGAATCTCGCTGATGGGGTGCCCGCCGTGAGCGATGGGAATCGGGCGACCGGCCCGATTGTAGACCGGCATTTCGGGGTCGATGCCCAGCAAATGATAAATGGTCGCGCAGATGTCGCGGATGTGGACCGGCTTGTCCTTGATGAACGCGGCTTGATCGTCCGAGGCGCCGTGGATGGTCCCGCCTCGAATCCCGGCACCCGCGAAGAGGACCGAATAGCAATAGGTCCAGTGATCGCGGCCGCCGTCGGCGTTGATCCGCGGCGTGCGGCCCATTTCCCCCATCGTGACAACCAGCGTTTGATCCAGCAGTCCCCGATGGTCGAGGTCTTCGAGGAAGGCGGAATAGGTCTGATCGAAATTCGGCAAGAGCGTCTGGCGCAGCATCGGAAAATTGCGTTGATGCGTGTCCCAGGCCGCTTTGCTCACGTCGAACCGCTTTGAATAGTTGTCCCAGCTCACGTTGACGAATTGCACGCCCCGCTCCACCAGTCGCCGGGCCAGCAAGGGTTGTCGACCCAAAGAGCGTTTGCCCATACCGCGCGGGTACTGCGATCCTCGGCGCTCAGATCGAACGCCTCCCGCACTCGGGCCGACGTGAGCATCTCGAACGCCAGGCGCTGCTCGCGGGGGAAACTTCCCAGGTCGGGATTCGCGTCCAGCTTGCGGAACTGTTCATCAAACTGTTCGACAAGTCGCCGTCGGCTTTTGAGCCGGTCGAGCGTCATGCCGTCCATGAGATCCATGTCGGTGAGGCGCGGCTCGCCCCGCACGACCTGCGGCTTCCAGATTTCATCCGGAGGGTGGTCGACGAACGCGGTGCATTCGGTGCAAAACGGGTCGTAGCGGTGGCCGAGAAATCCGCCATGCGGCCCGGCTTTTTTTCGCGCTTCGCCCCACCCCAGCGGACAGGGAAGAATAGGCATAAGTCGGCAGCTCCTTCTGCCGGTCGCGTTCCAAATAGGCGCAGACCGACCCCATGCTCGGCGGGTCGCTCTCGCGGAACTCCTCGTCCGGCAGGTTCACGTCGTAGCCCGTATACATGGGCAGGTTCTTGTGACAGCCCCCGTTGTGGTACACGCTGCGGACGATCGCCGACTTGTGCATCCACCGGGCCGTCAGCGGGAGGAGCTCGCAGATCTCCACTCCCGGTGCGCGTTGTGGCAATCGGCTTGAACTCGCCGCCGACCCCGTTCGGCGCGGCCGGCTTGAGGTCGAACATGTCTTGCGTGGGCGGGCCTCCCTGCAGGTACAAGAGGACAACGCTTTTCGCTCGAGCCGGACGCGCGGGCCGATTCGCGGAGCTCTCCAGGGCCAAAAGCGACGGCGTATTGAAGAAGCCGCCGAGCAAAGAAAGGGCACCGACCTTGAGGGTTTCCCGGCGCAGTCGGACCTGTGCAGGCCCGACGTGCGCTTCCCAGAAGCGTGATTGTGGTCATGGCGCCCGTTCTCCGGTCAAAGCCCCTCCGGTCAAAGCCCCGTAGTCGTCATGCGCCTCAAAGAGAGCGAGTCCTATTGTGGTCATTTTGTGTCCAATTTTGAAGCCCACCACCGACACGGCGGGCCGGGCTCTCGCGCCGAAGCGGTTTTCCGCGAACTGCGGCGGAGGCGTGGGAAAGCCCTTATTGCATCCGCGATAGGCAACACCCACAATGACAGATGCCCAACCTGTCCATTGGCTCCAAGGTGATAAGGATGCTCTCGCCTCATCCTCAATCCGGCGCCTGTTCTCGCGGACGAGTTCGCGGCGCTGTGGGCCGCAAATGAAGTCGGGGATGTCTTCAGTTTTCTCGCCTCGCATTCCGGCGCGGCTCCTGGCGAGCAACTGAACGTGCTGCTTGTCGACCAGGTGGAGCGCTGGCGGCGAGCCATTGAAATCCCCGTCGAGCGAGTACCTCGAACAATTCCCCGCCGTCGCGGAAGATGAAACGCTCAAGCTGCAATTGGTTGTGGGCGAGTTCTTATCGGCCGCGAACCGCGGACCGGCACCGAAGATCGGTGACTATCTCGTCCGCTTCCCGGAGTTCGGCCAACGCCTTGCGAGCGAGCTCAAGAAAGCGGTCCCCCAGGCACAGGGAAGGGCGGAACTCGATCAGACGAAGATATCGGACGGATGTTTCAAAGCGACGCGCAAGGCCGATGCGGCCGTCAAGTCAATCGTCCTGCCGCCCGCCCCGCTGCCGGCTCGGATCGGCCGCTACGCGATCCAAAAACTTCTCGGCAGCGGAGGTTTTGGCCGCGTCTATCTCGGCCACGACGAGGAATTGGACCGTCTCGTCGCCATCAAGGTGCCCCGCGAAGATCGGCTCGCGACGCGGCACGACCAGGAAGAATTCGTCCGCGAGGCCAAGCTCCTGGCCGGACTGGAACACCCGGGAATCGTGCCGGTCTACGACGTCGGCCGAACGGTCGACGGCCGCTGCTTTATCGTCTCGAAATACGTCGACGGCTCCGATCTCACGGCGCGGCTCGCCGCGGAGCCGCTGACGCCGACGAAGAGCGCAAAAATCGTGGCGGACGTGGCCGACGCATTGCATTTTGCCCATAGCCGGCGCATCGTCCATCGCGACGTCAAGCCGGCAAACATCTTGTTGGACCAGTCCGGCCGTGCGTTCATCGCCGACTTTGGAATTGCCCTCAAGGAGGAGGACCTGGGCCGCGATGCGTCGATCGTCGGCACGCTGGCCTATATGAGTCCCGAACAGCTTCGCGGGGAGGGACACCTCGTCGACGGCCGATCGGATGTTTTCAGCCTGGGAATCGTGTTCTATGAGCTTTTGACGGGACGACATCCCTTCTCGGTCGACCGCTTGCAACGGATGGCCTCCGCCGAAGCGCGGCCCCCGCGGCAACTCAATGACCAGTTGCCGCGCGAGCTGGAGCGCATCTGTTTGAGGGCCTTGTGCAAGCGGGCTGCCGATCGTTATCCGACGGCCAAGGACTTCGCGGATGACCTGCGACATTGGTTGGGTCACCCCCAACAAAGCATGGCCACGACGGACGTCTCGCCGGTCGTGACGGGGTTGCCGCCCAGGGAGCTCGAAACGACCCCGCTGCGAATCGTCCCAAAGGGCTTGCGATGCTTCGACGCCGAGGACACGGACTTCTTTCTGGAGTTAATTCCCGGACCTCGCGATCGCGATGGTCTGCCGGACATCATTCGGTTTTGGAAGACGCGGATCGAGTCGCGCAATCCGGAGAAGGCGTTTCGAGCCGGATTGATCTACGGGCCCAGCGGGTGCGGCAAATCGTCCTTGCTGCGTGCCGGGCTGCTGCCGCGCCTCGATAAGTCGGTGACCGTCGTCTTTCTCGAGGCGACCTCCGAAGGCACGGAGGTGCGGCTGGTCAGGAAGCTGCGCTCGGCGTGTCCCTCGCTTCCCCAAGCCGCGGGACTGGCCGAGTTGCTCGTGCGTATTCGCCGCGGCGACGGGCTTCCCGAGGGACAGAAGCTGCTCATCGTGTTCGATCAATTCGAGCAATGGCTGCATTCTCGAGGAGCACAAGGGGGATAGCGAGCTGGTCCAGGCGCTGCGGCAGTGCGACGGCTCCCGGCTGCAATGTCTGATCGGCGTGCGCGACGATTTCTGGATGGGCATCACCCAATTCATGCACAATCTGGATGTCGACCTCGCGCCGGACAGCAACGTGGCGCCCTTGCAACTGCTCAGCCTCCGGCATGCCCGAAAAGTGTTGATCGCTTTCGGTCGCGCCTTCGGGCGCTGCCCCACGGCGACTTGCGCCCGAACAAATCCAGTTTGTCGACGAAGTCATCGAGAATCTGGCGGAGCAGGATCGGATCATTCCCGTGCGACTGGCCCTCTTCACCGAAATGATCAAGGACCGGAGCTGGAATCCAAAGACGCTGGCCGGCATCGGCGGCATGGAAGGCATCGGCGTCGCCTTTCTCGAGGATTCGTTCAGCTCGGGGGCCGCCTTGCCCGAAAACCGAGTGCATCAACGGGCCGCGCGGGCCGTGCTCCGATCCCTGCTTCTCGAAGGAGGCGGAACCATCAAGGGCGATATGCGATCGCGGGAGGAGCTACTGGCGGCTTCCGGCTACGGCGAAAACCCGGCAGAATTCGAAACGCTCCTGCGGATCCTCGATAACGATCTGCGGCTCATCACGCCGACGGAACCGACCGCCTTGGAGTCCGAGAACCCGAATTCCGATCAGCAATCGGCGAAATCGCGCTACTACCATCTGACGCACGACTACCTCGTTCCCCCCTTGAAAGAGTGGCTCACGCGAAAGCAGAAGGAGACGCGGCGTGGACGCGCCGAGCTGCTGCTTGCGGAGCGTGCAGCCGTCTGGAATGTCCGGCCGGCCAGCCGCAGCCTGCCGTCGTTTCTGGAATGGTTGAACATCCTGCTCTTTACGACCCGCCGCTCGCGGCGCGGAAAGGAGAACCAAAGCCTGTTGCGAGCGTCGGCCCGTTTCTATGTCAGCTGGATCGTCGTTGCGGCTGCTCTGATTGTGCTTATTGCGTCGGGCGCCCTTCGCGAAGACGACCGATCGCGTGCCCAGGCTTTTGTCGCCTCCCTGGGACATGCACGAACGCAGGACGTTCCGGCGATCGTCGCCGAGATGAGCTCGGTCAGAAAGTGGGCGGACCCGCTGTTGCGCGGCGCGCCTCGCATCGGCCACGGCTTCGACGCCGGCCCGTCTCCACACGGCGATGGCGCTTTTGCCGGTCGATCGCACCCTGGAGGGAACTGTTTATGAAGGGATGCTGACCGCATCGCCCAAGGAGATTGCCGCCATCCGGGACGCGTTGGTGAGCGGCGGCGACCGACACAAGCTTTCCGAACGGCTCTGGGGCGAGCTGCTGGACTCACGAAGAGCTGCCAGCCGGCGTTTCCGCGCCGGCGTCGCGCTGGCTTTGCTCGATCCGCCAGTGGCGGGCGCGCCGTCGGGACGCTGGGGACAAGCCAGCGGCTTTCTCTCCGAGCAATTGATTGCCGAGCTGACCGCCGATACGACCGCCGTCGACTCGTGGATCGAACTCTTGACGCCGGTCCGCGCAATCCTCTATGCGGATCTTCGCAAAATCTTCGTCGACACCAAACGCCCACAGATCGATCGCCATCTGGCGGCCACGGTTCTGGGCGAGTTCGTCGCCCAGCAGCCGCGCCAACTGACTGACCTCATGTTGGAGGCCGAGCCCGACCAGTACGCGATTCTCTTACCCAAGCTGCATCGGCTGGGCGAAGCGGCTCGGGAAGCGCTGGTTGCCGAGTTGAGCGCCCCGATCCCGGCGGCCGGCCCCGCCGAAGCTCGCCGCACACCTGTCAGGCGACGCGCTTATGCGGCTGTCGCGCTTTTGGAATTTGGGTCCACCGATCCGCTCGTCGCCACCCTTTCGGCGACGTCCGATCCCGATTTATGCACGTATGCCGAAAATCGCGTCAGTTCGGTTGCGGCCCGTCCCGATCTGCTCCTGCGATTGGTCGGCACGGCAGGCGTCCCTCTGCGGGCCGCACTCTTACGGTGCCTGGGAGGGATGCGACGCGACAAGCTGCCCGAAAAGTTGCAGGAGCCGGCTGCTTCCACTGCCGCGCATCTGTTCCAGACCGATCCAGACACGGGCGTCCATTCGGCCGCCGAATGGGCGCTCCGCTCGTGGGGCCTCAAGGATCCGCTGGCCGCATTGATGAATCCTCTCGTGAGCGACGGCCCTCTGCCCGATCGCCAGTGGTACGTCAATCACGCCGGGCAGACGATGGCGGTCTTCCACGGCCCAATCGACGTGCGAACTGGGTCGCCGCCGGAGGAACCCGAAGCGCGACCCGTCCGACGAAGGCCTCGCGACCCGGAGGATCAATCGTGATTTCGCCGTTTCGACCAAGGAGGTCACCTGCGAAGAGTTCCTCAAATTCTTCCCCGATTTCCGCCACAGGCAAAAGCTCAAGCTGGAGTACGTGCCGACGCCGGATTGCCCGATCGTGCTCGTGACGTGGCATCGGGCCGCCGAATACTGCAATTGGCTCAGCAAGCACGAAAAAATCCCCGAGGATCAGTGGTGCTACAAGATCGATAAAAAAAAGACGAGCGCGATCCCTTGCGCAGACTATTTGAAGCGGACGGGCTATCGCCTGCCGACGGACGTCGAATGGGAGTACGCCTGCCGGGCAGGGACGGCGACGGCATTCTCCTGGGGAAACGATCCGATGAGCTTTCCGCGCTTCTCATTTACGCTGCAAAACTCCCAGGGGCACGATTGGCCCGTTGGCAGCCTGTGTCCAAACCGATTCGGGCTGTTCGACATGCACGGAAACGCGGCTGAATGGGTTCAGGACAGGTACGAATTTCAAGACGGAAAACCGATCATCAAAACCGGGGAAGACACGGAAGAGACGGACTGGTGGATCACGGACGATTCCCCCCGCGACATCCGCGGGGGAGCCGGTTCGAAATTACGTTCAATATCACCGCTCGGCCAATCGCACGCCGACGAAGGCCTGGAGCGCCGTCTCTGCGTTCACGGGTTTCCGCCTCGCCAGAACAGTGACCAGGACATTGAATCGGTCCGGAATCGGTCACTGAGCCGCGGAGCGGGGGGCTCAAATATCTTCCGGACATTTCAAATTTTGTTTGCGTTGATCGATGTGATTGCGGTAGTCTGCCCGAATATGGGAAGCTTGGCAAGATAGCGTGGTTTAGAAGGCTCACAGATGTAAGGCGATCACTCCGCCTGAAAGAACGAAAACGAAAACTAATATTCGCCGTGGAGACATCACATGGCAGCTGGGACGTGGGTGGAAGTGACGTACGACTCCACTAACGCGGGCGGCTCTTCGTCGAAAGGAGTTTTGACGCAGTGTGCGACGCTTTTGGCCATAAATGAAAAGATGCCGCTCGCCAAGTTCTTGGGCTTGCTCGACCCCCACACATCCAACTCTCACGTGGAAAGTGACGGCAAGAATTGCCGGCTTTTCCTTGTCTATGCCTGGGCCCCTTCGCCGTACGACCCCAATACCACTCCAAACGAGATCGAAATCGTCGTAGCATTTTACAAGTCGATTCGACGCTCGCCAAAAGGAGTTTCCACTGCGAATGGCTCGAAAGTGACGCAACGCTGGTGGACGATTACGGTTGGTTGCTTGAACCCTCCCGGAGCCACCGATTTCTATGGTCCCGTGAGACAAAAGGTCGTGGACTTCAACACGAACACGATGCCAACTCTGACTCCGGCAAACGCTAACCCTGCCCCGCAGCTTGTCATCCTGGATGACCCGCAGCGCATTCCGGATCCGGTAAATGTTACCGCCGATTACATCCTTAGCCAGTTTCTCCTGGACGTAACGGTCTGCAAAGCCTCGCTTTATACCACGCCGCCCTATTACGAGCCTGTTTACGGCGCTTTCGGTGGAACATATCTAACCGGATGGAAACTTCTCGGCACCACCTGAAGCTACGGATTTCCTCGCGCGGGCGCCATCGTGTCGGAACATCGACCAGTCATTTCAGCGTTGTGAGAACACCATGAACCAACCAACCGATCCCACCGGTGGGATGCCGCCAGGGCCAATGGGAGGCCCTTTGCCGCGTTCGCATGAGCCTCGAACATTGGGTGGAATCCGCGAATTGATTTCGCTGCTGCGTGAATTAGTCGACCGCCTGGAGGACCGGATCGAACAACTCGAGCAATCGCCCGGGGAAAGCTGACGGCCCGGCGCTGTGGGATGGGCCGCCGGCGCACGTGTTCGATCGAGGTTGTCTGTGTCGATTAGTGTTGTCATCACGGCGCACAACGAGGGGGAAGAGGTTCGCCGGACCCTCCAATCAGTGCGGGGGGCGACGCGTGGCCTCCTGGAGATCATTCTCGTCGACGATGCGTCGACAGACGGCTCTTGCGCCGGTATCGAGGGGGATGAGATTCGCTTGCTCCCTCATGCACGTCGCCTCGGGGTTGCGCCTCGCGGAACGCTGGTGCAAGCATTGCCACGGCCGAGACGATCGCTTTCGCCGACGCACATCAGCGATTCAGTCTCGGTTGCCTCGACCGGTGTGCCGCAACGGCTCTTGCGCAACGCCATCGTCTGGCCGGATGTCTGCGGGATCGACGATGGCAGCGCGCGTTTTCCACGGCGCTCGATTCCGGTTTCGACCAAAACGGGGATTCTACGCCCGCTGGAACCTGCCACGGCCAGTTTTCCCGATCTCGCGGATCTCGTCTTTGAAGACGCCTGGCTACGTCATGCCGCGGTCAATCTATGACCGTGTGCGGTGGCCTCAATTGCTTCGTGGCTGGGGCGGCTCCGAAGCGGCCGTTTCGCTCAAGGCCTTCTTCCTGGGAATCCCACTCCTGCATCTTTGCGGTCCGTTGGCCCGGCACCTCTTCAAGAAATCGTTTCACTACGAGGTCGATTCCCAGGGGGTATCATGGAACCAGGCCGTGATCGCCCGCGTTTGCTTTAACGAGCGCACTTGGCACGAACACTGGCTGCCGAACGTCTTCGCGAAGGAATTGCCCGAATCGATTCTGAGTGAGTTCGAGTCGCCCGCGATCCGTGACGAACAGCGGGAGTTCCAGCGCCGGAAGGTGCGTTCCGACCGCGACTTTTGGCGGTGGCTGCTGAAAGTTCCGGAGCCTTCCTGTCTGCGCCGTACCTCGGTCGTCCTGGGCTGCGGCAAAGTCCCGAGTGCAGTCCGCAAGTCGCCGTGAGACTGTCAGGCGCCCGTCCCGACTCCCGCTCCGATTTCGCCGGCCGCTTCCAGCTTGCCTGTTCGACCGAGCGTTTCCAAGGCTTGCGCAGTGCGTCTCGCGCGTGATGGGAAACCTGCGAATTGCCATGGCCCCGGCGAGCAGGCAGGCGGCCGGCAGCAGGGCAAAACTCAATCGAAGACCCGTGATTGTCGCCGGAGCAGGGGGCCGGTTGCCTTCGTAGCCGATCCAGGTCAGAACGCAGCCCACGACCAGCAATCCGAAACCGAGCGCACAGCTTCAGCACGAACGACCGCATGGCCGCATAACTTCCTTCGCGGCGCTCGCCGGTCTGCAGTTCATCCCACTCGATCACGTCAGGCCACAGCGCCATGGAGACCCCTTGTACGCCAGCAATCGCGGCGCCGATGGCGAAGGCCAGCGGGTAAAATGCCGCGTCCGGCCAGCGATAGGCAACCACCAAAACAAACGTCGCGGCTGCAGTCAGCATCGAGGCGAAAAGACATTCTTTCTTGCCAATCAATACGGCCAGGCGAGACCAGAGGGGAATCGAGACCAGAGAACCGGCGAAAAAACAGACGATCATGGCCGGCAGGGCCGTTTCCGGCTGGTGAAAGAAATGTATGAAGATATAAAGCAATTGGGCCACGGCGATCTGAATCCCCAGCATGGCGAGCACCGTGGAAACCAGGAGTACGCGGCAAGCTCTGTTTCGCCAAGTATTGCGCATTCCCTCGAAGAAGCCGTACTGACAGCGGACCGCGCCGCTGTCCTTCCCTCTCGTGCCGATAAAGGTGACAAGTCCGATCGCGACCACGACGACGCCGAGGATCGCCGCCGAGATCGAGTAGGCGCTGCGCTCGGTTTCGGCGACGCCCCGCGCGTCCTTCGCGGTGACGGCCAGTACCACCGCGACGACGAAGAGTCCCAGCATGTCTCCGGTCGAGTCAAAGTATTTGCGATAGGCGGACAACCGGATTCGCTCTGTATAGTCGTAGGTGAGCTCGGCGGCCAGCGCCTCGTGGGGGACCTGAAAGACGCCTGTCGCCTCAAAAAGCAATGTCAGCATGGCGACGAGGAAGACGAACGTCGCGACGTGCGACTCGAATCGCGGCGGCGTGAAAACGGCCCACAACAGAAGCCCGGACGCAGCCGCTCCAATGAGAAAGAAAGGCCGGCGGCGTCCACTCCGAGCGGTCGTGTGATCCGACCAGTAACCGACGGCAGGGTCGGTCAGCGCGTCCCACACGAACCGAATGGCAATCGCCACGCCGACCCAAACGGCCGCGAGCCCTACGACGTCGGTGTAGAATTTCAGCAAATAAAAGTCGACGAAGGAATAGACACACACCACCATGTGCCCGGAGCTGTAGGAGAGCAGCGTTCTTCGATCCATTCCGCAGGGCACACGTTCTGGTGCTGTCCGTCAGCCTCCGCCTCCGCTACGCCGGTGGTTGAAGGGCTTCGGCACGTTGGCGGCAACGTAATTCGTCTTGGGGACCGCGACGGGGGCCGTGAAAAGCTCCGCCTTGCGGCCAGCCTTGGACGTCTCCTGGGCCGTCTTATCCTGATTCCGCTTTTGGGCGGCGGCGTGTTTCTTTTGAGCAACGCGCCGTTCCCGATCCTTCTTTTTTCGTTCTTGCTTCTTCGCCAACTGGTCATCTCCCGGCAAAGTAGATTTTCTCGTAATGGATTTCAGTTTAACGTCTGGTGCTGAATTCTGGCAACGGGCCACGACGCAGCGACCCAAGCCTCGCCGCGGCGTGACGCAAAGCGTGTCGCTTTAGCGGTCTTGGTCCTGCCGAAGTGCTTACCTTGACCGATTTCCCGTTCGCCCGTACCATCTGCCCCCTCTCCCGACCGGTCGTTCGACCGTTTCCGCCATCCTCCCTCCGCAAACTCGACGTCATACTTGCCACCCACCTTATGCGCGGAGCTTCCATGAGAAGCTGTACAGCTCTCGCGTTTTGGCTCGCACTCCTGGCATTTTGGCTGCATCCGGACAGCGTTGCCGCTGACGACAACACGAGCGCTCCCGGCGTTGGGGCTGAGCCTTCCGCTTCGAGCGACGCGCCGTCCGCCAAGCCGCTGGCGCCTGTCGAGTCGCCATCTCCGTCGCCATCTCCGTCGCCATTTCCGTCGCCGGCGAGCCAACAGCCCGACGCCATGCCGGCGACCAGCGAGCCGAATGACATGGTGAACGTCCAGTTTTGGGGCGGTGGAGTTTACGGACAGGGTCCCGTGCAGGATCGGTCGATTTTGCCGGTCGAGATGTTCCCTTTCTTTCGGATGGATGAATCCCTGTATTTCACCGACCTGCGGTTCTTTCCCACCGTCGAGGGAACCTTCGGCGGTAACGTGGGCCTGGGATACCGTTATTTCAGCAAGGACTGGGACCGGGTGTTCGGCATCAGCGGCTGGTACGACGCGGACGGCACCCGAGACGATTACTTCCAGCAGCTCGGCCTCAGCCTGGAAACCTACGGCGGGCCATTCGATTTCCGCACCAACTTCTATTTGCCGATCGGTCAGACCGATCACCAAAACTCGCTCGCGCTGGTCAACAATTCGAGCCGTTTTGTCGGGAACAACGTCGTTTACGACCAGATCGAGACCTTTACGGCGGCCATGCGCGGCTTCGACATGGAGGTCGGCGTCGGGATCCCCGGACGGTTCGCGCAGGAACACGCCGTGCGCGTCTACGGCGGGGGGTATTACTTCGTCGACGACCAGGGCGACAACATTGTCGGCGCCTCGGCCCGCGTCCAGGCCAACATCGCTTACGGATTGGACACGGCCGTTCAGATCACCAACGACAATTTCTACAACACGCGCGCCTTTTTCACCCTCGCTTGGACGTTCGGTCCGCTGCGCCGGTCGGAATCCGCCGCATCGACGGCCAACGATCGGTTGGGCGAGCACGTGACGCGCAACTACACCGTCCTGGCGCCGACCCGCACTCGTCTCGACCCCGACCTGGTCGCCGACGATCCGCAGACGGGGACACCGTACACCTTCGCACACGTCGACAGCGCGGCTGCGCCGGGAGGCAACGGGACCGTCAACAGTCCCTTCCAAACCATCGCCGCCGCTCAAGCGGCCAACGACGATATCATCTTCGTCCATGCCGACAGTGTCTTTCACGGATCGGCCGCAACGATCACAATGAGCCCGGGCCAGGCCATTCTGGGCGACGGCGCGGGCATCCAACACACGGTCGCCATTCCTCAACTTGGATCGCTTGTGCTTCCCCAGGCGGCGGCCGGCAGCAGCCTGCCGGTCTTGGACTCGGCCACCGGGACCGGCGTCGTGCTGGCCTCCACCACGATCTTCTCCGGTTTCACGATCACGAACTCGGCGGGGAACGGCATCTACGGCAACGGCGTTTCCAACGCGCTCGTTGCCAACGTGACCGTGGACCATGCCGGCGCGGACGGCATCCATCTGGTCAATAGCACGGGAACCCTCGAGTTTGTCAACACATCGATCACCAACGCCGCCGGAGACGGCCTTGCCATCCTCGGGGGCAGCGCGAATCTCACTTTCGCGGGACAGATCGCCGGGAGCCAGGGGCACGATCTCAACATTGCCAACACGAGCGGCGGCACGGTCGACATGACAAACGCGCAGTTCACCGGCAGCGGCAGCCAAGGCATTCTGCTTCAGAACGACGCCGGCGACGTCAATTTCAACAACCTCACCGTGACGAATTCGACGGGCAGGGGCATCGACATTGAAGGGGCCTCCGGAGCGGTGCAGTTCTCCGGGACGACCTCCGTTTCCGGCGCGGCCGCCACTTCGGTTTACGTCAATAATCTCGTGTCGACCGGCAGCGTGACCTTCGACAACCTGTCGATCGATCAACGGCACGATGTCGGCCTCGCGATCGACAACTCCAGCGGGACGGTCACGGTGAGCGGCACAACCACCATCGCGAACGAAGGGGGGATCAGCCCCTCGGCCCTCTCGGTCAGCAATTCTTCGGCAGCTGTCACGTTCAGCGGCGCGGTCGACGTCGTCAACTCGACCGTCAATCCCGGCGTCAACCTGCAAAACAACAGCGGGACGACGACGTTCAGCTCGCTCAACATCTCCAGTGCGAACGGAACCGCGCTCTACGCGAACAACGCGGGAACGCTTAACGTCGGCAGCACGGCGACCGGCACCGCGGGCGGAACGATCCAAGCCACCAACGGGACAGCCGTCGACATCGAAAACACGACTGCCAACGTCAACCTGACAAGCATTTCCAGCAGCGGCGCTTCCGTGGGCCTGAAGCTCATCTCCACTCCCGGAACATTCTTTGTCTTCGGCAACAGCGGCGAAACAGCGGGCTCCGGCGGCACCATCCAGGGGGCCGGCACGGGCGTCCTCGTCCAGAACGCGGGATCGGTCGGACTGGTGTTGATGAACCTCAATTCCAACGGCGTCGGCATCCAGGCCCAGAATGTAAGCTATCTTGGGCTGGGCAACGTCCAGGTCACGAATTCCACGTCCTATGGAATCGACGCGCTCGATGTGAACCAGCTCGCCATCACCAACTCGACGTTCTCCGGAAACGGAGCCGCCAACATTCGATTCCGGGTTGACCAGATTGGCACGTACAATTTCAGCGCCAACTCCAACTCGTTCACCTCGAGCAGCGCGGACAATATTCTGGTCCAGTCGCTCGCCGGCAGTGAAGGCTCAACGTTGACTTTCACCTCTGAGTCGAACACGTTCCAAAACTCGCAAGCCGGAACGGACGGAATCAACCTCAACTGGAACGGGAACCTGTCGGCAACGGTCGACCAGAACACGTTTGTCGGCACGGCAGGATCGAACACGGGCGTTTACATCAACGCCCTCTCGACGACCGACCTGTCGACCGTTTCCATCACCAACAATTCGTTCACAGGCAGCGGCGGCAGCAATACGGGATTCCAGGTCATCGCGGCGGGCCCCTCCCAGTTGACGTTGACGGGCAACGCAGTGCAGTTCGGAGCCACCGGCGGCACAGGCTTCCGATTCTCTCTCGGACCGTCCGCCACGCTCGATCTTGCGAGCAATTCCGTCGTCGACACGGCGGGCGGGGCGACCGGCGTGCTGTTCGATTCCGTCACCGGCCCCGCCAGCGTCACGATCGAGGGCAACTTCGTCAGCCTGGCAAACCACGGAAACGGGATTATCTTTTCCAGCGTGACAGACCCAACAGTTTCCGACATGACGTACACGGTCAATCTCGCGGGCACCCAGAACAACGTCATCCAGGGGGCCGACACTCCCTTCTCCGTTCCGGCAGGAACGACCACGGGCGGAATCCTGGTGAACGGCACCGTCGTTCCCTGATCGCCCGCGCCGCCTCATTTGGGGCGGGAGGGCCCCGGCGTGTTCATCATCTCTTCGTGCGCCCGCAGCTGCAGCACGAAGCGCTTGAGGGCCCGCCGCGACTCGTGGATTTCTTTGAAAGAGGAAAGAAAGTGCCGGTAGTCGCGAGGCAGCCCGCTGACCCCTTCGAGGGAATGGGAAAGGCTTCGTGAAAGCGCCGTGAGCGCCGGCTCAAATTTCTCCCGAACGTCTTTGAGAAAGACGTTTCCCGATTCGCTGACGTCGGTCAGCAGGTTAAAGACGGTCATGCGGTCCTGGGCGCGTTCCGTGTCGGTGATCTGCCGCTCCACTCGCGGCGCCGTCTTGGGGCCCACGGTGGCGGCGTCGACCAGCCGGCCGAAAGGGCTGATCGACTTCTTCGCGTCGACGCTCAGGGCCTGGGCGCCTTCCAGCCCGCGCTGGGCCCGCTCGAAGCCGGGGTCGATCTCCAGCGCCCTTCTTATAGTGGATGATTGCATGTTGGAAATTTCCCATATCCACGTAAACATTGCCGAGGTTCTGATGGGCGGCCGCCATTTGCGGCGCCACGCGGACCGCTTCCTTGTAGGCGGAGACCGCCATCGAGAGCTGGTTGAGACCGCGGTACGCCAGGCCGATATTGTAATGCGCCTCGCCGGACGATTTGTCCTTCTGGAGGGCCTTGCGCAGGATGGTGACCGCCTTGTTGTACTCCTTCATCCGGTTGTAGACGGCGCCCAAGTTGATGAGCGCCTTGGCTTGCCGAGGGTCCAGAAGTGTCACCTTTTTGAAGTGGTCGGCCGACTTCTCGTAGTCCTTCTTCAGGAAATAGGCGGCGGCCAGTCCTTCGTGAACGGGGATGGCGCGGTCGTCCAGCGCCAGCGCCTTCGTGAAGGCGGCGATGGCGGCGTCGGGGTCCTGGTGCCGCACGCAACGCCGGCCTTCGTTGCACAGAGACTCCAGCTCGGCCAAGGTGGTCATTGCTTCGGCTTTCCAGTCAGACAAAGGAGTGAATCAGAGCAATGAGATCGTTTTGCTCCGCGGTCCCTCGTGGAAGGCGATTTTTCCCTCTCGAGCCAGCCATCCAACCCCCTGCATCACCAGATCGCGCGGAGCCTCAATTTCGCGCGCAAGCTTGCTCAACGTGACGGACCCGTGCGCATCCAAGTACTGCCAAACCTGCCCCGCGACGGTTCCGATGCTGTCCACTTGGTGCGAAACGATCTTCGCATCCATGTACTTAATTCCTCGCGTCAGCCACCAGAGAGTTTGATCGATTATATTCATCCCCCGCAACGGGGAGCAAAGCCATCGTTCGGCTGGTGCCCGGCGACACAAATCGCATTCGACGCACGATCCGTTTGCGAACGGTCTCGCAACAACGTTCAACGAGTCGTTCCGCGCGGATGCTCAGGTCTCCTCGCCTTCGAGCGTCAGGCTGGCCGAGATCGCCTCCAGGAGAGGACGCGTGTCGGCGAGCTCTCCGTCAAACCCCTGGTAGAGGACCAGCACGGTAAAGCGGTCGGTCTGGAAAGACCGGAGGAAGGCGCTGTTAATCAGCTCGAAACAGACGAAATCGACGTCGCGTGCCGCGCCGGGACGATCGCCCATCTTTTCTTCGCACGCATAGACGTCCACTTCGTCGTACTCCTCGCGGAAGGCTTCGACGGCTGACGCGACAACTTGCTGGGGTGACGGACCGTCGCGGAACAGCGAGACCGACCAGAACGACGTCTCGGGACTGGCGACGGTAATCGACGTCGATTCGCCGTCCTCTTGTTCGACCAGCTCCCAAGAGGTGGGGTATCGAAACCGAATTCCATTGCCTTCATACGTTTCGTCCATGTCCGGTCTCCTCGCCGGGATTGTACGACGCACCTTCCAGAGGCACGCGACGATTGGCCGGTGCCCTCTTGGATCGCGTGACTCATCGAGCAAGGTACCCACCCCGCGACGAGGCCTAAAGTGTGGCGTACACGGGCAGCCATATCAGGGCTTGTGAGAAGGGCGTGCAATCGGTTACTCTAGAATTATTCCATGATTGGCGGGCGGTGAACATCGGTGATGGCGTGGTTTCTGCGGCTCGGATGCCGTGTTGAAACGTGGGCCGGTCTGTTTTCAGTCCGTTCGTCACGCGGACCGGCAGCGTGAACCTTGATTTTTGAGGCACGGACAGCCGAGCTTGCCCGTTTGCAAGGGGATCCCCATGGTCTCGAGCAGAGCGTCGGAAGTGGCTGAACTTCTTTGGGAACTGAAAAAAGCCCAAAAAGTCGCAACCTACACCACCTTGGCCAAGCAGGCCGGTTTCAGCGCCGGAATGAACGGCCGTACGATGGCGACGACGATCCGTACGATTCGTCGCGATTGGCCGCATCTCGAATGGTGGCGGGCCGTGAGTGACGACGGCGTGCTGGACAAGGACTCGGAACACGAAGAGAAGCTCCGCCAGTCGGGCTTTGAGCTCGAAGAGGCCAAGGGAAAACGCGGCACTCTGGTGATCAAGGCGCTGGAAAAGCACTTGATGAGCTGGGACGCGCTCGCCGGAGCGACGGCCGCCGAATAGCCGCCGACGGGTGCGGGGCGCCTGTGATCGGGCGTCCGGCGCCTTGGTCCCGATCTCCGGACTCCACATGCGTTTAGACGCACGACCCGAATTGACGGTGTTCTGCCGCGTGTGTTCGGTTCGTTTTGGGTTTCGGTCTGCCGTTGCGGCTTTGGTTGCAGCCGGCCGAAGCCCCGCTGGGTTCGCTCGGATGCCGGTCGTTCCGCACCGATTTCTCTTCCGCTATTCGATCCCGGTGCCGCACGTCGAACGGCGTTCTGGGGGGGCGCCCATTTTCTTGCCTTGGACGAAGCCGCGTTCTTCCCCGACGTCGGCGCATTGGATGAAGCGGCCCCCTTCGCCAAGATCCAGGCCGGCTGGAACGAGAGCGGAATCGGGTTTCGCGTCTCGGTCTTGGGCAAGAAGATGCCGGTGGCCGAAGTCCCCGACGAGCCACGGGAATCGGACGGCTTTCAACTCTGGCTCGATACGCGGAACACGCAGACGATTCACCGCGCCAGCCGATTTTGCCACCATTTCGCATTTTTGCCCGGTTCCGCATCCTCACCAAGGGAAGGGCGGAAAAACGCGACGGCCGCCTACCAGTTCTCGATTGCACTGGCCAAGGAAGACGCTCCGTCCAACCGGGCCGGCCTGTTGCGGGCCGCGTCGCGGCCGGTTCCGGGCGGATACGTGCTCGACGCGTGGATCCCGGCGGAAAGCCTGGCCGGTTACGACCCGGACGCCAATCCCTTGCTGGGCTTCTATTACGTCGTCCGCGACGCGGAGCTCGGCGAGCAGTTCCTAGCGGTCGGCCGCGACTTTCCGTTCGATCACGATCCCAGCCTTTGGTCGACATTAGAGCTGACGCGCTAATTCTCCGAGCGCCAGTCGGATCGCGAAAAAATCATGAAATGGCTTCGAGCGTGGCCGACTCTTGGCCGAGGTTCTGGCGGATGGCTTCGCACGTCCGCTTGAACGCGGCCAGCTCGTCGCTGGTCAGCCCGTCGGTGGCTCGTTCGCGGACCGCGTGGCAACATTGAAGCATGCGGCCCCAAACCGCCTCCGCCTTGGCCGTCGGGCGGAACCGTTTTTTGCGCCGGTCGTGCGGACAGCCCGATCGTGCCAACCAGCCGTCACGCGCCATCCGGGAGAGAATTCCCCCCAGCGTGGGTGCCTCAATCCCCATCCGCTCAGCCAGCTCCGCTTGAGAAAGTTGCTCGGCCGACGTCGACCAGGCGAGCACCTCCCATTGGCGAAACGTGATCCCCTCTCTCGCCAGTTCCTCGTCGAGTGCTCGTCGCAGTGCATGAGAGGTCAACGCGATCCAGCATCCGACACTCTGCTCAAAATCGAATTCCAACACGTCCGACGCTCCAAACGCGGGCCGATCATCCCTGTTTCGATCATATGGCGATTGGGGAAGACGAATCAAGCGGGGCTGGCGAATCCGAACCGATAAGAACTCCTGCCGGATGGAGCAGGTGCCGTACTCACGCCTTGCGTGAGCGTGCCTTTTCGATCGCGCGGCACACACCTCCCAAGGCGACCGCCGTGGGTGGCGTGACGTTCGCCGCTGCGCCAGCACGCAAAGCCCTGGGGCGTAGCACCCGCCGCAGCACGCCGACACCCGATGGCAATGCGCAACGGTTGCGGAGGGTTCGACACCCGAGCCGCCTAAAAGCGCAAGGCCGATTCCGAGCGGTACCGGAAGTCTTTTTGCGCAGCGGACCGATCGTCAGCTCTTCTTGGGCAGTGCGAGGGCGTACAACATCGTCACCGCGCCCACCGAGAGCAGGCTGAAGGCGGCCCATTCCGGTGGATCGATGACGCGCTGCTTCGGCTGCTGCGGGTTGCCCTGGTACAGACCCCGGAAGCCCGGGGTCCGTGCCGCAACGTCGTCCGGCATGTTGAGGACGAGCTTATCGACGAAGAGGAGCGAAACGCCCCACAGCGTGATGAACATTCCGATTGAAAAGAAAGTGCCGCGCAACATAGGGAGCATGTTTGGACTCGTGAAGGTTCGGACCGCCCCGCCGTCCTAAGCCGGACGGTCCGCTCGCTGGGTGGGCCGCGGTCGTTCGCGGACCCGGTTCCGACGCGCACAAACGCTCGGGTGACTCTACGCCTGGTTCTTTTATCGGATCGCGATCACCGCTGTTTTGAATGCCAGCCCCGCGACGGACCGATTGTGATCGGCGTCGCCCCGTTTGCGACGATTCTCGCGTTTGGACCATTCCTGGAACAGCCGGCACGGGCCGATTACAGTGGCGAGTGGCCGGTGGCCAGTGGCTAGCACTGGCAATCGCTGACCACTAGCCACTACCCCCTCGCGGAGATCGCGCTGATGGACGTCAAAATCGTCTTGCTTCCCGGGGACGGGATTGGTCCGGAAGTCGTCGGCCAGGCCGAACGGGCGTCGAGAGCCGTCGCGGAACGCGGCGGACATGCTTTGCGATTTGTGACGTGTCCCATCGGCGGCTGCGCAATCGATCAATTCGGAGATCCCCTCCCCGAGAAAACGCTGGACGAGTGCCGGTCGTCGCAGGCGATTCTGCTGGGCGCGGTCGGCGGCCCGAAATGGGACGATCCCCGGGCAAAGACCCGCCCGGAGGCCGGCCTGCTGCGGATTCGCAAGGAACTGAACCTCTTTGCCAACCTGCGACCCATTACAACCCAACGCCAGCTCGTCGACGCATCGCCCCTGAAGCGGAACATCGTGGAGGGGGTCGACATCCTCTTTATCCGCGAATTGACCGGCGGCCTCTACTTCGGAGAATCAGGCCGGCGCCGGCATGCCAGCGGAGAAGAGGCCTGGAACACGATGATTTATTCGACCGGCGAGATCGAGCGCGTCGTTCGGCTGGCCGGCCGTCTCGCGCGCCGCCGCCGTCGCAAAGTCACCTCCGTCGACAAAGCCAACGTGCTGGAAGTGTCGCGGCTTTGGCGGCAAGTGGCCGCCCGCGTGATGGTCGACGAGTTTCCCGACGTGCAATACGACGTCGTCCTGGTCGACGCGATGGCGATGCATCTGATTTCGCGTCCTCGGGATTTCGACGTCGTTGTGACGGAGAACATGTTCGGCGACATTCTGACCGACGAGGGCTCGATGCTCCCCGGCTCGCTTGGACTTCTCCCCTCTGCGTCGCTCGGCGATTCGGGCCCCGGCCTCTACGAACCAATCCACGGCTCGGCTCCCGACATCGCAGGAAAGGGCATCGCCAATCCGCTGGGGACCATCCTGGCCGCCGCCTTACTGCTGCGGCACTCGTTGAACCTGGAAAAAGAAGCCGCCGCGATCGAAGCCGCCGTCAATGCCGTCCTCGACCAAGGCTACCGCACCAAAGACATCGCCGCCGGCGGCCCGAGCATCGGCACGGAGGAAATGGGAACACGCGTCGTCGACGCCCTGTTGTAAGATGACGTCTTTTCCCGACCCGGGGACCGTTTTCATTGCAAGGCTGTGTCATGCCATTCTGGAATCGTCTCCTGCGGGCCCTGTTCGTTCCCGCCCTCTTTGGATTTTGTTCGGTCGTTTGCGAAGGCGGCGGTCCGTCCGGTGTCGCAATGCTTAGGGGGACGACTGCGATCAGCAAGAAGGGGTTGCAAGTGCAGATGGTCGACGATGCGCTGGCGCTGGGCGTTAAGCAAGCGGCCCTCAACGTGAGCCTGACGTCGCTGATCGATCTGGACGCTCGGCCCGACAGCCTGCGATACCGCATGGATGGACGCGAATTCGCGTTTCATCGCGCGGCCATCGAGTCGATCCCCGTCAAACCGCTGAGCGACGCCGGGGCACAGGTGACACTGATTCTGTTGTGCACCACGACCAGCGATCCACGGCTGAGCCGGATCGTTCGCCCCGCAGAAGCCAAGGAAGCGCCCCACGGCATTACGGGCTTCAATGTCTCCGATCCGGAAGGCCGCCGCTATTTTCAGGCGTGCCTGGGGATTCTCGCCGAGCGGTTCTCCCGGCGCGACGGGCGGTTTGGCCGCGTTGCGGGATACATCGTGGGCAACGAAGTGAACTCGCACGCCGAGTGGTACAACATCGGGCCGGCCCCGATGCACAAGGTGGCCCGCGACTATCTGCGCCATCCGGCTGGCCCACGCGGCCGTCCGCAAGCACTCGGCCGACGCGCGCGCGTCTACATTTCGCTCGAACATCATTGGACGGCCAAGGGGAACGCCGACCCGCTCCGCGCCTGTCCCGGCCGCGGTCTTTTAGACGAAATGAATCGCCTTTCGAAAGAGGGCGGGGACTTCGATT
Organism: uncultured Planctomycetota bacterium; assembly: GCA_963761455.1. GTDB lineage: Bacteria > Planctomycetota > Planctomycetia > Planctomycetales > Planctomycetaceae > DASPSM01. Next base: position 231,054 of record CAVXHA010000002.1, read on the forward strand.
GGCACATCGCTTTTCACCCCTATCCGGCCAATCTCTTCGATCCGCGCACGTGGCTCGACAAGGCGGCCCTTCCGAATGCCGACACTCCGAAGATCACCTTCAAAAACCTCGAACAGTTGACCGCCTACCTCCGCCGGCCGGAAATGCTCTGCCACGGCAAGCCGCGGCGCGTGATCCTCTCCGAGCAAGGGTTTCACACGCCCGACGGCCCCGAGGGCCAGACGTTGCAGGCGGCAGGCTACTGCTATGGGTGGATCAAAGCCTCCCGGCTCGACGGGATCGACGCGTTCATCCTGAATCGACACGTCGACAACGCGGAGGAAGGAGGGTTGCGCCTGGGACTCTGGACGCGCCGCCCGGGGACCATTGCCACGCCTGAGTCGAAGAAAAAAATCTACGAAGTGTTTCGGCTGGCCGACACGCCTGACTGGGAAACGGCGTTCCGGTTCGCCCTTCCGGTCATCGGCATCCATTCCTGGGATGAGGTCGCCGCACCGAAGCGTTAAAAATGGCGTATTCCACAGAAGACGCCGATGGCACTGAGGAAAAGGCACGCGGAAACGACACATGACAAGCGGATCTGAACGCTGCGAACGACGCGATTTTCTGGCTTCCCTTGCCGCCGCGGTCGCGGGCTTGTCCGTTGGCCCGGCCAACCTTCTCTCTAAAGACACGCGAGAAAAACGGCCGAGCGACGAGCGGCCCGCTCCGCGCCGCGACACGTTCACGTATAAGACAGTCGCAAACCTCGAGATCAAGGCGGACGTTTATCGCCCCCACGACGACCGCGCCGACGCCAAGCGCCTGCGCCCCGTGCTGCTTTGGATTCACGGTGGAGCGCTGATCATGGGGGATCGCGGCAGCGTCGACCGCAGGGTCAAGCAGGCGTTCCTCAAAAGGGGATACGCGCTCGTTTCAATCGATTACCGCCTTGCGCCGGAGACGAAGCTGCCAGCGATCATCGAAGACCTCCGCGACGCCTATGCCTGGCTGCACGAAGAGGGGCCGCGGCTTTTCGGCGCCGACACCCAGCGGATTGCCGTCGCGGGCGGCTCGGCGGGCGGCTACCTGACGCTGATGACCGGCTTCTGCGTCAAGCCCCGGCCGGCGGCCCTCGTTTCGTTCTGGGGCTACGGCGACCTCGCGGGCGACTGGTACGTCAAGCCCAGCCAGTTTTATCGCAAGCAGCCGCTCGTCGCGAAAGAAGACGCCTGGAAGGGGGTGAGCGGGCCTCCGGTGACCGCCCGAAAGCGAGGCGACCGGGGACCCGGCCGCTTCTACCTCTACTGCCGCCAGCAGGGGCTGTGGACAACGAACGTCTCAGGTTTCGACCCGCGGACCCAAGACCGGTCGCTGACGCCTTACTGTCCTGTCCGCAACGTCACCAGGGATTATTCGCCGACGCTCCTGATCCACGGCACGCGCGACACGGACGTCCCTTTTGAACAATCCGTCGAAATGGACAAGGAGCTCACCCGCGTCGGAGTCGAGCATCGGCTGATCCTCGTCCCGAATGCCGGCCACGGCCTCCCTGGCGGCGATCCCAAACAAGTGGCGGCCGCTTACGACTCAGCCCTGTCGTTCGTGGATGGGCACGTGGCCAAAGAATGAATGTTCACGCCAGCCTGGCGTTCCCAATCCCCCTTGACCAGGACCAAATCTTTCCCGCGATCCGCCGATCGCATTCCCTGTATTGGCGAATTAAGGGTGAGTGCGCTTGCACAGATCCGTTCCGATCAGGTTCCGCTCGCGGGACTGGCGCTTTGCGGCGGTTCGGTCGACTCCGTCAGGAGCGCGAGTCGCGCGGCCGAGATCCGCTCTTTCTCCGCACGGAGCTCCTGAAGGGCTTCCGGCCGGATGCGGACTTCGGCGTCTTGGTGAGTGTGGAAGCCCGTCCCGGCGGGGATCAAGTGGCCGAGAATGACGTTCTCCTTCAAGCCGACGAGGTTGTCGACCTTGCTGGCCAACGCCGCCTCAGTGAGCACCTTGGTCGTCTCCTGGAAGCTTGCCGCGGAGATGAAGCTTTCGCTCTGCACGGCCGCCTTGGTAATGCCCAAAAGCTGGATGCTCGCGGTGGCGGCGCGGGGCCGGGTTGATTTGGCCGGCTTTTGGCCGGCGGCCTCGACCTGAGCGTTGACCTCCTCGAGCGTCGCGGTGGGGACGATGTCGCCGATCTGGAACTCTGTTTCGCCAGGCTCGGTGATCTTGACGCACCCCATCAATTGCTCGTTGGTCCTGCGGAACTCGAACTTGTCGATCACGATTCCCGGCAGCATGGTTGAGTCGCCGACATCCTCGATCTTCAGTTTGCGCAGCATCTGCGCGATGACGATCTCGATGTGCTTGTCGTCGATCTCGACGCGCTGCGACCGGTAGACGTTCTGGATTTCGTGCAGCAGGTACTGCTGGACCGCCTCCGCCCCGCTGACGCGGAGGATATCGTGCGGAACGAGCGGACCGCGGACCAGCGCGTCTCCGGCACGGACCCGGTCGTTCGCGTGAACCAAGAGCTGCTTGCCGTGCGGAATCACGTGCTCGACCTCGGTCTGGTCATCTCCGCGGACGACGATGATCCGTTTGCCGCGCTTCTTCTCGGCGACGAGCTCCACCTCGCCGTCGATCTCGGCGATGATCGCCGGGTCCTTCGGCTTGCGGGCCTCGAACAGCTCGGTCACGCGCGGCAACCCGCCGACGATGTCCTGCGTTCCGGTCGCCTCGCGCGGATTCTTGGCGAGGACCGAGCCGGCAGTGATCGCCTGAGCTTCCTGTACCTCGAGGGTGGACCGCTCGGGGAGGTAATAGAAGTCGAGGATCTTGCCGGCGGCGTCTTCGAGAATGATCTGCGGATGCAGGTCGCCCTTGTGCTCGATGACGGTCCGCCGCAGGTTGCCGGACGCCTCCCGCTCGGAGCGGATGGATCGCCCTTCGATGCAGTCCTCGAACCGCACCTTGCCGCCGACTTCCGCCAAAATCGGCACGGAGTGAGGGTCCCACTGGCACAGGACGCGTCCCACCTCGATCTCTTCATCTTCGGCGACCAGAAGGGTCGCCCCATTGGGGACAGTATAGTTTTCGAGCTCCCGCTCCTTGGGGTCAAGGATGATGATCTCGCCGTTTCGCGTCAGAACGACGTTCTTGCCCTCCTGGTTGACGACGCTGCGGATGCGGGCATACCGTACGCGGCCCGCCCGGCGGGTGCGGATCTCGTTCTCGTGGACGTCGATGGACGCCGCCCCGCCGATATGAAACGTCCGCATGGTGAGCTGGGTTCCCGGCTCGCCGATACTCTGGGCCGCAATGATTCCGGCCGCCAACCCCTCCTCGACGAGATTCCCGGTGGAAAGGTCCATGCCGTAGCACAGTCGACAAATGCCGAGGGTCGCTTCACACGTCATGGGGCTGCGAACCTGGATCTTCTCAAGTCCCATGTCCTCGATCTTGCGGGCGACGTCGATCGTAATCAGCTCGTCTTCGCGAACGATCACTTCGTCCGTGATGGGATTGACGATGTTGGTGCGGCTGACGCGGCCGCGGATCGCGTCCGCGAGGCTGACCTCGACCTTTTCTCCACGATAAACCACGCCTCGCGTGATCCCTTTGGTCGTGCCGCAATCCTGCGTGGTGACGACCATGTTCTGGCAGATGTCGGCCAGCTTGCGGGTGAGATAGCCGCTGTCGGCCGTCTTGAGAGCCGTGTCGGCCAGCCCCTTCCGGGCGCCGTGGGTGGAGCTGAAGTACTCCAGCACGGTGAGGCCCTCGCGGAAGTTCGCCTTGATTGGCGTCTCGATGATCTCGCCGCTCGGCTTGGCCATCAGTCCGCGCATGCCGGCTAATTGCCGCATCTGTTCGACGCCGCCGCGGGCGCCGGAGTTTGCCATCAGAAACAGCGGGTTGACGTAGTGTCCGTTGTCGCGGTAATCGTGCTCAAGCTCGTGCATCATCGACTTGGTGATCAGCTCGCGGGCGTGGGTCCACGTGTCGAGCACCTGGTTGTAGCGTTCCTGGTTGGTGATGACGCCCTTCTCGAACAGCTTCTGCTGCTTGAGCACGGACAACTCGGCGTCGCCGATGACCTTGTCCTTGTTCGGGGCCGTCTTGAGGTCGCTGGCGGCGAACGACATGCCGCTCTGGGTCGCCTGGTGGAAGCCGAGCTCCTTCATGTTGTCCAAAAGCTCGATGGTCGCCTTGCGTCCCAGGAGGTGATAACAGTCGGAAATCACGTTCGCCAGGTCCCGCCCCTTCATCGTGTTGTTGTAGAAGGCCATCTGCGGGAGCAGCACGTCGTTGAACATCACGCGGCCGACGGTCGTCGTGACCAGGCGGCCCGGCTTGTAGTCTTCGGCCCCTTCTCCCTTGACGGTCTTTTCCTTCGGAAGGCGGACCTTGATGATCGCGTGGCGGACCACCTTGCCTTGCGAGAAGGCCATGAACACCTCCGCCGGCGAAGTGAAGATCATCCCCTCGCCCAGGCGGTCAGGCCGCTTCAGCGTCAGGTAGGCACAACCCATCACGATGTCCTGCGAGGCACTGATGATCGGCTGGCCGTTGGCCGGGCTGAAGATGTTGTTGGTCGACATCATCAGCGTGGTGGCCTCGACCTGCGCCTCGATCGAGAGAGGCAGGTGCACGGCCATCTGGTCGCCGTCGAAGTCGGCGTTGAACCCCTTGCAGACCAGGGGATGGATCTTGATCGCGTTGCCTTCGATCAGCACCGGCTCGAACGCCTGGATACCCATGCGGTGCAAAGTCGGCGCCCGGTTGAGAAGGACCGGGTGGTTGGTGATGACCTCGTCCAGGATGTCCCACACCTCTTCATCGCGGCGCTCGAGCATTCGCTTGGCGCTCTTGATAGTGTCGGCGTGATTGAGGTCCTTCAACCGGCGGATGACGAACGGCTGGAACAGCTCGAGCGCGATCTTCTTCGGCAAGCCGCACTGGTGCAGCTTCAGCTCCGGTCCGACGACGATGACGCTCCGCGCAGGAATAGTCAACGCGCTTGCCCAGCAGGTTCTCGCGAAAGCGGCCCTGCTTTCCCTTGATCATGTCGGTCAGCGATTTGAGCGGCCGGTTCGACGAGCCGAGCACAGGCCGTTTGCAGCGGTTGTTGTCGAACAGCGCGTCGACTGACTGCTGCAGCATCCGCTTCTCGTTGCGGACGATGACCTCGGGGGCGTTGAGGTCGACGAGCTTCTTCAAGCGGTTGTTGCGGTTGATGATCCGCCGGTACAGGTCGTTCAGGTCGCTCGTGGCGAAGTTGCCGGAATCCAACAGGACCAGCGGACGCAGGTCGGGCGGGATCACCGGGATGACGTCGAGCACCATCCATTCCGGCTTGTTCTCGCTGTCGCGGAGCGCTTCGGCGACCTTGAGCCGCTTGATCAGATCCTTCGCCTTCTGCTGGCTGTTGGTCGTCTTCAACTCGGCGCACAGCGTCACGGAAAGCTCGACAAGATTGAGCTTCTGGAGGAGCTTCTTAACCGCCTCGGCTCCCATGTCGATCTCGAAGGACTCCTCGCCGTACTTCGCGCGCGCCTGCCGCGCCTCCTCTTCGGTGAGAAGCTGGCAGGGACGCAGCGGCGTGTCGCCGGGGTCGATGACGACGTAGTCCTGGAAATAGACCACCTTTTCCAGTGAGGTCGTCTTCATGTTCAACAGCGCGCCAGCCGGCTGGGCATCGATTTGAAGAACCAGATATGGACGACGGGGGCGGCCAGCTCGATATGGCCCATCCGTTTGCGGCGGACGCGGCTGTGCGTCACCTTGACCCCGCAACGGTCGCAGATCATCCCCTTGTACTTCATGCCGCGGTATTTGCCGCAGGCGCATTCCCAGTCCTTCTCTGGACCGAAAATCCGCTCGCAAAACAGCCCGTCCCGTTCGGGGCGGTAAGTGCGGTAGTTGATCGTCTCCGGCTTTTTCACCTCGCCGAACGACCAGCTCCGGATGTCGTGCGAGCTGGCCAGGCCGATCTTCACCGAACCGTAATCGTTGATGCGATCATAATTGGTTTCGGCAACGCTCACGTCAGCACTCCTCGTAAAGCGGCACGCGCTCTCGACACTCACCGCGATGAAAACCGAATTCCGAAGCACGAAGGACGAACGAAATCCAAAGCACGACGCTCGACAGTGGTTTGTCGTCGGATTTCGTGCTTGGTACTTCCTGCGTCATTCGAATTCCGTGCTTCGTCCGTTGTTTCCGGCAGGCCTTGATGATTCGGCCCAGCCGATGCGTTACAACGAGTTCTTTTCCAACTGAATGTTGAGGCACAGACCGCGGATTTCGTTGCAGAGCACGTCGAAACTGGCCGGCGTGCCGGCCTCGAGCGTGTTCTCGCCCTTCACCATCGACTCGTAAATCTTGGTACGGCCTTCGACGTCGTCGCTCTTGACGGTCAGAAGTTCCTGCAGGATAAATGCGGCGCCGTAGGCCTCCAGCGCCCAGACTTCCATTTCCCCAAATCGTTGGCCGCCGAACCGCGCTTTGCCCCCCAACGGCTGCTGGGTGATCAGCGAGTAGGGGCCCGTCGCCCGCGCGTGGACCTTGTCGTCGACCAAGTGGTGCAGTTTCAGCATGTAGATCATGCCGACCGTGACGCGCTGTTCAAACGGCTCGCCCGTGCGGCCATCGTACAGGTTCGTCTTGCCGTCGTCGGGAAGCCCCGCCTGCACGAGCGCCTCGCGAATGGCCTCCTCGCTGGCCCCGTCGAACACGGGACAGACCGCGCGGAACCCGAGCTTCGAGGCCGCCCAGCCGAGATGCGTCTCGAGGATCTGTCCCACGTTCATTCGGCTCGGAACGCCCAGGGGGTTCAGCACGATGTCGACGGGGGTGCCGTCCTCGAGGAACGGCATGTCTTCCATGGGCAGGATTTTCGAGATCACACCCTTGTTTCCGTGGCGGCCGGCCATCTTGTCGCCGACGGAAATCTGCCGCTTCGAGGCGACGTACACCTTGACCATCTGCAACACGCCGCTGGGCAGCTCGTCCCCGCGCTTCATGCTGTTGAGGGCCTGGTCGCGGACGTCGATCGCCTCTTCGACCGGTCCCCACGTTTCTTTGAGCAGCTTTTTGAGGTCCGCCTTCTTTTGCGGGCTGCGGAGGTCGAGATCCTCGAAGTGTTTGGGGAAGTTCTGCACGTAATCGGCCACGAACTTGTCGTCGTCTTCAATGGCGCGGATTTCGCGCCCATCCTCGGCGGCCAGGTGGCGGCCGAGAACTTTCTCGAACTCTTTGGAGAACTCGAGAAACGCCGCGCGGATCGCCTTGTTCCCGCTTTGCTCGGCCTTTTTCAGCTCCTGCTCGAACTTCTTGCGCTCCAGTTCCGAGAGGCTCATCCGCCGCGAAAAACGCTCCGTGTGAATAACGATCCCTTCCACACCGCTGGGAACCTCCAGCGACTCGTTCTTCACGTCCTCGCCGGCCCGGCCGAAGATGGCGTGCAGCAGCTTTTCCTCCGGGGTCAGCTCGGATTTCGCCTTGGGAGAGACCTTGCCGACCAGGATGTCGCCCGGTTGAACACGTGTCCCGACGCGGACGATCCCCTCTTCGTCGAGGTTCCGCAGCGCCTTCTCGCTCACGTTGGGGATGTCGCGGGTGAACTCTTCCCGTCCCAGCTTCGTCTCGCGGATCTCGACGTCAAACTCATCGATGTGAATCGACGTGTAGACGTCGTCCATCACGAGTCGCTCGGAGAGGATGATGGCGTCCTCAAAATTGTATCCCTCCCACGACATGAAGGCCACGAGTGCATTGCGTCCCAGCGACAGCTCCCCGTCGCGCGTCGCCGCACTGTCGCACAGGAGATCTCCCTTCTTGACGCGCTGATCGACCTTAACGATCGGCTTCTGATTCAAGCAGGTCCGCTCGTTCAGACCGGTGAATTTGCGCATCGGATAGCGCTTCCCCTCCACCTCGACGACGTCCGCGTCGACATAGGTGACGCGTCCGGCCCGCTCGGCGCGGACCAACATGCCGGAGTTCTCGGCGACGGCCCGTTCCAACCCCGTGCCGACAAGAGGCGGCTCAGTGATCAGAAGAGGCACCGCCTGCCGCTGCATGTTGGACCCCATCAGGGCGCGGTTGGCGTCATCGTGCTCCAGGAACGGAATCAGCCCCGCCGAGACGCCGACCATCTGGCACGGCGCAATGTCGATAAACTTGACCTCCTTGGAGTTGACCCAGTGGACGTCGTTACGGTAGCGCGCCAGAACGCGCTCTTCGGCAATCCGACCCTTCTCGATCAGTGTGTCGGCCGGCGCGACGTAGGAGGAAGCTTCTTCATCGGCCCGCAGCCATTCGATCGCGTCCGTAAGCTTCCCGTTTTCCACCTTGCGGTACGGAGTAATCAGGAAGCCGTAGTCGTCGACCTTCGCAAAGATGCTCAAGCTCGAGATCAGGCCGATGTTCGTCCCTTCGGGCGTTTCAATCGGACAGATCCGCCCGTAGTGGGAGATGTGCACGTCGCGGACTTCGAACCCGGCCCGCTTGCGGTTGAGTCCCCCCGGCCCCAGCGCTGAGCCGCCGCTCGTGCGTCAGCATCGAAAGCGGATTGGTCTGGTCGACCACCTGCGACAGCTCGCTGCGTCCGAAGAAATACTCGATGGCGGCCGAGACGCTCTTGGGGTTGATCAACGTTCGGGGAGACATCTCCTCGACGTCCTTGAGGCTCATGCGTTCCTGCACCGTCCGGCGGAGCTTGAGGAAGCCCTTGCGGATCTCGTCGGAGGCCAGCTCGTCGATCGTCCGCAGGCGGCGGTTCCCCAGGTTGTCGATGTCGTCGACCTGCGCTTCCTGATCGTCGCTGCGCAGCCGGACGAGATAGCGGATGGCATTGACGAAGTCCTCGGGCCGCAGGGTCATCTCCGAATCGGGAATGTCCTGCGCAAACTTGCGGTTGATCCGGAAGCGGCCGACCCGGCCTAATCGGTACCGGTTCACGTCGAAGAACTTCTCCCGGAACAGGTCGGTCGCCTTCTCGAGCTGCGGAGGGTTGCCGGGGCGCAACCGCTGGTAGATTCTCAGCAAGGCGGCTTCGTGGCTCGGCGTGATCTCCTTTGAGGCGGCCGCGTACCCGGCTCTGTCCTCCATGATGCTGTTCAAGACGAGCGGATCGCCGAGCTTGGCGATCACTTCGACCGATTTGAGCCCGGCCTCCGCCATTTCGACTGCCTGCTCTTCCGTGACGGCGTGGCCGCACTCGACGATGATCTCGCCGCAACGGGGGTGCTTGGCGGGATAGACCACGTCGTCGGCGGCGATCTTGCCGACGAACTCCGCGTGCGAGTCGCTTTTCGACACCTTGACCTTGACCGTCTCGTAGAACAGCCGGATCAAGGCCGCGTCGGTCGAGAAATCCGCCGACATGGCCCGCAGCAGCGTCATGGCCGAGAACTTGCCGCTCTGGTCGATCCGGACGCCCAGGGCCTCTTTTTTGCTCACGACCAGCTCGATCCAGCTCCCGCGCTCGGGGATGATGCGGCAGGAGTAGTTCTTCCGCTCGCCCGGCTCGGAGCTCAGCACGAAGTCGACCCCCGGGGAGCGGTGAAGCTGGCTGACGACGACGCGCTCGGCCCCGTTGATGATGAACTCTCCGCCCCCCAGCATGATCGGCATGTCGCCGAGGTAGACCTCTTCCTCGATCGGCTGCTCCTTGACGAGCCGCAGCCAGACGCGGAAGGGGCGTCCGTAGGTCAGGCGGAGCTGGCGGCACTCGGTCGGCGTGTAGCGCGGCTTGCCCAGCTCGTAGCGCAGGTACTCCAGCCGATATTGGCCGTCGTAGCTCTCGACGGGAAAGACCTCGCGCAGGATCTCCTCGATCCCCTGACTCTTCCGCTCGCGCGGTCCGCGGTCGAGCTGGAGGAAGCGGGCGTACGATTCGGTCTGGATGCGGGTCAGGTCGCTGATCTCAAAATCGTTGCGGACGATGCCTAAATTGCGGACTGCGGGGGCTTTGATATACCGAGTTGCGGGAATCGGCATGCTGGGCTCTCTTTCCGTGGAAGCCGGACGTAACGCGACACAGACCCGGGCCGCGGGGTGCACGGGCAACGTTTGAAAGCGGCCGGCGCCACAACGGTTTCCGGACACCGTTACTCGGGAAGAGGCCGGCCGAACAAACCGGCCGGCCCGGTTCGCTCTGGACTACTTAATCTCGACTTTGGCGCCGGCGGCCTCGAGCTCGGCCTTGAGCTTCTCGGCATCGGCCTTCGGCAGACCGGTCTTGACCGGCTTGGAGCTCGCCTTCGACAAGGTCCTTGGCTTCCTTCAAACCGAGGCTGGTCGCCCCCCGAACGACCTTGATGACGTTGATCTTATTTTCTCCGAAGGCAACCAAGATCACGTCGAACTCAGTCTTTTCCTCAACCGGCGCTGCCGCGGCGCCGGCACCGGCCGCCATCATCACCGCGCCCCCCGCGGCCGGCTCGATGCCGTGAACTTCCTTGAGATAGTCAGCGACCTGCTTGGCCTGCAGCAGCGTCAGGCCGGCAATTTTGTCTCCAAGCTCTTTCGTTGCTGGATCGAACTCCGCCACCGCTGTCGACATCGTCACATTCCCTTTCTCGTCGGTTTCAAATCAGTTCTCGATCAAACTCGAGCCTACGACCCCCCAAAGTTACGACTACGAGTGCCGAAATGGCTCCGCGCGGGAGCGTTGGACCCGCGTCGTGTTCCAGTGCAAACGCTGTTTTTCATCCGCCGGCCGGCTCCGCGATTTCTTCCTTCTCGGCAATTTTCTTGACCTGGCTGGCAAGTTTGCGGCCGGGACCCAAAAGCGCGCCGGCCAACTCGGCGCCGGGACTCATCATCAAGCCCGCAATCTGGCCGATCAGCTCCTTGCGTCCGGGACTCTTACTGAGTGCGTCGACCGTCTCGCGCAGAGCGCGGTCCCCTCCGTCGTCCCCCCCTTGATCTTAAGCGGTTCGATCTCCTTGGCCCACTTCGCGATTTCCTTGGAAAGCGCGACAATGTCCTCGCCCCCCCAGACGAGCGTTGTCGGCCCCTCGAGGAACCCGTCGAGGGCCGTCAATCCGGCTTTTTTCAGCGCCTGCTTGGCGAGTTTGTTGCGGACCGTTAGGGCCGAGATCTTCTTCTTTTTCATCGCCAGGCGAAGCTTGTTGGCGGTCACGCCGTTCAGCTTCGACGAATCGACGGCGACGATGTCGCGGACCCCCTTGAGGCGCGTCCCGACGTCCTCGATCATCATTTCCTTCAGGCGCCTGCTCATGGTTTGCGTCGTCCGTTGGCGATTTAGCGAATCGCTGGATTAAATGGTTCTACGAGCCGGCGGATTCACACCGCCGGACCGCCGGGATATGCCCGGCGGCTGGTTTAGGCAGCGATCGTGATCCCCGGCATCATCGTGGCCGAAAGCGAGACGTTGCGTACGTAAACCCCCTTCGAGGAAGCCGGCTTGATCGCGTTGATGTACTTCAAAAGGGCTTCGATGTTTTCGACGAGCTGCGTTTCGGAAAACGACATCTTTCCGACGATGCAATGGACGTTGCCGTCCTTGTCGCAGCGGAATTCAACCTTGCCGGCCTTGTACTCGCGGACCGCGTTGGCCACGTCCTGCGTGACGGTGCCGGCCCGCGGGGAGGGCATTAAACCGCGGGGACCCAGGACCTTCCCCAACGGCCCGACGACTCCCATCATGTCGGGCGTGGCAATGGCGACGTCAAAGTCGGTCCAGCCCTCCTTGATCTTGTCCGCCAAGTCCTTCCCGCCGACGTGCTCGGCGCCGGCCGCCTTGGCCACGTCGGCATTGTTCCCTTGTGCGAAGACCAGCACTCGCTTCGACTTGCCAATTCCGTTCGGGAAAACGATGGAGCCGCGGACGAGCTGGTCGGCCTGCTTGGGATCGATCCCCAGCCGCAGGGCCAATTGAACCGTCTGATCGAACTTGCATGGCTTGATCGTCGAGGGCAGCGACGGTTCAAGACCTTTCAGGGTCTTGACCGCCGTCGCGACGTTGACGGGGCCGAGGTTCTCGACCTTCTTTTGCAGGAATACAAAACGCTTGGATTGTTTCGCCATGGCGCTGGTTCTCTCTGACGCTGCCGCCTCAATCAATCAGTCCCGCTGAATCTGTCTCACTCACCGCCCAGTCTCAATGCCCAGTCTTAATGCCGCCCTGTCTCAATGCACCCGTCTCAATCGACGATGTCGATTCCGACGCTCCGCGCCGTGCCGGCGATGATGCGGGCGGCGTGCTCCAGATCGGGGGCATTCAGATCGTCGAGTTTCCGGCGGGCAATCTCTGTCACTTGTTTGGCCGTCACGACACCGACCTTCTGTGTTTTGGGATTGGCCGATCCCTTGGCGACCTGGGCCGCCTGCTTCAAGAGGACCGACGCGGGCGGGCTCTTGAGCAAGAACTCGAACGAGCGATCGCTGTAGATCGTGACGACGACGGGAATGGTCGTCCCCATCTGGTCGCGGGTCTTCTCGTTGAACTGCTGGACAAACTGGCCGATGTTGACGCCGTGCGGACCGAGCGCCGTTCCGACCGGAGGCGCCGGGGTCGCCTGACCCCCCGTCGCTTGCAGCTTGACGACTGCCGTCACCTGTTCTTCTTCGCCATGATTGGTCCCGTGGGCTTACGCCCGCCTGCACCGAGATCAGACTTTTTCGGCCTGCCAGTATTCCAGCTCGACCGGCGTCGAGCGGCCGAAGATTTCGATCAAGACGGTAATTTTTCCATGTTCCTCGTCGATCGCCTCGACCGTCCCCTCGAAGCTTTCGAATGTCCCCTCCTTGATTTTGACGGCGTCGGAGCGGGCCAGATTGATTTTAATTTTCTGCGGCTCCGTCTCGGCGCTGATCTTGCGACCGAGCATGCGGTCGATCTCGTTCTGATCCATCGGGCTGGGTTTGCCCGCCGCGCCGGTGAAATCGCCCACGCCGCTGGTGTCGTGGACGAGGTACCACGTCTCCTCGTTCAGGATCATTTGGACCATGATGTAGCCCGGGTAGAGCTTCCGCTCGGTAACGCGGGTCTTGCCCCCCTTGGCTTCTTTGACTTTCTCGGTCGGGATGATGATCTCGCCGAACTTGTCCTCAAGCCCCTCGCGCTTGATGCGCCGTAGAAGCGAGTCGCGAATCGACTTCTCGCGATTGCTCTGCACCTTCAGCACGTACCAGCGCATCTCATCGTCCGCCGGGGAAACGGCGGCATCCGAGTGTTCATCCATTTCAGCTTTCCCGGACGTTTCCAGCGGCGAGCGACACAGCGCGAACACGATGATCGTAGCCCCCTAGACGGTGCGAAAAAGCCGAACCTGCATCATCGGCGCGCAGACAAAAAATTTCAAGCAAGACGGGGACTCACCGAACCATCCTCCGCGTCCGAAGCACCTCTCGGCCGCCGAGTCCGCCCCATACCGAAGTCCCTTCCGCACTGGTTCCGGCCGTCCGGCTTACGTGCGCAACACCCCGATCGCCCTGAAGATCTTGATCCACAACTCGTCATACAAAAACAAGACGATCGCCAACAGGAACATCGTGACGATCACCACGGCCGCTGCCCGAAAACACTCCTGCAGGCTCGGCCATGAGATTTTTTTCATTTCCGCTTCGACGGCGATCAGAAAATCGGCGAACTGCGGAAAATTGACCAGCCGGTAGGCCAGCCAGGCAGTCACCGCGGCCATCAGCGCCGGAATGCCGATGCGGGCTTCCCGGGTGTAGTCCATCAACGGCCCCGTGGAGAGGGTCCAGCAGCCGAACCACCCCCACACGACGATCAGGCCGGCCGTCGTCTGCCGGACCCGTTTCCCCTGAGTGCGCTTGTACAGGGCAGGCGACAGCCAGGACGTCCAAAACGCGCCGATCGCTTCGTTTTTCGCCATGTCCCCTCGTTCGATCCCCTCTCGAGTTATCAATGAGATTCCACGTCGACGTTGAATCCCGCCGGGTCTCCAATCCCCGACCGGCAACGACCAGCGCGAAAAATCCCGCCAAGGCACGGGCGGAGGGAATTGAACCCCCAACCGCCGGATTTGGAATCCGGTGCTCTGCCAATTGAGCTACACCCGTAACCGCCGCACTGCTCCAATGTCCGTTCCCCAAGCGAGAGCAGGCGCCCTCGCGTCGTGCGCACGTGATTGGGCGGGGCACCTGCCCCGCCGCTCTTCGCACCTGCTATCGCCGGCACGTCGTCCGGCACAATTATTTCTTTCGCGATTCCTTGTGCAGCGTGTGCCGACGAAGCTTCGGGCAGTACTTCATCAGCTCCAAGCGTCGGTCCCTCGGGTCTCCTTCGGAACCCGATAGTTCCGCATGCCGGTCTCGGTGCACTCCAGCCAGACGTATTCACGAGGCACAACCACACCTCTTGGCTTTCATTGTCTTCAGGCCACAATCTTCGTTACGACTCCCGAACCGACGGTCTTGCCCCCCTCGCGAATGGCGAAGCGGCTCCCCTCGGTGAGGGCAATCGGCTTGCCCAGCTCGACGTCGACATGCACGTTGTCGCCCGGCATGCACATCTCGGCCCCTCCCAGCAGGGCCGTCGTGCCGGTCACGTCGGTCGTGCGGAAGTAGAACTGCGGACGGTAGCCGCTGAAGAACGGAGTGTGACGGCCCCCCTCCTCTTTGCTCAGGACGTAGACCTCGCCCTCGAACTTGGTGTGCGGCGTGATCGACTTCGGGGAGGCGAGGACCTGGCCGCGCTCCACGTCGTCCTTTTTGACCCCCCGCAGCAGGATGCCGACGTTGTCGCCTGCGATCCCCTCGTCGAGAGTTTTGTTGAACATTTCGACGCCCGTGCAGGTCGTCTCAGCCGTGTCTTTCAAGCCCACGAGCTCGACTTTCTCGCCGACCTTCACCCGTCCCTGCTCGATACGGCCGGTGACGACCGTCCCGCGTCCTTCGATCGAGAAGACGTCCTCGATGGCCATCAAAAACGCCTTATCGGCCGTCCGGATCGGATCGGGGATATAGGCGTCGAGGGCGTCCATCAAGTCGCCGATGCACTTGTTGAACTTCGGGTCGGCCGGATGATCGAGGGCGCCCTTGGCGTTGCCCCGGATGATGGGGACGTCGTCGCCGGGGAAGTCGTACTTGTTCAGCAGCTCCCGCACTTCCATTTCGACCAGTTCCAGGAGCTCCGCATCGTCAACGAGGTCGCATTTGTTGAGGAAGACGACCAGGGCCGGCACATCGACCTGGCGGGCCAGGAGAATGTGCTCGCGGGTCTGCGGCATCGGTCCATCCGCCGCCGAGACGACGAGAATCGCACCGTCCATCTGGGCCGCGCCGGTGATCATGTTTTTGATGTAGTCGGCGTGTCCCGGACAATCGATGTGGGCGTAGTGCCGTTTAGGCGACTCGTACTCGACATGGCTGACGGCAATCGTAACGGTCTTGGTCTCGTCCCGGACGGTGCCGCCCTTCGCAATATCGGAATACGACTTGATACTGGCAAGACCCTTTGTCGCCTGGACGGCCAGAATGGCGGCCGTCAACGTGGTCTTCCCGTGATCAATGTGCCCGATCGTACCAACATTGACGTGCGGCTTGGTACGCTCAAAAGTCACCTTGGCCATGTCTTCTTTTTCTCCCTCTCTTCAAACACCAATTGACTGACTCAGATTTGACACTCTTCCACGCTCGCCGCGGTGAAAAAGCTGCTGATGGGACTTGAACCCATGACCTCGTCCTTACCAAGGAAGCGCTCTACCAACTGAGCTACAGCAGCGGGTTCGCCCACAGCACAATCCCAAAGTCCTTTCTCGAGTCCTTTTCCACTTCGCGCACAACGCGCGACTCACACGAATGGCCCGTTCGCTCGATCCTGTCCCCGACCTGAGACCTTCCCTGACCGCTACGGGCCGCACGCACAGCGGGCGATGGGAATCGAACCCACACCACCAGCTTGGAAGGCTGGAGCTCTACCATTGAGCTACGCCCGCAAACCACAGTGGGGGAAGAAGGATTCGAACCTTCGAAGGCTATGCCACCAGATTTACAGTCTGGCCCCTTTGACCACTCGGGCATTCCCCCCTCGCCAACGTGACCAACTTCCAGCCTGTGATCAACTTCCAGTGATCCGACCGCCGTCCAGGCGTCTTGGCCTCCCTGAATCGATCACCTGGGGGCATGCTGCAGCGAATGATCGCCTGTTATCTCCCGGAAGCTAGCGGAGGGACTTGAACCCACAACCACCGGTTTACAAAACCGGGGCTCTACCAATTGAGCTACGCTAGCCGGCCTGGCTCCTCCGCGACAAGCTGCTCAATATATCATGCAACATCAGTGTTGCAAGGGAGAAACGACGAGGAGTGCGGGCAAATCGCTCGGTTTCGGAAAGTCAAAAAAACATCCGCGGCCCCCGATTGCGGTGGCCGCGGCTGCCCCAACTTGTCGGCCGCCTCGGAAGTTCCCCGGAAATTCGCTCTGCCGGGCCTCGCTCCGAAGCGACCAGCGACCAGCGACCCCTCTCAATTCGAACCAGATCACTCGCCCGGAATTTCCAACTTGTCATCCTGGGCGATTTTCCGAAGTTTCCGCAGCGCCCGCGCCTCCAACTGGCGGATGCGCTCCTTGGTCACGCCGAGGCGGGTGCCCACCTGCTCCAAGGTCTGCGGCTCGGCCCCCTGGCTCAAGCCGTAACGGAACATGATGATGTCCTTCTCCCGATCATCGAGCTGGTCCAAAATGCCCATAATCATCTGCCGCTGTCGCTGATTGACCAATTCCTCACGGAACTGATCGCCGCGAGTCTCGGTCGAGTGCTGGAAGACCTCCTCCTTCCCCGTGCGGAAGCGCTCCAGGAGGTTGTGCTCGGCCGGGATCGAACGGGCGAAATTCTTCATGATGGCCCAAGTCGCATAGGTCGAGAACTTGTTCCCTTTCGTGTAATCGAACTTCTCGATCGCGCGAATCAGAGACATGTTTCCGTCGCTGACCATCTCGAAAAAGTTGCTGGTCGGCTTGATGTGCCGCTTCGCGATCGAAACGACCAATCGCAGGTTGCTGCGGATCAGGAAATTCTTGATCTCGACGGCCCGGTCCAGAAGTTCCTCGATCGCGTCCATGCCGCGCACCTGCGGACGGGTTTTGTCCAACTTGTCGCGCAGCTTCGCCGCCTTGAACTTCAGGTAATTCATTTTCCGGAAATGATAGGCCTCTTGCTCGCGCGTGAGCAGGGGGATCGAGTACAGGCTCGCCAGGTACGGAGGTAGGCCGGGGGGCGCCTTCACGCGTCCCTCCAGACGGGCGGCAGCGGGAGGCGCACCCATGATGGCCGTTTCGGCGTGCGGCTGGTGAAACTCGGGACTGTCCATGTACTCGATCGGCTGATCCAGAAGCCGATGCGCTCGCATCTCCGAAACGATGCGGTAAACGCTCGCCTTGGTCCGGCAATATTGCCGAGCCAGTCGCTCCACCGGGACGCCGCGCCGGCTGTTCCGGTAGATCTCCTTTTTCTGCTCGTCCGTCAACGGTGTCGAGGCGAAGGGGAACACGGCAGACTCCGGATGTTCGCGGTCGTGGTTCTTCAACGTGTACCGGATCGTTTCGGGTGATCGCTTCAACTTCCGCGCTAATCGCCGGGCAACTTCGGATGGACAACCGCCATAACGGGCCAACCGGCGCACGCGTTCCACGATCTCCTCCCTTTCCCACTCCGAAAGCTGACTAAACCGACTACTGCGATGCACCTCGTCCGCGTGGTTCTGCACGAACGAGTCGACGCTCGATTTCAAAAAGCCGATCCGCTTCCGCTTACCAAACTTAAAGCGGCGGCTCACGAGGCCCCGGTCGCGCCATCGGTCCACCGTCTTCGTCGAGACGTTGTAACGCTGGCTGATTTCGTCCACCGTGAGCACCGGCTCATCGACATGCGAAACGTCGAGGTCGCTGCTGTCCGATAAATCCTCCACGAAGCACCGCAAATCGTGGACCGCATCCTGGCCGCCGATGACCAAATCGGGATACATTTCCGGTCGAAAGGTCGTTACTCGCTCGCAGATCTCGCGGTAGGGATACGACCTCCCGGGATCGATCTCTCGTACGAGGCGCTCGGCCCGCTTCATTTGCGTGATGCGCACGTCCCGAGGCGCATACCGAACCTGTTGGTCCGTCAACTGTTTCATGACGGGGTGGCAATATCGCGATACTCTCATCACCGCTCCCCCCCTTCCCGCTCTGCAACTTTTCTCTGTTGCAGTGAGCTCTTCAGAAATTCCTAAGTTATTTACATCATTTGATTTATGACTTCTCATCAGACCAGCCCGGCCTTCGGTCCCCTAAGGACACTTGGCTGCTAATGGTAGTACGCAGAGATT
This sequence comes from uncultured Planctomycetota bacterium, assembly GCA_963761455.1. Classification (GTDB taxonomy): domain Bacteria; phylum Planctomycetota; class Planctomycetia; order Planctomycetales; family Planctomycetaceae; genus DASPSM01. Next base: position 249,344 of record CAVXHA010000002.1, read on the forward strand.
AGACGCAAATTGAACAAAAAAGTTCGTATGCAAACTAATTTTCGTCAGAAATACACGTGTACCCATGAACATATTACAATTCTTCCGCCGCGATGCGAAGGCCGTGCAGCGTCCCGGCGTTTCAGCAAGGCGACTGGGCCAAGACAGACGAATGGGCCAAATTAAAATTGGAAAAAGTCAAAGGCAGTTTCAAGAACCTGAAAATACGTGAGGGTCGGGAGGGCGAAGCTCCTGGTGAGCCGGTCTCTGCTGCGCTTTTGTGATTCCGAAACGGCTCCCCAGGAGCCTTGCCAGCCTTGCCCCTCCCCAGACTTGAAGGCGCCTGCGGAAAAGAAAGGGATTTCCGGTCGCTCGATCCAATGATCTTTGCCATCCTTCTTTTAGGACGCTCGCCGAGTCGGATTTAGTCTCTCCATCGCCGCGGAGCGAGTCGATTCCTGCCGCATGGCGGCCCGTCATGGGCGCATAACGCTATTGCTGAAGACCCGCGGCGAGGGCGCGTGCACTCGCCTATCGCGTGAACGATCGAGTGGGACATCCGTCCTCGGCGTGCCCATCGAGCGGAGCACCTGCCCGGCTGCGTGCGCAGAAATGAGTCGGCATCCCCCGTTCAGACGCCCGTCACCTTGAGAAAACTGGAGATCAGGACGATGGAGAAGGCCAGAACGATCAGAAGGAGGAGCCATTTTTTGCCTTCCCGGCGGAGCGGCTCGAACCGCGCCGACCGTCCGACGAGCACCGACGCCAAAAAGAAGACGCCGAACGCAATGACGATTTTTATCCCCATCAACGCGTGGTAGGCCTTGTCGCCGTGGTGTTTGGGGACCGCGACGGCGAGATAATTGTAAAAGCCGCTCAGCAGGAAGAGGGCGATGCCCGCCATCACGAATTTCCGCCAGCGACCCATGACCCGTTCGCGCAGTCGATCATGCTCGGCTTGCGGCAAGGTCTCGGCGGCGGGGAGCAAGACGAACCGCACGAAGACGGTCCCCCCCAGCACGACGATTGCCGTCGCGATGTGGACCCAGCGGGACGCGACGTTGAGAATCTCGATCGAATCCATGTGTGCTCGCCTTCCAAGCTGTTGCCGCCGTCGGGACGTTCGGCACGACACAATACCTTGTCAAGCCGAACGCCGCCGACGAAACTGACCAAAGAAGCGATTCAGCCAACGATGCGGATCCTGAGTTACAACATCCATAAGGGAATCGGCGGCCGCGACCGCCGCTATCGATTCGGGCGGATCCTCGCCGTCATCGAGGCGGAGAACCCCGACATCGTCTGCTTGCAGGAGGTCGACCGCAACGTCCGCCGCTCCCGCTACCACGACCAGCCCCAGTTGTTGGCCGACTACTTCGGCAACCTGGAGCGGACCTACCAGATGAATGTGCGGCTCAGCGAAGGAGGATACGGCAACCTCCTTTTGTCGCGCTGGCCGCTCAAGTCGCATCACCAAATTGCGCTCCGGCACCTGGACCGCAAGCCGCGGGGAGCCCAGCTCGCCGTCATCGAGACCCCCGAGGGGTTGTTGCACCTCGTTCACTGGCACTTGGGCCTGGTGGAGCGCGAGCGGCGCTGGCAGGTCGCCCATGTGATGGGGCATGCCCTGTTCCGCGCCGGGGAGAACCTCCCCACGCTCGTCATCGGCGATTCCAACGACTGGCGGAATCGGTTGGCCGGGGTCGTCTTCGAGCCGAGGGGCTTTCAACATGTGACGGCCCCCATCTCGCGCTTCCGCACGTTTCCTTCATACCTGGCAATGGGTTCGTTGGACAAGGCGTTCGTCCGAGGGGCCATTCGCGTCCGGCACGTGCGGCGTCGTACGGACGAAGTTGGCAAAAAGCGCCTCCGATCATCTGCCGCTCATCGTCGACTTTCATCTCGACGCGGGGCACCACGTCTTGCCGGACAACGGCGAGCCGCCGTGATGCCGCGTCAAAAAGCCGTGATGCCGCGTCAAAAAAAGGACCGCCGGCGGGCCGGCGGTCCTAGGGCTTCCTTCCTTGCGGCGTCGAGTGAGCCCGAGGTTCTTGCGAGACCTATTTGCCTTTGGCCGGAAGCTCGCCGCTCTCCAGCAGATCGCCGAATGTTTTGCCCTCCGTCGCACTCTTTTGCTGCGCGACGGTTTTCAGCGCCGCCTCGAAGAGGTCCTTATTCTCATCGGTCTTCTTGAGGTTCTTCTTCGGCGCGAGCGCCTTCGCGATTGCCTTGCCGTAATCGTTGCGATTCTTCTTCGACGTTCCGTAGTGGCACACGTTGCACTTCACCGCCGTCTTGACGTCGTTCTTTTTCGCAACGTCCGGATAAATCTGCAACCACCAGGCGAGGTAGTTCGGCCGAGCCTGCGCTTGCCGCGCCGTCGCCGCCACCAGCAAACCGATCGTCAAAACGCCGCTCAGAACCATGGTCCAACTGCAAAGCTTCCGCATCGATGTATTCCTCCGGTCCTCAATCGAACAGCCCGATGGTCGCCGTCACGTCCCCTGGCCGCCATTCGAACCAGCGAAACATCGGAAATTCACCGTGGCTGGCCGGCCGCAAAACCGACCAACCTCGAGCGTGACAAGGCAAGATTAGACCCCTACCGCATTGACATGTCAACCGTCGCCGATGCGTTCGCCCGCACCGCGGTCCTCGTCACGGCGACTGAACCCACGGCTGCCTGAAGGCGGGACTACGAACGTGCGCACCGAATGCTAAACTGGTCGTTTGGACATGCCGACGAGCTTGCTGAGTGTCGCCGGCCGGGAATGGGACACAATCTTCATGTCGCATCGCTGTGCGTTCTGGGTCGCTTTGCTCCTCGCGTTGGTCGGACACTTGGCGCCGTTCCCCCTGTGGGCTGCCCCGGCGTCGGGCGGTCCGCCAAACGTCGTGTTGATCGTCTCGGACGATCAGGCGTGGACCGATTTCGGCTTCATGCAGCATCCGGTGATCAAAACGCCCCATCTCGATCGTCTGGCTGCGCGGAGTGCCGTTTTTCGCCGCGGGTACGTTCCGACGAGCCTCTGCCGCCCCAGCCTGGCGACGATCATCACGGGACTCTATCCCCACCAGCACGGCATCACCGGTAACGATCCGCCGTCCGGGATCAATCGGTCGGCGATGCTCAAGCACATCCATGCCGTTGCGACTCTGCCCGGGCTCTTGGCAACAAACGGATACCGTTCGTTCCAGACGGGGAAATGGTGGGAAGGGAATTACTTGGACGGCGGATTCACCGCCGGCATGACGCAAGGCGATCCGAAGCACGGCGGACGCCACGGCGACGCGGGGCTGCGCATCGGGCGCGAAGGGCTTAAACCGGTCTTCGATTTCATCAATTCGTGCGGCGACAAGCCCTATTTCGTCTGGTACGCCCCCATGATGCCGCACCTTCCGCACGACCCGCCCAAGCGCCTCTTGATCAAGTATCTGTCGCCGCGCCGATCGCTTGCCGTGGCCAAGTATTTCGCGATGTGCGAATGGTTCGACGAAACGTGCGGCCAACTGCTCGATTTTCTGGACCGAAAAGGCCAGACGAAAAAGACGCTGGTCGTGTTCGTCGTGGACAATGGCTGGGCTCCGCCCGGCCACGGCGACCCCAAATTTGGCAAGGCGCCTCCACAATTTTCACGGCGCTCGAAACTCTCGCCCTACGACGCGGGCGTGCGAACGCCGATTCTCGTCTCGATGCCTGGCACGATTGCACCGGCCGACTATCCGACTCTCATCAGCTCGATCGATATTGCCCCGACGATCTTGGCCGCCGCCGGACTTTCGAAACCGCCTTCCATGCCGGGCCTGAACTTGCTGCAAGTGATTGCCGAGCGGGGACGTTCCACACGCGAGGCCGTCTTCGGCGAGATCTTCGCTCACGACGTCGTCGACATTGACGATCCCATTCCCGGGTTGCGATACCGCTGGTGCGTTGAACGCAACTGGAAGCTCATCCTGCCGGTCGATCGACGTCAACCCGCCGAGTTGTACGACGTGGTCGCCGATCCGTCGGAGCGGCGCAATCGGGCTGCCGAACGACCGGCGGTCGTCCGGACGTTGACGGACGAGCTGGACGGCTGGTGGCGAATCGGGAAGTGACGGCTCGGCCAACTCGCACCGTTTGATGTCCGGGTGAGTCTGATCAGTCTGAAAATCCCTCAGTTCCATCGAGAAACGGCAAGAAAATCGACGCCGCGTCGAATATTGATAGGAACCGGCGAATCCTGGCCAACTCCGGAGCGAATATGTCCCTCTGCTTTCCGTTGCCACGCGCACCTCGCCCGCTGCTGTTCGCGTTCCTCTGTGTGAGCCTCCTCTGTGTGAGCCTCCTCTGTGTGAGCCTGTTGTCAGGTTCGGCCGATGGTGCGGCGCCGGAACCCGTGACGCCGCACCTTGAGCGTACGCCCGTCCAAGCCGCACGACCTTTGGCCCGCGTGGGGCCGCTTGCCGACGGAGCCTCCTTGAGACCGCATTCGGTCGCCGATCGCGTCGACCTCGAAGCGTTCTTCGACGGCGTGCTGTCGGAACAGATCGAGTCGAAGCGGATTGCAGGTGCGGTCATCGCCGTCGTCGTGGGGGATAAAGTCGTGTTCGAAAAGGGATACGGATACGCCGACGTGGAATCGCGTCGCCGGGTCGATCCCGAAAAGACGATGTTTCGCATCGCTTCGGTGTCGAAGCTCTTCACTTGGACCGCCGTGATGCAATTGGTCGAGCAGGGAAAACTCGATCTCGATGCGGACGTGAACACGTATCTAAAAGACTTTCAGGTTCCGGCCACGTTCGAGAAGCCCGTGACGCTGAAGAGTCTCATGACGCATACGCCGGGTTTCGAGGACAGCGTCATCGGCATGTTCGGACACCAGTCGGACGTCATGAAGCCGCTGGTCACTGTTCTTCGGGCACAGATGCCGACGCGCGTGCGGCCGCCGGGCGTGCTTGCGTCGTATTCCAATCACGGGACGGCGCTGGCCGGTCTGGTCGTCGCGACGGTCGCCGGAATGCCCTGGGAAGACGTCGTCGAGCGGACGATTTTGCAGCCGCTCGGAATGAAAAACACGCTCGTCCGCCAGCCGCCCAAAGACAAGCTCCCCAAGACGCTATCGAAGGGCTACAAGTGGGAAGGGGGCCGATTCAAGGTGGAAGGCTTCGAGTACATTCCAGCGTCTCCCGCCGGGGCGGTCAGCGCTTCGGCGGCCGATATGGCGCGATTTATGATCGCCCACCTGAACGACGGTCGATACGAAAACGCGCACATCCTCAAACCCGAAACGGTCCGTCGCATGCGCGAGCGGCTGTTTGCCCACGATCCGAAGGTCGACGGGATGTGTTACGGCTTCTGGGAACTGCATCGCAACGGTCAACGCATCCTCCATCATGAGGGGGACACGTTGTTGTTTCACACGCTGTTCGCGATGATTCCGGAGCATCGCGTCGGCGTCTTCGCCTCCTATAACACCGATCGCGGCGCCACCGGACCCCCCGAGCTGCTCTCGACCTTTCTGGACCGGTACTACCCCGTGCCGGAGCGGCCGCGGCCCAAACCGTCGGCCGGCATCGATACGATCAAACGGTTCGCCGGAGAATACGGCACGACTCGTTTTTCGCATACGACGTACGCCAAACTCATCGTCCTCTTGGGGTCGTTCCGGGTCCAGGCCAACGACGACGGCACGCTTTCAGCGGGGTCGGGACCGAATCTGCGGCGGTACGTCCAAGTGGAGCCGCTGGTTTTCCAAGAGTTGGATGGACGCGGCCGGATGGTCTTTCGCGAAGACGATCAGGGGCACGTGACGCACCTCTTCTTTCCCGAGGTCCCGGCGATCGCGCTGGTCCGACATTCCGGCCTTGACGACACGCGTTTTCAATGGGGCGTGCTGGTCGGGACCATGGCCGTCTTCGGCTCGGCACTGCTCTTTTGGCCGGTCCTCGCGTTCTCGCTGCGCGGCCTGCGGTCCTCGTCGATACGCCGCACGCGATTCTCTGCTCTGCTGGTCTGCCTGGGATGGCTGCTCAGCGCGTCGTGCCTGGCCTTCGTCGCGGGACTTTTGATCGTGCTCAACGATCCGGAACAGGTCGTCTACGGCACGCCGCGCGCTTTGCAACATCTGCTGCTGGTCCCACAGGCGTGTGTCGTGCTCGCGGCGGTCACCGTGCTCGGATCGCTGATTGCATGGACGAAAGGCTATTGGCGCTTCTCCGGCCGCCTGCATTACACCCTCGTCGCGCTGGCGGGCGTCGGATTCTGCTGGTTCTTGTCCTACTGGAACCTGCTGCAGTTTGGCGGAACCCTGCCCTGGATGACCTCCTGAAGACGGGCCTCAAGCTCCCCCCGCCCGGCACTGATCTGCACCCGAATCGCCAATGCCCAGAGTGGAAGGCCGCCGAGATCGTTTCGCGGGATCTTGACCAGATCTTTTTGCGTCGTGACCAGCACGGCGGCTCCGCAGGCCCGCGCCCAATCGGCCAGATTGTCGAGATCGGAAGGCGTGTAGTGGTGGTGGTCGGGAAATGCGCGGAAACCGGCCAGTCGGCTGTCGATTCCCCGGTCGGCCAGCGTGCGGCGAAACCCCTCGGGGTTGCCGATTCCGCAAAAGGCGGCCACGGCTTCTCGCAAGGATTCTGGCGGTGCAGTTTCACCGCTCGAGTTGACGAGCCCGGTCGGTAGAAAGGTCACCTCGACCGGCGGCCGATCGCCGACGAGGGCGCGAATCTCGGCTAGAATCTCCTGCTTTCGCTCCGGCGAACATTGATCCGCGCGTGTCAGCACGACGAGGTTTGCCCGGCTCAGCGCAGACCGCGGCTCGCGGAGCAGGCCGCGCGGCAAAACGTGTCCCGCTCCCCACGGATCGAGCGCGTCGATCAGAACGACGTCCAAGTCGCGGGCCAACCGACGGTGCTGAAAACCGTCGTCCAAAATCAACACGTCCGCGCTGTGTCTTCGACAGGCATCTTGAGCCGAGCGGACGCGGTCGGGAGACTGCAAATGAACGACATTCGGGCACAGCTGGTCGAGGACGAGCTTTTCGTCGTTGCCCACGTTTGGTGCGGAGCGGTACCCGCGGCTCAGGATGACCGGACGGAAGCCTCGGGAGGCGAACCATTCGACCACGGCCGCAACCATCGGCGTTTTGCCGGTTCCTCCGGCCGTCAGATTACCGATGCTCACCACCGGAACCGGCACCCGATGGGCATGGAACAGGCCCGCGTCAAAGGCCTGATTGCGGAGGCGAACGGCCACCTCGTAGAAGAGGGAGGCTGTCTTTAATCCGCAGCGAGCGGCGTCCGCCAGAAAACTCCGATCGGCTCCGGAGATCACGTCGCGGTAAGTCGAGTGCTTCATGCGCCCGCTTCGTGCGCCCGCTTCATGCGCCGCTTTATGCGCCGGTCGTCACAGTGCGCGGATTTTTCGGGAAATGGCCTCGGCCATCTGTTGAGTGCCGACGGCCGTCGGGTCATTGCGGTCGGTCTTCATGTCGTACGTGACGTCCTTCCCTTCGGCAATCACTGCCGCGACGCCGCGTTCCAATCGATCGGCCGCCTCTTTCTCTCCCAGATGTTCGAGCATCAGCTTCGCGGAGAGGATCAGGGCCGTCGGATTGACCTTGTTCTGACCCTTGTATTTCGGGGCGCTGCCGTGCGTCGCCTCGAAAATGGCCCCTTCCGAGCCGATGTTCGCGCCTGGCGCCACGCCGAGCCCGCCGACGAGGCCGGCGCACAAATCGCTCAGAATATCGCCGTAGAGGTTCGAGGTGACGATCACATCGTAGTCTTCCGGCTTCTGGACAAGCTGCATGCACATGTTGTCGATGAGCCGCTCGACGTAGGAAATCGATCCGTTGGTCGACTTCACCTTGCCGGCAAGCTGCGGGTCGGGCTTCACATCGTGGGCCAGGTCGGGCCATTCAAATTTGGCCCCGTAAGCCAAGGCCACGGCGCGCGTTTCGTCGTACCACAGGCCGTCGGTGAACTTCATGATGTTTGCCTTGCAGACCGACGTCACCGATTTGCGGGCGTGCTGCAGCGCGTAATCGAACGCATAGCCGGCAATCTGCCGCGTGCCTTCGTACGAAATCGGTTTGATGCTGATGCCGGTCGTCTTGACGCCGGTGCCGATCTTTTTCCCGGTGGCCAGCTCGTTGATCTGCCCGATGAGCTTTGCCGTTCCCGGCTCGCCCGCCTTGAACTCGACGCCGGCGTACAGGTCTTCCGTGTTTTCGCGCACCAAAACGAGGTCGACCTTCGAGCCGCTGAAATAGGTCCGCACTCCCTTATAGAGCTTGCAGGGACGGACGCAGGCAAAGAGGTTGAGCTCCTGCCGCAAGTAAACGTTGACGCTGCGGAAGCCCTTGCCGATCGGCGTCGTGATCGGCGCTTTGAGGGCCACGTTGTTGGCCCTGATCGACTTCAGGACGCGGTCGGGGACCTTGCCTTCCGCCTGGATGACTCTCGATGCCGCAATCCTGGACATCCCAGTCGATTTTGACGCCGGTGGCCTCGACGCACTTGCGAGTCGCCTCGGCGATTTCTGGGCCGACTCCGTCGCCCGGTATCAGGGTGACTCTGTACATCTTCGCCGTCTCTCCCAGGCTGTGAAACCGCGGCGACCGTAGCAGATGAATCGGCGGTTTGCAAGGAAACTGTCAAAGCCTGACGGTTAGTCCGCCGATACTAGCTCTAACGGTCTTGACGGACGTTCGGATTGTGCGGCTCGCGGCCCCAGTGCGGAGACGCTTTCGCGGGCGCCAGGCCGTCCAATTCCGATCATTGCCGCCGGAAGTTCGACGCACGTCAGGCGTCGCCTTTCGGCTGGTCGGGGACCGACGAGGGGGAGTCCATGAGCTTTAAGAGCATCACGCGGCTGAAACTCGGCATTTTCCTGGTCTTTGCCGCCCTGATCTCGCTTACGGCCGGCTGTTACCATCGCAAGGATGCCAGCGATCTGCATTACGTGGGGCCCGAGGGGCCGGATTACTACAAGGACGTTGCCACCTCCATCGAGTACTCGACGACTCAGCAGGAGCGTCCCGAGGTCGTGACCGCATCCGTCGAGCCGCACACGATTGCCGAGCGGCAGGATAAGGACCAGATCTGGGATCTCACGCTGGGCCAGGCTCTCCAGTTGGCGCTGGCCAACAACAAGATCATTCGCTCGGCCGGCACGTTCACGACGCCGGGGAACGGATTGATGAGCAATCCGAACGGCCAGGCGTCGGTCTACGATTCGGCCATCCAGGAGACGGGAGTGCTTCTGGGCAGCCGCGGCGTCGAGGCCGCACTTCAGCGACTTCGACGCCACGTGGACCACGACATTTAACGTCGGGCAAAACGAGACGATCCAGAACAATGCCGCCTTGGCCGGCGGTTTGCCGGCCGGACAGGTGCTCGACCAATACTCGGGCACGTACAACTCGACGCTGTCCAAGACGTTCGCCAACGGCGGCACGCTCTCGTTGAGCAACATATGGAACTACGTTGCGACGAACCAGCCCGTGCTGTTTCCGACCTCCTATAACGGCTACGTACAGGCACAGTACACGCAGCCCTTGTGGGCCGGCTCGGGAGTCGAATTCACGCGGATCGCCACGCCGCTCGGTTCGACGGTTTCCGGCGTCAGCGGCGTGAGCCAGGGCGTCGTGATCGCGCGGATCAACGAGGACATCGCCCTGGGGGCTTTTGAGCTTTCGGCCCTGACTCTGTTGCGCGACACCGAAAACACCTACTGGAATCTCTATCTTCAATACCGTCTCTATCACACCGCGGTCGTCGCCCATAACAGTGCCCTGCGGTCGTGGCGCGAGGCTTATGCCAAGCTGAAGGCGGGCGGCGTCACCGGATTCACTCCCGTCGACGAAGCCCAGGCCCTCGATCAGCTGTACAACACGCGGGCGACCGCCGAGCAGACGCTCAGCAACCTCTACACGAACGAGACGGATCTCCGCCGCCTGCTGGGGCTGCCGGTCAACGACGGCCGAATCATTCGACCGGTCGACGAGCCTTTGAACGGCGAAATTCGTTCCCGACTGGTACAACTGCCTGACGGAGGGCTTGACCCGCCGCGTCGAGCTGCGAATCGCAGAAATGGCAAATCAAAAGCCTCGAGCTGCAGTTGAAAGCGGCCAAGAGCCTGACCAATCCCGACCTTGAACTTCACCGGTGCCTACCGCGTCAACGCGTTCGGCAACGACCTGATCAGCCAGCAATCGCAACTGTCACAGCCCTACTCGAGCGCTTTCGCATCGCTGGCGGAAGACCAGCAGACCGGCTGGAACGTCGGCTTCACCTTCTTCGTGCCGATCGGCTTCCGATCGGCACGAGCGCAAGTCCGCAACTACGAATGGCGGGTCGCCAAGGCCCGCGTCGCACTGGCGGAGCAGGAAATGGAAGTGGCGCAGGAGCTGGCCGTGGCATTTCAAAACGTCGCCGCCGCGTACCAGACGGCCCAGTCGTATTTCAATCGCCGCGTCGCCACCGAGCGCGAGCTGGCCCTGTATCAATATCAGTACGAGGCCGGCACGACGACGCTGGCCTTCGTGCTCCAGGCGCAATCGAGCCTGGCCTCGGCCGAGCAGAATTATTACACGAGCCTGGCCGACCTACGCCCAGGCGATCATGGACCTCAATTACCGCAAGGGGACGCTGCTCGACTACCACAACGTCACGCTGGCCGAATCGGAATGGACACCGGAGGCCTATCGTGACGCGGTCCGCGACGCTTGGGCGCGAGCGCCACGCGATCCCGGCCAATCCCGTCCTCTGCACGAAACCGGAAGAGATCCAACTTCCGCGTGAATTCCCGGGCGCCGGCGGCGCCGGCTGGCCCCGCTGCGGGATTCCGCCACGCCGGAGGCTACGCCGTCCGCCCCGCCGTCCGCCCCGCCGTCCGCCCCGCCGTCCGCCCCGGCGGCTGCCCCGCCGGCTGCCCCCTCGGCCAGCCCGTCAGCCGCCCCGGCCACGCAATCCAGCCAACCGCGGGCCGGCGCTACGACCGGCCCGGAGCTGGCGCCTGGACCTCCGTCCCAATAGCCCGGCAAGGGACATGAGCGGCCCGTCGATCGGGACGGCCGATCCCGGCCGGCTGGACCCGACCCGCGTCGACCACTAGGCTGAATAGGCACTTGTCGCGTTAGCCTTGTCGTCTAACGTTCGGAATCTGCGCATGGCGCGAACACTCGCTCCCTCGTTCTTCTTGACGCCTCCGGGACGAATCCGCCGCGCCGGACACGCAGAGTCGCGAAAGCGGCGGCCATGTCGGCTCTCCAACGCATCCAGCGCCTGTTGCGGCTTGTCGAACTGTTGCAGTCCGGCCGCGTCTTGAATTCCGCGCAGCTTGGCGAGTTCTGCGGCGTGAGCCGCCGCACGGTCTTTCGCGACGTGGAGACGCTGCGCGAGTCGGGCGTCGCCGTCCACTTCGACGAAGAGCGGCAGGGCTATTCGATGCCTACCAACAGGATGTTGCCGGCCGCCAACTTCACCCTTCCGGAAACACTCTCGTTGCTCGTCCTTTGCCAGGAATTAAGCGACGAGCGAAGGGGAATTCCCTTTCAGACGGCCGCCCGCTCTGCCGCGCTCAAACTATTGAGCAACCTGCCCCATCATCTGCGTGAATACATCTGCCAGCGGATGCAGACCATCGCCGTCCGCATCGACCCCCATAGCGGGCAGCAGGCCGCGGCCCCTTATTTTGAGTTGCTGACCCAGGCCGCAGCCGAGCGACGGCAAGTCCGCATCCGCTACAACAGCCTGACCGAATGGACCGAGATCATCACCGCCTTGAGCCCTTATCGCATCCTGTTCAGCCGTCGAAGCTGGTACGTAATCGGCCGTTCCAGTCTTCACCGGGCCGTTCGGACGTTCAACCTCGGCCGCATTCAGAACGCCGAACGAATGGCCACTCATTACGCCATCCCGCAACGGTTCAGCCTGGATCGCTACCTGGGAAACGCCTGGCACCTGATCCGCTCGAAACAACGACACGACATCGTCGTCCGGTTCCGGAAGCAGGTCGCCTCCAATGTCGCCGAAGTCGGTTGGCACAAGACACAAACGCTCCATTGGAACGGCGACGGAACGCTCGACTTTCACGCCACGGTCGATGGTCTGGGCGAGATCATGTGGTGGATCCTGGGCTACGGTTCCCAAGCGGAAGTCCTGAAGCCTTCTGAGTTGCGCCGTCTGGTCGCCGATCACGTGGCGCAGCTCGCGAAAACCTATCAGGCCGAGGCGACGGCTCAAAAGAAGCAACCGCCGCGCCAGGCGAACGGACGTCCGCGGAAACGCCGCCGCCCGTGACCTGAATCAAAAGTATCGGGAGTTTTTTGGGGTTTTTTGGGGCTTAAAAAAAGGGGGCCGAAGACCCCAAAAAACTCTGGACCGCCGCACCCTGAAACGATCTAAGTCCTGATCGCTGAATAGTTTTTGTCATAGGTGCCGCGATGGGAACGGATTGACCCCCCCTCGGGGGACCGATATACTCCGCTCCCCGACTTCCCGGCCGTCAAGGATGACGCGAATGGGTTCTGCCGCCGAACGCACGATTATCCCCTATGGCCAGTTCGAGCTGCTTCGCGAGGCCCGTGCGGTGATGGAGGAGGAGGCCGCCGGCCTCGCCAAAGTGGCTGCCGGGCTGGACGAGGACTTTTGCAAAGCGGTCGACCTTGTGTGCCAATGCCGCGGCAGTGTCGTCGTCACGGGAATGGGCAAAGCGGGGCTCATCGGCCGCAAGGTCGCGGCAACCCTCTCCTCAACCGGGACGCGAGCCCACTTTCTTCATCCGGCCGAAGCCGCCCATGGCGACCTGGGATGCCTTTCGGGCGACGACGTGCTCGTCGTCCTCTCCAACAGCGGCGAGACGGAGGAGGTCTGCCGAATCCTTCCGTCCATCCGCCGTTTTGGGATCCCGATTGTCGCCATTACGGCCGACCGCACGAGCACCCTGGGGTCGGCCGCCGCCGCCACGATTGAGCTCGGCCACCTGCGCGAAGCGGGCCTGCACGCGCTGGCTCCGTCGACCAGCACGACGGCCATGCTCGCCGTCGGCGACGCGCTGGCGTTGGTCGTGGGCCGCCGAAGCGGGTTTTACGCCCCAGCAGTTTGCCGATCTTCCATGCGGGCGGAAGCCTGGGAGCTCAGGTTCAAGAACCGTCGGACAAATCATGCGAAAGGGAGACGCGCTGCGGATTGCCGCCGACACGAAATCGATCCGCGAGGTCTTCACCGACCTGTGCCGTCCCGGACGCCGGACCGGCGCCGTGATGCTGGTCGATGGCGCGGGCCGGCTCTCGGGCCTGTTTACCGACAGCGACCTGGCCAAGCTGCTGGAACGCCGATGCGACGAAAAGCTCGACCGGCCGATCGCCGAGTCGATGGTTTGCCAGCCCGATGACGATCGGTCCGGCGGCCATGCTGGCCGACGCGATCGAGATCCTTTCCCGCAACCGGATCAGCGAGCTGCCCGTCGTTGACGAGGAAGGCCGGCCCGTCGGGCATCATCGACATTACCGACGTCGTCGGCATCGTGCCTCTGTCCCCGCTGAAAGCCGGCTGCCGGAGCGTCTCATCGGCCCGCGAATTGAGAGGCGGCGGCATGCCTCAGAACAAAACCAGTTCGCGCGGCCAAAGCGAGCGGCCGTGCGCAGCCCCGGCAGAGGGTCGCTCCTGCCGCGGGCTGGGCGCCACCTTGCTGACCGCCGTTAGCGCTGGGCGTGTTGTTCGCGGGCTATTGCGCGGCGACGCGCTCGCTGCGGGCGCAAGCCCGCCCGGGCCGCGCCGCCATCCAGGCAAACACAACAGCAGACTCCGGCGACCAGCGACGACCTGGCCGCGCGGATGGCCCGGCAATACCTCCACGCAGCGTCCTGGGCCGCATCGGCCAAGAACCAGGGCATGCACGGTCGACAAGTCGACCTTCTGGTACTTCCAGGTCTGGAAGCAGGAAAGCGACAACGGTCATCAGGCTGGAGCCGTTCGCCCTGGTGTCGAAGCGGAAGGAAGCGAAGCCGGGCGACCGGCCCTATAGCGTCTGCGGCCGACAAGGCGTACATCACATTCGCTTCCAAGGTCAGCCTGCTGGGCGGCAATCCCGGGCGCCATCGTCCGCGCGGAGCTCGAAGGGGCCGTGCAAATCGAGGGGCCGAACAATCTGATGCATCGACGGGCGCAATTTCTACTTTCAGAAGGGGGACCCGAACGTCGTCTATTCGGACGATCGGCTGCGCTTCCGGGCCGACCGTCATTTCGGCACCGCCAAGGGCATGCAGCTCGAACTCCTGCGAAACGAAAAGGCCAAGCCGGACGAACCGATGTCGATCGGCGGAATCAGCAGCGTCAAGCTGCTGCAGGACGTCGACATGACGCTCGTCACCGATTCGTTCGAGCAGACCGATGGCTCCCGCGAACGCGGCCGCCCGCGCGCGGCGCCGCGGTCGCAATCGGCCGCAGGCTCACGCCCAGCCCGTCCGATGCCAAAGCGTGGGCAGCTTCACTTTCGTCCTGGCGACGCACGAGGCGACATTCGAGCGCAACGTCCGCATCCGCCGCGAAACCGAGCCGGCCCAGTTCGATCGTCGGCCGGCATCGCGCGGCCGAGCGATTCAGTCGTCGACGACAGTCGATTGTCTTCGACGCCAAGAGACGCCGGCGAACCGGCTCGCCGGCCCGGCCAGCGCGGCCTGGAGCGCAAGCCGCCCGCCGCGGCCGAAGGCCCGCGGGCAGTTCGGGGCACGTTCGATTCCAACCTCAGCTTCAAGGAGCTGCACGCCCACGGAAAGACCGTCAGCCTGGTCTCGGAGACCAACGGTCTCAAAGCGCTGATGCACGATCTCGATTACGATCGGACGGCCCGGCAGGCGCAGGCTCTCCGCCGCTCCCGAACCGCGTGCAGATCCTGCACAACGGCGATCGGTTCGACCGCGCCGTACATCCAGCTCGACCACGACGAATCGGGGCAGCGAGATCACCCAGGTCTGGTGCCGTGGCGAAGGGGACATGGGGCACATCGACGAAAAGACCCACGAGGTCGACCTGGCGGCCGAATGGAAGAAGGAGATGCGCAAGTATCCCGATCCGAAGTCGTCGCTTCGACCTGGTCGACCTGGAAGAGGCCATGATCGAGCAGCCGAAAGAGGCGTCCGGGATCGCCGCCGACCACATTACGCCTGTATCTCGTACGCCCAGAACCGCCGAGCAACGCACGGCCCGTCCCAACATGCCGCCGACCGCAACGCGCGCTCAGAACGGGTCCCCAGCTCGACCACATGGTGGCCGTGCAGCAGACGGAAAAAGTGGCCATGGTCAGCCGCCAGCTCGAGGCGGAATCGAAGCGGCTCGAGATCTGGTTCCAAGACGGGCCCGCGGGCTCGCCCAAAGCGGATGACGGACGCCCGCGGCTTGCGGGCCAATCTCGTCCCGACGTCCAAGTGGGTCGCCAATGCCGACGCGCGCCGACAGCCGGCGCCGCCTAGTGCCAGCTCCCGCCTACGGCGAAGTTCCGGCGAGCCGCCGCGGGGACAAAACCGTCCAGAGCCGCCCCTCCGGCGCTTGCTGCCTCCGGACGTGGCGAATCGACGGAGCCGTACGTCATGAAGGCGGACGAGATCTACTGTCCGCGTCATCCGCGGAGGTCCCGACGTGCCGGCGCAAGTGGCCGACGTGATTTCCAAGGGGAGCGTGCACCTCACCCAGGCGCAACGAGACGGGGCCGAGCCGCTCGCGGTCGACGGCGACATGCTCGAGGTGTAAAACCGCGGACCGCCGGATCAGGTGATGGTCGTCCACGGCCAGCCGGGGCACGTCCGCAACCGGGGGGCCCACATCGAAGGAAGCTGCATCGTCTTCGACCGCGCGAAGAACACGGCCGACGTCGACGGGGCGGGACGACTGCAGCTTCCCGTCAAACAGTCGGCCGAGCCGGGACGGCCGCGAACGGACGACGCCCTTTGACGTCAATTGGCTGAGCAAGATGCACTTCGACGGCAAGACGGCCCTGTTCACGGGGGCCGTCCGCTCGAAGATCGACGACGGCGAGGAAAAAACCGAGGTCCGCTGCCGACAAATGGGCGTGACGCTCAACAAGCCCTTTTCCTTCTCCGCAGGAACGCAAGGACCAGGAACAGCCGGAAGTCGAGACGCATCGACTGCTACGGGGGCGTCGAGTTCGACAGCGATTCGACGCTCGACGACAAGTTGATGGAAGTGCGCCGCGGCGTCTTCGCCCAACTCCACTTCGACAAGCCGACCGGCAAAAGCCAGGCGCGACGGGCCCGGGCTTTTGCGCGTCTGGCGGCACAACGAAAACGGCCAGTCCGGCCTTTCCCAGTTTGCAAACGTGCAGTCCAACAGCCCCCCCAAGGCGCGGAAGAAGACCGATTGGGAATACATGCAGGTCAAGTTCCGTCGGCCGCATGGACGGGGATTTCAGGCAGATGATGTCGTCGCCGCCACGGACACCCGCGCCCGTCGCTGCCGCGTCCGAGGCGCGGCAACCGTCACTGGCGCGGCGGCGGCCGAGAGGGCGGCCGGGCGGCGCCGGCAGCTCGATCCTCGGAGCCAACGGCGCTTGGACGACCGTGTTCCACGACCACGTCGAGGTCCTCTACGGCCCGGTCGACCAGCCGATGGAAACGGTGAGCCGCGATTATCTGCTCGACCAGTCGGGCTAGCTCGGCTGCGAAACTCTCCGAGTGGACCAGCATCCGCAGTCGCAGACGAACGACCAATACCTCACTCTCCTGGCCACGGGAAACAGCCAGATCGAGGGAAAAGATTTCTTCGGCGAAGCGGAGACGATCAGCTACGACGGCTCCAAGACGCTCTACGTGCTGCGCGGCGACGGCAATCGCGATGCACGCCTCTCGCGCCAACTCAAGGTCGGGGACATTTTCAGTCGAACAGTTTCCAACCAGATCTTCTTCAACCCCGAGCGGCACGAGGTGAGACAAGACCAGGCCAAGAATGTGGACTGGATCCAGTAGCCCCGCGCAGACGCGTAAAGCTCGCCGATCAAGGTCGATTGCGGTCCGTTCACGAACGGTCGTCAGGACGGGGCAGGGCAGGGCAGGGCATTCATTCACGCCCGGACGGCAAGTGCGGCGAGCACTTCGGTGACGCGATGAAAGTCGCCGGGTGCCATGCAACGCCGTGAAGGATTTTCACTCGGGAAAACCCGTGCTTTTCGAAACGTAGGGTGGGACGAGCTCGCGGAGCGAGCGACGGCCCACCATTGCCACGCGCTTGGCGACCTTCAAAAGGTGGGCCGGACTTCGGCGAGCTCAGTCGAGTCGCGGGCATGGCACCCGGCGAGGGGGGAGGGAAGAATCTCTCGCAGAGGCGCAGAGCACGCAGAGAAAGCCAAGACGGGGGACGGTGGAAAACCACTTCGCTCGATGAAGTCTTCGCAAGCGGACAAGATTTCAAACGTTTGCAGAGCAACGAAAGGTAAAAGTCGAAGGTCGAACCTTGTCCCCTTGTCTTTCTCTGCGTGCTCTGCGCCTCTGCGAGAGATTCTCTTCGTTTTCGCCGGCGGTTTGACGAAACGGGGCTCGCCTTGCAGAGAAAAGCCCGGGCCGCATGAGCCCTCGTATCCGTTCGCGCCGGGTGACATGCCCACGACTCGACTGAGCTCGCCGAAGTCGGCTTTGCGTGGGCATGTCCTTGGATCCTTGGCAGAATGTCGTAGCCGGAAATCGTCCTGCCAGCACCTTGCGTGGCCGTGGTCAAGTGTTGCCGAATACGAACGTCCCGGCAGCGGGCTCCTCCGCCTCGACCAATCCTCCCTGCCACGCACGCCTCAAGGCCGAAGACATGCCCACGCAAAGCCGTGGGCATGGCACCCGACGCGCCCTTCGGAGACCTGCTGAGAGTCGCCCGGCACGTTAGGGGCCAGACACGCCGACGTAGGGCAAGCTGCCAGCTTGCCATTTGCATGGCCAGTGCCGTGCGGCAAGCTGGCAGCTTGCCCTACGACTTTGCTTGGACCCGGGGCCGTCGACGGTAACGGAATGTATCTCCGGACACCTTCACGCAAAGCCGTGGGCATGGCACCCGGCGGCAGAGCTCTGAGGGGGGAGGGGAGAATCTCTCGCAGAGGCGCAGAGCACGCAGAGAAAGCCAAGACGGGGGAAGGTGAAAAGCCACTTCGCTCGATGAAGTCTTCGCAAGCGGACAAGATTTCAAACGTTTGCAGAGCAACGAAAGGTAAAAGTCGAAGGTCGAACCTTGTCCCCTTGTCTTTCTCTGCGTGCTCTGCGCCTCTGCGAGAGATTCTCTTCGTTTTCGCCGGCGGTTTGACGAAACGGAGCTCGCCTTGCAGAGAAAAGCCCGGGCCGCATGAGCCCTCGTATCCGTTCGCGCCGGGTGCCATGCCCACGACTCGACTGTCTTCGACCCTGAGGCTCAGACCCGAAGGGAGCTCGCCGAAGTCGGCTTTGCGTGGGCATGTCCTTGGATCCTTGGCAGAATGTCGTAGCCGGAAATCGTCCTGCCAGCACCCTGCGATGCATCAAACTCCGACCGCGTGGCCGTGGTCAAGTGTTGCCGAATACGAACGTCCCGGCAGCGGGCTCCTCCAGCATGATGCCGTACGCCCAGAAATCAAACGCGTGCTTTTGCCTTGCTCGATCGATCGCTTCGACCAGCGACAGGCGGCCTCGGTCTTTCGAGAGAAACGGACGCCGACAAAAACAGGAAAACCTCCCCGCACGAGCGACATCTTCTCCCCCGTCGATGGCAAGACGTGACGGGTCGTGCTGCGACAGGGACGGACCGGCCGCCGTTTGACGCGTGCAGCCCCGGAGGCGACGCTGACCACGGCGCGTCCACCTTTTGCAGTCTGACAACTTTTGGACTCCTTGTCGGGTTTTGGACTCCTTGTCGGGATGGCGGCCGCCTGGCTGGTCCCCGGAACGCGTGGCCAACCGCTGACAGAATGATAAGATGGCCGTTTGACGGGTCAGGAGGCCTTATGGTCAATGCACAATGCCCATACTGTTTCGTGACGGACGAGGTTCCGGATGAGTATGCCGGCCGGGTCACGAAATGCCTGACCTGCGGCAAGTCGTTCACGATCAAGTTTGTGCCGGCGCTGTATCGCGAGTCGGCGACGCCCGTTGTCGTGACGCCGAAAAAGGCGATCCACATGGGATCGTCGACAACCGGCAAACCGCGGGCGGACCGAAACGGCCCCGAACAGCCGATCGACGCCCAGTCGCGGGAGATCTTCGCCGAGATCACGGAAACGGCATCCGTGGATTCGCAAGAGACATCCCCTGCCAAAAAACCCCGCCGCGAGGCAGGTCTTGTGGACGAGCTTGATGCGCTGGACACGGCTTTCATGCTCGTCAAGGTCGTGGTCGGCATTTGGATGGTCGGCCTGCTGGTCTTTTGCTGTTACGCGGGAATCAACGGACAGTACGTGCCGGCCGTGTCGGGTGTCGGCGTCATCGTGCTACTGGGCGTCGGGCTGAATCTCCTGCGAGTCACCGACCGGGCGTTTACGAACGTCGTCCGGACGATTCTCGACATCCAGCGGAAGACAAGCCGCGCCGAAGGGGAGCACCGGGATCCGGACGCGATGAGCTGATTTTTTCCGAGCAGTCGACAAAGACAAAGAGTTGCGTCACAAAGGTCGCTGAGAAAGAGCTGCATCCCAGCTCTTTCTTCAAGCAAATACCTGCGTCCGTTCTTTCAGCGTTCGGCAAAAATGACGGGCGCGACGGACACATCAAAAAATGACGAAAGAGCCATAAAGAACACGAAGGACACAAAGAAAAAAATGCTCTTTCTCCGCCTTGTCTCTCCTTAATTCTTTGTGTCCTTCGTGCCCTTCGTGGTTCAATTCTCCTGGATTTGTTTTAATCGCCGGGTGCCACTCGCGGGGGCTTTGGCCCGAGGCTCGACTGAACTCGCCGAAGTCCAGTGTCTTCTCCGCTCGACCCGTGATGACACTGTCGGCCAGCCCAAGGCGCCCGCAGCCTGACGGTTCTGCTCATGGAGTCGGGTTGGCAGCCGGGGTCGTAGACCGCCTGGGCATTTTCATTCGTTCAGCCAACAAACAGGTTGTCCGCCGTTCACGCTTAGCAATGTTGACGCTGCGGAGAAATCCGGACCACCGGCAGAGCCGGTGGTATGAGGAAGGCCCCTAAAAGGGGCCGAATTGCAACCACGGATTTCACGGATGACACGGATGAGAAACGGTTGCGGGCGGGAAAAATCGATCGGAGTGATCTGGGTTTGTATTCGATCCTTCCATCCGTGCTATCCGTGTGATCCGTGGTTGTCTCTTTCGAAATTTGTCTGGAAACGGCAGAGCCTTTTCAATTCTCACCGCCAGAGGCGGTGGATTAATCGCGCGAGAAATAAAGGGCGAGAAATAAAGCGAGAAATAAAGGGGTCGGGAGTCATTTCCGTTGACGAGGGAGCGGCCGGGGCGTGGGGTGCCGTCATTCCACGGCGTGCCCGATCGCTGGTTGGTGGTTCCCGGCGTCATGTCAATCGGGCCAATGGCCGATTGCGGTTGTTCAAGAAGGATGGCGTTTTCGCTACGTTTGAACAAGTGCATCACGGCGCGGTCGGCAGGGGAGGTATCTACCGAGGTCCCTTCAAGTCCTTTCCGATCGCTGCAGGCGACTTCCATCCCCACGGGCGCCGCCGTTAGAAACCGCCAGCCAACACCACGGCGACTGCCTGAGCTGAAATAAAGGGGACGGGAGTCATTTCCGTCGACGACACAACGGAGGCTGGAAAAGGCGTCAGAAACCGATTCAGTCCTCTTTTGGCACCTCGGGTCCCAGCTTCGCTTTGGCATCTTTCCACTTGTACGGCAGCACGTCGGGAACAACGCTCACTTCGGTGGTGAATTTGAACGGATATTTTCCGCCGCTGTCGTAGACCAGCTCCACGAAGAAGGCCGTGAATCCCTGCGACGGCTTGGGGACTTGGCCGACGTAGACGCCCGCCTTGAGAGGAGCCAGACGCTTCGCGGTCCAAGCCTTGCCGATCACGTCCAGCCGGAAGTCGCGGGCGGCGCGATTCGTGGCTTGCCACAAGTTCACCTCGCGCGGAGCGTCCTTGACCGTCACCTCCAGTGCGCCGTCCGGCTGTTTCTTCCAGGCGTACCGCGGCCGCGGGTGGCCGTCGAGCACCGCCTGGTAAAACGCCTGCAGGCTTTCTTGCGCGTCACTCCCCTTCAGGTTGTGCTTGGCATTGGGGACGTAGCGGAGATGTTTTTCCGGCGGCATGTCGGCGAAGTAAAACTGCGAACCGTCGGGCAGAAAGAATTGGTCTCCGGCCGCATTGATCAGAAACTTGGGGATCTTCAGCCGCTCGCGCTGGCGATAGCTGTAGGGGTCTTCGATCGCCAGCACCTTGCGGTACTCGGGCGTCCCGATGCGGTACGGAAAGAGACCGTGCCTCACGTAGTCCTTCAAGGCGGGCGAGAAGAACCCGTAGGCTTCAAAATGGTGCCGGGTGATCTGCTCCGAGTTGAGGGCGTCGATGACCAGCGGAATGATGGCGATGACCCGCGGGTCAACTGTGCCGACGAGCCACGTCGTCCAGCCGCGCTTCGAGGCTCCGGCGACCACGAACTTGTCGACCTTGAGTTGACCTCCGTCATTCCCCGCCAAAAACTGCTGCAGACAATCCATCGCCTTCACGCCGCTCTTGACCATGGCCAGACGCACGAGCCACTCTTCGTCGCCGGTGATGATGTACTTCACGCGGCTGTAGGCGACGAGGTCGTCTTCCGATCACCCGTGCCGGGCCGAGTCGGCAAACGCCAGAGGCTGATTGGGCACGAGACTCAGCTCGGCCACGACCGTGTTGGTCCCTTCGGCCAGCGCGGCCACGCGCGGGCTGGCGGCCGTCGGGGGTGGGTCTTTCAGGCTGCCGCCGCCAATGAACAGAAGCGCCGTTCCGGGCCGCGCCTTGTCGGGACGCGCGACCGTCAGCCAATGCGTCCAGACGGGCTTGTTGACTTCCTCCGCGGTGCGCCACGTTTGACTCGTCAATGAGATCACAAACGTCGTGTGCCCATGGCCGGGATATCGGCCCACGAGTTTCCAGCGATAGCTCGGATCGGGCTTGGCGATGTAGCGATCGAGGGCCGTTTCCTCGGCGACAGCGTGCGTCGAACAGAGCGCCACGCCGAAAAGGCCCATGAATACGAGCAGGCCGCCGCGTGACAATCCCGAGAGTCTGATACCCATTCCAAACTGCCTTTCGTGCCGCGGGCCGGGTGAAGGAGGCCCAGGTGCGACTCGGTCGCCCAAACCCTATTATGCGCCGGCATCGCGATTCGTTCACGACCGATTTACTAACCGTTAGTAATAAAGTCGCTGCGAGCAGCATCTGGCAGAGCGAGTGGGGCGGCAAGCGGGGCGGACCCGCGCTGGAGGCGGCGCGGTGCGGATCGTGCCGACCTCGGCAGGGGTTCCTTTCCGAGTTTTCCGCAGATTCTCCCTTTTTTAGCGCCCCAAAAAAACCCAAAAAACTCCCGAACCGGTTTGGGGCCAACGGCACGATCAACTGGTTTACCGGGTCGAGTGGCAACGGCGGGTGGCACCTTCGGGCCGGTCGCGGTACGATCGCCGACGGTGGTTTTGCCGTCACGAATTTCGATGAATCTCTTACCAAAGGTGACTTCAGAGATGGGCGACCGTGCGATGAAACGAGGGTGGTTCAGGCGGTGGCGATCGGCATTGGTTCTTTCATTGGTTTTCGTGGGGCTCGGTTCGACGTGCGTCCTGGTGGTCGCCGCAGCCCACGAATACGAGAGCGGAATCAAGTGGCTGGAACCGAAGGTGGTCGATCCGGGCCCCGTCGGCGGGCATCCGGCCGACGCCATTGTGCTGTTTGACGGCAAGGATCTCTCGCAGTGGAACGGCGGCCAGGACTGGGAGATCCGCGACGGATACGCCATCGGCCGGAAGCACGGCATCAGCACAAAAGAGGCGTTCGGCGATTGCCAGCTCCACATCGAGTGGGCGACGCCCGCCAAAGTCCAGGGGTCAGGGCAGGGAAGAGGCAATAGTGGCGTTTATTTGATGGGGCTTTACGAAGTCCAAATCCTCGACTCGTATGACAACACGACGTATTTTGACGGACAGGCGGGAGCCATCTACAAGCAGCATCCGCCGATGGTCAACGTCTGCCGCAAGCCGGGCGAATGGCAGAGCTACGACATTATCTTCAATGGGCCGCGTTTCAACGCCGACGGAACGCTCGAACGGCCGGGCTTTGTGACCGTGCTGCAAAACGGCGTCGTGATCCAGAACCACACGAAGATTTTGGGGGCGACCTACTACGAGCGGCCGCCGAAATATGAAGCGCATCCGCCGAAGTTGCCGCTGAACTTGCAGTTTCACCACAATGCCGTGCGGTTCCGCAACATCTGGATCCGGAATATCCACGAACCGTCCATCGCGAAAGATTCCGCGAAAGCCTAATCCAACGCGTCAAACGAAGTGTTCGCCGCGCTCGAGACCGGGAAGATCGCGGATGCCCGGAGTGCGCGGCATCCAGGCGCTTGTTTGCCAGTTGTCGGCGGTCAGGCGCTCCGGAAAGAAGCCGGGCAACTTGAACTCGAAGTACCGCGTCAGCCCATTGACGAAGGGCTCGTACATGGCCCGCAACTCCGCGAGTTTTGTCTCGGTTGCCGGTCCCACGGGAAAGGTCATGCCGTCCGATTTGAAAAGTGCCTGCAATCGCTCGAGCTCGCTGCTTGGCAAGCGGTCATGTTCGGGAGCCAGGGGAAGGATTCTTGAAAACCAGGCTGAGGTCGACGGCCGCATGGCGAGCGATCGCGAATGTCAGGCGAGCCTGGTATCTGCCCGCGTCAGAATGCCCGCAAATCTCCAAGGCGCACGTGTCGAGAATCGCAGTGAGCGCAGCCAGCCACGACTGATTGTCATGCTGGGAACGATAATAGGCGAGCATGGGGAACGAAAGGCAACTCTCCAGGAGTTCTGCCGACCACTTTTCCCACTCGGTCAGGAAGGAATTGAGCACGTCATCACGCCCGGACTGCCGGCAGCGGATCAGGATTTGGGAGGCGGTCGGGGGCGAGCCGCCCCGTGCGTCGAGAAGGGAGATAGTCGTCTCGCGGCGTGAGAACGCCTGCGACAAGACGGGATGATAGCTGATGATCACGGCCAGGAAACCGAACCCCAACCCGGCTTCCGCGATCGCCAGAACTTTGCCCAGCGGACTCATCGGCGTCAGGTCGCCGTAACCGAGTGTGAAGAACGTATCGCCGCTGAAATATCCGTAGGAAAGGGGTGTCTGGCCGGCTGCCGTCGCCGCGAGGGGCGTCTGCAGGGACCAGTGCAAAACCGCAAAGCCGACGACCAGCCCGAACGCCCAAGTGCCGAACAAAACGATCAACGACAGGGGACCGAAAAGGCTGAGAAATGTTTCGCGGTGACGCGGCGAGGAAATGAGCCCGGCCAGTCGGCGCCACACGCGCCACGTAATGCGATAAAAGAGTCGAATCAGGCGATAGCCGTGGGTCACCCGACGGGGCAGAAGAACGGATTCGAATGCGTCGACAAGAATCACGAAAATCAACGCGAGGCCGCCCAGTCCGACGACAAGACGCATTCCGACCTCCTGAATAAAGCGATGCTGAACGTGCTAGTTGTGGAACCAGAACGGGCGAGAAGATGGTTAACGCGCAGTTGACTCGGATCCTGACCATCAACAGCGGCTCCTCCAGCGTGAAGTTTGCGCTGTTCCACATGGGGCAGTCAGAAACGTTAGTACTGTCGGGCCGGATGGAACGGATCGGTCTGAGCGCGAGTGTTTTCAAGGCCAAGGGAGCCGACGGTGCGACGCTGGTCGAGCGGCCGTTGGACCTTCCGGACCACGCCGCCGCTTTTAAGGCCCTCTTTGCCTGGTTGCAAGACCAGACCGCCGCGAAAAACCTGGAGGCCGTGGGTCACCGGATCGTGCATGGAGGGTCCCAGCAGACCCAGCCTCAATGTATCACGCAGCAACTGGTCGCCTCGCTGCGGGACCTGATTCCCTTGGCCCCCGATCATCTTCCCAACGAAATCGAGGCCATCGAAGTCGTCAGCCGGTTGTACCCGTCTCTCGCGCAGGTTGCCTGTTTTGATACGGCCTTTCACTCGGAAATGCCGCGACTGGCCAAAATCTACGCCCTCCCCCGGCAGTTCGAGGGCGAGGGGATCCGGCGTTACGGGTTTCACGGGCTGTCGTATGAGTACATCCTGAGCGAGCTGAAAAGCGACGCGGGTTCGGAGGCGGCCGACGGCCGGGTCGTCATGGCTCATTTGGGCAACGGGTCGAGCATGGCGGCGGTGCGTGGGGGCAGAAGCGTCGATACGACGATGGGGTTCACGCCCACGGGCGGTCTCGTGATGAGCACGCGTACGGGAGATCTCGACCCGGGAGTCATCCTTTACCTTCTCAGAGAAAATGGCCTGACGTGCTCCGAGGTCAACGAACTGGTGAGTCAGCGCGCAGGACTCTTGGGCGTTTCGGGAACCAGTTCCGATATGGCCGATCTGCTCGCGCGTGAAACGGCGGACCCACACGCGGCCGAGGCGGTCGAGCTCTTCTGCCGCCAGGCGAAGAAATTTCTGGCCTCGTTTGCCGGCGTGCTGGGTGGGCTGGACACGTTGATTTTTACCGCGGGGATCGGAGAAAACGCACCCTCCATCCGCTGGCGCATCTGCAAGGACCTGGTGTTTCTGGGAATCCACATCGATCCCGACCGCAACGGTGCAAGCGCTCCCATCATCTCATCGGATGGCAGTCCCGTCACCGTTCGCGTGATGAAAACGAACGAAGAGCTCATGATCGCAAGGCATACCAACACTCTCATTCACGGGACGATTGCAGAAGGCAAGGATCCTGGCATGCCCGCAGTGGCTGATCCGTGACGCGGCAGTCTGCATTGTTCGCCTCGAAGATGGTATGTTAAGAGGGATCGGAGACTCCTCGCCCAAGCGGAGACGTCGGTTGCGCTGTTCTTTTCGATTGACGCTGGTCTGGCTCGGCTGCACGCTTTTAGCCCTTGCCGGCGACGCGACAGCGGGCCAAACCGGTGCCTCTGGCACGCTCAGTTACGAGCGCGACGTGCGGCCGATTCTTGCCCGGCGCTGCTTCGAATGCCACGGGCCGGACACACAGGAAAACGGGCTGCGCTTACGACCAGCGCGACAGCCTGTTGAAAGGGGGCAAATCGGGCCGGCCCGCCGTCGTTCCCGGAAAGAGTGCTGACAGCCGGCTGATCCAGGTCGTCGCCGGTATCGACAAAAAAGTCTCAATGCCTCCCGACGGACCGCGTCTCTCTGCCGCGGAGATCCAGACGCTCCGTTCCTGGATCGACCAGGGAACTCGCTGGGATTCTGCTGCCGGTCTCCGCGGAGGTGCGACCGACACGCACAAGGCGCCAGACTCTTCACTGCCGAGTGCCGATTTTTGGTCGTTCAAGCCCGTGGTCGCCCCCATCCCGCCGCGGACCGGCCAATCGTGGGGAAACGGACCCATCGATGCGTTTGTGCTTGCGACTCTGCGGACTGCCGGTCTCGAGCCGTCGCCCAAGGCCGACCGAAGAAGTCTCATCCGACGCTTGTATCTGGACGTGCTCGGGCTGCCGCCGACTCCCGAGGAAATCGGTGCCTATGTTGGCGACGCTGATCCATTGGCCTGGAGGCGGCTTGTGGATCGTGTGCTGGCCAATCCGCATTATGGCGAGCGCTGGGCGCGTCATTGGCTCGACGTCGTGCGGTTCGCCGAGACCGACGGATTTGAAACGAACGTCGAGAGGCCCGACGCCTATCCCTACCGCGATTATGTCATTCGCGCCTTCAACGACGACAAGCCTTACGACCGCTTTGTCTTTGAGCAACTTGCGGGCGACTCCGTTGGCGAAGATGCGGCTACGGGGTTCCTGGTTGGCGGCCCCTGCGACAAGGTGAAAAGCCCCGACGTCGTCCTGACCCGCATGCAGCGGCAGGATGAGCTGACCGACATCATCAACACCACGGGAACTTCATTCTTACGCGCTGACGCTCGGCTGTGCGAAGTGTCACAACCACAAGTTCGATCCGATCCCGCAACGCGACTTCTATGCCTTTCAGGCGGTGTTCGCCGGTGTGAAGCACGGCGAACGGCCGCTGCGCGATGCCAGCGAACCGGACCGAGCAAGGCGACGATCGCAAATCGACGAGCGCATCGCCGCCGCTCTCCGCGAATTGAGGGCGCTCGGGATGCGACCGGCCGTCGATCCCCTCGGCAATGTGGAGGACTTTCCCCCGACGCTTGCCCACCGCGTTCGGTTCACGATCCGCGCGACCAACGACGGCCTGGAACCCTGCCTGGACGAGCTGGAAGTCTTTGCCCCCGGCGCGAATGGCTCGCTCGAAAACGTCGCCCTGGCGTCGGTCGGAACCAGGGTCGTCGTGTCCTCGGTTTTTCCCGGGTCGGAATTTCACAAGCGGGAGCACGTCAACGACGGACGTTACGGCAACGAGCGAAGCTGGATATCAAACGAGCGCGGACGGGGTTGGGTGTCCGTCAATTTCGGTCGCGACTACAAGATTTGTCGCATCAACTGGAGTCGGGACCGGCGCGGCCACTACCGGGATCGTCTCCCTGTGGATTATGCAATCGAGGCCGAGACGGCTCCAGGGCGATGGTCTCGGATTGCCGGTTCCCAGGGGCGTCTACCTTTCGGCGCAGCGGAGAGCCTGTGGAATTTCCGTCCGGTTCACTCTCGTCCAATCAGGAGCACCGGGCAGCCGATTTACTGGCCGGCTTGAACCGCGCACAGACCGAGCGCCAAAAGCTGGATGCGGCTTCGATGGTCTATGCGGGCCAGTTCGAGGAATCCATGCCCGTCCATCGCCTTTTCCGGGGGGACCCCGGCTCGCCCCGCGAGACCGTCGCACCCGGCGGCATCGGCGTTCTGGGACGGCTCGAGATCCCGCCCGCGTCACCGGAAAGAATGCGGAGAATGGCGCTGGCAACCTGGATTGTGCGGCCCCAGAACCCGCTGACGGCCCGCGTGATGGTCAACCGGCTCTGGCACTATCATTTCGGCCGCGGGATCGTGGAGACGCCGTCGGATTTCGGACATAACGGCGACCGCCCCTCCGACCCAAAGCTGCTGGATTGGCTCGCAAGCGAGTTCGTCCGAGGCGGTTGGTCCATCAAACACGTTCAGCGGCTCATCTTGACCTCAAGCGCGTATCAGCAATCCTCGGCTCCGCGACCCGAAGGATTGAGAGTCGATGTCAATGCGCGGCTCGTCTGGCGTTTTGCCCCGCGGCGGTTGGAGGCCGAGGCAATTCGCGACTCAATGCTGGCCGCCAGCGATGTCTTGGACGAACGCATGGGAGGGCCTGGTTTCAGCGCGTTCCAGCCGAACCGCAACTACGTGCGCGTCTATCTGCCCAAGGAAGAATTTGGACCGCCCGAGTGGCGGCGGATGGTCTACATGTCAAAGGTGCGGATGGAGCAGGACTCGGTGTTCGGCGTCTTCGACTGCCCCGACGCCGGCCTGATTGCCCCGCGGCGCACGCAATCGACAACGGCGGTCCAAGCGCTGGGCCTGTTTAACAGCCGTTTTACGGCTCAACAGGCCCGCCTGTTGGCGGCGCGCTGCCGCCGCGATGTCGGCGAGGAAGCGGACGATCAAGTCCGCCGCGCATTCGCGCTGGTCTTCGGTCGCACGCCGGACGGCGTCGAGGAGGTGGCAGCGCGGAAACTGACCAAGCAACACGGACTGGCGGCGCTGTGCCGGGCACTTTTCAACGCAAATGAGTTTCTGTTCTTGCCGTGAAACGAGGCGGATTTGTGTCGACAACCAGAGGCCAAGACTCGACGTTTGTTTCCCACGCCGGACGCGGTCTTCTCGACCGCAGGCGGTTTCTGGCGCAAACGGGGACGGGGCTTTCGGCCGTCGCGCTGGCACACCTGCTGCGACGTGACGGCGTGCTTGGAGCGTCTTCGAGCTTTCGACCGGCGATCGATCCTGCCCACCCCTTGGCTCCGCGGCTGCCACCGCTGGACGCAAAGGCCAAGAACGTCTTGGTGCTGTTCTGCTCCGGCGCCTGCAGCCATCTCGATACTTGGGACTACAAGCCGGAGCTGATCCGCCGTCACGATCAGCCGCTGCCCGGCGGCGCACAGCTTGTGACGTTTCAGGGCGAGAACGGCAATCTCGTCCGGAGCCCGTACCCGTTTCGTCCGCGCGGCCTGTCGGGAAAAATGACGTCCGACTTGTTGCCCCGTTTGGGTGCACTGGCTGACGAGATGTGCTTTATGCACTCCCTCACCAGCCAGACGAACACCCACGGTCCGGGTGAGAACTTTTTATCGACCGGCTTTACGCTCGACGGATTCCCAAGCGCGGGGGCCTGGGTAAGCTACGCCCTGGGGACCGCCAATAGCGAGCTGCCGGCGTTCGTCGCCCTTCCCGACCCGCGCGGCTTCCCGCAGTCGAGCGTCAATAACTGGGGACCGGGTTTTTTGCCGGCCGTCTTCCAGGGGACGCCATTCAACTGCAATCAGCCGATCCGCCATCTCGAGCGGCCCAGTGACGTCAGCGCTTCCGCCGACGTGGCCACCTCGGACCTGCTTCGCCTTTTGAACGACAGGCACCTAGCGCGGTTTCCGGGAGATACGGAGCTTTCGGCTCGAATTGCCAGCTACGAGATGGCCGCCAAGATGCAGCTCAGCGTGCCGCGGATCACCGATCTGACGACCGAATCGCGCTCAACGCTGGCGCTTTATGGAGCCGACGACACACAGAATACGCTCAAGGCGGCTTTTGCGCAATTGCATTCTGGCCCGCCGTCTCATCGAAGCCGGCGTGCGCTTCGTGCAGGTCTTCAATGGGGCCTACGCGATGGGGGAAGGAGTGGGCAACTGGGACGGTCATCGATTCCTCAAAAGGCAATACGACATCCACGGCCCGATTCTCGACCAACCGGCCGCCGCTCTCTTGACTGACTTGAAACAGCGCGGTTTGCTCGCCGAAACGCTCGTCGTCTGGTGCACCGAGTTCGGTCGCATGCCAACGTTCCAAAAAGGGGCCAGCGGCCGCGATCACAATCCGCACGGCTTCACCGCCTGGCTGGCGGGAGCCGGAGTCAAGCGAGCCTTTTCCTACGGTGCGACCGATGAGTTCGGCCACAAGGCGGTTGAGAACGTCCTCTCGATTCACGACCTTCACGCGACCATCCTGCGGCTATTGGGCCTGGATCACACCCGGTTGACGTTTTATCACAACGGCCTGGAGCGACGTCTCACGGACGTCCACGGCCGGGTGATCACCGAGGTGCTTGCGTCATAAAGAGACAAGGCATTGCCGATGTCTCTAATGGCTCGCCATTTGCAGGGAAAGTTGTCGCTGCCAAACGCCCCCCTGGAATGCGCAAATGGCACCCCTTGCGGAAGACGATCTAGATACTCTGATCAGCTTGTTGCGGAGCGATTTGACCCGTGGCGACGGTGATCTGTATCGGCGCGCTCTTGAGCACTTTGACCGCGTGATCGTTTGTCACGCAATGGATCAGTCCGGCGGAAATCTGACCAAGGCCGCCGAGCGACTCGGGCTCTCGCGCGTGACCTTGCGCTCAAAACTGCGGGCCATGCGGCGGGGCGTGGAAAAAGTCGTCAGCTCGCCGGCCGGAGAGCAACGTTACTGAGTTTTCCCGGCCTGGCGCCTGGATCATGCCCGATCGGCGCGGACACGCTTTGACCGACTCCGGCGCACGCCTTAGGCGAACTTCGGAAACCGGCTTCCCGTCGGCGAGAGCAAAGAATGCCGGCGACAGCACTTACGTTGCGCAGCGAGCTTGCACCCGAGTGAAAGGCACAACAGTTGCGGCAGGTGCCACCGTTCGAGCGGGTCCGTTGATTCCAGAGAGCTTATCCGACGAGGAACGAGCTTGGATGTCAACGAAGCGGATTCGTGTTCGATGATCTTTCCGCTGCGGGAAGACGTCGACCGAGAAGGGGGATTTCGCCATGACGACACGTTACAGAATGGTTCCCATCAGAAGAACGCATGTTGGGCTTGTCGTTTTTCTTCTTGTCTGCCTGGTGGCTGTTCTTGGTTTCTACCGGGGTTGGTTTACCGTCTCGGAACATCGGGAAGCGATAACTAACAAGTTGGATGTGAACCTGAAGGTTGATTCCGACAAGATGAAAAGCGACGCCCAGAATGCGACCGAGAAAACCGAACAGAAGGCGTCGGAGTTGTCCAACAAAGTCAAACAGGAAGCAAAAGATATCAAGGGACGAGTCACGAACAAGGGGTAGGGGACCATCTTCTCCCTCCTTCTTCGGCAAATGGCCGGACGCAGTATTCCACCTGTGTGCGTGCAAACCAATAGGCGTGAAATGACGCTGCCGGAGCTGCTTATCTTGCTGGTAATCGCCGGAATTTGCGGCAGTCTCGCGAGGCGCTGGTGGGTTATTCGCACGGCGGCTGTCTTGTCTCGATTGTGCTGGGCTTGATCGGCGCGTTGATTGGAACTTGGCTGGCCCGGCTGGCGGGACTGCCGGAGATCCTCTCCGTCCAAGTCGGCAACCAACCGTTTCCACTGGTTTGGTCGATCATCGGGGCGGCCTTGTTCGTTGCGGTGCTGAATTTGCTCTCACGGCGGAGCGGGCCACGGTTATGAGTTGAGGAGACCAGGATGGACCTCCACGAGGCCTATATCGAGAGACGTCAGGCGGAGCTCGATGAACTCGATGCCGAGCTCAAGACGTTGGAGTTCAAGGCCGGAAACGTGCGGCCCGACGAGCAGATGCAGATACAGTTCTATGACGATTTGCAGGCGCTCCGGGCCCAGTATGCCAAGACTCGGCAGAAACTCGGCGAGCTGCGAGAAGCCGGCAGCCAGAAAAGAAGTGAGCTCAAGGACGAATTGGAAGCCGCGTGGAAGGATTTGCAAAACGGCATGCAACGCGCTCAGCAAAGGCTGAAATAACACGCATCGCTCGGCCCTATTGGGTTTCACACATGATTCAAACCCTCGCCAAATCGGCCGCCAATCCCGCGGAGTCCTCGCGGAAAGTCGACGAGCTGACCTTTCACTCGTCGCCCGAGGCAACGCTGGGTGTGGAGTTGGAATTGATGGTGCTCGATCGCGAGACGGGCGACCTGGCGTCCGGGGCGGTGCAGATCCTAAAGGGGTGCGCCGAGGAGAATTCGGTGCGGGACTTCGTTTCCGCGGAGTTGATGCAGTCGATGATCGAAGTCAAAACGGGACTCTGCCACAATGCGCGGGAGGTGCAGGCCGACCTCCTCCCCGTCTTGAAACGTCTGCGCAACATCGCCCGATCGATGGGGTACGACTTGGCAATGGCCGGCACCCATCCGTTTCATCGCACGTCCAACAACGCCGTCTTTCCTTCCGAACGGTATGACCGGATTTACGACCGGCTGGCTTATATGATCCATCAGCGGGTCGTCTTCGGGCTGCACGTGCACGTCGGCGTCCCCAGCGGTGACATGGCGATCGGCGTGATCAACATGCTCGTGCAACATCTTCCGCATCTGCTGGCCATCTCGGCGAACTCCCCCTTCTGGCAGGGGGTCGACTCGGGGCTGGCTTCGTGCCGGACCGCGCTTTTCCGCTCGCTCCCGCATGCCGGGGTGCCCCGCTATTTTCCACGGTGGAAGGATTTTCGCACCTTCTTCCGCGTGATGCGCGATTGCGGCGCGATCCAGTCGACGCGCGATATCTACTGGGACATTCGTCCCCGTCCGGAATTGGGAACGATCGAGTTTCGCGTCTGCGACGTCCCCGCGACAATCGCGACCACCTTGAGTCTCGTGGCGCTGATCCGAAGCCTCGTCGTGGCCACGCAACGGCTTCTGGAGGAACGGCCCCACTTGCGGCGCGGCGACATGCGCCGGCACTGGATCGCCGTGGAGAACAAGTGGCTGGCGACGCGGTATGGGCTGGGGGCAATGTACATCCGCACGCCGGGCGGCAAGCGCCGGCCTCTCAAGCAGGATCTGAATGATCTGGTCCAGCGGCTGCTGCCCATCGCGCGCGAAAACGGGGACGATCAATTCCTCGCCGCGCTCTTGCCGCTGGAACAATTTGAATCGGGTGCGGATCGGCAGCGGCGGCTCTACCGGGACGCCGGAAACTGGCAGGCCCTGATCGCCGACATGACGGAACGACTCTCTCAAGAGCTCGAGGTCGGCGGGCAGGCGGCGCCGCCTGCGGAAGTCTCAGCCAATCGTCCGGACGCACCCATGAAAGTCGCGCCACAAGATGCCACGCCAATTGAAACCAATGGAAAGGGAAGCGATGAGTGCCGTTGAGCCGTTTGCCGTCTTCGATTGCAGCCTGGCGCGCACTTCCGATCGGGCGAAGCTGCTCTAACCTGCGCGAGTTGCTCGATGCGATCCGCACGGTGCCCGATATGGTCATCGAAAACCACATGACGCGGTGCGTTCTGGGGGACCACTTCGATCTGTATGAATTCCCAAATGACCTGGCCCGCTGGTGCTGGGACATGCTGGGCGATCACATGCTGGCCGAACAGCTTGGCCTGATCGATCCTTACCAGCACGAGTCGATCGATTCCCTGCGGGCGGAATTGGTCAACGTGATCGAAGAGCGCGTATGGGGAATCGACCGCGCCCCCTCGTGTCAGCCGGGGCTGGAATTGCACCTGGTTGGCTCGCGGCTCGTCGCCTATGACACGGGGGAGCGAATTCCCACCCCCACGGCGCTGGCGGAATCGCTCCCTGTGTTTTCGTTGCGGTCGTTCTTTTATCACGTGCACATTGCTCGCCGGCGCACGGCGGGGCGTTCGGACGACTTCTCCAATTGGCTGCAGTCGTACGGCGCCGATCCGCTGCTCGTGGCGCGGCTTCGGAAGATCGACGCACACTTTTTGAACCTGGGCCAGGTACGCGACCAAGTGATCGAAGCGTTTCGCGAATGCCTCCCCGCGCCGCAGCCCATCTTGAAAGCGACGGCATAGGGGAAAGGACGAGGGGAACCATGCAACTTCTGGATCGTTACGAGGAAGTGGTCGGACACCGTGAAGTCGAGCGCCTTCGCCGCCTGGCGTCGAGACTGGCTGGCCGGCGGTTGGTGCATGTCAACTCCACGCGGGTGGGAGGAGGCGTGGCGGAAATCCTCGGTTGGATGGTCCCTTTGATGCGGGAATTGGGGCTGGACGTGCACTGGGAAGTGATCACCGGGCCGCCCGATTTCTACCGCGTCACAAAGGCCATCCACAACGGCCTGCAGGGTCTGCCGGTGGTGCTCAAGGCGAGCGACTTCGATCTGCATCGCGAAGTCAACAAACAGAACGCCGAGCGATTGAATCTGAACGGCGACGTCGTCATCGTGCACGATCCCCAACCGATCTTCCTGCCCGCCTACACCCCGCGTGGACAGGTGCAGCGCTGGGTCTGGCGCTGTCACGTCGACGCCTCCCGGCCCGACCGCGTGGTTTGGAAGCACCTGGCCGGCGCGATCCAGCGTTACCAGGCGACCATCTTCTCGATGGCGGCCTTCGCGCGGCCTCTTCCGTGTCCGATCTTCATGATTCCGCCTTCGATCGATCCGCTCTCCGACAAGAACGGCCCCATTCCGGAGGCTGAGCGGCTCGAAATCTTGAATCGGCTCGACATCGATCCGGAGCGGCCTCTTTTGCTCCAGGTCTCGCGGTTTGACCGCTTCAAGGATCCGCTGGGCGTCATTGCCGCTTATCGCATGGTGAAGCCGTATCATCCGGAGCTGCAACTGGTCCTCGTGGGGGGGCCGGCCGACGACGACCCGGAAGGGGCCGAAGTGCTGCGCGAGGTGCTGGAGTTCGCGGGAGAAGATAAGGATCTCAAGATCCTGATGCTTCCGCCCGATTCGCACCGGACCATCAACGCCTTGCAGCGGTCGGCAATCATCGTCCTGCAGAAGTCGCTCAAAGAGGGTTTTGGGCTGACGGTGACGGAGGCGCTTTGGAAAGGCAAACCGGTGATCGGCGGCGCCTGCGGCGGGATCACGCTCCAGGTTCATGATTATCACACCGGCTTCCTGGTCCACTCGCCGGCCGGCGCCGCGTATCGCATCCGTTACCTGCTCCGCTATTCCGACAAACGAGAACGGATGGGCCGCACGGGCTACGAGTTCGTTCGCGAGCATTTTTTGCTGCTCCGGCACCTCCGCGATTACTTCACAACGCTGTTGTGCCTCGATCATCCAGGGGAAGCGGACCTCGTCGCATGAATAGGAGCACCGTGGCATTCGTCCCGCCCAACGAGCTTCAGGCCGGAATGTCCCCCTGCGGGGCTTTGACGCGGGCCGGCGGATCGGTTTGTTGGCGCGTCTGGTCTCCGCTGGCTCGGACGGTGGAGCTCGCGCTCTATCCCGAGCCGGGCGAATGCCGCATCCTTGAGATGAAGCCGGAACCGGGCGGTTACTTCGTCCATACCGAGTCGGACGTCGAGGAGGGGCAGCGGTACGCGTTCCGCATCGAGCACGGGCCGGAGCGGCCCGATCCGATGTCGCGCTGGCAGCCCGAGGGGGTGCATCGGCCGTCCGCCGTCATCTGGACGGACCGCTTCGATTGGTCCGAGGGAGACTGGGCCGGCGTGTCGCGGAAAGAGCTCGTCATTTACGAGTTGCACGTCGGGACGTTCACGCCGGAGGGGACGTTCGACGCGATGACGAGCCGCCTCGAAGAGCTGCGCGAGCTGGGTGTGACGGCGCTCGAGTTGATGCCGGTCGCACAGTTTCCCGGGGGCGCGCAGTTGGGGTTACGAGGGTGTGTACCCGTTCGCCGTTCAGAACAGCTATGGAGGTCCGCGCGGGCTACAGCGGCTGGTCGACGCCTGTCATCGCACCGGTTTGGCCGTCATCCTCGACGTCGTTTACAACCACCTGGGACCCGAAGGAAATTATTTCGCCGAGTTCGGCCCCTATTTCACCGACCGGTATCGCACTCCGTGGGGACGTGCGATGAATTTCGACTCCCGTGGCTCGGATGCCGTCCGGGCTTTTGTGCTGGACAACGTGCGGTATTGGATCCGCGACTTCCACATCGACGGCTTGCGACTGGATGCGGTGCACGCCATCTACGATTCCAGCCCGCGGCACATCCTGCGCGACATCAAGGAAGCCGCCGATGACGAGGCACGGCGGCTGGGCCGGCCGGTGCACGTGATCGCCGAAAGCGATCTCAACGACGTGCGGCTGCTCGACCCGCCGCAGGCCGGCGGATATGGCCTGGACGCCCAATGGAGCGACGATTTCCACCATGCTCTGCATGCCGTGCTGACGGGCGAACGCTGGGGCTACTACGCCGATTTCGGCCGGCCCGAGCAGCTCGTCAAGGCGCTCAATCGAACATTCGTGTATGACGGGGTCTATAGCCAATTTCGCGGTCGGAGGCACGGCGGGCCGGTCGGTTCCCATCCGAGCGACCGCTTCGTGATTTCCGTTCAGAACCACGATCAAATCGGAAACCGGCCGGCCGGCGACCGGTTGAGCGCACTCTTGGAACCGAACCAACTGCGGCTGGCGGCGGGCCTGCTCCTTTTGGCGCCGTACATCCCGTTGATCTTCATGGGAGAGGAATATGGCGAGACGCGGCCCTTTCCCTACTTCTGTTCGTTCGAAGACCGGGAGATCATCGACAAGACGCGGCACGGACGCCGTGACGAGTTCGTCGCTTTAGGAGCGGAGGACAAGGTCCCCGATCCGCTCGGACAAGAGACGTTCGAATCCGCAAAATTGAGCTGGGCCTGGCCGGACGGCTCCCGGTATGCCGGTTTGCGGCGCCTTTATTACGACCTGTTGGCCATCCGGCGGTTCTGGTTGCCATTGGAAGAGTCACAAGCATATGACTCTTGCCTCGTGGAGAGTTGGCACGACGTATCGCCCGTCCTGCGGCTCGTGCGGAAGACAGCCGCCGACGGCGAGACCAGGGAATTGACAGCATTCTTCAACCTTTCGCGGCACCCCCAGCCGCTCTCCGAGGCCGATCATCCGAACACCAAGCTGCTGCTCGGCTCGGAAGAGGCGCGCTTTGGCGGAGGCCGAGGGCCGCAGGACCCCCTCGATGCGCTCTTGCCCTATGAGTTTTGGGTGTTTGGCCCGGTGTCGTGGGGTGCGGCATGAGCTCGATCTTAACCGGCACCGGTGAGCCGACCTCCGAGGTTTCTTCCGCCGGGACCACGGCCGTCGATGCGGTCCTCGACGCGGTCGCTCGGCGGGTCGCTGGCTGTCGGATGCCCGAAGCCACCTATCGCCTACAGGTCAACCATACCTTCACTTTCTGCGACGCCCAGGGACTGGTGGAATATTTTCGGCACTTGGAATCAGCGACTGTTACTTGTCGCCGTGTGCGAAGGCCTGTGCCGGCACCATGCACGGTTATGACATCGTCGACCACAACGCGTTCAACCCGGAAATCGGCAGCGAGGCCGACTACAACGCCCTCACGGAGGCGCTGCAATCGCACGGGATGGGACAGCTGCTGGACGTCGTTCCGAATCACATGGGCGTCGCCAGCGACGACAACGCCTGGTGGATGGACGTGCTGGAAAACGGCCCCGGCTCGCCCTACGCCTCGTTCTTCGATATTGACTGGATGCCGCTCAAACCTGACCTGGCATACAAGGTCTTGCTCCCCATGCTGGGCGACCAATTCGGCAAGGTGCTCGAAGAGCAGCAGCTTGTGCTGGCGTTTGAGGAGGGCGCGTTCTGTCTGCACTACTGCGCCCGCCGCCTTCCGATCGAGCCGCGTTCCTGGGCCATGGTCCTGAATCAGCGCATCGACGAATTGCAGCGGCGGCTGGGAGGCGATCACCCTCAGATGCTCGAATATCAAAGCATCGTCACGGCCATCAGCCACTTGCCGGCCAGGAACGAGACCGATCCCGAAAAGGTGAGCGAGCGTCGCCGCGAAAAAGAGGTGATCAAACGGCGGCTAGCGGAGCTCTCGGCCGCCTCGCCCGAGATTAACGCCTTCCTCCAGGAGAACGTGGCAATCTTCAACGGCAAGCGGGGCGATCCGCGGAGCTTCGATCTTCTCGATCAACTGCTTCAAGATCAGTCCTATCGCCTGGCCTACTGGCGCGTCGCCGCGGACGAGATTAACTATCGCCGGTTTTTCGACGTCAACGAGCTGGCGGCGCTCTGCATGGAGCGGCCCGAGGTCTTCCAGAAGACGCACGGCTTGATTCTGCGGCTGGTGGCTGAGGGCAAGGCGACAGGGCTTCGAATCGACCATCCCGACGGTCTTTATGACCCGGCGGAGTACCTGTGGCGGATCCAGCGGGCCCGATTTCTTCAGCTCTGCCGGCAGGCCCTCGACGCCAAGATCGATCCCGACCACAGTGCTCTCTCATCAGACAGTGCGCGGGACACGGACCCGCCCACGCCGACGGCGCGGTGGGAAGACGTCGAGGTCGAACTGGGCCGCCGGTTCGACGCGCTCGCGCGGGCGGAGAAAAAAGAGCCTCTTGCCCAGCCGCTCTATCTCGTCGTCGAGAAAATCCTGGAGCCGGGAGACGCCTCCCCGAAAACTGGCCCGTTTATGGGACGACCGGCTACGACTTCCTGAACGTCCTCAACGGCATTTTTGTGGACCGCCGTCACGCCAAGACCTTCGACGCACTCTATGCGCGGTTCATCCGCCAGCCGCTCGAATACAAGGAACTGGTCTATCGCTGTAAGAAATTGATCATGCAGGCCTCAATGGCGGCGGAGATCAACGTGCTGGGCCATCACCTCGACCGGATTTCCGAGCTCAACCGGCGAAGCCGCGACTTTACGCTCAACAGCCTGACCGAAGCGCTGCGTGAGGTGATCGCCTGCTTCCCAGTGTACCGGACCTACGTCACGGCGGCCGGCGTTCTCGACCGCGACCGCCATTACATCGAGTTGGCCGTGGCGCGGGCCAAACGCAGGAACCCTGCGACGAGCGCCTCGATCTTCGATCTTGTACGCGACATTTTGCTGCTTTCCGACGCCTATTGCCCCGATGAGGCGGCCCGATCCGAACAGCAGCATTTCGTCGGCCGGTTTCAGCAGGTCACCGGGCCCGTGATGGCCAAGTCGGTCGAGGACACGGCCTTTTATCGCTACAACCGGCTCGTCTCGCTGAACGAAGTCGGCGGCGATCCGGAACGTTTCGGCACCACGCTGGCCGCCTTCCACCAGCACAACCTGGAGCGGCAGGCCCACTGGCCCCGCTCGCTATTGGCCACTTCGACCCATGACACGAAACGCGGCGAAGATGTCCGGGCGCGGATCGATGTCTTGTCGGAAATCCCGAACGAGTTTCGGGCGCAGGTTTTCAAATGGGCTCGGATGAACCGCGGTAGAAAGACCGAGGTCGAAGACGAGCCGGCGCCGAGCCGCAACGATGAGTTCCTGCTCTATCAGACGCTTCTTGGCAGTTGGCCGCTGGAGCCGCTCGACGCCGCCGGACGGGCGACCTACATCGAGCGCATCCAACAGTACATGCTCAAGGCGACCCACGAGGCCAAGGCCAAGACGAGCTGGGTCAGTCCGAACGAGGCTTACGAACGGGCGACGCGCGACTTCGTTGCGGCCCTGCTGGAACCATCCCGCCGAAACCTTTTTCTGGCCGACTTCGAGCCGTTCGCCCGGCGTGTTGCCGACCTGGGAATTTGGAATTCACTGTCGCAAACGGTGCTCAAGCTGACCTGCCCCGGGGTGCCCGATCTCTACCAGGGGACCGAGCTTTGGGACTTCAGCCTGGTCGACCCCGACAACCGGCGGCCGGTCGACTATGCCCGTCGACGAGGGCTTCTCCAATCCCTTCGGCAGCGTGCCGAAGCCCAAGAGGGCACGCTCGGCAAACTGGCACGAGAGTTGGTCGACGAGCGCATTGACGGCGCCATCAAGCTGTACGCCATTTGGAAGACGCTGAACCTCCGTCGCGATCATGCGGGCTTTTTTGCGACCGGACGGTACATTCCCCTCGACGGGAGAGGCGCGGCGAAGGAGCATCTTTGCGCCTTTGCCCGAAAGACGCCGCAGGGGACGGTCCTCGTTGTCGTTCCACGGCTCGTTGCAGGCTTGATCGGCGGCTCCAACCGTCCGCCGATCGGCACGGAGGTCTGGTCGGACACCGAAATCGTGCTGCCGCAGCAGGCTCGTGGCGCGAGATTTCGCGATATTTTCACGGGAGAGACCATCAAGGGCTCGCTCTCCTCCGCGGACCCTGGGGAGCCGTATTGCTTGCCGCTCTCGGCGATCCTGGGCGCCTTTCCGGTCGCCGTCCTCGAACGCGTCGACGCAGGTCCGACCGAGATCCCCGCCTCGTGACATCGCCAGCCGGCGGCCCATCGAGTTTCGACCGCCATTTCTCCAACTGCCCTTAAATGGCACGCATCTTGCGTAGCTTCTCAGACCGTGGGCACAGGGCCTCCAAGGCGAGGAGGGCTTATGTCGGTTGTTGTCGGGAAGCCGCGCATTTGGGGGGTGCGAGAATCGATCGCCCGGCTATTCCAGGAACGCCTTGGGCCGGCCGAGATGCGGCGGCGTGCCCACCATATTCTGCCCGGCTTTTTGCCACTTTTGCTTTGGGTCATCCCCCACCCTCACCCCTGGATTGTCACGTCGGTCGTCGCTGCCCTCATTGTGGGCGCCGCCTTTGTGACGTTCGTCCGATTCCACTGCATCAAACGCGAAAGTGAAGGGCGGAATGACTGCATCGTCGCGGTTGTCAGTTACGCCGGGAGTATCCTGGTGACGCTGCTGTTGTTTGCACCCCACGTCGAAGTGGCCTTTCTGGTCCTGGGTGTGCTCGCCTTCGGCGATGGATCGGCCACTCTGGGGGGGATGTTGTTTGGCGGTCGGCGGCTCCCCTGGAATCCCAAAAAGACGATCGTCGGAACGGCCTGCTTTCTTTTCATCGGCGCCTCCGATGGCCGCCGTCCTCTACTTGGGGGAGCGCAAAACCCACTGGGCCGAAGCCCATCGTCGCGGGCTGGCTCTTATTCCGCATCCGACCGCTTTTGCGGTCGCGATTGCCATCGCAGTGGTGGCGACGGGCGCAGGGGCAATCGCCGAGTCGCTTCCGTCACGAACCAACGACAACCTTCGCGTGGGCGCCACTGCGGCCTTTGCTGCCAGTTTGATGCAGTTGCTGCTCGTCGGCTGGCCGTGACTGCGACGCTTGCGACCAGGGCATTCCGGAGGGTCCGCCAAGATGGGCCGGCACGTCGCTCAGAAAGGCTGACTCAGTCCCAAGCCGACACGTCCTGTGTCGGGCTTGGGTGGGTCAGGGATTCCTCACGGGCGCCGGCCCGTCCCCAATTCGCACACACGGTCATTTGATCGTTTGGAGCCCCATCAACCAGTCAGTCGAGAATTTTGGCCGTGTCGTGGAGGATGGTCTCGATGGACTTCTGGTCGAGCTTTCCGTCTGAGAATGCGTGATTGACCTTCACGTCGCTCTTGACCCACATCAATACGGTGGTCTCGGCCTTGGGGGAAAGCTTGTAATCCAGCGGTCCGAGAGGCCCATCGAAGATCGTCAGGGGGACGTTTTTGATGTTGTTCTTTTCGGCGAACTCCTTGAGCTTCGACTCCGCATTGTCCGGATCGTCGGTCAAGAGGACGACGAACGCCTTGAGCCTCTTATCCTTGTTCTTCTCGACCTGCGCGTCGACCTCCTTCACTAGCGATGTCACGCTGGCGTCGAGTTTGCGCGTAAAGACGGCGACCACCGGGTTCCCGCCGTAGCGGCAGCGGTAGCACAGCTTACCCGTGCCGGCGGCCGGTCCGGTCGCGTCCTGCACCAGAAACGCGGGGGGCGCTTCGCCCGGCTTGAGCCCCGATTTCACCTCTTCCGCACGGACGTTGGATCCGGTCGCAACCAGGCCCATTCCCATGATGGCCGCGGCGGTCAAAGCCGTCGGCAGTCCGAAATGCCTTCTCATCACGCTCTCCATCTTAGTCAATCGAACAGAACCAAAGCCCTCGAGACGACTCGGGCGTCGCGGCATCGGCACATGGTAGACCAATCCACAGGCCGAGGCCAAGCAACCCGAGCCATATTCCGTGCCCCAAGGCGGACGGCGCCGCTCAGCGGTCCACTGGCAAAACGTTCACGCCGACTTCAGCGACTCGACCGCCTTGATCACTGCCTTGCTGTCGTTGGGCGCGTTAACTTTCGTGTTCTTGAGCACGACTTTGCCCTCTTTGTCGATGACAAAGGTCCACCGCGCGGCGGTGACGCCGCGCTTCAGCATCTCGACTTTGCCGTCGATTTTTCGCCTCACCACCCCGCCTGCCTTGAGTGGCACGCCGAACGCCTTGGCGATTTCCCCTTTTTCATCGGCCAGAAGCGTGAAGTTGAGGTGATGCACCTCTTTGAACAACTCCAGATTCTTGACGGCATCGCCGCTGACCCCCACGACCTCGACCCCTTTGTCCTTAAGTACCTGCATGTCGTCGCGAAAACCGCAAGCCTGCTTGGTGCAGCCACCGGTCAGCGCGGCGGGATAGAAATAAACGACCAACACGCCTTTCCCGACGTGATCGGCTGACTTCCATGTCTTGCCCTGGTCATCGGTCGCTTCGAACGCCGGGGCCTTCTGGCCGACGTCAACAGCGCGGGCAGCGTTCATTCCAAACCCCATAACACAAACGGCGAAAGCAAAAGCGAACGGTTTCATGGCGGCCTTTCGAAGGAAGGGGAACGGGCGGGCAAGCGAACGGCTTGATTGTGCCGCGCCGCAGAGCGACCCGTCAACTAAGTGGATGCGCGGACATTCGGGTGTGACGGCCGGCGGTTGACCCCGCCGAAGCGCCGGGACAACCCGTTGGCTCGTACAATTTCTCTTGCCGGCCCACTTAACCAAGTTTTCCTACCGGGGTGTGATGGCGCAGCTCGAAGATCATCTCTTTGGTCGCCGCCTCAACCGCTTGCTCCCATTTCTCGTCACCGAAAGCGCTGCGGTACGGTTCTCGCGCATGGGCGAAAATGATACCCCGGGCGTTGTTGACGAGCGCGCCGAGACCCTCTTCGTCGAATGCCCCGGCGACGTCGGCGGCGCTACCACCCTGGCTGCCGAACCCGGGGACAAGCAGCGGCGCGTGCGGCATTGCCGTGCGGAGTTCCCGCAATACCCGCGGATACGTCGCGCCGACAACCGCGCCCACGCAGCCGTATGTTTCCGTCCCGGCCGTCGACTTCGCCAACTCTTCCACCACGCTCGCCACGTGTTGATAAAGGGGCAGCGAATCGGACACGCGATCCTGAAAGGTGCCGGCTCCCGGATTGCTCGTGCGCACCAAAACGTAAACTCCCGCCCTGCGCTCGTGAGCAACGCGAATGAAGGGGTCCAGCGTGTCTCGGCCGAGATAGGGGTTGATGGTGAGCGCGTCGGCCGAAAAGGGGGCCGCGCCGAAGTCTTCGCCGGCCAAATAGGCGGCCGCGTAGGCCTCTGCCGTCGAGCCGATGTCGCCGCGCTTGGCATCGCAGATGACGATTAAACCCGCCTCCCGCGCCCGCCGGATCACGCGGGCCAATGTCCGCACCCCCTCCGGCCCGCACTCCTCAAAAAAGGCCGACTGCGGCTTCACCGCTGGAACAAGCGGTGCGACCACGTCGATGAGGCGAAAGCAGAACTCCTCGTAAGCGGCGGCCATCAAGGCGCGGCGATCACGGATCTCCCGCTTCTCGGCCGACCGGATGATCGGAGAGGGAAGCTGGTCGAACCGCGGGTCGAGCCCGATAAGGGCCGCGGTCTTCTTGGATCGAACGGCATGGTGGAGCCGAGTCGCGTAACTTGCCATCGCAAACGAGTCCGTGCCGCGCACCAGGGAAACGCGCCAGATGAAAGCAACTTTACCCGTGCGAGCCCGTAAGCGAAAGCGGGGCAACGGCCTGTCGGCGTCGCACCGCGTCGGCACCGAGAGACGCCCCCCTGCTCGGAACGGGGAGAGCCTGCGGTTTGGCGAACCGATGCAAAACGCCGCGGATTCCGTCTCTTTCAACTCCCTTGATGAGAGCCCGCCAGTGATTTGTGGGGCGGCGTCCTGTTTTTGGATCGCGCTTTGCCGTGCGGTGATTTTGTCTTGCCGTGCGATGATTTGGTCGACTTTGGGTTGAAGCGATTTTTTGTTGTCGCGCCCTTTTTGTGGTGCTTTTTGGTGGTTCCGGTATCGACCAGCAGGAAGTTCGTCGGGTGGTCGGCCTGGTTCCGACTTGCGCGCCGACTGCGGCCGCCGGCTCTGCCGCGGCAAGCGCTCCGCTGAGGCCGAAGCTCAAACCCCACGAGACGGAGAGTCCAAGACCTAAAATCCGTGCGACTCGGTGCGAGATCATGTGGGTGGCTTT
This sequence comes from uncultured Planctomycetota bacterium, assembly GCA_963761455.1. Lineage (GTDB taxonomy): Bacteria > Planctomycetota > Planctomycetia > Planctomycetales > Planctomycetaceae > DASPSM01. The sequence continues at coordinate 293,651 of CAVXHA010000002.1, forward strand.
CCGGTAAGTCGAAAGACCGATCCGCAGCCGCGAGCGGTGGATCGACATCAGAAGTGCGAAACGTTCAGATAGGCAGAAGACGGATAGATGACATCTTCCATTGAAGATCTACCTTGGAACGCCCCCCGGCCGACCCGTGGAGAACGAGAAAGGGGCCGGCTCGCTTGAAAGTAGGCAGCCGCCGGACGAAAAAAGTGTTGGCGATGATTGTAACGGGCGTGGTTCCGGCGAAGATGGTGTTTGATGGGAACTTCATCAGGAGAAGCTTCGACAATGAAATTGAATCTGTCTCTGACTTTCGGAATTGCCGCCTTTCTCTGCCTGTGCGCGCCTGGCACGGCGCCCGCAGCGCCCGCCCCGTCGGTTCCCGAAGGCGTCATTTGGCAGGCGGACGTCGAGTACTCAAGCCCGGGCGATGAGCACCTGCTTCTCAACCTGGCTCGGCCGAAGGTCGGCGAAGGGCCGTTTCCGGCCGTGCTCTGCATTCACGGCGGCGGATTTCGAGCGGGCAATCGCGAATCGTACGACGCGCTTTGCATCAAGCTGGCCCAGCGGGGATACGTCGCGGCGACAATGACGTATCGGCTCGCCCCCAAGCATAAGTTTCCTGCGGCCGTCCATGACACGAAGGCGGCCGTCCGCTGGCTGCGAGCAAACGCGGCCGCGTACAAGATCAACCCGGACAAAGTCGGCGTGACGGGGGGCTCGGCCGGCGGCCACCTGGCCCAATTTCTGGCAGTCACCGCCCATGTGCCGGAGTTTGAAGGGACCGGCGGGAACCCCGAACAGTCGAGCAGCGTCACCTGCGTCGTCAACTATTTCGGACCGAGCGACTTCACCAAGTCGTACGGCAAAAGCGTCGACGCCGCCCAAGTGCTGCCTTTGTGGCTGGGCGGGAATCTCGAGACGGCACGACGGATGCATATCCGAGCCAGCCCGCTCTACTGGGTCACCCCCGACGCGGCCCCGACCCTTTGCGTTCACGGCACCGAGGACAAATATGTCGCCTACGAACAAGCGGTCTGGCTCGTCGAAAGGCTGAAAGCCGCCGGCGTCGAAGCCGATCTCCTCACGTTGAAAGGAGCCGGTCACGGTTTCAAAGGCGCCGATGCCAAAACAGCGGAGCAGGCCCTGTTCGATTTCTTCGATCGAAAACTGAAAAAATGAACCACGCCGAGCGGCAGACGGCGAAAAGGCGAGAACAACAGGAGACAACAGAGAGAATGGAGATACCGCGATCCGTTTTCTCCGGTGCCTCCTGATGCGCCTTTTCGCCAAGCCGGTTCGTTATACGGAACGAAAAAAAACGCCAATGTGTCAGCGGCACTGCCGAATTTGGTTTGGGCCCCATGATGAAAACACTCGGTGGGCGTCAGTTCTGGGCCGACGTGCGGTTCTTCCGCGGGTGGCGCATTCAGCAGAACGCTTTCACGGGCCATTTTCGCCTGCTCGATCCTCGGGACCATCGGCACGCCTTCGGTTCGCTCGAAATATGTTCTGACAAGCTGGATGAGCTCAAAAAGAGCCGGAAATTCCCTCCGACGTCGGGCAAGGCCGTGATCGCCATTCATGGCATCCTCCGCTCGTCCAAGACCTTCGCCCTCATGCGTCCCGCGTTGGAGAAAGCCGGCTATACAGTCGTCGGTTTCGACTATCCCAGCACGCGGATCGAGATCGGCGAGGCCGCGAACAATCTCAAGCACGTGATCGAGTCCCTGGAAGGCATCGAGGAGATCAATTTCGTCGTCCACAGTCTGGGAGGCCTGGTGACGCGGGCCTACCTGAAGGAGCACGGCGACCCGCGCATCAAGCGGATGGTCATGCTGGGCGTTCCCAACCGCGGCGCGGAAATGGCCAACCTGCTGCGGAAGAATTACGCCTTCCGCCTCATTTTCGGGCCCGCCGGCCAACAACTCGTAACCGACGACAACGGCGTGATCCCCACTCTTCCCGTCCCCGAATTCGAGTTTGCGATCGTCGCCGGCGGGCGCGGCAACGGCGCGGGCTTCAACCCGCTGATCGCTGGCGACGATGACCTGCTGGTCACCGTCGCCAGCGCCCGCCTTCCCGGAGCGGCCGATTCGATGACGATCCGCTCACTGCACAGCTTCCTTCCCGCCAACGCCGAGGTGATTGACGGCCACCGTCCGCTTTCTCCAAACCGGCCGCCTCCGGAAAGAAGGCGAACGCCAACCGATCCCACGCGACACAGAAGAACAACGGCCGACCGAGGTCTGTCGCTGAACAAACTCAGGCGCGGTTATACTCCGAACTGGCTGATTGACCCGCCGTTGCCGTTCACCACCCGCACGAGCCACCAATGCGACAACTCTTCCGACGCGGATTCCTCTCCCGCTGCCTCCTTATCTTTGCGAGTCTGGCGCTCAACGGTGTCTCCCGGGGCGCCCTCCGCTCGACCGGGCGCTCAAGACGAAGAACGTCGTCTTCGTGATGACCGACGGGCTACGCTGGGAGGAGGTCTTTCGCGGAGCGGAACGAATGCTGATCAGCCGGACGCCCGGCGGCGTGAAGGACGTGAATCTTCAGCCGCTCAAGCGCGACTTCGACCGACCGACCGCGGAGGGCCGTCGGGAAGCGCTGTTTCCGTTTTTGTGGAAGACCGTCGCCCGCGAGGGGCAGTTGTTCGGCAACCAAGACAAGGGGAGCGTGGTCCGCGTCACCAACGGAAAGAATTTTTCATACCCCGGTTACGCCGAGACGCTTTGCGGCTTTGCCGATCCGTGGGCCGACAGCAACGCCAAGCGGCTCAACCCGAATCAGACCGTGCTGGAATGGCTGTACCGCAAGCCGCGGTTTGAAGGGAAAATCGCCGCGTTCGGGGCGTGGGACGTCTTCCCGTACATCTTCAACCGAGAGCGGTGCGGTTTCTACATCAACGCGGGCTACGAACCGATGCTCGAGGGAGAAATCACGCCGCAAGTGGAGCTTTTGAACGATCTGAAGAATGAGGTGCCGCGGCACTGGCCCGGCGAGCCGTTTGACGCCCTCACCTTCCACACGGCGCGCGAGTATTTTCGGCTGCACGAGCCACGTATCTTTTACCTTTCGCTGGGCGAGTCCGACGAGTGGGCCCATGAAGGCCGCTACGACGAGTACCTCTGGTCTGCGCACCGCATCGACGGGTACGTGGAGAACATGTGGCGCCTGCTGCAATCGAATCCGCGCTACCGCGACCAGACGACCCTGATTTACTCTCCTGACCACGGCCGCGGGCACGGCCCGCTCGGCTGGAAGAGCCACAGCGACAAGTTTCCCGGCTCGGAGAACATCTGGATCGCCGTCCTCGGCCCCGACACGCCCCCCTTGGGCGAGCGGAGCCACGCTCCGGCCGTCACGCAAAGCCAAATCGCCGCCACGCTGGCCCGCTTCCTGGGCGAGGATTATCGCGCGGCCGTCCCGAAGGCAGGAAGACCGATTGACGACGTGTTTCCGACAGGCACAGGGCGATAAAAACCCCACGAACGGCTCGTCCGTGGGCTTGATTCGCCGTGCGGGGCTCACTTCTCGAGCGCGGTTTCAATCGCCGCGACGACTTTGGGATCGGAGGGGCGGACGGGGCTGCGGAAGCGAGCGATCACTTTTCCGTCGCGGCCGACGAGGAACTTCTCGAAGTTCCAGCCGACCGGCCCGGGATCCGCGGGGGTGGCCTCCGCCGACGTGAGCCATTTGTAGATCGGTGCCCGGTTCTTGCCGTTCACATCGATCTTCTCGAACAGATCGAACGAGACTTTGTACTTTGACGTGCAGAAGTCCTGAATCTGCTGCGGCGTTCCCGGCTCCTGCCGGCCGAATTGGTTGCAGGGAAAACCGAGGACCGCCAAGCCGTCCTTCGAGTATTTCTCATGCAGCGCCTCCAGGCCCTTGTATTGCGGCGTGAATCCGCAATGGCTGGCCGTGTTCACAATCAGCAGCACTTTTCCCTTGTACTGGGCCAGATCGACGTCTTTGCCGTCGAGGGACTTCGTTTTGAATTGCAGCACGGGGGGAACATCCTTCGAGTTTTCGGCAGCGACCGCCGAGGCGGCGTACGCCGGAACCAACAGGCCGAACACTGCGGCAAACAAGAGGCGGGGCATCATCAAAACTCCTGGAGGGGATGGAGGGATCGTTACTGGCCGGTTTGCGCCAATCTAACCGAAAAACGTCGGAAAACAAATCAAGCGACGAGCCGCGCGGACGCGTCGGAACAGATGCTGTAAAATGACAGCCTGAAACGGAGCAGCATGCCCATGAACAATACCCCGACAGGCCCGCCCCTGGTTTCGACGAGGATCGGGATCGTGACCGTCTCCGACCGCGCCAGCCGCGGGGAATACCAGGATCTCGGGGGGCCGGCGATCCGCGCGTACCTCGAAAAGGTGCTCACGTCCCCTTGGACGCCCGTGGCCAAGGTGATCGCCGACGAACGGCCGCTCATCGAGCAGGTTCTGAGATCCCTGTGCGACGACGAAAACTGCAGCCTCGTCGTGACGACGGGGGGAACGGGGCCGGCTCCCCGCGATGTCACGCCGGAGGCGACGCAGGCCGTCTGCGAGAAAATGATGCCCGGCTTCGGCGAGCTGATGCGGAAAGTGTCGCTCGAGAAAGTGCCGACAGCCATCCTGTCGCGGCAGACGGCCGGCATTCGCGGGGGATCGCTGATCGTCAATCTTCCCGGCCAGCCGCGTGCGATCGCCGAGTGCCTCGACGCGATCTTCCCCGCCATTCCGTACTGCATCGACCTGATCGGCGGCCCGTATCTCACGACCGACGAGGCCAAGCTGGCAGCCTTCCGGCCGAAGAGGAAATAGCGGTGAGTGGTGCAGCCCGTGGCACCGGGCCGATAGGCAGCGTCACTGCACCGACAGGGGGGCCAGCCGTTCAGCCAGTTGTGGGATGGCGTAGGACAAGACGTCTTCGATCCGATCGGCGAATTCGACCTGCATCGAGTTGCGCACGTCCTCGGGAAGCTCGGCGACGTCCTTTTCGTTCTCCTTGGGCAGGATTACGCGTTTGAGGCCGGCGCGGCGGGCGGCGAGGACTTTTTCCTTGATTCCGCCGACCGGCAGGACCATGCCGGTCAGCGTGATCTCGCCCGTCATCGCCGTGTCGTTCCGCACCGGATAGCCGCTGTAGAGCGAAGCCAGAGCGGTCGCCATCGTGACCCCCGCGGAAGGCCCGTCTTTGGGAATCGCGCCGGCCGGGACGTGGATGTGGATGCCCCCCGCGTTCGGCTCGATGCCCAGCGAGGCGAAATGGGAAACGACGTAGCTGCGGGCCGCCTTGGCCGACTCCTGCATGACATCGCCGAGTTGCCCGGTGAGCGTGAGCCGATCGCTGCGGTCGCTTTCCGGCAGCAGGACGGCTTCGATGTATAAAACGTCGCCCCCCGATTCGGTCCAGGCCAGCCCCGTTGCGACGCCGGGGGGAAGCGTCTTTCGCGCGTTTTCCAGAAAGAACCGTTCCGAGCCGAGGAACGATTTGAGGTCGGCACGGCTGCACGGTCACGTTCCGCGTGTCGCCCTTGCGCGATCCGCAAGGCGACTTTGCGTGCTAGTCCGCCCCAACGTGCGCTCCAGCTCGCGGACGCCCGACTCGCGCGTGTAGCGGTGAATGATCGCCAGGATCGTCTCGTCGGGAACGATCAATTGTTCGGAGGCCAGCCCGGCCTCCTTGAGGCGCCGCGGCAGCAGATACCTGCGGGCGATCTGGAGCTTTTCCTCGTCGCTGTATCCGCTCAGACGGATCGTCTCCATCCGATCCCGGAGGGGCCGCGGGATCGTGTCGGCGGCGTTGGCCGTCGTGATGAAGAAGACTTTCGACAGGTCGAACGGCAGGTCGAGGTAATTGTCGCGAAACGTGGAGTTCTGCGCGGGTCGAGGATCTCCAAGAGGGCCGAGGCCGGATCGCCGCGAAAGTCTTGGCCCAGCTTGTCGACTTCATCCATCATCAACAGCGGGTTCTTCACGCCGGCGCGGCGGATGGCCTGCAGGACGCGGCCCGGCATGGCGCCGACGTACGTGCGGCGATGGCCGCGAAGCTCGGCCTCGTCGTGCATGCCGCCCAGGCTCAACCGCTCGAACTTGCGGCCCAGGGCGCGCGAGATCGATTGGCCGAGCGACGTCTTCCCCACGCCGGGCGGGCCGATGAAGCACAAGATCGGCGCGTTGGCCTGGGGGTTCAGCTTCATCACCGCCAGGTGTTCGAGGATCCGCTCTTTGATGTCGGGCAGGCCGTAGTGGTCTTCGTCGAGCACGCGCCGCGCGGCGGCCAGGTCAAAGTTGTCCGCTGTCGTTTCGGTCCAGGGAAGCTCGAGGACCAAATCGAGATGGGTCCGCGTCACCTGGAAGTCGGGGGCCGCCGCGGGAGTCGATTCGAGTCGCGACAACTCGCGCTCGGCCTCGCGGCGGACGTCGTCGGGCAGTTTGATCTCGTCGAGCCGCTTGCGGAGCTGCGAGACCTCCGCCTGTTCGGGGCTGCGTTCGCCCAGCTCCTCCTGAATGGCCCGCATCTGTTGCCGCAACAGGTACTCGCGCTGCTCCTTGTTGATCTCCGTCGTCGCCTGGCGGGCGATTTTGCTGCGCACCTCGGCGACCTGATTCTCGTGCACGAGCTCTTCGTGCAGCAGGCGCATGGCGTCGACGCGCGTGCCGGCAGACAAAACGGCCATCGCCTTTTCTCCCTCCAAGCCAACCATCGCGGCCAGGAGGTAGACCAACTCGATCGGGTTTTCGAGTTGAGACGCCAGTTGGGCGATGTTGATTTTCGGCTCGCCGGGCGAAGCCTCCTGGATCGACGTCGCGAGCGTCGATCAGTTCGCGCTGGAGGGCCTCAACCTCGGTCCCCGTGTCGACCGGCATCGGCAAGGAGCGGACGGTCCCCCGCGGGTATCCGCTCGAGATGTCCAACCCATCGAGACGGATCCGCTCGATTCCCTGGATCAGGGCCTGGATCGTCTCCTCGGCGCGCCCCATGCGGCGGATCACGGCCTTGGTGCCGACGGGGTACAGATCGTTGATCTGCGGATCGTCGACAGCCGAATTCCGCTGGGTGAAGACGGCCACCAGCTTCTCTTCGCTCTTGGCGGCCGCTTCGACGGCCGCCACGGATTGCGGCCGGGCAATCGAGACGGGCATCAAGGCAAACGGGAACAGGACCGAATTCTTGAGCGTCAGGATCGGCAGCGAGAGTCGTGTCGGTCATGGTGCGGACTCCTCGGTCGAGATCTTCACCAAAAGCATGCCGTCGCGGTATTCCGTCGTAATTCGTCCTTGTTCCAGGCCGCCAGATAGCTCGAAGAGCCGCTCAAACTGCTCGTAGGAGATTTCCAGCGACCGGCAGCATCGCGTTTCGTGGACGATCCGATCGCGGCGCCGGCCGCGGATTCGCAGCAAGTTGCCCCTCGCCGTCACGTCGATGTCTTGCGGACGGACGCCTGCCAGCTCCAGCTTCACGATCCAGCCGGACGCCGTTTCGTAAACATCGGCCGCCGGCATCCAGAAGTGACGGCGAATCCCCCGCTGCCCCACGGCAACTCGGACAGGTGCCCTGGCAGCGATTGACCCAACATGGCTGTTCTCCGTTTCCTTCAACGCCCGTGCAAAAACGTTGCAAGCGGCGCGCCGTTCCTCCGCACGCCATTCGCTTGAGCTCCGGCCGGCAGGACCGGACCTCGGAACCTCATTTCGGGCCGAATTTCAACCGCGCCAGCCCGCCGCGCCGATGTAGCCCGCGTCGCCCCCCAGCGTCGCGAAATCGATGACGGTGCGTTCAAAGGGGACGTGGAAGGCCCGTTTTTTCACCTCGTCCTTGATCGTCTGCAGGAATCGGCGGCCCAGCGGCGTTCCGTTCCGCCCGAACGTCATCGCGCCGCCGAACAGGAACATCGACGGGTTGATTGTGTGCATCAACGTCGTCGTGCCGACGCCCAAGAAACGGCCCGTGTCCATCACGACGTCGTCGGCCAATTGATCTCCCTGCTCGGCGGCCTGGGCGATGAGCAGGGGAGTGAGCTCCGCCCCGGCGGCCAAACGCTCCGGCAGGATCGACTTCCGGCCGGTCGCCAGCGCCTCTTCGCAGCGCAACACCACCGCCCTGGCTCCGCAGAACGCTTCCAACGTTCCATATTGGCCGGCGGGAGACATCCGTGAACTGTTCATGTCGATGATGATGTGACCGCACTCGGATCCGTGCGAGTGCTCCCCTTCAATGATGAGGTGGTCGACGATGATCCCGCAACCGATCCCGGTCCCCAGCGTCCAGAAAACCAGGCTGTGGGCGTCGCGGGCCGCCCCTACCCAGAATTCGCCGTACGCAGCCGCGTTGGCGTCATTCTGTAAAAGCGTCGGCCTTTGGAAATGCTCGCCCACCGTGTCGCGGATCGGAAAGTTCCACCAGCCGGGAAGATTGGGCGGCTCCAGCAGCCATCCGCCAGGGATGTCCATCGTTCCCGGCGTCGCCAGACCGATCGAATGGACGTCGTCGACCGCCAGACTCGCCTCCGCCAAGGCTATCTCAACCGTTCGATAGATCACCGTCAGGCCGTGCTGGATGCCTTTTTCGGCCTCGGTCGGCAGACTGGTCTTGGCCAGAGACTTGCCGGAATGCGTCACGATCCCTGTTTTGATATTGGTCCCGCCGACATCGATCCCGACATAGATCGGTTCGCGGGTTCTGGGATCGCTCATCCTGGTTCAGCCTGGCGAATTCGGTACTCAATTCGTGCCTCTGAGTCTAAGGCAGCCCGTACGATTTTGCGACGCCGATCGCCAGTGGGTTACGCTTCGGCCGTCGCGCGAGGAGGGACAACGCACGTTGCATACACTACGCCCGTCGACGACGGAGCACGATCGGCAAAGCGCGGCAGAACTTGCCGCCGCTTGTCCCAAGAGGCGCGCAAGTGGTTTTACGAGACGGCCGAATCGTCGGAGAGGAGGCGGACGTCGCTGTTGCTTTGCGCAGGGTCGACGGCTTCGTACTCTTCGCTGGGAGCTTCGGGCCGCGGTTCCAGAATGTCCGTCTGCTCCTCGGAGCCGACTTGTCCCTCTTCACCCCGAACGCTCGGTCCGAGATGGACGTGGAACTTGACGCTGGCGAAAGCCAGCTCGTCGCCGGGGAGCAGGGCGCCGCGCGTCACGCGCTGCCCGTTCACCTTGGTCCCGTTCGTGCTGCCCAAGTCGCGAATGAAGAGCAGGCCATCGGTCTTGGCGATCAGGCACTGAAGCTTGGAGATACTGGTCTGCTGCAGGAGAACGTCGCACAAATTGCGGCCGCGGCCGACGACGGTCACGTCCCTGGTAATCATGATCGGCGAGCCGCCATCGACGGGAACGAGTTTGGCTTGCATAGGTCTCCCCGTGGCCGGGCGCAGCCCGTGCCAACTTCGATTCTCCACGACGGGGGAACGCTGTCAAGCGGCCGGCCGGCGTCCTCGATCAGCTTAACCGGGGTTAATTCCTGGTTGAGCGTAAACCTAATCTAGAGCGACAGTTCCGATATCGGCCTCAAGTTTTCACGATTGCCGCGATCGCTTGACGACCAATACCAGCCCTGATAGCTTCTCCGCAGCACCGGACAGGGACCCGCGATCACGGCATTCGTTGGGACCCAATCGGCAACAGGGATTGGACGAATGGCCAAAGAGCACAAGTATGTCTACACCTTCGGGGCTGGCAAGGCAGAGGGTGACGCCTCAATGCGCAACCTCTTGGGAGGCAAAGGGGCCAACCTGGCCGAGATGTGCAACATCGGCCTCCCCGTCCCCGCCGGCTTCACCATCAGCACCGACGTTTGCACTTATTACTACGCCAACGACCGCAGCTATCCCAAGGAGCTGAAAAAGCAGGTCGAAACGGCGCTCGTGCACGTCGAAAAGATCATGGGGGCCGAGTTCGGATCAGCCAAGAACCCGCTCTTGGTTTCGTGCCGTTCCGGGGCGCGCGAATCGATGCCCGGAATGATGGACACGGTCCTCAACATCGGCCTCAACGAAAAGACGCTCGAGGCACTAGCTCGCCAATCGCAGAACGAGCGCTTCGCCTGGGACAGCTATCGCCGCTTCGTGCAGATGTACGGCGACGTCGTTCTCGACATGAAACCCAAGGACAAGCGCGACACCGATCCTTTCGAGAAGATTCTCGAAGAGGTCAAGCACAAGGCGAAGGTCCAATACGACTCGGAGCTTTCGGTCGACCAGCTCAAAAATGTCGTCGATCCAATTCAAGAAGATGGTCAAAGAGCAAACTGGGCAAGGAGTTCCCGACCGAGCCGATGGAGCAGGTCTGGGGCGCCGATCGGGGCCGTCTTCGGAAGCTGGATGAACGACCGGGCCGTCGTCTACCGCCGCCAATACAACATTCCCCACGAGTGGGGGACCGCGACCAACGTGCAGGCGATGGTCTTCGGCAACCTGGGCGACGACTGCGCCACCGGCGTCGGCCTGACGCGCGACTGCGCCTTGGGGCTCCCCGGCTTCAACGGCGATTACCTTGTTAACGCGCAGGGCGAAGACGTCGTCGCCGGCATCCGCACGCCCAAGCGGATCGAGATCGAGCTGCCCAAAGAAATGCCCGAGGCGTTCAAGCAGCTCGACAACATCGGCAAAACCCTCGAGCGGCACTACAAGGACGTGCAGGATATCGAGTTCACGATCCAACGCGGCAAGGTCTGGATGCTGCAGACCCGCAACGCGAAGCGGACCGGGTTTGCCGCCGTGCGGATCGCTGTCGACCTGGTCAACGAGGGAATGATCACCGAGCAGGAGGCGCTGCAGAAGCGGCGGATTCCCGCCGACGATCTCAACCAGCTCCTGCAGCCGATCTTCGACCCCAAGGCCAAGAAGAAGTCCCAGACGCAGGGCAAACTGTTGGCCAAGGGCATCGCCGCGGGGCCCGGTGCCGCCACCGGCCGGATCTGTTTCCACGCCTCCGACGCCGAGGCCCTGCATGAAAAGGACCCCAAAGTCGAGCTGATTCTCGTCCGCCGCGAGACAAGCCCCGAGGACCTCCGCGGAATGCGGGTCGCCAAGGGCATTCTCACGGCGTTTGGCGGCGCCAGCTCGCACGCGGCCCTCGTCAGCCGGCAGATGGGGAAAGTCTGCATCGTCGGCTGCGGGACGCTCAACATCGACTATCACAAAGAGACGCTCGTCGTCGCCGGCAAGACGCTCAAGCCGGGGGATTGGATCAGCATCGACGGCTTCTCCGGCGAGGTCTACGAGGGAAAAGTCCCCACAAAGCCCAGCGAAGTCGTCGAAGTGCTCCTCACCAAGACAAAGAAGCCGGAGGAATCGGAGACGTTCGAGCGCTACGCCCAGCTCATGGCCTGGGTCGACAAGCACCGCAAGCTGCGGGTCCGCACGAATGCCGATCAGCCGGACCAGGCGGCCACCGCCGTGGCGTTCGGCGCCGAGGGAATCGGCCTGTGCCGCACCGAGCACATGTTCTTCGAGCACCTCGACGAAATTCGCGAGATGATCGTCGCCGAAACGCGCGAATCGCGCGAGAAGGCGCTGGCCAAGCTGCTGCCCTTCCAGCGGGACGACTTTGCCGGCCTGTTCCGCGAGATGAAGGGACGGCCCGTCACCATCCGCCTGCTCGATCCCGCCGCTGCACGAGTTCCTCTCCGAACATCACCTGCAGGAGCAGCCCGACTTGGCCCAAAAACTGGCCAAGAGCCTGGGCGTGTCGAAAGAGACGATTGCGCGCCGCGTGGACGAGCTGAAAGAGATGAATCCGATGCTCGGCCACCGCGGTTGCCGGCTGGGGATCGTCTACCCGGAGATCACCGCCATGCAGGCGCGGGCCATTTTCGAGGCGGCCTGCCTGGTCAAGAAAGAGGGGGTCGAGGTCCATCCGGAAGTCATGATTCCGCTGGCCGGCTTCCTCTCCGAGTACAAGAACCAGGAGGCAATCGTCCGGGCGCAGGCCGACGCCGTCTTCAAGGAAAAAGGACTCCGGATCGAGTACCTCGTCGGAACGATGATCGAAGTCCCGCGGGCTGCCATTGTGGCCGACCAGATCGCTCAAGCCGGCCGAGTTCTTCAGCTTCGGCACCAACGACCTGACGCAGACGACGCTGGGGATGAGCCGCGACGACTACGGCGGCTTCATCGGCTACTACCAGGAGCACGACATCATCGGCAGCGACCCGTTCCAGACGATCGACAAGGACGGCGTCGGCGCCCTGATGCGAATCGGCGTCGAGCGGGGCCGCAAATCGCGCGAGAACCTCAAGATCGGCATCTGCGGCGAGCACGGCGGCGACCCGGCCACCGTGATGTTCTGCCACGAGATCGGTCTCGATTACGTGAGCTGCTCCCCCTTCCGCGTCCCCATCGCCCGCCTGGCCGCGGCCCAAGCGGCACTGGCGAAGTGAAAGCGGAAGGCGGAAGGCTCAATAAAGCCAAGAGAATCCGTCATTTGCGACGGGCGGCATTCTCTCCTTGCCTCTCCGTTGGTCGTTGCCGCCGATTTCAAGCTGTCTCGGGAGTTTTTTGGGGTATTTTGGGGTGTAAAAAAAGGGAAGCGGAAGACCCCAAAAAACTCCCAAACAGGCCCCGTCCAAGTTTGGGAGGAACCCGAGGACGTCAGGAGGGCGTCAGCAGAACGCCCGGTTCGCCCCATTTGCCACACCCCCAACCAGCCACACCCCCACCTGCCACAACACGTCCCGCTCGCCGCGGGTTTGTTTACAGCCGCGGTAGAATTGGTAGCTTGCACCAAATGTCCTTCATCTGTTCTTCATCGGTTCCCCTTCAACGTTTGTGCAAATTCCCCTTTCCACCGATCGGCCCATTGGGTAAGATGTTACGTTCACCCTGACCCACCTGCCCCCTGAGTCTGTTTCGTGGTGAAGGTCGCGGTGCGGTCGTGCTCGCCTGCCTGTCCTGCGGCCGTGCGTTGAAGTTCCGGCCCTAAAGGCGAGTGTCGCGGTCTTGCCGTGACTCGGCTTGCAGTCGCGGTCTTCCGTAAAACTATTTTTCGGGGCCGATCCCGTCGCCTGTGGCGGCTGCGGGGTTCCCGTCGGTTCGAGTCGGCAAAGTTGGTTCCATGAAAAGTCTGAAACAACATCGCAACATCGGCATTTCCGCCCACATCGACTCGGGGAAGACCACCCTGACCGAGCGCATGCTCTATTACTGCGGCCGCATTCACCGCATGCAGGAGGTCAAGGGAGGCGACGGCGGCGCCACCATGGACTACATGGAACTCGAGCGCGAGCGGGGCATCACGATCACCTCCGCCTCGACCCAGGTGGAATGGAACGACCACTCCATCAACGTGATCGACACGCCGGGCCACGTCGACTTCACCGTCGAAGTCGAGCGCAGCCTTCGCGTCCTCGACGGGGCCGTCTTGGTCCTGTGCGCCGTCGGCGGCGTCCAGAGCCAATCGCTCACCGTCGACCGGCAGATGAAGCGCTACCACGTGCCGCGGATCGCCTTCATCAACAAGATGGACCGCATCGGCGCCAACCCCGAATCGGTGGTGAAGCAGATTGAGGAAAAGCTCGGCGTCACGCCGCTGCCCCTGCAGCTCCCGATGGGCCGGAGCTCCGATTTTGCCGGCATTATCGACCTCGTCGAAATGCAGGCCGTCTATTTCGACGGCGACCAGGGGGAAGACGTCCGCCGCGAAGCGATTCCCGCCCAATATGCCGAGGAGGCCGCCAAGGGCCGCGCGCACATGCTGGAGACGCTGTCGCTCTATAGCGACGAGCTGATGGTGGCCCTGCTCGAGGAGCGCCCCGTTTCGGCCGAAGACATTCGTCCCATCGTCCGCGAAGCCACGCTGTCGCAGGAACTAACTCCCGTCCTGTTGGGGACCGCCTTCCGCAACAAGGGCGTCCAAGAACTGCTGGACGCGCATCCTTTGGTATCTGCCCACGCCCGAGGATCGCAAGATCGAGGCGATGGACCTCTCGGGCACCCGGCGACGGCCGACTCCGCCGCTGCCGATTCCGAGGATCCGAGTCCGACACGGCCGTCGCCAAAAGTCCCGCTCCGAGCGGCCCGCACAAGACGCTCACGTGCTCACCCACCGACCCGCTCGTCGCGATGGCTTACAAGACCGTCGTCGAGACGTTCGGACAGCTCACGTATTTCCGCGTCTATCAGGGGACGATCACCAAGGGCGAGAGCTATACGAACCAGCGGACCGGCAAGAAAATACGGTTCGGCCGCCTGGTCCGCATGCATGCCGACCAGCGGGAGGACGTCGACTCGGCCCAGGCGGGCGACATCGTCGCCGTCGTCGGCGTCGATTGCGCCTCCGGCGACACGTTCTGCGGCTCGGGCATCAACGTCGCCCTCGAGAGCATCTTCGTCCCCGAGCCGGTGCTCCGCCTGTCGATCGAACCGATGAAGCGCGACGGGGCCGACCGCCTCTCCAAGGCGCTCGAGCGATTCCGCCGTGAAGACCCGACGTTCCGCGTGATGACCGACCAGGAGTCGGGCCAAACGCTCATCGCCGGAATGGGTCAGCTCCATTTGGAAGTCTACGTCGAGCGCATCCGCCGCGAGTACAAGTGCGAATGCCTGATCGGCGAGCCGAAAGTCGCCTATCGCGAGTGTCCGACCAAGCCGGCCGAGTACAACTTCCGGCACAAGAAGCAGACCGGCGGCTCGGGCCAATTCGCCCACGTCGTGGGTCACATCGAGCCTTTGCCGGAAGACTCGCCGGAATCGTACGAGTTCGTCAACGAGGTGATCCAGGGGCGGATTCCGAAGGAGTACATCAAGCCGATCGACGAGGGCTTCAAACGCGCGCTCGTGAAAGGCCCCCTGTGCGAGTGTCCGGTCGTCGGCGTGCGGGCCGTCCTCGAAGACGGCAGCTACCACGACGTCGACTCGTCCGAAATGGCCTTCAACATCTGCGGCTTCAACTGCATGCGGGAGACGCTGAAAAAAGCGAAGATGGCCCTGCAGGAGCCGATCATGAAGCTCGAGGTCGAAGTCCCCGAGGAATACCAAGGCCCCGTCACGGGCCACCTCTCCAGCAAGCGGGGCATCATCACGCAGACGGAAGTCCGCAGCAGCACAAGCGTCATCCTGGCCGAGATCCCGCTGGCGACGATGTTCGACTACGCCAACGAGCTCCGCTCGATGACGCAGGGAAAAGGCTCCTTCAGCATGGAGTTCTCCCGCTACAAGCAAGTCCCCGGCAGCCTCCAAGACGAAGTCGTGGCCCGCCGGCGGGCGGAGAAGGAAGAACGCCTCGCGATGGCGCACTGAGACGCGACAGCGTCGCTCAGCGCTTGTAGGGTGGGACAAGGCCTGCTTTGAGGCCGCCGGCCCACCTTTTCGTCGCGATTGGGTCCTGCGGAACACGATGGTGGGCCGGCGCTCGCTGGCGCGAGCTGGTCCCACCCTACGACCTCGTCCGCTCGATGACGCAGGGAAAAGGCTCCTTCAGCATGGAGTTCTCCCGCTACAAGCAAGTCCCCGGCAGCCTCCAAGACGAGGTTGTCGCCCGCCCGCGGGCGGAGAAGGAAGAGCGGCTCGCGATGGCGCACTGATCGGCGGAAAGGCCGCACAATCTCACTCCAGGATGGGAAATAAAGGGGTCGGGAGTCATTTCCCGACAAGCTGACGACGGTGCGGGTGCCAGTTCTTCGCGAATCGACTCCCGACCGCTTAAATTGTCCCTTCTTAAATTGTCCCCGGCACTTTATGAGCCCGTTCTTTCCGACTTCAGCCCCAACCGGGGCGAGATTCTAGAGCCCGGGTTGGAGCGAAGCGAAGGCCTGGGATCTCAGCGCGTCTTCGACATTGCCCGGAAGCCCCAATCGGGGCGAGACAATCCCGCTGCGGGCGCAACTGCGAAACCGATCCCGAGCGGGGCGAGAAGACTGTCGCGGCCCTTCAGGCCTTCTCTCCATTCGTGCCGTCTTCAAACCCGGGGCTCCGCAAGGCTGCAACCCGGGCTGTAGAATCCGTCCCTTTCAGGGCCGTCAAGACGATTGGCGCCGATCGCGGAGCGCGCCTTAGTTCCGTAGGGCATGCTGTGCATGCCGATTCCGTTCTCTCGGCGGGACAAAATTGATTCAAAGCGGCATGCACAGCATGCCCTACGGGATCGTCGAATCGCGGTAGAATGCGGCGATGCCCAATTATCGCCGGGCTTACGTGCCAGGTGGATCGTTTTTCTTCACCTTGGTGACCGACCGACGTGCGCCGCTCTTCGGCAATAAAGGCAATAAACCCGGCCGGTTGTTGCTCGGCAGCCTGTTGCGGCGCGTGCAGCTGCAACGGCCGTTCACGATCAACGCCGTCGTGCTGCTTCCGGAACACCTTCACGCAATCTGGTCGCTCCCTTCGGGAGACACCGAGTATTCTGCCCGGTGGGGGTGGATCAAGAAGGAATTCACAAAGCAATGGCTCGCTTTGGGCGGCGCCGAACAGCCGGTCAGCGCCGGTCGGGAGCGGGAACGCCAACGCGGCGTTTGGCAACGACGGTTCTGGGAACACACGCTTGAATCGGAGGACGACTTTGAGCGCCACTTCGACTACATCCATTACAACCCGGTGAAGCACGGACACGTGCGTTGTCCGCGGGATTGGCCATGGTCGAGCTTTCACCGCTGGATGAGGGTGGGAGTGTATCCAGCCGATTGGGCATGTTCACATCGTGAGCCGCTCAATTTTCGCGACATCGAAGATTCGGTCGGCGAGCCGAATGAGGATGAATGAGCGATGGGCAATTTCGTAGGGCATGCTGTGCATGCCGATTCGGTATGCGTCGGTGAGTCGATCGCGGTTCGAGACGGCATGCACAGCATGCCCTACGGGACTTAAATTGTCCCCCTTAAATTGTCCCCCGTGACGCCGTTTCTGCTTCCCGATCGCAACAAATCGAGGGACGCCCGTGCCATTCGTGGCGAATTCCCCGCATCAGCAATGCACAGTCAAACTCGACCGATCCTTTTGAGAAGACATCCTCGTTCTCAAAATAACTCGACCCGACCTTCTCGATCGACAGCGGATCAACGTGCCAATCGAACGTCCGCAATTCCAGGCCGTCAAATTCCGCTGGCCTTGCTGCCGTCGAGTAGCCAAGCGAGCCTCGGCTGAAGAACTGCGATACTTCTTCTGTGGATCGGAAGATGTAGGTTTCCGGTAACGACGACGCCAACCGTCCCTCGACGGCGACGTGCACTTCGCCGTCGTCGCTATTCATCTGAACACTGAATGAGCCGTTCTGTTCGTCGACGTGAAAACGAGCATGATGGTGAACGCCCGGAAAGAGCCTGCCTCCGGCCAGCGTGTTCAGTCGGGATGACGTGTCTCTGCGGGGAACAAATACCCCGTCGTGCCGCTCCCCGTCTTGCTCCCACTCGACAGCAATCCGATGGGCGGCGTTCTCGGACGAGATTCCGACGATCTTCGGTAAAAACCAAGGCCGAATTTTCTTCAGGCGGATCAGGCAAATCCCTGCGATTCCATGCCCGTTCACGCATTGCGGCCGGAACGGCGGGGGCAACACTCTGGAGAGCACGTCGGGATCGACTCGGTAGTTCACCAAAATGCGACGGTCGATGATTCCACGAATGACGGGTATCTGCATTGCGGTCTCCGCTCTCTTCTCTGAACAGGCTACCGACAATTACCGCAACTCCGGGTGAGATCTTAACCGGAATCTTCGAGCGATTCCGAGCGTGCGGACCCCGCAACGTGCCGCTTGGGGCCGATTTGGGTAGCCGACCGAAACTTGGTCTACCTCTACGATGCCAGTGGGAAGCGGTACGCCAAGCTGCGGCTCACGAACCGGCTGGCTCCGCAAGAGCAGGCGCGTGCGGCATAGGCCGCGGTTCATCGTTCCAGGCTGGCCACCGCCTGATTGAAAAGTGCCGCCCACTCCGTCATTATGACCGCAATCTGTCGGGCCGGCTGTTCTCTGTAGTCTTCGATCTTACGAGCGGCTCGACTCGAAATTATGCATCCGAGCGCGGACCTTGATCCGGGCTCCGGACGTGACGGAGTCTGAATTTCAACGGTGTCGTGCAGGCTTTTCGGAATTCGTCCGTCTCAGGGAAAACGGCTCAGGGAAAACGGCGTTCAATGTTCGCGCCGTGGACCATCCGAGCCGTTAGGTTGGGCCCCAGGGGACGGCTCGGAATCGCTGTGGGAGAGCGACAAAACGTTGATTCACTGACCCGATCGGTTTACCTTAAATTTCGACGGTGTGTGCAAGGGTTGGAAACGAATCCACCTGGGAAATGCAGGCTTGATTGCCGGGGACGTGTGCTGGCTTGTCGGCCATTGATTCCCTATTGGGGTTAATACCTATTGCGACCGCCGCAGAGGTCTGCATAGTCTGCATGGCATAATGGCTCTTTTCTGTGATGAGTTGTGGACAAACGCTGCAATTCCTGATGAACCAGCCCACCTGATGAACCAGCCCAGTTGTGGAGATCGAAACGATGAGTGCGCGACGCTTGCTCTTTCTATTTTGTGCGACTCTCTTGTTACTAACACCGTTTTCCACTTTAACCGCACAGACTTCACCTAATATCAATGCTCCGACCAGTCAGTTTGTGTTTGGCGTGTATACGGCCTGGGAAACGACCTACATTCCCGGCTACACGGATACGGCCGCCAATCGCACGCAAAACCTGAGTGCTTTTTTGACTCAGACCTTTTTCCCTGTCCTTACGGCAAATAACAGTTTTAACTTGATTTGGACGACCGATGGTCCTGAATACGTCAGTGCTGAAGTGTCGCAATTCGCCGCGGCCGCACAGCAGTTTGGGGTGATGAACATCAACGGCTCTGATGGGGACTTTTACTTAAACTCCTCGCAACACAGTGCCTCCTTCATCACATCGGCTCTGGACCTCTTGACAACTTTATGGAATGGAGCCAACCCGAAACCCTTTGCCTTTAGTGTTGCCGATGAACCACCGGCCGCGGACGCGACACAACTGGCGTCGTATGTGATGCAGGCGCAGGCTGCTAATCTGCCCGTAACGACCGTCCTCGCTCCGGGAACCATCACGACGATTTTAGATTCGGTGAAAACGCTACCATGGGTTTCATTCGATCGGTATCCCTTTTTCGCCGATCCCACGTCAGGGCCAACCGGAAATAGTTCCTATTCCTATTTTCTAGACATGGCGGACGATATTGGGACTGCGTATAAAAAGGGCAACCCGCAAGTCTGGGCGATGGGCCAAGCTTTCCAGGGAGTAGAAGGAGATTACGAGATTAATTCCAATGGAACGGTCACGGTCTTGGCGGGATCCGGGCTTGAGTGGGTCATGCCGACGCCTGCTCAAGTGTCGTGGGAAGCTTGGGCGGCTGCCGCGATGGGAGCCAAAGGGATCATCTATTTTACCTACTCTCAGATTCCACAGTGGGTTGCCACCGTCGATAAGCCGCCGCATTCGGGAGCCTCTTGGGCAGACAAGACGAACTACAATACAGGAAGCTATCCCGGGCTAGCAAGTTTTCCCGACTACACCCCAGGGCCACAACTTTTGCAGATGCAGAATCAAACAATACCCGATATTCGATCGATTGAGAATATCCTACTTGCATCACACACGCTGATTAATTCTCCGCCGAGCCCAACGCCCGTGAGCTTTTATAGTAGCAAAATGGCCGGCGACTATATCAATTTCCTCGGCGCGGCGGAAGGTATTACCTATGTGGCGATCGTTTCGTCGCCGGAACGAACCACAGGCTCGATTACCCTGTCGTTGAACAAGAAGGTCCGGTCACTGGTTCCCATGGGCAATGCGCCAGCCCTTCTCTTGTCGGGGCAACACGCAATGCTAACGCTTCCGCCCGGCGGCGGAGCGGTTTATCAGGTGATCGAGGAATAAGGCCAATGAAAGGCTGAGCGAGACCAGGGTGCGACTTCGTGAAATGGAAGGGCATTGATTGAGGTCAACGATAAGACGCTCAAGCTGTCTTACAGGTACGTTATCACGACAGCACTAACTTTGCCCCAGCCGTAACGGGGTCGACTTGTGCGTCCGGCAGATGTTGGACTGCAACGCCGGTTTCAGGCGCGACGCCGAGGTGCGCATCGCCCAAACTTCGCTGCAGTGTGACCCACACTCCGCCCAAGCTTGTGATGCAGCAGCTCCACATCAGCCGGGACTTGCGGGGTTTGCAAAAGGGAAGTGAGCGGGTCGATGAAACCCTGGCCTGGGCGAAACGACCGTGGCCCGCATGTTCCAGATTTCCGCGGCTCGGGTGAGCCAGCTTCGGCGCGGCTTGTTGACGAGCCTTGTATTTGCGTTGTTACTATTTGGCGCGTCAACTTGCCAGGAGGAAGCGGACATGAGGCGGATCGTGTTGTTGAGGCACGGCGAAAGTTTGTGGAACAAAGAGAACCGCTTTAGCGGTTGGACAGACGTCCCGTTGACCGAAAAGGGAGTCCAGGAAGCGATCAATGCCGGCCGTCTGCTTCGCGAACAGGGATACACCTTTGACGTCACCCACACTTCCGTCCTCAACCGGGCCATCAAGACGCTCTGGCTCGTCCTGGAGGAGATGGACCTGATGTGGCTCCCCGTCGTCCACACCTGGCGCCTCAATGAGCGACACTACGGTGCTCTCCAGGGACTGAACAAGGCAGAGACGTCCGCCAAATTTGGAGAAGAGCAGGTAAAAATCTGGCGTCGCTCTTACGACACCCCACCACCGACCCTCGAAAGAACTGACCCACGTTACCCCGGTCATGAGCGCCGTTACGCGGGCCTTACACCCGAGCAGTTGCCGTTGGCTGAGAGCCTGAAAGACACCGTTGATCGGTTTCTTCCGTACTGGCACGACATCCTCGCTCCGTCGATCCGGTCAGGGCAGCGGGTCCTGATCGCTGCCCACGGCAACAGCATTCGCGCCATGGTCAAATACTTGGACGGCGTCTCCGACAGCGCGATCATCGACGTCAACATCCCGACCGGCATCCCACTCGTTTATGAACTGGACGACGAACTGCGGCCCATCAAGCACTACTACCTGGGCGACCCGGAAGAGGCGAAGCGAGCCATGCAGCAGGTCGCCAACCAGGGCAAGGTCAAGGGGTCGGCCTAGGGCTGCGCCGAGCGATCGGCACGACTCGCGCTCAGCGTCGGTGAATTCGGCCGCCTTGTCGTACCGGACGTATCGCCACGCGAAGCCCTCGCGGGCCATCTCCTTTTCGGTCTCCATCTTGTCGTCGCGGGCCATCAGCGACAAGAAGCTTGTCGATCACGGGAGATCCGGGTCTTCAGGTGAGGGACGCCTCGTAGATGTCGTGAATCGATTCATCGAGCAGGGCGTTGAACTGGGCATCGGATTGCTGGGCGGTCAACCCCTCGACGAGGGCTCGGGAAAAGCTCGCCACCACGCCGTGGTTCTTGCGCAAGAGATCGTCGGCCTCTTTCTGTGAGTAACCGCCCGACAGTGCCACGACCCTGACGACCTTGGGATGACGGACGAAATCCGCGTAGAAATCGGCCTGGTCCGGCAGGGTGAGCTTGAGCATCACGAGCTGGCCGACCGGCAAATCGTTCAGCCGTTTGAGGATGCCGGCCTTCAGCAGCCCCTCGGCCGCGGATTTTTTCGGGCAATGAATGTCAACTTCGGGCTCGATGATGGGCACGAGGCCCGCGGCGATGATCTGGCCGGCCCATTCGAACTGCTGCCCCACGATGTTCTCGATGCCGGCGGGATTGGCCTGCTTGACGACCGAGCGCATCTTGGTTCCGAAGATGCGCTTCGATCGCGCCTTGTCGAGCAGCGCCGCCAGCTGGAGCGCGGGCTTCATCAACTGCACGCCATCTTTTTCGGCCTCGAGGCCCTTGTCGACTTTCAAAATCGGGACAACTCGCTTCACGTTCCACAGATAGTCGGCGGTCGGCTGTTTTTCGATGTCCCTGTCCATCGTGTTCTCGAACAAGATGGCGGCAAGAATTCGCTCTCCCGTGAAGCTGGGACTGGTAATGATCCGCGTCCGCATTTGATGCACAATCGCGAACATCTCCTCCTCATTGGACCAGCTATTCTCCTTGATTCCGTACAGGGCCAGCGCATGCGGCGTGCTGCCGCCACTCTGATCCAGTGCGGCAATGAAACCGGGCTCTTTCTTCATTTTCTGCATTTGTTGGTCGAAGTCTGTCATCTTGGTCTCCCTAGCGAAGCTGTTTCTGTCCGAGTGGCGACCGGCCGCGGCGTCGATTATCGCTTGTTTTTCAAAAGTAGGAAGCGATCGACTTCGGGAGACCGGCCCGTCGCCAGTCCAGTCCACCGGAGCAGGTTGTGGCTGCCGATCGAATTCGGATCGGTTCCCCTCGGACCCAAGCTCGGCTTGGGCCCGAGAAAAAATCGTGGAAGTATTCCGGCGATTTCGCCGAATAGCTAATGCGGTCCGCGTCGGCTGGCTTCTGAGTTGGTCCGTGGATAAGCGAAACGCACACCGCGCGCTGGACGGGGGGAATCACACCCGCGAAATCTTACGGATTCTTTCCTTCAATGGCCGACACCCTGAGGCTCCCCGCCGAACGATTCGCCAGCTACCTGTGGCCGGCCGGTGGCAGGATAGAGTATTTTCGGCGGTCGGCCGGCTCTCCAAAGGCGTGCTGAACCAGGCGCCGTACCTGGGCGCGGGGAAGTGCGCAGTCGGAGCTCATGGCCGTCAACACACATGCGCCGATAATTGTCTAGCTGACGGGAACCTCTCGTGAAAGTCCGCTGTCCACATTGTGGTGCTCAACTCAACGTTCGCGACGACCTGAGCGGCAAGCAGGGCCGCTGCCCGCGATGTCGACAAGGGATGCGCATCGAGCCTGAGCGCTCAGCAACTGACGCGGTGTCGCTTGAGCCGTGGGCTGGATCAGTCGGCCAATCTCAGAAGGAATTGGAAAAGACGGGTTCGACGAGCGATGAGTTCGGGGACGTCGAACCGCTGCGGCTGTTGGCGTCCTCCCGGCCGCGGAAGAAAGCGAAAACGGAAACACGAAGCACGGAAAACGAGGTGGACGACCGGGCGGATACTCAGCCAAAGCGTCGCCGGCGAATACGGCGGTCGACTTGGGGGATGCTTGTCGGAGTCGTCGCCGGACCGTTTTGGCGAAGCGCCTTGAGTCACTTTCCCTATCTGGCAGCAGACCTGGCCGGCGTCGGCGCGCTGCTCGGATTTCTTGTCGGCCTGATGCACAGCGCAATCGCGGCCGACCTGCTGCTCCAACTGATCGGCTATCCCGCGGCGCTCGTGCTGTTTTTCATGATGTGCTATCCGACGGCCTGTTTTCTGAAGGTGGTGGTCGGCTCTGCGGAGAGTAATGGCGACATCAACGAATGGCCCGAGAGCAATTTTGGAGAATGGGTGTTCGACATGCTTTTGGTCGGCTACATGATCGTCATGTCGGTCCTGTTCAGTGTGGGAGTCGCCAAACTTCGCCAATGGGTGGAGCCGGGGCGGTCCGAGTCCTATTGGCAACTGATCAGCGGTGACAAGGAAGTCGACGCGATGTCATTCCTGCCGAAGGTTGTCGGAGTGAAGCAACCGGGTCCCACGGAGGTCGAGCCGGACCATCCGGTGCTTCAGCCCGGACCTGGCTGGCGGACGACGTTCATCGCGTTTATGGCCATCTTTCCGCTTTTCATGCTTGCTTGCTTTGATCGCGCCACGCCCATTTTCGTTCCCTGGTCGCCGCGTGTTTTCTTCAGTCTGCTGAAGAACTTCGCCGCGTGGCTGGTCGTTTTCGTCATTTCGGGCGGATTGTTCGGTGCGGGTACGGTCATCCTCTTCCTGGGGGCCAAGTACGCGCCGTTCTGGACATTCACGCTGTGCAGCCCGTTAGCCACAGTCGGCTTGCTCGTTTACGCCCGCCTGCTCGGCCGGCTGTCATGGCTGATCGCCAGGACATGAAACCGGCAGCGAAAAATCGTTGATCGGGTGGATTCGACCGGTGCAGCGTCAGTAAACAGAGGCGTTCAGGAATGTTGAAACACGTTCCACCGGGAGAAATTGGCATTTCTTCTGTGAGCGTTCTCTTGATCACGCTGGGACGGTCGCTGTCACAGTTCCAAAGAGTGACGCGACCGATGAGGAACGCGACACCAAAGCAGGACGTGAATCAATCCGAATCCAAGCCGATCTCGCATCGCTCGGTGAAATAATGGGGTTTCGGATCTGGCTGCCGCGAAGTGATCGGGCAGCCATACTCAAATGTTGGCAGCCGAACGACGGAACGCTGGTGAGTAATTTGCCATTGAATTACGACGATACCACCTTGCGTGCCATTGAACAGATTGACGTGAGATGGCTCAAGGGCCGAGCAATTCAACGCGCATTCGAAGTTGAGCACACGACTGCCGTTTATTCGGGCTTACTCCGCATGGCCGATCTTCTCGCGCTTCAGCCGAACATGAATAAGGCAGGCGCCGCCCGGAATAGTTCCGTAGGGCATGCTGTGCATGCCGATTCCGTTCTCTTGGCTGGACAAAATTGATTCCAAGCGGCATGCACAGCATGCCCTACGGGGCTTAAATTGTCGTTTGGACCAACGATCCCGCTTGGCCTGAGCTGGACCGGAAGATTTATGGTAAGGTCGTGGCGACAAAACGGTGACGGGCGCGAGGGGCGAGGGCTGATGACAGAATTATTCGTTGGGTGGGACCAGCGAGGCTTTGCGAGCGCCGGCCCACCATCGGAGGATCCGTTCCTGAACAGAGCGCAATCTGGTGGGCCGGCGGCCTAAGCGGCCTTGTCCCACCCTACAATTGGCTCGCGATTCGCCCGGCTTACTACGGCGGAGCGGAGCGCTTAAATCGAACGGCCCAATCCCGGTCGAGGGGTGCGGCCAGGAGGGCAAGGTCAGCACATGCAAACGAGCCGTGCTTCGGAGTTCAAGGGGAGTTGGATCCTTGTTCCCCAGTTGCTCATCATCTTGGTCGCGTTCAATTCAGTTTTCGAAGATTACGTCAGACGCACTCTCGGTGTGCCGGACGTTGGCTCGCCGGGCGATTCGCCTCCCTTTTATTTTCTCCGACAATACTGTGTGCAAGGCGTCTGTGCCGGCGTCGCGCTGCTTTTGGCGCTGACGTTGAGCGGCCTGACGTGGCGGCGTTATCCCCTTTACAGCGGGATGTGCCTTTGGATGGCGTGGCTTTGGTTCATGCCTCGAATTGTCGACGCAGTCATTATCTATTCGCGTTGTTCCCACCTGATGGATGTTCAGAGAGCCGTCTCGGGGTGGAGCACGCTTCACGAATTCCTGGGCGATCCCTTTCGCCGGGCGGCGTATTGGGCGACTGTTCTGCCCACGCTCCCTTTGGCGTTATTTTTGTCATGGCGCGCGCGGAAGCGGTCGAGCGACGCAGCGGGTACGGCCCCTCTCAGTTCACCGAGCCCATGAACCGGCAAGCGGCGGCACGGACCGACTTCAAACAACCTCGGGCGGCGGTCCGTGTTCTTCGGGAAAGAAAAGGTCCCCGTCGCTAATGTCGGGAATCCCGACGACGAGGACCCGCATGCGGCCTTCGGCTCCGTGGACGACGCCGGGGGGAATGTGCACCAGCGAGCCCTTCGTGACGGGCTGCCGGACACCGTCGAGGAGCACTGTGCCCTCCCCGTCGAGGACGTAATACAGCTCGGTGGCGACGCGGTGGTAATGGGGGCGGGCGCCGTCGATGTCGACGGCATGGGCCCAGGCCGCCACGTTCGTATCCTGACGGCTGACCAGCAGGTGCCGCCAGCCGCACGTGCTCCGCTCGCGCGGAGCCGATTCCTCGTGACGGACGAGCAGACGCGTGGAAGTCGGAGGCATCGCAGGGCCTGGCAGTTAGGAGTCGGGGGCGAGGGGCGAGGGGCGAGGGGCGAGGGTACACCGATCGGATTGGGGAATCAACAACGGAATCCACAACGGAATCAATACAGGGGCGAAGGTTCAGCGAGCGCGAATTATTTGGCAGGTATCCCGTGAACTTTTTGTCGTTCTTGTTCGTCTATTAGACAAGTTCTTCCGATTTGCGCTGTCTTGGCGCCATCTCTTGCCGGAAGGAGTGCTCCCATGCGCAGTCCGCTGCTCGTTGCCTCGATTGGGTGTTTCTTCTTCGTCGCTTGCAGTCAATCCAGTGCCCCTCAGGAGAGTCGCGCAAAACCAGGCGTGGCTGTCGCTTCGAAATCCGCAACCTGCGGGCGGCACCGGCTTCGTCGTCGGCGCGCCGGTGCGATGCAAAAATCTCACCATCTTTCCTGTCTTATCCAGAATCGAGCAGAATTCGGATCGATTCACCACTCTCGACGAAGGGCTGCGCGCCGACACGGTCGAAATCGTCGAAATTGGCGCGAGTGGCAATCGCCCGACAAGCACGGTTGTCCATCCGGGTGTGGTCGCCCAGACCGGCCCAGTCCGTCGCGGTGCTTCCCAGACGCGACCGAACGCCCCGGCGAGAAATGCGCAGCGGAATGCTCCAGTAACGCTCGAATTGTCCGGGAACGCTGCCGCGACACAGGAGATGACTTTCGCGGCCGCCGATGATTCGACCGTGAACCAGGTCAATTCATTGATGGTCATCAACCGGTCGGGAAAGCCTCTTTACCTGATGCCTGGCGAAGTGATCGTGGGGGGCAGCCAGGATCGCACGATCGGCGAGGAGCTGACCATCGCCTCCACGGGAAAGCCGGTCCCCATCAATGTTTTCTGCGTCGAGCACGGTCGTTGGGCTGCTCGCGACGTCAACGATTCGACGAAGGTGATCGTCTCGCTTGCCGCTGCGCCGCCGGCGGAGGCGAAATCGCGCGCCGCCGAGGCCAGCAAAGGCAAATTCGTGGTGACGGCCGGACCGCTGAACAAGGCGGCGCGAAAGGCAGTGCAGGCGGGGGAGGGGCAACAAGCGGTCTGGGACCAGGTCCAAGGGGCCAACCAGAAATCGCGCGTCGTTTCCGATTCCGGGGGGTTCACGGTCAATTTCTGTGATCCCAATGTGCTCGCAAAGCTGCAGCCCTATTTGAAAGGGCTGACCGGGAAAATTGCCGCCGAGAATCGCGTTGTCGGGGCGGTGGTCGCCATCAACGGAAAGATCGAGTCGGTCGACGTTTTCGAGTCGACACCGCTCTTCCACAAGCTCTGGCCGAAACTGCTGAAGAGTTACGCCCTCGACGCCTTGCACGTCTCGGACGCGAAGGACGCGGCGAAGACGTGCAACGTGGCCGACGCGAACGCATTCCTGGCCAACGTGATGCAGGGCGCCGTCAAGGACAAGAAGCAGACGAAGGGCGGCCTCGTCGTCACGCGCCGCGAAACGAAAGAGGGCGTCAGCTACTCGGCATCGGGCGGCGGCGGGATGGGGGGCGGGATGGGCGGCGGCTTTGGCGGGGCGGTCCACTCCGCCGGCTATGCCCCTTAAAGCGCCACGCGTGCCCCTTAAAGCTTCAGGTGCCACTCGACGCCGCTAACCCGCCCAGGTGATCGGGTGCGGTCTTGCGGTGCCACTGTTGAACCGTTTCGGTTCAGCAGTGAGACAGCGGGAATGATGCTGGCCGCAACTGTTCTGGTACGATACGGGCATGATGCGAACGGTTTGGCTGGCTTGGTTCTTCTTTTGCGGCGCGACGGGAACGGCGGGCGCCCAGGCGGGGAACGCCCTGCCGAGCCATGTTGACCTGCGGCCTGAGTTCGAGAAGTTCGGGCTCTCGTGCCTGCGCAAGGCCCTCGCGATACGTGTTCTTTGTTTGCCGTCACCGCCCTGGCGGATTTTGAATCGGGCCGCGGCACCGCCGGGCCCCATCCGGCACTCTCCGAAGAATTCGCGATCTGGGCGGCCAAGAAGGCGACCGGGAAGAAGCAAGATCAGGCGATGTTCTTCGAAGCGACGCACGGCCTCAATGTCTTGGGAATTTGCCAATCCGATCTCATGCGCTATGTCGAGAAGACTAACCCGGTCGAAAAACCGTCGGCCCGGGCGCTTGCCGATGGCGGGTTCGCAGCCAACGCTGGCGCGTGCATTGGATCAAGCGCTGGGACGTCAACCGTCCTCTGACCGACGCGGAATTGACGGCGATCAAGCACGCGATCGCCAACCATCACCCCGTCGCATGCGGCATGCGTTGGCCGAAGTCGGTCAAGGGGAGTCAAATCCTCGGCGTTCCGGGCAAGGACCAGGTCTTCGACGGCCACAGCGTCGCGCTGGTCGGCTACGACGATTCCCGAAAGCACGGGGGCGGTTTTTTTCGATTCCGCAACAGCGACGGCCCCCAATGGGGCGACCGGGGCTACGGAGTGATCTCGTATGCCTACGTGCGCACCTACGCGAACGACGCGGTCTGGCTGCAGGAGGGGCCGCCTCATTCTGAGGAGCCGCTCGAACGGTTCGAGGCCGAGTCGTTGCCGATCGTCGGACGACACGCCGCCGAAACTTCGGTCCAATCGATGGACGCCTGGGAACGCTCGCTGTGGAGTCAGGGCAGGCAGCTCTTCGTCGTCGCGAAAAAGAACGGTTTTATCGACCTTCGATTCGTCGTCCGGCGTCCGGGCCGCTACCGAATTCGCGTCCTGGCGACCGCCGGGCCCGACTTTGGCACAATCCATGTGCGCCTCGACGAAAAGCCGGTGGGAACGTCCTTCGACCTCTATTCGGGCCGGATCTGTCCGTCCGGCTCTTTGGAACTCGGGACGCACGAAGTCAGCGGAGGCGAGCACCGAATCCGCTTCACGTCCGTCGCGAAGGACCGGGTCTCCGCAAACTACAATTTCGGCATCGACGCCCTCGACCTCCTGCGAGCGGAATAAGCAACCCAATTCTGCGTGCGGCAAAACTCGTTGCGGCAAGTCCGCCTGCCTCAGCCGCCATTTATCGCTCCCAAGTCGTGGACAGCGCCGCCGCACGCCTGAGTTATGCTAAACCACGCCTCGCCGTCCCCTGGTTCATTTTCGCCCGAACACCCGATTTGGAGGACGGCCCGCCCGTGTTCGGACTCGATGGTGCTGGGCTTGCGGGTTGTTTCGCTGCGGTCGCTCGATACAACCGCAAGTCGTACTCGACATCCCGGTTGAAAAGCGTTGAGCCGCCCGATGTGACGGGCGCAGGAACGAATTTCCCGCGGCATCGCTCCAGAGAGCGGCGTTCAGGCGCCGATCCCCCATCAGCTTCCCGTCAATCGCGCCGCCATCCCACAATAATACTTGGAAGGAGAGGCAAGAACCGGTCGCATTTGACGAAGCAGTGGCGCCCGGCTTCGTTGTGATGTATTCCCCCTTCGTGACGGACGTCTGAATTGGCTCGCCATTCTTTGTCACCATTGTGACGAGATAATTGCCGGCGGAGGCCTCCGGAAACGTGAAATCTTTTTCCGAGGGGGAACCCGGCTGATTGGCGCCGCTGCCATCGATCAAAAGTTCCGGCGGAGGCGGCATGGGCCCCGTCAGGCGGCCCGCTTCGACGACATCGAAGCGCGTGGTGGCCGTCCGTAGTTTTTCGCCCCAAGCGGTCGCCAACTGTTGATGAAGCTCATCGAGGGAACGGCGGGTCCGATGACCGCGGAGCACGGTGAGATAAACGTTCCCTCCGTCCGTCAAGGACTTCACGGAGACGCTGATTTTGGCCGGACCAGACAGTTCAAAGGGGGAAACGAGTTGCAAGTTACCCACCTCGACTCCGCTCCGATTGAACACTTGGCTCCCTTCGAGAGGCTGCGACACAAGGAGGTGGAGGGGAGAGTCGCCGTCTCCGACCACCGTGAAGAGATAAATGCCGGCCGAGTCGATGTCGACTTGACGGTCCCATTCCGGTAGTGACGATCCCGTCGCCTTGTTCATGGCGACGTTGGTCAGGCCGGACATCTGCTCGACGTCGGCGTTGTATTCGATGCCGTTGACCAGCAGGCTCTTAAAGAGGTCGATCAGCTGTGGGACGAGCGTGGAGCGCTCGGTCGGCCGACGCCGGCTGAAATGCTTCGAAAGCGCGTCCTCCCATTGGGTACGCCGTGCGGCCAGCAGTCCTTCGGCCGTGTTCGAAAGGAGCTCCCGCACCAAATCGCTCCGTTGACCGAAGTTGACATCCGCCGAGGAACCGATTCGCGCGGACGAGGTCGCCCCAGTGAGGCTGATAAAGTCAACGGCGACAATTGACGGCGATCACTTGCCCTCGCGAATTGAGGATGGGGCTCCCGCTGGCTCCCCCCGCGGTGGGTGCCGAATGGGCCACGAGAAGACGTTCGACCGAGGGTCCGTCGTGGATCCCAAAATAGTCGGTCAGACGTTCGATGTAACCGACTTCGATGATCGGAGTTGGGTCGTCGAGAGTGGCGCCACCGAGACTCAATCCTTCCATCGGATAACCGACATAGCCTACGGGCTCACCCGGTTTCAGGTTGGTCACGACGTCCGGGTCCGCGAGCGTCAACGCAGGTCCCAGCGACTGGGAATTCTCGACGTGCATCAAGGCGATGTCGCAGGCGGCAGCCGACGGCCGCACGAGGTCTGCGGACTGGGCGCTTGTCTGTTCAACCGGCTCAAACTCGCTCCACACCTTTTGCCAGGCCTCGTATCCGGGATGAATTTGGACGTGATCGATTGCGAGCAACTGATCTCCCCCGCCCGAGGCGTGCACGACCAGCCGCGATCCATTCTTCGCCTTCGCCAGCTCATCGAACTTCTCCGCCACGTGCGCGTTGGTCGCGAGGAGTCCCTTCGTTTGATCGACGACCCACGCGGTTCCCTCGCGCGTCAGAAACTTGTTGCTGTCTTGAACCAGGACGAGGTAGACCGAGGGAACGCTCCGGTTCAGAGCATTGGTCAGTCGCGGTTCGGCCGAAGCCGCGATGATCCGCTTGTTTTGCGAGCGCGCGGTCAGGATGACAGCGGCGGCCAAAACGAGCAAGCCGAATAGGGCGATCATCGCCGCGATCCGGCTGCGCCGCACGCTCCTCGCCGTCTTCCGAACCTGCTCAGGAACGCTCATTTGGAGATCCTGGCCGCTCAGGTCGGTCGGGACGCCGGGAAGCCACGTCCGAACGACCAGGACTGGCCCGGCGGTACCGAACCGTAGCTTGCATTCGCGATCGAGGGGCAACTCCTCGCCATCGAAGAGACGTTGGCCGTCACGCAGAACGACGTCTTCCTGGTTGACGCGCACCCGGTAGCGGCCGGCGACATGCTCGAGTAGGCAATGCTGCCGTCCGACTCGCGTGTCGTCGGCCGGAAATACGATCTGGCAATGAGCCGGATCGCGGCCGATCACAAGTTTCTCCACAACGTCGTCGAAGGTGAGTTCCTTCCCAGAGTCATCTTGAAAACGGATGCGGATCGGCATCAGATCCTTCCTTCACTTGTTTGTTTCCGCAGCCATGCGTTCACTCGATCGTGATTGCGTGTGCGGTCGAGACGGCTAAATCGGTCGCTTTGGGCTCAACGGACAAATCCAAGCTATCGCCGAGCCTTAGTCCCTGCAATCGGTTTTCCATTGGGCGTCCCTCTCGAAGCTGGCGAGCGCGGGACTAACTCGTTTCGCCGAACCGGTAGCCGCAGACTCATCTTATTTTGCTGAGGCGCCGTTGTGCCTGGCACTATGGACAGCGTTTGTGCCAGTCCGCAGTTCCACACTTTGGTAATGATGCGGCCTGCGGGTATACTGCCGGCAATGCTTTCCATCCTCGGACAACACGGACGTTTGTGCGACGGCCTCTCGCGGCGGGAGTTGTTGACTGTCGGCGGGCTATCGCTGTTCGGATTATCCCTGCCTGAGTTTTTTTCGTCGCGGTCTCTCGGGGCGCCGAATCAAAGTCCTGCGAGACCCAGACGTAGCGACGGCTTCGGCCAGGCAGAATCGGTCATCCTCGTCTATCTTCAGGGATCACCGAGCCACATCGACTTATGGGACCCCAAGCCTAAGGCGCCGGCGGAGATCCGAGGGGAATTCAAGCCGATCGCCACGACGGCTCCCGGGATGTTTGTCGGCGAAGTCTTGCCGATGCTCGCCGCGCAAGCCGACCGTTTCACGCTTGTCCGCTCGATCGGCGTCAAACCGAAGGGACTCCGCAATCACGGTTCGGCAATTTACATGCTGATGACGGGCCACGACCCGAGCAATTTCTCGCCGACCGGCTTGGCCGTGCCTCCTTCACGAGAGGATCTTCCGTCAGTCGGTTCCGTCGTCGCGCGGTATCGGCCGCCAACTAAGGGCGACCTGGGTTACGTCGCCCTGGGAGCGCCCGTCAAAGAGGGGCGAGAGATTGGAGTCGGCCAGTCTGCGGGGCTGCTCGGCGGACTTTATGACCCTCTGACGATGTACGAAGATGTGACGAAGCCCTTGCGGCTTGAGGGACTGTCGCTTCTGGACGGAATCGGCCCCCAACGGTTTCGCGCCCGGCTTGATCTGCGACGCGCGTTCGGTTCAAGGCTGGCAAGTGAAGCGGGGACAGGAAGCACGGCCGGGGACGTTTTCGACGCCAACTACCAGAAGGCCTTGTCGCTACTGCAGTCAAATGCGACAGCGAAGGCATTTCGCATCGACGACGAACCTCCCCGCGTCCGCGACCAGTACGGACGGACGACGTTTGGCCAAAGCTGCCTGCTCGGACGGCGGCTGGTCGAAGCCGGGACGCGGTTCGTTCAAGTCACTTGGCCGGCCCGAAGCGACGATGAACCAGCCGCCGGTCCTGACGGCTCGTGGGATACGCACCGCAACAACTTTCCGATGCTCCGCGATCACCGCTGCCCCGTATTCGACCGGGGACTTTCCGCTTTGGTCGCGGATCTCCATGCCCGCGGCTTGCTTGAAACAACATTGCTGGTCGCGATCGGGGAATTCGGCCGGTCACCCCAGATCGGCGTGGCGACGACCAACAACGTCGGCCCCGGCGGGCGCGACCACTGGCCGGAGTGTTATAGCTTCCTGATCGCCGGCGGCGGCGTGCGACCTGGCCAAGTCTACGGCGAGTCGGATCGTCACGGCGCCTGGCCGAAGACAAACGCTGTCCATCCCTACGACTTGATCTGCACTGTCCACCATGCGCTGGGAATCGATCCGACGATTGAATACCGCGACACGCTCAACCGGCCGCGCCGGCTTGTCGAACATGGACGGCCCATCACAGGACTGTTTTAGGCCGCAAGCAAGCGTCCGCCACCCGTCCGCTGCGGCCGGCCGCCCCGATCATCGTCTCGCGGCAGGCCGCGTTGTCGCTGGAGACACAGAGCGGATGCAGCAAGAGATCGTCCTCGCGAAGCGTTTCGGGATCCAAATTGGGAATTCCGCGCGGAGCATCGACGACCTTTAGAGTCGAGAAGGCTTCCAGCTTCCGGACAACGGCCGCATGAGGTCGCTGCGCATTTCTCGCGTTTGCCTTGATAGGCATTCGGTGATGCACTTCGAAATAAAAAGCGGAGGGCGAGTCTCCTCGCCCTCCCTGAAAATCGGCTAGGTCTTGTGAATCCGCAGACTCATGGCCTGCTTACCGACGGCGTCCGCCGCCATGATGCCCGCCCGTTCCATGGAATCGCCCGTAGTTGCGAAAGTGGTTCCGATAGTGCCCATACCCCCAGTACGGGACGTACCCGGAGTTGACGGCGACGTAGTTCGGCTCGCAGGTCGTGCAGACCGGAGCAACCGGTTCGCAGACCGGGGCTTCGTATCCATAGTAGCCGTAGCTCGGGTATCCCCAGCCGTAGCGATAAGAGTGACGGAAATGCCCGCCAAAACCGCGCCTGATTCCGAGCAAACCCGTGTCCGCCGTGCCCACCGTGTCCGCCCTTGGCAAAAGCCTGAGACGAAGAATTGTCGGTAACAAAAAGAGTCAGCACAAACGCCATCGCAGGAACTGCGACCATCATGATTTTGCGAGACATGGTCGAACCCCCATTTTCTTGGCAGATATAAGTTTGCGGCTTTCCCCGGCCCTGCCTTTGTCCGGCTCCGCTTTTTTTTCTTTCCACACTCTGCCAAGCGAAAGCGCGGTGGAATTGTTACAGCCCATCCGTAAAGTTTTTTGAGTCGTGATCGAGGCGGCTTCATGACCTGAGACCGCAGAGCGATCGCGACGGCGATCCGCCATACCGTTTTAGTCGCCATGGGAAGCGTCCGTGGAGGTCTCGAAGACTCGACCCAATTTACGCGGCTCTCGGTGCGACGGTTTGCAAATGGATCCGTCGGGTCCGTCTCTGCGTGGCCGTACCGTCCGGCCGCCAGACGCTTGATGCTCTCGACTTCTTCGGGTTCCCGTCCGAAGTCGAATACATTGAGATCCGCCCGCATGTGGTCGCCGTTCGTGGTCCCGGTCAGAACCATCATGCCAACATCAATGGCGAACCGAAAAACAGTCGGCAGGGAAAATTCCTCCTGAACGAAATCGAACTTGGCGGGCACTGCTTCATTTAACTGCATTTCCGAGTCCGGCCTCCATGCGCAGAGGGCGGATTGTGGCTCGTTGTGGAGGGGAGTATCATTAGCGGCTCAATCGATCCGTCGTCCGTCGGTCGCACGACCTTTCAGTCGGCTGCGACCGTCCTCTTTGCCGGGTCGCGGGCAAGATCGTCGAAGGCTCCGAAGGGAGCGTTGGTGAACATGATGCCTATTCGCTCGACAAGCCCGGTGTCACGCCGCGCGTTTGTGGTCGCTGCCGGATTGGGGTTCGCCGGGCTGACGTTTGGGAAGCCTTCCTCTGCGGCTCCTGGACAGCCGCTACCACAGCCGCGGGCGCCTGCAAAGTCGACGATCTTGTTCTTCCTGTGCGGCGGTGCGTCGCACATCGATTGCTGGGACCTGAAGCCCGGCGCGCCGCTGGAATATCGTGGGCTCTTTGAGCCGATTGAGACGACGGCTCCTGGAATCCGTCTGTGCGAGCACCTGCCGCTGTTGGCCCGGCAGGCACATCATCTGGCACTGGTCAATTCGGTCGGCGGCACGGTCAACACGAATGACCATCATGCCGGTTACTATTACAACCTGACCGGCCACGTGCCCGATCCCAGCTTCCTGACGCTCGGCAACAACCGCACTCCGTTTCCAGACGACTGGCCGTACATGGGGAGCGTGGTGGCCGCCAAGCGCCCTCCGCGTCCCGGACTTCCCAATGCCATCACGCTGCCGCATCAGCCGAGTAAAGCGCCCTATACGCGGCCCGGCCAGTTCGCCGCCCGTCTGGGCGTGGAGTTCGACCCGGTCTACGTGAGCGGGCAGATCGACAAACCGCTCGAATTCCGCGCTCCGGCCTTGGTGCTCGAAGGGGATGTGACGGTAAGTCGCCTTCTGCGGCGGCATGAATTGCTGCGCTCGATGGGCGTCGTCCATCGTGAATTCGACGACCATGCGGCTGGCTGGACCTGGACGCGGCAGCAGGAGCGGGCCTTGTCACTGTTGCTTTCCTCAAGCACGACGGACGCCTTCGACGTCGCGCGCGAGCCGGCCAAGCTCCGGCAGCGGTACGGTGAAACGATCAATGACATGAGCCTGTTGCTGGCCCGGCGGCTTGTCGAGGCCGGCGTGCCGTTTGTGACCGTCTTCTGGATGGAGAACGAGCGGCTCGCCAACCGGTGCAAAAGCGCGGGAGGCTGGGATACGCACGGCAACAATTTCAACTGCCTGAAGGATTATTTGCTCCCCGAGTTTGACCGCGGGTTTTCGGCACTGATCGAAGATCTCGCGGGGCGAGGGCTGCTCGATCAGACACTGCTTTTGGTCACTAGCGAAATGGGTCGCAAGCCCAAGATCGGCGACACGCGATCCGGCGGTCTGTCCGGCGCCGGCCGCGATCATTGGACTCACTGCCTGACCGATCTCTTGGCTGGGGGCGGCGTCCGCGGCGGCCAGACGTATGGATCGAGCGATCGCTACGCGGAATACCCCGCGGACCGTCCGGTCAGTCCGGCCGACATCACCAAGACGGTCTACCATGCGATGGGCATCGAGAATCTCGACGCCCGCGACCGGCAGAACCGGCCCTATAACCTCCTGGCTGAAGGTCGACCGGTGACTGAACTCTTCTGAACGGGTGCGGTTGCAAGCCTGCGGCGCCGCGCAGCGAGCGCTTGACCTTCCCCACGGATGGTGGGCGGGAGCCGATTCGCCGAAGCTGAAGACGAGCCCGAAAACGGCCCCCGAGCCCGAAAAAATCCCGGAAGGATTCCAAAAAGGCTTCCACGCTCCGCCAACGAAAAAAGGCTTCCAACTTTGTCGTCGGAAACCCTTATCATTTCCTGCTTTATGAGTCGGGGCGACAGGATTCGAACCTGCGACCTCTTGGTCCCGAACCAAGCGCTCTAGCCAGGCTGAGCCACGCCCCGCAAATAGTCTTCCGCCGCCGACGCGAGTCGACCGGCGTTCGACGGCGCGCATTCTAGCAGGATAGCTGCGGAGGTCAACGTCGTCGGCGCGGCGCACGCAGGCCGTCGAGTCGGCGCGCGAGTTTTCGTCTGAAGGCCATTGAACGTTGGACCTTGATGCGTTAAACACGCGATAGAGAGCAGCCACGCTACAGACCATTGCAGACTGGAGGACGCCGATGTCGGCCGGGCTTGGGTTGCGACGATTGTTTGTCCTTGGGATCGTGACTGCCTTAGGGGGCGCTCCTGACGGCGCCGGCGGCCAAATTCAATCGGAAAGTCGAAGTCGGCAAGCCGGCCCCCGAATGGAAGGGTTTGGCGGGCGTCGACGGCCAGAAGCACAGCCTCGACGATTACTACAAGAAAGCCAAGGTGCTGGTCATTGCATTTATGTGCAACCAATGCCCTGTCTCGCAGCTCTATGAGGACCGGTTCATCCATTTTATGAAGGAGTATAAGACGCGCAACGTGGTGCTGGTCGCCATCAGTTGCAGCCTGTTGCCCCCCGATCGCCTTGAAAAGATGAAGGAACGGGCCGACAAAAGGCAATTCAACTTCGATTATCTCTCGGATCCGACGCAACAGACGGGCAAGGACTACGGCGCGACCGTGACGCCACAGGTGTTCGTCCTCGATCAACACCGTAACATTGCCTACATGGGACGGTTCGACGACAACATCGAGCCGGACAAGGTGCAACGCGAGTACGTCCAAAGCGCCGTGCGCGCCGTGCTGTCCGGCAAGCGGCCCGACCCAAGCGAGACTCGGGCGACGGGCTGCGGCATTGAGTACGGCAAGCCGCAATAGCCGCGCAAAGGGAAGACGACGACAATGACAGCCTCGGCTGTTCGTCTGGGGGCTCGAAAGAAAAAGGCCGGGCTCGCGGCGGCGACGCTGGCCACTCTGCTGCTCGGTTGTTCCGGGGGAGGCCCCCCCTCGACAACCGGCCTCGGCTCACCGGCCAAATCCAGGCAAGCCGCGGTGAGTTCGCCATCATTGGCTTCCCAGGAGACAAAGGCCGGCGCGGCCGCGCATTCCGGCACTGTGACCGTTCAGTCCGTCACGCCGGAAGAATTCAAAAAGATTATCGCCGGCCAGAAAGGAAAGGTCGTGCTCGTCGATTTTTGGGCGACCTGGTGTGGTCCCTGCCGCGAAAAGTTCCCGCAGACGCTGGCCATAGCGAAAAAATACGGTCCCCAGGGCTTGACGGTCGTCTCGGTGAGCATGGACAGTCCCGATCCACGCGACCAGGAA
Organism: uncultured Planctomycetota bacterium; assembly: GCA_963761455.1. GTDB lineage: Bacteria > Planctomycetota > Planctomycetia > Planctomycetales > Planctomycetaceae > DASPSM01. The sequence goes on from CAVXHA010000002.1 coordinate 331,157, forward strand.
AAAGTGCTTCACTTCCTTCAGCAACAGGACGCGCAGATCATCAACCTGGCGAATCGGATGGATGACTCGGAGGCAGCCTTCGGAGCCTTCGACATCGACGGCGGCGCCTTGCCTCACTATAAGATCTTCGATCGGAAAGGAAACCCCGGCCGGAAGTTCGGCGGCGACCCGGATCATCCATTCGACGAGAAGGACATTGAACGGGCAGTCGTTGCGGCGCTCAAGGAGCAATAATTTTGGCAAAAAGTGTTACCGTGGAGGCAAAAATCAGGTATTCTGGGGGCAGGAGGCTGCGTGTCCCTGAGTAGAGGAGCCGCGTCATTATGGCGCTATCGGTTTCGGTCGTTTGTCCGTCGTGCGACGCGGTGCTCAAAGTCACCAAGCCGTCGCTGATTGGAAAACGGGTCGCCTGTCCGTCATGCAAAAAGCCGGTGCTGATCCAGGCGCCGGCCGAGGCTCCCAAACTGGCCGAGGCTCCCAAACAGGGCGAGGCGGCCAAACCGACACGGGCGGCACGAGCCGGCATCGACGAGCTCGACAACGTCCTTCTGGCGGAAGACGACCCGCTCGACAGGCCCGCCGCGAAATCCTCCGTCGCGCCGCCGCCAAAGCCGCGGCGCTCTGCGGTCTGGAAACAGATGGAGAAGGCAGAGACGGCGGAATTCGAGGCCATGCTTTCCGACAGCGACGAGGAACCGGACGAGCCGACCGTGGAGTTGCCGCTGACAGATGGCTCGAAATCGAGCGGCACAATCCGGTCGAGGCGGGGAGCCGACGCAGAGTCGTCCGAGTTTGACGCGATGCTTGTTGATACCGACGTCGAGCAGGACGAGGTCACGGCGGAGATGCCTGTGACGCGGCGGACCAAGCGAAAAAGCGAGTCGAAATCCAAGGGGGCGGCCCAGCCGGACGTGGACGAGTTCGACATGGCCATCGAAAAGCCGGATCGGGGCGACGACGAGTTTGGCTTGGAGGCGCCAGCGCCCCGACGACGGCCGGCCAGCGGCGCGTCCAAGCCGCCGAAATCGAGTTCCGCGCAAAAGATTCCGCTGATGATCGGCGCGTTCGCAAGCTGCTCGGTCTTGATGGGTTTGCTTGTCTATTCCATATCGGGGGCGCACGCGCCGCCTCCGTTGCCCGACTCTCCTGCGGGCGGTTCTTCGGTCCTTGCGGATGCGAAGGAGGAAAGCGCAGCCCCGGCAAAGGAGGAGAACGAAACGTCGGATCCGCCTGCCGCAAAGGTCAAAGCCGACTCCGGCAAATCCCCCGCGCATTCGATCGCCGCTGCCGCGGATCAATCGGGTCAAGGCGGCGGAGACCGAGGGTCCGATTTGCCCGACCACGCGCGAAACGACTCGGGCGGTGCGCCATTGGGTCCCCACTCGGTGGCGACCATCGGAGGTTTGGGCACGGATGCGACGAAGGGACCCGCGACGGCGACCGGCGACGGCCCCGTCCTCGGCCGGAAGATTCCGCCCTTTTCTGCAACAGCGGTCGACAGTACGACGTATCAATCGGCCGACTGCAAGCAGAAGGTTCTGGTCGTGGCCTTCCTGGGAGTCGAATGTCCGCTGGCCAACCTCTACTACCCAAGGCTGGTCGAGCTAGCCAAGCAATACAAAGGTAAGTCGGTCGGCTTCGTCGCCATCAACTCAAACGCCCAGGATACGCTGGACGACGTCCACAAGCAGGCCCGGATCCACAAAGCGACCTTCCCGGTGCTGAAGGATGCGGGGAACGCCGTGGCCAAGTTGTTCGGCGCGGAACGCACGCCCGAGGTCTTCGTCCTCGATGCCGAACGGAACGTGCGGTACCACGGCATGGTGGACGATCAGTACGGCTATCGCCAGCGACGCTCCCAGCCGACAAAGAATTATGTCGTCGACGCCGTCGACGCGGTGCTTTCGGCCCGAACCGTGGACGTGGCGGAGACGCCGGTGCAGGGGTGCCACATCGGCCGCATTACCAGGCCGTCCGAGACGGCGCACACGAGCTTCTACCGCGACGTCCTGCCGGTTTTGCAGAATCGGTGTCAGCAGTGCCACCGCAAGGGGGAGATCGGGCCGTTCGCGTTGAAGGACTACGCGGAGGCCCGCGACTGGGGGCCGACGATTCGCGAGGCGGTTACGGAACGGCGCATGCCTCCGTGGCCGGCTGATCCCCATTTCGGCAAGTTTTCCAACGATATGAGCCTGAGCGAGGGCGAGCTGGAGACCATTACGAAATGGGTGGATGAAGGGTGCCCGGAAGGAAACCCGGCGGAAAAGCCTCCGGAAAAGAAATTCGTCGACGGATGGAACATCGGCAAGCCGGACAAAATCTACACGATGGAGCGTCCGTTCCACGTCCCCGCGACGGGGGTGGTCGATTATCAGAACATCTACGCGTCGCCCGTCTTCGCGCAGGATACGTGGGTGCAAGCGGTCGAGTGCCGTTTTGGAAACCGGTCGGTCGTCCACCACATGCTCGTGCTGCTCGACTTCCCCAAAGATCGTTCCAAATCCCAGGACGGCCTGGTTAAGGGGTTCTTCGCAGCCGGCACCCGGGGAGCACATATTTCGTTTTTCCGAAGGGATATGCCAAACGGATTCCAAAAGGGGCCCGGCTCCGTTTCCAGATGCACTACACGCCGAATGGGAGTCCCGCGGACGATCAGTCGCGGTTCGGCATCGTTCTGGCTCAGGAGCCGAAGCAACGCGAAGTTCAAACCTACGCGCTCGGTAAGCTGGACATCAACATCCCGGCAGGGAACCCCGATCATGTCGAGTCGGCGACACAAAACGTCAATGGCGACGTCATCCTCACCACGTTGATGCCCCATTTGCACGTGCGGGGCAAGTCGTTCACGTTCACGGTGGTCTGGCCGAACGGCAAAAAAGAGATTTTGCTGTCGGTGCCGCGGTGGGACTTCAACTGGCAACCCCAGTACCAACTGGCCAAGCCGATTGTCCTTCCGAAGAACTCGAAGATCATCGTCGAGGCACACTGGGACAACTCGGCGGACAACCCCAACAACATCCTGCCGCTGGTCGACGTGCAGTTCGGCGAGCAGACGTTTGACGAGATGTTCATCGGGTACGTCAATTTCATCCCGAAATCGTTGGCCGACGCGACGCGCGCGCACGGACGCAAACGGGGCGGATAGCCGGCGTGAACCTCGCGGTATCTTTCGATGAGGGCCCGCCTTGACCGGAGACGCATCGCGGGGGGAGGAACTTTTCGATGTCGTGGACGCGGAGGATCGCGTCGTCCGGCAGGAACGGCGGAGCGTCGTTCACGCCCAGGGACTCCTGCATCGCGCGGTTCACGTCTTCGTCTTCAATTCGCGAGGCCAGCTTCTGGTTCAGCGCCGGTCTGCGTTGAAGGATGAGTTTCCGCTGACCTACACCTCGTCCGCCTCCGGCCATGTCGGTGCCGGCGAAGCGTATGACGAGTGTGCGCCGCGCGAGTTGAAAGAGGAGATCGGCCTCGACTCGCCGCTCGAGTTTGTCGTCAAGCTCCCCGCCAGCCCTGCGACTGCAAATGAACACACCGCGCTTTATCGCACTTTGACCGACGCCGCTCCCACGCCCGACGATCAGGAAGTGGCCAGCCTGACCTATTTCGGCCTCGAGGAGCTGGCGGCCCTCTTGCAAACCGGCCCGGCCGCCTTCAGCCCTCCCTTCCGAACGTTGCTCGATTGGTATTTCGCGTACGGCCAATCCAAAGCCAAGCCGGGGACGGGGAAATCGAGACGCGGAGTTCTAGACACCCCTCAGTCGACTCCGTAGCGGCCCACGAGCAGCAGAGGGATGAGTCGCTGGGAACCTTCTTTTCCCTCGCAATCAGGCTTGCGCAATTCAAAATGCCCATTCCTGATTGCGCCGCTCCGCAATTCCTCTAAATCTTCGTAAAAGGGGCGCTCATTCTTCTGCCGGGGGCACACTACCTCCCTAAACTCCCGCGGAATCACACTCTGCAACCGGATCCTGACCTTTGGAGCACTCCGATGCGGAACTGGTCGAGGCCGCCTGTCGCGGGGACCTCGCTAGCTTTCGCCGATTATACGAGTGTCACTATCGCATGGCGGTGGGGATCGCTCGCAGCCGGTTGTCCGATCGGCATCTTGCGGAAGATGCCGCTCAGGAAGCGTTTGCGACGGCTTGCCGTCAACTCTCCTTACTGAAAGACCGGCGTCGGTTTCCGGAGTGGCTGGGAACGATTTGTCGACGATCGGCCAGCCGAATGGCTCGCTCGCGGACCAATCACAGGCCGATTGATCCGGCGACGGTTTCACCTCCACAAAACGAGGACAAGAGCGAAGCGGCCGTGCGAATCCAAAAAGCTGTCGAACGACTGCCGGCATCCGGCCGCGAAGTGATCATGCTGCATTATTTCAGCGGCCTTTCCTACCAAGAGATTTCGCACGCGCTGGGGATTACGCCGCAATCCGTGCACGGCCGTCTGCAGCGGGCTCGTGGCGCCCTGCGCGGGAACTGGCGGAAGTGAATGAATGAGGATTCGATCATGAACGACAATGCGCCGGATCCGGCCTTCGAACAAACGCTCCGTGATGCTTTGGGTTCGTATGAAAAGCCCGATTTCGACGCCTGGCGAGCACGGCACGCGGATGCGGTCGCTTATTTGAACCCGGTGGTCACTGAACTTCAACAACGCAAGAGGAGACTTTTCATGCGAATGGCAACAGCGGTCGTCGCGACGGCACCTCGTACGCTCGCCGTTTGGTTTTTCATTCCGCAGAAGGCGTCGTTCGCCCAAGCCGTCGAGCGAATCCAAAATGCGAAGTCCATGACTTGGACAGTCAAAACCTATAACTGCGAGCGCAGCGTGGACGGCAAACGGACATGGCTGCGAATCACGCGGCGCACCTTCGCCTATTGGGACCCGGGGCTCTACCGCATGACCGACTACGACGAGGCTGGGAACGTGAATTTCGTCGAGATCCTCGACAGCACGAGTGGAAAATACTTGAACCTCGACATGAAGCGAAAAAAGACCGATTGGCGCGAGCAATTGCAGGTCCCGTTCGATCCGCGCGGTCGCGGTCCGTTTGCCTGGGTGGCCAATGCCCTGGAAAAGACGCCACTTGAGTTTGTCGGAAAGCGGAAGGTGAAAGATAAAACGGTGAACGTCTTCCGTTTTCGGCGTGAAGCAATGAAAACGCGCAACAGCGCCGATATCTGGATCGATCCGCAATCGAAAGAGGTGGTGGGAGCGAGCGATCCAGGAGCCGACTTCTTTGACCTTGCAACGATGGCGGACCGGAACAATCCTCGCGAAGAAAAGGCTTCCGAGGGGACGTTGCTCGGATCCATTTTCTCGGAGATTGTCTACGAGGCAAAAGTCGATCCGGATCAGTTCCGCCTGACACCTCCGCCGGGATTCGAGATCGTTCCGAAGCCGCACGTGACCGTCAGCGAGCCGGAACTGATTGAATGGCTCGGTGCCAGGGCTCGCGTCAACAACGGGACATTTCCAGCGGAACCTGAGACCACGTGGACTCCCCAACCGAAGCGCTGGTCCGACAAAACGGAGGCAGAACGAAAAATCTACGACTTGTGGGCCAAGTATTACCGAACCGGAGAACGCGACTTGCCCGTCGGCCGCTTTGTTCACGACAACACGGTTCCGAGCAGCTTTCGCTATCTGGGCGTCGGGGTGAAACTCGGAGCTGCCGACCGCATCGTCTGCTGGTACCAGTTGAAGTCCACTGGCAAATACCGAGCGGTGTTCGGCGACCTCGCCGTCAAGGACGTCGCGCCGAAAGATCTCCCGCTGCCCGTGGATCATTGACCCGAAGTAAGTTGACAACTCTCAGAACCAGACTTTTGAGTCGGCGCCAGAGGGATCCTGACTTGACGGTGGTCAACGCCATCGATGCCAAGAGGACCCGCCGATGTATCGCGACGCGCGCATGAAAACAATTTCCCCGGATCGTCTCGACAATGTGTTGACACGGCTACAGCGTGTCGCCATAATCGGCGACACGCTGTAGCCGCAGAGGAAAGACGGAGGCGGAGATGGGGAAGAGGGGACGAGTGTTGCCGGACCTGTCGCCCGCGCAACAGCAGATTATGGAATGCATCTGGAAACACGGAGAGCTGTCCGTCAACGACGTACGAGTCCTGCTCACGCAGAAACGTCAAGTGGCCCGCAACACGGTGCGGACCCTGCTGGAAAGGATGGAAGAGAAGGGATGGCTCAAGCATCGGGAAGAGAGCCGGACCTATTTCTACTCCGCGGGACGGCCGAAGCAGACCACGGTTGGTGAGAAAATTTCAGACGTTGTGGAACGCGTTTGCGGCGGTTCGCCCGAGATGCTGATGGCCGCACTCATCAGTTTTCGCGGATTGACTCCAGGCGAGTTGAATCGGATTCGGCAGATGCTCGACGACGCGCGATCGCGCAAAGCTCCACTTGGGGAGTATTAACCATGTCGCTTTTGGCGATCCGATGGTCGGCACCCCGAATTAAGGACCGGCGAAAGCTTGCCGCGATTGCGGTTGTCCAACTTCGTGCTGCCGCAGGTCGATCTTGTCGCGGCAATGTCCGGTCGCCGGCAAGCAATGATCGGAACTCAACGCCGAGGGGTTCTTCCCCAACGACAGTCCCAAACCAGAAAGGGCTCCGCTGGCATCCGTTATCCGTCCGGCGAAAAGGTGATCACGTCGACCGGGTTACTATGTCCGCGGAAGTCCTCCGCCGCCACGAACGAGTCTCCGGACCTCTATATGAATCCGCCCAGGCTGCGAAGATACTCGGCGCTTCGGACAGCCGCTTCGCGCGGGCCCATCAGTTCGGCATAGGCTTGATGGACGGTGAAAAAACCGTCGTAGCCGATCGCCTGCAGCGCGGTGACGACTTCGGGAAAGTTGACGCCGCCGGGCTCCCACAGGGGAATGTGATGGAACCTTCGCGTCCCCAGGCACCAGGTCTCGAGCGCCGCCGGTCCGTGGGGGTCGAGTCGGTGGTTTTGCACGTAGACGTTCATCAGGTACGGGGCGAATTTGCGGAGCGTCGTCAGGCCATAAGGTTGGCCGCAGATCAAGAGGTTGATCGGCTCGTAGATCAACCCGAAGTTTCGGCGGTTGATCCGCTTCAGCCACGCGATCGACGGTCCGACTTCTTCGAACAGGGTCGTGGTGTGGCACTGGTGGGCCAGGCGGATGCCCCGTTCGGCGGCCAAATCGGCAGCTCGCTGGGCGTGCTCGACATCGACCGCGGTTTTCAGGCAGACACGGACCAGGTCGCAGGCCAGCGCCTGGGCAACGTCGAGGCTGGGGGCAATGTTTCGCAGGCTGTCGGGACCGTGCTCGTTATTGAGCGGCACGTTGGAATCGGCGGTCACCATCGAGACGACGAGCCCAGCCGCGTTCGACTTCCGCCCGCATGGCAGCCAACTCATGCAAGGGGGTCTGCACGCCGCCGGCGCTGGCCCGCATGCAAAGGGCGCGGTAGCCCTGCTCGGCGGCCAATTGGGCGAGATCGCGAAAAGGGATATTAAGCCGCGTTTTGCACGGTGCCTCGGCAATGCGGACGGAGAGTGAAAGTTTCATCGTCCGTGGAGTTCCCAAACGGGCTGGTCATGATGGCTCGGAGATCGATTCCGGCACCGGAAAAAAGACGAAAAATCGGAACAATTCATTAAAAATCCGCTAAGAGGCGGGACAAAACAGCGAAGAATAACGCGAACCCTGCCGTGAGTGAAGGGTTCTTGACTGATGACATTGACAGGCGGGAATGTCTGTGCGAGGCTGGGGCCTTGCCCTACGCGCACATGGGGTTACGGCAAGCGTCGGACTTCGCCCGGGGCGGCGCCCTCCGGCCGGATTCTCCGCACTTTTGCCAAAGATGTGCAACCCGTTCGAACGGGACAGGGTATTGTGAGTTGAAAGACTGGGTCGAATCCGAGGGACCAACAAAGGATTCTGGTGATGCTGCGTTCGCGTCTTGTTGTGGCGGTGATGGTGGGTTGTCTGGGTGTGGGTGCCTTTACCCGCGGCGGTGACGTCACTCGGACGTCCTCCGTTTTGGGACGCAAGTCCGAGAACTTCACGTTGAACGACTTCTATGGAAAGTCGCACTCACTGGCCGATTTCAAGGACAAGAAAGTCGTCGTGCTCGCCTTTCTGGGGACGGAGTGCCCTCTGGCGAGGCAGTACGGCGAGCGGCTGGCCGAACTGAGCAAGAAATTCGCCGATAAGGGTGTCCAATTCCTGGGCGTCAACTCCAATCGACAGGACGCGATCACGGAGATCGCGTCGTACGCCCGCATCTATCACATCGAATTCCCGATCCTGAAGGATCTGAACAACAAGCTGGCCGACCAGATCGGGGCCGCGCGAACGCCCGGAGATTTTCCTGCTCGATCAGGACCGGGTGGTGCGTTACCACGGCCGCATCGACAACCAGTACGGAATCGGCTATGTCAAAAAGACAGTCTCGGAGCCGTATCTCCAGGCGGCCATCGAGGAGCAGTTGGCCGGCAAGCCGGTGACTCAGGCCGAGACCGGGGTGGTCGGTTGTTTCATCGGCCGCGTGCGGGCGGCCGACGCATCGGCCAAAGTGACCTATTCCAACCAGGTCTCGCGGATCCTCAACAAGCATTGCGTGAGCTGCCATCGCGAGGGAGAGGTCGCTCCTTTCGCCATGACGAAGTATGACGAGGTTTCAGGCTGGGCCGACGCGATTGCCGAAGTAGTGCAGCAGCGCCGCATGCCCCCGTGGCTGGCCGATCCCAAGTACGGCCACTTCGCCAACGATCGCAGCCTGCCGGAGGATGAGAAGCAGATCCTCTACCAGTGGGCCGCTGCCGGTGCTCCGCAAGGCGATCCGAAGGAGTTGCCCGAACCGCCAAAGTTCGTCGACGGCTGGCAGCTTCCCAAGGATCCCGACGCGATTTTTTACATGAGGAAGAGGGAATACTCGGTTCCGGCGACGGGCGTCGTCGACTACCAATACTTCACGGTCGACCCCGGTTTTAAGGAGGATAAGTGGATCCGGGCGATTGAAGCGCGGCCGGGCAACCGGGCGGTCGTGCATCACATTATCGTCTTTGCCAGCCCCAAGGGGGCCAGCCGCGACGAGGGTCGTCGGCAGTTCCTTGTCGGCTATGCGCCGGGGGCGATGCCTCTCCTCCTGCCGCCGGGCTTTGCCAAGATCTTGCCCGCCGGTTACGAACTCTTGTTCCAAGTGCATTACACGCCCAACGGGAAGCCCGGCACGGACCGTAGCCAGAGTTGGCATCGTCTTTGCCGATGCGAAGGAAGTCACGCACCTCGTGCGGACAGTCCAGGCGATCAACACGGGCTTCGAGATTCCCGCCGGCGCCGACAACTACAAGGTCGAGGCGACCTCGTTCCCCTACAACTTCGACGCGGACCTGGTCCAACTCTTCCCCCACATGCATTTCCGCGGGAAGTCGTTCGATTACGAAGCCCGGTACCCCGACGGCAAGCGAGGAGATCCTGTTGGACGTGCCGAATTACCAATTCGCCTGGCAGTTGACGTACGACCTATCGAGCCCAAAGCATCTGCCCAAGGGAACTGTCATCCATTGCACGGCCCACTTCGACAATTCGGAGGATAATCCGAACAATCCCGACCCCAAGTCCATCGTCCGCTGGGGCGACCAGACATGGGAAGAAATGATGATCGGCTTCTATGACATCGCGATTGCCGTTTCGCAGTCGGATATCAAGAATCACAATCTTCCCGATTTCAGTCCCTCGCCGGAGCAGATCGCCCAGAGCATCCTGGAGCGGTTCGACAAGAACCACGACGGAAAGGTGAGCCAGAAGGAAATCCCGCTGGATAACCTGCGCGTGAAGCTCTTCTTCATGACGCTCGACAAGAACAAGGACGGCGAGATCACGCTGGACGAAATCACCAGCATGATCAAGGAGCGGCAAAAACAGGGGGGAGGAGGCCGCGGGTTCGGCTTTCGCCGATCGGGTGGCGGCCGGCACGGCCAGCATGCGGACGGTCCCGGCAAGCACAGCGACCCAAAGCCGGCCGATCACAAGGCTGCCGGCGGAAAGGACCAAGCCTCGATAAAATAAGGCTTGAGCACCTGCAATCGGGCCGATTTCAAGCGTATGATGAAGGAGCACGGGCGGCTTTTCCGTCCGTGCTCCTTTGTTGCTAAAGCCAGATCGAATTCGGAGAACGTCATGTTTGGCGGTAAGTGGCAGGGTTGGCTGCGGCGAATCGTGCCCGACGCAGGGACGCGTTCACGCCAGAGACGCCGGCGCGGATTGTTCTCTCCCGTCGTGCCGGCGGAGGTTCTCGAAACCCGGGTGCTCCTGTCGGCGACGCATCTGGTCTTCCAGGTCCAGCCGGCCAACGGGACAGCGGGGCAATCCTTTAGCGTTACGGTGGAAGTCGAAAACTCCTCAGGAACCGTCGTGTCGACCAATGATTCCGTCATTCGGTTAACGGTCCGCGAGCCGGGACGCTTCGCCGGTGATGGGCATACAATGACCGCAACCGCGGTGAACGGTATTGCGACGTTCGACAACTTGGTCCTCGACAAGGCCGGCACCTACACGTTGCTGGCCAGCACCGGCCACACGCACCGGGCCGTCTCCGACAGCTTTGTCATCGCTCCCGATACGAGTGGCCCCGAACAGCTCGTCTTTCTGCGGTGGGACGCGCGGCGCGGGACCGTCGACCTGGCCGTGGAGGACCAATTCGGCAACATCATCAAGACCAATGATTCCAGCGTTACGCTGAGCGTCAACAGCGGTCCGACGCAGAGTTTCGACAGCAGTGTTCCTTCGCCCTACACGGTCAGCACCCAAAATGGCGTCGCTAAATTCAGCGACGCGATCCTCGACACGGCCGGAACCTACACTCTCGGCGCGACGGACAGCAATACGGCGGTCAGTAGCGCTGTCTCCGATTCGGTGACGATTAACGCGCAAGGGCAGCATAACGCGGAAGGGCACCACCACTGGCATTGACGAAGCCGTCTGAGGGCCAGCACATGACAGAGGTCGTCCGATGACACCATCGGACCCGATCGTCTTTCTGGTCGACGTCGACAATACGCTCCTCGACAACGACCGCATTCAGGAGGATCTCAAGGAACACCTTGCGCGCGACTTCGGCCCGGCTTGCCGCGACCACTATTGGGCCATTCTCGAGCGGCTCTTCAACGATCTGGGTTATCGCGACTACCTCGGAGCGCTGCAGCAGTACCGAGTCGAGCATCCACGCGACTTGCAACTGCTGTCGGTGTCGTCATTCCTGGTCGACTATCCTTTTGCCGACCGTCTGTATCCCAGCGCGCTTGATGTGCTGAGGCAATTCTCCTCTTGGGGGCCGACTGCCGTCCTTTCCGATGGCGACGTGGTCTTTCAGCCGCGCAAGGTCGAACGCTCGGGAATTTGGCAGGCGGTCAGGGGCAACGTGCTGATCTATATCCACAAGGAGACGGAACTCGACGATGTCGAGCGCCGCTTCCCGGCCCGGCATTATGTGATGGTGGATGACAAGCTGCGAATTCTGACCGCGATCAAACAGATCTGGGGCTCCCGCGTCACGACCGTCTTCCCGCGGCAAGGAAGCTATGCGCACGATCCGGAGGCCCTGTCAGCATACCCGCCGCCCGATGTCGTTGTGGAGGCCATTGGCGAGCTGGCCGGCTGGAGCCTGGACAGTGTGTTGAAGAGTCCTTGATCCGACGTCAACTCGCGGGGAACGCCCTGCATCCACAAGGTCTTTGGCCAGCGTCTCAGTCGAGCAAGGGGACAATCTTCGTCAAATCCCACCGAAACGGTTTTGACATTTGCCGGTCATTGCGGCAACCTCATCTAAATGAGGTTTTCACCTGTCTTTTCAGGGGATTGTCATGGACCCGCGCAAGTCGCTTTCCGCATTTGATCCGACGAAGAGGGCCTTTTCCTTACTGGAGGAGTTCAAGAACTTCGCCTTGAAGGGAAACGTGATCGACCTGGCCGTCGGCGTTATCATCGGCGCCGCCTTTGGCAGCATCGTCAAGTCGCTGGTCGACAACATCATGATGCCCCTGATCGCCGCCCTCTTTCCCGGCGAACAGGGTTACAAGGATTGGACGCTCTCGGTCCGCGGCAAGCCCGTCCACGCGGGACTCTTCCTGGCCGATGTGGCCAACTTCCTGATCGTGGCCCTGGCCCTGTTTATTTTCATCCAAAAGTTTCTCGGTTTTGTACTTCGCAGCAAAAAGGAAGAAGCCGTGGCGCCGCCCCCGCCGACTCGCGACCAGGAGCTTTTGACCGAGATCCGCGATCTGCTCACCCAAAAGCCACGAGCTTGAGCGTTGGTATCGGGGAGCGAGTTGTGATACGTTCGCGGATCGGCCGTTTCATCGATGCGGCCGGCTGAGCGGCGAGAACATCTTCTCCGGAGGAACCCGTGGACTTTGTGAATCTGGGAAAAACCGGCCTGAAAGTTTCCCGCCTCTGCCTCGGCTGTATGAGCTACGGCGTGCCCGAACGGGGTGCCCATCCATGGACGCTCGGTGAGGAACAGAGCCGCCCGTTCATCAAACGGGCGCTCGAAGCCGGCATCAATTTCTTCGACACGGCCAACGTTTATTCCGACGGCACCAGTGAAGAGATCGTGGGCCGGGCGCTTCGCGACTTCGCCCGGCGAGACGACGTCGTCTTGGCGACCAAGGTGCATGGACGGATGCATCCGGGGCCCAACGGCCGGGGCCTCTCGCGGAAGGCAATTATGTCCGAAATTGACGCAAGCCTGCGCCGCCTCGGCACCGACTACGTCGATCTGTATCAAATTCATCGCTGGGATTACGACACGCCCATCGAGGAGACGCTCGAAGCGCTCCACGGCGTCGTCAATGCGGGCAAGGCACGGTATCTCGGCGCCTCGTCGATGTTTGCGTGGCAATTCTGCAAGTCGTTGGAACTGGCCGATCGCCAAGGCTGGACGCGGTTCGTCTCGATGCAGAACCATTACAACCTGCTGTACCGCGAGGAAGAGCGGGAGATGATGGGCCTCTGCTCGGCCGAGGGGATTGGCGTGATTCCCTGGAGCCCGCTCGCGCACGGCCGCCTCGCCCGCTCCTGGGAAGACGCGCCGACCACGAGCCGGGCTGAATCCGACGAATTCGGCAAAACGCTGTATCGCAGCATGGCCGAGGCCGACCGCAAGGTGGTCGAGCGCGTCGGACAAGTTGCCGCCGCCCGCGGAATCCCCCGCGCGCAGGTTGCCCTGGCGTGGATGCTGCACAAGCCGGTCGTCACGTCGCCGATCATCGGTGCCACCAAGCCGCACCATTTGGAAGACGCGCTGGCCGCGTTTTCCGTCAAGCTAACGGCCGAGGAGATCGCTCGGTTGGAGGAGCCGTACGTTCCACACCCCGTTGCCGGCTTTTCGTGAACGGGAGAACGTGCGCGTTTCACAAGCGCCTGAAGAAAAATCATTTTGCACCGCATCTGGAGACACCCTAATGAAAAACCGTTTTTGTGTTGCCGTTCTCATGATTTGCACCGCGACCTACCTCCTCTCCGCCGCGAAAACCGTGGCAGAGGACTGGTCGGAACAGCAGGTGAGCAAGCTTCCAAAAGGCGAAGAGCCGATTCGGCTCTTCAACGGGATCCGACTTGTCAGGTTGGAGAGGGCAGATCGGAAACTACTTCTCCGTCGAGGACGGCATCATCGTGGCGCGGAACGGTAAGCAGAATGCTCCTGCGGCCAGCACGTATCTGGTCACCGCAAAGAACTATCGGAACTTTCGGCTGATCTTCGAGGGCAAGCTCGTCACAAGTGATATGCACTCGGGCATCGCCTTCTGGGGCAAGACGGTTGAGAAAAAAGGCGATCCGTACAGTTACATGGGCCATCTCGTGATGTTTCCATCCGCGTACGGCTTTTTTGACCTGTATCGGCGTAACAGCATTTACACCGATAAGAACGGTGTCGCCAAGAAAGCCGGCAAGCAGCACGACTGGAACCGCATGGAGATCCTGGCGATTGGAAATCGCATCCGGCACGTGATCAATGGAAAGCTGGTGGCCGACTGGAGCGATCCGCATCCGGAATTCTGCGAGTCCGGTCCCATCGGACTCCAACTCCACATGAATCACGTGCCCCAGGAAGTCCGTTTCCGCGGCCTTATTCTGACAACCAACCCGCAGGACCAACTCGTTACAGTCTCGCCATCCAATCGTTAGAGCGCATCCAGTTTAAATGGAGCGGTCGCACGTAGCGCTTCGCCGACCAATTTGAGTTGATGGAGCAGGTGCTCGGCGTCCTGAAATTGCGACCAGTCCGGGATAAGTCTCGGATCGGAAATGAAGTCCGGCACCAGCCCAGGATTCCATAACGGATCGGGGTCATAGTTTTCCGGGCTCATGTTCGCGTGGTTTGGCGATCCCGCAGTCGAGTAGGTGAGACGGCCATACTTTGCGGTCAAGATGCCAATCCACGGTCCCGCGATCAAAGCCAGCCCCGCCAGGTGATCAACCACAAGTACGGCGATTGCGTTCGCATGTCTGTCGTCGGCCGACCAGAGCTTCAAACTGCGAAGGGCAACTAACATGCCACATAACTGGTCGTGCCCGTCGATTCGCCGAAGTCTGTCGTTCCAGAACCCCCGCTGCTGCGTCCGCCGCTCATGCTACCGGTTTGGCTGAATGGTGTGGTCCCGGTGCTCGTCGATCTGACCAGGGGCATCGTTTGCAGCGTCGAGGTTGTCACGGCCGCTTGGGCGCGCGTGCACAAGAGCAAGCCGCCACCTTTGATTGTCCCACCCCCGCGACTGACAGGCTGGCCGCGTGCCCTTTCTTAACAATGGTCCACTCATCTTTGAAACCATAATTGCGAATATTACAACATAGAAACTATCGACCTCAAACCGATATCGGTTGTACTCGGCAGGCGACACGACCACCGTGACGATAGACAGATATATGATAGTCGCTACCATAAACAGCATAGTGAGGTCGTATGCAGCACACACAGCTCTCTTCCGCGAGTAACCTCTAATAAGTTCCACAATCCCAAACACGACAATCACCGGCAACCCCAAAAGTAAGAATATGCCCATATGGTTCCGACTGATTTGCCCACAGAATACACAATTGCAATAGCCCAGCAATGCCTGCATTGCTGGGCTGGTCCGCTCCTGAACGCCGAAGTCTTCACTCGACGGCCGAAAATACTTCCGACTCGCCGCGAACGACTGGAAGTAAGCCTCGGGATGGCTACTCATCAGCTTTCTAAAGCCTTTCATATAACCTTCTGCAAGCCCCAGGTAGCCGAGATGATTAAAGTTAGGTGCCCCCGTGGATTTTGTCTCTTGATCTATCGCAGGGACTCCCGTTGGCTGAACGGGCGGTAAAAACTTTCTGAAGGTCGATAGGGACTGAAATGGTTTCATAAAGAAATATGGCGGGACGCCTTCTTCTTCAACATACCAGCCTGCGTTGCCGCGGGCACGCGATCTTGAACATGCAATGCAAGGTTTAGTCCGGTATATATACTACCCGGCGTCCAAGTGCCGAACACGATACAGTGTTTGGAGGCGACGACCATCACAAGCAACAGTGGCGCTAAGGCGGTTCTGACGATAACTTTCCGTTGCGGCTTGCAGCAGTACAGCAAGAAAAGCACCGAAGAGAGGAACCAAAAGAGTTGGAAAGTACTGCGAGTGAGAACTAGAAGTGCCATTAAACTAAAACACCAGGCGCCGTCCTGAGGTCGAGCATGCTTTACAAATCGGACTAGGAAAAGAGCGCAGAGAGTGAGAAAAACGGCCACTGGGTATGAATAGAACAGCCAGTTTTCGTAAATAACAGTCGTGGGAAGGACGGTCCTGACGAGGGCAAGTGTGATCGCAATGACCCGGGTGACGCCCATTTCTTCCATGAGGAAGTTTCATAACCGGTTCACACTGGTGAACAGGCAAGCCAGGTGGACAAACCCTTGGAACAGGTCGGAATAGTATTCCCAGCGCGTGATGAGCCTGCGAAAACAATGCAGCCAACTGATGCTTCGTTCGACGCGGTAGCGGCGGACGTAGCGTCTGAGTGCGCGACCGTCTTGACGCGACGGCTTGTGCGGTTGGCTCGATGGGGGCAGATCAGTTCGATCCCAATCCCAGCCAGGCGTTCGCGAAGCCAATCGGCGTCGACTGCCTTGTCGTACAACAGTCGTCGAGGCGTCTGATAACACAACTGGCGCTGCTCGACGAGCGTCTCGACCGTGTTGACTTCGTTGTGATGAGCCGCCGTGGTAAAGGCCGACAGCGGCGTTCCGTCCGCATCGACCATCAGCAGGATGCGGGTGCCGTTTCCCTTCGGAGTGCGGCCGACCTCGTCACCCCCCTTTTTGCCCGGGAAAACGAGCCATCGCCGATCGCTTCCTCCCAGTTGATTCGTTTGAGCCGATCGAGCTTGCCGAGGACTCGATCCCACGCGGCCTGGAAGGCGCCGCTGCGGGTCCAGTCGCGGTGCCGTCTCCAGCACGTTGCGGGCGACGGATAGCGTTCTGGCAAATCTTTCCAACGGCCGCCATTGGTTAGGATCCAAAGGATTCCTTCCAGACACGGCCGGGAGGCGATGCGGGGCCGTCCTCCTTGCGGAGAGGCGGGCGGATTGGCAAAGAAGTCGGCGATCAAAAGCCATTGCGCATCAGTGAGAAACGGTGATGGGGCCGTCCTGTGCCCTGTGCAATTCGACCGCCGACGTGGCGGCCATCGCAACAGGGTCATCAACATGTCGGTGTCTCCTTTCACCGACCCCGGTATGCAACTTGCCTGCCATTGTCTGTTCAGTTAGCAAAGGGGTTTTGCAACGTCCTCCTCCCAGTTGATTCGTTTGAGCCGATCGAGCTTGCCGAGGACTCGATCCCACGCGGCCTGGAAGGCGCCGCTGCGGGTCCAGTCGCGGTGCCGTCTCCAGCACGTTGCGGGCGACGGATAGCGTTCTGGCAAATCTTTCCAACGGCCGCCATTGGTTAGGATCCAAAGGATTCCTTCCAGAGACGGCCGGGAGGCGATGCGGGGCCGTCTTCCTTGCGGAGAGGCGGGCGGTTTGGCAAAGAAGTCGGCGATCAAAAGCCATTGCGCGTCAGTGAGAAACGGTGATGGGGCCGTCCTGTGCCCTGTGCAATTCGACCGCCGACGTGGCGGCCATCGCAACAGGGTCATCAACATGTCGGTGTCTCCTTTCACCGACCCCGGTATGCAACTTGCCTGCCATTGTCTGTTCAGTTAGCAAAGGGGTTTTGCAACGTCCTCATGAGACTGAACAGGCTTATGGAAAAAGCCACGCCCATCGTGAGGTAAACGACCTGAAATGCGAGGGCCCAGTACTGGGGAAACAATTTGAGCACGGCACCAAGAAATAAATTATATAATGGCGGCTGCTGGTGCAGGTAAAAGATGCTACGCAGCAGATCGTTTTGCAGCAGGGAAGGGTCGAGGAACTGCCAATAGCCAGTAATGGTGTCGGCGTTGAAGCGTACGTGGAACAATCCGAGGTAAATGGCGCGTGATGTAACTAATGCAAGAAGCAGGACGCAGAACGGCGAATAGAGGACTTTGCGGCAGAGTGGAAAGGACGGCATTCGCCGTACAATCCAGGCCGAGACTTCCTTGAAGGTCATCGTGCATTCCAGGCGATGGACTGGTGTGCCCGTCAATTGGCTAAAGGTGGCCAAAGGTGGCCCACACAGTTACCAGCGGTCTTGCTCGTTCTCGTTGAGTGGTGAGCGCGAAGAAAGGGGCCCATAGAGGAAAGTAGCGGCGCCGCGTGCTTCGACACTGTCGATCCGCTTGGCAAGCGAGTCCGCATAGTGGAGAAAGTCCGCCTGGATATTTCTGGCCGGTGCGGTGGTGCCGAGCTTCCAACCGTGCGCGAAGAACAACCAAACGCGTCCGTGCGCCAGGAGTTTGCGAAGCTGTGGATCTTCCGAGGGAACGATCCCCTTGCCGAATACGGGCGTCATTCGCAGGCCGAAGCGCTTTCCGTAGTAGTCGAAAGCTAGGCGACTGTGGAAATAGACGTAAATGGCGTCTTCCGGCGATGCGTTGGCAGCGAGCCGTTGTAACACCGGTCGCGATTCCTCGCAGTGCCCCTGATGGAGAAAATCGATTCCCGAGCGGCCGATTGCTTCGCCGAGGAGACCAATCGCAAGAATGCCGGCTGCAATCCGGAGTGACCGACTTGGGGTCCGGGCCATCGACGCGAGTGCTGCTGCCAAGCTTGCGGCGAGGATCGGTAGCAGGTACAGCGCTAAGCGATCGCCCAGCGGATAACGGCGCCAGGCAGCAGCGATCAGCGCCACGATCAGCACGCCGACGATGGTCCATGACGTTCTTGGGCGTTGTCGCACGATGATAAACAGTCCCATTGCGGCCGCAACACCGGCGAGCCACGCCGGCGTCGTTTTCATGGTATCTCGGAAAAGGTCTATCCATGACATGACGATCCAGGACAGCATCCCCCCAATCCGCGATCGTAAGGCAAGAATCGCGTGGCCCACCATGTGTTGAGATATTCATTAACGGCAGTCGAGCGTAGCATAGCAATTTGCAGTCCCCAGCTCATTGCCCAAAACGTCCACACACAGGCCAGGGTCACCAGCAGGCGCCACTGGCCAGCTCTAGTCAGCATCAATCCTGCGGACAACGCCGTCGCCACCAGTACGAAAATGACGGGGAAGGAAAACCACGGCAACAGGAAGCCCGAAAGAATATAGGCGCCCAGCCAACTCCGGCGGAAGTGGGACCGACGAACACGCAGATCGATCAGAAGAACGCAGAGAGCCGCGGCAACGTCGGCGGAATAGGGTTTCAACTCCGCGGCGAACTCGATCAATCGCGGTTGAATCGCGAAGAGGCCCATTGCGAGTTCGCTGTCCCAAGGCTTCATCACGCCGCGGAACCACGCGTTCGCCAGCAGCAGCGCCGCCAACCCTGAGATTAATGGAAATAATCGCAGGCGCGCTCGATCGTCGCCCAGGACATTGCAGGCCAACTTCTCCACCCATAGGAAGCCGATGGGTGCCGCTTGGTTCCAATCCAGCGGTTTGGCCAATTCACTAAAAGACCTTTCCCGAATGCTGAGTCCAACTGCCAGTTCATCCTGCCAAAACGAACGATTAACGGCCCAGTGGGCTATCTGCAGCACCATACCGATCGCGATCATGACATAGGCTAATCGTTGCGGGTCGAAGAGCCGCCGCAACGATTCGGTCAATACGACAGCCTCCGCGCTGTTCGGTTCCGTTCCGAAGAGCTTTCGAGGGAGCCACTGCGACCGCTTCTGGAACCGCGGCAGTGAGCCGACCTGGATTGGTTGATCGAGGATCATCAGTATTCGTTCGTCAGGCCGATCATCGTAATAATCCGCTGGCCGTCATCAATTGATGCATCGCACCAGGTCTGTTCTCAGTAACAGCCGGGCGAGGAACTGCGAAAGGTAATTGACGGTGTCGGCGTTGCCCCGGATCCTGAAAACAACCGTTCAGGAATGGCGGCGTCGCGATTCGAGCCCGAACTTCGCAAGACCGTTGCAAACGAGGTACGGCGAGATTCCCGTCGCCGTACGTTTGGCACGAACAGCGTCCCAAAAATAAGCCTGAGCCTCGCATGTCGGCCGCTGCCGCCGCATTCGCTCGTCAATCAGGCCATGAGCGAGTCGATTTATCGGCCACACCCTGCGTGGTGATCGGATCTTGGAGCGTCGTCGGATTAGATCAACATTTCCAAAATCAGGCAAGCTGTTTTGCGACACCGCCCACTTCGCCGGTTGCACGCCGGCTTTTGCGCAGAATGTGGAAGCCGGCAAACGTCAATAGGGGAAAGGATGCTCTTTCGATAAGCTGCGGAGCGTGTCTGGGATGAGAGAAGGGATGTTCGCTTTAAAGGTGGCTCATGGACGATCGAGTAAAGGCGCTGAAGGAAAAAATGGCGGGGCCAGGGAAGATCACGGCAATCGAAGCGTGCCGTGGCCTTCGCTGACGCCGGACGCCGGACGCCGGACCCCTGTCTCTTAACTGTCCAACGTCGAGTGATCGGGGGTCGGTTTGCCCAAGGGAACCCCCCAAGGAAGTGCCGGGGGCTCAGGCTGTCCGCACACCGCCAGACAATGCCGCGTTGGCTGTCGACCCGTTTCGAACTAGCCGATCTGCAGCATCCGGAAATACACGCCAGGGGCAATCGAGGGATGTCCGCGCTCCTCCTCAGTAGCGTACTACCACTGGGAGCGGCCCTCAATCCAGCGGTCGAAGCCGGCCTCGGCCAGCAACTCATCGAGCTTCCGATAGAAGGGATGTCCCGGCGACTTGGCCAGTCCGTCGGCGGTGACAAAGCCTCGTGCCGCGCTGCTGCATCCGCCGCTCATGCTACCGGATTGGCTGGATGTTGTCGTCCCGGTGCTCGTCGAGCTGACCAGGGGCGTTGTTTGCAGCGTCGATGTCGTCGCGGCCGCTTGGGCGAGCTGCCGTAGCAACATGGCCTGTGCGAGGGCGAGCTCGGACTGGTCGAGGACTCCGTCGCCATTGAGGTCGAACCTCTGGAAGGCCAGCACCTGGGCGGTAGCCACGTCAACTCCGGTGGAAACCGCGAAAATCGAAAATAACAGTGGAGGCCGAAACGGCCGAGCATGTGTCGATCGGAGCAACTGGCTGTCGGTCATCCATTCTGCCACTCGTGCCTGGCAAACTGACCTTGGCCTGATTCCACCGTCTGCGTATAGTCTGCCGCCTCTCGCGGGCCATGCGGAGAACAGCCATTGGGCACGCCGGCATGCGTCGATGGAGACGAACAGCATGCGCGGCACCCCTGAAGATTGCGAATTCTTTGCTGCGCCCGCACAGAACGAAACCGCGGTCACTCACCCGACCTCAGCCGATCGGTCGACGCTGGGTTGTCAATCGTCTTTGTATACGGCTGCCCACCGGTCGGGAAACGATTACTCATTTGCCCGTGTCAGGGATTGTCCGGTGTCAATGCGACGGAAATATCCGGTTCAAAAATGTTAAATTGCGCGGAGTTGAACGAGTGAGAACACACGCGATTCCATACGCGAGAGCAATCAAGCTGCCGAGGAGGGGGCAAACCGTCGAAACCGCCCCGGAGGTGGAGCAATCGGCAGCGGCATCACGCGCAATGCTTATCCCCGGACCGGCGCCGCTCCTAACCGTCATTGTGCCGGTTTTCAACGAGGCGGCCACCATCGATGATCTACTGCGTCTCGTCCAACAGGCTCCCTACGACAAACAGATCGTTGTTGTCGACGACGGATCGACCGACGGGACAAGTGCGATCCTAGCGAACTGGGTTTCACGGTCGGCCATCGAGGTCTACCGCCATCCCCGTAACCGGGGCAAGGGACGAGCAATCCGCACGGCACTCCGACATGCGCGCGGTCAATTCACAATCGTCCAGGACGGCGATCTCGAAACAGACCCGTGCGACTATCCCTTTTTGATCGAACCTCTCATATGCGAATTTGCCGACGTGGTCGTTGGCTCTCGTTTCCGTCACCGCGACAACGCGGCGATTGCCTTTCAATCCGTGTTCCGGCTTGGCGTTCAATTGCTGAACGTCGCGGTTCGCATGATCTATGGCGTGCGGTTGTCAGATGAGGCGTGTTGTTACAAAGCACTTCCAACGGAGATGCTCAGGGCGATGGAACTGCAGTGTGAAGGTTTCGAGTTCTGTCCCGAGTTCGTGGCGAAATCCAGTCGAATGGGGTTGCGGATCCACGAGGTTGGAGTTCGGTACTCCCCGCGAGACGGCAAATCCGGCAAGAAGATTCGCTATCGCGACGGCCTGATTGCTCTGTGGTGGTTATGGAAGCTGCGAAACTGGAAACCGTCAACCTCGGCGAGCCGTCGGCAAGGAGACCCAATATCCTCACCGAGTATTGAGTCGGACGTTTTGAGATTTCCTGAGCCCTTCGAAAGGACGAGGGAGACTCTCGACGGGACAAAGACGGAGCCGAAAACTGGCGGATCACGCCGTTTGGAAGCCGCCTGACTTGCAGGAAAGGGCGTCAGGCGCAAGATTCGGCGGTTAACCGAATGAGACACGGTCAGCTCGCGTGCCGTTTACGATTGCCGGAGGAACAAATTGACGCCGATGTCTAACGCCGCGAGCGCCGTCTCCCCTCTTTTCACTGGGTCTCTGGAAGACGTCGCGGCACGGCTAGTCGTGACAAAGCGGTATGTCGTCGCCGCCATCCTCTTGTGGTTTGCACTGGCGGTCAGCCCCTCGTGGCTGCCGACGCCCGACAGCGCTCTTTACTTGATGCTGGGCCGAAGCCTGGCCCAAGGCCACGGCTACGCCCTGGACGGCCAGCCTCACGCCTACGTGCCTCCTGGATATCCGCTCTTCCTTGCCGGATTGGAGCGGGCTGGGCTGGGCAGCATGTTGTACCTCAACATGGCGATGGGACTGGTCGGCTTGTTGTCGGTCTGGATGAGCTACCGGCTTGTCTTGCACCTGGCCTCCCGACCGGTTGCCCTGCTCGTGGCCTGCCTGCTGGGCTGTAATTCGTTACTGCATGTGCTGAGCACACTCCAGCTTAGCGATATGCCCTTTACCTTGTTGGTGCTGACCGGACTCTTCTGTTTCCTCCGCGGACTTCGCGGAGAGAGATGGGCCCTCGAATGGGGGACGCTCGCCATCCTGGCGTCATGCTGGGTCCGCGTGGCGGGCGTCGCGCTGGCCGTGGCGTGCGCAGTCGGGTTGTTGCTGCAGCCCCGCTCGACCTCCGGTCTGCGAGTCGGCGGCAACATCGCTGCCCTCTTGGCCGGAGTCGCAGCGACGCTGGGAATCTTCTACGTGCAATACCAGCGATCTTTGCAGGCGGAACATTCACTGCCGCCGGTGAGTTACATGACGAGCGTGCAGGCATTGATCTCGCGGCCGACCGTCTTCCTCGTCGCGCGAGCGCTCGAGCAACACTTACGAGTCGGCCGCCGAGATCCCCCGATTTCTGATGGGCCTTCAGGGGAACCCGATCGCCGCGCTGGCCATTTGCTTGTCGCCCGTCCTTGTGGGACTGGGGCGACGTCTTGTGCACCGCGAATTTCTGATCGCGCTGGCCGTGGTCGGGTACGCACTGGGGATTGTTATGAATCTCCCGGCTGGGGCACGCTATCTGCTGCCGGTCGCTCCGCTCTTGCTCCTCTATTATCTGGAAGGACTCTCAATCCTCTTGGACTGGCACCCGCGCGTACGCCGTTGGGCGCCCGCGGTGCTTGTGGTCTTCGTCGCGGCATTTGTCGGGCTCAATGGGATCAAGGGGTTGTACGTTTTGTACAAAAACCACCACCAGGTCGCCGCCGAGCGCGCCGACCTGGCCGACTCCGCTCAGTGGCTTCGCTCCCAGGCGCGCCCAGGAGAGCATTTCCTGAGCTGCGATGCCGAATGGCAGCTTGCCTATTTAAGCGGAGTTCCCTATCTCCAGCTTGACCGTTGGTTGCTGACGTCATCGATGCCTCGCGACCAGTACTTGCGCTTGCTCTTCGATCAAGGTGTGCGCCTGGTCGTGGCAGTTCCCGAGAATGTCTCGAACATGCCCGACGACGGCCTGATTCGAGACGCCGTGCGCGACCGCCGCATGTTTCAGCCCATTGTCAACAGCGGGCATTACCAGCTTTACCGCTTCCTGTCACCGTCGGCCGTCGCCACCGCAGCATCATCCTCCCCCCTCCGCCGTCAGCTCCTGCAATGAACATCGTGATCATCATTGTGACGCGAAATCATCTTCGCGACATGCAGGAATGTCTCCCCTCCCTGGCGGCGCAGACGCGCGCAAGACTTCACGGTCCTGGTGTCGGACAACGGCTCGGACGACAGCACTACCGACTGGGTGCGCCGCGAATATCCCGCAGTGCAAATCGTCGAAAACCACGTCAACCTCGGGTTTGCGGAAGGATCAAACGTCGGCCTGCGCGTGGCCCTCGCCGCAGGCGCACGGCACGTGGTGTTGCTCAATCCCGATACGGTCGTTGACCCGCAGTGGCTCGAGGAGCTTATCCGTTCGGCTGAGGTGGACGAGACGATCGGCGTGTGCCAGTCCAAGATCTACCGCCACCCGAAGAGCACTCCTCCGGTGATCAATACGGTCGGCAACCGTTTGCATTACACGGGCGTCGGCTGGTGCGGCCATCTGGACGAAGTCGATCGAGGCCAATTCGCGCAAGACGTCGAGATTCCTTACGCCAGCGGCGCGGCAATGCTCGTCAAGGCCGATGTCGTGCGCGACATCGGCCTTTTGGATGCCGACCTGTTCATGTACCACGAAGACTTGGACTGGTCGTTGCGGGCTCGGCTACGCGGCCACCGGATTGTCTTGAGCGCGCAATCCGTTGTTTATCACCGTTACGACTTTCACCGAAATGCCGGCAAGTTCTTTTTTCTGGAACGGAACCGGCTTATCTGGCTGTGCAAGACGCACCGGGCCTCGTTCCTGTTTTTGATTTTGCCCGCATTGCTGGCGATGGAAGGGGCCGTCTTGTACTACGCGGTGGCCGGCGGCTGGCTCGGAGCCAAGCTGCGATCCTACGTGGATTTTTTGCGTCTCAACCGGCAATGGCGCAAGACGCAACGCGCGATTCAGAGCACGCGGCTTGTCTCGGACAAGTCTCTGGTTTCGGCGTTCAACAGCCAGTTGAGCGTGCCGGGAGTCGGGGACAGCGTTTTATTTCGACTCGCCAACGTGCTCTTCGACTGGTATTGGAAACTGTGCCTGCGGTTCGTGCACTGAGGAACGAGTGGTGAGTGCTGAGTGGGGAGTCAAGACGACAGCACTCAAAGCGTGCCCTGGACGTCTCTCGGCACTCGCCCCTCACTCCTTCGTCCACAT
The DNA here is from genome assembly GCA_963761455.1 of uncultured Planctomycetota bacterium. Lineage (GTDB taxonomy): Bacteria > Planctomycetota > Planctomycetia > Planctomycetales > Planctomycetaceae > DASPSM01. The sequence goes on from CAVXHA010000002.1 coordinate 355,987, forward strand.
GCATCGTCGTGAGCCACAACAAGCCGGCTTACGTGGCCGAGGCCCTGGCCAGCCTCGCGCGTCAAACGTTTCCGGACTGGGAGGCGATTGTTTTCGACAGCGGCGTGCTCTGCGACCAGGGATTCTTCGGGGATCTCCCGGTCCTGGCGGATCGTCTTTCCGGCTGGTCTGCTCCTGCGGAACAGACGATCTCCGGAGAACCAAGACAATCGCCTCGTCGTACTTCCCAATGACGAGTATTGGCCCGAAGACCGAAACGCCATTCGCCATGCCGACGGGATTCTTCTGGAACAGATCGGCCGTCGGTTTGCGATCGACCCGGTCGGTGCCGAGATTGGGGAGAACCGCAAGGTTCCCGCCAGCTTCAACGACGGCGGCGAGAGATTGCGGCTGCTCGAAAAAACCGCTCGTGAGGGAAAGGCGGTCCGACGTCTGCTGCAAAAACTGGGACCCCTCGGAAGCTTTTTGAACCGGCTGAAGATCGCGGAAGTTGCGCGAAAAACCGTCAATCGGTGGCCAGTGCTGTTGAGCGTGACCCGCCGAACGGTTCGAGCCATGGCCTTTCTCGCAGGCGGGCATGTTCGGAACGCTCACCCTCCGGCGCCGAAAGTGGAACGGCGAGCCGTTGAGCGGCGCCTACAACGCACGGTTGGGGGCGAGCAGAACGAAACCGAACTCGTCGAGACGAGCCGCCAAGCCCCTGATTGGCACGAATTCTGCAAAGTCCGCAGTCGCGAACATCGGTCGTACTCTGTCTTACGTGCCCATCTGACGAGGGGTTTGGGGGGAATTGCATGGAAAGGGTCGAGGGCCGCATCCACGAAGCGGTGCGGACCGCGCGGCGGCTTCCCATCGGAGCGGAAGTGCTGCCGGGCGGGGGAGCAAGTTTTCGCGCATGGGCGCCGAAGCGGCAATCTGTGCAAGTCGTGTTGAGCCACGATCCCAGTGATCGTAAGCCGGCCATCATCTTCGATCTCGACCGCGAGGAGCCATGTGCCACTCAAAAGGCGGGGCGTGATCGCGGACGACGGCCTCAGCCGCCCCGTTCGAGTGGCCCGTCTGAACGACCCTTGGGGGAGGACGGGTACCATTCGGCAATCGTGCCCGAAGCCACAGACGGAATGTACTATGGATTTCGGCTCGATGGCGATTCTCGTCTGCTTCCCGACCCAGCATCGCGTTTTCAACCCGACGGACCCGAAGGCCTGTCGCAAATCGTCGACCACCGGGGTTTCAAGTGGTCAGATGCCCACTGGGGGGGGGTCACCATCGAGGGGCAAGTCATTTATGAAGTGCACATCGGCACGCTGACGGCCGAGGGAACGTGGCGCACGGCCACGGCCCGGCTCCAGGAGATCGCCACGGCCGGGATGACGGTAATCGAAGTCATGCCAGTGGCAGATTTTCCGGGCGCCTTCGGCTGGGGCTACGACGGCGTTTGCATGTTTGCGCCGACCCGGCTTTACGGTGCCCCGGACGATTTCCGTCGATTCGTCGATCGGGCGCATGCACTGGGATTGGGAGTCATCCTCGACGTTGTTTACAACCATTTCGGCCTCTTTGGCTGCACGATCACCGAGTTCACCAACGATTACTACTCGCGCCGCCATGAAAATGAATGGGGGTCCCCCGTCAATTTCGACGGTGAGAACTCCGGACCGGTTCGCGAATTCTTCCGGTCGAATGTCCGGTATTGGATTGAGGAATTCCACTTGGATGGCTTCCGCTTCGACGCGACACAGTCCATTTTTGACGACTCGGAATTTCATATTCTGACGGAGCTGCCTCAGACCGCGCGAAAGGTCGCGGGAGATCGCGCTGTGATTCTCCTGGCGGAGAACGAGCCGCAGGACGTGCGGCTCGTTCGGCCGGTTGAGGAAGGCGGCCACGGCCTCGACGCTATGTGCAACGACGATTTCCACCATGCCGCGCACGTGCGATTGACGGGACTTACGGAAGCCTACTACGAGGACTACGCAGGGAGTGTGGACGAGCTGCGGTCCGCGATCCGGGGCGGCTTTCTGTACCAGGGACAGATTTCGCAGCACCAGGGGAAGCGGCGGGGAACCCCAGCCCGCGGCCTTCCGGCCACTGCATTCATTCATTTCCTGCAGAACCACGACCAGGTGGCCAACTCCGGCGCCGGATTGCGGATTCACGACCTGACCAGCCCGGGACGTCTTCGGGCCATGACGGCGCTTTGGCTGCTCTCTCCTCAAACACCGATGTTTTTCCAGGGTCAGGAATTCAGTGCGTCGTCCCCCTTCCTCTATTTCGCGGACCTTGCCGGAAAGGACGCGGAGGGCGTCGCTCAAGGCCGCATCAAATTCCTGTCGCAGTTCCCGTCCCTGAATACGGATGAGGTTCGGCGTGCGCTGGCCGATCCCGCGAATCGGTCCACGTTCGAGCGCAGCAAATTGGATTGGGCCCAGCGCGAGAGGCATGAGCGCAGCTACGAGTTCCACAAGGATTTGCTGACGTTGCGCCGGGAAGACCCCGTCTTTCGGTGTCAGCGTTCCGATCAAATCGAAGCGGCGGCCTTGGGCGCTGATTGCCTTGCAGTTCGTTATTTCGGCGACGTCGACGAAGCCGGCTCCGATCGGCTCCTTCTGGTCAACTTTGGCCGCCAATTCTGCTATTCGCCGTCGCCTGAGCCGCTGCTAGCCCCTCCGTCACGATGCCAATGGAAGCCTCTGTGGACCAGCGAGAACGTTCGCTATGGAGCGCAGAGCACTCCCCCGGTCGAGACCGATGACGGATGGCACATACCGGCGGAAGCCGCCGTTTTGCTTCGGGCCGTCGGGCGGCAACAGGCTCGCGCCGCGACTCCCACACCCGTTGACAAGAGGCCTTAAATCGATGACGCAACAAGTGGCCGAACAACCAACTGTGATCGCGCTGACTCCGTCGGCAACCTCCCGGCCGCTCGACGACGAGTGGCTGGTGACGAACGGGCTGGGGGGGTATGCGTCGGGCACGATTTCCGGCGCCTGTACGCGGCGTTATCACGGATTGTTGATTGCGGCCCTGCCGGTTCCATTGGGCCGGTTAATGATGTTCAATCACTTGTCCGTCGAGATCATCTTGCCGAATGGCCACGTCGGTCAGTTGGATCGCGAGGAGCTTCCGGAGGACTCGTCGGCGGATCAGGCGTGGCTCGGAGATTTCCAGCTCGAAGCGGGCCTTCCGGTGTGGCGCTATCAGGGTCGGGCCCTACCGGATCGAAAAGCAGGTTTTGATGCCCCACTTGCAGAACACGGTCTTCGTTTCGTATCGACTTCTGCAGGGGCCCGAACGCGTGCGGTTGCGCCTGCGGCCGTCGATCCACTTTCGAGGCCATGACGACGCGGTCGACGCGACGATGCCGCGAGCGTATCGTGTGACGGCCGTCGAAAGCCGCTTCGAGATCGAGTCCGATGCCGCACCGCCCTTGCGCCTTCGGAACGTGGCTCCTCACGCGGGATTCCTGTTGGATGGCGGCCACTGCCGACAGGTGCGGTATCGGCTGGAAAAAGCACGCGGATACGCAAGCGTGGGAAGTCTTTGGACCCCCGGCTACTTCCGCGCGGTGTTGGAAGCGGGCCAAGAGGCGTGCTTGATCGCCTCGACCGAGGGGTGGGACGCCATCCTCTCGGCTGAGCCCGCGGCGGCGCGGGCCGCCGAATTGGAGCGACGCTCGCGGCTGTTGGCCGAAGCGCGGCCCGAAGCGCAGCATGGAACGGCGGCCGAGCTCGTGTTGGCGGCGGATCAATTCTTGATCCGGCCCTCGGCCGCGTGGCGGATGCGGCACAGGCCCAAGCCACCGGCGACGAAGTGCGCAGCGTGATTGCCGGCTACCATTGGTTCACCGATTGGGGCCGCGACACGATGATCAGCCTCGAGGGGCTGACCCTCATCACCGGACGGCAGACCGAAGCGGGCTATCTGTTGCGGACCTTCGCCCGCTACGTGCGCGACGGACTCCTGCCCAACTTGTTCCCCGAAGGTCACCGCGAAGGGCTTTATCATACGGCGGATGCGACCCTGTGGTTCTTTCACGCCGTCGAGCGCTACCTTCAGGCGACCGGCGACACCCACACGCTTCGCACGTTGCTTCCCATTTTCCATGATATCGTCGACCACCATGTTCGAGGCACACGGTTTGGAATTCACGTCGATCCGGCGGACGGCCTGTTGGCTCAGGGGGACCCCACGCTGCCTCTGACCTGGATGGACGCCAAAGTCGGCGACTGGGTCGTCACTCCGCGCAGGGGAAAAGCCGTCGAGATCAATGCGCTCTGGTACAACGCGACTGCGTTTGCTCGAGGGCTGGTGCCGGGAGTCGAACGAATTGGACGCGGCAACCGCGCTGGCCGAACGTGCCCAGCGGACACAGACGGCTTTTAACGATCGCTTTTGGTTTGCCGACGGGGGGTATCTCTATGACGTCGTCGACGGGGAACGCGGCGACGACGCAGCGCTGCGTCCGAATCAAGTCTTTTCGATCTCCCTCGATCATCCGGTGCTGGATCGTGCGCGCTGGGAGCCTGTTTTGAACAAGGTGGCCGAGCACCTGCTGACGCCCGTCGGGCTGCGAAGCCTCTCTCCCGACAATCCCGATTATAAGCCTAAATATGACGGCGACCTGCGGGCTCGCGACGCCGCTTATCACCAGGGGACCGTCTGGCCCTGGCTCATCGGCCCCTTTGTCGACGCCTGGCTTCGCGTGCACTCGCAGGATCGCAAGTCGGCCCGCGGCTTCCTCGCGGCTTTTGGTTCGCATCTGAACGGGGCCTGCATTGGCTCCATCAGTGAAGTCTTCGACGCCGAGTCTCCGTTTCTTCCCCGCGGCTGCATCGCCCAAGCCTGGAGCGTCGCGGAAGTGCTGCGTGCCTGGGTGAAGACCGAGCCGACCGGCACTTAGGTTTCGCGAGTAAGATCGGGAGGGGGACTCTTCGGAGCGACGGCCCGACCCGTCATCTCCGTTAAATCGCAGAGCCGCTGGAGCGCCGCTGCCGACATCTGCTCTTCGGTCGCGCGCCAGCCCCAGTTGCCCAGTGCGTGGCCCGGCCAGTTCATCCGTCCGTCCGCACCGATGTTCAAAACGTCTTGCAAAGGGGCCATAGCCAGAACGGCCCGCGACTCCCACGCCAGCCGGATGAGTTCCCAGGCAACCTCATCACCGCCGCCGGAGGGACGCCCGAGATAGCTCCATAGATCCTTGCGCTCCGCTCCGGGAAGTGAGTCGTACCAGCCGCGCACCGTGTTGTTGTCATGAGTGGCCGTGTACGCGACCACCTCAGACGAGTAATTCTCGGGCAGAAACGGGTTCTTCGGATCCCCGTCGAAGGCAAACTGCAGGACGCGCATGCCGGGAAAATGGAACTGGTCGCGAAGCGCCGCCACATCCGCGGTGATGAATCCCAGATCTTCCGCGATCACGGGCAACGGGCCAAGCTGCGCCTCCGCAGCGGTAAAGAATGCGGCCCCCGGGCCGGGTCGCCATTCCCCCGCCTGAGCCGTGACAGAGCCGGCCGGAATGTGCCAGGCCGCCGCGAACGCCCGAAAATGATCCAGGCGGACGACGTCCACGTGGGCGAGCAGCGAGCGAATGCGGTCAATCCACCAGCCGTAGCCCGTGCTCCGCAGCGCATCCCAATTGTAAAGCGGATTCCCCCAAAGCTGCCCGTCGGCACTGAAGTAATCGGGCGGGACACCGGCAAGAAAAGTCGGCATGCCATCCGGGTTGAGCAGGAATAGATCAGGATGCGCCCAGACGTCGGCTGAATTAGGCGTAACGAAGAACGCAACGTCGCCGATCAGCCGCAGCCCCTTTTGCCGGGCGTAGCCCTGAAGACGCCGCTCTTGTCGGTGAGTCATAAACTGTGAGAAACGAAACCGGTCGAGGATCTCCGCAACTTGGTCCCTGGCCCGCGCCGGCGCTGACGGCTGGCGGCGCCTTAGCTCGACGGGCCAGTTGCGATAATCTGCGCCGCCGTGCCGCTCTCAAAGCGCCCGAAAGAGCGCATAATCCTCGAGCCAGTGGGCCTCCGCTTGGCAAAATGCTTCGGAATCCGCTCCGCAGGTCAGGGCTCGTACTCGACCGATAGCTGTCGTGTGCTTGCTCCAGTAGCCGCAGCTTGAATGCGCCCACCGTCTCGTATTCGACGGTTTGGTCACTGAACGCCGGAGCGGCCGCCTCCCGGGGATTCAAAAGCCCGTCCTCGATCAACCACTCGGGACTAATAAAAAGCTCATTGATCGCGAAGGTCGAGAAAGGCTCATAGGGCGAGTTTCCCCGACCTGGCGGCCCCAGCGGTAAGAACTGCCACCAGCCTTGCCCCGCTTCGACGAGCCGATCGATCCAGGCCAAAGCCGGCGGCCCGAAATCGCCGACGCCCCAGGGCGATGGCAGGGAGCTCACGTGCAGCAGAAGCCCCGCCCCGCGTGTTCCAAACGGGAACGCGGAGCCGTTCATGACCAGTTCCTTGGCTTGGGCTCCGTCGTCGCTCTCCTGACCATGACAGCGCCGAGCGGATCCGCCGTTGCGGACGATCCGTCATTCGCCATGAACGGCCGCTTCGAGGAGCTTGCGAATACGCCGCGGGCCGCGCGTTCCGAGGAAGACGAACTTCCCGCCCTTCATCTCGTTGTATGACGCGAAGAAGTGCTCCAATTCTTTGAGCAGGTTCTCATTGAGATCGGCGAGGGTCCGGAAATCGCGGTAGTCGTGAGCATTCTGAGCGACGGCGACAACCCGATGGTTACGGACCGTCTTCCCGTTCTCGGTCTGCTCCGCTTCGATCACGCCGATCAAACGGGAAGGCACGACGCAGCCCGCAAAAGCCGGTTCATCCATCAAGAGCAGGACGTCGATCGGATCGCCGTCCTCCGCTTTAGTGCCCGGGACGAAACCAAAATCGTAAGGAAATACGGCGCCCGCGGGCAGGACGGCACGAAGCTTGAACCGACCGAGTTTCTTGTCGTACTTGAATCTGTTGCGGCAGCCGCGAGGTGTCTCAACAATGACATTGGCGATTTTGCCATCGTCATCGAACGCCTTGGGCAAACACCCAGGCAATTTCCCGCCCATTGACGCTCTCCTTTCGGTTCACCGGTTGAGCGGCCCCACATGCGTTTCGCACTCGCCGCGCCACAAGTCACTGGGGCAGGTGGCGACCGATCGATTCGGGAAGCGAACTCCGCAAGGCGTCGAAGACCTGCCGACCCAGCTTCTCCATGGCCGACGAGGTGGTTTCAGGCTCGTGTTTCGCGGAAGCAACGAGTAAATGGCCCACGAGGACGCCAATCGCCGCTCCCGCGCCAAAGGCGACCAAGGTCGATGTCAGTGGATGCCCAGCGAGCAGTTCTCGAGACGACGCGTAAGCCTCTTCCAACGATGACGACATTTCGTGCCGCCGATTTTGAGTCGTGTTCATAGCTCTTTCCTTTTGTCTGACGTCCTCTGTCTGGCGAGCTTCCGCCAACAGTCTGGTAACCTGACGGAAGGATGCGATCCCATGTGCAAGCGTTATGCCAATAGCTGGGCTGAACCGCCGTTGTTGACGCAATCTTGCAGCGAAAATCCTTCCCGTCACGACGTTGAGGAGTTGACTGCCGCCGCTTGATCGTTTCAAGGCCAGATTGGTTCTTGACCGCCCGCAGTCGCCCTTGAGTACAGCAGCAAGAAGCAAAGAACTCAGCCGAAGGCCGGCACCGCATTTGCAGATTTAGCCTAACCTACTTTTTCGCAGGAGTATAACCATGATTGGCTGGGCACTGACATTTCTGTTGATCGCAATCATTGCGGCGATCTTAGGCTTTTCGGGTGTCGCGGGAACGGCGGCCTGGGCTGCCCAGGTGTGCGTTGTCGTCTTCCTGGTCCTCTTTTTGATCAGCTTGATCGCAGGGCGGCGGACCCCGGTCGCTTAGAAGCGCGACAAGGACCGCGGTTGCCCAAGCACGAAGCGGAAGCGACCTGGGACTGCCCCTGTCATGGCTCGCGTTTCAAGCGGACGGAGAAGTTTTGGCGGGGCCGGCCGAGTGGCGGCCCGAACCCGTCCTGCTCCAAAAGCCGCGCCGCGTTAGCCCAAGTTCCCCATCGTTGGAAGAAAATGGAGAAAGTCGAAAATTCTTTGGAGAGATGGCCAGGCGTGTTTTGCCGTAAGTCGTTGATCAATGGCGAGACGGGGTTTGATTGGGCCGCAGTTGGCTGGCAGACGCTGTGTAGTGCAAACTTTTCGGCTTGGCAGTCGTGGGTGCGGCGGTAACATCGTGACATGTTTCTTCGCCCCGCGTATGTGTGGAAGAACGGCCGGCGTGACGCCTATTCGCACTGGTCGAGTCGTATCGCACCGAGCGTGGCCCGCGGCAACGGACCGTCGCCTACCTTGGCCAGATCGACGAAGCCGGCCGGCTGGGCGTGCGGGACGCCGTCGAGCCGCGCAGCTCATCGAGTCAGGGGCATCTGTTTGCCGAGTCAGAGACAGAGCCGCGATTCGTCGAGATCGACCGCACACGGGTGCGGGTCGAGAACTGTCGGCAGTTCGGCGGACCGTGGCTGGCCTTGGAACTGGTCAAGAAGCTGGGGCTGCACGAGTTTCTGAAGCGTGCGCGCTGCCCTCCGGGCAAGAGCACGTCCCCTGGTCGCTGACGGCGTTGATCCTGGTGATCGCCCGCTTGTGCGAGCCCTCCAGCGAACTCTACATCGCCGAGCACTTCTATCGGCACAGTGCGCTGGCCGAGCTGCTGGGCGTGCCGATCGACAAGCTGGACGACAACCGCTTGTATCGCGGCCTCGACCAACTGCTGCCGCACAAATCGGCGCTGGAGAAATTCCTCAAGGAGCGCTTCGGCGAACTGTTTGCCATCGAGTACGACCTGCTCTTGTACGACGTCACCAGCACGTACTTCGAGGGGCAGGCGCACGCGAATCCTCTGGCGAAGCGCGGCTACTCGCGCGACCATCGGCCCGACTGCAAACAGGTGTGCATCGGCCTGGTGGTGACGCGTTGCGGCTTGCCGCTGGGCTATGAAGTCTTCGCGGGAAATCGGCACGATTCGACCACGCTGGAAGAGATCGTCGAGACGATGGAGGCCCGCTATGGAAAGGCCAAGCGGATCTGGGTGCTCGATCGGGGGATGGTCTCCGAGGACAACATCGAATTCCTCAAAGAGGGCGGGCGGCGCTACATCGTGGGAACTCCCAAGTGCCAGCTCAAGCGGTTTGAGCGGCAGTTGCTCTCGCAGGACTGGCATGCGATCCGGGAGGGGCTGGAAGTCAAGTTGTGCCCCTGTCCCGAGGGGGGCGAAGAAACCTTTATCCTATGCCGCAGCCGCGACCGCCGAGAGAAAGAGCAGGCGATGCACACCCGATTCGAGAAGCGGATCGAGGAGGGACTCACGAAGATCGCCGCCGGTTGCGGCAAACGTCGGCAGCCGGTGGCGGTCATCGAACGCCGCGTGGGCCGGTTGCTGGGACAAAACACGCGCGCCGCCGGACTGTTTGACGTCCAGGTCCGCGCCGATCGCCAGAGCCACGCACAGATCACGTGGAAAAAGATCGAGACCTGCGCGCCTTGGGCCGAACTCAGCGAAGGCTCGTACGTGCTCCGCAGCAACGTCGCCGATTGGAGCGATCAAGACCTGTGGCAGGCCTACATCCAGTTGACCGAAGCGGAGGCGGCGTTCCGCATTCAAAAAAGCGATTTATCCATCCGGCCCGTGTGGCACCAGAAAGAGGACCGCGTGCGGGCCCACATTCTGGTCTGCTTCCTGGCGTATGTGCTCTGGAAGTTCCTGGGCCAACTCTGCCAGAAGGCCGGCCTCGGCGACGAACCGCGGCGCGTGCTGGCCGAATTGGGCGAACTCCGCGCGGTCGACGTCATCCTGCTGACCAAAGAGGGCCGCGAGCTCCGCACGCGCTGCATCACCCAGCCGAGCGAACACCAGAAGATTCTTCTAGATCACTTGGGTCTGGAACTCCCGGGCCGTCTGCATTCCACCGATTTGTAGTGCAAAAAACCCGGAACCGCGCATTGGGACGCAAGGACTTACGTCAATTACTGGGGAACTTGGGTTAGCGCCAAAGCTGGTGAGAAGGACGATCCGATCATTCTCCGCGCTGACGCAGGTCTTCGCAAAGGCCCGCATACCCTGAGCGGAGGCGCGGTTAAGCAGGCAGCGAGTCAGCCGGAAGGGATCGATTTGGCCGTCTCCCGCGGAGTAAATCGCTGCCGGCGAGTCGATCGAAGATGGCTCGCGCAGACGGTGGCGATCCCAGAATTGAACGTCGAATCCGTAACACTGTCGACATTCATACTCATCTTTCGAATCCGAAAGATCGTCGGGCTTGGTCGCAAAATAGAGTGTCGAACGTCTCGCAAAACCACACGCGTCGCCCAATTCTTGAACGATTTGTTCGATCTCGTCGATGGCACGTAGTCCCCGACGGTAGGCGTGGACCGCATGCGCTTCCCCCACCTTCCCGATCAATTCGACGAGGGGGACATCGATTTCATACTGCAGCAGGCCTGTGCTGGCCGCCGTGCTGCCGGTCCCCAGTTCTCGCTAATCGACAAGGACCGTGTCGAGTCCCGCGCGAATCAGGGAGTAACCCACAAGCGCCTCGGTAATCCCGTCCCCCACGACAGCCACGTCACAGGTCACGTCCTCTTCGAGCGACCGAACTTCCATTGGCCACGATTCGATCGTTCGCCAGTAAGAAATCCCGGTACGCAGATCCATAAGAGAGATGCCAACTTCCGCGACAACCGATCTGTGACTCGCTAACGGACGTCAAATGGGGCAGCAACGATTGGGGGCTTACGGCGACCGGCGAAGCGGATTGCCGCAAACGTCAGAAGAACAGGCGAGCGGCAACCCACGCGATAATCAAATAAAACAGTGCCGCAATCGCGGCCATCATTGCCAGGAGCCCGATGATGAGGCCGGCAATGAGAAGCGTGTCTTTGCGGCGAGCCGAGCGTTGCTCCTCAGGCGTGGCCAGGACGTGCCGCCGCAGCAAGGCGACATTCATCTGATTGGCTTTCCAATAAACGTCAAAGGCGTCGCCCAGAAGGGGTATGGAACCGACAACCAAATCGACGCCGATGTTGAAAGCCATTCGCATCAAAGTGGCACGCGGAACCGCATATCGTCGCGCCGCGGCAAGGATATAAAGCGAGATCAAAGACGTGATCAAATCCCCCAGGCCGGGAATGAGGCCAATGATCGCGTCGAAGCCGAAGCGAATGCCCAGGCCGGGAACGCGAAACGCCGTGTCCATCCAGTAGGCCAGTAACTCGAGCTGCGGCTCAAGCCGGCACGCCGGAGGGCGGCGATTCAAAAGTTCGGGTGTTTTGACGGGCGACATCAGCACTCTCCCGCAGGCGCGAGGCAACGACCGCGAGAAAAGCGCCTTGTCGGACGCAAGCCTCGATCGTCCAATAAGTCGCAAACCAGCGGGAGGAGCCAAGCCCTAAAATGTGCGAATCTTGCCGCTCGCAGGAAGGATCCATGCGTCGGCAGAAATGAACCATCACGACTTCACCGCCTGCAATTCAGCCAGCAGCTTTATCAGGGCTTGCGGGTCCACCGGTTTGACCATGTGGCCGTCGAACTGAGCTTCTTCGGCTTTTCGCCTGTCCTCTTCCTGGCCCCAGCCGGTGACTGCGACGATCAGCACGTCGCCTCCCTTTGGCCGTTCTCGAATCCGGCGACAAACATCGTAGCCGGACATTTTGGGCATGCCGATGTCGAGCAAGACGATTTCGGGCCGGTAGGTCGCGACAATGTCCAGCGCTTTTTGGCCCTCATGGGCGACCTGCGTCTCATGGCCCAAGATTTTCAGCAGCATCGCGAGGCTCGAAGCCGCGTCTTTGTTGTCGTCCACAATTAGGATCCGGCGACGCGGAATCGTGGGAACAGCCTCCTCCTCGCCATCGCCCGATTTCATCTCTTGCGCAGGCGCGGCGGAAATTGGCTGTCGGACGACGAACTCGCTGCCTCGGCCGTGGCCTTCGCTATGGGCCTCGACGATGCCCCCGTGCATTTCGATTAAGCGCTTCACGATGGTCAGTCCGATGCCCAGCCCGCCGTGCGCCCGCTCCAGAGACCGGTCAACCTGCGTGAACATGTCAAAGATCCCGCCGAGCATCGAGTCCGGGATGCCGATGCCGTTATCCTTCACCGAAATTGCGACGTTCGCTCCCTCCGGCTTGACGGTCAGCTCGATTCGACCGCCGGGCTCGGTGTATTTGGCCGCGTTATTGAGCAAGTTGGCAAAAACCTGCGATAGCCGGATGACGTCGGCGTCGACAAAAATTGGCTCATCCGGGAGGCTCACGCAAAGCCGTTGGCCGACCTGGTCGAACAGCGGTTGGCTGGTTTCCACGGCGCTTCGCACGATGGTCGCCAAATCGACGCGCTCTTTGCGGAGCTCGATCGTCCCGCGCGTAATGCGCGAGACGTCGAGCAAATCATCTACGAGTCGGATCATTTGCCCTAATTGCCGCTCCATTGTGCAACGGGCCTGATGCACCACTTGCTGGTCGTCGCCGGCAACGCGAATGATTTCCAGGGCGTTGCGAATCGGGGCCAAAGGGTTCCGCAGCTCGTGGGCGAGCGTCGCCAGAAATTCGTCCTTGCGCCGGTCGGCTTCCTGAAGGACCTGCTCGGCCCGCCGCCTCTCGGTCACGTCCCGAAAAATCATGACCACGCCGACGATGACTCCATTCTTGTCCCGGATTGGAGCGGCGCTGTCATCGATGGGCCACTCGATCCCGTCCCGCGCAACCAAAACCGTATGGTTGGCCAAACCGACAATCACACCGTCCCGCAAAACCTTCTTGACCGGACTTTCCACGGGCGCGCGGGTTTGTTCGTTCATGATTCGAAACACGGTCTTCAGCAATTGACCGCGCGCTTCCTGGTGCTTCCAGCCCGTCAACGATTCGGCCACCCCGTTCAGGTAGGTGATCGATCCCTGGGAATCCGTTGTGATCACCGCATCGCCGATACTGGCAAGCGTGACGCGCAAGCGCTCGGCCTGCTCCTGTTCGGAAAGCTCGGCCCTCCGGCGTTCGGCGATCTCCAGCTCAAGCCGTCGCTGCCGCTGTTCGATGCGCCCCCAGGCGGCATGCAACCCCTCGCAAAGAAGACTGATCGCTGCACCCGACGCCCCGTAGACCAAAAGCAGAAGAAAATCTTGGGGGTTCGACACCCGAAAGGTGTAATAGGGCTTCGTGAAGAAGAAAATCGCGGCCGCAATGTTCAGGCCGGTCGCAAAGAGGCCGGGTTTCCAGCCTCCCGCCAGTCCGGCAAACAAGACGGCAAAGATGAAAGCGAGCGAAGCGAGTAAGATTTCCAGGCGACCATGAGTGACGGCGCGGACCGCAATCATGATCCCGGTTCCCACAATCGCAATGACGTACGCCCACGCAGACGAACGACGCAGCAACATGACGGATCGCCCATCCCAGTTCGCTTGAGGGAGACTCCGGCCGATGTTCCTCATCGTAAACAGCCAGGGCGGCGCTGTCGAATCCCCCGGCAAATGGGCGGCCAAATCGCAACGGCTGTTCCGGCCCCGCGAATGTCCCCGATCCGCCCTCACCTCGCTCTTGCTTGCCGCGCACCACAGTTCCGCTCCGCTCACCGTTTGCCGAAGTTTTTGGGTCAATATGCGCATCAACATCGGTGGACGCGTAATTGTCCCAAGGAGGCCCTCAGAACATGGCGGTAGTTAGCAAACGCAACCCCTTCCGGAGATGGCCCTTCGCGCTCCGCACTTCTCTTTCGCGTCGTGTCCGCGGTGGTTCCCTCGATGAGGGTGTGCTCAAAGTGCGGTGCGGCCTTTATATTCCGACTTATTCATAGGCGGGGACACCCGGTCCCGCCGTGATTCGGTCTTGTGAACGAGCGCACTTTATTCCTCGGGATTTGCGATTTTCAGTGGGCGGAGCGCACGCGCCGTCTCTCGACGCCGATGCATTTGGTTCTGGCGGTCTCTTTTGGGTTTAGTGCTTTCCGAGCATCGGGCGCCGCGGCAGGCGTGGGGGCCAGTAGCCCATTTCGATCATGCGGAATCCCTTTTCGGACGGCTCGATGAAGCCGGCACTGGTTTGCAGATAGGGGCGAATCGCCTTGGCCGGCGGAAGTTTGCTGAAGTCGAGACGCAGGCCGGTCGCAATTCCGCCATAGAGAGGAAACCGGAAGCCGCCGGAACGGATTTGCTCGTAGAGTCTCTCGAATCGGCGGTCCTGGCGTGCGTAGCTGAGCATGGAGGTTTTTTCCGGGAATTGCTCCGTCGCCGCCTTGTAAAGGGACGATTCGGCCAGCGGGCGTGTTTTTGCCCGCCCAGAGAGCAGTGATTCGAGGTATTGAGGGCTGGTCGAGACCATCAAAAACCCTTCCGCAATGGAAAATGCGACGTCGACAGACAGGCCGCCGGTCGGCAAGCCTAATTGCAGCGCATACGTCGGGATCCCGCCGATCGATTGCACTTTCGCGCCGGCCGCCTGAGCGATGCCGCGGAGCATCGCATCGGCTTTTTTCGGATCGCGAACCCGGACGGCGAAGACCGCCGGCTGCTTTAGCAACTCGTCCATCGACGTGGGCACGGTCGCCACGACATGCAGGGGGCCGACCAACTGGTTCATGGCGTCCTGGAACGTCGACTCAGTGTTGGGCAGCCGGCCGGAGCCAATGAGCGAGGTGAACGCGCCGGTGCCCTGGAAGGAATCGAAGAAGGCAGCGACCGCGCGATAAAACCGCGGCCCGCTCCAATTGATCTGCATGTAAAGGTTGGCGTCGTCGTTGACCCAGTGCGGCGGCACCTGGTGTGTGGCCGGCAGAGCGAAGGCCTGCAGCAAGCCGCTCGTCGGCGGCTCGACATAACCGAACGTCCGCGAGACGTTGTCCGCGAAGGGGGAGGCCAGCTCGATGCTGCCGCCAATTCCCTTGAAGTTGTCAATGCCCGCCCGGGACAACAAGCCGGTCAAGAGATCCCGATTGGGATTATCCTGGAGATTATCCGAGACGGCCGCACCCAGGGCGCCGACCGGATCGACATACCATTGGACTGCCGCGTTACCGCTCGACGCTGGGGTCTGATCGACGATGTACTGGTAGACGGGATTGGCGGACAACGTCTCCGATGCACCGGCTTTTGCGGCCGCTGCGACGGTCAGCAAGGCGTTTAAGTCTTGGCTCAGGACGAGATGTGTGCCGCGATGGAAATAGGAGAACGTCGTTTGATCAGCCCCGCTCCCCATACTCCAGGAAACAACGTCCAGATCGCCCGTTTTGAGCCGCACGTCGCGCGCCCGCCAATGATGAGGGCTGCGTCAAGCGCGGCGATCCGTCGCGCCGCGGAGGGATTGTCGGGTGCGACTTCGACGACACCGACGAATGCCAAACCACTTTCGGCAGAATGGACCAGGGCCACTGCGACCTCGCCCTCCAATGAGAGCCACACCTGTTTGACTCCGACGCCGAGAGTCCGTTTCACTCCGGCGGTGAGCCGATTGGCCTGGCGTTCGACGTCGGCGAAGAAGGGGCGGAAGGCCGGATCTCTCTGCATCGCGCCGAACGATGATGCATTCCACTTGCGTCGAAATTCCGCGGCGTTGGGAATTTTGACCAGCGCCAGCGTTCGCTTGGGGAGAATTCGCTCACTGGTCATCTGCTGAGCGGCGGGCGCCCAACGGGTGAGCGAGAGAACGATCATTGATACGGAAATGATCGACAGGAATGGCCGAGACATCGAATTGCATCCGTGGTGAGAACTAAATCGCTAATGTTGGGCGGACCTTGAGCTTTGGACCGCGCCTTTCTTCACGGCGCCGATTCGACACGTTCATTTGAAGTGCCGATCTCGTCAATCGCCGGCGGCTCCGTGGTTTCGGGCGGTTTCTTGAAGATCAGCGAGGCGATCACGGAGAGAGCGAGACAGGCCCCCACGACGCCAAGGACGACGCCGTTCCCGATCGCGAAGAATTCACCGATCACCATTTTTATGCCGACGAACGCAAGGATGGCGCTCAACCCATAGCGAAGATAGTGAAACGCGTCCAGCATGCCGGCCAATGCGAAATACAGGCTCCGCAGTCCCACGACGGCAAACGCGTTGGATGCATAAACGATGAACGAGTACGCGCGAGACGGATAGCACGGCTGGCACGGAATCGACCGCAAAAACCAGGTCCGTCGTGTCAATGACCCATAACACGACAAACAGGGGAGTCATCATCAGGCGACCGTCGACGCGCGTGAAGAACCGGTCGTGGACGAAGCCTTGAGTAATGGGCAGAAATCGTCTGGAGAACCGCAAAAACAGGTTGTTTTGTGGATCATACTGCTCTTCACTCACCAGGAGTTTCACAGCCGTGTAGACGAGGATTGTCCCGAACACATACGTCGTCCATTCGAATCGCCGGATCAATTCGACGCCAGCGATGATAAACACGGCTCGCAGGACGAGCGCCCGAAAATCCCCCACAACAAGACTTTGTGCTGGTGGTGCCGCGGCACCTGGAAGTACGAGAAGATGATCAGAAAGACGAACAGGTTGTCGACGCTCAGCGACTCCTCAATGATGTATCCGGTAACAAACTGGAGGGCAGGTTGGTGTCCCTTCCAGGCAAAGACGAAGAGTGCAAACATCAACGCGAGCGCGATCCAGACGGCCGAACGGATCATCGCCTCGCGGACGTGGATGACGTGGGACTTGCGGCTGAAAACGCCCATGTCGAGCGCGACGAGAAAGACGATGAAGACGTTGAACAACACCCATTCGATCACCGTGTGCGTCACGCCCGGTTCCCGTTGGCAAAAGATAGCGGTCGCTTCAATTCTAGTTACTTCTTCGAACGGATGAAGGGGGGCGCCCTCCCGGCGAAAGGTCGAAATAAAAGATGCGGTTGCAATCGTTTTCGCCACCCACTTGCTTTTTGTCGATGACGAGCTGATTGCCGATGAGAGTCTGCGTCCGGATCAAACCGTCGGGACCGGTCACGAGGAACTCGGCCGGATGCACGAAAACGATTGGAATCTGGTTCTCCTTGGAGCGGGCCTGAACGATCGGGTCATTCCGTTTCGGCCCGAACATTCCACCCGACGGGCAGATGAGAAAATCGGCTCCATTGTCGCGGAAACGGCGAACGATGTGCGGGTCCCTCCTGTCGGCGCAGATCATGATGCCCACATTTCCGAACGGCGTTTTGTGGATCGACGAGACGGTCCCGGGCGTGTTCCGCCTGATCTCCTCGTCCAGGTTCTGCTTGTGGTACCTTCCGATCAACGCGCCGTCGGGGCCTATGAAGACCGCCGTGTTGTAGCGGACCTTGCCGTCCGCTTCGAGCATCCCCGCGATCAAATAAATCTTCAACTCGCGCCGAGACCCGCGAGGCGCCGAAAGTACGGCCCGTTAGGGATCGGCTCGCCCAAGGCCCGGTAGTTGTCGAGTGGAATCGTCGGGTCGTCGAACGCGTAGCCGTCCAAAAAGCATTCCGTCGTGACGACGAGCTGCGCTCCGTGTTGGGCCGCTTCGCGGATCATGGGCTCGATTCGGCGATAGTTGGCCTCTTTGTCTCCGCGGACCCATTTGAGCACGATGCCCGCCATGTGGACCGTCGTCGGTTTTTCGGCCGTCACAGCAGCCGGGGCGATCAGAATCGCTGCGAAAAGGGCCAACGGCAATCGTCGGTCTTTCACTTCTGCGGTCCTGCGGCCACCGCGTCATCGGCCGTCAACCGCCGAGCTGATCTCTGTCTCGGCATGAGGAACGAGAGGCAAGGCAGGATCCGGTTTCGGCGGCCCCCCTCGACCGATTTGCGAGAGCGACGGGACTGGGTAGACTTACTCACGGCATGGTCTTCGACGCAAAAGGCGAGGCGGCGGCCCCATCGGCCGCAATCCACCGCGCAGCACCTTTGGCTGGACAGTAGCATAGGAGCTCGCACAACAGAAATAAACCGACCCGCGCGTCTCTTTGGACGACAGAACATGAACTGTGACAGATAAGTCAGAAGCTTTCCTTCGGAGAGGTGGCAGAGCGGTCGATTGCACCGGTCTTGAAAACCGGAGTCGGGGCAACCCGACCGGGGGTTCGAATCCCCCCCTCTCCGCTGCATTTTTATGAGAATTGCCGCTGGTTTTCTGGGGTTTTCGCCCGGAAGACCAGCGGCACTTTTGTTGCCATCCGTTGACGTCTTGGGACAAGAAACGTCACCTGTTTGTCCCATATGTGTCCCAAGCAGGCGGGGCAACTTCTGCACCTCGCGGGATTGATCCGCCAGGTCGATATGCGTGTAACGGGCAGCGGTCAGCACCGGCGTAGAATGCCGGGCCAGCTTCTGGGCAGCGACCAGCGGCACGCCGTGCCTTCCCAGGTTGGTGATGAAGGTATGACGCAGCGCGTGGAAGTCAGCGAACAGGCCGTTGGCGTCCACATAATCGACGTTGGCCGCGAGCAGATCGACTTGCAGCATTTTCCCGGCGTAGCGATGCTCCGCCCAGTCCCCCGGCCACAGCGGTTGACCAGCCGGCTTGCTGGTGAGCCATAGCCGCACCGTCTCCAGGATTTCGGACGGTAGCGGCAGCACGTCCATCCTCCGCCGTTTCGAGTACCCGGCCTTCACCGTCACGGTGGGCGGGTCTTCGAGCAGCAGCAGGCTCTCCGGTTTGAGAGAAGCGAGTTCCGACGCTCGCAGGCCCGTGGACAGTGCCATGACGTAGAGCATGTGCCGATCGGCCGGAGAGAAGCCCAGCACATCCCCGCCGTTCTTGGCAGCCGCGAGAATCCGCGAGACTTCGTCATCCGACAGCGCCCGTCGGTCATGCCGGCGGTCCACAGCGACGTTGAGCATCTCCAGATGAATCAGCGGATCGGTCCGCAGCCGCTTGTGGCGGCCCAGCCACCGCGTGAATTGTTTTATCGCCCGCAGATAGTGGTTGGAGGTCTGGACGCTCATGCCCTTCTTTTTCTTGGCGTCCTTCCTTTTGCCCGCCAACCATTCCTCGACCTTCATCGGCTCGATGTCGGCGGCTTTCGCAAATCCACAGCCCTCGGCCAGCCGCTTGCAGCGTCCGACCACGAGATCGACGTGATCGTCGGTCGAGTCCTTGTTGGACAGGGCGGAGCGGAACGCCGTCAGATCGTCAGCGATCAGGCGATCACGATGAGCCTGCGGAGGCTCCATCAACCCCTTCCGCACCAAGTCGGCTTCATGCTCCCGCTTGGTCGCGAGCTGCATGGTCGCCGCCTTGTCGGTAAAGCCCAATTCCTTTTCCCAGTTCCCATCGACGTTCCTGAACCGGGCGTACCATCGTTTTCCACGCTTGAACACGCTCGCCATGAGATCACCTTTTTCCCTTGCCATTTTGGCGAGGCTGCTCGACAGGGCAACCCTCGACGATCCACTTTCGCATCTGCTCGCTGTTCCACCTGACCGAGCCGCCCACCTCGACGGGCTTTGGCAGCTTGCCCGCGCTTCTGAGGCGCCATACGGTACGAGCCGAAACCTGGAGCAAAGCCGCCACCTGATCGGCGGTTATCAGCAGCGGTTCCATATTTTCAACGGTTGCCATGTCCACACCAGTTCGGTCTTCGTTACCGCTTTCGCGCTCCGCTTCAATCCCGGCCGCCGGAATGGCCCCGTGGGGCAAACGCCGGCCGCGGTTTGGCCGGCTCCGACGCCGAGAAATCGTTATGCTCTCGCAGGCTTTAACGCTACCACCGCCGGATTCAGCTCATGCTAATCCTTGGACTTGGAGTCCTGGTCGCTGCCGCCTGAGCATACGACGGCGACCGTAGTCGCAATCCCCATGGCTACTCCCACAGGCCCTAAGAGGAGCCCCCCGCCGATGGCAGGTCCCCATATCACGGCCTTGCGAATCAACTCCTCGCGAATTTCCTCACCTAAACTTTTTCCGGACATTTCTCGACTCCTCGTTACGACCAACCCTTGCGGTCGGCCATTGACAGTTTGAAACTTTCCGATTCTGCTTACGCCCTGGTTCTTTGAGCCGGAAGGAGTCCCTCCCGCCGGAACCGCAGCAACTCGGCATTTGAGATCACCCATTGCGGATACGCTCCCCTGCCGCTCTGCCGTTTTTCCGCACGCAGCCTTCCGAGGCGGCAATACTCGCGGATGGTAAATTCCGCCTTGCCCACCGCCTTGGCGAATTCCTGCGTTGTGTGCCAATCCCGCACCTGCTGCCGCTCGACCAGCACGACGAGAAGGGATTCAATTTTTTCAAGACGTTCTTCCACGGTCATCGCCACACCCTAGTTTTCCATGCCCCTGTCTTGGCCTTTCTCAGTCGCCGGGGCTTTCTCTTCTGGAAACACGGTTAGAACAAGAAGGCGGGAAGCGCGCTTTCCCGCCCGCTGGATCACTTCTTAGACAGCCAATTGGCCAGAAAAGCAGCGCCCCCCTTGAGGGCCTTGTTTGTGCGTTCCTGCCGCTTGGCCTTACGTTCCTGTTCATCCTTAACCAGCCGCAGCCAGTCATCCGTGCGGAAGGTCATCATGTAGAACATCCACCCGAAGCACACGACGCAGAGAATCACGAACCACATAGCATTCTCCTTTCAAGAGAAATAAGCCCATCAACTTGCGTTTTCGCCACACACGGACTTCATTACCGTTCCAAACTCTTGTCCTGCGGTGAGTTGTCGCCGCCAGACGCCACGAGGGCGACAGTATGCCCTTCTGAAAATGCGGCGGAACAGTTCCACCTGACTTGGTTATCTCACCTTCAATCGCTACATCTCTCTCCCACCCTGTTCCCGCTCCATGTTCGGTTCCGTTTTCTGGACCTCGTGTTCCTGGCTGCCCTTATCTACCTCCGGCGTCGGCGTGTATTGCCCCGGCCCGTAGGGAGTAAACGCGCCCCCGTTGAAAAGCGCCTGAGCCATCTCCAACGCTCCTTGCGTGCCGAGCCGTGACAGTTCTGCACTGACCTCCGGCCCGACGTTTTCCAGTCCAGGAGCGATTGCCGTAATCGCTTCCTTCATGACCTCGAAAAAGCCTCGCTTTGCCATGACTCACCTACCTCTTGGATGATGAAATCGTTGTTGATCGTGGGCCGACCGTTGCTGCGCGGCGGGCGGTCAACGCAAGTTCCCTGAACACACCATTACGAGGAGCCCCGCCATGACCAGCAGCAATATCAACGACCCGGTCACGACATTCGCCATCGCCTTGAATCGCTCCCAGAGTCCCGGCCGCCGCGTCAGATTGCGTTCTTCAAAGTACCGGATGCGCGTCGTCCAAATGGGCGGCACTCCCGGTGTGAACGTGATGACGCTCCGATCCGGTAACGCCAGGATTTCTTCGGGCTTGAGCAATTTCCGACCTTGCTGCCCCCAGTTGTCACTCACATTCGACGAGGTGCTGTAGCTGCCATCGCCTTTATTGGAGCTTTGCCGCGAGGTCCCAGTGCTGGTACCACCGCTGCGGACCACGATGGTTTCTTCTCCAAGCCGGTTGCTCACGTAATCCGCACTCGGTAGGTCATTGGTCCCACAAAACACCTGGCTTACATTGCTGAGTAGTGTTTGGTCCTGTCCGTCCGGGAAACACTTCCTGAGTTGTGAAACGGACTGAAAATAAAACTGAAGCCTGACGCCGTATCCACGGTACTTATCCACCGCGTCGTCCAGCGCCTCCATGTGTCCGAGGCTCGCTGCTTCGTCCAAAACGAAATGCACCTTGTTCATGACTGCAAGTCCTCCTCGTACTACCGCCCGGAGCAGGGAACCGATCCACATCCGAAGCAATGGTGATTGTGCCCGCATATGCTCAGGCGGAAGGATCAGGTACACCGTCATCTTGCCCTTCCGCAAATCCGCCGGATCGAAGCTGCTAGTCTTGGTGCTGTCCGCGACGGCCAGGGTATCGAGGAACCGAAGGAAGCGACTCGTCGTGGTCAGCGTCGAGCCAAGCTCCTTATCCTTGAAATGGGTGAGCTGGCTTCCCATGCGTGCCAGCATTCCGTCCCAGGCGTCAGAGGCGCACATCAGCTTGATGGCCATTTCGAGTTTGTCAGGACTCGACAGCAGCGTCCGCACGGTTTGCAGCGACCGGTCATTGGGCTCGCCGTAGTACACAACGAGGGCGATCAGAGCCGAAATCCACGCCTCGGCTGAATCAATCCAATGAGGGTCCTTTTCCTGTCCGGTACGAATCACCAGAGCCTCGGCCAGGTCGCGACATTCATCAATCGCCGTCGGCGAATCCTTGCTAATGAAGTCCAATGCGTTGAATGTCTGAGGAGCCTGCGAAACCAATTTGAACGGATCGAGTACGACGATCTGGTGGCCGAACGCCTTCCGCCTATGCTCGGCTGTCAGCCGAAAATTCTCGCCTTTGAAATCCACCACAACTGCCGACTCGTCGGATGTCAGAAGGAAACGGAGTGACACACGACACGCCCTTGCCAACACCCGTCGGCGCGAAGACCGCCGTATGCACTGCCTTCGGCATCCTCACCAGTGCCGGGTGCAGCGTCGCTTTGCGCCGGAGCCGAATCGACGCCAGGAACTGCTCGCACGCTTCTTTCGACGACACCCAGGACCTGAAAAGCTCCTGCATTGCCTTGGCGAATGGCGGCTTTCCACTGCCCATCACCCGCCCGATGATGAGGCCCGATTTGGCATCGAGCATTCCGGCCGCTCGCAGGTCGTCAGCACTTGCCCAGCGTGCCGTTCCGAATGCCGTCAGTGCTCGGTATCCACGTTTGGCAAAGAGCGCGATCAGCACAATGCCGATCCCGATGTAGCCCAGTCCGCCCAGCTGCATCCCAAATATCAGCAGGCTCCAGAGACCGGCGACCACGCTCAGGATCAACATCAGGCGAGATAGCTTGTACATAGGAATTCTCCGTTGCTGTTAAGTGGCGTTGGTCGAGGGCTTTTATGACCTTTTCCCTGCGATCATCTAATGACTGCAACACCCGCTAGAGACGCGTTTCATCCACGACTTCTGGTTCGTCTCCAACCTCGGAGACTATGTCCTTGTCAGCGATGTTCTTCTTGCCGAACCGGCCCCGAACGATGTCAATAGTCAGCCCAACAACTACGGGGACGATGATGAAAATGAACACGAAGCTCATCATGGGACCACTCCTCCTTAAAAGATGACTTCCCCAAAAAGATGGGCGGGGATGGCGAATCCCCGCCCGTCGTTGGTTTACTTGAAAAAGCGACCGATCATCTGAAGTGCCTTGGCCGCCGCCGCTTTCTTCGCGGCATCCGTTGACTTCCGGGTTGTCCTTAGCGAGTTTCTTCGCGCACATGATCAGCACGGCGAGAAAAAGCACCGTATAGCCCAAAAAGTCACCCATTGAGTATGCAAGTAACATGTCGAACTCTCCTTCTTGATGGTTGAAAGTATGGGCGACTACCTGCGCCCGCACCTTGGTTGTCGTTCACGTCTACGGCTGCGAATCACTTGCAGCGATGATGATGATCCAACGGATCAACCAGTTCATGTGACCCCTCCTCATGAAAAAATGTCCGTAGTAAACAACACATTCCTTCACCTGGCCGCCTTCGCCTTGTCTTTCATCATGCTCTGCCACGTTTTTACATCGAACTGGTCCGCCGCCTTGCGAGCTTCCTTCAGCGTTTCGGCGAGCAGGTCCACGACTTCGGCCATGCTCAATTCCTTGCCGCTGAGGACCACCGTCGCCTGCGGCATGGCGATCTTCACTCTCGACAGCTTGACCGCCGGCGTATTGCCGTTGCGGCTTTTCCGCCCGGCCTGTTCGATGACATCCCGACTTGCACCGGACAGCTTCAGGGCAAGCAGACTCGGCTGCGACGACTCGTCGAGTTTGGAGATCGCGTACATATCTCCTACACCGATCTTCCCCGCCGAAAACGCCTCTTTGACCACGGCCACGCACTTTGAGCGGGACAGGTATCGCGTGATCGAGCTGGGATCGAGGTGGACATTCTCCGCTAGCGTTTTTGCGTTCCATTCCGGGTTGAGCCGGAGCATCTCCTCCAAGGCGTCGCACATCTCATTCGCCGTCAATGCGGCGCGGTGGACGTTTTCCGCCAATTGGATGAGCTTGATCTGCGATTCGGTCAGGTTTTCGTCCGTGATGATGACGTCGAGCGTCGGCTTGCCCACGAGAATCGCGGCACGCAGGCGACGATGTCCCGCGACCAGAGTCCCGTTTGTCCGGGCGATAACCGGTTGAAGCTGACGAACCAGAAGCGACTGGCCGAGAGCCAGCAATCCGAGTCATCCTTGACCTCACGAACCTGATTTTCCGTTTTGAACCACGTCAACGGCTTCGAGACGAGTTGATGAACCGAGTCCACCGGTTTCGTTTGCATAGTTGCCATCGCTATTTCTCCGCACGGGTTTCCTTTGCGTCCGGCGGCTGGTCGTCAGGACCCGGCCGCTTGCAGAACATCTCTATGGCCGCATTTGCTGCGACGAGCGCCCCAAATGGGACGAAGAGGCCAGAGTGGCCTGCGACGCAAAGCTAGATGTGGAGGGGATTTGAGAAAACTGAGATTTTTTGTGAGAGGCGAGAAGCCGCGTGGTCCCACCTGGGAAGTGGGACGATCGTGGGCGGTTTTCGCCGCAAAGCGTTGCCGCTCAACTTGGGCATCGGACAAGGATGGCGGGAAAGGGCGGTCTTCCGAAAGCTCGGAAGCACGAATCCACATGAACCGTCAAGGAGAAGGCGCGGTTTCTGAAGAAACGTAAGCGCGTAGAGGCTGCTTCGTCGCGGACCGAATGCGAATGCGCGGCTGCGTCGCCCCTGGTGGACTGCATCTGGCGACCAGAGAATGTGTTGGCCTATGTGCGGGAAAGTCCAAAGGGGCAAGAAGTGGGACGATCAGCCCGTATCCCACTCAATGTCCTTCGGGCTTCTCGTACATGAAGTGAAATTCGTGCCCTGCCGATGACGTGCAGTGGTCGAAATGCCCCCAGTGTTCTTCGGGAATGTCCTTGTCCTTCATCCGGGCTTTCAGTTCATCGACCGCCTTTCGCAGTTCTGCCTGGACGGATCGCATCGCGATTTTCAGCTCGGGGCTCGATCGCCGGTCGATCTCTTCAGTCAGCTCCTCGACCTGCTGCGCATAAGTTGGTTCCGACTCGGAATCGGCCCGCTCCAGTTTGAGCTCCACTGCCTTACGCGACTGCTTCAGCTCTTTCGTCGAGTATTTTGCGAACTTTGCCGAAGGACGCGGAACGCTTTCCGAGGCGCTTCCCGCCGTCACACCTTCTTGCCGGAATTTGTAGCCCTTGGCCGCGTCGCTACGTTCCGCACGCGAGAACTCGCCCACAGGAATCAATTTTCCGGGTTGACGGATCAGCCGGTGAAGATGCCCCAGCCCCACCAGAGAACTCCAGGTCGAACCCAAATCGACGCCGCTCAACACGATCGTGAATTTCGGTACCGTCTTGGCCGGGCGGTTCCGGGTCGCGGGCAGTTCGAGCATTTCACAACGGAAGACATACCGGCCGGTCGCACGAAGCCTCGACGGCTTGCCGACCTTGGTCAGCTCGCGCTGGACGTGGCCGAGCCGCTCTTCCTTGTAGATTTCGTCAAACAAAGCCTTGACGGTCGTGGCGCACCGTTTCGGGTAGGGGCTGCTTCGTTCGCGGACCGAATGAGGATGTACGGCAGCGCCGCCCCCGGCGGACTGTAGTGGGCCTCCAACAAAACGCTCTCGCCCTCCGTCCGCCAGACCACTTGGTTGCGGAAGCACCGGTCGGCGTGGTGGTCGATGGCATCGTAGTGCCGGGCGATGAAGCGCAGGAACACCTTTTCCGGCAGGAACTCCGCCGCGTACATCCAGGTGCCGACGGGAGCATTCTCATCCGCTAGAGAGGTGGCCTTGAGCAAATCGGGAACCAGAAAGCCTCCCCCGGCACCATGATCGAAGACCAGCCGGCACGCTTTCATCAATGCCAAAATGCGCGCCCGATCCTCACGGCGGAACGGGAGTTGGTCGTAGAGGTCTATGGCGTGCGGATTGCCAGACTGCCGTTCCGCCAGCAAGACGCGAACTTGCTGGCCATTCAGAAACCCGGCGCGATACGAGTCGGTGTCACTAGACCGGATCAAATCGTACACGGGGCGGCGGACCCATTCCGGGTTCAACGCGATGTCCCGGAGATTCCAGGGGTTCTGCCGGTCGATTTCGGGCACGTCGCCTACCCAATGGACGACGCCGAGACTGTTTAGTAAGCCGAGGCAGTCGCGTCGCAAGCCTTCCCGCTCTTCCTCGGTTTTCTGGGCCTCGCTCTGCTCGAACAATTTCGCGAACCGCTTCAGATCGTCGCCCGCGATGCAGGTCCTTAAGTTGCTGTCGCCATCGATTCCGTTCCTTGGAGAATGCCTTCTCGACGAACGCCTTGGCCGCATGGTAAATGGGGGAGATTTCCTGATCGAGATCGATCACCGCAGCGAGATGGGTGCTGATCGCCGCCTGGGTCGCCTTCGCTGCGGCTTCGTGCCGCTCCCAGATGGCCTTGTCGGTGGTTTCGCTCAGCCCGCGGGACCAACCCAGCCCACGCACGACCTCGACGACATTGGCACCAAACCAATCGTACTTCTCGTGCCGCCTCAAGGGCGTCATCGATTTCCTCGCGGTAGGATTTGGCCCGTTCCACGTCGCTCCGTGTGACGACGATGAGAACCGGAGCCCTTCTACCTTCGTCGCGCCGGCCGTATTCGGCAATCACACGAAGCCAGTAGTTCAGCCGGTTGGAATCGCTGCTTTCGCCGTTGGCGGGGCGGTCTGCCGCAAGCACCAGTATGTAGAAGCATCGCTGGGAACCCAGGAAGAAGCGGTGTGAAGAGTGAAGTTCATTCTGACCTCCGAAATCCCACACGCGCAGTTTGACCTGGGAGAGTTTAGTCCGATGGTTCTCCGGCAGCGCGTGCGTCGCTTCGGTATAGTCGATATGTTTGGTGGACTCCAAAGTAGGATCGTGGTGAGCAATGCCCACCCCTCCAAACAATCGCAGTCGAAGCTGGGTTTTGCCGACGCGTCCCTGTCCGACCAGCAGCAGCTTGACCTCGGCTAGTGGTCGCTTTCTGGTCGCCTCTTTGTTCTCGCGAAACCACGCCATTATTGCGGAGGCATCGGACGAGTCCTGCAAATGGTCGGGCAAAGACACTGCCGTTCCTAAAATATCGAGGTTCTCCAATTTTGAGAGATCTAACAAAGGCGACAGGTCCGACACCAACTCGCAATTCGCCAAGTCAAGGTGGGTCAGCCCGGTCAGCGTTCGCAGCGGCTCCAGGTCCGACACTGAGCTCGCACGCGGACAAGTCAAGCCTGGTCAACGCGGTCAGCGTTCGCAGCGGCTCCAGGTCAGCCACTGACTCGCACAAGCACAGCTTAAGCTCGGTCAACCCGGTCAGCGTTCGTAGCGGCTCCAGGTCCGACACCAATGCACACTTCGTCAGCTTAAGCTCGGTCAACGCGGTCAGCGTCCGCAGCGGCTCCAGGTCCGGCACCAATTCGCAAAAGGCCAAATCAAGGTAGGTCAACCTGGTCAGTGTTCCCAGCGGCTCCAGGTCCGACACCAATTTGCAAGAGGCCAAATCAAGGTAGGTCAACCTGGTCAGTGTTCCGCAGCGGCTCCAGGTCCGACACCAATTCGCAACCGCTCAAATCAAGGTAGGTCAACCCGGTCAGGGTTCCCAGCGGCCCCAGGTCCGACACTGACTTGCATCTGGACAGGCTGAGCCTAGTTAACGCAGTCAGTTTGACGAGCGGACTTAAGTCCGTGAAAGTCCCGCTGAGGCGCCATCGGAGGGAACGGATTGGCCCGGTGCCTAGGATCGTTGACAGGACCCCATTCGACTCGCTCCCCAACTATGACTTTCTGATACATCGATCCCAAACCGAGATTCCGTAAGCGCGTCAGTTGCCCCAGCTCGGCCGGCAGTTCTTCCAAGGCCAGGTCGCTCAGATCGAGCCAGGTCTGGCCGGTCTTTTCGCATTCTCGAATCCGCCGGACAGCCTCCTCTCGATCCGACCATGAAATCCGGGTTGATTTTTCGTCGTCAGGCATGGCATTCGTCCGTCTACGCAACCGGAAGCAGCCGTTTCAGTCCATCGAATACGCTAACTTCCCTTCGCCCGTCCTTCCATCAGAACCTGAAAATCGACGCGGAAGACCGTGATGCCAGTCGCTCGGATGCAATGGTTGCATATCCGGTCACCGTGGCCGCGCCAGATTCCAGCTCCAGTTGGACCCTCCGGCGAGTTCGTTCCAGGTGCGCCGGGGCGGCTGCTGGCACTCGTGCGCGGTGGTCTCCCCGCGCTGCGCGCCTTCTCGGGAACTCCCCGGAGTACGGCGAGGAACGACCCCGGGGGCTTCCGTCTTGCCCGCAATTTGGCGGGGTGTGCATCCACTAGGATGACACCCCCCTTGCCGACTCCTGCATTTCCTTGTCTTTCAAAAACCGCGCCACAGTACCCGCGTTCGCAAATCCTGCCTCCTCGCGCAACACTTCCCGGCTGGCTCAGGCCGGAAAGAAATCAGTCTCACGCATCAATACGGCGTACACCTACCACCTGTTGTGCCAGAACTGCATCGAGCCCATATGAAATCTCAGAAATGGGCGTTTTCTTACACAGTGGCTTACACATACAAAAAAATATGGCCAATTTCATATATGCAACTCAAATGCTTGTCATTTTCTTCGGTAAACAGGGAATCTGACAGGGAAAATGAAAATGCCAGAAATATAGCTACTACATCAATATGTTTTACGTTGACTGTGCTCCGAAACAGGCTTACACATTCCTTACACAAATGACACATTTGAGCGTAAGGGAGGTGACGATGACGGAAAAGCACGAGGTGATGGGTGGAAAAGTGCATATCTATCGCCGGGAGAATAGCGATTGTTGGCAATGCTCAGCCTATCTGGGTGGTAAGAACTGGCGTGTCTCGACCAAGGAAAACAGCCTTGCCCATGCGAAAGATTTCGCCCAGGACTGGTATCTGGAACTCGTGGGCAAAAGTCGCGCTGGCGTGCTCAAGGTCGGCAAGACGTTTAAGCAAGCCGCAGATTTGTTCTTGCAGGAGTACGAGGTAATCACCGAAGGTGAGCGGCATCCGAGATACATCAATATCATTGAGGGGACATTGCGAGTTCATTTGCTGCCGTTCCTTGGCAGCAAGGTGGTATCCGAAATCACGCCGGGGCTGGTGCAGGAATACCGCATCCATCGCATGACATCGCGGTTGGACCCAAAGACAGGTGAACCAAAGCGACCGGCGCGTGGCACAGTGCGCTCGGAAGTCGTCGTCTTACGGCAAGTGCTCAAAGCCGCCTATCGGCATCGGTGGTTGCCGTATATGCCTGATCTGTCCGCCCCGTACAAGGCGTCCGGTAAAATCTCCCACCGGGCATGGTTCTCGCCCGAAGAATACAAAATGCTCTACGAAGCCACACGAGCGGATGCGAAGGCGGTGCAGAGTCTCTACCGAAAGTACATTCGCGAGCAATTCCACGATTACGTTCTCTTCATGGCCAACACCGGCTTACGGCCTGACGAGGCCGCCCGCCTCGAATTTCGAGACGTTGCCATCGTTACCGATGAAGCAATGGGCGAACGCATCCTCGAAATCGAAGTACGCGGGAAGCGCGGTGTAGGTTACTGCAAAAGCATGGGAGGTGCAGTCATACCCTTTGAACGCTTGCAGAAGCGATTCAGACCACCCTTTGGGACGCGGCGTAAGCGCGGCGCGTCCAAGGTAAAGAATATGCCAGGGCCGATGGACAAGATTTTTGGCCAGACCCAGGCTGATCTGCTCAACGCTGTTCTTGCAAAGCTCAATCTGAAAACTGACCGTGACGGCCAGCGGCGCACGGCCTACAGTCTTCGACACACCTACATCTGTATGCGGCTAATGGAAGGAGCCGACATTTATCAAGTCGCCAAGAACTGCCGCACCAGCGTGGAGATGATCGAAACGTTCTACGCATCGCACATCAAAAATACGCTCGATGCCGCGGCCATCAACGTGCGTAAGCCAAAGCCGACGAAGAATACCAGCGCGGGTAAACCGGAAGAGGAGCCTTAAACGAAGCCCACCCTCAAACGACCTCCCTCCGACGATGACTCTCCTTAAACCCGCCTTTGGTCAGGATTTTTCGAGCAGCAGCTCTCGTGCCCGCCCGAAAAACACCGACCGACGGCGATGACTTCAAACGCAGTGGGAGGTTTTTGGCAAATTCCTTGCGAAATCCGCCTTGTCAGGAGGATAATTCCGGCCAGCCGCGAAACGTGACGCGCGATCGCGTACGAAAGGCGGGATGACACGGCGGCGGACCGGGTCATGGCATGACGCAACTGGCCCCCGGCAGGGAGGCCAGGCTGAAGCGCCGGCCTACGGACATGGGTAACGGATTCGACGGGCCGGCGGCTCGCCGATCACCCGGTCAAAGGCATCGATGATCTTGCCCTGCGTCACGCCGTTCGCGTTCCGCCGCCGTTGGTTCGACGCTTACAAATAGGTGGGAACACCATGCCGTCCATCGCGCAGTTGATCCAGAAGAATCTCACACCGGAGCAGCAGCTTGCGGTTTTGGACACCTCGGATCAGGTTCCGGAACCTGGTGAATCGAAAACCGACCGTCCCGACGAGATCCCGGGGCTTTGATTTCGCTGATGAGAATTCGGGAATGGAAATCTCCGGGAAAGCCGCTCTGTGTCCAGGCGTGCCGCAAAACCAGAAAAGGAACGATTTGTGCGAGACGATTGGAGTGATGTCGTTGCGGGCGTTTTAGGGATCGCGCGATCAGCCGGCGGCGCGGCGACCAACCACTTCAGATTCTGAACGATGGCGGTCAAGTACGCTCACCTTCACACTTGCAACAAGCGCACTCTCCCTTGATTGCTTCGCGTCCTTCTTTAAGCAGTAAGGGAATGAGCAACAATGCCGCCACGCTGTCGAGCCACCACCATCCAAACAATCGCGTTGCCGCTAAACTAACAATCAGCACAATTGACAGATAGCCGCAGGTGAAGGCTTCCATCGCATCGGCCCGCAGCGCCTTGGAATTCAGCCGGTCGGCGGCGGCAACTTTGAGTTTGTGCTTCGCCAAGAGCGGCATTCCCATAGCCGCCACAATGCCGATCAAAATGCCCCAGGCACTTTGATGCGTGTCGGTGACATGGTGGGCCAACAACCCAAAAACGGAACTCGCCAAGACATACACGGCCAGAACGTAAAGTGCGTAACCGGCAAGTTGGGACGCGCGGCGCTCGACACGCTCGATATGCGTCTCGTCGGCTTTGCCGCCGGTCTCCACACGCAGCCGCCACAGGAGAACGAAGGCGCTCACCAGCTCGATGGCGCTGTCAATTCCAAAGGCCTCCAACAGAATGCTCCGGGACAAAAAGCCCAGGATGATTGACGCGATTCCTTCAATTGTCATCCAGACCAGTGTGATGTACGTCAGCCGAAGTGCTGTTCGCACGTCGGCGGCCCTCGCCGGCCGATTTGGCTGCGGCACGCTCGGTGCTGCGGGTTCCGCGACGATCGGCAGATTGAGCGGCCTGGCCATATTCGAGATGCTCTCATTCCGCGCCGTCGATTGAAGGTTCGCAGGGCATCGGGCGGAATGCCCAGCACTGTCGATCAATGCGACCTGAGCAGGAGGACCGGCACGCTGATGCTGTGCTGCACTCGACTTGCCGTCACACCGAAGAACAAGTCGCCGACAATTCCATGCCCGTGCGTCCCCATGGCGAGCAGGTCGCACCCGCGCTCTTCGACCCACTTCACGATTTCTCGAACCGGAACCCCGAAGGCGAGTTCCGCTTGGGCCTGCACACCGACGGCCTCGAACTCGCAACGGACGCTCTCGAGGTAGGCCCGACTTTTTTCGATCTCTTCGCCTCCGGCATCGGGTCCGCCCAATTGCGCGGGGACGCCGGTCGCGACGTGTAGCAGGATCACGCGGCTGTGCATGTGACCCGCCAGCGCTTTAACGTGCTCAATAATGGCCCGGTCCGTTACAGAGGCGTCCAAGGTTAAGAGAATCGTGTCGTACATCGGTGTTGTCTCCGAGGCGATTGGTCGTTGCGTCTCAGCGGCCGATGATCACCTGCCACGCTGATCGGACGGAGTCGGGGAGCCCGTAAAGATCCATCGCGGTAATCAAGATCGCACTGCTCCATCCGGCGGTCAGCAGAAACCAACCGCTCTTCCACTGGCCCAACCGCTTGCGAGAGCTGGTGAAGTGCAGGAGTGGGAACATGGCGAAAGGCAATTGCAAGGCCAGGACCACCTGGCTCAACGTCAACAAGTCGTTCACGCTGCTGTCGCCGCGAACACCGATAATGACGACCGCCGGCAGGATGGCCAGCCCCCGGGTGATTAGCCGGCGGACCCAGGGGGAGAGTCTCCAATGCATGAAGCCTTCCATGACAACCTGCCCGGCCAGAGTCCCGGTTATCGTGCTGCTCTGCCCACTTGCCAGCAGGGCGACAGCGAACAAGATGCTGGCAGCGGCTGTACCGAGGAGCGGCGCCAGCGTGAGATAGGCGATGCGAATCCAATCGCTGTCCGCGCCGAACCGGACGACCTCGCCGCTGGCGACAGTCACGCTTTCCTTCTGGTAGAACACTGTGGCCGCCAGCACCAGAATGGCGGCGTTCACGAAGAAGGCAATGCCCAACGCGACGGTCGAGTCGATGGTGTTGAAGCGGATGGCCGTGCGGATCGAGTGCTCATCTCTTCGGATCTTGCGGCTCTGCACCAAGGCCGAGTGCAAATAGAGATTGTGGGGCATCACTGTCGCGCCGATGATCCCGATGGCGACATAGGCCATCCCGCTTAGGCGAAAGCCGGGAGTGATCAATGCGTGGCCCATCTCCAGGAAGTTGGGAATGGTTCTCGGCAGGATGAAGATTTCGATGAAGTAGCAGACGCCGATCGTCGCGACGAGGAGCAGCACGACGGCTTCGATCGTGCGTATCCCGAACCGTTGCAGCGCCAGTAACAACAAGACGTCCGCCGCCGTAATGATAACCGCCCAGAGCAAGGGAATGTGAAAGAGAAGGTTGAGCGCGACTGCGCTGCCCAGCACCTCGGCCAGGTCGCAGGCCGCAATCGCAAGTTCACAAAGGAGCCAGTTGGGCCATCGGGTCCACTTCGGATACCAGTCCCGGCAGCATTGAGCCAGGTCCTTCCCCGTGACCACGCCGAGCCGAGCCGATGTCACTTGCAGAAAAATGGCCATCAGGCTGGCGACAGCCACAACCCAGAGCAGCCCGTACTTAAATTGCGCGTCCTCCCGCCAGATCGGTTCCCCAGTTGCCCGGGTCCATATAGCCGACGCTGACCAAAATCGCTGGCCCAACGTAGGCACGCCACTGCCGCCAGAACGTCGCCTGATGATGCGGCACATCGACAGTGCCGTGCACTCCTTCCAGGGAGCGATGGCCGGCAGGTGGCAAGGCGCTTGCGGTCACGGGCTGGAACGCAGCGGATTCGGGCTTGATTTGTTCGTATTCGATGACTTCTTCGTCTCCGCCGCGGCAACGTCCCCCACTGGATCCAAGACAAAACAGCGACCGGAAGACCGACAGCGATGAAACTAATGACCGCTCGCCTCATTCGGACAATCAAAATGAATGATCGTTATTATATCAGACAAATTATTTAAATAATGAAAATTTATATTTTTGATTTATCAAAACGCGCAGCCCGTGAATTGTCAAGTCAGGATGGCGATCTTCGAGGTCCGAAGGGGCCATGACCCCCCCCGATGCCTGCTGAGGGAGGCGCCGCAATCACCTTCGGGACGATTGGACCAGCAACTTCTCGACAGTGGAATAACCGAGGTCGATCGGGCGTCCATCGAGATTCAGCCGGGCAATTCCGGCTTCCGGTGTTCGACACGACGTTGCCCACCACGCCGACAAAGATGCCGGAGATGGAACGAAATCGCAGAAACTCAGGGCCCCCTGGTTGGTCCTGCTGCCGGTGCTCGATGGCCTGCCGGCGGTCCGGCGTCGTCGCTGATGGACCGTTTTCAGTGGTCTCTTTCGGCTAGACTCCTGCGATCCGATGACCGGAACACGGCCACTCGCGGTAGGACTGGGGCAGATCAATGAGCGCGTTCAAAGCTCGAAGTGAACGGGGCAACAGCGACGCGAACACCGGCGTCTGCTTGGGATTGGGAGCCAGCGACGCGTTCGCGTTAATGTCGCCGAATGTGTGCAAATGAACAAGCGGGTCGGCACAGCCGATCGAGCTGAACGCGGTGATCGCGACGGCGATGCAGTTGGCGGCGATCAATGCTCCGCAAGCGCACCGGGAAACCTTGCGGCAGGACGCGTCGCAAAGTGAGACTTCATCGCGATCTTCAAAACCGGATTTGGCGAACGAGCGAGGGAGGGCGAAAACGGCGAGGAGTTGGCTCGGGTTTGAGCCGGAACAAGCGAGATCGAGGAAGGCCCGAGAGGAAAGGAACAGGAGGATTAGCGTGTTGGTCGGAACGCGTCGAGAGGAGTCTGCGGGCGGCGTCGAGAGAGTGATCAGCATCTGGCTCGCGGGTGTAGGAGCGGAAGTGATGGACGGTGGCCGGTGAGTCAAAGAACCGCTCGAAACGCTGCAAAAAAGCGCTGAGCGCGGGGCCGACGGCCTGGAGTTGATCTGCCGTCATGGGGTTCCCTCCCAAGGTCTGGAGGGAAGTATACTTCGGGCGAAGGCAACGTCAGCTGCGCTGTTCAGTAATCCCAGTGGAGTCTTGCCCCGAAGACATTGACCGGGCCTCGGTCACTGTTGAACGCCGGGTCAGCGAAGAACTGGTAATCAAACGCCAAGCGACAGCCCTTTCCGATGGCAAAATCATAATACGTTTCCAAAGACTTCTCGCAGGCGTAGCTCAAGTTGCCGTCGCCGTTAAGAATGCCCGTGCCGCCTGCCTTCAGGAAGGCTTGCTGGTCGGACGAAGCACCGACCAAATTACCGAGAAGACCGAAGGTGTCGCCGGGACGGTACCATGCGGCGCCTTTGACGCTCACGCCCAGCTGAACCGTCCAGTCGGCGTCGGTGAACGTCGCCGCCGCAGTTTCGCCGTCTTGCCAGCCAACCCGCGAGAACATGCCGACGTTCTTCGCAATCTCCTGTTCCCAATTCACCCCAAAGCCGTATTTGGAACGATAGCTGAAGGCGGCCCCTGGGACGGTTATTTCCACTCCCGGAGGGGTATTAGGAGGCGGAGGGGAGGCGAGCAGAAGAGTGGTCGCCGCGTTATAGCTGGCGAGGTAACCGTGGTCGATCCATGCCTGAAGCCGGATGGCTCCGGGATGATCCGCGATGCGCCAACGGCCCTCCACTTCCGTGATCATTCCCCACTCTTTCCAAAAGTCCCCGTCGGAGGTGACCTCGCCAGGCTCGACGGGCCACAGAAAGATCCGGTCATCGGAGGTGAGACCATTCGGAACGCCGGGCAACTGAAACCATCCATAGCGCAGGGCCCAATCCGGCTGATTCAGCTCGAAGGCGATTCCTGTCGTGTATCCGATGGTATCTGCAGGTACATCCCAGGTGAGCATGGTGCTCGCCCAACTCATGAATTGTGTGTGCGGGTCGTGGTTGTAGGTGTTGTTGTCGAAAAGCTCCGCCATGTTTAGCCGGCCAGCGGTGATGGTTAGCCGCGAAACGTCGCGTTTGCCGGGTAGCGTGAATGGGCCGTCGGGCACGTCCTCCTGTTCCCCGCCCAGGCCGAAGGTTTGGCGAACAAAGAAGTGCGACATCATGAACCGGGGAGTCGCGCTGCCGGCTTTGTACGCGTCCGCGTCGGGAAAGGCCTCGAGGCCAAAGCTGTTGCTCAGGCCGAAGCCCTGCCACAGCAGCAAATCCGCGTGAAACTCGGCCCCCTGCCATAACGGCGCGCCGAGATAAAGGTCTGCGGTAATCGTTCCCTCGCGGTCGCGCTCCGTGCCCAGGCTGTTGGGACCGGAGTACAGAGCACCGAATCCGGGTTGGAAATCATCAATCATTGTGGTTTGAGCGTGGAGGTTCCATCCCTTGGGCAGTAACTTCCATTCATTTTCCTCCTTGTCCTTTAATCCGGACGCCGAGTCCGCCGGGAGGTTGATTGCGGCCGGAGGATTCGCATCCGGATTTGCTGGAACCTGGTTGGTCGTCGCAGAAGTGCTCGCGGGGGCAGGCGAAAAACTGGCAACGAAGCTCGGAGACTCTTCGTTCGCAAAGGGCTTTTGATTGAGCGCCGAATCGCCGGCGATCGTCCCCGTTACGCTGACCACGGGCGTGGACGTTTTTGCTTCACCGCTTTCTGAGGAGCTTGCAGAGGACGAACCGTTCGTGGCTGGGGGAGCGGGTTCGGAAGCGGCACTCGACGAGACACTTCCGAAAAGGCCCAGCAGAAAAATGCAAAGGCCGACGATCGATCGACACGCCGATCGGCTCTGCGTCGGATTTCGCTGGGATTTCAGCACGCAGTCACTGTTTCGGATTCGTCGCGCAAGTCGAACGCGGGTCATTCCATGACCGATCGACGACTGCCGCAGAAAGTGGTAACGCGAACTGCCAGAGCGGCATGGTCCATCTCCCGACCGTGGTAACTTCCAGCGCCCCGCATGCTGCTTCCTCGTGATTTGCCGAAGTTGCATCTTGCCAGTTTTCCGGCAATTGCCGCGCGGTTCGCAACCTATCGGTCGTGCTGTGCAATCGGGCCGTCGTGAAATGCGGTCAGATGCGAGAAAAAATCTGAGCGAATCGGATTATCGGATTACGCTTGCAATACTGGATTTATCGGATATGTTAGCCTGTTTAATAAGTTCTTTCAGGGTCTACGCTTACACAACGAAGGTCTGTTATGGCGGCCGAAGAAAATGCCGCGGGGCGCCAATTCCTGAAAGCAATGAGTGGGGCCTTGCCATGCCAACTCCGACAAGGGCCTCCAAAATCCCCAAATTGCTCTGAGAATGCTGAGGCAACCGCCCGTCGGACGCGCAAGCGAGAGGATCTCGGAACCGCAGCGCCAAACCTCTACGCAGAAATGACTTATGGCTGGTCGGAGAGAGGCTCGACAATGTCGTCCTTAGCAAGAGCCCGCTCGATCTGAGACCAAACGCCGTCACGTCGCCACCGATCATGGTAGTGCCGCACCGAGGATCGATTGGGATAGGACGCTGGCAGCTGCCGCCACCGGCAGTTGGTGCGGAGAAGATGAAGGATCGCATTCACAACCTGCCGCATGTCCAGCGTACGGTAGTCGCCCGCCGCCCTGCGGTGGCGGAATGAGATCCCGAATCTGTGCCCACTGTGCGTCGGTCAAATCGCTCGAGTGCGGCTGTTTTCCCATGTCGTCGGAGCGATTTGATCCGAGTTTAACCGGCGACCGACGGTATCACGATGTACCGGGTCTTTCATGGCCATTGGTCTGTTGTTATACGCGGCCAATATATTATTTTGATT
The DNA here is from genome assembly GCA_963761455.1 of uncultured Planctomycetota bacterium. Taxonomy (GTDB): domain Bacteria; phylum Planctomycetota; class Planctomycetia; order Planctomycetales; family Planctomycetaceae; genus DASPSM01. The sequence goes on from CAVXHA010000002.1 coordinate 393,431, forward strand.
AATCAAAATAAACGTTCGGTGATTTGTCAAGTGAGGTGGGAGGACTGGTCGGGGTCGAAAGCAGGGCCCGGCGCCGCTCCGCGTCGAGGCGCGGGTCGGAGTCAGCTCCGAACCGGTTCGACCAGCAACTTGTCGGCTGCCGAGTAGCCGAGATCGATCGCACGCCCGTCTAGGTCCACGCGGACCGTCCCCGCCTCGGCAATATTTGAGACCACGGCGCCGACGACTCCGACGGCTAGGCCCGAACGGGAAAGAAAACGCAGGAACTCAGGCCCCTGGTTCATTACGCGAACGAGCTTCACGCGCGCTCCCGCCAGGCACTCGGTCAATGGAATGGCCCGTTTCGAGCGGCCACGCAGGGTTCCATGGGCTGCGGGGATCGGATCTCCATGGGGATCGTAAGCGGGCCGGCCAAGAAACTCGTCAATCCGGTCGACGAGCTGATCGCTCACGGCATGCTCCATGTGTTCGGCTTCCTCATGGACTTGGTCCCAGGAAAGCTCCAGGGTCTGCACGAGGAATAGCTCGATCAACCGGTGCCGGCGGAGTATCCGCATGGCCAGTTTTCGTCCGGCCTCAGTGAGAACGGCGCCTTCGTATGGCGTGTAGCTGGCGAGCTTCGATTCATCAAGCGTTTTCAGCATGCTGGTGACGGTCCCCGGCAGGACACCGAGCTCGCTCGCGAGCTGGCCGGTAGAGACGAATCCCGGTCCACTCCGCATCGAGATTTGCAGAATCGCTTTGAGATAATTTTCGACCGTCAAACTCGCCACAGATCGCCCATTCGTTGAACGAAGACCAACGCCTTACGCCGTTGCAAGGATACCTACGACAGGTCGATCGAGCTTACGACATCGACGCGATGATTGCCAGAATGCTCATTTGGCCTCTAATTGCCAGCTCTAAATGCGATTGCGGGACATGTCGCTGCCGCCGCGGTCCTCTCTTCCCTCCTTACGGGATGCGTTCCGGGGCCTTCGCCTCGCCCCCACTCCATCGCAATGCGGGCGTCGGAGAGCGGCTACCAGGAGAATGCGGCACTGCTGGCATCCGCGTACGCTGTTCCTATTGGCGGCAGAATGGCTTGGAATCTCACGCTGTAGGCGTTCCGCGGCCGTTGGTTGACGCTTACTTGGGTCATGACCGGACGCTTACCTATCGCCGTCCCGTGTAACATCCGAGCCTAAACGCAGGAAGGCCGGAGCTTTTTCGCTGAGCCATTCCTTGAGCTCGGCGTGGGACTCGAACTCCGCCACCTCGATGCTGTCGATGGTCGGGCCGGTCTCGCCGACTTGCCGGATTTCTTCCTCGGTCATCTCCCGCATCCAAACGATCCGATGCCGTTGCAGACCGGAGGTTGTCAGATTAGTGGTGGTGTCGCTCAGCGGGCGGTCGAGATTGCTCCCCCGGATCAAGACCACGTAAACGGCGTCTCCTGAGAACTTCAGAAGTAGCCCCTGGGAAGGGTTGTATATCCAGTTTCCCAGCGCAGTTGTACGGAAACCAGGTGCTGCTGCCATCACGGAAGCGGAACTCGACCGCATCGGCACGCTCGCGGATGCCCCGCAGATACCCAAACGCGGCGCACGAAGATACGCCTTCCTCGGCTTCACGTCTCTTTGGACTGAAGGATTCCGCTGAGCCCGGCCGGCGGGCCGCTGCGCTTCAATCGTTCCTGATGGGTGGGTGTGTCATCCGGCATGGTCCAATCCCCTATCGGACATTGAGTCTCTTCCGGTGTGGCTCCGCCCGCCAAACACAGACAGGCCACGTGCAACCGCTAGCTGCTTCTTCAACCGGTCCCGCGATTTCGCTTTCTCCTGAGCGCTGTCGGAAAGTTCCGTCGCCGACATCGGATCGTCCGGCCGGCTGACCGCATTCAGCAGCTCTTTCCTGTCGTCCGTGAAAATCACCGCCTGCTCCTTGCCCGCGCGTCACCGGCACGTAGAAGCTCCGCTGGTTGGTGGCCGGGAAGGAATCGCTCGACAGGCCGATGAAAACCTTGTTCACGGTCTTGCCCTGCGCCGCGTGCGAGGTGACCGCATAGCCGTGGGCAATATGGCCGAAGTCGCGGGCGATGACCCAGCCGTGGTCAACGATGGGATCGCCTTGCCGGGTGAAGCCCTGAACCGTGAACAGCGCACCGTTGCTTAAGCGGTGTTTGCCATCCTTGGTCCGGCCGTTGGCCGTGACCCGAATGCGGTCTCCGAACCGCCAGGGCAAGCTGCACCGGGCGGTAGACCTCGAAACGCTCCGCGTATTGCACCGGCAGCTTGTCACCGTCGGAGACAACCAACCGCGACCCTTTCTTGTGTCCGGGCGCGTTCTGGTGGAACTGCAACAGGTCGCCCGGCTCGTAGTTGGTCGCGTCGTTTTTCTGGGCATCCGTCAGCTGCGCCGGCACCCAGGTGGCCAGCGTCCGCTCCTCCCCAAGCCTGCCATCCGCTTTCAAGGCGTCGCGGATGAACCGCGTGATACGGTTGCCTTCGGCATGGGTCGGGCTCACCACCAAAGCCGTCTTTTGATTTCCCTTCTTGTCCTTTTCCAGGATGGCGGACAGGTAGCCCTGAGCAAGCACCCAGTAGCGGCCCGCATGGGGTATTTCAACGATCCAGCCCAGCCGGTTGAGTTCGGCAAAACCCTTGGCGGTATTCCCCTCGCTCAGCGCCTTCGCTGCCTTACGGTAATCGCCTTCCGCCTGGCGAACGATCTTTGTCACCTCGGCCACCGGCACACCGGCCCGCTCCTCCAGCAGCTTGAGCGGTTCACCAGCCGACACGCTGCGGTGCTGCCGCTTGTCGCCAACGAGGACGACACGGGCGCCGACGGCTTCAGCAACGCCAAATACCTTCACCATGTCCCGCGTCCCGACCAGGCTGGCTTCATCGACGAGGACCACACCGCCACGCACCGATTCTTGCATGTTCGTATCCTTCAGGAATCGGGCGATGGTGGCGGCACCTGCAAAACCCGCTTCCTCACGCAGCTCATCAACCGCTCCCGTTGATTGGGCGAGGGCAGCTACCGGCAGGCCGGTCTCGGCCAGGGCGATGCGAAGCTCGTCTTCCAGCGTCGTTTTCCCAGTTCCGGCGGCCCCGCGAATAATCATAACCCGGTCACGCGAGCCGAGGACATGGCGGACAGCCGCCTTCTGCCCATCGTTGAACCAGTCGTGAGAGAATGGCCGCTCCGGGTTGCCAAGCGGTCGGCAACGCCCACGCCCCTCGCGGGCGAAGTCGATCATGCGTGATTCCAGGCCCAGCATTTCTTTCGTCGTCGCCATCGTGCGACCGTCGACATCGCTGCGGATCAGGGGACGCTCACGCATCTCGCGTGTCACATCCTCGACGGTGACGGAGCCGATGCCGCGTTTCAGGGCTTCGGTGACGAGCTTGCGCTCCGGCACCACCGCCTCGCGGACGAAGCTGTGCTCAAGTGGCGTGATCGACCGCCATTGCCTCCGCCACGTACCGGCCTGGCATAAGACGTTGCGTGGCAAAGCGTCCCTTCAACAACGTGACGCTCCTGGACTGTCAACCGGCTACCCCATAGCTTGCTGTAGTTCCTCCCAGGTCAGGTCGTGCTGCTTCTTCTCGCGGGTCTCTGCCCCGAGTTCCGCCTTGCGATCAGGATCGGTGATGCCACGCTCCTCCGCCGCCTTCTCGATAATGGCGGTACGCCGCGAGAAGCGTCCCAGCACATCCTTCGGTATCCCGGCAATCTCGAAATCGTCGCGTTTCCGCTCAACGCCGAAGCCGAGGTCCTGGAGCCTGTTCGCCAGCCGCACCCGGAATGCCGCCTGGAAGTACGGGGCATCCCGCTTAAGCTCACTGAACTGGCCGGCTTTCCAGCGATGCTCCTCGTCATCCCAGGTGGTGTTAAAAACGAAGCAGTGGGCGTGCAACTGCGGATCGGGTACCCCGTCCACGGGCCGTGAGGTGGTGTGGATGAATTCCGCCCAGAGCATGTTGCCGGTGACACGGTCTTCATCCTTGCCATCCATGCGAACGCGGGTTTTCATCTCCGCTTCCATCTCACGCATCGTCTCATCGACCGCCCCACGGAACGCACCCAGGATGCCCTGGTCGCCGCTCATCGCGTACAGCAGCGACACGACTCTTGGGGACGCTGAAGGTGAAATCGTAACCCACCCTCCGCTCGGTGCGAGTTCGCACCGTCAGCGGTTTTCCGGTACTGTGGGTCGAGGTTGTCGCACAACCGCTCGAAGGAGAATTTGTCTACCGTTCCCTGCCAGCCCGAGGCGGGATGCGCCCTTGCCGCCCCAGGAGCCAACTATCTCTTGGCCTTCGCTGTAGTAGTCGGCGGTCGCGTAATATTGCTTGGCGGCCCTTGGCACTATTCTGTTGCGTGATGCGGATCATGCCTCCATTTTAGACTAACACAAATTGGTTAATTCTTCGTTAACGCTTTCCTCGCAAAGCCCCAGCCACCCTGCGTTTGCCGAGATTCGACTTTCGTCAATGTCACCGCTGCGCCACCGAAATCGTCACCGCCCAAGCGATGACCGATTCTGCTCGCGGTTTTTTTGCGAAAAATCCTTTCTCCCCCTTGACGGACATTTGGGCGGAGCACCGGCGTTGCTTTTTTCCTTCAATGTCGGACGGTTATCGCGGCCGCCGCTTCCCATTAGCGACCAGGGTTCCATCCGTCGCCGGCATGGCATCGCATCCCGCGGTCGAGCCTCCCCGCCACTCGTCCCTTTCAACCAGGCACGGCAATGACCAGCCTTTTCATGTGCTTGGTTCGTTCTTGCCTTCAACCAGCACGGTTTCCTTCCTCCATTTGAGCCGTCCGCCCCACGGCCTTTTCGTGGGCACGCTTAAAGCCGCCGCCGTTCCGCTCAAGCTGCCAAGGCCGCTTTCCAGGGGAAGCCTTCGGCCTTTCGCTTGCCCGGTGCGCTGCGCCCCGGACTGTAGCGGCTTTTGTTGGCGTTCCCATCAGGCCGCGATGATGCGGTCGGAAACTCAAAGAGAAGGAACCACACCATGTCTGACAGCAAGAAATCCGAAACCACCACAAAAATCCCGAGCCACGTCGCCTACCAGGTACGTGACCGCGAGGGGCAGAAAGGCTTCTGGACCCGAATCGGAAGCGTATGGCCACACGCCGACGGCAAGGGATTCAACATCCAGCTCGACGTTGTGCCGCTCGACGGCCGGATCACCCTCCGCGTCGCCACTGAAAAGAAAGACTAACGCAACGGGGCGGGCCGGAAGTGCCCGCCCATCAACTGAAAGGATTCAGACCATGTACAACACCACCGATCACCATGCCATCACGTCCCACCTCTACCAATTGACCGAGGAACTCTCCGCAGGTTGCGACTCAGACTTCGACACAGCCTACGATGACCTCGAACGCGAGTTTCAGGAACTCCGCCTCCTTGTCACCGCTTCTGACGGGAGGTAGGCCATGACCAAATCGACCATCGCCGCATTAGCCAACGAAGCTCTGGACGCATTCTGGGAAGTCGTCGTGCGGCACAACCCGGAGGCCAAGACCGGCGACTTATCGCCCTTGACCACCGTCAAACTCACGATTGCGGCAGAAAACGCCATCAAAGAGTGGACCTGGGCCAATGTTCCCTCATCAGATGCGGACGCCCGATCATCGGGAGGCGACCATGAGTAACAACGAAACCCGCGCCAACCGGTTCGACAAAGTTGTCGCCATCTACGGTGACGACGCACCCGACACGAACCTGATCGACCTGCTCACCGACGCAATGCATTGGACCGACCACACGGGCAGTGACTTCCATATCGCCCTGGCCCAGGCTTGCCGGCACTACATCCACGAACTCAACGACCAACAACAAGACGAAAGGAGAATGATTCCATGAACCACGCCACCCACACCGCCAATCCCTTTTATGCCAGCCGCCTGAAACGGGTCGCGCCTCGAACAGAGGAGCGTGACCGACCCGTCTATGCACGGCTGCCACTGGCCCCCCGCAATGCGAGTCCTGTCCCGCACCTGACCAGCCTGTACCATTTCCACCGTGCCGGTGAGTATGGCGACCGCAGCTACCCCGGCAACTGCGGCGGGAATCTTATCAAGGATCTGCTCCGGTATTTCCGATCCCGGTCTGTCTTCGACCCAATGACCGGCAGCGGCACTTGCCGCGACGTGTGCAAGGAATTGACCATTTACTGCTGGTCGAGCGATCTGCATCAGGGCGCCGACGCCTGCGATGCTTCCCAGTTCCCGCGAGCGTGCTTTGAGTTCTGCTGGATACACCCACCGTACTGGCGGCAGAAGCTCTACACTTCTGACCCACGATGTCTATCGAGGGCACCGACGCTCGACGCCTTTCTTCACCGTTACAAGCTCCTCATCGACAACTGCGCCGGTTCACTGATTCCAGGAGGAAAGCTGGCAATTCTCGTGGGAGATTATTCAGACCGTGAAGCCGGATTCGTACCCCTCAGCTGGCACTCGAAACGGTTAGCCTTCGATGCCGGACTCCGGCAGTGCTGCACCGACATCATCCGCTTCAGCCACGGGGCCAGCAGCTCGAAGAAGGTCTACCGCTGCATCCTTCATCCCCGGCCTGCACGACACGTGCATGGTCTTCGAGAAGCAATCTTAACCGCCAACCGAAAGGACATCACCATGAAACGACCCGATCCCATCCTCGCCGCGATAGCCCGCGAGCACCTCCTCATCCCGACGATGGAAACCCGCCGAGCGGACAGCCTCGACTTTCACAACGTTGCCGTCTGGCAGGTTGAAGCGGCACTGAATGCCGCCTTCGAGGCTGGCTCGCGTTCTGCCCGCAAGAACGGCCACCCGGAGGGAAGAATGACCACCGCGGAGTATTCCCCGTCGCCCTGGAGCTACGACTACAGTCCGTACCTCAGCCGTCAGGGCGAAGACGGCATCGATTCCGAACTGCCCGCCTTTGAAATCTTCGATGCCAACTGCGACAAGATTTTCGATACCAACGAGGACACCCCGTGCGAACTTCAGGAGGCGAATGCCCGTCTGGGCGCGGCTGCCCCAAGGCTGCTGGCATCTGTCGTGACCTGCGCGAACCTGCTCGCCGACTACGACGAATCGGACGGCGAGGAAGGCGAAGCCTACCGCGAGGCACTGGCTGCCGTAACGGAGGCCACCGGGGAGGACAGGATGACCAATGCCAGACGACAAGGCTAAGCCGCCACGACCGACGGCATCCTGGCCGATCTTTTTCACGCTTGTTCGTTCGCTGCCTATTTGCAGCAGGCACAGAAGGCGGCTAACGCTGACCGAACGGTGTTCATCCCTCGCTTCTAGCGCGCTCGCCGCCTTCAGTAGCGCTTTAATGTCGCCATCTTGCGACCGGCTACATCGCTCCAAATTAACGGACGACTCCCCACCTCGCGCGTAACGTTCTCGACCGTGACCGCGCCTATCCCGCGTTTCAATGCTTCGGTAACGAGCTTGCGCTCCGGCACCACCGCCTCATGCATGAAGCAATGCTCAATGGCATGATCGACTGCCGGTGCTTCTCGGTTGACCTGCCGGGCGACAAGGCGTCTCGCGGTGGTAAACCGACGCCAACAGTTGTCTTTCGGGTCTGGTCAGTCGCGCTTTCCATTCTTTCCGCAAGGCATCCAGCCCGCACACCTTTCCTCTGCTTTCCTTTGTCCTGGGCCCGAGTTCTCGTTTCCAAACTGGGTCAGTGATACCCCGTTCTTGAGCCAACCTCTCGATCAGCTGCCGTGCGCCGCGAAAATCGTTCGAGCACATCTGGCGGTATCCCCGCGATCTCGAAATCGTCCTGATCGCGCTCCACGCCGAATCCAAGTTCCTGAAGCTCGTTCGCAAGCCGCACCCGGAATGCTGCCTGAAAGTACGGAGCATCTCTCTTAATGTCCCGGAAGCGGCCGGCCTTCCAGCGGCCCTCCTGTTCGTCCCAGGTCATGTTGAACACGAAAAGATAGGCCTGTAACTGCGGGTCCCAGATGCCATCAACCGGCCAGGAAGTCAAATGGATGAATTCTGCCCACACCATGTTGCCCGTCGGCCGCTCGGTGTTCTGGAGTCCCTGTCGCACCCGCGTTATCATCTCCGCTTCGATCTCGCGGATCGTTTCATGGACGGCGCCGCGGAACGCACGCAGGATGGCCTGATCGCCACTGAAGGCGTACAGCAACGACACCGACTTCGGCACCGAGAACCTGAAACTATAACCCACCGTCCGCTTGGAGCGCGTTCGCACCGTCACGGCAAGTCCTATCCCCGGATTCAGATTGTCACACAAGCGCCGAAACCCGCGCGTGTCCACGATCCCATCGAGGCCGAGCCGAACTGCACCCTTGCCGCCCCAGGAGCCCACTATTCCCAGCCCTGCACCGTAATAATCGGCGGGCGCATAGCATCTTTTTGCCGCCCTGGCACTACTCTGTTCGCTTATCCGTAGCATGGTTGTCAGGCTATCACGCCAGCGTTAATTCTTCGCTAATCACCCGCCGGTCCTCATTTAGCCTGGTGTGCAGGTAGAACTACAGACTGCGTGACAATGACGACGACCTGCGCTATCATCTTCTTATGGCCTGTAAACCGTTCCATACCTCTCCATCTGAAGCGTTCGTCCTCTGGGCCGAACCGCTATCGAGACATCATTTCCGAGAGCCGGATAACCACCGGCGCTCGGCTGCTGCATTCCCATCCCGGCGAGCCCTGCGAGCCGTCGGCGAATGCCCCCGCATAACGACCACAATTCCTGCCGGTGCCGCCGTCCTTGGCGGCCACCGCCACACACGCGTTGCATCGCATAAGGCGAGGCACCCACACCGCCTTTCCGGGCCTGCATCAAGCCCAAAGTGGCATCCCGAATCGCAGGTGTGCAGGAGCAGTTTTTTCGCGCGTTGACAAGCCAGTTTCTTTTGCAGGCGTCTCCCCTATGCACAGCATAGGCCGGCTGGAACCGTTCCAGCCGGTTCCATCAGCAAGCACACAGTCTTGCTGGCACGTTGCTCTCGGGTCCGCGAGATGACCGAAGAGGAAATCAGGCACGTGGGGGAGACGGAACCGACTATCGACACAATCGAGGTCGCGGAGTTCGAGTCACGTGCCGCATTCAAGAAATGGCTCAGCAAGAAAGCCCCGGCATTCGCGAGGTGAACTCCCGCAAATCAATGATGGCCGACCCGACTCGTCGTCTAGCTGCGTCATCGCGCTTCAGTATTTCTTGACTTCGCCGTTGTGGTCTTTACCATGCGGCCCTGTTGGTAAATGAGGGGAGCGCGTCCGTGCCTTTAAGTATCCGGGTTGGGATAATGGGAAGAGTCCGATCGCTGCTAATTCGATTTGCGCGACACCGAACCCAGCCAGCCTATTGCAATTCACAACCCATGCCGCGACGCCTGGCCTTAGATGCGCGTGTGCGGGTTCTGCATGTGGAACATGTTCCTGAGCGATGGATTCGTTGCCACGCTGCCGCGGCTTTATCCCTCAGGCGGTTGGGCTTCTTTCATGCGCCAGTTCACGCACCCGGACTGGAATGGCTTCCGTTACGCTGACGCCAACCTCCCGGCCTTCATAGCCCTGCTTGCCGCATCAATGGTGCTCTCCTACGAGAATCGCCGCCGCAACGGGGCGAGCGAACGCACATATTTAGTCAAAATCTGCAAACGGTTCCTTTTTATGCTGGGAGCGGCAGCATACTTTGAATATTTTACAAACGCACGGTTTTTTTATGATCTTGCATTCTGCATTCTCTTCTCCGGCCTGCTCATGTTGCATGTTACTCCACGAGGGCTCGTCGTCACGCTTGTCGCACTGCTGCTTACGCAATGGGCGGTGATGGCGTGGCTTCCGGTTCCGGGATTCGTCACCGGGGACTACTCTCCCGAAGGTAACGCGGAAACTTACGTGCAGTCGATTTCCGCATCTGCGTTTTCCGCCACTCTCGGATTGAAGGCCGAGTATTCGGGGATTGCTGGACGGATCGCAGCAAACATGGTGTTTCCGACGAAAATAGCAACCTGTATCATCGGCCTGATCCTGGGTCACATCCTGGTGAGCGACATGTCTTATAGAAGGCAAGCCGTTCTCATTGCCGTGCTGGGAAGCCTCGCTATGGCGGTTGGCTATATCTGGGATGCCTGGTGTCCACTCAATAAGCATTTGTGGACGCCATCCTTTGCGGTGTTCGCGGCGGGAATCATATTCGTGCTCCTCGCCGTATCCATCCAGGTTTGCGAAATCTGGAATTGCCGCAGGCTTGTATGGATATTCTCGTGGGTTGGGCGGAGCCCGCTTTTGGCGATGTTCTGGTTCACGGCCGTGCCCTTGTTTCATGATATTGCGGAGCGGCTGGCGGACATTGTCATAACGGCAAACTCCGAGGGGCAGCCCCTTGTCGTCAATACTATTCATCTTGCGCTTGCTGTTCCTTGCTTTGCGATCTCGCAGCGCTGGCTTGAACGCCGCCTAGAACGCGGGAGCCGTGTGGCCACATCGCCAGCGATCGCCGCGTAAGCGTTCGGTTGTGACCTTTTCGCACAGACGCGCAACAACGGCCTCTCCTTTGCGGACCGGGCCTATCTTGGCGTTGCGATTGAACTGAAAGCCGTAACTCTACACCGCCGATCGCAGGATTTCCCAAGTCGAGGCGGAACAGGGACAGCAGGAGGGGCAGGCCCTTGCCGGAATCGTCTGATTGCGCCTACGCCTCGTGAGCGTTCAACCGACCCATAGATGTTGCTGTTCCAGATGTAGGGACCGTTGCCGGTCCGGCGGCATGCGTGGTTCAGCCGTTGGAAGCCTGCATGAGTGAGAGTGACCCCCCCTTCCTTGAGCGGCCGGTCCAAGTTGCTGCCTTTGACGAGCACCAGGTACACGAGGATCCCTGGACAATTTCAGCACGAGCCTCACGGAAACCTTGTGCTTCCAGGTTCCCAGCCAACCATACGGGAACCACATGCTGTTGCCGTCCCGGAATCGGCCAGTTCCAGCCGTTTGCCGGGATCGAAGGAGATCGGGGATCAGCCCGAGAAACTGACCGGAGTCAGGCCAGAGCATGTCTCCGCTTGGCGCGATCATCTCCAGGTCAAGGGACTGACCAACAGTTCGGTACGCCGCAAGATGACGGTGCTGCGCCCCCCCGGCTTTACGACCAAAGGCAGACATTCGTAGCCAGGAACACGGTCGCAAAAAATTGCGCTTTGGCGGGTCAACCTGTTTGAAGCGGCTCTTCTATCATGGCTTCTGTGCGAAGCCTGACGGGTAAACTCGCGACACACCAGGATTCAGGATTCAAGCCTTGTCTTTTTGCTTTTTCTGCAACATGGCGACAATATCGTCGATGCGCTTTGTTTCCAGTTTTGCAAAAAAGAACTCCTGCTGTTTTAGGGCGTCGCTTTTTAGCCTTTCCTCATATTGATCATCGAATCCGTAGACCTCACGCATCTCCTTGACGACATCAGCGGGCGGTTCGGATTCAAAGCCAGCAGCGACAACCGTGCCATAATCACCGATTACCATTGGCCTCATAGCCGCAGTCATAGCGTGAAAGTCGCGGTATTTGCTGGGTTTAACGGCCACATAAGCGTAATAGGGCCTACCATCTTCCATAGTGCCGTGAACATAACTCAGGATGGCCGTCTCCTGATCCGCTTGGGCAAGCTCTTCGACGGAAGAATGCTTGACCTTACCTGACGCTTCGAAGGCAATGGACGTCATACAATGAGTCTCCTTGTGTCTCGCGATTGCTGAGAATTATCATCACCGCATGGGCTCGGCACTCTTTGCCTGCCCTTTCGGCGTTGTTGATGGAGGCGCCATTTCGGTTAAAGCACCATCTTTGGCCACGTCAAGCTTTATTTGCTTTGGTGGTTGCCCATCAACCTTTAACGTCGCTGTTATTTCTTGGGTTGCTGTGCCTTTCGCAGATACTAGAAGCTGCCTGCTATCCTGGCTTGAGACCGCTACCATTTTACCTTCTTGGCTTTTCATTATTGTAAACTCGGCTGTGCCCATGGCCTTCACAGTGTCCTTCCCATCTGGACTGCTCATGGTTGCACCCGGAGCGGTGGTTATCGTTGCTCCTTCAATAAGGCCGCCCGCTCTTGCCGGAGCCGCTGGTGTTGTTGTTTTAGTTTGCACCACCTGTTTTCCATAATCCTTCATGACCTCACTATTTGTAATCAGCTTTTCAGTGAATTCGTCCTTGCCGTCTGGGGGCTGATGTTTCTCTGTTTTGACAATGATCCCCTCGTCCGTGCTCTGCATTTTATTACTCTCATATTTGGCCGGCTTTCCTTCGCCTCTCGTCTGTCTCGAAACGACTGCGCTCGTACCGGTCGTGATGTTGTCTTCTTGATAAATGGAGCCGACGGCGGGAGTGCCGTGGTTATTCTTTTCGCCGATCTTGAGTGACTCTGTTCGGTACGCAACTTGGTCGATATCGCTAATATTGTCTCTAACGTTGATCGTTACTACGTTTTTTGTTACCTTTTCACCGTTGACCACGGCTTCGCCTTTGGTTTCGCGGATGCTGACACTACTCAGAGAAATTGGGGCCTCCGTCCCTGGAAGTACGACTATCGCGTCATTTAGATTCTGTTGCAGCGTTTGGGCCGCCTGTAATTTCTATGCCACGCGCGTCTCTTACCTTGGCCCCTAGGCGTACCAGCTCGGTCGCCTTGTCATTATCGAGCGAGCTAATACCGCGCATATTTGGAAGGTTTACTGTCTCCTTCATTGACTCAGACGGGACATCATATTTCCGCAGATCAAGTGGGTCATCGCTATTGCTAAGCTGTGTGATCTTGCTCGCCTTTGCGCGGTTCAACATGTCTGTGTCGCTGGGAAGTGAATCGGCCATATATCCTCCTTGATTATATTGTCCTCAGCGTAGCACGCAACTTGCTATCGCGCACGTTACAATTGTGTGACATTTGTGACTGTCGGAGCGCGACAAGAATGTTTGTCAATGGCTTAAGCACATTTCTGGTCACGGGTGGGCAGCAGCACAGACCTTTACGCATGGCGCTGGCCGAGTGCGGGTGTGGCTATCTTGTCAAGATGGTCCGAGGCCTGGGCCGCTTTTCCTTGCGACGTTGCTCGACACGGCTGGCATGACCCTCTTGTTGCTTGATGGCTTCCTTGAGCATTTTGGCAATCTCGACATGGCCCGCTTCAGTAACCTCGTGGCCCTAACGCCTCTCTCCTAAATCCCTTCGCCTTTTCTTCTCTTTTCCGACGCTCCTGCTCTTCCCGCTGCTTATTCAGGGAAGCTGAGGGTTTGTTACCACCGGCCTTTCTCGCCGCCCCAATGCGGCAAGGGCAGCGTTCCGCTTTGCCATAACCGCTTGAACGTCGTGCGCTGGCCCATGACGACTTGTGTCACAAAAGATTCACATTCCAAAGACGGGCTCTTGTGGCAGAATGGCTAGGCAAGCGGGTCGACCCCACCCCCAACCTTAGAAAGGATGCGCTTATGGCACAGCCTAGCCCCGACCAGGAACTCGCGACTGTAAGAGCCGCAAGCACTGCCGTCCTTGCTCGTTTTGATGAGTATGCTGCTACAAAACATCCCAATAGCTCACAGAAGGATGAAGTGGACAACGCAATGCGCGGGTTCAAAGACGCCGTTAGTGGAGCATATGACAGATTACGTGAGGCCGGGAATGAAGGAAAGCCTGTCGACGATCTAAGAGTGGTGGTAAAAGAGACCGCCGAGGCTTTGGAGAAACGGAGCTCTCGTTTAGATGGCGATGGCCACGAGTTACAGGTAATTGGCAGTAATACATGGCTCGAAACGCTTGGATTATCAGGTTCATCAGCTTCAAGCAGAGGGTTGGATTTGATTAAATTGGGTAGGGCGGCGCATGAAGCGGCAGAAAGCATAACAAAGCATGGCGCAGATTTAGGACCGGCCCTTCTCCGCGCGTACAAGCGCGATCATCCGGAGCCCGACATGGGGGCGCTAGCCAAATCAGCGAACCCGCACATTCCTGGTATGGAGCTGAAGGAAAGTTCCCCGCGAGGAGTGCTTCTCCAGGGCCAAAAAGACGGTACTAACCCTAATACTGTTGGCGGAAGCGCACAAACTCGCGACGGACCATCTGAAGGTGGACGACATTAGGCTGCACAACGAGCGCGGGGCATTAAAAGGCGACACTTCCTTCGTGGCGCACCCACGTCCTCGACCGCAGGCTTTGCCAGATACAACCTGTCGTATAACGGGATCGCCTGTCCGCTGCTCGTTGCCATGCCGTTTTAGGTGACTCGCAATCAGCGCAGGACTCCTGTCCAAGCCGACGTCTTCTGGACCGTGTTCCTCGTTACGGAGTTCTGCCTCCGGTCATAAAGCCGGGGGTGCGCGGATCGGCATGGCCAGCGAGGTACCTGCACGTCCTCTAGCTCTAGCGGCAACCTGGTCTTGGGGCCGCGAGATGAGCGAAGAGGACATCAGCAAACTGGGGCGCGGACGAGCCGACGGCGCTCGAAGCCCCGAAGGGCGCCGTGGTCATCGAAGCGGTGGAGGCCAAGTGAGGTCCTGCCGAGGATATGTTTAGCGGCCCGGCTCCCGATCGTCGCCGCCTTGTCCCGACAGCTTTCTCAGTAGGCGGCTCAAGTGCCCCCCTTGCTGGCTGGTGCGCGCGCTGGCGTTCGCTAACTCTTGCAGCTGCGGGAAACTGTTGGCTGCTTCTTGTAATCTCTCGCCATCAATATCGTTCGCGCGTATGCGAACCACATCGCCGCCTTGCATTTGGTGCCTGTGCACATTATGGGGCGTGTAAATGACTCTCAGGCCCGTAAGCGCTTGAGCGATGCTTCGTGTCACTTTCTGCCCGTAATCGTTGCTGTTAGGCAAAGTAGCTTCTATCCACCGATGCCCTTCTTGGTCGGTCACATTGCTCCAACCCGTTACGCCTTCCACGCGCAACTGGTCTAACAATGCGGCTTTGCGGTCGCCGGGAAGGTCGGCCGACTGGCCAGCTGCCGCCACTTCTTGCAACTTAGAGAGGTTGATCCTGTCTACGGGTATGGTGACGGTATCAACGCCAATAGTAGTATGGAAGTTTACATAGCGCCCCTTGCGATATACATCCGCATCATCCGCGTATCTTATGACTCCATGGCGTACCATTTCATTAACTAAATGATTGCCAGAGCGGTCCTGAAGCCGCGCTACCAACTGCATATGCCACCGTCCGTGTCCTTCCGCCCGGCGCATCTCGGCGACCCAATTGCTCACGCAGCGAATTCTCGCCTTGTTTAGCGCTTCAGCTATTTCCGGGGCCTGTTTGTCTAATTCGGGGGATATCCGGTCTCTCTCCTCAACTTCCAATGGATATGGACGATATGGGTCGCCCCAGATACTGTTGCGACTGGGGGCGTTGGCGTTGGAGTCGTTCGGTGTTTCGTCTTGCGTCACATAGGCCTCCCTGACTTGGTGCGTTCTGATTCTGTACGAAAACCATTAATAAATGTTTACTACGGCCCGCGGTCAGGCGCAACGGCGGAAATGTGACAGTTGCGCGACGGCGAAGGTGCGAAAGGCCAAGATGCTGAGTTTCTTGGGTTTTGCACACCTCATAGCCTCGTGAGGCTCGGAAACCGTAGCTTTTTAGCCTTCAATCCCTCTGTAACCCGCACTCATCCTATTGCGCAGCGATATACAAATGTGTTAATATCGTTAATGAGGGTTAATGATTAGCCCCCACATCGACAAGGAGGATCACTACATGTCAACACGAGAACGCACACCAGACGAACGATCATCAGAAAGCACCACAGCCGTCGCCGAGCCGGCGGGACCAGAGACCGAGACAGACCGCCCGAGCTTCGCCGAAAGGGTCGGACAAAGGAAATGGGTTGCCGGTCCCGATCCGTTCGCCATCGCCAGCGACAATCTCGCCGGTGTCCGCCTCTTCGAGAGCAAGCGTGACCGCCAGATGGCGATCAAGTTTGGCGAAGGCCGGCCCGAGGACAAGCCGAGCCAGGCCGTCATCGACAGGCTGAAAGAGGCGGGATACCGCTGGAACCCGACAGACCGGATCTGGGCACACCCGGTCGGCTGACTCGGCCATGAGCACCCGCATCCAGGCGGAAAGGCTCTACCAGGAGGTCCGCCAGATGGTCCGGCAGGAGAAGGGGATCGAATCCGGACCAGAAGTTCCCTTCTAATCAGGAGTTCGTCCCATGACCGTACCACCAATCTACAATCTGCGGGAACTTGGCCCTCAGGCCCAGATGATGTCAAAGAGTTGCAACAACGAGCGCATGGCGATGATTCTGCAATCACGTCGCCATCGGTTCCATGATCATCATGGCCGGAGCCGCCGCCAGCCAGGTCCTAAGGGACGCATTCGGCCCCAGAGATCATGACCGGGGTCGCGGCTGGTCGAGGTAAGCATGCCGCGCCAACCCCGCCAGGACCTGCAACAGCAATCGCAACCGGACGCCTGGCGGGCGAAGGGCAGCAATCAGCGGGCGGAGGCATCCCCCTGAATTATGCCGAAGAAACCGCCCTCATGGGACCAACCCACACTATTCCCATTCAATCCCGACGATTCACTAAAACCGCCGAACCCTGTAAACTCAACACCGAAAGGAGACAACGATGCAGTACAAGACCATAGTCCTCGAACTTCTGAAGGAACGGACGGAGTTGCACGAACAACTGCGGCTGACACGCAGGCTCCTGCCGACGCTGGAAACCTGCGCCAAGGAACTGAAGGCCAGCCACGAAAGCTGGAAGGAGACCCTCTCGCGAGGCGAAACCGGGCAGCGACCCGAGCCAGATCGCGAGCGAGGCCCTGGAACTGGCGCTCAAGGAACTGGAGGATCGTTTGCCCTCCGTGTCTCCTCCGGACGACCAGGAGCCGCTTTCACTCGACGAGGCAATGGCTTCATCCACAGTCACACGTCGAGAAGGTAAAGGCCTCCCGAGGCCAGCCCAGCCTTTTCGACTCCCTTCCAAAACCGCCCACCAGCGACACTCGCCCCCCGCCTCGAGCCGACCGCAGCAGAACGCGACACTCCGCTAGCCAATCATGAGGCGACACATCCAACCGGCGGCATCGCCAGCGGCGAGAAGACCAAGGCCCGCGACATCATCGCCGCCATCCGCACGCTGAAGGCCGTCGAGCAGGAACGCGGCCGGCAACAGCTGAAGAAAAACAGACGCTTGCCCGCTTCTCTGGCTTCGGTCCGGTTGCCCTCTCCATCTTTCCCGATCCGGTCACCGGCAAATACAAGGACGCCGGCTGGCAGGCCCTGGGCGAGGAACTGAAGACGCTGCTGACGCCGGCGGAATACGACAGCGCCAAGCGCACCACCTTCAACGCCTTCTACACGTCGCCGACCGTCATCACCGGCATCCACGAGGCCATCGCCCGCCTGGGCGTGCCCGCCAACGCCACGATCCTGGAGCCAGGATGCGGCACCGGCAACTTCATGAGCCACGGCGAGCCGGGGGCGCGGTTCATCGGCGTTGAAATGGATTCCATCTCGGGGCGGATCGCCAAAGCGCTCCATCCCGGCCAGGACATCCGCATCGAGAACTTCCGCGACACGCGCCTGCCCGAAGACCGCATTGACGCAGTCGTCGGCAATGTGCCGTTCGCCGACCTCAAGCTCGACTATCGCGGCCAGAAGCTTTCCCTGCACGACTATTTCTTCGCCAAGTCGATCGACGCCCTGAAGCCGGGCGGCGTGATGGCACTGGTCACGACGCATTTCACGCTCGACAAGCAGAATGCCGCCATCCGCGAGTACCTCGCAGGCGAGGCCGATTTTGTTGGAGCGATCCGGCTGCCCTCGGATGCCTTCAAGCGGGAAGGCACGAGCCGTGGTCACCGACATCGTGTTCCTGCGCAAGCGGGCACCCGGCGAGACTCGCCAATCACGTCGATCCCGATTGGCTGGGCATCGCCCCGCTTTCGATCGAAGGCGTCGATGTACCCATCAACCGCTACTTCCTGAACCATCCCGAAATGGTCCTTGGCACCTGGACCCGCAAGGACACGCTCTATGGAGGCGAAGGTTACAGCGTCACCGGCAGCGGCGATCTTGCCGCGAAGCTGAAAGAAGCCATCGGACGCCTTCCCCGGTTCGAGACTGGGCAGGCAGCACCGATCCAGGAAGAACCAGTCCCGGCTTTCACGCCACCGCCGCCCGAACGCCACATCAGCGAGGGCAGCTTTTTCGTGGGCGATAATAAGGTCATTCATCAACTGCAAGACGGCCAGGCCGTCCCCGTCGTCTATGGCGGCACGACGCTGAAGTCTGACGGCACGCTGGTCGGCAAACGCCTTGCCGCCCTGGTCGGCCTTCGTGACCGCGCCCGCCGCGTGCTGCAATCGCAGAACGAAGGCTGGCCCGAGGCGAACCGCCGCGACGCGCGCAGCGATCTCAACAGGGCCTACGAGTTGTTCGCGGCCATCTATGGCCCGATCAACAAGACGACGTTCGGGGAAACGTCCGACGGCAGCATCATCCGCCGCATGCCCAACCTCGTGAAGTTCCGGGAAGACCCGGACGCGATGCTGGTCATGTCCCTGGAGGATTACGACGAAGTCACGGGCAAGGCGGCCAAGGCCGCCATCATGTTAAAGGACGTGGTCGGCAAGACGCCGCCGGTCACGCACGTCCGCAGCGCCGAGGAGGGGTTGCTCGTTTCCTTAAACCAACGCGGCACGGTCGACCTGCCGTTCATCGCCACACTTTACGGCAAGCCCGAACCGCAGGTTATTGCCGAGCTGGGCGATCTGATCTTCCATGACCCGGAGATCGAAAACCTGGCAGACCGCCGATGCTTATCTCTCCGGCAACGTCCGGGCCAAGCTCGCCGCCGCCGAGAGCGCCGGCCCCCAATATGTCCGCAATGCCAACGCCCTGCGGAGTGTGCAGCCCGAGGACGTGCTCCCCGGCGACATCGACGCCAATCTCGGGGCACCGTGGATACCGGAGCGGGACATCCAGGCCTTCGCCGCCGATTTATTCCATGTCGAGCCGTCCAACGTCCCCGTTGCCCATCTGAAGAAAGATGCCGTCTGGAGCTTGGAGGCCGACTACGCCGCCAAGGCATCCGTCGCCGCAACATCCGACTTTGGCACATCACGCGCCAACGGCACCTGGCTGCTGGAGCTGGCCCTGAACATGAAGTCGCCGACCATCTACGACACCTTCCGTGACGGCGACCGCGAGGAGCGCGTGGTCAACCAGGAAGAGACGCTGGCCGCCCGCGAAAAACAAAAGCTCATCAAGGAACGCTTCCGCTCCTGGGTTTTCGCCGATCCCGACCGCACCGAGCGATTGGTGCGGCTTTACAACGACACCTACAACAATTTGCGTCCCCGCCTGTTCGACGGCTCGCACCTCGACTTCCCCGGCATGAACCAGAATATCAAGCTGCGGCCTCACCAGGACGACGCGGTGTGGCGCGGCATGAGTTCCGGCAACACGCTGCTCGCCCATGTCGTCGGCGCTGGCAAGACCTTCACGATGGCCGCCACCGGCATGAAGATGAAACAGGCCGGGCTGATCAAGAAACCGATGTACGTCGTCCCCAACCACCTGCTGGAGCAGTTCTCCCGCGAATTCATGCAGCTTTACCCCAACGCCAGGCTGCTGGTTGCCGCCAAGGAAGACCTGACGCGGGACCGCCGCAAGTTCTTAACCGCCAAGATCGCCAGCGGCGAGTGGGACGGCATCATCGTCACCCATAGCAGCTTCGAACGGATCGGCATGTCACGCGACTACCAGGAAAAGTTCCTCACTGAGCAGATCGCCGAATATGACGAGCTGCTGCGCGAGCACGCGGGCGCCAAGGGTGCCAACCGCAACCTCATCAAGACCATCGAGAAGCAGAAGGCGGCACGAGCCGAACGCCTGAAGGACCTGCTGGCCGAGGACAAGAAGGATGACGGGCTGGTGTTCGACGAACTCGGAGTCGATCACGTCTTCATCGACGAGGCGCATTATTTCAAGAACCTGGAGACGCCGACCAAGATGGATCGCGTCGCCGGCATCCAGACCGGCGGCAGCGAGCGGGCATTCGACGTCTACATGAAAGCCCGATACTTGGGCGACCAACACGCCGGCCACGGGGTGACGTTCGCCACCGGCACGCCGATTTCCAACACGATGGTCGAGATGTACACGATGCAGCGATTCCTCGACCCCGAGGGGCTGAAAAGCCGCGGGCTGGAACATTTCGACGCCTGGGCGGCCACCTTCGGCGAAGTCATCGACACGATGGAAATCTCCCCGGACGGCGCGGGCTTACGGCCGCGAAGCCGCGTTCGCCCGCTTCACCAACCTGCCGGAACTCCAGCAGATGTTCCGGGCCTTCTCCGACGTGCAGACGGCCGAGATGCTCGACCTGCCGCGGCCCCGCCTGCAAGGCGGCAAGCCCATCGTCGTTGCCTGCCCGATGTCCGAAGAACAGCACGCCCTCCAGCAGGAGCTGGTCGCAGCGTTACGAACGCTTGCGATCGCAGAAGGTGGACCCGAGGGAAGATAACGCCCTCAACATCACCACCGACGGGCGCAAGCTCGCGACCGACGCACGGATGCTCGTCGGCCACCGCACCGGATTTCCCGGAATCGAAGGTCAACAGGCTGGTCGAGAACGTCGCCGCCACCTGGCAGCAGCACCGCCGCGACACGCGGCACGCAGATGATCTTCTGCGACATGGGGGTTCACCCGACAGCCTGGGGATACTCGGCCTACGACGACGTCATCCAGAAGCTGGTCGCCAACGGCATTCCCCGTGAGCAGATCGCCGACGATTGGCGACGCCGAATCCGACGCCAAGAAACAGGCGCTCTTCGAGAAGGTAAGGCAAGGTTCCGTGCGCGTGCTGATCGGCAGCACCCAGAAAATGGGCACCGGCACCAACGTCCAGAAACGCCTGGTGGCACTGCATCATCTCGACGCGCCCTGGAAGCCGGCCGAGGTCGAGCAACGCGATGGCCGCATCCTCCGCCAGGGAAACGAAAACGAGGAAGTGGCGATCTACCGCTACGTCACCGAAGGTTCATTCGACGCCTATATGTGGCAGGCCCTTGAAACCAAGGCCCGGTTTATCGGCCAGGTCATCACCGGCGACAACGCCGCCCGCCGCGCCGAGGACATCGGCGGCCAGGAACTCTCCTACGCCGAGGTCAAGGCGATTGCATCGGGCAACCCTGCCGTGCTGACGCTTGCCGAGGCCGACGCCGAATTGCAACGGCTCACCTTGCTCAAGAAGAACCACCTCGACGAACAATACGTCGCCCGCCGCAGCGTGCGTGATTTGCCAGGGACCATTGCCAGCATGTCGAAGCGTTTGTCAAGCCTGACCACGGACCAGGCCACCGCCGCCGCCCATGCCGACGATCCGATCACCATCGGTGGCCGCACCTGGTCACGCGAAGACGCGCCCGCCATCCTTGGCGAGCAAGCTCGATGCCTTGCCACGGAACGTCCGCGACACGGACCGCGTCGCCGCTCGGCATTTATCACGGCCTGCGCTTTGGCCTCGTGCTTCACTCGCAATTCCCGCCCGACGTGTATCTCGAAGGCAGCATGACACGCCAAACATCGCTTTCGCGCGAACACCAGGGACCGCGTGCCGTGCTCAATGCCGTGGATCGCCTGGCCAGCGGCTACGGCTCCGAATGCGTCCGCGTCCGGCAAGACCTATCGATCGCCGAAGCCCAGCTCCGCGATTACCAGGCACGGCTCGGCAAGCCCTTCGCACTTGATGCCTACCTGTCCGAACTGACCGCCTTGCGTGACCAGCTCAAGGCTGGGCTTTCCGGCGCAGCCCATGAGACAGGCAAAGCGGAAGGGCCGAGCGTTTCCGAACTCGCCGAACGGATCAAGGCGCTCAAGGCTGCCCACAGCATCGACGCCACGCCGCAGCGCGTCCGGCAAAAGCATTCCTCCGCCGAGGAGCCCGTCACCGCCCGCATCCGCCGCAGGACGGAGGCGCTTCCCGCGTCAGATCTAGCCGTTGATGCCGACGACGCATCATCCGCCGAGGAAACCTTGCCGCCCGAACCATTGCAGAATTCATCCATCAGGCCGCAGTTGACGTTCCAGGAGCGCATTGCGATGGAGCCGCAACGGGGCGACGGTCCGGGACGCACGTTGTGAAGCCCAAAGACGCGACGTCGCCAGCGTAAACCTGCCCGTAATCGCATTCTGATAGCCGCGGAGAAGCGAATACGTCTATCCGCTGAAAAGCGGACACATCCGGCTTTCGCGGGTCTGTCGGCCATTTCCGGGCATTTGGGCCGATCATCTCTTCCGCACCTATTGTCGGAGCGTCGAGATCGGCACAATGCGAAGCATTCACTGCTGCCGGCGCGTCGCTGTTTCGCGGCGGAACCGCAGCAGTTCCAGTGCACGCGCCGATTGTCGCTGACTGCAACAATTGGTAAGGTTTTCATCACCCACTGTCAGCCGATCAATGGTCTTCCTGGAGATCGCGACCGTGTTTGAAAAGGAAGGTTTTATCCGCGTCAAGCAGGCGGCTGCGATGCTCGGCGTATCACCGAACACCATTCGTGCGTGGGGGGCAGACGGCAAAATCCCTGAATTCCGCCACCCGGTGAACAACTACCGCCTCTACAAACTTGCCCACCTCAAGAAGATTCTACGTCAACTGGAGAAATCTGTTTCCCGCTTCTCGACTACAGAAAGGCAGTCGCGAGTACGGTGAAAACGGCCACGCAACGCACCAGAAAGGCAGAAGCACCACCCCCCGAGGTGAGTGGGGCGGACGCGCTCCGCGCATTCGTCGTGCGGGACACGGGTCCCTACAGCGCCCGTAACAGCTCTAAGGGCGCCCTGATCGACGAGGCCAGCCGCGTATTCTCTGCCTTGGCACGTGGGCAATCCGTCGAAACGGTTCGCGACCAGGCCTTACGGGGCAACTTGCTGACTCAACGATCGCGGGAGAATCGCGAACGAATCTGGAGTTCAATCCAGCAACGCTACCTAATCACCACGACGCCTTGGCTCACGTTGCAGCTTGCCAAATTGTGTGAGTCGGGGGCACACAGCCGTGAGTTTGTGTCGCTGCTCTATCTGCTCTACGCAGTTCGAGATCGCCTGACCTTTGATTTCGTGACCAGTGTGTTGTCGGTCAGAGAGCACCAATCACGGCCCGTTGTTTCTCGAAACGACGTTCTTGATCTTCTGCACCAAGCGGCCGGTCGCCAGCCTCAGATCGAGCGATGGACCGAGAGCACCCGCATCAAGCTTGCCGGCAGCATCCTCACGGCGCTGCGAGATTTCGGCGTACTGGAGGGCCAACAAAAAAAGGTCCTGGTTCGCCCGGTTCTCCCGCTCTCGACGGCGGAAGCACTCCTCCGAGTGCTCATTGCCGAAGGGTGTCGTGGGCGTCAGGTGCTCCAGGATTCCGCATGGCGCCTGTTCCTCCTGACAGAACCGGAAGTTGCATCGTCGCTGACTAAATTGGCCCAGCAGGGCACCATCCGTTTTGAGAAAGCCGGGGCAACGGTCGTCCTCGAAACACCCAAAGAATGGGAGGATCAACCGTGAGCATGTTCGACTGGCGCCGGAAAATAGGTGAGGCCGTCGAACGCATTCGCTCGCGGTACGAGTTCATCGGCCGGAAAACTGGAGCTCCGTTTCTCGCGGTTGTTTACCCGTCGGAGGTAGAGACGGCTTTCTTGAAAGAGTGGCGAACCCAATGCGCGACTCTGCACCCGGAGATCGACGTTCGATCCGTAGACGTTCTAGAAGTAACCCAACGCATCATTACGGAGATTGGAGCGGCCAACATTGTAAGTTCGATGCATGATCCGATGCCCGGCTCAGATCCGCAGGCCGAGCTTGGCGGATTATGGGTTTCGGCAGTTGCCGAAAACGTCGAATCTCGGCTGTCTGATCCCGCCAAAGGCAAGCCCGCCGTAAGCCTTGAACGGCTGGCCGCGCTATATCCGGCGGCGGGTCCACGCGATGTGATGCAACGATTATGGGACAGCGCCCAATCGGTACTGAACGGTCCCGTGGTCGTAATGATTCCCGGCCACATTGTGGAATCACGGACTTATTCGTTCGTCGGGAAACGAGACGAGTTCATGTATCGCGGCGACTTGCTGTGAACGACCAACGAGGACGTGCCCGCATGAAGATCGCAGATTTGTTTGAGACTCGGGTCGAGGAAAAAATCGAGCCGGTCATCAAGGTCGGTGAGCGGGGCGACGAGCACAAGCTCGCCTGCGAGATCGGCAGCTACGTCGTTACTCCGATGATCGAAGCTTTCCTCGATGACATGCTCGAACATTACACCGACACGTTTCTGAACAAGACGACCGAGATCGGCATTTGGATTTCCGGTTACTTCGGCTCGGGCAAGTCCCACTTCGCAAAAATTCTTTCTCTACTCGCGGGCAACCCCGTTTTGGAACGCGTGCCTGCGAGCAAACGGTTCGAATCCCGAGTTCCGCACGACGCGCCGCGGCGAGCCTCCATTATTCGCAGCCTTTCGCGAGTCGGTAATTGCGAAACCAACGTACTCGCCTTCAATCTCAACACGCTCGCGGATAGCCGCAGCCGTCCGTTGCCTGCACTATTGCTGTCGCAGTATTACCTGTCGTGCGGCTACAGCGCCAATCTGATCTATGCTCGAGTGATCGAAGCCGAGTTAGACAAACAGGGCAAACTTTCCGCGCTGCACGCCGCCGTCGAAAAGCGAGCCAAAAAGCCGTGGTCCGACATCCAGAAGAACCTCTCTTTCTATCGGACACATCTCTACAACGCGGCATGCGAAGTCGCCCCCGAGGTCTTTTCCAGTCCGCAGGACGTAGATCAATCACTCAAAGAAGCCGAACGCGGTGAACTGCACAACGTGGCCTTTCTTGTGGACACAATTCTTTTCGATCTCAAAGAGCGTGAGACGAAAACCAAGAAGCAGCAGCGGCTGTTGCTCGTTCTGGATGAATCCGGTCAGTGGATTGAAGACGATCAAGGCCGACTGTCGCAGCTTCAGGCGCTGGTCGAAGAGGCTGCCATCAAGGGCCAGGGAAAACTCTGGCTCATCGTCACGACGCACGGAGACATGGGTTCGATCTATAAAGAGGCGCGCGCGCTCGAAGGGGACATGAAGAAGATCGAGGGCCGATTCCGATTCAAGCCGGCTCTGACCACCGAAAACATCGAGCTTGTTCTGGAAGACCGCTTGTTCAAGAAGACGATCGCGGGAAGGCAGCAGATCGAAAACCTGTACGAAACTCGCGGCAGCGGATTGTTACGCGGACTCGGCGAGTTGGCGAACGTCACGAGCCGCACTTTGCCCGCCTGCACCAAGGAAAAGTTCGCCACCTATTACCCGTACTTCCCGTACCAGGTGCATCTCATTCCCGAAATCGTCAAGGCGCTCCGGTCCAAGGGCGGACGTGGGGAACAGATGTCCGGTTCCACTCGCACGCTGCTGGCCATCACGCAGGACATTCTTCGCGCCGGCCGGCGGAAGTACTTGGACGAGGGGCTCGGCGCGCTCGTCTCGTTCGATGAACTCTACAACAACCTTTCGGGCGAGGGTGAGATCAGCCCTGATATCCGCACTGAGCTTTCCCGCATTAAGGAGACCGTGCCCGGCGCTACCGCACTCACCCCACGAGTCGCCGAGGTCCTCTACCTTACTCGCGAAGTCCCGTTTATCCCGCGAACCAAAGACAACATTGCTAGGCTCCTCGTTGAGACGGTCGATGACGATCTGACGTCCGTACTCGCCCGCGTCGAACCGGAACTAACGCGATTGATGTCGTCCGGGCTGGTGGCCCGGATTGGCGAGGAGTACGAGTTTCTGACCGGCGAGCGACGCACCTTCGAGGAAGAAGTCACCACCATCGAACAGCAGTACATGCAGCAGGACCGCGAACGCGGATTGAAGGATAACTTCGTTCAGGAACCCGGCAAGAATCACTGGCGTCGCTGGTTGGATTCGGACGTCGTCACATACCGCGAGCAGGAGTTTTACTTCAAACCCGTCATCGACGGAGTTGCGATTCCTGGCTGCAAAGGAGACGTAACGCTCAGGCTGTCTACGCCGCTGTCCTTCGGCCGCGTTACTCTTGACGATTTGGAAAACCGAAGCCTTCGGTCAGACGAGCAGAACTCGTTGTTCTTTCTCTGCGGCCGGGTGAACGCATTCGACCAGGACCTGACCCGCTACTTGGCGATGAAGGAAGTCATCGGCAATTGGAAGGGCGACCCTCACAAATCCGAAGATGCCCGTAAGCTGGCCCAGGACCGCGAAAGCGACGACTTGCCCAAGCTGGAACGCAAGGTCATCGACGGTCTCAAAGAAGGTATTCGCACCGGCCATCTCGTTTTTCGTGGTTCAAGTCGTCAAGTCGGGGTAAAGCCCGGCCAAACATCGGGCAGCGCCTTGCGTTTGGAAATGGCGGCTTACTGGCCCACGCTCTATCCCAAGTTCGAAAAAGTCCCCGTCCGCATCACGAACGATCAGAAAGCCATTCAGGACGTGCTCGCCGGGGAAACGAACACGACCAAGGACGTGGCGGCGCTCAAGCTCTACGACAAGGCCGGCAAGATCGACCTGCATTGCCCGCTGGTCGATTCCATCCGCATTTATCTTGCCACCGAGCAATCCAAGCGGCAGAAAAAAATCTGCGGCGAGGACATCCTGGAGTGCTCTGTGGAATCGGCTACGGATGGGACCCGAACGCGGTCCGCGTCGGTGTTGCCGCGCTGGTGCGTGCGGGTGCGGTTAAGGTCGTCGTGGGGCAAAAGGAGTATTCCAACCCCTCAGACCGCGACTTAGTCGACACCCTGCGCGTCGCTGGCAAATTCCGCAAAGCCGAGTTGATCCTGGAAGAGACCGAGGTCGATCCCAACATTCTCACTGAGACCCGCAAGTTCGTCATGAAGCTGGCGAAGAAACGGGGAATTGACGAAACGCCCGCCGCCATCAGCGAGGCAGCAGAAGCTCTGGCCACGACAATCCTGGCACAAGCTGACGACGTGACCCTTTGGGCCAGCGGCTCCGACATGCCGTTGCCCGCCAGTTTCAGGGAGGGCACCGACGCCTGGCGTCAGGTGTTGGACCTGACCAATCCTGTTCACCGAGTCAACGAAATCCACTCGTCGCAAAGCACATTACAAACTGGCTTCGAGGCCATCGAACAACACGCCGCCTTTCAGAAGCAAAGTGGCGTGTTATTCAAGGAACTGACCGACTTGGTGAAGCGGCTGGAGGCCGTCGAACACCGCGTCAACCCGCCGTGCGCGATTGCGTCGATCCTGACCGACTATCGGGCCGCCACTTCGGCTGCTTCATTCGCGGACAAGGACGTGTGGAACTCACTCCAGAGCCACAAGAACCAAGCTCTGCTTGAATTGACGCCGCTTCTGGACGGCTGGCGAGCCGAGGCGCGGACCACAATCACGCAAGCGCTGGAACGACTGCCCAACGACCTGTCCGAGCGGAATCTCGACGGGACCTTGCAGTCGTCGCTTTCGGAGCCGCTCGTGCAATTGCGAGACAACCTCGACGCTGCCACTATGCCGGCACAGGTCGCCGCATTCCCCGACCGCGCCCGGCAACTCGTCCGCAATCTCGGACAGCGAATCGCCGAAGAAGTCGCGAAAAAGCAGCGTGCGGAACACAATCTGGACGGGAAAAGCGGGAGCAAGACGCCGCCCGCTCCACCGCCTCGCCAGGTGCGTTTCGTCCGTGCGACCGAAGTCGCGTCCGTGACGCGCGTTTCCACGGAGCAGGAGTGGGAACAACTCAACAAGAAACTTGACGAGCGCGTGCGACAACTTCTCGCCGAAGGCTACAACGTGGAGCTGCTTTAATGTCTCATCACATCGGCCAATTGAGAGTACGCGACTTCCGGCAGTTGCACGATCTAGAACTGCAGAAGCTCGGCGGTATTAATTTGTTTGTCGGAGTCAACAATTCCGGCAAAACATCGGTGCTCGAAGCCATTTCAGTACACTGCCGACCGCTTGACCCGCTCGAATGGATTTCCACCGTGCGCCGTCGTGAGGTCAAATCGTCGAGAGAGCCTGTCTTGGACGCGGTGCGCTGGCTTTTCCCGCAAGACGCGGCCGAACAGGACGATCCATATTACAAGGGTGAAGTGCTGATTGAAGGGAACGGTCCCTTCGCCAATCTAGAGACGCGCGCCACTTATGCGGGGATTGTAGGACCTGCTCACGAAGATGAAGGCGTTTCCGCTGATGCGGAGGACGAAGAGAATGACGAGGACCAAAGCGGCTCGTCCATTTCCTCTTTGCCTTTGGAATCGCAAGAGCTCGGTGCTGATATTACGCTGAGTGCGCGGGTTCCCGCTCAACGCTGGTTGGAGTTCGAAGCTGATGGAAACGGTATTTGCAGAGACACGTTTGAGCTGTGGGAGAATGAGCGATACGTGCGTCGGCTGACACCGTCGGCACTAGCCTTGCCGGTAACGACTGTGTCGCCGTTTTCCCATCGAGTGCGACAGTTACAGGTGAAGCAAGTTAGTGAGGCAACTCTGAAAGGTACGAAGTTTAGCGTGCTGGACGCGGTCAAATTGCTTGACAGTGATATCGAGGATCTTGAAATTCTGTCGCGCACCGGCATTCGGCCGACGATATATCTTCGACACAAGCGTACCGGTTTCACCCCTTTGAGCGTCGTCGGCGATGGTATTCGTCGAGTGCTGACGATCGCCTTAAACCTGATTTCTGTCCAACATGGTGCTTTACTAATCGATGAGATCGAAACTGCAGTTCATAAGGACGCTCTTGGGAAAGTCTTTGAATGGATGGTAAAGGCGTGTTTGCATTACGACGTGCAGTTGTTCGCCACAACGCACAGCCTTGAAGCCGTTGATGCCATCGTCGGAGCCAAAGACGTCGACCTTCGAGAGGTTAATGGCTACCGACTCGAAAGCATGGAAGGAAAAAGCACGGCGCGTCGTTACACGGGGGACCTTTTGCATCGCTTGCGAAATGAGCGCGGCCTTGATGTGAGGTAGCGAATGCCGAAGTACGGATATCTTGTCGTCGAAGGACCTCACGACGTGTGGTTCACGTATCGGTTATTGAGTCCTTTTGGCCTCACTCTGGTCCGAATGAAAGGCGATCTCAATCCGTTTTGGGAGGATTTAGTGCCAAAGGACTTCCCGCCAAACGGCGACCTGCATATGCGCGTCCCCGTTCCTTTGTTCTTGCAGAGCGACTCGCACTCGATTGCGGTCCATAATGCGATCGGAGACGCACGTTTAGTTGAAACGGTAGAGGAAAATGCGGCACTCATCAATGTGGCTGAAGTCACGGGCATCGGCTTGATGCTTGATTCGGATCAGAGTATTGCTGCGGCAGACCGCTTTGAAGCGATCAAAAAGGGGCTTGAAGGTAAGGGATTTACACTACCAGACAACCCTGGGGAAGTTGCTGCAGGTGTGCCACAAACCGGTGCATTCGTACTGCCCGATAACAGCAATCCTGGCACGCTTGAGGACTTGCTAATTGAATGCGCCACACAGGTGTATCCTAATCTACTTCACAGTGCGTCAGCCCACGCGGATACCGTTGCTGGGGACGCCAATCTGAATGCTGACGACCGTGCGGACTTCAACAAGCCGGCTGGTCGGAACAAGGCAATTGTGGGATCAATTGCCAGCGTCTTACGTCCCGGAAAAGCGGTGCAGGTATCAATTCAGGATAACCGGTGGCTGAAGGGGGCTAACCTCAATCTTGCGCATCAGAGCTGTTCAAGATTTTCTAGCTGCACTTCTGGAATTGAGATAATGGAAGCCAGCCTCAAGCGAGTCCTGAAAGCTGTTACTTTGGAGCTTCGCCACCTGCTGGAAGGGCGGTACGACAGCGACGGCAAATGGAAGCCGGGGGATTTGGAGCAACGGCTGGCCGCGATCGGCGTTCGCCGCGACCGAGCTTCCGTCCCCGTCGATGAACTTCGGCATCTGGCCGAGGAAGATCGTCAGGCTCGGAAGGTCGTTGATGCCTACCTGAAACTGCGTGAGGAAGCGGGCGTCGAGCGGTCCGACGCGGTCGCCGACTTCGTCCGCGAGACCGCATATACCTGGGCCAACCGCCTTTTGGCCCTGCGGTGCATGGAAGCTCGCGAGTTGATCGACTCGGTCATCTTGCAGCAGGAAGCGTACGGCGGTCGTTCCTTGGAGCATCATCGTGTGGCCCAGCGGCACCCGGAACTTTGCGCCGGCGACGACGACGGACTTTTCGCAGTGCTCGAAAAGGTGTTTCGCCAGCAATCCGAGCGGCTACCGATGCTCTTCGATCCGCAGGCCCCCGGCATCGCGCTCCGCCCCTCGCCAGTCGCTCTGAAGGATTGTTTTGGTCTTTTGAGCCTCAATCCCGGCGCGCTGAGGAAGTACCGCATTCGCCCCAAGGAGGATGAAGCGGCTGACGCCCGCACTGAGCCGCCGAACCCTTTCACCGCGCCCGACGCCCTGGGCTGGGCCTACCAGTATTGGAACACCGAGGAAAAAAATCGCGTATTTGAGAGGGTCCGCACGGTCAAGGGAACCAAGATCGCCGGTTCCGACATCATCCCGGCCACGCAGCTTTACACCGAAGACTACATGGTCAAGTTCCTAGTGCAGAACTCACTGGGCGCGACCTGGATGGCAATGCACACCGCGTCCAAGCTCGCCGAGAACTGGGAATACTACGTCAGGGACGCCGATCGTGGCCCAGTCGGAAAGAAGCCGGTCCGAGAAATCACGTTCCTCGACCCCGCCTGCGGCAGCGGTCACTTTCTGCTGGAGGCATTCGACCTGTTCTATGCGATGTATCAGGAAGAGGGAGAACTGAACGCGCCGGGTGAAATCTGCGACGCGATTCTCACCAAGAATCTCTTCGGAATCGATATCGACGCCCGTGCTGTGCAGATTGCCGAAGTCGCCTTGTGGATGAAGGCGGCCGAACGGGCGTTCGACTACAAGGGTGTGCCGACGAATCTGCTCGCGGCCACCGCGAGCCACTTGAAGGGCGAGGCGTGGGAGGAGTTTCTGGCGACCTTCGAACGGGAGCCATCGGTCGCTCGCGTCCTGCGGAAATTCGCCCAGACGATGGAACACATCGACGAGATCGGCAGCCTGGCCCGGCCCGCTGAGGACCTGCGCGACATCATCCGCCAGGAGCACGCCACGTGGGAACGACAGGTCCGCGAGCGCAAGGAAGCCAACTACCTGTTCCCCGAGATTCGTGCCGAGGCGCGTAAGCGGCCAGTTGCCCTTCCACGAAATCTCCGACGACAACTTCGGCGACCGACTGTTCTACCGCGCCCGCGCCGGTATCGACGCCTTTACTCAGCGCGCTCGCGATTCGGGCGAGTTCGTTGATGAATTCCTTGGGCACGAAACGCGTGTTGGATTCCGCTTTGTCGATGCTCTCAGTCGGCATTACGACGTGGTCGCAGCTAATCCGCCCTTCATGGGAGGACGGGCGATCGGCGCACACGTCAAGAAACATCTGGCGGACTCTTACCCACGTGCAAAGAAGGATCTGTATGCCGCATTCATCCAGCGCTGTGCTGAGCTTACAAAAACGACGGGGCGGCAAGCGCTGGTGACGCTCCAGAGCTGGTATTTCCTCTCGTCGTTCTTACAACTACGGCGCCAACTCCTCACTGAGAGAACGGTCGAAGTCATCGTCTATCTTGGGCGATATGCCTTTTCCGATATTGACCCACCCGGGCTCCCAACGCTTTTTGTTTTGACGAATAGCTACCCCAAACCTGACCATCTGGTTTCCAGCTTGCGAATTCCGGCCCCCACCGATGCAATGTTGCAGGCACGCGCGATCCGTGAATACGCAAAAGTAGGACAGGCTGGGATAGAACAAAGATACCTCGCGGCAACAGCCAATGCGACCATCTGTGCTTGGCTAACCCCCAGGTTTGCCCGACTTCTAGCCGAAGGTGAACGCTTGAGCAATGTGGCCGAGGTCAAACAGGGGTTGGCAACGACGGACAACACGCGGTTCCTTCGCTTCTTCTGGGAAGCGCCGATGTCGCAGTGGCATGGCAGGTGGTTCAAATACGTCAAGGGTGGTTACTTCAGGAAGTGGTTCGGACTTGAGTTCGTATGCGTCGACTGGGACCACGATGGCTGTCGCATTAAAGAGGAGATTTGCCGACGTTACCCTTATCTCAACGGAAAATGGGATTGGGTAGCCAAGAACTCCGAATACTATTTGCGTCCTGGTCTCACGTACAGTTACGTCTGTCGTGGTTCTCTGAACACACGGCATCTGAGTAATTCGGTGTTTGACGTTTCCAGCATTGCAGTTTTCCCCAAGGAAGCCGCCCACACGTCGGCGCTGCTGGCGTTGCTCAATTCCAGGACTGCGTCGTGGCTTCTAAGAACAATTTGCCAAGACACGAAGTTTCAAGCGGGAACGGCTGAGCAATTACCTCTTCCAACACTGTCGGATTGGGTCGGTCGCCTCGCGAAGGTTGCGGAGGCGTGCTGCAAACTAAAAGAACGTCTCGTGAACCTTGACATAACCGAGTCGTCTTTCAGCGCTTCTCAGTTGGACGAATGCTGGGTCCACGCAGCAGGCCGAAACCCGCGTTTCCCATTCGGAGTCGTCGCAGCGCTGTTAGCCGCTGAGGGGGAAATGGAAAGGTCGGTACTTGAGTGTTATGAGCTTCCTGACCACGACACGCAGGTTGTATTACGCGAAGTTGGTGAACCAGTTGGATGGCTTCCGGCTGTAATGAATTATTGGAGTCCGGTGGAGTTGGGTGGGGCTGGGCCACCGATCATGTCCGACAAGTCGACGAATTGGCCGTCTCGCGCTCTGAGCGAGACGCAATGTTGTGCCTTGCGCGAAAAGCTGCGGAAGCTATACGAACTTGGGCCTGGGAATGCAGATGAGGCCGAGGAGGAGGTTGATCAAGTCGTTGAGAATGAAGACGATCCGGGTGAGGGCACATTGCTTTGCGGTACACTGCCGATCCCGAGCGAGAGCTTTCTCGAAGGCTTGTCGAGGAACGTTGATGTTCACCCAATTTCCGTTTCCTGTATCTTGAAAGAGGGGATTGAGCAAGATCGCTGGCGCTGTTTACCTGAAGAGCAACGCCTTTGGGCAGACCGGATCACGGTAACCGTTCTGCGGCTACTGGGCCACTGCTGGCCCAAACAGATCGAAGCCGGCGAGGCGGTCCCCGACTGGGCGGACCTGGATGGGATCATTCCGCTCACGCCGCTGGCCAACGAATCGGCGCTGTTCGAGCGGGTCCAAGAGCGGCTAACGGCTGACGAGATCGACGCCGGTGACTTTGCTGAGTTGTTGGGTAAGCCGCTCGATCTCTGGCTGGCCACCGAGTTCTTCAAGCATCACACAACGCAATTCAAGAAGCGCCCGATTGCATGGCAACTGCAAAGCGGCAAGTTCACGGCCCGCACGTCGCCCGCCTTCGCGTGTCTCGTGTATTGTCACAAGCTGGATGCGGACACGTTACCGAAGCTTCGTTCGCAGTACGTCGGCCCATTACGGCAACGGTTGGAGACTGAACTACGTGGCATCGAAGGCATCGCCGCTGAGGCCCGTAGCGACCGCCAGGAAAAACGTCGCGTCGAATTGGACGACGCAATCCGCGAGTTGACTGACTTCGATGTCCGGCTGGAGCAAGTTTCCCGCGAAGGCTTCGCCACTGCCGGTCTTGCCAAACTGCTCGCCGACGAGCCGCTCGACCGCTGGTCTTCGCTCGACGGAAAACGGCCGCATCCAACGACCAGCGCGGACCTGATCGCCCAAGAGTCGGCCTACGCCCCCGACATCAACGACGGCGTGCGGGTGAACATAGCCCCGCTGCAAAAGGCCGGCCTGCTCGCCGCCGATGTGCTGGCCAAAAAAGACCTGGACAAGTCCATCGCCGACCGCGCTCAATGGCGTGCCGACGAACGCCGCTGGGTCCGCGAAGGCAAGCTGCCTCAACCCGGCTGGTGGCCGGAGGAGCAGACAAAATGAAGCACAAATGCCCGTCTTGCGGTCACGAGTATGAGTTGGGCGAGCGCACCTTGCCGGGATGCTCAGAGTGTATCCGTAGCAAGATGAAGCATCCAGACGGGCTTTCACCAGATCACACGTTTTCAACGGTCCGACCAAACGCCAGTTACATCGCAGACGGCGTGAATCCCAAGGCGATCTACGACTACATGGCCGGCGCGTCGCATGCCGGGCCATCAGGCTGCGTGATTTTCTACTCAAAGCAGCACAACAGTCTCAACGCTGTTTCATACAAGCCGCTCTCCGAAATCCCAGGCTCCGGTAATTTCGGTTCGGGGCCGATTGCATCAGAATTCGCCGTGTGGGTGGACCTTGAAGGAAAATCGAAAGATGGGCCGCACATGAACTTCGAGGAGGAGTCGCACCTTCAACAGCGTCTTGCAAACGGTGAATGGATTCCCGGACCGAAGTGCGCCCGGTGCAGCGTCGCCTACGTCTGGAAAGCCGGCGACGTGTGCCTGAACTGCCAATTGGGTGGAAAGAAATAAAGAACCATGACAGCATCAGCCGGTTCATTTCGAGATTGGCTCTGTCTCGCGGTTCGCAGCGTGTTGGGCCATCAGTCGCCGACTCCCCCGCTCTTACTTTGGTGCGACCCCGACCGCTCGTGGCTCGATCTGTTGCGTGAAGCCGCGAAGGCCGGTGGCTTTGACCTGTGGGCACCGCTCGCGGGCCAGGAAGACTCTCATGAGCTGCTGGTGCGCGATCGGTTTTATTCGTCGCCACGAGACCCCAGAGTCGTCTGGCTCCCCTGCGCTCGCGATTCAATTACTTGGTTCAAACCGTTCGAGCTGGACGCCGAAGAGGTCTGGGAAAAGAGCCTATTGCAAGCCCTGCGCGAGTACGGCGTGGATGTATCCCGCGACCACGAAGACGAACTGGTCGGGTTACTCCCGGCTCACGCCCGCGAGTGGTTCGACAAGCCCAAAGAAACCTGGAAAGAACTGACGCCGGGCAACGCCAAGGGGACCTTGGTTGACGATCACCGCATGTTGCAGGCACTTGCCGGCCCGCCCCGCGAATTCGACAGTCTACGCCAGGAAACTAGATTTGACATCTTTGCCCGACGCTGCACCGAGGACTTCGGATGGCCCGATCCGAAGGAACTCGGTGAGGAACCCTGGCGTATAGCGGCCACAGCGCGGCTGCTTTGCACCGAGGCCGCCGAAGGCTCGCCGCGCGAACAGCCCCGCGAGCCGGACAACATTATCGCGCCCGGTCTGCCCCGCACGCACTCACTGCGCTTGCTGAAACAATGGCAACATGACATTCGCTACATCGCCAGCTTTGAACGCCTCGTCCCACAAGCTGAGGCCACCATCGGCCTGACCTTTTGGGCACGCAACCTCACGTCGATGCCGCGTTCGTGGAGTTCTCGTGCCGTCGAAGACGCTCTCTTTCTGAAAACAACGGATCGACTTGACCGCCTGGAGGAAGTCGATGTCCTCGCCGACGAGTTGGGGCGGGACGTTCAGAACTACAAAGACCGAGAAGGCCGGTTTTGGGGAAGGGAAGCGAGCAAACCGGTCGGCTGGCGATACCTGGTCGAAATGGCGGGAGCCGCCTCACTCATCGTCGAGAATCGAGCCGTCGAGGAAAACTGGAAAACGGTGACTGACGCCATCGACTGGTACAGTTTGCGCGGCTGGCAATTGGACCAGGCCGGCGAGCAGCTTTTCAAGGAGTTGGCCGATCTACCACCGCAGTTGCACCGCATCCGGGCGCGGTTACGTCGCGGGTATCTCCGCACTATGGACCGTATTGGTCGAACGTTTTCCGAACTACTGGCCAAGCGCAAGGGAAATATCTTTGAATTGCCCACTGCCGGCGAAGTCGCTTTGGCGGAACTGCCGCGCGACAACGTACCGACCGCACTCGTCTTCCTAGACGCCTGCCGGCTGGAGCTTGGATGGCGGCTGGCGCAGTATCTGAACCAGGGCGAACCCGTCCCTCGAGCGATCGTGATCACAGCGGTCGCTCCTATTCCCAGCATCACGCCCTTGGGCATGTCTTTCGCGCTGCCAGTGAAACGTGACAGTCTACGCGTCGGACTCGCCGATGATTGCAAGTCGTTCCAAGTTGGCATCGATGGATTCGATGGCGATCTGAAATGGGCGGATCAACGTCGCAAGTGGCTCAAGCAGAACTTGGACGTGAAGGATTGGCTCGAAATCGAGGAGGTTCTCGATGGAGACACCCTCAAAAAGGCGGGTCGCGGCCGCCGCTTGATCGCGGTGCACGGCGACGAGTTCGATAGCCACGATGGCCAGTTGGAGATCACCGGGGCGGAAGACCATCTTCGCCGCTATGTGCAGGCGATTCGCAAGTTGCGAGACGCTGGATACAGCCGGGTCATCGTGCTTTCGGACCACGGATTTTTTCATTGGCAACCCGACGACCACGAAGTTGTGGACGAAATGCCGACCGGTGAGGTGCTCTGGAAGCACCGGCGGGCGATGGTAGGACACGGCCTTTCGCACCCCAGCGCGGTTCACATGCAGATTCCACAGTCCGACTTGGAAGTTGTCGTTCCCCGGAGCACCAGCGCCTTTCGTACGTATGGCGCGTTGGGGTTTTTCCACGGTGGCGCGACGCTGCAAGAGATGATCATTCCAGTTGTCGTCGCCACTTGGCCAGTGAAGGCCCGAAAAGTGAACGTTGTGCTGAAGCCGGTCGGACACATTGCGAGCGAAGCCCCGCGGTCCAGGTTCAGGCTGCAGCGACCGGGCAGCTCTTCAACGCAGACGTGAATTTGCTTTCCCGCCGGGTCTTGGTCAAGGTGAAAGACCCGTCGACCGGCAAACTCGTGTTTCGGCACGGTGAGCCGCTTACGGTTGAGCCGGAAGGCGCTCCGGTTACCGTGCAATTGGCAATTGTCGAATCGAAGCCAAAGCTTGGTTACGGAGCACCGCTGCTTGTCGAAGTGGTCGACGCTGACGACGAGGAGATTCTGGTACGCGAGGACGTGACACTCAAAATTGAAATCAGCGACTGGTAATACGTGGGTAGCACGCTACGGTCAGGACCAATAGGCAGACTCCGATGACACCCGAAATCAAACATCCGGCGTGGGTTGACTCGCTGGACAGCAAACTGATCGATGCCTTTCCGGGCCGGGTGGTCCGGAAAGACTTGGTGCAGCGGCTCAAAGTCGGCTTCAGCATTCCCGTTTACGTGCTGGAGTATCTGCTAGGCAAGTACTGCTCGACCACGGACGAAAGCCAAATTGACTCAGGGCTGGCAAACGTCAAGGAAATGATCAAGGAGCGGATCGTTCGGTCGGATCAAAGCGAACTGATCAAGGCGCGTTTGCAACGATTTCGCTCGATGAAATTGATCGACATGGTCACCGTCACGTTTGACGAGAAGGACCAAGGGGGCAAGTATTGGGCGAAGTTCGCGACGTCCGGTCTGGATAAGGTCCACATCGACGAGCGAATCGTATACCAATACGAGCGGACGTTGACGGGCGGCGTGTGGGCCAATCTCGAACTCGCGTTCGACGAGACCATCGTTCACGGCGGAGTGACGAGGCCCTTCGTCTTGAAACGAATGCAGCCGATCCAGATCGCCAGCGCCAACCTGGACGAATACATCAAAGCGCGCCGTCAGTTCACCCGAGAAGAATGGGTCGGCGTACTGATGCGCACGCTGGGCTATGAACCGACTCAACCGGAGTTCACATGGCGGCGGAAGCTCCTATACCTGCTCCGCCTCGTGCCAATGGTCGAGCGCAATTACAACCTCATCGAACTCGGACCCAAGGAAACGGGGAAGTCTTTCGTCTTTCGCGAAATCTCCCCCTACGCCATTCTCCTTTCCGGCGGCCAGGGCAGCGTGACCGACTTGTTCGGCTGGAAGAACCGCAAGGACAAACCGGGACTTGTGGTCAAATACGATCTTGTCGCATTCGACGAAGTCGCCGGACCCAACTTCAAGTCCGCAAATGACAAGGACATGTACAAGGGCTACATGGAGCAAGGATCGTTCTCGCGCGGCGATGACAAGGGCACGGTCTCCGCGGAGGCGTGCATCATTTTCAACGGCAACACGCACGGCGACATCGACACGCTCGTCGAGAACTTCGCACCTTTTCAAGCCGCTGCCGGAAACCATCCGGGACGACGACGCATTCCACGACCGCTGGCACGCCTATTTGCCCGGCTGGGAGATGGCCAAGTTGACCCCAAATCTGTTCACAAGCCACCTGGGGTTTATCGCCGATTACATCGCGGAGATCTTCCACAACGAACTCCGCCCGCTAAATCACACCGACGCCTATGAGCGGTACTTTTCCTTCGGCCCATATCTCGGCCACCGCGACCGCAAGGCCGTCATGCGCACGGTTTCCGGGCTGATCAAGCTAATTCACCCGGATGGTGAAGTGTCCAAGGACGAGCTTGCCGAATACTTGACGTTTGCTCTCGAAATGCGACGGCGCGTCAAGGAACAGCTGCGCCGCATCAATCCTTCCGAGTTTCCGCGCACGGATCTCACGTACGTCGATAAAGCCACTGGCCAAGAGTTTGCCGCGCCATGCCCCGAGATTCCTGAAACGGCCATACTCGGCACGCGGATGACTTGGCGAGCGGGCATCAGCCCAAAAGTGCCCGCCTAGAGGATGCCGAACCACCGGTCGTATTCCACGGCTACGACTTGTTGCGAAGCTTGGATGCTGGCGGAATGGCGGAAGCGTACGTGGCCCGGAATCGTGAAACCGGCCAACGCGTATTCTTAAAACGCGTCCGCACGGAATTCTGCGGACAAAGATGCTCTCGAACGCGAAATGCGAATCTACGACAAGTTGATGCGGATGAGCATGCCGCACGTCCTCAAGGTCCTCGATTTCATTCGAGACGACGAGTACGTCGCTCTTGTTACGGAGTTTGCGGACGGTGGCGATTTACAAACTCATGTAGAAGCGCGAGGCAACGGGCGTGGCCTTGCCGTCGAGGAATCGAAAGAAATCGCTTTGAGTGTGGCCACCGCGCTCCGAGAACTTCACGATCACGATATCGTCCATCGCGACCTTAAGCCCGAGAACGTCCTTTCCCTGGGCAGTTGCTGGAAGCTTGCCGATTTCGGGATTTCCAAAAACGTCTCCCGCTTGGTGACGCAAAAGACGTTTCAGCGATACGGAACGCTTGGTTACGCAGCGCCCGAGCAATTCCAAGGAGTCGAAGCGCGCCCAGCGCGGACGTGTATTCGCTCGGCAAGATCATGGTCTTTCTTCTCACTGGCCAGACTGACGTCGACTACGTCCAGTTCTCGGCTTGGCGAGACTTGATCAACCGCTGTATCAGGCAAGACCCACAACAACGGCCAGTGATTGGAAAAGTCGATCGAGGAGATCGCATCATTGCCGGCATAGACAGACTTAAGTAAGACTCGAACGTATCCAATCTTTACACCCTTGACTCAGTACGCGCCGCCAACTCCCGCACGCTCGCCGAGCGGTCGCGGATTGCGCCTCCCCTACCCGTGCCAGATCCCTACCTAAGCACTTGTGCCAATCCCGTCATTCCAAGCCAATACAGAACGGCTCCGAGACCTGCGGCGATAATCGAATGCCCTTTCTCCTCGGCCAGCTTCAGGGCCCACGTTGAGGGCAGACGCTTGATCCGTTCCCAAACGAATGAATCGAGAACCTTTTGGCCATGCTCTGTGATCTGATAGCCCACCGGTCCTGTACGTGGTCCGGGGTGCATCGGGAGCGGTACGTGGCGCACGCTATCGCCACCCGCAAGGTCTTGGTCTTTGTATTCCTCATGAGTCAGAAGAGGAACCTTCCGAATGCACTCGAAAACCATCAGCTTTTCAAGGGCACCCCGAACCTCATCGGGCTTCGCACCGATGCTCTTCAGCGCGATCGCTTCCTCAGTCAGCAGTGGGCGTTCGCCGATTGCGAGAGGCTTCTTCGACGCTTTCGGGTCGTAGGCGACCGGAAACTCGTTGCGGATCAGGCGAAGGATTCGTCGCTCTATTTTAATGAATCTCACGTCTTCATCTCCAGGATTCGAGGGCTTGGCCGTGGGCGAGTCCAGCCCTCAACAGGCCTGCCTCCGGCCGGCATCTGACAAACGCACATTATCCCTAACCGGATCACGGTAATGCCACAGATGCAGAGCGGAGCGACCAAACTGGGCGATGGCAACTGCGGAAAACTGCGTGATTGTCGATGCGGAGACTTCGGTCGTGAAAATCGGAGTGACGGCATTCAATCAGCTGCTAGTCGGAGAACTCAACTCCGGCGTCAGCAGATACTGCTCGCACAAGGTGCAGGTGACGATCCATGCCGAGTCCGAAAAGGGCTTCGGACAAGGCCAAGTCGCGTCATGGAACCGCTGCGCGAGGCAGACCGCTTCTATGATTTTCTGACATGTTCAGCGTTCGCTCTTGGCTCTTTCTCTCATGCGCCTGAACATGTCCGCTTGTTCGATTGCATCATCCAAAGCATTGTGAGTATGAGTGGTCGATCCCTTTAGGTCTCGCGGGACACGGCTTGACCGGGAATTCTCCCATGTGCATCCGCTCATACCCATATAGTATGATTTAATATCAACTCCGCCAAAGCCGAAAGGATTGTCGCCAAGATAATGGTGAAAATAGAAGTTCACGAACGCCCAGTCGAAAGTCGCGTTGAATCCCACGAAAACCGGTGTTTTGCCCTCCGCAACAGACACCAACCAATTGCTGAACGCAGTCATCGCCTCTTTCGGCTCGCGACCACTCCGCTTGAATTCTTGGAGCGTGCGCCCAACTACCTTCATTGCTTCGGGAACTGACTTGCGATTCACCGGCCGGAGTTCGACGTAGAACGTGGTCTTGGGTGCATCCACAAGGCAAGCGCCTAAAGACAGCATGCTGTAAGTTCCGGGAATTGGCCCAGCAGCCTCCACATCTACAGATATGTATACTTCGTCCATACAATGTCCGCGTCCTACGGCGTCTTTACTATTGGCGGTCTGTTAATATTGGTTTCCCAAAACGTCGCCAAGGCCTTTTGTTTGTCCAGTACAGGATCCGTTGATTTCCAAAAGTGGCACGGTATTGCCTGTTGGTCAAACGGAAGCTCGGTCCCTTCTTCGGCGGTTACGAGGACGCGGTTCACGCGACCCAGCGCGTACCCAAGCTCAATGAAACAATTTGGGCGTTCGCCGGTGACATCAACCACCGCGAGCGCTGAAAAATGTAACCGTTCAAAGATGCCGACGTTGATGAATGCATGTTCGCTCTTATCTGTACCCATTTCGATGCGGCTCATGCCTGCGTCGGCTACCACCGGATCGACGACGTCGCGAAAGAATGACTCGACCGCAGCGAATTTAGCGTGCGCTCGGGTTAAGAAGCCGGACGTAAAAGACGCCGGGGCGGGCAATTTTGGATAAGAGACCAGCTAACCCATCAGCGATTTCAGTTGCTGGAGCATTGCCATTTCGTGTGGCAATACAGGCGAGGGCAGCCCCTTCCGTGCCAGCAAACGACGGACTGAAGCGGATAAAACGAGTGGGTTCTGC
The DNA here is from genome assembly GCA_963761455.1 of uncultured Planctomycetota bacterium. Taxonomy (GTDB): domain Bacteria; phylum Planctomycetota; class Planctomycetia; order Planctomycetales; family Planctomycetaceae; genus DASPSM01. Next base: position 434,951 of record CAVXHA010000002.1, read on the forward strand.
CCGTGACTGCTGTGCCAGCCGCACCGCTCCGCCTGTGCCATCGTCTCTGCTTGAACCTAACGTTAGGTCAAGAGGCACGACCGGTTTTCGACGCGCCAGGTACAAGTCCGCTGAGTGTTCTACGCCAGTCCCACCTCCCAGAATGACCAGCATGTCGCCGAACTCTGCTTGGCGGTGGCGAAGGAAGACGGCAGCGCGTGAACCAGGCATTATCGACTCTACCCGGATCATGCCGCTTTTGAGCAGAGTTTCGTAGAGTGCCCGACGGCCATCGGGAATCTCCGACGCAGCCTTTTCAGACGAGGCCACAACGATACGCGGACCCGACTCCACGGGCCAGCTTCCCGGCCCTGATGCCAAGCACTCGGCCGCCGCCTCAAGCACCGTCCAATCAAATAGAAGGCTGGGGGCATTCGGCGAAGCACCGTCGGGACGCGGCTCCCGTCCTATGCCGGCGACGATTCCTCCTCCGGCCAGAATGATGTGCCTTACCAGTCCTCCGACGATTTTATGGGCATACTGGACAAGAGCCGGGTCTGTTTTTGCGTTCGCGGAACCGGCAATCTGAATCCGGCGGCCAAGAATCGGAGTTGCGCCAGCCGATGCAGCTGCAGGGGTTGAGTGTGGTCTCATAGACTTTGTACCGAAGGCGATGGACGCACTTCTTTAGCCGCCTGAAGAAGATCATCGCCACCTAGGGCTCGTGTCGGAAACGCTCGGCAAAGCGCGTTGGGCAATAGTCGCGAGCGTAGATCAGAAAACGTAAAACCTGGGCGTCCATCGATTGGGCCGGTGAGCCGCACCAGCTCGTGGAGCACGTTGTCTTTGATGTTGAGACCTTCGAGGTCTAGACGCAGCAGCTCCTCGCGCTCCTGATCTGTTGGGCGGTCAAACTGGTCTATCCGGGCGGCTCGACGCACTATCGCCGGGTCCAGCACACCTGCTCTATTCGTGCACAAAAAGACAAGCACCCGGCCGCAGTGGCGGCGAAGGTCATCGACCTTCTGAATAATGGTGTTCACTGCGACCTTGTCCTCATGGTGACTCTGGACGGTAGCTCGAGTGGCCGCAAGGGAGTCGCCTTCGTCAATAATCAGGAACGCGTGTCTCGTTTTTCCAGCCTGTTTGGCCACCGCGTCGAACGCATGGTTCAACAGTGTGCTCATCTGGCCGACCTTGCCGGACCCCCGCACCCGCGTGCTCAGTTTGAAGAGCATTGCTTCCCGTCGCGCCTCCCGAGACAATCTGTCACAGGCGCATTCAGCAGTAACTGTTTTCCCTGTCCCTACGTCACCGGCAAAAATAACCAGCGGATAACGGTCCGAGATCGCTACACCAATGGCGAGTTCCTTGTGATGAAATTTCTTGCTCCATTCGCGCACTTCCTCCTGGTCCGATAACAGCCTCAGATCCCGGTGCAACCGTTGATAGCGATCTTCGAAACCCCACGAGCCTCTTCGATTTAAGCGCCAACTCGGCGTTGGGCAGTTCGAGCTCCAACTCAAACAGCTCTGCCGTCTCGATAATCTCGCTCATTTGCCCTACCTCCCTGCATAATTCAACTATAACTGCTCTTCCTAACGCCCCAGCCGTTGCGGACGTAGTTCCGGTCGGCGGACCCCGTGAGTGACGGAAACGATAGATCAGTATTCGACGTTGACCAACTCCCGCTCAACGTCTGCCTGAAGGTCTGCTTCTGGACATCATCGAGTTCTCGCCATTTCGCGGTGTACTGCACCACGATTCCTAACTCGCCCCCTGGCGTGCGCGGCCACAGATTGTTGCCTGGACGATGCACCGTAAGACTGGAGGCGTCAGTCGACACTTCGTACTTCCCGGCACGGATCGGTTCACCGGACGCGTCCCACAGCACAATATTTGCCTCCAGAAGGTAGCCCTTCTGCGCCATGAGCTTCACGTCTCCGGCATACTGCTTAACCGATTCACGCGAGAGGAGACCAGTCGACTGGGCATTCATGTCCAGATCAGCGGCGACGCAGTCTATCACTTTGCCGATGTCGAGAACGCTGTAAGTCTGGGTTTGAGATTCCGTCACAGACATTGGTCACTCCTCAATAACAAAAGATCGTCCGAACACTTCCTTCCACAGCTCCAAGGTCTGCACCTTACCGTCGTAATTACGTGCATAACTGAGCGTTTCCCAGGCTTCCTTGGCCTTCGCAACGATCACCTTACAATCCTGATCTGTGATCTTCCGAGCAACGTTGTTCTCGGCGTTGCACGGGTCCAATATGACGACGCGGTCTTGCGGAAAGGACTTCACCACACCGCATTCCTTGAAGACGATGCGCTTCTTCAATTCGGAGTCGGCGAGATACAGGAAGAATCGTAAGAGGCCGCCCTCCAACGAATTCGGAACGCCCTCCGCATCCTGTAAGTGACAAACAATCAACTCGATCGTGAAGGAACGCAGGCTATCGTCAAAGTCGTGAAAATTCCTCCACGACTTCAACAATCGCACCAGTGCCGTGAATTGCCTGTAGTCATCCTTCCTCGCGCGAATAAACTCCAGCTGCTTGGTCACACTGGTTTTTACGGGGTCATCACCTTGGGAAGAAGGCTGCCACCCGTAGTCGCCCGGTCCGTCGATGGGAATCAGCGGAACAAGGTCCATCGCGAGCCCAGAATCGTGAAATTGGATTCCCAGGGTCCGCGGCTGGACTGTGAAATCCTCCAGCTTCTTGGTGGGGTAGACTTTCTTCAGGAGCTTCCGGATTCGGTCATGAAGGGTCAAAAGATCGTACGTCGAAGAACCATTCGTATTCAGAAAGACTGCCACATCGGCGTCGACTCCAAACTCGCCCTTCGGACGAAGAACCGTTCCCTTGCGTAACGACCCGGTCTTTAGAAATTTCTTGATGTCGATGACCTGGTCACCTGCGCATGCGTCGGTGAATTTGTCGATCAGGCGGTCGACCTGAGCGAGGAACTCTGACCGCTTGCCTTTTTCGAGTTTCAGGCGATTGTTTACGAAATAGTTGATCTGCGTATCCGTGAGTTCCATTGCATGAATTCCTGTTACGTACCGCGAAGCGGCTTGTCGACAACGCGCTTTTGGAGCAGGGGGGGACTCCATTTCTTCCCCCATCCATCGGTGACGGCGGCCCGAACGATCGATTCCCGAACCGGCTCCAAAAGTTCTCGGCATGCCGACCATCCAACAACGCCTCGGTGCTGAAGTTGGCCAAGTACAACGCCGGGGTGTATTCCGACGCTCGATGCGAACCGAACGATATCGGTCTTGCCGATCCTCGACCTGATCTGCCCTACAAAGCCCGACAATTCTTCGGGTGGCACGAGCAACGCCGCGGCTCCAGCATTTGCGCGAATTTCACATTCAGGTTGCTCGTCGGAGTCGCTTGCCCTCATAACGTCGTTGTCGAAACTTAAGGCGTCACGGTGAAGAACGTGCATGAGTTCGTGAAAAAGCGTAAACAAAACATAATCAATGCGCCCGTATCGAAGTGAAAGCACCACGACCGGGCGTGTCTTACCCAACCAAAATGTTGCGCCGTCAATTTTCGTCCGCGGCAAGTGCTCGACGATTAGGAACCGAATGCCAAGGTTGCGCAAGGCGTCTGGTATTCGTCCGACCGTATTGGACGATTCGCCCAATTTGCGGGAGATCCTCTACGCTCGCGTCAAAGCGCTTCTTCGAAAAAGCTGGTATGTCTTGCATGCTCTCGGCGATCTGAAACGCCCGACAAGACCACGCTTCCTGCTCCGGCGATACCGTGCCGTAATTGGTTGCCTTGCGCCGCGAATCGCAGTTTCGGCGCCGAGGCGAGCGACTCAATTCGCAGCAACCGCAGGACGTCCTGCTTCAAACTTGCGATATTGCGTGTATTGCACAGCCACCCACGCCGTCGCATGTCCGCGACCGGAGCACGAGAAAACAGTTCGGCTCGCTGAGCCACGCTATTGTCGCGCCGCGCCTCAAGTGAAAGTCGATATTGTGAATCGAGATTGAGCCAGGTTTCCGCTGCAATCCCAGTCGCATCTTCAAGCTCATGGGCCGTGCTCGGTGTAATTGCCTTTTTCCCTTGCAGAATCTGATTCACCGCTTGAATCGGTCGATCGAGAATCTCAGCGAGATCGGACTGCGACCAACCGCGTGCTTCCATTTCTCGCCTGATGTGCGTGCCCGGAGGAACGACAATGGCAATCCGTTGCGCGTTCATTTCTTCCCCCTTCCGTCGTAGGTTATTCGTTCGATGATCATCTCTGGCTTATGAGTTCCATTTCGCATCCGAACCAGCAGGTCAGCATCCTTTGTCAACGCCAGCCGCCGACGCGATCCCTGGCCTCGGATTTTTCGGTACTCCAAGCACTTGAATCGAGCCAGCACCGTCTCGTCCGGTACAGCGGCAACGAGTTGAAGCGTTTGCCGAAACATCGCAACGATTTGGTCGGAGTATTCAGCCGTGAAGGACGCGTCGGATGCGAGACGCGCCAGGTCTCTGTCTGGAATTTTGAAGTGCATTCCAAGTACACCGTCGGGATTCGAGGCCGCGATTGTCGCGGTTGTACACATGGCCGACGCGATATGCAATATGGCTTTCACCCTTTCAGTGAAAAACGCAATTCTTCGTAGCGACCATTTACGGGCCTTGCCCGAACGTGGCATTGAAGCCGTTATCGTGTATCCGCAAGTGTCGGCCCGGCGAACGACTTCCGGCCAGTTCTCTGGCGCTACAAGCTCGTGCTACAAACAGACTAATAGATGTGTAAACTGTTGAAATATAATTGTTTACGTCTCTGAGTAGGCACCTGAATGTCAAGTTTTATAGCAAAAAAACTTGACTTATTGTGCCAGAAGTCGCATATTTGGGACATGGAAAACCGCATTGCCTCAACTCCTCGATCACGTCACGCCGCTAAACTCGTCCGCCAACGGATCGAACGCGGGAACGAACGCCTGTGGCGGTATGCAGATTTCGGCGACCTTCCATTCCCCGCTGTCGCCCAGGCTCTGTCGCGGCTCACGCGAGCCGGTATGATCGAGCGGCTCAGCAAGGGTGTCTACTACCGCAGCCGGCAGACCGCATTCGGCAAGAGCCGTCCCAATCCCGCCGCAATCGGGAAGCTGGCGTCGAAACGGAGGACCGTTTTCCCAGCCGGCATCGCTGCCGCCAATCTTCTCGGATTTACGACGCAAAACCCGAGCGCAGCGAAGTCGCGACCAGTGGCGGAAGCCTCCCACGCAAGCTCATCGGCTCCGAGACCGTCATCCACACGCGGCGCCCGGAGGCATGGGGCAGCCTTTCCAACGCCGACGCGGCGCTGCTGGACTTCCTGCGCCGCAGAGGGCAGGAAAGCGAACTCTCGCCGGAAGAGACCGTCCAGAGGACGCTTGCCTTCATTTCCGAAAAAGGCCGATTCGAGCATCTGCTCAAAGTCGCGCAATTCGAGCCGCCGCGTGTCCGCGCGATGCTCGGGGCGATCGGCGAGCAACTCGAGAAAACCCCCGAAAGCCCTTGAGCGACTCCGCCGGACTTTGAATCCGCTCTCGCGATTTGACTTTGGCGCGCTGACCGGCCTAGCCTGCGCGCAACGATGGTATGCGAAGGAGCGTCGGCGAGCATGAAGCTCTTTGAACATCCTGATTTCGAGCAAGCCGTGATTCGGGCCGCGGAGCACTTCCGAAAGCAGGGGCTCCGTCCCGCGATCATCGAGAAAGACTATTACGTCACCGAAGCCCTGCGGATTATTGCCGCCGAAGTCGGCGACAAGATCATCTTCAAAGGCGGCACCAGCCTTTCAAAAGGATGGAACCTCATTCAGCGGTTTTCGGAAGACATCGACATCTTCCTCGACCCGCTCGCTTTTATGCCAACTCTTGGCAAGAAGGGCATCGACCGCGAACTCAGGAAGCTCCGTGACGCCATCGCTGCCCATCCTGCGTTGACCTTCGTTGGAGAAGAGAGCGTGACAATCGGCGGCTTCGGCCGCAACGATCGTTTTTCGTACAACCAGCGTTTCGGTGGCCCCGGCGAGGTCGCGAGCCGCGTTCTCCTCGAAGCGGGCGCCGCGAGCGGCCGAGAGCCGACGACCACCGTCGAGATTACGTCATACCTTAGCCAGTTCCTTCAAGAAACCGGCGCATCCCTCGGCGCGGACGATGAAGGCGCGTTTTCAATGCGGCTGCTGCATTATCGCCGCACTTTCGTCGAAAAAATGTTCGCCATTCACAGCAAAGTCGAACTGCTGAAACAGTCGGGCCGGCCGATCGGCGGTTACGCACGGCATTATTACGACCTGTTCCAACTGGCGACGCAGCCGGACGTGCTGGCCATGCTCCGCTCGGAGGAATACGCCGCGATCAAGGCCGATTACGATCAGATCAGCCGCGCCCATTTCCCAAAGAGCTACTTTTTTCCAGAAGGGATGCGATTCGCTCGCAGCGACGCGTTGTTTCCGCCGACCGACCTTTCAGCGGCGATCGCGGCGGAATACGAAAGCCAATGCCGCATGCTTTGCTATGGCCCGTATCCCTCTTGGGCGGAGGTGCAGGGCCGAATGTTGGAGCTTCGCGACTTGCTCTAACCCGCTGGCCGGCAAGGCTGTGATCGTTTACGGAGGAACCATTTATGGCGTTTCAGGGACTTTTCATCGGTGTCGATCGCTACGCATCGACGCGAATCAAATGGCTGTCCTGCGCCCGGCGCGACGCGACTGCTTTGCACGCCTTGTTCCTCGACAATCTTGGCGGCGCAGCCGAATTGCTCGCCGACGAGGCCGCCACCAAGCAAGCCATCGCCGGCCACTTCGCCGCTCTTGCCAAATGCTGCCGCCGATGACGTCGTCGTCATCGCATTTTCAGGTCACGGCTCTTCGACTCACGAACTCATCACTTATGACGCCGATCCGGCTCGTCTCTCCGAAACGGCGATTCGACTCGACGCGCTTATGGATTGGTTCAAGGCGATCCCCGCCAAACGACTCATCTGTATCCTCGATTGTTGCTTCTCCGGAGGGATGGGCGCAAAGTCTTCCAGGTCGATCCCATGCCGCGCGATATGACCTCGGAAGCGGATCTCCTCGACCGCCTTTCAGGTGAAGGCCGATTGATCCTGACCGCTGCGACCGCGCAACAGCCAGCGTGGGAGACTACCCAGCACGGTCATGGATTCTTAACGCACTTTCTCCTTCAGGCGTTGCAGGGAGCGGATGATCTTCGCCAGGCTGGAAGAGTTTCAATCTATCGCCTCCTGCAATACGTGACCGAACGCGTTGCGGACAGCGCGTCCCAGTTCGGCAAGTCGCAGAACCCGACGTTACGCGGGCAAATCGACGGGGAAATGGCCTGGCCCGCCTTCGTCGTCGGCCCCCTGTATCGCTCGGCCTTTCCTGACCGCAGTACAGCGGTTGCTTTGGCCGACGTGGCCAGTCTGGCGTCCCTCGGATTTCCAGAGCGACTCGTGCAATGTTGGGCTGGCAATATCCGTGCGCTCAACAACCTGCAGCTTGCGGCGATTAACGATTTCCGCCTCTTTGACCGCGGGCATTTACTGATCTCCGCCCCCACGTCATCTGGCAAGACGATGATTGGCGAATTGGCGGCGCTTTCGAGGGGCCCTCGACCGCCGACGCGCCGTTTTTCTGTTGCCCCTCAAGGCCCTCGTGAACGACAAATACCGCTACTTCACTCGAACCTACGGCGAATTTGGAATCCGAGTGATCCGTGCCACCGGCGACATCGCCGATGACGATCCCTCACTGCTTGCGCGGACAATACGATTTCGCCCTTCTCACTTACGAGAAATTCGCCTCTATCCTCCTTGGGAATCCACACATTCTCGACCAGATTGGAACCGTCGTGGTCGATGAAGTCCAGATGGTCGCCGATCGGTCGCGAGGCGTCGCACTGGAATTCCTGCTCACCTTATTGCGAATGCGCCGTCGGGCCGGGATTGAACCGCAACTGATCGCTCTTTCCGCCGTCATTGGCGATACCAACGGCCTCGAACGCTGGCTAAACGCGCGCCTGCTGCGACGCAACGAGCGTCCTGTTCCGCTCAACGAAGGCGTGCTTCGTTCCGACGGTTCCTTCCGCTACCTCGCGCCGGACGGGATTGAACGCGTATCGCCGCCGCTGATTCGTCCGGAATATCGAAAGGGCACCAGTCAGGACTGGATAATCCCCCTGGTCCGTCGATTGGTGAGTGAGGGAAAGCAAGTCATCGTGTTTCGAGAAACGAAAGGCGACGCTCGGGGTTGTGCGCAATTACCTCGCGCCGAATTTGCGATTGCCTCCGGCCGACGCTGCGCTCAACGCGCTGTCTACGGCCGACCCGTCATTGGCTTCCGAACAATTGCGATCGTGTCTGCGCGGGGCGTGGCGTTCCATGTGGCTGATCTAGACGCCGACGAACGGCGCGTCGTCGAGGAAGAATTCCGCAGGCCCGAAACGACATTGCGCGTGATCGCCGCCACGACGACGTTGGCGATGGGCGTCAACACGCCAGCCGAGGTCGTAATCATCGCCGGACTGGAGCATCCAGGCCAGCAACCCTATTCGGTCGCGGAATACAAGAATATGGTCGGTCGCGCCGGGCGACTGGGGTTCGCGTCTGAAGGCACATCGTACACCCTTGCAACGTCGCACCACGACGAACACGTCATTTGGACTCGCTACGTCACGGCTTCTCCCGAAGACATCGAATCACGATTCGTAACGTCGGGTGATGCGAGATCATTGATTCTTCGCGTCATCGCCTCAGCTCAACGCTCAGCCCATCAAGGCATTGCGATCGGCGACATCGTCGACTTTCTGGAGGGAAGCTTCGGGGCCTATCGTCACCAGCAAACGACTGGAGCATCGCCGTGGACTCACGATCAACTGCTGACCGCTCTTCGCGATTTGAGACAACACGGACTCATCGAAGAAGGCGACGATCAGCAGTACCATCTCACGCCTCTTGGCCGCTTCGCCGGACAAAGCGGGGTGGAAGTCGAATCCGTCATCCGCGTCGTCGAAGCCCTCCGGCCTCTATCTGCACGGCAATTAACCGACCCAACCCTCATCGCCGCAACGCAATTGACGGTCGAACTCGATGACGTGTTCTTTCCGCTGAATCGCCGGAGCAAGAATAAAGAACCGCATACATGGCCAGCAGAACTGCAACGTCAAGGCGTCGCCGGCAGCGTTCTCCAGACCTTCTACACGCGCGCCAGTGACCAGCACGAACCCACCCTCCGAGCCAAACGAGCGGTCGCGTGCTTACTGTGGATCACCGATCGACCGATCGTTGAAATCGAGCGCTTCATGACTCAGCACGGCGGCAGTTTCGATGGAGCCGCTGGCCCGATCCGGGGAGCGGCCGCACGCACGCGCGACTTGTTACCGACCGTCTTCCGAATTGCGAAACGCTGCGTCCCGAACTCGATTTAACGGATCGCTGTGCTCGTCTCCTGGTCCGTCTTGAAATTGGCGTCACCGGCGGTGCGGCGGACCTGGCGCAAATCGCTGGGAATCAGCTCACACGCGCCGACTACCAGCAATTGCTTCGTAACGGCCTTTGCACCCGCGACAGCCTGATTGCCGCAACTGACGCAGACATTCTCCATTGCTTGGGCGACAACATCGTAAAACTCGCGGTCGTCAGGGCAGCCGCGACCCGATGGCGCGAGCTTGATGACCAGACGCATGCGCCGATCCCACTGTACGAACCGTAGTCAACGAAATCATTCGCCCGGAAAAATGTCATGCCAGCCAAGAGAGCGAAAAAGACCTTCGACTACCCAGAATTCGCCGAGTACGATATGCGTCACAATCCGGGGTACGATTTTTTTCGCATGCTTGATTGGTGCGCAACCGTCGACACTGCCAAATTTGATGTCGTGTTCGCGGCCTATGCGCGCAGCTCCGATCGCAGTTCTACTGGCAGGGGCAGCGATTGAAGGCTACGTCAATTTCGCCGGCCACGCCCTCGTCCCGAATTGGGACGATTACGTCAATACCGCGAAGACGTTTTCCGACAAACTCAAGCGCGTCTTCGCCCATCGCAAAAAAACCGTCGCACTCGGCTCAGGAATTTATCAACGGACGATCGCGCTTCTGACATTTCGGGGTTCTCTTGCGCATCCCCGATTCACCCGACTTGTCCAGAAACGCAATTCCCCGCCTCCGACGTTGTTCGACCACATCGAGACCGATTATCCCGCGACGCGGGTTCTGGAAATCGCGACGGGCTTTCGCGACCGTTTCCTCGCCGACGTAGGTTTGGAAGACTTTTGGTGGAAACAAGGGTACGCCGAGATTCCGCGCCCCACCACCAAACTCCGGACCCCGCGGGCACGATAAACGCAAATTCCCTAGGCCCAAATGTGGACTGCGCGTTTTCGTTCAAACGGGCCGACGCGATGCTGATGGACACGTCGCCATCGCTCGCTGATAGGACGTTACAGGGTTTCTTCGTGCATTGTCGAGATCGAGTCGGCAGAGCTGTCGAATTGGAAGTATTCAACTTTTCCGTCGTGATTATCGAGCGTCAGCATCGCAAAACCGAGGTTGTAGAGTCCGCTTTGATGATCAACGGCCAGTCTCAACGCGGGCGCGTCGTTGAACAGCGTCGGCACCTCTTGATTCGGCTTTCCATCGGCGCCGAGAAATACTCCGGCGGTCGCGTAAAGCTCCTCGGTCTGCGGTACCGGAATAGCGCTTGCTCCCAGACAGCGACCCTTTTCCACGCCCAAGAATGGCGCGTAAATCACTTGGTTATGCTCATGACCCCAAATCCAAAGCGGAGTCGCGCGTAGCCAGTCTCTGACCTGGCCAAGAAACCGTGCGTTAACGGCTTTCGTATTGGCAATCGGAGCATTCAAAGTGAACGGTTGGTGGTGAGACAAAAGCACGGTTTTTCGCTGGCCGGCCGTTCGTATCTTGTCTTCGTGCCATGCCAATTCGCTGTATGGATCGTCCCGATCGTCGTGATCTTGCACCCAGGTCGCGCCATCGTCGACGCTTTGCGGATCAAAATCGTTGTACCCCGTGTCCATCGCGAGCAACTGCCAAAAGTCATTTCTAAGGCAAAAAAAGCTTGCCGGCTGGCCAAGACGATCAAGAAAGCGCATAGTACGCCGCGCCGCCAGAATACATGTCATGATTGCCGCAAAGCGTGAATACCCGAGGCGCTTTAGAGAACGCACTGAAGCAGTTGTCGTAAAACGCATTTGCCTCCGCAGGCGTGCATGAGTAATAAATGTCTCCGAGATGAATCAGCAGGTCCGGCTCAAATGTCGCGACCTTTCGCAACAGCGCGTTTGCTCGCTCATCTCCGGTGCCCCAATCGCCAATCAGGGCCACTTTGCATTGAGCCGGCAGACCCGCTGATGGGCTCGAAGCTTGCGGCGACTCAAACACGAAGTCATCAAGCGATTTCCAGCGACGGTAAGGCACATTGGCACGCGTCGCCAATGAATAATGAGTGTAGAACTCATAGATGCATTCGACCCATCGTGCGTCGCAGTTTCCATACGCCTCGTATTCGCTTTCCGCCGCCTTTTCTGCGGCGATATCCCCACGCACTTTTGCTTTTGCGATCGCGAACGCCGTCGCTGCACATCGCTCAACGGTTCCAATGAACGGCACCGCCGTGTAGCCAACCGCCTTCCGATGCACTGAATCGCCGACCGTCGCCGCCGCTTGAATCATCGCGTCGGCGGAACTATCAGGACGCGCACCAGTGCGCATCTGCGAAACCGTCATCAGTCCGGCTGCTCTCGGCCGCGACACGACGGTAGCTACCGACGACTGCCAGTTTGAGACCATCGCATTGGGGAAGCAGCGAGAAAACGCCATCTCCGCCTTCCTTATCTATTGGATCGATCCTAGCGAGTGACCCTACTTCGGATGCTTTGCGGCTTTCAGATCCGCGTTAGCCGCGATTACGAAAACAGGCAGTGCCATAGCGCGGATTTTTTCGATTGCCTCGCGCACGTCCCACCCCATGTGTTCCGCGTATTTCTCACCAAAGTCCGCAGCAAACGTCAGGAACTCAAACGTCGATGCCGCCGTCGGCAAAAGCTGTTCGGGACATGAAGTATGCAGCACTGTTGCCAGCACGGTACGCATCTGAGATTCAGTTAGTCGCTGCTCGCGGGCTTCCTCGACGAACTTGTCGTAAGATCTTTCGTCGAACTCTGGAATGCGCCGGCATGTGCGATCATGGCGAACACGTCCAAATACACCCGGCCCCGACCGCTCTCCACAACGTTCGCGCAGACAACGTTCGAAGAAGTCCTGCGCAGATCGGATTCCTCAACACGTCCGACAGATGCTGTTTGCCCCATTCCTCCGCAGGAAGTGGGCACTCGAAAGGCAGCCGATCGATCATTGCCGGAAACAATTGTTTCGGCCCTGCGCCTTTTTTCCTTCGACGCTTCGACATTGAACTCGCTCGGGGCGGAGGCCGCCGAGTCCACCGACGATTTGTTCTAGAACAGAGTGCGCGACACCCGAAATCTAACAGACCAAATGCGATTCCGCGAACCAGTTCTCACTTGCCGAAATCCCACCCTCAGACCTCCTCCCTCCGACGATGAGCGGTTTTCGGATTCGCCTCTGGTCGGGATTTTTCGGGCAGCAGCCTCGGTGACCGCCCGAAAGAATCCGACCGACGGCGATGACATCAAAACCAGCGGAGGAAGTGCCTTGCACATTGCACCTGGCTGCGGAATCCTTTTTGGAGATAACAAAGGTCGAGAGAGGAAAGGCAGAGCGGTTGACGGTAAAGTGAAACCTGCAAGAGCCGCCGTGACGTGGCTTGAATGCTTCCGGCTTGGGACAGCCCATCTCCTGTTTCGGCGCCCGGGAGTATCGCCGTTACCGCCGGCCGCGCGATAGAATTGCGGCATGTGTGGCCGCTTCACGCTTCGAACGCCAGCTCGTGATCTCGTGGAAATCTTCGAGCTACTGCGCGAACCCGAATTGTCCCCCCGTTACAACATCGCCCCCACGCAAAACGTGGCGGTCATTCGGCAAGATGGCAAGAGCCGCGAGCTGTCGTTGATGCGATGGGGCCTGGTGCCGAGCTGGTCGAAGGATCCCAAAGCCGGTCCACCGCTCATCAACGCACGGGCTGAGACGGTCGCGACCAAACCGTCATTTCGGACGGCGTTCAAGCGACGTCGCTGCTTGATCCCGGCCGATGGCTTTTACGAGTGGCAGAAGCAGGCCGATTCAAAAACGAAGATTCCGCATTACATTCGGCTGGCGAAAGACCGGGCCTTCGCGTTCGCCGGACTGTGGGAATGCTGGCACGGCAACGACGACGCAGCCCTCGAGTCATGCACCATCGTGACGACCGAGGCGAATGAGCTGATGAGGCCGCTACACGACCGCATGCCCGTCATCATGCCGGAAGAGAACTTTGCCCAATGGCTCGATCCGAAAAACGAAAACGCACCGGAGCTCGAAGCTCTGCTGCGCCCGTATCCACCGACTGAGATGACGGCATTCCCAATTAGCACGCTGGTCAACAGCCCGAGGAACGAACGCCCCGAGTGCATTCTGCCGGCTTCGATTTCTGCCTAAGCCGTCGACTTGACCGCCATCAAGTCTATGTGTACAAAGTTACACTAACGATGGCCGGACAGCACGATGGACAGCGACAAGCTGACGACGGAACAGGCTGGGCAGATGCACAAGTCGCTCTTCCGGCTGGCGAATTATCTGAGCCGTGTCGTCAAGCGAATGGAGCGGACCGGATTCCCCCCGAATGATCCTCTTTTCAAATCAGCGAGGCGCGCATATGACGCCGTTTGCAGTTTCTGCGTGGACCTTCATTACCTCTCATGCAAAAGCGGAGTGGGAAAGGCAGCCAGACAGACACCGAAGAATGACGAAAGAGTGCACGGGCGAAAGCGCGGCGACCCATAAATGGTCAAGCGACCCGCCTGGAGTCTTTCGTCATCGCACCCATCGCGGATGTGGTCATTGGCCGTGTACAACGGACGAAGGCGCGATGTCGTTCCGCAGGCCCTGAAACGACGTGTGCCGAAGAAGCCCGTCGTTTGTCCGTTCCAGGAATTCCACGCGTGCGACCAGTTCTGGCCGGACCCAGTGGACCTCTCGCCGATGCTCACTTGAGGGCGACTTGCCGAACGGTGCTTTCAGCTCACTCAGACGGGCGAGCTTGAGCAGCAACTCCCCCTCGACCCTGGCTGAGATGCCGCTTCCGACGCGTCCTTCATAAACGAGAGTGCCATCCGGTCCGTAAGTACCGAGGATCAAGCTGCCCACGCCTTTGCGGCGTGAGGTTACTTGGCGAAATGCACCGATTTGCCGACCGGACTTCTGGACACGCTCCGTGAGTTTGCCGGCGTGAAGGATGATCCGGACGAATTCAACGCTCTTTCCCTTCTGCAGCGTAGTGCTGACGATCTGAAGACGGTTCCGCAACAGTCGGAATCCGGCTTTGACGACCCGCATCGTCTCCTGACAGTTCTGCTGGACACGGCATGGAGTTACACATTCCCCCGATACTTTCAGCTTGAACGCAGCCGGAAGCAGTCATCGAATCCTCCCTCAAGCCACGGAAATGAGGCGTCCACGTGATTGTACTTTCTTCTGCAGATATGGGACCGCTACAGCAGGGGATTCAATGTCATTGAAGTACCTGGGTGTTGGTCTGAGCAAAACAGGCACGACATCGCTTTGCAAGGCGATGACAAGGTTGGGATTCAAATCCTTGCATTGGGAACCGAGGCGACTCGACTCTGTCGTTCTTGGGAAAGACAACCATCCGGATTTCAGAAAATATGAAGATTGCGACTTCATCTGCGACATTCCCCACGCGTACTTTTATCGAGAAATAGGGCAAGCCTATCCGGGTTTGAAATTTATCCTGACGGTTCGGGACGAAGACGTATGGTTTCAAAGCATGCTCAAGCATTTCAAAAATTCGTCAAGAGACGACGCTGAAAAAGCGCTTCATCGGATTGTTTATGGCGGGGACGTCGATCACTTGACAGAGTTTCTCTACAAGAAGCGATTCCGCGAATGGAATGAGACAGTGAAATTGGTCATTCCCGCGACAAGCTCGTCGTAATGAACATCGGCGACGGATGTGAGTACGCGTCGTTGTGTCCGTTTGTTGAGAAGCCGGTTCTAAACGAGACATTTCCGTATGAGAATAGGTCTCCGCCGCCGAGCGGCGCGGTCCCGTAACGCGACCATGATCGTTCACGATTCGGCCCAACTGATGCTCGACACTTGGGAAGTTTGTAAGCCATCCAGCCTTGGAAAGGCTCCAATGTCGCTTGGTTGCTCGGTCCGTCCTATGGCCTAATCAGGCACGCCCCAATGCCCCAGCACCGGCTCGCCTCAACGGGGTCGGTTCCCAGACTTGCACCGTGCAATTCCTGTCAGGCCCGATCCGCCAGCCCCCTGGCGAGTTCGAGAATCTGCTTCCGAAACTGTGAAGGAATCCCCGGCCAAATCTCTACGAGCTGTTGCAAATCAGCGTCATCGAGCGACATGCACTGACACTCCCGTGTCCCAAATAGCGCCCCATCGGCTTGGCCATTTTCACGCAACCGATTGTCGCATAAGATGGTTGCGTCAGACGCCAACCGGTCTTGAAAACCGGAGTCGGGGCAACCCGACCGGGGGTTCGAATCCCCCCCTCTCCGCCTCAAAAGAGCCCAGGCTCGCAAGTGCCCACATTGGCTGGACTTGCGAGCCTCGGTTTTTTTCGTACCCCCCAATTGTCCCGGTTTTGTCCCGGGCCAGCTTCAAGAAGGCCGACAAGTCCATGGCGCTGAGCATCAGCGTCATGATGCCGACGGTCATCAGCACCATGACGCTGGCCATGATGCTGGTCGAGATGTTTTCAATCGGTTGCGTCCCTGCTTTTCGAGATCGACTCATTGATCAACCCTTTCATGTTGGTTTTGGTGAGCGCCTTCGCTCGCCTCCGTGCCGAGCGAGAACGGTACCTCGTTCATGAATCTCTGCGATTCGGCATCCGTCAGCGTGTAATAGACCGCCCCCATCGATCTATCAGATTGATGACCCATCCATAGGTCTACGACCCGCTGCGGGATTCTGCCGTTGACCGCAACTGTTTCGAAACAATGCCGCAGTGAATGGACCGTGTAGCCATTGCTCTTGCGGCCCACAGAAAGGCCAAGCCCTTCGGCGATCCGCAGGAACGCATCGTTGATTCTCTTGGGCGAAATCCAGTGATCGCCCGCCGGAAATTTGCTGCTCGGCTCAGCGGTAAAGTACCAGGGGCCACGCCGACAGCCGTCCTCTGTCAGAATCTGTCGCAGGGTTGGATGAATCGGGACCTTTCGCGCACGGCGTGTCTTTGTCTCAGTCCCTTCCCGTGACTCCACGTGGATCCAGTTACCCCCAAGGTCGACGTCATTAACCAGCAGGTGCTGCAGTTCACCGATTCGCATGCCGGTGAAGACCAGGGTGGTGAGAATCCGCCGAAGCCAGCGCGGGCTGTTCGCAAGAACGGCCTGGACTTCCTGGAGCGTCGGTGCCGGACGCTTCTTTGGTACTGCTTTCGCAACGCGGTAATCTGCCAGCGGGTTAACTATTATGAGCGCGCGGCTCTGGCACCAGCGAAAAAACTGCTTGACCAGCATCGTCTCATGGTTGACTGTCGCCAGCTGCCACGTTCTCCGTCGTTCGGCGCGATAAGCGTCGATGATGGCCGGCGTCACTCCGGAAAACCGCTTGATCCGCCGACCGTCACAGAAGTCCAGGAAAATCCGCAGTTCGCCCGTGTAGCGGACAAGCGTCCGTTTTGCGCACCCCTCCGTGGTGAGAAAGGCTAGATACAAATCGCGCCCGTTGATCAGGCTTGCTTCCGGCTTTCTTCGTTGAAAGGTTCCGCCCTGCAACGCGTGGGCAAGGTCGACCGCTCGATCAACCGCGACTTTCCGGTTCCGCGTTTTTAACGAAACGCGGCAGTGTCTCCCGTCGTGGCAGAAGTCGGCACAAAAAGTCCTTTTTGCTCCGCGTTGATAAATTCTTACTCGATTTCCGATGATGTCCTGTTCTTCATTGTTCATGCATTCAGTCGCTCCATTCAGGGCCATTGAGGATGAGATCCAGAGCTTTGTCACGCCAAATGAGGTTGTGTTTGCCGCGCTTGCGGAAAGCACCGTCCAGGTGGCCTTTGGCGATCCAGAGGTAAATCGTCTTGACGCTGATACCGAGAATCTTTGCGAGCTGCTTTGGCGACACGATTAGTCGATCGGCCTGGTCCCCAGCCTTCGAAAAGGCTGCGGTAATGGCTTCTCGAGTCACGACGCATCGAGCGACTCGCGGCATTGACGTCCCGCCACTGACAACGGTTAGATCACGCCGCGGACCGTTGGTCGTAGGACGACGACGATCCGACCGGCGACACATGTCGGCGGGAGAATTAGAGCGTCAAAGAGAATCGAGGTCTGGGGCGCGCGCTTGATCCTCCGCCGCGCCCATGAATGCGAACCAGCCGAGCGCACGCTCAAGAGGCTCAGCGGTGAGTGGAAAGCGCCTTCCGCCTTCCCAGCTTCAGCGCCCGCAGGTTCTTGCGGTGCTTTTGGACGCGCTCGGCGTCGCGATGGATGAGTTTACCCATGGTCGATTCAAGAAAATTGATGCGATTGCGAGGCCATTTGTAATCACCATATCTCGTCTTGAGAACACGCTCCCAGTGATCGATCTCGAGTAGACGAGCGTAAGTTTGCCAGCGCCTGAAATCCGTAACGCCGCGGTCTTTTGCAGATTGTTCGTGTTGTTCGCGCACGATCAGGCCGACACGATCACTGTCGAGAATTGGGAAGTCATAAGGACTCCTTAGAACAAGAGCGTCGTCCGCACCCGATTGCGGCTTCGCGGTCATTTCGGGCCACATCGGTCCCATGGGATCCGGAAGATCCCACGTGGCCATTCCTAGCAAATGCCATCTCTCGCAGAAACCATCGAAC
The DNA here is from genome assembly GCA_963761455.1 of uncultured Planctomycetota bacterium. Taxonomy (GTDB): domain Bacteria; phylum Planctomycetota; class Planctomycetia; order Planctomycetales; family Planctomycetaceae; genus DASPSM01. The sequence continues at coordinate 452,906 of CAVXHA010000002.1, forward strand.
GTTCTGAGAAACGCTCCGAGCGCTTGCGGCGCTTCTGTGGCTTGCAGCCAACCGACGAGCTGCGAGAGTCTCGGTGTTCGCGGCAGGGGAAATTGGGGCCGCTGATTTTCGGGAAGGGCCGCCCATTCGACACGCAATCGGTCCCGCTCGGCCAGAAACTCGGGATTGCAAATGCGTCGGCCAGCGATACTCTCTACCCGCTCGGAAATGTCGTTTGCGATCTGGAGCATTTGGGGCACCTTGCGAATCTGCGCCTCAGTCCATCCAAGGTTGAGCATCGCCTCGATCCGTTTTCTCGGGAACGGAGCCGGTGCCGGAAGGAGCCAGCGATAGGGGATCGGGCGATCGTTGCAGATAGCGACGGCGCGCATCCGAAGACAGAGTTCGTCGAACCGCATTTCGGCCGACACGTCGTCCTCGCTCAGCCCCAGGGTCAATTGCAGCGTGGGAAGGACGAAGGTGGGAAGACGATAGATGACTGTACTCTCCCGAAGCCGCGAGCCCACCCACAGTGGACAAAGCGCCTTGAAATCCGCCCACGCTGGTTCGAAATGGAAGAATCCGGGCAATTCGCGCGATTCCAACTTTTGGTGCTCGTGATCCATATCGCAGCCCACTTTCAATGTGACGGTCGATTCTGCAATGTATTACGAGACTTATCGCCAGTCGACAGCAATTGGATAACGGCGCGGGGTCCGGCTGACTCAGGTGCACGTTTATCGACGTTACTGCTGTCCGGCCCACGCGGCCGTTGACATCAATTCAACGAGCGCCGTTTACCAAAACAGCCTTACGGATAAGCCACGGATGACTGGATCTTGATCGCTGCGAATCAAGACGCTGAACCGCACCGGCTGCGTTTATGATGAGAAGATTTCTGAGGTTGTTGTTGATGGGTTGGGGTGTTTGTCATCGGAAATCGGGGCGGCCGCGGAACTCTCTGGCGGGCGGGTAGTTCTGTTTCTTAGCCACTCATGGGCCAGAAGGCGGCCGATCTGTCGCGCCAGGCGAGTCCGGGCCTCGTCCCGCTCGGGCATGGTCGGCACCCTCTTTTCATCGTTCGATTGCATGGCGTATGTAACTCCGAACAAAGAAGAATTTGGTCCGATCGCGTCAATACGTGGGTCAGGGTCATCGATTGCGGTGCCCCCGCCGTCCTGGACGGATCCTGCCAGCCTGGACATTGGCCCCGATCAGTACGGCAAGGCTGACGATGAACACGCCCCAGGAGCCGGTCGCCCAATCGAGAACGGCCGCAATAGCCAACGCCCCACTCAAGTAAATGCTGTTGAGCGTCGTACGCGCTCCCATAACTCTCCTTTCATTGGAATCAGTAGTGTGCTCTTTCAGGTCGTTGCGGCACCGAGACGGGTCGGCGCCGCTTGCGTGAGCTCGCCTGCCAAAAGATTCAGGGTAGCGTCAGAGTCCACCGGCATACCGCGTAACCAACGAGTAAACTGGTGGACCATCAGGCCGGCGGCGATCCCAGCCGTGTAGATCGTGCTGCGTGACGTGCAGCGGCGAATCTGGACCTCAGTTTGCGCAAAGAGAGTCGAGGCATAATGTTGCCGGTCAGGGGGTCTGACGGCAGCCAGCACGCGAATCACTTCACCGAGCATTCGGCCATCGACCCAGAAATGGCACCGGTGCTCAACGGCCCGCCAGATGGCCCCGCGAGCGGAAATGCTGTCGACGCAGCAGAAAACGGCCTCGCCGATTGATTGCTTGGCCCGAAAACGGTCGACGACTCTCTGCACATTGACCATTGGATCGATCGCCGCGATGGCCTGACTGGCGGCTTCGACCTTGAGCCGACCAATATCGCCCGCGAGATAACCTTGCGTCGTGACGTTGGTTGGCTCGACCCGGTCAAAATCGATCAGCTGTAGCCGGCGCATGCCAATCGCGGCAAGCTGCAACGCCACCTGGCGGCCGATCGCCCCGACGCCGATAACCGTCCCCGTGAGCAGCGCGAGCCGCTCGATCGGAACAAGATCCTGCTGTCGTTCAAAGCGGTCGTTCATCGACGAATCGCTCCTTTCCCTGTTCGAAGGATCCCCAGAAGTCGTCCAACAATTGGTGCGCCGAATCGAACATGCCGGCTTCGCCAAAGAGCTCATCTCCATGGTCGACGGGAGGGCGGAACTCCGCTGCCCTCACTGACGCGGAGTATTCCTGCGACCAAGCTACACCGTCCGAGCCGGCGAAATCGCCCTCGAAATCCACTTCGACGGGAATCTCAAATCCGCCTCCCGGTCCGACGGAGAACCGCAACCGGCAAGAGGTTTCTCCGCCCCGAGCCAAGATGAACATGACGGCCCAGTCGCAAGACCCGAACACCCTTCCAAACGTCTCCTCGTCCACCTGACTCGGTTGGGCGGACTCGCCCGGATGCGTGTGGATCCAGACGCGGCCAAACTGCTCCGGCCGCCGGCCGGCGTCGACCTGGTCGTCGAAGAACTCGGCCACGGCCGTGTCGTCGAACGCGACAGAAACCATCGTGCAGACTTGCCGGACCAGCCGGATGTCTTCGACGTAGAGCAGATCACCGGCCGTGGAAATCCCGAACCCGCCAACTTCCGTCGAGCCTCGGTCCCGTAGAAAGAGAAGTTTGGCCCAGACGGTGGGGCTAAACCGCAACTGGGTCCGGTGACGGGACCGGATGCGGTTCTCCCGAGGGCGGCGTAGCAGGCGTCGGAGTTTCAGCTGCCGGGTTTTCTTCTTCGTTGAGAGTATTTGCATCATCTTGCTCCTGGCACTCCTCGCAGAGGCCGTTTTCGGAAAGACAGAAACTGCAATGAATTCGGTCGCAACCGTCACAGGACCGCTGGCATCCAGGACAGAGCTGGGACTCACACGCACGACAGTGGTCGGTGCAGGAATGGCAGCACCGGTTGTTGCACCCAGCACAAGACATCAGGCAATCCAGGCACACAACGTCTTCACAGCGATCGCAGACGGACCGGTCATCTTCAGACAAGAGATCGCCGCAATCGCTGCAGGGGACGCCGTTCCATTGCGACAACGAGACATAGGCACTTCCTGAGTTGTAGGTGTTGAGGATCCGGGCCACGATCTGAAAAAAGTCGAGCAGCCGGCCGGAGCGTAACGCCCGGTCAATGGCGTGACGGCCGTCCCCCTCGCAGAGTTGCTCGGCTCGGACATGTGGATGGGTGACGTCGCTGGATTCTCCAGCGGGATTTGGCTCGGGGGCGATCACGTCATACGGACAGCGCTCACCAATCCGACCCCAGCGCAGGCGGAGCTCAAACGGGCCCAGGTTGATCTCTTCCAGCACGATCGGCTCGGTCGTGACCGAGACCGTTTGGTTTACCAAGTCGACGGAGAAGCCCTCGAATTCCTCCGAAAGCGCGTCTAATTTAGGTCTCGGAACACGTCGCGGGCAGTCGGAGGAGCCGGTCTCCTGTGGGATGACGAAACTTGGCGCACGATCTCCTGCAATCGTTCCGAGCAACCCTTTAACGCTCGGTCCAAGCGGTCCCGCAGAATGGCCGCTGCATTGATCCAGCGTCGCTCAGCGGCCCGTGCGAGCTGGCGGCACAAGCGCCTGGCATTCGGTCCAATGCGCTTCGGGGAGTTCGATTTCCTGCGCCGCCGCTGCCCGATAAAGCTGAAAGCGGATGCATTCCGCGGCGCGCAACAAGGTTCTGCTGTTTGGCTGCATGCCGTGTCCCTTTTGCGAAGGCCAGAAAACAGACGAGGGACATCGGCAAAAGAGCCGATGTCCCTCGGAGAGAAACCACTCGACCGGTTTCAGGCGCCTTCGATCCGAATCGGCGTCACGCTGACCCGGTCGCCCTGCTACAGGATGTGCCCCTCCGGGACCGGTTGGCGGTTAACCCGAATCAGGTAATCGGCCGGCTTGCCATGCGGCATCCGCTCACCAAAGAGCTGGCTGATCGTGCTCCCCTCGAAAACCTCGATGGTGTCGGCGAAGCCACCACCATCATTGTTGATGAAAAACAGCTTCATGCGAAATGTCCTTTCTTGGTTGGGACGGTCCAAAGGCGGTCGGATCAGATCTCAGGCACAGGCGGCACGTCCCGCATTGGAGCCATCGGCGACATAGATTTCGTCGACGGCAAACGGATACACGGCATCGCAGTGACGGCACTCGATGAATTTGAAAACTCCTGTTGAGGCGCTCGTGGGATCAAGACGGGCGCCGCAACCAGGGCAATCGAGGACGAGCGTGGGATCGGTCGGAAGATCGGGCTCCTCTGGAACCAAAGCGAAGCCATAGCGGCGAATTGTGGCGCGCGTCTCACCGGTGGCTCGGACCACTGCTCGTTCAATCTCTGTTCGGGTCATGGTTCTCTCCTGTGATGCGGATTAGAAAGCAATGAGCCAATGGGCATGGTTGCGCGGGGGAGGAAGGCGCGGACGAAAGGACGAGCGAATCGGCCAAACCGAAGCGGGTGATCGGCGGCCGTTCCTGGGAAGGCGACGTAATCGATCAGATTGGGAGTGACGGGGAGATCGAAGCCGCGCCCTTGCAGGCATTGCCCAGCATAGAGTCGGCCGGCAGCAGAAAAAGGTTGGACGTGTTTTACGAAGCTGCGAGGGAACGACGAGTCGGCACTTCTCCCTGATAAGTGCACCACGACTTGTAGAACTGCAGGCGGAGTTGTGAGACGCGGGCCGGGGAGATGCCGAACTGATGCGCGGCTCCGGATGTCGATTCGCCGGAGGCGAGAACTTCAATCAGCCGCCGATTCCGGGACGACTGGGCCGAAAGCCATTCTTGAAAATCGAGTCGGAAGGCGACTTGGTCGGGAATGGGCCATCGAGAGCCGGGAACGGCCCGTGCGACCCAGTACCGCACATGGTTGCAGTAGCGGCCGAGGCGCTCGATGCGGAAACCCGCGCCGAGCATTGAAGGGACAGCAAGCCTCGTAGCGGTGTCGCCGGCTTCCCACACGCCGACCGTCACGGACCCGCCAAACTGAGAACCGCGCCAGCGGACTTGCGAATGCCCGGCTTGCTTTTCCCTGACTGATCAAGCGATGGAAGGCGACAAACGCGGCGGCAACGGCCTCGTCGATCACCTCTTGTCGGAGTTGTCGTGGGACTTTTCGGAAGGCGAACTGGATGTGGCGGTGGATGGCGGGGAGCAGCGATGTGAAATCAGCGGAAGAGTCTTCCGATTGACGCGTCGGCGGCCGGGCGGACGCAATCATAGAAAAGTCTCCTTTCTATATACGACCTCAAACACAGGGTGGCGATCTGCCAGAAAGGTTGCGATGGGCTTTGTGTGAAAAATCAGCTGTTCAACACCCGCGCACAGTCGCGGCCAGGGTGAGCGTTCGCCACGCGACAGCTACGTGTATCCATCACCAAGACAATGTAACGCGCCGAAGGGCCTTATTTAGCGCGGAGAGCGCCTCGCCATGGTTGTGGGGAGTTGAGCGACCAGTCCCGGACGGGCACCCGCGATGCAGAGCGATTAGAAGGGTATCGCCGCCGTTACCACGCGAGCCTTAGCGGCCCTTCCGGATCGGCCGGAGATGCCCAATAGTTGCAAAAACAAGGCGGCGTATCATGAGCGCGTTGGCGACTCCCTCGGAGATGCGGCCGGATGCCTTCCCGAGGGCGTTGGCGACAAGGGCACCGATGTGATCGTGGAGCGCATCGGCGATCGACGTCCCGATCTGGTCCCCAACCTGCTCCAAGTGCTCGGCGACAATCGCACTTACGAACATTCGAGTCGCAATACGAATGGTCGCCCACTTTGTCGGCCGGACATTGTAAATTTCGCACAACACTCGCACGAGCTGCAGCATGTTGATCACGATGATCGCTGTGTCCAAGAGGCCGGAGCGGGCGGCCGCCGTCAAGAACCCGACGCGCGTTGAGCATTGGCTGACTTGGATGGCGGCCACCTCGTCGAGCTTTCCCAGGAAGTGCTCGTCGACGTCTTTCAGCCACTGGCGAGTCGTCCCGCCTCTGGCCCGGACGAGTTGATCGAGCTGTTCGCGCAATGGCCGGATGTGGATCCCCTCGTCAAATCCCAGCCGTTTGAGCCGACTCCAGTTCGATTCGTCGAGTGGGTACGCCGTGAGAAACTGTTCGATCAAGCTTCGCGCTCGAAGGGATTCTGTCCGCGCCAATCGGCGGGTCCCGGCACGCGCCGCGAGCAAGTCAATGGCGTCGCGTGAAATCGAGGGTGTCACACGAAGCCGCCAGACTATGACGGCAAATTGCGCCGTTGCGATGCTCGCCGCGACAGCGATCAGGACAATTCCCGATCGACCGGCCCAACGGTAGACAGACGGCAGACTGTCAAACGAGCTCCACCAGGTTGGGAATTCGCCAACGAGGAGCAAGACGATCCCAAGACCACCGACAGGGAGGAATAACACATTGGCGATTAGGAATATCCTCCTGTGGGCTCGCGCCTATTCGACGCGGTCTCCTGATCCGCAACGTCATCCCCGTTGAACAGCCGGTCGTCGGACGAAAGTGGAATGTCGGAGACAGCCGACGAAACGATTCGGTCGCGTTTTGGAATGCCGAGACGCAGCGGGTCCTCTGCTTCAAGCGATTGAGGTGGCAAGTCGGCTCCTGACGAGGAGCTCGAGACCCGACGTACGCCGTCCTCGCCGATCTCGCGGCGCGGGACACCGAGCGCCGGATCACGCGGTTGATTTTCGTCTCTCTCGAAAGCGTTCATCGAATCCCCGATTGCGATTCTTTAGAGCGGGTTTGGAAGCCCAATGTTCAAGTCTTTGCGATCGGATCGACGGCACGCGTTCCGTCACGCCAGGACGAATTCGGCGATGTGGTGCAGATTGATATGATCGGGCGGCTTGAGTCGGGAGGCCGGGAATCGAGGTCGCGGCTCAGGGAACGTGTATTCACTGGGGTTCCAACTGGGTGGCCACGAATCGGGGACTTTTGGCGCTTCTTGCTGTCTTAGCTCTCCGTTGTGTGCGAATCGCATCATCCTGCGACTGTCGTTGTCGGTTTTATCGCATTCGGTCGACCGGACGGCGGAACAGACGAAGTATTCGACCTCCAACGATCGTTCCTCCTGATGTCCCAAAATGGACGGCCCCAATGCCTCCTTCAAAAGCCATCCCAGATGGTTTTGATCATCGTCATGGACCCGGTCCGCCTTCGTGGCCACCAAACCGAGTCGGCGGATGCCCGGCAGGCCGACCATGCCGCCGCCGAGAACAAAGACCGGCCAATCGGCCACACGTCTGGCGGTTCCCAAACCGGGCTCAGCATATTTGAGCAGGTCCTCCGCGAGCTGCTGATTCGCGTTCAGCATGCCGGACCCTCCCTCGAGGAGCATCGCAAGATCGGCAAGAACCAGTAATTCGTCGCACGATTTGAGTGCGTTTCCGAACGGCAGCGCGACATCCGAGCGGTACCGCTTGTAGCGCTTCTGGAATAACCTGAGGAGGGCTGGCTGTGTGGTGCGGCTTCCCTCGGGGAGCGGTGCGAACTGCTGGTCCCGGTCAATTCCCGAGAAACGCTGGTCCATCAGAAACTGAATCTGGGTCGCGTGGTCGGCTTCTGCAATGTCGCCGCGGCGGCGATTGGCCGTCGAATGGCAAAGCAAAGGCGGAGGGCGAGATGACGGGTATGCACGAGACGAAAAGGTGAGCAAGTGTCTCGCGGTAAGCGCTCAGGAGATGAGCTTCATCGACGTTACCTGAGGTCTGAGCTTCATGGAGATAGCCATGGAACGGCTTTGCAGGAACCTCGAATTCAGGGAAGCTGTCAAAGGCATTGAGCGTCGCGTTACTCCATCCCTCGAAGGAGTTGTGATCCGCAATCGTGATGTCGCCTAGACGCTCACCCGGGATGTCCAGCAGCGAGAGATCAAGCCGGCCGCCGGAGCCTTTTCGACTATAGATGGCCCGATACTCTTCCAATTGCACGGTTTTGTCAGGCCAGCGATCGTTGACCATCCGCGAGCGGTGGTGCTCGTAGTTGAACGGTCGTCCGAACATCGGTTGTCGGCGGCGTAGCTCCACGATCGATAGCTCGCGTCCGCGACGCTTCAGAGGGAATCGGTCTTTGTTGTGTTGCTTCAGGTGGTTGATCAACGACGTGATGAGCACCGTCTTGCCCGCTCCGAACAGGCCGATCACGCCAACTCAGTTTCGTTGAGTTCGCCATCGCCAGATCGGCCCTTGCATCGGATCGGCTCCATTCTTTATCGGTTCACTTTTGGATTCGCGACGCCGGAGCCAGAGGAAGGGATCGGCCATCAACTGCCGTTCAAGAGTGGGCTTCTCCCACTCGACTGTGACCTCGAGTGCACCGGGGATGAGAACGGACTTCGCGTTAGATGGTCTTCGCGCACGGGCTCACTGCCTTCTCGCCAAGCGGAAAAGGGTGCTGAGCAGACCGATTCCCAACGCAACAGCGACCATTGTCAGAATACAGTTAATCACGGTCCATAACGCATGATGCGTTGCAGCCTCTGTCGCAGCAAAGAAGGATGAAGCTCCTTCGGCCGCGGGAACTAAAAATGCCAAGCCAATCAGAAGGGCCGACAGCGGGATGATCAGAAAGAGGAGAATACGAAGAGACGCGAGCATCCATGCTCGAATCCAGCCATTGGATCCGAGACGAAATTCCAGCACCCTCGCTTGATACTCCATCGCGTGGAGCGTCCGTTCAAGAATTGACATTCGATCGAAGTCCGCGGACAGAGTAGGCTGCCGGAGCGGGCGGAGATCGACGACAAACATTGAACGGACGAGCTGCGTTGAACCCCCTTTCCGTATCAAACCGGCTTCTGTCGGGCCGATCAACGATGACGGCCGAGCGTCATCACACTCGCCTGAGTGATTCTTGAGGGACGGGTCGACCATATTCAGATCTCCTTGCCGGATCCCTCGCGATCAGACGCAGCCTGAGAGCCCCTCGACTCTCCCCGCTGCGAGCGATGGTCCTCGCGTGTTCTTAGTCCGAGTCCCATACCGATCAATAAGCCGATGATTAATGCGACAACCGCCACGGCGACGACTGCCAGCATGGAAAAGCGCTGGGCGGCTTCGTCACTCTCGGGCGTCGCGCTTCCTCCAACTTGCGCAATTGGCGCTCGGCTTCTGCCGCTGGGCCTCGGTGGCGGCCTTCTTTTGCGCCTCGATCTCGGCGGCGGTTGGACCGGTCGGTCCTTCCGCGCAACCGACACAGGCCGCTGCTAACAAAAGCATAAAAACCAAGGCGAGAGCCGGGAGACATCGGTACGGCTGGTCGATTTCTACGGTCATGCGACGCTTGACGAATAATCGCTTCGCGAGGCGCGTCCAGGACACAACGAACAACCGTAATGGCCGCAGGATTGGCGGAAACTGGCCTCGCACAGGTTCAGCGAATGCGATTGTGGGAGAGCTGCCGTTCGCATTGAATTCAAGCGGTCGGGCGTTCATTGGTCTTCTTCGTTTCTGAGGTCATGTCACGACCATCCGGTCGCGAACCGGAAAACTGCGATGCTTGCGCCTAGTGAGGCAAGCCAGAACCGTATTATCCTAACATGGGATATTCCTAAAGGGGATACTACGGTGCCCGCCATGACCGGTGGCCGGCTCCCGAAATCCCTGTATTCCGATACGTACAGCCGCTTTCTCAAGCTTCTGAAACGGGCGACGAGTCGAATCTGGTCTAACTCAGGTCGATCTCGCACATCGTCTCGGACGGCCTCAATCGTTTGTCTCGAAGTGCGAGTCAGGGGAGCGGCGGGTCGATGTCGCGGAGTTTCTTGCATTTTGTAAAGCGATCGAGATCGATCCGGTTTCGGTCGTCCGCCAATTGTGGCGCGCGGGATGAAGTCGCTCTCGCTGACAGGAATCGAGCTGCAAAGAGCGGCATCGAGGCGATTAGCTCTTCAGTCAGGACTTCCACCGTCGAATCGTCGGACTTGTGAATCAGCCCGCGAAGCAAATACACGTAGACGATCAAAGGCAAGATGGCCGCGATTGAGCCGGGGCCGCCAGAATCGATTCGGCGACGATTGGGTCACGGTTCCCGCTGGTCGGCCAACTGCAGGCGCTCCTGCTCCAGCGCGTCGCGCTGCTGGTTGATACCGGTACGCTCGGCCTCGATTTCCCGGTGAAGTTCGATATTTTCCTTGCGGCCTTTTGTCCTTGGGCGACCGCGAGTCCATTCAAACGATCGAAAACTCCACGGCGAATTCCGCCCTTTCCTACAAGTTAATATAACACGTAAATGCTATTTATTTAGCATAAGCTACAGGGGCCAGTTCGCAGTTGAGGTGCACGGTCATCGATATAAATTGCACGTCCGAGCCGATTCGATTTCCGATCCCGGCGAGTGACTTGTCGCGCCGGGTTGTGGTAACGTGGGCGAATTCGGCGGGCTTCCCATCACTTCGCCGTCGCACGCCGAATCGCCAGGATTCGCCAGGATAGGGCCATGACCAGCACGCAGAGGCTCAAGCCCGGCAGTGTCGTCCGCGGACCAACGCTTCCCGAAGCCGTCGAGATCCTGGCACTCGTGCCGCTTGCCGAATCGCTGAAGGTGATCGCCCGCGGGTTGAAGAGCGGCCTGATCCTGCACAGAGCAACACCTTCGTGCTCGTGGAAGAAAAAATCCACGAGCGATTCAAGTCGCTCCTCGAGGAAGATCTTGTCACGGAGCTGCAACGGCGTTTCCAACTGGACAAATTCGGATAACGCGCCGGATGGGATGATGCGGAGATGGACGTCTACGATCGTTTCCGACTTCGTCCGGCGTCGGACCACTTCGTTTGGAACGGTCCCAAGTTGGAAGGGACGAGCGCCATCGATTGGGCGGCGATCGACGTCCTGCGGATAAATAAGAACGCTCGCGTCGAACATCGACGGTTGCTCTTACTCGAGGGAATGGTTTTCAATTGAGCGCCAGACGAGGCGGCGCTCATCGTGGAAGAGTGAATGCGATAGGCACCATCGATTTGAGCGATCGGCCCGATTTTGGGCCAGTAGCTTCGGCCACGAGAATCGTTGGAATCGCATCCACGATGCCTCAATCACACGCGATGTTGGCAAGACTCGCCATTGCAACCGGGTGGTCGAGTCTGTCCTTAACGAACATATCCTTGAGAAGTTCACGATCGACGAATTGATCCCATTTTCGTCTCTGACAGTTAAAATCCTCGCGAATTAGGTCTTCGCTTTTCGGAGGTTCATTGAGGAGTTTCGCGCACAGCCGCAGTGAGGTCGTCAGACTTCATTTGAATTTCAAAAGCGAGGTTTTCAAATTCGTTACCCCTCCGAACGGCGATTGCGGGGATTTGAGCCCAGGCGCAAAGGAGTTCAATAGTTCGCATCGCGCACGTTCCCGTCCAGGGAAACCACAGCAAAGTTGAAGGACCGGTCGGAATGCAGTCGTCCAGTTTGAGGCCAGCCTTCGCGGCTTCGCGTCTCGATTCGTCCAGCATTTTCTGGGCTGTGGCATCAAGATAGGCTGTAAGCGCTCCACGAACCGCACTGGGGGGCTCGCTGCCGCTTGGAACGGGGGACGACCTCGGGTCAGCGGGACCAGGGGCGGTGGGCTTCGGGGTGGCGATGGAGCCAGACGTCGGGGAGGAGAGCGTCGAGCTCTGAAGAATTGGCCGTTTCGAGGGCCAATGCGCGTGAGAGCACGTCGCGTAGGTAGGCGAAGGGCTCGACTTGGTTGGCTTTGCAGCTGGCCATCATGCTGAACAGGATGGCCGCCGTCCGGCCTCCCTGGTCGCTGCCTAGGAAGAGCCAATTCTTCCTTCCGATCGCGCAGGCGCGCAGAGCGCACTCCGAGAGATTGTTGTCGATCGACAGCCGGCCGTCCTCGCAATAGCGCGACAATCCGTCCCAGCGCGGCAGCGCATAGCCGATCGCCTGGCCCAGGGGGCTCTTCGGCAGAACTCTCGCTTCGACAGTTTCCAGCCACGCGCGGAACTCCGCCAGGATCGCCAGCGAGCGATCTTGACGCAGTGCTCTGCTTGCCGCGGGATCGGCTCCCTTCGCTTCCCGCTCCACTTCATACAGCCGCGCGACAAAGGCCAGCACCGCGCACGCCTCGCCGGGATGCGCTTCCTTGGCCTCGAAGAACTTGCGCCGCGCATGGGCCCAGCAGAGGACCTGCTTGACTGTGCCCGCCGCGTAGATCCCGTCGTAGCCGGCAAACGCATCGGCTTGAAGATAGCCACTGAAGTCGGCCAGGAACGTCGCCGGTCCGTCGCGCTTGCGGCTGGCGGTGTAATCGTAGACGGCGTACGGATTCTCGTCGTCCCCGATGTAGACCCAGAACCGGCCCGTCCGCGTCTTGGGCAGCGACGGATCGAGCACCGACACGGGCGTGTCGTCGGTGTGGATCACGGCGATCGTTCGCACCCGCTCGATCTTCCTCTCGTAAAGCGGTGTCAACAGGGCCGCCGTCTTGGCCGCCCAGCGGCACAACGTGCTCCGCGACAGCTCGACCCCGTGCCGGGCGAAGATGTCTTCCAGCCGATACAAGGGCAAATGGTCCGAGTATTTGCTCACGACCAGGCTGGCCAACAGTCCCGGACCGGGAAGCCCCTTCTCGATCGGACGCGCCGGCGACTTCGGCGATCGCCACGTGTTCGGCACACTGCCGACAGGCATACTTGTCAGCGCACGTGCACGAGCACCTTCAGCGAGGCCGGGATGAATTCGAGCTGCTCGCTGGTCTCGGCCCCGATCCGCTGGCGAAGCTCTCCGCAGCCGGGGCAGCATTTTTGTTCTTCGGCGAGGTCGTGCTCGATCCGCTCGCGCGGCAGATCGGGGGGCAGCTCTTGCCGCCCTCCGCCGCGCCGCACGTGCGACTTCACGCGCGTCTCGACGATCGGTGGCGGTGCCGGCGCAGGCCTCGGGAAGTTGGCCGGCCTCGAACAGACTGTGTTGCCGCGGATCGAGCTGCTCGCTCCGCGGGCCGTACTGGCGACGCAAGAGCTGCGCCAGCGAATCCTCGAGCTGGGCGAGTTTGCGCGAGAGTGAGACCACCGTGGCCGACTGCTCGGCGATGATCTGCTTCAGCAGCTGAGGATCATCCGGCAGAGAAGCGGGAAGTGCACAAGCCTCCGTGCTCATGCCGCCTTCTACTAACGGGACGAGCCGCCGGTTTCAACAGTGGGCCGGGTTTCTTTGAAATCGTTTTCTCTGCCGCACGCTGGCCAGGTCGATCCCGCTCAGGATCAGCGCCAACTGGGTCACCGAGAGCACGACACTCGTCGCCTCCGGAGCCACCGCGGGCAACTGGAAGGTTCCGCTCTCCAACCGCTTGGTCCAGAGAGCCAGGCCATCGGTGTCCCAGTACAAGAGCTTGACTCGGTCTCGACGCCGGTTGAAGAACACGAACAGCCCGCCGGAGAGCACGTCGCGATCCGCCTGCTCCTGGACGCGCTTGCACAGGCGATCGAAGCCGTAGCGCATGTCGGCCGGCTCCGTGCACAAAAAGATTTCCACGGGCAACGCGAGGCTGAGCACGATTACCCCCGCACGGCCTGGAGCACCATCCCCAGCAGGACTGCATCCACGCCGCGGCCGATACGCAGCGTGATTCCCTCCGGCAGCCGCACCTCGATCGTCCCGGCGGCCAGGTCGCCTCCCGACGGGATGACCGTTGAATTGATCGCGACCGGCAGAAAGGTCGGCCGGCGCCTGCCGCTGGAGAGCACCAGCGACGCACCCCGTCCCTGCGCTGCGCGACCGGATGCCGGCTCGGCATCTCGGCGCACCAGGTCGCGCCGCCAGAAGTAAAACGCCGACTCCTTCAGCCCTTCCTGCTCACAAAACTCCCGCACCGACAACCCCGAGCGGCCGTGATCGGCCATCAACTGCCGCCAGAGCTGTTCCTTGCCGGAGTCCCGTTCACCTCGGCGCCGACCCATGAGCACTCCTTTGAAGCTGGGAAACAATCGATCCGCTTCAAAGTAACCCATGCGCCAAGATGTGGTTCGTGGAGCGCCTACAATTGCTCCAACGGCTGCGGGACTTCCCGTTCTTCGGCGACTGGGAACGGGCCATCGCCGACAAAGGCATCAACGAGTTGGAGCACGGGCATTATTCTTTCGCCGTCTCGGTGAACGACCGTGACGACGCCGTCCGTGTTTCCGACATTGCCGAACCGTATGGGGCTCACACCTTCAATTACTTTGGCAAGTGGATCAACGAGCAGCTCACAAAGTGAGACTGGCTGAGATGGCGTCACGCTGCTTGTGCGTCAACCAGCGGTGGGCCGTCCGCCCTTTGGTCTTCGTGTGAGACGAACGCGCCGGAATTCTAGCCAGCGCAGCGTCTGTTGCGCCCGCCGCTCGGCTTCCTGAGCAACGTTGCTATTGGCGGGGTTCATGTTGCCGAGGACGATTTGCAGCCTCTTCCGGTACGACTCGAGTTCTTTGTCGAGGACCGAACATCGCGTCGCAACGGGAGGTGACAAACGACACTTGAATTTCACGAAGAGTCCGATCGGAAGAGTCTCGTCGTCAGGGTAAGCGGAAAGCGCACCAAGGCCGATTCAGGAGCGCTTCGTTCCGGAAACGGAGCGGTTGATCTCTCAGTTCGGCAAGATTCGGATCCTGTTCGAGATGCAAGACTTTCACGGCTGGAAATCCGGCGCACTGTGGAGGGACGTCCAATTCGACGTGAAACATTTCAAGGATATCGAGCGAGTGGCGATTCTCGGTGAGAAAGCGTGGGAACACGGGACGAGGCCGCAAGTTCTCATTGTCCGCCCTCTCGTTGACAGCGTGTGGAATGAGGTCGAGTGACTGCCATGCTTCGAATCGCAACGATCCTGCATGTGACGCCGCCTGGCACGCCCAAACCTAATTTGAAGACACGCTCTAATCGCACTTCGACAAGCCCTCCCCAGGAAACCGCTCTCGAAAGGGTGCTTGTGCAAAATGACTTCGTAATCAGCCAAGAGATCTGAGAGAGCCGAATTACACAACTGTAATTTTCCGGAAAGGCTGCAGCCATCGGGCGGGTCTACGATCAGGACATGCCGGCATTCATAAGAGTGCGGCACCGGACAGAAACAAACACCGAAGGAGTATAGCAATGAACATGTGGACAAAGAAATCAGGCGGCAATGGCAACGGCGATGCTCTGCTGCTGCATCGAACCACGCCGTGGCCGTCGCTGGAGGCAACGTGCCGTGCGACAATCCCCCTTCCGTCACGCCGTCGGTCAGGCGATGGAATCCGCCGGCACCGCGCACGGATTACGCCGGTCGCAACGTCAGCATCCAAGCCATCAACGAATCGGTGGCCCAAACCTCGGGATGGGTGCGACCCCTTCAACAGGAAATCAGCCGCGTGATCGTCGGTCAACAAAACCTGATCGATCGGTTGCTGGTGGGACTGGTCGGCAACGGACATCTGTTGCTGGAAGGCGTGCCGGGTCTGGCCAAGACGCTGTCGCTGAAAACGCTCGCCGCCGCCGCGCAAGTGAAGTTCCGCCGGCTGCAGTTCACGCCCGACATGTTGCCCGCCGACATCGTGGGCACAATGATCTACAACCCGCGCGACGGGTCATTCCACACCAAGCACGGGCCGGTCTTCAGCAATCTGATTCTGGCCGACGAAATCAATCGTGCTCCCGCCAAGGTGCAGAGCGCGTTGCTGGAAGCGATGCAGGAGCGTCAGGTCACGCTCGGCGACGAAACGTTCAAGCTGCCCGATCCGTTCCTGGTGATGGCCACGCAGAACCCGATCGAGCACGAGGGCACCTACCCGCTGCCCGAAGCACAGGTTGACCGGTTCATGCTCAAAATCATCGTCGGTTATCCGAATCGCACCGAGGAACGGGCCATTCTCGACACCATGGCCAGCACCGAACCGCCGTTCGAGGTCACCCCGGTGGTGACCGCCGAGGACATCATCCGCGCCCGCCGCGTGGTCAACACGATCTATGTCGACGACAAGGTGAAGGACTACATCGTGGACATCGTCCTGGCAACGCGCGATCCGCAGGCGCACGGCGTGGATCTCAACGGCTACATTCAATACGGCGCTTCGCCGCGAGCCACGATTAATCTCACGATCGCCGCGCGCGCCTCGGCGTTCCTCCAAGGCCGCGGCTACGTCACGCCGCAGGATGTGAAGGACCTCGCGCTCGACGTGCTCCGCCATCGCGTGATGGTCAGTTACGAGGCCGAGGCGGAAAACATTACCGCGGAAGACATCGTCCAGAAGATTCTCGAAACGTTGCCAGTGCCGTGAGTACGAGGGGAACGAGGAAGCAGATGCCATGAACTCTGATCAAGCCCGCGACATCCTGAAGAAGGTCCGCCAGATCGAAATCCGCACCAACCGGCTCGTCAATGACTCACTGGCTGGTGAGTATCATTCCGTCTTTCGCGGTCGGGGCATGGACTTCGACGAAGTGCGCGAGTACGTCCCCGGCGACGAGGTCCGGACCATTGACTGGAACGTGACCGCCCGCGCTGGTCGGCCGTTCGTAAAGAAATTCACCGAGGAACGCGAGTTGACGATCCTGCTGCTCGTGGACCTCAGCGCCTCGGGCAACTTCGGCTCGACGCACCAGAGCAAGCGCGAGCTGGCGGCGGAGCTGGCCAGCGTTCTTGCCTTCTCCGCCATCCGCAACAGCGACAAGGTCGGGTTGATCCTGTTCACCGACCAGGTCGAGCAGTACATCCCGCCGAAAAAAGGCCGCCGCCATGTCTTGCGCGTGGTACGCGAAATTCTGTACTTCCAACCCCAGCGGCGCGGCACGAATGTGGCGCAAGCGATGGACTTTGCCAACAGTGTCACGCCGCGTCGCGCTGTTGTGTTTCTGATTTCCGATTTTCAAGCCAGCGGAAATCAGGACGCGGCACTCGGTGTCCTGCGGCGCGCGATGCGGCAGACCCATCGGCGGCATGATCTGGTGGCGGTGCGGATTCAAGACCCGCACGAAGTCGCGCTGCCCGCCGTCGGCGTGCTGGCCATGGAGGATGCCGAGACGGGCGAACTGATTGAACTCGACACGCTGAACCCGCAGGTCCGGTCGCGGTTTCAACAAGACGCCGAGGAACGCCTCGCCAAACTCCGGCAAACCTTCACGAGCGAGGCGGTTGATTCCCTGGAACTTGTCACGGGCGAGCCGTACGTGCCCGCGCTCAAGCGGTTCTTCGAGACCCGTGCACGGAGACAACAATGAGACATTGGAAACCATTCACGCTCCCGGCCATCAGGCTCGCGGCGCTGATCGTGCTGCTCGCCGCCAGCGGCGGATTGCGCGCTGCACAATCGCCGGCATCGGCCGCCAAACCGACAGTCGCCGCCGATCGCGCCAACAGCGACAACCGTTGCCGAGGCAGACATCCGCGACATTCGGCCACCGATCCACATCCCGTACGGCTGGCTCTGGGCTGTTTACGTCGCGAGCGGGTTGGGACTGGCCGGGCTGGCATTCGCGGCCTGGCGTTGGCATCATCGGCGTGGCCAATCGCGCCGGAAACGTCTGTACGAACTGACGCTTGAAGAACTCGAAGCCGCCCGCGCGTTGATGGTGCCGCGAAAAGCGTATCAGTTCTCGATTGCCGTGTCGGAGATTGTCCGCAATTACATCGAGCAACGCTTCCAGGTGCGCGCCGCACATCGGACCACGGACGAGTTCCTGCACGATCTGTTGACCCACTCACAGACGGCGCTCACGGTGCATCAGCCGTTGCTGGCGGATTTTCTGGAGCACTGCGACCTGGCCAAGTTCGCACGCTGGCAACACTCCGTGCCGCAGATGGAGGCCATGCACCAGAGCGCCTGCACGTTTGTCATTGAAACCGGTAAACCCACCGCGCCCGCCGTGGCCGAGTCGGCGGCTGCTGAGCCCCAACCAATTCTCATTGAACCGAGATCAACATGATACGCTTCCTCTATCCGCAAGTGTTGTGGCTCCTCGCGCTCTTGCCGTTGCTCACGCTGTGGCGCGGTCGGCGCGGCCCGGTCGCGGCGGTCGAGTATTCCAACGCCGACCTCGCCCGTCAAGTGGCACGCGAAACGCGTAGCCGCGCCGGTCGTTGGCTCGTGGCACTGCCGCTGGCCGTATTGGCGCTGCTGATCATCGGCCTGGCGCGACCGCAGTTCGGCCGTCGCAACGCGACGGTACAGGCCAGCGGCGTTGACCTGATGCTGGCGGTGGATGTGTCCGGTTCGATGCAGTCGCTGGATTTCAAGGTCAATGGCCAACCGGTGAGCCGCGTCGATGTGGTGAAATCCGTCGTGGGGAAATTCATCGAGGCGCACCCGACGACCGCATTGGCATGATCGAATTCGCGCATGCGCCGTATCTTGTCTGCCCATTGACGCTTGATCACGATTGGCTGCTGCGGAATCTCGACCGCGTTCAAAGCGGCAGCATCGATGACGGTACGGCAATCGGGTCGGCGATTGCCGCCTGCGTGAATCGGCTGCGCGACCAGCCCGGCAAATCAAAAATCGTCGTGCTGTTGACGGACGGCAAGAACAACTGCGGCAAGGTGTCACCCCTCACCGCCGCCGAAGCCGCGAAGGCGCTCGGCGTAAAGGTGTACACCATCGGCGCCGGAGTGCGCGGCGAAGCGCCGATGCCGGTCACCGATTCGCACGGCAACAAACAGATCGTCATGATTCAGGCGGATGTGGACGAGGCGTCGCTGCAAAAAATCGCCGCCGAAACGGGCGGAAAGTTCTACCGGGCGACGGACACGGATTCGCTCCAGAAGATCTATGCGGAGATTGATCGGCTCGAAAAGACCACGCACACGTTGAAGAAATTCGAAAGTCGGCACGAGTTGTTCCCGTGGGCGCTCCTGCCCGCGCTGTGCCTGCTCGGCACGGCCATCGGGCTGGAACAGACCCGGCTCCGGAGGCTGCCATGAACAAACACGAAATCACACCCTTGGTGACATTATGAACTTCGCTGAACCTTTCTGGCTCATCGCGGGACTCGCCGCCTGCGCGTTGCTCTGGTGGCGGTATCGTCGGTTCGACCGGCAACAACGCGTGGCGTTGACCACGTTCGCATCCCCGCACTTGCTCGGCCAACTGACGCGCTCGGTGTCGGCTGGCCGTCGAACGCTGAAACACGCGCTCGTCATGGCGGGCGTCGCCTGTGTCTTCCTCGCGCTGGCGCGCCCACAGGCGGGTTATCGCTTGGAAGAAACGCATCGCAAAGGACTCGACATCCTGTTCGCCGTGGATACGTCCAAGAGCATGCTTGCGCAGGACGTGAAACCCGACCGGCTGACGCGCGCCAAGCTGGCCGTCAACGACCTCTTGGACAAACTCGACGGCGATGACGTCGGCCTGATCGCGTTCGCCGGCGAGGCCTTCCTGCAAAGCCCGATGACCCTGGATTACGACGCCTTCCGCGAATCGCTCAACGCGCTCGACACCTCCGTCGTTCCGCGCGGCGGCACGGACATCGCCCGCGCCATCAGCAAAGCGCAGGCGGCGTTCCGGACTGAGAACAATCACGATAAAATCCTCGTGCTGGTTACCGATGGCGAAGACCTCGAAGGCAGCGCACTCACCGCCGCCGAGGCCGCAGCGAAGGATGGGGTGAAGATCTACACCGTCGGTGTCGGCAGCACAACCGGCGAGTTGATTCCCGTGTCGACCGAAAACGGCGGGACAGAGTTCGTCAAGGACGCGTCTGGCCAATTCGTGAAATCGCGGCTCGACGAACCGATGCTCAAGAACATCGCCGCGGTCACGGGCGGGATGTACCAACCGCTCGGCCAGCGGGGCGAAGGATTGACGGCGATCTACAGCCAGGGGCTTGCGCCCTTCCAGCGGCACGACCTCGCGTCGCGCCAGCAGCGCGTCTATCTCGAACAGTTCCAGTGGCCATTGCTCGTGGCGCTGTGCTGCTTCCTGGCCGAGTTTTTCATCGGCACACGCAAACGTCTGCGGCGCGCCGCCCGGGGACCGGTGTCGAGCAATGCGGCCCGATTCGCCCGGCGCCGACCGAAGGTCGCTGCGCCGACTGCGGCTGCCGGGTTGATTCTTGCAATGCTCGCGTGGCCGGGTTTTGTGCAGGCGTCGCCACAGAGCGCGGAAAAGGCCTATCAGAAAGGCGACTTCGCCGCCGCCGCACAGCAATACCAGGCCGCCGCCGCAAAGGCGCCGGGCACGACGGAGTTGGAATTCAATATTGGATCGGCCGCTTACAAGGCCGCAATGTTCGACAAGGCCGCGGAAGCGTTCCAGGAGAGTTTGAAAACGGATCAGGTCAAGTTGCAGCAGGCCACCTATTACAACCTCGGCAATACCCAATACCGCCAAGGTGAGAAGACCCAGAAGACCCATCCGCAACAAACCATTTCCATCTGGCAGCAAGCAATCCAGTCGTACGAAGCCGCGCTGCAACTCAAACCCGACGACGCCGACGCGCGCTACAATCGCGATCTCGTGAAGAAGAAACTCGAAAAACTGCAGCAGCAGCAACAGCAGCAGCAACAACAACAGCAGAGTAAAGAGAACAAGGACCAAAAGAACAAGGATCAACAAAAACAAGATCAGAAGAACCAGGATCAGAAGAATCAGAATCCATCAAAGCAAGATCAGAAGAACCAAGACCAAAAGAATCAAGCTCACGCGAAGCAGGATCAGAAGAGCCAAAACCAGAAGAATCAGGGTCAAGCAAAGCGGGATCAGAAGAGTCAGGATCAAAATAATAAAGGTCAACAGCAGCAAGCGGGCAAACAGCCGCATCAACCCAAGCCGGATGCGGGCAAAGACCAAACGGACCCGCAAGCCAAGGCCCGCAAGCAACCCCAGGCGCCTAAACCCAACGGTCAGGACCGCACCAATGCTGAACCGAAGAAGAGCGGTTCAGAAGAATCAGCCGCAGCCCAGCGCGTTCCCGGTCAGATGACCCGCGAAGAAGCCAAGGCCCTGCTCGACTCGCTGAAGAACGACGAGCACCGGTTGCCCGCCGCGCCGGTCGCCCGCAACGAGTCCAGGGACGACGACAAACAAACTCTGAAAAACTGGTAAACCATGAATACCACATTCACTCGCACAATCCAGTGCATCGAAGTGCTCACGGTGATGACCGTACTCGCGCTTCCGGCGCTGGCCGCGAAGCCGGGCATCAGCGCCACGCTCGAACCGTCGCACATCGCAGTCGGTGAAGCCGCACAGCTTAGGATCACCGCTATTGGAGGTTCCGGTGATGAACCGGCATTGCCCCACGTCGACGGACTGGAGTTCAATCCAATGGGACAATCGATCGAGTACCAGTCCATCAACGGCGCCGTCACGGCCAGCTGCAGCCATACCTACCTTGTCACCGCGACCCGCGCGGGGCAATTTGCGATTCCTGCAATCAAGATCGGTCAGGGAAGGAACGCCGAGACTACCCAACCGGTCGTCTTGCAAGTCTCAGTCCGCCGGTGCCCGCCGCCGCTCCGCACGCGGGAGTACAACCGGCCCCGCGACGGCAGCAGGCTTTCCTGCGTCTCGTGATACCGAAACATATTTTGCACGTCGGTGAGCTCGTGCCCGTGCAGATCAAGGCGTATTTCCGTGGCGGTGTGCAAGCCAGGATCAACGGGTTGCCCACGCTTAGCAGCGACGCGTTCACCTTGAATTCGCTCGACGACAAACCGGCCCAAACACAGGAGAATATCGATGGCCAGCCGTACATTATCCTGACCTGGAACACGGCTCTCAGCGCCGTGAAAGCCGGCGATTATTCGCTGAGTCTGGAGCTGCCCGTGCTCTTGACCGTCCGCGAGAAAGCCGCTCAGCGGCGCGACCTGTTCGGTGACGCGTCCTTTGCTGATTCATTCTTCGACGACTTTTTTGGAAACAGCGTCGAGAAGCAGGTTACCTTAACGAGCGAGCCAGCCGCCGTTAGCACCCGGCCGCTGCCCTCTGCCAATCGGCCCGCTGATTTCAGCGGCGCGCTGGGTCAATTCACCCTCACCGCCGAAGCGACCCCCGATCACGTCACCGCCGGCGACCCGATCACGCTGCGCCTGACCGTCACTGGCCGGGGTAATTTCGATCGCGTGTCATCCGGCTTGCTTCCCACTTCGCGTGACTGGAAATCGTATAAACCCGTCGCGCGATTTGCGCCCGCCGACAGTATTGGTTCTGAAGGGACGAAAACGTTTGAACAGGCTGTCGTGCCGCTGCAAGCGGGCCACTTCAAGATCCCGCCACTGAGCTTTAGCTATTTCGATCCCGAAACGGCCAAGTATGTGGCCCGCACCACCGCGCCCATGGCGATCGATGTCGCGCCGGTCGCGAATCCGTCGGTGGCGGCACCGGCCGCAGCGCCGACCAGCAACGTGAATCGACCAGAGTTCGCGCCCAATCGTGTCGAACTGGGACAATTTACTTCGACGTTGCGACCGCTGTGTTTACAACCGTGGTTTATCATCGCAAACATTCTTGCCTGGGTCGGCCTCGCGGTGGTCTTCGACTACTTCCGCCGCCACGCCCGGCGCGCTCGCGACCCCCACCTCGCGCGATCGCGCCAGGCCGACCGTGTGATCCACGACCAGCTCGCCGCGATGGATTCGGCGATGCAGCATGCTGAGACCGAGGCGTTTTTCGCCGCCGCCCGCCGCGCGTTGCAGCAGCGGCTCGGCGAACGGTGGGGTTTGCCGCCGGAATCAATCACGCTGACCGAGATTAATGCGCGACTCAACGGTGAGGGCGACGGCATTCGCCCCGTCTTCCAAATGGCCGACCAAGTGGCGTACAGCCGTGAAAGTCTTCCCGCCGGCGACCTCGCGGGCTGGAAGCGTATTCTCACGGAACAACTCAAGCAACTGGAGAGACGATGAAACTTCAAACAAGCATCATGACGTCGCTCGTGCTGCTCGGCGCGGCGCGCTGGCGTGTGCTGCGGACCAACGGACGACCTTTGACCAGGCCAACACGGAGTTTGCCCAAAAGAACTACAGACGCGCAGCAAGCGATTGCCAGGCGATCATCACGCGGCAAGGATTCTCCGCGCCCGTGCTATTCAATCTCGCCAACGCCTATTACCAGGACGGCAATCTCGGCCTGGCGATTCTGAATTACGAGCGAGCCCAACTTCTCGCACCAGGCGACGCCGACATCGCCTTCAATCTCCATATTGCCCGCGCCAAGGCGGGTCTTGCTGATCGTCCGAGGGTGTGGTTCGACGCGGCAGCGCAGTTCTTCAGCCTGAACACGCTGTCCTGGCTCGGTGCCGCGGCGGTGCTGTTCATCGCCGCCGGAATTGTGGCGCGGCGGTTCACGCAGCGCAATCAGTTCGGCTGGCGCGGGGATGGCTGCGAGCGTCAGCGTGTTGCTGGCGACGATGTTAGCGGTGGGCATCCGTTGGTCGGAGTTGCATCGGGCTATCGTCACCGTGAAGAACACGCCCGTTTACATTTCGCCGGTCACGGTCGGCCAGCCGTTGTACACATTGGCTGCGGGTCAGGCGGTCGCGCTGCGCAAAGCGCACGGCGAATTCGTGCTCGTTGAAACGAGTGATGGCCACCGCGGTTGGGTGAAACGCGCGGACGTGAGCCCGCTCATCCCCGCGACACCAAAGGCGCAGATCGCATACATGTAATTTCCCGTCGCAGCCTGCTAGGCTGCTTATCCTGCGGCTCACAGTCCGGTCGCGGCGATTGGCTGTTTCGTCGTGACGTTTTACTCGACGTACCAGCGCGGCGACTCGTGGGATGAAAGCTCGATACAAATGTTCGGTGTCGATGCCGCGCCCGCCGCGCGGTTGCTTTTGCCGGTTCGGCAGTGCCGCGTTTTGGCTCCGGCCATGGCCAGCTCAAGGTCGGGTGTGCGTTAAGTCCGGAATCCTGGTTTTGTTGTTTCTGCAGCCCGGTTGATGAATGATAATGGGCGTATGCGCATTCTGGTCGTCGAGGATGATGAGCAAATCGCGTCGTTTGTCGCGAAGGGACTGAAGCAGAGCGGCTTCGCGGTTGACCGTTGCGCCGACGGTGAAGAGGCGTTCACGCTGGCGACAACCACTGCCTACGATGCGGCTGTCGTGGACATCATGCTGCCGAAACTCGACGGCCTGAGCCTCGTGCAACGGTTGCGACGCCAAAACAATCGCGTTCCCGTGCTCTTCCTCAGCGCCAAGGCGTCGGTGGACGACCGCGTGCGCGGATTACAGGCGGGCGGCGATGATTACCTCACGAAACCATTTGCCTTCTCGGAAATGCTGGCGCGCGTGCAGGCATTGATCCGTCGCGCCACACAGGTTGCCGAGCCGTCCACGCTTACCGTCGGCGATCTGGTGCTTGATCTGTTGGCACGCTCGGTGACACGCGGCGGCGAGACGATCGAACTTCAGCCGCGTGAGTTCGCGTTGCTCGAATACCTCATGCGCAACGCGGGCCGCCCCGTCACCAAGGCGATGATCCTCGAACACGTCTGGGATTACAGCTTCGATCCGCAAACCAATGTCGTCGACGTGCTCGTCCATCGGCTGCGCGCGAAGATCGATCCGGACAAGACGCGGCTGCATACGATTCGCGGAGTGGGTTATGTCCTTCGACCCGCTTAGACGTCTGCGCGCTCGGCCGGCGTGCGGCTCAGTCTGTGGTTCGCCGTGATCTTCATCGCCAGCGTCGCGGGATTGTTTGGGCTGCTCTACTATTTGCTCGCCGCCACCATTGATCGCGGCGAGCGCGCCGTGCTCCAATCGTACCTCAAGGAATACGCCGACGTTTACCAGTCGCAAGGTCTCGGCTCGTTACGCGACCGCGTCTATGAAGACGAATGCGCCGCCCGCAGAAAAATCGTTGTTCGTGCGAGTCGCCAGCGCGCAAAACGACATCACGTTCGCCAAAGTGCCCGACGACTGGATCAGCTTTCAGCAGGTTGACCCCGGCTGGGAAGGCTATCGGCAAGGTGCACACATCATGCGCATCCCGCGCGATGCCGAGCGGGACTTTCTCCTCGATTCCGTGGTGCTGGCCGACGGCTCACTGTTTCAGGTCGGTCGCAGCACCAACAATCGCGAGCGTCTTGCTTGATCCATTACGCCATACGTTTCTCCTCGTAGGCAGCGTCGTCGTTGTGCTGGGTTTCCTTGTGGGCGCATTGTTTGCCCATCGCACGATGTTGCCGGTACGCCAAATTGTCGCCACGGCCCGCTCGATCATCCTGACCGGAAAACTCGACGCCCGCGTTCCTGCCCGGTCATCCGACGACGAGCTGGCCGAGATGGTCCAGCTCTTCAACCGGATTCTCGACAAGAACCAATCGCTCATCCAAGCCATGCGCGAGTCGCTCGACAACGTCGCGCACGATCTGCGCACGCCGTTGACCCGCCTCCGCGGCACGGCGGAACTGGCGCTCCAAGACCACACCGATCCCGCCGCGGCGAGCGAGGCGTTGGCCGATTGCGTGGAAGAAGCCGATCGGGTGCTGAGCATTCTCAACACCTTGATGGACATCACCGAGGCCGAGGCGGGGATGATGAAACTCGACCGCGAATCCCTGGATCTCCGTCTGATAGTCCGCGAGGTCATCGACCTTTACCAGTACGTGGCCGAGGAGAAAAAGATCTCCATCCACACCGATTTGGGCGAACCGTGCGCGGCTTCCGTCGATCGCAATCGCCTGCGCCAAGTCTTCGGCAACTTGCTCGACAATGCCATCAAGTACACCGAGGCAGGCGGATTAGTCACAGTCTCCGCGCGCACCGAAAATGGCGCTGCGGTCGTTCGTTTCCGCGACACCGGCTGTGGCATTCCCGCCGACGAGACGACCAAGATATGGACGCGCCTCTATCGCGGTGACAAGAGCCGGTCCCAGCGCGGTCTGGGTTTGGGCCTGAGCCTGGTCAAGGCTGTCGTCGAAGCTCACCAAGGCCAAGTCTTCGTCACCAGTAAAGGCGGCGAAGGATCGGAATTTGTCGTAACCCTCTCTGCTGCCGCTGTTGTCGTGTAGAACATGGCCAAGAGTCCGGCGGGCGCTGCTCAGGTGCAGGAGTTCCACCGACAGCTGTTCGCCAACTCTTCCGACTCGTTGCGACAGGAGATCAAAAGGTACGCTGAGGTGCTTCACTTTTCCTGGACAGTGCAAGTGCTTAATTCCGGACCTGTGAATTGGTCTCGAACTCGTGGGGGGCGACGTAGCCCAATGACGAATGGCGGCGTTCCACGTTGTAGTAGGCGATGTAACCGGCCAGCTCCCGCCGCGCGGCCAAGCCATCGGGGTACTCATCCAGCTCGAGCTCTGTCTTGATCGTGCCAAAGCACGATTCCCAAAACGCGTTGTCGTAACAGTTGCCCGCGCGGCTCATGCTCTGTCGGATCCCGGCCCGGCGCAGCACGCCGCGATATCGGCGGCCGGCGTATTGGCCCCCGCGGTCGCTGTGGTGAATCAGACCCGGTGCCGGCTGACGGGCGCCGATCGCCGTCTGCAACGTCGAGAGCACCAGCCCCTCACTCATCTCCTCCAGGAATTCCCAGCCCACGATCCGTCGAGAAAACAAATCCAACAGCAACGACAGATAGCCGAACCCGCCGGTCGCAAGCCGAACGTAGGTGATGTCCGCCACCGCCACCCACACCTCATTGATTCTTCTCGGCTCGTCCCGGTCGCGCAGCAAGTTCGGACTGGAGCCTAACGCATGACGGCTCTCGGTCGTCCGCGGACGGAACGATCGCGGCTGAATCGCCTGCAACCCCTGGTTTTTTAGCAGATTCGCCACGCGGGCCACGCCGCACGGTTTGCCTCGGAACTTCAGCTCCTGGGCGATCCGCCGTGCCCCGTAACGCCGCTTGTGCCGCCAGACGATGGCACGCACCCAGGGCATCAACTCCCGATCGCGACGGGCCCGGTCCGACTCGACCTCGGTGAGCCAGGCGTAATAGCCCGCCCGACTGACGCTCAACGTCTGGCACACCGCGTGCACGGGGTAACCTCCGATGCCGGCTACCTGTTCGATCACCGCGTACACGTCCGCTCGACGCCCCGGCTGAAAATAGCCAACGCTTTTTTTAGGATGTCACGCTCGCGTTCGACCCGAGCCAACTCCGCCTCCAACTGGCGGACCCGACTCTCCAAGTCCGAAGCAATCGCTCCTTCCTCTCCAAGAATCTTCCTCTTCCAGCGATACAAAACGTTCGCTCCGGAGAGGCCCAACCGCTCGGCGACCGAGGCGGCCGAATGCCCGTCCAGCAGCATCCGCACGGCCTCCTCCTTGAACTCGGGCGTAAACGCTCTCCTTGATCGCTTGCCCTTCTTCGACTGTCTCTCTGACATCGGACCGCTCTCCTGGATCCGTCCAGAATAAGCACTCGCACTGTCCGAAAAACACGAAGCAGGTCACTCCGCCGCCGCCTCTCTCTCGATCACTCCCGATGTGCGCAGGTCGGCGATCCGGCGACGATGAGCTTCACGCTGCGGTGGCTCGAACAGATCGACCGTAGAGGATCCGTTCGAGCGGATGCTGCAACGCCTGTCGGAGCCGCCCGTCCGGAAGCAGGGCGGCCAGGTGAAGCCGGAATCGAGCTCGGTGGACAATTCTTCCGCCGTCGCACAGCCGGACCGGGGAGACGACTAATCTGGGGATTAGCTGGCGCATCACTTTTCCGAACTCATGGCTTTCCACAGCCAGCCCGCGCACCAACTGCTGTGCTAGGCATTTGAGTTCATCGATCGGTGGAATCCTCACAGCCTCGACCGGTCTACGGTCGAGTTCATCGAGTTCCGCCTGAAGGCGGCCCATGCTCCCGTTCTAGCCGCAGTAAGTCAGCCCGAACACTCGAGCTCACATCGCCGCCTCGAATGAACTCTAATATGTGGCCGATCTCATCCGCTGTCGTGTCGACCGCCCGCACCAACACAGCGCGACGCTCCTCGCGTACCGAGTCGAGGCGTCTGGCTTCCTCATGCGCGGCGAATAAAAACGTCTCGTCGAAATCCGGCAACGCCCCGATCTCGGTGAACACCGCGGCCGCGATCTTTCGGGCGGCAAGTGGACCATCGATGGTGCTGCCGTTCCAACAGCGGTATTCGCGGGCGCCGTTGCACATCAGGTGCGTCGTCCGGCCGTGTCCTCCAAACACAAACCTCCGGCCGCAAATGCTGCAGGACAGCATTTGGCCTGGAAAACGCGTTCGTTTTCGCGGCACATTCAAGCGCGGGTCCACGTCATTGATTTGCTTGCGCCTGTAATGGGCGTTCCGCTCATCGGCCTTTGCCACCACTCGGTCGTAATAGTCCTCATCAAAGAAGGCCAGATGGGGGACACGACGGAGCCTCAATTCGCTTTGATCGGCCTTGATCGAAATATATTTGCCCTTGCTATTCCGGCGTGTCTTTCTCCGATTGCGGAACCGGACACCCTTAAGAATCACGTTGTGCGTTATGCGCCCGACCATCGTTCCGTCCCAGATTTTGGCGTGACAGTACGGCCCGGTTGAAACGCCGTTCGCATTCAGGTAGTCACCGACCTCGGAGTAAAGCGATTCTTGATTGAGCATGCGGAACCACTCGCGGTATACCGGCTCGGCCTCAGGATTCTTTCGAACGTCGTCGTCCGACTTCGCGCCAGGCGGCTTTATGTAGCCGAAAATCGGAATCGAAAGACACGCTCCCTGATCAAAGCGATGTCGGTGCGTCCGCTTTATACGGTCACCCGTGTCCCGATTCGATCTCTCGTGATGCCAGGCAGAAAAGATCGACCTGTCTTCCCAGCCTGGCAGGGCGGTGTCGACGTGGTCATTGAGCGAAATCAGCCGTGTCGAATGATCACAGCAGAGCTCCGCGAAGAGGTGGGCATGAAGCCGGCGGATGATGCGGCCCAGATCCTCGGTTAGGACTAAATTTAGATCAAACTGGTCCGATTCGACCAGCTCGATCAACCGAAGGTAGTCCGCACGTTCGATCCATTCGCCGCTTTCTTTACCCTCAAGAACTGTTGTTTCAAACGGGAGATCGGTATGGTGAGCAAGCCAGTCGCGGTGGAGGGCCGCCTAATCATCCAGTGAGCGAATGTCCTGTTTCGTCGGGTCGCTGACGCGGCACGGAAGAAGGACACCGAGGGTAAGGCCATTTCGCGGCGTAAGGGGCGGATTAAGTATAAGTAACAGTGCCATCTGGCAGCCTCCCGGCGGGAGGTACCGAGGCGAAGAATCATTGGCACAGTGTGCCAATGGGACTGACCATTCCTGAGAATCCGTGACAATTCGTGCCGATTCGTGGTCGGCAGCAACGCCAATCCCGATAACGGATTGCGATCATAAGAGCCGGCGGCAGCAAGACTTGCAAAGAGTGAATTTGTGAATCCCCCCCTCTCCGCCTTGAATTTTCACCTGTTTCGCTAAGCGATTGTCAACAAGTGACCCGCCCCCCTGGATGGTACGAAGCGTTATGTTAGTTCTTCGGCTTTCTGGACTTGCCCCATGTCTGGTCCACTTGGAAGGTGAGTTTTCCACGAACGCAACGCTTGTCCTATGCCCCGTCCGCTGTCGCCGCGGCCTTCACCCCCAAGTGAGGCCGAGCGAAGGCAGAAGCGGATGGGTGGGGCAAGCCCCGTCAGCAGAGCCCGAGCTGAGGTCGCAAACTCCATCGGCGGTACATTCCCCAACGCGCGGTGGGGCCGTTGTTGGTTGTATTCCCGACGCCAACATTCAACCTTTTTGGCCGCGTCCTCCAGAGACAGGAACCAGTGCTGATTCAAGCATTCTTGACGCAGTTTTCCGTTGAACGACTCGATAAACGCGTTGTCCGTCGGCTTGCCCGGCCGGCTGAAATCCAGCTTCACCCCGTTCCAATACGCCCACAGGTCCAACGATCGCGAGATGAACTCCGGACCATTGTCCACGCGGATCGCCTGGGGCGTCTCACGGCCCTGAGAGACCCGCTCCAGAACCTTCCCCACGTCGTCCCCCTTCAGCCGCTGACCCACCTCCACCGCTAGGCTCTCACGGGTAAAGTTATCGACTAACGTCAACAGCCGGAACCGTTGCCCCTGGAACAACTGATCCGACATGAAATCCATCGACCAGGTCTCGTTCGATCGCTGCGACACGGACGTTTCGGCCGAATTTGAACGCTCTTTCGGCGCCGGGGACTTCGCCGGCGGATTCCCAGACCTTCCTCAGCGGAAAGCCGGTAGACCAACTTGTGGTTCACCGCATCTCCTTCGCGACGCAGTAACACGTGCAACCGTCTGTACCCATACCGCACCCGCGAACTTGCCAGGTCCCGCAGCCGAATTCGCAGTTCCGTACGATCCTCCGCATTGCTCTGGTATCGAACTGTCGAACGAGCCGACTGAAGCACTTCGCACGCTCGACGCTCGCTCACCGCGTAACTGGCCCGAACTTCGCGTACCTGAGATCGTATCTGGTCGGGCCTTAGAGCTTTTTGGAGAGCACGTCCTGCAGCATCTTCTTGTCGAGGCTCAGATCGGCCACCAACTGTTTGAGCTTCCGGTTCTCCTCGTCAAGCTGCTTCAACCGACGCACCTCGACGACACCAAGTCCAGCGAACTTCCGCTTCCATCGATAGAACGTTTGTTCCGAGATCCCCATCTTGCACATTATCTCGGCGACCGCCGTCCCCGATTCCTGCTGCCTCAACGCAAAGGCAATCTGCTCCTCCGTAAACCGCTTCCGCTTCATCCGCAGGGTCCTCCTCAAAATGCAAGGTATCCAAAAGCCTCACATCCCGCATGGACCAGGATTCGGGGAGCAGGTCAGAACCAGTGCTCGTGAACGCGTCCGCACCCGTTCAGAAGTGACAACGCAACTACTCCAAGATCACAGTACGTTTAAACTCGGTCGGCTCGCCACGTGATCTCATTCCTTTTCTGGGAACGCCATTAAACCACCCATTTTCGGCACTTCGCAGCGCGTGCCGGAAACTCATGCCTTTTCTCAATCTCGCGGCTGACGCGAGGACGGCGGGCGAAGGGACTTTCGGCATGAACCGGAATTGGGACCGAGAGCGGAACTGCTCCGTTTGGGCCGTGGTGGCGAGTATGATTGTCGATGCAAGGACCGCGTTCCCCGTCGCTTCAGTTGCCGCCGCAGTTTGATTTGGTTCAAAGATCGCTGAGAACATTGATCTATTTGAAGGACAAATCGATGCGATGGCGAAAGTGCCTGCTCGGGCCCTCGGTTGGCGTCGTTCGACTCGTCGTTGGCATCCTGGGCACGTATCGGCCCATTCGCTGGTATCGACGTCTGACGCAACGTCGTGAGCGACGGCCAATCGTACGAAAGCGCGTCGTGAGGGTCGTTCACTCCGCGGTCATCGTCGGCTTGGCTCTGGCGCTGACTCACGCCTCCGAAAGTCACGTCAGCAAGCGGAGAATCGGAGCGATCGACCGGGTGCCGGAAGGCGTGCTATCTCCTTTCGTATTTCGTCGGAAATGGCCAGGATGGACTGCATTTGGCGTGGAGCGAGAACGGGTACACATGGAAGGCTCTCAAGAGCGGAAAAAGCTTTTTGACGCCAACAGTCGGCGAAGGCAAGTTGATGCGCGATCCGAGCCTGCTTCACGGCCCGGACGGCACGTTTCACATGGTGTGGACGACGTCCTGGAAAGGCAAAACGATTGGATATGCGTCGTCTTCGGATCTAATCCATTGGTCGCGGCAGCGGGCGATCAATGTGATGGCGAACGAATCGGAATGCCAGGCGTGCTGGGCGCCAGAGCTGTTTTATGAACAGAACCGAGGGCGATTTCTGATCGTCTGGTCATCGTCAATCCGGGGGAAGTTCAACGGGGGGAAGCGTTCGTACGCAGTGACCACCGCCGATTTCAAAGACTTCACGTCGCCAAGGCTGTTCTTCGATCCAGGATTCACGGTCATCGATGACACGATTGTGCCGTTCGAAGGCAAATACCGCCTGATTTTCAAGGACGAACGCAACGTCGAGACAGGCAAGACGCTGAAATTCGCAATTGGCGACACGATTGAAGGCCCGTGGGGAGCTCCTTCGACGCCCTTCAGCAGACGCATGGTCGAAGGGGCGACATGGCTGAAGATCGGCAAGAAATATATTGTCTACTTTGACTGCTTTCGCGAAGGGCATTTCGGTGCGATGACGACGACCGATTTTGACCACTGGGAGGACGTGACGAGCCAACTCGTGATGCCCCAGGGAACGCGGCATGGGACAGCCCTGGAAGTCCCATGTCAGGTGATCGCCGAACTGCAAAAGCAGAAAATCAAAAGGGAAGGAAACCAATGAGCTCAACCCGAGCTTTCCGAAATCTCAACCCTTTTTTCGAGATCGCCATCAAACCGCCTTCTGGCTGGTGTCGGCCTGAATGGCGATGGCATGGCCGCCTGCCGCTTTGAGGTCGTTTACGACCTTCTCGGCCACCCGGCGCATGGGTGACGTAGCTGACGACCATCGTCGCCGCCGCGAGGGCCCGGGCTGTCGCCTCTCCGATGCCGGGGTTGGCGCCCGTGGCCAGCGCATTTTGCCCATTTACCAAATCCCGTGGCAGGTTCCTAGGCGCCCTTAGCTGACTCGATCACCCACATTGCCACCTGAACTGCTGAAAAAGCGATGGGTGTGCTTCAAAGGTTCCTTGATGATCACAGATCATCGATGTTCTGCTCTGCAAATGGCGACCTGGTCTCGCTATGGGGAACTATTGCGCGCTCCCAGGTCGGGCCGAGTCTCCCCGTTGTTCCCATGGGCCAGAACAAACTGATCAAGCTGCGAGCCCCCGATTGCGAAAGCCTCCGATGGGCAAAGACTTTCAACGGGGCGGCAGCGCGTCGAGTTCCATTTGGGCCTCGGCGGCAATCGCCATACCGGGGGCGCCGGCGATGATGCGGCGGAATGCCCTTTCCGCTCCGCGACGATTTCTGGTCTTGGCCAAACGTCGGCCCTGATTCAAGACGGCTGAGTATCGCCTATTCGCCGCAGCATCCAAATCCTTTGTTGCCGGCACGGCCGCTGAAGAATGGGCCGGGCCTGCGCCGGGTGCCGCTGCAAGACCCCCCCGACGATTGGGCGCAAACGCCAAGGTTGGTATAGTTTCTTGACCTGCTGAAATGCCTGCCCTGAGTGGTTTGACGTTCCTCCAGACGTCCTGCCGGTTTTGGGTCCTGCCCTCGATTTGGGAAGACCATGTCCCACCCTCCGATGGAATGGACTATTGCGTCCTTGCAACGACTGCGGGGTCATCACCTCGCGAAAAGTGTCGTGGCCAGCCTTGCGGCCCTCCTGATTCTCAGCGACTTGTCATGCGGCGGCCTGTGCGTTGCCGGCCAGCCGATGTCGGCCGACCACGGCCAGTCCCTGGACAAGGCCGAGTTCTTCGAGCGCCAAGTGCGGCCGCTTCTGATCGCCCGCTGCTACGAATGCCATGGGGCGAAAAAGTCGGAGGCCCACCTGCGGCTGACTTCGCGCGAATCGATCCTCAAGGGGGGCGAGAGCGGACCGGCGGCCGTGCCGGGAAAGCCGGAAGAGAGCCGTCTTTGCAACGCCGTCGAATACATCGACGAGCCGCGGATGCCGCCGTCGGGCAAGCTGGCGGCCGGCGAGATCGCGACCTTGAAACGCTGGGTCGCCATGGGCCTGCCCTGGCCCAAATCGGCCGCACCGGTTCAACCGGCGAGCGCGCCGTGCCTCGGACGGTCAACCTGGCCGAGGCTCGCCGCTGGTGGTCGTTTCAGCCGCTGCGTCGCGGTCGTTCCGCCGGCCGTCCGGGACGACGCCCACGTTCTGGGTCCGATCGACCGGTTCGTGCAGCAACGGATCGAGGCGGCCGGCCTGCAGCCCTTCCCCGCCGCCGACCGGCGCGTGCTGATCCGCCGGGCGACGTTCGACCTGACGGGCCTGCCTCCGACGCCGGAAGAGGTCGACGCCTTCGTGAACGATCGGTCCCCCGACGCGTTTGCGAAGGTCGTCGACCGGCTGCTGGCGTCGCCCCAATACGGCGAGCGCTGGGGCCGGCATTGGCTCGACGTCGTCCGCTATGCCGATTGCTTCCTGGAGGATCCGAAAACGCACGGGTCGTCGGCGAAGTTCGAAATCTTCGAGGCCTACCGGCTACCGGGACTGGGTCGTTCGGTCCTTCAACGGCGATCTCCCCTACGATCAATTCGTGATGAATCAGATCGCCGGCGACAAGCTCGCCGACCCGAACGGCCGCTGCCCAATGCCGACGGTCTGATCGCCACCACGGTTCTGGCCATCGGTGCTTGGGACAATGGCGATGCCGACAAGGACAAGGTCGTCAGCGACATCGTCGACGATCAGATCAACGTCGTGGGCCAGGCTTTCCTCGGTCTGACGCTTGGCGTGTGCGCGCTGCCACGATCACAAGTTCGACCCCGTCAGCACGAAGGATTACTACGCGTTGGCCGGCATGTTTTACAGTTCGCACGTGCTTGGCCAACGTCGGGACCGAAGGGTGACCACACTGTCATCCTCCGCTTGCCGCTGGCTTCGCCCGACTACCTCGCCCGGCGGCAAAAGCAGCTCGACCGGCTGGCCCAGCTCAAGACCGAGCTGGACACGCTCAAACGCAGTTCGACGTCGAACTGCGAAGCCATCGCCGCGGCGCGCTCCCGCGCGCCCGCCTCGAAGGATGGTGGCGGTCGCCAACTCCGCCGGCAAGCCGAGAAGTCCGCCGATCAGCCCGCTGCGGCCGAGCGCGACGCGCTGGAGCGATCGCTGCTTCCCGCGCCCCCGAAGTCATTGGGCATCCAGGATGGCGGAACGCCTGGCGGAATTTTCACCGGCATCCAGGACGTTCCGGTTCACATCCGCGGCAGTTACACGCGGCTGGGAGAGCGCGTTCCCCGCCGTCTTCCCGAATTCTTTGCCGGCAAGAATCAACCCCCCATCCGCCAAGGGAGCGGCCGCCTCGAGCTGGCGCGGTGGGTCTGCCAGTCCGGAGAACCCGCTGACGGCTCGTGTGCTCGTGAACCGCGTCTGGCAGTGGCATTTCGGGGAAGGCCTTGTCGGCACGCCGAACAACTTTGGCAAGCTCGGCGACCGTCCGACTCATCCGGAATTGTTGGACTGGCTTGCGAACGAGTTCATCCGGTCGGGCTGGTCGATCAAGACCATGCATCGGCTGATCCTGAATTCGGCCGTCTATCAACGCGCGTCGAGCCTGCCCGCCGATCAAGGGGCACAGGCGCTCGCTGGCGTTGAAGGGCGACCCCGACAATCAACTGTTGGCGCGGTACGTACCGCGGCGATTGGAGGCGGAGTGTCTGCGCGACGCGATGCTCGCCGCCAGCGGCCGCCTCGACCGCGGTCCGGCGGGCCGGCGGGGCGGAATTTCGACGGCTGCCGCCGTTCGCTCTACGTGCAGACGCCCCGGTGGACCCGCGCTTACTTCTCGACCCTCTTCGATGCCGCCGACCCGGATCAAACCATCGGGAAGCGGAACGTGACGGCCGTGGCGCCTCAGGCGCTCTTCTTTATGAACCATCCGTTCGTGCGCTCGCAGGCCGAGGAGCTGACGCGTCGCGTGTGGGCCGACTCGGCCGACGTGTCATCCCTCCCCGAGCAGCAACGCGGCCATTCCCCGGCCGACGGCTTGCCGCCGCACTTTTCGGCTCGGCTCGCCCGCGCGTACCGACTGCTCTTCAACCGGACGCCGACCGCGGAGGAAACAGTGATCGCGGCCGATTTTCTTCGCGGCGGTCAATCGCCCGACGGGAAAGCCGCGTGGGCCGATCTAATCCAGATTCTGCTCTCCAGCAACGAGTTCTGTTATGTCGATTAATCTTCGGCTCCGAATCTCTCGCGTCGCGACATGCTGCGCCTGGCCGGCACGGGCTTTGGCGCGCTGGCGCTGCACGGACTGCTGGCCGGCGAGTCGCAAGCCGCGGCCGCCGCGAATGCTCGTTCGCTCAATCCCCTGGCGCCGCTGCCGACGCACCATCCGGCGCGGGCCAAGCGCTGCATCTTCGTGTATCTGCCGGGCGGGCCGTCGCAGATCGACCTGTTCGATCCCAAGCCGCGTTTGCGGAAAGAGAACGGCCGTGCCCTGCCGTTCGAGAAGCCGAAGCTCCAACGCACGGCGACCGGCGGCCTGTTCGCGTCCCCCTGGAAATTCGCTCGACACGGGGAAAGCGGGATCGACGTCAGCGAGCTCTTGCCGCACCTCGCCAGGCACGCCGACGACTTGTGCGTGATCCGCTCGATGGTCGCCGACAACATCAATCATACCGGGGCCGCCCTGCAGATGAACACGGGGGACGAGCGGTTTCCCCGCCCGAGCCTCGGTGCGTGGCTGACGTATGGATTAGGCTCGGAGAACGAGAACCTGCCCGGGTTCGTCGTGATCAGTCCGAAATCGGTCTTCCAGGGATCGCCCCTTTGGGGGGCGAGCTTTTTGCCGGCTTCCTACCAGGCGACGTGGGTCCGCGATCTCAACAACCCGATCGATTACCTTGCCGATCCGCGGCACGACCGAACGAGGCTGCGGCGGCAGCTCGACACGCTGGCTCGCTTGAACCGGATCCACCAGCGCGAGCGGCTCATCGACAACCCGCTCGAGGCGCGGATCGCCTCGTTCGAGCTGGCGTTCCGCATGCAGCTCTCGGCCCCGGAAGCCTTCGATTTGAACCGCGAATCCGATGCGACCCGGCAGCTTTACGGCATCGGCGCACCGGCCACCGACATCTTCGGGCGCCAGTGCCTGCTGGCCCGCCGGCTTGTCGAGCGCGGCGTGCGGTTCGTCCAGGTCTACGACAGCAGCGCAACGGGATGGGACCATCACACCCACATCAAAACCGGTCTCCCGGAAAGCTGTGCGCGGACCGACCGGCCGGTCGCCGCCTTGCTCCAGGACCTCAAGTCCCGCGGCCTGCTTGGAAGAAACGCTCGTCGTCTGGGGAGGCGAGTTCGGCCGCACGCCGACGGCCGAGGGGGGCGACGGCCGCGAGCACCATCCGTTCGGTTTCACGATGTGGCTGGCCGGCGGCGGCGTGAAGGGAGGCCTCGTCCACGGAGCGACCGACGAATACGGCTGGTACGCGATCCGGGACAAGGTCCACGTGCACGACCTGCACGCCACGATCCTGCACCTCATGGGCATCAATCACGAACGGCTCACGTACCGCTGGGGCGGCCGCGACTATCGGCTGACCGACGTCTACGGCAACGTGGTCCGCGAGATTTTCGCGTAACCGCGTGCAGGGCGGCGCGGTCGTACCAGTCAGGCGACGCGAAATAGGCGTCCCAAAACGGCGCAGCCCCTGAATCCGACCTCGACCTCAAAGGGCGAGACGAATGGACCTAACGCGGCGGCCGGCCGAGCTGCCTGGCATCAAGTGCGTCCTGTCGCGAGGAATAAATCGGCCACAGCGAATCTAGCTTCGCCTTGGTCAGAATCTCTTGCGAAACTTCGGAAAGGTTGCACAGCGCCATCGTGCCGGACCGCTCCCGGATCAGCTTCCAGACAACGCAGAGCGTGTCGAGTAAGAGAGAGCCGAAATACCCCACCTGCGAAAAATCGACGATCGCTGAGTTGGCATTCGTATTCCGAATCGCATCAATCAGCGCGCTCCGTCGCTCGGCGAGATTGACGTTGTCAAGCGCGCTAATACGCGAGCTTGGCATGATCACGATTACTTCTCCCACTTGG
The DNA here is from genome assembly GCA_963761455.1 of uncultured Planctomycetota bacterium. Lineage (GTDB taxonomy): Bacteria > Planctomycetota > Planctomycetia > Planctomycetales > Planctomycetaceae > DASPSM01. Next base: position 490,432 of record CAVXHA010000002.1, read on the forward strand.
TCGACGAGGAAATCGTTCGGGGGACTCATCGCGACTCCTTTGCATCCACCGGGCGCATCGTACCACTGCTGAGCAGTGTGTTCCACAGCTCTCCGTCGTGGCCTGCCTCGGGCTGGATGCGAAGCATCGGCGTGACGCTGTCCTCGACCCCACTTGCGGACAATGAGGTCTCGCCTGCTTGCCCTCCCCAGAGTCGATTCGCAGAGGTCTGGAACCCTCTTGGCTTCGCGGGCGGCTAATTTTATAGACATGCGGGGAGCGCGTTATTAGAATCTTGGCCAGGAGCCTCGGCGGTCTCGGGATCAGCCCATACCGAGTCGTGGGTGGGCCGTGTCGACCCCACGACCGGGCGTTCGGCAAGCGATACCAGCGCGGGTCGTAACCATCGTCGGCGACAGGTTGTGACGGCGGCAGCGGCGACTAATCCGCCGGCCCCCCCAGCTTGCGGCCGTGGTCGCCAATGGCTGCTGATCGCAAACAATGGGAGTAACTGTCCGTGAAACCATTTCAAGTCAAACCGGTCAAGGTATCCCCCCACTTCCGAATCACCAACGGCAAAGAATGGCACGAACAAGAAAACGGCCAGAGTATCAACCCCGAGCTCTTCGAGCGCGTCAAGGCGCTCGCGCACTACCTGCTCAGCCACGACATGGTCACAGGCGACATCGTGTTCAATGAGGGGGTTCGCTCGCGGCAGCGCCGCCACAAGATGAGTATGTCCTGGTTTTTGTGCCAGAAGCCGAGCAAGATCCCGCTTGAGAACTTGCGGGCCCTGCCGGGCGGTAAGGATCTCGACGGCAATCAATGGTACGACGCGCACTGGGACTCTCTGCTGCAGTTAAGGGGACTACCCCCGGACTCCGTGGAAGGGCTGCGACTCCTCAAACAAAGCCACCTCGAAGATCTGTGGGCAGAGATCCGGAAACGCGCACGTGCGATCAAGCCGCGGGATGCTTTGGCGGCCGAGGGTTATCCGCTCACCGACGCCCACATCCTGCCCAACGTACATGCCACGATCAGCAATCACGTCGGCGGCAATGCCATCGACTGCCATATCCCCTGGAAGCCGGGCGCGGTCGTGATCAAGTATTTGAACGGCAGTTTGGAGATGCCTGTGCGAAATCCGTGGCTGGTGGATAACACGCATCCCATCGCGACATTCATCGTACACGAAGGCGGTCTTCACGATGAGGCCGCCAATTGCGCAATCGAGTATTTCGGGCTGTGCCGGCCGGTGATGAACGAGATCTGGCATTTCCAACTGGCGGCCAACCGTCGTCCGCTGTCGGTCACGCACAGAACGTGGCGTCACTAGCAGCTCCCCACGCTGGCCCGTTTCTTTTGTATTTGAGCTTTTACGAGACTCACTGCACTTACCGTTAGACTTGTGCTCGCCAGGCAGTCGGCGACGCCTCGACACCGACAGCTGAGACAATCAGGAGCCGTTGATGAGCCAACAGCGCGTTGCGCAGGAGACGAGTCGGTTCAGCCGTCGCAGCCTGTCGCAGGCCGGCGGCTTGGGCTAGCTGGGGCTCAATCTCGCGGGGTTCTTCCGCGGCGAGTCGGCCGCTGCCGCCGCAACGCCCGGTCCCGGCGCTCAGCCTCGGTCGAAGTCATGCATCCATAAAGGACGAGGATCGTGCGATCATTCGTCCAAAAGAGGAGGCTACCCATGACTCCAATGCGATCTCTTCGGGTGCCGGAGCACCAGCGGTTCCGTGGCGGCATCTCCCGGCGGCAACTGTTGCAAGTTGGCGGCATCGGCATGCTTGGCTTGGGTCTGCCGGAATTGCTCCGGGCCGGCGCCGCCCGCCGCGCGGGCGGCGGTCGGCGGGCAGAAGTCCTGCATCTTTATCTTCCAGTACGGCGGTGCCAGCCATCTCGATAGCTGGGACCCGAAGCCGGCTGCACCGCTCGAGATCCGTGGCCCCTATAAGCCGATCTCCACTGCGGTGCCGGGTGTGCGGGTCGGCGAATTGCTCCCCCGGCTGGCCCGGTTGGCGGACCGCTATTGTCTCGTCCGCTCGATGACGCACCACAGCGGCGCTCACGAGGAGGCGATCAACGTCAGCATGACCGGGCAGACGAGGCCGGCCGAGAGGGCACCCTATTTCGGCTCGGTGATGGCCAAGCTGCGTCCGGCCACGCGCAACATCCCCTCGTACGTCTGGCTGCAAAATCTGTCAGTCGACGTGTCCACCCGGTATCTCACCGGCGGCTTCCTGGGTTCGGCCTACAGCCCGCTGCGGGTCGGGACAGATCTGGATAACCCGTCGGCGCCCTCGTTCCGCATGACGGCGTTCGATCCGCCCGAGGAAGTGTCCTCCCGGCGGGTACGGGAGCGGTACGAGCTGCTGGCGGCCGTGGAGCCGCCTGGGAGTCCTCTGTTGCAAGGGGCCGGCGGCCGTTTGCGGCGCTTCCAGGAGCTTGCGGTGGATCTCGTCACCGGGCCAAGGGCGCGGCGGGCGTTCGACCTGGAGGGCGAGCCCGCGCGCGTGCGCGACCGCTATGGGCGGCACCCCCTGGGCCAGAACCTGCTTTTGGCCCGGCGGCTGATCGAGGCCGGGGTGCGGTTGGTCAGCGTCGGGGCGTGGACGGGGACGCCCCCGGGCGAAAAGTTCCGCAACGTGATCACGTGGGACATGCACGGCGGGGTCTTGGGCAACATCTTCGGCGGTGGGCAGTACGGCCTGGGTTGGGCGCTGCCCTGCATGGACCAGGCGGTGTCCGCCCTGGTCGAAGACCTCGAGGAGCGCGGCCTGTTGCAAAGCACGCTGGTGGTCATGGTGGGCGAGTTCGGGCGGCACCCGAAGATCACCAACGCCGGCCGCGATCACTGGCCGGCGTGCTACGCGGCGCTGCTGGCCGGCGCGGGCGTCCGCGGGGGAGCGGTCTACGGCGCTTCGGACCAAGAGGGCGCCTACGTGCGCAATAACCCGGTGGAGCCCGAAGACTTCGGTGCCACACTGTTCCACGCCCTGGGTGTGCCTCCTGACACCCGCTTGGGCGCCGACAGCTTCACCGGTCCGGCGAGCACGGGCCGACCGATATGGGAGCTTTTTGGTTAACCCTCAACCAAGCGTAATGGGAAAAATGAAATCGGTATGACACCGGCTTTGATCCCTTATTCATTCCACCATGGATCAACTCGCCAGTTGCAGCCGATGGAGAGGACGTTGGAGTCCCATGAAAACGCCAACTTGTTGAGATGGACGACAGCTGCTGTCTTCTTGTCGGGTAGAGTCAGGAGCCGTGCGGTCGCCAGACGAGGATTTCTCCCTTGCCAGGAACGGACGTATCTCCGCAGTAGCGCTCATAACCCCCAGCCGTTGACTCGTATGGAATCGTCAGGCCCAAGGTTTTTTGCAAGTGCCGGGCGTAAAAGTTTACGAAGACCGGGTTATAGGTGCAGACATACGGAAAAGTTGGCAGGAGTTTCAGGGGCTTGAGCGAAATAATCGTACCCCGAATCATCCACGCCCCCGTGCGAAACTCGGCGCCGCTGCAGAGGACGATCGTTCCCCCTTTCATCTGCAAACCGGCGAAATCGCGCACAATTCCTTTGATGACGATGATGCCCCGACGCATGCGCGTTCCGACTTCCAACCCGGCCGAGCCTTCAATCACGATCATTCCCTCGCGCATCCCCTTCAGGCTTCCACGATACGCGCCGCCGACTTGTCCGCCGGCGTTGCCGCGAATTCGTATCAGGCCATCAACCATCTCCGCGCCCACCCAGTCGGACGCGTTACCGGTGACGTCGATGCTTCCTCCCTTCATATACGCGCCGAGGTGCATTCCCGCGTTTCCCTGAACGGTAAGCCGGCCGCGCGTCATGCCGCGGCCAATCCATTTCACTTTGGCGGCATCCCCGCGGATTTCGATCTCGTCGCCGGTTTCGCCATCGACGGTGAAGAAGTCATCGACGCGAAGTTGCCGCTTGCCGAGAAACACCGGCAAGGCGCGGATCGCAGCATTGTCCAGACCAACAATATGATCGGGGGAGAGGATTTCTGCTTCGAGCGGAACGGGCGGTTGATCTTTGAGCGTGAGAACGATCATCGGGAAGCCTGTCGCTTCGAAAGTCGATGCTGCGGATCTTCAATCAAGTGGTCTTACGGTACGCGCACTCGGCCAACTGCAAACCTTGGACACGCTCCAGATCGACTGGGTAATTCTCAAACGAGACCGTGTAGTGCTCCTCGAATCGATCGCGAAGAAAACCATCGATGTCAGGGTTGTAGCCGGGCTGCACGACGAATTCGTGGCCGTCGCTGAGCGTACGGATTTCGCCCTCTTCGACCGCCAGCTCGCCCGCCTTTATCACGTACCGCGGGTAGCCAAACATGAGCTCGCCATCGGGTTTCTCGTTGTAGACGGCGAGATCACCGTCGGCTCCGATGCCGAGGTGACCCTTCTGTTTCATGCCGAGCGCGCGTGCGGGGCCGGCACTGGTGATGATGGCGATTTCGTTGAGCGTGTATTCGCGGTCAAGGTCGGGCAGCACAATGCGGCTGAGCGCGGCTTTCGGCAACGCGCGGATGCGCTCGCGGCGGAAGTCGGCATTCATCAGGAGGTGGATGATCTCGGGGTAGCGCCAGAAACACGCGCCGTTCGGATGATCGGTCGTGAGAAAAATGCGCCACGGATCATTGATCAGCAACAGTAATTCCAGACCGACGGCCCACTGCACCGCGTTAACCAGGTTGTTGCCTTTGTACGTGTAGGGGACGATCCCGCAACCGGTCTCGTTCTCGACGTCGAGATTCCCCCATTTGCGGCCCGTGAGCTGGTACAGCAGATGCTGCCACGGGCCGTCGGCCGTGATCGTGACGGCATTACCGAACAGGACGGCGCCCGCATCACACGTCAGATTTGGGTGCGCGTTGAAGTAGTCGGCGAGTTGCACTGACTCGCTCCGCATATTGTGCCAGTCGTCGCCGCCATAGGAGTGAAACTGCAGGTGAGCCATGTGTGCACGGCTCCCTTCGAGCATCTTCATCGTCTCCAGGGTCGTGACGACATTGCCCGGTGTTCCCAGATTGTTGCAGTGGAGGTGCATGGGATGCGGCAAGCCCAGCTCGTCGCAGATGCGGGCCAGGTTCGAGACGATCACCCCGGGAGTCACCTTGTTGTAGCCCACGACCGGCTCGTGTACCTGCTTGGCGTCCTTGCCCCATTTCCAGGCGGTGACGCCGCCGGGATTGACGGCCTTGACGCCGTACACCTTCGCCGCCGAGATCATCCACGCGACCACATCCTTGGCCCGTTCATAGTCGCCAACTTCGAGCAGGTCCATGACGAGCTCGTTATTGGCCATCAACAGGCAGCACGCCTTGTCGATGATCGGGGTATCGCGCAGTTCTTCGTGCGTGTGCTTGGCGGACAAGACCGGTACCGCCGCCTCCACGACGGTCGTGTAGCCCATGCCAGCGTAAAGGTAGCCGGTGGCAAACGTCGTGGGAGTCGGCCCGCCAATCCCCATACGACGGTCGGCCGTGTGCAAGAACTTCACTGCGGCGCGCTGGTTCTCGGGCGTCATCGCACGGGCAAAATTGAGGGCCGCGCCGGCAACGTGCGTGTGGATATCGACTCCGCCGGGGAAGACGATCATCCCCGTGGCGTCAATTGTGCGCCCCCCCTGGACATCGGCGACGACCTTGCCATCCGCGATGCAAATGTCTTTGACCTCGCCGTGAATGCCGTGCGCAGGGTCGTAGACCTTTGCACCGGTGATCCGAAGCATTTCGCCTCCGAGTATCCCTTAAACCGATCCCTAGGCTACGCGACCTCCGAAGCTCCCACTTGCGGGCCGGGGAGCCAGGGCGGCTTTTGGCCGACGGCTTGCGCGATGCGGCGCACGATTTCCTCGTCGCTGGGGTAGGGCGATTTGAGCGCCGGACGCAGCGGGAGCGGAACCTCGTCCATGCGGTAGACAGTCCCCGGTGTGCTGATGCCGGTCGGCGCGGTCGTGATATGCACCCGCGCCAGTTTACTGGTGTGCGTGACTTTCGGATCAAGAACGATCGTCGGCATCGCGCCAGTGTGTCAATTCCGGGCTGAGGCATCGTCGCGCCCGGATCGGCTCCCAGCACGAACGCCGCGTCAATGTCGCCTCGCACCAGCATGTCGACGGTGGAGAATTCTCCCGGGTTGAATCGCGGGAAGCCGCGGCACAGATTGACGCCGAACGGATATCCGGTCGTCCAACGCAGCACCATGTCGGATCCGGCGACGTTACCGTGTCCGCGCATGGGCATCGCGACAAACTTCGTGAACGCATTCATCTCGGCCGCCAGCGTCAGCACCGACGCCGAGTTCATGTGCTTGCCGCGCGTCATCGACAGGCCCATCCCGAAGAAGATGACGCCGAACTTGCAGCGCTTCATCCGGTCGGCCAGGTCTTGCAACTGCTCGACCTTCAACCCCGTCTCTTCAATGAGCTGCCGATCGACGCGCTGCCCCTTCACGATGGCCCGGAGCGCTGTAATCGCTTCAAAATCTTTGCTGGGACGCACTTGCAAGAAGATATCCGCCGCCCTCACGCTGAGCGTTTCGCGGATGTCCACCAGGACCATCGTGCGTCCCTTGCGGCCCTCCGGCACGAACTTGCCTTTTTGCATGATCGTGTATTTCGTGAAGTGCCGCGGATGGCACTCGGCCGGATTGCCTCCCCAATAAATAATCAAATCCGCTCGATTTTTGACTTCGCCGAGCGTGCACGAGACTTTGCCACCCAACTGGGCGGCTATTTCGGTTGGACCGTGTCACAACGACGTGTGGCTGTCAATCACGGCGCCGATTTTCTCGGCAAGCGAGACTGCCTCACGCTGCGCTTCACACGTCACATTACTAAGCCCGTAAACCAGCGGCATGTGGGCCTGATAGAGGTATTCGGCAGCCACCTCAATCGCGTCATCCACCGACGACTCTTTGCCATCGATCAGTGCGTCGGGATACAGCCTCTCGGCCGTGTGATTGAGAAACCACGATGCACCCAGGCTGCATGCGGCCTTCGCCTTGACGATCTTGTCGCCTTCGGCGTGCAGCTCGATGTCGTCGCACACGCAACCGCAGAAGGTACATGTCGCGTGTTTAACAATGGTCATGCTCATGGAATACCTCAAGACGCTTGAATGTATTATCAAATGGACGGACGGTGGCGCGAGTCATTCACTGTCGTTGTCTTTTCCACCCGGACCGGGCGGCACAACAAACGTTCAACCCAGCTCTCGGCCGACGCAACTCCCCTTGATGCGCCGCGGCTGGTACCTGCCATTTTCAATCATTTCCCAAGCTTGCGGCTGCTCCGCTCCAGTGTCCAGAGGAATGGCCGGCTGTCCCGGATCTGCGGCTCCATTTTGAAACGTAGTCTCTTTCATTTCCGGAATCGCTTTCAAAAGAGAACGGTCGACTGTTGATCTCGGAAAAAAACTGTCTCACGAATCTCCGGCGGGGATGTTTACGCCCTGGGCGACGCCATCGGCTGCCCCGCCCGCGACCGGTTCAACCTCGACCTCCCAGCCTTTGGAGGTGGGCATCCCAGTTCCGTCGGTTTGTTGTCCCATGAGCCGGCAGGTGGGAGGACCGTAGGGAACGAAAATCATGCCCTCCGGAACTTTCCCCGATTTGCAGAAAAACACGGCCTCGCCATTCTCCGACCAGACGCGGACGCTCCCCCCGGACACGATTCCTTCCTCTTTCATGTCGTCAACGTGCATGATCAGAGTGTTCACCAAGGCCTGATATTCCGGACTGTCTTTGCCGACATTGATTTGTTGCCCTTGCTTCGTTGTGCGGCCGGCGTTCATGATGTAACGCTTGCCTTTCATCGACGAACTCCAGTCCGACAAATTAAGGAACGAAACGCACGATTCGTCAACGAGTGCCCGTGCCATTGGTGATCTGCCTCACAGGTGTTCAATCTACCCTCCGGGGCTTGTCCCGAATAGTCAGATCGCATTTCTGTGTCATTTGAAATTGTCGCAAAACGATGGCCAATGACACGAATGGCCGCCCGGAGGCGGCATGGCCCGCCGGCGGCCTCTGGCCCAGTCGACAAGCGATGGTTTGCCGATGAGTTCACTGCTGATCTGCCTAACGCAATGGCCTCGGCAGAGGCTGCAAGCCACCGTCCCGAGTCTTCGAGAAATGCGCGCGGCAGAGTCAACGGTTGCCGCAAAGCGGGAGTGGATGGGAATCGAACCCACCGAACGTCGGTATACGACGTTCCGCCGGTTTTGAAGACCGGGACGGTCACCAGAGCCGCATTCACTCCCGAAAGCAGGCTCGATCGTATCGTCTCCAGTCAAAAGTACAAATCGACTTCAAAATTGGCTCACTGCGGCTGGAAGAATCTACGTCACGCTATCGAGAAGTCTGCGAGTGAGAGCTTCTTCGTCTTCCACACGCACGGTCCGCAAGTCGATGAGGTTGCAGCCTTCCTGGAGCCGGGTGACGACGGCCGGCGTCCCGGACCGAAGCCGCTCGGCGATCTGCTCGGGATTCGGACCCGAGACGGCGACCGCCCAACTGGGAATGGTCTGCCCCGCCAGTGCGCCTCCCCCGGGAGCCGATTCCACAGCTTGCAGCGAGAACCTGTTTGGCGATGGCGACTGAGTGCTGAGTCGCTCGACCAGTTGCTCGGCTCTGCGCCGGACCTCATCAGAAGTGAGGGCGAGTTGGCGCAGTACCGGAATTTCCTCAAACGCTCGTTCGGCGCGATGGATTTCCAGAGTCGCCTGCAGCGCAGCGAGAGTCAGCTTGTCGACTCGCACGGCACGGGCAAGTGGATTTGCCCTCATCTTCTCGACCAGGTCGGTTCGACCGACGATGATTCCGCACTGCGGTCCGCCGAGCAGCTTGTCGCCGCTGAAGAGCACGAGGTCGGCGCCTGCCCTCAGGCTGTCGGCGACAACCGGTTCATCGGGCAACCCGTAGCGGGTCAGATCGTATAGGCATCCGCTCCCGATATCGTCGATGACGGGGAGTCGTCGAGCCTTCGCTAATTCAGCCAGCTCGGCGATTGACACCGCTTCGCAAAACCCCGTAATCCGGTAGTTGCTCGGGTGGACGCGCAGCAGCGCGGCGGTTTCCGGACCGATGGCCTCTTCGTAATCCGCAAGCCTGGTCCGATTCGTCGTGCCAACTTCGTGCAGCTCGACCCCGGCTTGCCGGAAGACGTCGGGCAAGCGATACGTGCCGCCGATCTCGATGAGTTGTCCGCGGGAAATGATGACGCGGCGTCCGGCGGCAAGGGTTTGCAGTGCCAGCAAAGTCGCAGCCGCGCAGTTATTCACAACCAGCGAGCCCTCGGCCCCGGTGATCTCCTGGCAGAGGGTTTCCACAGCGGCTCCCCGCCGACCGCGACGTCCTGTGAGCAAATCGACTTCCAGATTGGTCCCCGAGGCCGTGACTGTGATTGCCTGGATTGCCGCCGGGGCCAGCGGTGCGCGACCAAGATTTGTGTGAATCACGACGCCCGTTCCGTTGATGACCTGACGCATTCGTTGCGATGCATCGCGGCACGGGGCCTCGACGAGACGGCGAACGACCTCGGTCATTATCTGAGACGGATCCGTGGGGAAATCGCCCACGTTGCCGTTTCGCATCTCGCTGAGAACTTCGCGTACCCAGCCGGCGACGACGGTTCTTCCGTGCTGACTGCACAGCGCGACGACCTCGTCCTGATTGAGGACGCGATCCACGGCCGGCAATCGTCGCAGGTTCTGTGGATTTTGAGAATTCACCTGGCAGCCTCATCAATCGGAAATCTTAGTCGCCGACCTGCCGTGCGGACATCCCCGCTGCGGACGGTAACCTGTTGCCGATCGAAGAATTCGAAAATCGGAACGGCATGCTTACGCGTCATGCCCCAATGTTCACGGATCTCACTGACCGTGACGGCAGAGTGCTTCTGAAAATAGTCGACAAGGCTTTTCCGCAAGTCCTCCAGCGCCGCATGATCGATGGCGAGTTCCGGCGACAGGCGGTCTAACCGCCCTTCATCAACCGCCACCTGCACGAGCGGCTCCAGGTCGCGAAGCGAAGAGCCGTTTCGTTCGGCGAATTCCTTCAGCCTGGGCGGCATCCGGCCGGCCTCAACGCACTCGGCGAGTAGAACATCGAGCAATCCCCTTTGCCGATGCGAAAGCTCCGCCCCGGCGGCCCGTCCGATGCGATCACCGCGTCGGAGCAACTCGCCTTGTCTGATTAAATCCTCCAGCACTGCGTCGAGCACGGGGGGACTGGCCTGTCGGCTCATTGCTGACAGTACGAGAGCGATGGGGACCTGCCATGCGGGTCGGAGGCGAACGGCCTCGGCCTGGCATTGACCGATCATCTGCTGCTTGAGCCGATCAAATCGTCGAATTGTGACATACCGCGGTTGCGGACCAGCCGTGCGTACGAGGACTTTGCGCTCCACCAATTCTTCGGCGACCGCCTCGCATTGCTGTCGACTCAACCCGAGGCGGGATTCGATCGCGGCGTCAAACTCGGCTTCACGACGCAGATCAACATAGGCTGCCAGCCGCACTGCCGGATCCGGACTTGAAAGATCGGGGGCGGCGTCGAGGCAGCGGGCCATGCGATCGATTGGACGGACGCCGGCGCGATGACAGTTCCGCCGCCGACAGTGCGAGCCGGCGAAAGCTGGCGCACAACGAAGGGCTGCCCGTAATCGGCGACGATCGGCGTGCCACACCGCAAGACTGCAAACGCGCTTTTTCCTGGGGAGATCTCGCGTTGCCCGAGGAGCACCTGGGCCGTAACCTGGTTGGCCCCAAGATGAATTCGCACCAGATCCCGGTGTTTCAGGCCACGTGCCGTATCGGGCAGGCTCCGCAAGTGAACCAGGTGGCGCCGCGATGGGTCGAACGCCTGCGGCGTGGCCAGCTCGTCTCCCCGGCGAATGGCCGACACCTTGATCCCTGCCAAATTGATTGCCGCTCGCTCGCCAGCCGAAACGATGTCAACGTCGACTCCCTGCGACTGCAAACGGCGAATGCGAACGGGCGTTGATCCGGGAAGCAGATCCAGCGTGTTCCCCACACGCGCAGTCCCCCGCCAGACAGTGCCCGTGACGATAGTCCCTTGTCCGGACGGCGAAAACACGCGGTCGATCGGCAGCCGGAATCGCGGATCGTCCGTCGCTCGAACCGGCAATTGTTGTGCGGTCGCGACAAACGCCTGCTGCAGTTCGGCGATACCGAGACCGGTGCGTGTTGAGGTTGCGATCACGGACGCTCCGGCCAGGAACGTCGGCTCGATGAGCTCCGCGACTTCCAGATGCACCAACTCCAATTGCTCGTCGTCGACCAAATCACACTTGGTCAAGGCGACCACTCCACGTCGGACCCCCAACAATTCCAGCACTGCCAGATGCTCGCGCGTTTGTGGCATGACGGAATCATCGGCGGCGACCACGAGCACGGCCAAATCGACTCCCGAAGCACCGGCGAGCATGGTATGGATGAAGCGTTCATGCCCTGGAACATCGATGAACGCGAAGCGAATGCCGCCGATATCACAATGGGCGAATCCCAGGTCGATCGTCATTCCGCGACGTTGCTCTTCGGGCAGACGATCAACAATACCGCCGGTCAGCGCCCGCACCAGCGCAGACTTCCCGTGATCAATATGCCCGGCCAGGGAAATCACGATCTGCGATCGGGGGCTTTGAGGCGATACGGTAGTCAATTTGATCTTCGCTGAATCCGCACGGACGAGACTCGGTGCAAAAACCTTTTTGCGACGACTGCTGGCGGAGCTGAAGGGCTCTCTTGGACGCTCTCCCCTTGGTATGTTAGAGGTTGCCGGTAGCGTTGTCAGCCGCCATCGGCGTGTCGACTTAGAGCGGTCGGCCGCGATCGGCATCAGAGCGACACAGCAGAAATTAAACTTCGTGAAAGGCGGCTCTCGTGACCGAACCTGTTCGCCTCACTCAACTTGCCAAGCGCGCGGGCTGTGCTGCCAAGCAACCCCCGGGATATCTGTTTTCTCTCCTCCAATCGCTGCCGCCAATCACGGACCCGAACGTGCTGGTCGGCAACTCCGCAGCCGACGACGCGGCCATCTACAAACTGAGTGACGAACTGGCGCTCGTGCTCACGACGGATTTTTTCACCCCGATCGTCGATGGCCCCTACGATTTCGGCGCGGTGGCTGCGGCGAACGCTTTGAGCGACGTCTACGCGATGGGTGGTAAGCCGATCGCAGCGCTCAGCATTGTGGGATTCCCCGATGCCGCCCTGCCACCGGAAGTCCTGGTCGAGATCCTGCGCGGAGCGACGGACAAGGCGGCAGAGGCAGGCATTGCCATTGTCGGCGGGCACACGATCAAGTCTGAGGAGCCGATTTTCGGGCTCGCCGTTGTCGGCACAGTTGCCCCGGCTTGTGTGCTGTCCAACGACAAGGCGCAGCCGGGCGACGTGTTGATACTGACGAAACCCCTGGGCCTGGGGATTATTACCACCGCCGCAAAAAATGGGCAGGATAAACTCGGCGCGATCACCGCGGCAATTCAAGTGATGACCACGCTCAACCGCGCTGCAGGTGAAGTGATCGCCCACCATGGCGCGCACGCTTTGACGGATGTCACAGGCTTCGGCCTGCTGGGCCACCTGCGCAACGTAGTGGCGGCGAGCAAGGTCAATGCTCGCGTTTACCTCGACCGCGTGCCGGTCCTTGCTCCCGCCTGGGAGTATGTGCAGGCCGGTATTGCGCCGGGCGGCACGCACGCCAACCATCGGTTCCTTGCCGACTTCGTCACCTACGGGGCCGACTTGAGCAGGGAGGAGCAATTGGTCTTATGCGATGCGCAGACGTCCGGCGGACTGCTCGCGGCCGTTGCCCCCGATCAAGCGGAGGCGGTGCTGGCGTCGCTGCGAGCCGCCGGGGTGCCGGTGGCGGCCATGATCGGCGAGATTAAGTCGGCCTCCGCTGGCCGCATCTTCGTCGATCGCTCGGCAATGCGTTCGCCTTAGGTTATTCAGGGCCCAGCGAGACCTCAGCGCGTCGAGTGGTGATCGTGTTTCAATTGTCCGGTGCTCGTCCACAGTGCGTCCAGCACGCGCTCGATCTCGGCCAGGCTCGACGTTCGTCCAAGACTGAATCGCACGGCTCCAAGGCCAACGTCGTCCGGCACTCTCATTGCCTTCAACACCGGACTCATCTCGGTGCTGCCCGCGTGACACGCCGAACCGGTCGAAGCAGCCACCTCTGGAATCATCGCGAGGACCTCGCTTCCGACGTGGCCGCGAAAACTTACATTGAGCGTATTCGGTAGCCGGTGCTCGGGGTGACCGTTGAGGACAAGACGATCGCCGAAGCGCTCCTTAAGGCCCTGCCAGAAACGATCCCGCAGACCAGCCATCCGTGCGTCGTCGATCCATTGTTTGGCCACCTCGCAGGCTGTCCCAAGGCCGACGATTTCAAGGACATTCTCTGTTCCGGCCCGCCGGCCCGCTTCGTGGGCCGCGCCGTGCAACAACGGCTCCAGCCGGAGTCCTTCTCGAATGAACAATGCTCCGACGCCCTTCGGAGCGTAAAGCTTGTGACCGGCGACCGTGAGCAAGTCGACACCGAGCGATTTCACGTCGATGAGAATCTTCCCGACGGTCTGGGCGGCATCGGTGTGGAAAACAACGCCTCGCTCGCGACACAGATGGGAAATCTGATCGATGGGCTGAATCGTTCCCACTTCATTGTTGGCATGCATAACGGAGACAAGGATCGTCTCCGGTCGGATCGCGCGGCGAATGTCGTCCGGGTCGACCCGACCAAATCGATCGACGGCAACAGAAGTGATGTCAGCGCCGAGTCGTTCAATGAACCGGCATGGTTCGAGCACCGCCGGGTGCTCAATCTGGCTGCTTATGACATGGGGCCTGCGACGTGACGCCTCCTGTCGGAAAAACAATCCCTTGATGGCAAGATTGTTCGCTTCGGTTCCGCCGGACGTAAATACAACCTCCTTCGCATTGCACCGAAGCAATGACGCGACCTGACGACGGGCCGTTTCGACGGCATCACGAGCCGGCGTTCCCGCCCAATGCACGCTCGAAGGATTTCCATACGCGCCGGCGAGGAATGGCTGCATCGCTACGACGACCTCGGGCGCCAGTGGCGTCGTCGCGTTGTAGTCGAGGTAAATCCGTGGGTTCACGAGTGCACCTTCGTCGCAGGGAACCGGCTCGTTTGCGCAGGGTGGTTGCTCCGCGCAATACACCAAGTCGTCTCCACGAGCCACTTCTCGATTGTGATCTCGTGTGGCGTCCGTTTCCAGCGATCGTCGTACTTTTGTGAGCAACGCGATAGCCGATTCAAGGCGCGCCGCCGCGATCTCATCCTGCGCTTGCTCCCGGAGCGCTCTCTTTGAAGGCGGCATTCGTCGCTTCTACGATGCCGAGCGCCCGCTGGCTGACCGGCCGGTGCAAGGGCCTGACGAGTCGGGAGCAGGCTCGATCGAGAGTGTGTCTGCCGGAGATGGCAAGACGCTCGACGGCTGGAACGTGCGTGGAGGATTCGCAAAGTATAAAGCCGAGGACGGCATGATCGTCGGCACGACTGCCGAAGGGAGACTGACCACCTAATTTGTGCAGGGGGCCATTCAGCGATTTTGTCCTTGAGTTCGATATGCTCTGCGACAAAGAGCTGAACTCCGGCGTCCAGATACGCAGCTCCTAAGATGAAGAAATCTCGCGGAGTTTTTAGACCGATATACTCTTCAGAGGTGCCGACTTTCGAGACTTTTCGAGAAAAGAGGAGAACAATATGTTGCGGAAGACGCAGGGTGGTGGGCGGGGGCGGGCCGGGTTGTCGTTCTTGCTGGCAGCCGGCCTCTGGGCGGCATTTTGCGACGCGGCTCGGGCGCAGGATCGGGAAGCGTATCGCGGTGATCATCGGCGAGAGGTTTACGGCGGCGGCAACCGCGGGTATTACGGCCCTGGTTATTATCCCGGCTACTACGGCGGACCCTACAAGGGGTTTTACCCGTGCGGCGGCGTGACCCCGTACAATGGGGGCTTGCAACGTCTACGGTGACGCGCCGATTTACTCCGCGCCGGCCGATTATGGCAGCCATTGCGCCGCCTGGTGCCGGTGATCGACGTCATCGGTCCATGACGCGACAAACCGCGTGGTCAGGACGCGGATTCGACGTTTGCGCCGATCGGAAACAGTCGAACCTCGGTTTGCTGCGATTTGCGCGGGTTTGCAAATCTTCCGTCGACTCCGTCTCTGCGCGGCCTCACGGTCTTACCACCAGACCCTCGATCCGCTCGACCTCTTCAGGTTTCAGTTCGAAATCGAAGACATCGAGATCCGCCCGCATGTGGTCGGCGTTGGTGGTCCCGGTCAGAGGCATCATGCCAACGTCGATGGCGAACCGAAAAACAATCTGGCTGATCGGTCCGACCGTGGCGCTCGGCGACCCGGGCCAATTCAGGGCGGGCCATCGCCTCGCGGTTGGCGGTAAGCAGGGAAAATCCCTGGTAGACAAGGTTGTTGGCGGCGCAGAACTCTCGGACGCGACGATCCCAGCCTCGGACGGCGTAACATCGGTTCTGGACGAAGCGGGGTCGGATGCGTGCCTCCCGGCACAGGCACTGGAGCTGTTCGAGGGTGACGTTGCTGACTCCGAGCAAGCGGACCCGGCCGCTGTCGTGGATCGCTTCCATCGCTCGCCAGGCTGCCCAGTCGGCGGGAGCCAGACCGGCCCGCTGCGTGGGGCCGTGCAGCAGGTAGGAATCGATCATCTCAGTGCCCAGATGCTCGAGCGAGCTGGCGAACGACTGCTCGACCTGGACCGGGATGGGGGCCTCGGGATCGTAGGGCAGGCGATGATCCTGCCCCCTCCGGAAGGTGAACTTGGTTTGCAGGAACAGATCATCCCGGACCAGCGGGCCGCTCTCGACCAAAGCCGAGATGGCCTGCCCGACCGCCGCTTCGTCGTAATGGCGGCGCTGGTTGGCCGTATCGATGCCTCGAAATCCCTGTCGCAGAGCGAGCTCGGTCAGGCGCTGCGTCTCGTCCTCTTTCCAAGCGGTCCCGTACAGGAAGCGCGGGCACTCGAACACCGTCAATCGACAAGGTCCGGTCGAGCATCGACTGCCTCGGTTCGTGATTCACAGCGACCATCCCTGCAGGCACTCGCGCGCGAGGATGTCCGCATACGGCTGGCCGAGTTGGAGCAGACCATCTGGAACCGCATCCGCACGCTCGACGCTCATTTGACAGGGTTTTTCGCGGTATCGCTACCTTGAGAATTTTGTCAAAAACCGATTTATCAAAAAACTTGTCAAAAACCGGTTCGGCAATTGGGAGGGGTGGTTCCATCAACGTTTGGCTCCTTCTGAGCAAAGTTGCCGTTGCTCGGCGCAGGCGAAGTGATTTGTGGCCGCGGATCCTTCATTTCACTGCCGGATTGGTGGACTTGCTCGCCTTTTTGAGCCGCTTCGCTCCGGGGACCTGCGGCGCATGATCTTCGTCTTTGACCGACAGGTCGGCGAAGATCACGCGATACTTGCCCGCACCCTGCGGCTTGTACCAGAAGATCGGGCGTTCCTTCGCGTCTCGTTTGACCCCCTTGCCTGCGTAATGCGCGTCGGCCGACTCGGGAAGCTCCAGTGCAAACTGGAATCCGCGAGCGATCGTCGTGGACCGCTGCATCAGCCGTTGAGCGTCGTCGTCCGACATCCGCGTGTGGCCCTTCGCGCCCTTGGCGGCGTGCAAGCCCTTCAACGTGTGTTTGACGATGGACTGGATAATCCCCATCGAATCCAGGCTTTCGGGGAATTCCCCGCCTCCAATATCACTAATCGCCCTGAACGCTTCGACAAGGGACGGTTCGCCGGGAGGAGAAGCATCGACATCGAACGACCGGACCTTGTATCCGGCCGGTCTTGCCCGCGAGGGTCATTCGCGGATCCGGTCGTTCGCTTAGCGATAACCGACGGTTCAAACGGCATCCGGACCGCTCGTAACAAGAACGGGGAAGTTTGATTCGCGAGCACAGAGGGACCGGAGAGGAATCGGAACATGGTCGGGCAGGACGACCGTGCGCTTCTCGTTGAGCCGCGTGACGGTGATCAGGAGCGACAAAAAGGGACTGTCGGAAACCTGCTGATTGTGGCGCTTCCCGTCGGCTGCAACACCGCGCCCCTCGGTGCGAACGGCGGAATCGGGCATGCCAACGCAACGGTTATCTCCGGCCTCTTCGTGCTGATGATCTCCCGCTCTCTGGAATCGGGCGACTGGAACAGCGTCCGACAAAGCGCCGACGCGTGCCCATCCGACATATCGTGCAAACGGGCTGGAAACTGCGGAAAGTAAGCCAAGTTGATCGCGCGCGAGATGATCAACCGGAGACTCAAAAAATGCGGGATGTGCGGAGAGCGTCAACCTGCACGTCCAGCGATCTGACAAGGAGATCGACAGTGAACGTGCGACGAACCGCGAGGACCTTATTGGTCACGGCCATGACGGCAAGCGTCCCCTTTTTGCTCCCTGGCCAGGCCATGACTCAAGACAACAACCCCCAGAATTCGGAATCGGGAAGTTCTTACGGCTATTACTCTGCCGAAGACTATTCCTACGCTCATTCCTGGTATCCGCGGTGGACGATTCAATACGGGCCAATTCACTCGACGCCGGGCTGGTCCTATTATCGCCCGCTTCAGCCGAACGACTGGGGCTACGGACCGTGCGGCCCCCGTCACAACCTGAACGCGAGCCAGAAGAGCCCGTCGGGAATGACCTGGTGGTAACGGGGTTCCCGAACCACACCCTCTGAGCGACGAATCGCGCGACCGTTGTCCGCCAGGGTTAGCAAGCAAGATAACCCGGCGGTGCGAGAGTGGCCATCAACTTATCGGATGCTTTTGGCCCTCGCCGATGAATCGACTGGGGTGTGTGCGCCGCCCGGCCACGACTGGCTGCCGCTGCGGCCGCAAGGGATCCGCGGAACCGGCCTTGCGACTCGTTGACGCAACAGGTAGCATGTAATTCGCATCGATTTTAGTGCGAAGGAAAGAACATGCTGAACCTGGGAAATGGCATCGACTCGATGACCAATTTCAAGCGGCAAACTGCCGAATATCTGGAGCGGCTGCACAAGACCGGCGAGCCCGTCGTCCTCACCGTCAATGGCAGGGCGCGGGTTATCGTCCAAGACGCGGCCGCCTACCAAAAGTTGCTCGACGCGGCGGTGAAGGCCGAACGCGACGAGACTGTGGCGGCCATTCGCCAGGGGCTGGCCGACGTCAAACGCGGCCGAACGAAACCAGCGAGGGCCGCGCTACGGCGCTAGCCAAGAAATACGGCATCGCGACGCCGGACAAGTAGCGTGAAATATCGTGGGACAGGCTCGAACAGCGTGTTGTCAGGATGTTCGATGAGAACGTGCTGGAGATTCAAGCCATCGGCGATGCCGTGCACATCGGTCGTACGAAAGTCATGGAGATCGTTCGAGACGCTTACCGGCGACTCGGAATGGAATTGCCGGACGGTCGGACGCGCCGCTCGCAGTTGAAGGGGGACCAATCAACGCCTGCGCCGCTCTCAACGTGACTCGGCAGCCCGCCAATTGGCGGGCTGCCGGAGCGGCCTTTTTTAGCTGTGATCGACTTAATCTGTTCGCCGATCGGAGTTGCCGGATACGAGAACTGGTGAAGTGTAGGAGCGGGGACATCGCGAAGGGCAATTGCAGGGCTCCTTCATACGGTGTGTAGGCGGCGAGCTTCTAGTCTTCTGCTCCACTTCGGATTGCGTCAAATGCCAACAGTACGGCGCTGTATTCGAGGCGTTCTGCTGTCATTGCCTGTCCTCTCTGAACGGTGATTTTCAGGTTGTGATTGAGGCTTGGGATCGGGCGCCAGCGCCCATCCGTAAGGCAATCATCGGGCTGGTGGGGCCGCAGGAGTAGCTGCCGCACAATGGCTGTGACCCGTGTCGCGATACTCATCCCCGACAAGCACGCGGGTGCTTCGCGCCGACGAACGGATGCTCGTCTATCCAAGAATAAATGAATCTCCACGGCTATCGCCCGGAAGCCGGCCGCTCAAGCAGATAGCGCGAAAGGGACGCTTTCAATCATCGTTCGAAGCCGGTTTTGAAAATTTGAAAATTGTCGAAAGGGTTGTGTTCCGGCGTAGCGGGCACGGTTGCCGAGCTCCTCCTCGATTCGGACCAATTGGTTGTATTTGGCGATGCGCTCACCGCGACATGGGGCGCCCGCTTTGATCTGTCCGGCGCCAGTCGCGACGGCGAGGTCCGCGATGAAGTCGTCCGGGGTCTCGCCGGATCGGTGGCTGATGACTGTCGCGTAGCCTGCTGACCGGGCTTCGGCGATTGCCGACAAGGTTTCGGTGATTGTCCCGATCTGGTTTAGCTTGATCAGCACGGCGTTGCCGATGCCCTCGGCTATCGCACGCCGGATGATGGCGGGGTTCGTCACGAAGATGCGCTCGTGGAAGTCATCCGGATTGTGGGTGCGTTATGCCCCTGGAAGGCGCCGCAATCATGAACTTCTCAGACCTCCGGATCTTTCTGTGCACGACGCCCACGAGTATGACTTACAGCTTCGATCGCTTGATGGGCCTGGCTCTCGAACTGCTTGATTTTCGTAGCAGCTCTATGAGCACCGATTGCAGCGGCCCTTGAGCAGGACCTCGGTCACCTTGCCGACGGCGGAGCGCTTTGTTCCCGGAGCGGGAGTGACGCTGACTTCGACGCCGACGAGGCACGAGACCTCACCGCACTCCGTGCAGACGAAATGCGGATGCTCATCGGCTTCGTGCTTACCTTCGCTCCGCCATTCGAACCGCCAAACGTGATCACCGAGATCGACTCGGGAAATCAATCCCGCCTCGCTCAGTCCCACCAGATTGCGATAGACGGTCGCCCGATCGTAGCCCAAGGGCGCGAGCGTCGACGCGATGTCGGCGTGGCTGAGCGGAGTTGTCGATTGCCGCAACTGATGCAGGACGGCCAGCCGAGCGTCCGTACAGCGCAGACCGGCGTCGTGGAGGCGCGCACAGATCCAGGCGCTCCGCGCTGGTTTGCTTGATTTTCATCAGACCGCTTTTGTGCAAGGCGCGGAAAGCTCGCGCAATGGCGCGGTCGCGTCACGACGAGCAATTCCGAATGGTTGGTCAACTCGAAGTCTAACAGAACTGTCGTCAGGAGGGGACGGCCAGCGATTATCGTTGGCCTGCGAGCTCGGGCGCGGCTTCAAGCCGGTTTGCTAAAAACTGATTTGCCGTGCCGGAAAGTTATTGACATTCCGAGACGGTCTCCACATAATCGCAACTAAGTTGCATCTGAGCGATCGACGCAATTCCGGTTCGCGATCCTGGTTTCTGTGGTCCATGGCCCGTCAATTAAAGCCCTTTGTCGTCAGCGGCATGCTCGTCCTCTATGCGGGGATGATGCTGGCCGGGCAGAGTCTCCATGGGCTGATGGGTTGCGAGTATGATCGCGGGCCGTCGGAAGCCTGTGTGTCGTGCGGGCACTCGCCGGCAGTCGTCGCGGGCGAGCAGCACGTTCATGACGCCGACGATTGCCCGATCTGCCAGTTCCAGTCCCACGGTCAGCTCGCGCCGTCGCTGCCGGTCAGCGAATTGCGACAGTTCCTTGTCGCACGCCTGCCGCCGCATGCTTCGCCAGTCTTTGCTGTCTGCGTGTCGGGCATTTATAGCCCGCGCGGTCCGCCCTGCGTCTGACAATTTCCTGAAGCGGCCGCGCGTCAGACATTGTTGCCACTTTGGTGGCCACGCTTCCGGATCACTTGCGATCCGCTGCGCCGCCGAATCCTGGCAGTTTCTTGGAACGAGCCGACCTTTTCTCGTTCTGACGCGCGCTGGGGTAACCCGATGTCGGTCGACGAAGCGTCGATCGAGTCCGCGGCCTCTTAACCATTGCGGCGTATTGCCGTGCTCGCCTCCGTTGGCAGCCAAGCACGGGGCGAATGGTTGGTCAGACCGCAGCCCTGTGCCGTAACTGCTGCGGAGGCGAGACGGTTTTATTGTGAGCATCGACTGACGTTGTTTTCGTCCTTGGGTCATTTCCGATCACGTTCCCCTGTTTTCTTAATGAGGTGATTTCATGTTCCGCAAGCTGTTTCGCGACCGCAAAGGTCAAGGCCTGGTTGAGTACGCCCTGCTCGTCTGTGGCATCGCCGTCATTTCGTTGGCCGCCATTTCTCTGCTTGGTCACAAAACGTCCGACCTGATGGGAACTGCGGCCACGATGGTTCCCGGTGCCCACGTGGGCGATAACGGCCCGATTTTGAGCGGTCACTTGATCGAAACGGACAACAACGGACAGGGCGGCTCGATCGAAGTCTCCGTCAGCGGGCCCGGTTCGATCCTCTCGCAAAACGGCACGGATCGTCTCGGCATGAACTTGTTCGGTCCGAACAGTGCCGGGTCCGCGAACGGCGTCGGCGGACTGATCATCGAGTCGGAATGAGGTTGAACCCCTTCGTCCCGCACCGGTGCTTCCTGCGCCTTGGCGGTGCAGGGGACCGGTGGCGGGGACGAGTGGACTGTGTCATGACATACGTGGCAATTCTGTTTGCAATCGTCGCCACCGTGTACGACCTGCGAAGCCGCGTGATCCCCGACTGGATCGCGGCTTCGCTCTTGGCTTGTGCGGCGCTTGGCATCGCGGCCGGCCTGTCTGGTCTGACGTGGATGAATTTTGTGTACGGCGCGGCGATGGGTTTCGCTTTGATGTTTCCGCTGTATGCCCTCGGCGGTTTCGGCGGAGGCGATCTGAAGTTGGTGGTCGCCATCGGCGCGGCGCTCGGGCCTTGGGCGTTGTTGTCCGTTTTGTTCTGGGTGGCCGTTTCCGGCGGGCTCATGGCGATCGTGGCCTTGTTCCGCGGACGCCGCGACCTGGCGTACGTGCCGGCGATCGCCTGTGGTTTGTTGCTGTATTGGATTCGTCTGGAGTTTGTGGTCCATGCGACGGCGTCGTGAGTTGCCCAGTGAGCGAATGAGAACCGGTCGACGGGCCCGCTTGCCCGCGCGCCGCGGTCAGGCGCTGCTCGAGTTTGCGCTCATCTTTCTGGTGATTTACCTGCTGATCGTGGCGATCGTCGAATTCGGCCGGCTGTTCAGCGGCGCACAGAATCTGCAATCGGCCGTCGACCAGGCCGCGCGAGAGCTGTCGCGAGTCCCGCTGACCCCTACGGCGACGTTCGCCACTGCGCTTGCCGATCCCCAAGTGATCAACGGCGTCTACGATCCGAATTACCTCGCCATCAACATCAGCGGCATGCAGCCGGGACAGTCGATCTTCGATTTCTTCGCCGCACAGGGAATTACGTTGCCCTCGGTGAATCAGGCGCTCCTGCCGATGATGTTTAACGATACGGTCGGAGGAGTTCCCCTCTTGCGTTATCCGGCGCGTTGCTGACCAGCACCACGCCGACCGGCACGAAGCCGGGCTATAGTGGTTTCACCGTCGCGGTGCCGCTGGTGACAAGCGCGCCGGGCGAAAGCCCCGAGACAATCGAATGGCACGGCGTGCTCGAAGAGATCACCGATTCGACGGGAAACGGCGCGTTCAGTGTCGCGTCGACACCTCCATCGGGGCTCTCCGGCGGCGTCGTTGCCGTGCGTCTCAATTATCCGTTTCAGGCGGCGACAATGGCCGGCTATCAACCGCCGCCGGTGAACGCCAACGGTGAAACGCTGCCCAACTTGAGCACGCCGATGTTGGCCGATGACGGCGGCGTGACGGCATCGAATACTCCGCCCGGCGGTGGCGAGCCGGTGGCGCCCGATCCTCCGCCGGCCGAAGCGGGCTCCGGGGCCGCTTACGCCGGACCGTACGGAGGCACGTACGGCTTGGGCGAAATGGGGCTCTACGGCGGCACGTCGATGGGTGGCACCGTGCGGCCGTTTCGCCGCGTGATTTCCGCTCAAGCGGTCTTTCGCCGCGAAGTTTTTGGACCTTAGCAACTCGCATGCTTTCCGATCATCAACCACATCATCCAGCGATCATTTGAGGTAGGCCATGCCGTACGCACGCTCGAAGTCCCAGGGAATTTCGATGGGATTTGTGATTCTGTTGGTCTGTCTGCTCGTGCCGACAGTATCTGTGGGTGCCATCGGCACGCTGTGGGCCTTCGGCAAGATCGATTTGCCGTTCCTTTCGCGGGGAAACCGGATTCCGGAAGGGTATGTCCGCGTGCTGGTGAGCGCCCGGACGATTCCGGCCTACACCAAAATCGCGCGTGAAGACGTTTTTGATGCCAAAATCGGCGACTTTGCGTCGATCCCCGTGCCACGCACGACCCTCACCAGCGACGTGCTCACCGATTACGGCCAGATTCGCGGCCGCGTGATTAATCACGAAAAACCGGCGGGCTACGTCTTCAAGGAGGAGGACTTTTACCCGAAGGGGACTCGCGCGGGACTCGCCGGCGCGATTCCACCCGGAAAGCGATCCTTGCTGCTCGAGGTGTCAAAGGTCTCGGGAGTTCACGGCCTCAAAGTGGGTGATCACATCGACCTGGTCGCGACGATTCCGGTCGAAATGCCAAAAGGCGGCGGGATGGGAAAGTTCAACAGCGGATTTCAGGCCGAAGCGCAAATGGCCTCGATGGAGAAGCTCGCGAACGTGCGGGTCCTCGCGCAGGATGCCGTCTTGCTCACTCCGGTGACCCGCCGTCAAAAGCCGACCGTGTCTAAGTCGATCTCACAAGGAACCATGGTCAGGAATATACCGGTCGAAGAAGTTGTGATTGCCGTCGACCCCGACGAAGTCGCCCCGGTTACACAGGCCCTGGCAACCGAGGTCAACGTGATGTGCGTGGTCCGCTCGGGACAGCCGGGCGACCCCGAGGCCCACACCGACACGCCCGGTTCGGATCCGTTGGCCGACATCGCCGCGATCGACACACTCTCAGGGGGCAAGCGCGAGTGGGCCATTCTGCCGATGCAGCAAGGTCTCGGTTTTAACCGACATCTTGGCCATCCGCGTTCCCATCGCGGCCCGTCGCATCATCTGGACGCCAGGAATACCCCATGATTGGGGCCGATCGATGCGCCGCAAGACGGACTGATTCGTCGCCAGTTTCGCCGAGACTCCGCGGAGGACCCTCGCGCGGATGGTCTCCGCGAACGGTTCCCGGACCGCTGGGGAAACGTGCTGGTGATCTTCGCGTTCATCGTGTTCGTCGCGATGGCGCTTGCGGCGCTCGTCGTCGATCTCGGATTCGGGCGGATGACGCAGTTGCAAATGCAGACGGCTGCCGACAGCTCGGCACTCGAGGGCTTGCGGCTTCGCGACGATTTGCCCTCCGCTTGGCGGCCTAACGGATTGACCACGCCGCTCTTGCCGCAGGGCTTAACCAGTGAATGCGGGCCGCAACCCGCGACACCGTACGACCCAACCAACCTTCAATGGCAGCAGTGGATCGACTGTGCCCGCCGCTTCAGTGCGAGCCATTTGACGTCGGTGACGTTCGACGACGATCTCAATCCCGCGAACGGTGATCAGCAGCAATTTGGTGCCGGCCCGGTGGCCGAAGTGAACGACATGATCGCCGACCCGTCGCTCCAAGCCGGGGGGATCATCTCGACGCCTTCGCCCCCCGTGTATAAGCCCGTCCTCCAAGCAAATTCGGGGAACGCGGCCGATGGGGACCTCGTCTCGGGAACGTACGGTTGGAACCAATCCTACGACGATCCCACCGCGGTCCTGGACGAATCGCAGGATTATTCCCGCCGCGACTTCGTCCCCGACACGGCGCCCGGCACGATCACGGATACGGGTTTCCTGGCGCGGCTCCGCCGTTCGCCGGAGAATTTCGATGCCGCGACGGGGGTCGCCTCCAACGGTCCGCCGATTCCCTTCCTGTTCGGCCGTGGTTCGATGATCCCACGGGTTTCCGGCGAGAACGGAAATCTGAGCGTCCAATCCGGCATCACGGTCCGCGCGACGTCGATCGCGGCCGCCGGGACAATCACTCTGCGTCCAACGGGGAGCACGGCGACGACCACGGTCGTCGGGCACGTCTTGACGGTCGGTCCGGCCGACACGGTCGATGGAATTCGCGGCCTGGCACCGTTCGGAGTCACGGTCACGTATTGGCAGAGCTTGAATAATCCGGCCAATGGCGTCCAAGGAGCCGATAGCCCGACCGTCAATCCGATGACCGGGCTCATCACGTCCAATCTGCTTCCGCAGCCGGGAGCGACACCAAATCCCAATGCGGTCGAAGCCGGAGTCACGAACGCCAACCCGGCCCTGCTGACCACGATCGGACAAGCTTTTGTCGCCGGCACCAACGATACACCGCTGGGTGTTGCGCCCGCCCTCTACACCTACGTGCCGATCTACAACACGATTGGCACGACGGCGCGGACGGTCGTTGGCTTCGGCTTTGTCACTTGGAGTTACACGACGGGGCAACTTTCGATCAAGATTCCCTGGAATGCTGTCGCGAACACGTCGCAGGATCGGGTCGCCGTCGAGAACGCGTCCGGATCGCTGCTGACGCCATTGCCGCCTCAAATCTTGCAGGCGGCGAATAGCGCCGTGCTGGCTCAGCAAGTGTTCGACGCCAATGAGGGCTTGCCCGCATCGCTGCTGGCTCCCGTGTTGGTGAACCATTTCTTCGGCCCCAACTTCCAACCTTGAAGATCGCATGACCGGACCTTTCCAGATTCTGATTATCTCCGCCGATCCACAATTGGCCCCCGAGTGCGAGGCGGCGCTGGCCTCTCTCCCCGGAGAGGCGGCCGTCGTGCACCGTGTGGCGGACGCGCGGCAGGCAGTGGAAACGGCCCGCAATCGACATCCGAATCTGGCCGTCATCGAAATGGGACGCGACCTGGCGCGGCTGAAGGCGGTCGTTGCGGACATGGCGGCCGTCTCGCCCGACACGCTTTCGGTCGCCGCGTTCCGGCCGGAACTCTTCGATCACGAAGTCTCTGAGAGCGCCATGCTGATCGAGGCGCTCCGCTCCGGAATCCGGGACTTCCTGCGGCGTCCCGTGTCGGCGGTGGACTTGGGCCAGTTGGTTGAACGGCTCAGCCGACGCGATGCGCGCGGACCGGTGCGGTGGGGCAAGCTCGTTTCCTTCATCAGCAACAAGGGAGGAGTGGGGAAATCGACCCTGGCGGTCAACACGGCGCTCGGACTCGCCTTGCGGTATCCCGAGCGCGTGCTCCTGATCGATACGTCGCTGCAGATGGGGGTCTGTGCCGCGATGCTCGATCTCGAGCCCGACTCTGACTTTGACCGATGCCGCCCGCGAACGGGACCGGCTCGACGATATGCTGATCCGTCAGCTCGCCACGCCGCATCGCTCGGGTCTGCACCTGCTGGCTGCGCCCGCCGACGCGGTCGAAGGCGCCGAGGTCGACGACGATCTCATTTCACGCGTGCTGACGCTCTCGCGGCGAGCCTACGACTATGTGATCGTCGACACGTTTCCGATTTTCGACAGCGTGGTGATGTCGGTGGTGGACTCGAGCGACCTGGTCTATATCGTCCTGGAGAACGTGGTGCCCACGCTCTTGGGAGCGACCAAATTACTGGGCCTGCTCGAAAAGATCGGCTTTCCGCGCGAGCGGCAACGGGTCGTCATCAACCGCTACACCCGCCACAGCGGCTGCCTGAAGCCGATCGATGTGGCCCTCAAGCTCGACCGCGACATCGATCACGTGGTTCCGTACAACCGCGGATTGATCGCCGCGGCTAACCTGGGACGCCCGTTCTCGATGTGGGCCTCGCGATTCTCGACGGCCGGGCGGCGCTTGACCGCCGTCGTCGACGAAGTCACCGAGCTTTCGAACGGGCATCCAGAGCTCAACGGCAAGAGCAACAACCACCCGGCGTCGCAAGCAGCCGAAGATCCCGCCTGACGCGCACAGGAGCCGGTCCATGTCGCTCGACGAAGCACCAGCGAAATCACCAGTCGAATCCGCCGCCGACACGAAGGTTCGTTCGCGCCAATTGCTCAATCGTGGGTCCTACCTGGTTCCCAAGGAGCGGATCAAAGTCGAACGCTCGGCAGGCGTCGCGGCCCGAGAGCCCGTGCGGGCGGAGGCGTTGTCGCCGGCGCGGAGTGTCCAGGCGGAACATCTCTCGGTCAAGGGGCGGCTGCATCAACGTCTGCTCGACGAAATGAATGATCGCGGACTGCTCACGGCCAGCGAAACGGAACTCGAGGCCGAGGTGCGGTCGTTTGTCGATCGCGTGCTGGCTACCGAAGACATTCCGCTCAACGAGGGGGAGCGGCGGCGCCTGGCCGACGATCTGTTGGAGGAGACGCTCGGCGTCGGCCCGCTGGCGCCGCTGATGGCCGACCCGGCCATGACCGACATCCTCGTCAACCGCTTCGATCAGGTGTACATCGAGCGGTTCGGCAAGCTCGAGCACACGCAAGTCCGGTTCCGCGACACCGAACACCTGGTGCGGATCATCCAGCGGATCGCGGCCCGCGTGGGTCGACGGATCGACGAAACCTCGCCGATGGTCGACGCGCGTCTGGCCGACGGCAGCCGCGTGAACGCCACGCTGCCTCCGGTGACGCTCGACGGGCCGACGCTGTCGATTCGCCGCTTCGGCCGCCGCCGATTGCGGCGGGACGACCTGCTGCAACTGGGCATGTTTTCGGCCGATATCGTGACGTGCCTCGATTACGCGGTCCGGCTGCGCAAAAACGTGCTGATCTCGGGCGGCACCGGTGCCGGCAAATCGACGTTCCTCGGCGCCCTGGCGGAAGCGATGCCGTCGACCGAACGCGTCGTCACCATCGAAGACGCGGCCGAGCTGATTCTCGATCAGGAGCACGTCGTCCGCATGGAGACGCGGCCGGCGAACGTCGAAGGTCGGGGCCGGATCACCGCCCGCGACCTGGTGATCAACGCGCTCCGCATGCGGCCCGATCGGATCATCGTGGGCGAGGTCCGCGGGGCGAGAGGCGCTCGACATGCTGCAGGCGATGAACACCGGACACGACGGCGGCCTGACGACGATTCACGCCAATAGCCCCCGCGACGCACTGGCGCGTATGGAAACGATGGTGCTGATGGCCGGCATCGAGCTTCCCTCTCGCGCGATCCGCGAGCAGATTGTTTCGGCCCTGCATCTCGTCGTGCACGTCCGCCGTTATGAGGACGGCGTCCGCCGCGTCGAAAGCATCGCCGAGATCACCGGCATGGAAGGCTCCACGCCGCAGATGCAGGACATCTTCCGCTTCGAACGGCGGGGACGGCGCGGCAAGAGCGTGGCCGGCGAGTTCGTCGCCGACAGGCATCGTGCCCCGATTTGTCGAAGAGCTGCGCGAACGCGACATCGACGTGCCGCTCGAAATCTTTCGCAAACCGCAGGTGCGCGCCGATGGATAAGCTGCTCTTTCTGGCGATGCTCGTCTCGGCGTCGGGGGTGATTTTTTACCTTTGGCTGAACGCCCGGATGCAAAACCAGGCCCGGCATCGTCTGGACCGCGCCCTGGCTGCGTCGGTCGCATCGGAAGAACTGCCTGAATTCGATGCGGGGCCGCCCAAGCCTTTTTTGCGGCGGCATTGGTTCCTGCCCTTTCTGGCGGGAGGCGGCGCGATGGCCACGTTGTGGCTCTTGGCCGGCTTTCGCCCGGTCTATAGCTTCACCGGCGGGATGGTCGTCGCAATGCTCGGCTGGCAGATCGACGCGATGTTCGCCGAGCGCCGTGTCCAAAAGATCGAATCCCAACTGGCCGACGCGATCGACCTCATGGTGGGCGCGCTTCGCGCCGGAGCTGGATTAACGAAGGCCTTGGAGAGCGCGATACGAGAAAGTCCGGCTCCCCTCAATCAGCAACTTGAAGAAATCGCGAATCGCATCGAGCTCGGCGACTCTCCGCAGACCGTGTTTCGCACCCTCACGGAGCGCGTGCCGCTGGAAACGTTTCTGCTGTTCGCCTCGGCGCTCTCTGTGCACTGGGAGGTCGGCGGCAGCCTGGCCCCGACGTTGGCCACGGTGGGACGCACGATCCGCGACCGGATCGAGATGTCGAGGAGAAGCCGGGCCATGACGACGCAAGCTCGCGTCTCCATCATTTCCGTGCTGGGCGTCACGTATTTCATCGCTCTGTTCATGTGGTTCAACGATCCGGGCCGCATGCGGGGGTTTCTGACGACGAACGTCGGAAGTTTTCTCGTCGCGACGGCCGTCATGCTGCAGGCACTGGGCATCGCGTGGTCCGCATTCTTAAGCCGCGGCAGAATCTGAAGGCAAGACCGTGTTGGTTATCGGCGTCACTCTAGGCTGGATCGTCGGAATGCTGGTCGTGGCCTTGTTGCTGCGCCACTTCCTGGCTCAGCGTGTTGTCCAGCGCCGGTTATTCGAGTCCTTGTCGGAGATTCCACAGGCGACGATGAGCGGCGGACTCCAGAGTGGATCACGGAGTGGATCAGGTGGCGGTTCGACGCGGCGGTTCGTTGGCGCGGTGGATGAGTTTGGCCGGTTACCGGCGCGCGGGCGCCGTGCCCGTGTTCTTCGCGCTGACCGTGCTCTGCTTTGCCGCTGGCGGGTCCATCGGATACGCGTGTTGGATCCTTGGCGTGTTGACGGCAGCCGATCGGGCGATTTCGGTGATCCCGGGCGGGATCAGTGATCTGATGCGGCCCGTGCTTTACATGATGCCCTGGGTGCTGACCGCGGCCTTTGCCGGAATTCCCTTGCTGATCGTGCGTCGCGCACGGCGGCGGCGCGTGGCCCAGGTCGAGCGCGACTTGCCGGTGACGCTCGAGTTGTTGGCGACGCTGGCGGAGGCCGGCTTGGGTTTCGACGCCGCTCTCGACCGGATTCTCACGTCGCAGCCGGCCGAACGCGCGCTCGTCCAGGAGTTTCGCACCTTCCAGGCCGAAGTGCTGGCAGGGCGTCCGCGCGTCGATTGCTTGCGGCGGATTTCGCGCAGGCTCGACGTGACCGCCGTGACCATTCTCATTTCGGCCCTCGTACAGGCGGAACAAATCGGTTCGGGCGTGGCGGAGGTCCTCCGCAGCCAGGCCGACGACTTGCGTCAACGTCGACGCGAACGTGCCATCGAATTCTCGATGGCGTTGCCGGTCAAGTTGTTGTTCCCGTTGGTCATCTGTTTCTTGCCGGGAATTCTGCTCTTCACGCTCGGCCCGGCGTTTTACGAATTCTTCCGCCTGGCGGACACGTACAGCCTGCATCGGCATCTTTGACGACGTCTCGCGCGCTCGACGAGCCTCGGCCGCCGGATCGGGAATGAACAGAGTGATGACTGATTGGAAACTGATTGAACTGGAGAGTGGTCGCACAGTCGTCGAGGCGCTCGAATTGGCCGACCGTTACTGGTCCCGGCTCGTCGGCTGGCAATTGCGTCGCCGGCCGGCCGCCGGCCACGGGTTGCTGCTTGTTCCCTGCTCATCGATCCACACCTGCCTGCTGCGGTTTGCGTTGGATCTGGTCCTGTTGGATGGCAGGTGGACGCGTCATTTCCGTTCGCCAGGGCCTTCGCCCCTGGCGGGCCATCCTGCCGAACCAGCGAACTCACGCCATCCTGGAGCTGCCATCCGGAGGGACCGAGATCCGGCCGGAACAGACCCTGCGCGTGTCGGGTCCGGAGGGTCGGCCGCTCCCTAAGTCCTTGCAGTTCTTGCGGGGATAACGGGTCGGCGACACAACCGGCAAATCCGTTAGAACCGACAAAAGTTTCGCAGTCCCTTGCGACGATAATACATTCACCGGTCTGACCAACTGCGTTGTCCGCCAGGATTGCGATTCGCGAGGTCTCGAGGCGGCACGCAGCGCGGAACATCGTTCAGCGAACAATCGATTCGGGCGACGGCCAATCGGCCTTGTTGCGTCCGGAGGCGATTGCAGGTCAGGGGGTACCGTGCGAAGTCTCTTTCCACGACTCCATGCAAACGAACGGCTAGGGTGTCGCGGCCGCCGGTACACGACGCGTGCCGCAGTCATGGCACTCGCGGTTCTCGGCGTGTTTGCGCCGCAGTGCGTCACTCGGTCCACCTTCGCGCAGGATGGCGGTGCGTTCGATCGTAGCCCCGATCCCCAAGCGCTGCCGCGACCGCTGATTCAGCAGGTCGGATTCGACAGCCAGATCGGCGGGCAACAGCCTATCGCACCACAGCCACAGCCCGCTGGCCCAGTGCGTGTGCCGGCAAGCCAATACGAACAAAACGCTCCCGCAAGCAGCGGCGCATTCGGGCCGACACAGGTCCGGCTGCCGCTGTTGGGGGGCACCGTGCCCAAAGCCGGAACGACGCCGCATCCGTCGGCCGCCGTGCTCGACCGCTACAAGCAGTACGTTGACGGGACGATCGATCCGGAAAACACGCTCGACCTGATGCAGGGGAGGCCGCGCATCTTGGTGTTGAAGCAGGCCCCCCTGCGCGTGCAGCTTGCCGATGAGCAAATCGCCAGCTACACCATCGTGACGCCGACAGAGATTTCCGTCGTCGGCAATCATGTCGGCAGCACCGTGCTCAACCTCTGGTTCACCGATCCCGGAAGGGGGCCGCCAGACCGTATTGAGCTATCTCTTACGAGTGATTCCGGATCCCGAGCAGAAAGAGCGGCTGGACCGCGTCTACAAAGCACTCGAGGGCGAGATCAATCGAGCGTTCCCGAACAGCGCGGTCAAGCTCGCCCTGCTGGGGGACAAGCTGGTCGTCAGCGGCGAGGCCAAAGATATCGTCGAGGCGGCCCAGATTCTCCGCATCGTCTCGGCCAATGCACCGGGCGGATCGCGGGAACGGGACGGAGGGGCGACGGAGATTCCTGTCGGCAACCTCAACGTCACGGCGATCCCGGATGCGAATGGCAACCTGCCGCAGCAGGGACTTGAAAACTTCCTCTTGCGTGACGTGAATCGCAATGTCGTCAATCTGCTCCGCGTTTCCGGTGAGCAACAGGTCCAGCTGCGGGTGACGGTTGCCGAGGTCAATCGGACTGCGGCACGCAGCATCGGGCTGGATTTCAGCGTGCTCAATGCCGCGGGGACGGCCGTCTTTTCGAGCACAACCGGGGGCTTGATCCCGACGACCGTGACCGGAATGGGATCGTCCGCGCAGCTCATCGGCGGGAACCTGCCGGCCATTATCGACAACGGCAAGGTGACGCTGGCGATTCAGGCACTGCGAAATCTCAACCTGGCCCGATCGCTCGCCGAGCAGAATCTCGTCGCGCTGAATGGCCAAACGGCTCGGTTCCGTGCGGGCGGGGAATTCCCTGTGCCGGCGGCGACGCTCACATTTGGCGCCGTCGGGCAGGGGGTCTCGTTCATTCCATTCGGCGTCCAGATGCAATTCGTTCCCTACATCACCGACCGCGACCGTATCCGCCTGCAGGTTGGAGCAACTGTCAGTACGCTCGACCCGAGCTTGGGGACAAGCATCGGAGGGAGTGCGGGAGCCGGAGGCACAACCGTTCCCGGCCTCAACTCGCGCACGTTTCAGACGACCGTCGAGCTGCGGTCGGGACAAACTTTCGCAGTCGCCGGCCTGACTCAAACGACATTCGGCGCAACGACCGTCCGCGTCCCATTTTTCGGCGATTTGCCCATCGTGGGATCGCTGGCTGGCGAGAATCAAACTTCGCACGGCGAGCAGGAGGTGATGATTCTCATCACTCCGGACCTCACGCATCCGCTGCAAGAATGTGCAACGCCCCCCGTCGCCGGCTCCGACGTGTTTGAGCCGGGTGACGTCGAGTTCTACCTCCTGAACCGCTTGGAAAGCCGGCGGAGTTACGACTACCGCAGCTCCGTCCGCACGGACTGTGCCCGGCAGAAACGCTACGAACATTGCGACGATGTGTTCATCATCGGCGCTCACGGACAGGCGAATAACTGCTGCCCGTCGAGCGGCACTTGCTATCCGGCTCCCGTTCCTGTTCCCGACCCGAACGTGCCGACGGAACACGTCGTCCCTCGGCCTGAGCCAATCGATTCCGGAAAGGCTGAGGTCCACCTCCCCTCCCTCTCCGACCGCGCAGCCGATTCCGGTGCCGCAACAGCCAACGTCTGAGCCGCCGAAACCATGAGCAACCGACGAGAGTTGCCGCACCGCATCGCATACGGCCTGGAATCGGCTTGTCGAAGGATTTATCAATGAACAACCAATCACTGGCATTCGTCATGCTGGGCTGGGCGGCCCTCGCAGCCGGCTGCCGCTACGACGGCGGTTGGGCTTGGTGCACCGATCAATGTGCCGACATCCCGTGCGGAGCCATTCCTCCGCCGGCAGGCACTTATTCGTGCCAATGGCAGACCGAGCAGATCGCCCGCGCCGAGCAGGATTTCTTCGTCATCCATGAATACGAGTGGTACATGGGGGCCGAACAACTTGGACCGGACGGCCGCAAGCATGTCCGCGAAATTGCCAAACGCCTCGGCGAAGGTCCGCAGCACGTCATCGTCGCCGCAAGCGACAACGACAAGCGTAACGCGGCCCGCAGGAAGGTCGTCGTCGAGAACCTGACGCAGCTCGGTGTGCTCGACGCAGATATTCGCGTCGTCAGCGGTGAGTCCCAGGCGGAGGGTCTCTACGGACAGGAAGCCGTCCGCTACGGAACGACTCGCCTTGGCGGCACCGGCACGACGACGGGCGCCGGCGGAGGCGCCAACGCGTCGCCAGGCGGCTTCGGCCCCACCAGCAGTGGATTCGGTGCAGGAACCTCCGTCGGTGGGGGCACAATGTTGGGGCGGGGGAATCTATTGAATAAACGACCAACAGGCATGGCAAGAATTTGCATCCAGCGGCAGGCGAGGTGTTGGATGACGTGCCTTCGATCGGCCTGTTTCGTCGCTTTCCTGTTTGCAATCTTGCAGACGACGGGTTGTCTCTCGGCATCCGGCGGGCGGTCGCTCTTTTCACTCAGCGGATCGACGCCTGCCACGACGAGCGGAATGACCGCGCCGAAGGACGAATTACCTCCCAAGCAAGCGGCTCAAGCCTGCCTGGCGACAGCCAAAGAGTTGCAAGCACACGGCGACGCGCGGGAAGCGATCTTGCTCTTCGAGCGTGCACGTCAGCTCGACCCACGCGAACAACAGGTGAGCCGTTTTCTGGCCGTCCTCTACGACCAACAAGGCAATGACACACGCGCGGCGGCCGAATATCGCAAGGCGCTCGATGTTGCGCCACACGATGCCGATTTGCTCAGCGATTTCGGGTACTACTTCTACCGCCGTCAGGATTGGAAACAGGCAGAGGCCAACTTCCGCAAAGCCATCGCGCAGGCGCCCGAGCATGAACGGGCGTGGGTCAACCTGGGGTTAGTGCTGGGAGAACAAGGCCGCTATCAGGAAAGCTTCGACGCCTTTTCAAGAGTGGTCGGTCCGGCTGCCGCTCACTCGAACCTAGGAGTGATCCTGGCCTCTCATCAACACCAGGCCGAAGCCGATGCGGAATTCAAGCAGGCTCTCCGTCTCAAGCCTGACCTGCCGCAGCCACGGGCCTTCTTGGCGCATCTCGACCATTCACCGAAAGAGACCGAAATACAGACCGCCGGACGCCTGGAGTGATGCGCGAGCGTGGTGCCTGCCATGCATCGGCAGGATCGAGCCTCGCGTCCAGGAAATCGATACCGAGCTGGTGCACGCGCGAGAATTCCGCGTGCGAGCTGCAAGGACGCGGTTCCCCGTGCCGGATTCCCATACGCTTTGGCGGAATCGACCGTGATCGGGCGACGGCGGTCAAAACGCATCAAAAGCGACGCCAGAATTCCAACGTTTTGCGGGAGCAGATGCGGCGGCCGGCGCGGATGAGCGGGGTGGGCGTCTCGGGGTCGGAGACCCAGTTCTGTCATATCGGCCTCGCCTTACATCTTTCTTCCTGCGGGCATCGAGGCTCAAGGGGCCGCTGCCGAAATAGGCGATGAGCAGCGCGCCGCCCAGCATCGATATGTTTTTCATGAACATGATCTGTTCGGTCTGGGCAACGGTGGGATTCTTCACGGCCCAAAAGTTGTGCACCATCAGAGTAACGGAGACCAAAAAGAGGACCAACAGCCAGGCCCCAACCCGCGCGTAGTACCCCAGCAAAATGCTCACACCGCCGAAGATGGCGATCACGGCCGCCATGGGCACGGCGATATGAGCCAGCGGCACGCCCTGCTTAGCGGCCGCGGCAACCGTCTCCTGTGCACGATAAATTTGTTGAAAGCCGGCCGTGATGAAAATCGCCGAATACAAAAGGCGACCTGCGACGACAATGTAGCTCGTCGCATTTCGCGGCGTTGACGGGGGCTTGTGATCGGGCATCGTTCCCGCCATGACACGCTCCTTGCGGCTGACTTTTGTTGCGGTTCACACTCCGAAGATCACGGCACGTCACGATTCATTGTACTCCAGCGGCGCAAAGGCCTGCAGCCGAAATTTCTGCAAATTATTGCAACTCAGTTGCATTTGGCCTTCCCATTTATGGGGCGTCGGCGCGTAATAGAGACCAGCAAGATCTTTGCGAGTTTGGCTCCGAGTCCTGACGATGGCCTCTTGGAAGCGTATTGCGGTCGTCTCTTCGCTTGCCGCCTATCTACTGGCGACGACCGCTGTTCACGCGTTGCATGATCATTCCTCTGGTGACACGTGTGGCTGTGATCATCGTTCGGGCGAACACTACCGTAACGAGCCCCAAGCTGCTTTGGGATCGGTGAATCGTGACGCGTGCGACTGTGACCACTGTCACTCCCACGCCGCAAACGACCATGCAGCTCACGACAGGTTGCCATCGCATTTTCCGGACTGCGACCACTGCTTTGCTTGTCGATTCCTGGCGGTTAAGTCGATCTCGCCCGTCGCGTTCGCGATTGTCGAACAGAGCGAGGCCGTTCGGCAGATCAAGCCTCGTGAATACCTCTCCGCTCCGGTCGTCCGACCGGAACTGCCACTCTCCCGCGGGCCACCCTGCGCGTGAACTTTCGCGTTGATCTTCCGCGCACACGCGTTGGCCGATGAAGTACCGCGCCTGTTGCGATAGCAGCGGCGTGGGCGGAACGGTCGAGCGACGCCGGCATGAACGGCCGCTGTATCCGACCGCCGTCGAGCCGGCCGACCATACTCATGCTTTCGACGTCTATTGCCGGCCGTTTCGAAACGGGCACCGACAATCTTGCCGCGCGTGTTCTCAACAAGATCCATGAAGACACACAGGCGCATGAAGTTTATGCGGCGGTCTTTCTCACAGGGCTGTTCATTGTCGGACTCGCACTCCGGGTTTTTGATCGGCGCTGCCGCCTGGAAGCCTGGTTGGATGCGCCCGGTTCCCGCAACGGAACAACCACGGGCCTGGCGCGACGTGGCACTTCCGACCCTGTCCTTGGGCTGGCGGCTCTGGCGATCTTGGTCGCGGTCAGTCTCGTCGGCTGTTATACGTATTACCCGCCGGCCAACGAATCGCTGGATCAACTGACAACCGCCAACACCGAGACGCTCTCGGCGGCCCTCGTGGGAAACCGCAAACAGGCCGAGCACTGGATTCCGATCTACGCCGACTGGGTCCGCAAACTGCAAGTCGGCGTTTACCTGCGCACGGGCCGCCTGAGCGAATTTCATCGGATGAAGGCGCGCCTGTTGGAAGATCGGCTGGAGCTGCTCGAACATGAGTTGGCCGACAACGACCGCGAGGCCGTCCACGATCTGATCGGTTTGATTGCCCGCGCCGAGCGGCGACTGCGGATCGCCTTTTTGTCGCAAAGTGAAGCCGCGCCGCAATCGGCCAACCGGGCGAAAGCCGCCCCCATGCCGGAGGGAGCGAAAGCCGACGTAGAACGCACCCTTTACCTAACGGCCAAGGGGAAATATACAGACGCCGATATCGCGGCCAACGGTCGGATGACGGCTTCGGAAAAGTACAAAGAGTTTCACTCCGCGCACGACTTCAATCCGAAACTCGGAGAGCCGATCTGCCCCGTGACGCATACGAAGGCCAATGCCGAGTGCTCCTGGATCGTCGGGGGAAAGAGATATCTTTTCTGCTGTCCCCCATGCATCGACGAGTTCGTGCGAATGGCCAAGGAATCCCCGGACAAAATTCAGGAGCCGGCTGCGTATGTGAGTCGATAGGGGTCCCGTTTTTCGTGATCTATGTGCATTCCAGCTCAACTGCAGGCAGCGTCACGAACAAACGCGACTGTCTTATCGCATGTTCATCGTCATTGATTGTGATGATGATGGGAATGGCTGCCGCGGCCGCGCCTCTGCAGAGTGCAGTACATCTCGTCGGCTTCATGACCTTCGACTTCGACTTGGACGGTCGTGTGGCTGATGCCGAAGTGATGGCCCAGTTC
This sequence comes from uncultured Planctomycetota bacterium, assembly GCA_963761455.1. Lineage (GTDB taxonomy): Bacteria > Planctomycetota > Planctomycetia > Planctomycetales > Planctomycetaceae > DASPSM01. Next base: position 527,716 of record CAVXHA010000002.1, read on the forward strand.
ATCGACGACCGACTTGAGAATCTGTTGGCCCTCGCGAATCGTCTGCTCGGCGACCAAGACATGGCAACTGCAGGCAATGACTCCCGGCCCCACCGTCCACACATGGAGGTCGTGAACATTCAGCACGCCGGGGACCTGGCAATCGCCTTTTCTACCGCTAACATGTCCAAACCGACCGGCGTGCCTTCCAAAAGGACGTTCACACTTTCCTTGAGCACGCCCCAGGAACTCCACAGAATCAGGCCCCCGATCAGGATCGAGGCGACCGAGTCCGCCACGCGCGCCCCGCTCAAAACGACCACAAGGCCCGCCACCACGACACCAAAGGCCGAGAGTGCGTCACCCACCATGTGCAGATAGGCCGAGCGGATGTTGATGTCGTGCTTGGCCACCGGCGTGCAGCCAGACGCCGATCGTCGCATTGACGCCGATGGCCACGCCGGCCGCCCAAACCATCAGCCAGCCATTGACCGGCTCGGGATGCCGCCACCGTTCCACCCCCTCCCAAAAAATCCCCAGCGCAATGACGACGAGCGAGACGGCGTTCACAAGTGCGGCCAGAATGGCCACGCGATGGTAGCCGTAAGTCATTCCCGGTGTGCGACGGCTTTTGGGCGACCCACAGCGGCGTACCAGGAGAAGCCCAGGGCCGCCGTGTCGGCAAAGTTATGGCACGCGTCGGAAAACAGGGCCAGACTGTGCGCAAAGTAAGCAGCGATCGCTTCGCCGACGACAAACGCCGCCGTCAACACGAGCGCCCGCGCAGATTTGCCAGTTTCGCCGTGGGCGAACAGATCGTGCGCGGCGGGCGTCGTGCCCTTGCCGTGACGGTGCTCGTGAGTATGGCTGGAACAGTCGTGTGCCATGCCTGAGATATCTGCCGTCGAGTCGCCGCGCGGCAATTTAGGGGGTTGGAAAGACAATATGCCCGCGGCAATCATCGCCGAATGCGCGGGCATACCGGGTTTCGCCGAGTCAATTCGACGTCGAACAAGCTTATTTCGTCACGGTCACTTTTTGACGGCGACTGGACCATGGTCGTCGCAGTGCGACGCCGTGCGGATGATGCAGATGGCCGTTTACGAGATAATCGACATGGTCGCCGTGCGGAACAGCGGGATGCCCGCAATTCGGTCCATGCACGTGGCCGTCCGGGTGGCCGCCGCATTGATGATTCGGCGTGCACGCACTCGGGTTTGCACCGCCCACCGACAATTGATGTTCTTCGACCTTGCCATCGGGACAGCGGATGATGCAGATGTCCATCGTGCAGATAGTCGACGTGACCCTGATGCTCGATGGCCGTATGACCGCAATTTGCCCCGTGCTTGTGAGGGTGATTCTGATGCACAGACGTCGCCATTTCGCTCTCCTTTGTCGTCAAAGAACGAGTCTTGAAGCCGCACAATTTAACGGACGCAGGCGATTCTCAAGTCGAAATGGTCAGACCGCACTTGAGTTTTCAATTGGCAATTTCCGGGCCGAATGAGTCGGCTATTCCTCCGCGTGCGCCATCGCGTTGGAAATCATTTCCGCCACGTGGCGATCGGCAAACGAATAATAAATGTGTTTTCCTTCCCGCCGCTGCCGCACGATCCGCTCGCTGCGCAGCAGTTTCAAGCGTTGCGAGACGGCCGAAAGGCTGTCGCCCAGCCGGTCGGCAATCTCCGTCACGCACAGATCTCCCTCAGAAAGCATGGCCAGCATCTGCAACCGCGCCGTGTCGCCCAAGGCACGAAAGATCCCCGCCGCCTTTTCGCACGCGTCGCGGTTCACCTCGACCTTCGAGTGCTTTGCGTGATCATTCGGCAAACAGCGGGGATTGCGATTGAGCATGCGTGGGCGATTCGCCAATCATTCATTTCATGAATCGTGCAACTGTTAAACTTTAACGTCCAGAACTGTGGCCGTCAACCACGCTTTTCGCCGAATAGTCCGGTTCCGCACACAATTGTCGTCCCGCATGCGTGCATTTGGTCATGCGGGGGCGACCCCGTGAAGGGGTGCATCTCGGTTGCACTTTTGCAGTCCTCTCATCAGCATCAAGGCTTCCATACGCCAGTCGGTCTGACCTGTTACGTTTCGCGCTGCCACCAGCGCATCCGCCGGCACGTCATTCGTGTCGCCGGAACAGGAAGGATCGACGTGCGCTTTCGACAGGCCATCCTCGCAGCGGCAATTCTCGGCTGTTTCATCTTTGCTGCGCGCAAACCAACCGCCGCCAGCGGATTCCTCCGCACGAGCCGTGTCCCGCGAGCAGACCCCCGAGCAAAATGAGATCCGCGATCCAACGCGGGGCCAATTGATCGCAAGAGCCCGGTCGCCGAGCGAGCACTCGAATGACGGGCAGGCCGAGGCGTCGATCGCGCGATCACGAGTCGTATTGACGGCCTATTGCGTCCTGATCGTCGGCGCGTCGTTGTTCGGCGGTTGGCTCCCGCGGCGGCTACAGATTTCGCACACGCGGATGCAGGTCGTCGTCAGCCTCATTGCCGGCCTGATGTTGTCGATCGGCATCTTTCACATGTTGCCGCACGCGATCGAGGAGCTTGGCGAGGAGGGCGCCGATCACGCGGCCTATGGCCTGATGGCCGGCCTCGTGGTGATGTTTCTGCTCTTGCGGATCTTTTCGTTTCACCAGCATTCACATGGGGGTCGCTTGATCGACAGCGACCCCCTGGGGCACGGGGACAGCCATTCCGATCCGCGCAGTCATGTCTACAATCACGATCCAGGCGAAGCACACTCACCCCCGCACTCCCACGCTGCGCACTCACTGAGTTGGGTGGGTGTTTGTCTCGGGATGGGATTACACACCTTGATCGACGGGCTCGCGCTCGGAGCCAGCGTCGAGGCCGACGCTCTGCGGGGCGTCACCGGCCTGTTCGGGCTGGGAACCTTCCTGGCCGTCTTCCTGCATAAGCCGCTCGACTCGGCGGCAATCACGTCCTTGATGGCCATCGGCGGTTGGTCGTCGCGCTCGCAATCCTTTGCCAATTCCGCCTTTTCCCTGATTTGCCCGCTCGGTGCCGGCCTGTTCGTGCTGGGAGTACACGAATTCTCAGGCTACCAGTCAACGATCATCGGCATGGCCCTGGCCGCGTCGGCTGGAGTCTTTCTCTGTATCGCGCTGGCAGACCTGCTTCCCGAGATGGAGTTTCACCGGCACAACCGCGTGCAATTGACTGTCGCATTGATTGCCGGCATCGCCTTGGGCTGGGCCATTCACTTTCTCGAACCCGCACACTCGCATAGTCACGCGCACGCCGAATCGACCCACGAGGCGACGACGACTGGAACACGTTTGACCGCTCGAGTCTGACTGACGTTCGGGAGTCCGTGAAGGTTCTTGAACCATGAACGCGGCAGAGGTTCACGCACTCTGCCCTCCGCCGAGGAGTGCAGGCACGAGGGCGCTCACGTCGACGATTGCGTCGCCAATGAAAGCTACTTGGACGGGTCTGTCGCCAGAAGGCAACTCCGTTGCATTGCTCCGATGCCCCCCTGAAAATCCGAGATGGTCAATGACCGGTTCCCATGATTAGCTTCCAGGTACCCCCGGAAAGCACCATATGTACGCGGCCGTCACTCTCGCGCCGTGGTTTGAAGGTTCGCACGGCATCGGACGGAATGCCCACCAATGTCGACCTTCAATGCGACCTGAGCAGGAGAACCGGCACGCTAATACTGTGCTGCACCCGGCTCGCCGTCACACCGAAGAACAAGTCTCCGACGATTCCATGCCCGTGCGTTCCCATGGCGAGCAGGTCGCATCCGCGCTCTGCGACCCACTTCACGATTTCTCGAACCGGATCGCCGAAAGCGAGTTCAGGTTGTACCTGCACTCCGACGGCCGCGAACTCAGAGCGGACTCTCTCCAGGTAGGCCCGACTTTTTTCGATCTCTTCGCCTCCGGCATCGGGTCCACCCAATTGAGCGGGGACGCCGGTCGCAACGTGCAGCAGGATCACACGGCTGTGCATGAGACCCGCGAGTGCTTTGACGTGCTCAATAATGGCACGGTCCGTTGGAGAGGCGTCCAAGGTTAAGAGAATTGTGTCGTACATCGATGTCGTCTCCGTGGCGACTGGTCGTCGCGTTTCAGCGGCCGATGATCACCTGCCACGCGGATCGGACGGAGTCGGGGAGGCCGTAAAGATCCATTGCGGTAATCAAGATCGCAGCTCCTGTCGGAGCATCCGGAGCGCGGCGTTTGATGGCAGGCGAGTAGCCGATCACCTCGCCTCGCTCGCAGATCGGGTCAAATGCCACAAACGACACGATCGATCCATCACCGTCCCGCAAGTAAAACTTGCGAACCTCCGGTTCGTCGCCGAACGCGAGAGGGCGGACCAGGAAACGGGCTTCGCGTTTGACAGTCTTGGCCGCGAGCCAAGAAGATGACATCGCATCCAGTTCAGCCCGGTCGCCGTCCGCGACCGTCCGTTCTTCAATCGTGTAGCCCTCTCGCTCGATCTTGTGAGTGGCCTGGCGAAACTTGCTTTTTTTCGGCCCCTCGAAGTCGTACGTCGCCAGTTCGAGTTCCATGTCGGCTCCGAATTCGTTCACGAACCAGCCCAATCGAGCCAGAATCGCTCCGACCGGTTTCGAGACTTGGCAAAAGCAAGTCCGCGGATGCGTGCGCACGAACGCTTCAATGATCGCGACATGATTTTCCGCTGACGCCACCGGGTCTCCCAGCACGAAAGTGATGCCCCAACATGTGTCATATGCCAGGTAACCACCATGCGACTGGAAGTATGAGAGGCTACGGACCAACTCCCTCTGTCAAAATCTTGGTTCGATAGGAAGGTTTGGGCATGGTGCACTATTCAGGACTGTTGGTCCAACCACCGTGTAATATTCTCAACTGTGTCGCCGTAGAAAGTCCTGTAGAGGTCCCGGGCGACGTAACCAAGATGCGGCGTCGACAGGACGTTATCCAACGACCGGAACGCGTGATCGGTCGGCAAGGGTTCGATGTCGAACACGTCGAGTGCTGCGCCAGCTATGCGGCGTTCACGCAAAACCTCTAGGAGCGCGGGCTCGTCTACGATCGGTCCACGCGAGGTATTGATGAGTCTTGCCGATGGCTTCATCGCCTGCAACTCGGCCACTCCGACTAGTGCTCTGTCACAGCCTGGAATTAGGGTTGGCGGGTTTTCGGAAATCAACGAGACTGCGTGGGAACAAGGAGGTTTCCCATGCAGAAGAAGTACATTGTGCGACTGACGGATCGGGAGCGGAGCGAGTTGGTGGAGGTCGTCAAGAGGTTGAAGGGGACGAGCCAGAAGGTCCGGCGTGCGCAGATGCTGTTGAAGGCGGACGCCGACGGGCCGAACTGGACGGACCGGCGGATCGCCGAGGCATTTTCGTGTCGCACCAAGACTGTGGAGAACGTCCGGCAGCGGCTGGTCGAACGGGGGTTTGAAGAGACGCTCAACGGGTCTCAACGGACGTCGCCTCCAACGGAAAAGCTGCTCGATGGCGAACAGGAGGCCAAGATCATCGCTCTGCGTTTGGGATCTCCTCCGAAGGGTTATGCCAACTGGACGCTGCGGTTGTTGGCGCGTAAAGCGGTGGCGTTAGAGATCGTGGACTCGGTGAGTCATGAAACCATTCGGCGGATGCTCAAAAAAACGGGATGACGAACCGGAAGATCGAGTACTGGGTGATCCCTCCGGAGGCAGACGCCGAGTTCGCGGCCTGCATGGAAGAGGTCATCGAAACGTATTCCACACCCTATGATCCGGCCTGTCCGGTCCTCTGCATGGACGAACAGCCGGTTCAACTGTTGAAGGAAACGCGAACACCGATCCCGGCCACGGCGAAGCACGGCAGGCGGGTTGACTACGAGTACGAACGGGCCGGGACCGCGAACATCTTTATGTTTACAGAACCGCTCGCGGGATGGCGCGAAGTCACGGTCCGCCCGACGAAAACGAAACTCGACTGGGCCGCCGAAATGGCCCGGCTGCTGGACGATCGTTACGCACGCTGCGAGAAAGTGATCCTTGTGTGCGACAACCTGAACACTCACACGAAAGGAGCCTTCTACGAGGCGTTCAAACCCGAACGAGCCCGCCAACTGGTTCGCCGCATCGAGTTCCGCCACACGCCCAAACATGGCAGTTGGCTGAACATCGCCGAAAACGAACTCAGCTCGCTCACCCGCCAATGCGTCGCGGGCAGACGCTTCGGCGACATCGACACCCTGCGTGAAGAGACCTCGTCCTGGTCCACCGACGTCAACAAAACCCAACGCGGTGTCGACTGGCAAATGAAGATCGACGACGCCCGATCAAAACTGACCTCCCTCTACCCTAAAATCAAGAAGTGACAAAGCACTAGGCCCTTCGTTCGCTGGCTAAGGACGAGGTGGATCGTCACGATGTCGGCGGTGCGGAAGAGCTCGTCCTTGGAGACCAGCCGCGCTCCGCATGACTGCGCCTTTTCTGACGTGAGATTCTGGCTCCAGGCAATCAGGTTCATGCCAAACGCGAGCCCGATCCTCGCGACCTCCGAACCGATATTGCCGAGGCCCAGAACGCCGAGGACCTTTCCATGGAGAACATTGCCTACTGTGCACTGCCAGCCGCCGGTGCGGCAGATTTTCATTTTCCAACGGAACCTGACGCGCGCTCGCGAGGATCAGAGACCAGGTCATCTCAATGGTGGAGCGCCCGTCGTATCCCGTATGCGCGACAACGATGCCGCGCTCGGCCGCCGCATCGAGATCGATGGCCGCGTTGCGAGAACCGGTCGATGCGATCAGCTTGAGTCGCGGCAAACGCTCGATGACTGCCCGCGGCAGGGGCGTGCGCTCGCGCATGACGCAGACCACGTCGAACGGCACGAGCCGCTCGACGATTTCGTCGATTTGCGACAAATGATCATTGAAAACGGTGATCGCTGCACAGCCAGTGAGCCGCGACCAGTCAGCCATCTCGAGCGCCACGTTTTGATAATCGTCCAGAATGGCGATGCGTGCGACGTTGGTCGAAGCCACAAGGATCCCCTTCACGACGAGTTGCCGAGCGTGCAGTCTCTGCAGTACGTGACACCGGCTCAGTTCCCTCATACGCCTGACAGCAGAGGCCAGCCTGGTTCACCGACTTCCATCCGCACAAGCTTAGCGTCTTGGATGCCCCCTTCGTGGGGAATCAGAAAGCCGCCATCGGTCGTAACATAAATGGCTTTCTCGTCACCGGGCGCCCTTCCGAACGCGCAGGCCGTGCTTCCGACCATACCCTGTTCGGGTCCCGCCAGTGTCGTGCGAGTGCCTGACAGTTCAAGGCGAACAAGAGTGTGTTCGGGATGCGTCGTGAGGTACACCGCACCAGACATCCCGAATGCGAAATCGTCGGCCGAGAGGTGCGTCGCCGCAATTTCGATACCGCCAGCCGAGCCATCCGGCCTTAATCGGCACACGAACCATCAATCTGCGTCCCGAGACGCTGATCCAGGCCCATCCATCGCGGATCTTGATGCCGTTCGCCCCTGGATATCCGGGAACAATCGGCTTTAGCAGATCTCCCTGAAGCCAGACGTTGCAACGGCCCGCTTTGTCCAGATCGATCGCGAGAATACGTCCGGAGGCGCTCTCGCAGACCAAGAGCTTTCGGCCATTCGGATGCATCGTGCATCCGTTTACGAAAAGGGCGTCCGGAAGTTCGCACCATTGTCGGACCGTGCCGTCCCGCTCGACTCGATAGACATATCCGGGCCCCTTGCGGAGAGCCCCGGCCGTCAGCCAAAGCGCACCATTGGCGTCAAACGCGAGCCCCATGGGTGGCTTTGGCACCTCCGCGAATTTGGCCGGCGATCGCGTCACGGGATCGTAGCGATCCACGCGATAGTGAGAATAAACCGTGACGAAGACCGCGCCGTCTTCATCTATCGCGATGTTCTCCAGGAACGCGGGCGCCCGCCACGTGGCGACCGTAGCCAGGATGGGCGCAAAGTTCCCTCCGTCATGTTCGGGATAATAGTCTTCAGTCGGCGTGACCATCTGCGTCCCTCTCCTTCCGCACCTTTTTTTAGGTGAAAGCGACATCATGCAGATCGATCGCGACCAGCACGGACTCAGGAACTCTTCGGTGGTTCTCGGCTGCGGCATACACGCGGCGGACGCAGGGGACGACAATTCCGTCGATCGTGCGGTAATCGTCGGCGTAGTTTAGCCCCGGCGCTCCGGAAAGTCAACCGCGTATTCGTGCCGCCGCCGCAGACCGTCGCTACCGAAATACGAGGTCTGGATTCGCGTGTGGCTGGCCGTCGTGGCCGGAAACTCGATTGCCTCAATCGCCAAAAGAGTCGCCAAACATCGGAAGGCCGCTCTTGGACGTCTCCATGGACGCTTCGTCTTCAATCACGTCCCAGTGCTCGGCCAACACGCCATTCTCAATTCGCATAATGTCGACGACGATCCAGGCTGCCGGCGTCCCGAGGCCGGAAAAGCGTCCGTGGACCATCACGCGATCGCCCTCAGCGACGATCGCGCCGTGCTCATACTTCAACGAGGGCGGCAAGGTCCTGATCAGATTGAAGAGGCCAGCGCGTCCCGGGGCGATGTGAGCGCTGTGCTGGATATATTTGGACGACCAGAATGGCTCAGCGGCTACATAATCACGCTGATTGAACAATGTGTCGAAGGCCTCAAGCACCAGTGCCTTGTTTCTTTCCTGGATCGTCTGAGTCATAACGATCTCCTCCTCGGATGAGGCGAGGTGGTGATGTTGATCGGCTCCGCGATGTATCCGCCGATTCGGCCTACAAGTCAGTGGGCCGGCACCGCATCGGGTACGAGCGCCAGGGCTGCTCTTGCGCAATCGACGTCGTTCTGCACCGCGGGCGCCCCGCTTACACCGATCGCCCCGACGATTTCGCCTTCCACCTTGATGGGGAACCCTCCTCCCCACGCCGCCACACGCGCAAGCGTGGGGATGCCGGCCAAGAGCGACGGGTCGCCCTGAATAAAGTCGAAGAAGTCCTGCGTGGAGACGCCGAACAGAGCTGTGTACGCCTTGTTCTGCGCCATCTCAATGCAAAGGATCGGAGCCCCATCCATCCGGCTAAAGCCCTTGAGGTTGCCCCCGTCATCGAGAATCGCCACGTTTTCGCAAACGCCAAGTTCTCTGGCTTTCACCACCGCCGCATTCACCATTTTCTGTGCGAGCTCAGCAGAGATACTGTGTTTCTTCACCACGTTAGCCATCGGACACCTTCCTCCATTTGATGCGTAGTGTGTTATTGATCCACATATCGAAACACTTGGGCGACGCTGCCGTCGTGCATCAGACTCAACGTTCGTGATGAATCACATTCCCCAAAAGGCCGCTATCGCATCATCGTCGATTCGACGTTGCGTCACGCGTTGGTGCCGCCATCGACCGTCAGGTTCGCACCGTTGATGTACGACGACTCCGGACCAGCGACGAATGCGACCAGCGCTGCAACCTCGTCGGCTTTCCCATACCGATCAAGCGGAACGGCCGCCTTCTGGTTTACGGCCCACTCACCTGAGGCGGGGTTCAGATCCGTGTCAATCGGCCCCGGCTGAACGTTGTTGACCGTAATGCCGCGCGCTCCGAGCTCACGTGCCAGCCCTTGCGTGAACATCTTCACGGCCCCCTTGGTTGCCGCGTAGGGCGCCATGCCCGGCATAAACACGTGCTCGCCCACACAGGAGCCAATCATGATGATTCGCCCGCCGGTCTTCAGGTGCTTGAGCGCCGCCTGCGTCGCGACGAAGACGCCGCGGACGTTGACGGCAAAGACGCGATCGAAGTCCGCGAGAGTCGTCTCCTCGACACTCATCGGAATGATCGTGCCGGCGTTGTTCACCAGCACGTCGAGCCGGCCGAAAAGCGTTACCGTCCTTTCGACCGCCCTCTTGACGGCGTCGGCGTCGGCGGCATCCGCCTGGATCGCAGCCGCCTTCCCGCCGGCGCCTTCAATCGCCTTGACCAGGGCCGCGGCGGCATCCGCACCTTTGGAGTAAGTGACGGCCACACTTGCGCCGTCCGCGGCGAGGCGCTTGGCGATCGCAGCGCCGATCCGCGCGAACCGCCGGTAACGAGGGCGACCTTGCCTGCCAATGGTCTGTCATGTGTGGTGGTCATGGCAATCTCCTTTTGATTGAGATGTCGGACCTTTGGTCCCCGAACAACACGTACGAATCAGTGAGCCGATTTGCCGCCATCGACGGCGATGGAAGCGCCCGTGATGAAAGACGCCTTATCGGATGCGATAAACACGATGGTTTGTGCAATCTCTTCGGGTTTACCGACGCGCTTCACCGGCACGCCGGAGACCAAGGCGGCCTTGTTCTCTGCCGTGCCCGTAAATCGGTTCAGCATGCCCGTCTCGATCGGGCCCGGGGCCACGGCATTGACGCGGACGCCGGACTCCGCCGCCTCGAGCGCGGCGGCCTTCGTCAGACCTTCGACCGCATGCTTGCTCGCGACATAGATTGAAGCGCCGGCCGCCGCGGTCCGACCGAAAGTCGACGACACGTTCACGATGCTGCCGTGTCCTTGCCCCATCATGATCCTCAACTCATGCTTCATGGAGAGCAGGGTGCCGAGGACGTTTGTGTCGAAGGTGGCCGCGTAGGTCTCGGCAGTCTGTTCCGTCACGGGACCGGGAGTGCCTTCGGTCCCGGCGTTATTGACGGCCACATCCAGACGGCCAAAGCGGGCGACGGTCTTATCGACCAGGCTGCGGACATCGTCTTCGTGACGCACGTCTGCGTGCACGAACTCGGCCTCGGCGCCCAGCTTGCGGAGCTCGGCGACGAGCTTCGTCCCTTCCTCGTCGCGTCGGCCGGCAACAGTAAGATGCGCGCCTTCACGGGCGAAGGCCACCGCGGTGGCCCGGCCGATCCCGGTGAGTGCGCCAGTGATTAAAACAACTGGAGTCGACATGAGTTTTCTCCTCTGATTGGCTAGGCCGCCGGAGTGTGATGCAGGTGCGGTACCAGCGGCTTCACCGACTATCGGCACTGGGACAGTTCCGTTCCGACGTCTTCAGCGTGTCGGCCAGCGCCCTCCAAAGGTCCAATTCCAGATCGAGCCAGTTCTCCTCCGTCTTGGTCCGGAGGACGACACGATAGGCCGCGATCGCCAGTTCGGCCGCGCAGCTTTCAAGCACGTCGTCTCGATCGAAACGGTTCATAAGCACCTGAGACACCGTTTGAGCTCCTTCATGCTGTTTTATACCCAACAGTACAAAAGTAGGCGCCGCCTCTTGCCGCGTCAAGCCGAATAATGTACCATTAGGTAAGAAAAGGAGAAAATTGTGCGGACCGGCCGTCCCCGTGAATTCGATGTCGACAAGGCGCTGGACCGCGCCCTAAGGGTCTTTTGGCGCAAAGGTTATGAGGGAGCGTCCCTACCGGACCTGACGCAGGCGATGAGGATCAACCGTCCCAGCCTCTACGCTGCCTTCGGCAACAAGGAGGCTTTGTTCAGGAAGGCGATCGACCGCTACGTCGAGGGTCCGGGGGCGTTCGTCCGCGAAGCGTTGCAACAGCCGACCGCCAAAGCCGTCGTCGAAAACCTGTTTAGGGGAACGATCGAGCTGGTCACCGACTCGCGGTATCCGCGCGGATGCTTCATGGTCCAAGGCGCGCTGGCCTGCGGCGACTCGGCCGATTGCGCTCGACGCGAAATGGCAAAGCGGCGTGATGCCAGCGTGACTGACTTGTGCAAGCGATTCGAGCGCGCTGTGGCCGAGGGGGACCTTGAATCGGACGCGAATCCGGCGGACCTCGCCCGCTTTGTCACGACCGTCATGCATGGAATCGCAGTGCAGGCCGCCAGTGGCGCGTCTCGCGACGAATTGGAGCGGGCTGCCACGATCGCGCTGCGAGCATGGCCGGCGTGAGTCGCACGCAGCGCCGGTTGCTCGGACGCTCACGCCGAGCGTCGTCGCCAGTTTCGTGACGGCCCGTTCGGTCAAAGGATTAAAACTGCAACTGGACTTGAGCTCGACTCAGAATGCGTTCGATCTACGCCGCACTCCGAAGAGACTTTTCTCGTCGGTCGTCGCGCCGGGCGCGACTCCGCGTTAACGTATGAGTTTTCGGGACGCGGAGCGTGTGCCGAAATACGGATGACTTTTCGCTGCCTGCCGCAGTGGCACTTATCGGTCCATTTTTGGCCCTCGCGAAAATCGGTTGAGATTCGGCGACGAGAACACAGTCCAGCCACACGAGGGGTTCACGGGGCTGGTTGATCTGTCCCGCAGTCCCGCAGGCTGACCGCCGCAGGTTAAACCGCGCGCGTGGAAGTTGTTGGAGCTGCTGACGCACGGCCTTTGCCCGCCTTCCATTCGGGCTCGAGAAGCGGACTGGCGAACATGGCGGTCAAACCTTCGGCTGCGGTTGGGTGGGCGAAGATCGCATCGCGCAGTGCCGTATAAGGCAGCCCCCCCAGCATCGCAGTCTGCACGACCGCCATCATTTCACTCGCTTCGGCGCCAAATGCCGTAAAGCCGAGGATCCGGTCATCGGAGCCAATCAGGGCCTTTGCGAATCCTCGCGTCTCCGAAATTGTGTACATCCGCAGCACGCCCGCCATTGGATGCCTGATCAGTCGATAAGGAACATTGTTTGCCCTCGCCTCCGATTCACTCAGACCAACGTGGGCCAGTTCCGGGTCGGTGAACAAGCAATACGGGATCACGCGACCGCGGGTCGTCCGGTTACCGCCGTCAAGATCGCTCAGCACGACGCGAAAATCATCTTCACTCACATGAGTGAATTGCGGACTTCCGGCACACTCACCGAGGGCCCAGACGTTCGCTGCCGTGGTCTGCAGCCGCTCGTTCACGCGGAGATAACCGCGCGAATCGAGCTCGACGCCTGTTTTCATCGCGTCGATTCGATCCGTGTTCGGCGTTCGCCCGCCCGCCACCAGGATGTCGGACCCTTCCAGTGACATGTCCTTCCCTCCGGATCGAACCTGCAGGGTTACACTGCTGCCCGATCGGCCGGAGACCTGCAGCACTTCCGCTTGCAACAAGACGTCAATGCCTTCATCCTTCATCAGCTCCAGCATCGCATCCGCCACATCGGGATCTTCGCGATCGAGTAACTGCGTTCCTCGGTGAATGATCGTGACACGGCTGCCGAAGCGCCGCATCGCCTGCGCGAACTCCAGACCGACGTAACCGCCGCCAATGACCAGGAGATGGTCCGGCAATCGCTCGAGGTTCAGGGCTTCCACATGCGTCAGGGGCTTGGCGGCGGCAAGCCCCGGTACGTCGGGAAGGCTGGCGTGGGTTCCCAGGTTGAGAAACACGCGTTCGCCGCGGAGCATTCGCGTTCCTCCGGCATTCAGCGTTACCTCAACCGTCTTCGACTCCGTAAAGCGCGCTTCTCCCATGAGAAGCTCAGCACCGCTCCCCTTGTAGTTGGCAAGGTGGATTTCTACGAGACGGTCGACCATCTCTCGCTTGCGGCGAGCAACGCCGGGCATATCGACGTGAAGCTCCCCTTTTGTGACACCCAATCCCCGCTTGGGATCGACAAGCGTCACCGCTTTGGCACTGTAAATCACGTTCTTGCTGGGCAGGCAGGCCACGTTGGGACACGAGCCGCCAATCATTGATCGTTCCACGACGACCGTTCTTTGGCCCCTCTTGGCAAGAGTCCACGCGATGAGCTTTCCTCCCACGCCACTGCCGATCACGAGGTTTCGATAGTTTTCGACGGTCATCCTGATGCTCCCGATGCGAGGAAGGTTTTGCTGAAGAAGATGCCGGCGTTGTCGACAACGGCGCCGATCATCCCGAATCGCGCGACAGCCGTCTCGACGATCTCTGCCGCCGTGGCCGGTCCCTGCTGTCTCCGTCGACCATCGCCAAATCGGCCCATCGGAGTGCGCCCGATTTCGTGCCGGTGAGCCTTCACGGCTGACTCGATTTCCTCGAAATGATCCAGCCCCCAAGTTTTGCTGTGAAGGCTTCGCGATTCCTCGACTGTCGACACCAGGTAGGTCAGGCCATCGGTTGCGCGGTTGGCAGCTGTCCGCGCGTTCGTCGTACCTGGCAGCGTGCGTTCGACACGTGCGCCCTTGTGACCCATGATGTCGGCGCCCGACGTGTTGCTCACTGCGCCGATCCGGCTTGCGAAGTGTCAGAAAGTTCCGAGCCGGATCGCCAACGGGGATAGCAGGGATCGCTGTGAGGGACGCAGGAAAGGCATCCGGTGCCGGGCGGCTCGCCGTTCGTTAGCAAGCGTCCGTCAGTCTGCCGCGATGCGTCAGTAATGTCAATCAGTTCGACGCGGAGATCCTTTCGAGAAAACGTTGTTTTCTCAAACACGCCGCGCGTTGCGACGGAGTCGAGCCCCGTCAGGGTGAGTCGATTCCGAGAACTCATGTCGGAAAACAAAAGACCACCTTCTCATGAAATCATGAAATAAGAGGATTGCGGTGCCGGTCTCTTCGAGACTCATCCGCGCTGGAACGTCCCGACTGCAGAAATCCCGCGGCCGCTCAGTGCGCGTCGGTCCCGTCGACGAGGGAAGGCGAAAAATCGTCTTTCTTCCCAGCGCTCTTGCATCGCTTTGCGACCTTAGAATTTTGTCAAAAGCCGAATTGCGAATAAACTGGCGGGAATTGCGGTGCGGCATTTTTGTCAAAGACGTGAACGCAAGATGAAAAGAGGTCGCCACTTCGCGGCGACCTCAAAAGCGGAGAGAGGGCGATTCGAACCCCCCGGTCCCGATTTCTCGAGACACGGCATTTCCAGTGCGGCGAAAGTCAGGCGGCCTGAATCTCTACGACCCGCGCAAGTCCCAGGGTTCCAATAATTTGTGACGCATTGCGGCATCTCGTTTTTTGTCAAAAGACGATTTGTCAAAAACCTGTCAAAATACGGTCGGACAGTTGGCACCACGATATGCGGCACTTTTGTCAAAATACACCACCGCTTGTTCGGCAGCATCGTATGGCATCGCGTGTCATGGATTCGGTAGTCCGACGCTACGACCGTTCTCCAGGCTCGAACGGATGCGGTCATCATCGAAGCGGGAGAATCGAGCAGCGTTGACGATTCCTCTCGCTTCCCCCCCAAGCCGTCAGAACCTGCCGTTCATTTAACGGTCGATTAACGACGCTTCTGAAAAAGGATTGAGTTTTCCGGAGGATCACCGAGTTGCGGTGCCCGGCACCGGCCTTGCGAGAAATCCAAAGCGAGAACTCCCAATGTCGACGATGGACTTCTGGACGGTGTTCAAGCGACCGATTTCGGTTTGCCCCGGCTTTGCTCGCTGGATCATGCCCAAGTTCGTCAAGAACCAGAAAGACTCGCTTTGCCGCTTTGCCGCTTTGCTGCTTTATTGCATCGGCAAGCTAACGAGTTGCTGGTCGCCACGGTCACACAACTTGGCTAGAACTCCGTTGTCGACGCAGGCACTGAAGTACTGAACGGAGCCGTCGCACAATGCGATTTGAGCCCCCCCTTCATGCTGTGAGCTGATGTCGCCATTGGCGCCGACTCCGGGGGTGGGATGGAGCACGGCGAGGTAGGCGGCGGCTGGGGTGGGCGCATTGCCGTTGACGCCGTACAGCGAACTGAAGCAGACGTCCGAAGCCACGGTGATCCCACCGCTGCCGGTGGGGCCAACCGTACCATAGCCGTCGGCGTTGGCCCAGTACGCGAAGCAGGAATCCTGGTTGCTGCTGCTGCAGTTCGTATTGCCGGTCCCCGTCAGACACGTCGACGAATAGTGCTCGGCGATGAGGGCCGTATTCGACGTGCCGTCGGAGATATCGGAAATCTTGACTCGGCTGTCCTGGAACAGAACACCGCCGTTATCGATCGAACCTCCAGTCGAAGTTCCGTTGACGTTGCCCGCATTGGCGCTGACCCGGAGAATCCACCCGAACTGACGGGCGGTGTGAACAGGCCGCTCGGGACATTGGGACCGGCGCCGTCGACGCACAACGTGCCCGAGTTGCCCAAGTAGTTGGCAACGGCCGCACTGGTTGTCCGGAACCCATAATCAGCGGGAGTGCCATGACAACGGCTGCTCGAAATGGGCGCCGGGTCGCCCGACGACGGACATTTAAACATGTTCAGGATGAGGATGATTTGGTCGACGTTTCTGCTGGGCGCCGTCCCCACGGTAGAGACCATCGTGTTGCCGAAATTGACCAGGCCATAGATCGGCTGGAACTCGCAATAGGGTAAAAGCAGCATCCCCCACGACGCCTGGTTGCCACCCTGCCACCCTGGTGGGAAGATGAAGTTGGTGTCGTGATAGTTGTGCAGGGCCAGCGCGAGCTGCTTCATGTTGTTCTTGCACTGAGTCCGCCGGGCCGCCTCACGGGCCGCCTGCACAGCCGGGAGGATCAGGGCGATCAGGATCGCGATTGTTGCGATCACGACCAGCAGTTCAATGAGCGTGAATCCCCTCTTTCCTCGCGGCATTCCTGCACCTTCATTTGGAGGACGACCACACTGGGCAATGGGCGAAAACTGGTATCAAGGCGGCTGGCGTAAACGCCGAGCCAGGCGACAGCGGTTCTGAACGAGAATCGGCCGTCCTAACGACCGACGAGGTCGCATGATGAAAGGCGTTGGAGACTGTGCCAGCAATTCGTCCTCCGCATGCTCGGCCGGCATTCCTGACGGAGAATCGCGCGCATTCCTGCATGAACAATGACTACGCGCGTCGGAAGATTTGTCTGACTCCTTCCCGGAAAACGTTGGATTTCTGACGTCGCTTTTGAGGCGTTTTGACCGTCGTCACGGGGTCAGGTCCGATTCCCGCAAAACGGATGGCAATTCGGTGCGCAGAACCGCGTGCCGAAATACGTCTGAGTTCCCGGTCCCGGACGGAGCGTCACTTATCGGTCGATTTACGGTATGCCCGCGAAAACGGATGAGTTGATGAAACGGAAGCACGACGGAAGGGCACGCTCGAATCGCTGGAACGCCCTCTCGCTGACGTTCCAGCTGGTCCAGAATCGCCACTTCCCGCACACCATGTCGCGACATTCTGCGGCGGATTGCACGGCTCCGAGCGATGCCGCTTTCCACGGAAACGGGATGAGAGCGTGGCACCTGCGCGAATCCGAGACTTGTCCGCGCTTCCCAGAGGGCTAGAGCCGCGCGGAGAGCGTCGTGCAGCCGGGCAAATTCCTTGATTGACGAACCTCATTGGAGTAGTCTCGTCCTTTACGGCGCTGATCAGCGTCGCGTCGTGTGCGCCCGCGCGAATAATCTTCCTTGAGCCGTGTCCAACAACGTCGGATTGATGCGGGCCCGTCAAGAACGTTCAGCCGTGAACTGACAAACAGCCGCGTGTGCGGCTGCGAACCTTACGGCAACCGATCACCCCTTCGGAGGTCCGCCAATGCAGACATCAGCACTGTTCCGATCAATCGTGATTGCCGGCATTGTCCTCTGGGCCATGACCACCAGCCCATTACACGCCGCAAACTTGACCTCAGAAGAAGGACGGCAGATCGCGACGGATGCCTACATCTACGGCTACTCGCTGATCACGAGCGATGTCACACGTGCAGCGTTCACCAACGTCAAAGCTCCCGACCCAAGAACCTTCCAAGTCGCCGTTGAACCAGTTCTGCAGTCTGCCGAAGTATCCGCCGGCGGATTATCACGGCGTTACGGCTCCGAACGCTGACACGCTCTACTCTGGCGCATTCCTCGACGTATCGAAAGAACCGATCATACTTTCCTACCCCGACATGCACGGCCGGTACTTTCTTTTTCCCATCTATTCCCAGTGGACCAACGTGATCAGCGCGCCCGGCAAACGAACGTTGGGCACCGGTCCTCAGACCATCGCCATCACCGGACCCGCATGGCAAGGGACATTGCCGCAAGGGATCACTCAGCACGTCAAATCTCCGACGGGATCAGTTTTCATTATCGCACGCGTCTATGCAGAAGCCACCGCAGAGGATTACGCGGCAGTGGACGCGTTACAGAAAGATTTCAAGCTGGTACCGCTGAGTTCCTATGGCCAGCCTTACGACCCGCCAGCCGGAACGCTTGATCCGAAGGCGCCGAGCGTGAAAGAAATCGTCCGGGACGTTATCAGCGCGATGGACACGCAGACGTATTTCAGCATGTTGGCCAAATCGATGGCTGTCAATCCGCCGGCTCTACCCGAAGACGCGCCCATCGTTGCGGAGATGGCGAAGATTGGTCTCGTGCCGGGGCAGCCGTTCGATCTCAGCAAGCTGGCCCCAGACGTGCAAAAGGCGCTGGCCGATGTTGGAAAAACTGCTTACGCCCTGATCGCCGAAGAGCAAAAGAAAGGCGGCAAGGCGGTCAACGGCTGGCTGGTCACTACCGGCACTGGCGCATACGGCACGAATTATCGTTGGCGTGCCGGGGTTGCCGCTTATGGCTGGGTGCAAACTTGCAAGAGGATGCTGTCTATCCCAATACGAAAGTAGACGCCGATGGTGCGACGCTGGTTGGCACGAATCGTTACGTCGTGCATTTCGCTAAGGGTGAGACGCCACCGGTCGACGGCTTCTGGTCGATCACAATGTACGATAGCGAGTACTACTTCTATCCGAACCCGCTGAATAAGCTCACGGTGAGTTTGCGCGATCGTCCGACATTCAACGCGGACGGGTCGCTTGATCTCTACTTCTCGCACGAAAAGCCAGGGAACGCGGCGCAGGCAAATTGGCTGCCCGCACCGGCCGGCGAATTCATCTTGATGATGCGGCTGTACTGGCCGAAGGAGAAGGATCCGTCGATCCTTAACGACACGTGGAAGCCGCCGGCGGTGACGAGGGTTGTCAACTAGAGCGCTTCAAGCCAGAGTGTAGCGGTCCCGCGGCGGAAATCGTCGGGAAAAGAGAGACTTTCGACGCGACAAGCAAGTGCTACCAGCACTCGCCGCCTGGAACGCACGGGCCCGCCCCGGCCTCTGGCCGGGCGGGCTCCTGTCATGTCTTCGCGTGGAAGCCAAATCACCTCGTCGTTGGCAATAGGATCTTCAAATCGGGCGCTCAGCGTCGGATCGCAAAAACCTACGTTTCTCAAACACGCCGCGCGTTGTGACGGAGTCGAGCCCCGTCAGGGTGAGTCGATTCCGAGAACTCATGTCGGAAAACAAAAGACCACCTTCTCATGAAATCATGAAATAAGAGGATTGCGGTGCTGGTCTCTTCGAGACTCATCCGCGCTGGAACGTCCCGACTGCAGAAATCCCGCGGCCGCTCAGGCGCGTCGGTCCGGTCGACGAGGGAAGCCGAAAAATCGTCTTTCTTCCCAGCCGCTCTTGCATCGCTTTGCGACCTTAGAATTCTGTCAAAAGCCGAATTGCGAATAAACTGGCGGGAATTGCGGTGCGGCATTTTTGTCAAAGGCGTCGCCGTACCATGAAAAGCGTTCGCCACATCGGGCGACCTCAAAAGCGGAGAGAGGGATTCGAACCCCCGGTCCCGATTTCTCAGGACACGGCAGTTCAAGTGCCGCACAATTTCTCGTGGAAGGTCTGATGGGAGCCGGAGACAGCAGACGGAGTAGGTCTGGCCCTTGTAGGTGATCTCAATCGTCCCCTTGCCGCCGGTGATGACGCATTCCGGGCGGTCGCCGCCTGCGACAGCCACGCGTGCCCCTGCGGAGGGAAGACCGCGAAAAATACACGAGCTGATCGCGCGCGATTTGAAAGAGCCGCGCACGAAGTGAGCCTGGGGTACAGAAAACGGGGTACAGAAAACGGGGTACAGAAAACGGGGGGGTACAGAAAACGGGACGGGTTCGATATTGACAGTTTGGGAGGTTTCAATCTTCAGATTAGTCCGAATATCGGACCCCTCCCGTTTTCAGCCCCCCCGAGCGCTTGAGCTCCATTTCGGTCCACCGGCGCGTTTCGTCGTCCTTGGGCTTGTCTAGCAGCTTCTTGATCGCCAGTTCGTGGGCCTTTTCGAGTGCCGCGTCGGCAGGAACGGGCACGTCGGGCTTGACGCCGGTCCCTTCCCAGTCGGTTTTCGTGATCGGGTTGATGGCCCGCCCGCGTGGCACAAACATCATGAAATGGTCGCCGATCCGGGCCATCCCGCCGGGGTGAGCGCCACCACCGGTGGTCTCTCCGACGACGATCGCGCGTTTTTGCGTCTGCATGTCGTATACGAACTCTTCGGCTGCCGAGAACGTGCGGGAGCTGGTCAAGATGTAGACATCCTTGCCCAGGTAGCGTCTTCCGGCGACGTCCTTGTGCGTCCAGGATTCTTGGGTGCGATTTCCCTTGCGATAATACAGGTCATTCAAATGGACTGGCTTGCTGTCAAAGAAATAGCTGCACAACAGTGCCACGCTCCCCGGGGTGCCGCCACTGTTGCGGCGAACGTCGATGATCAAGGCGTTCGTATTCGCGAGGAAATTCATCGCTGCGGCCGCCGGCTCAGTTGCCGCTTCGACGTGCGGAAAGCTGTCCACGGCCAGATAACCGATGTTGCCCGGCAGGCGTTCGACTTTGCGGTAACCGCCGTTGAACCACTGACCCATCCGCTCCCTCCTCTCTTTCATCCGCGGCGGGATTTTGTCCGGACCTAAGTCTGCTGGCGGCTTCGCCAGCTTTTCGGTGCTGCAGATAATCCGTAGATGGATGTCCTTGGAAACCGCTTGCAGGTCTTTGGTCAGCCGTTCGGCCAGCTCCTGACCAGTTTTGATGCCGGCGTACTCCTTGTCCGCTTGTCGTTTCCGCACCGTCTTCGCCATTGTCGCCGCCAGGTCGGGAAAGACGTATCCCTCGTCGAGGCGCGCGAGCGCCTGATCAATGACGCTGTTGACTGTCGCCTCGTCGATTGGCAGGGGCGGCTGCTTCTTGGGAGTCCGGAACGTCGCCTGCGACCAGCTCGTGGCAGGCACCAACAAGACCATTGCGGCAACAAGCGACCATCGAATCCAATGCATGCGAACCATAAGACCCTCTCTCAATCAATTCACGCTGTGGATGTCAAATCCTCAGAACCGGTGCGCGCTCGTCGAGTGAGCGGCGCACGTGTCCGGAATCTCATCCTAGTCTGCTGCCGGTGTCGCGTCTTGAACGCGATTCAGCTTTTGGAACGCTTCGCGGTGCGTGCCGTCATCTTGCGGTAGGCTCCCGGAGTCAGGCCCGTCCCCCGCTTGAAAGTGCGGGTGAAATGGCTTTGGTCGGCAAATCCGGCCTGCGAAGCGATGTCTGCCAGCGGAACGTCGCTGCTGGCCAGGTCTCGGCAGGCCCGCGCCACGCGCTGCCGCCGGACGAATTCACCGATCGTACAGCCATAGTGGCGGCGAAAAGCCGTCGCCAGGTAGCCGGCGTGCACGCCGGACTCAGCGGCAATGTCGCACAAGCTCCAGGATTCGGCGCAGCGGTCGCGGAGCAGCTCGCTCACATGCCGCAACCACCGCGGCACAACCGCCTCGCCCCTCGCCTGCCGGTCACAGACGCCGAGCAGTTCAAGCGTCAGGCCTTCGACGATCAAGGGCGAAGAGGCGTCGAAGTGCTTGAATTCATCGAAAAGCCGCAGCGCCAGGCTCATCGCGGGGCCGCCATGGCAGTCAAACGCTTGGTCCAGCGCCGACACCGTTCTTGCCAATCCGCGGGCCCAGTCCGGCGCAATCTCAATGTTAAAAGACCACACTTCCTCGGCACCGGTGTGTTCTGCGTGGATTTCCTCGAAGGGATGGAATACGAGCATGTCCGGTGAGCACGACCGCTGGCGGCCGCTGTATTCCTGTTGGTAGGTGCCGCGGCGGACCAGGCAGAAGTGCGCGTACTCGTGACAATGGCGCGGCAAGCGGGTGCGGGCCGGGTGACGGGTTTCCGTAAACGAAAGACCGGCAGAAACCCGACGGCGGACGACCTTGCCCAAAAAATCGCCGGGAGACAGACAGCGGTACATTAGCAATCCTCATGCGTCGTCGAGCGATTCACATTCGGCGCGTCGCGAACTTCATCTTCGTAGCGCCGAGCGTGACAATCAAGCCGCGATTGCAGCTCCCGGCGATCGTCGCCCCAATCCGCCATTTTTCCGTCAAGAATGCACTGTCCCTGCCGAATAACTACCGACGCGATTCTCTCCTCGACAAACTCAGACGAGCGACGAGAGCAAGCTCATCTGGACCTCGACGTTGTCCATCACCGGCTATCTGCCCACCGCAGGTTTTGCAGCAGCGTTCAAAAATCGCGTCCCCATCCGCCTGCTCTTGCGTCGCTTCGCGACCACGAGAATTTTGTCAAACAAGGGATTGCTGACGACCGGCGCCAGCCGATGTGCCGCATTTTTGTCAAATGGGTTGACGTAAGACAAGAAAAGGCCGCCACATCGGGCGACCTCAAAGCGGAGAGAGAGGGATTCGACCCCCCGGTCCCGATTTGTCGAGACACGGCATTTCCAGTGCTGTCCGATTAGCCTTTTCGAGTCTCCCTGAAGTCCCTAACGTCTTTCACAGCTGTCGTTTCGGATCGGCATTTTTGTTAACTTCGCATTTGCATCGATCCCGTTAACTTTGCTGTTAACCCGACGAGGGGAAGTGGTGCGGCATCGTGTTAACCTGCGCCATGCGGAGGGGGTGGGAATCGGACCCGCGTCTCGTCCCGTGAATCAACAGTAGACGGCTGTCGTGCTTTCGTCAAACGCCAACACACCTGCACTGCACGGTCGCTGCATTCTGGTGGTCACGCTTGTCATTTTGTGTCGTCGCTTGATGCCGATCTGCAACGTGTGATCGCGGCGAGGTCCTGGTTGCCGGCGGCAATTCGGCGGGCGATCCTTGTGTTGATCGGATCGCAGTAGAGCGACCAAAGTCACTCGGGGCGACAGGGTTTGAACCTGCGACCTCTTGCACCCGAATCGGACGTTCCAGGTGCCCGAAAGTACAGAAGAGGCTTGTAAACAAGGCCTCTCGGTTGGCTCAACGTAGTGCATGATATGCGAGTTTGGCGGGGAAATTGTGCCAAACGCCCCGACGCCGCTTCCGGAATGGAATTGTGGACGGACCGGACGCGAGCGAAGGGACGGATGTCGTTGGTTTGTTTCCATCGGGTAGAAGCTCGACTTGTTCGAAAGGTCCTTGTATTTTTGGAAGCAGCGTGGAACGCCGACGCGATCATGCGACATGACAACCGTTGAGGATACGCATTATGTCTGGAACTCGCCCGTGGTACTTGGGAGGCTCGCTCGTCGCGCTACTGCTCATCTATCTGCTCTTGCGTCTTGCGGTCGACAGTGGATTTGTCCTCAGCGGCGAGCACGCAGACAAGTGGCTTCCGGCGATCACCTGGCCGGCGGTCACGCTGATCGGGCTGTTGGTGTTGAAGCAGCCGTTCACAGCGCTTAGCGACGCGTTGGGACCACGAATCACGAAGGTTTCGTTGTTCAAGGTTGACATTGAGCTCGCCAAGGCTGAGCAGTTGCAGTCCGTGTCAACCGCATCGCTCGACGACATACGCGACCTCGGTGCCGTGGCAGCAAGCGATTCCAGCCGCGGGCTCTTCCGAATTGTTGAATCAACAACCCCACTGGACTATGCGGTTGTTGCTCTTGGTGAAGGCAAGGAATGGATCACGTCTCGACTGTTTATTGCCGCTGCAATGTTGCGGCGGATGCACGGCATCAAAGCGGTGGTTTTTACTGAAGCGGAACAGAAGTATCTAGGATGGGCGAGCCCTGAGGAGATTATGTGGCGCACTCGCAATCCGCTCCCCGTGGCTTCGCCGCGCGTACGTTCATGCAGAACACAACATTTGCCAAGACGATGTCACTCAAATGAAACAATATTTTTGTGTTAAGTATTCCATGAACGGCGCGTTGGATCCTAGCCAGGCCGCAAATATCGTTTCCAACTACCTGACGCTCTTGAAGTCGCCTCCTCCGGCGGGAATCCCGACGTCAATTGCACAGGAGGGATGGCTCCAGTGGGGGAATGGTCAATTCGAGCGAGCGGAATGGCTGACTTCCAGTTTGCTCGTTGAACTCCTAGGAAGCGATCTCAACCGGACGGAGGCAACGATTGACTCCCTTGACGATTCCCCTGAAGTTCGGCTGGGTCGAGTCCTTCGACGACCTGGAAAGTACGTCGCGGTCAAGGACCACGCGAACAAGTTCCTGCAATTGATCGACCGAGGGCAATTACTTGAAAAGATCGCTCAAGAAAGCCCTCTCGTGCGTTTCGGCTCCAAGAAAGCTGGAATCCATTGAGGCAGTGTCGGAGTAACACCGCGATCAACGTAATCAGCTTCTTCGCGCCTCCAATGATCGGACATAGTGTTGTCGCATTCGGCCAAGCGCGCACGTTGGGCGTTCTAGATGGGTGTGCTTCGCGGTCCAATTGGCAATGATCAGCCAACGCGCCTTCGCCAAACTAAAGAACGATCCCGGACTCAAGTGGACCCACCGCACAGGCAGCTGCTGAATCTCTCGGCGTTCCGCGTCGCCGCCCTGGGACTGCCCTCGTGTCGTGTGCGGGGCAGCCTGGCTCCCAATTTGGCTATTTGGGAAATTGGGGGGAATTTGCGTGCATTTTACACCGCCGCCGTATAAGTTGGTGCGGAGTCTCATCGGCTATCTCCGCAAGTTGAACTCATGCTTCCAGAGTCACAGGCAGGATCAGCGCAGCTAGGAGTCGCGAGGGACGATCAAGGCGCTGGTTCGTCGACGTCATCAATTTGGTTAAGAGCGCCGGCAGTCGCATTACCGAAAGGGGGTGGCGCGCTGCACGGGATCGGGGAAAAATTCACAACGAATCCCGCTACCGGGACGGCAACGGTTTCCATTCCTCTGCCTCTGAGCCCCAGTCGCGGCGATTTTTCCCCGCAACTATCGCTGACGTACGACTCCGGCAACGGCAACGGTCCTTTCGGACTAGGTTGGATGCTTTCGTTGCCGTCCATTACGCGGAAGACAGACAAAGGGCTGCCCAAGTATGACGATGGCGGCGAGTCCGACGTCTTCCTCCTCTCCGGCGCCGAAGACCTCGTTCCCGAATTCAAAAAAGATGCGCAAGGCAACTGGTTGAAGGACCCGAATGGAGGGTTTCGAGTATGCGAGGAACTCCGCTCGGTCGATGGGGCTGAATACCGCGTGCGTCGCTATCGCCCGCGGACGGAAGGGCTCTTTTCCCGGATCGAACGTTGGGTTCGAGTTTCGGATGGCGACATGCACTGGCGAACGATCTCCAAGGCGAATGTCACTTCGCTCTATGGATTGCGCGAGCATGAAGCGTACGGTCAACCCGTCGGATCGCGAATCTCGGATCCAAATACGCCCAACCACGTTTTCGCCTGGTTAATCTGTAAGAGCTATGACGACAAGGGGAACGCACTTGCCTACTCATACGTGTCTGAGAACTCCGATGGCGTCGATTTCAGAGCTCCGAGTGAAGCAAACAGAACGGACATCGGCCGATCCGCGAATCGCTACCTGAAACGAATCGAGTACGGGAATACGACGTCCATTCTTTCTGCTGACGAAAAGGGCCACGTCTCGCCATTCGGACCTGAGCGATCCGGCTTGCAGTGGCACTTTGAAATGGTCTTCGATTACGGCGAAGGCCATGTCGAGATCCCGGACAGTTCTTGCGAGAAAGCAGGACGTGTCCGAGCATCGGCTTCAGGCATGCATCCTTGGCGGGCTCGCCGAGATGCTTTTTCGAAGCACCGGTCCGGGTTTGAAATCCGCACATATCGCCGATGCGAGCGCATTCTACTTTTTCACCATTTCGAGAGCGAGTTGCCGACTCCGGATTACCTGGTCCGGTCCCTTGACTTTGATTACGCCGAGACGGGGATCACCTCATATCTGCGAACAGCTACGTCTTCGGGATACGTCTATCAATCGGATGGAACCTATCTTCGCAGATCGCTGCCGCCGCTCGAATTCCAATATACACGGTCTCCGTTGGAGGACTTCGACCCCGGTGCGTTTCCCATACGCGACCTCGACGCGGCCAGCCTGAAGAATCTTCCGGCAGGCACCAGCGACGGGCAGTATCAGTGGGCCGACCTGGATGGCGAAGGAATTGCGGGATTATTGACCGCACATGCACGAACTTGGTTTTACAAACCAAACCTCGGCGGCGGGCGGCTCGGTCCTCTCACAAACATCGGTCGCCAACCTTCCACCATCACTGCTTTACCGCAACTGATGGATTTGGCCGGCGACGGACAGCTTGACCTGGTTCAGCTCGACACCCGCGCACCCGGCTTCTACAAACGGTCGGTCGACGGTGGTTGGACGTCGTTTCGCCCGTTTGCTGACATTCCGAATGTCGAATGGTCGAGCCCGAACCTGCGTTTCGCGGATCTCAGTGGCGATGGTCTCTCGGACGTTTTGATTGTCGACGGCGACGAACTCACCTGGTTTGAGTCCGAAGGCGAACAGGGGTTCGATTTCCAGGGCAAGTGGCCCTTCGCGCATGACGAACGTGATGGCCCGCGCCTGCTGTTCACGAATCCGAAGCAGGCCGTCTTTCTCGCCGATCTTTCCGGCGACGGGCTGCCCGATCTCGTCCGAGTCCGGCAAGGCGAGGTTTGCTACTGGCCGAATGTCGGCTACGGCCGGTTCGGCGGCAAGGTCACGATGGAAAATGCCCCGTACTTCGACTCGGAGGACGTCTTCGATCCTCGTCGCATCCATCTGGCCGACACTGACGGGTCCGGCGTCGCCGACCTGATCTACGACGGGCGAAGTGGCGTCGAAATCTATCTGAATCAGGCAGGGAACGGCTGGAGCGGCGTCCGGCGGCTGACGTCCGTGCCTCGCGCGCATTCTCTGAGCTCGCTGGCGACGGTCGATCTGCTCGGATCGGGCACGATCTGTCTGGTCTGGTCTTCCTCGGGCCCCAACGACTTTTGTCGCGCCGTGAAATATGTCGATTTGATGAACGGGAAAAAGCCCCATCTGCTGGTGCACACTGCAAACAATCTCGGTGCCGAGACCCAAATCGAATATGCCTCGTCGACCCAGTTCTATTTGGAGGACAAGGCCCGCGGCGAACCGTGGATCACGCGTCTGCCGTTTCCGGTCCACGTCGTCACGCGCGTGGAAACATTCGACCGGATTAACCGAAACCGATTCGTCTCGCGATTCGCCTATCACCATGGCTACTTTGACGGCGTCGAGCGAGAGTTTCGCGGTTTCGGAATGGTCGAGCAATGGGACACAGAAGAGTTTGCGTCGCTCAACCGAAGCGGCCAGTTTCCAACTGGCGAAAACGTGGACGTGTCATCGCACGTCCCTCCCGTCTTAACGCGCACCTGGTTCCACACGGGTGTGTATCGCGGTTCAGCGGATGTCTCGAACCATTTCGCGGGACTTTCCGACGCCCGGCACGCCCCGCTCTCAATTCAGCATCGCTCCGTTCACGGCTCGTGTCGCAGCAAGTATTACCGCGAACCGCGCGCCCGTGAGGACGACGACTGCGCCAGAGAGGTCTTCCTCGGCGACACGATTTTGCCGCAAGGGCTCTCGTTCGATGAGCAGCGAGAGGCCTGTCGATCGCTGCGTGGCTTGATGTTGCGGCAAGAGGTCTATGGCCTCGATGATACGGGAACCATCGATGACCCCTTCGGCCATCCTTATGTCGTCACGGAGCAAAATTTCACCATCAAACCGCTCCAACCGCAGGGACAAAACTGTCACTCCGTCTTCTTTACACACGTTCGAGAATCGTTGACAACGCACTACGAGCGGCGACCCCAAAAGCCGCGCGTTGCCCACGCGATGACGGTGGAAGTCGATGCTTACGGAAACGTGCTCAAATCGGTCGACATCGCGTATGGCTTGCGAGGAAACGAACCACCGTTGTCGCCGCGCGACCGGGCGACGATCCAAAAGACACTGATCACTTTCACCGAGAACCGAGTAACGAACGCGATTCTCGGCGCTGATGAATACCGCGTCCCCGCGCCAGCGGAGAGCAGCACCTGTGAGATCACCGGTTACCGGGCCAACGGCACCGAGCGTTTTCGGTTCGCGGACTTCTTTTCCGCTGGCGCAGCTCCCGAATTGATCTTCGATTCGGCGCTCTGCTTTGAAGAGCCGCCGACCGTGGGAAGACAGTGCCGGCTGATCGCTCATTCGCGCACGCTCTACCGTCGCAATGATTTAAGCGGCCCGCTGCCGCTTGGAGTGCTAGAGTCGCGAGCCATCCCTTACGAGAACTATCAACTTGCTTTGACGTCTGGCCTTGTCTCCGAGGTATTCAGTGACCGGGTAAATCCGGAACTCCTGGAGAAGGAAGCACGTTATGTCGCAGACAACGATGGTGATTACTGGATCCCGTCGGGTCGCATCTTCTACTCGGCGAATCCCGACGACCTTCCAAATGCTGAGCTAGCGTACGCACTCGGCCATTTTTTCCAGCCGTGCCGCTACCGGAACCCTTTCCATAGCGACGAAGCAAGCACTGACGTGATTGTCCGATACGATGCTTACGATGTGCTCGTCCTCGAAACGTGTGACGCGCTTGGGAATCGGACGACGGCGGGCACTCGAGACGCCGGCCCGGAGCCAGCGATTGCTTTTCATGCGCTCGACTACCGCGTCCTCCAGCCGGCACTCGTGATGGATGCCAACCGAAATCGTGCGGCGGTCACTTTCGACGCGTTGGGGATGGTCGTGGGCACGGCCGTCATGGGAAAGCCGGAGGAGAATCTCGGCGATTCGCTCGACGGATTCGAGCCCAACCTGCCGGATGACGTGGCCGCGATTCACCTTCGCGACCCCTTGAAGGATCCAGAGATAATTCTCAAGCGGGCAACCACCCGGCTGGTTTACGACCTGTTCGCCTACTTCAATTCCAAGGACCAGGTCCAATGTGAGGCGCCCGTTGTGTACGAGTTGGCACGAGAGACCCACGAATCGGACCTACCGGCCGGCGAAACCAGCAAGATTCAACATCGATTCACGTATTCCGACGGCTTCGGCCACGACATCCAGAAGAAAATGCAGGCCGAGTCCGGTCCGGTACCGAAACGTGACGAATCCGGCCGGATGCGATTGATCGACGGGCAATCGGATTTCGCGGATGGCGCTTGTTCCCCTCGGTGGGTCGGAAGTGGTTGGACGATCTTCAACAACAAGGGAAAGCCGGTCCGTCAATTCGAGCCGTTCTTCACGGACACCCATCGTTTTGAGTTCGGAACTCGCGTCGGCGTTGGGTCGATTCTGTTTTACGACCCAGTGGGACGCGTTATCGGCACGGTGCACCCCAATCACACCTGGGAAAAAGCGGTCTTCGACGCCTGGTCGAGGCAAACCTGGGACGTCAATGACACGGTGTTGATTGCGGATCCCGCGAATGATCCCCATGTCGGCCCGTTTTTCAGCCGGCTTCCCGATGAGGATTATCTGCCGACGTGGTATGCCCCGCGTATAGGAGGCGCCTTAGGACCGGCGGAACAGCGCGCCGCCCAGAAAACGGCGGTTCATGCGGGAACCAGTTCGGTAGCATACCTGGATCCGCTTGGGCGCTCGTTCCTGACGGTCGAACACAACCGCTTCGAGTCGCATGGGGCGAATCGTGGACTGCGTGACGAGTTCTACTCGACCCACTCGGACCTCAACATTCAAGGAAGCGTCCGCCATGTGATCGATGCTGCGGACCGTATTGTGATGCGATACGAGTATGACGTCCTCGGCAACCGCCTTCACTCGGCCAGCATGGAAGCTGGCGAACGCTGGATGTTGAATGACATTCTCGGCAAACCTCTGCGCACTTGGGACAGCCGCGAGCATTCCTTCCGTACGACCTTCGATCAACTCCGGCGACCACTCAACACTTACTTGCAACGGGGCTCCTCTCCAGAAATCGCCGTGCAACAGGTCATTTATGGGGAAGGAGAGCCGGCGCCGGAGTCGAGCAATGTCCGCACACGGGCGGTGGAGACCAAAGACCAGGCGGGCTCCGCGCGTATGCCGCGTTTTGACTTCAAAGGAAACCTGTTGCTCACCGAGCGGCTCCTTGCGAAGGAATACCGCCAGCCGCTTGACTGGCAAACGACCGTCGAGTTGGAGGACCGCGTCTACCGAAGCAGGACCCGATTCGATGCCTTGAATCGGCCGGTCGAGGTGACCGCACCGGATGGAAGCGTCACGCGGCCGACGTTCAACGAGTCTAACCTACTCCAAAAGATCGACGTTGCCCTAGCCGGCGACACAACTGCGACCGTCTTTGTTTCGAACGTCAATTACAACGCAAAGGGACAACGGACGCGGATCGATTACGGAAACGGAACAACCACCACCTACGATTATGACCCGCTCACATTTCGCCTGAACCGCTTGCAAACACGGCGCAAGCGGCCCGCTCCCACGCGTCTGCAAGACTTGAACTACACGTACGACCCGGCGGGCAACATCACATCCCTGATCGATAGAGCCCAACAGACGATTTACTTCAAAAGCCGTCGGGTCGATCCGAGCGCTGACTACGTTTACGACGCCATTTATCGCCTGGTTCAGGCCACTGGACGCGAACACCTGGGCCAGAACGGCCAACCCGAGCCGTCCGATGCGTTTGACTTGGCACACGTGGGCTTCGCGCATCCAGGAGATGGAAACGCGATGGGGCGCTATCGCGAACGCTACGAATACGATGCTGTCGGCAACATCTTGGAGATGCGGCACCGAAGCACATCCGTTCCCCATCCCGGATGGACGCGCAGTTATCGATACGACGAAACAAGCCTGGTCGAAGCCGACAAATCCAGCAATCGCCTCTCTTCCACGCGCGTCGCGGGATCGACCGAGCGCTACACGTACGATGACCACGGCAATATGACACGGATGGCACATTTGCCCACGATGCAGTGGGACTTCCGTGACCAGTTGTCCGCGACCACCCGGACAGTGGGAGCGGGGGCTGAAACGACATACTACGTCTACGACTCCAACGGCGAGCGCGTCCGCAAGGTCACGGAAACGGCTGACGGCAGGCGACGATCCGAGCGCATTTACATCGGCAGCTTCGAGGTCTATCGGAAATACGAATCGGACGGCGACGCAGTCCAGCTAGAACGCCAGACCCTCCACGTAATGGACGACAACCGCCGCGTCGCCATGGTTGAACGGCGCACACGGGGGACGGAGGGCGAAGCGTGCCTGGTCCGGCTTCAGCTAAGCACACACTTGGGAACGGCGTGTATCGAGCTTGACCAGGATTCCGAGGTCATTTCCTACGAGGAGTATTTCACATACGGTGCGACATCTTATCAGGCCGTCAGAACCACCCTCACCAGTAACCCGAAAAGGTATCGATACACTGGGAAAGAGCGAGACGGCGAAAGCGGTCTATATTATCACTTTGCGAGGTATTACGCGTCTTGGTTGGGGCGATGGACTTCAGCGGATCCGCAAGGGTTAAGTGACGGCGCAAATTCATATGTCTATTGCCGGAACAATGCCCTGGCGTTCTGCGATCCAAGCGGTACCGAGGCGATTTGTGATCCGAAAGCACAATCTTGCTTGGATCCTACAGCAGTCACCAACGCTCCGGCGGCCTCGGGTTATGTTCCATTCCAAGAAAACTCCTGTGATCCTCAATCGCAGACGTGTGTGACCGCTACGTCTCCGGCTCGGTCGTCGCTGGATTTTGCTCCTGGAGAAACTGGGACGACAAGTACTGCGTCGGACAACGGATTCGTAGCGACGTTACCACACGCGGTCCGGTTTTGGAGCAGAATTCCGAGGAGTGCTGTACGTGTTACGGAAGCCGTGAAAGATGTTGCGCCGACAACTCTTGGTTTGGCTCCGTCCGGGCTAGATTCGACCCTCAGCACTGCGGAACATGCCCTCGGGGAACACCTCCCCACAGAGTCAGGAAGTCCATTTATATCCGCTTCGATGAATCCCCGGGGTGCTCCTAACATCCAGGGCGATCTTCAACTGTGGATCGACATTGACAAGGCGACGCAAACGGGATCGGGATTCATTTCCCAAAAAGCACTCGCAACCGATATGGCCCGTCTTGTGGACTCAGATCCAGGAAAATGGAGTTCGCGAGCGGAGATGTGGTCCGCAACGCAGAAGTCCGAGGCAGAGGTATTGTTCAAAGGCATAATTAGCCCAAAGGCCATTGACACGGCGCTGAATGCGGAACATGCGGTTCGCCGGCCGCGGATTGCAAATTGCCGCAATTGGAATGACGGTTTATGACCTAAGCAAAGCAACAGCTGAAAGTATCGACACCGGGTCACCCAAACCCGCGATTGCCGAGTCGGTACGACAGGCAGGAAGCTGGGGCTCGGCTTGGTTGGGTGCGAAGGCCGGGGCTGCGCTTGGTGGGGCATTCGGAATCGAAACCGGCCCAGGAGCCGTACTGACGGCACTGGGGGGCGCGGCCATCTTTGGGACCGCTGGTTATTTTGGCTTCGATCTTTTGGCGGACCAAATCCACAAGAACTGACAAATGACTAACGGCGCGGACGTCTAACTGGAAGGCATACGATCACTACTGCGGTTCGGCAGCCACGAGGGAACAATGGACAGAGTCATTTTGGTGCGGTTGTACTCGACGAAGCCCGTCAAGCCGTCGGATTTCACAGGTTACCTTCAGAATTTGACAATTCAGGCGTTTGATCTCTCGTTTGCGAATCCGAGCGCGGGAGATCCGAACAGTGCGACTCCGGGAGCCCCCATCGGCACCGCGAGCGGACTATGGACGCCGAACGCCAGCTATCCCGCGACTCATATCGGTACGGATCTCCCTGCCACGAATAGTGGCCCTCCAGCCAGCATCACCGTTCCTGATCTCAACGCGACTGGAATTCTGCAGCATTTCCACATTGGCCCGGCGAGTGGAAATCAGTGCCCGATCGAGCTGCGATCCGTTGCGACGGCCGTCATCAAAATCACGGAGCCGAATCCAGAGTACGTAACGTCCGACATTAGGCTCGTGTTCGCGTCGCAGGGCCACAGCTTCATCGGCCCCAACCTCGATTTTTAATGTGCCGGAGTTTTCGTTTGACCTATCGGTACATAACCAGGAAGTCGGCCCATTTATTGGGCAGTCCGCCTCTGTCTACGTCGCACTGCCGAATCCGAATGTCGCCGATCCCGCCAATGCGACGTCGATTGACTTGCCAAGCGACGGAAGCCCGCCGAACTTCGCCATCCTTTGCACAGCTGTCAACTTCGTGTTGAACAGAGACCCAGATGGAGGCGGCACATCGGACTTGACCACGAGAAGCCCGTTGTCACCGAAAGACGCGTTGCATGTCGCCCGAGAGCTCATCTGGAACCGCGGAGCGAGGCCCATGCCGACGCCTCCTCCGCCAGAGAGCAACGTCCCCGGAACACCAAGCCCTCCGCCATCGCCGTATACGGTGACTCTCGAGGACATGTTTACCCTCGGTGCCAACGGTAACAACCGGATTACCAATAATGCGAATCGCGCTGCGGGCATCCAATTCGACGCAGAGCTGCTGGCCTTTCACGTCATGCAAGAGGCCGATGCCAAGCGGCTGGCGAACTATGTATTCGCGGCATCGGCTGCGTTTGACGCCAATCACAAGAGCGCAACTGCGACTCAGGCGCGCCTACGGTTCCCCATCAAGCTGCTAGCTGCTGCTGACCCCAACTCTCCAATGGAAGAGGTGATTCTGGTTCCAGACACAAATCCCGGTGGTCTGACCGCCTTTGACCTTTCCATTGCCCCGAGTTGCTTCTACGCACTCGGATGGTCGCTGCCGGTTAACATCTCATCGGACCAGCGCTATCAGATGGCGACGCTCGAGGACGAGTCGCGAATCATTGATGCACTCAACACTGCGATCGACAGCGGGATTATTGCCGCACCAACACTTACCGTTGAGAACGTCGCACGGAGGCTGAAGGCTCTGGCAACGTCGGGTGCGACATCCCTGTCGCGGTGTCCGGCTGATGCGAAGGTGAAGGTTGTTTTCGACGACGCCCACGGCTGGAAGAATTTTCCGGGGCCAATGATCGAGGCGTTCTGGGTCCAGTCGAGCAGTTTTTGGACAACTGATGCCACTGCTGGCGATGCCCTGAAAGGTCACCTCAGGCTCGTTCTGAGCGTGGTGACGATGGAATTCGCGCCCTCATCGGCGAGATCCAGAATCGACCGACCAACAGGGTAGACGCACCCGCGCTGGTCGCGGACGCACTCGCGCAGATCACGGCGCAACAATGGCACGACTTTTTCATTCCACCAAATCCTGGCGGCGGCGCTCCATCTCCCGCTCCTCACCCGGAGTGGCTACCACCATTTATTGCTCCAGGCACCCTTGATGAACGCGTCGCGGCTTTCGTTCACAGGTTGCGCAGGTACTTCGATGTAGCGCCTGGCAGCTCGTCTGCCCCACCGCTTGCGCCCCACTTGATGCCATCGCTCAATATTCCCGACCGTGATCCAATCACGTTATTCTCAGAGCGATATCAAGTCCATTCTGGGGGAACCGCTTTCAGCTTTGATGTGGCACCAGATCCCACGGCCAAGGATCTTGCTCTTGACGACCTCTTCGGCCCTACTAATCCAAATCCGGTCTTCGGTTTTGATCCGGTTGCCAGACACTGGCTGGACACGACTCTCCAAGGCATTTACGAGCTTGCGGTCCTGACCCATATCGCTGGCGTCGATTCAAAGCTGCAGTTTTCGTTGATGGAGGCGCTTTACTCCCGAGGCTTCGTCTCTAAAGGTAGCGTGCATTCAACCGCCGACCTCGACTTCACACGGGCGATCGCTGGAACCGTCGCCTACGCCTACGCCGACCAGATCGCGCAGAATGCCGGGGCGCCGAACGGCGCGGGAGATCCTCAGGCGGGTCCGTTCGTTCCAGTGAATCCCGGCGACCTCGTCAATTGTATTCCTCCGTGGCATCTTTCTCCGCTGGGGCCGGTTAATTACCTGCATGAAATGTTGCAGGTTTCCCTGGTCGGAACTTGCGACAATCCATTCGCCCCTATGGATCACCTCGGCGACGTGGTGAAAGATCGGCGCGGCGACTTCGGATTGCTGCAGGCGACGGCTGCAAATGTTCACACTCCGATTCCGCTTGTTGACCTCGTCAATGAAAATCTTGAAGCCATCGCTTCGCAGGTCGCGGCGTCGCCACCTCATACGCCGGTGACGAACCCTCACGGAGTCGTGTATGACACAAATCGATCCACGCTGGGGGGGTTCTCTCTCAGCCCTGCCGATCCGCAGGAGGCAAAAAACCCGTCGACCACGATCCAACACGACCCGGCGACGATGTTCGCAGCAATTCCCGAACACTCGTCTCCCGCAGTCCCCGTTGAAAGGTCTGAAGGCTACAGGGCCCTCGAGACAACGTTTACCGCACCCGCGCTCCCGTACTCCCAGCCAGCCGACATTTCGCGCGCCTACTTGAGCGCGATGGGAAGCAGCCGCTTTGCCGCAATGCGGGCTTGGCGTCGCGACATCACCGAATTTGCCATCAATCCGGCGGAGGAAGCCGTCGATTTTCAGCGTCATTTGTGGCGCTATCCGGTCCGGATCGACACCGCGATTGAATATCTATTGATCTCGCCAGAAGAACACAAGCTGCTGTACCAGACGGAGATCGTCAACACGCCGAGCAGTACTCAACTCGTGCTCTGGGAGCTTTACGGTTTTCCTGCGAACCTTATCAACGGGGCTCCGTGGATTGCGATCGTCGAGAATCTCGACGAATTCCTGACACGGACTGGACTTACCTACTGCGAGTTTCTCGAGCTCTGGCAATGCAAATTCGTGACGTTCAATCAAGGAGAAAGTGCGGTGCGGTTTCCCGTGTGTGAGCCGTGCTGCTTGAAGGATCTGATGATCACCTTTCCCAGCGGCATGGAAATCGATTCGCTGCGAAAGCTTGTGGTCTTCATCCGATTGTGGCGCACGCTACAGCGCGTCCGCGGGCGCAATACAGCTTCGCCGATTTGCGTGACATTTGCGACGTCCTTCAACTGTTTCAGGGCACGACGATTAACGCCGACTTCATTCGGCAATTGGCCGCATTCCAAATCTTGCGCGATGAATTCGGTCTGTCACTTGGTCTCGAAGCGGGTAACCCCGTCCTGATCGACGACGCCCGGTCACCACTCCTCGCCCTCTGGCAGCAAAACGGCACTCCCGACCGAACTTGGGCTGTCAATCACCTATTGGAGCGGCTGGAAATCTGTGCAGAAGCCAAACATCGAGGGCACCGTGGACACGAATGTCCGCGTCATCGCGATCCCGATTTCATGAAGGTCCTCGCCGACAATCTCGAGCGCCTATCAAAGCTCGCCGGTTTCAATCCGCCAACGACAAACTGGTTCGACAAGCCCGCAGAGACACTCCGCTTTATGGACGTGCTCGAAAAAATCTATCTCTCCGAATTCACGACCGGCGAGATCTTGTTTCTGTTCACCGTCAGTCCTCACCTGGATGGGGACGATCCGTTTCCCGAGCAAGACGCCAACGAAGCTCTCGATCGGCCGCTTAATCTGCCTGAGGACAATCAATTCGGACTGTGGCACCTGCGCCGAAAGCTATTGCAGGTCACGGTAACCGACGAGGAATGCGACCTCTGGACTTGGCACCGCATCGAGCATGTCCTCAGGGATGATTTCGGTTGCCCGCAAGCAACCCTAGAGACGATGGGAAAGCACTTTTTCCCAGACGTATTGGCACGCCATGGCATCGCGGTCAGCGTCGCGGACCAACAATATCGTGCTCCACTCCCGGCGGCACTAACAACCCCCAGCGCCTGGAACTCACCCCCCGGTGGTCCCTTCCGATACGACACGGCTGGAGGGGGAGAGCTTGTTACGCGCCTACCGTTGCGCGACGACGACATCAATCACAAGTTGAGTCATTTGCCCCAATTGAATCCGAACGAGATTCGCGCCGTCCAAACACTTTGTTTCAGTCCGCGTGCCGAACTGGCACCCTTTGCCATGATCTTCGCGAATTTTGGTGACGCGGAGCACCACCTCATCGAAGCGGCCGAGGAGGACCGTCGCTGGCGATTGTTCCAGCAGGCATTCGCACTGTTCTATGCCCGATGCCGAGTCATCGCCGAACACCTGGCCGGGCACGTCGCCGCGGCTACCGACACCAAGTGCGTGCATCCGGACCTGGCCTGGGCCATCTTGCGGCGGCTTCTCGCCGACGAAAACCATGCTATTCCGCCGACTTGGGAAGGCGATGACGGCCACCGACCTCCTGCATTTGCATTCCCGTTGCTAGGCTCCGGCGCTTTCGCGGCGTTGCTCGGACTGACGGGCACTGGCTTGCTAAGCGAGTATTCCGGCAATTCGGGTGGTCTGAAGTGGCGCGAGATTCGCGCGTCGACCTCCGCGTTCGGACCATCGCGAAATGAATGGAACACGCCCGTCCCGACGATCTTGCCGACGATCGCATCAAGCGCTTTTCGCTATGCGATCGTCCGCAATGGATTTGCGATCCGGCGCGAAGACGGGCACGCACTTGGCGGCGCTGAAGGAGTCTCAGCGACTTGGAAGGGGATTCTGCTAGTCGATGAACCGGGTGACTACAAGTTCTATGCTGGCCTTCCCTCCGAAGAAGGATGCGAGCCGAAAACTATTTCTGGAAACAAACCGCACTGGCGAGTGAGGCTTGGCCGCACACAGAAAACGTGGACGCTGCTGAATCACGGATGGGCGGGTGAAGAGGCGCCTGTATCCGAGTCCCTTTCCGTGCACCTGAAGCGCAGCGCCTACTCGATCACGATCGAGTTTCGGGTCGCCGATCCGGGCTTCAACATGGCGGAGAATGCCTGTCCTCATCACGCTGGATTCGCAGTCAAATATCGGGGTCCGGACAGCGGTGACGAAGTTCGAACCATTCCCGTCGAACATCTCTACCAGAGTTTCACAAACCAGCCGCTTTCCGTTGGGCTCGAATTGACGGGCACGGTTCTTGATTCCCTTCGGTTGCGTTATAGTAGTAGCCTCCGTGACATTCGCCGGACTTATCAAAGAGCGTTTAAAGCGCTGCTCTTCTCGCAGCGCCTTGGCTTAGCTGCGCATCGGATTCCACATCACCGCCAATCCGAAATCGATTATCTGCTCGATAACCCGGAGCGGTTCGCGGGAGTATCGTACTATCTGCCGACGGCGGGTCCGCCGTACATCAGCCACCGCGCTTGGCTGTTCTTCGATTTTCTACCGGTTAATGACTTGTACCATCCGCCCTCGCGTGCTGCGGACGACCGCGTTGATCCTTCACTGAAGCGGCGGCAAGCGCTCTTCGATTGGTGGGAGCGGCTTTTTGACTTCTCTGTGATGAGGGATCACGTCCGGCACTCTCGCGGACGCCTGGCGTGGCTACTGTTCGTTGAGGCGGCCGATAAACAGCCTGCGGACCCTGCCGATCTGCTTAGCGAGCTGGGTATCGACCTCGAAGATTCGCATGTTCTCCTGAGCTATTGCAATCCGAACCTGGCTCCGGCGCGGCCCCGCCACCTTTCGTCGATCCGACAATAACCACTTTGGGTTGGGGAGATCTGATTGACGATCGGTGGCCGATTCGCGTGTATCGGGCCGACTTGTGGCTTCGCTCGATTCTGCGACATTTCCTTCCACTAGACCTGACCGTCGCTCGGCCGCTTCCAACATATTGGGTGGCTCCGACTGGTTACCTCAACGGTGGCAATCGAAATCTAACAGGGTTTTTTCAATACGCGTGCATCGAAGCGGGCAAAGCTCGTCGGTATGACGACATCAAATCGGTCAACGACGGTTTGCGCGAACGCGCACGCCACGCACTGCTCGCTTATCTGTGCGGGATGAATCGCGTTCGGTTTTCGTGGAGCGCCGCGAACCAGTTTGTACAATCCCCCGTCGAGCTCAGCGACTATTTGCTGCTCGACACCCAAGCGGGTATTTGCGAACGAGCTAGTCGCGTCGAGAACTGTGCCTCCGCCGTGCAGACTTTCGTCGAACGGGCACGCCTTGGTCTCGAGCCGATCGATCTGATGGAGGCGTTCGTCGACGCATGGGACCGACGATTCGCGACGTTTCGAATTTGGCAAGCGTGCAAACGCCGGTTGCTGTACCACGAGAATTGGATCGAATGGGAAGAGCTCGTCATCGCCAACAAATCAGAATCGTATCGCTATCTTGAGTCGGAGCTGCGGCGGGCGACATTGACCAAGCCCTTGCCCGGTGGGATGGAATTCTGGCCACCACCGTCGAACGATCCGTCCTGGGGGATTCCGTATCACCCTCTAACGGCGATTCAGCATCGCGAACCCTCAAAGCTGCGTCAGATCAAGCAAAGCGAAGGCCTCGGATTGATGAACAGCCCGGAATGGGTCGCGCGGTTGACGCGTTTAGCCCCCGCGCCCGAGGCACGTCGCGATGACGGCCATGCCGCTGGATTTACGAAGACCCTGCCGTACTGGATTCAATCCGCAATGGATCTCGGGACTGCGCTTTTATCGGATTGCGGCGGCGGGAGAACCCCTTGCATTTTCGCCGATCGAGACACCAACAGCGAGCTACCGGACTTGTTGCGAACAATGCGGAAAGGAACATCCGCCCGTTGTTGACGAATATTATTTCTGGCTCGTCAATTCGCAATACGATGAAGAGCAAACCCAAGATGCCGATGTTGGCAAGGGGGGTCCGACGGATCCCGGATTGTCCGATTGGGAGCGTCCGGATAAGGCGCCCGGTTTATTGTACTGGCCGATGCAACCCATGGTGTGGCTTGCTTGGTGCCGTGTGCACAACGGCGAGTTCTCGACACCGCGGCGTTCGGATGACGGTGTGGCGGTGGACGATGCATCTGCTGCTGAGCTCCAGTTTGATGGTCGTCTGGGTGATTCCCTTAGGTTCCATGTTACGCATGCGAAGCCAGCGATCGGTTGCAGCGATCCATCTCTGCCCGGTTTCCGCTACGACATGACCACAGACACGTGCGTCGTACTACCGACGGTCCCGCCGGCACCCGTCCTGCCGCCCATGCCGGGGGGTTTGAGTGCGTATCCGTTTTTTGTCTATTTTGAGCCAGGCGCACCGCTGGAACCCTCCCTCTATTGTCCAGCGATCGCTGTCGCGGCCTCGCTGAGATCGCACTGCAAATACGAGGCCGCTCTCAAATGGTACGAGCTCTATTTCAGTCCGCTCAACAGCGACTGTCTGTGGCCTCAGTGTCCGAAGCAACCGCACCCGTTGCGGGCCACAGCGGCAGCCGACAAGCCGGCGGCGCGCCGTAACATAAGGGCGCGCGAACGCAAGGCAGACCATGGCGCGGGCGGCAAGGCCGTCATGGATTCGCCGACTTTTATACCGGATAATCCGTGTTGTCCATCGGAAATCATCACCGACGACTCACACGATAGCGAGGAGGATCTGGCGACAAAGCGTGCGCGGCTTCGTCAGCGCGCGATCCTTTTACATTATCTAGAGACGCTCCTTCAGTTCGCCGACTTTGCGCCTGTCGGAATGCATCCGAGGCAGACGAAAAAGCCAGGTTGCTCCTCGACGCGATGGTGCACATTCTCGGCCCGCATCCTCCGACCGTTTATTCCCAGGACAACGAACGAGTTATCCAGACTGTCGGATCGTTTGTTCCGCGGTTTGCCCCGCTGAATCCCCGCTTGATGGAGTTGTACGAGCTGGTGGCGGAACGCCTGCAAGAGCTTCGGCTTTGTCAGAGCAAGAATCGGTTGCCAGCCGGAAGGCTTCACCGCGATCTCTCCTATTGGGGAGACGACACCGCCCGCCGGCGGTGGCAGACAATTGACCACTTGTGCTGTTCTGACGATCCATGTTGTTGCACGCGAAGCCCCTACCGATTCGCGTTTCTTGTGCAAAAAGCCCTGGAGATTACCGGAGATGTCCGGCGCTGGGGACCTCGCTTCTTTCGGCGTACGAGAAAGGAGACGCTGAGTACCTGGCGTCTTTCGCGCAACGCATGAACGCCCATTGCTGAACCTCACGAAGAGCATCCGAGAGAATGAATGGCGCGAGGCTGACTGGCAATTGCAAGCTCTGCAAAAGACGAAGGAAGGCGCTCAAGCACGTCGGCAGTATTTTGCTTTGCTCATCTCGAATGGATTGATTGCACGTGAGCAGGATTATCTTTCTCAGATGAATACGTCCATGATCACCCGCGGAGTCAGTGGGACGATGGACGCAGCGGCTCAAGCAATTAATCTGGTCCCAGATCCTCACACCGGGACGGTCGGACCCTGCCCGGTTGTTGTTGCATCTCTTCCTGGCGGCGTGAAAATTGCGGGCATGTTCGCAGCCGCTGCACGTGTCGTCGGCACCGCCGCGGATATCAGCGGCATGGGAGCATCCCTGAGTCTCACGGAATCTGGATGGGATCGGCGCGACCAAGATTGGCACGAGCAAGTCATCGAACTCGATATCCAGATAGAGCAAATCGAGCGACAGATCCTTGCCGCAGAGCGTCGCCGCGACATCATGCTTCGACAGTTGAACAACCACCTGCAGCAGATGGAACAAGCGGGCGAAATTCAGGACTTTCTGCGGGACAAATTCACTTGTGACGCGCTTTATCTTTACTTGCAGTGCGAGACCGCTGCGCTGCACCGGAAAATGTACGATCTGGCGCTTTGCGCCGCACGCCAAGCGGAACGCGCCTTCAACGTCGAACGAGGTCATACTTCTCGAAATTTCCTGCCGGACAAAGGCTGGGACAATCCGCGCGACGGCCTGCTTGCCGGAGAGCTACTGCAGCTGTCGTTGCGCCAAATGGAAAGGGCGTACCTCGACGAAAATTTGCGCGAATACGAACTCACGAAGCACTTTTCGCTTCGGCTCCAGTTTCCTCTGGCATTCCTGGAGCTTACGTCGGCAGGCCACTGCGAAATCGAACTCTACGAATGGATGTTTGACCTTGACTATCCCGGGCATTTCGTGCGACGCATCAAGAATGTCAGCGTCACGGTTCCGTGCGTCACAGGCCCCTATACAGGACTGCATTGTCGCCTGACGCTACTCAGCAGTTCGACGAGGACCGATCCCACACTGGTCGACGTCCGGAAGTGTTGCCACGATAACGGGCGATGCTGTCCCGAATGCGAACCTTCGGAGGGTTATCGCATCGTGCCAGGTGATCCGCGAATTGTTCATTACTATGGTGCGACGGAGGCGGTCGGTACATCGAGCGGCCAGAACGACCCCGGAATGTTCGAACTCAACTTTCGCGATGAGCGCTATCTGCCGTTTGAGTATTCGGGTGCGGTGAGTCGTTGGCGTATCGAGCTGCCCCCCGAAAACAATCAGTTTGACCTGCGCTCGATCAGCGACCTTGTTTTGCACGTGAACTATTCGGCCCGTGAAGGGGGCGAAGCGCTGCGGCGTGCAGCAAGCCACTCAACGCGGTGCTGTCTCCCTGGAAGCGGCAAACGGTTTCTCGACGTTGAATATGATCTTTCGGACGCCTGGCAGCGGTTTCGGGCTCCAGTCTCCTGCGAGCAGTCCGGACGTGATCTTTCGATCAGCATCACGCGCAGAATGTTCGCGCTTTTCGCACCCGATCTCCGAATCCGAATCGAAGGGCTGTGGCTCGTTTTCGAGACCAAAGATGGAATTGCCGGGGGGAGTGCTTCGATCGAGATCGTAAACCCGCAAGAATCTCATTCGCACGAACCTCATTGTGCCTGTCCGCCGCAAACGGTCGCATGTGTGGCGACCGCGGCCCAACCGCATTTGTATGTAGGAGACATTTCGGTTTCCGCCGAGCTTTCGGAACGGACGACGGGGACGCACCTTGGAACCTTTCGCTTCCCTCTCGATCTCGACCCTATTCGCCGGGTCTGCATCATTGTTGCGTATCGGGCGGCTCGTTAGGTCCGACCACGTCGGTGATCCCCGTCGTGGAGATTGTCATCAGCCATCCAGGGAATCGCTCGACTAAACTGCAGTGTCCCGACTGTGGGGAACAGCTTTCTCATCGCGCCGGCCATGGGGCGGCGTGAAGACGTGCGTTCCTCGCGGCGCAGTCAATGACCACGGCTGCCCGCACCCGGTATACTGCGCTGCTTGATGCGACATTCGACGCGATTCGTCATCGGGCAGCGCGTCCCACCCGACCAGCCTCAAAGCTGCAAAAGGCCGCGTTTGTCCCGTTTCGAATGCTGCCCCAGGGATCGGTACTTCTCAGCTTTCAGAATTGCGTCCACATCCGCGTGCTCTTGCTCGCTGTGCGACCGCAAGGATTTGTGAACCGCTGCATT
This sequence comes from uncultured Planctomycetota bacterium, assembly GCA_963761455.1. Taxonomy (GTDB): domain Bacteria; phylum Planctomycetota; class Planctomycetia; order Planctomycetales; family Planctomycetaceae; genus DASPSM01. The sequence continues at coordinate 570,884 of CAVXHA010000002.1, forward strand.
ACGGCGGAGTGGCGAATGGATGTGCGGCATTTTGTGAACGTGCTCGGCACAACATAAAGCAAACCAAGAGTTTAAGCGGAGAGAGGGGGATTCGAACCCCCGGTCCCGATTTCTCAGGACACGGCATTTCCAGTGCTGTAGGATCGGTCGATCTGACGCCTCGCGGAGCTCTATAAACCCTGTAAAACAAGCCATTTCTAATCATTGAGCCTGTTAACCGATGATCGATTTCACGATCTGTTAACTTCGGCGTTAACCGGAAGCGCGGGAAAGGTGCGGCATTCTGTTAACCGGCATCTTACCGGCTTCATTCCGCTCGACAAAGTCGGCGAAAGAGATTCTCGGAACGAGGACTTCGCGCGAGTTCTGCCTTTCAGCTCAGGCCTGCAGCGACGCGGAAAAGGAACGGTTTAGGCCTGCCTGGCCGACGTGCGTTCGTTGTGTCGGCGCACATCAGGGCATCCTCATTCGAGCTAACGTTTGCGGTCCCCAGATGACGCTCACGATCGCGGCCAGGAAGGCCGTCATCAAGCCGGTGACTCGCGGATCGAAGTGTGAACCGTGAATCGGGAATAATTGCCACGAAACGTTGATCGTGGTGTGGAAGAGAGATGCGACGAAGACGCTTCTTCTGGTGGTATTGTAGAAAGGACCACAGACGCCGGCCAATTCCCTCGAGTTGACAGCCTTCATGCAGGCCAAGCAGGCAAGTTCACAGAGAATCACCGAGGGACTCGTGACAATGAATTTCGAGCTGATTCGAAAGGGCACCGAGGAATTGCGACGCATCCGGGCTCCGACGGCGTGGGGCGGTACGAAGAGATGTTCGCCATCTTTCGCGAATGCGACTTGGTGCTTGTGGAAGGCGACACGCAAACGGCGGCGCCCAACGGTGGAAGTCTGGTCGCCGCCGGGCACATTTCTTCGGCTTCGCGTCACTCGTTTCGACGGTTTGCGATTTGGCTCTCATCGCCGCCCGCTCTCGTCTTCGTCGTCGCTTATCTCAAGACATGCTCCGAGCCATCGGTTTTCGTGATCGCCAAGGGCATCCTGTAGAGTCTCGACAACATGCCGACGGATCGCGACGTCTTCTCGATTCAAGATAAACTGTTCCGCGGCCCGCTCGCAGATTTCAATAAGGATGTCACCCGCCGAATCGTGGTCCATCGATGCGTCCGCATCCTGCGTTGCCGGTTCATTCTCAGCGAGATCCTTCGTGAATGCCGCGATCGCACGCAAGGTTTCGTTTATTTCGGCTCTGCCTTGTTCGTCTTTCGCAATCATCCAAAGCGGGGTAGTAGCTTTCTCTTGCCAAACCGTCGACAGCAGCGCTATGTCGAAAAGGTCAAACCACATTCCGACTGCGGCCTGCCGAAATCCTTTGACGAGAAGCGTCTGAAAAATTTGAAGTATCTCTTGTTTGAAAGGTTCTTTCTTTGTACAGTCCGTCGTCCATCATCGTTTCCTTTTCTCGCGAGGAGCCATCGGGGATGGTTGCGAGTCCGTCGCCCGGAGGCTGGCAAAAGGTTTCAATCGGTTAGAGAGAATGGAAAGGCCAGCGATCACGAAGAACATGGGTTAGAGTGAGATGGTTGTTTTCTCCCTCCCACTGCAATTCACGGGACATCACGTCACGTTGCACTTGCGCGGCGAAGAGAGTCACAATCGAGCGGCTCGACCGATTCAATCGCCGGAGTGGCCAGTGGCGTGAAGTTCTGGTCGAGGAACCGTGTTTATCACAGGAGGATCGTCAGCAGTAGGGACGAACTCTCAATCCCTCGAACAGCATGGTGCTCATGGCCAGCGAGGAACATCAATTGACCCGCCTCCAAAATGCGTGTCATATCATCAACCACAATGCCAGCCCGGCCTTCCAGGCATTGCAAAGTGATCTCGCCTTTGACATCGTGCGAAGCGATCTCCTTGCCTTCCGGTACAACAATTCGGACGATCTCCAACGTCTTAGTTTTCACGAGCGTGGTGGTTCGTGAAGTCGCCAAAGCTGCCCGCAAGGGGCGGACATCAATCACTTCACCGCTTTTTGCGTGAGGTATGGCCATTGCGAGTCTCCTTGAAAAACGTTCCAAGACCTTGATTCTGGCACATCGGCGTCGACTCGACCACGAGACGAACTCGGAGCTGCCATTGATCCTCCTCGTCTCGGCCATGAGCGGACAAGATCAACGCGGACACCGTCCCGGGCTGGCGGGACTTGCTCTAATGTTTGTCATTCTCGTCATTGATTTTGACCAGGACGTCCCCATTCTCGACTCTTACTGAATGGGCAACGGTCGGGCGGGTCGCCGGCAATGTCAAACGCGCGACCGTCGCGAATGTCGAACTTTGCCCCATGTCGCGGGCAGGCAATCTCGTACCCATCCAAGACTCCCTCACCGAGAGGACCTCCATCGTGGGTGCAGAGGTCGTCCAATGCCCAGAACCGATCGTTGACGTGAAAGATGACAATGAACCGGTCCTGAACTTCGAAGATTCGCTTTCCGGGATCGGGAATGTCGTCGACCTTCGCGATTCGAACAAACTCGCCCATGGCATGACCTCGCTCAGTGCTTTGTTGGCGTCTTCCAGAAATCGCCCCGTTTTGCACAGACAACCATCGATAGGGGTGGCCTCAAAAGAGTCAGCTCGATCGAGCGTTTCTAAGCCTGAATCACGCGCGAACGATGATGGGCGACAACGGGCGCCGGGCCATCGCGGCGCCGAGATCGCTGATCCGTTGGAGCGAACCGTGAACGTCCGATTCATGGAAGTAAAAGGTCTCTACTGTGAACTTCGGCGGCAATGAGACCGCATTGCGTCTCGGCAATGAGGCCATCGTTGATCGGACACCGTGTTGTCATGCCTTGCGGCGGTCAAGAACCCGTTTCAGAACAAGGGCGCCGTTGTGCTCCTGATCGTGGGTCGCATACACCAGCGTAACGGTCCCTTGCTTGGACTTCTCTTTCAGCAAATGCAAAGCGTCTTTTTTGTCCTTCAGTTCGGCGGCGTATCGCTTCTGAAAGTCCTTCCACTTTGCCGGCTCGTGATTGAACCACTTCCGCAGCTCAGGACTGGGAGCCACGTCCTTGAGCCAAAGGTCGACTTTCGCGCGTTCCTTGCTGACGCCGCGCGGCCAAAGCCGTTCCACCAGCACCCGGAAGCCGTCATCTGATGACGGCTCTTCATAAACCCGCTTAAGCTTGAACATGCCAGGGATACCTTCTTTCAGATCTTGTGGAGCGTTGCGGACGTGCCCGAAATCCGGCGATGCCGCCGCCGACGGACGTACATGGGGGCCGATGCCCGTCATGCGAATCCAGCCGGGTGGATCACTAGCCGGAAACGATTCCCGACCGGTCTCATCGACAAGATCGTCACCAGCGATTTGTTCCACGGCGTCAAGACGGTTGCTTGTTTTGGGACCTGCGTCACCCATCTGCGTCGGGGACTGATTCTCGGGTCTGAACATGTCCCCGCTGTTTGCTCTAGCCATCATCGTTGTCCTCCGCGACCCGCATGGATCGAAAACCGCACAATCCAGATTGTCAACAAGATTCTCAGGATTCTCGCTCAAATGCCTTGTTACGGGTGGTGCAGCCGATCTGTGCTCGCGGCATTCCCACATGCAGATATCCCGCTTCCGCAAGTCGATCCAGCAGTAGGTGAAAATAGATCAGTCCGACATAGGGTCGCCAGCGGGTCAGAGCACGGCGAACCCCTGCGTAATCGAGCGGCTTGGCGAGATGGAGCCACCGCTGCAGATTGTTGCGCGCGCCGACGTCGTCCCCCGGAAAAACGTGGAACCGTCCCAGGCCTCGAAGTAACACGTATTCCGCGGACCATCGGCCGATGCCCCGTAACGCGCCCAGGTTTTCGAGGGCGGCAGCATCCGGCAGCGTCGCGAGCGATTCCGGGTCTAGCTGGCCGGTGACAACGGAACGGGCGAGGTCGAGAATGTACTGTGCTTTCTGTCGACTGAATCCCAACGCTCGTAGGGTCTCTGGCTTGAGACCGGCGATGTCTTCCGGCCGTGGGAAAGCGTGCGCGCATCCGTCACATGCTGCGACGAGGCCGAAATTCTCGACTAGGCGATTGAGCAGCAGAATGCCGACTGTAAGCGACATCTGCTGACAGGCGATGGCGTTGAGCATGCTCTCGAATACGGTGGGAAATCGTGGTGGTTTCATTCCTCGAAACCTCTGCGACAAGTGGCGCAACCTTTCGTCGAGCGACGCGACGCGATAAAAACCCCGGAGGTCCGTCCGCAGCCCCAACAACCGTTCGAGGGCCGACGTCGCCACCAGCCGCAATTTCGCGTTCAGCAGAGCTCCCCGCACCGTCACGCGAAGCCGCGGCGCCTCGGGAGGGCTAACTTGCGTCACCGCGAGTTCTACAGCTGCGCCCCGACAGTGAAAGGACGCGGCAGTAAGTTTGGCCGTCCCACCGATCCACGGCATTCTCGGGGCGACGGCGCAGGGTCCAAACCGTGAAGTCCAAGCGAAAGGGAGCCACCGGCTCCAGGAAAAATGTCCGCCGACTCTTGGCTCTTGTTTTGCCACCCATGAAAACCCTACGCCGGCAGCTTCCCCTTAAGGTCCGCTGCCTTAAATGGGCCGCGCTCTGCGATGAGCCGCCGCGCGGCTTCCACTTGCTTCCAAACGTTCCACAGAAGCACCCCTCGCACCAAGCCTTCCCGCAGATAATAGATCACGCCTTCACGATACGGCTCTTTCCAGTCGGCCACAGTCTCCAACGTGGCGTTAACCTCGCCCACGGCTTCGTATCCCAATTCGAACAAGTCCGAATAGAAGTAAGGGAGATGGTCATACGAAACGGTCTGCCCCGCCATCGCCTGTCCCGCCATCCGTCCCATGGTGTTGGCGTTATCTTCGTGCTCGACCCGTAAGCGCCGACCGAGTGCGGGGTTCAGAAAGTTCGCCACATCCCCCGCCGCATAGATGTCGGGGTGGCTGGTGCGAAGAGAAGAGTCCACCCAAATGCCGTTCTCGACCTTCAATCCCGCCGCCTCGGCAAACTTGACGTTGGGAAGAATGCCGATGCCTGCGACAACGCCGTCGACGACGATCACTCGCTCAGACTTCGTTTGGGCGTCATGGATGGTGAGAGCGAATTCCTCCCCGCGAATTTCCATTCCGGCGACGAGTCCGCCCGAGGCGATTTCGACCCCCTGCTGCCGGTAATAATCGTTCAGGAACTTGACCAGGTCGGCAGGGAACATGCGGCTGCCGATCCCTTCGTCGGGGAAAACCATCACGACCTGCTTGCCATTGATCGCCAGGGCGGCGGCAATCTCCGACCCGATGAAGCCCCCGCCGATGACCGCGAACCGCGAGCGTTGTTCCGCGAGGGCGCGAAGGCGCTGGTAATCAGCCTGCGTGCGAAAGTAGATGATCTCGTCGGCGCCGAACGCCAGTCGCCTCGGCGTGCCGCCGGTTGCAAGCAAGAGCTTGCCAAACGTGTAGGTGGTCCCCTCGTCATCCGTGATGGCTTTGTGTTGCGGATCTAATTGCCGGACCGTGCGTCCGAGATGGAACGTCACTCCCAGGCTTTCTGTCTTGCGCCAAATGCTCGATAGCGGCTTGCCTTTCCAAAGTCCCTTGGACAAAGGAGGCCGATTATAGGGCGGGACCGGCTCGGTGCTGAGGATGCCGATGGAGCCGTCTTGGTCGACGTCGCGAATGCCACTCGCGGCGGCATCGGCGGTCATCCCGCCTCCCACGATCAGATAGGTGTAGCTCGGCATGGCTCACTCCTGTCTGGCCCGCGATGGTGCCAGATTTAGCCCGCTTCCCTGAGCGTATCGCTTTTGGACGCGAGGCGCTCCAACAGTTCGTTCCACGACTTGGAGAACGCTTTGGCCCCTTCATCCTGGAGTTGCGCGGCCAGAGCGTCCAGATCGATCCCGGTATCGGCGAATCGCGCCAACACCTTGTCGCAATAGCGTGCGTGCACGGGCAGCGTCTGGCCGACTTCGCCGTGATCGGCAAGAGCATTCAACGTGGCTTCTGGAATCGTATTCACGGTGAACGGTGCGGCGAGTGCGTGGATGTACAGGACATCGGAGGCTTCGGGATCTTTGGTTCCGGTACTCGCCCAGAGAAGACGCTGAGGACGAGCGCCGGCATTGAAAATGCGCTGCCAGCGCGGCGAATCGCGTAAGCTGCGGTACGTTTCGTAAGTCTGGCCGGCAACTGCGATGCCGAGCCGGTCGCGCATCTCCTCGGCTACTTCACCAATGACCGCGACGTCCCAGCGGCTGACGAACACCGAAGCGACCGAACCGACGTCCGGTGGCAGCCCGGCGGCGATCCGTCGCTCGATGCCGCGGAGGTAGGCCTCTGCAGCAGCAACATACTGCCCACGGGAAAATAAGAGCGTCACGTTGATCGGCACTCCGGCGAAGATGGCCTCCTCGATTGCGGGAAGCCCTTCCTTGGTACCTGGGATTTTGATGAAGAGATTGGGCCGCTCCGCTTGGGAATAGAGCTGCGTAACGGCGGCCAGCGTGCTGGCCGTATCGTGGGCCAAAAGCGGCGAGACCTCCAACGACACCCACCCGTCCACGCCGTTCGTCTGATCATAAATCGGCCGAAATAAATCAGCGGCCTGCCTAAGATCCTCCAATGCCAGCTCGTAGAACAGCGCCTCGCCTGACTTACCGTCGTTCAGTTTCTGCCGGATGCCGTCGTCGTAATCCTGACTGCCCTTGATGGCATGGTCGAAAATCGTGGGATTCGAGGTGAGTCCTGTGATCGAAAAATCCTGAATGTAGCGCTGGAGAGTGCCGCTTGTGAGCAACCGGCGGGTAATGTTGTCGAGCCAAAGGCTTTGCCCCATCGCGTGGAGCTTTTGCGTCGCTTTCATGATCTCTCTCCGTAACAGGCTCGTCTCCGAGACAGTGGAATGGTCGTACGTACGGCCTCAAATGTTCGCCAACTCGCCGAAGTATTCTCGATCCTCGGCGTAGCCGCCTTCACCCTCACCGACGCTCCGGAGGTTTTCGACGAATTCAATCGACTGGATCCACTTAACCATCTTGAAGGAGAGCTGGTTCTCGACGCGCAACCGCAACGGCGCCCCGTGCAGGTGACTGAGCGGCTGAGAATTCATGTCGTATGCCAGCAAGGTTTGCGGGTGCAAGGCATTCGCCATCGACAGGCTGTCGTAATAGCGGCCGTGGGACTCACCCGTGGTGAACTCGACGCCGTCGCCAAATGAGTAGAAGACGACTCGCCCCGCGCTGGGTTGCGGCCGCACCAGCTTGATCAGTTCACCCAGCGGCAGCCCGCCCCATTCGGCGATGCCCGACCAGCCTTGGATGCAATGGTTCAGCGTGATTTGTGTTTTCTTGCCCAGCGCCGCAGCTCGTCCAGCGACAGCTCGACGGGATTCTCCACCAGCCCGTACACCTTCAGCCGGTAATTCTTGAAGTGGTTGTCCGCCAGCGTCCTCCATTCGTCGCAAGTGGGCATCTTGCCGTTGGCCCATAAGAACGGGGAGATGTCTTCGCGGCGAAACTCCGCCACCGGGGCGGGTTGATCGAGAAAGAATTTCATCGCCGGAGTCACAATCGCTCCGGCGACGTGTTGCACGAACCGCGGTTGGCCCCATGCCAACCAATTGGCCAGCACGTTCACCGTCACGATCACACCCAGTCCGAGCACACCGAGATACACGCCGTTCAGGCTGGTCTCGTCGGTACCGACTACGATGTGGTTCATGTTGCGCACGAAACCGGTGATCGCCACCATGCTCACATGAGCCACGGTGAACGCAACAAACGCGGCACATGACGAGAAAGTGCAGCGAGCGGCCGATCTGGCGGTTGCCGGGCAGTTTCGGATACCACGGGAATCGATTAGTCAGCGCCGGCGACATCGAGGGACCTGACAGAATGGCCAGCGGAGCCAGCACAAACACCACGCCGAAGTACGACAACTGCTGCAGCGCGTTGTATCGATAAAAGCCGTCCGGTTCCGGCGGCAGATGGAGTGTGGCGTAATGGACGAAGACCGCCCACGCATCGGGCACAATCTGAAATGAGGTCGGCACCAGACGCTTCCACTGGTTGGTGCAGAACAACAGTCCGACAAAGACCAAACCGTTAGCGACCCAGAACAGGACGCTCAGGAAATGCCAATGGCGAGCCATGCCAATCGTGTGCCGGTAACCGGGCAGTCCGATCCATGGTGAAAGGTAGCGGGAGTCGTCTTTGGCGGTCCAGACGCGGTCCGTCGGCACCTCAATCGGCGTGAGGCGCAGCCATTCCGTCCCTGGCGTGCAATGGACGTTCCAGTACAGCCGGGGGTGATCCGCGAGGATCTGCAGGCCGCTGCGGATCAAGAGGATGATAAACAGAAGGTTGACGTAGTGGGTGATGCGAAGCCACGCAGGAAATCCAAACGGCTCGGCGATTTCAGGCGTGGGGGGGACCGGTGGAGGGATCGGGGGCAAACCGGCCAGCGCCCACTGCAAATGGGCAATTATGATGAACAATAGAATCGGTACAGCAAGCACCAAAACTGGAGTAAGTCGAATCCGCATAATCAAGCGCCGAACAATGCCTGTAAATGGTTCGAGTTGTGTGAATTTCGCACCGTTGATCGCGAGCCTTTGAACCGCTCGGACATGGGAACGCCGCAATGCTGTTCACGTCCCGGCGGCCAAAATCGCTCGAAGGTACTCGCGGTTCAGCCGCGCGATGTTGCTGACCGAAATCCCGGCTGGACAGGCCGCCTCGCATTCCGACGTATTGCTGCACCAACCGAAGCCCTCTTTGTCCATTTGCGCTACCATCGACAGAACGCGCTTGGCCCGCTCAGGCTTGCCTTGAGGCATCAAAGCCAGATGCGAGACTTTCGCGCTCACAAAGAGAATCGCACAGGAATTTTTGCAAGCCGCGACGCAAGCGCCGCAGCCGATGCAGGCCGCCGCATCCATGGCCCTCTCGGCATCCTCGCGGGGCACCAGGATCGCATTCGCATCGGGCGCGTTGCCAGTGTTGATCGAGACATAACCGCCGGCTGCCATGACCCGGTCGAACGCGGACCGATCGACGACCAAGTCCCGGACAACGGGAAATGCCCTCGCCCGCCAGGGCTCGACAACAATCGTTTCGCCGTTCCGAAACCGCCGCATGTGGAGCTGGCAGGTCGTCGTCTCAGCGTCCGGTCCGTGCGCCTGGCCATTGATCATCAGGCCGCACGACCCGCAAATCCCTTCGCGGCAATCATGATCGAAGGCGATCGGCTCCTCATTCCGCTCAATGAGGCGCTCATTCAGCATGTCGAGCATTTCCAGAAAGGACATGTCCGGCTGGACATCGTCGAGGCGATACGTATGGAACTGACCCGGAGTTTCAGCATCGGATTGCCGCCAGACTTTCAACGTGAGCGAAAGGAGTAAACGCATTATTTCTTGTGACTCCGCATCGTTTCGTGCAGACCGTTGATGGCGACTTTGGTGCTCATCCCGCATTCCCTAGGTTTCTTTAGCGTTCGCTCCGGGGACACGGGCGACCTTCTCACGGTCGCTCGTCTTCTCTGCCTTGTCGCGCGCGATCGTGTCCAGCGCCAATGCCGAATGGGCGTAGGCGCCGCCGGCCCGCATCTCGGCGGCGACCCAAATGGCTTCCATGATCTCCTCCGCCGTCGCCCCTTGCTGGAGGGCGGCGCTGGCATGCCCGTGAATGCAATACGGGCACTGCGTCACGTGCGCCACGGCAACGGCGATCAATTGCTTGGTCTTCGCGGGAAGCGCCCCTTCGGCAAACACGCTCCGACTGAATGCCTTGAAGGCCTCGGCAGGCTTGGGGGCCAGCCTCTTGCGTTCCTCGGCGAGTTCCTTGGTCGCGGCCGGGTAAATCTGTTCTTGCTCGGACATGACTCCAAGCTCCTTTCGTGACTGGTTATGCACCCTCAATCCCTGCTATTACCTCTTCAGCCGGATACGTTATCTGCTGACCGTGAACTCTGGCCATTGGCGTGAGGACGTGCGGCTTGGAACTCGTCACGCTCAGGATGTCTCGAACCGCGTAGCCGCGCGCGGTCAGCGCGTCGGCAATCAGAGAGCGATGGCAGCGCCAGGGAACCGCCTCGGCACACATGATGGCAGTCGGCTTCTGCTCTGCCAGTTTGAGTAATCGTTCCAAAGCCTCCGCGAAGGACGGCGTTTGCATGTAGTCGGCAAATCCGCGGAACGAGGCGTTGCGCCATCCGGTATTAATCGAATCGGCGCGCGCAGGCGCAAGCCCCCCAACGCTTTCATGTGCCGATAGCTGAGATGCCGATTATGTAAGGCCTTGCTTAACGTCTTCCGATTGAACTGCGGATTGTGCCGCGACCGCGGCATCGTTCGCACGTCGACCAATCGCTCGACACCGTGTGCTCGTAGGACCTCTACCAGTTCATCGAGGCTCCGTGTCGAATGTCCCACCGTAAAAATAACTGGTGCTGACCTACTCATGCGGATAGCTCTTCGAGAAAAGAAGCTGCGGGAATCCATAAATGGGCCGCTCGCACCATGACCGACTGCCTGTTCTGCGTGGCACCATCGATTTTCCGTTCGTACGCCGAATCGGACTACCGGACGAAAATTCAGTTCACGTGCTCCCACGCTGACACCACTTACGATCCCGGTGTCGCCCAACCCGCTTTGACCCCAGCGTCGACCTGACACGGATGGACTGTGCCGTCGATCGCTCAGGCGATGGCGGGATCCAACTTCTCCGGATCGAGCGACAGAATCCTTAATGGCCTTGGGGAGCCGCTTCCTGTCAAACTGCCCCTGCTGCGACAACGCATCCAAGGTCGCGTAAACCGTGTGTTCTGCGTCAACCTCAAAGTGTCGCCGCAGGGCGGCTCGCGTGTCGCTGCGCCCAAAGCCGTCGGTGCCGAGCGTGACGTAAGTCCCCGGCACCCAGGGACGGATCTGATCGGCAACGAGCCGCACACTGTCGCTGACGGCCACGAAAGGGCCGGTCAGCCCTTCCAATGTCGCCTTCAAATAGCTTTGACGAGGCTTTTCCTCTGAATGCAGGCGGTTCCAGCGCTCGCAGGCCCGCGCGTCGCGGACCAACTGGCTGTAGCTGGTAACGCTCCAGACGTCGCTGGCGATGGCGAACTGCTCCGACAGGATCGTCTGCGCCCGGACCGCCTCGTTCAACAAGGGGCCGCTGCCGAAGAGCTGGGGACACGCGGCCGATTTCTCTTCGCCGCCTGGACTGCCCGGCAACTTGTAAATTCCCTTCAAGATACCCTCGGCACAATCGGCGGGCATCTCGGGCATCATGTAGTTTTCGTTGTAGACGCTAAGGAAGTAGAACCCGTCCTCGTTCTCCTGATACATCCGCCGCAGGCCGTCTTGGATGATGACCGTCAATTCATAGGCGTACGCCGGATCGTAAGCGCGGATCGAGGGGACCGATGAGGCGATGAGCTGGCTGTGGCCGTCCTGGTGTTGCAGGCCTTCTCCGTTGAGCGTCGTTCGTCCCGACGTGCCTCCGAGCAGGAAGCCCCGCGTGCGAGCATCGGCGGCAAGCCAGATCAGATCGCCGATCCGCTGAAATCCGAACATCGAATAATAGATGAAGAACGGGATCGTCTGGATGCCGAGGTTGGAATACGCGGTGCCGGCTGCGATGAACGACGACATCGCACCTGCCTCGGTGATTCCTTCCTCGAGGATTTGACCGTTCTTGGCCTCCTTGTAGTACATGATGGTGCCAGAATCGACGGGGTCGTAGAGCTGGCCTTTGCTCGAATAGATGCCGTAATGGGCGAAGAGCCCGTCAATTCCGAAGGTGCGCGCTTCGTCGGGAATGATGGGGACCACGCGCTTACCGATCTGTTTGTCCTTGAGCAGGCTGCCGAGAACCGCAACGAAGGCCATCGTCGTCGAGGCCTCCCGTCCGCCGCTTCCCTTGAGGGTCTTTTCAAATGCTGCCAAGGGCGGGATTTCGAGCCGCTCGTCGGTCGGACAACGAACCGGGAGGGGGCCGCCGAGCGCCTTGCGACACTCGGTGAGGTACTTGAATTCCTCGCTCTCCGCGGGAAACCGGTAGAACGGGGCATCCTTGATGTCGTCGTCGCCGATCGGAATGGCGAAACGGCTGCGGAATGCGCCCGCATTTCGTCGGCATCGAGTTTCTTCTCTTGATGGGTCGTGTTGCGTCCCTCGCCGGCCTCGCCCAGCCCGTAGCCTTTGATCGTTTTGGCCAGGATCACCGTCGGCGATCCCTGATGCGTCACCGCCGCGTCGTAAGCCGCGAAGACCTTCCGCGGATCGTGGCCGCCGCGCCGCATCTTTTGAAGCTGCTCGTCCGACAGGTGTTCGGCCATCGCGAGCAATTCCGGCGAAACACCGAAGAAATGCTTTCGGATGTACGCGCCCGTTCCCACGCTGTACTTCTGGTATTGGCCGTCGACGACCTCGCCCATCCGCTTCACGAGCCGGCCGTCGACGTCGGCCGACAAGAGCGGATCCCAATCGGATCCCCAAATGACCTTGATGCAGTTCCAGCCCGCACCGCGAAAGACCGCCTCGAGCTCCTGGATGATCTTGCCGTTGCCGCGGACGGGACCGTCGAGCCTCTGCAGGTTGCAGTTGACGACGAAAACCAGGTTATCGAGGCTCTCGCGCGAGGCGAGGGTCAAGGCTCCCAAGGTCTCCGGCTCGTCGACCTCGCCGTCTCCCACGAAACACCAGACGCGCGACTTGCCGGTGTCGACGATGCCGCGATCGCGGAGATAGCGCAGGAAGCGGGCCTGGTAAATGGCCGTGATCGGCCCCAGACCCATTGAAACGGTGGGGAATTGCCAGAAGTCGGGCATGAGCCAGGGGTGAGGATAAGAGGAGAGCCCCTTGTGGGGGCGTTGGCTTTCGCGACGGAAATGCTCGAGGTCGTTCTCGCTGAGCCGTCCCTCGACGAAGGCCCGCGCGTACATGCCGGGCGACGCATGCCCCTGGAAATAGACGAAATCTCCCGTATGGTCACTCGTCCGGGCGTGGAAGAAATGATTGAACCCGACCTCGTAAAGGGTCGCCGACGAGGCGAAGGTCGAAATGTGGCCGCCGACGCCGGAAAACTTGGTGTTGGCCCGCGACACCATCGCCATGGCGTTCCAGCGGATGATGCTTTTGATCCGCCGCTCGATCTCGAGATTTCCTGGATAGCGTGGCTGCTGGTCAGCCGGAATCGTGTTGACGTAAGGCGTGTTGGCCGTGAAGGGGAGGGTCACACCCCGAAGGTAGGCGCGTTCCTGCAGGTTGACCAAAAGCTCCTGCAACCGTTGGGGGCCGTATCTGATCAGAACGTCATCAAGGGACTCAAACCATTCCTCCAACTCGTCGGGTGCGATCCCAGAAACGTCATTGGGGACCAGGCTTTTCCCCACCGTGCGTAATGTATTGTTTGTAGCCATCGAATTCGTTTCCAATTGGTCGTCCGCGATGAATCTGCTGCTGAGCGGAGAGGCGTTTAAGCGAAATCGGGCAAGAGCAAGGCGCGTGGCGCTGATCCAATTCCGCAAGCTCATCGATGATCACCCCCATTTTGTTAGCGGCAATTCCGCGTTTTCTCGCTCATTTCCCAGTCCTCAAAAAGTGCTCGCGTTCTGACACGCTTTTCGATCGGTACCGCCACGGACTGGCAGATTCTGGATCGCCGTTAGACGACTTCCTCAAAATAAGGGTTGGCGACTGAATCAGTTTGACGTTCTCAATACCCCTGGTTCCGACAGCAACGACGGGCCAAATGCGCCAGCCGTTCCAGCACCATCCGGTCGAGGTATGGCAACCGTTCGCGGGTGCGCGCATTGAGCAACGGCAATTCCGCCGCTTGGATGACGCGGATCAACTCCTCGCGGCTCATTCTGGAAATGAGGCCGGAAGGGATCTCCGCAACTGTCGACTTGTCGAGTGGGCGCTCCCGCACCTCTCCCTGGCCAAACTGCGGCGATGTGATCGCCCGGCCCGTTTTCTGGTCTTGGCTCCGAACGATGTTTGCAACCATAAGCGGCCTCCGTTCACCGTGATCGCCGTCAGGTGACGACGATCTGATTGTCGACCGATTGCACGCCGGCCACTGACATCGCGGCGGCTTGGGCGAGCTGCTTGAGGTAATACGTCCGCACGCAGCCCCGCAGCGTGATCCAGCCGTGATCCGCGGAGAACTGCAACTCACGCAACTCCGGATAGCCAGCGGCGCGCAACGCGCGATCGACGCCGGCGGCCAGACGCAGGTCGGCGACCATCCGTCCTGACACATGGGGCAGGAGATGGGGGAACTTCTTCTCCATTTATTGCATCCTTCCGTCTTCCGGTGACAGTCGCCCAAGCAATTCCGAGCTCACCGCCATCAAGTAAGTCGGCGTCGGACCAGTTGGCCGGTTCACAACATGCTGGGGGATGGGTTAGCCGCTTCTCGTAACTGCGCTGACCTTCAGACATCGAAGCACCTGCCAACTTATGTCCCCGACTTCAGTAGCAAGAGCAACATCACCACCGGCGTGCGCGTTTTGATGCTGTGAGGCAGCTGCGCCGCCATGTGGATCCAGGTTCCCGCCGAGGCGTCGACGTCGTCGCTTCCCAACGTGACTGAAGCCTCCCCTTTCAAGAAGTGCATGATGGCCGGCGTTGAAGCGGTGTGCTCTGAAAGCTCTTGGCCCGCGCTGAATCCGAACAGCACGGCCTTGAGATGCTGGTCCTGGTGGATCGTCCGGCTCAGCGTGCCATCGGGCGGCGGCTCAACCGTCTGCACTAGGTCGAGAATGTGCGTGTATGCGGCCATCCTGCATTCCCCCTAGGGTTTCCGGGCGACGAGCATAATGGCGGCGAGGTGGCCTTTCCATTTCCGGAAAATCTGCCGCATCCCGACGACCCGGTGGCGAGCAGCACGATGGCGAGCAACGTTCCAGGCGAAGCGGATCGCCCCTGCCAGTCCCTCATCCTTGATGAGCCGCTTGGGTTCCAAGAGGTGCATCGGAGCAGTGCCAACCGATTGGACGACAAACCCTTCATGTTCAAGAAGCTTCCGCCATTCGGCAGCGGTCAGCGGCCGGACGCCAACGTGAATTTGGTCGGACAGTTCGTGCTGAATCGCCGTCCTTGTGTCTTCGTCCAGATCATCCGGAACGAGGCACATCTCGTGAATCCCGTAGCGCCCGCCGCTACGAAGGAGCCGATGCGCTTCGCGGACGATCCGGCTTTTGACCTGCGGGAGCTGCATGGACAACATCGCTTCGCCATAGACGACGCTGGCGCACGCCGGTTCAAGCCCCGTCTCCGACGCGTCGCCGACAATGCACCGCCGGTTGGTTCCGTTCAGGTACGACCGAACGCTTGCCGCCGCATTCTCATCGTGCTCGATGGCCGTGTAACTTGCTGGGTTTCGTTCGAGCGTCAATCGCGCCGTAACTCCCATACCTGGGGCAAACTCGACCACGTCGTCGTGAGGCTGAATTTCGAGCGATTGCAACAAACGCCGCGTCAGTTCCATGCCGCCCGGCCGCAAAACGTGCTTCCCCATCCGCGCCAACAGCCAATGCCCCGGCATCTTCTCCGGTGGCAGTTCATCTCGACGAACAGCAGGAAATTGCTCAGCGGTTATCATGATTTCGTCTCTCATTCCCGGTTTGGGGGCATTCCCGAGTCCCTGCAATCAGGGGAGACGGGTGTGGTAAGGGCAGGCATGCCAGAAGCGATCACTTTGCGCAGGGGCGTGATTGGGCTCGGACGATTGACGACATCGGCAACCGTCACGCGCGTGAAGGCCTGCTCCATGGCGGCAAACGCATCGTCGAGTTCACGATGCAAGGGACACAGATCGGTATGCGACTCGAGCCCGAGTGGGCATCTGCGAATTCGCTGCAGGGGTCCCACGGCCGTGATCACGTCGAGGATCGTGGTTTTATCCGCAGCGCTTTTCAGCGAATAACCGCCGTGCGGGCCCGGCTGCGAGCGGACGATGCCCGCACGTACCAGCGCCTGCAAAACCTTGTGGACGTAGCGGCGCGGCACACGAATCGCCCGCGCGATCTGGTCGCTGGCGTGGGCGCGCCGGGCTCCTGTGCCAACCAGACGGTCGCCCGCAACGCGTATTCGGCAGTTTTCTGCAGCATTTAAACCTCTCCATAAATCTATACCTTGACATATATATTTTCAAGCCGTAGCACCCGTCGACGACGGATTGACTTTGCACCGGATGTGTCCCACCCACTCCACCGGTCTGTCGATCCGGGGGTTGCGGGTTTGAATCCCGTCGGCCTCGCTTAACAGAAGTATCAGCAAGTAAAATACTTGCGGCTACAGTAATTTTTGGATCTGGTGGCGGTACGCATTCATTTGGGGACGATTTGGGGACATCGCACGGGTGGCGTTGCAGTCACATTGCCCTTCACCGCAGTGGCCCGCGTCCGCCAAAGATTGCGCGGCTCCCGCCGAATGGATGAATGCAACCACGAATGTCCGAGCCACCATTCGCTAAATCACCGTGCGCGATTGTGCGACACTGATTGGATCAGGCGGCTTGTTGTTTGGATTCATGGCGTTTGCGGTTTCGTTGTGAGAGATAGTGGTGAACTTGCCGCATGAGTTGTGACATTTCGGCGCACGTGTGATTGCGGGTGACGTTGGCATGGAGGTCTTGCCAGCATCGCTCGATGGCGTTCTCGTCCGGGCAGTACGGTGGCAGGAAGTGCAGCCGAATTCGGCGTCCGACACGGCTGGCCAAGCTCAAGCGGACCTGTTCGGTCGCGTGGATAGCATAGTTGTCCAGGATCACATGAACCCTTCGGGCGTGAGAGTAATGCTGGACGAGATTCCAGAGCAAGCGGATAAATAAGAAGCTGGTCTTCTGCTCCCCCTCGACCCACACCACTTCGCCGGTGCGGGTGTCTTGCGCCCTGGCCAAGTACCGCTTTTCGTTCTTGCCCGGAGTGACGACTTCTTTCTGCTGGCCGCGCACCATCCAGTCCAGGCCAATTTTGGGATTCAGATGAATGTCGATCTCGTCCTCGTACACGGCGACTTCATCGTGTCGGAGGTGCTTCACGAGCCGCTCGATCTCCCGCAGCCGCTTGTCTTTCGCCCGTTTCGACCAAGGGCAGGCCACCGTTGCTTTCGGGCGGCCACGCCGGGCCCCGATCCTTCGGAGCGCCACGCTCATCGTCGCAACATGAATCTTCACGCCGGTCTTCCGCAAGAGGGTCAGGACGAGCAGCTCGCGCGTCCAAGTGGGGCGCCGCCAGCCGTGTCCCTGCGGCGAAGACTTCACAACCTCGTGCAACGTGGCCAGATAGAACTCGTCCAACTTTCGAGTGCCGTTCTCCTCCCGCCGATCCACGAGGCCGGCTTCGCCGCACTGGCGAAGTGCGCCGGGCCACCCGATAGACCGTCGAGTGATCGACTTCGAGGGCTTGGGCCGTCTCATCCGCCGAGCGGCCGGCGACCAGGTTCACCACAATCAGATACCGAGTCTTCAATTTCGCATCTCGACATGTTCGCATGTTCCAAAGCAGCCGCTCCTTGGCAGACTGCCGCAAGCGGGGCATAATTCCTTCCATGGGAATCCTCCTCCCTGGGGTCGAGTTTCCAAAACTCTTTACACACCTCCAGGTGAGCGATTCCCTCTTTTTCTTTCAACCTCCCGCCAACTCAAGACTTCCGCTTCTATCGCAAGATCGCGCACGGTGATTTAGTCGTGCGCTATCTCAAATGCCTTCTCGGCGATCTGCTGCGCTCACCTTCCGAAGTCGGGGCACGCTTTCTCCTCCTCTTCGGTGCGCATGCCGCTCTTGATCTGCCATAGGGCGTTCCCCAGGTGGCCGATGTGCGCGAGCAGCGTCCTTACGTCCTGAGCGTACTCCTCCGGCGTCGGAGCCATCTGGCCGCGCTCGGTGAGGTGCAACGTGTGCTCAATTCTGATGAGGTCTCGCGGGTGGCAGTGCTCTGGTCCAACAAAAGTAACCTCCCCGAGGAATTGCAGCGGCAGGTTTTCTTGCTCTGCTTGCTCACGTTCGTTCCTCCCATGCGGCATCTCGGACGGCGGAGTGTTCGACGGCTCGCCAGGTGGCGCGTATCTGATCTGCCGGACGTCAATGCATGACGCGATCGTACAGATTTCGGCATGCTGGGAAAACGCCTCCCGCTGCGTTTGAAGTCATCGCCGTCGGTCGGGGTTTTTCGGGCGGTCACCCGAGGCTGCTGCCCGAAAAATCCTGACCAGAGGCACAGGCTTTGAGAAGAGGTCATCGTCAGAGGGAGGGCCTTTGAGGGTGGTTGGCTTTGGTCAGCAATGGTCATTTCCGGGTGCGTCATTGGGGGTTGGCGGGCAAAGCCAGCGGCAGATTGCGGACGTTCTGGGCATCAAGCAACCCAGCCTGTCGAAGCTGGAAAAGCAGCCGGACATGCAGGTTTCGACCCTGCGAAAGCTCGTAAAAGCCCTCGGTGGTGAGCTTGAAGTGCTTGCGAAATTCCCGAAGGGAACGGTCAAGATTGACCAGTTCGATCCGCCGCCCCGCGGAGCGAAACGCGGAGGGTCTGAGGAACTGCAACTGGCTTAATTGCCTGATGTCGGAACCAGGGGTATTGAGAACGTCAAACCGATTCAGTCGCCAACCCTTATTTTGAGGATGAGGGTGGTCTTCAAACGCCGTCGATCTCGCCCGCGATCCGCAGGTTGAGCAGTCGATCCAACTGCGCAGCGATCAAGGTCTCTTGTCGCTGAAGCTCGGCGCGTTGTGCACGCGAATCGGCTTGAGCGTCGCGCATCTTGGACGCCAGCACCAATCGGAACCAGTCTCGAATTCCTTCATCTTCGATCGGCGCAACTGCAGGTGCAGCCATCAGAGACGATTCGTGCAATGACAGATTCGCCGGCGATATCTGCCAGTTCAATCAGGCCCAGATCCGCGGTGCGGCATGATCGTAAGCCCTTGTCAGAAACGCAATTCCGTCGCATACTGCCAATCCGATGATGCGTGGCATTCCCACTTCAATCCGGTCTTCTTTCACGTTTTCACGGTCGAGATCGAAGACGGAACGTTTAGAATCCTTGCAAGCTTCTCAATCTCGGCCGCTCAAGCGAGTGAATTGCTCCTCGGTGGGGAAATATGCGAACAGTTCGCCGCCCTGACAGATCAAGCCGTGCAGACGTAACGACCCCTCACTTAGTTTTGACACGACGGCGGGGATTGTCGTGAGATGTTCCAACTGGACGAGTACGTTCTCCTGTACAAATACCTCCTCGAGAAACGCGGCTGTAATGTCGCGGTAATGCTCACCTAAGATGCTTCGAGTTTCTTGCAGCAAGCGTGCCAACGTGGGAAACCTGGAACCGCTGGCTTCGTCACACATTGATTCGACAACTCCACACGGCAAATGGCCGCAAACGGCGATGTGATCGATTGGCCATCGTGAAAGCACAGATTCAATCGCGTCCGACGATGTCGGATCCGCCACATCGAACGGTTCCACTATGTTGCCCGCGTTTTGCAGCACAGCGAGTTTTAATAGCTTGTCGCCGAATAACGTAAACGGGTCGATGTCCAGGTCCGAACACGTGACAATCAGGACGCGTGTCTCGGCACCGTCAGAAGACCCAAAAAGGCCGCTCGAAGAGTTTGTGAAGTGCGCCTCATCGAGCCTATGGAGCCCTCGTTCAAGACCGTGCATTTGCGTGGCGACTGCCAATAAAACCAGTTAATTTGGACTCATTTTTAGCAAACCTACCGCACTCAGTCGCACCGGTCAATCAAACCTGGCATCCGGCGGCCGATTGCTGTTCCATGATGAAATGGAGGACCCTCGATGCGGAAGCTCATTAAGGGGATCGTCGATTTTCGGGAACGTCTCCTGCCCCAATATGCCCAACGGTTTCGCGAACTGGCTCAAGGCCAGGCACCCGACGCACTTTTCGTCACATGTTCGGATAGCCGCGTCGTGCCCGACTTGCTGGCATCGACGGATCCCGGAGACCTTTTCGTGATGCGCAACGTCGGCAATCTGATCCCACCCGCGACTGCGGAAGGGAATTCGACCGGCGACTTCTCCGAAGCCAGTGCGATTGAGTACTCGATTCTTGTGCTGAATGTGAGCTCAATTGTCGTGTGTGGCCATTCTGAATGCGGCGCCATGAAGGCGGCGATTGCTCGTCAACCGATGCCCGATACTCCAAATCTCGCAAAGTGGCTACATCATTGTGCTTCGGCTGTGTTTCGTCTCGATCAGGAAGGTCCACTTAATCCGCAATTGAGCCGCCACGATCAGCTTTCACAGCTCAACGTTCTGGTCCAGCTCGAGGACCTTGCAACGTACCCGATTGTGCGTCAGAGGATTGAGGAAGGGGCATTGCTGCTGAGCGGTTGGTGGTTTGATATCGCCAAGGGCGAAATGTGGGCATTCGATCGCGAAAGTCGAGCCTTTGAAATCATCGACCGCAAGGCCGCCGAACGTCTCCTGAGTCGTCTCGACCCGTGACTGAATCAAAGCTAAATCGCCTTACTTTGCCACCTTGACGCAGTTCAATGCGAGAACTTATGTGGAGACGTCGGAACGATTGGAATACTGATCGCAATTGAGCATCGACGATTTCGCGAGGAAGGCCGAGAAAGGCCAATTTGCCCAAATCTGCTTGACGCAACGGCAGACTCGCGCTATCCTGCCCGCCTCTTCTCTCTTTGTTGATGAATCCCGCCCTGCTTCGACCTGCGCACGTCGCGGCTTCACTGGAAAACTATCGCGGTCGCACTGATGCGAATTTCGTTGCCCGAGTCCATTCGTTCGCTGCGCGGATACGACGCACGGACGTTTTTCTCCGACTTGATCGCGGGAGTCACAGTCGGACTCGTCGCGTTGCCTCTCGCGATGGCGTTTGGCATTTCGTCCGGCGTCACCCCACAGGCGGGATTGTACACGGCGGTCGTTGCCGGCTTCATCATCTCGGCGTTGGGTGGGTCCACATCGCAGATCGGCGGACCAACTGGAGCGTTCGTCGTCGTGGTGTATGGCATCGTCGAAAAGCACGGTCTCGACGGCTTGTTCGTCTGCACGTTGATGGCCGGAGTTTTCCTCGTGTTGATGGGCATCACGGGATTGGGCACCGTGGTCAGGTTCATTCCGCGCCCGGTCGTGATCGGTTTCACCAACGGCATTGCCGTTCTAATCGCCAGTACCCAGATCAAGGATTTTTGCGGCCTGCAAATCGAACAAGTTCCGGGTGACTTCGTGGGCCGGATGGGAACGCTGTTCAAGCACTTCCATACGATCTCGGCCGCCGCGACCACGCTGGCGATTTCGGGGCTCGTGGTGATTGTGCTCTGCAGACGATTCATCAGGCGGATCCCCGGATCGATCATCGCACTTGTGCTCGGTACGGCGATCGTGGTCGTGTCGCGGATCCCCGTTGAGACCATCGGCACGCGATTCGGCGGCATTCCCAGCGGACTTCCGACGTTTTCGTTGCCGCATTTTCGGCCGGAGTTGATTCCCTCATTACTGACGCCCGCGCTCACGGTTGCCATGCTCGGCGCGATCGAATCGCTCTTATCAGCCGTGGTCGCCGACCGCATGAGCGGTGGTCGTCATAATCCGAACGTCGAATTGACGGCCCAAGGATTGGCCAACATTGCGTCTCCGCTGTTCGGCGGATTGCCCGCGACCGGCGCCATCGCGCGGACTGCTACCAACATCCGATCCGGTGCGAAAACCCCTGTCTCGGGAATGATCCATGCCCTGACTCTGTTGGCGATCCTGCTGTTCGCCGCGCCGTTGGCCCAGTACATCCCGCTGGCGGTCCTGGCGGCGATCCTGATGGTGGTCTCGTATGACATGGGTGAGTGGGGCGAAATTCCCAAGCTGCTCAAGATGACCTGGGCCGACATCAGCGTCTGGATCTCCACATTCGCCTTGACCGTCTTCGCGGATCTGACGATCGCCGTCGAGGTCGGCATGGTGCTCGCGATCTTGCTCTACATTCGCAAAGTGACCAATACGACCACGGTTTCCAAGGTCACGCCGGAATACCTGGAGGACGGCCGGCTCCACGTCTTGCAGGATAAGCAGATTCCCGACTATGTCACGCTGATTCGCATCCACGGTCCTTTTCTCTTCGGGGCAGGCGAGAAGCTGCAGGAAGCGGTCGGTTCGATCGACAATCTCACGCCGATCGTCATCCTTCGGCTACGAAATATGACCGCAATCGACGCTACGGGTCTCCTGACCCTCGAAGAACTCGCCCATAAGTTGCGGGCAACCAATCGGACGCTCATTGTCTGCGGTGCCCGATCCCAACCCGCTGCCTTGCTTGAACAGTCGCACTTTGAACGGCACATCGGACGCGAGAACATCTGTCCAAACATCGCAGCCGCATTGGAACAAGCCGAGACCGTTTTTGCGGGCGACCCACGCGTACGGCGCTCCGCCTGATTTCTGTTCGGTTCGATAATGGTGGGGCCAGATCGCGGCTGGCGAGCGGCGTCGCTCTCTTGCAAGTGATCGACGTAACTATTCAGCGTTGCCTTGGCCCTGCTTTGCGACCGTCTTCACGTGGCGACGCACGTCCTGTGCTGGGAGTCTCCGACATCAAGTTCGAGCTCAAAGAATCTACGGACGACCAACGGGAGGTGGCATTGAGTGACGACCCTTGCATCTGGCGGCGGCAGAGTTTTGGGTCTGAAATCGGGAAATCCTTTCTTGCTTATTGCTGGATCGGTCAATACGCCGCGATCATCATTTCGATCCCAGGACGCATTTCCGCACGCCATTTGGCCTCCAATGCCGGCGTATATTGCGGATCGTGTTTTTGGACGGCCTGGCACAGGGCGTCGAGCCAAAGGCCATAGAATCGGGGATGCACGTCATGGCCCAAACGGCTATGGGACTCGGCGAGTTCTTCGACATATCGCACGGCCACGGGATCGCCGGTCCTCAATCTCAGGACCATCAGAACCGACGCCATCACCGCCTGCTTTTGCTTCTCCATGTCCGTCTTGGCAAATTTGGGCGGGATCTCTGGCGATTTGGCAAAGAAAGTTTCATAGAAGGTGCCAAAGAATCCGCCAGATACCTCGCAGCGATGATAGCTTTCCAGTACTACCTGGTGGGTTCCAGTCGTCATCATTGGTCCCCTCTCTCATAGATCGCCCGCTGAAAACTGCCCGCGCGGACTCCCTTCCTTGCGTCTCGATCCAGGCGTCCCACTTATCTGCCGATTCGTGCGACCACTTGGGTCATTGGGTCGCTTTCTCCAGTAAATCCGAAACGCGCGACCCGTTTCATCAGCCCGACTCTTGACCGGACTTGAGCAGCAAGAGCAACATCACCACCGGCGTCCGGGCACGGATGCTGTGCGGTAACTGCGCGGGCATGTGAACCCAGGTTCCGGGACGTGCGTCGATGGTGTCCGTTCCCAGGGTCACCGACGCTTCCCCACGCAGGAAATGCAGGATGGCGGGCGTCGAGGCCGTGTGTTCCGAAAGCTCCTGACCGGCGCTGAATCCGAAAAGTACGGCTTTGAGGCAACCGTCCTGGTAGATTGTGCGGCTCAACGTGCCGTCCGATGGCGGTTCGAACGTTTGCACGATGTCGGCGATGTGCGTGTACGCACTCATGGCGGCACCCTTCTAAGGCTTCTGACCGACCAGAACGATGGCGCCAAGGTGATCGCTCCATTTCCGGAAAATCCGCCGCATCGCCAGCACGCGGCGGCGACCCTCCGGTTGGAGTGCAACGTTCCAGAAGAAACGAAGCGCGCCGCCGAGACCTTCGTCCTTTACAATCTGCCAGGGTTCCAAGAGGTACATTGGGGAGCTCGCGGTCGACATGACGAGAAAGCCTTCAGATTCGAGCAGCCTCCGCCATTCGGCAGCTGTGAATGGTCGGACACCGACATGAATTTCGTCGGACAGATCACGTTGAATTGCAGTTTTGGTCTCGTCAGGCAAATCGTCTGGGATCAGACAGAGCTCGTGAATCCCGTACCGCCCGCCGCTACGAAGAAGCCGATGGGCCTCGTGTACGATGCGGCTCTTCACCTGCGGGAGTTGCATCGACAACATGGCTTCGCCGTACACGACGCTTGCAGACTCCGAATCCAACCCGGTTCCCGCAGCGTCGCCGACGATGCAGCGCCGCTTGGCGCCTTGAAGGTAGGATTGCACGATCGCAGCCGCGTTATCGTCGCGCTCAATCGCGGTGTAGGTTGCTGGCTGGCGTGCCAGGGTCATCTGCGCTGTTACACCGAGGCCAGGCGCGAATTCCACAAGGTCGTCGGCTGGTCCGATGCTCAGTTCATCGAGCAATCGCCGAGTCAGCTCGATACCACCGGGGCGGAGAACGCGTTTGCCCATCCTGGCCAGCAGCCAATGGCCTGGCATCTTTTCCGGCGACGGACCGGGTTGTGTGCGATGGCCCGAAATTGCCGTTCTCATGGTGATTCTCCCGGTGCCTTCGGTTCCTTCCTGAGTCACCGAGACGCCGCGGGGTGTAAGGACTATTTGAGCGCCACCAATGGCCGTCGTGCCTCGGCACACAGCGGGATACCGACTCAACCCCATCGGTATGCGGTGCCGCTTTCGCTCGACCGCGCTAATACCCCTGGTTTCGGCAACACCGCCGGGCCAAATAAGCGAGCCGGCGGAGCGTGTCGCGACCGTACAGTCCGAGCCGCTCATTGACGTTCGGCCGAATCAGGGACATATGGGCGACTCGAATCACGCGGACGAGCTCCTCTTGATCCATCCCGTCGATTTGGTCACCAGCCAGCGCGGCGACGTTGCTCTTTTCGAGCGATTCCTCCATAACTGCGACATCGTTTGGTTCGACCCGCCAAGCGGGTGCAGTGTTGGCTGCTTGCCACCGTTGTCCGCGAGAAGTAGTCATCTGAACTTCTCCTTTGCCTTCCGGCTTGCCGAATCCGACGTTTCGCGATTCTTAAAATCCGCCCACAAATGTTGCATGGAAGCGATTCATGTGCCGAAGGTGCGAAAACTATCGACGCGCGAACGAATTGTCACAACGTCTGTGGGAAAGACGGGTCTTGGAGATCGGTTCGCGCATCCAGCGATTAGCTCAATCAGGCTTAAGCCGCTGACGTGTGCGACATTGCACGCGGATTGACGCTGATAGCTGCGGGGATTCGGCGATGGTGTGTCACTCCGCCCGTCGTAGCCGTAGAGAAAACCAGCCACGAGGCGTCCGGTTTGCTGCCAATGCGGCTGCGAGTCAAGTAGGATGGTGGCGTGCGGAAACGCACGGACCGCACGATTTCGCACGCTGCCCGATTGGAGACGGGGATGGGAACCGGCGCAAAACAGCTCACGATTCCAACGGTACGCCGGTTGCTGCGCCGAGTGAGCAATGGCCGTTAAAATCCGCCCACAATGACTCGGGGACGTGGAGTGTCGCGTTGACCGACCCGCCCAAGATCGAATTGCTGATTGCCGACGATGATGCCGATTTCCGGGGCACCCTCGCACGCCGATTCCGGCGTCGCGGTTTTAATGTGCAGGAAGCCAGCACGGCGCGGAAGCACTCGAATGTCTCAATAAGCGGAATTTCCAGGTGGCCCTGCTGGATATGATGATGCCGGTTCTTTCGGGCGTTGAAGTGCTCCAGCGAATCAGCGCCGAGCCGCGCGATCTGGAGGTGATTCTCCTGACCGGTCAGGGGACGATCGACACGGCGGTCCAGGCGATGAAGCTGGGCGCTTACGACTATTTGACCAAGCCCTTCCCGCTGGTCGAGTTGGAGATTCTGATCGGAAAAGCGTGCGAGCGGTTGCGATTGAAAAAAGAGAATCGCCAACTGAAGGCGATCCTTCAGCGAAGTCAGTCCGATCCGGAGATCGTCGGTGAATCGCAGGCCATGCGCCAGGTCTTTCGGCTGATCGAGCGTGCCGCGCCCAGCGACCGGCCGATTCTCGTTCAAGGGGAAAGCGGCACCGGTAAAGAACTTGTCGCCCGCGCTCTTCATCGTCGCAGCCAACGAGCCGATCGACCTCTGGTGGTCGTGAACTGTGCGGCCTTGCCGGAACAGCTCCTCGAGAGTGAGCTTTTCGGTCACGAGAAAGGGGCTTTCACGGGCGCCTCCGTTGCCAAAGCCGGCCTGATTGAGGTCGCCGACGAAGCCACGCTTTTCATCGACGAGATCGGCGAGATGCCCGCCGCGATGCAGGCGAAGCTCTTGCGCGTGCTCGAGGACGGCTCGATGCGCCGCGTCGGGTCGCTCCAGGAGCGTCGCGTCAGCGTCCGCGTGATTACCGCGACGAACCGCAATCTCGCCGAGGAAGTCCGCAATAACCGATTTCGCGAGGACCTCTACTACCGTATCAACACGATGACGATCGAGTTGCCGGCGTTGCGGGAACGCCACGGTGACATTCGGCTGTTTGTCGATAAGTTTCTCGGACCCGGCTGGGAAATCGCAGCGGAAGCATTGGAGAAGCTCGAAAGATATCGTTGGCCCGGGAACGTCCGGCAATTGATCAACGTCATTGAGCGCGCGAAGAATCCTCGCCGACGACCAGTCGGTCGTAGCTTCCGACCTGCCGCCGGAATTGAATGCTCCCGTCGTCGGATCCTCCCAGTCCGTGCCAGGCGACGGGTCTTCGTCGGATGACCTTCAGTCGCTGCAGAAGTCGAAGATTGTGGAGGTTCTCGACCGCGTCGGAGGAAACAAGACTCGCGCGGCCCGCGTGCTTGGAATTACGCGCCGGTCACTCTATCGACTTCTCGAACGATATGAGTTGGACGACAAACCGAGCGACGTGAAAATCCGCCCCAATCAATAATTGTCGGCGACGACGCCACGGCTGAGCCCAAGCGGCTCCGCCGTGCTCCGGCCGCTCACGCGAAGGGCGGCCGAAGCGAGTCATTCAACCAGAGAATTGGTGCGCCGACTGGCCAAAGCCGACACGACTCACTTTAACTCGTCGAAAAGATTCACCAAGGCCGCGAGCACGTCCATTGTGGAGATGATTCCGACCAATTGGCCGTCGGCCATAACGACGGGAACGCGGTGCCAGTGTGCGATACACATCGTTCGGGCGACTTCGACGAGGAGCTGGTCGCGAGGGACGCTCCCCTCCGTCCGCGACATCCAGTCTGCGACGGTCGCTGATTCGGCAGACGGCAATGGCGTCGCGCCGTCGAGCGCTTTCTGTTGAGGATTCTCCTGGTTCTGGTCGGCAGAGCGCTCCGGGCTTGTTTGGCTTCGCACGAAGTCCCAGAGCGAAAACATTCCGATCACCCTTCCCGCATCATCGACGACCGGCGCGCCTGTGATCTGGTGTCGCTTCAGCGTCGCAACCGCAGAACCAACCGAGGCGGTGGCAACCAGCGTCACCGGCTTGCACGTCATGACATCGACGGCTTTCAAGGTTATCAATCGAGTGACAAGTGATGGCATCGTGTCATTCCTTAATCCAAACGATTGAAATCTGCACTTGGCGCGAACCTCGACAAATAATAACTGACGCACCGGCTGTGCCGGGACAAACGGAAACAGACACGTCGAAAAGAACGGTCCGGCCGCTTCTCTTGCGGAAATTCCGCGTGTCTTTCGACCGGCCGGACCGTCCCGAAAAGGCCTCTCTGGCATCGATTCAACATTCGCAAGGCCTTCTGGTCCGCTCTTCATCGCAGATTTTGTACCGAATGCATCTTCCAGGAGGCACGGTTGCGGTTTGGCCCATCGTGCTTGGCAAAACGAGAACTTGCGCCAAGTTCCGGCCAAGAGATGCACGCCGGTGAGCGCCCTCGAAGTGTGCTCAAACGGCCCAATCTGTGCGTCTCCGCACACCCTAATAGTGTGCCCACTGAACGGGCTCAGTTTCTCAATGTCTCGCGGATGAGTCGATGGCCCAGGGAGGCGTTGCCGTTGGCGGACTTCCAACCTTGAGTTTGTCCAGAACCATGAGGCGCGTCGCCTCGGCAAGCTGCGGCCACAATGAGGCACGACCCGGAAACACGCTGAGCAGGTTCGTCAGACAGGGGGGTTCGCGTTCGTGATCGATGACCGTCGGCATTGGAGCGAGGCCCGGCTCGACCTGGTCGACGTGCATCGCTTGCACCGTGGTGCCAGCCCATTCGTCGATTTGATGCTCCTCGAATCGGCACCGAGGATACAAGTTCGCTACAAGCGTCCGCAGCCGCTCCAATTCGCTCCCAATCGCCTGCTGATCCCTGCTGTCCCGGACCGGAATCCAACGGCTGGTTCCAAACACCGAGGCGTGCCCATGGGGGATGTGGTTGAGCCCGTCCATGTCGACCAGACAAAAAGGAGTCGCCGCCAAATGGGGCTGAATTGCCAGGCAATGTGTCTTGAGTGCGACCCGGGTGAACTCAGTTTGGAGGCAGGTTTTCGACGTCTCCGGCCACAAGCCGACTCCTCCCACATTGGCGGCCAGAATGACGAGTCGTGCGGTAATCTCTTCCTGCCTGGCTGTGACAACGCCGTGAACTTGGCCTCCGCTTTTTAGGAGAGCCGTCACCAACGATTCTGTCCGAATATCGACGCCTTGGTATTCCGCCTTGGCGGTGAGACTTTCGAGGAGTGCGTCGCATCGGATGGCGCGATCGGGCAGTCGAAACGCGTGCTGCACGGTCGATTCAGGAATTCCGGTTTCGTCCAAGACGACATTCACAGGCACTTTTTCATAGGGAAGGCCACAAGCCTGCCACGCGTCAGCCCAATCAGCGGGATTCGTCGTCGGCGACGTCATGACATGAATCATCGCGCGCGCCGCGGGCTCCAGGCAGTCGGGACAAAAGTGAATCGTTTGCTGTAGCGACTCGTGGCACAGCCGCGCAAGCTGCGGCTGCCTGGGGGCAAACCAGGCGCCGCTATACAGCCAGCCCTGGTTTTTCGAGGAAGCAGCCTGACCCAACGAGCCGGCTTCAAGCAGAGTCACCGGCAGTCCGGACTGCGAGAGCCGCACGGCGATGGATAGCCCCGAGATACCCCCGCCCACAATGACAATCCGACGCGCTGCGTTCGCGGTCATGGGCTTTGCCTCTTATGTGGATTGTTCCCTGCAATTGCAGATTGCGTACCATTTCGCCCATTCGTGCAAACTGTCACCGTCGGCCAAATCCACTCCGACCACGAAAACCAGTAGGCAAGCGGCCAGAAAGGGTCCAATTCAAAGCGGCGCCATTGTGTGACGAAATGGCCCGATGTGTGCGTCTTCGCACACGCAATCTGAGGACAATGACTCGGACACCGGCCGCCACGCAGAGCGGCGCACCAATTGCATAGAGTGAGCTGTCGCTTGCATGCGCCTCGTGGCACTCGCGGAGCGGCTCCTCAGTAACTGGTCTGGATGAGCGAGTGGCGAAAACGAATGTTGAAAGTTGCCGCCGCCGAAATCGACGATTTGGCAAAGCGACTCGAGTTCTTGGCCCTGACGAAAGATGACGCCCGCCGCCTCCGTTTTACAAAGGGATTGAGAATGTCCATCACACTCACAGAGGTCCGGGCGGTTCGTATCGTCTGCGACGAACGTCTCAAAACTCGTTTGTTCGAGCATATCACTCGTGTCGGAGCAACGGGCTACTCCTGGTGGCAAGCCCACGGTAAGGGCGAGCATCCGACCGACACCGGCTTTCTCAGTGAATTGCGTCGAGTCTATATCGAGGTGTGGTGTAATCCCGAAGTCGCCGAGAAGATTCTCACATACTGCGATTCAAGCCAATTCCATGACATCGGGATGGCCGCAGGCATCACGTCCCTATCGGTTTTCGAAGACGACGCTGGTAAGTTCACCAAGCGATAATCGTCCGGCATCGACGGTGTTGGTGTGGGCCGCCTGGCACATCGTGCCCTATTTGCAGGCTCACCGATCGGGAGCATGGATTGCCTGGCAATCCCTCTTCACGGTCGCGGCGCGGGTGCTTCTCGTCTGGCTCTACAACAACACGGGCAAAAGCGTGTTCGCCGCGACTGTGTGCCACGCCACGAGCAACGTCAGCATCTTCCTTCCGAACTACGGCTCCTATTACGATCCGCGTTTCTCCGGGCTGATCACCACATTCGCTGCCGCAATCGTCACCGTCGTCTGGGGGCCACGAACGTTAGCTCGACGGAGGACTACCTGACGTGGTCGGCCGCACTGCATCGGCTTCCTTTTGACTCCTGCTGGCCTGCGGCAACGGGTCATGCGGGCTGCGATTCTGTCTGCGCGGTCCCCGCACCGTGAGCTTGGCGGCGATTTGGGCAGCGGACCAGAACGTGGTCTGCCTCTACGATGCCCGAAGAAACGCGCTACGCCGAGCTGAATCTCACGACTCGGCTGGCCTTGCAAGAACAGCCGCGTGCGGCATAGCGTGGGCGGCAGTTGACGGAGGCAGCTCGCGCCGTGACTTGAAACCGATGTTGCGACGCGGTTTTTGTCGCACAAAAAATGGAGCAATGGAGCCCCTGCCGTTAATAGCAATCATCCTGCATTCATCCCCATCTGGCAGCGTAGGGTCTCTCCATTCTTCCGGGCGGACAGACCGACTGGGATGGATCGTTGGAGCGTTTACGCAACGGTTGGGGGGCGCGTGTCGGCGTCTTCCATTTCTTTGGAAGCGGAAACGCAGAACGCTTGCAGCAAGAACCGGGATTCCACGCCGCTCTGGCGCATGGATTGCATTGATGGGTCGAGTTCACGGGTTGCAGGCGCTTGGTTGCACTCGCGCGGCACCTGCCTGATACTTGCCTTCATGAGCGAGTGGCAGACAAGAATGCTGAAAGATGCCGTCGACGGTGCCGACGACTTTCGGCAGCGTCTCGAATTCCTGGGGCTCACAGAGGACGATTCACGCCGGCTCCGCGAGAAGGGGGCGGCATTCGACGCCGTTGCCGAAGAGTTTGTGGAGGAATTCTACGCCCATTTATTTACGTTCGAGGAGACGGCTCGGTTCCTGAAGGATGCAACTGTCGTGGAACGGTTGAAGCAAGCTCAGAAAAAACACTTCCGGACGATGTTCGCAGCCCGCTGGAACGAGGAGTATATCCAGCAGCGTCGACAAATAGGCAGGGCCCACGCCGACATCGGCGTCGAGCCGCAGTTCTTTTTGGGTGCCTACAACCAGTTTCTGAGCTTCTACTTGTCGAACCTGTGCCGTGTCGGAAAGGAGGTCACACAGCACGATGTCGAGCAGTTGCGGTCCTTGCTGAAAGGCGTTTTTCTCGACGTCGGCCTGTCGCTGGACGCCTACTTCCGCCGCTCCACTGAGGACTTGCAGCGGGCGCTCGGCATGCTCTGGGAGGCGAACAAGGAGCTGAAGCAGTTTGCGCATTTCACGTCGCACGATCTGAAGACGCCGCTGGGGACCGTGGCCAATCTTTGTGACGAAGTGATCGACGAGTTCGGAGACCAGATTCCTGCGGAAGCCCGAACCCAGATCGAGTCGGCGCGTCAGACGGCCTTTCGCATGAGCGCCATGATTGACGAACTCCTCTCACTCTCGATGCCTGCGGACGGTGAAGTCGGAGACGAACCGATTTCAAGCGAAATCTTTTTGACCGAAGCTCTCGAACGGGTAGGTCCCGAGCTGGAGCGCAAAAATATCGAGGTCGTCTTGCCGTCGTTCTTTCCGCGGGTCGTGGGAAAAAAAACCGCATTGCGAGAGGCATTCTACAACCTGCTCTCGAATGCGGCGAAATATGTCGAGAGAAGGCCCGGACGGATCGTCCTCGACGCGAACGTGACCGACAGCCGTTGCATCCTGTCCGTGGCCGATAATGGTCCCGGGATACCGGCCGAAGAGCTCCAGAGGATCTTCGCTCCGTTCCGCCGGTTGCCGATGCATCAGAACACGCCCGGCTCCGGCCTCGGGCTGTACTTCACCAAGAATCTGGTCGAACAGCAGGGAGGACGGGTTTGGGTCGAGTCGCGCCAGGGTGAGGGGAGCTGTTTCTACGTCTCGTTGAAACACGCGGCTGATCAGGCCCCCAGCTCGCCTTCGGCTCAGCACCCGCCAGAGAAATAGCGAGGAAGGCACAAAACACCTGTTCAGCGTAAACGTAAGCCGCACTTCCTCCTCACAGAAGAAGCGACGCCTTTCGGGTGTTGTGAAGTTGACGAATCCCAGATCAACCGGTCACTTCTCGTAGTCGACCAAAGTGCGGGGATTCCATCCGACGCGCAGTGCGTTCAGGACGGCAACCACGTCGATGATTTCCTGGGCGATGGCGCCGGCGACCGGCGGAAGGCTGCCTGCAGCGGCGAACAACATTCCGATCGCGCTCAGAGCCATTCCTCCAACCGCGCTTTGCAGGGCGATTGTGCGCATCCGGCGGCTGATGTGAAAGAATTCGTCGACTTTCTGCAGTGAGGTGTCGAGAATCACGGCACCGGCCGCCTCCGAGGTGATGTCGCTGTTGGAGCCGAAGGCGAGCCCGACCGTTGCCGCCGTCAGCGCCGGAGCGTCGTTGATGCCGTCGCCCATGAAGAGCGTGTTGGCGCTGACCGTCTCTTCCCGCACTAGTTTGAGTTTTTGCTCCGGGCTTTGGCCGAAGTGTACGTCCTTGATGCCCACCTGATCGGCGAGATAGCGGACCTCCGATTCGCGATCGCCTGAAACGAGCATGACCTTTCGGAAATGGTGCTTGGGGCGAAGATGATTGATGAACGAGAGTCCTTCCGTCCGCGGTTCGTCGCGAAACTGCATCAACCCGGCATAGCGCCCGTCGATCAGCAGCACGCACTCCATGCCCCCAGAAACGTCGGGGAGCTGGCTGGCGGCTTCAGGCTGTTCCTGCATGAGGCCCTTGCGGTTTGTGATCCGCACGCTGGTCCCGCGCACCGTGCCTCGCAGCCCTTCTCCAGGCCGCTCGCTGAGTTCCGCCGCCTCATGCAGGACAAGGCGCCGCGCTTGGGCGGCGTCGAGGATCGCGGAAGCCAGCGGGTGCTTCGAGTACCGTTCGATGCTGGCCGCGAGTTGCAAAACGTCGTCCGACTCGAATTCCGGATCGACGATCATTTTTGTCAGCTTCGGCTCCCCGTACGTCAGCGTCCCGGTTTTATCGAAGATGGCGGTCCGACAAGTCTCGATCTTTTCGAGCACGACCGGCTCCTTGATGATGATCCCCCGCCGGGCCGAGAGCGAGATTGCGCCGAGGATCGCGACTGGAATTGCGATCAAAAGCGGGCACGGAGTGGCCACGACGAGCACCGCCAGAAACCGCCGCGATTCGCCGCTTGCCGCCCAGGCCGCCACCGCGATCGCCACTGCGAGAGGCGTGTAGATCGCACCCAATTGGTCTCCGAGGCGACGGAGGCGCGGCCGGCGCTGCTCCGAATCGCGCATGACCTGCATGATTTTCGCGTACCGCGAATCGACCGCCCGCCGGTCCGCGAGGATGGCTAGAGCCGATTCGCCGTTGATGGCCCCGGAAAGAACGCGTGTCCCCGGCGCTTTGGAAATCCTGTACGGTTCGCCGGTGAGGTAGGACTCGTCCATCACGCTGTGCCCTTCGATCACCGTGCCGTCCACGGGGCACGCTTCGTGAGGGAACACCATGACCACATCTCCGACCGCAATCCCCTCGACGGCGACGTCGTTGATATGGCCGTCAGTGCGACGATGGGCGATCGAAGGCATCCGCCGTGCCAAGGCCGTCAGCACCGACGACGCATTCCGCACGGCGTAGGCTTCCAGTGCCTCTCCGCCCGAAAGCATCAGCACCACCAGAGCGCCTGCGAGATACTCACCCAGAAGCGCCGACGTCACGATCGAAATTCCTGCGAGCAAGTCCGAGCCGAATTCGCAGCGAAAAAGTTTCCAAAGCAACTCCAGGACAAGTGGAAATCCGCCCAAGACCAGGACTGCGACAAGGGGGACGTCGTCGACCGGTATGCCGACGAACGTCTCTCCCTCTGTCGACGACGTCCCGAATCGCAGCACGAGATGGACGGCGATTCCTGCGACCGCGCCGCCGGTAATGGCGGCCTGCCGTCGGTTTGGCGCGGTCGTCTGTGTTTTCCCTCGTTCTGTGCGCGAAAGTGCCATCGTTTGTTACACGTCGAACTGCGAGGCTGAGTTGGCCAAATCACTCGTCCGCGTCTCTGATGATGGCCCGCCGAAGCGAGCAGTAATCGATGCGCCCTCTTCGGTCCTACGCAGGAGTGTAGCAGGGGACCCGTGTCGACCGTGACGCTATGCCGGCTGGTCCTCCTCAAAATGCAAGGTATCCAAAAACCTCACATTCCACATGGACCAGGATTCGGGGAGCAGGTCAATCGAGCATGTATGCGAGAGAACGCGGCTCGCGTTTGACCGGTGCCAGAAAAGGGGATGTCTTACCGGCCGCGCGGAACGCGGATTGATTCGAGTGCGAAACCGAATTGAAAGCGCGGTGGGCCGTTCTCTTCACGCATCGGGACACTTGGGATGCTCGGTGAGGCCGCTGGCCTTCACGGTCCCTTATCCAGCAGGAACTCCGTCGCCCACTCGAGCAACGTGAGGGGTTGGGCATCTTCCCGGAGATTGTCGACTGGATCGACGACAGCCCGAAAGGCCGCATCAGCTTCTTCATCGAGAAAATGGCCCGTCGCCCCCAATTGCCGCGGTGTCGTGAAAAAATCTTCGATTTGCCAGCGACCGAAGGTGCCCTTGATGTCAGCGACGAAAGCGGGGATCTCCGCACGAAACTCGGAATCGTGCTCGGCGGCCTCCAAGAAGTTGAGAAACGGCTCGCCGATCAGGTAGGCGAGTGCCTGTTCCTCACCGAGTTCATCGGCCATGGAGCGAGCCGTTTCACATTCGGCCTGCCAATCTCGTTTAGCGACATTGGCGTTCGATCTTTCCCTGGGAATGGTGCCTCGCATCGTCGCCTCTTGATAATGTCGGGCAACCACATCAACTGACGCACTTGAAACTGCAGACTGCTGGAAATCAGTTATCCGCCAAGACCGAGCCAAACGTTTCATTCGGCTCGTTTTTCGCCACTTCTGGTGCCTTCAAATAGTGCCTTCAAAGTCCTGTCGACGAGCGATCCGCTGATTCTGATCATCTGCGGACGATCATCAGAAGTGCTTGCCTATCCGCTCATTTTTTCCAGGATTTTGTCCATTTCGGGCGCGGTGAACGCCCGGACCGTCGTCGTTTGTACGTTGCCCTGCATCCCAAGACTCAGCATGAGGGCGGTTGCTGACTCGTCATCAGGGGCGTCGAAGACGAGCGCGCCGTCAAAGGCTCCCAGCGTCCAGTAAATGCTCGTCAGTGTGATTTTCATCTTCTTCGCGATTGCCTTGAAGGCAGTCGTGCGCTTCGTTGTGTCGCCGACGGCTTTGACTCCCTGTTCCGTGAAATTGATGGTCGAAATGTAGGTTGCCATTGTTGGTCCTCCTTCGTTACACGACGAGCCGGTTGCTGCGGTGCATGCTATAGCTGAACTTCGGGGGATCGTGGAGGGTTGAGCTAACACTCATAGGCGAAGTCTCTGCCGTCCGATCAATCGGACGCTGCGATGTCGAGGACATAAATTTCTTGGACGAGGCGATTTTCCCTGGCCTCGTGCTCGACACAGCGACGCAAGAATTCATTAAATTCCTTCCGGACCGCTTCGCACCACAGCAACGACTCGTTGGCCATGCGGGCCCCCTGGGCGATCCGCAACGCGATCCTCAGCAGGTCCGCATGTTGACGCTTGAGCTCGTTGACTGCCGGAATCCGCCACGGAGCGACTTCGACGACATGGGAGTAGTAGCCGCCGTGTTCTTCGTGAGCAAAGTGGGTGGAGATTCGCTCCACGAGTTCGTCAAGCAAGGTCGAAGCAGGAAGTAACTCGCCGGGAGCTGCTCGCAATGCTTCGAGAATCCGCTCGTAAAGATTTGCAAGGGATTCATGTTCTTCGGCAATCGTGTCCAGGACGTTGGGCGAGCGCGTCATCGCTTCCGCGACGGGACCTTTCGCGTGGGGGAGACAAGTGCAGCGCACCCGTGTCGAATCCGCACACTGTGTGCCAGTTCCGCACTCGGCAGGGCGAACAAACAGCCTCTGCTGCCCTTTCCGTTCCGCAAGGATTCCGCCCTTGTGCGCACGGTCTTGCCGCCGGCGCTGGTCCACAGTCTCGATGGCCTGCACGACAAGTATCGGCAAGTACTCCAGGGGACAGGGGCAACCCTTCGCGTCGTGCTGCACGCACTGGCTGCAGACACTCTCGTGAATGTTGTCGAGGTACGGCTCAATGAAATTGCTCTCTACTCCATGGACCGCCTCGACGTACAACGGAAGGTGGAGTTCCACCCCGCACATTTTGCCCAAGGGGGCGCATGGCGGCCCACCCGGAGGCCGTTCGACGCACCGGCTGCAGACCCGTTCGCGGATTTCATCGAGATATTCGTCAAGTTCAGCTTCGGCATACATCATTCACCTCCTTTTCGGCGGGTCTCGCAACACGAGCGTGTAGGGGTCAATTGCGGGTCACCTCCCTGGTGCATGCAACGGGCGTGCCGCTGCAAGTGTCTTGCTGCAAAAGCGTCTCTGCAGGTCGATAATTTCAGCGCCGCAAGGACACGAAAGATCGGATGAAATCACATTGAACGCACACGGGAGATGTCGATGCAGGTGGGAAGTGGCGACGAATTTAGCAGGAATGGGAGTTGCTATTGTTGTCTGCAATGCTCATGTTCCCGTTTCCGAATCAAATACCGTCCTTCCTTAGCAACTAGGAGGTCGCCGTCATGGACGAGCGAGCC
This sequence comes from uncultured Planctomycetota bacterium, assembly GCA_963761455.1. GTDB lineage: Bacteria > Planctomycetota > Planctomycetia > Planctomycetales > Planctomycetaceae > DASPSM01. The sequence goes on from CAVXHA010000002.1 coordinate 607,587, forward strand.
AAGAAACCACTACGGGAGGACGACGAGCGCAGGCGAGCAGAGGCGGCGCTACAGGGAGCCGACGAGCGCTTCCGCCTGCTGGTCGAGGGGGTGAAGGACTACGCCATCTTCCTGCTCGACCCCAAAGGCCACGTCGTTAGTTGGAACGCCGGGGCCGAATGCATCAAGGGCTACCGGGCCGAGGAGATCATCGGCCAGCACTTCTCCCGGTTTTACACCGAGGAGGAAGTCGAGGAGGGCTGGCCGTGGCACGAACTAGAGGTTGCAAGAGCCGAAGGCCGGTTCGAGGAGGAGGGCTGGCGAGTCCGCAAGGACGGGTCGAGGTTTTGGGCCGGTGTGGCCATTACGGCGCTGCGGGATGAGGCGGGCAACCTCAAAGGCTTCTCGAAGATCAGCCATGACCTGACCGGGCGCAGGCGGGCCGAGGAGAAGTTCCGGGGGCTGCTGGAGTCCGCACCCGACGCAATAGTTATTGTGGATGCGAAAGGGAAGATCGCCTTGGTGAACACCCAGACGGAGAAACTCTTCGGCTATGGGCGGGAGGAACTGCTCGGCCAGCCGGTCGAAGTGCTCGTCCCTGAGCCGATGCGTGCCAAGCATGTGCAGCAGCGTAACGGCTATCTCGCGAAGCCGGTCGTTCGACCGATGGGGCTGGGGTTAAACTTGCACGGCGTGCGCAAGGACGGGAGCCAGTTCCCCGTCGAAATCAGCCTCAGCCCACTCGAAAGCGAAGAGGGCTTGCTGGTTTCCGGCGCTATCCGTGACAGCAGCGAGCGCAAGCGGGCACAAGAGAGGCTGGAAGCCTTTGCCAAGCAACTGCGACGCAGCAACCGGGAACTGGAACAGTTCGCCTCCGTCGCCGCCCACGACCTGCAAGAGCCGCTCCGCAAGATCGAGGCGTTCGGCGACCGCCTGAAGTCGAAGTGCGGCGACCAACTCGGCGAGCAGGGCAAAGACTACCTCGAACGGATGCAAGGTTCTGCCACCCGGATGCGGCGGCTCATCAACGACCTGTTGGCGTTTTCGAGGATCACGACGAAGGCCCAGCCCTTCCAGTGGGTTGATCTGAAGCAGGTGGCGCAGGAGGTCGTGTCCGACTTGGACGGCAGCATCCAGCAGACGGGCGGGCGGGTCGAGGTGGGCGACCTCCCCGCCGTGGAAGCCGACCCGCTCCAGATGCGCCAGTTGTTCCAGAACCTTCTCGGGAACGGGTTGAAATTCCACAAGCCCGGTGAGCCGCCCGCCGTCAAGGTCGGGGGCCGGGTGGTCGACGAACGGGGCCGTGTCCCGCTCTGTGAGATCACAGTGCAGGACAACGGCATCGGCTTCGAGGAACAGTACCGCGACCGCATCTTCGAGCTCTTCCAACGGCTGCACGGGCGGCAGGAGTACGAAGGAACCGGCATGGGGCTGGCGATCTGCCGCAAGATCGCCGAGCGGCACGGCGGCACGATCACGGCTCGGAGTCAGCCGGAGCAAGGGGCGACCTTCTTCGTCACCCTGCCAGTGAAACAGCCGAAGGAGGGAGAACATTGTGGAGAAGCGAGCAATCCCGATCACGATCCTGATGGCGGACGATGATGCCGACGACCGCACGATGACCAAGGAAGCGTTCGAGGAGAGCCACTTGGCGAACGACCTGCGGTTCGTGCAAAACGGCGTCGAACTGATGGACTACCTCAAGCGCCGGAGCCAGTACAGCGACCCGAGTGCGTCGCCTCGACCGGGCCTGATCCTACTCGACCTGAACATGCCGAAGAAGGACGGGCGGGAGGCGCTGGAGGAGATCAAGCGAGACCCGAGCCTGCGCAGCATCCCCGTGGTGGTCCTGACGACCTCGAAGGAGGAGGAGGACATCCACCGCAGCTATCAACTGCACGTAAACTCGTACATCACGAAACCGGTCACGTTCGAGGCGCTGGTGGGCGTGGTCAAGGCCCTCGCCAAATACTGGCTGGAAATCGTTCAACTCCCACAAGATGGCAACGGAACCTGACATGCCGAACTCGACGAAAGCACGGAAGGTTGGCCTAAGCACCGCATCTGAGACCGACATGGCCCAGCGCCCCGTGCGTGTCCTGTTGGTCGAGGACGACGAGGACGACTACCGGCTGACTCGTGACCTCCTGCGGGAGATCGGCGAGCGGCGCTTCGCCCTCGAATGGGTGGCGAGCTACGACGCCGCCGTGGAGGCGATGGCCCGGCAGGAATACGACGTTTACCTCGTGGACTATCGCCTCGGCAGGCACGACGGACTGGAACTCCTGCACGAGCCGTTTCTGGTCGGTAAGCCGGTCATCATGCTGACCGGCCTCGACGACCGGGACGTGGACATCCGGGCGGCGAAGGCGGGTGCGGCGGATTACTTGGTCAAGGGCAAGATCGACGCCCCGCTGCTCGAGCGCTCCATTCGCTACGCCATCGAGTGGAAGCGGGCCGAGGAAGCGCTCAAGGAAGCTGACCGCCGCAAGGACGAGTTCTTGGCGATGCTGGCGCACGAACTCCGCAACCCGCTCGCCGCCATTCGCAACGGCCTGCACATCCTCCTCTTGTCCAAAGGCAACGGCGATGTCGCCGCTCAAGTCAAGGAGATGATGGACAAGCAGGTGAACAACCTGACCCGGATGGTGGATGACCTTCTCGACGTGAGCCGCATCACCCGTGGCAAAATCCAACTCCGCAAGGAGAAGTCGGAACTGGCGAAGGTGATCGGCCACGCCGTCGAGTCGGCTCGCCCTCTCATCGAAGCCCGGAGCCACAAATTCACGGTCGCATTAACCACCCCACCCGTGCATCTGGAAGCCGACCCGACCCGATTGGAGCAAGTGCTGGTGAACCTGCTGAACAACGCTGCCAAGTACACAAAGCCCTGCGGCGACATCACCCTGATGGCCGAGCGGGAAGGCGACGAGGCCGTGATCCGGGTGCGTGACAACGGCATCGGCATCCGACCCGAGTTGCTCCCGAGGGTGTTCGACCTGTTCGTGCAGTCGGAGCGGTCGCTGGACCGCTCGCAGGGCGGGCTGGGCATCGGCCTGACACTGGTAAAGAAGCTTGTCGAGATGCACGGCGGCAGCATCGAGGCGCACAGCGAGGGGATGTACAAGGGCAGCGAGTTCGTGGTGCGCCTGCCCGCACTACCCTCAGACGGGAGCGAGCCGGAAGCCCTATCGGAACAGAACGCCTTGGCAAGTAGCAAATTGCAGGTGCTGGTGGTGGAGGACGCCGAGGACGTAGCCCAGACCCTTGAGATGCTGCTGAAGTTCTGGGGCCATGATGTTCGAGTCGTCCACGACGGCCCGGCTGCACTGGTGGCCTACCACACCTACCAGCCTGATGTTGTCCTGCTTGACATCAGCCTGCCGGGGATGAACGGCTACGACGTGGCGAGGCAGCTACGCCGGGGGCAGGGCAAGAAGAGGCCGCTCATCATCGCCGTGACGGGTTACGGTCAGGACGAGGACAGGCGACAGTCCCAAGAGGCGGGCTTTGACTACCACATGACCAAGCCCGTCGAACCCGACAAGCTGCAAACGCTGCTCGCCTCAGTACCCTCGCTGGTAAAGACGGTATAGCCTTATGTCCGATTTACCTTCTCTTGCCAGAACACCGGCTCGATGCCCAACTCGTACATGCTCTGGATGACGCAGCAGATGTTGTGGCAGATGAGAACGAACGCTTCAACCGTGTGATGAGCAAATCATGAACAACGTCAAGTTTGTGCTCGGTTCCCAGGAACGCGAGGCCCCGAAGTGGCCGATTTGCGAGCCGAAGCGACTTGGATAAACCAGAGGATTACTTTAGCCCCCCGATACCTGACCAAACTTCGCGGAACGTGCGGCTGGTTACGAGATCGCTTCCGATTTGGCATCCAAACTGCTCTTGTCCGGATGTGTCACGAGCCATAACGAGCAAAGCCTCGGAGGTGGTCAATGTCTCAAGTATCCCCCCTTCAGCCATCGATGAACTGGAAGCCCTGCCGGACAAAGACTCTGTCGTCGCGCTCGCGGGAGCTCAAATCGACGAGATGGAGCGGGACGAGTTGATCCGCGCGATCAAGGCCTGCGCACGTGCCGTTTATTCGTCCGAGCGACGAGAAACACCTGGCGATGTACGATAGCGACACGCTGCGAAGATTGGTCTACCTGTCCAGACGAATGTGCCGAAACCAGGGCTATTGAATCGTCCTGATGCTCGACTTAGCTGTTTTCGATCACCCATTGGGCGGCGGCGCGAGCGAGTTGAGCACTAGTTGACACACCCAGCTTCTGTCGGATCCGCCAACGGTGAGTGCCGACGGTTTTCAGTCCCATGTGGAGTTGATTGCGTTCATTTGGACCGGCTTCGGGCAATGGCGAACAAGCTCAGCAAAGTCGACGCACTCCGCAAGTGCAGCTATGGATGTTGAAAGAGGGTCGGCAGAGAAGATTGGGCCTCAAGGAGCCGAGTGCGTCGGTTGCGTTCGTGATTACGTAGCGTCATTGCCAGGCATCCGTGTCGAATCCGCACATTGTGTGCTCGTTCCGCACACCGCGACGCGAGCAAACGACCGACGCTGAGCCGAGATTGCGTCGGCGATCGAGCTCGTCATGGCACAGGGAGGCTGAAATGGACTTTTCAATTCCTCAGCCTCTTAACGAGACGTTGAAATCGGTCCGCAGTTTCCTGATCGAGGAGGTCTATCCGCTGGAACGCGATTTCCTGACGCGACCATTCCGTGAGCTCTTGCCGTCGCTGGCCGCAAAACGGGAAGAAGTCCGCGCGTTGGGGCTATTTGCACCGCAGGTTCCCCGAGAGTACGGTGGGGCCGGATTGAGCTTTATGGAGCACGCCCTCTTGAGCGAAGAGCTCGGCCGGACTCCGCTCGGGCACTTCGTCTTCAACTGCCAGGCCCCTGACTCTGGCAACATGGAGATCTTGCACGAGTTCGCCACGGCCCCACAGAAAGAGACCTGGCTCAAGCCGCTTGTCGCCGGAAAAATTCGAAGTTGTTTTTCGATGACCGAGCCGGATTTTCCCGGATCGAACCCGGTGTGGATGGCCACGACGGCCGTTGCAGACGGTGACTCCTACGTGATCAACGGCAAGAAATGGTTCACCACCGCAGCGGACGGAGCAACGTTCGCCATCGTAATGGCGGTCACCGATCCAAACGCCGACCCTCACCGTCGCGCCAGCCAGATTATTGTCCCGTGCAAGACTCCTGGCTTTACGATCGTCCGGAACACGCCGGTGATGGGCCATGCCGGCGAGGACTGGTTCAGCCACAGCGAGATTGTTTACGAGAATGTCCGCGTTCCACTCACGAACCTCCTCGGCCGCGAGGGGGCCGGCTTCGAGATCGCACAGACCCGGCTCGGCTCGGGACGGATTCATCACTGCATGCGGTGGATTGGGATTTGCGAGCGGTGCTTCGACCTCCTTTGCGAGCGGGCCGCACGCCGCGATTTGGCTCCGGGCGACAAGCTGGGCACTCGTCAGACTATTCAGAACTGGATCGCCGAATGCCGTGCCGAGATCAACGCTGCTCGGCTCATGGTCCTCCAAGCGGCGTGGAAGATCGATCACGAGGGCGCAAAAGCGGCCCGCGAGGAGATCTCACTCATCAAATTTTATTCAGCCGACGTTCTGATGCGCGTGATCGACCGCGCGCTCCAGGCACACGGCGCCTTGGGAATGACCGATGACACGATCCTCTCCTACTTCTGGCGGCATGAACGGGGGGCGCGGATTTACGACGGGCCGGACGAAGTTCACAAGAGTGTCGTTGCTCGGCGGATCCTCCGCCGCTATGGGATTCTCTGACGATGCTCCCGACGGCTATCGACAGACCCTTCCGGTCGGTATGCTTTGTCCGACCAGCCGGAGATTCCGTTTCGCAATGAAGGACATCGAGGAAAATCTGACTGGTTGTCACCAACTTCAATCAACGTAATTTGCGGCTGATGTGAACGGCCGAGCGCGTTGCGAATTCGCGGACAATTCGAGTCGTTTCGGGGAGGGTAGGAGTTGGCAGGCCGCATGCTGAGGATGGTTTTGCTAGTGGGACTGGTCGTCAGCTCCCTGGTGCTGGCCAGCCGACTGAAGAGTTACCCGACGCCGGGCAACCAGCAAGGGTACGAGCCCGCGCAGCCGATCAACTTTTCCCATCGGCTGCATGCCGGGGAAATGCAGGCATCCTGCCTCTACTGTCACTACGGAGCCGAGAACGGCCGACATGCAGGAATTCCGCCGGCCAACGTTTGCATGACTTGTCATCGGTTCGTGACAGCTCCCCAAAAGGATCTTCTTTCGGAAATCCTTGAGGCTCGCAAAGCCAGGCGAACGCCTCACCCGATCGTCTCGCCGGAGTTAAAAAAGCTCTACGACGCCTTGGCTCTGGACAGCAAGCTGGAGCCGGATCCCACCAAGAAGCCCAAGCCCATCGCTTGGGTCAAGGTGCATAACCTGCCCGCTTTCGCCTGCTTCGATCACCGTTCGCATACTCGTGCCGGCGTCACCTGCCAGAAATGCCATGGTCCCGTCGAGACCATGGACCGTGTGCGGCAGGTCTCGGATCTGTCGATGGGGTGGTGTGTCAACTGCCACCGGGAGGCGAGCCGAACGGGCGTCAACGGTAAGCCGGTCAAGCCATCCCTCGATTGCGCCACGTGCCATTATTAACCGGGAGCAGGAGTATGTCTGATCACGAGCCTCCGCGCCGGGAAAGCATGCACGAGCACGGCGCGAGCATCGATTTCGTCAACGACGCTGACAACGAGGCGGGCCACATTGAGGCGGCCCAGAGCGGGGGTGGCAGCTCTCCCAGCCGGCGCGATTTTTTGAAGCTGGCGGGGTTTGCCTTTGCGGGAACGGCATTGGCCGGCTGCGAACGCGCCCCCGTGCAGCATGCCGTTCCCTATCTCATCGCACCGGAGGGGATCATCCCGGGCCGGTCGTACAATTACGCGTCGACGTGCGGCGGCTGTCGCGCCGGCTGCGGGTTGCTGGTCAAAAACCGTGATGGCCGACCGATCAAGCTCGAAGGGAATCCGGACCATCCCCTGTCGCGCGGCGGACTGTGCGCGGCAGGGCAAGCCTCGCTCCTGGGACTTTACGACCAGCAGCGGCTGCAACAGCCTTTGCAGTGGGGGCGGCCGACCGAATGGCCCCAAGTGGACCGCGCGATTGGAATTCAACTTGCCGCGATCCGAAAGCAAAAAGGGGCTGTGCGTTTTCTGACCGGCCCTCTTGTGAGCCCGACCACGCGCGCGATGCTCCGCCGGTTCCTCGGGACTTTCGACGACGCCCGACACGTCGTCCACGATCCGCGCGTTGTTCCGCCATTCTCGACGCGCACAGCCGAACGCATGGGGTTCGCCTGCTGCCCCACTATCGCCTGGAAAAGGCAGCCGTGATTGTCAGTTTCGATGCCGATTTTCTCGGCACGTGGCTTTCTCCGGTGGAGTTCACGTACTGCCTATCAGCTCGGGCGGCAGTTGGGAGAGCCGACGCCCCAATTGTCCTACCATGTTCAGTTCGAGTCGCTGTTGTCGATCACCGGCAGCAAGGCGGACCGCAGGGTGTGCGTCACGCCGGGACAGATGGCAGCGAGCCTCAAGCCACTTGACCGCCCGTCTGGCCGACAAAGCCGGCGTCCCGTTCCAGCGGGCGAGCCGAGAAGAGCCGCCGGACGTCAGTCGGCCGAACTGCTCGACTCACCTGGCTGACCAACTTTGGCAAAACCGAGAGCGCAGCCTGATCCTGTGCGGAAGCCAGGATGTCGAGCTGCAGGTGCTTGTGAATTTCCTGAATCACCTGTTGGGCAACTACGGCAGCACGGTCGACCTCGCCCGGCCGTCCTATCAAGGGGAAAGCGACGACCACGGATTACAGACGCTGCTTCAAGAACTCCAGGCCGGCAAGGTCGCGGCCTTGTTCATTTACCAGAGCAATCCCGTCCACGACCTGCCGTCCGGAGAAGCGATCGCCGAGAGCTTGAAGAAAGTCCCGCTGATCGTCAGCCTGGCTCCGCGCGCTGGACGAAACGGCCGAGTTGGCACACTTTGTCTGCCCCGATCACCACTATCTGGAGACCTGGAGCGATGCAGAACCAGTCGACGGACTGGTGAGTCTGGTCCAACCCGCCATCAACCCCTCGCCAACACGCGCTCCGTGCTCGAAAGTCTGGCGGCGTGGAGTGGAAAGCCGCGAGCCGCGTACGACCTTTTGCGCGAACATTGGGAGAAAGAGATTTTTCCCCGGCAGGGGACAACAGCTCGGCTTTCAAGACTTCTGGGACCGCACGCTCGCACAACGGATTTGCGGTGCTGAAGGCCCCGGCCGATCAACGTCGCGGCGTTCGACTCGAGAAGCGTGCGTGCCGCGTCTCGCACCGAAAAGGCGGCCGCCGGGGACCTATCAGTCTGATTCTGTATTCCAAGGTGGGGATGCCCGAGTCGAGCCCATGCTTACAATGCCTGGCTCCACGAGTTGCCCGACCCGATCAGCAAGGTCGTTTGGGACAATTATGTGTGCGTTTCGCCGGCGACCGCGAGCCAGTCTCGGACGTGGGGGACGGCGACGTGGTTCGCCTGGAAGCGGCCGGTCCAGGCGGCGAGCCGAGCGTCTTGGAGCTGCCGACGTTCGTGCAACCGGGCCTCAACGGGAACGTGGTGGCCGTGGTGCTGGGTTATGGCAGCGTGCTCAGCCGACGTTTTGCCAACATCGGTCCGCCCTGGCTGCAGGCCCGGCCGACCGTCGGGACCGACGGCCTGGTCGGAAAAAATGCGGCGGGCATGCTGAGTTGGCTGGGCGGGAAACCTGTCCTTCGTTCGAGACGGCGTGCGTTTAACGAAGACCGACCGGCAGCACCCGTTGGCCTCCACGCAAAGTTATTACAAGATCACGGTGCCCGCGCACTTGGCGCTGCCGGGTCAAGAAACTCGGCCCATCATCCGTGAGACAACGCTCGCGGCTTATCAGGAAGAACTGGCTCACGAGACCCAGCGCGGCTCCTGCGAGGACATCTGGGCGAACCGGTGCCGGGAGAAACGAGGCAGGATTTGTGGCCCGCGGATCACCCGGTGAAGCGGCCCGCGGTGGGGCATGGTCATCGATCTGAATGCCTGCACGGGCTGTTCCGCGTGCGTGGTTGCCTGCCAGGCGGAAAACAACATTCCCGTGGTCGGCAAAGACGAGGTGCGGCGGCAGCGCGAAATGCACTGGCTGCGAATTGACCGCTACTACACCGAACGAGACGGCGGTGTGGACGTCGCCCATCAGCCCATGTTGTGCCAGCATTGCGGCAACGCGCCCTGCGAGGTCGTCTGCCCGGTATTGGCGACCGTGCACAGCGACGAAGGGCTGAATCAGCAGGTTTATAACCGTTGTGTGGGCACCCGCTACTGCGCGAACAACTGTCCCTACAAAGTGCGGCGGTTCAATTGGTTTGATTATGCCCACGACGACATTCTCGCAAAATCTCATCCTCAACCCGGATGTCACCGTGCGGTCGCGGGGCGTGATGGAGAAGTGCACTTTCTGCGTGCAGCGCATCCAGGAAGCCAAGAGCGAAGCCGGCGGGCAAGTCCCGCGCGACGGCGTAATCGAAACAGCCTGCCAGCAGTCGTGTCCGGCCCACGCGATCGTGTTCGGCAACCTCAACGATCCGGCCAGCCGGGTCGTCGCGGCTCTCCGGCCGACGCGCGCAGCTACCAGGTTTTGGGGGAACTCAACATTCGGCCCGCGGTGAGTTATCTCGGAATCGTGCGGAATCGTCCGGCGGAAGGCGACCAAAAGCATGGCTAGCGTTTCTCTCCCCGCACAGACGCCGTGGATCGCCGGCGACAAGACAGCCGCCCAGGTGACCGACGGACATTTGCGCTGCCGCTCGAGCGACGCGCGGGCGGGTTGTGGTGGCTGGCATTTCTGCTGGCCTTCAGCGTTCTCCTCTTGGGAGTGGCGGCCGTCAGCTACCAACTCGTCATGGGGATCGGAACCTGGGGACTCAATCGATCCGTCGGCTGGGCCTTCGACATCACCAACTTTGTCTTTTGGATCGGCATCGGGCATGCCGGGACCCTGATCTCGGCGATTCTGTTTCTCTTTCGGCAGAAGTGGCGGACTTCGGTCAATCGCTCGGCCGAAGCCATGACGATCTTCGCCGTGATGCTGCGCCGGCCTGTTCCCGATCATTCACATGGGACGGCCGTGGCTGTGTCTATTGGGTCATCCCCTATCCGAACTGGCGCGGGCCCCTGTGGGTCAATTTCCGCTCGCCGCTCGTGTGGGACTTCTTCGCCATCGGGACCTACTTCCTGATCTCTCTCACGTTTTGGTACGTGGGACTGATTCCGGACGTCAGCCACGCTGCGCGACCGGCTGCGGCCCGGCTGGTATCGCCGCTCGATGAGCGTATTGAGCCTGGGCTGGAACGGATCTTACCGGACGTGGCGGCGCTACGAAATCGTTTACCTGCTGCTGGCCGGGCTGGCCACGCCCCTGGTCGTCTCCGTGCACTCCGTAGTCAGCATGGACTTTGCCGCCGCGGTCCTGCCAGGCTGGCATTCCACCATTTTTCCGCCGTACTTCGTCGCCGGCGCCATTTTCTCCGGCATGGCGATGGTGCTGACGTTGATGCTGTTGGTTCGCAAGGTCATGCATCTGGAGGATTACATCACGCCCCGCCACGTCGACGCCATGACCAAGCTGGTTCTGACCACCAGTTGCCTGGTGGGGCTCTCCTACGCGATCGAGTTCTTCACGGCTCTCTACGTCGGCAACCGGTACGAGTCGTTCACGTTCCTCAATCGGGCCCTCGGCCCTCTGGCCTGGGGCTTTGCGATCATGGTGGCCTGCAACGTCCTCATCCCGCAACTGTTCTGGTTTCGCCGCGTCCGCCGGCAACTGCTGGCCGTTTTTGTGATTTGCATTCTGGTTAACGTCGGGATGTGGATGGAGCGATTCATCATCATCGTCACGTCCCTGGAGCGCGACTTTCTGCCTTCGAGCTGGAGCAGTTACGTTCCGACCCTGATCGAGCTGGCGACGCTGGCCGGAAGTTTCGGTCTGTTCTTCACCTGTTTTCTGCATTTTCTGCCGTCTCTTGCCGGTGGTCGCGATGGCAGAGGTCAAGGGAGTTTTGTCACGCAAGCACAAGTGACTTCCACGCTGCCCGGTCACAAGAGGGAGCGCAGCGACGGGCCGCAGGCCGATCCTCGCGAGTTTCGCGAACGAGGAGGATTTGATTGCGGCGGTGCGCGCGGTTCGGGATCGCGGCTGGGAGATTGCCGACGTGTATGCCCCCTATGCCGTGCACGGCCTCGAAGAAGTGCTGCAATGGCCCCGCTCGCGGCTTCCGGTGGCCTGTTTCCTGTGCGGGGCCACAGGGGTCGGATGTCGCCTTGTGGTTCCAGTTTTGGACGACGGCGTGGAATTGGCCGCTGGACGTCGGGGGGCGCCCTGGAACTCTCTGCCGGCCTTCGTTCCGGTGACCTTTGAATGCATGGTCTTGTTGGCAGGACTCGGACTCGTGTTTGCGTGGTCTGTTCGTTCCGGCTTTACCCCGGAAAAGAGGCTCGGCTGTCTTTACCCGGAGTCGACCGACGATCGCTTTGTGCTGGTCCTCCACGAGCCGAGTCCCGAGGAAAGTGCGGACGCAGTCATGCAGGTCTTGCAGGAGTGCGGCGCCACGGTCGATGGACGAGCGAAGCGAGGAGGAACAGACGTGAGGAGCCGAACGTGCGGCAACTTGCTGCTGTTGCTGGTCGTCGTGGCGACGGCCGCACTTTGCTGGTTCGTCCAAGAGAGAGACGTGAGCCAGCCCAACTACGACTTCCTGCCCGGAAGCCGCAGATGGTCTACTCGCCGGCGTACGACACGTTCTCACCAATCCGAACTTTTCGGGACGGCTCGACGCTCCGCCGTGCCTCCGGCGGGCACGATCGCCCGCGGTCAGTTGCCGCTGCACTATCAGCCGACGCTGCAGGACGCTTTGCGGGCCGGCCGGGAGCTGCGTAACCCGTTCTCCGAAACCGACATGTCCCGTCGAGAGCGGGGAGGTTTTGTGTTACGGGCAGTTCTGTCAGGTCTGCCACGGTCCGTTGGGCCAGGGGAATGGTCCGGTTACGCAACGAGGATTTCCGCCGCCGGCCTCGCTGCTGGCGGACCGGGCACTCCAAATGAAGGACGGCCAAATGTTCCACGTGCTGACTTACGGGCAAGGGAATATGCCTGCATTCAGCGCCACGCTTTCGCCCGAGGACCGCTGGAGCGTCATTTTGCACGTCCGCCTGCTGCAAGGGCCTATCACTCCGGGCTCTGCTCCGTCGCGTTCTCAGGCAGTGGCCAAGTTGTTCGCAAGAAAACTGTGCGGCCTGCCACGGAGCCGACGGGACCGGCAACAACATTCGGCACGTGTTGCCCCTGATCCCGGATTTCACGAGTCTGGCGTGGCAGATGTCTCAAACGGAATTCGCGATCGTCAATCAAATCGATTACGGCTCGCATCCTCTGATGCCGTCCTTCCGCTATAAGCTCCCCACGGATGACATTCTCAAGGCTGGCCGTGTATGTGCGCTCCTTTGCCGGCCACTCAGGGGGCCGCTCAGCCTGCGATGTCTCCTGCTCCGACGTCTCACATCACGGCGGCGAACGTGTATGGCACCTTTTGCTTCGCCTGCCACGATACCAACGGCAAGGGCAATCCGACGATTCGCACTGTCGATGCCAGAACTTCCGGACTTCACTTCGGCCGCCTGGCAAAAATCTCGAACCGATGCCGATCTTTCCCATTCCATTCTGCAAGGGAAGGGAAAATTCATGCTGCCGATGACGGACAAACTGGGCTCAGTCGACGTCAAGCAAATGGTGGCCCTGGTGAGGGGCTTTAAGGGCGGAAAACAGGTCATTCCCTTGCAGGCCCCCAAGGCTCCGGGCCCGCCCGCGCCACTCGTCGTGACGGCCCCCACAGGAGATTCTTTCCCCTCCGGGGACTGCGCGAGCCATGGTTGAGGAGCCGCTTGTGGCGCCTTCCGAGCGATCTCGCGGCCCGAATCCGCATCGGGGCGAACATTTTCCAACAGTACTGCATCGTCTGCCACGGACCGGACGGGACCGGTTCGATCATGCGGCCCCGGATGCCGCCGATCCCGGACTTCACCAGTGCGGCCTTTCAAAACAGTCATTCGGATGCGCGGATTCAGATCAGCATTCTCGACGGCAAGGGAACTCTGATGCCGGCGAATCGCGGCCGTGTGACCGACGAACAGGCCGCCGACTTGATGGTTTACATTCGGGCCTTCGGCCCGAAGACGTTCACCGCGGCGCGTGCCCAGCCCTCGGACACGGAGTTCGACAAGGAGTTTCGCCAGCTCGAGAACCAGTGGAATGCGCTCGAAACCCAATTGCAAAAGAAATGAACGCTCCGGAAGCTCCCGCCTACAGCACATGTCCGGAAGTCGTCAGCTCACAGGGATCCGCAGGAACTGAGCTACCGAGCGAAAGGGCCGTCGATGACGGCGAATGAGGGGACCGATCGTTTACCGACACAGGCGCCGCCGGCGTTCTCGATCCTGGCACTCCTGGGGGGCATCGCGCTCGCGGCGGGCCTGTACCTCGAAGCCCCAGCAGACCTGGATCGATCTGTTCGTGGTCAGCAATTACCTGATCGGCCTCGGACTGAGCGGGTTGCTCCTGATTGCGTTGCACTACGTGACGGGCGCTCGCTGGAGTTTGCCGGTGCGACCGGTGTACGAGGCGATGACTGCAGATCCTGCCTCTGGCTGCGATTGGATTAGCCGCCGTGCTTGTTTTTCCGGCCGCGCCTTGTATTCCTGGGCCGTATCGCCTGCATCGGTCGGCTCCGAGTCGCCACTGCGGCCATGTGTGGTTGAACCGGCCGTTCTTTCTGGCTGCGTTCGGTGGTTTACCTCGGCCTTTGGGTGGCCTTTGCGGCGGCCATCGTGCGGGATTCCCGCCGCCAGGACACACAAGAACGACCCAGCTCCAACAACCAGGAATGTCCGCCTCTCGGCTTTATTTTTGGTCGTTTTCGGCGTCACCGTCTGGCTGGCCAGTTACGACTGGATTATGTCGCTGGAACCCGACTGGGCCAGCACGGTTTTTGGGGTCTACAGCTTTTCGAGTCTGTTCCTGAGCGGTCTGGCTGCGTGCATTCTGTTGGTCATCTGGTTACGGCGAAACACTTACCTGAAGGCTGTCTTCACCGAGGATCGCCTCCACGATCTCGGCACGCTCTTATTCGCGTTCAGCAGCTTCTGGATGTATGCCTGGTTTTGTCAGTACATGCTGATCTGGTACGTGAATATTCCCCGAAGAGACGGTTTATCTTCGGCAACGCCAGCAGGGGATCTGGTGGGGCTATTCTGTTGCTGGACCTCGCGCTCAACTGGGCCGTTCCGTTCCTGGTGCTCCTGTTCCGTTCGGCCAAACGAAATCCTCGATCCTGGGAATCGTTGCTGCTCATCGTCCTGGCCGGCCGCTGGGTCGATCTGTGCATGATGGCCTTTCCATCGCTGCCGACCATCGCGCCGACATCTGGGCTGATCGAGGCGGGTTTGATTCTCGGCACGGCGGGACTCTTTGTCGTCGCCGTCTTTCGGGGCTCGGCCAAAGCCGCCCTCGTCCCACTCCGCGAACCCATCGATTTGCAGCAGCGACAACCCAGTTGACCGCGTAATCTGCTGAAGCAGTACCGCTACTTGCGTGGCAGATTTAGCGAAAACAATCGCAGCGGGGGTGGTCGCGGTTGGGCAGAGTGATCCCATACTGCCGATAGTGCGAGAGAAGCAAAGTTTCCTAGGGAAGTCCCGTCGTGGGGCGATGGGCTGCGCAATTTGGGATGTTTTGCACACTCGCGAAAGATATCAGGCATGAAAACAAAATCCAGTTCCCAAAACGCGGCATCCTTTTGACCGGCGGAATGTGCATTTTTCTGGCCGTCGCGGTTGCCGTTCCTGCGGCCGTCGTCGAACGCACTCGGCGACCCGCCAACTTGGTACTATCAGACCTTTTGCCGGATACGGCGAAGAGCCGCCGAGTTGCGATATCGGCGGGTCCTGGTACTGGCTGCGCAGCCCGGAACAGGAAAAACAGGTCGTGATGGCCCTGTTCAACCGCTACTGCATCCGTTGCCACGGTGTCGATGGCCGAGGGGTCTGGGACATCCCGGGCGTGCCGAACTTGGCAAATCCGCGGTGGCAGGCTTCGCGGTCGGACGGCGAGTTGGCACGCGCGATTCTGGAAGGGCGCGGCTCCGTCATGCCGCCCTGGCGGGGCACTGTGAGCTTAGAGGAGGCGTGGGCAATTGCCCGCTATATCCGCACCTTCGTCCCGGCACAGAAGTGTCGCGACCGGATTACGGCGAGCCGGCGATGAAGGGCCCTGGAATCCCGCAGGCTCCCGCCGATTAAGGCTCCGCCGGCCCCCGCACCGAGTCCGCGGGCCAGGCGGTATCCGCTTCCTATGCACCGCAAATGCTCGGGCCTTCGTCCCCAACAGACCGATGCCGCCCAGCGCACCGCGCTGCTTCGTGAATTCTTAAAGCCAACCGCCCAAAGACTAACCGGCAAAGGAAACCCTCTTCCTGGCCGGTTAGTTTTTTTTGGTCCCACCGCCCCGTTCCTCTGACGGGGTTTTCGTTCTGTTGTAAACCGCCGGGGAGCTCGAACTCGCCGCTTTCATCGTGTCAGCCCCGCAGCGGATCGAGTTCCGACCACGCGCGGGCCCAAGCTCTCCTTTGCCATTCACCTCAAGTCTCCGCGCAGTCCCTACACTTCGGCAAAGTTTACCTGATTGGCAAACTTCCTCGCCGATAATACTGATACGTCGGCAAAGCCGCTGGCAGATGCCCGCCAGTTACGCAGCAGCTGCGACGACGGAAGCGTCCAGTATCGACGAAATCGGGCTGCACCGCGGAAGGGACCCAAGAGAGGGGGCCAAGTGAGTCTGGGCAATTCTTAAAGGCAGCACGGCGCCGGTTCTGCTTCCCGCGATTTTCGCGCGTGCGATACTGCCTCTGGGCAGTTCGACCGTTGCGAACGCACAAGCTCAGACCCTGCGTCACTGGGGTGGTCGGTGACTCCGGCGAATGGCCAACTCCGCCCGACCGGGTCTTCTCCGAACGGAGATTCGGACATCGATCGTCAAATGACGGTTCTGGCCCAAGCCGCGTGGACCTGCGAATGCAGCAGGCGGCCGTCGCAGGCCGAGCGGCGCGTCGGACGAATCCAAAAAACTCGACCTCTTGCAAAAACAGATCGAAACCCAACAGAAGATGATTGAGCTGTTGATGCAGCGGATCAAGCATCAGCCGTTCAGCGGCGAATCGACGCAAAAACTGGAATTGTTAGACGGAGACTCTCCAGTCCCGCGCACTCCAGGCCGCCCAGCGCGACGACGAATTGGCCCATGCGGTCGACACGATCATCGAGCATCAAGATGCCCAACAACGCTACGGACCCCACTGCCCGCTCAACTGCACGAGTTGTTCTTGCCGAGTGGAAACAACGAAACGCCGTTGACCATTGCCGGTGCGCTCGCGTTCGGCTTCAGCAAGATCGCAGGGGACTCCGGGCGGATTCTACTACGGCGAGTTCTCGCCCGACTTCTTCGTCAAACTCAACGATTGGATTCTGTTGGAGGCGGAGATCGCCGACTGGGGTCCGACGGGTCCGTCAGCCCTACCTTTCTTCAGGCCGATTTTCTGGTCAACGATTGGTTGACGATCATCGCCGGACTTTTCGTCGCACCGATCGGCTTTTTCAACGAGCGTTTGAATAATCCCTGGATCAACAAGCTCCCCGGCAGATGCGCCCGGCAGCGCACCGCTCCTTTGGATGCAAGTCCTGCCGGCGATGTCGATGATGGGCGTGCAGGCCCGCGGCTCGTTTTATCTCGGCGCCTCTCCTTTGAAGCTGGAATACGCCGGCTACGTCTCCAATGGATTGAACGTGACGCCGGCGACTGCGGGAATGCTCCGACGAGCCGACGAGGTCGCCAACCTCGAGAACATGACCGACACCTTCGGCATCATTTCCAATGACAAGGCGTTCGGAGGCCGGCTGGGACTCTGGTGGCCCGACGTCGGACTGGAGGGTGGCATTTCGGCGCATGCACAGCGGCGATTATCTCGCCGGCGATTCCAGACTTCTCGATGAGTCTTTGGGCCTTCGACATCAACTACCACAAGGGCAACTGGGACGCCGCGGTTTGAATATGGGACGACATACCAGCAAGCCCCGTCCTCGGTCGTGAACTCGAACACCCTGGC
Source organism: uncultured Planctomycetota bacterium (assembly GCA_963761455.1). GTDB lineage: Bacteria > Planctomycetota > Planctomycetia > Planctomycetales > Planctomycetaceae > DASPSM01. The sequence goes on from CAVXHA010000002.1 coordinate 624,859, forward strand.
CACCATCCCGCAGAGCAACATCCGCCGCGAGGGCCTGTATGCCCAGGTCGCCTATCGCCCCTACGACGCACGCAACAAATATCTGCAGAGGACCGAGTTCGTCTATCGATTTGGCTGGGCCGATTTCCACGGGATCGACCCGGCCGCTCTGGATTTGTCGACTTACTCGACTCCCGATCGACGCGCCGGTCCGCCGCTATCAGAACGAGTTCGGCATCAACTACTACTTCTATCAGCGGATGGAACTGAAATGTGCCTATCAAATCAACACGGAGCCCGGCAACTCGCTGCATGACAACCAATTCATGACCGAGTTGGCGTGGGGGTGGTAACCCGCCGAAGCGTTTTTCAGGACCCACTCGCCGATGCCCGCGACCTGAAGCAAAAAGCGTCGAAGACCAAGTCCGCAGTTCCGCGAGAAAAACCAAGAGGGAGAATGGGGCCATGCGGAGCATGCGAAACCCCTGCTTATTGAGCGCAGTTCGTCGTTCTCGTCGGGACCCTCTGGGGAGCGGCCGGTTGTCAGAACACGCCCGTCGACACGTCCGACTACGCGCTCGGGCCGGCACCCGGGCGAATGCCCTCTCCGGCCAAGGAAGCCGAACCCTGCAAGACCTACGAAGACTCGCTCACCGGCGGCCAGGTCTTCGCGATGTACTGCAGCTACTGTCACAACGCTCCGAGCTTGGCGGAAAAACCGTACGTCCAATTTCGGAATATCGCCGCTCACATGCGGGTCCGTGCTAATCTGACCGGCAAGGAATACGCGAAGCTGATGGAGTTCCTGCGTCGCTGGAACGACGTTCCGCCGCCGACCGCGCCGGTCGAACCGTCGCCCAAACGGTTCTACTTCTCGCAGCCGATCCCCGAGCTACGCGAGCAGACGGAGGCGCCGAAAGCTGGTCCCGCTCAAGCACCTGCGGCCCCGAACGCGGTTCCCAACTAACCGGCGACACCGTGCTCGCGAAGACTCGGCGCAATAACGAATCGCTCTATACGGCTTCGGTCACCGCTCGCAGTCCTGCTCATCGAGCAAAACGTCGACCTCGGCGCAATCCTGCGGACGTGTGCTGCCGTGTACGGGATTGAAATCGCGCAGAAACGGTCGAGAAAAAGATGGCGACCGTCAAATGTCCTTTCCGGCGAATGACGTCAGCGCCAGAAGATGATTCGCCCGCTCGTAGGCGTTTGGATCAGGACAGTGGTGCCGGCTCATTTTCCCCCTGAGCTGCTCAGCGGATCGATACTCGTGTGCGGCACCACGTGTGCCGTCGCCGGAATCATCTTGAGGGCCCTAATGCTGCCACAACTTTCAGAAGGATAACGGAACCATGCGATGTTGTGGGCCGTGGGGCACGCAGTCCAAGGCTGTGCGAAATCGCACGCCGCTGTGCGATGTGGTGCACCCATTCGCCTTGTGTCAACTCGTATTGCTGCGACAAACGGTGACCAGCCACTGGCGGCCCCCGGCATTGTAAACGCATTTTCCGGCAATGAACTCGGTGACTTGAGCATTGGCTCGGGACTGACAAGGTCCTATTCGCGCTCCGCGACCGAATGACACTCGTGCTCTGTCCCGGCGGGAACGCAAGTTGCTCAAGATGCGACAGCTTTCCGGATTTCGAGAGGCGACTCCGTGGCGAGAGACGCCGATGACGATCGAGCAAAGTGTCCACCAGCTCCTCGCGCAAAAGGAAACGGTCATCCGTTTGTTCTACGACCGGTTCCTGACCCAATACCCGGAAGTCCGCGAATACTTCGCCGCCATCGATCTCGACCAGCAGGCGCTCACTCTGACGATGGCGCTCATCATGGTCGAGAACAATTTCAGCCACGTATACCCGGCCACTCTGCACTACCTCAAGGTTTTGGGGCATCGACACCATCTCTTGGGAATTCCCGCTGAGCTGTTCCCCAAGTTTTGCGATTGCCTGCTGAAAACGCTGGAGAAATTTCATGGGAGTTCTTGGGAAGCGGAGCTTTCTGCGCAATGGCGCGGCGCCCTGGAAAAGGCCTCGCGAACCATGCTGGAAGGCTACCGAAAACCGTACGTCTATTGATTGTTGAGTACCAACGGCTCGGCGGTCCGCACAGGCGGACCGCCGTGTCGGTTATGATCCCGCTTCCCAGGACTCAGGGAGACATTCCGATGGCCAACAGACCCCGAACGGTCGTCTCGTTACACACGTTCCTCGAGGAGCATCAAAACCTGACGCGCCGGATCGCTGAGCTCCGCAAATGGTGGTCGGAACTCGACGCGCTAGGCACCCGGAAGTTTGGAGAGATGGCCTTCCGGGTGCAGGAGTTGCGAGATTTGTTGGCAGAGCATTTCGAGGAAGAAGAACGGGATGGCTATCTCGCCTCGGCATTGGCCGTCGCTCCTCAATTGACCGCCCAGGCCGCCGAACTCTGCCAGCAACACCCGCAGTTTCTCGACCGACTCGACAACCTGATCATGCGAGTCCGCGATTCCCAGCCGCTGTCTGACTACTGGCGGACGGCACGGGACGAGCTTGAGCAATTTCTCGCCGATCTTCGCCAGCACGAACGATCCGAAAATGCGATCATCCAGACCGCCTTCCACGACGATGTGGGAACAACGGACTAAGACCGCCGATTTCAAGAGGTTTCTCTCGAAATCCATGCGGAAGCCGTTACGTTGAACAAGGCGCCGTGTTGTCAGACCGATTATGCGAATGGGAAAGAGGAGGCGGAATGGCGCAGACGCGTTCTTAAGCTCAACGGGGTGTGGTTCGGTGCCTGTGAGTATCCGCACCCCCCCCGCGACCAGTAGGAGTCTCTTCCGGAAGCCCATCCAAATGCGACTATGGGGACTGTCGGATTGGATGGCCCCTCTTTTTCCCGAATGGAACCGCTTCACGACGCAATGAGGCGTTCGCTCGAATGACCTACTCCGGCTTGGGCCGGTCATCGCGCGAGTCAGTGCACGGCTGGGTTACTTCTTGCGTCGCTTTCTCGGCTTGCTCGGTATCGGCGATGTCGCTTCACGGTCGTCGATGGCAGCCGTTGTCGCCTGGGACTCGGCCAGGGCGTAGAACTCGTGCAGCTTGGACTGCAGAAGCTTCTTGTCAGGCAAGCGGGTTTGGTACTCGGCGACTAGCGCCGGCGAGAGGGCGCGGGTCAGGGCGTACTCGACAACCTCGTTGTCCTTGGTCGCGCAGAGAAGAACGCCGATGGATGGGCCGCTCGTGGGGCTTGCGAACATCGCGGTCGAGTGCCTCCAGGTAGAACTCCAGCTTGCCGAGATGTTCGGGCTGGAACTCGTCGATCTTCAGTTCGATGGCCACCAGGCAGTTGAGCGCTCGGTTAAAAAACAGCAAATCGAGGGCGAAGTCGCGCCCACCGACTTGCAACAGGTATTGGCTGCCGACGAAGCAGAAGTCTCGACCGAGTTCGATGAGAAAATGCTTCAGTTGCTCGACGAGCCCGTTATGCAAATCGGCTTCGGAATGGGACGCGGGAAGTTCCAGGAATTCGACCAGATAAGCGTCCTTGAAGACCTCGGCCGCCTCTGGATGCAATTCTCTCACCGGCGGTGAGAGTTTTGCCGGCGAGAGGACTGTCCGTTCGAACAAGGCACCGGCGAGTTGGCGTTCCAGCTCCCTTTTGCTCCACTTCTCCCGGTGGGAAAGACGAAGATAAAACTCGCGCTCTTCCTCGCGTTTGCAGCGACTCAGGATGAGGAGATTGTGCGTCCAACTCAATTCTCTCACCAGTGGTGAGAGAATTGGCTGATCGCGGTAAGCGTCGTGGAACTGCCGCATCCGCCACAGGTTCTGTGCGGAAAAGCCGCTCATTCCGGGGTGGCGTTTTTGGATGTGGTCGGCCAAGGCTTGCACCGTCCCCTGCCCCCATCCGTCAGCGACGATTCGTCGGTTGATAGTCGCGCCGACGTTCCAGTACAGGTCGATGAGCTCCTTGTTGACCGTTGCGACGGCGCACCTCTGGGCCGCGTCAATGAGGGCGATCACCTCGTTGAAGTCAGCGTCGGACGGGGCATTCGGCGTTGTCCTGGCGAGGACTTGACGCTTGCCGCGCTTGGGCGTCTTGCTCATGGGACACTGTCCGTCTTGCGGTTCGGGCGGTCGATAACAGGCTGGTTCATCCCGATGTTCAGGGCGATTCTTTGTGGCGAAGTCTCCGCACTCGGATATCACTCAGGGGAATCGAAGTCAACGGGTGGGCGCGGTTTGTGCGGTAAGATGAAGCTGGATTCCCCGGCTGGCGGCCTGGATACTCACCCGCGAATGCCGCAATCCGCACTCAAGCCCCAAGACTCGGTTCCTGGGTGACGGCATCAATGACGCACCGGCGCTCACCGCCGCCACGGTGGGCCTGGCTTTCGGCTCCAACTGCGATGTCACTTCGGAAGCCGCCGGAGCCGTCATCCTCGATACGTCGTTAGAGAAGGTCGACGAATTCTTTCACATCAGCCGCCGAATGCGTACGATCGCGTTGCAGAGCACAATCGGGGACATGGTGCTGAGCGGAATCGGCATGCTGTTAGCGGCAGCCGGGTCTCTTCCGCCGATGGGAGGCGCGATCACTCAGGAAGTCATCGACGTGGTCGCGGTGCTGAACGCCCTGCGGGTGGCATCGAGTCCCCGCGAGCTCACCGACTATTCCGAACCAACCGCTGCTTTCTGAGGGAGAATCGCCATGCTGCCACGATTCCAGCACATCCTGGTTCCTCTGGATTTCACAGCCAAGAATCAGGCCGCATTGGATATCGCATTCGAGCTAGCCAGCCAGAACCGGGCGTCCGTCACACTTTTGCACGTGATCGAAACAATCGAAAACCTCTCGGACGAGGAGCTGCAGTCGTTCTACGCTCGCATCACTTCCCGGGCCGAAACCGAGTTGGAGGCGCGAGCACAGCGGTTTGCCGCTGCGGGAATCCGCGTCGATCGCAAGATCCTGTACGGAAAGCGGCTTGCCGAGATCGTCCGGGACGTACGCGAGCGGACGGTGGACCTGATCGTGATGAGCTCCCACAAAGTCGACCCGGCCGCCGCCGCGTCGAGTTTGGGCACGTTGAGCTATCAGGTTTCCATTCTTTGCGATTGCCCGGTCTTGCTTGTCAAGTAATGAATTACGGGCCGGCGATTTTGATGGCGCGGGCGTGTTTGTGGCAGCGGACGCACGACATGGTGCACTCGACCCAGGCAAGCGTCGCACCGTCGAGACTTCGGGCGTTGGCCTGCTCCAGCAGCCTTTCCGCCTCATGATTGAACTCCGCGCTGTATTGCCGGTACAGCACGTCATTGCTCACGCGCCACTTTTCCGCCGCGCTCATCGTGTGAAGCGTTTCGCACCGTCGCGGATCATTCGGAAATTCTCGGTCGCCAGACCTTCCAGAATCTTTGAAGAGGCTTCGAGCTTCATCCGCATGAAGGGCCGCACACTGCGCCCTACTTCCACCGGTTCGTCGGCCCGGCACGCCAACCACACTGCCGGCACGGATACCCCGAGCGTGACGATAGACACGATTGCTCTCGTTCGACTGCGCATGGATGCTCCCTTGACACGGGACAACGATTGATGACCAAGCTTGCTTCCGTCCCTTCGACGGCACGCTTACGGTCGAAATCAGTATAGCGCTAACCGACAACCTCCATGACCGTCGCCGCGGACCTGCTCGAGCCGGGTTCGGTGTGAGGAGGCGTGGACCGTCGCGGCACGGCGGCCCCCGAACGGTCGATCGCCTGCTCCATTTCCAGCACTTTCAGCGTCGTCTTAACGACGGCGTCGGGGTTGAGCGAGATGCTGTCGATCCTTTGTTCGACCAGGAATTCGGCGAACTCGGGGTAGTCGCTGGGAGCCTGGCCGCAGATTCCGATCTTGCGACCCGTTCGCCGTGCCGTCTCGATGACCTGCGCGATCATCGTCTTCACCGCCTCGTTGCGCTCGTCGAAGACGAGGGCGACGATCTCCGAGTCGCGGTCAACTCCCAGGACCAGTTGCGTCAAGTCGTTCGACCCGATCGAGAATCCGTCGAAGACGTCCGCGAATTCGTCGGCCAGGATCACGTTGCTCGGGATCTCGCACATGACGTACACTTCGAGGCCGTTTTCCCCTTGTTTCAGACCGTTCTTCGCCAATTCAGCGATCACCCGCCGACCCTCTTCGACGGTGCGGCAGAAGGGGACCATCAGCTTGACGTTGGTCAGTCCCATCTCGTCGCGGACTTTCTTCATGGCGCGGCATTCCAGCGCAAAGCCGTCGCGATAGCGCTCGTGGTAATAGCGCGACGCTCCACGAAAGCCGAGCATCGGGATTCTCTTCGATCGGCTCGAATTCCCGGCCGCCGATCAGGTTGGCGTACTCGTTCGTCTTGAAGTCGCTGAGACGCACGATCACGTCTTTGGGATAAAAGGCGGCCGCGATCGTGGCGACGCCCTTCGGCCAGCTTGTCGACAAAGAACTGCGGCTTGTCGGCATAGCCCGCCGTGATGCGATCGATCTCCAATCGCGTGGACGCATCCGTGATCCGATCGTAGTGCAGCAAGCGCCAGCGGATGGACCTTGATATACGTCGTGATGATGAATTCCTCGCGCGCCAGGCCGACGCCGTCGTTGGGAATCATCGACAGGCGAAACGCTTCCTCCGGATTGCCGACGTTGAGCATGATCTTCGTTCGCGGCCTCGGAAGCGATTCAAAGCTCACCTTCCGCACGTCGAACGGGAGGAGACCTGCGTAAACGCTGCCGGTCTCGCCTTCGCAGCAAGCGACCGTGACCGGCTGCCCGTCGCGCAGCACCTCCGTCGCCTGCTCGGTCCCGACGATGGCCGGAATGCCGAGCTCGCGGCTGACGATGGCGGCATGGCACGTCCGGCCGCCGCGGTTCGTGACGATGGCGGCGGCCTTCTTCATGGTCGGCTCCCAGTCGGGATCGGTTTTATCGGTGACCAGGACCTCTCCCGGGCTGGAAGCGTTCCAGATGAGCGGCGCTGGGGATGACGCGCACCATCCCCTGCCCGATCCGCTCGCCGACGCTCCGGCCGCGGACCAGCACGTCGCTGCATCCCTTCAATTCGTAGATTTCCAAACTTTGCGGACGAGCACTGCGACTGGACCGTTTCCGGACGGGCCTGGACGATAAACAGCTCGCCGGTGAGCCCGTCTTTGGCCCATTCGATGTCCATCGGCGTCGGGCGGCTCCGTTTCTTTGAGTAGTGTTCTTCGATGAGGCACGCACACCGGGCCAGGGTGAGGATCTCTTCGTCGTTGATCGCGAAGCGCGATCGGTCCTCGGGCGGCACGGGGACGTTCCGAGTCATGCGTCCGCCCCCCTCGTCGTAGATCGAGCTTGAATTCCTTGTTCCCCATCCGGCGCTCGAGGATCGGTCGGAAGCCGCGGGCGAGCGTCGGCTTGAAGACGTAGAACTCGTCCGGATTGACCGAACCCTGGACCACGTTTTCACCCAGTCCATACGCGGCATTGATCAGCACCACGTCGCGGAAACCGGTCTCGGTATCGAGGGTGAACATCACGCCCGAAGCGGCCAGGTCAGAGCGGACCATCCGCTGGACGCCGATCGACAGGGCGATCTGGAAGTGATCGAACCCCTTGTCGACCCGGTACGAAATGGCCCGATCGGTAAAGAGTGAGGCGAAACAACGCTTACAGGCGCTCAAAAGCGGCTCCCGGCCGTGCACGTTCAAATACGTCTCCTGCTGGCCGGCAAAGCTGGCGTCGGGCAGATCCTCGGCCGTCGCACTGCTTCGGACGGCAACATCGAGGGAATGATTCCGGTCGCCGCCAAGCTGGTCGTAGGCCGCGACGATTTCGTCCTCGAGATCGGCCGGAAAGGGGGCCGCGAGGATGGCATCGCGGACGCGGCGGCCCCGCAGGCGCAGGTTCTCGACGTTTCCGGCATCCAATCCTGCTATCAAATCGGGGATCGAGCGATCCAGTCCGGCAGAACGCAGAAAGTAGCGGTATCCCTCGGCCGTCACGGCGAACCCGTTGGGGACCTTGACCCCGGTGCCGTCCAGTTCGCGATACATCTCGCCCAGCGATGCGTTCTTGCCGCCCACGAGCGAAACGTCCTCGATGCGGATCTCGGAAAACCAGCGGATGTATTGGAGAACGGTGCTCATTGTGTGCTCCCTTACAGAACGGCAAAAGCGAAAAAGCGACAGAAGAGGCTCCGTCCTCTCTGGGGCCCGGGAACGCTGTGTGCGGAAGAGGACACCCGCGTACCGCGGTTCCCAGAGAGGAACGGAGACCGGAACAATGCGGCTATTCGCCGCGAAAGGGTTCGTGCCTCAACACGGCCAGGCCCATCGTGAGGGTGTGCTGCATCTGCTTCAGCCGCTCGTGCATCTTGTACAGCTCTTCGTGCCGGGCCGTGTTGGCCTCGTGGCTCGTGGCCAGCTCCGGATCGCGCTCGACGGGACGGTGATGGTCGACCATGGCGCGTTCGTCGGCGACGAGCCGGTTGCGATGCGATCCGATCGCATCGCCGAATTCTTCGAGTTCGTCGGCGTGTTGTTCGACCATTTTCAGCAAGCGCCGGTATTCGCGCGTCATGTCGTGAATCTGTTTTTGCCACGCCTCGAGGTAATAGCTCCACCGCTCGATATCGCGAAGCCAATGTTTGTGGTCGAATTGCAGTTCAGAAGTGGTCGCCGTTGTCATGACCGGTTTCTCCTTCAATCATTGTCGAATGACCTACCTCGGGAAGTTGTGCCGATGTGGCGGGTAGTGCCTTCCCGAGTGACCGTGTCCAAACGGGTAGCTCTGCATCTCGGATTGGCCCACACTGAGTTCTGCCAGTCGTGAGTCCACGACTATCCGGTTGTCCGCAACTCCCAGACCGCTCAATTCTCGCACCACGTGCTGCGCCATTTGTTTGTCGTAATACGAGCTTGTGCAGCCGGTCAGAATCAGCCCGTGCGGCTCAAACCAGATCCGCAAGTCATGAACCCGATGGCCGAGTCGGCAGCGCAGCCTTTGCTCGATCGTGGCCCTTTCGTTGGTGTCATCTGATGAAACGGGAGTGCGTGTGGTGGATGCGTTCTCAGTCATCTCTCGCCTTGTCGATTAATCTTTTCTCTCGGACGTCAGTCGCTTGATAGGATCGCGATCGGATTTGGATCGCACTTGGCGTGCCAAGTGCACAATCGGTCGATCATCTAAGAAAATGGCGACGAATCGGGCCTGAAAACTTGATTTCAGTGTGGGGGAGTGCGGGCTGTTCGCCTGCCGGATGTGCGGAAAGGGAGCAATGGAAACTGTCCAGTGAGACAGAACCGCACAGTCACGGCTCGCTGCGCAAAAATCTCGATCTTGGATTGAAGGCCCGGAACCGTTGATGGCATGATCGCCAGGCACGACTGATCTGAGTGAGTTTTGCGGCAAAAGCGCTGCTCCGCCGCCACGAAGGGTCGACTGCCAGGAGCCGCATTGTCGTATCCGTGAAAAAATCACCATCATTGGCGCGGGGGGTAAGCTGAGGCCCATTCCACGATCAATCACGATCTCGGAGGGTTTCAGCAATGGCGCAGAGGACAAGCGGGGAGCGCGAACAGTTTTGGCGGGACCTGATCGGGCGGCAGCCGAGCAGCGGGCTGAGCATCGCCTCCTTTTGTGACCAGGCCGGTGTATCGGCCAACTCGTTTTTCGTATGGAAGCGCCGGCTTCGCTCGCGGGCGAGGGATTCCAAGCGCCCGCCGCCGTCGCGACGTCGATGGAGCCACTCGGCGAGTTCTTCAAAATCCAGCAGGCATTCTCCGACGGCAAGTCCGCTTGTTCCGGTGCGGCTCGTCGCCGACCCTGTGCATCGCAAAGCCCTGAACGCCGGGGCCATCGAAGTCGAATGGCCCGATGGCGTCGTCCTGCGCGTGCCGGCTGGCTGTGACCCAAATATTGTTTGCGACCTGGTGAAGGCCCTGGCGCCGCTGCTCGTGGGAGATGGGGCGTCATGTTGACGTTTCCGACGTCGCTGCGGGTCTTCGCACATCGCTTTGCGACAGACATGAGAAAGAGCTTCGAAGGGCTTTGCGGAATTATCGAAGCCCAACTTGGACAGACGGTCGAGTCAGGGCATTTGTTCCTGTTCTTCAATCGCCGCCGGGACCGCGTGAAGATCCTGTACTTCATTGGCGACGGACTCGTGATCGTCTACCGCAAACTCGAAGCCGGGACCTTCGAGACCCCACGCGGCTGGCGGGACGTCCAGGAGGAGACCTCTTCGTCGACGCCGCATGGCATCGAGATGCGCGCGAGCGACCTGGCGTTGATCCTGGAGGGGATCGACCTGAGCAGCGTGAAGCGTCGCAAGCGGTGGCGACGCGCGGTCGCGAGCGTATGAGTTCGGCCAGACGAACATTTTTGGCTTTTCTTCGCAGACGCCGAAAATCTTCAAACAACTCGGCGTCCTTGCGCGTCTTTGTGGGCATGGAGCACGGAGGTTCCCATCTGCCCTCGAGCCTGGCCGACTGCCAGCGGATGGTTCGCGAGTTGCAAGAGCTCGTGAGTCAGCAGCAGGCCACGATCGAGACGTATCACGCACAACTCGAGCGCGCCGTCGAGCAGATCACGCTCTTGAAGAAGACCCTCTTCTCTCCGCGTCGCGAACGCTTTGCACCGGACGCCAATCAGCAGAGCCTGTTCACGCCCCAGCCGCTGGAGGGAGTTGCCGGCGAAGAGAAGACGGAGGACTCCTCCGACGAATCAGCCGACGACGAGCCTCCACCAGCCCGCGATCGATCGCTGAAGCGTCGCAAACAACGGATCGTGTTCCCACAGTTCCTGCCGCGGCAGCGGATCGAGTATCCACTCCCGGAGGAAGAACGTCCCTGCGGCAACTGCAGCCAAGAGCGGGTCGTCATCAGCGAGCGCGTGACCGAACAGTTGGAGATCGAACCGCAAAAGGCGTACGTCGTCCAGCACGTGCGCTACACCTACGCTTGCCCGAGTTGCCGCAAGGGAGATCAACTCGTCACGACACAAAAGCCCCCGCAAGCCGTGGAGAAGAGCCCCTTCGGAGCCAGCATGCTGGCGTGGCTGGTGGTGGCCAAGTTCGCGCGGCACCTGCCGGTCTATCGGCATCAAGAGATCCTCTTGGGGCCGTTGAAGCTCTGGTTGTCGCGGACATTGTTGTGCGGATTGCTCCGTTCGACAGCCGAGGCGCTGCGACCGCTCGAACGGCGGATCGTCGAGCACGTCCTGCAAAACAATGTGCTGCAAGTCGACGAAACACTCACGCGATTTCTGAGGAAGCGTCTTGGCAAGGCGGCCCAGGGTTATCTCTTCGGTTACGCGGGCGTCGATCGGCATCGATACGTCTTCTATGACTTCCAGCCGAATCGCAGCCGCGAAGGGCCCGAGAAGATCCTGGCGAACTACACGGGTTACCTGCAGACCGACGGCTACACGGTGTATACGGGGCTGGTGCGCGACTCGCAGGGGCGATTGCGCGATGCGGCCTGCTTTGCGCACGCCCGTCGCAAATTCGACGAAGCGCGGTACACGACCAGCCATTCGCTGATGCACGAGGCGTTGGCCTGGATCCAGCAACTCTACGACGTCGAAGACCGCGCGGCCGAACTGACGGCCGATGAGCGGCTCACGTTGCGGCTGTGCGAGTCGGCTCCGATCGTCGAGAAAATGCGCCAACGATTCCTCGACGTCCGCCCGGAACTGCGTCCAACGTCCAAGTTGGCCGAAGCGATCGACTACATGCTCAACCGATGGGAAGGATTCAAACGCTTCCTCGAAGACGGACGCATCCCGCTCGACACGAACCTCGTGGAACGGCTGTTACGCCCCGTCACCGTGGGAAGAAAGAATTTCTTATTCTTCGGAAGTGAGAACGGAGGCCGCACGGCGGCGACGCTCTACACGATCGTCCAAAGCGCCCGACGGCACCACGTCGACGTCCTGCCGTACTTGACCGACGTCCTGCGGCGCCTGCCCGGGATCACGCACCGTGATACCCCGCCCGATCCAGCCGCCATCGATGAGTTCCTGCCGGACCGCTGGGCCAAGGCGCATCCAGAACACGTTCTCACCGCGAGGATCAAGGAATCCCGCGAAGCCCAAGTCCGGCGACGTCACCGCCGAGCGGCCCGGCGTCTCGTTACAACGTGACTGTGGATTTGTTGACGGTTACGCATTGTCGCCTGTATCCTGTTGAGAATCGGGCACGGATTCCGATGGACGAAGACAAAACGCTTGCGCTCAGTCGGTCCCTGGCGACGGCGGCAGCCGCTTATCCCTCGTCGGTCGGGCGAATCGAAATGCTTGAGACCCATATCTCGTGGGTCTTTCTGGCCGGCGATTTCGCCTACAAGATCAAGAAGCCCGTCAATCTCGGCTTCGTCGATTTCTCGACGCTGGACCGGAGACGCCATTTCTGCGAAGAGGAAGTCAGGCTCAACCGGCGCCTCGCCCCGGACCTCTATCTCGACGTTCTGGCCATTACGGGCTCGCCGACGGCACCGCGGATCGGAGGCGCGGGGCCTCCGTTTGAATTCTGCGTGCGAATGCGGCGATTCGCACAGGACCGGCTTCTGAGCCGGCTCCTGGCGGCAGGCGAGCTCTTGCCGTGGCACATTGACGCCCTGGCGCGGGAGATCTCCGAATTCCATTCCCGAATTCCAATCGCCGACCCGACGAGTCGATTTGGAACGCCGGACGCCGTCGCCGAGCCGATCCAAGCCAATCTGACCTACCTTAATCGCTCTGAAAACGGCGCGGTCCGGGAACTCGTGGACCACCTGCGCGCCTGGTCGGAAGATGAGTTGACGATTCGCCGGGACGTTTTGGAAACCCGCAGACGAGACGGCTTTATTCGCGAATGCCACGGCGACATGCACCTGGGAAACATGATTCTTGTTGATGACTCGGTCACGATTTTTGATTGCATCGAATTCAACGACAGCCTGCGTTGGATCGACGTTGAAAGCGAAGTTGCCTTCTGCACGATGGACCTGTACAACCGTGGCCGGGCGGACCTGGGCCGCCGATTTCTCAATGGCTACCTGGAATGGTCGGGCGACTACGCCGGCCTGGCCGTGTTTCCGCTTTATTTCACGTACCGCGCCCTCGTGCGGGCAAAGGTCGCCCAACTTCGCCGTGCGCAGGGCGATCTACCCCGCGGAGAGAGTGACCGGCTCGGCCGGGAATTGGCCAATTACCTCGAGCTGGCCGATCAGTCGACGCATCCGGCGAACCCCGTTCTTGGCAGTGACGCACGGCGTGTCAGGAAGTGGCAAGACGCACGGTTCGCAAGCCGTCGTCGAGCGGCTGGGCGCTCTCCGCGTTCGTTCGGATTTAGAACGCAAACGACTGGCCGGCTTTTCCCCGCTGGCCGACACAGGCTCCGGGATCGCCAGTGGCCTTTATTCGGCGGCATTCAGCCAGCGGACATTGACGAAACTCGCCGAGCTGGCCTCGACCATCATTGTCGCCGGATTTCCGGTGATTGTCGATGGGACGTTTTTGAAGCGGTCCGATCGCGAACGGTTCCAGAGGCTGGCGGAGACATTGCAAGTACCGTTCGTGATCCTCGATTTCCCGACCGATGAGGCGGTCTGCCGGGATAGACTTCGACTGCGCAGGCACGAGCGGGCCGATGCCTCGGAAGCGAGTGAGGCCGTACTCGATCGGCAATTGCAACTGCAGGAGCCGTTGAGCGACGGCGAGCGCGCCGTCGCAGTCGTGTTTGACAGCGAACACCCCGAGACGGTCGACCGATCGCTCGCGGAAATCACAAGCCGAAGAGGAAAGCGTCCGCCGTCGGTGAGCTGTTGATTCGAACAAGTGGAATTGCTGCGCTTGACCTTGCGAACTTCAGTGTATGCTACTGCGAGATGGTGCGCAGGAAATTCTGATGAACGACGGGCGACGGACAGGCGGCAGGGAAGGAGACGTCGATGCCTTTTCGGAATGTCTTCATTGCGGTCGTGATCGGGACAGCATTGCTCGTTGCCGCCTTCATGATTAACGCATACCGACCGCCGGTCGTGACCGAGCAACCGACGGCGAGCTTTGTCCGAGCGTCGGGCAAATGTGCGGAATGCCATTCAAATCAGCAATACTCGATCGTGCATGAATACGAATTGAGCGCGCACGCCCGAAAAGGGATCAATTGCCTGGATTGTCACCGGGCGGCTGCGCGGCAATCGAGCACCGAGCATCACGGCTTCGTGATTGCGACGCACCTGACGGCGGCAAATTGCCGGAGCTGCCATGAGGCCGTCTACGAGCAATTTCTCCGTAGCCGCCATGCGGCGCCATCGTGGGCCGCACTCTACGGAGAGAAGGGCCTCACTGCTGAACAGGTGGCCTATAGTGAACGGTTTCAGCCGGGCGCCACGAAGCGCGCGGCGAATCCGTTGGTCGCGATCGAGGGGCATCCGGCCGTTGGCAGCGGCTGCGCGAGCTGCCATGCAGTCGGCCGACCCAACACCGACGGCACCATCGGTACCTGCACCGCCTGTCACACACGTCACACTTCTTCTGTCGAGGTGGCCCGCCTGCCGTCGACATGCGGTCAGTGCCACATGGGTCCGGATCACTCGCAACTCGAGATTTATACGGAATCCAAGCACGGCGTCCTGTTTGAGGCGCAGAGAGGGCTGCTCAACCTTTCGGCCAAGCCCGCAAAGCTGACAACCACCGAGATGTTCGTGCCGACCTGTGCGACGTGTCACATGAGCGGCATCAACGGACAGGGCGTCACGCATGACCCGTCCGAACGGCTGTCTTATCTTCTAGCCGTCGAGATCTCGCCCAAGCGGGCAAACTACGATCGGGCACAGGCCAACATGAAACAGGTGTGTACGAACTGCCACACGCCACCGACGATTGACAATGTCTATCGGGCGGCTGAGCAGGTTGTGGCAGCGACCAATGAAAAGGTGCTTGCCAGCAAGCGGATCATCGAAGGGCTGCGCAAGGACGGCGTCCTGCCGTCGAACCCCTTCCAGACCCCGATCGACTTTGCCTATTTCGACCTCTGGCACTATTACGGCCGAACGGCAAAACACGGAGCTTTCATGGGAGGGGCCGATTTCGTGCAATGGCATGGCAACTACCCCTTACTGAAATCGGCAGTCGAAATCGAGTCCCAGGCTGCAGAACTTCGGAGAAAGCTGGGCAAGAAGAACTAAAGAAATGTCCCTGGCCCTTCGGGTCAAGTCGCGATTCCGGTAGCACTCGTCCGGCAGGAGGTCATGCGTATTCGTCAATGGATTCACAACAGGGATCAATGTGCCGGTGGCACGCGGAGCTGGAAGAGCCACAGCCTTTGGCTTGAGGCATTCGTCCTCGCCAATGTGGCGTTCTTGGCCCCCGACATCTATCTGGCCCATTCGACGAATTCGTTCCGGCGTCCGGAAGAGTACATTCCACTGGCATTCTCGTTGGCGGCTCCGCCGATGCTCTTCGTTGCGATTGTCGTTCGCAATTCGTGGGTTGTCGCGTGGCGATACCTCGGATTTCTCGTAGGTTGGTTATCCGTCGCGATTGGTATCGCGGGCTTGATCTACCATCTCGAAAGCCATTTCTTCCAAGATGCAACTTTGAAAAACCTCGTCTATACGGCTCCGTTTGTCGCTCCGCTTGCGTACACCGGTGTCGGACTCCTCTTGATCATGAATCGCATGGTCGACCCGAAGAGCGTGGAGTGGCCGCAGTGGGTGCTGCTCTTGGCGTTGGGAGGCTTTGCGGGCAATTTCGTTCTGAGTCTTGCCGACCATGCTCAAAATGGATTCTTCCACGTGACGGAATGGATTCCTGTCGCGAGCAGTGCTTTTGCCGTTGGATTCCTGGCCGTGCCTTTGTTTCGTCCGGTTCGCCGATCGTATCTCGCCGCCTGCGTCCCGATCCTGCTCCTCCAGGCATTCGTCGGAATTCTCGGCTTTTACTACCACAATGCTGCGAACCTCCATGCGCCTGGCGACGATCGATTGGGCCGCTTTGTGTACGGGGCTCCTCCGTTCGCTCCGCTGTTGTTCCCCAATCTCGTGCTCCTCGCGATGATCGGTCTCTGGGTGCTGCGGCCGCATGAACCCGTCGATCGCGCGTTGCCGGACGCCAGGGGACCAGCCAGCGATCGGCGATGAAGCCCGCGTCAAGCGACTTCTCTGAATGTTGAAGGCTCCGATACCGTTGCCCATTGGAGCGCGCATGTGATCGTTACTAGGGAGCATGCGCCCTCGTTCGACGTCGCATGTTGAGCCGGCCCTTGCGATCACTTGGCTCGAAGCCACCGCCCTAAACTGGCCCGCGCCTTGATAGGACTCATCGCGCGTGAGACCCGCTCGGAGCATCGTTACCGGGTCTCAAATCAAACGCGGCAAGCCTCGAAGGACGACCGCGAGCTTGGCCATGGCTTGGTGGTGATGGCCTTTCATTTGTTCGTGCGCGCTGCGCAGTTTCGCGTGCGTTTCGAGCCCATTTTCATGAGTGTCGGCCAAGCGCGCCTCGATCTCGCCCAACCGTGAACTGGCAGAATGCTCGCGTTGGGCGATGAACGACTCATGGCGACGCATGCTTTCCGCGTGGCGGCCAATTGCTCGCGCGTGCTCCTTCAACGCTTCGAGATGCGCGCCGAGGGCAAGCTCGAGCTCGGCCAGCAGCTTCGCCTGCTCTTTTTGCCAGGCTTCGAAGATCCTCGTACCACATCTGGATGTCGCTTTGCCAATGTCCGTGGTCCACATGGATCTCGGCACGATTCATTTTGGTCATTACTGCTTCCTTCACCTTCCTCGGACAACCCGGCGTTTGGAACGTCGGCCCCCGCTCCGGCCGTCATAGGGACTGCTCCAACTTGGACAGAAGGCCGCGCACAAGCTTTTCCTCGTCCAGGACTTGCTCTCGAAATCTCGGCGAATGCGTGCGATGGACTTCGACGCGAGTCTCTCCCATTGCGTTCTGGAGAATCCGACCGAGATAGTCTTTTTCTTCGCGAGTCAACGTGATTTGAGTGCCCGTCAATTGAGTACCAGCCATGAGATTCTTCCTTTCCATTTTGATTTGTTGCTCTCCTCGAGGCAGTGTGACGGCAATCCGGGGGAGAGACCGCCCTGCAGTCATTTCCATTCGATCGCATCTTCTGTACCGACTGTGGCTCACTCCGAGGCACTCTGAAAAGCGACCGTCGAACGGCGAGAGCAAACCCCGATTTTTTGGCTTTTGAAACGGGCCGGGACGCTCTTCCGGGAACTGCGGGAACGATCGGACCGTCGTCACGATATTTTTCCGGTTCGTCGGAAAGAGCATTCGGTATGAGTCAACGTGCGTGCGAATCTGTCCACGCCGTGCGTTTTCGCACAGCATCGTCCGACCGCCTTTTCCCAGAAGACAGGGCAGCCCTCTCGGCCGCGTCACGGCCTTTTGATGGGGTCGTCCCCGTTCTGCGATGCGACCTTTCTCCCCATTTTTCGTCGAACGAATTGGGCACGGTATCGAACGGCCTTTTTGGGGGGTAAAGGGCTCGGCATTAGAAGTGCTAATCGTGCGTAAACCGCACTGAAAGGGATGTGCAGATGTCGAACAGGAGAGCCGAATGATTGCCATCAGACCTGAAGACCTGAAAAAACTGGCCGCACCAAGAGGCGGTCTCTGCGTCTCGATTTATTTGCCCCTGCACGGTTCGCAACCGGATTCACGACAAGACGCGATCCGGCTGAAGAATCTGCTGGACCAGGCGCGCGACACATTACGCGCGCGGGGGATGCGGCCGAGCAACATCGACGCGCTCCTCGAAGAACCGCGGGCGCTGGAAACGAATGGCCTCTTCTGGCGTTTCACAGGGAAAAAAGGGCTGGTTCTCTTGATTGAGCCGAAGGTGCTGCACTGGTGCCGGTCGCACATTGTCTTCGATGAGTTCCTCGCCGTCGAGAATCGCTTCCATCTGACTCCCTTGGTACGTGCCTTTTTGGAACCCGAGCGTTTGTTGGTCCTGACGGTCAGCGCCAACACGGTTCGCCTCTATCGCGCGGATCGAGAATCCTTGACGCCGATTCCGCTCCCCGAGTCGTTTCCCAAGAGCTTGAGCGATGTGGAAAAGGGAACGGAGTTTGACAAGGGACTGCAGTATCACACGTCGGCAGCGCACGGCATCGGGGGGCGCCGTCGGCATCGCGCACGGGCACGGCACACCCAAGGACGATCAGAAGACTTTGTTGACGGAGTACCTGCGGAGCGTGGTGCGGCACTTGGAACCCGTGCTCAGGCACGAGTCGTCGCCACTCGTCCTGGCGGCCGTGAAGTCTTTGCAGCCGATCTTCCGGGAGCTGTGCCGCTATCCGTACCTGCTGCCCGAGGGGGTGGTCGCCAGCCCGGACTCGCTCTCCGAATCCGAACTGCACCGGCGGGCAATCAAAGCAGGCGGGCCGAATCAACAGGCCAACCTGCAAGCGGCCCACGACCGGTACGTCCAACTGCAGGCGACCGATCGCGTCGCCTATCACATCGAACAGATCCTGCCCGCGACGGAGCACGGACGCGTGGAAGTGCTGTTTACAGCATCGGACTCGCACATCTGGGGACAGTTCGACGGAGCCGAGACGGTTACGGTGCATGGCGATCGACAACCGCACGACGTCGATCTGTTGGACCTCGCCGTCTCCAAGACGATCGAACGCGGACGATCGGTGTACGTCGTCGATCGAAAGGCCGTCCCTTCGCGTGAGCCGCTCGCTGCGATTCTGCAATGGTGAAGAAGAATGATCTGGATTGCGCGATCGACCCGAATCACACGATAGTCAAAGAACAAAGTCCGTTGTCAGGCAACTCGTCGGCGTATTCATCGACGCCCGATCGACCTCGCCCGAGCCATCGAGGAGCAATTGTCCCATGAAACGATTTCGCAACATCCTGGTCGGCGTTGACCTGATGAACGTTGATCCACAGGCCCCCGTCGCGCTGAGCCGGCCAAGCCGGCGAGCTTTCGCACGGGCGATTTGGCTGGCGGCCCACACGCAAGGAAAACTGACGATTTTCTCGGCGATCGCCGTCTCGCCATTCATCCAAGACCTTTTGCAGGAACAGTTGTCGCAGGCTAGTGATCGGCCGACGCGAGGCAAAGGCGATCCTCGATCGTCTCGTCGCGCAAGCGAAGGCAGAGGGCGTTGCCGCGTCCTCCAAGTTCGCGTTCGGCACTCCCTGGGAGGAAATCTGCCGGCAAGTCGGGAACGCCAACCATGACCTTGTGATTGTGGGAACGCGCGACTTGGGGTATGTCGGGCGGATTTTCTTCGGATCGACCGCAATGAAGCTGCTGCGCCACTGTGCATGTCCCGTGTGGGTCGCGCGACCCGATGCGAACTGGGAGCATCAGGAGATTTTGGTCCCCACCGATTTCAGCGACGTTTCAATCGAGGCGCTGCGGATTGCCGTCGAGGGCCGGCAATTGGTCGATAGCCGCGTTCATGTGCTCCACGTGTTGCAAGGACTTGTCGGCCCCCCCGCCTGGTACGGCCGCGTCTCCGGCCAAATGGTGGAAGGCTACATCGCAGAGCAACGCGCCCAGGTGAAAAAGAGACTCAACGAGCAGCTCGCCCAGGCAGGCGAGCACGCGCATCAACACGTGCAAGTTCACGTCGTTGAGGGCTCGCCGGATGAGGCGATCTTGAAGGCCATCGACGATTTGAAGATCGATCTCGTCGTCATGGGGACGGCGGCTCGCTCGGGCCTCTCCAGCATGATGTTGGGCAACACGACCGAACGGCTCATCTCGCACATCAAGTGCTCGCTGATCGCGGTCAAGCCGCCAGGATTCCAAAGCCAATGGGCGGCAGTCTCCGAGGCAGGCGTCCGGCGGCCGGCCGTTTCGCCGCCGCCCAATCGCCCCTTACAATGATGCCGTCAGGAACGCTGTGAGGAGCGCAAGAGAAACGCCTGTTAGCAATCGGCTCACGCTGAGCTTCGCGCGATGGGCCAGAGAATGGCCCGCGTGGGCTCAAAGCTTGTGGTGCCGCACTGCCCCTCGGATGGTCGATATCGTCGTTCCGCCGGGGATGTTACGATGTTTGAATCGCACGCCCCGTCATGAGGCGCGGTTAACCGTTCGGATTACGGAAATGAACGTAGCGGCGAGCGTGCCGATACCATCGAGGCCTGCCAAAGTGAGCGACGAGCGGAACGCGACCGAGGGCCTCACGGCGCCCGAATTGCTGAGAACCATCCGCTTGTTAGACGAGCTTCCCGAGCGGCTGCTGTTGAAGCTGGCTCCCTTAGCGACGGTGGAGTCTGTCGCAGCCGGGTCCGTTCTGTTCAAAGAAGGCGCGCTGTGCGATCGCGTATTCTTCGTCATCGAGGGAATCGTCGCCCTCGACATGTACGTTCCGCAACGTGATCCGACCCGCATTCTGACGGTCGGAGAGGGTGAGGTGCTCGCCTGGTCGGCCCTTTTGAGCGATCAACGAATGACAGCCACGGCTACGGTCCTGGAAGACGCACGGTTCATCGCGATTGCGGCGCAACCCTTGAGGCAACTTTGCGACGCCGACCATGAAATTGGGTTTGCGTTCATGCGGTGCATGGCGTCCGCCTTGTCGCGTCGCTTGCTGGCGACGCGGCTGCAACTACTGGACCTGTTCGCGGAGACGCAATCTGTTTGATGGACCAACGCGAAGCCAGTATCATCGCACGACAAAGCCAAGGAGGAGCCGTTGCCCGACATGGAACAATCGGCCGACTGCCATTCATCCGCGTTTCTGCCAACGGCAAAGTTGCAGACCCTGATCGATCATCTGATCGACGATGGTTTTCAGGTCGTAGGACCGACCGTCGACCAAGGGGCGATCGTCTACGATGAGATCCGCTCGATCGATGATCTTCCGAGAGGCTGGACGGATCGGCAGGAGCCGGGGCATTATCGACTCGAGCGGCGCAATGACGACGCCTGTTTTGGCTTCGTCGTCGGCCCGCATTCATGGAAGCGGTTTTTGTTTCCACCGATGGCCGCGGTCGCGACGGCCGACCGCATCGATGCCGCCTGGGTCATGCGGACGCCGACCGATGATCCGCCGCGGTATGCCTTCCTCGGCGTCCGCGCGTGCGAACTGGCGGCCATCGACGTTCAGGACCGCGTCTTTTTGCGCGGCCCCTACGTCGATCCGATTTACAAAAAGCGGCGCGAGGCAATGCTCATCATCGCGGTCAACTGCACCCAAGCAGCTCCGACCTGCTTCTGTACATCGATGCAGACGGGCCCGCGGTGCAAAAGCGGTTTTGACCTGGCGCTGAACGGAAGTTCACGACGGCTTTCTCGTCGAAACCGGGTCAGATGCCGGCGTGGCATTAGCGGGTCGGCTGCCGATCTCGTCCGCCACTCAAGAGCAGCTCGAGGCCGGCGAAGCCGCCCGACAGCAAGCTATCGATCAAATCACGAAAACGCTCGACACGACCGATATTCGCAATCTGCTATTGGGAAATCTCGAGCATCCCCGATGGGAGGACGTTTCCCGGCGTTGCCTGTCGTGCACCAATTGCACCATGGTCTGCCCGACCTGTTTTTGCTCGTCGGTCGTCGAAGTTGCCGATTTAACCGGCGATCATGTGGAACGCCGACGTCAGTGGGATTCATGTTTCAACGTCGACTTCAGTTACATGCACGGCGGCGTTATCCGCAACGATATTCGCAGCCGCTATCGCCAATGGCTCACGCACAAACTGGCGTCCTGGCACGATCAATTCGGCACATCGGGCTGCGTGGGCTGCGGGCGATGCATCACGTGGTGCCCGGTCGGAATCGATCTGACGGAAGAGGTTGCAGCGATCCGGAAGAATCCGCTTGTGGGAATCACGTTGACGCGGGGAAATACGCAGGATGAATCAACCACTGCTCGAAACGGGGCAGCCTTTCCGCCTGAAGAGGGGTCCGCGTCATGCGAGGCGTAACCCCCTTGGACGCCCCAACTGGCTGCGATCCCGCGAATCCCTGGCTCGCCTTTCCGGCGGTTGTCGATGATGTTGTGGACGAAATCCCCGGCGTCGCGACCTATCGGATTCGAATTCAGGACCACGACGCAGCACGCCGATTTCAGTTTCGTCCCGGTCAGTTCAATATGCTGTACCTTCCCGGATTGGGGGAGGTCGCGATCTCAGTCAGCGGCGATCCGGCCTCCCCCTTCCCGCTGCCTCATACCATTCGCGAGGCCGGCAATGTGACCCAGGCGCTCGCCCGGGCTGGGCGAGGAGCCACGCTGGGCCTGCGCGGTCCATTCGGAACGAGCTGGCCGATAGCTGAATGCGCCGGCAAGGACGTTGTTGTGATCGCCGGGGGAATCGGGTTGGCGCCGTTACGTCCGGTGATTTATACGCTGCTCGCTAACCGGCAGCGCTTTGGCGAGCTGACGCTGCTCTACGGAGCGCGCACTCCCGACGACGTGCTCTACACGTGTGAATTCGGCGACTGGACGAAGCGAGGGCTTGCCGTGCAGACGACTGTGGACCGAGCGACGCGAGCCTGGCCCCGCCACGTGCCGCCGCAACCCGGCTCAGGCAGATTCCGATTTCTTGCGGATGGGGATAAGGGAGCGTGGAGCGGCCACGTGGGCGTCGTCACGCTGCTTTTGGAGCGTTTGCCGCTGCCGCGTCCCGAGAAGACGATTCTGATGACCTGTGGGCCGGAGGTGATGATGTGGTACGCCATCCAAACGGCTCACGGACGCGGGCTGTCCGAGACGAACCTGTGGATGTCACTGGAACGCAACATGAACTGCGCCATTGGACTGTGCGGCCATTGTCAGTTCGGCCCCGAATTCATCTGCAAGGACGGACCCGTGTTTCGCTATGACCGCATTGCGCCCTTCCTGGAGGTCAAGAGCTTGTGAGCGCTTTGACGCGGCAGACACTGCCGGCCATCAGCCCGAAACTGCGGCTGGCCGTCTTTAAATTCGCCTCCTGCGACGGATGCCAGTTGTCGCTGCTGGATTGCGAGGATGAACTGGTGTCAATTGTCGCAGCCGTCGAGATCGCTTACTTCCTCGAAGCCAGCAGCAAGGTCGAGTTTGGTCCATACGATATTGCCCTCGTCGAAGGCTCGATCACGACGCCGCACGACGCGCGTCGGATCCAGGAAGTTCGGCGGCAATCGAGGTTTCTGGTGACGATCGGCGCCTGTGCCACGGCTGGCGGAATTCAGGCGCTCAGGAACTGGGCGGATCATGCAGACTTTCTCCGCTGTGTCTACGCCCGGCCGGACTACATTGACACGCTAGCCACCTCGACCGCTATTGCCGATCACGTGCCGGTCGACTTTGAGCTCCGCGGCTGCCCCATCAATCGCCATCAGCTTGTCGAAGTCTTGCAATCGCTGATGGGCGGCCGCCGTCCGCGGACTCCGACGCACAGTGTGTGCCTCGATTGCAAGCGCCGTGGCACGGTCTGCGTGACGGTCGCCCAGGGCCTCCCTTGTCTCGGGCCGGTCACACAGTCGGGCTGCGGAGCGATTTGTCCCTCGTACGACCGTGGATGCTACGGCTGCTTTGGCCCGGCCGCCCAACCGAACTGCGACAGCCTGGCCGATCATCTCATCTCCACGGGGACGGCTTCGAGCACGCTCGTGCCGCTTCTGCGAAACTACAATGCGGCCGCTCCCGCCTTCCGTGCGGAAAGCGACCGGCTCGAGACGTCGGAGGGGAAGATTGCATCACCGGCCCCTAGTCTGAGAACCGCTCCATGAGCGAGATTCGCACGATTAAGGTCGACGCTTTGAGCCGAGTGGAAGGTGAAGGAGGACTGCACGTATCTCTCCAGGGAAACGCGGTCGCATCTGTCCGGCTGTCGATCTATGAGCCCCCACGCTTCTTTGAGGCGTTTTTGCAAGGCCGGCCGCTCGCGGAGGTGCCCGACCTCGTGGCCCGCATTTGCGGCATTTGCCCGGTCGCCTACCAGATGAGCTCCGTGCATGCCCTGGAGCACGCGTTGGGAATCACAATCGGGTCAGACGTCCGTCGCTTGCGACGGCTGCTGTATTGCGGCGAATGGATCGAAAGCCATGCGCTTCACATTCATCTCTTGCATGCGCCCGATTTCTTCGGATGCGATAGCGGCCTGGAACTCGTCGAACGCTGCCCCGAGGAGTTCCGGCGTGGACTCCGGCTCAAAAAACACGGCAACGAGCTCTTGGAGATGCTTGGTGGCCGTGCGATCCATCCGGTGAATGTCGCGATCGGCGGGTTCTATCGTGCTCCACGGCGGGCTGAGATGGAGGCCTTGATTCCGGACTTTGAATGGGGTCTCGATGCGGCGGTTGAAATGACGCGGTGGGTGGCCGGTTTTGACTTTCCCGATTTCGAGCGACCCTATGAGATGGTCTCGCTCTCGCATCCCGACGAATATCCGATGAATGAAGGTCGCATCGTCTCGACGTCCGGTTTGTCGATCGAGGTCAGCGATTACGAGCAGCGTTTTGAAGAGCGCCAGGTCGAGCACAGCACGGCGCTCCATTCAGTTTGCAAGCAGGACGGGACGTCCTACTTCGTCGGCCCCCTGGCCCGCGTGAACCTCAATTTTGACCGGTTGTCTCCGCGGGCCAGACAACTGGCGGCCGACGTCGGTTTTTCGGTCCCGTGCCGCAATCCCTTTAAGACGATCATCGCCCGCGGACTTGAAATCGTACACGCCTATGAAGAGGGCCTCGACATCCTTCGCACCTATCGCCCCTTCAGCCCGCGACGGAGCGATCTACGTATCAAGGCGGGCGAAGGTTGTGCCGCAACCGAGGCCCCGCGGGGACTGATTTTCCACCGCTATGCGATCGACGACGACGGCAAAGTGACGTTTGCCAAAATCGTGCCTCCCACCTCGCAGAACCAAGGCCAGATCGAGGACGACCTGCGTGTGTGGCTTTCCGACAGGTTGAACGAAAATGAACAAAAGATGGCCCTGGACTGCGAGCGCCTCATCCGCTGCTATGATCCGTGCATCAGTTGTTCGACGCATTTTCTGAAACTGACTGTCGAGCGCAATGCCTCGGTCGAGCGGCCTGCCTGTCATTGAATGATGGCGTCCGTTATGGGCGGCAGGAAGATTGAACTATTCGTCGGCATCGGCAGCCCACACGGCGACGACCAAGCTGGTTGGGTTGTTGCGGATCGCTTGCGCAAGCAAGGCAACTCGTTGAGGGACGTTCTCGTCCGTCGTGCCGTCGTCCCCATCGATCTTCTCGACTGGCTCGATGGCGTCGGCCATTTGCATCTTTGCGATGCTTGTCAAAACGAGGCGCCGTCGGGGACGCTGCACCGCTGGCAATGGCCTGCCGCCGCGAACGAACGCTCAAACGACGCGTGGCCTCTGGAGGGTCTCGGTGCGCTGCGATCGACAGGGAGTCACGATTGCGGGCTGGGCCAAACACTGCTTCTTGCGGAACGGCTCAGGCGTCTTCCTTCGGAAGTGACCGTGTGGGGCATCGAGGGACGCCATTTCGAGCCGCACCAATTAGTGTCGGACGAGATCCAGGCGGCACTACCAGCGATCGTCAGCACGGTCCTCGCGGAACTATCCCGCCGACAGAGCACGCGCCCTGACGAATCTTTCGGAGCGAGGTGCGTGATTCGAGGCTGAGGATGGCTGTGTCTCTTCACCGCGTGTCACCATCGCGGAGAAATGCAGCGGCGTCTTCGGGCATTGTGGTATTGATTGACATACCGCTTCCCAGTTCGAAACCCGCGGGGGTGGAAACGCGCGGCAACACGCGAATGTGCCAGAGAAAATATTCCTTCTCCTCATTGCCCCGAGGCGCCATATCGACCGTGAGATTGAAGTCGGGATTATCGAGGGCATCGTAAAGCTTCAGCAAAACCGTTTTGAGGATCTCCGCCAGCGGGCGGACTTGCTCGGGCTGCATGGCGTCCCACGTGGCTTGCACCCCGGGGAATAATCCAGGTCTCAAAGGGGAGGTGAGCGGCATAGGGGACGAGGGCGACAAACTCATCGTTCCCGGCAATCAGGCGCTTCTTCGCATCGAGCTCGTCATCAAGCAGGACGCGATAAAGACAATCTCCCGTCCGGTCAAAATAGTCCGTGGCCACATTGCACTTCAAACGCAAGAGCGGCGGCACGACGGGCGTCGCTATGATCTGCCAGTGGGGATGCCGAATCGAAGTTCCGGCCCCTTCGCCGTGGTTCTTGAAGATGACGATCGAATGAAAGCGCTTGTCGCGCTTCAAGTCGAGATAGCGTGCTTGGATGGCCCTGAGCGTGGCCTCGATCTGTTCGACCGGCTGTTGCATGAGGGGCGTCAGATGGTTCGGAGTCTCAATCACGACTTCGTGGGCCCCGCACCCCCCCATCCAGTTGAACATCGCTCCGTCTTCATGGCGCTTCAGATCTTCCTCGATCCTTAGTGCCGGAAATTTGTTCGACACGACGCGGACCTTCCAATCGGAGTTGCCTGTCGACCCCTCGGGGCGGACGGCGTAGATCTCCGGCGGGGTCATCTTTTCGTTTCCGGGGCAGAAGGGGCAAAACTCCTTTGTGTCATGCAGGGTCTCGGCCGACTGGACGGCTCCCGTCTTTTCGCGATGCGGACGGAGTTTGCGCAACGGAGCATAGACGACCCAATCCGCCGTCGTGTGGTCGAATCGCAGAATGTTCATGCCCGGCCTTCCCTACGAACGGTGTCCTTGTGCGTCCAAAACAATCGACAACTCGTCGGCCGGACAGTGACGCGCTGGCGGGCTCGTGCAGGTCTGGGGATTGGCTGCGCATTCCGGTGCTTCGCGAACGAGATCCGGGACGGCGCAAACCATCGGATTACCACAGCAGACCGGTGCCAGCGTCCCACGCGGCTGATAAACGATTCGGCCGCACTCCTGACAATGAAAGACGGCGGTGTGTTGGATGGTCATGGTGAATCCTCCTTTCATGCGGATTCTCCTCCGTTGTTTCAATTCGTTGACGAGAGTCATAAATCCGGCTCCGCGACGGCCTCCCAACGGAGGCCGTCGCTGCAAAATGGGCCGTTTCAAGGTCGAGTCGAGGCTTATTTGCCGTTACCCTTCACCGCGACCTTGTGGGTTTTTGCCGCTTCAGACTTCGGCAGCGTGACCCTGAGGACGCCGTCCTTGTATTCGGCGGCCACCTTGTCCTCGTTCACGGCGCACGGCAGCTCGACAAAGCGCGAGAACGAACCCGTGCGACGCTCGATTCGGTGAAAGGTGCAGCCTTTCTCCTCGTGCTCTTCCTTGTGCTCACCATGGATGCGAACGGTCTCGCCGGTGACTTCGATTTCGATTTCTTCCGGCTTCATTCCGGGGGCATCCATCGTGATCTGAACCTCCGTGTTCGTTTCGGAGAGGTCCAGCGACGGGTTCCGCGTTTCCGTGAGCCCGCCTGCGTCGTTCCAACGTTCAGAGAACTGACTCAGCATGTTGTCCATTTCCGCATAGAGATCGCGGACAGGATCGCGGCCGAACCAGGATTTCATGGCTCGTGCCGCTCGATTGGGAACGAGTGAGGTTGTCATGGTTCTGCTCCTTTCTTCATGCCTTGAAACGTTCGTTCAAAACGTGACGCGCGCCCCTATCTTTGGCAATTTCGGTGCCAACGTGTCGGAGAGCGAACTTTGAAGAGGAAAATGCTTGTTGTACCGCAGTATCAACGCACTTTGCGCGAGCGCGGACGTGGTTACCATCGCAACAAGGGCGAAGGTGCGCCAAAGCACTGTGCGGGACCGCACGGTTTCGTGCGATCGGGCGCCGGCCTCCTTTTCTGCCGTGCGTCCACCTCATAATGACAGCGGGGGAAGGTCATTAGCGGAGACTTGAGACGTCGGCATGATGATTGCGACGCAGCAAAACGGACTGGATTTCGTGTGCCGCGTCCCGGTTGAAAGCCGCCCGCAGGAAAACGTCCATGCAGCCAGAGCAGACGCAAGTCGAATCCCGACATCCCGATCGTCAAAAAGACGCCGAGCCTGAACTGAGGCCGCTTCACGATCTGGCCGCCTATCTGCGCGAATATCGCGCCGCCCGTCCTGGCATTCTCGCACTGGCCGGTCTCGGAGTTGGCTTCCTTCTCGGATGGCGGTTAAAGCCTTGATCGAGCCGCAACATCACTGGAGCCTTTTTGAAGACCAGCACCTTTTGGAAGGTCCTCGCCCCTGGAGGGTCGAGTGCGCGCGCCTGCTGAGGATCATGCGGGAATTCGTGCGCGGTTTTCTCGCGCTCCATTACGTTGGGCCTTGCGTCACGGTCTTTGGTTCGACACGATTCTCCGAGGATGATCGCTATTATGGGTTCGCGCGGGGGCTGGGATCGGAGTTGGCTCAAATCGGTTTCACGGTCCTGACCGGGGGCGGTCCCGGAATCATGGAGGCCGCAAACCGAGGGGCCAACGAAGCCGGCGGGCGTTCACTCGGCTGCAACATCGCGCTCCCAAGGGAGCAGCTTCCGAATCCTTACCTCGATCGATTTATCACGTTTCGCTACTTCTTTGTCCGCAAAGTGATGCTGGTGAAGTATTCCGAGGCATTCATCATCTTTCCGGGCGGCTTCGGGACGCTCGACGAGGCGTTCGAAGCAGCCACGCTGGTCCAGACGGGAGCCGTCTTATGATCGATGGAACCAAGCCACAGAAGGGAGTATTGAACGGTCGCATCGTCGCCATCCGTGGAACGGTCATCGACGTGGCATTTGTCGACGGGCTGCCGAGCCTGGGGACTTCGTTGCAGTGCACGCTAGATGACGGCTACATCGGCGCATTTGTGCATTCTCATCTGGGCGACTGGTCCGTTCGCGCCGTCTCAATCGACAGCACGCGCGGCCTGCGCCGTGGAGCGCCCGTCGTCTCGGACGGATTACCGCTGCGAATCCCGGTCGGCAAAGAGCTGATCGGCCGGGTGGTCGACTTGAGAGGTCGGCCACTCGACGGGGGTCCGAACTGTCAGACCAGGGAGGTTTGGCCGCTCCACCGCACCTCCCCTCCCCCCTCGGCGTGCCGCGGACTCGGGGAGGTCTACGCTACGGGGATCAAGGTGATCGACCTGTTCTGTCCCTTCGCACGCGGCGGACGGGTGGCCGTTTTTGGCGGAGCCGGCGTGGGAAAGACCGTCGTCCTGACGGAATTCATTCACAACGCGGTTGCCAACCTGAAGGGAGTCGCGGTCTTCGCGGGAATCGGAGAACGCTCCCGCGAGGGACTCGAATTGTGGGAAGAGTTACGAGCACGCGGCTTTATGGACCGGACCGCCATGGTCTTCGGCCAAATGAAAGAGCCCCCCGGAGCACGGTTTTTGGTGGGGTTGGCCGCACTCTCGCTGGCCGAATATTTCCGCGACGTCGAAAGGCAGAACGTCTTGTTTCTCGTCGACAACCTGTATCGGCACGTGCAGGCGGGGATGGAAGTCTCCGGACTTTTGGGCCGTCTCCCGTTGCGCGTCGGGTATCAACCCACGCTGGCAGCGGATATCTCGGCTCTGGAAGAACGGATTACATCGACCGTGCACGGCGACATGCTTTCGGTCCAAGCCGTCTACGTTCCCGCAGACGATTATTCCGACCCGGCGATCACAAACGCGTTCTGGCACATGGATAGCTCGCTCGTCTTGTCGCGAGACGTGGCTGCGGAAGGACTCTATCCGGCCGTCGACCCGCTGGCGTCGTCTTCCAAGGCTCTGGATCCCGCGGTCGTTGGCGCACGGCACTACCATGTTGCGCAAGAAGCGCGACGCGTCCTGGGAAGATATGACGAACTGCGAGACCTGATCTCGATGCTGGGAATTGACGAGCTGTCGACGGAGGACCGCCGGCTTGTCGGCCGGGCCAGACGGCTAAGGAATTTTCTCACCCAGCCGTTTTTTGTCGCGGAACACTTCACCGGCATTCCGGGCCAGAACGTCGCGCCGGACGCGACGGTGACCGGGGTCGAGGCCATCTTGGACGGGCGCTGCGACGCAATGCGAGAGGACGAGCTGTTCATGATTGGCCCTCTCAATAAGACGACGCGGCATGGATAAGACACTTCTGCATTTTGTGATCCGCACGCCCAAAGAGGTCATTCTCCAATCCGACGTCTCCTCCGTGCGCGTCCCGACGCACACCGGACAGGTGGGCTTGCGTCCACGGTCCGAGTCGACCATTCTGGCCGTCGAGGCCGGCCTAGTCGTCATTCGAACGGGCGAGAGCTTCCAATATGCCGGCACGGCCGGGGGACTCTTGCAATGCGACGGAATCCTGGCCAGCCTCCTGACTCCGGTGGCGGTCACCGGTCCGGACCCAGACGCGGTTGTCGCCGAGCTCGACAGGATCCTGGCCATTCCATCGGAAGAGGCCGAAATCCGCAAATCCCTCGCACAGATCGAAATGCGGATCCGCGAGGAACTGCGCAGCGCAGAAGAGCCGCGCAAATCATTGGGACGAGGCCCGACGTGAGTGCGGACGGCGATGGGGAAGAGTCTGGCGCCGACCTGCGCGACGTGTTGCGCAAGGACTCGGCCCGACGTGCGCGCCGTGAAGTCAGCCCGCGCACATTCTGGCGGCTCGCTGGGCGTTATCGGCATGGTCGGGTGGCCGATTGCCTTGGCTTCGGTCGCCGGCGCCCTTCTGGGTCGAAACCTTGATTTCCGATGGCACACGAGTCCCCAATTCACTTTGTTGTTTCTCCTGATCGGCGTCGCTGCGGGATGTTACGTCGCCTGGACGACGCTGTCGCATAGGAATGGCTCCGCGCGGCAAAAGCGATGAATGTTCGCATCTTTGAAGATCCGGTCTTGTTTCAGATCGGATCCGTCCCGATCACTGAGACGATGTGCACCTCCACCGCCGTCACGGTCGTGCTCGCAGGGGCCGCGGCCGGCATGGGTCTTCTCGTCAGACGTAGGCCGGGCCATTGGCTTTCTGGGGTGGCGATGTGGGTTGTGGAAACGCTCGACCAACAGGCGCAACAGATTATCGGCCGTTCCCACAACGTCGTCGCCACGCTGTCCGGTTCGCTGTTTTTGTTCATCGCCGGTTGTAACGTGGCCGGACAATTGCCCGGAGTTCAGCCCGCGACCGCAAACCTGGCGACGACGTCGGCCCTCGCGACGATCGTGTTTCTCGCTGTTCCCATCGCCGGCATTCGAGCACAAGGAGTCTGGAATTACATCAAGCACTATTTCCAGCCGAATCCGCTCTTGATGCCGCTCCACTTGATATCGGAAGTTTCCCGCACGCTGGCGCTCTCGGTCCGGTTGTTCGGCAACATCCTGTCGGGACACCTGGTCGTGGCGATTCTCGTCAGTTTGTCGGGCTTGCTTGTGCCGACGCCGCTCATGGCGCTCGATTTGCTAATCGGGCTGCTGCAGGCGTACATTTTCGCGGTGCTCGCCACCGTTTACATCAGCGCGGCGATTAGCGCCGGGGAGGAGTGAGATGCAAGACCACACGCTCATCGTCGTCGTTTCGATCGCGGCCGCCGGGCTGACGATGGCTCTTGGCGCGTTCGGGGCGGCCATTGGCGAAAGCCGGATTGCGGCCGCCGCCATGGATGCGCTGCGCGCCAGCCCGACGAAGGTTCGTCGATCACCCGGACCCTCTTTGTCAGTCTGGCGATGGTCGAGTCGACCGCCATTTTTTGCCTGGTCATCGCCTTGATTCTGCTCTTCGCCAATCCGTTCTCCGCGGCGGGAGGATAGGTCGAGTCGTGTCACCGAGAGTCGCCACATTCCTTTACGAGGCGGTGAACTTCCTTGCGCTGGCGCTGTTGCTCGGGTGGCTTTTTTTTAGGCCCGTCCGGCAAGCGCTTGCGGATTATCGGCGTCGACAAGAGGAAGCGCTCCAAAGTGCCAAAAAAATCCAGGCCGACGCGGAACGTATTCGCTCCGAAGTCGTCTCACAGCGCGCGTCGCTCCACGAAGAGCTTAGCCGGCTGCGAGCCCAGGAGCTCGATGCGGCCCGGCGTCAGGCGCAGCAGATTCTCGCCGACGCGGAGGCTCTGGCCGCGCAAGCAACGAGACGCTGTCCGCCGCGTCCACCATTTGGAAGAATCGCAAGTGTCCGAATTGGGTCGCGCGGCCGCCATGGCGGCGGCAAGCGCCGTCACCCGCCTGCTGGAACGAATCAAAAGCTCCGATCTGGAATCGGCTCTCGTGCGTTCCGCGTGCGAGGAGTTGAAGGGAATCGCGAAGGAATCGCTGGCGCCCGTCAAGATCGAGACGGCCCGCCCCCTCTCGTCGGAGGATCGTGCGAGAGTCGAGGCCCTGCTCGCGGGAGCCGCCCCCTCCCCGGTCTACCACGTCAACGACGAACTGCGTGGCGGGGTCCGGATTTGGACGGCGCAGGGACTGATCGACGCCTCCGTCGCCGGGCTTTCGCGCTACGCCGAACAGGCTCTCCGGCAGGAAATGAGCAACCACGCCGCGCCCGACGGAATCCGAATCGCGAGACGGCCATGAATGATCGACTTGGGGTCATTGAAGACCGGTTAAATCGCGCCGCGCAAGCTGTCGATTTGACCGATGCGCTCAAGCCGCGCGGCGTCGTTCGGACAGTCGGCGACGGGGTGGCGTTCATATCGGGCCTGCCAGATGTCCGGTTCGAGGAACTGCTCGCCTTCGATTCGGGGGCGTTTGGAATGGCGTTCGATTTGCGAACGGACGCGTTGGGCGCCGTACTCTTGGGCGGTCGCGACAAGGTCTGCGAGGGAGACGGCGTTGTTGGCACAGGCCGGTTGCCCGAGCTCGGCGTTGGTCCCGACGCGCTCGGACGAATTCTCGACCCCTTGGGCAATCCGCTCGACGAGGGGCCCCCTCTCTTGGGGGGCGAGAGGCTGCCGTTATTCCGACCTGCTCCCGAGATCATCGAACGTCGAAACGTCGAAAAGACCTTGTGGACGGGCGTGCTCGCCATCGATGCCGCAATCCCGATCGGACGAGGACAGCGCGAACTTATCATTGGCGACCGGAACATCGGGAAGACATCACTCGCCATCGACTTCGTGGCCGCCCAGCGGCCCGGCGACGTTGTGTGCGTCTACGTTGTGATCGGTCAGCCCATGTCGCGGGTCCTGGCGCCTGCGCGACACACTCGAACGGGCCGGGTGTCTTGCCAACACGGCGCTGATTGCGGCCCCCTCGTCGGCAAGTCCCGGCCTCCAGTATCTGGCCCCTTATGCGGGCGCTTCAGTGGCGGAGTCCTTCCGCGATCACGGAGGCCATGCGCTGATCATCTACGATGATCTCACCAAGCACGCCGACGCCTACCGGGAATTGGCCCTCCTGCTTGGCCGTCCCCCGGGGCGCGAGGCCTATCCGGGCGATATTTTTTATATTCACGCGGAGCTTTTGGAGCGGGCGGCCGCCTTGAGCCAGGATCGGGGTGGAGGGACCGTGACTGCCTTTCCGCTGGTCGAAACGAGCGACGGAGACATTTCCGCCTACATCCCGACCAACCTGATCTCGATCACCGATGGCCAGATCTATCTCGAAAAGGGACGCTTCGAGCGCGATCTGCGTCCAGCGATCGACATCGGGCGCAGCGTGTCGCGGATTGGTGCCGTGGCCCAACCCCCGGCGATGCGTGCTGCCTCGAAAAATCTCAAGATTGAACTGTCACGCTTTGAAGCGCTGGAAAAACTATCGCGCGTCGGGCTTGACATCGATATTGCCACGCAAGCCACGCTCAAGCGGGGAGACATCCTCCGTGCGCTGTTGCGACAGGGCCGGCTCGCCTCGCGCAGCGTTGCCCATCAGGTGATTATGCTCACCGGAGCCGGCGAAGGCTGGCTCCAGGATTTGCCGCCGCGCCGGGCGGCACTCGTCGCCGATGCTTTCGTGGCGCTGGTGCGCGGCGAACAGCCGGACCTGTTTGCCGCTCTGGACCGGGGAGAACTGCCGCAGGGAGATTGGAAATCGACCCTCCGCAGTTTGGTACCGCAGGCCAAGTCCATCGTTGGCGAGAATTCGCATGAAACGTGAGCTGGATTTCGCCCGACGCCTGCAGACGCTGCAGGCACTCCACGACGCCGTTAGCGCCATGCGTTCGCTTTCGGCGCATCACTTCCGCATCGTGCGCGAAATCGCTTCCCGAAGCGCGCGAGTATCGCAGCGAGATCGATCGCATCATCGACGGGATCGGCATTCATCAGCCGTCAAACGTCAACGCGCCGGCAGGTCTCTTGGTCGTGACGTCGGATTTCGGGCTTTGCAGCGACTACAACATTCGAGTCGCCCAATCGGGCCTGCAGAAAGCGGACCAATACCGCGTGGGCCGCGTTTACTGTATCGGAAGACGCGGCCGCATTGTCTTGACCAGGGGCGATCGCGAACCGGGGCTCGCATTCGACGCTCCCACGAGCGCCGAGGGATTGACTCGCGCCTTGATGAAACTCGTGCACGATCTGTTGGAAGACTTTGTCACGGGACAGACGGGCAGTCTTTGGGTCGAATCGGCCCGTTTCGACGGCGTCGGTCGTTTCACCTCCGTCACGACGCGGATCCTTCCCGTCACGTCCAAAGTTCCGTCGGCCGTTCCGAGACCGTCGCCCTACGTCGACCGGCACTATTTGGAAAACGTGGCCGTCCGCGAGTTTCTGTACGTGACGCTGTACGAAATCCTGCTGGAAGCCCTGGCCGCCGAACACGGAATGCGGATCGTGGCGGCTGAATCGGCCCTGCAGTGGCTCGAGAACACGATCGCCCTGACAGAGCGCCGGCTCACCGCCAGCCGCAGCGAGGCAGCGACCCAGGAATTGCTCGATATTGTGTCCGGCGGAAGGCGAGCAGAATCTGGCTGACCGGGCGGCATCAGACCGTTGCCAGACATTCCGGGGATTGTTGTCGCAGGAGTTTGCTAATCTCTCCGAACTCCGTGGCGACCAAGGTCAAAACATCGTCCAAGCTGACGAGGCCGACGAGATGGCCCTCGCGATTGACCACCGGCAATCGGCGATAGGGACCGCTCCGCATGATTCCCAGCGCCTCGTCGGTGGTCGTCTCTTCATTGACGGTTTGCGGGAGGTGGCTCATGACTTCCCAGACGCTGCGCTTTGACTGGATCCCAGCTTTCAAGAAGAGTACGAACCATGAGATCGCGGTCGGTCACGATGCCCAACGGGCGTCGATCCTTGTCAACAACGACCAGGGTACCGACGTTGCACGCATGCATCCGCTGCGCAGCCGTAAGGACCGATTCAGTTAATTCGGCGGTATCGACACTTCGAGTGCAAATTTGTCCTACAGACATTCTTGCTTTTCTCCCAGACGTTTTGGACGCGGGCACAAGAGCACGGTCCCAGACTTGTCAGGTGTTCTGAGCCTCCAAAGAGCTCCCGGCCCCGATCGGAAGGGGTCTCTCGGCCGGGCCCGGAATTCCCGGCGATTTGATGACCAGAACGGGGCATCGAGCCCGGCGCACCACCAGCTCGGCGATGCTTCCCATTAGGACTCGCTTCGCTCCGGTCCGTCCGTGGCTCGCCATCAGGATCAGGTCGCAGTTTGTCTCCTCGGCGACACGCAGGATCTCGGCGACAGGATTTCCTTCAGCGACCCGTCGTTCGACGCGGACCTTCGGATCGTCGACCTGCAACTGATCGAGCGCCTTTTCCAGCTGCTCTAAATACTCCTCCGACGATGGCCCATAGATCGTGACCGGCGGCGGTACAACCTCGAGGATGACCAGGCGAGCGCCGCAGTCTCTGGCAAGCGCACTCGCGACGCAGAATGCGGACTGCGAACGCTCAGACTGATCAGTCGGATAGAGGATCGTCTTGATCGGACGCATACAGTCCTCGATCATTCGGACATCCGCACGAAGAGCGCCTTCAATCGGCGAGATCCGCACGCGGCCCATCACAAAAAGCAAACAGAGTGCCAATAGGCGGAATCCTTCCGATCGAGGTCCGATCCCCTCCCGAAACCAGCGAATTCAACGGCATGTGCCGCCTCAGGACGCAGAACTCGCTGCGGCAACTGATAGAAACGTCAGCCGGCGGATGTGCGTTTCCGCTCAGTTGGCTTAATTCCGCACGCCGTCGCGGACGTCGAAGCGAAAGCGAAGATTTCGTATCACGCACAGTCCCTTGCGGTGGCAGCCAATCGGCTGAAAAATACGCTATGGTTCTCGGAGCTCCCCTACGACTTCTGATTGTCGAAGACGATGACGACACGCAATCCAATTTGCGCGACATTCTGGAATTGGATGGCTACGATGTCGAGGCCGTCGCGACGCTCGAGCAGGCTCGGCAAAAGGACTGGCACGACTTCTTTGCCTTTGTGCTTGATCATCGTCTGCCCGACGGAACCGGCGAGGACCTCTTGCCGCAGATCCGGGACGCCGCACCGAGCGCCGGGATCCTGATCGTCACGGGCTATGCCGACCTGGGGGGGACGATTTCGGCCCTTCGACAAGGTGTCGACGATTACATTCTCAAGCCAATTGACGCGGATGCCCTGCGCAAGCCTGATTCGCATCCGCAAGCTCCGGGAAGCGCGCGACCGCTTGATCCAGTCCGAACGGCTGGCCGCCATCGGCCAGATGGTCTCCGGAATTGCTCACGAAAGTCGGAATTTCCTGCAGAAGATCTCGGCGGCCGTCGAGTCCCTGCAATCGAAGGGCGCCTGGGACACGGATGACTCGGCCGACCTTGCCAGCATTCGGCGTGGCTGTGACGGACTGACGCGACTCTTGAATGATTTGCGGGAGTACGCCGCGCCGATCACGCTCGACCGTTGCCGGTGGGACCTGGCGAAAGTGTGGCGCTCGGCCTGGAAGAGCCTTTCGCACCAGCATGCCGGGAAAGACGCGACGTTGATCGAATGTTTGGATTCCGAGAGTATTTGGACCTCGATCGATCATTTTCGGATGGAACAAGTCTTTCGCAATCTCTTCGAGAACGCCCTGGCGGCCTGTCCCGCTTCCGCACGGATTACGGTTCGCTGCGAACCGACGGGACCGGACGGTATGCTACGCGTCACCGTCTCGGACAACGGACCGGGCCTGAAGTCCGCCCAGCCCTCGAGCGTGTTTGAGCCGTTTTTTACCACCAAGACTCAGGGAACGGGCCTTGGCCTGTCGATCGTCCGTCGAATCGTCGAAGCGCATGGAGGCACCGTCACGGCCCGAAACGATCCGAACGAGGGGGCGGCCTTCGAACTGAAACTCCCGAACGCCGCTGCCGCTCCGTCAAACAGCGATTCGACCGTCGACGCTTGAAGCCATGGACCACGAACGGATCTATCGCCGGTACCGCGAACTCCAGGACTACGTCGGCTGGTCCGATGACGATGTTGCGCGCGTGCGAAGGGCGGGGCAACTGGTCGAGCCACACCTCCCCGCGCTGATCGACGACTTCTACTCGGAAATCAAGCGACATCCCGAGGCCAACAAGGTCTTCGCCGATGAGGCCCAGGTGGAGCGGTTGAAGTTGTCGCTGAGGAAATGGCTCGACAAATTATTCGAGGGTCCCTATGACGCCGAATACTCGGTCCACCGCTGGGAGGTGGGTCGGCGGCATGTTGAGGTCGGGCTGGATCACATCTACGCGCACGCAGCGCTGGCCCGTTTGCGCCGTGGCCTGGCCCGTGCGCTTCGCGCTGAATGGCCTGCCGACGCGAGCGACTTTGACGAAACTCTCAATTCGCTCAACACGCTCATCGACCTCGATCTGGCGAAAATTGAGGACGCCTACGCGCTGGAATATCTTGATCGGCTGCAGAAGAGCGAACGCCTTGCCGCGATCGGACAGATTGCCGCGGGCATCGCTCACGAGATCCGCAATCCACTCAATGTCGTGAAAACCTCGGCGTACTTCCTATTGAATGCCAAGTCGGCCTCGCCGGAGCGTGTCGCCGAGCATCTTGGCCGGATCAGCCGTCAGGTCAACCATGCCAACGACGTGGTCACCGCCCTGTCCAGCTTCGCGAAGCCTCCCGCGCTTCAATTGAGCGCAATCTCGGTCACTGACTGCGTGAAGAGCGCGCTCGAGCGCTCTCCGGCACCGCAGGGAATTCACGTCGTCTCCGATTTACCCAGTTCCCTCCCGAAAGTGAAAGCCGATGCCACGCAACTCGGCATCGTCTTCGGCAACTTGATCCGCAATGCCTTCGACGCGATGCCTACCGGAGGCACTCTCACCGTGAGCGCGGCCCGAGCCGATCGCACGATCGAAGTCCGGGTGACCGATACCGGCGTCGGGATCGCAGCGGCCAATCTTTCAAAGATCACCGAACCACTGTTTTCAACCAAGGCAAGGGGACTGGGGCTCGGCCTAGCGATCACCCATGCGATTCTGGTTAAAATCTCAGGGACGCTCCACGTCACGAGCGAAGTGGGTCGGGGAAGCACCTTTATCGTGCAGATTCCAATCGCAGAGGGCGCTTGATCGGACGGAGCAAACGCGATGGCGGAAGACGACGTTCGCTCGATTTTGATCGTCGACGACGAGGTCGATGCGTGCGAGAACCTGCGGGACATCCTTGCCGATCTCGGATACCGAATCGGTATCGCCCGAAACGGCCCGGAGGCGATCGAGCAGGTGGCCCGCTTCGCCTACGACATTGCCCTGCTCGATCTCAAAATGCCCGACATGGACGGCGTCAACGTCTATCGGCAGATTAAGCGGCTGCGTCCGGAAACTGTCGCCATCGTGGTCTCCGCCTTTTCCGGAAGCGAGCTTGCGGAACGTGCCGTTGAAGAGGGGGCGGCCCATGTTGTCGCCAAGCCGGTGGACGTGCCTCAACTCTTGATGGCCATCGAGGCGTCGCTGGCCCAGCCCTTGCTCCTGGTCGTGGACGACGATGCGGACTTTTGCCAGAACTTGTGGCAGATACTGTCCAGGCGCGGGTATCGGCTGGCTTTGGCCCACAGCGCCGAGGAAGCCCGTCGCCAGTTGGCCACGAAGTCTTTCAACGTCGTCCTTATTGACTTGAAACTTCCCGGATCGGAGGGGGGCGAAGACGTCTTCCGCATCGTGCAGAAGTCCAATCCCAACGCGCGACGAATTCTCATGACTGGCTTCCGTGAGGAGTCGCTGGAAACAATCCATAATTTGGTGGACCAGGGGGTCGACGCCGTTTGCTACAAACCGATCGACGTCGACAACCTGCTGAACATGTTGAGCGGCTGACGGTTCGATTGCGGCCGTTGTCTCATTGACGGTTGCCGGACAAACCGCGGAGAACCAGGACAGGACAATGGGCCAGCCGCACGACCCGTTCTGCAACGGAGCCGATCAAGATCCGCGTCAATCCACTGCGACCGTGTGAAGG
This sequence comes from uncultured Planctomycetota bacterium, assembly GCA_963761455.1. Classification (GTDB taxonomy): domain Bacteria; phylum Planctomycetota; class Planctomycetia; order Planctomycetales; family Planctomycetaceae; genus DASPSM01. Next base: position 664,037 of record CAVXHA010000002.1, read on the forward strand.
CATGACAATCAAATCCGCCTTGAGCCGCTCGGCGAACGCCGCAATCTCATGTCCGGGATCCCCGAAAGAGACGTGGAAATCCGACTTGTGGAACGGGCTTGCCGCAAATCCCTCCCGGAACGCCCTCTCGGCGTCTCGCTTCCGGGCGTCGTTATCAACTACGTCCCAAATCATTCCCGGATCGGAGGCCGTGATCGTGGGCAAAACGTGGATCACATGGAGATTGGTCAAATCGCCAACCAGGTCGCGTGCGATCTCGATCGCCTGGCCCGACCGTTCCGAGAAGTCATAGGGGACGACAACGCACTTTTTCGGGAACCAGCTCATTATTTACTCCTCTCAAGGGCGGATGCCGATCGGGGACAACGAAGGACGCGGTTCCGTTTTGCAATTCGAGTGCCAAGCGAAGATTGAAGGTCTACCGCATCCTGGCCGCAGGCTGTAATCTTTTTATTTGGGCCAGGTGTGCGGAACCGCACGAATCGCGCGGCTCCGCACAAGCTCAAGGTAGATGAGGCACTTCATGGCAGCGTGTCGAACCGGGGAATGACGTTGAGTGAGCCATCGAAGATCGAATTGCTGATTGCCGATGACGACGCCGATTTCCGTGGGACCGCGGCGCGGCATTTTCGTCGCCGCGGCTTCAATGTTCAAGAGGCGGCCAGCGGAGACGACGCGCTGAAGCTCTTGAACAAGCAAAGCTTCGACGTGGCCCTGCTGGACATGATGATGCCGGGACTCTCCGGCGTGGAAGTGCTCGATCGGATTGCCGAGCCGCGGGACTTCGAGGTGATCCTGTTGACGGCCCAGGGGACGATTGACTCCGCGGTCAAGGCGATGAAGCTGGGGGCTTGCGACTATCTGACCAAGCCGTTCCCGTTGGCGGAGCTCGAAATCCTGATTGAAAAGGCCTGCGCGCGATCGCGGCTCAAGAAAGAGAACCGCCAACTGAAGGCCGTGCTCCAGCGGAACCAGTCCGACCCCGAAATCATCGGCCAGTCCCCCGCCATGCGCGCGGTCTTTCGGTTGATCGAAAAGGCCGCGCCGAGCGATCGGCCCATCCTCATTCAAGGCGAGAGTGGGACGGGAAAGGAGTTGGTGGCTCGCGCCCTTCATCGCCGCAGCCCGCGGGCCGAGCGTCCTCTGGTGGTTGTCAACTGTGCCGCCCTGCCGGAGCAGCTTTTGGAAAGTGAACTCTTCGGCCACGAGAAAGGGTCGTTCACCGGGGCGGGAGTCGCAAAAGCCGGGTTGATCGAGATCGCCGACGAAGCGACCCTTTTCATCGACGAGATCGGCGAGATGCCGGCGGCCATGCAGGCCAAGCTGTTGCGCGTTCTGGAAGACGGTTCGATGCGCCGCGTCGGCTCGCTGCGCGAACGGCGCGTCAACGTCCGCGTGATCACGGCAACGAATCGAAATCTTGCCGACGAGGTCCGCGCGAACCGCTTCCGCGAGGATCTCTACTACCGGATCAACACGATGACGATCGACTTGCCGCCGCTGCGCGAGCGCCACGGAGACATTCGGCTCTTTATCGACAGGTTCCTCGGACCTGGTTGGGAAATCTCGCCGGAAGCGGTGGAGAAGCTGGAACGATACCGTTGGCCCGGCAACGTCCGTCAATTGATCAACGTCATCGAGCGGGCAAAAATCCTGGCCGACGATCAGTCGATCGTCGACTCCGATCTTCCGCCGGAATTGAATGCTCCGACCGTCGATTCTTCGCTGTCAGTGCCGGGCGCAGGAGCCTTGTCGGACGATCTGCAATCGCTCCAAAAATCGAAAATTGTGGAGGTCCTCGCCCGCGTGGGAGGGAACAAGACGCCGCGCCGCGCGTCTCTTGGGAATTACCCGCCGATCTCTTTATCGGCTTCTCGAACGGTATGAGTTGGGGGACGATTCGAAAAACCGCCAGATGACGTGATGCCGCGCGTTCGAGTTCCCCTCAAGATTCTCAGGAACGCTCAAATGGAGAGTCGCTGGCCCACGGAGGCTTTGCCGTGTCCGGGACGCTTTCTCGCAGCTTTTCCATAACCGCGCATCGCGTGGCCTCGGCCAATTGCGGCCACAGGGAGGCTCGCCCCGGAAAAACACTGAGCAGATTGGACACGTACGGTGGCTCATAAAGGTGGTCGATGACGGTCGGCATGGGAGCCAGGCCGGGTTCAACTTGGTCGAGATGCATCGCCTGCACGGTCGTGCCGGCCCATCCGAGGATCTCATGGTCCTCAAATCGGAGCCGCGGATAGAGACTCGTGACAATTCCCCGTAGCCGAGCGATTTCGGGCTCCAGCGGCTGTTGATCCCTGCCGTCGACGACCGGAATCCAACGACTGGTTCCAAAGACAGACGCGGGCTGATGGGGAATGTGGTTGAGTCCCTCCATGTCGACCACGCAAAACGGGGTGCTTGCCAAAGAAGGATGGATCGTCAAGCAATGCGTCTTCAGGCCGACCCGCGTAAATTCGGTTTGAAGGCCGGCTCTTGGTCCCTTGAAGTTTGATTCGTTCGGCCAAAGAGCGGCCCCTCCCACGTTGGCTGCGAGGATCACGAGCCCGGCGGCAATCTCCTCGCGCCTTGCCGTGATTACGCCGTGAACTTGATCCCCGTCTTTTAAGAGGGATGTAACCAAGGACTCTGTCCGAATATCCACGCCTTGGTATTCGGCCTGAGTGGTGAGACGTTCGAGAAGCACGGCAGGTCGGATAGCGCGGTCCGGCAGTCGAAATGCATGCTTCACGATCGGCTCGGGGATTCCAGTTTCCTTGGCAGCGACCTTGACGGGAATCTCTTCAAACGGAATGCCGGCAGCCGTCCAGGCATCGGTCCAATCCGACGGATTGGTCTTCGGCGATGAAAGCACGTAGATCATCGCGCCCGTCCCAGGCTCAAGACACTCGGGACAGAAGCGCAGAGTCTCTTGCAGGGACTCGTAGCAGAAACGCGCCAGGTCCCGCTGCCGCGGGGCGAACCACGCGCCACTATACAGCCAACCCTGGTTTTTGCTGGAAGCGGCGCGGCCCAGACCGGACGCTTCCAACAGCGTGACCGGAAGTCCCGATTGAGAGAGCCGAACGGCGATCGACAGCCCCGACACGCCGCCGCCAACGATCACGATCCGCCGCGAGGAATTCGTCGGGAAACTGGCCATGGCCCGTCCTTCACCCCAATTCGTCGAACATATTCACCAAAGCCGCGAGCACGTCCATCGTGGAGATGATTCCGACGAGTTGGCCGTCGCTTGAAACGACGGGCACCCGGTGCCAGTGCGCGACGCACATCTTGCGGGCAACCTCGACAAGGAGTTGGTCCGGCGAGGTGCCGCTGACGGTAGGGGACATACAGTCCATGACGGTGGCTGAATCGGACACAGTTCGCTTTGGTTCCATCGGATCGCCGGCTGCTTGCCGACTCCGCACAATGTCCCAAAGCGATAGCATTCCGATCAATCTGTTTCCATTTTCGACGACCGGGGCCCCCGTAATGTGATGTCGTTCCAGAGTCGCGACGGCGGAAGCGACCGACTCGCGTCCGCTGAGGGTCACCGGGTTGCGCGTCATGACGTCGGACGCCTTCATGTTAATTAAACGAGTGACGAGCGACGGCATGATCTCATTCCTTCATTCAAAGAATCGAATTCTGCCAATCGAATTCTGCATTGGCGCCGGAATCGATGCGCCGGAATCGATTCGAGACTCATTGACCGCAGATTCTGTTCCGAGGCCGTAAATCGTGGAACCACGGCATCAAATCGGTTCACGTTGCCGGCGAAACCACAACGACGTGTCGTCGAGTTGTTCAGTGCGAGACACGTCGTCTAGCAGGGGAGAACCAGGTGGCTTGCGAGTGGGGCGAAAGTAAAGTCGCGCGCAAATTGGGCCGGCAAGATCACCGGCGGTCAGGCTGCAGGATCCTTCCTGCGCTTCGACACCGTGCCGGTCCGCGCGCAATCGTGCGACTTCGCACACTCCAGAACCCGGGAAACTCGCGGATCGGGCTAGTTCATCGCCAATTCCTGCAACTCGGGCGTCCGATTCACCTTGGCACGTCAAATGCGGTCAGGGAGCCGACCAAACTCGCAATTCCCCTGTAAGTGGACGATCGGCCGCGGATGGCGCGCGATTTCAAGAGAGACCGGTGAGCGTATGGCGAACGTGAAATACCTGGTCGGTGTGGGACTTTTGCTGCTATCGGCGAATGCCGCTTGCGGCGCGGAAGCGACTGCCTTTTCGCCCGTCGGTGGAAAAGTCGAGAACTTTGTCCTCAAGGATTTCCGCGGAAAGGTCCACGCCCTTGCGGATTACAAGGACAAGCGCGTGATTGTCGTTGCATTCCTCGGCACCGAATGCCCACTGGTCAAGCTGTACGGACCGCGGTTGGCGGAAATGCAGCGTCGATACGCCGACCAGGGAGTTCAATTCCTCGGGATCAACGCGAATCGACAAGACACGATGACGGAGATCGCCGCGTACGCCCGCGTGCACCAGATCGCATTTCCGATCCTGAAGGATCTCAACAACCGGCTGGCCGATCGACTTGGCGCCTCGCGGACGCCCAAAATATTCGTGCTGGATCATGATCGAGTGATTCGCTATCACGGGCGGATCGACGACCAATATGGCGTCGGCTACGCGCGCAAATCGGCCTCTCAATTGTTCCTTCAAACGGCAATCGACGAACTGCTCGCCGGCAAGTCGGTCTCGAAACCGGAGACCGGTGCCGTCGGCTGCTTCATCGGTCGCGTTCATACACCCGATCCGTCGGCCAAAGTTACGTATTCCCGGCAAGTGTCGCGAATCCTCAACAAGCGGTGCGTGGCTTGCCATCGCCAGGGTGAAATCGCGCCCTTTGCCATGACGAACTACCAGGAAGTCTCCGGCTGGGCGGACACGGTCGCCGAAGTGGTTCGCAATCGCCGCATGCCACCGTGGTTTGCCGATCCCAAGATTGGGCACTTCCGCAATGACCGTAGCCTGCCGGACGAGGAAAAGGAGATCCTTTACCAGTGGTCGGCCGCCGGCGCACCCGAGGGCGATCCGAAGGAATTGCCCGAGCCGCCGAGATTTGTCGAGGGTTGGCAGCTGGCGAAGGACCCGGAACAAGTCTTCTACATGTCCAAGAAACCGTACACGGTGCCGGCCGAGGGAACGGTCCCCTATCAGTATTTCGCCGTCGATCCCGGCTTCAAGGAGAACAAGTGGATCAAGGCGATCGAAGCGCGGCCCGGAAACCGCGCGGTCGTGCATCACATCATCGTCTTCGCACAGCCCAAGGGGAACCGCGACGACCGCCAGCGGCAATTCCTGGTCGGATATGCACCGGGCGCCTCCGCCGCCCTCCTGCCGGCCGGAATGGCCAAATTTGTACCTGCTGGTTACGAGCTGTTGTTCCAGTTGCACTACACGACCAATGGCTCCGCGCAGGAGGATTGCAGCAAAGTCGGGATCGCGTTCGCAGATCCGAAACACGTGACGCACCTCGTTCGCACGACGCAGGCCATCAACCAGACGTTTTCGATTCCGCCCGGAGCCGACGACTATGTGGTCGAAGCCCGCTCGTTTGCTTGGAATTTCGACATGGATCTGGTCGAACTTTTCCCGCACATGCACCTGAGGGGCCGGTCGTTTCGCTACGAAGTGCAGTACCCCGACGGCAAGTCCGAGGTTCTGCTCGATATCCCGCGTTACGATTTCGGTTGGCAGCTCACGTATCAGCTCACGGTGCCCAAGCATCTCCCCAAGGGGAGCGTGATCCACTGCACGGCCCGCTACGACAATTCCGAAGACAATCTCAGCAACCCCGATCCCAAGGCCACAGTTCGCTGGGGAGATCAGACGTGGGACGAGATGATGATCGGATTCTATGACGTCGCGGTCGCCGTCTCTCCGGCCGACGTCCAAGCCGGGAGAGTGCCCAGCTTCGTTCCCGGGCCGGAACAGATGGCCCAATATCTTCTCCAGCAATTCGACAAAAACCGTGACGGAAAAATTTCACAAAGTGAGATTCCGCTTCAGCCGTATCGCCTCAAGCTGTTTTTCATGATGGTCGACAAGAACCGCAACGGCGAGATCACGCTCCAAGAGCTGACGGAATTCCTCGAAGAGCAGCAAAAGCAAATAAAGGGCCGCGGCCACCGGCTGGGCGTTGGGCATCGCGACACCACCGAGCCGCGGAAGAGCGCGGGGGTAGGGAAGAAAGCCCTTGCGGGCAAGGACCCCTCCGCGGCCCGCACTCCGGGAAACTAATAGAATGCAATTGGGGCGACTGCTCAATCCGCGTCGATCGATTTCGTGGCACGGACCACGCCTTCTTCGGCGTCATCGCGCAGCTCGAAACAAAAGTGGCGAAACGTAGCGAGCATACGACTGTTGTTGCGCTCGGTCGTGGCGAAAACTGTCCTAAGGCCCCAACTCTTCGCAATTTCGAGGCAGTACTCGGTCAGGCACAGTCCCAGACCCTGGCCTTGCCACCGATCGCCTACCAGGACGGCGTACTCCGCCGTCTCGTGTCCGGGGTCAGCGATGAGGCGCCCGACGCCAGCCAGTCGGCGGTGGTCGTCCTCTTCGACTTCGGCCACGATCGCCATCTCGCGGTCATAGTCGATGAAGCAAAATCGCGACGCCATGTCGTGCGTTGTCTGCTTGAAGGAATAGCGAAACCGGGCCCGGACCGTCTCGAACGAGCAGCTCGAGAGGAGGGCGTGCCACATGGGCTCGTCCTCCGGGCGAATCGGCCGCAGCAGGATCCGAAGCCCGTTCTTGAGAGAGGCCGCTCGCACAAAACCGTCCGGATACGGGCGGATCGCAAGATGTTCGTACGGATGCGGCTTCTGGTTCAAATACCGCTCGTCGCGGACCCCGCGGGCGTCGAGCGCCACCACGCGCCGCGGAGAAGCCAACAGCGGATTGATGTCGAATTCCTTGATTTCGGGAGAATCGGCGATCAGATACGAAAACCGGATTAGCATCTCGATCAATCGTTCCACGTCGACTCCGGGCGCGCCCCGATAGCCGCGCAGGAGGGGCCACGATTGCAGCCTTTCGAGCATCCGCCGCGCCAGCCGTTCGTTCAGCGGGGGCAACTCCAACACGCGGTCTTTCATCACCTCGGCGGCGATCCCTCCCATGCCGACCAGCAACACGGCTCCGAACGTCGCGTCCTTTTTGGCGCCGAGAATGAGTTCCTGTCCGGCAGGCTCCGCGATCATTTCCTGCACGGTGACCCCCACGATCGTCGCCTGGGGCGCCTTGGCCAAAACCGAAGCCGTGATACGTCCGAAGGCCTGGCGCAGCTCTTCGTCGCTCCGCAGATCGAGCTCAACGCCGCCGAATTCCGTTTTGTGTGAGATATCGGGCGACAGCACCTTCATCACGACCGGCAGGCCGATCTCGCGGGCGGCCTCGACTGCCTCATCTACAGAGTGGGCCACGAGCGTCTTCGTCGTCGGAATTCCATAGGCGGCCAGCAGCGATTTGCAGCCCGCTTCCGAAATCAGGCTGCCTGGTTCGCCGAGCGCCGCCGCTAATCGCTTTTGTAACCCTTTCTGATCGAGAGCGACGGAAATGGGGACCTCGCGCGGCATTTCGTACAGCATGTCGCGGTTCCGGCTGTACGAGACGAGGTGCATGAAGGCCCGCACCGCCTGGCCGGGATTCTGGTACGTGGGGATCCCGCATTTGTTGAGGCGCTCGACTCCCGGTTCGACCGTCGGCCCTCCCATCCAGGCTGCGATGATGGGCCGGCTTGAGCCCGCGGCGAGCTTGCCGACGGCGTCCGCAGACGCCGTCGCGTCCGTCATCGCCTGTGGCGTCAGGATGACCAGGACGCCGTCCACGTTCTCGTCCTCGAGGACGACTTGGGTTGCCGCCTGATAGCGGTCGGCACCGGCATCGCCCAGGACATCGACCGGATTTCCATGCGACCAATACGGCGGCAGGACGGCATTGAGCTTGTCGAGACTGGTCCTCGACAGCGACGCGAGCACGCCGGCGCGAGCGAGGAGGGCATCGGCCGCCATCACACCGGGGCCCCCCGCATTGGTCACGATCGCCAGTCGCGGGCCCGACGGCGGACGCTGCCAGGCCAGCAGCTCGGCGCAGTCGAACATGTCGTCGATTTCAAAGCAGCGTTCGATTCCTGCCCGTTGAAACGCCGTGTCGAAAATCGCGTCTTCGCCGGCCATGGCCCCGGTATGGGAGGCGGCCGCTTTGGCCGACTCGGCGAACCGGCCTGATTTGTAGGCGACGATCGGCTTGATGCGGGCAAACGCCCGCGCCGCCGACATGAACTTGCGAGCGTTGGTGACCGATTCGGCATACAGGATGATCGAACGAACCTCGGGCTGCTGTCCGAAATAATCGATTAAGTCACCAAGATCGACATCGAGCATGTTGCCGATCGAAACGAAATACGAAAACCCAAGCTTTCTCTGCTCAGCCCAGTCGAGAATGGCCGTGCAAAGCGCTCCCGAATGCGAGATGAACGCCACGTGTCCCGGCCGCGGGAGCTGCCGCGCGAAGGTGGCGTTGAGACGGAGGCCGGGAACGATGATTCCCAAACAGTTCGGCCCGATGATCCGCAGTCCGGGAAATTTGCTGGCTTCCTCGGACGTTTGCCGTTCGAGCTCGCGACCTTGCTCCCCCACCTCGCGAAATCCGGCCGACAGAATCACAATTCCCCGGACGCCCGCGGCGCCACATTCGCGGACGCACTGCGGCACGGCGGCGGCGGGAATGCAGATGACGGCCAGGTCAGGTGTCTTGGGAATGTCACGAATGCTCGGCCAAGCTTGCACTCCCTGGACCGATTCATATTTTGGGTTGATCGGATAGACGACGCCCTTGAACCCCGAGCCGATGAGATTGTGAAACGTCGTCGCGCCCACGCTGTCGGGTCGCGCGGTGGCTCCGATGACGGCAATCCGCTGCGGGTTGAAGATCTTGTCGAGATTGTGCGTACTCATGCAGTTCTTCCGTGACACACTTACGCGATCCGCCCTCGCCGCGAAGAGGCCGTTGTCGACGTCGGCTGCTCGATTGATCGGCCAGGGACAAACCAGCCCTGCCGACAGCGGTCTACTGCATGGCCTCCTCGGCCGTGACAATCATTTCGGCAAGGCGGACCAGCTTGAGATTCTTGTCGCTGGCGAGTTTCTGGAGCCGGCGGAAAGCGTCGGACTCGTCCAGGCCTGCACGCTTCATCAGGATTCCCTTCGCCCGCTCGATCACCTTCCGGTCTTCGAGCGCCTGCCGCAAGTCTGTCGCCTGCTGTTGCAGCGCAATGAATTCCTTGAATCGTCGGACCGCCAGCGCGATCGTCGTCGCCAGGTCGGCCTGTTTGATGGGCTTTACGAGATAGGCCATCACGTGGTCGGCCATTGCCCGCGCAATCAAATCGGCGTCATGATAAGCCGATACCAAAATCACAGGGACCGATTTCGTCGCGCAAAGCTGGGAGGCCGCCTCGATCCCGTCCATATCGGGCATCATGATGTCGGTGATCACCATGTCGGGCTTGGTCTCGCTGCACTTCTCGAGAAGCTCGACGCCGGTCTCGCGCAACCGACGACGTTGTGCCCCAGGACGGTCAGCGTCTCCTGCAGGTACTTGCGCATTTCCGGTTCATCATCGGCCACGACGATGCGAAGGCTGGGGCTCATGGAAGCTGTTCTCGCGAACCCTAACTACGGATGCCTGACCGAAGAATCCTAACAAGCGGGCCGCTCATGGTAACAGCTCGATGACCCTTTGAAGGAAGACAGGGCCCAGGTGAGAATCGCCGATAGGCCGCAACTCCTGTGGCGCGAACTGGCCGAAACACCGGTTCGTCTTGACAAATCGTCCTCAGAAAATAAACTCCGATGAACGCTGCTGATGATCGGCAGCACGAACCGGACGTTGCCGAGTTCTTGGATCCGTCAATCGTCGAAGAGTCTTGGCACTCTCAATCCGGCTCAATCATATGGCGATCTCTGCTGGATCGCCTCTCGTTGCAGCCACGATCGCTGCCGCCGTGAACGACCAAGCGTCGCTCAAGCCTTTGGCGTGACCGTTTCATTTGCCTCGCCCGAACCGAGCCCTGCCTCGCGAACGATCAAGCGGCGATGGCGAAGATCCAGGCGGTCCAGGCCCGGTCGTTCTGGAGCTCGTTGATTCGGACTTGGTGGATTTCGGTGCAGTGGATCCCGATTCAAAAACAGACCCAAGGAAGGAAGCCATGCACGTACTGACCCGCAAATTGCAGCAGGAAATTATCATCGACGGCAGCGTTCGAGTGACGGTTCTCGAGATCCGCCACGGTCGCGTCAAGATCGGCGTCAGCGCTCCCGAGCACGTCGACATCTCTCGCAAGGAATCCACAGGCGGGCCGCCTGAACGACCGCTCCAACGAGCTCTCGCAGCGCGCAGCTGAATGCCGAGTTACAGTTGCAGAGATGAAAAGGGAGGGCTGGAGGCGGCGTCTCTTGCCGCCCCTGCTCTCGGTCCCCTTATATCTTACGCAGCCCGGCGCCAAGCCGCATTCTGTGCGAATCGGTTGAGATCCGTCGTGTGACTCGATTTGTGAGCCAATTCCGCGATCGCTCTCCCAGCCTCCCAGGAGTTTGCGAACTCGTCGAAAAGTTTCCGCCATGCAGAGAGCAATGCTTCGGTCGGCGGCATCTCCTGGCAAAGGCCGTCGACTTGTGCCCGAATCGACTTTTTCGTCGCGGCGTCGCCCTCTGCAGTGATGGCGGCAGCCGCTTTGGCACGGAAACAGTCGCAAACCTGTCGCCACTCGGCTGCCAGCGCACCGTCATTGAGAATTGTCGGCAACGTTGTGCAACTCCGAATCTGCGGCACGGGCCATTCAACTCGGCCCGTTGTGCAGAACATCTCGCCGTCACCGGCCTGAAACCGGGGCCGCACATGCAAAATCGCACGGCTTCGTCCGCTTTATCGTCGATTCTGCCCGGCGACGCCACGCCAACTATTGTTTATTGTGCGGCGGTCGGCTGCGCGGACCTGCTCGGCTCGTCGTCGCTCACTGGAATCGGCAGGACGGCTTTGGGATTGCGTCGCATGGCTGGCACATGCAATACATCACGACAGTATTCATGGCATCCGATGCAGGTCGTGAGCGACCGGATGTAGGTGTACGCGGCCGCGTCGAGGTTCTTCTCCTCCGCCGATCGCACGAGTTTCTCAGCTTGCCGGCTCAACTCGGAGCGATGCTGCACAAAGATCGGATCGTTAGGGGAATACCACCGGGTCTCGGCGGCGACTTGTCGCAATTCCTCGCGCCTTTGCGAATCAGGTCGAAGTCCTTTACGACGAGCCCCTCCGTGATCTTCTGAGAGCTCGCCAGCTTGGCGCGCATCAGGGCGGATAGCTCCAGAGAATGGCTCGGCCTCGGCTCCTGTTTTTCGGAGGCCCATGCGAGCAACGACGCTCCGATAAAACCCACACAAAGAAGCACCAAAAGCGGCAGCCATGTTCGCATAGAACGCCTCGTTGTACGACCCGGACTGCAACATTCCGTTCCGTTCGAATCGGCTTCCGCGGCGCGATCAATTCACGAAATCCCGAGAAGTTTGCGCAATCGTCATATAAATCAGCTCGGAACGACTGCATTTGTTGCCGAGATTAATACGATCTTCGACCGGCGCCAAAAGGCGGAGCTTCTGGAGATGGCCGGCAATCCGTGCCGTTCGATCCCAGCATCCACGAAGACGAAGTCCGCGAGGTCATCGAGATGGAGCGGAGGGCCGACCTTCGACGAAGCGCCGTGAATCTGTTGTCGGTGGGGCGGGCTTGGCATACAGGGCTACGATTGGCCGGGCAACGACGGATTGTTCGGCGACTTGTTTAGCCGAGCTTGAGCTCGCAATCTTACTCTACGATCCGAACCAATAGCAGCAGAATGTGCGTTGCGCCTCCGGAGGCATTCGGTAAACGCGCTGTTCGTGACCAATGGCTCCCGCGACATGGCAATTGTGTCGCAGGATTTGTTCAATCTGAGCTATTGCGAGTGGCATTGCACGGACGCGGTGTCGACGCCAAAGTTTATTCGGGCTACACTCTTCGCTGAGTAAACTCGGAAAGGAGGGTTCGAACATGATCGAGCAATTGTCCGGTCTGGGCACCCATACTATCGGCTTCAAGCTGAGCGGCAAGCTCCACGACGCGGACTACAAGAAGTTTGTCCCGCTTATGGATGCCGAGATCGCTAAGGAAGGCAAGGTAAACGTCCTTGCTCAGTTCCACGATTTTCACGGCTGGGATGCCAAGGCTCTCTGGGACGACATCAAGTTCTCGACCACGCACTGCACCAAGATCAGACGGATCGCACTCGTAGGTGACAAGACCTGGCAGAGGTGGATGGCCACGGTGTGTAAGCCGTTTACGATGGCCAAGATCCGCTATTTTGACGCAGCCGAGATCGACGCGGCCAAGACGTGGCTCGACGAAGCGTGAGGAGCGCTGAACCGCCGAAAAGATCCCAGCACGCATGAGTGAAGTGACCATTGCGAGATACGGCACAGTTTTCGGTTCTAATTCTCGAAGGAAGCCCCAGGAAAGCGCGAAGACATTTGCGCGACCACCAGCCGGAAGGGGCCTTTCGCCTCTCATTCGCCCCTCCAATTTCGATTCCGGGCATGTTGACCCGGCGTGGTGGTTTCGTTCCTATTTACAACGTTCGCGCCGGGCCGTCGTCCCGACGCCGGTTTCTTGCAAAACGTTCCTGGAAAGTCATCTGGGGCTTGATGGATGAATCATGGGTGGTTTCAGGCGGGAGGGATGCGCCTGCCTCCAATGCGGCCAAGTCGACCCGAGTCGCCGGGTCGGATGCGTGAGCAGTTTCCGCCTGCCGGCGGATGCGGGCGGTGACCGGCTCCTCGGCGGAGGAGTGCTTCTGCCGGACGCGCTCCGGCGCGGCCTCGATGCCGTTCGCGGCCTTGAGTGTTTTGATCTGTTCGGCCAGCTCGCAAACGCTTGGTTCTTCCCCTCCGCCTGGCTGTTGGGCTGTGGCTGAAAGCCCGGCCTTGAGCTGGTCGCGCAAGCCGGTCAATTCGGCGAGATACCGCTCATGGACAAACGGCTTGCCCAGCCGCGCCTGATAGTCGCGAAGCTGCGATTCGGCGATGCCGAGGTCTTGCCGCAAGCGGGTGCATTCGGCGTCGTAGCCGCCGGCCAGCCGTTCGAGAGCGTTAAGCACGGCGCGCGGCCCCTGATGCTCGCGTGAAAGCTGCGACTGGCGGGCGATGGCGCCTTCGACGAAAACGCTGGCTGGGAATTGCGGATGGAGGACGAGGCCAAACCGCAATCCCCGATAAACGCCGAGCGGAATGCGCGTGGTTTCTTCGACGTGGATCGGCATGGCGTCGAGTTTCTTGCCCAGAATCGCAGGGACGTCCTCGCGCGGATAGGTCCGGCCTTCGATGGCGATGGGATCGCCGGCGTGGTCCGAGACGGTCTGCTGGTCGATGCTGAGCTTGCTGAGCCGATCCGACATGCTGGCGATTTTTTGCGGCAGATCGCGCACGCTGCGGCGGGCGACGTATTGCTCGTCGAGGTGGTTCTTTTTGAGGAGCGTGAGCCGCTGTAGTTCGGCGTCGGCTTCGGCGAGGGTGAGCACGGCGGGGTTGCCCGATGCAATCGCCTTGACCTCGGCGTAGGAGAGCTCCTGGCCGCCGATATCCTCGGCCCGGCGGGCGGCGTTGTCGCCAGTCATCACCTGGCCAATGAACCTGGCCTTCGTTTCGAGGGCCTGCCACATGTAAGCATCAAACGAGCCTTCGGTCACATAGCGGTAAACGGCCACTTGCTCATTCTCATTGCCCTGGCGCAGGATGCGGCCTTCGCGCTGCTCTACCTCAGCCGGCTTCCAGGGGGCATCAAGGTGGTGCAGTGCGACAAGCCGCTTCTGGACGTTCGTGCCCGTGCCCATCTTCTGCGTGCTGCCGATCAGCACGCGAACGGAACCTTGACGCACTTTCTCGAACAGGGCCTGCTTTTTGGCATCGGATTCTGCGTCGCCGATGGCGGCAATCTGCTGGCGGGCGATGCCGTGAGCAACGAGCTTCTGGATGATGTCGTCGTAGACCGAGTAACCCCATTTCGTCGGATGAACGCCCATGTCGCAGAAGATCATCTGCGTCCCGCGCATCGCGGCCGTTTTCTTCCAGATTGAGGCGACATTCTCGACGAGGCGGTTGACTTTCGATTCCGGGAAATCCGGCGCTTTGGCGGAGAGCATCCTGGCGTCGGTCGCGAGCTTGCGCCCGTCGGTGGTGATGGCCAGCGCGTTGTCTTCCCGCGGGTCGACCTTTTGCGACCGTAGCCGTTCGTAACGGGCGACCAGCTCCTGCTGCAGGGTGCGCTGCTCCTCGGACATCGGGCAAGCGACGACGATGGCCTTGCCGCTTTGCATCCGGGGACGCGGCAGGTCGAGCATCTCCGCGGTCTGCACGTCGGAGAAGGCGCGGAACATCTGCTGGAGCTCCGGCAGGTTGGTGAAGCGAGCGAATCGGCTGCGCGGCGCAGGCCGGCGCCGTCGGGTGAGATTTCCATGGTGTCGATGACCTCGCCGAATGTTGCAGCCCACGCATCGAAGTGTTCCAGGCCACGGCTCTTCAAGCCCTCGGGGTCGAGGAATCGCTGTAGTGTGAACAATTCGACCATCGTGTTGGAGATCGGCGTGCCGGTGGCGAAGGTCACGCCGTGCCTGGGATGCTGCTCGTGCAGGTAACGTGCTTTCATGTAGACGTCGAAGGCGCGCTCGGAGCCTCCGGTCTGGATGCCGGCGACGCGATCCATCTTGGTTGGCGTTTCCAGATTCTTGAAATAATGCGCCTCGTCGATGAAGACGTGATCGACGCCGAGCTCGTCGAACACCAGCCCGTCATCCTTCTTGTCGCGAGCCAGCAGGTCCTTGAGGCGTTCCTCCCGCGCCGCCTTTTGTTTCTCGATGGTTTTGATGAGGTTGCGGTTGGCGCCCTTGTCGGCTGCGTGTTCGCGCAGCAATTCATCGTATTCCGCGATCTGCTCGCGCAGAAACTTCTCCTGGTAGTCGCGCGACATGCCGATGCGCTCGAAGCTACTGTGGGTGACGATGATGCCATCCCACTCGCCGCTGGCGATTTTGGCGGTTAGGAACTTGCGGCGGTCACGGGTCAAATCCTCCTTGGCGGCGACGAGCAGCCTGGCGTTGGGGTAGAGCTGCATGAACTCGCGGGCGAACTGCTCCAGCAGGTGGTTGGGAACCACGTACATGGGCTTCTTGATGAGGCCGGCCTGCTTCATCTTCATGCCGGTGGCGGCCATCGTGTAGGTCTTGCCGGCGCCGACGGCGTGGGCCAAGAGCGTGTTGCCGGAACTCATGCCGCGCCAGACGGCATCGTCCTGGTGAGGGCGCAGCCGGATGGTCTGGTTCATGCCGGGGAAGTCGAGGTGTGAGCCGTCGAACAGGCGGGGACGCAAATTGTTGTACGTGTCGTTGTAGAGCCGAACCAGCCGCTCGGTGCGTTCCGGGTCGGTGAATATCCAGGCGCGGAAGCGTTCCTTGATGAGCTTTTGTTTTTCGCGGGCGGCCAGCGTCTCCTCCTGGTTGACCACCCTCTCCTCGCGGTCGCCGTCACGGAACGTGTCGTAAATGGTCGGCGACTTCATGTTGAGGGCAAGTTCCAAGAGCCAGCAGCCATTGGCGCGTTGCGTGCCGTACTCGGACGTGGCGGCGACGGAGGCTTTGGCCGCGTAGCCGGCATCCAGGCTCCAGACGGCATCCTTCTTGAGATGCGCGACCGGAACGCTCGCCGAATCGACGCGGAACAATTCGGCGGCGAAGACCTGGATGTCGGATTCCAGTATCCACGGCGCACCTAACCCGGCGTCGATGTCGCCGGGCAGCACGTCCTCCGGCTGCACGCGACGCAGGGCATCAGCGTTGCGGGCGTAATCCGAACCGGCGCGCTCGGCGGCTTTGAGCTTTGCCCGCACGTCGCCGGAGAGATAGGCGTCAGCGGTCTGCCAGCTCTTCGATTCCGGGTCGAGGAAGATGAGATCGCCCAGTTCGGCGATGACCTGTTGCTCGGGCTTGCCATAGAGCGCCGCGATGAAGGGCAAATCGACCGCGCCGCGCTGGTTGAGCGACACGAGCAATCCTTCCTCGGCGCTCTTAACCTGCGTGATCGGCGGGGTCTTGCCGACCACGTCTTTGGTCATGATCGCGGCCTTGGCCGCCTTGCCGGTCACCTCGTCGTAATCCTCCAGCGACATGACGAGCATGGCGTCGGGGTCCTCGCGAAACTTGACGAGGTTCGGCATGCGGCGGATGACGTTGCCGTCGGCGGTTTCGCCGAAGGTCGTTTTGTTGATCGGCCCGTAGCTGATGACGAAGCGGTGATAGACCCAGTTCAGTTCGCGGCGAGCCTCGCGGCGGTTGGCTTCGGGCCAGCCTTCGTTCTGCGATTGCAGCACGCGGCGGGCGCGGTCACGCAGTGCCAGAAGCGCGGCTAGTCGTTTGCCGGTCAGCGTCCCGTCCGCTTTCAGGGTCGAGCCGCCATAAAGGACGGCTGTCCCCTGCCCGCCCTGCGACTGATAGATGATGCGGTCGTCGCCGACGAAGAAGCTGCCTTCGGCGATGTGGCGTTCGGGCGGCGGTGGCGTGAATACCGGCACCGCCGGTTCCTGGACCGGCGATGCCTGGATCGGCGCATATTCCGGCAGCCGTTGGATCGCTTGCTTGAGTTGTTGGGGAAGATCGCCATTACCAGTGACGCTGTACCCCTCCCCTCCGTAGAGCGTGTCCTTGCGGGACCAGGAGCCAAGGACCATTTCAGGGTGGTTCAGGAAATAGCGGTTGATTGAGACTTCCACGCCCTCGATGGAGAGCGGGGCAATTCCCAGCCACTGCGGATCGGCATGACGGGCCGGGTCACCTGGCGCCCGCTTGCGGAGAAACAGGATGTCAGTGACGACGGAAGTGCCTTCGCGCTTGAATGCGTCCGATGGCAATCGGATCGCGCCCGAAGAAATCCGCCTTCGAGCCGAGATACTCGCGGATGGCGGCGTTTTGCTTGTCGAGCGTGTAATGCGACGTGACCAGGGCGAGGACGCCGCCGGGCTTTAGCGCGTCGACCGACTTGGCGAAGAAGAAATCGTGCAGCGATAGCTTCTGGCCGCGATAGTCGAGTTTGAGGTCGGCGAAGGGTACGTTGCCGACCGCCGCGTCTATGCTTCCCTCGGGCAGGCGCGTGTCGCGGAAATTCTCGATGCGGATGTCGTGCTCGGGATGAAGCGCCTTTGCGATGCGGCCGGAGATGGAATCGAGTTCAACGCCGATGAAGCGCTGCCCCCTCGCCCCTCGCCCGATGAAATTCCCGATGCCGCAGCCGGGCTCCAGGATGGTGGCATCGTCGGGTACGCCTAATCGGACGATCGCCTCGTGGATGGCAACGATGACGGCGGGCGACGTGTAAAAGGCGTTGAAGGTGGTGCGCTTGGCGCTCTCATACTCTTCCGGCTTGAGGAGCGTTTGTAGCGTTTCGCCGAGGTTCTGCCAGCCGGCGTCCTTGTACTTTCCTGTGACCGGATCGGGGAAAATCGAGAGCGCCACCGGCCCGAACCCCGAAAAGCGGAGAAGCGCCTCTTTCTCCTCTTTATTAGGGGGCCGGTGCTCGGTCTCGATGCGTTTCAGTGTCCGGATGGCCGCGATGATGTCGCGCGCCTTGGCCTTCTCGCCGCTGGCAACCGGGGATTGGGATATAGGCCGTTCGGGCGTGAAAACCTGGGGATCGGAAGCGCCGGATGTCGAAGTAACCGGCGGAGGCGAGTCTTGACGTTCGGATTGGGGCGGTGGCTTATTGGAAGTGGCGTCAAAAAGCGAGCGTTGTTGTCGCGATGCCTTTAGCCGCACGACGTATGACGGCTGATATGCGCCATTGCCTGGTCGAGGGAGAGCGTTTCGCTCGCGTCCTGACGTGATTCGGAGGGCAAACGATCCTCCAGGTCCTTCAAGGCCAGTTCCATTGCCTCGCTCGCGATCTGGCTCGGGTCGCTCTCCGGCTTCGCCTGCAGGAGGCGATCCTTCCAGTCTTCGTGGCTGTCCTTCAGTTCGCTGGCGTAGAACTCCAGCGTCGGAAGCAGCTTCCGGCTCTGCCGGAGCTCCTCGTGCATCTGCGGTCGCTGCTGGAGCATTTCCAGGATGATGGTTTTGTAGTGCATGGGGGTCTCCTCCTTCGTGGTGAATGTTAGCACTTTGGTGTGGCTCAGGCGTGTCGCCTGGGCCGGTCGGGAATAATGGCGGTTGTCGCCAGCCTCGCGGTTTGCGCGGCATGGTCAGGAACCATCGGTTGAGGGTTCCCGACTCATTGCGCCGCGGCCCTTAGCCCGCCGGGTCATTTTGATCGGCCGCGTTCGCGGTCGGATGACCCAAAAGCGTCCTTCAAAACCTGGCTTGCCGCGACTCCAGCCATGATGATCATGCTGCCGATGGCGACGTATTGCAGGATCATCGCCAGCCGCTCGTTGCCGCAGTTCTTGGACATGGCCTGAGCCTCGGGGCCGAGGTCGCGAAGGTAATAGGTCGGGGGTACGGATGCCGACATGTGGGGCCGCTCCCTGATTAGAAGGGAACGCTGTGTTCCGTTTCGATCCCCTTCTCCTGCCGGATCATGCCACGGATTTCCTGATAGAGCCGTTCCGCTTCAATGCGATCGGTCATGGCCGAGTCGGATTTGACCGGGCGAGCCCAGATCTTATCCGTGCGGTTCCACCGGAAGCCGGATTGTTTCAGCTTGTCGATGACGGCCTGGCCCGGCTTGTCCTCCGCACGTCCTTCGCCAAACTTGATGGCCATCTGGCGGTCGCGCTTGCTCTCGAAGAGCCGGATTCCGGTCGCAACGTCGACAGCGATCCCGAAGGGGTCGGCGATCGATACCGGTTTCCTTTTTCCGACTTTATCGGCGAAGCTCCGTTGATCGGCGCCCGCGTCGGTAGCCGGTGGCTCGGCGACGGCGGTAGCGGTTTCTGGGGATTCTTGGTCTGGCGTATTGTTGTTGGATGACATGGTTGTTCCTCCCTGATGTGATGCTGGTGATTCATTAACCAGTGCTAATATATTAGCACATTCAGGGGTGGCTGCGCAATAGGCTGCTTGCTGGTTTCAGAAGGTTGACAGGCCGCCAAGGCGCGGTTTTTTTGATGTATGCGGCGTGCGAGGCGCAGAAAGTCGCAGCAAATCAGGCGATTGGCCGCTTGCCTCACGCAGTCGTTATTCGACATTGCCCAGATGAGCCGCGGTCGTCCGGCACACTCTCGGCCGTCGATTCCCGTAAATGGGTCGATTTGTGGGGCACTCAGCAAACGATCGAGTTTCTAAGAACTTGCTCCCGATCAAGGACTGCTGGTCCCGAAGTTCGCCGGTCGACAGACGGAGGCGCGGCGGTTGGTTGCCGTTGGAGCTGTTGTTGGTCCAAAGTCCGCGCCGGGATATCAATCAGCCGACCATTTCGACCTTACCTGCGCTCAATTGGTAAAAACCGCCAATTACCTTTAATTCTCCCGAGTTGACCAGCTTCGACAAAATTGGGGCCAATCCTTTAAGGCGTTTGACACCCTCTCGCACATTCGCCTTGATGACGTTTTCGAGCTTGTTGCCGGGCTGTCCCGCAACTATTTTGACCACCGGCCGAATCGGATCGATGAGGGCGCCGATCGATCCAGGCAGCGCGTCGTTGGCGTCGATGTGCTCGATCGCCGCCTTGCACGCTCCGCAACCGCTGTGGCCCAGCACCATAATGAGACGGGCACCCAATTCAGCGACGGCATATTCGATGCTCCCCTTCACCGTGGGGCCCGCGCCGCTTACGACATTTCCGGCTATGCGAACGACAAATAAGTCGCCGATTCCTTGGTCAAAGATCAGTTCAGGTGCGACTCGCGAATCTGCACATCCGATGATGACGGCGAGGGGAGCCTGCACTTCCGCCAGCGCCAAGAAGTCCTTCGGCGCACGTCCCGGGTGGAGAAGTTTCCCTTCGACGAATCTCTTATTGCCGTCGAGCAACTGGCCGAGAACAACGTCTGGTTTCTGCCGGTCGAGCGCGTCGGCGGCTCCGAGACCCGAGAGGCCGGACATGCCAGACAGCCCGATCACACCGGCTGCCGCGGCGACCCTCTGAACGAACTCACGCCGGGACGGATGTTCCAGATTTTGCATGGCCTTGTCTTTACCATCATTTCGTGTAATTCACACTCGCCTGCACAATCCTGCCATTGAATTGGAATGGAGCCTGGTCGTAGTACTCAAGGCCCACGGGGGAGCCGAGATCGATTCCGAAGTCCAGGCAGTCGTTGGCCGTGAAAGCCAGGGGGGCACTGACGGGTACGACACCGGAGGCGACCTGCATGCCGTTGACTTTCAAAACGACCTTGAGCGGGCCGGCTGGTTTGCGTTCGACGTATGAGGTCTCGACCTCGATCTCGGCCTTACCGGCGGGCAATTTGTTCTTGGCCCTAATGTGGGTGCGCTGAATCTCGAAAAGGTTGTATTCGTAAGACAGCACGCCGTCTTTCATGTAGCACGTGAGGCCACCGGAAAAACCGCCGAGCGCGTAGAGGGCACCATTGGCATTGGGCGGCAAGTCGGCAGCGATCCTGACGACGTTGGGCCTGTTGCCGAGCGCCGGCGCCGCGAATTCAGGCATCCGTGTGATCGCGCCCGGAAAGGTCCAGGAGTTATAGGGCGGCGCCATGCGCAGCTCAGGGTGGAAAACAACAATCCACAGGCCGCCGCCGATGGGCAAGCCGCGGTTTTTGGTGAACTCGATGAGAAATAAGTCCTTCTTGTCAGCAAGTTCTTTGGGCATTTTGACGGAAAGGTCGGTGGCCTGCGACCAGTCATGATTCAGGTTGTAGAGTTCCCACCGGTCCTTATCAGGCGTCCATTCGTGGATGCCCTTCGGCTGACCCGGAACCCATGGGATGCGGGGACCAAAGGCAGAAGCCATCCACCCGTCGTGATAAATGCCGCGGCTGCCCATGATCTCGAAATACTGAGTGTGCTTGACCTCCTTGGCGTTTGCGTCATTGAAGGTGCTGCGAAAGCTGACCCCGTCGAACGGATCTTGCGGAATGCCATTAACGACGCGCGGCGGCGTGATCTGCAGGATGTCGTAAATGGTCGGAACCACATCGTTCACGTGCAGGAACTGAGGGCGTGGCGCCGAGTCGGGCCTGATTTTCGCGGGCCAGCGCACGGCCAGCGGGTTGCGAGTGCCGCCGAAATGGGAGGCAATCAACTTGGTCGCCTGATAGGGCGCGCCGCCGGCCCAGGCCCACCCTGCGTGATACATGTTGTCCGTCTTGGGGGAGCCGAGCACGTCAAGCCCTCCGAGGGCATCGAGAGCCTGAATATGCTGCTTGGTTGTGGTCGGGATGCCGTTCTGCGCGAGCAATTCGCTGATCGTTCCCTCCTGGCCTTCGGCGGAGGCGCCATTGTCGCCCCAGATGTAGAAGATCAGCGTGTTTTGCCCACAGCCGAGCTGATCAATTTCATCAACGACTCGGCCGACTTGCGCGTCGACGTGTTCGGTGAATCCCGCGAAGACCTCCATCAGTCGGCGTTGGAACGGCTTCTCGTCTTCCGGAATTGAGTCCCACGACGCAAGAGTGGCTGGACGCGGAGTCAGCTTCGTGTTCTGCGGAATCCAGCCGAGCTGTTTCTCGCGCTCGAATGCCCGCTCCCGGTATTTGTCCCAGCCATCGTCAAACTTGCCTTTGTACTTATCGGCCCATTCTTTCGGCACCTGATGCGGGCCGTGCGAGGCGCCGCTGGCCCAGTACATGAGGAACGGTTTGTCGGGAGCGAAGGCTTTGTGCTTCCGCAGCCAGAGGATTGCATCGTCGGCGAGATCTTCGCTCAGATGATAGTAGCTGTGGCCGCCGGAGGTGCGAGGATGTTCGGCGTAGGCGGTGTTTCGCACGAGGCACGGTTCGTACTGCGAGGCTTCGCCGGCAAGAAAGCCGTAGAAATACTGGAAGCCGTAGCCGGTGGGCCAGCGATCGAAGGGGCCGGCTGCGGTCGTCTCTTCGGCAGGCGTGTTGTGCCACTTCCCCCAGGCCGCGGTTTGATAGCCGTAGTCCTTGAGCACCTCTGCAATCGTGGCACTCCTCTTGGGGATGATGCCCGTGTATCCATCCCAGTCATTGGCCAACTCAGTAATCTGACCGCTGGCAACGCGATGGTGGTTGCGCCCGTCAGCAGCGCCGCGCGCGTCGGTGAGCACATCGCGGTCGTGTGAAACCGGTTGTAGGAAATCCCCTCCTTGGCAATCTTGGTAAGCGTCGGCGTGTGGATCTCGCCGCCATACGTATCCGTCTGAGCCGGCCCGACGTCATCAATCAGCACAATCAGGATGTTCGGTGCCCCCTTTGAGATGTGACGTACGGGTGGACGCGGACTGTAAGTCGATTCCTGCATCGTGCGTCCCGCAACGCTGCCGGAGGGTTTCGGCGGGAACGGCAGGACTTCTTGTGCCGGCACCGTTGCGCAAACACCGCGCCTAGGACGAGGCCGAGAACCGTCGAGAGGATGCTTGCTTTCATGATCCGCACTCCCTCATTCCTTCGCATTTCAGGATTGATTTCCATCGATCGGTTCACCTTCCACAGTTCAAGCACGGAGGGACGGGACCGAGATCCAGCTAAGACTGCTGCCGCTCATCAACAAGCGAGACCAAGAGTGTGCTGCGACACAGCGTCGAAATCAATGGCCGTGGGAGAATGCGTCGCCCCTCGCCGGGTGAGACGGAGCAAGGTTCACAGAAATCGTTGCTTTTTCGGTTTCCTGCGACCCCAGATCACAATCGCGGAATTCCCCGAGATTCGGGTTCCGAGATTCTCATGTCGGAATTCAAATCTCCGAGATTCTCGTCGGATCGGAGGAATCTCGGATTGGCGGATTTCACCGGCCAGCCAAGCCAGCCGGTCCTTCACCTGAACGTCGTGCCGATCGGGAAATGCGCCGGTTTCGGTGATGCCCAAGCCCCGAAGCGGGGTTGTCCCGATGCATCTCCCCGTTCTTTTGGCGCGTATTCCCCCAGAAATGCCCGTATAACGTGAGAAGGCCTGTTTGGGCTGTTATGCAGCGGAAAGATGCTTTCGCTTTTCTGGATGGCCTCCAAATGCGATTTCGTGGCCCTTTCGGGCAGGTAGCCCCCTTCCCTCGCCTTTTCCTGAATGCCCTCTGGCGCTTCGCCACGGGCGACGTGTTTCGGTTTGGGCAATCCCTGCGCCTCGTCAGGGGGTTATCTCCTCGTCGGGCGATTATCCCCAGCCGGAGGCGTTAAGAAGGTTAAATATACTTGTTAAGGTTAAATAGTTAGCTCCTTCGGAAGTCGTTGATTCGATTATGGAATTCGGGAGTCCGTGCGTCTAATCGCCCGAGGGTTTGCGTCCATTCGCCCGTGTCTGTGCGCGCCTAATCGCCCGATGGTTATGCGTCTAATCGCCCGTGTTACCGCGTCCCTGATGTCAGAGGAGCGGCGCTCTCGGACGGTAAGCTTGCTGCCGCGCTGTTTTCTTGGCGTCGGAGTGGTGTCGTTTACGCCTAATCGCCCGAGTCCTTGTCTCTCAAGGTGCTGACTCGCCACGCTGCGGACAAAATTCCATTGGGCGTTTGACGGCGACCAGGAAAGCGCGGGAACTCGCGGTGCGGATGGTCGAGGGACAAATGCGACACGGTGAATGAACCTCACAATCTCGTCGGCGTCGGCGTTCCGGCTCATTGAGAGTTCATATTCGGGAAGCTGGTTTGCCTGGACGACTTTGCGGATGTCGAGGGCGAAGTCCGAGAAACGGGCCGCCGATCCTGATTTTTCAAAGAGTTGCCGCATGGTGAAGCTCCAGCCGATGTCTTGCTTGCCGGCGTGTTTCCTGGCCACTCGGTAAAGCCAGCGCTCGATACCGCCGGTCAGAAGGAAATAATCCTCGTGAATGGTCAGCACCCCTCCCCGCTCGATGATGCCGTTGTAAAGCCAGTCGGGCAGTGTGATCGTCATGCCGGTCGGCTCTCCGGTCGCCTCATCGATTGTCTCGGTCCAGCTTTCAAGCCAATGGAATGAGGCGAATTTCTTCTTGCCCTCGGCACGGATGTTGGTCCGCACGGCCGTATGCGTGAGCCGCTCCAGCGCGGCTCGGAGTCGGCCGTAATCCGCTCCGCCGGTGGATCGGCGGATGGATCGAAGCAGGTTATACGGGTGAAACTGAATAGTCCTCGACGGCGTGAGGTTACGGTCAAGCGCCTCGGTGATTTGGGTCGAGGCCCAAATCAAGATGTCGGCGTCCCAGATGGTGGCCATCCCGAATTGCGGGTTAGCGCTGACCTCGACCCAGACGTTGCCGACCTTGTATTCGATGGGATTCAACCGCGGCTTCTTGGCCAGGCTGAAGAACGGCCGCTCCATCGTGTCGCGTTGGTCGCGAACCGGAATGTCGGCGAAGCTTGGCGCGAATAGGTCTGGTTGGTGATCGCCCGGAGGTGCGGGCCGGCGAGCCATGTCAATTCCGCGAACGGAGCGGATTTCGGACAAGGATCGTCGTGCAATCGTATTTACGATGAATCGTATTCACGACGGCTTCGCCTCCTCTCGCGTTGGCGGAAATGCTGTTCGAGCAAGTCGCGAATCACGTCAGCCATTTGCTCATCGCTGCAACGCGCACTGGCTCTTGATCCGCTTGTGTAGGCTGATCGGGACGTCGATCGTCAGCCGTTTTGTCCTCTCCGGCTTCGGGGCGTCTTGCTTGGTCTGGTCAGGTTCGGCAGTCTCTCGGTTCATGACCCAAGCATCGACGTCAGGGGGTGGCGGCGGATCGGTTGGAGGTTTGCCGCTGAAGGTCACTTTCTTCATTTCAGCATCCCTTCGACCTCTTGAGCTAGTTGGTTCATCTCTTGGGCAGCAAGCATCTCCGGGTCAAGTTCGCACACCGTCAAGCCCTGCGCGGCGCTTTCGGCGAATGCCACGCGCTGGCAAATTGCCGTCTGTAACACGGGAATCGGGTAGTCGGCCAGGGCCTGAGTGACGTCCCGCCCGATCGCCGTATTTACGATTTTACGATTGATGACGAACGCCTTTTGGAGCGACGGCTTGTACACGGACGCCTCATTCATCAGATCGATGATTTCCTTGGCGGCCCACACGTCATAGGGAGATGGCTGCACAGGCACGAGGACCAGGTCGCTCGCCATGATGGCCGAGCGGGCCACGTCGTACACGCGCGGCGGACCGTCAATGATGACCAACTCAAAGTTGCTGGCGAGCGCGGGCAGCTCCTTGTGAATGGAGGCTTTCGGCAAGCCAACGACGGGAAAAAGCGGCTCGCCGCGGCGAGCCGCAGCCCAATCCAGCGCACTGCCTTGCGGGTCGGCATCCAGCAAGAGGACGCCTCGCTTCTTGCGGGCAATCGCGGTGGCGAGATGGACTGCCAGAGTGGTTTTACCGACGCCTCCTTTCTGATTCAGTATTGCGATGACCTTGGGCATGTTTCCGTCGTGATTACGATTTTACGATTCTTGCTCGTGACTACGACGAAACGACGCTTCGGTCAATCAAAATCTGCAACCGCCCCGAACACGGGCGGTTAAGCGTAACGTCGTGGAATCGCATTTACGGAAACACGACGACACGAAGTGTCGTGGAACCGGCAATGCGATTTTCCACAACATCGTGTTTACAACGATGCAGCGGAAAACGCTCGGCGACTGTCTGACGATTTGCCGCAGCATCGTGGTGAACATTGGAGCGTCTGCGCTTGAGGCGTAAGGTTCGCGCGATGAAAGGCCGCGTCTGGCTCCGTTGTTGACCAGGCCCTTTGAAAACGCTCGGCGACTGTCCAGGGGCGAATAGGCGCAGAATCGCAAATCCGCAAATGCGGAAATACGACTATGCGGACAATTGCTGTGCTATATGTGGGGAGGGCCCTCGTTTATGGAGCGGCCCGCTGGAACGGTTCCATCTTTCCTATGCAAAGCATAGGGAAGATGCCTGACAATGAAAATGACTTTGAAGCTGTCAGAAATCCTTGGTTCTCAGAGGGATGGGATACCACAGGATTCCGGCTTGGAAATGGATCAGAAAACGCCCAATTCAAGGCCTGGTGGCGTGGGATGCGATCCCTTCCGGATGGCAGGTCACCGTCGGGCATTCCGCTGCCCGCCAAAGGCAGCGGTCGCCGGATACTGAGAGCCGGGGGCTCAGGCTGGTCAAAGCGGCACAGCGACACGGATGGTCGCCGTGGCGACGGATTCAGAGGGCGTTGGAAAGCGGGGTATCGGGCCGAGGGGCCCGTAGCAAATTGTGGCGTCGATAGCGAAAATGCGTGCATGTGTTTGCGCGCCTTTCGGGGACGAGCCGGTGTCGATTCTGAGGGCCTCAGATGGACAAGGCTGAAGAAACCTGGTTGCGGCGATTGGCCGCGGCTCCATACGACTGTGGCGTACGGCTGGCTTACGCGGCCTGGCTGGAGAAACGAGGAAGCCGGAGAAAGGCCGAAATGATGCGGCTTTCCGGGGATACGGTCGCGATCGTTGGGCACAATCGAACGGGGTCAAAACTGAAGGAAAGAGAGCGGAAGCGGCTGCGAGCGATGGAGAGCCGGCTTTTCGACTTGTCGTACAAGGTCGATTCACGCTGGATCGTCAAGATCGACCCGGCATTGGTCATCCCGCCAGGACTTCCGGAATTGGGGGTGGAGGCCGCGAATACGATCGTCGAATTCATTGGCGGCGAAGGATGGACATACTCCGGGTATGGAACCGTGTTTGAGACAGTTGAAGGAGCTTCCTGGCATGTTTCGTCGGGGACTGCTGCGGCTGTACTCGTGGTCAATCATTCGCAAGGGGTTCTGGCTGAATGCCTGGGAATGGACCCACGGCACGATGAAATACAGGACAGGCTCATAAATCGGTTTGAGGATATAGGAGTCTGGTCCCAACTGCACGACGAAGTAACGTCCTTGATCTACCCCGCAAGCTATCCGGGATTCGCGATTGGTCTGGGATGAGGGCAAACGGCCGTTTCAGTTTGGAGCTCAGGGCTGGCGGCCGGTGGCAGCGGTGGGAGGCCGAGCGGAGAAGCCCGGCTCCGGTAACGAAGGTCGCTATCCTCGGTCAGTTGGTGGTCACCAGGATCATCATTCGATGTCCTGGATGGCGACGGAGGATGCGGCGGGCGGCTTTGTTCCACCTCGGAAAATCCTCCTCGTAATCGCCAGGTCCCCAAATGTTGTAATGGTCATGCCATTTGCCATTCACCGTGATGATGGCGTGCGGGATGATGCCGTGAACCAATGCGTGCTCGGTCGTAGGGAAGGCGTGGTCAATGACCTCGCGGTCAGGGGAGTACGTGTCTCTGCCGAAGCGGCCGGTATTGCGTACGCCGGAGAGCCATTTTCCGGTTCCGCTGACCCAACGATCGGAACGTTTGATGAGTCGGTATCCGTCGCAGTTGCTGGAGGGAAACCCGCAGTTGTAAGGGGCGACCCGGCGTTCGACGAATGCGTCGATGTCGGTTTCGTCGGCGGGGACGAGAATCCCCACGGTGAAGTGCGGCATAGATGAATCCTTTCTGATGGCGTGAAGGAACCGCTCAAAATGAGCGGCTCCCGAGATCGGCGGCTTCCAGGCCGAAGAGCTGCTCAGCCTCGTAGCCGACCGGCTGGCCGTCGTCGCCGAAGCGGAGAGGCGTTGTACGGATGAGGTCTCGCACCTCGTTTGGATCCCAGCCGAATTCGTCGAGTGATTCGCAGAGCGGGATGTCGTTGGGATAGTTCATGGTCGTTCTCCTTGCCTTGAGTTTTCGGCTGCACCATGCGGCCTTTACGGGGAAGCGACCCAAACCCGGCCAGACGCCCCTTGGAACTCCCAAGCTGAAAAGCCGAAGGTTCACGCTTTGAAAATCTAAAATTCAATGTTGTGAAAGCGGCCTTTTCTGCTTGCCAAGGGCGGCGACGGGTTTAGCTCCCCGCACACAAAAAGGCCGATGGCAGGCCGTCACGAGAAAGGCGAGGGGACAGCGGCTGAATGAAGACCCGGCAATCGGATTGGAAAACCACGGATTCGTGGTGGATGTAGCGTGAACACGCGCTACGAACGGATACCTGCGACACGGTCTCGGCGGCGAATCGATTTGCTAACGAGTCGCGCCTCGAAAGATCGGTCGGTCACCTTTTGACGCTCCGCTTACGGACTCCAATTCGAGGGCCTTCGCGATAGCTTCGGCAGTACCGCTTACCCCCGTGAGTCCCATGAGTTCAAGATAGGTGACGATCTTTAGGTCGGGGATTGCTTCGAGTCTTGTCTTGGTCGCTCGAGAGGCCGTTCGGACTCTGTCGGCTAACGTATCGATAGGCCCCTTACCGCCGTCAATAAAGAGGGCTACGTTGTTGATGGGGGTATTGGGAGAGGCTTGACGCAACTGGCTCAGCAGTTCGCGATCCTCACTTACCTTTGCAGCCGCGACCGTTGAGAGTTCCATAAGTTCGCGCCTACGCTCGACCGCCGTGCCCTTGATCCTTGCGACGGTCGCCGGGACGCTGTTCATTGGCGTCTTCAAAGTGGACGTCGGGGCCTTCAAGGGGGCTGTCTCTTTCGACAGCCATGACGACGGGTTTTGACAGCAATTCGACAATTTGGGCAGCCGTGACGTTTGTCAAAATGGCGAGGCCAAGCTTGTTCAGCATTTGGAACTGGATTCCGCCCGGTCCCCTGGCATCGGCCTGCTGCATTTGCTCTAAAGCAGTCTTCCCGTCGGCCAGGCCGTTCGGACTTTCCGAAAAGGCGGCGATGCAGTTTCCGCATGTTTCGTCAGGCCGTGCGTTCCTGAGCCATTGCCGGAAGTCGTCATTGCTCGACAGTTTTGCGGTCACTGTGTTTGGTAAGTCCATTGCGTTCTCTCCTCGGGTTCCGGGCTCTTCGCTGTCAGCGGAAGAGTTAAGGACTATTAGCACGTGACAACGCGTCGCGCAAGAGCTAAGTGGTGACGCCTATTGGCGCTCGAAGATCATGCACACATCGTGCAGTCCGGGGATGAAGGAAGAGCGGTAGACCTTCTTCGAGCTGCTGGCTCCGTGGCTGAAGCGGATGATGTCGGTGCAGTGCTGCTTCAATCCGGCACGCAGGGCAAGCTGTTTCGTGAAGAACACGAGCGGAACAAAGCCCTCGTTTCGGTCGTTGTAGTCTCCGACGAGGATGCAGAGCTTACCCTCGGGTTTCAGAGCTCGGGCGCAGTTGCGGATAAATTGTCCGTAGCGACGCAGGAAATCCTCGAGACTCGCTGATCTTGAAAGATCCCGCGGATCGTCGGCGTAAACCTTCTGACGCCAATACGGCGGGTGAGCCCAGATGAAGGCGAACATCTCGTTGGGAGCAAAGCCCTGCGGGTCGCAGGCGTCGAATCCCTGATGGATGTCCCAGGACATGTAGGGGATGCCAAGTTCGTCGCATACGTCGCCGAACGTTCCAGATCCCGCCATTGGGTCGCAGGAAGTGCCTTGCGGCTTGAAGTACAGCAGCAGATCGCGGATGAGATTTCCGCCACAGTTGCCCGGATAGGAGCGGTCTCCGTACTCGCCGGCCCGGTGAAAATGATACAGGCTGGTGAGGTGCGGGACTGGGCTCGCATTTCGGGGTGCGAGTGGCAGCCGAGCATAGACGGGTCGGTCACGCTCCTCTGTTCGAGGCGCGACCCGTTTCAGGCGGGCGGTATAAAAGGGATTGGCCGTGTAGGTTGCGTGGTTCATGGTAGTAGTCTCCTTTCGTCTTGTTGTTGATCGTTGAGTTCGTGGATGTAGTGACGGCAGGCCATCGCCAGAGCGATGTGAAAATCCTCGCCATTCGCGTCGCACCAATGCTGGGCGTCGGTGAGCAGGTCGATCAGGATTTCCTGCGGGTTTCCGCTGCCGTAGATTGCGACGGCTGTCTCGAAGTTTTTCGCGCGACGTGCGTTGTCCATCGTGGCCTCCTATTCGCTGGCGGTTTGGCTGGGGTCATCCGACTTGGGAAACAGGTCGTCGGCGACGGTTTTGAGCGTCGTCCAGCTGATGCCCCATTCGGCGTCGTGGTTGTCGCTGGCTTGTTCAAGGACTTCCCAAGCCTGGTCGTCGGTCAGATGGGGGCGGACGCCTTTTACATCCTCGATCGCCCAAATGGCGGCGATTTGCCGGTGCTTTGCCAGCAAGTCGTGGACGTAGAGCGTGATGTCGGCGTAAAGCTGCGACCGGTCTTCGCCTTCGAGGAGCGCACGCACTTCGTAGAGGCGTTTCTCCAGGAAATTGACCTGCTCAACGGTGAAAGCCGGATCGTCCTCGGCTTCGACGCTGCCGGGAAGGTCGCGAAGTTGCCGGATTGCTTCGTGGACTCGTGATTCGAGCGTGGTGTTTGTGTCAGTCATAGATGAATCCTTTCATCAAAAAGGGGCGGAGCATCGCTGCCCCGCCCCGGCGGGTTGAACTACTCCTTTTTCTCCGAAGCGACGCGGAGGCTGATGCGGCCGTCGAGCGGCACGCAATCGAGCTGCACGTTGAAGCCTTTGCCGTCCTTGTGCTGCCATGCGGCGCCTATCCGCGTGAAGAATCCTTTTCCGCCCTCGCGGTCACGGACCTGATAGGCGATGTGGCTGGGGCTTTTCGAGCCGGCGGTTTCACTGGTTTTTGCGGTTGCGTCAGTCATTGGTTTTCTCCTTCGTTTTTGAGTTTTTCCGGACGCGACCCCGCGTCCTGATGGCACTTCACCCTTAGCCGCCAAAGCCGGTGCGGAGCCTGCGGAGCGAACGTATGTGACCGGGCAAGCTGAAAATTGGGGGAACCTCTGGGGGAGCCGATTTTCTGCTTGCGCGGAACGGCGGCGGCTATAGAGTGCCAGTAAAAGGACGTGGGTTGCGTACGGTCTTAAAGCCTTCACGAAACGAAGGAGACCAACTGCTGACGTCGCAATCCGCCTAAGACCGCTCGCCGAAGCGAAGAAAATCCCGTAATCGCCGGCTGGCCGAATCGGCGACGGGCAGGATGTGCTGAAGACGCACGGACAAAGACGGCAAGGACGGCTTTTCTCAATGTCGTGCAACTCGTCAAGGGGTGCCGCGAAAAACCCGAAAAAGCCTTTCGCAACTTAAGTGAGTAGTCGACCGCCGGGCGGTGATATATGGGTAGCGTTGGAGTGATATTGGGAAAAGCAGAATCGCTGAAGACTGGCGGATTCAGGGGCTTAGCGCTAGAAAGTAGATGACAGAATTAGTAATTCGCGCTATGCTAGAATGGAGGCATGATTCGTATTACGCAGCAGAATAGTGCCGGTGACGCCAAACGCTACTACGCGACGGCGGACTACTACAGCCAGGGCCAGGAAATTGTCGGGCGATGGGGCGGCAAAGGCGCGGCCCTGCTCGGCCTGGAAGGCACGGTCGACAAATTCTCCTTCGAGTGGCTGTGCGATAACCTCCACCCGCAGACCGGAGAGCCGCTGACGGTCAGGACGCGAACGGAGCGGACCGTCGGCTATGACTTCACATTTAGTGCCCCGAAGAGTCTGTCGGTGCTATATGCCCTGAGCGGTGACGAAGGCATCCTCGATGCGTTCCGCGGCGCCGTCGATGAGACCATGCGCGAAATCGAATCCGAGATGAAGACGCGCGTTCGCAGGAAAGGCAAGGATGAAGACCGTGTCACCGGCAACATGACGTGGGCAGAATTCATACACACGACATCCCGGCCCGTCGATGGAGTTCCAGACTGCCAGCTCCATGCTCACGTATTCGCGCTAAACGCAACGTTCTGCGATGTTGAAAATCGCTGGCAGGCGGGCCAATTTCGTGAACTTAAGAGAGATGCCCCTTACTTCCAGTCGGCATTTCGCGCACGGCTGGCGAACCGGCTCCAGGATTTGGGCTTCGGGGTTCAGCGTAAACGCGATGATTTCGAGATCGCGGGGATTCCGGCGGATGTGCTGAAACGCTTCTCGCGGCGTACCGCCCAGATCGAAAAGGTTGCCAAAGAGAAAGGCATCACGGCTCCCGATCGCAAGGCGGAACTCGGGGCCGAGACGCGCGAGAAGAAGGGAAAGGCGCATAGCTGGGAAAGCCTGCGTAAGGAATGGGACGCACGCCTCAGCGACGACGAGCGCAGCACGCTTGCGGCGGTACATCGCCGGGAGAAGCGGTACGCACGGCCTGCAAGAGGTGAGGGGGCGGCGGTCGATCACGCCATCCTGCACAGTTACGTGCGCGATGCTGTGGTGGCGGAACGCAAGCTCGTCACGGAGGCTCTGAAACGGGGCATCGGCGCGGTAACGGTCGAGGACGTCACGCGCGAGGTGGCAAAGCGTCCCTTGCTGCGCAGCGAGGTCGAGGGCCGCACGATGGCGACGACGGAAGAGATGGTGGAACTCGAGTCGCGGCTTATCGATTTCGCTCGCAATGGTCGCGGGCGATGCCGGCCGCTTGGCGATCCTGAGCGTCCATGCTCGCGCGACTGGTTCAACGAGGGCCAAAAGGCGGCAGTCCGCCATGTTTTAGGCTCGCGTGACCGCGTTTTGATCATAAGGGGAATGGCCGGAAGTGGAAAAACGACGCTCCAAAGAGAGATCGGCGAAGCACTGGCCGAAGCCGGCAAGCCCGTCATCGCCCTGGCCCAGTCCGTGAAGGCGAGCCGCGAGGTGCTGCGTGATGAGGCGAAGTTCGCCAACGCCGACACCGTGGCCAGGTTCCTGGAAATCAAGGAGATGCAGGAGGCGGCGAGGGGAGGGGTCATCCTCGTCGATGAGGCCAGCCAGCTCGGCACGCGCGACATGCTCCGCGTCTTTGAAATGGCCGAATCGGTCGGAGCTCGTGTGCTGCTGGTCGGCGATCGCCGCCAGCACCGCAGCGTCACGGCGGGCGAACCGCTTAAGCTCCTGGAACAAAAGGCGGGGCTACGCGTCGCGGAGGTTACGGAGATTCTGCGCCAGCAAGGAGATTACAAGAAGGCGGCGAAAGCGCTCTCCGAGGGCCGAGCCGGCGAGGCACTGGTGGAGCTTGATAAGCTCGGTTGGATCAAGGAGGTTGCCGATGAGGAGCGATACACGGAACTGGCCACTGCCTATCTTTCAGCCGCCGCTGAAAAGAAGCGTGACGGATCGCCGAAGTCGGCACTGGTACTGTCGCCGACGTGGGCTGAATCGCACCGTATAACCGACGCCATTCGCGATGGCCTGAAGGCTCAGGGCAAGCTCAGCAAGGAACGCATCGTAGCGGCATGGGTTCCGACTCACCTGACCGATGCTGAGAAATCCGACGCGACGCAGTACGACGCCGGCGACATGATTCAGGTCCACCAGAATGCGAAAGGCTATACGAAGGGCGCACGGCTGATCGTAGGCGAGGGGGCTACGCCGCCTGTTGAGCTGGCGAACCGGTTCGAGCTCTATCACCCGACGCAGCTCGCCCTGGCCATTGGCGACCGCATCCGAGTGACGGCGGGCGGAAAGACGAAGGATGGCAAACACAAACTCAGCAACGGCGCGCTGCTCACCGTCGAGGGATTCACCAAGCGGGGCGACGTTGTGGTGGATCATGGGTGGGTGATTGATCGCGACTTTGGCCACGTCGCACACGGTTATTGCATTACGAGCCACGCCGCGCAGGGCGTCACTGTAGACAAGGTGTTCATCGGCATGTCGAGCGAATCATTCGGCGCGACCAACCAGCGAACCGGGTATGTGGCGATCACGAGAGGAAAATTACAGGCGGCAGATTTTTACAGACGACCGGGAAGCGCTGCTGAAGGCGGTGAGCCGGCCTGATGATCCGCTATCGGCGACCGAGCTTGCCGGCGCTGCTCAGGAGAAACCGGCACGGTTGATGAATCGCATGTCATTCGTCCGCGGTGTCTCGGTACTTGGCGGGGGGAACGGCGAGATAGCGCCGAGCATCACGAAAGACCCTGCGAAAGATAGAGGACGGGACCATGCTGGATGACATCACGCATCAGGAGCGATTGCAGCGAAACCCTCCCTCGACAAGTTTAAGCGGGATTCTGCAGGGCAAGGAGCCGGTTGCCGACCGAGGGGTCGCTTCCTGCAAAGCGTTTGGCTATCACCTGGGGCCGGAACATCTCTCAGCGGTGGAGTTCCGTTTCCTCAACGGCGACGGCATGTGGTTTCCTTACAGCTCGATGGGCGCCTGCCGGCATATTCCTTCCGAGGGGCTGCTGCTCAAGTTCAGCGGAGACTTGATTTATTTGGTGCTCATCCGGGGAAGCAATCTCGACCGCGGAATCGACGGCAAAGCCACCGATCTTATCCATGCCGGACTGCAACGGCATCACGTTTTATGGCTCCGTGAAATGACTCCAGCGGAAATTCGCGAGGTTGGCGAGACAGGGCCGACGATCGACAGCATCCAGGTGGCGGAGTTCGAGTCGCATGCGGCTCTCAAGGAATGGCTCAAGGCCAAGGCCCCGGCCTTTGCACAGGGACCGGTATGATGAGGTGGCGACTATAGAGGTAGAGGATTAGTGCCTAGCGTTCTGCGCTGGATATTCTGATTCATCCGTCTTTGTTTGTGGCACCGTTTCTTTTGGTCGCTCGACATGCAATCCGCACTTCTTCTGGATGCCCTCTTTTTCTAGGGCATCAAATTCACCTTTGAGCCTTGCGTATTCAGCGGCTTGGGCCGAATTGCTATCAAGCATAAACAGAACAGGCCATAGCAATACTAAACCCACGCCCATTTCAACATCGCTGTTGGTAGCGGCTTTTTCCTGTAATCCATAGAGTTCTGATACCCGCGTTGATACCACTTGCATCTCCGCCCCGATCTGCTTGCAACTATAACTCTGGTACTGCATGGGAGACGTATACGATGGCGGTATGTGATCAGGATGTGTAGCACAGGCCGACATGACGCAGATAAAAGTAGATAAAGTAGTAGCGTTCTTTAGTGTGATATGCATAGATGGCTGCCCCTTCCTTAAGAATAATTAACGCCCGCGAGTCGGGCGTGATGCCGGGACGGTAGCGCAGTCCGTTGGATGGGGCAAGAAGTTTTGTAGCGCATAAAGGAGGTTATTTACCACTAACGGGTGATGGCCGGCGCAAAAGAGTTTGTTGACAGCAACGTGTTTTCGTGGCAGTCTCGAATGAGGTTGTCACATCTTTTGAGTATGTCGATTCGTATGCACTTGGTCATTCACACGAAAATTGGGGGCGGGAGGCGCGTCGCCATTCCTTCCGAAATGTGCCACGAATACGGCCTGGAGCCGGGAACGCCCGTCGTATTGGAGTCAACCGAGTCGGGCATCGTACTGCGGCCTCTCGATGATGTTGTTCGCGAGGTGCAGGATTTCTTCGCGGACGCGGCGCCGGGGGACGTCTTGCTGTCGGAGGAGCTGAGTCGCGATCGCCGCGGGGAAGCGGCACGGGAAGAGCGTGGCTGAGGCGGTTCTCGACGCTTCGGCGCTCATCGCCTTTTTACGGAAGGAGCCGGGGGCGGAGAAGGTCGCGGCGGTCCTGCCGCGATCTTGCATTTCAGCGGTCAATCTGGCGGAAACCCTCGGCAAGATGATCGAGTACGGCAAGCCGTTGGAAGAAACGTGCTACCAGGTGGAGCGCCTGCGGATTCCCGTCGTTCCGTTCGACGAGGAGCAGGCGCGGATAGCGGCCTCAATGTGGAAGCCGACGCGAGGCATCGGCATGGCGACTCGGGGACCGTGCCTGCTTGGCCCTGGCATTGAAGACCTCGCTTCCGGCTTTCACGACCGAAGAGGCGTGGTCGAAGTGCGACCTTGGGGTTCAGGTCGTGAAAATCCGGTAAGCGGCCTCAGTTTTCGGAGCCCGTACCGAAAGCGGAATCATGGGCGGGCCAGGACACCGTGCTGCAAGCCTGTCCGACGGCGTTCGACAGTTGGCGAAAGCGTCAAAAGTGGCAACGGCAGAGACGTCTATCCAGGCACTCCGACATTGAGTTCCGTACCCCCGGAGCGCCTTGGCTTCATAGATGTATTGCGGTGGCTGTTCCACGTTGGAGCCGCCGGTTGCGGCGAACCTTGAGCGGCAAAACGAGGGCCAAAGCTGTACCACCTCACGTGCAACTCGACACGTGGCACCTGAAGCCGTGGAATCCCAAGGAAATCCGCGGCGAGTTAAAGCCCATTCGCTCATCGTCAAAGCCCATTCGCTCATGGTCGAGGAAGTCTGCATCGATGTCGCCCGAAGAGACGCCGCTACCGGGGGTTACGGTCAACTCGACACCGCGGCAACTTACCGCCTCCCCGAATAAACCCTGGTCAAATGGTTCGGCCTGCGCAAGATCGGTGAATCAGCGATCGACGAAATGGTCGCGGCTGTTTTGCATGTTGCGGTTAATTGAAAACGGTCCGCTTGGAAGAAACGGATCGTTCGGTGATTGAGGCAGCAGAAGGAGGGCAACGCAATGAGTTCTGCGGCCGCGTACGTCGCGATTGATTCACGCGGGGGATTATTTCTTTGAAAATGCAAAAGACTTGGAAGAATCTGTTCCTCTGCAAGCAAAAATATGCGTACTTCACCTAAAGGCGCCCAAAAAACTGACATCGCAAAGTGTTGGGGTGGTGCGATCGTAAGTACCCGCGGCTCATCGCGCTTCTCCCCCAACCAGTCGAGGCAGGAACGGCGAGATCAGCGTTTTGAGCCCAACCGTCCAATAAGCACTTTTATGGGCAGAAGTCATTTGGCGACAGGACCTTGCAGGCATGGATCGAGATTCCGAAATGTGTTTTGGATACGAATTCAACGCACTTGCAGCGGTGCTCTGCAACACGACGTCATGGATTGGAGACCGAGGGAGTCTCTCGGCCTTTGAACGGAGCAAGCGGAACTAATTCCACATCGAAAGATTGGATAAACATAAATGCTTCTACCTCTTGATGATCAAGGGCGTCGGTGCCCAGTTTGCAATGACCCGATTCGCGACGACGGTGATTGCGCTCGCTGCGCGGAAGCTCGTGGCTCGCGGTCGGAGCTCAGCCCAGCCACTCCACATTCGCGGTGGATCAACGAGATGCTGGGATATTTCCGCTTCTCCAGTGAGGAAGCCGCGGAATTCAGTCCGCAGGTCATCTCAGAGATTGAGCGACGACTGCCTGAATGGTTAAAGAGCATGACGCTTATGGGGATTCTGCCATTGATTCAGCGCCGAGGCCGGAAATTCTACCTGTTGATGGGCGTGCCTTTTTCCGACGTCGACGAGCTGGCGAGCAAGCTCGTGGAGAACGTCTTGCGCGGCTTGTCCAAAGCATTTCCGCGTGGGAATGTTGCGCCTGGATCGCCACGATTCAGAGGCACGTCTTAATGGACTATTGGCGGATGAAGGGCCGAGAAAAGCGTCACCTGGGAATTCGGCAGGACGCGGATTCCCTCGCCGATGTTCGCGACGCGTCGCTCGATGAAGCGTCGCTGAAAGCTCTTATCGAAGATTTGCCGGACCCCTCGCGCGAGATTGTCGAGCGGAGGCTTGAGGGCGCCGAGTGGGCGGAAATCGCGGCCAATCATCAGAAGACTGTCGACGAAGTTAGGAAGGCGGTTCAAAGCATCGAGTGGCCGGAGGGCTCGCTGCCCTTGCGTAAGAGACGCCGACGGAAGTCGTCGTGACACTTGAGTTGGCCGACGAGCCACCAATACTCGAACCCCGAAAAATGCGGTCGTCGTCGAAGCGGTGAAGGTGAAGTGATGCGGTCGATCAACCGCCTGGCTGGCGCGGGCCCGTGTTGCGATCCGACGCGTCGTTCGTGTGCGTAGTCTTTGGCTCTGGGACTCGGCCGGCGTGGCCTGCCCGTCTCTGGAACTCCGGAGCAGTACAAGCCAAAGCCAAACAATTGATGTCCGCCGCGATGCATGTTGCGGCGAATACGGCTGCATCGATGCGCAGCACAATTGAGTCTTTTTTCCGATTCATACTACGGATGGCGTCTTTTTCGGTGAAGAAGGCCACCTTAATTTCGCTTGGCAACAAAACCTCGATGGCATTCGTTATTCGCGTCGCCTCATCAAAAGACACCGTCGCATTCACCCATCTCCTGCCATTTCTGTCGGCGATCAGTTCGCTTTTTGGAATGAACGTATCTTGTACAAATGCCTTTGCGTCATCGCGTTTAGCTTTATCGGTGCGCAGCTCGTCCTCTGCTTGGTCATTAATAGCCGTGAGCAAGGCACTTGTCATTTGAGGCGTCACCCCGGGGGGATTCGAGTTGATTGCTTCCAAGTCTTCTGGCGTCACTTGGGGACGTTTGTTGTCATCTGTCATAGGTCCCCCTCCAGGACTGGTTGCGTTTTCATTTTGCGCTGAAAAGCGTTAACAAACTCTTACCACTGCCCGATGCCAGCGCAAGCGCCTGAATTGTGGCGGTTTCGTGAAAGCTCCCCCGTCAATATCGACGACGGTAAGCGGGCGCGTTTCTTTGCCGATCGCCCTGCATATTACAGCTGCCGGCGGTCTCCCTTCTATTCAAGGGCCATTGACGCCGATGCGCCGTGACGGCTGACGCGAGCGTCGAGCTGTCGAAGCGGCGATATCAAGTCGGCAACACTGCGAGTGGTCCGAGGCCTCGTCATCCTCGTCTCACCGACGACGCGGTTGCCGGTCGGTAGACACCCTCTCTCACACGCGGCGGAAACTATTTCGAAAAAAGAGAGCCACTTGTCGTTTTTGCGCTCGCGCTCAAGCGTCCTTACTTATGCGAGCCGAGAGAAACGCAGTGCACTGTGAACACTCGGCTGCATGGTCCGACGCACGTTGCACGGATCAGGAACTAACGTCTCGACTGGAGTCAGAAAATGAATATCCCCTGGGTCGGTATCGGGAGCGCCGCTCGTGGCGGCTCTCGGTGGTTACGGATTAGTGTGGTACCACAACCTCAGCAAGGCCGAGCAGGCAGAAGCTGATCGAATGGCTGCGAATTACGCGCGGCAGCTCTATAGCACGTCGCTGGACCAGCTGACCTCACATCAGCTCAAGAGGGTTCAGGAACTCGTGAAGGGCCGCTTCGCCGCATAGTTGCCGGCCTTCACACACGAAAGGGGCGCGCGCCTCGGCGCCCCTTTTTCTCTCTCAATGAGGGGAGTCATTCAAATCATGAGCAAGTTTTATGCACTGGTTGGCGTTGTGCTGATGATCGTCCTCCCGGCACGCATGATCTGGCTGCATGGCCGCACGTGGGAATGTGGTCCCCACGGATTGCCCGTGAGCATTTTGTCTCCTGATGGGAGGACCTATCGGGACGGCAGCGAGATCGATCCGTATTCGAGCGCTATTATCCGTAGCGGGATGGAAGAGCCGTTGTTTACAGCGTGGGCAGCGTTTATGTGCTGGTCGGCGTACGAGCTTCGGAGACGCAAGCATGTTCGCGACATTAACGCGCGGCATAGGGAGAGCGAAGCGCGGCTCGCCTTAGCGAACCGATACCAGCAAGAGGGTCGGCAGGAAGAGGCGGAGAGGGCCTTTGCGTCCTACCGACAATCGCTCGAGGCCGAAATGGCTCTTTGGCTCAGCAGAAGATCGACGCGGCGGATGATGGAGCAAGCCCGGAGTGCGAATGGCAGAACGGGGTGAGGATGGCCGGCAATCGCGGCACGGAAAGGCGATGGGGCGACGATAGCGACAGAGAATCTTGAACGGCCGAGCTATTCGGCAAGAAGGTGAACCATGTCCAGATTCACAGACATTTTGAAGTACGCCGGCGAAACGATCCAACAAGTGGCGCCCGGATTGAGTTGGAGCAATGTGATCTCAGACGTCAAAGCCGAGGCAAAACGCTTGGTCGAGCTTGGTGCGAGCGAAGGGGCAAACGCGCTTAACCACGGCCACGGTTTTGTGCTCTACGGGCCGAACCAACGGCCTGGAGCCGGTGAAAAATCCATGGAGCCGCCGGAGCACCCTGCGATCGAATCGCCTGAGCAAAGTCACGGAAGAAGCATGTGAGGTACGAGCTGTGAGTATGGCGGAGAACGTGCTGAGGCGCGCTATGACTCTCGACGAACGCCTGGAAAAGATCGAATTGCTTCTCGTCTCGCTGGTCGAGCGGGAACGGACGCGCGAGTGGTATTCCGTGGAAGAGTTTTCGCGGATTGTGGGGCGTGCGGAATTCACTTGCCGCGAATATTGCCGGCATGGCCGCATCAACGCTGTGAAAAAAGAGTCCGGACGAGGGGCCTACGCAAGTTGGGCGATCAGCCACACGGAGCTGCTGCGGTTCCAGAAGGAGGGACTGCTGCCGCTCCGGCGGCCTGCCGCGTGATCGGCGGGGCGCCGCTCGCCGATGCGGCCGGATACGCACTGAATATGGGGCGAGGGGCCTTCTGAGGAGACAAATTGTGAACGATGCGGTGACCCTGCAACACATTATCGACAATCGCAGCGCACTTCTGGCGGAGTTGCAACGGCGGCAAGCGATCCTCCGTGATTACGTCCGTAGCGTGGGCGTAACCGTCAACAAATCCACAGTCACGTTGTAACGAGACGCCGGGCCGCTCGGCGGTGACGTCGCCGGACTTGGGCTTCGCGGGATTCCTTGATCCTCGCGGTGAGAACGTGTTCTGGATGCGCCTTGGCCCAGCGGTCCGGCAGGAACTCATCGATGGCGGCTGGATCGGGCGGGGTATCACGGTGCGTGATCCCGGGCAGGCGCCGCAGGACGTCGGTCAAGTACGGCAGGACGTCGACGTGGTGCCGTCGGGCGCTTTGGACGATCGTGTAGAGCGTCGCCGCCGTGCGGCCTCCGTTCTCACTTCCGAAGAATAAGAAATTCTTTCTTCCCACGGTGACGGGGCGTAACAGCCGTTCCACGAGGTTCGTGTCGAGCGGGATGCGTCCGTCTTCGAGGAAGCGTTTGAATCCTTCCCATCGGTTGAGCATGTAGTCGATCGCTTCGGCCAACTTGGACGTCGGACGCAGTTCCGGGCGGACGTCGAGGAATCGTTGGCGCATTTTCTCGACGATCGGAGCCGACTCGCACAGCCGCAACGTGAGCCGCTCATCGGCCGTCAGTTCGGCCGCGCGGTCTTCGACGTCGTAGAGTTGCTGGATCCAGGCCAACGCCTCGTGCATCAGCGAATGGCTGGTCGTGTACCGCGCTTCGTCGAATTTGCGACGGGCGTGCGCAAAGCAGGCCGCATCGCGCAATCGCCCCTGCGAGTCGCGCACCAGCCCCGTATACACCGTGTAGCCGTCGGTCTGCAGGTAACCCGTGTAGTTCGCCAGGATCTTCTCGGGCCCTTCGCGGCTGCGATTCGGCTGGAAGTCATAGAAGACGTATCGATGCCGATCGACGCCCGCGTAACCGAAGAGATAACCCTGGGCCGCCTTGCCAAGACGCTTCCTCAGAAATCGCGTGAGTGTTTCGTCGACTTGCAGCACATTGTTTTGCAGGACGTGCTCGACGATCCGCCGTTCGAGCGGTCGCAGCGCCTCGGCTGTCGAACGGAGCAATCCGCACAACAATGTCCGCGACAACCAGAGCTTCAACGGCCCCAAGAGGATCTCTTGATGCCGATAGACCGGCAGGTGCCGCGCGAACTTGGCCACCACCAGCCACGCCAGCATGCTGGCTCCGAAGGGGCTCTTCTCCACGGCTTGCGGGGGCTTTTGTGTCGTGACGAGTTGATCTCCCTTGCGGCAACTCGGGCAAGCGTAGGTGTAGCGCACGTGCTGGACGACGTACGCCTTTTGCGGTTCGATCTCCAACTGTTCGGTCACGCGCTCGCTGATGACGACCCGCTCTTGGCTGCAGTTGCCGCAGGGACGTTCTTCCTCCGGGAGTGGATACTCGATCCGCTGCCGCGGCAGGAACTGTGGGAACACGATCCGTTGTTTGCGACGCTTCAGCGATCGATCGCGGGCTGGTGGAGGCTCGTCGTCGGCTGATTCGTCGGAGGAGTCCTCCGTCTTCTCTTCGCCGGCAACTCCCTCCAGCGGCTGGGGCGTGAACAGGCTCTGCTGATTGGCGTCCGGTGCAAAGCGTTCGCGACGCGGAGAGAAGAGGGTCTTCTTCAAGAGCGTGATCTGCTCGACGGCGCGCTCGAGTTGTGCGTGATACGTCTCGATCGTGGCCTGCTGCTGACTCACGAGCTCTTGCAACTCGCGAACCATCCGCTGGCAGTCGGCCAGGCTCGAGGGCAGATGGGAACCTCCGTGCTCCATGCCCACAAAGACGCGCAAGGACGCCGAGTTGTTTGAAGATTTTCGGCGTCTGCGAAGAAAAGCCAAAAATGTTCGTCTGGCCGAACTCATACGCTCGCGACCGCGCGTCGCCACCGCTTGCGACGCTTCACGCTGCTCAGGTCGATCCCCTCCAGGATCAACGCCAGGTCGCTCGCGCGCATCTCGATGCCATGCGGCGTCGACGAAGAGGTCTCCTCCTGGACGTCCCGCCAGCCGCGTGGGGTCTCGAAGGTCCCGGCTTCGAGTTTGCGGTAGACGATCACGAGTCCGTCGCCAATGAAGTACAGGATCTTCACGCGGTCCCGGCGGCGATTGAAGAACAGGAACAAATGCCCTGACTCGACCGTCTGTCCAAGTTGGGCTTCGATAATTCCGCAAAGCCCTTCGAAGCTCTTTCTCATGTCTGTCGCAAAGCGATGTGCGAAGACCCGCAGCGACGTCGGAAACGTCAACATGACGCCCCATCTCCCACGAGCAGCGGCGCCAGGGCCTTCACCAGGTCGCAAACAATATTTGGGTCACAGCCAGCCGGCACGCGCAGGACGACGCCATCGGGCCATTCGACTTCGATGGCCCCGGCGTTCAGGGCTTTGCGATGCACAGGGTCGGCGACGAGCCGCACCGGAACAAGCGGACTTGCCGTCGGAGAATGCCTGCTGGATTTTGAAGAACTCGCCGAGTGGCTCCATCGACGTCGCGACGGCGGCGGGCGCTTGGAATCCCTCGCCCGCGAGCGAAGCCGGCGCTTCCATACGAAAAACGAGTTGGCCGATACACCGGCCTGGTCACAAAAGGAGGCGATGCTCAGCCCGCTGCTCGGCTGCCGCCCGATCAGGTCCCGCCAAAACTGTTCGCGCTCCCCGCTTGTCCTCTGCGCCATTGCTGAAACCCTCCGAGATCGTGATTGATCGTGGAATGGGCCTCAGCTTACCCCCCGCGCCAATGATGGTGATTTTTTCACGGATACGCGTGGGCCGTCAGTATGCAACCGGGCTTTACCTCCACGGAAGACCTGGCACCGCTAAAACGTACACGGTGCGGGCCGTCCTGGAGCAGGAGATCAAGGAAATCTACACCTACCAGCGGGGGCATCTGACGCCGATGGGCCTCTTCGAGTTGATCGCCGCCAATGCCGACGAGGTGATCGTGCTCGATGATCTCGGAGCCGTCCTGAAAAGCGACGTGGCGCTGCAGATATTGCTCTCAGCCCTGGAACACCCGACATCGCGTGACCGCAGCCGCGTCGTGAAATACCGGCGGCAAGGGCGGGAGGATCGCGCCGTATTTCGGGGCGGCATTGTGTGCATTTCCAACCGGGAATTGCATCACGATGAACTGCTCGGTGCTTTCAAGAGCCGCGTCCACACGCTCAATTACGACCCGACGGATGCCCAGCTCGGCGCCCTGATGCTCGACATCGCCGACCGCGGCTGGCCCCAAGGCGCTGCCAATCCGGAGATCAACCAAGAAGCCGCCCGCACGGTCACCCACTACCTGATCGGGGAGATGCTGCGGCTTTCGTGCCCGTTCGACCTGCGACTGCTGGTCAACAAGGCGTACCCAGACTACCAGCAGTGGAAGGATGGCGAGGCGGAATCCGATTGGCGCGACCTTATCACCGCGTCGATCGAGGAACACCTGGTCGCCGTTAGGCACTCTGATGAGCCGCCCGTTTCGCGGGAGGCACGCATGGAAGAGGAACGCTCAATAGCGGAAGCGATCGTTCGCGACCATGCGTCTCGGGATGAGCGGGTCCGGGCCTGGATCGAGCGCACCGGCAAATCGGAGCGGGCCTTCTACCGGCGTCTCGCCGAGATGCGCTGACAGATTCTGAAAGTGTCAAAACGTCAAAGTGACAATCACGGAGAGGCTGCGCACCTCCTCAAGCGTCTTAAAGAGTGGAGGTTCAAATGGGAATTGGGACATACGAAAGATGGCCAGTTGAAAAAGTGATCGTCAAGGAAAACGTTCGCAAAACTTTCAGCGAGGAGAGCCTACGCCGGCACGCTGAAACTTTGAAACGCGATGGGCAGCTACGTCCACTGCTCGTTCTTCGTGACGGCACACTGGTGGCCGGCGAGCGGACGCTCCGCGCGGCGAAGCTGGCAGGGCTTACGCATGTGGACGTGAAGGTGTTGGAGGCGGAGCTGAGCCCCGGCGAGATCAAGAAGCTGCAACTGATCGAAAACCTGATGCGTGAAGGATTGGATGACGCCGAGATCTACCTGGCGTGCCAGGAGCTGATGACTCTGAATCCCGACTGGCGCAAGAAGGATGTGGCGGCCGCACTACATTTTTCTGCTTCGATGTGCACGCGAATCTGTGCGGTCGATGAGTTGGTGCCGGAAGCAAGAGAGGCGTTCCTCGCCGGCAAGTTCGGGTTCTCGAAAGCCTACGCGATCGCCAAGGGCCCGAAGGAAGAGCAACAACGCAAGCTCGCCGACATTCTCTCCGGCGCGTCGCGTGATGAGGTCGAACGGAAGGGACGCATCAGCCGTGACAAGAATCCTGACGCGAAGAGGTTGTCGCGGGTGAAGATCGAGTTGCCGAATGGCGACAGCGTCGTTGTTTGTGGAAGCGGGCT
This sequence comes from uncultured Planctomycetota bacterium, assembly GCA_963761455.1. GTDB lineage: Bacteria > Planctomycetota > Planctomycetia > Planctomycetales > Planctomycetaceae > DASPSM01. The sequence continues at coordinate 708,817 of CAVXHA010000002.1, forward strand.
CAACATGGCGCGGCTGGGCGAGGTGCTCATCCAAGCTCACAAGGAAGTCCGCAAGGAAGCGCCGCACCACGACATCAAGTCCTTCTCCAGCATGCAGCGCGTCCGGCGGCAACGAGGGGAGGGAGCATGAACCAGAAAGAGCTTTCCAGCACCCTGCAGCAGCACCGCGACTGGGTGCACAATCGCCACGCCTCGGGCAAGAAGGCCGATCTGCGCGGAGCCGATTTACGCAAAGTGAATTTCGAGGGGGCCGATCTTCGTTTCGCCGATTTACGAGCGGCCGATCTTTCCGGCTCGAACTTATCGCAAGCGGACATGAGCAACGCTGACCTGCGTGGCGCGAATTTAAGCGAGGCCGTATGCATCGGGACGAAATTCGTCAACGCCCGGCTTGAAGGCGCAAATCTCTATGGCGTCGATCTGCGTACTGCCGTCATGGAGTATTCGCAAATGGCCGGGGTCAACATGACCAGCCGCTTTCAGCAGATTCTCAAAGACAAGCCCAAGACGGAAGAACAGAGCCAGGACCATCAGCAGACGCAAGAGCAAAGGCAGACCCGGCAACAAGGGAGGAGCGGTCGATGACCTACAGAGCGACCTCGGAACCAGAGAAGCCGGAAATGAGCCGAGAGCAATTGGTCCGCGCGCATTTCGAGGTGCATCGCGACCTCGAATGGTCGAAGGAGCTGGAGCCGAGGTTCAGGGAATACAACCCGAACCCCGACGCGATGCGCCACTATCGGGAAGCGTGGGTTGTATTCATGGAAGATCGAGACGGGGACGAGTGGTGGGATCTGATGAGAAAAGTGTCGAACGATGAGCTCAAGACAGAGATCGCAGGGTGCATGGCAGAACTCAAGGCGCTCGGGATGCGCCAATCGGGGCGCGATCAGGCAACGAACCGCGGCCGAACGTTTCACGACATCGTCAATCGGGCCGGCGACGGCGAACGCAGCACGCCGGAGCCGACGTTGACCAAAGGACGGAAGATGTGATCGTGGGCTGGTCGCCCGTGACACGCAAGCCGAGAAATGCGGGGCGCTCGAAGCCATCGCGCAACTGAGGTGAATCATGGCTCTTTGTCGTTGCATGTTGATGGCGTGCGTTGTGCTGATTGCGTACTGCCTCGCGCTCGCAGGCGCCGCTATGCCGTGGTTGGCGGCAGCTTACGTCGTGTGCTTGTTCAGCTACCTGGCGAAGCATGGCCACAAGCGGCTGACGACCCTTGGCTCGGCCCGGTGGGCCGATGCCAATGATTTGGGCAAGGCGGGGATGCTCGACGCCAGGAGCGGCCTGATCCTTGGCCGGTCGACGGACACGCGACGACGATTCCTACCGGCGCTGGGCGCGCTCTTTAACCGGCAGGTCGATGCGATGGCGGCCTGCCGGCAGTTCCTGGCGGCGCTTCGGAAGCCCGGAAGCCTGCTCGTGAAACTGAACGCTGTCCATACCGCCGTCTTCGCCCCGACCGGCGTGGGGAAGGGCGTCTCGTTGGAGATCCCTTTTCTTCTATCGTGCGAGGATTCTTGCTGCGTCGTGGATTTCAAAGGGGAGCTCGCGCGCCTCACGGCGGATAGGCGCCGGGCGATGGGGCATCGGGTGGTCATCCTCGATCCCTACATGCAGGTGACGCAATCACCCGATACGCTGAATCCGTTGGACGGAATCGACAAAGATTCTACGCTGGCGATCGATGATTGCCGTGACATGGCGAATGCGCTCGTGATCCGCACTGGCGAGGAAAAAGATCCGCACTGGGTGGATTCGGCGGAAACGTGGATCAGCGCGATGCTGGGCGTAGTCGCGTATTTCGGAGAGAAGGGAGACCGCTCGCTGCAGACAGTGCGAACGCTGCTCAGCAACCCCGCCAAGATGGACGCCATCATCCGCCTGATGTGCGAATCGCCGGACGCCTGGTCGGGAATGCTTGCGAGAATGGGATATCAGCTCACGCGGTTTAAGGACAATGAGCTGGCGTCGTCACTCACCACTGTGAGCCGATTCCTGAAGTTCCTCGATACCATTGCCGTCGCGGAAAACACCACGCAGAGCACATTTGATCCGGCGGATTTGGTCAAACGGAAAACGACGGTTTACCTGGTGCTTCCTCCTGAGCACGTCCGTGCCCAGCAGGCCCTGCTCCGCCTGTGGATCGGTGCGATGTTGCGGGCAGTCGTTAAGGGCGGCCTACAGGAAAAGAGGTTAGTCCACTTTGTTCTCGATGAAGCCGCGACGCTCGGCCACATGGATGCGCTGGATGACGCGGTGGACAAGTACCGGGGGTACGGTGTGCGCCTCCAGTTTTACTACCAGTCCGTCGGACAGCTCAAAAAGTGATTCCCGGATGGGCAGGAGCAAACGCTTTTGAGCAACGTCAGCCAGGTTTATTTCGGGGTCAACGACAAGGACACGGCTCAATACGTGAGCGATCGCCTCGGCGAAGAGACCATCATCGTCACTTCGGGCGGCACGTCGAGGGGCACAACGTATCAAGGCTCAGTCAACGGCCCGCCAACCGAAAGCCGTTCCGTTCAGCGATCAGATAACTGGGCACAACAGGCCAGGCGGCTGCTTAAGCCGGAAGAAGTCACAGACCTGTCGAGCCGCACCGCGATCACCTTCACGCCCGGCGTGCCCCCAGTGCGCACGACGTTGATTCGCTATTACGAGGAAAAGATCCCAGCGAAGCGCGCCCTAGCTTGGGAGAAGGCGATCATCTTCGCCAGAAGCGCCGTGTTTCTCGGATTGGCCCTCATGGTGACGGCGTGGGTAAGAGACACAGTCGCTAACCAAGTCGCGATGCCGCTGTATCCGGGGACGGAATGGAGATTCAACCCGCCTGACGCGGAGACACTTCGCCATTTGCCGACAAACGTCAATCTGTCAAAGCGGCGACATCCGGCCGTGCGGCGACATCGCGGAAATATGACATGTCCGTGACCGGGCGTCTGTTGGGCACTCCTTCGAGGGAATCACGCGGAGCGCGGCATGAATGGAAGTTGTCATTTCGCCGGCCTCCGACCCGTGATGATCTGGCCGCTGTCGGTTCGCTGCGTCGTGACGTATTGGCTCATCCCGCTCGTGATTCGATGCGGCAAGGTCGTCGAGCCCAGGTCGTGGATGGTTGAGCGAATCGGCAAAAGCCGGCGAAACGCAACGGATGCTCGCTCGGGACCGCGCGATACGTAGATGACATCGCTCATGTTTTCATGATCCCAGCAAATGTCACCAATTCTTAACTTGCGCTTACGCTGCGGACGTGGCAGAATCGGAGGGTAATGGACCGAGGAGATCGCGTGAGTTCTGACAATCGAAACGACCTAGCCGTAAGCGCAAGCATTAGGCAAGCGGTCGAGCTCTTTAAGAAGAGAGTCGCATTGTATAAAGCGATCGCGGTCACTGGCTTGGCGACGACGGGTATCTTAACCGCTATGCTGGCGACCTCCGTCATACCGGTAGGTTATGGTCTGGCAGCGGGAATAGCTGCTTGCGCGGCAGGCGCGATAGGAGCGTATGCAGGAGTGTGCGCATACATTGGAAAGAAAGGAATGGATGTTACCTTCCAGGGCATCGACCGCCTTGCCAATGAGTTAGCCACCAATCCACAATTAGCGAAAGAATTTGAGCAGGTAATGGCCGAAAGCAAAGCTGCTGGCAATATGGAGAAGCCCGCTGGAATCTTCTCCAGGTTCGCGGAGCGACATGGTTACCTCCAACCGATATTGCAACCCCCTGTTTCCCAAGATAGGAGTTGGGTTAAGCGTACGGACGAAAGCGCACCTTCGTCTTTACGGCGTTAAAACGCAATGCAACTGTCGCCGAGCAAATGCACCTGCGCTGTTTGTATTGCTGCGGAGAGCCGTCCGAAACGCAACACTTCTGAAATCAGCTCTGCTTTCCATAAGATATATTATACGATAATATCGTTGCATTTCAGGATGTTATGACGACCGCCATTGCGATGGCCCTGCCCCGATAATCGGCTATTCCCCCGACGAGCATCTCGATGACCGGCAACCATAGCGAGGATTACGGATGTTCTTCACAGAACTCGGCAAAAACGGGCATGAAGCCGGCGCTTCGAATAAACTCGTTTAGCTTTCGCACATGGACAGCGTAAGTACGGTACGCTACGCAGAGTGACACAGTGAGTGCGATGTATCGGAGGCGGTCGGCAATTGCCATATCTTGCTCGGCGTCGAACTGAGTGAGATGTGCGTCCATAGAGGCAATTAGACCGTGCTTCACTGCTTCTGCCTGTGCTATCGTGGTGACGTCGAGGTGATGAGCGATGACATTCCGGATGTTCCGGATGGCATCCGTTGCACCAAAAATGCGATTGGGGCATAGACGAAACGATTTAGCCAGAGTCGTCTTCATCGAGAAGGTAAACTCTTTATTCCCGGCCAGGAGGTTGTAAGAGGGGATGAAGGCGCTGAGGAAGTGATCGAGCGCATTCTCAACCAGCAGGGCGCCGACAAGGACTGCAAGTCGGTCGTCGTCCAACGCCGGAAAGTGGTCCATATCCGCGATAACCTGTTCACGCATGGCAGCGATAGCTGCCACAGTGAAACACTGCGGAATGGTGTCGTGGAAGAGTGTGTCGCCAGCAGGTCCGGCGATTGTCAGAGCCATCACCGACTCCTTTGTCGCTCTGGGCGTGAGTCTACGCCAAATAGCTCGTCGTGATCAGCAGATTCGCGTACATGGATCGGATCATGGCGTCGATCGCCGGGTAACGCGGTTCGTATTCCCCGTCGTCGGTCTCCTTAAACAGGATGAAGATGGGACACAACGGCACAGTAAAGTAGTTATAACTCTGGATTGTCCGGTTGTCCTTGGCCTTTATTTCCGAGGCTTTCAACGGATCCTTGTCGGCAATGACGACTCCCATGACGTGCGGTGTGGGCAAGTGGCTAAGGTACTTGCTGTGAACCTCCCACAATCGTTCCAAGAAGTCCTGGACGCTCGGGATTGTCGTTTTGATCTCAATCACCCCCGAGCAGAAGGCGGGGTGGATGACGACGAAGTCCCCTTCTCGGAGGATCGTAGGGCCGCGCGTCGGGTCGTAGACGATACCATCTATCTGAAGCGGTTTGTCGCCCGAGTCAATGTGCTTCTGGTAGTAAAAGGTTCCGTGAAACAGGAATTGGTGACCGATCCAACCGCGAATGAAGCCCCGCACCAACTCCTCGATGTAGGCACCGGTAAGGTCTTGGTTCGTTAGTGCCTTCTGCTTCGGGACGTAGCGCCGCAGTTGTTTTACCTTGAGCACGACAGTCTCGGCGAACGCTTCGATCGCATGCTTAATCACGTTCTCCTGCCCGAAGGCGGACATGGCGATCCTCCTTTCCCCTCAGTCTGAATCCACTGTACGTCATCCCAAAGCAGCTCGCTTTCACCCGAACACCCCCCAAACACCGGCTGCTGTTTAACATCCGGGTGCAGCGCCGGTATCGAGGCCACTGCTCTTCTATCAAGTGGCCGACCGGTGCTCCATCGTCGCGCCATTGTACCGCGGATCGTAAAGCCGGTCATCGCGTTCGGCCAGGCGTCGCCGTAAGGTTGTCACACCTTTGGTCTGTGTACGGTTGGAGCCAGTGCGCGGTTGGTCACCGCCCTCCCCCTTCACTTTCGTGATCCTGATTGCATTCGCCGTGCGGCGGTTGGCGTGAACCGTTTCGCGGCGTCTCGCCGAGATCCTGTGACAGATTGCCAAAGTGTCAAAACGAAAGTGGCAATGACGGGCGGCCTGCGCGCGAGCGTCTTAAACAGTAGAGGGTCCGCTGGGATCGAGAAAACCTTTGAGCGTCATTGTGATTGGGGATTGATTGGGGCGCGTCATGCTCATGCGTTGTTGCGAGCCGCCCGCCGAAGAGCTCGAAGCCTATTTCGGGCTGAAGCCCGAGGAAATCGCCCAGATCGTGTTGCTTCTTCTCATGCAGGAAGGCGCTCAGCAGCGGTTGGGCGCCCTCCTCTCGAGTTCCGAGCAATTGCCTGTGAAGCCGGCTGCTTGACCCGGCCGAAAAAGCGCATTCCAAGCGGGCAGATTTTGACTTCACACGCTTCCAGTGCCCTCGGCTTCCTGCACACCGGGCACCGCGACTGCCCCGGACGGCTCAGCTTGCGACTTTGACGTACTGTTTGACCTCGATGCGAGGTGCACCTTTCGGAATGTGATCCGCGTAATACTCGCGAACGCAGTCGAGTGTTTCAATTCGCGGGTCGCACTGCGGGCAGCCCTTTTTGTGCAGTCCCTGACACCGCTCGCAAGAATTGAGGATATTCGCTTTGCATTCCTCGTATTTCGGCTCGAAATACCGGTAGTCGACGCTCACCTTTGCATGCACCAACTGGCTTTCGGACAGCGATTCCATTAGCTGATCGAGGAATTGTCGAGCATCGCTGTGACAGCACGAGCAGTCCACGATCACGCAATCCCTTCCCGCATTCAGTTGCATCAAGATGCCGCGCAGCCCCTTCTCTGTATGAAAAATGTTTATTGATAGCGGGTCGGAATCGACGAATTTCACAAAGTTCTCAAAATCGCTGTTGTGATTCGCGTAGTACGTCTTGCCACTACCCGGATAGCCAGTCAGTACGACAAGTCGCGGCATGGTCATTCTCCCGTTTTCTGGAGGAAGGCGTTCGGGATCGGCAGCGGCCTCTTTCATGCGCCGAGCAATTGCGCTCCCAGCCAAGCCAACGCCGAGAAGAACTCTTCTTCGCTCGGTTTGACGTAATGCCGCTGATCCATGCCCTTCGGTGAGTCGGCCAGGAAGTACGCCGCGTAATATTTGAACTGCGGATGCTGCCCGAGCACGGTCGAGGACGTCTTCCGCAAGTGCTTCAAGCCAAGCCGCATTTTCGTGAGACCCATCTTCGCGGCGACGCGCGTCCAAGCGGCGTGAACGCAGTCGTACCGCTTCATCTTGCCGTCATCCAGCCAATAGCGGACGAGCGGTTTCCCCTCCTCGTTGGTCAGGGCAAGTTCGCCGGTGTCCCGAAACTTCTTGAGCAGCTTGAACGTCTCCGGCCAAAGCTTGTAGGTCACGACCTGCCCATTTCTCTCCCGCGTTTTGCTGCGGTGGCGGGTGATTGTTCCGGCCTTCCAATCCACTTCGTCGTTGCGAAGCTCAGCCAGGTCGTTCTGGTACATGCCGCAGTTAAGACACAGTAGAAGGTAAAGCTCCGTCCGTTCGCTCAGCTTGCCTGCGGTCTTCAGGATCGTCTGAATTTCCTCGATCGAAAAGGTTTCGATCTTCGCTGGAGCCGAGTGGTTGAAGCGGAAGCGTCGGGATCGGATGTTGCCCGGAAGCGGGATCAGCTTCAATTCCGCGAGGCGGGAGATGAATTGCTTCGCGGTCATCAAAAGCGTGTGCGCGTAGGTCGGTGCGTATTTGCCCGCGCCGACTTGCAGCGAAAGGTGATTGAAAAAGGCTTCGAGCTTGGCCTCGTCGATGACGTCGATCGCGGTTTGCTCGCCGATCCAGTCCACGAAGATTTTTATGTTGCGTCGGTAGGCGTCGTAGCGGCCCTCCGACATCTGTCCGGATTCGCAAACGCCGCGGAGGAGTGTCCGCCATGCCCCGACCTGGGCCTCGACGGCGCGATCAGGAGGCGCGGCCTGCGTCGCTGATGCGACCATCGCGTCGGCCTGGGCCTTGATCTTCTGGAACTGTCCTTCGCCCACGAGAGAATCGACGAGCCGCTCGCGGCTCTCTTCGTCGAGGACTTTCCAATCTTGCACCATCGTCCATACGCGGATCGCATTGGCCTTCTGCTCCTCTTCGGTGGGCGGAGCCGTATCGATTTCCCTTTGCTTGGCTTCCCACCATGTATTCGCCGCCGCGAGGCTGGCGTCCTTGCTCGGCTCAGTTCCAAGCTGGCGGCAGGAAACAGCGTATATCCTGCCGTGATATTTCTTGAACCAGCGTCGCGTGGACGCCTGCCATGTCATGTGGAGCTTGCGAGCCATGCTTTCCGCCTTGTGCGTTAACCATGTTAACCCGGAATGCCGTACAGCTATTGTACGCAGGCGGAACCGGTAACACAATGGATTTGTTAACCATTTTGTTAACCGGAAGGAAGAAAACCGGGAAGATGGGTTTACAGGCGGCGAGAAGGCGGAATCGCAAGAAATGTGCGGAAAACACTTAAAAACAAGCTAAAGCGGAGAGAGGGGGATTCGAACCCCCGGTCCCGATTTCTCAGGACACGGCATTTCCAGTGCCGTACAATCGGCCGCTCCGTCGTCTCTCTGAGACCGCCACTGTACGGCAACCTTAATCCGTCCTTGCAGTGAGATGGCGATTCGCACCGACGCAAACGGATAACCGGTTGTCCGGTTAACGTAGCGTCACTTGGCGTCGTTGTTTCGCTTTGCGATCCGCTCCCGGTATTCGGCAACGATTTTCTCGGGGTTCTCGTTGAAGGCCTGCTTGCAGCCGGAACAGCAGACGTAGTAGGTCTCACCCTTGTAGATGATCGGGATCGTCCCTTTGCCGCCAGTGATGACGCATTCCGGGGCGCGAAACGCGCGCGGCCGTCTGATTGAATCATCGCCTCGGATTGCCCACCGATTGTTTCGCCCATTCAGGTTTCAATGATACCACGGGCCTCGCGGCCCCCAGGTCAGTGCCTGGGCTGTCACGGCTGGCCCCTTCAGGGCCTATGCGTCGATGGCCCGAAATCTGTGTCCCGATGATCGCCAGCACTCGTCCGGCTGACGCAACGTTACTTGGCGTCCTGGTTCCGCTTGGCAATGCGGCGCGGTATTCGGCGAGGATTTTTTCGGGGTTCTCGTTGAAGGCCTGCTTGCAGCCCGAGCAGCAGACGTAGTACGTCTGGCCCTTGTAGCTGATCTGAATCGTCCCCTTGCCGCCGGTGACGACGCATTCCGGGCCGTCGGCCCCTTCGACGGCCAGACGCGTTCCCTCGCGGGTGTAGCCGACTTCGGCGACGCGTGACGGAGAGCGGGCCGAGGCGCGTTTTTTCTCGAACAGGACGACCGTGCCGCTTCTCGTTGAGCCGCGTGACGGTGATGCGGTGGATTTCGCGCTTCGCGTCGGGGTTTGATTCCAGGAGGAGCCGATCGTCGTCGAACTTGCCCTCGTAGTCGCGGGTCGTCGCCGTCAGGCAGCGTCACCGCGGCGTGGAACAGGCCGGTTGGCTCGTCGAACGTGAATCGGGCTGTTTTGATCAGCTTGCCGTCGGTCACGACGTAGCGGATCGCGGGGGTGGGTTGGCTGAAGTCCCAGACCCATTCGGCCGCTTCTTGCCAGCTTCCCGCGGCCGACCCGCGCCGCGGCTGGCCGACGCCTCGCCAGCCTCCGATGAGGGAGTTGAATTGCGCGAGCGCCTCTTTGGCCGAGGAGGACTTCGAGTGAGAGTCGACGCTGCGCGGGGCGGCGGAGAGTTGAGGAACGCCCGTTAGCACCGAACCCAAAACGATCGCGGCAGCCAGAGCGGAGGACCAAAGGCAATTGTTCATGGGTTTCGTCCCTTGCGGCGGATCGAGAAAACGGCCCTCGTGCTGCGAGCACTTTGGTGACGCGATGAATGTCTCGTACTTACCGACGGTTTCCGCAACCGGGCCGCTGCATCTGGATGCGAAGCGCTCTTTAGAGTTTTAACCCCGGCGTCGATCAAACGGGCCTTTCTCACTCCCACATGCCATTATGCACGGATCTCGCGATTCGTTCACGACCAATTTAACAACGGTTGTTAAAGAGACGGCGAGCGGCAGGCGGTGTGTGCAAGAGGAGCGAACCGGGCGTCTGTCGCGGCGCGGTCCGGTTCCTGCCAAATTTGCTCTGCCAGATTTGCTCTGCCAGATTTGCTCTGGCAGATTTGAAGAGCGGTGCGCTCGGGCTTCTCCCTTTTTTTGTGCCCCAAAATACCCCAAAAAACTGCCAAGCTGGCAGGTTGCTCTCCGAGGCGCGTTACCAGCCGCCGCGGCGTGTCAGGTCGCGGAAGCGGTCGAGCAGATCCTTGGTGACGGGTCCGGGTTTGCCGTTGCCGATGGTTCGGCTGTCGAGGCTGACGACGGCGATGACCTCGGCGGCCGTTCCGGTCAGAAAGCATTCGTCGGCGACATAAATGTCGTGCCGCGTGAGCGGTCCTTCGACCACGGTTCAATCCGGCCTGTCGGGCCAGGCGGATCACGGCCAGGCGCGTGATTCCTTCCAGGATGCACGCCTCCGCCGAGGGGGTGCGGAGGACGCGGTTCTTGACGATGAAGATGTTGTCCCCCGAACACTCGGCCACTTCGCCCTTGTGGTTGAGCATCAGGGCTTCTTCGAAGCCGGCGTCGGTTCCCTCCATCTTGGCCAGGATGTTGTTGAGGTAATTGAGCGATTTGATGCGGGCGGCCAGCGCGTTCGGGTGATTGCGGATGGTGCTGGCCGTGACGAGGGCCATTCCCTTTTCATACGTTTCGGCCGGGTACATGGTAATCGTGTCGGCGATGATGATGACTTGCGGATTGCCGGTCCGGCGGACATCGAGGCCGAGCGTTCCGGCTCCGCGCGTCACCACGAGCCGCACATAGCCGTCCTTGATCTCGTTGGCTGCCACCGTTTTTTGCACGGCGTCCGACATTTCGACCTGCGACAGGGGAATCGCGAGGCGGATCGCCAATGCGCTTTCGTAAAGCCGCTGGATGTGTTCGGGTAACAGGAAGACTTTGCCGCCGTAGACGCGGATGCCCTCGAAGACCCCGTCGCCATACAACAAGCCGTGGTCGAAAACGCTGACCTTGGCCTCGTCCCTGGGGAACAGAGATCCGTTGATATAGACCTTCGTCGCCATACCCCGCCCCGTATCAGATCAGGCCTGCGTCGCGCGGAAAGGAATGGCTCGATTTTAGACGAAGCCGCCGGCGAAATCGACCGGCGGATGGCGTGGGGCAAGCTGGGAGCTTGCCCCAGGTGAGACCGGTATCATGCCGCGGCGGCGACAGCTTCGATCTGGCCTTCAACCAGCCGGACGATGCGGTGGGCCTGCCGGGCGATCGAGTCGTCGTGCGTCACCATCAGGATCGTCAACTGCTCGCGCTCGTTGAGCCGGGCCAGGAGTTCGGTGATTTCCTGCCCCGTCCGCGAGTCGAGGTTGCCGGTCGGCTCGTCGGCCAGCAGGATTTCGGGCCGGGCGACGAGGGCCCGGGCGATGGCGGCCCGCTGCATTTCTCCGCCGGACATTTCCGAGGGGGTGTGCTTGAGGCGATGCTCCAGCCCGACCAGGCGCAATGATCTCGTGCGCCCGTTCGCGGAACTCGCGCCGTCTCTTCCAGAACTCCCAGGCCGAGTAACGGATCATGAGCGGCGCCAAGACGTTTTCCAGCAGGGTCAGCTCGGGCAGCAGGTGGTAGAACTGGAAGATGAAGCCAAACACGCGGTTGCGGAGTTGATCGCGTGTGCGGCCCGGCAGATCGTCGAGCCGCTGGCCGTCCAGCAGGATCTCGCCGACGTCGGGCGTGTCGAGCAGGCCCAGCAGATGCAAAGCGTGCTCTTGCCCGAGCCGGACTGTCCGATGATCGACAGGAACTCACCCTTCTGCGCGCCGATATTGACGCCGCGCAGGACGGGGATCTTGATGCTGCCCTTTGCGGTACGATTTTTCGATCGCCGCCGCCGCGATGTGCTGGCCCTCGGCACGCAGGAGGCCGATCCCGCCGGCCCGCGCGAGCGATCCCTGAGCCTGTCGTGGGGGAGCTTCCTTGTAGACGAGCGATTCCGTAGTCATCGGCTCTCTCCGGCTGCTAGTGGCTATTGGCCAGTGGCCAGTTGAAAATCCGCCGCGGGTGGCAAGGTTTTACTAGCCAAAAAGCCACTGGTCACTATTCATAGCGAAGCGATTCGACCGGACGCAGCCGGGCGGCCCGCCTCGCGGGGAAGACGCTGGCCAAAACGGCGATGGCGATGGCGCCGATGGTGACCCAAACGACCATCCGCGTCTCGACCAGCGTCGGGATTTCGGGGAAATAGTAGATCTTGTCGTCGAACACCTTGCGGCCCGTCACCAAGGCGATGGCCGACTCGATCTCGTTGATATACCGCACGAACAGCAATCCGAGCAGCACCCCCACGCCGCTGCCCACGACGCCCAAAGCCAGTCCGTACGACAGGAAGATGCTCATCACGCCGCCGGAACTGGCGCCGAGCGCCTTGAGGATGCCGATGTCGCGCGTCTTCTCGACCACGATCATGAAGAAAATGGCGAGGATGCCAAACCCGGCCACCGCGATGATCAAAAACAAGAGCACGTTGAGGATGCCCGTCTCGATCTCGACGGCCGCCAAGAGCGGCCCCTGCTTTTGCTCCCAGGTCTTGATCGTGAAGATGCCCGGAGGAAAGACCGCCTGCAACCGCTCGATGACCTCGGGGGCGTCGGCGAAGTCCTTGAGCTTGATCTGAATCGACGTGATCGACTTGCGATCCGGATCGTTGGGGTTCTGCGGATCGAACATGCCGCGGACCTTCTGCAGCTCGGCGAGGTTGCAGAAGACGAGGTTCGAATCGTATTCGCTCATGCCGCACTTGAAGACGTCGACGACGGTCGCGGTCAGATAGACCGGCTGGGGCGGGCGGCCGCCGTTCACGGCCGTCACGGTGCTGATCCGCACGTCTTCGCCCGGGCGGACCATCTCCATCGTTTTGGTTTTGCCCGTCTTCGGAGTCCTCGTAGTTGTAGCGCAGAAGGCCGGCTCCGACGATCACGCGGGCGTCCATCGGGGCCGATTCGTCGAATGGCTTGGCCGGGGCCTCGGCGGTCGAAGCCGCCTGTTGCAACAGCGTCGACTTGGGTGCGAACGGATCGTCGACAATCTGGATCGGACGACGAGACCTCCAGCCGCTTTTCCGCCGGGTCGGCCGGCAACGGGGCAGGGGATCGCTTGGGCGATTCCGCGACCACGGGAGTGCGCGGAGCGGCAGTCGCAGCAGGATGAGTGACCGCGACAAGCGAGGACTTCGACACGTCGCCTTCGCCCGGCGATTCGTGGATGTTGTCGAGATGTTCGTTGAGACATTTCTCGCGTTGCTTGATCTCTTTGCGCCAGGCCGCCGCGTCGGCGGTCAGTTCCCAGCCCGGACGGCTCTTTCGGCGAACGCAGCGCAGGCCGCACGACCTTCTTGCCGTCAAGGACCGCATGATAGCTCTCGAGGTATTGCTTGAACGGGCCGACGCTGGCTTTGCCTTCCGGCTCGATGCCGATCAGCGTGATGGGCCGCGTCGTAAACTGGCCGGCGAACGGGAACGTGATCAGTCCCCAGACTTCGACGGTCGCCGTCATGCCATGGATCTTCTCTCCAGCCACGCTGCGGACTTGCTTGAACATCTCGCGGGCGTTCTCCGCGCCGTCGAGCGAGTTCGTTTCGATGACGATGTCGGAGAGCAGTCCCTGAATGCGGCTCCGCATTTCCGAGGTAAAGCCCTTCATCACGCTGTTGACGACGATCATCGTCGCCACGCCGAGCATCACGCTCAGGATCGAGGCCAGCGCGATGTAGCGCGTCCTCAGGTACCGCAGGGAGAGAAACGCCTTGTACATGTCGCCAATCCTTTGGCTTCGTCGAATTCGGATTCCGTTCGCGGGGCGTTCAGGTCGGGGGCATTCCGTTAGGAGCAGGCGCCGGGTCTGATTGCTGTTCCTTGGCAGCGCCCGCAGTCCCCTCGGGACGTAACAGCGGAAAAAAGATCACGTCGCGGATGCTGTGGCTGTCGGTCAGGAGCATCACGAGCCGGTCGATGCCGATGCCCAAGCCCCCCGCCGGCGGCATGCCGACCTTGAGTGCCCGGATGAAGTCGTGGTCCATGCGGGCCATCGACTCGTCCGCCGGCAGGCCGGCCAATTGCGTGCGGAACAGCTCTTCCTGCAGGCGCGGATCGTTCAGCTCGGTGTAGGCGTTGGCCAGCTCCATGCCCGCGGACATAGAGCTCGAAGCGCTCGGCAATTTCCGGCTCGTCCGCGCTTCCGCTTCGTCAGCGGGCAGATCGAAGCCGGATAATCGATGACGAAGACCGGTCCTTCCAGGTGCGGCTCGACCGTGCGCCTCGAAAACTTCCTGGATCACCACGTCCGGATGCATTCCGGCCGTCTCGATTCCGTGCTTGCGCGGCAACGCTGCGCACCGCCTCGGCGTCGTGCATCGGGCAGCCGGCATATTCGGCGAACAGGTCGGCGTATTTCCGGCGCGGCCAGGGAGCAGTAAAGTCGATCGGCGATCCGCCCCAAGTGACGTCGAGGGTGTCGCCGACCGCGCGAACGGCGTTCGTCACGATCGCCTCGGTCAGCTCCATCATCGTCTCGTAATTGCCGTACGCCTGGTAGATCTCGAGCATCGTAAATTCGGGGTTGTGCGTGCTGTCGATCCCCTCGTTGCGAAAGACGCGGCCGATCTCGTAAACCCGCTCGATCCCGCCGACCAGGAGCCGCTTCAGATGCAGCTCCAGGGCGATCCGCAGGTAGAGCGTTATGTCGAGGGCGTTGTGGTGCGTGATGAATGGCCGCGCGGCGGCACCGCCCGCGATGGCCTGCAATACCGGGCCTTCGACCTCGACGAACCGCTCTTGTCGCAGCGTTGTGCGAATCGAGTCGACGATCTTCGTCCGCTTGAGCATCCGCGGGAGGACGCCCTCGTTGTAGATCAGGTCGATGGACCGCTGGCGCAAGAGCATCTCGGTGTCGCGGGCGCCGTGGAATTTTTCAGGCGGCTGGGCCAGCGACTTCGTGAGCATGGTCAACTGCTGGATGAAGACCGTGATCTCGCCCGTGTTCGTGCGCCGCAGCGTTCCATCGACGCCGACTAAATCGCCCAGGTCGAGCGATTCGACCAGTTTCCACTGGTCCTCCGAGACGTCGGCCTTTGAGACCATCAACTGGATGCGTCCAGTCCAGTCCTGGATGTGATAGAACTTCAGCTTTCCCTTGTTGTTGCGGAGCATGATCCGCCCGGCGAGGCGGACCGCTCGGTCCGGTGATTCCCGGCTCGGCGGGTGCATTTTCGCGCGCGGCCGCGATGGCCATGTGGCCGTCGAACCGGTGTCCCCACGGATCGAGGCCCAGCGCCTCGATCGCTTCGAGCTTTTTGAGCCGCTCCAATTCAAATCGATCCGGCTTGAGCGGATCGTGGCTGCCGGCGGACGGTTGGGTCATGCGGGGTCCAGCCGACGCGCGGTCGGCCGATGGCGAAAGGGTGTCTGCGTGGGCCATGTTAATCTGGGTCGGCTCAAAAGGCGAATCATGTGGGAAAGGGGGAACTTGGTCAATGGCAAACGCCGTTCAGACGACCGCTGCCTTTCCCTGCAGTTTCTCAGCCAGGGCCGACACCAGGTCGTACAGCAGGGCCAGTGAGGCCTCGGCCTCTTCGACGCTGATGGTCAACGGAGGGCTGACGCGCAGGACGCAGCCGGCCAGCGGCCCGAGAAAATGGATTCCATCGCTTCCCGCCTTGCCGAGGTAGCAAGTCTCGACCACCTTGTTGGCGACGTCGTTGGCGGTGAATTCCGCGACCGGGCCGCACTCGATACCGAAAACCATCCCTTCGCCCCGGACTTTCGTGACCAGCGAAGTCTCCTTCAGCCGCGAAAGTCCCCGCAAGAAGATTCGCGAAATCGTCCGCGCATGCTCGAGGACGCCGCTGGTCTCGAATTCGTCGAGCGTCGCCAGCACGGCGGCACAGGCGACGGGGTTGGCGCTCCAGGTGTCGGACGCTTCGCCATATTTGAGGCTGGCCAGGACGTCTCCGCGACCAACCACCGCACTGACAGGGATTCCGTTGCCCAGCCCCTTTCCCAGGCACACAAAGTCCGGTTCGATCCCATGAGTCTCGAAGGCGTACATCGCCCCCGTTCGGCCAAAGTTGGACTGGACCTCGTCCAGAACGAAAAGAATGTCGTGCCGCCGGCAGAAGGTTTCGAGCAGCTTCAAATACGCCGACGGGGGATGATAGCTGCCGCCGCCTCCCAGGTAGGGCTCGGTGATGAGGCAGTTGATCCGCGGACCCAGCTCTTGCCACAGCGCGTCAAGCTCCGCCTGATACGGGGACCCGTCGAACGGCTCGTCGTACTTCGACACATCGTCGACTTCCGCCATCGGAAACACGATGAAGCGAACTCGCGGATCGCGATCGTGGTCCGTCTCGGAGCCGGTCACCGCGCCGGCCAATCCTTTTTTGCCGTGAAAGCCGTAGCGCGTGGCGAGCACGACGTCGCGTGTCTCGTCGCGGTGGAGACAGGCCCAAAGCGCTTTTTGGATCGCTTCGGAGCCGGAGGCCGACCACGTCACCGTGTCGAGCCGTCGCCCGCCGGGACGCGACTGGACGTTTTTAATAAGCCGCTCGACGGCGTCCGCCTCGACGGGTGTGATTGCGTTATACGCGGTCATGGGAACGGCCGCGGTGTATTTGCCTTGAGCGGAAAGCGTCGCCGGATTCCAGCCCAGATAATCGAAGAACCGCTGCAACCAATCTCGCGAGTTGTGCCCCAGGTTGGCGACCAGCACTCCCGAGCTGTAGTCGTAAAGCCGGCGGCCTTCGGGCGTCCAGTGAAACGAGCCGGCGCTCTTGGCGAGAACAGCCTGGCTTGGCGTGTACGTCCGCTGCGCGATCGGCTCCTTGGCAGCGATCGTGCGGCGCACGGCATTGGAACGTTCTTCGTTCGGGAATTGGATCGATTGGTTCATGCTGAAAAAGCCAAGAGACTGAAGATGTCGCGAGTTGTTGGCTCAGTCGGCTCACGCCGGCCGGTCGGGGAGGTCACGCCAGGCCGCTGTGGCGCAAGAGCGCCTCCGGGCTTGGCTCGCGGCCGCGGAAGTCTTTGAAAACGTCCATCGGGTGGCGGCCTCCCCCTTCGGCCAAAACGGTATCGCGGAAGCGGCGGCCGATTTGCGCGACGGCCTGATCGTTCTCCAGGCCGGCTTCTTCAAAGGCGCTGTACGCGTCGGCGCTCAAGACCTCGGCCCACTTGTAACTGTAGTATCCGGCCGCATAGCCGCCGGCGAAAATGTGACTGAAGGAGCAGAGCGAACGGTCCTCCGGCAAGAGCGGCAGCACCGACGTCCGCGCACTGATCCTCCGCTGAAGCTCGAAGACCGATTCGGCCGATTCGGGAGAGAAGCCGGCGTGCAAGGCCATGTCGGTCATACCGAAAAGAATCTGCCGCAGCATCTGCATGCCGGCCTGGAACGTGCGGGCGGCACAGATTTTTTCAAAGAGCTCCTCCGGCAGCGGTCGGCCGGTCTCGTAATGGGCGCTTAAGCCCAACAGCGTCGGCCGGTGGTAGCACCAGTTCTCCATGAACTGGCTGGGAAGCTCGACGGCGTCCCATTCGACGCCATTGATTCCGGCCGCGTCGGCGTAATCGACCGTCGTCAGCATGTGCTGCAAGCCGTGGCCGAACTCGTGGAACAATGTCTCGACCTCGCGGAACGTCATCAGCGACGGCTTTCCGCCGGCCGGCGGCGTCGAATTGCAGACGAGATGCGCCACCGGGAGCTGCAGACGGCCGTGGAGGAAGCGGCGGCCGAGGCAATCGTCCATCCACGCTCCGCCCCGCTTGTTTTCGGGACGACTGTAAGGGTCGAGATAGAACGATGCGATCCGCTGCCCGCTTTCGTTGGAGACGTGGAAGAATCGCACATCTTTGTGCCACGCCGGAGCCTCGCCGTCCGCTTGCGTCACCCGGACCCCGAAGAGCCGCTGGGCGAGGCTGAAAAGCCCCTTCAGGACCGACTCGAGCGGGAAAAAGGGACGCAACTCTTCCTCCGTGTATTGGAATCTCTTCTCCCGCAGCCGCTCCGACCAAAAGGCGACGTCCCAATTCAAGAGCGGCTCGTCCACTCGCGATTCGATGGCCAGAGCGCGGATTTCGTCCAGCTCCTTCTGCGCGGCCGACCACGAGGCGCGGCGCAGCGTCTCGAACATCTCCTCGACCGCGATCACGCTCGGCGCCATCTTTTTTGCGAGGCTCAGCTCGGCAAACGTTTTGAAGCCCAGAAGCCGCGCCTTTTCAGCACGCAACGACAGAATCTTCTGGACGAGGGGCGTGTTGTCGAGCGGGCCCGACGAGGCTCGCGTGATGTAGGCGCGGTACATCTTTTCGCGCAGATCGCGGCGGCGGCTGTGCTGCATGAAGGGACCGTAGCTCGGAAACTCCAGTGTGAACCGCCAGGGGCCGGTCTCTTCGGTTCCCGGTAATTGTCCTGCCGCGAGCGCACTGTTGTGGGATTGCGAGGCCAATCGCAACAGGCTGGGAGGCAGCCCCTCGACGTCTGCCGGGTCAGAGACGACGATCGAGAATTCCTTCGTCGCGTCGAGAACGTGATTGGAGAAATCCGTGCTCAACTGCGACAGCTCGCGGACGATTGCATTGAACCGCTCGCGCGCCTCGCCGGAGAGGCCGATGCCGGAAAGCTCGGCGTCGAGGATCTTCTGGTCGACGATGCGGCGCTGCGCTTCGGAGAGCGATGGCCAATCGGCCCCCCCTTTCAGCCCCTTGAGCGCCCGGTAGACCGGTTCGCTCTGGCCGACTCGCAGACTGAACGACACGACATCGGCCAGGACTTCTTCATGGGCCTTGCGCAGCTCAGGCGAGTTGAGCACGCCCAGCAAGTGGGACACGGGGCTCCAGGCATATTGAAAGGGGGTGTGCAGCTCGTCGAGGGTTTCGACCGCGGCGGCCCAGTTCGGCGTGATCTGTCGCTCGATCTGCTCGAATCGGGCCGCCGCGTCCGCCAGCACTTTGCGGACAGCCGGCACAACGTGCGCCGGCTTGATCCGGTCAAACCGCGGAAGACCGTCCGTGACGAGCAAAGGATTGTCGGCAAATTCTGCGTCGGGCATTTCTCGAAAGTCCAAACGGAGCAGCGTATCGCGGCAACTCCGAACCCAATTGAAGGTCAAGACAGACAACGACATCGTAGTGCCTGACGGAAACCGATGCCACGGAATGGGCAAGATCGAAGTCCGTCGCTCGCAGCGCGCCTCGCGAAGCGCCCAAAATGGCAGTTTCAAGCGAATGCGATAAAATCGACTCTTCGGCCCTTTCGCACGTTTCCCCGGATTCCGGTCGTGGACTTTGAGGTACTTCTATGACAGGGCGGTTTTGCTGTTGGTTGTTGGCGTTGAGTCTGGCGGCGGCCGGCCCGGCGACTGCGGTTGCTGCCGATCACACGGCAACAGCCGGTGACGCCGTGTCGGTCGCGTTTCGCGAACCTAAAAGCGTCTCGGATTCCGAATCTCCGCCACCATTGTTTGCGCGGGAACTGGTCCGGCAGGCATTCTTGATTGCCGCGCGGGACGAGTGCGGCCTGGGGACCCGCGATGCGACGTTGCGAGAGGAGCTTGCGGAATCTCCCTCGGTGCACGTGGTTCCGTTTGAGATCTTCTGCAAGGTGGTACGCACCAAAAAGGGTTTCGACGTTCGCTACACGTTGAGCCGCCAGAAAGGGAAGGCAACCGAAACACTGGGGGAATGGACGTTTCTGACCGACGTCTTCTCTCCCAAAATGATCACGGATCTGGCCGATCTCGCCGAGCGGATGTCTCGCGGAAAATTCAAGAACCTGCTGACGCAGCAGGGACTGGGAAAGCCTGTGCCGGCGGCCCGCGAATTTGCCGGCGTGCCTCGGGAAACGGCGGAGCGGCTCTGGGAGTGGAACGAGATTGCCGTCCTGGGAGCTTTGCGCCGCATCCATGCGGAAATCCGTGCGAAGGGGGAGTCCCCGGAATTACTGGCGGGACTGGCGGTCGGATACGCAAACCTGGGATCGCTCACCGAGTATTACTTCAGCCCGGCGCACAAAGCGTTTTCGGCCCGCGCCCTCTTGTATGCCGAACGCTTGTTGCGCGAGACGGAGGGATCGGACTGGGCGCTGTGGCACCGGGCCTATGTGCGGGCGATTGTCGGCCTGCACGAACAGGCCCTGACGGACGTCAAAGCCGCAAAAAAGCTGTGGGACAAGAAGTCGTCGAAACGGCTTCCGTTCTGGACCGACGTGCTGGAAGCGTTCTGCGAGGGGCACCTTCCTCAAATGCTCCAGAAGGCAAAAACGCGAGACCAGGAGCGCCTGGCCCGGTACCTGAATCTTCAGGCCGTGATGTACTCGTCGATGACCGCCGTCACGATCAAGGCGACCCAGGCCATGCTCGAGGAGTGTCCCGACTGTCTTCGCGCCGCGGACGCGTTGTGCGGGACGGTGCAGATCGGTCCCATGAATCTCGTGACCAGCACCGCGTTTCCGCTCTACTCGAAGACTCTTCGCAGCCGACTTCCGGATGTCCACGGATTCCCCTCAGCGCTCGCCAAACGCCTGCGCGAAGCCAAACCGGGCGAAGAGTTGCAGGAAAAAGAGCTCGAGGACGAGGTGGATTTTCGCGTCCAACTTGTCGCCGACATAAAAGCGGAAGCGACCTCCGGCCGCGACACCTGCGAGCCTTCGCTGGCCGTCTTGGGACAGGTGATCGAGGAGACCCAGTTCGTGCAAGTCATGCGGCGGCTTGAGTTGGAGGGGTACGTCTGGGCAATCCCCACCGAGCGAATGGTCGCAACGTATCGGCCGTTGTGCGCGCATCACCGGTACGCAGCCTTTCTCGATTCCTACTCGAAGCAGAAGACCATGTCGGACAAGGCCGCCGAATCTTTGATGAAAGCGGTTGATCCGAGCGAGCTGGACCTCATCGAATGGTGGTTCTTGAACTGGTTGCGATTCGGTCATTCGGAGATCGCGACTCCCTGGTTGATGATTGCCTGGAGTCACGCGGATCCCGTCTGGAGCGACCAGATGAACGGCATCATTCAGGGCGCGGCAGGGTCGCCGGACGAACGGACGTACAACAAACCCTACATGGATTCGATGTGGCAGACGAGTGCGAAACTCCCGGCCGCCTACGCCATCCAGATCACACGGAACTGGAGAAAGGCCAAGTTGTATGCGGCGACCGTGGAAAGCGACTTCGCGGATGATCCGCTCGTGATGTCCGCGTTGGCAAACCGCTATTTCAAGCTCAAGCAATGGGACGATGCCGAACGGTGCGCGAAACGGAAGATCAGCTCCTCTCCCGATTACCCGACCTATGAGACCCTCGCCGCGATCTACAAGCAGAGAGGGGACATGGTGAAGTGGAAGCAGACGCTCGTGAAGTCCCTCGACCTGCCCGCGATGAGTCTGGAGCAGGCGAGCATTCGCGACCAGATCGCTCACTACCATATGGATCGCAAGGAGTGGAAGGAGGCGGTCGCCTATGCCGATGCGGCTGCGGAAAGCTACTCGGGCTGGACGATGATGACGGCCGCCCGCTGCCACGAGATGCTCGGCGAATGGGCGAAGTCCGAAGCATTCATGCACGCCATCTCCGAGCGCTACGCCGACTCCTCGATGGAGTGGATGATTTGGTGCCATCGCACGGGGCAAGGCGATGCGGACGCGGCCGCCGACTGCGCTCGCGCGCATTTTGAATCGCTGGGAACGTCGTTCTTCCCGGGTGTCCTTGAAAAGATTGGCCTCTACTACCTGCTGACAAAGGAGCCGGAAAAGGCGCTGGTTGTCTTCAAGCAGTCCTATGAGAAGGAGCATAACGCGTACGACGCCATGCACGCGGCGATCATCGCCGACACACTTGGCAAGTCGGCCGACCGCGACCAGTTGCTGTCGCAGATCATCGGTGCCAACCCCAGTCAAAATCCGCATGGCGCGGTCAGTGCCGGCCTTTACAAGCGGCTGGCCGAGCTAATGCGCAAGTCGCTGCCGCCGGGCTCGCTGAAGGATTTTAGCTCTGACAAAATCGCCGCCATCGTCAACGGATCTCCGAACGACGAGGCGCCGGTGAACCTCGAGTATTTCGTGGGCATGTTCCTCAAGAATCGCGGCGATACCGAGAAGTCGCGCGAATACCTGATCCGCTGCGCGCAGTCGGCCTTCTACAACAAATACACGTACGTCCTGGCGCGCGAAAGGCTGCGCAATCTCAAGATTCCAATTCCACCGCTAGCGGCTGCGGAGAGCGCCAAGCCGAAAAAGTAATCGGGCCACCGCCGATGAAGACGACGTCGTGTTGAAACACCGTTACCGCTACGCGATCGACGCGCTGGTGATCGTCGTGGTCGTCGGAGTGGGGCTCGCCACCCTCAGCCGGGAAAGACCGCGGGCGCGGAACGGGGACAGCGTTCCCGTCCCTCCCCCTCCGCAAGAAGCCTGGAGGCCCTCCGCGAGATTTGACGCCGAGGCAAATGCGAATTTCGGCCTGGAAGCTGCCCGTACCGACAACGTTCGAGTTGCCGGCAAAAGCTCCGGTGCGGATTGGCCGAATTTCAACGGCCCCGGGCGTGACAACAAGTCGCCTGAAACGGGCCTGCTTCCGCGCTGGCCGCCCGGCGGCCCCAAGTTGGCGTGGATGAGCCGGGGCCTGGGAGCCGGCTACTCCAGCGTCTCCGTCGTGAAGGGAATCGTGTACACGACGGGGAACAAAGGGGCGAGCGAAGCGATCATCGCGCTGGATGCTGGCACCGGCGAAAAAATCTGGAGCACGCCGTTCGCCTGGGCCGCGCACCTGGCGGCCGGAGACGGTCCGCGGAGCACTCCGACGGTGAGCGGGGACGCCGTGTACGCGTTGGGAGGATACGGGGATCTCGCCTGCCTGGAGGCGAGCTCCGGAGCGATCCGCTGGCAAAAGAACATTCTGCAGGAATTCGGAGCGAACAATCTCGAGTGGGGGATGCGCGAATCGGTCCTCATCGACGAGAACCGGCTGATTTGCACTCCCGGTGGAGACCAGGCCACGCTCGTCGCGCTCGATCCGGAGACGGGACAGGTGATCTGGAAGTCGCTCCTGCCCGGGAAGGATCGGGCCAGTTATGCCTCCCCAGTCGTCGCCGAAGTCGGCGGCATCCGCCAGTACGTGCAGTTTACAGCGAGCGGGACCGTCGGCGTCCGGGCCGATACAGGCGAATTCCTCTGGCGCGACAACAGCGCGGCGAATACGACGGCGAATTGTTCGTCTCCCCAGGTCGCCGGCAATCTTGTCTTCACATCGTCCAACTATGGGACCGGTGGCTCGCTCGTCAAACTTTCCGCAAGCCATTCGACGGTGAAAGCGGACCTGGTCTATCATACGCGCGAGATGAATAGCCATCATGGCGACATGGTGATTGTCGACGGCCTGTTATACGGATCCAGTGAGCCCGGCATCCTGACCTGCCTCGAGCTGATTTCCGGCAAGGTGAAGTGGCGGAGCCGCTCGGCCGGAAAGGGATCGATCACCTATGCCGACGGCCGGATCTATCTCCGCACCGAGCAGGGCACGGTCTTGCTCATCGAAGCCACCGGGGCCCGCTACCGGGAACTTGGCCGTTTCGAGCAGCCGAAGCGAAGCGGCAGCTCCGCCTGGTCGCATCCCGTGGTGGCCGACGGCAAACTCTTCCTCGGCGACCAGGACCTGCTCCTTTGCTACGAGTTGAAGAGCTCGAAGTAGCGGAGGGGCCGACTGTGCCAGGTTCACACATTTCGCCGTCATCCGCGCGGCGTCGATGACAATCATTTGTGCCGCGCCAACCGTGATTGAGTAAATCATTCCCGTGAAAGTCAGGGTCCACACGATAAGGGCCAGATAAACAAACCACTCGGAAACGACGAAAAGGAAGGGCAAATTGAGAGTCTCCGCCAGTTTCTGCGTGCAAGCGGCGTATGTTCCGAGGGGAAAGACCGCTTCCCAGGCCAGTGGATTGTAGGCGAACCGAAACCGGCTCATGGCGTGTCGCCAGATCCCGAGGATCACGACCAAGGGAATCCACCAAGTCGCCGTCGCCCAAAAGAACAACGTGAGCCCTTTGAGAAAGGGGAGCAACGGAGCGAGAATCGCTGACTCCGCGGCAATGGCGATCAGAGATGTCCCTGCAAGCGTCGAGATTGCCATGGCGCCGATATTGATCCATTGCGCCGCCGAAAGGTCGGCGGGACTCATCGGAAAAAACCAGTAGCGATAAAAGATCAGCGAAATGATCCAGATGTAAAGCATCCCGCCGACAAGCCACATCCCGAGCGAATAGAAGATCGCATGCTCCGCGTGGCGGCCGAACCCCGCGGCCAGCAGACTGCCGAGGACAGAGACCGATTGAGTACAGACGACAAGGGCGAGCCAGCCGCCATGGATGCCGTCGGCCAGAGAGGGCTTCGTTTGCTGGACGGCAAGGCTCGCGAAAATGATATAGGTCAGCGCGAACCACAGAACGATTCCCACTTCCCAGAGTGCGACAGCCACAAAACGCGCGTCGGCGATCAGCAGGAATTGGCTTCCCAAGATGCAGCACGCCGCGACCAACGTGAGGAAGCCAACTCCACGTTTGTGATCGACGAGATCGGCCAAGACACGGCGTGGAAAGAGCACGATCCGGGCGGCGTTCATGCCCAAAAGGACGACGAAAGCCACGACATTCAAACACAATAAGCCGTACCCCAGCCCCCGGAAGCGCAGCAGGTGGCAGGCGATGGAAACGATCCCCGTCGCCATTGTCAGCGCGAAATACGCTGGATGCAGAGAGGCGATTGCCTGCTTGATTCGCGGAATCGGACGCCACGGCTCGCTTTTTGGCGGATCGATCACGTTGACGTCCACCTCGAACAGGCCGTCAAGCGGGAAGTTTAGGGGCCTGGTTCTTGACGGCGGCGAAGATGGCCAGCGAGCAAGGACGCAGCTTGTAGGCCGTCCCGAACGCGTGGTCCGACAGCGGTCGTCGTCGGGTCGAACGTGTCGAACTTCAAACGCCAGCGCGTCGCTCCCCTCGCAGGGGGGCAGGACAAAGCCGACTTCGACGCCGTGGTCGGCATTGAACAGAATCAACAAGCGTATCGCCGGAGACCGCCTCGCCCCGGTCGTCGACGTCGATCTTTTCGCCCCGCAAGAGCCAGCCGAGACTGCGGGCGAATTCGACCTTCCATTCCGCGTCGCGTCATCTCGGCGCCGGACGGATTGAACCACTGGATGTCCTTGACGGACGTGCCCCGCGTGGCCCGATCGTGGAAGAAGCGCCGCCGCTGCAGGGCCGGCTGATCGTGCCAGAAGGCGATAAACGCCTGCACGAACTGCAGCAGGGACTTCTGGTCGTCGTCCAGTTCCCAATTGAGCCAACTGATCTCGTTGTCCTGGCAGTAGGCGTTGTTGTTCCCTTGTTGCGTGTGGCCGAACTCGTCGCCCGCCAGGATCATGGGGACGCCTTGCGAGAGCAGCAGCGTCGCGAGAAAGTTCCGCTGCTTGCGGGCCCGCAGCGGCGTTGATCGTCGGGGTCGTCGGTCGGCCCTTCGGCGCCGCAGTTCCAGCTCATGGTTGTCGTCGGAGCCGTCGCGGTTCTCCTCGCCGTTGGCCTCGTTGTGTTTTTCGTTGTACGAGACCAGATCGCGGAGGGTGAAACCGTCGTGGCAGGTGATGAAGTTGACGCTGGCGTGCGGACGCCGGTTGTTCCATCCGTACAAGTCGCTGCTGCCGCACAAGCCGCGTGGCGAACTCGTCGATGACGCCGCCGTCCCCCTTCCAGAACCGGCGGACGCAATCGCGGTATTTTCCATTCCACTCGGACCAGCCCATCGGGAAAGTTGCCGACCTGGTAGCCGCCGTCCCCCAAGTCCCACGGCTCGGCGATCAGCTTCACCTGCGACAGGATGGGGTCCTGGTGGATGATGTCGAAGAACGCGCCCAGCTTGTCGACCGAATGCAGCACGCGGGCCAGAGTGCTGGCCAGATCGAACCGGAAACCGTCGACGTGCATCTCCGTCACCCAGTACCGCAGGCTGTCCATGATGAGTTGCAGCACGCGGGGATTCTGCATGTGGAACGTGTTGCCGCAGCCGGTGAAATCCATGTAATGGCGCGGCGACTCCGGCGACAGCCGATAGTAGGCCGCGTTGTCGATTCCCCGGAACGACAGCGTGGGGCCGAGCTGGTTCCCCTCGGCGGTATGGTTGTAAACGACGTCGAGGATCACCTCGATCCCCGCCGCGTGGAGGTTGCGCACCATCGTTTTGAATTGGTGCACCGTGTTGCCGAAGTCGGGCGACTGGTATCGCGCGTCCGGCGCGAAGAAGGCAAGCGTGTTATAGCCCCAGTAATTGCACAGTCCGCGCTCGACCAAGTGCCGTTCATCGACGTGGTGATGCACGGGCAACAGCTCGACGGCGGTGATTCCCAGCGATTCGAGGTGCCGCACGGCCGCTTCGGAGCCAAGCCCGCCGTATGTTCCACGCAGCTCCTCCGGAATGTCGGGGTGCCGCTTGGTGAATCCCTTGACATGCAGCTCGTAAATCAGCGTTTCGTGCAGCGGCCTGCGGGGCGACGAGTCGTCCCCCCAGGTAAAGGCCGTATCGATGACGGCGGCCAGAGGGGCCGAGGCCGCGTTGTCGCGCTCGTCGAACGACAGATCCGCTTGCGGATCGCCCACCCGGTATCCGAAGAGTTCATCGGCCCAGTGGACGACGCGGCCAATCTCCTTGGCGTAGGGATCCAGAACGATCTTGTTCGGGATTGAACCGATGGCCTTTGGCCGGCTCGTACGGCCCGTGGACTCGATAGCCATAAAGCTGCCCGGGCGGGAATCGGGAAGATACACGTGCCAGACCTGATCGGTCTGCTCCGGCAGGTCGATCTGCCGCGATTCGGTTGGCGACTCCGGCGTGTCGAACAGGCACAGCTCGACGCGCGTCGCATTCTCCGAATAAATCGCGAAATTCACGCCGCGGCCGTCCCAGGTCGCCCCCAACGGATAAGGCCGGCCGGGCCAGACGCGGTGATGCGCATGGTTGCCATGGTTGCCTGTTGTCGTTTCAGGACTCGGGAGCGTCGTTGTCATGGTCATTCAATCGCAATCATTCTCTCGGTGAGCGGACTCTTGGCAAGAACCAACCAGCGCGGCTGCTGACGAATCAGCGTGACGCCGTTCCAGCCGTCATTCTGGCGCACGGACGCATCTGCACGCAACTTCGATGCCAGCCCAACGAAAGTGCCTTACTCGGCACCGCTCGTCGAATATAAACTTGACATGACAGTGCGGGCCGGGATTCGCTTGGCGTGCAGACCATGGCGGCCCCAACGTTTCCGATAGGAGACCGAGAACAACGGCGAAGCGATTCACACTGCAGGCCGACCTTCCCAGCGTCGCCGAATTTCTTCAATCCTTGACACCCGCCAAATCGCTCGAAAGAATACCCCGTCCATAAATCCATCTCAAACCACGGAGTCAGCAACATGGCAAAATCGAAAAGAGAGACTGTCAACAAGAGCCAGGCAATCCGCGACGCCTTGCGGCCCATCCTGACAAGTCACCTTCAGAGATTGCGGAGGACCTAAAGGCTAAAGGATTGGATGTCAACGCTCAATACGTCTCCACGATCAAGAGCAATGCAAAGGCCAAGGGACGCAGGCGGAAGGTCGTGAGCACGAAGGAAGTCGGCGGCCCGCGCGTGCGCAATGGCCTCGGCCCAGTGGGAGCGGCTTTGGAGTTCATTCGCGCAGCAGGCGGCTTGGAAGAGGCGAAACACGCCCTGCAAACGGTTGAGGAGATCCGCCAGGCCGTCCGCTGATAGCCGCCCGTCGCCGGCAATCGTCGCAGAACGTGCTTCTCGATCTACGATTCGGAAGGGCGGCTTCTTGACAACCCGCAGTCGCGATCGAGCGGGCACGCTGACGTCTCGCGGCATGGTCGCGCTCGAGACCGGTCGGCCCGCCTCCCACGCCTTGTAATGCTCCCGGATCTCCTGCAAACAATCGGACAATCCGAACGCGGCCCCGGTCAAGAGGATCAGGCCGATCACGGTCAGGAAGATTCGTCCCTGCAGGTCGACCGTCGCGCTGCGCCAAGCCAGAAGGGCCCGCGCCCCGACGCCTGCCAAGAGGACCGAGACCAGCAGGATCGCGCGAAAACCGGACATCTGGCTGTTGCCGATGATTTGTGCAATCTTTGTATCCACGATGAGGAGGCCGGCCGCCACGCCGATCGTCGCGAAAAACCCCACGACGTGGTAGCGTACCCATCGGTGAGCGTCGGCTTCTTGCTGCGCTGGAGAGAGCGGCATTCCTTGGCTTCCTGAACCAGACCGGGTGCAGCGACTCAATTCCCAATCCTCCGCGAAGTCGCACGAATCTGTCAATCCACCGCCGCACGTGGTGAAACGTCGGCGGCCGGTTCGTTTCCAGCAGCGCAGGAAACTGGCACGA
Organism: uncultured Planctomycetota bacterium; assembly: GCA_963761455.1. Taxonomy (GTDB): domain Bacteria; phylum Planctomycetota; class Planctomycetia; order Planctomycetales; family Planctomycetaceae; genus DASPSM01. The sequence goes on from CAVXHA010000002.1 coordinate 737,013, forward strand.
TTCCTTTCCCAGCCCGACGGCCCGGTCGTCGGTCCGGCCGCAAGCGGCCGCCTTGGGGGCAAAAAGCGAATGAAATCGGTCTCGTTAACGGAAGCGATCGAGTGGCTCGAGCCGGACGGATTAGGCGGTTTCGCCTCGGGGACAGCGTGCGGCTTGCGAACGCGGCGCTATCAGGCGCTGCTGTTGACGGCGACGTCGCCACCAACCGGACGATTCGTGCTGGTCAATGGATTCGACGCCTGGGTTGAAACCGACCACGGACGTCTTCCCCTTTCGGCGCAGCGTTATGCGCCGGACGTCGTCTCTCCGGACGGCCAGACGCGACTGCAATCGTTCGACAACGAACCGTGGCCGACCTGGCGTTGGCGGCTCGAGGGCGGTGAAGAGATTACGCTGGAACTCTTCGTTCCGCATACGGATCTCCGCTTGTGTTCTGTGCTGGCGGCTGGCCAAGGCGGCGGCGGCGTCGCGACTGGTCGTGCGGCCTTTCCTCTCCGGACGGGATTACCACGCCCTGCACCGCGAGAACGGGGCGTTTCGATTCGACCCGGTCTCCGAATCGGACGCCGTCACGTGGAAACCGTACGACACCGTCCCGGCGACAATCGCCCTCTCCAACGGTCGCTACCGTCATGATCCGGAGTGGTTCCGCAACTTTCTTTACGTACAGGAGCGCGAGCGTGGGCTCGATTGCCTCGAGGATCTCGCCTCGCCGGGAATATTCTCCTGGCCGCTTGGGGACGAGGCCGTCTTGATCTTCACGGCCGAAGGGCACGTCGAACGGGTCAAGCGGTTTGGGGCAACGCGCAGACAAGATCGCGCAAGGCTTGCGTGATTCGGAACGCCGCCGCCGCGCAGCCTTGTCCAACCGGTTGAATCGTTCGGCCGACGCCTACATCGTCCGCCGCGGCGTGGGCAAGACGGTCGTTGCCGGATATCCGTGGTTTACCGACTGGGGACGGGACACGTTCATCGCGCTCCGCGGATTGTGTCTGGCGACGGAACGGCTCGACGAGGCGCGCGACATCCTCATGGCATGGGCGGCCACGATTTCAGAAGGAATGCTTCCCAACCGGTTTCCCGATCAGGGGGATTTGTCCGAATTCAATTCGGTCGACGCTTCGCTATGGTATATCGTCGCCGTTCACGAATACCTGGCGGCGACCGACCGCGCGCGGCGGCCGGCGGCGCCGGCCGTGAGAAAAGTGCTCAGGCAGGCTGTCCAAGAGATCTTGAGCGGATACTTTTGCGGAACGCGCTACGGAATTCGTTGCGACGACGACGGCTTGCTGGCCGCGGGAGCAGCCGGCACGCCGTTGACATGGATGGACGCCAAGGCTCGACGATCGCGCGGTCACGGGACGGATCGGCAAGCCGGTCGAAGTGGAAGCCCTTTGGCTCAGCGGACTGCGAATCGGAGCGGCCTTCGATTCCCGTTGGCAGGGCGTTTTCAATCGCGGGCTGGCCGCGTTCCAGGCGCGGTTTTGGAATCGAGCCCGGCGGCTGCCTGTTCGACGTCGTGGACGTCGATCATCGAAAAGGAACGGTCGACGAGACCTTGCGGCCGAATCAGATCTTCGCCGTCGGCGGATTGCCTTGGACGTTTTTGGATTCGAAGGCGGCGCGGCGAGTCGTCGACGTCGTCGAATCGCGGCTGTGGACGCCGATGGGGCTGCGAACGCTCGAACCCGGTGCGCCGGGTTATTGCGGCCGGTATCTCGGATCGGAGCGGGAGCGTGAACTGGCTTATCATCAGGGGACCGTTTGGCCGTGGTTGGCCGGTCCCTTCGTGGAAGCGTGGGTCCGCGTTCGCGGTCCGTCTCCGACCGTTTGTGACCTGGCACGGTCAAGATTTGTCGAACCGCTGATTGAGCACCTGGACGTCGCCGGACTCGGCCACGTCTCCGAAATCGCGGACGGCGATCCTCCCCACACTCCGCGCGGTTGTCCGTTTCAGGCTTGGTCCTTGGCAGAGCTCATCCGCCTCACCGAATCGGTGCTTCCTTCGGCTCGACAAGACACGTGAGTCGCCGCGCACCACGCGATCGCGTAGGTTAGGCATCCGCATAACTCTTCGCGCCAACAGAACTCTCATCCTCGCGCTGCCGCTGGGCGACGAGTTGTGATGCGGATACACAACCCGCAGGTCGATCAGATCCAAAAAAAGGCTGGCGAGCCCATCGCGAGCATCGCCAGCCGAAATCCACACGACATCGCGACTCTGTCGACCCGTCCGATTACTTCTTCGCCCGGCTGGGGCAGAGCGTCAAATCCGGTTCAGCGGAGGTGTTGCCGCTGGGAGTTGGGCCGCTGGGGGCTGGGCGGCCGGGGCCGGACCCGGTGGCGTTTGACTCGGAGGCGGCGACGGCGCATGCCCGCCGCACGGCGACTCGGGCTGGCAGCACGTGGTCACCGGGACGACCCGGCAGACTTCGTAGGCGACTTGCCGTGGAACGCACTGCGCCACCATCCGCGTGCAGGTGACCGGCACGACCTTCGAGACGCAGCGTGCGACGCACCGCTCAACCGTGTACGGAACCTGTTTCGGGACGCAGTAGGCGACCTTGCACGTCCGGACTTCCTGCACCGTCCGGTACGTCGTCACGGGAACCTGCCGCGTGTGCTGCTCGCAAACCATGTGGCAGACCTGGTAAGGAACCCGCTCGGCCTTCTGCTCGCAGACCTAGTGGCAGCAACGGACCGGGTATTTCTCGACGACTTCCTGGCACACGGTCCGGCAGACCTGGACCGGCACCTTTTCGACGATCGTTCGCGGCACGCAACGGCACACCTGCACCGGCACCGTCTTCCGCACGACTTCACAATGGTACGTCGTGCACGGAACTTGCTCGGTAACGATGTGCGGGTGCCAAACGCGGCAGCAGGTATCGTAACCGGGGCACTGAACCTGGCACGTCTTGGCAGCAGCCGCACGCATCGCGTACGCACTGCGTCACGACGGGCCCGGGATGATGGATCCGTCTGTGTCTCCCAGTGGCCGCAGTCTTTCTGCACCGTGTACGGTGGTCGTGACCGGCTTCTGGACCGTGTAGCACTGCTCGGTGTTGACCGTTTCCATGACGCGGTCATAGACCGTGCGGCAGCACTGCTGGTTGATCGTCTCGACGACCTGATGAGGGACGATGCGCGTGCACTGGCGCTCTTCGGTCGTCCAGACCGGCTTCTGCACCGTGTAGCGGCATTCGCGATACGCGGTCTCGTACACGGGCCGTTGGACAGTGTAGGTTTCCGTGCGAGTAGCTCGTCTCGCAGACCGGTTTGCAAACCGTGTAATGCTGCTCGCGGTATTGCGTCTCGTACACCGTGCGATAGCAGGTCTCCGGATGGCGGTCGTAGACAGTCTCGTACACCGTCCGGTTGACGGCGTACTGCTCCGGATGGCAGACCATCTCGTACACCGTGCGATAACAGGTCTGCCGCTCAATCCGGCAGGTGGTGTTACAGCAACTCGGCTGGCACGCCGGCGGCGGGCAACAACCGTAGTCACACATGCCGCGGTGGTGGTGGGCTTGCGCAATGCCGCCGGTGATACCTGCGCAAGCCAAACATGCTCCCATGAGCCCAACGAAAATGCGTCTCATCCTGATGTCCCCCCTTCTTGTTGCCAAGCTTTCAAGACCGCCAATCCACAAACCGTTGCTGCCCACGCGCGGCCTGACCCAATCGCCGCTGGCCCTCCCCGGCCACCTCTTTCCTCGCGAAGCCGCTGGGCCAAATTGCAGCCTGGGCCCCCGGAGCCACTGAAAGAGGACGCTCAACCAAAGAACCAGTAACAAATGGGTAAGACAACGAGGAGATGGTAGACTGCACAGACTTTACTGTCAACGATCCGAGAATCCAGATTTCTGTCACGTTGCGCACAAGGGGAATACGCCTCGGAACCTGTGGCGATTCTCAAAAATAGGCAGCGTACGTGTGGACGGTGCGCGCCTCGTGCGCAGGGCGCCGGCTTGTAAAGAGTGAGACGGTGAGCGCCAGCCGTCGAGTCAAATGATCGCGCCATCGGGATCGGGGATGGACATCGCATCTTGACGCGATTTTAGGCCGTTGTTAATATCCAGCCCGAGTCTACTGTCCAGAAATCGGCTTTCCGCAAAGGGCCGAGGAATTCGGAAGAAGACGAGTTGCTCAGAAGAGGGGGAGCGGCCAAGTCTAAAAGGCCTCTCTTGGGGGCTCAATCTAATTGGCTTCTCTTGCTAATTGGCTTCTCTTGGGAGCTTACGGCCCTTCTCCGAGAAAACGAAGTTTTGAGCGTCGAGTTTTTTTCCACCATGACTTGAGTTACATCGCCCAGAAGGATTGCACGCTCGGGGGGCGGTTTGGGAGGGCTTAGCCGATGCGGTTTCGGCAAGTCGGCCCGTCGCTGGTGGTTCACACGCCGGCGAAGCTGAATCTTTTTCTGGAGATTCTCGGTAAACGAGAGGACGGCTACCACGAGCTGGAGACGCTCATGGTGACCGTGGACATTCTTGACACCCTGATCTTCACGGAGGAAAACTCGACCGAAATTCGTTTGCGCTGTTCGGGGAGCGGGGTCCGCAGGGAGGGCCCGAGCCCAACGGCGGGTCCAATCGATCGAGTTCGGACGTCGGCGGAAGACGGTATTCCCGCCGGAACCGATAATCTCGTCGTCAAAGCGGCCCAACTGCTCCGCGAACACGCAGGCGTCGAAGCGGGAGTTCGAATCGCCCTGGTGAAGCGAATTCCCGCTGCCGCGGGCTTGGCCGGAGGGTCGAGCGATGCCGCCGCGACGCTGATGGCCTTGAATCGATTTTGGAAGTTGAAGCTGGGAACGCTCGAGCTTCAACGGCTGGCATCGCAACTTGGAAGCGATGTGGCCTTCTTTGTCGACGGGACGTCGGCTGCCGTCTGTTACGGGCGCGGCGAGATCATCGAGCCTCTTCGAGTGCCGCTCGGACTGCACTTCGTCATCGCCCGTCCCCGGACGGGCCTTTCGACGGCGCTGGTCTTCAAGCACTGCCGGGTCCCGGAACAGAAACACAGCGTCGAGCGAACGTCGCCGCCGCATTGCGCCGGGACGGATCGGACGCGTGGGCCGGTTTTTGCATAACGCGTTGGAAGAGCCGGCGGAACAATTGAATCCGGAGGTGTCGCAGCTCAAGTCACGATTCTCGAATCTGCCGGTGCTGGGCTGCCTGATGAGCGGCAGCGGGACGGCGTGCTTTGGCCTGTGCCACAGCCGCCGTCAGGCGCGAGTCCCTTGCCAGCCGTCTTCGTGCGGCGCGTGGACACGTGTGGGTGGCCAGAGCCGGCCGTAATCGAGATTCAATAAGTCGCGGCTTGCGGCGGAGATCGCCAAGAGCGCATCCGCCGCGGCACAACAGTGCTCTAGCACTCGAAATCGCCCCCGAGAAGGAGGACGGCCGTGGAAATTTCTGAAGTACGCATCAAGTTGATGGACGACCCGCACGAGCGGCTGCAGGCCTTCTGCTCGATCACGTTCGATTCCTGCTTCGTGATCCGCGATCTGAAAATCATTCAAGGGGCCAAGGGCTCGTTCGTCGCGATGCCCAGCCGCAAGCTGACCGATCGCTGTCCCCGGTGCCATACCAAGAACCACCTCCGCGCCCTGCACTGCAACCAGTGCGGCGCCAAGCTCGACGAGGAGCGGGCCACGAAGGACACCGACGGCCGCGCCAAGCTCTACGCCGACATCGCGCACCCGATCAATTCCGACTGCCGCGAACTGATCCAGCGGAGAGTGATCGAGGCCTACGACGTGGAACTGGTGCGCTCGAAGGAACCCGGGTACTTGTGCACGTACGACGATTACGGCGAGGAGCATTACGCCACGCTGCGCGAGCCGTTCGAGGAGGAATTCTCCTCTCCGCGGATCCTGCGGACCGACGAAGGCTCGCATCGCATCGAGCCGGCCGCGGCCGAGCCGGTTCCGCCGAACCACAACGTCCCTGCGGGTGCCCGCTTCAACGCCATCGCCCATCAGGGCGCCGCCGACCAAGACGGCCGAAGATCGAACAGGACGACAACTTCGGCGCGGGAATCGACTGACAGGTCTGCTGCTGCAGCGCTCGCGGCATCCGGCCTACAGCAGCGTGATCAGCAGGTCGCCGGTTTCGACTTGGGTTCCCGGTTTCACCAGGAGCTGGTCGACTTTCGCGTTGCGCTCGGCGCTGATGTTCGTCTGCATCTTCATGGCTTCCAGGGTCAGGAGCTTTTGCCCCTTGGCGACTCGGTCGCCCGGTTGAACGGCGACCGTCACGACCATGCCCGGCATGTTGGCGCCGACGTGGCAGGGATTGGCCGGATCGGCCTTCAGGCCCGGCTTGGCTTCCGGCTCGAGCGAGCGGTCGATCACGCTGACGTCGCGGGGCTGGCCGTTGAGCTCGAAGAAGACGCTGCGGCTGCCGTCGGCATGGGGGTCGCCGACGGTCAGGAACTTCACGATCAGCGTCTTGCCCGCCTCGATATCGATGGAGATTTCTTCGCCCGGAACCGGTCCGCAGAGAAAAACGGGCGTCGAGAGGCCGCTCGTGTCCGAGTAGTCCCGTTGATGGACGGCAAACTCCTCGAACACCTTCGGGTAAAGGACGTAGGAGAGCACTTCGGAATTGTTCCGGCTCGCGATGCAGGAAGCGGACCATGTCGGCGGCCGTCTGCTTGAAGTCGACCGCCGGCAGGCTCGCCCCGGGGCGGCCCTTCACCGGCTCCTTGCCCCGCAGGATCCGCTGGCGGACGCGCTTCGGGAATCCGCCCGGCGGCTGCCCCATCCGCCCGCTGACAAGATCGATGACCGATTCCGGAAAGGCGATCTCGCGGTTCTCGTCGAGCACGTCCTGGGTCGAAAGATTGTTGGCGACCAGAAACAGAGCCAGGTCGCCCACCGATTTCGACGTCGGCGTCACCTTGACGATGTCGCCCAGAAGCTGGTTCACCTCGGCATAGAGCCGGCGGACGTCGGCCCAGCGGTCGGCCAACCCCAGCGCACGCGCCTGCTGGAACAGATTGGTGTATTGGCCGCCCGGCATTTCGTGCCGATAAAGGTCGGACGTCGCGGGCAGCGATTCCGTCTCGAAGGGCGCGTAATACTCGCGGACGGCCGCCCAATATTCGGCCAGATCCGTCGAGTGCCGCGGCGTCGAGCCCCGTATCGCGCGGCGTGAAGCGCAGGGCCTCCACCAGCGTGTTGAGATTGACCTGCGACGTTCCCCCTGAAAGGGGGGCCATGGCGGCGTCGGCAATGTCGAGATCGGCTTCGGCCGCCTTGAGGATCGACGCCGCCTGAATTCCCGCCGTGTCGTGCGTGTGGAAGTGGATCGGGATGCCGATCTCCTGCTTCAGCGTTTTGACGAGCTTCTGGGCCGCGTAGGGTTTGCAGAGCCCGGCCATGTCCTTGACGGCCAGGATATGGGCCCCCATTTTCTCCAGCTCTTTGGCGAGCGAGACGTAATACGCCAGATCGTATTTGGGGCGGCTCGGGTCGAGGATGTCGCCCGTGTAGCAGATGGCCGCTTCGCAGATCGCTCCGCTCTTTTGGACCGCCTCCATGGCCACGCCGCATGTTGGGGACCCAATTCAGCGAATCGAAGATGCGAAACAGATCGATGCCCGCGTCGGCCGCCTCGCGGACGAACTCCTTGACAACGTTGTCGGGATAGTTCGCGTAGCCGACGGCGTTGGAGCCGCGCAAGCAGCATCTGGAACAGAATGTTGGGAATCTTGTCTCGCAGGTCGGCCAGCCGCTGCCAGGGAGACTCCTTCAAGAACCGCATGGCCGAATCGAACGTCGCCCCGCCCCACATTTCGATCGAGAACAGGCCGTGACACAGCCGCGCGTACGCCTCGGCGACGTTCAGCAGATCGCGCGTGCGGAACCGCGTGGCCAAAAGCGACTGGTGGGCGTCGCGGAACGTGGTGTCGGTCAGCAAGCAGCGATTTCTGCTTGAGCACCCACTGGGCCAGTTTTTCCGGACCGAGCTGCTTGAGCTTTTGCCGGCTGCCGTCCGGGAATCGGCTGCTTCGGAATCGAACGGCGGAACGGGAGCCGGCGCGCGCCGCTTGGGGGCCGGTCGGCCCTTCATCAGCGGATTGCCGTTCACGATCGTGTCGGCCAGAAACGTCAACAGACGCGTCGCCCGGTCGCGGCGGCGCTCGAGCCGGAACAGCTCCGGCGTGTTGTCGATGAAGGTGGTCGTGCAGCCGCCCGCCAGGAATTGCGGATGCGTCATGAGCTGAATCAGGAAGGGAACGTTCACCTTCACGCCGCGGACGCGGAACTCCTGCAGGCTGCGCTCCATGCGGCGGGCCGCATCGACAAACCGCCGCCCGCGGGCCGTCACTTTCACCAAGAGCGAATCGTAATACGGCGTGACGACGGCTCCGGAGAAGGCCGTGCCGGCATCGAGGCGAATGCCCATCCCGCTTGCCGAACGATAATGCGTGATCCGACCGTGGTCGGGCATGAAGTTGTTGGCGGGATCCTCGGTCGTCACGCGGCATTGAATGGCAAAGCCGGTGGTTGCAACGGCCTCCTGGGATCCCAGGCCGATCTCCGGATCCGAAAGCGGCAGCCCCTCGGCGATGAGGATCTGCGACTTCACGATGTCGATTCCGGTCACCTCTTCGGTGACGGTGTGCTCGACCTGAATCCGCGGGTTGACCTCGATGAAATAGAATTCGCCCGTGTCGGCGTCGACCAGGAACTCGACCGTTCCCGCGTTCTCGTAGCGGAGTTCCCTGCCGATCGCCAGGGCCGCCTCGCACAACTTGCTGCGAAGCTCGGCGTCCAGGTAGGGAGCCGGCGCGATCTCGACCACCTTCTGATGACGTCGCTGGATCGAGCAGTCGCGTTCATACAGGTGGACGAGGTTGCCGTGCAGGTCGCCGAGAAGCTGGACTTCGATGTGGCGGGCCCGCGGGATGAACTTTTCCAGAAACACGTCGGAGGAGCCGAAGGCAACCTGCGACTCGCGCTGGGCCTGTTCGAAGGCGGCGGCGAAGTCGGCCGCGGCGCGCACGACCCGCATCCCGCGGCCGCCCCCCCCTTTGGACGCCTTGATGATGACGGGGAATTCCATTTTCTGCGCTGCGCAGTCCCTCGGCGGCGTTGCGCACGGGCTGCCGGCTGCCGGAAAGAATCGGAATGCCGGCCCGCTGGGCGATGGCGCGGGCCGCAATCTTGTCGCCGAGCTGCTCCAGCAGTTCCGGCCGCGGCCCGACGAAGATGATGCCGGCCGCTTCACAGGCGCGGGCCAGCTCGGGGTTCTCGGAAAGGAAGCCGTAGCCCGGGTGAATCGCGTCGACACGCCGCTCTTTCGCCAGGGCGATGAGGGCTGGGATGTCGAGATAGGAGCGGATCGGCTCGCCGGGCTGGCCGATCAGGTAGGCCTCGTCCGCCTTCAACCGATGCAGGGCGAACCGGTCTTCGTGGGCATAGATGCCGATGGTGCGGATGCCCAACTCGTGGCCGGTCCGGAAGACCCGGATAGCAATTTCACTGCGATTGGCGACCAGAAGTCGAGAAATGCGCCTCATTGAGAGGTGGCGTCAACCGCCTCCTCCAGCACGGTCGCTTCCGGAAGTTTGGCTTTCAGATGCCGAATGCCGTCTTTCGTGACTTTCGTCCCCGCGATCGACACCCATTCCAGGGCCTTGAAATTCGACAAATGCATCAATCCGGCGTCCGTGACGGCCGTGTGTTCGAGCGCGATGCTCCTTCAGCCGGGGAAAATCGAATTCTCCCAGCGTTGCCAGACCGGCATCGGTGATCTTTGTCGAGGATAAGTCGAGCGATTGCAGGTTCATGCCGCGGAGATGTTTAAGTCCGTCGTCGGTGACGGCAGTCTTGGCCAACGCGAGACAGCGGATGTTATGTCTTCCTTCCAGGTGGGAAAGTCCGTCATTGGTGATCGGGCACGAGGACAGGACCAGGTTGAGATCCTGGCTGATGCCGACGATCTTGGACAGTTCGGCGTCCGTAATGTGGTTGCTGCTGGATTGAACGCGCACGATCCTCGTCGGGACCCAGCCTTGAAAGGGCGACGCCGTATCGTCAGGCTCCTCGCCGGAATCGATCACGGCAATCCCATCGGCCGCCAGCACCGCGCGGGCCGCTCGCGTATTTGATTCGTCGCGCACCGCTCTCCATTTGAAATAACCGGCCGTGCCGATCAAGCACACCAGCACGAGCGGCCATAAGGATGAGCCGTCTTCTCTTGCGGCTCGTCCGGCGTGGAGCGGCCGAGGCGTCATTGAGAGCAGTAGCGTTGCCTGGGTCAGCGGCGGGAGGGATTGCGGACATGTTCCATGTCTCAGTATCGAGTCGAAGGCAGATGAGCAGACCGTCTTTGCACCATAACAGTGTCAGCGGCGGGAATCAAGCAGGCGCACCGAGTGCCACAATCACCCGGCGTAGCTCTGACCCGATGCTTGGCCGGAGCACTGCAATGGGTGATGATAACTCCTGAAGGGAATTGATATGAAGATGGTCCTTGTTGGTCAGACCCAGGGGAAGCGGCGCGTTTGCTCGGGCGCTGATTCTGTTGCTTGCCTGCATGCTGGGAGCGTTCGGGAGTGTGATCGCGGCACTGCCTATTTTTGTTCTGTCTGGAACATTCTCGCCCGTTGCCGCAGTCATTGGTCTCGTCTTGCCGCTCATCACCGTCGGGACAGGTGTCGAGCGCACAATCGCAATTGCCAGTCAACCAGTTAACGCTTCTCGACCGTAAGTGACTCGCAAATGCAGCCGTGGAACACAAATCCGTCCCTCAATCTCGTAGCGGCCGCCTCGATTCTCGTTTGCCTGCCGAACGCGATCTTATCAGCCCCGGCCGCGAAGCAACCGATCGTCAAGCACACGGCTTTGGCGAGCCCCGCTGCAAAAAAAGTCTCGGCGACCGCCCCCCGCGCCTCCATGCGGGCGACCAGCGCCCGCGAGTCCCTGCAGCAGGCCGAGTTCCTCGAGCAGTACGCGTCGACGAATCAGTTCTCCAACGGGCGTCCGGCGGGCATTCAAATCACGCGCTCCGGCGATGCCGTGCTGTTTCTCCGCTCGGGACCGCGGAGTTTTCAGCGCGACCTTTACGAATTCAACGTCGCCACCGGCGCCGAGCGTGTGCTGGCGACCGCCGCACAAATCCTTGGCGGGGCTGAAGAGAGGCTGTCGAACGAGGAACAGGCGCGGCGCGAGCGGATGCGACTGGCGGCCGGCGGCATTACGGCCTTCGAGGTGTCGTTCGATGGCCGCACAATCCTGGTGCCCTTTTCCGAAAAACTCTACCTGGTCGAAAGAGCGACCGGGGCGATTCGCGAGCTGACGAGCACGGCCGGCGACCCGATCGACGCCCGCTTCTCGCCCGATGGCAAGCGGGTGGCCTGCGTCCGCGGCGGCGACCTGTATGTGACCGAGATCGCCAGCGGCAAAGAGCGGCGCTTGACGGACGGCGCGACCGCCACGCTGACCCGCGGGTTGGCCGAATTCGTGGCCCAGGAGGAGATGGGCCGCATGCACGGCTACTGGTGGTCGCCCGACAGCCGGATGCTCGCCTACCAAGAGACGAACACCGTCGATGTCGAAGAGCTGTCGATCGCCGACCAGGTGCATCCCGAGCGGCCGGCTCTGAGTTTGCGCTATCCGCGGCCCGGCAAGAACAATGCCAGGGTTCGGCTCGGTGTCGTTTCGGTCACGGGTGGCGGAACAAAATGGATTGATTGGGACCACGACACGTTTCCCTATTTGGCAAGGGTGTCCTGGGCACACAACGCGCCGCTCGTGATCTTGGTGCAGAACCGCGAGCAAACGTTGGAACTGCTTTACGAGGTTGATCCAACCGCGGGCAGCACCAAGGAGCTGCTCCGCGAGACGGACGAGTCCTGGCTGAACCTCGACGCGGACATGCCGAAATGGCGGCGCGACGGGAAGTCGTTCCTGTGGTCAACCGAGCGGCGCGGCGCGTGGCAATTGGAATTGCGCCAGCGCGATGGCAGTCTGGCACGCGTCCTGCACCGCGCCGGAAGTCAACTACCGTCGGCTGCTGGGCGTTGACGAGACAGCGGGGGCGGCGATGGTGGCGGCCGGCGAAGACCCAACGCAGACGCACATCTACCTCGTTGCATTGGACAAACACGTGCGCCGCCCGAGCGATTGACCAACGAGCCGGGCATACAGAGCGCGATCGTATCGGACGAGAGCGGCGTCAGCGTCAGAAGCGCGCAGTCGCTGACGAGCGACTTGAAGCAGGTCGTGCATCGACGCGACGGTCGTGCGGTCGGCGAACTGGTCAGCGTTTCCGAAAAGCCCGGCTTGCAGCCGGCGGTTGAGCTGGTGGCAATCGGCAGCGAGCCAACGCTGCGGGCCGCCCTCGTCCGCCCGCGTGACTTCAAGCGGGGCACACGCTATCCGGTGATCGTCAGCGTCTATGGAGGACCGACACTGCAGATGGTCACTGCCACGCGGTCGCGCTACTTGGCTCGACGGCTGGCTGGCCAATCAGGGATTCATCGTCGTGTCGATCGACGGGCATGGGACGCCGGCGCGGGGACGCGCCTGGGAGCGCGCGATCAAGGGCAACTTCATCCAACTCGCCGCTGGCCGATCAGGTTCGCGGTCTCCAGTCGCTGGCAGCGAAGTACCAGGAGCTCGATTTGGCCCGGGTCGGCATTTTCGGCTGGTCATTCGGCGGTTATTTCTCGGCAATGGCGGTGATCCGGCGGCCGGACGTCTTTCACGCCGCTGTCGCTGGGGCGCCGGTGACCGACTGGCTCGACTACGATACGCACTACACCGAACGCTACCTCGGGCTGCCGGCCAAGAACCCGCAGGCGTACAAAGTCAGCTCGGTGCTCGACACGGCGCACGAACTGCGCCGGCCACTTCTGTTGATCCACGGCACGGCCGATGACAACGTCTTCTTTCTTCACAGCATCAGGCTGGCCGATGCTCTGTTTCGTGCCGGCCGAGACTTCGAGTTCCTTCCGCTGGCCGGCCAGACGCACATGGTGAGCGACCCGACCGAAGTGCGCCAGCTTTATACACGCATTGCCGCATTTTTCTTGGAACAGCTCGGGGCGACCCGGTGATGGATCGCGTTTGAATCAAAAGGCCTTTGCCAGCAAACCACCGTTGGCAATCGATCAGAATCATGCCGCCGCGTTTCAGGCCAGGATTTATGGGGCACTTCACGGACCTCGTTTGCCGCGCGTCTGGAGCGGGTCGAGTTTGGCTCATTGCGTCCGACGGCGGATTTGATCGATCGCAGCCTACGGTCGAGACGGAGGCATCCGCTACAATGACGCTTGTTCTTCAAATCGATTTGAGATGACGGTCCATAAAAAATCGGGGATTTCCAATTCTAAAAACCGCCGCCTGCTTTGCTTTTGTCTTCGTGTTTTTCGATTCCTTCGCGCTTGCTGAAAACTGGGGTCATTGGCGTGGCCCAACGGGGAATGGGACTGCTGCCAAGGCGTCGCCTCCGATCGAATGGAGCAATACGAAAAACGTCAAATGGAAGGTCGAACTTCCCGGAAACGGACTTTCGTCGCCGATCATCTGGGGAAACCAGGTCTTTGTTACGACGGCCGTCCCGGTTGATAGCCAGCACGCGAGCGGCCTTCCGACGCTTGAGTTCAAAGTCCTGTGCTTCGATCGGAAGGACGGCAATTTGCTGTGGCAAAGGACCGCCACCGTCGCCAAACCGCATCAAAGGACCCATACCACAAATGGGTTCGCTTCCGCCTCTCCCTGCACGGACGGGGAGCATGTTTATGCACACTTCGGCTCGCGGGGGCTCTATTGCTACGCGATGAATGGGGATTTGAAATGGAAACGCGACGATTTCGGAAAAATGCAGACGCTGAACGGGTTTGGTGAAGGGAGTTCTCCGACACTCGAAGGCGACAAGATCCTAGTCCCCTGGGATCATCGCGGTCCATCAGCTCTCTATGCACTCGACAAGCGAACGGGGAGGACAATCTGGAAGGTGGATCGTGACGAACCGACGGAATGGGCAACTCCGCTGGTTGTCGAACACGCCGGGCGGAAACAGGTTGTCATGAACGGGCAGAATGCGGTGCGAAGCTACGATCTGGAGACCGGGAAAGAATTGTGGCGTTGCGGCGGGTCGACCGCGCGCGCCCCATCGCCTCTCCGGTCGCGGGTAACGGTTTGGTGTTTGTCGGCAGCGGTTTTCAAGGCGCGTTCCTGGGCGCTTTCCGTTTGGATGGCGAGGGGGACATTCAGGGGACGAACAAAGTGGTCTGGGTGATTAACCACGATACGCCCGACGTTTCTTCGCCACTACTCTCGTCGGGCCGACTCTACTTTCACAAAGGAAAGTCGGGGCAGCTTTCCTGCGTGGACGCTGCGACCGGCAAGCCGCACTATCTTGCCCGCAGGATTCAAGGATTGGGCAACACGTATGCTTCACCGATCGCGGCTGGGGGGCACGTTTATCTGACGGCGAGATCCGGGACCACCGTGGTCATCAAAGATGCCGATGAATTGAGTGTTGTCGCAACAAACACGGTGGATGAAACAGTCGGCGCAACCCCGGCGCCGGTTGATAACGAACTCTTCGTTCGGGGCGAAACGCACCTCTTTTGCATCGCGGGTTCTCCGTCGCCGTAGCTCTTATCCGGTGTATTCAGGTCCGAACCCTGAGGCGTTCTCGCCCGACGGAAGACGACTCGCATTCGCCCAAAGAATGACAATGTGACGTTGTGACTCAGGACTTGTGACGCTCGACTCAGTCGGCGTTCGGCTGGCCGCACCCGAATCGGCGAGCGAATCGGGCGGAACGGTGCCGTGCGTACCATTCACGCTTGACGCGGTCGGGGGAGTGCCTTCGTTTTCGCTTTCCGTCTGGCATGGCCGTCCCTTTCCGATTCGCGTTGGAACTGTTTTCTTGCCCTCTGGACTTCCGAGCGCGATTCGGACGCTTTTGTTACAACGAATTGAGGCTGGCCGCGCGTTTCGAAAACGAAACCCCCCGGCCGTCTTACCGGGGGGAAGGACGAAGCGATGAAGAGTCGGTTCAAGTGCTGCGAGCACTTCGGTAACGCGATGAAAGTCTCGTGTTTACCGACGGTTACCCCCACGGGACCGCTACGTCTGGATGGGAAGCGCTCGAATGACTCGTCAAGGAGACAGGCGACTGAACCGACGCGGAGAGATCGCAGAGGGCGCAAATGGCAGGGGAAAAGCGGGCCGGCTCATTCCTCCGCTCGGGTCTCCGGCACCGGCTTTTCGGGACGCACGGGCCGTTGGGCGACGAAGCTGAAGAATTCACTGTCGTGCCGGAGGAGATCCTGCAGCTTGACCAAAGAACGCGTGAGAAGCACGCGGGTCGCACCGTCGGTCTTTCCCAATTTCTGCGCGATCTCTTTTGAGGGAAGCCCTTCGACGTAGCGAAGCCTGAGGGCCTTCTGCGATTCGTCCGGCAGGCTCTTGAGTGCGTCCGTCAGTCGGAGCTCGCGTTGGTTTCGCGAGAAGGCGCCGCTGGGAGTGGTCATACTGGCGACGAGCACGTCAAAGAATCCCCCCCTTTGCCCGTCGGTCTCCCCGGCCCCGGCAGGAATCTCGCGATCGGCCGAGCGTTTTTGGGCCGCGACAAACTTCCGGTGCGCGTCGATGATTCGATGCTCGGCCAACTGGCACAGCCAGGAGAACGGATCGCGGTCCGCCAGGTCGAACTCCGGGAGCGAGTCGAGCGCACTCAGGCTGACCTCCTGAAGGATGTCGGCGGGTTCGAGCTTTCGCTGAAGGGCCGCGCTGAGATTGCGTTGAATGAACGCCAGGAGGGGCGGACGCCGCAACTCAATGAACTCGACGAGCGCTTGCGGGTCCTTGTTCCGGATTCGATCCGCAAGAGCAGCCGCAGCGTCGTCCATAAATGCCTCACAGGAAAAAAACGGACTGTCGGAGGCCGTTTCCCGTCTGAGGCGCGACCGGACGCTCCCATACGGTCGCGGCTCCGTAAACCAGTTTGTCCACGAATCACCCGAGGGCGATTTCGGGAAAAAAGGCCGATGGCCCATGATACTCGCAGTCGGCTGACCGATCGAGCAGGGGGGGTCGAATATGATAGACTGCCGCGGGCTTTTTCAGGGGCGGCGCCGGGACCGCCTTCGCCTGGGACAAGTGAGTCGCCACCGGAGAGGGCCGTGTCGACATCCAATGGAGCGTTACCGCTTGATGCGGATCGGCACTCGATGGATGTGCTGGCCCAATTCCTCGACGCATTTGTGGAGGCCTGGGAAACTTCGGATGCGCCCCCCGATCTTCGACCGTTTCTTCCCGAGGCGGGAGAGATTCGCCGCCTGACCCTGGTGGAGCTGATCAAGGTCGACCTCGAATATCGCTGGCTCAACCGCAATTGTCCAAAGCGGATCTCCGAGTATCTGGCCGAGTTTCCCGAGTTGCGAGAGGGCCGAGTCCCCTGCGATCTCCTCTACGAAGAGTTTCATATCCGCAAGCAGAGCGGCCAAGAGGTCAAGGCCGACGAATACCGAGAGGCCTTCCCGAGTCAAGCTGCGGAAATCGCTTCGACTCTCGGAACCGGACAGCCGTACGAGTCATCGTCGCTTCACCGCAGCAGCCAGCGGCGGCGGCTCGAAGCGATCTCCATCAAAGACGCGATTGAAGATTTCGATCTGCTCGTGGAACTGGGGAGCGGCGCGTTCGCCAAGGTTTTTCTGGCGCGCCAGCGATCGATGCAGCGGCTCGTCGCTCTCAAAATCGCGACGGAACGAAGCGCCGAGCCCCAAACGCTGGCCCAACTTGATCACGATCACATTGTCCGCGTCTACGACCAGCGGGTCCTTGCCGAGCGAAAGCTGCGGCTGATGTACATGCAGTACGTCGCCGGGGGAACGCTGCAATCGGTCATCGAGCGCGTTCAGCACACGCCGCCGGAGAAGCGAACGGGCAAGCTCCTCCTGGACGCGATCGACGAATCGCTCGAGCGGCGGGGCGAATCGCGGCCGGTCGAATCGTCATCGCGGGTTTGGCTGGCCTCGGCCAACTGGCCCGAGGCGGTCTGCTGGATCGGGGAAAAAGTCGCCCGTGCCCTCGACTACGCGCACCAACTCGGCGTCCTGCACCGCGATGTGAAGCCGGCGAACATCCTGGTCACCGCGGAGGGGTCGCCCAAACTGGCCGACTTCAACATCAGCTTCAGCCTCCAAGTGACCGGCGCAACTCCTGCGGCCTATTTCGGCGGCAGCCTGGCCTACATGTCGCCCGAGCAGCTTGAGGCTTGCAACCCGGCGCATTCCCGTCAGGCCGGCGATCTCGATGGACGAAGCGATCTGTATTCGCTCGGTGTCGTGCTCTGGCAACTCCTCACGGGATCCCGGCCGTTTCAGGACGAGGAGGTCCACCGGGGCTGGTCGCCCACGCTCGAATCGATGGTCGCGCGGCGGCGGGCGGGGTTCGAAGCGCGGCGACTTAGCTTGCCTTCCCGGGTGCCCCGAAGGTTTGCCCTCCATCATGGAGACGACCCTCGCCGCGGACCGCGAGCATCGGTGGTCGAGCGGGACGGAGATGGCCCGCCGCCTGGAACTTTGCACGAATCCGAAAGCGTGTGCGCTTCTCTTTCCATCCAATCGCAGTTTCCGGGTCAAGTTGCGGCGGTATGCCGTGTTGATCGTCTTCGTGGCGGCGGGACTGCCCAACGTCCTGGCGGGCGTCTTCAACTACTGTCACAACGTGCGGGAAATTGTCGGCAATCTCGGCAATCTCGAACCGCTCTTCGAGCTCACGCAGGCCGTGATCAACGGCATCGCGTATCCGGTGGGGGCCGTGCTGTTCTGGTATCTTGGTTTTTCGGTGTTTCGGGGACTTCAGCGATGCCAGGCCCGGCAGTTGCTCCCGGAACGCGGCCGGATGCTGCGCCAACGGTGCTTGGAGCTGGGACGGCTGGTCGCGCTCATTAGCGTTGCGGAGTGGTCGATCGCGGCGTGCGCGTATCCGATCGGGTTGCGGATCGTTCATGCCCGCCTGCCGGCCGTCGCCATGCTTCACTTCTTCTTTTCACTGCTTCTGTGCGGCTTGGTGGCGGCGGCCTATCCGTTTTTTGTCGTCACGTTTTTCGCATTGCGGTCGCTGTACCCCGTTTTTCTCGTGGCCGACCTCAAGGGAGCGGCGGCCGATGCGCCCTTGCTGCGACAGGTCGGACGGCGGAATTCCGTCTACCTGGTGGTGGCGGCCTTGGCTCCTTTCCTGGCGATCGCCGCCCTGATCGCGGACAGCCTGATCGAGGAGAACGTCATCCACGAAGGGGCGGAGACATCGATGATCGTCTTCAGCGCAGTCGGCCTCGTCGGGCTGCCCTGGCTCTTCTGGCTGTCGCATTCGATCCGGATCGATCTCGACACCCTGGCGGGCATTGTTTCCCCCGACGAACGCGGACGCACCACCCGGGGGTCCGGGGGCTCGCCCGGCTGAACCGGGACGAGACGCCCCTCGATGCCGCCCTCCCTATTTTTGATTTCGAAGGACGGTCGACCGAGTGAACCCATTCGTGCGGGCGAGGTTCAGATCACGAAGTCGGTGCGGCGGCCGAGGATGCGGTCGACGAGGTCTTGCGAGAGGTCGATGGCGACGGATTCTTCGCGGGCGAAATCGGTCGGGATTGATGCCGCAGTAGACCGACCACGGGCCGAGGTGCCTCCAGCGGCCGGCGCGGGGCGGTTCGCCGGGAAGGACGGGGGTCGTGCAGCGGTTGCAGCCGATGGTCGTGTAACCCTGGGCGTGCAGGGGGTTGACGATCACGCCGTGTGTCTGCGATGTAGTCGTCCAACTGCTTGTCGGAGAAGCTGGCCAGCGGATTGACGCGGACGCAGTTCATCTCCGGGTCGAGGCCAGGATCGGGCATTTTCGCGCGTTGGCCGCCTTCCGACCGCCGCAAGCTGCCGATGAAGGCGTCGAACTGCCCTTTGACGCCCAAGAGCGGCTCGTTTTTCCGCATGTGGCAGCACTGCTGTTGCCCCTCGGTCGAGAGGTAAAGCACGCCGAAGCGGGCCGTCTGTTCGTTCCATCGTCAAAGCGGGAACGAGCGTGACGACTTCGAGATTGTATTCGCTGGCGATGCGGTCGCGCGTGACGAGCGTTTCTGTGAAATGGACCCCCGTGTCGACGAAGAGGACCTTCATCGGCAATTGCAGAGCGCGGAGCATGTGGCACACGACGCTCCCCGCCTTTTGCATGGCGGAGAGGGCCGCCACGCGGGTGCCGAAGACTTCCCGCGTCCAGCGAAGCAGTTCTTGCGGGGTCCGCTGCTCGAACGTCTGGTTCATCTCGTGGAGGTCTGCCTGAGTCAGTCGCGCCATTCCAGCCCGTCCGCCAAAAGGGGTCGTTACGAGGGAAGATCTCGATTCTAGGAAGATTTGCCGGCTGGGGAAAATAGAAAACGGCCGGCAAGGTGCCGGCCGTTCTCGATCGCACTGGACCTCGATCGGCGGACGCCGCGGGACCATTTCGGCCCGCGCGCCGCTTGCTTGCATCAATGGGACTTGGCGTCCCACCACCACCGGCCCTCCGGAAGCTCGGGTGCACGGCCCTTGTTCTGGACGGCGGCGAGCTGTGTCGCTTCGCGGAAGACGTGCGGGTCGCTCAACACTTTGCGGATCTGGCCGTCGACGCCGCCGGCCACCTGCACCACGATGTCTTTGCCGTTGTAGAGCGCGGTGGTTGACCACCGACATGATGCTCTTGGGCGACTGATAATGGGCCGTGTGGTACGCCCCTTCCGCAGCGAAGGCAGCCCAGGTTCCAACCCAGCCGGTCAGGCACGCGGTTGTCGGCCAGCAGGGCGGCGACCAGCGACAAATCGAAAATGTTCTGCAGGTCGGCAAAGACGGGGTCTTGCGCCGCCAACTCCGAATAGTGATCGGTAAAGTTGGCGGCGAAGAGGCGATTGGTCGCCTCGGACTTGCCGGTGTGCACCCGCTGTCCGCTGGCCGAGATCTTTTCATTCTCGGACTGACAAAGGACGGCCGACCCCTGGATCTCGAAGACGTTGCGGTCGGGGCTGTGCATGACGGCGTCGTACTTCATCGACAGCCACCAGCGGAGGGCATCCATCCGCCGCGACTTCACTTCGCCCGTCTTGGGCAACAGGTCGAACACGCTGGGAATGCCGGGGACCGCCCGGCGAGTTTGCCGATGCCGATCATCTTCAGGCGGTAGTCGGCCTCGAAGATGACCTCGGCCACGCGGGAATCGTCGGGAATGCCGTTGA
Source organism: uncultured Planctomycetota bacterium (assembly GCA_963761455.1). Classification (GTDB taxonomy): domain Bacteria; phylum Planctomycetota; class Planctomycetia; order Planctomycetales; family Planctomycetaceae; genus DASPSM01. Next base: position 757,250 of record CAVXHA010000002.1, read on the forward strand.
TTTCGACGTCCTGCAGTCCCAGTTGCTGCTGCAGTTGGTTGGTCCAGTTGCGGACGGCGGCCGGCGTCAAGCGGGCCGCGGGCGTTCGATTCTTCGACGAACTGCTTGATCCGCCGCAGGCCCTCTTCGCGGGGGACGATCTGGCAGTTGAAGTAGCCGGGGCCGTGCGGTGCGAATGTCCGCAGGACCGTCACGAAGTCGTCGAGAAACAACGTGGCCTTGCCACTCTCGCGGCCGACGGCAATCCCCTTCTCGTTGTATCGCCAGCCTTCGGCCGGCCCGCCGATCACGACGTCGTGCTGGTCCGGGATAAACGAACACGTAGCGAATATGCGAAAGCCCCGCCAGGTGCTGCATCGTTTCCGGAATGGTCGCGCCCTTCGGCCAACCGCTTCGAGACCTCTTTTTCGAGCCGAGTGAGCGAGACGAGCCGCAGCGAGCTTGCCGCCCGCAGGTCGGTGTTGAGGTCGGCTTCGCGGGCACGGTGTCCCAAGGAACTCGAGCGACGTGGCCCGTTCTCTTGACGCGGTCAGCCCGCGCAACAGGCCGTTCGGATCGACTTCAATTCCGGGCGGCCAATAGATGGGCTGCTTCCGCTGGCCTTCTTCGTCCTGCCAGTCGTCCTGGTCGCCGGTGGTGTTCTTGATGAGATTGACGAGCATCGCCGCCTGAGCCGCACCGCCGGCCGCCGATTGACGGGACGAGTTTTGGGCCCGCGCCTGGTCGCGGCTTTCGGGGATGGGAATGCGGCTGATCGCCATGTCGGCCGCTTGCAGGTCGCCGTTCTGGACCTGGGCATCGGCGATCGTCTTCAACAACTGCGTCCGCTCGACCGCGTCGGTCGCCGACTTGGCCGTCTGCAAGGCCGGCCCAAATTCGCCGGCCGCAATTTGGGCTTGAACAAGCTTGGCACGGTCCGCGGCCGTGAGAGGACCGACTGGTGTTCGGAGCGGCTGGCGTGGCGGCGACACTGGCGGTCGCGGTGGTGCCGATCTGCGGTTCGTGGCCGTGGCCTTCGCGACTTGCGGCGATGCGGCAGGGACTTTCGCCGCGGTCATGGCTCGGAGCGTGCAGGCGCCGTCGTGGCGGCGACTTGAGTCGCCGCCGGAGTTGTGCAGCGGCCGTTCGCGCTCGCGGGCGCGGTTGGAGCGGCGTCTGATTCAGGACGAAGGCGAGAAAGCCGAAGACGGCCACAGTGGCGGCTGCCGTCGCGACGACGGGTCCCCAATTCGATCTTTTTCGGGACGCGGCCGACGCCGTGCGCTGTGATTCGGCGAAGGTCGTGGCATTCGCATCTCCCGAACTTCTCAGGACGGTGTCGGGGCCCGGCAGACCGCGATACGACTCCCAAAGGCTAAGCGCTTTGGGCCTACGTATTAGCATCCCTTGCGACTGATGCGCCGTCAAGCACATTTCCCCCTTTATCCGCCTTATCTGAACTGACAGTTTTCGAGCTTTCCCGGCCGCTCGCGACAGGTCGGATCGGGCAGGCCGCCAAGACTTTTGGCCGCGGGAGGTTTCCCTTTTGAGCCGGCCGGAGAGGAAAATGGGCGGAAGGGTCAAAACCGACATGCCGGAATTGCCCGAAGTCGAGACGATGGTCCGCGGCATCCGTCCGCTTTGTCGAGGGACGGCAGATCGAGGCGGTCAAGCGCTGCGGCTGCCGCTTCCGGCCGATTTCCATTCAGCCCCGATTTGAGCTTCTGGCAAAGCGGCTGGCCGGCCAGACGATCGAGGCGGTTGGCCGCCTGGGAAAAGGGTGGTCCTGCACGTTTCGGGCGGCTCGGCCGTGGTGATCGAACCGAGGATGACGGGTCTGATGCTGCTGTCGGATCCCGCCCGACCGGGCCCATTTGCGGATCGAATGGCAGCTCGCCGGAAGTGCCGAGTACCGCTCGCTTTGGTTCTGGGATCGACGCGGCCTGGGAACGGTCCGCCTGTTCGCCCCCGGCGAGATCGGACCGCCATTTCCGGCGGGGGTACGGTCGGTCCGGACGCACTGGAAATGACGGTTGAGACCTGGCAGCGCTGCTGCGCGGCCACTTCGCGGGCGATCAAAATCGTCCTGCTCGACCAGCGAACGGTGGCCGGGATCGGAAATCTTTACGCCAGCGAGATCCTGCACGTCTCGCGGATCCATCCGGCCCAGCGGGCCGACCGTCTCAAGCCGGCTGAGCTTTCGCGGCTCAAGCGACGCGGTCCGTTGCGTGCTCGAGGAAGCCATTCGCGACGAAGGATCGACGCTGAGCGACGCCACCTACCGCACGGCGCTCAATCAGAATGGCCGCTATCAGCACAAGCACCGCGTCTACGGCCGCGCCGATGCAACCTGCCTCACGTGCTCAAACGGCGCGATCCGCCGGATCGTCCAGGGACAGCGATCGACTTTCTTTCTGCCCCGAGTGCCAGAGGCTTTAGCGGACGATGACTTCAGTGGACGAGGCTTGAGTGGACGCATCAACGAAAGCGGGTCGGGCTGACCGCTGCACCATGGTCCCTGACCCGCTGACCGATTGCTCTTTACGCCGAACCGCCTGAAATGGTGTAGTAGGGGTCGGAAGCCGCCATGTCGTACCGAACCGTCAAACGTCTGCTGGGCGAAACGAGCCTGGAGCGGAAATGCCGCTACCTGTTCGGAGGGGGCTTGCTGCTCTTGATCGTGGGGAGCTTTTACGTCTATGCCCGGTTGACGTCGGATCTCGTCTACGAGGCCGTCCACAAGCAAGCCCAGAGGCTGGCGTCCTCGATCATTCTCGAAAAGCACATCGAGAAGCTCGAGCCGGAGGAAATGAAGCCGGCCTGGGACCGGATCATCAGAGAACCTGCGGCCATCGGAGCTGGAGTACACCAGCTACCGCTTCTTCAAGCCGCTCAAGCGCGACGCGGCCAGTCCCGAAGGGGCAGTACCGGCCCAGCGATCCGGAGGATTACGATGCCGTCGAAGTCCTGCTCAAGGCGAGCAGGGGAGCCGCGAGTACCATCGGACGGTCGAGAAAGAGCACGGCGAATACCAGTATTTCAAGGGCGTGATTGCGCAAAAGGCGTGCGTCGAGTGCCACCGCAAATTCGTCCCGGCCGACGCCAACATCAAAGACGGGCGAATTGATGTGGGTGGTGAAGGTGAATCTCCCGTTGGACTCGACGCGGAAGGACCTCGCCAAGAACAACGCGATCCTGTTGGCGACGGCGATCGGGACGGCTTTCCTGGCGATGGTGGCCGCGTACGCCATCGTGCGTTACGTGATCGTCAAGCCGGTCCTGCACCTCAAGGACGTCAGCGACCAGGTCGCCCGCGGAAATCTCGAACTGCGGGCCGACATCCGCACGGGCGACGAGTTCGAGGAGCTGAGCCACACGTTCAACCGGATGCTGCGGCACCTGGTCACCGTGCAGGACGAGCTGCGCGCCGTCAACACCGACCTCGACGGCAAGGTCGACCAGTTGGCCCAGGTGAACTTGCGGCTGTACGAAATGAACAAGCTCAAGGACGACTTTCTGGCGACCATGAGCCACGAGCTGCGGACGCCTCTCAACAGCATCCTGGGATTCAGCGACATCCTGGCCCGGTCGGAGAACCTGTCGGACAAGCAAAACCGGTTCGTCCGCAACATCCAGACGTCCGGCAACGCGCTGATGGTCATGATCAACGACCTGCTCGATCTGGCGAAAATCGAAAGCGGCCGGGTGGAGATTCAGGTCGTCGAGTGCTCGCTGGCCGATCTGATCGAGCGCCAGATCGGTCTGCTCAATCCCCTGGCCGATCGGCGGAACATCGATCTCTCCTACGAGATCGATCCGGCCATCCCCCCGCTGATTCAGGACTCCGTCAAGATCCAGCAGATTCTTGAACAACCTCTTGTCGAACGCCATCAAGTTCACGCCGGAAGGTGGGCGTGTCCGCGTCCGCGCACGCCGCGTCGACGACGTCCTGTTCGAATTCGTCGTCGAGGACACGGGGATCGGCATTCCCCTCAACGAGCAGGCCACGATCTTCGAGAAGTTCCGCCAAGGACACACCGTGCCGGGCCAGAGCGACGCCATGACCCGCGAATACGGCGGAACGGGCCTGGGGCTCTCCATCGTCAAGGAGCTGTCGAAGCTCCTGGGGGGCGAGGTTTCTCTCGTGAGCGAATTCGGAAAGGGAAGCACCTTCAGCGTCCGGCTGCCGATGCGACTCGACGAGCAGCCCTCGGCCCACGCCGAGTTGCTGTCCTCGCAGAACGTGGGTTTGAACCGTTTGACGCACAAGCTGCTGAGCGGCGCCTCGAATTCGTTTGCAACGTCATCCTCTGCCTCGCCGACGCCGCACGCGGTCGCGACGGCGGCGTCCCCGGCCCCGAGCGCCGAGTCCGCGAAGGGGCCCCCCGCCATCAACGCGAGGCCCGACGAAACGGCGGCCTAGAGCGCTTCAAGCCACAGTGTAGCGGTCCCGCGGCGGAAATCGTCGGGAAAAGAGCCACTTTCAACGCGACAAGGAAGTGCTACCAGCACGACTGCTGATCGCACTCAGCCAACTCCGCCTCGCGCAAGGCTGACGTCAATCACTGGGGAAGTTGGGCGAGGGGGCCGTCGATGCTCATCGAGCAGACACCGACCCATCATCCGGGCAGAGGTGTCCTCATCGCAATCTGCAATGGCCCACGTGTGATCACACGTCAATCCCCAGCTCTTCGATCTTGCGATACAGGCTCGACAGTCCCAGCTTGAGGCGCTTGGCCGCCTCGCGCTTGTCGGGCCATTGGCGCAGCACGCGGCAAGATGTGCAGCCGCTCGTAGTGCCGCAGGGCCGTCCGCAGATCGTCGGTGTCGGGCAGGGGCTGGCCGATGCCCAGGAGGTCCGGGGGAAGGTCCTTCGGCTCGATGCGCGTCTCGTCGCACATCATGACGGCCCGCTCGATCGCGTTGTCGAGCTGCCGGACGTTCCCCTTCCACTGGGCCGCCATCAGCAGGCGGATCGTCTCGCTGGTGGCTCCGGTAACGCGTTTCCCCATCGCCCGCGAATGCTTGGCGACGAAGAAATCGACGAGCTCCGGCACGTCGTCGAGCCGCTCGCGCAGGGCGGGGATGTGGATTTTCACGCCGTCGAGCCGGTAGAAAAGGTCCTCCTGGAAACGGGCTTCGGTCACTTCGCGCATCAGGTCGCGGGTGGTCGAGACGATCATGCGGGCCTGGACGCGAACCGTTTCGGAGCCGCCGACCGGCATGATCTCGCCGTATTCGATCGCCCGCAGCAGCTCCGACTGGGTTCCGAAGGGCAACTGCGTGACTTCGTCCAGGAAGACGGTCCCTTCACCGCGCATGCCGGAAGATCCCCTGCCGATCGGTTCCGGCGCCCGTGCTGGAACCGAAGAGCTGCGTCTCCAAAAGCTCGACGGGGCGGGTCCCACAATTGACGGCCAGGAACTTCTCCTCGTTCTTGGGGCCGGCGGCATGAATGGCCCGGGCAAAGAGCTCCTTGCCCGTCCCCGTCTCGCCCATGAGGAGGACGTTCGAGTTCGTGACGGCGACCTTGCGGATCGTCTCCTGCAAGTCGGCCAACACCTTGCTGGAACCGACAATCTGGTCGAAGTCGCCGCGGCGGGCCAGCTCGCGGCGCAGGACCTGGTTCTCGATGTGGACCTGGCGGTAACGGTAGAGCCGCTCGAGCTTGTGGGCGAGATCCTCAAAGAGGACCGGCTTGACGAGGTAGTCGAACGCGCCGGCCTTGAAGGCCTCGACGGCGTTCTCGACAGTCGCGTAGGCCGTGATCACGAGGACCGACGTGTCGAGGTTGAGCTGCTGCAATCGCCGCAAGAGAACGATCCCGTCGCCGTCGGGGAGCTGCACGTCGCAGACGGCGACATCGAAATCGCGCTGGCGGGCCAACCGCAGCGCGTCGCCGACGGTGGCCGCGTCCGCGACGGCGTATCCCTCGCCCGTGAGGAATTCGCGAAGCGTCGTGCGGATGATCTCTTCATCCTCGACGATGAGGATCGAACGGTTGGTCTTCACAGAGTGGTCATCACGGGGCGGAGACTTCTTCGGGCGAAACGGACAGGGCCAGCGGGACGTCGGGATGGACGCGGCACATTGTCGCACGTGACGAACACGGTGAACGTCGTCCCGCGGGGCGAGGTGCGGGTCAGCTCGATGCGGCCTTCGCCCGATTGTTCGAGGATGCTGCGGCACACGAAAAGCCCGAGACCGGTCCCCGTCTGCTTCGTGGTGAAATAGGGCTGAAAAATAGCGTCCCGGGCCGCGTCGGGGATGCCGTGCCCGTCGTCGTGGACGGCCACGCGGATCCAGCCGTCCTTCAACTCGGTCGCCAGCTCGATCGTTCCCCCTTCGTCGGTCGCGTCGAGGGCGTTGAGCACGAGGTTGAGGAAGACTTGCACCAACTGGTCGTGAACGGCGCGCAGCTTGGGCAGATCGTCGGCATAACGCGTGACGACCCGTTTTCCTTTTCGCCGCTTGTAATATTTGGCGATGCTGAGGGCCGCATCGAGGATTTCGTGCATGTCGCAGAGCCGCCGCTCCTTGGTGGCCGGCCGGCTGAAGTCGACAAGCTCCCGGAGCGTGCGCTGGATGCGGCGGAGCTGATCGTCGACCATCTCCAGCCGTTCGCCCGTGTACGCGTCGTTTTGCCGCCGCTTGAGCATCTGGACCAGCGAGCTGATGGCCGCCAGCGGGTTGCCGACCTCGTGCGCGATCCCCGCCGCCAGCAGGCCGAAGGCGGCCCGTTTCTCCTGCTGGACGAGTTGGGCCTGCGACTCCTGCAGCTCCAACGTCCGCTCGCGGATCCGCTGTTCGAGCAGTTGCTGGTTCTCTTTGAGCTCGTCATTCAGCTCCGAGAGCCGCCGGCTTGCCGTTTTGAGCAGGCTGGCCAGGGCCGTGCTGCCCCAGGTGGCCCAACCCAGGAGGATCAGCGTGAGAATCAGCGTCGTTACATCGGTGCGGCGGTTAAAGTCGGGGCTGGCCGTCAAGCAGCTGAAGCTCAGCGCGTGCAGCGCGAAGGTCGAATACGCGATGGACGGGGAGTGCCGGATCGCGCACACCAAGAGAGACAAGAAATAGTAGAAGCGGAACGGGCTCTCGACCCCGTGATTGAAATAGCAGAGCAAGCCGATGAAGACCGCTTCCATCAGCGAGATGACAAGCGGGCTTTGCGCCAGAAAGACCTTTCCGCGCAGGCTCCAGACCGTGTCGATGATCGCGTAGACGGCCCCCAGCGTGAGGATGGCGTTGAGCACGGGGCGGTTGCCGCCGTCACCGCCGATGAAATTCACCAGCACATAACCGACGCACAACCCGAACCAGCGGATGCGGACAGTCACCGTCTCGGCGGCGAGATCCCAGGACGTTTTATCGCGTTCGGTTTCGACGTGGTTCACGGGGAAGCTACGGCAGACAGGAAATGCGGACTCGACGTTCGCGTGGCCAATCTCGATTATAGAAGGAGGCGACCGGCATTGTAGCGTGCGTCACGGCGACGAGCCGGGTCATCCCTGTCGGCTCACCCGGGTCATCCCTGTCGGCTCACCCGGGTCATCCCTGTCGGCTCACATTGATACTTTGCCCAACCCGGTTCGCTATCGAACGCCGGATGGCACGCCGGCAGCAGGACCCACGCTGGCAAGCGGGCAGTTTCGCCGACGGCGTCGAGATGCCAGCCGGGGCCGTCCCTGAATTCATGAGCCTTTGACACAACTGTTTGCCTGTCCATACGATACGTGGGCAATGCTCCGCCTTTTTGTTTCGCGCGATTGAAGAGACTTTGCGCGCGTGCCGATAAAATGGATTAGAGCGAGGCGGGAAACCGTAGCGGTTGCGCCAGCTTGACGGGGATCGAATCCAAATGCGGATCGTGGTGACCAGTTCGGAGGCGGTCCCCTTCTCCAAAACGGGAGGGCTGGCGGATGTCGCCACTGCGCTGGCCGATGCCTTGGCCGGCCTGGGGCACAGCGTTTGGCTCGTCACGCCCCATTATCCGCAGATCCACGCCCAAAACGGCTCCTCGAACGGCATCGCCATCGAGCCGACCGGCATTCAGCTCGAAGTGCCGATCGGAACGCGGCATGTCACCGGTGCCGTTCAGCGGGCTCGGCTCCCTGGTTCGGCCGTGACGTTCTTTCTGATCGATCAGCCCGGCTATTTCGATCGACCGGGGCTGTATCAGGTGAACGGAGCGGACTTTCGGGACAACTGCGAGCGGTTCGTCTTTTTCAGCCGGGCCGTTCTGGCTCTCTCGCAGCAGCTTCGGCTTCGTCCCGACGTCGTGCACGCCAACGATTGGCAGACCGGTTTGATCCCCGCTCTTCTGGCGATCGAGGGGCGGGCGCCCGACACGTTTGAAACCACCGCCTCGATCTTCACCATCCACAACATGTCTTTTCAGGGGATGTTCTGGCACTGGGACATGCTGCTGACGGGCCTCGACTGGAAGTACTTCAACTGGAAACAGATGGAGTTTTACAACCAGCTCTGCCTGCTCAAGACGGGGATCGTCTTCGCCGACGCCCTGACGACCGTCAGCCCGACTTACGCCCGCGAGATCCAGACGCCCGAGTTCGGCTACGGCCTCGACGGCGTTTTGCGTTCGCGACGCGAGGACCTCGCCGGCATCCTCAACGGCGTCGATACCAAGATCTGGAATCCGCAGACCGATCCGGCCCTCCCCGCGAGCTATTCCATCGTCGACGTGGAGGAGGGGAAGCGTGCGTGCAAACGGCAGCTTCAGGCGGAGTTCGGTTTGCCTGTCCGCGAGGAGGTGCCGCTCCTGGCGGTCGTATCGCGGCTCACCGATCAAAAAGGCCTCGACCTGATCGTCCAGGGGTCCGAGACCCTTCTGACCCGCGACCTGCAGCTTTGCGTGCTGGGAAACGGGGAGGCGAAGTACCAGGACTGGCTGGCCGAGCTTTCCCGTCGCTCGCCTGAGAAAGTCGCGATCCGCATCGGCTTTGACGAGTCGCTCGCGCATCGCATCGAGGCGGGGTCCGACGTCTTTTTAATGCCCAGCCGGTTCGAGCCATGCGGCCTCAACCAGATGTACAGCCTGCTCTACGGGACTGTGCCGCTGGTCCGCGCCGTGGGCGGCCTGGCCGATTCGGTTGTCGACGCGTCTCCGGAGAACCTGGCGAACGGGACCGCCACGGGGTTTTCTTTCTCCGGATACTCCGCCGCCGAGCTGGTGAAGACGGTCGATCGGGCGCTGGCCCTGTTTGCCGACAAGCCGGAATGGCTGCGGCTCGTCGCGATCCGGCATGAACCAGGATTGGAGCTGGCGGCGAAGTGCCTTGCAGTACATTCGAGTTTACGAAAGGGCCGTGGCAAAACGCTGCGCCGCTCTGGCCGCGCCGGCAGTCTCCCTCGCGTAAGAACGATCGCCGATGTTGACAGACTTTGGACCTTGAACTCGTCCGCCCAGTCGCCGACCGACGGCGAGAATGAGCGATTTGTAATGCATCCAGTGACCGTCGCCTTTTTCTGGCACCAGCACCAGCCGTACTACCCCGATGACGTCAGCGGGGAGACGCTGATGCCCTGGGTCCGCATGCACGCGACCAAGGACTATTACGGCATGGCCTTGCACCTCAAGGAGGTGCCCGAGTTCCGCTGCACGATCAATCTCGTTCCGAGTCTGCTGTTGCAGCTCCAGGCGTATGGCGAGGGACGGACCGATCGGCATCTCGACGTCTCGCGGCTTCCCGCCGATGGGATGAACGAATCCGACCTCTTGTACCTGCTCGACAATTTCTTCCTGGCCAACGTCGACAGCATGATCCGCCCGTACGAGCGGTATCACGAGCTGTACTTGAAACGCGGTTTCGGCACGGACCCCGTCGAAGATGCCGTGCCGCGCTTCTCGGTCCGCGACATCCGCGATCTGCAGGTCTGGAGCAACCTGACGTGGATCCACGAGCTGGCCTTCGACCAGGACCCCGAATTGCGCGAATTCCGGGCCAAAGGCCGCGGTTATACCGAAGGCGAAAAGGGCTGGCTGCTCGACAAGCAGATGGCGATCCTGCAGAAGGTGATCCCGCATCCATAAGGAGCTGGCGGACAGCGGCCAGATCGAGCTCACCACGACCCCCTTCTACCATCCGATCCTGCCCCTTTTGTGGGACAAGCGGGCCGCCCGGCAAGCGATGCCCGGCTGCGCGCTGCCCAAGCATCTCGACCCTTACCGCGAGGACGCGCAGATCCATCTGCGGCGGGCCGTCGCCTTCCATAAGCAAATCTTCGGCCAGGCGCCCGTTGGCATGTGGCCCTCCGAAGGCTCCGTCTCGCAGGACATCATCGCGCCGATTGCCGAGTGCGGCATCGAATGGATCGCCACCGACGAGGAAATCCTCTCCGAGAGCACCAACGGCTGGATTTCCCGCGACGGCCAGGGGCATCTGCGGCATCCGGAGATGCTCTATCGTCCGTGGCGCATCGAGAGCGGCGACAAATCGCTGCACGTGATCTTCCGCGACCACGCGCTCTCCGATCTGATCGGTTTTCACTATCAGCGCAGCGACCCCGAGCAGGCCGCCGGCGACATGATGGGAAAATTCCTGGCGATCGGCCGGGGCGTCGACGCAAACAACGCCGGCCGCGGCGCGTTGGTCCCCGTGATCCTCGATGGAGAGAATTGCTGGGAATACTATCCCGACGGGGGCATCCGCTTCCTGCGGGCCTTATACCGCGGCTGCGTCCAGCACTCGCAGATCCGCCCGCAGCGCGTCCGCGATTATCTCAAGGAACAGCCGGCGACCGACCGCATTGGAAATCTTTTCGCCGGAAGCTGGATCTCGCACAACTTTGCGATCTGGATCGGCCACCACGAAGACAACACGGCCTGGGATCTCCTCCACCAGACCCGCGAGTTTCTCAAACAGACCGAAGCCGAGGGGAAGGCGCCCCGCGACGCGCTCGCCAAAGCGTGGGAAGAACTGTTCATCGCGGAGGGAAGCGATTGGTTTTGGTGGTTCGGCGACGACCATTCGTCCTCGCAGGACGCGCTCTTCGATCAGTTGTTCCGTAAGCATCTCCAAAACGTTTACACCCGGCTGGAGGCCGTTCCGCCGAACGTTCTCAAGCATCCCATCAAAATGCTGCAGCGCCGCGCGCTGCACACCCGGCCGACCGGTTTCTGTCCCGTCAAAGTCGACGGCCGGCGCACGTATTTCGAGTGGATTTGCGCCGGGCACTACGTCTGCGGCAGCGAACGCGGCACGATGACCAAAGTGACGCAGGGCGTGATGCGCGCGGTCTACTTCGGCTTCGATGCGCAGTCGCCTGGCCCTGCGGGTCGACACGGCCCACTACGCCCGCGAAGATCTCGAAATCTTGGACGAGCTGCGCGTGCGGTTCGTCGAGCCGGCGATGCTGGACATCCGGATCACCGGTCTCAGGCAGCACGATCCGAAGGCCAAGCTTTACCGGGACGACAAGCCGGTCGCCAAGGTGGCCGTCGAGCTGGCCGTCGACCAGATCCTCGAACTGGCCGTCCCGTTTGCCGACTTGGGACTGGTCCCCGACGCCGCGGTTCAACTGTACATTGAGGCCGTCTCCCGCAAGCAAAGCGTCGACCGCGCTCCCCAGGAAGGGGTGCTCGAAATGACCGTCCCCTCGCCCGACTTTGAACGAATCATGTGGCAAGCCTAGAAAATGACAAAGCACGAAATCCGCAGTCCGAAGGAAATCCGAAGCGCGAAAGCGAGTTTCGGATTTCGTGCTTCGCGCTTCCTTCGTCGTTCGTGCTTCGAGTTTTCGATCTCCCAAATTCCGCAAGATCGCGATTAGAAGATAGAGAGTAGGCATCGATGCCCGAACTTCGAAAAGACCCCATCGTCGGACGCTGGGTCATCCTGGCCCCGGACCGGGCCAAGCGGCCGGAGGATTTTTCCAGCGAGTTCCGCGCGGCCCGCGCCGGCTTTTGTCCCTTCTGCGAAGGGCACGAAGAGACGACGCCCCCCGAGATCCTGGCCTACCGGCATCCCGGCACCGAGCGCAACAACCGCGGCTGGCGGACGCGCGTCGTCCCCAACAAGTTTCCCGCGCTGCAAGTCGAAGGCAATCTCGACAAGCGCGGCGAGGGCATCTATGACCTGATGAACGGCGTCGGCGGCGCACGAAGTCATCATCGAGTGCCCCCATCACGAAACGAACATGTCGCGGTTCTCCGTCGACAACGTCCGCGAGGTGCTGTGGGTCTATCGCGACCGGCTCGTCGACCTGAAGCGCGATCCGCGACTCGTCCACGGCCTGATCTTCAAGAACCAGGGCGCCCGGCCGGCGCCTCGCTGGAACACGCCCATTCGCAATTGATCGTGACCCCCGTCGTCCCCATCTCGGTCTGGGAAGAGATGACCGGGTCGCTCGAGTTCTTCAATTACCGCGGCCGCTGCATCTATTGCGACATGGTGCAGCAGGAATTAGCCGGCGGCAGCCGCGTCGTGATCGACACCCGCAGCTTCCTCGTTCTGTGCCCCTTTGCCAGCCGGTTCCCCTTCGAGACCTGGATCCTTCCCAAGCAGCATTCCAGCCAGTTCGAGAACATCCCGCGGCAGGGAATCGAAGACTTGGGCGTCGTGTTGCGCTCCGTCCTGCGAAAGCTCGAAGTGGCCCTGGACGATCCGCCCTACAATTACGTCTTCCACACGGCCCCCTTCGACGCCAAGGAGCTGGCCCACTACCATTGGCACATCGAAATCTTCCCCCGGCTGACGCGGGTCGCCGGGTTTGAATGGGGAAGCGGGTTTTACATCAACCCCGTCATGCCGGAAGAGGCGGCCTCGTTTTTGCGGGACGCCGAAGAAGAACTCACCGTGCGAAAACCCGCCGTGACGGCAACGTCCGCCTGATCGGCAGAGAAGGAACGTCGGGCATGGTTTTAGGCGATGCCACCGTTCGGGTCCCTTCCCACCGAAGGGTCGAAACGGTTTTATGGAAGGTCACGCCCAACCAGGAGGAAAGCTCCGCATGACTGGATGTCTACGTCTGGCGCTGGCCATTCACATTCATCAGCCGATCGGCAACTTCGAAGGCGTCTTCGAGAACGCCTACCGCGACAGCTATGCGCCCTTCCTCGAAATCCTTCAAGAGTATCGACAAATCCCCGTTTCGCTTCACGTCTCCGGCAGCCTGCTGGAATGGCTGGTCGACGCTCACGGCGAATATATCGATTCCCTGCGGGCACTCACCGAACGCGGCCAGGTCGAGATCGTCGGCGGGCCCTTCTACGAGCCGATCCTGGCGGGCATTCCCTCCTTCGACCGCGTCGGCCAGATCGCGGCGTACTCGCGCTACCTGGAGCAGCTCTTCGGCGCCAAGGTCCGCGGCATGTGGATGCCCGAGCGCGTCTGGGAGCAGAACTTCACCGCCGACGTCACCCGCGCGGGAATCGAATACACCATCCTCGACGACCATCACTTCAAAAGTGCCGGCCTCCGCGACGAGCAACTTTACGGCTATTACCTCTCCGAGGATGAAGGCCGGCTGCTGAAGATTTTTCCCGGCAGCGAGAAGCTCCGTTACACGATCCCCTTCGCCGAGCCGCAGGAGACGATTCGCTATCTCCGCGAGATTGCCGACCGCGTCCCCACGCCCGTCGTCTGCTTCGGCGACGACGGAGAAAAGTTCGGCACCTGGCCCGGAACCAAGAAGCACGTCTACGAGAACGGCTGGCTCAAGCGGTTCCTCGACGCGCTCTGCCAAAACGCCGATTGGCTCAAAGTCTGCACGCTGGGCGAGGCGGTCGATCACGTGCCCCCCGTCGGCAGCGTCTACCTTCCCGATTCCAGCTACCGCGAAATGACCGAGTGGGCGCTCCCCGTCGAACGGTTGATCGAATTCGAGCACATCGCCAAACGCAAACAGCAAGACCCCGATTGGCCCGCCCTGCGGCCCTTCATCCGCGGTGGCACGTGGCGCAACTTCCGCGTCAAATACCCCGAAGCCAACGAGATGTACACCCGCATGCTGCAAATCAGCCAGCGCCTGCAGCAAATCGCCTCGGAAGAGGAGGCCGTCGAGCGGCCCCATCTCCTCAACGAGGCGCGGAGCGAGCTGTATCGCGGACAGTGCAACTGCTCCTATTGGCACGGCGCCTTCGGCGGACTTTACCTGCCCCATTTGAGGCACGCCGTCTACAACCATCTGATCGCCGCCGACACCCTGCTCGAAGCCGCTTGCGGCCGCCCCACGCGCTGGGCGCAGATCGACGCCGACGACTTCAATCTCGACGCGCGTAAAGAAATCCGCATTGCCGGCGACCGCCTGGTTGCCTTTTTGGCCCCCAGCCGCGGCGGCCATCTCTACGAGCTCGACGTTCGCGGGGCCCGGGTGAACCTTCTCGGCACGCTCAACCGCCGGCCGGAAGCCTATCACGAGGTCGTCCGCCATGCCACCGATAATCATCACGATCCCAACGCGGTGGCCAGCATCCACGACGCGGTCCGCTTCAAGCAGCCCGATCTCGACAAGAAGCTGATCTACGACAAGTGGCCCCGCAAGAGCCTCGTCGACCATTTTCTGCCTCCCGGCCTCGACCCGGCCGCCTTCCGCAACGGCGACGGCGAGATCGGCGATTTTGTCCTGGGCGTCTACGAATCGAGGCTGCGCCGCGCCCCGGACGGGTCGAAGCGGTCCTCGCGCGCGACGGCGTTGCCGGCCCGCATCGCTTCCGGCTCGAAAAGTCGATCGCGCTCGAAACGTCGGCCGGCGGACATCTGCAAATCCGCTACGAGCTTTCGAACCTTCCGCCCGGCGAGCGGTTCCATTTCGCCGTCGAGTTCAATTTCGCCGGCCTGGCCGCCGGCGCCGCCGACCGTTATTACTACGACGCCAACGGACGCCAGCTCGGCCAGCTCGAATCGGTCCTCGCGCTCAAGCAGATGGAGCGCATCGGCCTGATCGACGAATGGCTCGGCGTGGACGTCTCTCTGGAGCCTTCGACGCCGACCGACGTCTGGACCTTCCCCATCCAAACGGTCAGCCAATCGGAAGGGGGATTCGAATTGGTCCACCAATCGAGCGCCGTCGTGCCGCATTGGGAATTCATTTCCCCCGCCGACGGCCGCTTCAGCGTGACCTTGACCCTCGCCACCGACACCTCGGCCGCCCAAGCCCGCGAACTCACCAAAGCCACGGCCGCGGTGTAACTCAGCAGGTTCTGCTTCAGCATCACTGCTCCGCGGGGTCACCATGCTGGGTGCCATGCCCACGGCTTTTGCGTGGGCATGTTTGAGCACGCCAAGCGCGCTCGCATGGCCACCCAGAGGCAGCGGCCCGTCAGTGGCTTTCCCCCGAGAACAGGTTTCGCGGCTTTCGCATCCAGTTTTCCTGCCGCTTCAGCCCCAACCGGGGCGAGATTCTAAAGCCCGGGTTGGAGCACAGCGAAGGCCCGGGATCTCAGCGCGTCTTCGACATTGCCCGGAAGCCCCAATCGGGGCGAGACAATCCCGCTGCGGGCACAACTGCGAAACCGATCCCGAGCGGGGCGCCGGGTGCCATGCCCACGGCTTTGCGTAGGCATGTTTGAGCACGCCAAGCGCGCTCGCATGGCCACCCAGAGGGAACGGCCCGTCAGTGGCTTTCCCCCGAGGACAGGTTTCGCGGCTTTCGCATCCAGTTTTCCTGCCGCTTTGGCGGTACAATGCCATCCCATGGAGGGCGAGCCAAAGCCCCGGTCCTTGGCACCTCCCAGCCGCTGACATCGTCACCAGGAGCGAGCGGCCAAGGAAGATCCGAATGCGAAATCTTTTGCTGGAACCGATCGATTACAAGATCGAAGAAACGACCGTCGGGACGTGGCGAAAATTCCTGCATCCGAACGGCGATTATTACGCGGAATTCATTTCGCACGCTGAAATCCTTGGCATTCCCGTGCTTCATTATACCCGCGGCAAATGTCCCGAGACCGGGAGCCGCGTCGTTGCAAAAGGCATCATCGCCGTCGGCCGCTTTGCCGTCGGCATTGTGGGAATCGGCCAGGTTTCGGTGGGCGTCATTGCCTTCGGACAACTGGGATTGGGGTTACTTTTCGGGCTGGGGCAGGCGACGACGGGAGTCCTCGCCTTCGGGCAGCTCGCGATTGCGGCGCGTATTCGGGCTCGGACAAATCTCGACGGGGTTCGTTGCCATCGGCCAGTTCGGCGTCGGACATTACGTCCTGGCTCAAATGGGCTTTGGAGCGAACGTTTGGGACATGAGGCACGCCTCGCCGGACGCACGGGCGTTCTTCACTTCGTTGGCTTCCAGGTTTTTGTAAGAACGGGAACGCCCGGGAGAGCAGTGCCACCCAACCGTGTCTCCCTCTTCAGCCCCAACCAGGGCGAGATTCTAAAGCCCGGGTTGGAGCGCAGCGAAGGCCCGGGATCTAAGCGCCTCCTCCCATTTGACCGGAAGCCCCAATCGGGGCGAGACAATCCCGCTGCGGGCACAACTGCGAAACCGATCCCGAGCGGTGTGCCGAAGCCTATTACGGCCCTTCAGGCCTTTTCACAATTCGTACCCTCTCCAAACCCGGGGCTCCGCAAGGCTGCGCCCCGGGCTTTAGAATCTGTCCCTTTCAGGGCCTGAGGGCGGGCGCAAGCGCGGGGGGTTTTCCTCCTGAACCTTTGCAGTTCGAACAGTTGATGCGTCTGCCGCCCCGTCCGGGGCTTGAAGCATCTGTGAGGATCGTCAACCCAGCGTTGAACGAGGCCGTCCCGCTTTGTGGCGATTTGGGCAAAGGCAATTCCCGCGGGGTTGATCAACGCCTGCAAGGCGCGACACGGGCCCGATTCCGAACGTCTCGTTAGGAGCCCCGCGAGGGGCGGCGGTCTTCTTGCCACCGGTGTGAACCGGTGGGGTTGTGCCCGCGCGGCGGGCGAAGCCCCGGAGGGGCGACACTCTTCGCGCAAATCTGTCGCCCCCTATCGGGGGCTTTAAACGCGCGATAGGGGATCGCATCCACCGGTTGACACCGGTGGCAAGAAGACTGCCACTCCTTCGGAGTTAAAACAAAGACACACGAACAATTGGCCATTGTCCCACCAAGCCGGACGGTCTCTGAAAACGCTGGGCTATCCTCGGCGCCCCCGCCGGGGCCAAGACGTCAGACGCCGCCCGGCCACTCCCGCCTCACAGCTCTCGATTCCCCTCTCGTTCCTCATCCCTCATCCCTCACCACTCGCCCCTCACCACTCGCATCAGCCTTCAATGCGTGTCTTGGTCTTCAGCCCTAACCGGGGCGAGATTCTAAAGCCCGGGTTGGAGCGCAGCGAAGGCCCGGGATTTAACGCGCGTCTTCAAAATTGCCCGGAAGCCCCAATCGGGGCGAGACAATCCCCCTGCGGGCGCAACGGCGAAACCGATCCGAGCGGGGCGAGAAGACTGTCACGGCCCTTCAGGCCTTTTCACAATTTCTGCTCTCCTCAAACCCGGAGCTCCGCAAGGCTGCGCCCCGGGCTTTAGAATCTGTCCCTTTCAGGGCCTGAGGGCGGGCGCAAGCGCGGGGGGTTTTCCTCCTGAACCTTTGCAGTTCGAACAGTTGATGCGTCTGCCGCCCCGTCCGGGGCTTGAAGCATCTGTGAGGATCGTCGACCCAGCGTTGAAAACGCTGGGCTATCGTCGGCGGCCCCGCCGGGGCCATGACGTCAGACGCCGCCCGGCCACTCCCGCCTCTTGATTCGCCCCTCGCCCCTCACCCCACGCCACTCGCCACTCGCCACTCACCACTCGCCACTCGCCACTCATTCAGTCCCCCGTCGCCACAAAGAACTCCCGCCGCACGGCCAGCTTGGCGAAGCCGCCGGAGGCGGCGTCGATTTGGTCTTTGTATTTGCCGTGCGGGGCGGCGCAGTGTTCGTCGATGAAGTCGCGGTTCCAGTCGGATTTCAAGAGCCGGACGTTGCCCGCCTCGAGTTGGGCTTCCCAGGGTTCCCAGCGGGTTTCTTTGGCGCCCGTCACGCGCTCGGTGTGGATGGCGTACTCGCAGAGGCTGCGGACTGTGTTTTCGGCCGATTCCTTGCCGCCGCTGCCGGGCTCTTGCTCCTGCCAGACGGAATAGCGCTGCCAGAGCTGAGCGTCGAGTTCGGTTATTTGGACCATCTGCTTTTCGCGGGCATAGGCGGCCCATTGGCCGCGAACGACGTGCATCACGTACCACAACGCGCCGAGCCGCGCCATGAGGACGCCGGCCGTGTAGGCGCCGCCGCCTTCGGTGCCCGCTTTGTCCCAGTAGCGCACGGCGCGGGCGTCGGCGAAGAAGTTCAGCGGCAGCTCGTCGAAGGCGATGGTCTTGAACCAGTCGCGCTTGAAGAGTTCGCCCTGCTGGGCCGCCGGCTTTTGCTGGAGCTGGCCGGCGGCGCGGTGGGGCCGCAGCTTGCGGGACAAGTCGCGGACGCGGTCGTAATCGAAGACGGAGGGCCACAGCAGCTCGCCCGGCTCGCGGCGGGGGTCGCACCAGCCGATTGACGTCGGGGCCATGCGGCCGGGTTCGAACTCCATCGGCAGGCAGATGTGGTCCCAACCTCCTTCGGCGATCAGGTGTCCCGACAGGTCCTCTTCGTGAAAACGCTGGCCGATCGCGACGCGGCGGACGTCGCGGGAGATGCCGCGGGTCGTGGTCGTGCCGTCCCACCAATCGAGGCCGGATTGCCGCTCGACGTCGCTGTCGCACTGGTCGGAGTTGAAGAAATCGTCGGCCACGAGGATGTCCGGATGCTCGCCCGTCCCCAGTCCGCCGTTGGAGGTCGAGACGCGCCAGCCGCCTTGATCGGTTTCGTATCGCATTTTCTGGTTTTGATCGTCGACAAACGTGAAGACGTTGCCCCAGCGTTTTTGATACCAGGGGCTCTCGATCAGGCGGCGGCCGCGGACCGCATCGCGGATCGAGAGGGGCTGGGCGTAGGAAATGAACAGCCAGCGGGTGTCCGGTTGCCGCCGCGGCCCCCAGACCCACGCGGGCCAGAAGACGGCGGCCAACAGGCTTTTCATGCAGCCCGGAGGGATGTTGATCAGAAGCTGCTTGATGTCGCCCCGCGTCACGGCCTCCAAATGGCGGCACAATCCGGCGATGTGCCAGTTGTCGACGAAATCGACGCGGCTCTCGACGACCGGCCAGGCCTGTTTGACGAACTCATGCAGGCTCGCTTCAGCCCGTTCCCGGGGGGTCGGGTGGTCCCTCAATTCGGCGAGGAGGGCCGCTCGGGCGGCCGGCGCCATCGGCTTGAGGAAGGCCATCAATTCCGAATCGTTGAGCGATAGCATCCAGTCGCGCTCGTCGTTCGTCAGGCGCGAGGTCTCCGAGCCTGACTTGAGTGCGGATGGGTCCACCGTCTTTGCCCGTGTGTTCATGTCGTTCTCGACGTCCCCATTCTTTCGGGCGTTTGCGCTCGAGGAACCAGGCGGCCGCCTGCCAATTTTGCTCCATGGCAACACGAATGGTCCCCAGAGCCTTGATGCAGGCCGTCGCTTCGGCCTGTTTGAGCGCCCTTGAAAATTCCCAGTAGGGTCCCGCGCCTTCGGCTTCGCCCTTGCGGAGCCAAATCCGCAACGTTTCGGGGGCGATGCCCGCGTAATCGCAGGCGGCGTTTCGGTACGCGCCGAGGCGGATCACGTTCAGCAGCCGCTCTTGCACCTCCGGCGTGAACTTCGCCGGCCGGCCTGGCGGTGTTTCGTTGCTCATCTTGCGGAAAATCCTCGCACTCGGCACCCGAGAAGGCACTGGCGGGCCAAAGCCCCCGTGGCTCGCCTGTCTTCGACCCTGAGGCTCAGACCCGAAGGGAGCTCGCCGAAGTCCGGTGACACCCGGCACCCGGCGCTCGCGATCTTTGCCGTCCACGACCTGGGTGCCGTTGAATTCAAGGCACCCGGCGGACCAAAGCCCCCGCCTTTTGACCGTCTTGTTTGCGGACGACAGACTCCGCATCCAAGAAGGCACCGGCGGGCCAAAGCCCCCGCGGCTCGACTGAGCTCGCCGAAGTCCAGGGCATCCGGCTGTTTCGTTGCCCATCCTGCGGGGAGCTAGTTCTATTATGAGCACTTGATGCCGGATCCCGAATATCAGTTTTCCATTTTTTTTGGGGGGTCGGCGGGGCCTTTTTTCGCGCCCCAAAATACCCCAAGAAACTCACGGGACCCAAGAGACGATTCGGGGTGGGCGGCATGGATCTTCAGGGCGGATCTCATCAGAATCGGCGCGTTGATTCTTTCCTGACGCCAACCGACGAGGCCGCACTGTGGGACTCGATTCTCCGTCTCCTTCCGTCACCCGCGGCCAGTGGATGACGCTGTTGGCCGCCTTTTTGGGCTGGATGTTCGACGGATTCGAGATGGGGCTGTTCCCGCTGGTCGGCCGGCCGGCGCTCAAGGACCTGTTGGGCGAGTCGGGCCGGTCGCACGTCGACGTGTGGTTCGGCCTGATGATCGCCGGCTTTTTGGTCGGAGCCGCCAGCGGGGGGGTCCTTTTCGGCTGGCTGGGGGACCGGCTGGGTCGCGTGCGGGCGATGACGCTCTCCGTTTTGACGTATGCCGTCTTTATGGGGCTGTGCGGGATTGCCGACTCGCCTGCAAAGGTCTTCGTTTTTCGCTTTATTTCGTCGCTGGGGATGGGGGGCGAATGGTCGCTGGGTGTGGCCCTGGTGATGGAGATTTGGCCCGATAAGTCGCGGGGAATGCTGGCCGGGTTGATCGGGGCGGCCTCCAACGTCGGCTTTTTGTCGATCGCGCTGGTGGGGCTTGGCTTGGGGCGATTTATCGACGTGGCTCACCGGCTGCTCTTGGATATTGGGCTGCAAAAGGCCTGGGTCGACCAGCTCGTCGCCCACTCGGGCTGGCGGCTGATGATGTTGATTGGAGTGGCGCGGCGCTTCTCACGTTTTTTATTCAGCGATTGGTCCCCGAATCGCGTCGCTGGGAACATGAGAAACGGCAAGGCTCGACTTCGTTCTGGTCCGCTCGCGATTTGTTGGCGGTCGCGGTCGGCACCGCGGGGCCGCTGGGGATGATTCTACTTTGGCTGCCGGAGACGGCCTATCCGCCGGCCGTGCGGATCGGCGGGTCGATCGTCGGGGTGGGGCTGGCGGTCGTCGGGTTCATCTTTCCCGTGTTTCGCTATCTCAAGAGGGCAGGGGCCGCGTCGTCGGAATTCGCCCTCAAAACCGGGCCGACGCTTCGCCGCATGTTGCTCGGGGCCTGCCTGAGCGGCGTCGCCCTGGTGGGGACGTGGGCGTCGGTCCAACTCGCTCCGAGCTGGGCCGGCAAGCTGGTCGAAGCCCGGGCCGAGCGGCAAGGACTCGATCCGGCTTCCAAATCGGTCATTGCCGAGGGGGACACCGCCCGGTCATGGACGCAAATCCTCTCGGGGCTTGGAGCCATCGTCGGCACGATGGCCGGCGCGCTTTTGGGCACGGCAATTGGCCGCCGGCTGACATATACCCTGTTGTGCGTCGGCTCGCTGGCTTCGACCCTGCTGTTTTACTTGGGGAACGACGCGTTCGGACCGATGTTTCTGGTGTGCGTGCTGTTCGTGGGAGGGCTGACCGCGTCGTTTTACGGCTGGCTTCCCTTGTATCTGCCCGAGCTTTTTCCGACTCGGGTGCGGGCGACGGGGCAGGGCTTCAGCTTCAATTTCGGCCGGATTATCGCCGCCGTCGCCGCCTTGCAAACGGGCCCTTTAATGGGGCTTTTCGGGCAGAACAAAGTCCTCTCGCACGCCAGCGCCTGCTCGACGGTGAGCCTGGTTTACCTGGTCGGAATGGCGATTATCTGGCTGGCGCCGGAAACCCGCGGCCAGCCGCTGCCGGAGTAGGCTGGTTCATTGGAAGACGCCGGTGGCGTACCAGACGCTGCCGTTGGACTGCATGTCGACTCCGTATCGCGACCAGGCCGTGCTGGCGGCGCCCCAATGGGCCGGCGAACTGCGCCACAGGTTCACCAGGTCGACGGCCACGTCGACGACGTTCGCGTTGGCCATCCAGGACTGGGCGACGATCTCGAAGCTGCCGGGAAACGAACTGGAATGAAACATGGCGTTCGATTGCGCCTGGTAGGCCGACTGGCGGTCGGCATGGTCCATCAAAGTCGGGTCGGCGGTCCCCGACGTGCAAGCCGGCCGTTCCTGGTGCACGCGGAAGGCCCACGTGAGTGTGCGCTGGGTGAGCGATCCGGCGGGAAGGTCAAGCAGGGCGTCAACATAACCGACGGCTGCGTAGCGTTGCGGCAGGACGCTGACGGTTTCGCGGAAGTGCGACTTGTCCCGCAGATTGACCACGGCGATACCGGGCTGTTTTTGCAGGCAATCGAACGCGGGCGCATCGATGAGCCGTGCTTTTTTCCCGTCGATCGGGATTGTGTAGTCGAGCGGGACGCGGCACAGCACATAGCCGCCGAGCTTTTTGGCATCGACCGTGTTGAAATCGAAACCCGTGCCAAAATCGATCAGCAGCATCTTGCCCGAGGTGCGGGCCTCGGAATAAGCCGGGAAGTAATCGGTATGGACGCGTCCGTCCACCAGCGTTACCAACCAAAGCGCAAGGCAAGCAGTCGCAGTCATTGTGCTTTCTTTCTCTGTTCATGAGAGAAGCCGATCAACGAAGTGCGAGCATCGTCAACAATGCGGCCAAACTGCGTCAACTTTGCCGAGGGTAAATTCCCGGATTTTTGCGTGTATACGGTGTCCGTACGTACCGCAGACGCAAACAAGCCAAAGTTGATTAAAGAGCCGTCAATCACGCCCACGGATGGCCTTTGCAGGCTGCGTTACGGCGCCAGGTTGCGTTTCAAAAAGAGCGCGATCACGTCGTTGAGGTAATCGCGATTGGCCTTCTTCTGGAAGCCGTGGCCCTCGTTGTCGGCGTAGACAGTCCACACGGTGTTGCCGTTGGTGCGGACTTTGGCCACCATCTGTTCGGCTTCGGAGAAGGGGACGCGCGGATCGTTTCGACCGTGAGCCACGAGCAGGGCGGAATGGATGTTTCCCGCGTTGTTGAGCGGGTCGGTGCGGCGAAAAAAGGCCTGCATTTTCGGGTCGCGCTCGTCGCCGTACTCCGCGCGGCGGAGGTCGCGGCGGTAGGCGCTCGTCGTTTTGAGCATCGTGTTGAAGCTGGCGACCCCCACGATGTCGACGCCGGCTCGAATCCGGTCGCTGTAATGCGTAAGGGAGGCGAGCACCATGTATCCGCCGTATGAGCCGCCCATCACGGCGACCCGCTTGGCATCGAGATCGGGCTGCGTGGCGATCCAGTCCAAGAGGCCGCCGACGTCGCGGACGCTGTCCTCGCGCTTCTCGGCGTTGTCGAGCTTCAAATACGTCTTGCCATACCCGGCCGAGCCCCGCACGTTGGGCGCGATGACGGCGAACCCAAGCTCGTGGATGAAGAATTGCTCGAATCCCGAGAAAAACGGCCGATACTGCGCTTCCGGCCCGCCGTGAATCGTGATCAGCACGGGCACGGGATTTTCCCGCGAGGTTCCGCGAGGCCGGAAGATGTAAGCCGGGATCGTCCGCCCATCAAACGACGTAAACCGGATGGGTGCCGGCGGAATGAACGTCGCCGGATTTAATCCCCCCACTTCGCTGTAAGTCCACCGCACCAGCTTGCGGTCAGCCAGAGTGATGGAATAGGCGTCGACCGGCGCGTCGTAGCGGGCCAGCGTGAATCCGAGCCGGCTGCCGTCGGGAGAAAACTCCAATCCCGTGACGACTCCGGGCGGATGCTCGACGCGGCTGGCCCGGTCGCCTTCGAGAAGATGCAGGACGCTCGCTCCGTCTTCGTTGACCGTGAAGGCGACGCGTCCCGTCTTGGGGTCGACTTCGATCGCATCGACATCCCACGGGATGTTGTTCGTGAGCCAGGCGTAGTGCAGAGTATCCAAGTCGAGCCGCGCGAGCTGCCGAAACTCGCTACGGGCGTCGGTCGCCAAATAGATTGACTTCGAGTCCGGACTGAATCTCAGCGACTCGAAGGAAACGGGAGGCTTGGTCGGGACGGGGATCATTCGCTTCGTGCCGGTCGCCACTTCGAGGATGGCGGGATACGATTCGTTGATCGAGACGTACCGGTTGATCAAGAGCTTCGAGCCGTCGCCCGACCAGTCTTCCGCCTCCCAGAATTCGCCGTCGCTCTTGAGGACGAGTTTCAACGATCCGGGCATGCGCGGCTGGGCGACGTACAGATCGGTGTCGCGACCGTTGCGGGCATTGCTGGCGAAGGCGATTTTGGTTCCGTCCCGCGTCACGGCCTGCAGCACGTTGCGCGATCGGCCGTCGGTCAGCCGTTTAACCCGGCCGCTCGTCTGGTCAAATAGAGAGATCTGATCCCTTTCGCTGCCCCCCTCGCTCATGGACAAGAGCAGGGCGCCGTCGGATGCTTTGGGGATGAACCGGCCGGTGACCGGTTCGTCGAAAAACGTGATCTGATCGCGCCGCCCGCCCGGCTCATAAACACGGTGCAATTGCGGCCGTGTTGCCGAACCGCGTCGCAATCAAGAGTCCATTTCCGTCGGGCGACCAGCCGTGAAAGGCCGCCGCCCGCGTGTTCTGATATTGCCGCAGCCGCTCCTCGATCGCGGCCGGCACGATGGGAACGCTCTTGGTCACGATGGCCGGCGGCTTGAGCGGATCAATCTCCTCGGCATGGGCCGTGCGCATCACAATCAAAAGTGTCGCCAAGGCAGTGAGCATGAGTGGGTCCTTGAAGAGGCGAACAAACCCGTCATCGGCGATCTTCCGCTTGCCAGCCTTTGCTCTCTCTATAAGAATGGGACGTCGATCGCGGTGCGGATGCGGCAAGCATCCTTTTGCTCATTGATTGTAGCCGCGCCTGTGCGAATCGACAGGAGTGATTGCCGTGACTGTCAAGAATCCGTTTGGTGCAGAAGCGAGGCTCAAGACCCGCAGCGGGCAGTACACGATTTACCGCCTGCCAAAGCTGGTCGAAGATCGAATCGGCGACGTCAATACGCTCCCCTATTCAATCCGCGTGCTGCTGGAAGCCTGCCTGCGGAACGTCGATCACTTCGTCGTCAACGAGTCGGACGTCGTCGATCTGGCGAACTGGAACGCGCCGTCGCCCAAGCCCGTCGAAGTCCCGTTCAAGCTGGGACGGGTTGTCCTGCAGGATTTCACCGGCGTTCCGGCGATTGTCGACTTGGCCGCGCTCCGCAGCGCGATGGTTCGAGTGGGGGGTGATCCGAAAAAAATCAACCCGCTCGTTCCGTGCGACCTGGTGATCGACCATTCGGTGCAGGTCGATCAGTTCGCGACGCCGCTGTCGCTGCAATACAACGTCGAAAAGGAATTCGAGCGGAACATCGAGCGGTACCAGTTCCTCCGCTGGGGACAGCAGGCGTTCAACAATTTCCGCGTCGTCCCGCCGGCCACGGGGATCGTTCACCAGGTGAATCTCGAATTCCTCGCGAAAGTCGTCCTCACGCGCGACGGCGTCGCCTTTCCGGATACGCTCGTCGGGACGGACAGCCACACCACAATGATCAACGGGCTGGGCGTCGTCGGCTGGGGCGTCGGGGGGATCGAGGCCGAAGCGGTGATGCTTGGCCAGCCGCTCTACATGCTCACGCCAGAGGTCGTCGGCTTCAAAGTCGCCGGCGAGCTCCGCGAGGGCGTGACAGCCACGGACCTGGTCCTCACGGCAACACAGATGCTCCGCAAGCACGGCGTCGTGGGCAAATTCGTCGAGTTCTACGGCCCCGGACTGGACGCGATGACGCTGCCCGACCGGGCGACCCTGGCGAACATGGCGCCGGAGTACGGCGCCACGATGGGGTTTTTTCCCGTCGATCAAGAAACGCTCCGCTACCTGACGCGGACGGGCCGCACGTCGGACGAAGTCGACCTCGTCGAGCGCTACTACAAGGAGCAGGGGCTCTTCCGCACGTCAGCCTCGCCGGAACCGCGATTTTCCAGCACCCTGACGCTCGACCTGGCGACGGTCGAGGCGTCGATGGCCGGGCCCAAGCGACCGCAGGACCGCGTCCTGTTGAAGGACATGAAATCGCAATGGCGGAAGGACCTCGCGTCGGCGTTCGGCAAGTCGGCGCCGGCCAGCCCGGTTTCTGTGAAGCTCAACGGCAACTCGGCCGCAATCACCGACGGCGCCGTGGTCATCGCCGCCATCACAAGCTGCACGAACACCAGCAATCCATCGGTTATGGTCTGGCGCCGGGCTGCTCGCGCGAAACGCCGTGGAGAAAGGGCTTAAGCCCAAGCCGTGGGTGAAGACCAGTCTCGCGCCCGGCAGCCGCGTCGTTACCGATTACCTGAAGCAGGCGGGGCTCGACATACCGCTCGATGCGCTCGGCTTCAATCTCGTCGGCTACGGCTGCACGACGTGCATCGGCAACAGCGGACCGCTCCCGGAAGCCGTTTCGAAGGCGGTCAGTGACGGAGACATCGTGGCCGCCGCCGTCCTGTCGGGAAACCGCAATTTCGAAGGACGCATCAATCCGCAGGTGCGGGCGAATTACCTGGCCAGCCCACCCCTGGTCGTCGCCTATGCGCTGGCGGGGACGACGGATATCGATCTCGTGCGCGAACCTTTGGGCCAGGACCGCGACGGCAAGGATGTCTTTCTCCGCGATATCTGGCCGTCACAGAAAGAGATCGTCGATACGATCAATGCCTCCGTTTCGCCGGAGACGTACAAGAATGAATATTCGAAGGCGACGCTGGGCCCGCCGGAATGGCAGAAGATTTCGGGAGCGACCGGCGAGCTGTACCAGTGGGATGCGTCGAGCACCTACGTACAGGAGCCGCCGTTTTTCGTCGACATGCCGGAGACGCCGGGACCGATTGATGCGATCTCCGGTGCCCGCGTGTTAGCGTCGTTGGGCGATTCGGTGACGACGGACCATATCAGCCCCGCCGGCTCGATCAAGGCCGATTCGCCGGCCGGCCTGTTCCTGCAACAGCACGGGGTAAAGCCGCTCGACTTCAACAGCTACGGCAGCCGCCGCGGCAACGACCGCGTGATGACGCGGGGAACGTTTGCCAATATCCGCCTGAAGAATCTTTTGTGCCCCGGCACGGAGGGGGGCGTCACCAAGTATTTGCCCACAGGCCAGCAGATGTCGATTTACGACGCGGCGATGAAATACAAGGAGGACGGCACTCCGCTGGTCGTGCTGGCCGGCGAAGAATACGGGGCCGGATCATCCCGCGACTGGGCGGCCAAGGGGACGTATCTCCTGGGCGTGCGTGCCGTGATCGCCAAGAGCTTCGAGCGAATCCACCGTTCCAACCTGGTGGGAATGGGCGTCCTGCCACTTCAGTTCCGCGACGGCGAGGGGGGCGAACACCTCGGCTTGGACGGAACCGAGTCCTTCGACATCAGCCTCGACGAGTCGCTCAAGCCACGGCAAGCGATCGAAGTCACGGCGACAAAGGCCGACGGCACATCCGTCCGGTTCACCGCGGTCTGCCGCATCGACACGCCCGTGGAAGTCGAATATTACCGCAACGGCGGTATCCTCCACAAAGTGCTCCGCGATTTGGCACGATCGTGATTGTGCCGTCGTTCCTGCCGGCGAGTCCCGGAGACTCGTCATCAACCTCCGAAGCCGCGCGCCGGTGGCCGACGGAGAGCGTCACTTGCCGCGTCCCCACCATTTCCGTATTCTTGCGTCCGCTTTAGCGTTCCCGCAAGGAGGGCCATTTGGTGAGCATGCGAAGCGCGGCATCCATGTCTGATGAGCCGCTGATCGCGGTTTTCGTCGATTTCGAGAACCTGGCAATCGGCGTCCGAGGGATGAAGTCGGGGCAGTTCCAAATCCAGTTGATCCTGAAACGGCTGCTGGAGAAGGGCCGCATCGTCTACAAGCGGGCCTACTGCGACTGGAGCCATTACCGGGACGCCGTCCGCGAGTTTCACGCGCAGGGGATCGAGCTGATCGACATTCCCCAGAGCAAGATGAGCGGCAAGAACAGCGCCGACATCCGCATGGTCGTCGACGCCCTGGACCTGTGCTATTCCAAGCACCACATCGACGTCTTCGCCCTGATCTCCGGCGACAGCGATTTTTCGCCCTTGGTCTCCAAGCTAAAGGAGAACAACAACCGGGTGATCGGCTGCGGCGTGAAAAGCTCGACGTCCGACCTGCTCATCGCCAATTGCGACGAGTTCATCTACTACGACGACCTCATCCGGGTGGCCCAGAAGGGGCCCGTCGTCCCCAAGAAGGTAAAACGGAAGGAAGACAAGAAGCAGGAAGCCCTCGATCGGCTGATCGAGGTCGTCCACTCCCTCGAGCAGGATTACGACCCGATCTGGGGCTCGATGCTCAAGCAGGTCATCCGCCGCGTGCATCCCGGCTTTAACGAGGGCTACTACGGCTACGCCAGCTTTTCCGAGCTACTCGAGGACGCCGCCGCCAGCGGCCTGATCGAGCTGGAATTCGACCAGAGTCGCCGAAATTACCAGAATCCGCCCGAAGAAGGATTGAGCGGGCGCTACGACCACTTCTTGCCGAGCGCTTCGAGGCCTCCCCGCGCCAAGTCCTCCGCCGTCATGACGGCGTGCATCTCGACATCCGCGTTGAACGTCAGGAACCACGGTTCCGCAACGGACGGGATCTTGGACGGATCGGCCACGTCGACGATCAGGATCGCTCCCCGCCGGCCGCCGTACTCCGTAAAGTACGCGGCCTCCGGTTTTGTCTCATCGAGAATCCGCTTGATCTTCTGGCCGGCACTCCCATCCCGGACGGCGGCGTTAAACGGTTCGTGGGGCAATTTGACATGGATCAGCATTCGCATCACGACCTCCTTTAGAAAGCTGTCTGGTGTTTCCGGTCGCTGACGAGCGGATGCCATTCTGGCCCGCCAATTTGCGAATGTCGACGGACACGTGCGAAAATCGGTGCGTGATGCCTTTTCCCTTTACGGCCGAACTGATCGTGGAACGCTACTTGAGCGGCGTCCGCATCGATTCGTTTCTCCTCCGCCACTTTCGCAATTACACGCCCTTTCGCATGCAGCGGATCGTGCGGGCCGGACACGTGAAAATCGGCGGGACGACAGCCCAAATCGACGAGCGCGTCTACTGCGGCGACACGGTCACCGTCCGCCTCGCCGAACCGCCCGACAAGCTGCATCAACCCGAGCAACTCCCGCTCAAGATCGTGTTCGAAGACCCGTGGATCATCGTCGTCGACAAGCCGCCGGGGCAAATCGTGCATCCAGCCGGCAGCCTCCAGGCAGGGACGCTGTGCAACGCGTTGCAATTCCATCTGGATCGACAGACGGCCTGCCCCGGATTGCTGCGGCCGGGCATCGTGCACCGCCTCGATCGCATGACGAGCGGACTGATCGTCGTGACCAAGGAGCATCTGTCCCACCGCCAGCTCTCGATCCAATTCCAGAGAGCGCCGCGTTTCGAAGACCTACCTGGCACTTGTCGAGGGGGTCATTGCTTCGGATCGGGGGACAATCGACATGCCGATCGGCACCTCGCCGGAAGCGGGAAGCGTATTGATGTCGTGCGGGCCGCAAGCCGGCGACCCGCGGCCATCCGTCACGGATTTCGAAGTCGTCGAACGCTATCCACGCCACACGCTCGTCCGCGCGCATCCGCGCACGGGCCGGAACCACCAAATCCGTCTGCATTTCGCGATCATTGGCCATCCGATCGTCGGCGACGAGTTTTACGGGCCGTTCGGGCAAATCAAGCTCACCAAAGCCGAATATGAAACGCTGCGACGGCAACCCTCAAACGGGCGAGCTGCGGGGCAAGGCGATCTAGACACCGCCGATGGTAACGAAGACGAACACGGTAGCCGGCACGCGCTGCACGCTCATCGTTTGGAATTCGCGCATCCGATTCTCGGAGGGCGTGTCGCGTTCGAATCGCCGCTGCCGGCGGATCTCCAGAGCATGGCTCTGCAAGTCTCGACGAGTTGACGGCCCCTCCATCGACCACAAAAAACCCACCAGGCGCGTCCGGTGGGCTTTTTGTGAAAGTGGTCGACTTGGTGGTGTCATGTCGCGGCGACGAGTTCCAACTCGGCTTGGTTCTCGGTCGTTTCGGAGGTTGATTCGCACGGCATCGTGCCCAGCTTGTCGTAGCTCAGCTTGTTGAAGCCGTCGAATGCGGCCACCTTGTAGCACTCGGCCATGGTCGGATAGTTGAAGACCGTATCGCGGAAATAGTCGATCGTGCCCCCCAGGGCCATCACCGCCTGGCCGATGTGCACGATCTCGGTCGCCGCCTCGCCGATGCAGTGGACGCCCAGCAGTTTTCGCGTGTGCCGGTGAAACAGGATCTTGAGCATTCCCGTCGTGTCGCCGATGATGTGGCCGCGGGCAATCTCCTTGTACCGCGCGATGCCCACTTCATAAGGGACGCAGTCGGCCGTCAGCTTCTGCTCGGTCTGGCCGACCATCGAGATTTCGGGAATCGTGAAAAGCCCGTAGGGAAGATGCTGGCACGCCTCGAACGGCTGGCCGAAGGCATGGCAGACCGCTCGGCGCCCCTGTTCCATCGAGACGCTGGCCAGCGCCGGAAAGCCGACGACGTCGCCCACCCCGTAAATGTGGGGGACCCACGTCTGATGGTTTTCGTTGCACCACAGGCGCCCGCGCTCGTCCGGCTCCAGCCCAGCCGCCTGCAGGTTCAGATCGGCCGTGTCGCCCACGCGGCCGACAGTGAAGAGCACGGTCTCGCTCACGAGCCGCTTGCCGCTCTCCAACTGGACCAAGACCATTCCCTGCGGCAGCTTTTGGATTCCGACGACGTCTTCTCCCAGGCGAAAAACGATCCCCAGCGACCGCGCATGATAAATGAGCGTGTCGACGATCTCGGTGTCGCAAAAGTCGAGCAGCCGCTCGCGGCCGTCGACGACCGTCACCTGGACGCCGAGCGTGGCCAGCATAATGGCATATTCGATCCCGATGACGCCCGCACCCACCACGATCATCGAGCGGGGGATTTGTTCGAGCTTCAAAAACTCGTCCGAGTCGAAAATGTGCTTGCCGTCGAACGGGATATGGCCGGGCCGCGCCGGTTTCGTGCCGCAGGCGACCAGGATGTTCTCGGACCGCAGGATGCGCGCCCCCTCCGGGGAAGTCACTTCGACCTCGTGCGGCCCGACGAAGCGGGCATGTCCGGAGTAGGCGTCGACTCGGTTCCGCTGGAGTTGATCTTGAACGACGTCCATCTCGTGCTGCGTGACTTGGTCCAGCTTGCGGGCCAGCTCGCTCATCGTGACCTGCCGCTTGCGGCGGTACGCGTCGGCATAGACTTCGCGCTGCCGGTAGCCGGTCAGATAGAGAATGGCCTCGCGCATCGTTTTGGAGGGGATCGTCCCCGTGTGGAGGCAGACGCCCCCCATCGCATCGGTCCGCCGCTCGACGATCGCCACGCGCTTGTGCAGCTTCGCGGCGGCAATCGCCCCTTTTTGGCCCGCGGGACCGCTTCCAATCACCAACAGGTCGTAGCGCATGGCTCGATGTCTCGCTTCGGTGGTCGCTTCGCCTGTGAAGTATCGACGCGTTGCCAAGCCGGGCAAGCTAAAAAGAATTCTCTGATCGAGTAAAAAGGGAGTCATGCGTAGAGAGTGAGGGATACAACGGATCGACCGGCAATGCGGATTATCGTCCCGTCTCGATTGCGAGACTCTGAACAGGGCGGCCCTCTGAACAGGGCGGCCCTCAGTGTCCGTTCGAGACTCGGCGGCCCCAATCAAGCGTTCGATAGCGCGGCTCCAGACGGGCGACGCGGTCGTCAACAGATGCGTCATGTGCCCGCGCGATTGAAGGCGTGCCGAATAGCGATCCAATCGATTCGCTCAGCGTGCCGATGAATCCGTCATCAAGGGTGATCCCGGACGCCAGATCGAGAATTCCGGGGAACTGTCCGGCGTATTCCGAGCGCCGCAACAGGAGACTGCCGTGCTGCAACACGGCGCCGCGCCGGCGGCGCTGCGCGCTGCCGACAATCTTATGCCCGCTCAAGACGATGTCTCGTGGATCGCCTCGACCGAAACAGAGAAACACCTTCTCCCGGCCGGAAATGGCCGCCCCGCGAAGGGCCGCCGAGTGTACGCCCTTGTCGCCCAGCGCGGCGATGATCCGTTCATGGACAAGCTCGTAGATTCGCAGCGGGGTTTGCGCAAGCGGGTGGCCGGCCGGAACGGCGCAGGAATACGTCCATTCGTGGTGATGCAGGATCGCACCGCCGCCGGTCAGTCGCCGCACGACGGGCAGAGCTGCCAATCCCGGAATCGCGGCGGCCTCGTGTCCGTCCTGAAAGTACCCCAACGGAGACGGTGGCCGTCTGCCAGCGGTACCAACGGACCGTGCATTCTTCCCGCTCGAGAGCCGCTTCCAGAAGCGCTTCATCGATGGCCATGTTGCGGACGCCGCTCTGCGGCTCCGGCTCGATTACGAGGTGGCAGGTTCCCATTTGAGGATCGGCTTGCGAGCGGCCTGAACGTCGTCGGGGCGGCTCACGGCAGTGGAATGCGGGGCGCGGTGCAGGAACTCCGGATCTTCGGCGACAATCTGGTGGATCGCCTCTGAAAAGGCGTCGAGCGTCTCCTTCGATTCCGTTTCCGTCGGCTCGATCATCATCGCCTCGGGCACGACCAGTGGGAAATAGACGGTCGGCGCGTGAAAGCCGTAATCCAAGAGACGCTTGGCGATATCCATCGCCGAGATTCCCCGCTCATTTTGCAGCGCGCGGGCCGAGGCGACGAACTCGTGCATGCAACGCTTCCCGTGGGGAACGGGGAGCACGTCTTTGAGCTTCTCCATCAGATAATTGGCGTTGAGCACGGCGTTGGTCGAGACCGCCTTCAATCCGGCCGGGCCGAGCGTCCGAATGTACATGTAGCCGCGCAGCAGAATGCCGACGTTCCCGAAGAAGGTGCGCATGCGGCCGATCGACTTTGCCGGGATCGTCAGACGGAACGTGGGTTGTCCCGCGGGTTCTCCGTCGCGGGCAACGATCGGGCCCGGAAGATAATCGGCCAGAAATCCGCGGACGGCGACCGGACCGGCTCCCGGTCCGCCCGCTCCGTGCGGCCCGGTGAACGTCTTGTGGACGTTGAAATGCATCATGTCGCCGCCGAAGTCTCCCGGCCGCGTGATTCCCAAAATGGCGTTCATGTTCGCGCCGTCGACGTAGACCAAGCCGCCCGCGTCGTGCAGTAACTGGGCGATGCGGTCGATCTGCGACTCGAACAACCCGAGGGTGTTTGGGTTGGTGATCATGAAGACGGCCGTCCTCTCGTCGAGTTGCGTCTTCAACTCGTCGAGATCGACCAGGCCCGTCTTGCTCACTTTGAGCTGGACGCATTCGAAGCCGGCCAGAGCCGCGCTGGCGGGATTGGTCCCGTGGCGCGCTGGCGGGGAAGAGAACCCGTGTTCGATCCTCGCCTTTCTCGCGAAAATAAGCCGCCGCCACGAGGAGCGCCGTCAATTCGCCTTGCGCCACCGGCCGCCGGTTGCAGCGACACGGCGGGCAGGCCCGATATTTCGCCGAGCATCTGCTGCAGCTCATACAAGATCTGCAGCATGCCCTGTGAGTCGTGTTCGGTTTGATACGGATGCAGATCGGCGATGCCCGCAAGCCGGGCCAGCCGCTCGTGCCGCTTCGGATTGTACTTCATCGTGCAACTGCCGAGCGGATAGAAGTGCGTGTCGACCGACATGTTGAGCGTCGACAGATTCACGAAATGGCGGATAACGTCCGGCTCGGCCAACTCGGGCAGAGAAGGGGCCTGCGGGCTGAGCTGCGTCGCGGGGATCAGCTCTTCCAGCGGTTGTGCGGGGACGTCGCTGGCGGGAAACAGGCATCCGCGCCGTCCCGGATGGGCCAGCTCAAACAGCGATTGAGTCGCCAGAAGATTTCGCATGGGAGTGCCGTTCCGTCCGAATGGGTCACCGCGAAGCCGACGACTCCCGCGGTCCGACGACGGCCGCTCGGCCAGAAGGTGAAAACCGCTCCTCCGCGAGGGCGGCGGCGAGAGCGTCGATTTCCTGTCGAGTCCGTTGCTCGGTGACCGCTACCAACAATCCGTTTTTGAGTGTTCCGTCCCCCGCCTGTGCGAACCGCGAAAGAGGAGGCCCGAGATCAAACCCCGCTTGCCGTGCGCAGGAGAGCACCCGCTCGACGTCGGAAGGGCACCACAGCACAAACTCTTTGAAGAAAGGACGGTCCGCGAAGGCGCGCGATAACCCGGCGACAGCGGCCAGTCGCTCGGCGGCGTAATGAGCTTTCCGGCAACACAATTCGGCGACTTCACGCAGACCGTGGCAGCCCAGGAGCGAGAGGTAAACGGTCGCCCGCAGCGCCAAGAGCCCCTGATTCGTGCAGATGTTGCTCGTGGCCTTCTCGCGGCGGATGTGTTGCTCGCGGGCCTGGATGGTGAGCGTATAGCACGTGCGGCCCGAGCGGTCGGTCGTTCGGCCGACCAGGCGGCCGGGCATCTTGCGAAGAAATTCGTTCCGGCAGGTGAAAAGGCCGAGGAACGGTCCGCCATACTGCATCGGAATGCCGAGCGGTTGCCCCTCAGCCACGGCGACGTCGGCCCCATAGTCTCCGGGGCACCGCAAGAGGCCCAGGCTGATCGGGTCAAACGAGACGATCGACAAGGCGCCGACTGAACGAGCCAGCTTCGTCAGTTCATCGGGCTCTTCAAGACATCCAAAGAAGTTCGGATGCTGGAAGATCAGGCAGGCCGTTTTGTCGTCCAGAGCCGCTTTGACCTTCGCCGGATCGGCTGTGCCGGCGGGCGTGGGAATCACCACCAGCTCGCATTTCAGATTGGAAAGGTACGTGCGCAACACGTGGCGATACTCGGGGTGGACCGATCCCAGGACGACGACCTTTTCGTGCCGGTCGGTGACGCGCATCGCCATGAACGCCGCTTCGCTGACGGCGGTCCCCCCCTCGTACAGGCTGGCGTTGCAGACGTCCATCCCCGTCAGGCGGCAGACCAGCGACTGATACTCGAAGAATGCCTGGAGACTTCCCTGGCTGGCCTCGGCCTGGTACGGCGTGTAGGCCGTGTAGAACTCGCCGCGGCCCGCCACTTCGTCGACAGCCGCCGGAATAAAGTGGTCGTACACGCCGCCGCCCATGAAACAAGCGCGGGTCCCGCTGCCGCAATTGCGTGCCGCGAGCGCACGCAGCTCGCGCTCAAGCTCCATCTCCCCCAGCGGCGGCGGCAAGTCAAGCGGCCGATTGAGCCGGTTGGCGGACGGGATTTGCTCGAAGAGGTTGTCGATGGATTCCGCGCCGATCGTCCGCAGCATTTCGCGTTCTTGATCGGGCGTGTTGAACAGGTAGGTCACGCGTGGTTTTCCTCGTCCGCGCAGTGCGGCTTCATAGCCTTTCCGATCGAGCAGCCGCGCCAGCGACGACGGATCGGCCACCGTGAGCTTAATCATCCAGCCCTTCCCGAACGGGTCTACGGAGAGCACCCCCAGGTCGTCGGCCAATTTGTCGTTGACGGCCACGATTTCGCCGCCGAGAGGGGCATACAGGTCACTCACCGCCTTGACGCTTTCGACTTCCCCAAAACCCTCCCCCTCGCGGACCGTTCGGCCCACTTTCGGAAGCTCGATATGGACCAGATCGGTCAGTTGGCGGACCGCGAAATCGGTAATTCCCACCGTGGCCGTGTTGCCCTCGATCGCGACCCATTCATGGGATCTGGCGTATTTCAACGAGTTGACGTCCATTGAGCGTTCTTCCCATTCGGATGCGCGTGATCGTGCGGCATCGCTCGGACCGCCCCACCGGGAGGGGCCGCACGGCGTGCCGAAGCACACGATACATTCAGGCGCGCCGGCTGAAAAGCGAGCCGAATTTCGCCTGCGCAAGACCGTCCGGACAACCGACATTCGCCAGGTCCACGAATCATCGCACGTCCGCGCAAAGCCGTGGACGTGGGGCCCGAAACGATCCCTTCAGCCGGCAGGCCGTGTCGGCGGCGAAGGGGCGCCGGCCGCCGGCGCGACCGAGCCGCAGCCGGTCTGAGCTTCGTACATGGCAATCTTTTCCAGGCGTCGCGCGTGCCGTCCCCCCTCGAAATCCGTTTTGAGCCAGATCTCGACCATTCGGTTGACGAGCCGGTCACCCAGCAGGTCGGCCGACAAGCACAGGACGTTGGCGTCGTTGTGGAGCCGGCTCATCTCCGCCGTCAAATCGTCGTGACAGGGGGCTGCGCGGACGCCGGGGAACTTGTTGGCGACGATGCACATGCCCATTCCCGTCCCGCAAATCAAGATTCCCCGGTCGACCTGCCCAGAGCTGACCGCGGCCGCGACCTTGGCCGCATAATCGGGATAATCGACGCTCTGGGAGCTTTCCGGGCCGAAATCGAGCCCCTCATGGCCCAGTTCCGCGAGCCGGGCGAGGATTTTTCCCTTGACCGAAAAGCCGCGATGATCGCTGGCAACGGCGATTTTCATGGAATGTCGAACACCTCTCGGGTGCAAGGACTCAGGGCGTTAAAGCGGCAATGTGTCCAAAATGGCGCAAGTTTCGCTCGATCTCGATCCGACACACTTCGTATTCCTCTTGGCCGGCCCCAATTGGATCCAGGATATCGGAATTGTCGCGGGCCAGGAGCTCGACGCGCGGACCCAGCCGCGGATGCGACGCCAGGAGCGCTTCCTTATGGCCCTTCGTCATCGTGAAGATGCGGTCGGCCTGTTCCAACAACCGGTCGGTCGCCAACTGACTCTCGTGCGTTCGCAGGTCGATGCCGGAACGCCGGGCCACCTCGACCGACTCGGGACTGGCCGGCAGACCGGCCTCCGCCGACATTCCGGCCGAAAGAACCATGTAGCCGTGGTCTGCCAATTCCTCCTCGGCGCAGTGCAGACGATCGGCCAGCATCTTGCGAAAAAATCCCTCGGCAAGCGGACTCCGGCACGTGTTGCCGGTGCAGATAAAGAGGAACAGCTCGCAGGACAGGCGGCCGATCATCGTCTCCTTCACGACTCCCGGTTGAATGATCGACCAGGATCCTGCCTTGACTTCCACCACCGTCGCCGGCTCAGCATAGCGGCATTCCCCATCGTCGATTACCAGTTCCACGTCGTCGTCCAGGGCTGCCAGAACGCAGGCCGCCGTGATGAGAGGGCGGCCATCGTGGCCGCGTTCGCTCCCGGCAACCAGCGGCGCCGGCATCAGCCGCATCGCCTCCTGAATGCATTCGTGCGCCGGAACGCGGAATCCAAAGCCGGTCATCCGGCGCCAAGGCGGTACGCGTCTCGGGGGGCAGCGCCCCGAAGAGGCCCGTTTCCGAGCCCAGGGCGAAGGCCAGCGTCACCGGCCCGGGCCAACAACGCCGAGCCAGGCGTTGACCCAAGCGGTCTATTCCGGGGACATAATCGATCGCCTCCTGAAGTCCCTTGAGAATAAGGGTCGGATGGGACGTGGCTCCCTTGCCCCGCGGCGCCGCGAGTTTTTGCACGGCGGCCGTCATGAGGGAATGCACGCACGCGGCGTAGACCGTCTCGGTGGGGAAGGCCACGATGTGGCCTTCCGCGAGCAAATGAACCGCGCGATGAACGGCGTCCCTCGGGTCGTCGGTCTTGCGAAGGTCGACCACTGTGGACATCGCTGGCACTTCCGTGAGGGCGTTGAACAATCGTCTCCGGCGCACCGCCGACGGTGCAGCCCACGTCCGCCAAGCCGCTGTGGGCCTTCCTTGGAAACCAACCTGTCAATTGGAATCCAATTTGCTGAGAGATACACCCGCATCGATTCTCCGCGGGCGCGCCACGGACGAATGGAACGCACGATAGATCCGACAGGCGGTCAGCATCGACCGGCTGAAACTGGCGAGCAAACGATGACGTCCCCACGAGCAGCGCAGGCGGCACGCGGGGTCGGCGGGCCGAGGGGCATGTCGATGCCTGGCGCAAAACCCCCGGGCAACAATTTGATCTGGCACTATCATAGTCGCTCAATTTCGTCACTTCAAGCGGTTGGCTATTGGCAGCACGAATGGGATGTTTGGCCGACGCATGATGCGACGGGCACAAATCGTCCCCAAGCGAACGGCCCAGCCCGCCGGTCCGATCGCAGGCGGTCGGCTTGGTCGGCAAGGCCTTGGGCTTGGAATCGCGTTGGTCTTTCCCAGTTAACAATCACCGCCAAAGACGATGAAGAACGGCGACAGGTTTCTTTTTTTCCGGATTCTTGACCGCAGGCGGAGACTCTTTTCCTCGGAAAGCGTATAACGGAGCACACGATCCCGCCTTTCCAAGGGCTTGCTTTGAATTATCCTTCCCTGATTCTCCCGCCTCAGCTGTAAGACACGGCGCTCCCATGACGACACTGCAAAGACGCTCACCCAAGAAAAAACGCGGGCTGCCTCGCAAGGCGCTGCGGCGACTGGTTGAGTTTAAAGGAATGCGCCGCCTCTCCTTCCGGGAGTATCGGAACGACATCCGCGAGCTGTACGACGGACCGCGCGGAGCTGTGCTCGCCGTCGGGAGCCTCGTCTCCCTGCACGAGCCGTTGATCGGACACGTGCTCCGTGCTCGAAAATTCGACGTGTCCTGCCACCGGCGCATCCTCGACGTCGGCTCGGGAGCCGGACAAATCCTGGGTCACCTCCTGAAGCAGACGCAGCCCGACACCCAGCTCGTCGCATTTGACCTGTCGCACCAGATGCTGCGGCGGGCGAGGAGCCGGGTGAAGAACCCGCGGCCCTGGTACATCGCCGGGGACATGATGCGGATGCCGTTTGCCGATGAAACGTTTGATTGTGTCACCTGCGGCTGGGTGATCGAACACTTGCCCGATCCGCGGCCCGGTCTGCGCGAGATTGGCCGCGTCCTTCGGCCGGGAGCCAGCGCGCTGATCCTGGCGACCGAAGATACGGTCTCCGGCGCCTTCGTCAGCCGCACCTGGAAGTGCCGCACATATAACCGCACGGAACTCCAGCGCGCCTGCGATGAGGTCGGACTGCCCTGGAAAGCCCAATTGTGGTTCACGCCGGTCCATCGCTTCTTCAAGATGGGGGGCATCCTGGTCGAAGCGATCAAGCTTCCCGAGCCGGCGGCGTAAGCAATCATGGCCCCAAGCCGAAGGCGTAAGCCTGCGGAGGTCTTCAGTTTCCGCACGCTTCTTCCACCGGTATCACGTCCGCAAACCAAAAACCGTCACGCAGACTGAATTCCTTGACCGAGACGGAAATCGGGCGTGCGAACATCGGGCCGGCGCAGCAATACGTGTGGAATTCGCCCCGCTCGCCGCAGGGGTCGACGCACGTCGGCAACTCGGCCAGGAGATCGGCGTCAAACCACCGACCCACAAAACGCGCGTCGAGCTGTTTCGGATCGACGCACGTAAGCACGGCCTGCAGACCGGCGGCCAACATCTGCCGTGCTAGCGGGGACGTTTCGCGCTCCGTGGTCCAGACCGGGAAAAGCGGTTCGATCCCAGTTCCCGCCAGCTTCCGCTCACGGTAGGCGCGGATGTCTTCCAGAAACAGGTCCCCAAATGCGATATGCGTCACGCCTTCACGCCGCGCCCGCTCGACCGCTTCCCCCATCCGCGCTTCATAGACGTCGTTTGAGCACGGCCCGGGCAGCAGGACCGGCCACAGCGGCAAACCGGCCGCCCGCGCTTGGGACTCCACCAGCACTCGTCGGACGGCGTGCATGGCAACGCGGTCAGCCGCCTCGTTATAGGTCGTCAGCAGTCCGACGACCTCCACACCCGGCTCTTGACGCAGGACGTGCAGGGTCCAAGCGCTGTCTTTGCCCGAGCTCCAGGAGAGCAAGACGCGCTTCATCATCGCCTGCCGTCATTCATTTCGGATAACGGAGCGGGTTCCAGTCGCGGGCCAGACTGCAGAGCGTGTCGAGCGTTTTGGGATTCGTGCAGCAGGCGACGATTCCAGGCAGGCGGATCATGTTGGCGCGCTCGTCGAGCCACGTTTCGTGAAAATTGACCGGTTGCCGGTTATGCACCCAGACCGCGTCCCCTCCTAGGACACGCACGATGTTTAGCGAGACGGGAAAATCGTAGACATTTGGCGAATGGATCAGCGAGCCGCCAAACAGGCCGCGCGCCCGCAGCTCATAAATGCATCCCGCCATTGTATCGGACGTATATCCTTCCAATCCGGCGGCCGTGACATCGCGGGCCCGCTCGGGATCGTGCTGCTGAAAGCCGATCAGATAGATCTTTTTCGAATCGGCGAGATTCCGGGGGTCCACCGGCGGCATTGCTCGCAACACGTCGGCAGCCGGACGGCTTGGATCGTCGGGGCCGCAAAAAACCTGTCCGTCGCGGACTTCGACCCACGCCCCGTCGGGTCCCGATTCGGGCACGAAAACCAGCGAATACAGGACCGTTTCGCGGTTCCGAAGGTGGAGCATGACCGCGTAGCCGTTGCCGGTTCGGTCTCGGTACTGCTTGGTGCCGTCGATCGGGTCGATCGCCAGC
Source organism: uncultured Planctomycetota bacterium (assembly GCA_963761455.1). Taxonomy (GTDB): domain Bacteria; phylum Planctomycetota; class Planctomycetia; order Planctomycetales; family Planctomycetaceae; genus DASPSM01. The sequence continues at coordinate 797,635 of CAVXHA010000002.1, forward strand.
ACGAGATCCCCCTCGTTCGCGAACCGGACCAAGTCGCCGGTCGTTTCCTCCGCCTCGATGCGGCAGCGATGAAATTGAGGGTCGAGATCCCGCAGGGCCCCCACGATCAACTCCTGCACGCTCAGATCGGCCAGCGTCAAGGCATCCGTGTTGGCACTGCCGGAATGCTTGCCTGAGACCGCGACGTTGTATTTGCGCAGTTGCCGTGCAAGCGCTCCCGACCAGCGCAAGATGCTCGGCATGTGCCGCGACAAGGCGGCCGTCAAGGCTTTGACGTCCATCTGGCTTTCCTGCTGCCTTACGATTCCAAACTCGAGATCACCGCGGCTGCCACGTCGAGGCCGGTCACGCGCTGCAAGGCGCGCGAACCGGGGACGGCATTCACTTCGATGACATAACACGTCCCGTCGCGGCCGTAAAGCAGATCGACACCCGCAAACCGAGCCCCCGTCGCTTCGGCCGCCCCGAGCGCCGTTTGGACTTCCTGGTCGGCGAGAAGATGCTTTTCCGCTATGGCCCGGCACGAGACGTTCGTCCTGAAGTCGCCGTTGGCGCGCCGCCGCATCGCGCCAAGAACTCGGCCGTCGAGCACCAGCACCCGCACGTCAAAGCCCTCGTTCTCAATGAACCGCTGCACGTAAAGCACCGCCTGAATGCGTTCCAGGGTGCGGAAAGTCCGGAGGGCCAGGTCCGGGTCGCTCACGCGGACGATCCCCCGTCCCTCGGAACCAAAGATCGGTTTGACGACGACATCGCCCCCCAAGCGGTCCAGCGCCTCCAACGCGGCCTCCGCGTTCTCACAGACGACCGTGGGGGGAACCGTCAGACCGGCAGACTCTAATCGCACCAAGGCGAGGTACTTGTCGACGGCGCATTCGAGCGCTTTCGGCGGATTGAGGACGGTGACACCGGCCGCGGAGAGCCGCCAGAGAGCGTCCATGCGATAAACGACCTGTTCGAGCGATCCCGGCGGCATCGTGCGGACGACCACCGCGTCATACGACAGCAGGTCCTCTCCGTGGGCCGAAAGGCCGCAATCGGCATTTCCCACGGATCCGACCAGCTTCGGGAAATCGAACTGCCGGCTCTGATGTCCGTGCTCGGCAGCGGCACGCTTCAGGTCGCGGCTGTACCAGCTTCCCGGTTGTGCCAAGACGGCAATTTTCACGTTGCGCTGATCCCAAAGGAAGTCTTGAGCACGTCCGGCTCGGTCCGGCCGAAGCGATGAACCTTACCGCTGTCGAGATTGCAGAACGTCACTTCCGCCGGACTGAAGAGGTTTCGATCGATCTTGTAAAAGTCACGCCCCGCCTCTTCAAATATCTCTAAAAACGGCTTTCCGAACGCGGGCGACGAACAGGCGGGAACGGAAGGGCCGATTTCGGTCAACGACGAATCCGGCCCCCGAACCCATAGAGTGACCCGCGAGCCGTAAAGAATGGCGTCGTTCGTGCGGCCAATTCCCGCCATGTCGTCCGCGGCAACCGGCGGCAGGGGGCGCTCCCGCAGCGCTCTGGATCTGGCGGACGTCGAAACCCAGTTCCAGCAGCTTGTGCAGGGCCGTTTCGACCGAGCGCGCGACGACTTGCACGTTTCCGGCCTGGCTTGCCGTGGGAGCGATCAGCAGGCACAACTTGTCCGAGGTGACGCCCGTCCGCTCGCAGAGATATTGCACCACAGCCGCGTTCGGAAGCTTCCGGCCCTCGAGCACGCCCACGACCTCGCTTGGCTCCTCGCGGTAATCGAGCTTGGCGAACAGCTCTTCGCGCGCGTAAACGGCCCGCATCGGACCGGAGCCCATCGCGAAAAAGCCCTCCGTTTTGATCTGCCAGCCGGCGTACTGGCTGAAGAGGCAGGCGGCCGTCGGATGATCGGTGGTGACGAAAACGTGCGGCCAGCTCAGCCCGCCGATGTCGCCGGGAAGAATCGACGCCCAGCCCAAACCGGCCATGCAAATCTCGGCCAACGCCTGGCCCGCGTCGAGTCCTCCCTCCGCGCGGATTCCGAAATCGAAGATCCGCGCGTCCTGCACGGAACTCTCGCGGACGCGGAATTCGGCGGCCGACGAGGCCACGCGCTCGAGAAGCTGCCGGCGCGCTGATTCAGTTCGTATTTCATCGTGGGCGGACCCGGCCAGCCGTCTTGGAAAGCCTGACTTTGATGTAATCGGGAAGATCCCGTGGCTGGAATCGCAGACGGACAGGCCCCTGGCAGCACTCGCACGGCTTGATTTCGTACATCGGGAAAGCGCACGTGTCGCAGTAATAATCCGTGTACTGCCGTTTCCCCTTTTCATCGAATGTGAAAACGATCAGCACCTGGAGGTAGGGGACTCCCTTTTGCCGTTTGCCGACCAGCTCGACGTCACGATTCCGCAGTCGCGCGTCCTGATAAAAAGCCCGGCCGCGCCAGTCGGGGACGATGGGAATCAAGTCCCCCTCGGGCGTCTCCAAAACCACCTGCTTGTCGAACTCTTCCCTCGCCTCAATCTTGCGCCGGACCAGCGCCTCGCGCAGCAGGACGACTTTGCCCCGAAATAGCTCTTGTGCCGAACGATCCGCGGAGGCCGCCGGCTCTTTTGATTCCGGCGGGACGGATTTGACCTGCTTCGGCGATGGGGTCGACGGACGGGATTCATCCGCGAAGTTGAGCGCCGCCCAGCAAAAGAGGAGTGCCGCCAGGCACGCGGCAGCCGGCTGAATCACAGGTACCGTTCGAACGGCGATGCGATCCCCAGACCGTCTCATCCCGCAACCTTCCCGATGACAACCAGCCGCAACGACAGGGGAATTCTCTTCCCATCCCGAATCGCCTGGGCGGGAACCCCGAGGACCCACCGGTCGTTTTCATCCTTGGCCAGCGTCGCGGCGGCACCGTTCGGCTCGGGCGCAAGCAGCGAAAAGATCGCCGGATGATTGCCGCCGACCGTTTTGGCGCTGGCCTTGTGCAGTTTCTCGACCGGCGCGACCGGCTTTGGATCGGTGTCCATGTCTGCCGGAATGGCCACGAGAAAATCGGCCAACTCGCTCGTCCCGATGTGGTTGCCGTCTTGCGGCTGCTGGCCGTAGCGCAGTGTATAGACCCCCGGCTTGACCGGTTGACCCCGGAAATCGGTGTACTCAACCTTGTCGCCGACGCGCAGCACGCCGACGAGCTGCCCAGTCTGAAACGGATATTTGACGTTCAGCGTCGGCTTGAATTTCGGTTTGACGGCCAGGTCTTTCAAGAGCCACACTTCGCAAACCATCCCTTCACCGCTCTGGACCCGATAGCCCTGCGGGTTGATCGTCGCGGCAATCTGCGCCGAGACTCCCGCGGGAGCCTGCCCAACCTTCGCCAGTGTTTTTTCGTCCGAAACACCGGCAACCAGGGTCGTGCCCAGCGCCAAAGCGAGTGAAATCAAGGCCGGCGACATCGGAAGGCTCCGGAAAAGGGACTCATCTCAAGTCGTGGGACGCAGCCACGACGGTCTTCCCCATCTTAGGCGATCAGGCAGGCAAATTCACCGCCGTCGAATCGTCGCGCCTTCCCCGAGCGGCGGTTCAGAATGCGCGCTTCTGCAGGAAGAGACATCAACCCGTTCGAACGGCCTCAACAAGGGCGTCGCGAATGTGGGCAATCGACGAGGCCGAGGTAAATCTTTCTCTGGAGTTTTTTGGGTTATTTGGGGTCTAAAAAAAGGGACTGAAAACCCCAAACGAGTATTCACTCGATCGCCGACGGATGCATAGAACACGTCAGCAGATAGGCAAGATAGGAATACAGATAAGCGCTGTGGCGGACGGGGGACGCCTCCGGGCATCCGGCCGCGCTCTCAAAACCCGGCTGTGGACCAGCCGGGTGTGCTGACGCGACCGCATCAAAGAGAAGGGTCACTGCTCGAAGGTGGCCAGATAGGCGCTGCGGATGTTGTGGATCGTCCAGCGGCTGTCCAGCCCGTCGCCGGTGTAGCTCAGCGTGTTGGCGTAGGCCGGACTCGAATTGTCGACCTTCGCCAGCGGCAGGTAGAACTTCCGTTCGTTGGTGCAGCAGCAGTCCGCCCGTTTCATCGGCCGGGTCTCGATGCGGGCCAGGTCGCCCGCCTTGAAGACGCCTTTGCCGGCCAGATGATCGTTCGAGAGCGAAATCGGCACGCGCTTGACGGTCTGCACCGAACCGATGACCTCGTTGGCCGTGTGTTTGACGAAATCGATCAGTGCGGCCTCTTGCCGCACGGTCGCCCTTTCGTCGACGAGGATCACGGACTTGATGTTGCCCGCGTTCATTGGGAAAACGCCGTCATTTCCGAGCGTTCCCTCGGAATTGAGGACGACGGCGATCGCCAGCCCATCAACCGGCACGCCTTGCCAGCGGCCCTCGTCGACTTTCCAGGCCATCACGGCCTCTTTGCCCGCTGAGCCCATTTGGGCATTGGCAAAGCAGGGGCCGGTGAAGACGTCGCACGAGCGGGCCTCCAAGTACTCGCCAGCGATTTCGCCGGCTCGGACGGCCGAACACGTCAACAGAACGGCGGCACAAGTGCCGATTGAGCACAGGCCACGCATACGCACGCTCCTTCTGTCCGTTGGAACCCCTAACCGAAATCGACTCATCGATTCTCGCAACGCAAAAAAATGCCGTCAAGGACCACCCTCAAGTTCCCCGCGGTGCGGTGTGGCAACGATTCCCGGCAATCCACGAAACGTGCCGTCCCAAGCCGACGGCTCTGCCGCCGGTCCGACCGCAAGCGGTGGGCAAAGAACGGTGAGCCTTCTAAGATGTTTCGGATGGATATTGTTCACTATCTCCAGATCGCACTGTTGGCCCTGATTCAGGGAGCCGCCGAACTGCTGCCGGTATCCAGTTCCGCCCACGTGATCCTGGCTCAGCGCGTGATGGGGATGGACCCGTCGCTGCCGGAGCAGGTCTTTCTGCTGGTCATGCTCCACACCGGCACCATGTTCGCAGTTCTGGTCTATTTCTGGTCGCGCTGGCGGCGGCTCTGGAATACCAAGGCCGAGAATCCCGGCGAACTGACGCCGCGACGCCATTTCCTGAAGATGGTGATCTTGGCGACGGCTGCCACCGGCGTCATCGCACTCGGGCTCAAATTCTTTATCGAGCGAGTGATACTGGTCGATCTCTTGAAATATCCCAAGGGGGAATTCGAAGAGCTTTTCAAGTCTTTACCGCTGATCGCCGCGGCGTTGGCGGCGGTCGGGCTGATGATCCTGGCCGCTGGAGCGTGTGAATCGGCGACCACGGGTGGCCGTTTGACCGGCCGGGCCACGCTCTGGATCGGCGTGGTGCAGGGGTTCTGCCTGCCATTCCGCGGTTTCTCACGCTCGGGGGCCACGATCTCGACCGGGCTTTTCTGCGGCGTGTCGCGTTTCCTCTCCGAAGAATTCAGCTTTGCTCTCGCCGTCGTTTTGACCCCGCCGGTGCAAGCCTACAGCATTTACAAGCTGCTTAAAGTGCATGCGCTGTCGACGATCACCCTTCGGGACATCCTTGTTCCCGGTTTGGTCGGCATGGTTTTCAGCTTCGCGGCAGGTCTTTTGGCGCTGCGTTTCTTGTCGGGCGTACTGGAACGAGGCCGTTGGAAGTATTTTGGATATTACTGCCTGGCGGCGGCTGTCGTGGTGTTCGGGGCACACTTCCTTATTCCGTCGGCGTAATTTGATTTCGGAGTACGGCTCGGGCACAGCGTCGGCTCGTGTTGCCGGGAAAAAAGCCTCCGCGACTTCCCGCTTTGGCGGTCACCCATCGGGCTTCCTGCCTGCATAGACGGCAGCTTGAAGCGATCTCAATCAGCGTGCGCAATTGTGCAACGAGCCGGCGGGTTTATCCCGCCGGACCGCCGGGATAAACCCGGCGGCTCGTGTTGCAGAATCGCGCACCGTCATTTAGTTGTCCCCACGGCGCTTGGCGCGGCGGCGTTTTTTTTCGCGGCGGCGGGCGCGGAGCGCGGGGGATTCCTCCGGGACCGGCGATCGCTCGGATCGCTTGGACCGGGGATGCCGTTGCGGCGGCGGCCGTGGAGGCGCGGCGGATTGCTTCTTTGCCCCTTTTTTGCCTTCCGCCACGAGGCAGAAATCGAGCTCGCGGCGATCGACGTCGACGCGCGCGACGCTGACCCGCAGGTGGTCTCCCAGGCGATAGCGCCGGCCCGAGCGGCGGGCGACGAGGCTGAACGTCGCCTCATCGAAGTCGTAATAATCGTCGCGATCCAGGGCCGTGATGTGGACCAGGCCGTCGGCTGGGATCTCGACCCCCTGGCAGAACAGGCCGAACCGTTCGACACCCGTGATGGTGGCGTCCATTTCGAGGCCGATCTTGTCCTCGAGGAACGTCAGTAGCTTCACCTTCACCAGCTCGCGTTCGGCTTTTTCCGCCCGCCGCTCGGTGGTCGAACAGTGGCGGGCCAGCTTCGTCAGCTCGACGACGTCGCCGCCGCGGCGGCTCTTGCGGTGGAACAGCACGTCGGCCACCGTCCGATGCACGGTGAGATCGGGATAGCGGCGAATGGGGCTGGTGAAGTGACAGTAATGATCGACGCCGAGCGCGTAGTGTCCCACGTCGGCCGTTGTGTATTCCGCCTGCTTCAGGCTCCGGAGCAGGGCGTAATTGACGGCCCGCTCGTGCGGCTTGCCCGCGACGCGGTTGAGGAGGTTCTGCAGGTCGCGGCGGCTCTCGCACCGTTTGAGCGGATAGCCCAGGATCTTGGCGAACGCCGCCAACGTGCGGAGCTTCACGAAATCGGGCTCGCCGTGCCCGCGCCGCAGGAAGGCCACTCCGCGGTCGTCGAGTGCCGTCGCGACGGCAATGTTGGCGGAGAGCATGAATTCTTCAATCATCTGATGGCTGACATCGTGCGCGACTTGACGGGCGCCGGTAACGGCCCCCTGTTCATCGAACACGAGCTTGACCTCCCGCAGCGACAGATCGAGCGCACCTTCCGCCAACCGTCGGCCGCGCAAGATCATCGCCAGCGCGTGCATCCTGTCGACGAGGGCGCGAATGGGCTTGGGCACGTCGCGCACGCGGGGCGTGTGGTGATCTTCGATGAGGGCCAGCACGTCCTCGTAGGCAAATCGCCAGGCGACCCGGATGGCCGAGCGGGCAAAATCCGTGTGGACCGGGACCCCCTCCGCCGTGTAGTCGATGAAGACCGACTCCGTGAACCGCACCTTGCCTTTCTGCAGGCTCGCCAGGCCGTTTGACAGGACTTCGGGCAGCATCGGCAGCACGCGATCGGGAAGGTAAACGCTCGTGCCGCGGATGCGGGCCTCCACATCGAGCGCACTGCCGGCGGGCACAAAATGCGAAACGTCGGCGATATGCACGCCCAGCCGCCAGCCGCCGTCTTCCGACTGCGACAGCGAGATGGCGTCGTCGAAGTCACGGGCATCGATCGGATCGATGGTGACAATCGTCTCGTCGGTGAGGTCCAACCGGTGTCCAAGCCGCGTCTCATCGAACTCTTCGGCCTGCTCGCGGGCCTCCTCCAAGACCGGCTCTGGGAAGCGATCGCGGAGACCGAACTCGTGGACGATCGACAGCGTGTCGACCCCCGGCGCACCGCGGGGTCCCAGCACTTGCGTCAGGACCGCTTCCCCCGCCTTGATGTGCGAGGGAAACCGCAACATCTCGATGACGACCTTGTCGTTAGCCGCGGCTCCTTTGGCACCCGGGTCGCCGACCAGAACCGCGTCGCGGAACGTGCCGCCGTCCACGTCGACGTAACCCTGTCCGCCGCGCTCGAAATACGTACCCACGAACGTGCTGGACGCCCGGACCAATACCTCCTCGATCCGTCCGCAGGGCTGCCCGGTCCGCCGCCGGCGATTGGTGAGCCCGATGAGAACTTCATCGCCGCTTTGCGCATCGGCCATGTCGGCCGGATCGATATAGATCTCGCGCGCCCGGCCCTCGGGCGGGGCTTCGTGCGGCAGCACAAAGCCCGCGCCGGTGCTCACCCGTTTGACAGTTCCGGCAATGAGGCCGGGAACGTGCCGGGGTCGCAGCCGGCCTTTTTTTCCTTCGCGAAGACGCTTCGAGGCGACCAGCTTGGCCAACGCCTCGCGGAACTCGGGGATCTGCTTTTTGGTGAGGGTCAGCCGGCGGGCCAGCGCGGCGGTCCGCAGCGGTTTGGCGCCGGGCTCTGAGAGAACGTCGAGGATCCGTCGTTCGAGGTCTGACATAGTGAGTGGCGCGTGATGAGTGGCGAGGGGCGAGTGAAAACCATGATCCGCCTCTGGCGGATGCCTTTCTCACCACTCACCACTCGCCACTCACCATTCTCTTACGTGCCGGCCGACTCGCCCTTAAAGAGCTTGCGATCGAGCCGCGGGGAATACGGAGTCCAATTCGATCCGGAATTGGGATCGTCCTGGATCGAACGGGCGAACTCGTGGACCTTGGCGTCGAGATTGTCGAGGTGGTGAAGCGCGATCGCTTCCGGCGTCATGGGCAAGCGGGGGCTGCCAAACTCATATGTCCCGTGGTGGCTCAGGATCATGTGCTTGAGCCGCAGGGCGAGCTCCTTGGGGAAAGGTTCGCCCGTCAGGCGGACGACGTCGGCGATTTTGGCGTCGAGCATCTCGATGGCGATCGTGAGATGGCCCAGGAGCTGGCCCTCGTCGGTGTAGCCGAAGGTCGTGCCGTAACTCATCTCGCGGATTTTGCCGATGTCGTGCAGGAAGATGCCGGCCCGCAGCAGGTCGAAATCGACCTTGGGATAGAGATCCTCGATCCGGTCGGCCGTCTCGAGAATGTTGAGAACGTGCTCCAAGAGGCCGCCATGATAGGCATGATGGGCCTTGATTCCGGCCGGCGCCTGGACGAGGTCGCGCATGATCGCGTCGTCCGCGAGGAAGGACTCCATCAACGTCCGCAGAGCAGGCTCCTTGATCACCAGCAGAAGTTCTTTGAGCCGAACGAGCATCTGCTCGACGTTGCCGCTGGTCGTCGCGTGGAAGTCGGCCGGGTCCAGTCCCTCGGGAGGAACAGGTTGGATGTGCGCCAGAATCATCTGCATCGCACCTTGATAGACCTGCACCTTGCCCTTCACCTTGACGAACGCGCCCGGGTTGAGGGGAGCGACCTGCACTTCGGTCATGTTCCACATCAGGCCGTTGATCATGCCTGTGCGGTCGCGGAGGTGGGCCAAGAGGTACAGGTTGGCGTTGCGGTTGGCGCGGAGCTGCTTGTCGGCCAGGAGGAAAATTTCTTCGACGGACTCGCCGTCGCTCAATTGATTGACATATCGCCGCGGCATGAGCGTAATAGATCGCCTCGATTTTCGCTTAAGAGTTTCGATTGTCCGATTCTAGGGGCCTGCGCGGCGGCCAACAAGGGCAACGAAAAAGCGCGAAGCTCGACATCCGAATGACGAGGCGATCAGTTCTTCGAGGCGCCAAGTCTATCGATCGGGCTCCTTCCGCCAGGATGGCCTCGCTCCGCCCACGGTTCCGGGGCCCAGCCGAACCGCGCTGGCAGCTTATCCCACGGCTATTGCCGACTGCTAGTCGCAGGTGATCGGGTTACTCATGGATTCGCGCGGCTGATTCATCCACGATCCAGAGTTTGCCCTGCAATTCCTCGATCTCGAGAAGTGGCAGCAATCGTCGAATCGCGTGCAGGACAGCATGCTTGCCGAGTCGCCTCAGCCGCAGCACGAGCATGCCGGCATGGTCGTGGGGCGGAAACGCTCGGATGTCGGCAAAATCGAGATCCAGCGTGATCAGCGCCCGTCCTTCGCGCTGGCAGGCGAGAGCAATTCGCTCGTCCGAGGCCCCGCCCAACTGCTCGTCCGGGACTGTGCAGGAATCGTGGCCGGCATCGCAAGCAGTGTCACCACTTCCTGCGGCAGATTTTCGTCCACTTTGAACTTGAGCATCAAGCGGAGCCCGTGGGCAAGCGAACCAGCCGCTCACGTGCCAGTTCCGCTGCGTAGGCCATGGCTGCCGAAACGTCCTCGGGCACGAGCGTGGGATAGCTCTTCACAAGTTCATCGACTGGAACACCGTCCGCCAAATTGTCCAGCACAACGGCGACCGGGACGCGCGTCCCTTTGATACACGCCTGGCCGTGGCAGACCGCCGGGTCGACAGTGATTCGCTCTCGCCAATTCATTGCCTCATGTCCTTGCTGAGTGGAAATCAATTGTAGCAGCTTGCCCGCGCGAGTGCTTTTGGCCATCCAACGCTTCTGCTACAATCCCGCCGCAAAAGACGACGAGGGGAATGGACCGTATGGCCAAGGCGACGAAGACGGCGATCTCGCCCACGCGCGAGGAAGACTATCCGGAGTGGTATCAGCAGGTGATCCGCGCGGCGGACCTGGCCGACGTGTCCCCCGTGCGGGGCTGCATGGTGATCCGGCCGTGGGGCTGGGGCATCTGGGAGAACATGCAGCGGGGTCTCGACCGGCGGTTCAAGGAAACGGGGCACGAGAACGCCTATTTCCCGCTCTTCATCCCGCTGAGCTTCCTCCAAAAAGAGGCCCAGCACGTCGAGGGGTTCGCCAAAGAGTGCGCCGTTGTCACCCATCACCGACTCGAAATGAAAGATGGCAAGCTGCAGCCGGCCGAAGCTGCGAAGCTGGACGAGCCGTTGATCGTCCGGCCAACCAGTGAGACCATCATCGGCGCGATGTACGCCAAATGGGTGCAGTCGTACCGCGACCTGCCGATCCTGATCAACCAGTGGGCCAACGTCGTGCGGTGGGAGCTGCGGACCCGCATGTTCCTCCGCACGACCGAGTTCCTGTGGCAGGAGGGACATACGGCGCATGCGACCGAGGCGGAAGCCCGCGAAGAGACGATGAAAATGCTCGACGTCTACGCCGACTTCGCCCAGACCGAGATGGCGATGCCCGTCATCAAGGGAGAGAAGACGGCCGGCGAACGGTTTCCCGGCGCCGTCGCGACGTATTCCATCGAAGCCATGATGCAGGATCGCAAGGCCCTGCAGGCGGGGACGTCTCACTTTCTGGGCCAGAACTTTTCGCGGGCCCAGGAGATCAAGTTCCAAGACCAGGCCGGGGGCGAATCGTATGCCTGGACGACGTCGTGGGGCGTCTCGACGCGGCTGATCGGAGCGCTTCTCATGACGCACAGCGACGACGACGGCCTCGTCCTTCCGCCGCGGATGGCCCCCAAGCACGTCGTCATCCTGCCGATTTATCGCGGAGATGACGACCGCGCGAAGGTCCGCGCGTATTGCGAGCGGGTAAAAAAAGAGCTGGAAGCCTGCGACTACGCGGGCGAGAAGATCCGCGTGCAGCTCGACGACCGCGACCTGCGCGGAGGAGAGAAGAGCTGGCAGCACGTCAAACGGGGCGTCCCGCTACGAGCCGAGATCGGACCCCGCGACCTCGAAAAAGATTCCGTCTTTCTCGCCCGGCGAGACACCGGCGCCAAGGAGGCGATCGGCCGCGAAAAGCTCGTCGAGACCGTGGCCGACATTCTGACCGACATCCAGAACACGCTCTACCAGCGCGCCCTGCGGCTCCGCGAGGAAAACACCCGGCCAATCGACAACCTCGACGACTTCAAGGCTTATTTCACCCCCAAGGACGCCGACAAGCCGGAGATCCACGGCGGCTTTGCGATGTGCCATTGGTCCGAGGACCCGGCCGTCCACGAGCTGCTCAAAGACCTGAAGGTGACAATCCGCTGCCTTCCCTTGGACGCTCCGGAGGAACCGGGCCGCTGCATCTTCACCGGCAAACCCAGCACACGACGCGCCGTGTTCGCAAAGGCGTATTGAGACCGCCTCTCGACGCCGGATCCCAAGAGCCAGCCAGACTCGATCGCTTCAAGCCAGAGTGTAGTGGTCCCGCGGCGGAAATCGTCGGGAAAAGAGAGACTTTTCGACGCGACAAGGAAGTGCTACCAGCACTATCGTTTCTCGCGGGATGTCTGGGCCGAGCGATTCATGGCATTCCCAACGCTGAAATTGCCCGGTAAACCGCTTTCGCCACAGGGCCCGGCGGTCCCTTGCATTCGCAACTTCACGAGCAGGGCATTTAACGCGGTTGCCGCTCTCGGCGATTCCGGCAGACGGCCTTCCTGGGATGCCAGCTCGAGCATCGCACGCAGCCGTTCGTATTCCCGCTGAGGACGCGGCCCCCATCGACGACGTCCCGCAGAACGACAACCTGGGTGCCGACCGAGAAAATCAGGTCCGGGTTTTGATGCACACGTTCAGCCACGCTCAGAAATCCGCATTTGTGGCCACCTTGTGTCGTGGGCCACCGGGCAGCTTACTCGACGGATTTGCCAATCACATCCCCTTCGGCCAGCGGCGGGTGGCTTCAAGCGGTTCGCCCGTTTCGAGCAGGCTTTTGAGGCTGGACAAAATCGCGGGCCAGCCGTTCGACACCGCGCCGATGAGCTTCGAGCCGGGTTTGTCCATCTCGTGGATCACGGTGAGCTTGACCGAGTCGCCCTGCGGTTCGAGCTCGTACGTCAGGCGCGAATCGCCCTCGGCACGCATCTCGGGTTTGAATTCGTTCCGCCACGACAGGACGATCCGCCGGTGCGGGTCGATTTCGAGAACTTCGCCGCTGTCGCCGACGCGGCCGTCGGGAATCATAAGCTTCCACGATGCGCCGGGCTTCCATTCGCAATCTTGCCATGTTTCACACCAGAATCGGCGGGTGAACTCGGGCTCGATCAGCGCCTGCCAAAGTTTCTCCGGCGTCGTGCGAATATAAATGACATAAACGAATTGCGAATCAGCCATCGATTTCTCCTTCCAGGTTTTTCTTGAGTTCGGCCAGGGCGCACAGACGGCCCCGCTCGTATTTGTCGATCCAGCGGTCGGCGATCTCGTGGATGGGCACCGGGTTGAGATAGTGAAACTTCTCGCGCCCCCGCCGGATCGCGACGACAAGCTGTGCCTCCTCGAGCAATTTGAGATGCTTGGTCACCGCCTGCCGGGTCATGTCCAAGTCTTTGCAGAGTTCGCCGAGCGTCTGCCCGTTGTCCGATCGCAAGCGATCGAGCAACTGCCGACGGCTGCGGTCGGCCAGCGCCTTGAATACCTTGTCCATGTCGGCCTGCACGGGCCTATTATGCAACCATTTGGTTGCATGTCAAGGACGTAACGGAGACACACGCGCTGACAGAATGACTGCCTACCAGTGCATCACGAACCCGCCGTCCACGTTGATTGTCTGGCCAGTCACGTGCGCCGCCCGGTCGGACGACAAGAAGACGATCATGTCGGCGACGGCGTCCGGGGTCTGCCATTTTCCAAGCGGCACCAAGGAGCGGATTTTCCGTGCTCCCCATTCTTCATAGGTGAGACGATCCTTAGGCGGGCTTTGGTCGTGCCATGCTTGCCATGTCAAGCGATTCAACGGGGTCTGTACCATGCCGGGGCAGACCGTGTTCACTCGAATGTTGTGTGGGGCGAGAATCCTTGGCCAAGCACTGAGCGAAGTTGATGTTTGCGGCCTTGGATGCGCTATAAGGGGGATCGGTCTGGGAACCAATTTGTCCGGCGACGGACGCGATGAAGACGAAAGTCCCGCTTCCTCGCTCGACGAGGCGCGGTGCGATTGCGTGCGCGACGTGGACCATGCCCATCACGTTGACTTCTAGGACCCGTGGCCAGTCGCCGGGTTGAAGATTGGTAAATGGGAAGCCAGACTTGCCCGACCCGATCGCCGCCGCATGGACAACGTGGTCGATCGGGCCGAGCATTTCGACCGTCCGGTCCACTGCCGCCTGCACGGCCCTGTTATCGGTCACGTCGACGGCAATCCCGATCGACCGGACCGTGTATTGTTCGCGAATTTCATCTGATATCTTCGCTGCCTTCTCGTTCAGGTCCCACACGGCTAAGTGCGCGCCCTCTCCGGCGAAGGCCAGAGCGGTTGCGCGCCCGATGCCGCTGGCGCCGCCGATGACTACGACAACTCGATTCTTTAGGCGCAGGTCCATCGTGTCTTCCCCGTCAAGCCGGGATTGCCAGCCGGTCTGCAAGCCCAGCTTCGACGCCACAGGGCAGATGACCATCGTCGAACTTTGAGGTCGGCCCGAGCGGTCCGATCGTGGTGCGGCGGCTTCGTACGTTGTTGTCCAATGGCCGGCGCCGAAATGGTGCGAGAAGGGTAGGACACGACCGGCTATTGGCACTTGGTAAGATTTTCGAGCTTGTTATCCGTCACGGCATCCGAAGCCGACCGAAGGGTGTTCTGCTCACAATGCGGACACGTGTATTTTTGAACCGCGGCATTCTTCCCGCTCTTGTCTCCGCGAGTGTAGAAGCTATGTCCCTGATCCATCGCATTGTAAACCTGTGTGACCGTCCAAAGTTTCGAGTAACCCTCCGCGGATTGCTCCGTTCCGACGATGATTACGTGGTCGTGGGCATGCGGTGAGTCGAACGATTCTTGACGGGTGCAAATAATGCGGTGCTCCGCCATGTTTATGGTCCCCTGCAAAGTAAATGGTGAGTGCTTCTGCCGCCGCTCGAGGGGTGCCGGCTCCCGATGGTGGCCTTCCGCCATTGTCATCGCTGGCGTCAACAAAACCTTTCAATCGACGGCGTCGATGGGTTTCGGTCCGACCACCGACTGATTGGAACCAACGGCTGACCACCGAGACACTGCACGTCTCAAGACTCGCTCGTGGCGGATCAAGAAACGGTGTCGAGACCGGGATTTCCCGAGAGTCAACCTGGGTGCCGATAGGCTGCGGTTCGTGCCAGGGACAATCCAGGAACCACGATGCGTCGGTTTAAGCGCCCGTCACTGTACGTCCCACGTCTAGCACTCCACAAGGGACGCGAGAAAAATCCGAGGAAAGGTCGACAGTCCGGACAATGGCCGAATCGACAAGGACGCGACCGTTGCGCTTCGTCGATCTTGCGGAGTGTCGCGCGATCCGCACGACGCAAAAATCGCCCAAACTGCTGGTTTACGTGGCCGGGGGCGCTTAGAATCGCCAGGAACGCGCGACGGCATCGAGCAAGTCGGCGCCGGAATCTCCAAGTGGCAGCGTTCAGGGAGGGACACACCCATGCGATTTCTGGGCGTTCACCCCAGTGCCCTTTACTATTCCAAGATTTTTCTGCGTCTGGAGCCGCTGGGTCTCGAATTGGTGGCCGAGGCCCTGAGGAAGGCCGGCCACAGCGTCCGCATCGTCGACTTGCAGGCCGAAGATCACGCGTCTTATCTCCGGCTCATCAAAGCCTGGCAGCCCGACGTGATCGGGTTTTCCTGTAATTACCTGGCCAACGTTCCGGAAATCCTGGACCTCGCCAAGCTCTCGAAGCAAGCGCTTCCGCGATCATTCGTCGTGGTCGGCGGCCACAGCGCCTCGTTCACGGCACGGGAGATTCTCGAACAGGCCGGCGGTGGAGTGGATTGCGTCCTCAAAGGCGAAGGCGAGGCTTCCGCCGTTCGGTTGCTGGAACGGCTCAAGGAAGGCGCGGGGGACGCGCTCGCGGAGGACGCCGCCGGATTGGCCGATGTTCCGGGCGCCGTCACGCGTCATGGTGAAGGCCCGCCTGCGGTTTTCGTCCGGAGCCTCGACGATCTCAATCCCGCCCGCGATCTCCTTCCGCAACGGCACAAATACTTCATCGGAATGTTGGATCCGTGTGCATCGATCGAATTCAGCCGGGGCTGCCCCTGGGATTGCACGTTCTGCAGCGCGTGGACCTTCTACGGTCGCAGCTATCGGGTCAAGTGCCCCGGCGCCATCGTCGACGAACTCCGGTCAATCCGGGAGCCGGGCGTTTTCATCGTGGACGACGTGGCATTCGTCCAGCCGAAACACGGAATGGAAATCGGGGAGGCCGTCGCCCGGCAGGGAATCCGGAAAGAGTATTACCTGGAGACCCGCGGCGACGTCCTGTTGCGCAACAAAGAGGTGTTTGAGTTCTGGACCAAGATCGGCTTGAAATACATGTTTCTCGGAGTGGAAGCCATCGACGAGGAAGGGCTCAAAAAGCACCGGAAAAGGGTCACGCGCTCCAAAAACCTCGAAGCCGTTGAATATGCCAGGTCGCTCGGCGTCGCCGTGTCGATCAATCTCATTGTCGACCCGGACTGGGATCGGGACCGTTTTCAGCAGATCCGCGAATGGTGCCGCGACGTTCCGGAGCTCGTCACCATCAGCGTGAACACCCCTTATCCGGGCACGGAGAGCTGGCGGACCGAAGCGCGCACGTTGATTACTCGGGACTACCGCTTGTTTGACATCCAGCATGCCGTTCTCCCCACGCGGCTGCCGCTGCGCGAGTTCTATGAGGAGCTTGTGACGACACAACGCGTCTTAAGCGCGAAGCATCTCAGTTGGCGCGTTGCGCCCAAGCTGGCTGTCCATACGGCCAAAAGCCTGCTCCGCGGGCAGACGAATTTCGTCAGAATGCTCTGGAATGCTCCCCGGTTTTTCAATCCCGAGCTGCAATTCTCCGACCATCAGCAGGAGGTGAGATACCAGATGGCCCTCCCCCCGAATCCCGATGCGGCCTCGAATGGAAACAGTTTGTACATTCATGTGCCACGCGGCCGCGATGGCAGGGCGATCGACAACTCGACCGAGGAATTCGTCGACCGGACCCGAATGGGGACGCCCAAGTCGGATGTTCGAGGTCTGATACGAGGCCGTTCGGCGGCAACGCTTTTCAATCGCCATCTGGGCGGACTGGCCAAACGGAAGAGAGGGCACTCTAGAAGTCGGCTTCCAGAAAGCCAAGATGCAGCGAACGAGCCGATGGGCGGGCCTGGATGAGAGCGGTCGCGTGCTGGCGGCGATTCGGCCGATACCGATCGGAGCTGCCGACCAGACCACTTCCGTCATTTTTTTTCCTTATGCCCTTCATCCCCTCCGCGCCCTCCGCCTGCTCCACCGCCTCCGCGGCTCACAGAATCAAAGGACTTTCCGGCTCGACTCCAGAACTGGTCGACTCGCCGTCCGAGGCCTTTGGCGGACGTCGAACGGGAGCCGCCCGAATGGGACCCTGATCTGCCGCCGCTCTTCGAGCCCGAAGTTCCGCTCGCAGGCGACTCGACGTCCAAGCGGTCTCCCAGCCAAGAGGACTTTGCATGAGACGGATCGAAGCGAAATAGATCGGTGCGTTCCGATGTTTTTTCCCTTTCGCTCCGGCTCGAAGAAGTCTGGCCTCGCTGCGTGCCTCCCTTGGCCTCCGTCAATCGAACGTCGTCCCAAGGTGACAATGATCCGCCGCCACAGAGCCAAGCCACGATTTCGTTCGCACAACATCCGTCTTGATTGCAAGCTTCAGGCTGTAAGTAATTGGCCATCTTCAGATCGACGCACAATGAATCCGGGAACGTTGCGAGTGCGCTGTGATTTTCCGGTTGGTCGTTTTCGCTTTCGCTGAGGGAAGCCTCGTCGGACTGTCCGGCGACTTTGGCCTGCATCGACCCGTCGGCGTCCCCGAGTGAACCTGATCCGTCGCTGCTGTTCGAGGCCGAAACTTGGCTGACAGGCGGTTCGTCCTTCGGTTTTAGGGAGGGGGCGACGTCCCAGAGCATGACGGTTTTGTCGCCGCTTCCCGAGGCCAAGAGTGTGCCGTCGGGTGAAAGATCGAGCGCTCGCACCGCTTCATGATGCCCCTTGAGGCGTCTGAGCTCATGCCCGGTCTTGGCATCCCAGATACTGATTTCATTATCTTTGGCTTGATAGGAACCCGTCGAAAATCCCTTCTTCGTGTTGACCCGGATCGCATGCGGCGTACTTGACGCCGCTGCCGATCGCGAGCAGTCGCCCCTTGCGGCGAGTAACGCGCGCTCCACCAGGTCGAGCCCTTATGCTGCTTCAGCGCGAATCGACGCCGTGGGTGAGCAAGTTCCCAAACTTCCACGAAGTCGGGAGTCGCCATTGCCAGGTCTCCGCCGTCGGGTGAGAAGGCCAACGACATGATCGCCCCCCGTTTGGCGCGCTGCGCAAGGGGAGCGGCCGTCTCGCAGGCACGCTCGACGCTCCAGAACTTCACGTTCTCGTCGGCGCTCCCGGACGCCAGAGATTTTCCATCGGGCGAGAACGCCAGGCAGAACACGCCTCGCGAGTGTCCCTCAAGAATGGCTTTGAGCTCGCCCGTCTTGGCGTTCCACAAGCGGATCGTCCTGTCGGCGCTTCCCGAGGCCAGCCACGCGCCGTCCGTCGAAAAGGCGAGGCATTTCACCTTGCCGCTGTGTCCCAACAACGTCGCGGGCGCTTTCCCGGTCGCAATGTCCCAGAGAATCACTTCCGCATCGTTACTTCCGGAAGCCAACGTCTTGCCGTCGGGCGAAAAGGCAACCGATGAGACGACACCCCCGTGTCCGGAAAGGGTCGTGAGGAGCCCTCCGGTTTTTACATCCCACAACTTAATGGTCGCGTCGGCACTCGCCGAGGCCAACGCGTTGCCGTCGGGTGAAAATGTGACGGCGGTCACGCTTGCGGAATGACCTTTGAGAGTCTTCGCCTCGGGGTCGGAGGCGACCGACGCGGTTAAGCCGCACGACGTCAGAAACGTGATCGCGGCCGCCGACGCCAACAGCGCATGACGGGTTTGCATGAGTCGGCATTTCCCGGCGGTGGACCGCCATAATTTCCTATTGAACCCCTTTGCGATCCGAGCGGCCGTCGCCATCGGCTCGGCGGGAATGTAGCGAAACACGTTTTTTCTGCAAATGCCGAGAACAAATGATTCGCCGGTTGAGCGCTGTCGTCGCGAAACTGGTCGCCGGCAAGGAACGTGAATCCTTCTTCGCCGCTGAGATTGCAAACCGGTCATTGCCCGCCAGCGCAAGGAAATGCCGGGCAAACATTCCCCGTTTGCCCGGCTTTTTCATCGAGGTATTGCGGCTCGCCTATTTCGAGAACTCAAGCCCGGGATCGTTCGGGCTGCCGTTTTTCAACGAGAAACGAAAGTCGTTTTTGTCTCTCATCGTCACCGAGCCGTCCATTTTCTGGCCGTCTTGACGTGTCAACACGAGGCTGTCGCCTTGATCGACATAGGTGCCGGAGAACGTCTGGACGTTGTTACCCCGTGTGAATTTCCAAATGAAATTCCCATCAGGCTGGAAGGTCGTCGAAATCGTGACCCCCGGGACGGGATGCGAAGTCCACGTGCCTGCTAGCGACTGGACGCTGACAGGGATCGTAGCCTGGGCCGATGCCGCAGTCGGATGACTTGCTGAGTTTGCGGCCAAACTTTGCGCCGCTCCCCCTGCCATACCTGGCGTCCGAACGCCCGGGGCATTCTTCAAACCGGCCAGTATGTTTTTCGACAGAATGTCCCGCGGCTCGAGCTGCACAACGGCCTGTTCCTGACGCTGCGCCGCGTTTAAGTGCCCGAGCATCAGGTACTGGTATGCCAAGAGGAAACGCGGGGCCGCGTCATCGCTGTGCGCACTGACGAAATGCTCCAGTGCCCTGAGTTGCCGCGTATAGGCATCCGGTGCAGGGTAGAACGACTGCAAGATGGTCCAATCCCAGCCGGGACCAGCGTTCAAGACGTCATGCGCAACGGCGGCCGCCTTTTGGTAATCGCCCAAGGCGAACAAGACGAGCGCATGAAACTCGTGCACGTCCTGGTTCCCCGGCATCTCGGTTATGGCGTGCTCAATGTCTGGCAGCGCCTCTTGGTAGTTGCCCGCGTAAAACGCCGCGCACCGCGGTAAAGAACTGATCTTCGTCAGGATTTTGGGCAGTGCTTGCCTGTTGCAGTGGGACGCCATAGTCATAGTCCCCGTAATCATTCGGATTCGAATCGTAATACGGATTCGAGTAATCGCCGTACCCGAGACCGGCATACCAGAACGGGAACCCGCCATACCACCACGGACCGCCGAAACCCCAGTAGTCCGCTCCCAGCCAGTAGCCCCAGCCGCCGCCATATCCGCCACGTCCGTACCCACCGTAACGCCCACCTTCCCGACCGCCGTTCCATCCCGGCGACGTCGGAGCGGCCGGAACATGGGAGGAGGAAGCTCCCGCACCCGATTGGAACTCTCCGCTCGTGGCGCTCGCGGTATCCGCTGTTCCATCCTCCGGTATAACCCCCTTCTTGGCCGCCACGGAATCCACCACTGTATCCGCTCTCGCCGCCCCGGGAGTCGCCACCGCCGTATCCACCGCCGCCGTATCCACCGCCACCGTATCCACCGCCACGGAATGCACCGCCACCGAATCCACCACCCCCGAAGCCACCACCACCACCACGGCCCCCGCCGCCACCACCACCACGGCCCCCGCCGCCACCGCCACCGCCGCCACCGCGTGCCTCGACCTTGTCAGGCAAGATCATCGCGACACAGCCAAGCGAAATTGCTGAAATCAGAACGATTCGTGAGCATTTAAACATCGAAGCCCCTCCTTTTGGGCTCGCTCAGCGCCGGTTCCCCGGGGGGCTGCCCAATTGCGCCGCCAGCCGGCCGAACCGCCTGCACCCTCGCGTTTTAGATTGCCAGGTCCGCACCCGTATGTACGCAATTTCCGTTCCAAGCGATGCGTCAGCCTGGCCGAGTGGAATCCTGGACTGACCGTCGTGGTGAGCCGCGCAAACGGGTCATGCGGGCTTCATGCTCGCCGTTAAGCGTGATGTACCTGAGACCCGGGACAGGGACGGTACGACGGCCTGGGGAATCGCACGGCAAACCGTCCAGCTGAACTTGCTCGGATACACCGAGCGAGCCGAAGGGTTCACGGCCCCCCGCTGATATGGGGGGTTTTTTGATTACATTCGCGAATCGGGGACCAAAGCTGCGACAAGGACGCCGCCAGCACGGCAATCAACGCCGGGGAACCGAGAACTCGGCTCCCGCGGACGGCCGACCTCGCCTGGATTGCTTCTCAGCGAGGCCCATTTTCGAGGGCGCATATGCGCCTTTTGATCACTGCAAACGGTCACTGGAGGGACGCTGCGAAATCCGTTGCGGCGAATCGGACGGGTCGAGTTTGTAAATGGCCACTTCCCGGACCGTATCCTGATTGACGACGTCTGCCCCGATTCGCCGCACCAGCTTCCAGGGGGGGAGGGGTACGAAGTCGTCCACCGGCCTCCTGGAAGACGCGTATCGCTCGGAATGAATCCACCGCAAGTAAACTTTGGCCGGACTCTTTGCCAGCTCTTGCTGGATACCGTCCGCGGTTTGGGAAAGGGGAGCGCCGAGATGATTGGGGATGTTCTTCGCAACGTAGGCCACGGCGAGCGAAAGATGCCATCCGTTGCTGGCCAACGGCTGCTTTGACAAGCCGGCCGCCTCGAGCTCCCGTACGATCGGTTGAAATGAGTCGGCGCGGCACGATTGCGGATGGACCATGGCAATCCGCCTCAGGCGATGCAGGTCGTCCGGCAAAAACAGCAAAATGAAAAGCAGGACCCTCGCCGGAAACCAGGAGGGACCCAGCCGACCAACCCTAGCCCCCTTTTCCAGCCAGCGCCAACCGGCGCGGCGAATGAGGAGCAGCCCGCAGAGGCATACGAGCGGCGTGACAACCGGTGCGATATAGCGGGCCTCCATGATGACGAGCGCATAGCCGCCACAATAAATGAGGCTGGTCAGGAAGCACCACCAGACGCCGAATTGATCAAGGGGAGCGAGCGGTCGCCTTTCGGGACCACGCCGTTCGCGGAACCATGCCACCGCGCCGATTCCAACCAGCACCAGCCAGAACACGATCATTTCGCTGCAAATGAGCACGTTCTTGGCGGTCAATTTCAGTTGGTGGAAGAAGTGAGCCCGGTCTTGCAGCGGGGACCAGTCGGGACCAAGCCGCGGCGCTTCGATGTAGTCGGCGACAAGGCCCGGATTCCACAAGGGATCGTAGGCGTAATTCTCGGGGCTGACGTTCGCGTGCGAGGAGGTGCCGGCCGTCGAGATGGTCAGTTGTCCGTAATGGGCCGTCAACAAGGCGATCCACGGGCCGGCAACGAGGAATTGCCCCGCCGCGTACAGCGCCCAAATTCGCAGCCACCGCGACAGACCGGAAACCGGATTGCGCTTGGGGTCGCGCTCCATCCAATGCCGAAGCAACAGCGTGACCGGCAATTGCACGAGCACGAACGGAAGCATGTAGGCTTTTGCGAGATACGCCAGCCCCGCGATCATGCCTCCGCCAAGGGCGCGGGCCGGCTTTTCGGCAAGCTGCGGATCGAGCACGCTCGAAAAGTATAAAAACACCAACGAGGCGGCCAGAAGATCCGGGTCGAGCACGTAAGTGGACCATACCGTCGCCTGAAACACAGCACACGTCATCAGGCCGATGGACACCAGCCCGTTTCGCTGACCGGTCCCTCTCTCAAAGAGCGAGGCGAGGCGAAAGATCGCGACGACATAGAGGACTCCAGCCGCAATCAGAACCAGGCGGCCGGCGACCAGGTCATCGAGACCGGTCCAGATGAGCGGGACCATGCACCACGCAAAAAGCGGTGACCAATGCCCCGTCAACCGTTGGGTGCCCAGTTCGGCCAGGCGGTGGGCCGTGGAGACGTAGGCGATAAAGTCGGAATTGAAATAGCCGGCCTGGCAGAATGCGAAGACCGTGGTCAACACGCCGAAGCCCGCCAGGGCAATGATCGGCACTCGCCCGAATCGAGCGGGAGACGCGATGCCACCGATGTCGGAGTCCATGTTCTTTCCGCCAAGAGTGATGCTGTCGGTCGTGAATCAGGCGGCGATGCGCAGGGTGTCTTGATCGTCTTGCGCGGGCGTTCGTCGCCCCGCCGACGTTTCAAGACCCTGTTCGCGTTGCCAAATTGTGACGATCTTGAGCAGCGTCGCGAAGACGATCGTCTGCAGCATCGAAAAGAGCGTGAACGCACCGGCGATAAGCCTTGACCAGTGCATGTGAACGTGGCGGGTCGTCACATATTCCACGATGCCGGGCCATAAAAACAGGAGCGTCAGGCCGAACAGCGAGCCGATCAACACGCTGACGGCGGGCCGTCGCAGGAGGCCCGACACGAGGACGGGCCAGAACTGCCGAGCCTCTCGCCGGCGCGGCCCGAAATGGGCCATCTGGTCGGAAAGAGCAGTTGCCAGCAGGAGCAGCAAGGCGAACGAGCCGAGCAATTGGCAAGCCACGAAGCGATAAATCAGCCAATCCTCCACGTGCCGCGTGGCCAGGAAATACTCAGCCGGATGAAGGGAGAGAATGAGGACGAACATGAGGCAGAACGCGACTCCCATCAGCAGCAGCCGCTCCGGCCGATAACACATCACCCCGTCGATGATCGTCTGCAAGAACCGGATCCCATCGCGGACCACGCTCAGCTTGCTGCGGCCGACCCGCTCGTGATAGCTGATGGGGACCTCGATCACCCGCAGATCATTGAGTAGCGCACGGGCGCTGATGGAGGGGGTGAAATGGAGTCCATTGGGGAGCGGGTACAGCCGCCGCAACGAATTGCGGCGGACCACCCGCATGCCGCTGGCCGTATCGGTCACGTGACGGCCGCAAAGAAAGCCGAGTAATAGGGCGTACAACTGATTTCCGATACGCCGCGTCTTCGGCATCTTCGATTCGGGGCCGAGCCGCGCACGAGCACGACATCGGCCGATTCGTCGATGGCCAGGCGGCACATCTCGGCAAAATACTTGGGGTCGCAAGTTCCATCGGCATCCAAAAAGCCGAGCAATGTCCCCGAGCCTTGCCGCCATCCCTCTTTGATGGCCGCGCCGTAGCCGCGATTCTGAGGGAAGACGATGACGCGAATCCCCTCGAACTCTTGGGCAATCTCGGCCGTCCGGTCGGTCGAGCCGTCGCTGACGACGACGATTTCGACGTCGGAGAGCCCCGCGTACGCTTGGATTTGAGGGCGGGCTTGCAGGCAGCGTCGGATCGTATCGCCGATCGCCTCTTCCTCGTTCAGTGCGGGGATAACAATAGTAAATCGCTCTTGACTCATGGTTTCACGCAAGGGGGGAACGGATTTCGATCGGTGAAAGTGAGCTGCGCGGGCGGGGGATGCTAGCGAACGGGGGGCCTTGCGGAAAGATCAAATCCCGGAGGGACCTTCGGTCCGTTTTCGGGCGGAGTTCCTGCCGAGGGCTCGAATGGCCGATTCGACGCAACCGCGGCGATCCCGCCGGGCCTCCGAGCGCGAAATCAGCGATCAGGCGAAAGACCAACGCGCGGCAACGCCATACCGCAGGATGCACCACAAGGCCTGAAATCCGTCTTTGAGCCCGATGTGCTTCCCCTCTTCGTAGGTGCGTCCCGAATAGCTGATCAAGTGGCAAAAGAAATCGCCCGTCGTCATCTGCTGACAACGGGCGACAAGAGCGAGGCCGACGGGATTCGAACCCGCAACCCCCGGATCGACAGGCCGCGGCAACCCACAAGCACGTCCTTGATAATGCGGAAGATAGGTTTCGGACAGCGCTGCCGTCCACCAGAGCATCCTTGGGGCGATCAACGGGCGAACGCAATGCGATACTGAGGTGAAAGAGGTAGCAGTCGTCGCGCGCAAACGGCAATTATTTGTTTGCGAATCGTGCAGCACGAAGGGGCCTCCAAACTCAACGGCGCGTCCATCACGAAATCTCCAGCGCAAGTCGAGGCATCGATGAGTCAGCAGAAAATCCAACGCGAGAAGGTTGCTGACACGTCAGGCGATCTGCGGCGTCAAATCGGACGGTGTTGTGGGTTTGGCTTCAGGTTTACTCTCGGTCTCGGCTTCCGGCTTACTCCGGGCTCTGGCTTCCGGTGTGGCCCCAGTTTTGCTGCGATCCAAAATCCGATAGGCGAGCAGTTTCACGCGGTCATTCAAGAGGAACCAAGCCAGAGCATAGCCCCACACGAATAGTGCCCATTTCCAGGGAAGTGGTTCCATAAGAACCCCAAAAACCGCAATCAGAGTCGCCACGATTTGCGTGCCGAGCACGGCCCCCCATAAAATCCGCGCGGGGCGAATGGACCAGAACGGGCCGCGCGTGCGCGTCAGGAAGATCGTCAGATGTCCGGCTACGGACAGCTTCAAGTACATCAGCGTCTGAATGACCGCGCGGTCGAGTCCAAAGACCACTTCGCCCAGATAAAACAGGCCAAACGCGGCCACGACCCCAATGACACCCAGCACCGTGGAGATCCCCAGCACCATGCGCATGTCCCAGGCCTCGGGCTTGTTCCTGTAATGAACGTTGTCATAGGCGATGGACAGGATGGCTCCGTCATTGAGCACCGCGATCATCACGATCATGACCGCGGTCACCGGATAGAACCTAAAGATCAGGATCGCCAGCGTCATGAAGAACAGCACGCGCAGCGTCTCGGCAATGCGGTAGATCGCATAGCTATTCATCCGCTGAAAGATTTTCCGGCTCTCTTTGATCGCGTCGATGATCACCGACAGGCCGGGTGCTACCAGCACGATGGACGCCGCCGCGCGGGCCGCGTCCGTCGCGCCGGAAACGGCGATGCCGCAGTCGGCCTTTTTCAGTGCGGGGGCGTCATTCACGCCGTCGCCCGTCATGCCGACGATGTGGCCGCGCTTTTGCAGGACATCAATAATGTGGTACTTGTGTTCGGGGAAGACCTGGGCGAAACCGTCGGCTTTGTCGATGGACTCGGCGACCTCTGCGGTCTCTTGCTTTTTCGAGTCGCCCAAACTGGCGGCATCGAGGATATTCGTGCCCATGTCCAACTTTTTGGCGGTTTCCTTGGCGATGGCGAGTGCATCGCCCGTCACCATCTTGATCTTCACGCCCATCTTCTGCGCGGTCGCCACGGTTGCCTTGGCATCGTCCCGCGGCGGATCGAACAGCGGCAATACACCCTGAAACTGCCAAGGGCCGTCCCCGTCGGCACGCGCCACGCCCAGCGAACGAAAGCCGCGCGCTGCGAAGTCGTTGACCGCCTTATCGACGGCGGGTTTCACCTGCCCGGCATTGGCCGACAATGCCAAAATGACCTGCGGCGCACCCTTGGTCACCTTGAACTGTTTTCCGTCTTTGGCTTTGACGGCGGCCTCGGTGCGCTTATGCACCGGGTCGAATGGCTGGAAATGACCAATGTCATAGCCCTTTAACGCATCTTTGTCCTTCAGCCCGGCCAACACGGCCAGATCAATGGTGTCGTCATCGTCCGAACGCGACGCCAGCGCGCCATCGAGGATAACTTGATCGGCGGGAACATCGTTCACGCTGAACGGATCGCCCAGCGTCAGCTTGTTCTGCGTCAGGGTGCCGGTCTTGTCCGCGCACAGCACGTCCACGCCCGCCAATTCCTCGATGGCCACCAACTTGCTCACAATCGCTTGCTTCTTGGCGAGCAGGCGCGCGCCGACTGCCATCGTCACCGACAACACTGTCGGCATGGCCACGGGAATGGCCGCGACCGTGAGGATGAGGGCGAATAAGAGGACAGGGTCCTTGGGAGGTTTCGCGTAAAGCATCGGTTCGCCGCGGAAGAGACCGACCGCAATAATCACCGCCACCAGAGCCACCGCGAGGATGATCAGGTACTTGCCGATCTTCAGGACGGCCTGTTGAAAATGGCTGACGGTGTGCGCCTCCTCGACGAGTTGCGCCGTCTTGCCGAAGTAGGTGTTGGTGCCCGTGGCATAGACCAGTGCGCCGATTTCACCCCGACGCATGATCGATCCGGAATACACCGCCTCGCCGGGTTTGCGCGTGGCGGGCAGTGATTCTCCGGTCAGCGCGGACTGATCCACCGATATCTCGTCACCGTCCAGCAAGCGTGCATCCGCCGGTACAATGTCTCCCAGTCGTAAGCGGATGACGTCACCCGGCACCAATTCACTCGCTGCCGGGTTGACCCACTTCCCATCCCGCTTCACCCGGGCCTTGATCGCCAGCCTGGCCTTCAAGGCATCGATGGCGTTGCCCGCCTGGCGTTCTTCCCAGAATCCGACCACGGCGTTGCAAAGAAGCAAAAAGAGGATGATGCCAAAATCCTCCCAGTGCCCGACCACGCCCGACAGAATCACCGCGATTTCAATCATCCACGGGATGGGGCCCCAAAAATAGGTGAGGAATTTCAGGATCGGATTGGTCTTCTCTTCTTTAATCTCGTTCGGCCCATATTGGGTCAGCCGTTTCTGCGCCTCGGCTTGACTGAGGCCGTCCGGCGACGATCCCAGTTTTTTCTCCACTTCCGACATGGGAAGGGTTTTCAGATCGTCCTTCGCATCGGGCTTCGATCCCGGCTTCGAGTCGGGAGTTTTGGGCTGGTCGACATTGGCTATCATCGTGTGTGCTCCTTCTGTCTTTGCCAGGCCGCAGGTCGCGTGAGTTGCGGGATATTTGCTGTCATGCGCATGTCCTTTCCATCGCGGTGTCGATTAGCTCTTGCGCATTCATTTGCGGCTCGCCCACTTCCAGTTGCGGATTTCCGGCAAGTCTTGACCGTGTTGATCAATGTAGTGTTTGTGCTCGATGAGCTTGTCCTGCACCATCTGCTTCAGGTAGGCCCCCTGAGTGCCCAACTGCGGCAGGCGATCCACCACGTCTTGCACCAGGTGGAACCGGTCCAGGTCGTTCTGCACCCGCATGTCAAAGGCCGTCGTGATCGTGCCTTCCTCCTTGTAGCCGCGGACGTGCAGGTTGCGGTTGGTCCGGCGGTAGGTCAGCCGGTGGACGAGCCAGGGGTATCCATGGAAGCCGAAGATGATGTGCTTGTCTTTCGTGAAAAGCGAATCGTAATCCGTTTCGCTCAGCCCGTGCGGGTGCTCGCTCGCGGATTGCAGCTTCATCAGATCGACGACATTGATCACCCGGATTTTCAGATCGGGCAGATGCTGACGCAGAATGGAAACGGCTGCCAGAATCTCCAGCGTGGGCGTGTCTCCGCAACAGGCCATGACCACGTCTGGCTCGGCGTTCTGGTCGTTGCTGGCCCATTGCCAGATGCCAATGCCTTCCGTGCAATGCACAACGGCGGCGTCCATGGTCAGCCATTGCGGGAGCGCGTGTTTGCCGGCCACCACCACGTTGACGTAATGCCGGCTGCGCAGGCAGTGATCGAAGACCGACAACAGGCAGTTGGCGTCGGGTGGAAGGTAAACGCGCACGATATCGGCTTTTTTGTTGATGACGTGGTCGAGGAAGCCGGGATCCTGGTGGGTGAAGCCGTTGTGATCCTGCTGCCAGACGTGGGAGGCGAGCAGATAGTTCAGCGAGGCGATCTTCCGACGCCAGGGCAGTTCCGACGTGACCTTCAGCCACTTGGCGTGCTGGCTGAACATCGAGTCGACGATGCGAATGAAGGCCTCGTAGCTGTTAAACAGCCCATGCCGCCCGGTCAGCAGATATCCTTCCAACCAACCCTCGCATTGGTGCTCGCTGAGCATCGAGTCGAGCACGCGTCCGGCCGGGGCGAGGAATTCATCATTCTTGACTTTCCGGGCGTCCCACTGACGATTGGTGACTTCAAAAACCGCGCCCAAGAGATTCGAGAGCG
This sequence comes from uncultured Planctomycetota bacterium, assembly GCA_963761455.1. GTDB lineage: Bacteria > Planctomycetota > Planctomycetia > Planctomycetales > Planctomycetaceae > DASPSM01. The sequence goes on from CAVXHA010000002.1 coordinate 826,013, forward strand.
TCTCATCCGGACCGAAGATCGCGGAAATTGCGCTGGTCCTGATTCAGCTTGGCGACGTCACGCAGAAACTGACCCAGCACGAGCGTATCTTGGCCGTCAACGGCGCCGGGCGAAGGCACATTCACCGCGTGGACGTGGAAGTCCGGCATGCGCAGGTCGCGGAGCAGAAGGCCGCCGTTGGCGTGGGGATTGGCGCCCATCCGCCGGTCGCCCTGCGGCGCCAGCTCGGCCAATTCCGGCATCAGACGGCCATTTTTGTCGAACAGCTCCTCGGCCTTGTAGCTTTTCATCCAGCTTTCAAGCTGTTTGACATGATCGGGATGTTCGGAATCCACCAGGAGCGGCACCTGGTGCGCTCGGAAGGTGCCCTCGACTTGCAGGCCATCCACGACTTTCGGTCCCGTCCAGCCCTTGGGTGACTTGAGGACGATCATTGGCCAGCGCGGCCGAGTGGTGTCGTTCTTGCTTCGCGCATTCGCTTGGATGTGCCGAATGTCCTCGACGGCCTTGTCCAAGCGTGGCGGCCATGAGTTGATGCATCGTTTCCGGCTCATCGCCCTCCACGAAGTAGGGCGTCCAGCCGCAGCCTCGCAGAAATTGGTCCAGTTCCTCATGCTCGATGCGGGCCAGCACGGTCGGGTTGCTGATCTTGTAGCCATTGAGGTGCAGAATCGGCAGCACGGCGCCGTCGGTAATCGGGTCGAGCAACTTGTTGGATTGCCATGCGGTCGCCAAGGGGCCCGTCTCCGCTTCACCGTCGCCGATGACGCAGGCGACGATCAGCTCGGGATTGTCGAACGCGGCCCCGAAGGCATGACTGAGCGAGTATCCCAGCTCGCCACCTTCGTGAATCGACCCCGGCGTCGTCGGCGCAACGTGGCTGGAAATCCCGCCGGGAAACGAGAATTGCTTGAACAGTTTTTTCAGCCCGGCTTCGTCCTGGGTGATGTCCGGATAAACTTCACTCCACGTGCCTTCGAGGTAAACGTTGCCCACGATTGCCGGGCCCCCGTGACCGGGACCGGCGATGTAGAACATGTCCAGGTCATACTCTTTGATGACCCGGTTCAGATGCACATAGATGAAGTTCTGGCCCGGCGTCGTGCCCCAGTGCCCGACGACCAGCGGCTTCACGTGCGCCAGCGTCAGCGGCTCCTTCAGCAACGGATTGTCGTAGAGATAAATCTGTCCGACCGACAAGTAGTTGGCGGCGCGCCAATACGCATTCATCTTTCGCAGCAGATCGGGCGACAACGGTTTGTCCTTTCTTGCATCTTCTCGGTTGCTGTGGCGATGTTCTCCTTAACGCGAGATTGGACTTTCATAACGCTGCTCCCTTCAGACGCACGTTTTGCTTTCATGATCCTGTTTCCGTCCAATGGTAGAACCCAAGACGCCGCAGCCCGTGTTCGCGATCATCGATTCCTCCTGCGTAGGAACGATGCGCCCTCCTGCACACCCCTTTAGTTTGTGACCGTGTGCACGGTCTCTATCCTCGAGCTTTCGTGTTCGCCCGCTCGTGAAAATGTTTGGCCTTCAATTCCGATGAGTGGCCTTGCTGCTTCGCCGTGTGATACTCCTTGCGAATGTGCTCGATATCCACCGAGGGCGGTGGGAACTGCATGTTCATTCTTTCAAGATGCTCGACGACGATTCGGGACACGGCGAGGTTTCGGAACCATTTGTGGTCGGAAGGGATGATGAACCACGGCGCATGCTCCGTGCTGCAGCGGGAGAGAGCTTCCTCGTAGGCCGCCATGTATTCGTCCCAGAAGCTTCGCTCCTTGTAATCGGACTCGCTGATCTTCCATTGCTTCGCCGGATCGTCCAATCGGTCCTTGAATCGCTTCAGCTGCTCTTCTTTGGAAATGTGCAGGTAGAATTTAAGGATGTGCGTATCGTCCTCGGCGAGTTCCTTCTCGAAGGCGTTGATCCGGTCGTACCGGCGGGACCAGACCGCTTTGTCGACCATGTTGTGGACACGCACGACCAGCACGTCTTCGTAGTGGGAGCGGTTGAAGATGGCCACGGCTCCGCGCCGGGCGCAGCGGGATGGACTCGCCACAGGAAATCGTGCGCCAGCTCCTCGGCTGTCGGCTGCTTGAACGCCACCACTCGACAGCCCTGAGGATTCATCGCACCCAGAACGTGGTTGATCGTTCCGTCCTTTCCGCCGCCGTCCATGGCTTGCAGGCAGATCAAGAGCGAGCGCCGTCCATCGGCGTAAAGCAACTCTTGGAGGTCCCACAGCTTCTTCTGGTAATGCTCGATCTCGTCCGTCGCTTCCTTGTGGCCATCGTGGCGATCTTTGAACGACGGGTCGATGTCGTTGAGCTTGACCTCGGTGCCGGGCTGCACTTTGAACCGGTCCAGGTAGTTCATGTTGCTCTTCTTTTCTATAGATTCGGTGTCAGACTCGCTGCTGCTGAGACGTTTGACCGTTGTACAGGGCGGTCAGCGAGTGCCCCTGACGGTAGAAACTCCGGCACGTCGAGACGAGCAACGCCGATCCGGTTGTCGGCCATCCCGTAATAAACGTCGAAGCGGTGGGGCGCGCCGAGATCGTCGCGCCGGTCGATGGCGGTGGGAAACACCACGTCAGCGATGGTCCCCACGCGTTCTTGCGGCAATTCCGGTGTCAGCACCGGCTCCGGCGAACGATAACGGATGACCCGCGGATGCTCTCGGGAGAGGACCAGCACCCCGGCGGAGTAGCATAACTTAGATCCTTCAGCGCTCGATTTCGCCGAATCGCAAACGCCGTGGTAAATCACCAGCCATCCGTGCCGGGTCAGGATCGGAGGAGTGCCGCCGCCGATCTTGAGCCGTTCCCAGGGCGCAACTGGACTGGCCAGGCGATGATGAGAGGTAAAGTGGCTAAGGTGATAAGGTTCAGAGAGATCCTCGTTCATTTCGCAGTAAGAAATCCAGATGCTCTCTCGATGACGGTCAACCACGCGGGACGCCGGAGCACAGGCGGTTTCCTCCGGACGAGTTCCGGGAAACAGAGGTCTGTGGAGGATGGCCATTGCCGGTTTTCCGGAAGGATCGGGAATGGCCACGGGGAAGACGCTGGCGTCCTTGTCGTCCACGCCGTCGAACTCAATGCCGTCATACGGCCGGAAAGTCGCCAGCCCCAGGCGCTGCCAGTGGAACAGATCCTGCGACAGGGCCAAGGCAATCCGAGGACCTTCGGGCGAATACGCCGTGTAAGTCATCACGTAACGCTGAAGCGGCACGACAAACGAGATTCGCGGGTCCTCACAACCGCCGCCGCCGTTCGGCCGGCGCTCGTAGTCCGCTTCGGGCTCCAGCGCGATGCCGAGCCGCTCGACGCCCGTCGGGTCGCCGGCCTCATCGAACTTCACTCGCGCGATGCCGATCCGCGAGTAATTGCCCCGCGCGACCAGACGGGGGAAGAGGTAAAACTGACCATCAGGGCCGCGAACACCAGCCGGGTTCAGAACGCCTTCGACCTCCAGCGGATTGCCCGGCTCGGGCTCCATCATCAGCCCAAGCCGCTTCAACTGAAATCCAGCCATGACCGCTCTCCACAAGGTCTCGTTCGTCGGATTCAAGTTAAACAAGCAATGATGGCTTCGATTACCGCTTTGGTCTCATCCGGATCTCTGACTCGGATCGAAGCGCAGCCAGCTTGCTCGGCCGGATAGTCGTTGCCGCCTGGAAACAAGGCATCCCCGATGTAGATCATTTCTTCGATGGGAATGCCAAGAATGTCTCGTAACTTTCTGATCCCGTATGCTTTGTCGATGCCTGGCTTCGTCACATCAATGGACGTCGAGCCGCCCAATCGGACGGAAAACTCGGGAATCAACGTGTCCAGGATGGCTTTGATTTTCTTCCGTTTGGTGAAATCAGGGTCCCATTTCACCTTTTCTTTCAAAGGAGCCTCCTGACCCAATGCGGAATAGGTGATTTGACTGCCGCGGTCTTGAATGACCTCCCCCCAGACCTTATCGGGGGTCTTCAGTTCCGATTGCTGGATGGCCTTCTTCAGTGAACTGATAATCTTCTCTTTCTGCTCATTGGAAAAATCTTCTGAGTAGAGCTTCTCCCATTTCTTATCGTGTTTGTAAAACTGTGTTCCACATGTCGGAAGAAGTGAAAGATTCTTCAAGCGCTCGTCGGTTGCCAAGTGAGAGACCACTTGTTTTTGAAATTGCGGCCAATTGCCGCCCGAAATCACTGCGACTTTGACAACGCTCAGCATGTTGTTAAGTCAGCGCCGCCATCGTCGCATCAATCGACGACTTGCTCGGGGCGAGCGTTCCATCCAGGTCGAACACAACGAGCTTTTTCATTCTTTGCGTGTCCTCGTTCTTAACCCTACTCACCATCGCGATCCTGCTCGACCGGAATCACTCCGGCAGGGCGACTTCCAGCAAGGTGACTGCATTGCGCGGTCGAAACGAACACGCGCCGACCTGGGCTGGCAAGAGCACGACGTCGCCGCAGCCGACGGGATAAATGGTGCCGCCGTGCTGAATCTCTCCTTCGCCGTCGATGCAAACCAGCACCCGCGGCGTGTCCGCCGCGCCGACGGTGAACGGCGATTGTCCACTGTGTCGCCACACCGAGAAGTGTTCACAATGAAAGAGCCGCTCTCGCCGTACCGGAGCCGCCTCCTCCACTATCAACGCCACCGGACCGATTGCGACTTGCTCCAAATCGATGCAGGCCATCGCCTGGTCGACTTGCAGCGGTCGAGGCTTGCCCGTTTTGGGGTCGACACGATCCCAGTCGTACAGACGAAACGTGACGTCGCTGTTTTCCTGCACTTCGAACACCACGACATCGCTGAGGGAGTGAACGGTCCCGGCTCGGATGAAAACGGCGTCGCCGACCCTGGGCGTGAAGCTTGCCAGAAGGTCCGCCACCGTCCGACTCGCGAGCGCCCGCTCGAGATCGTCTCGAGTGGTGCCTGGCTTCAGGCCCGCGTAGATACGGCTTTTCGGTCCCGCCTCCAAGACGACCCAGGCTTCGGACTTGCCGCTCTCTCCCGCTGGGATATAGTCCCTCTGCGCATCCTTCGGATGCACCTGGACTGAGAGCTTCTCGTGCGCGTCGAGGAACTTAAGCAGCACAGGGAACCGTGGGAAACGGCCCGCCAGTTTTCCGAGCAACTGGTCCGGCGACTCCTCCAGCAATTGCCGGATGGTCGCACCTTTGAGCGGCCCAGCGGCGACCTTGCTGACGTGGTCGTCGCGGTCGCTGAGTAGCCAGGCTTCGCCGATGGGCCCGTCGCCGGGGAGCGGTGCCGCGAGCAACTTGGCCAGCCGCCGGCCGCCCCAGAGCCGATACTGATAGATCGGCTCGAAACGCAGCGGATACAGCGGAACCTGGCTCATGGCATGTCTCTGACTCGCATCTGCCGGGTGCAGCCCTGTCGCCATTTGTCCCTAAGTGCTGAGGGATTTTTCTCGTTCACTTCGAACCTCAAATTGAGGATGTCGATCACGTATGTCGGGGCAGATCGGGGATGGTGGCGATTAATCGCTCGATCTTGAGCATCTTGGAGCCAACAAACAGGACATTCAGCACGTTCATTTTCTCCCCCTGGCCACCCATCGCTTGTAGATGCAAATCGCCTGAGCCGAAGCCAATAATCCAGTGGCGGAAGAAGTCGTCCTGCCGGTTCAACGAGATCGTCATGTTGTCGGTGTCATAGCTATTATTCACGATTCCCCCGAGATACTCGTGTGTGATGTGCCCCGGTCGGAACCGCCAGAAGCTCAGGTGGTCAATGAAAAACACACTGACGACCCACATTACACAAAGTAATGAGGATGAAAAGAGGTAAAAGCCGAGGCTCAGCGAAATGGATTGGTTGCCGAGCCAGCCCAGAATCGTATCCCACCAATCCAGATGGACGAACAATAGGGTCACAAAGGCTAGAGCAGTGATAATTAATGCCGCTTTCATCCCTTTGATCTTGCTACTGGTGACCGCGACCAGCAACAGCAGGAGCAAGGTGTAGATCACGCCTAGATTGCGGCTCGGCGGGAACCACTCCGGTTTGTTGCCGATGACCACCTGGTCGTGGTCCAACCAGGTCAGCAGCGCCATGACGTAGCCCGCCACCCACAGCGGCCACCAGTAGAACAACGCGGAATGCCCGTAGACGATCACCTGGACGATTTCCGCCCGTTCGGGTTGGCGGGTATGGCCGGGCGCCGGCCGAATGTCAGTGGACATCGAGGGGATCTCCTCAAAGCGCCAAACAAAGCCTAGGAAACTGCCGTCGGTTTACCCGAAGCGGGATTTGCTAGACCCAAAGTGCTGGGTCCGGCCGGCCGATTCGGCGGGAGACGCCATTGTCCTCTCTTGAGTCTGATGGAGGTTATTCCCTGGCACTTGTCAACTTCATGTACAGACGAGCGATCCCCGTCGTCGCGCGGGCGAGGATCGCTCCATGCCTTATGACCCAGAAGATCAAAGAACAGCGAGCAGGAATCATTTCGCGCTGACGTGCTTGTCCCCCGTCTTGTTATGCTTGGTATCCTTCTTCAACTCCTTGATCTTGCCTTCCCTTTCGATAAAGAGGACTTGGTCACCAGACTGGAAGACATCCAGCGAGGCGACCCGTCCCGTGGTGTCGATGTACTCGGCGTCTTCCGTGAGCTGGAAGGTCTTTTCGACTTCCTTCCCGTCCTTGTCCATCATCTTCACGGTAATCGTGCCGTCCTTGGCGTCCACCTTGGTGATCGTGGCCTCGGCGTGCATCCTCATTTCGGTGATCTTGCCTGCCTTCCGGGTGATGACGATGTCGTCACCCGGTTTGAAGGCGTCGAGCTTGGCGACCTTTCCCGTGCTGTCGAAGCACTTGGCCCCTTCCGCAACCTCGAAGGTCTTTGCGACCTCCTTGCCCTTCCGGTTTTTCATCATCACGGTGACAGAACCATCCTTGGCATCCACTTTGGTAATCGTCGCTTGGGTGTGCTTCGTGTGTTTGTCGCTCTTGGTCTTTGCGACATCAGCTCTCGCCAGGCCGATCGCGAAGACCGCCAACACTGCCAACGAACAGAAAGACGCGCGTAGCATGAAAGATTCTCCTTACGCTAGAAACAGAGTATTCCCTCTCTCGGGCAACGTGCCCGGGAGAACGGATCAAAGGCGATAAAGCCACAACCGCGCGGTGATCCACTAAGCCGCTTAGACGCTCGGTAGATCTGGTTGCACTTTAGCCGCTGGATCTCGAACATTGGTCCGCTCACGAGAGTTGGGGCGTTATCTACACGCCGACGGCGGCCGAGTCGGCGTGAACCGTTGTTGTCTTCGCTTGAGTTTGATGCAGAATATCCCTAGCGCGTTCGACTTCGTCGGCTGTCCCGTGGGCAACCAGGAGGAGTTGGCCGTTCTTCACCTCGGTCTCGTATTGCATGACACTGTTCTTCGGAATGCCGATGCTGTACAGTCCCGCGCCGAGGGCAGTGATCCCCCCCGTCACGACAGCGCCTTCGAGCGCGCCGACGATCCACATGACGAGCGGTCCCGCCACGAGCACCTGACCAATGCCCGGCACCCAGAAGAACGCGGCGCCGAGGATCCCCCAGATGCCGCCCCAAAGGCCGCCCCAGAAGGCCCCCTGCTTGCCCCAGTACGACATGCGGTCGCAGGTGCTGTAGTAACCGACGACGTGCTCTTCCGTGTGGTAATCCTTGCCGACAATCGAGAGCTTCTTCATATCGAAGCCGTCCTTCTGAAGCTCGCGGATGGCATCCTCAGCCTGGTTGTGAGATTCAAAGACGGCGACGACGGAATTGGTGTTGGACATCATTTGGTTCCTTACTTTTCGTTGCAGACTTACATGCATCCTCGAGCAGAAGCACCGTGCTCCTGTCTCCAATCAACCTCTTTGGGCTGTGTGGCTCATTCGATCCCTCGCTCGCGTACCAGCTGGATCGCGGCTTCGGCTCAAAGTTCTGGCTCCTTGCTGCGACTGACCCTGGGCATAAGCAAACTAACGGCCGTTTCCCCCCACCATCGCCGGTGTTGCTCCGAATGCGGTGGGCTGCTCGGCTTGGGACTGATCCTTCACTCCCAGTGATGCGTTCTCGACCGTCCCATTCGTCAGTGCGGCGGAACTTGCACCGTCGCCGCCGTGCTTCAGGAATGGCGCCAACAGTTCGAGCGGCAACGGGAAGATGATGGTGGAATTCTTATCGGCGGCAACTTCCGCGAGTGCCTGAAGATACGCGCATTTGCATCGCCATGGGAAAAGGCGTCATGATCTCGGCGGCTTGACGCAGTTTGGCGGAGGCCTGGAACTCACCCTCGGCGTTGATGACCTTCGCGCGCCGTGCGCGTTCGGCCTCCGCCTGGGCGGCCATGGAGCGCTTCATCGCGTCGGGGAGATCGACATCCTTGACTTCCACAACGGAGACTTTGATCCCCCACGGCTCGGTGTGCCCATCGATGATTGCTTGCAAGTGGTGGTTCACTTTGTCCCGCTCCGTCAGCAGTTCATCGAGCTCCGCCTGGCCCACCGTGCTGCGCAAAGTCGTCAAGGCGACCTGCGAAGTGGCGAACATGTAATTCTCCACTTGCAAAACGGCTTTCATAGGATCGATAACCCGGTAATAGAGCACCGCATCCACCTTGACCGACACGTTGTCCTTGGTGATGACGTCCTGTGGCTCGATGACCTTGGTTACGGTCCGTAAGCCGATGCGCGTCATGCGCTCGACCGGCCCGAAGACCATGATCAGCCCCGGTCCCTTGGGCTTGGGCATGACACGGCCCAAGCGAAAGATCACACCGCGTTCGTATTCCGTCAGCACGCGGATGCAGTTCAACAGGTACAAAATGACCACGGCGAGCACGATCCCCACACCAGTTACAATCTCGATCATCGACATGACTGAACCTCCCAAAGTGATTTTCGGGCAAGCCGATTGGCTTGTCCGAATCTCGATCTCTCATCCATCTTCGTTGCCGAGGATCCTCGGTGCGGCGACGCCCTAGGAAACGAAAGGCAAGTGAAACCTTCCGTGCCGGCAATAGCCTGTGGGCGACTCGACAGGCTGGACAACGCGTGTGAGGCCGGCTATCTCCGTTTTACGCCGTGCTCCGTAGCAGCTACTTTTTCGCAATACTAATCTTGAACTCGTTCGTGGCGTCGGCGCCTTTCGTGGGGTGCCCCGTCATCTTGACTAGGAATTCGCCCGGCGAGGCATTGTCCGCCACCTTGATCGTGAGTTTCGTTTCCTTGTCCCCGCGTTTGATGACGGGGCTGGCGGGATCGACAGTTACGCCCTTCGGCACTCCGGCAAACTTCAGCGTCACGTCTTCGTCGAAGTTGTGGCCTCGCGCGATACCGATCGCGAGTTCCTTTGTCTCTCCCTGCTTGAGCTGGGTTGACATCCTTGGCACATCTTTGAGAAGGAACGTGTCGTCGGTCTGCGGGACCGAGGTGACGTCGGCCCGCGGGACCATTGGCACATCCAACTTCAACGTCGGGTCGACCGGTGGGACGACGGGTTTGTTGGCGGTCACTTCGGTCGGCCCCGTCGCTCCGGGAGTTGCCTGATTGCAGCCGGTCGACACAGTCAACGCCGTCACCATCAATCCAGCGAATAAACACTTCATCGGTAAATCCCTTTTCTGAAAAGACAAGAACCGCTCATGCTTGCGCCAAGCGAGTTCCATGCAGATCCCTAAGAACGTCTCTGAGAAGAATCGGAAAGCGTCACGGGTATGAGCGCCGGTAAGAGCTCGCCGCCGTATTTTTGTTTGAGGATGCCCGCAAGCTGGTCGCGCTTGGCGGCAATGGCCATCAGGCCGTTGTCGGTCAGCCTGCCCCACTTCTCTTTCACTTTGCCCTTGATTTGCTTCCAAGTGCCTACGATCTCATCCCAATTCATGGCATTCCGCCTCGCAAAGAGTTTGTGGAACGAGCATGTGTGTGCAACTTAGTCGCCGTCTTGTGGTGGCGACGCTGGGACACGATGGTGCATCCATGGGCTAAACGGCTCTCCGTCCCTGTAGAAGGCTGACAACAAATAGCACGACGGCGACGACCAAGAGAATATGGATTAAATTGCCCCCGATCCCGAATCCGAGTCCCAAGGCCCACATCACCAGCAGAATAAGCAAAATGGTCCACAGCATAAGTCACCTCAAATTGCGAAGAAGAATCAAAGCGCTTCAGTAAATCACTTTCCACAATGGCGATTGAGGTTCGAGTACGAACCGAGGTCACGGCCGGTATGAACAGCACTCTTATCAAACTTGGACGCAGTCCCGTTGTGGCGCAGGCGCCGCGAGGAATGTCACTCTCAACTCATGTCATGGTCTTTCCCACTTCTGCACGCCTGCGGAGTGAGCCGTTCCGATCGGCCGGCTGTTGGGTGATCGGCCGGCCGTGCCGTCTCCAGATCGCAGATCGCATGACGGATTGCGCTCAGCAACGCTGCAGTCTGGAACCAAGGGCTGATCGGCTTCATGAAACCTCCTGTACGCGGCACTCGGTTGGGCTGATATTTCGCCGTTCATGATTCCGTCAAAGGGCCGCCCTGTTGCCGTCACTTGGTGCTCAAGCAGCAGCGAAGGGGCGACACGAACTGACGGATGAATTAAGAAACTGGATGAATCCTGGCTTTGCTGTTTCATGAGACGGATCGGGCGAATTCTGCGCCGCAAAAACAAAAAAAGCCGACGTGGCGGAACACCCTCGGGTATTCGACCACGTCGGCTTACTCATCAACGAGCTCCCCGGCACGGCCGGGTTGCCCTTCATTTAGTCATCCGACGACTTCCGTCGAGGCCAAAACATTTCGGTCTGGCTCGATCGATGGCTGCATTCTATCGCTTGCAACAAGGAAAGCACAGGCACGCATGCGATTATTTCTCGTTAATGACAGCTTTCGAGCCCTCCCTGGCGAATCTCCGCTCCGATCAACTTATTCACAGCTCCGCAAATAACAGTAGCCGCAAGTCTGGTACTTGCGGCTACTTCTGTTAAGCGAGGCCGACGGGATTCGAACCCGCAACCCCCGGATCGACAGTCAAATGACTCAAGCCGGAGAGTATTGCGAGGCAAGCACTTGCGACAAGTCAAATCTACGGTTGGGCCTATGGTTGGTCCGAAACCGCAACCGCTGCCATGCTTTTTCGTCGAAAGGCAGCGGTCATGTTCCTCTCGAAAGTCCGCATTGTTCGCTACGTGCTTCCGCATGGTGAACGGGTACGCAAAGGGACGGCGGGAGCCACGAAGCAGATCGCATTCAGCCGCAAGTATTACGCATTCTTCCGGCAGGCTGGGCGACGTGTCAAGGTTCCGCTCTCCGTTGACCGCAGAGAAGCCCGTCGGATGATGCGGGAATTGGAACGCAACCTTTGGCGGCTCAGGCTGGGTATCGTGGACGCCCACGCCGAACACAAACGAAGACCGATTGTCGAACACATTGAAGAATACCTTGCCGATGTAAGAGGAGGGGGACGCTCGCAGCGGCATCTGGAAGACATCGAACGGATGATGAGAACTGTGACGAAGAACCAGCGGATAAACACGCTGGACGACCTGACACTGCCGACAATCGATGCTTTCCTCCAGCGAATGGCAGAGCAGGGACGAAGCCCACGGACCCGCAACAGTTACCGACAAGCAGTCGTGGCGTTCGCCAACTGGCTCACCAGGAAGGGACGGCTTCCGAACAACCCACTTCTCAACGTCAGCCGTGCCGAAGGCCGAACGGTCAGGGTCAGACGGGCCTTGAGCATTGACGAACTTCGGAGACTCGTCAAGACGACGGAACAACGAAACGCAAACCGGGCGTTGCTCTATCGCATCGCAGTTGGCACCGGGCTTCGGCGGGGCGAACTCAAGGCCCTTCGCATTCGACATCTTCGGCTCGATAGTGCCGTGCCGCTCATCTGTTTGCCTGGGGAACATACGAAGAACCGAAAGGATGCCATTATCCCGCTCGTTCCGTGGCTCGCCGACGCGCTGCGACAGGTCGCACACGAAAAAGGGCGTGACGATTCTGTGGTTCAAGTTCCGGGCGATTTGATCCGCCGTTTCAAGGGCGATTTGGCGAAAGCCGGTATTGCGTTTCGGGACGACAGCGAGCGGGTTGCTGACTTTCATTCGTTGCGAAAGTGCTGTGCGACGTTATTAACGATGCAGGACGTTCATCCCCGCGTCGTTCAACAAATCCTGCGGCACTCTAGAGTCGATTTGACGATGACGACTTACACGGACGCCACATTGCTGCCGTTGCGGGAGGCGGTTGCCAAAATGCCGGTGCTCTGAGCCGGTTGTGAGAGCGAACGAATCGAATCCGCCGGTCAGATCGCTCGTTCGTTCGCAGTGGCTCTCGGAGGCTCGTGGATACATAAGTGAATGCGAACCTTTCAGGAATACGTCAGTTGGAAAGAAGGGCTTTGGATGCCCGACGGCAACGCCATCGAGGGGCTGTCGAAACTGCCGAAGCCAAAACCACCAAAGAAGCCGGCGGCAAGGATGGCGACGACTCCACAAGTGCGTCCGGTCCCCGTGGCAAGACCCAAGACAATCTCGGACCTCATCGGCGGTCAGCGATTCCTTCCGCAGCGATAAGACGGAAGCGGTTGCGGCCTGCGAGCGAACGAACAAAGCACCCGCTGGCTCTCGCAAGAGCGAGATAGTTCGTTCGCTCGCCGTTCACACCTCATGTCTTCGCAGGGCAACGGAATGGGAGCGACCGGGGGAGCGATGCGGCAATTGGCACGAGGCGGGGGTCAGATCCGCTTTCATTGCGAGGAGGGCTGTCGCAAAATGGAAAATCGAGAAATTCCGGGCAAAAAGGTCTGTCGGCGGTCCACCTCCGCCTGCGTTGGCAAGAGCAAGCACCCCCCTCTTATGTAAAGGCGGCGACGAACCCGGAATCCAAGCGGGGCGATTGTTTTCGGCTTCCTCGGAAGAAACCCTGATGCCGCCCGTTTGATTTGGAGGGACTCGTTATCGCTTCCGCCAGCCGGGTAGTGTCCCCGTCTTGTGTTGCTGGAGAGGCTGGTGGCGGCTATTTGACCCACAGTGTTCCGTCAGTGAAGTACGCCAAGACTGGAACAACAATCCCCAAAAGTGCACCAAGGACGGTCGATAAAACCAAATGGCGTGGAGCGGGCCGATTCCAACCAGCGCGCCGGGCAGCCAATACGAATCCTACGGCCATGCCGCCGATGCCGCCTACGATCGGAAGAACAATTCCCAAGAGAACCAGCAGTCGAATTTCGGTCCATTCGGCAGACCAGAACCAAAGACGCCAAACAACCCATAGCAACATCACCGTAACGACAAACGATCGCAAAACCGGTTCTTTTCGTCGAATCGCAACGACGCCCGTCGTCAAGGCGGCACCGGCAAACAGCATGGCGGCCCACCACAGCAGAACTTCTGTACGATCGGCGTGATGAACTGGCGACCCGGAGGGACGACTCAGGGGGAAAAAGGCGAAGGACCGGCTCAGTTCCCTTTCGAGCCCATGACGAAACGCTGCCAATGCAAAGGACGCCGAGGCGACAACCAGAGCCATCGACGTGAAAGTGAACCGCCGGGATTTGGTCCACAGCATGATTCTCACTACGATCCCCATCGCTTCCCTGTCCGGCTTGTCGGTCATCGTCACCCCCATGCTTGAGCTGCCCGCATTCTACCGCACGACGGGTTGCGTCAGCACATGAAAACTCAGCCTCCGGGCGGGTTATCGAGCGAACGAACTTTCTCGCCCGCTGGTGTGAGAAGGAAGGGCTGGAGTGATCGCCGTTGGATCACATCGACGATTGCCAAGACACATGGTTCGCTCGTCAGCCGACGCTGCTGGCAACGACGGGAACAGGCCAGCGACGGGGTTGACACCGGCATCGTGTAGAATGATCCCATCGGGTCGGTCACGGCGGTTGCAAACGGCGTGACCAAGTGAACCAGAGCGGTTGTCGTGGTCGTGCTTTCCGTGGACGCCAACCGCTGCTGGTTCGGCCCGTTGCCACGGGAAGCACACAATGACCGACGACGCCTTCAAGGCGGCTTGGCGAGGCCAATTCGCACTTCTGCTGCATCCGTATTCCCGAAGAACGGAAACTTTGATTGAAACGGCGGATAAGCTGATCGCCGCCAGGGGGTTCATCGAACCGCTTTCGCACAGCGATCGAACCGAACGTGAAAATGGGCTGTTCGTCGCAAATGTGGCGATTCGCTATGGGATGCAGGTGCTCGATCACTTCGGCGCGGCGATTGCTATCTGGAATTACGCAGAAGCATCAGCCCGACTCATCTTCTCGGAGGTGGAAGCGACGGACCCGCTCGAAAGCGTGCTGCTGGAGAAAATCACCGCCTCACCGGGCATCAACCGCAAGAGCCTGCACAAGGCTCTGGGCGGTCACGTAAAAGCCGAGGCGATGGTCAAGGCTCTCGGCAGTCTCGCTGGTCAAGGGAAAGTTCGTTCGGAGATGGTCCCCACGGGCGGACGCCGGAGCGAATGCTGGTGGCCCGTCCTGACGCCGAGTGCTTTGCCGTTGACGGTGGAATCAGCCGACGAGCCCCCGCCGGATGCGAACGAACGAACAAAGTCCGATGAGTCCGCCCAAGCCGACCAGAGCCAAGATAGTTCGTTCGTTCGCAAGGGAGATGCCCACGCTGGAGGTCGCATCAATGGGGAGCCGTCGAACGGAAAAGCCCACTTCGGCGATGCGATTTCGCTCTCGCTGGCAGAGCTTTTCGCCGAAGTCCAAAAGTTGGATGGCAAGATCGTTCGTTCGGCCGACGGAACCTTCGCCGTCGAGGGGGTCGAGCAAGGCTTGCTGACGCCGGGCATGGTCGCCGCACTGGTCGTCCATCGGGACGAACTCGCCTTGGTTGTGCCGTCTCGACGAGGTGTCTCGCACGTCGAGGCTAAGCCAGTGACATTCGAGGAACAACGCCATGCGGAATGGCTGAAACGATACGAGGCGGCACAGGCGAAGCGATTGGCTCGTGAGGCTGAACTTCTGAAAAACCCGATGTCGCCTGAGGAGTGGAATCGAGAGATGGACGAGATGTTGGAGAGACAAAAACGGCGGGCGACTTGATGACTTGGCGTGCAATCGCATGACGTTCTAAAATGAAGCGACATGGCACGGTTGGGCCTTGGTTGGGCCAATGGATTGCTAGGATGAGCCGCAACAGGATTACGATGATGGTTGATGGTCAAACCAAACGTCGTTCCGGTGGCGGCTCGCCTAATTTGACGCAACTGCTCACCAGCAAGCGGAATCGACCGCCGCAAACGCAAAGAAGCCCAGCCTATAGGCTGGGCTTCTTGAGCGAGGCCGACGGGATTCAAACCCGCAACCCCCGGATCGACAGTCCGGTGCGCTAACCAATTGCGCCACGGCCCCAGAATTGATGTCCATCACCGGGCATTCACGCCGAACATCCGTCGACAAGCGATGTTAGGACACGTTCGTTCGCGAAATTGAGTGATGCGTTCGTGATTCTAGCCGCTTCGATCTCATCGTCAAGCGTTGCGGGTTTTCACGCGCTCTCCACGACGGCTCGCATTTTTGCCAGTCCGCGGCGGGCCACTTCGGCGGGGTCCTGGGCCCACAGGTCTTCGCGGAAAAGCTCCAGTGACAGCCAGCGGTTGTAGCCGACCTGTTTGAGCAGCCGCACCATGCGGCGCAGATCGAGGTGGCCGTCGCCCGGGCATGACGCGGTCCTTGTCGTGCTGCTGCGGCGCGAGGCGGGATGAGTCGGAGCGTCGTTGAAGTGGCAGATGGCGATGCGCTCTGCGGGCACTTTCAGCAGCGAATCGAACGATCCGCCGCCGCGGAAGATATGGAACGGGTCGTGGATCACCGTGCCTTGCGGGTGGCCGGCTTTCTCGACGATTTCGGCGGCCGCCTCGATCGTGTTGATGTCGTCGACGAAACCGAGGTACTCCATGGCCGGCTTCACGCCGATCCCAAGGCCGATTTCGAGCAGCTCGCGGTAGTTGCGGGCTCCGCAGATCGTGATCGGCCTTGCCGCCCGGGGGGACCGGCAATGACGTGGATCGCCGCCCAGCTCGGCCGATTGATGCATTCGCCGTTTGCACTCTTCCAGCGCGCGGACGTGCTCCGGCCCGGACGTTTCAAACCAACCCTTGAGGTAGATCGTGGTCGGCACGGTCAGGCCGCGGTCGGCCAGGGCCTTGCGGAGGTCGGCCAGCTTGCCGCCGCCGGCCAGGTAGGCGTCGACATCGTCGTGCCACAACTCGATCGCCGCATAGCCGGCTTGGCCGGCGATCCGGATTTTATCGAGGATCGGCGTCGGCTTGATCGTGCTGGAATTGAGACAGTACAGGAAGTCGGCCATGCGGAATCCCAATCAGAAGCGACGGTCTACTTGGTGCAGGTGATCCACACGGGGCTCGACCACGCCAGCTCGCCGTTGGTTTGTTCGAGCCGCACATAATACAGGGTGGCCTGCCCCGTCTTGGGTTTTTCGTCCGTGTACTCGAGCGTGGTTTCTTCCACGCGTGGGCGTCGAGCTGAAAATGTATTCGTTGTCGCGGATGAGGGTGACTTTGGCGATCTTCTCGGTGCCGATCGCGTGGAGGGTGAAGTGGGGCCGCTCCGGAGTCGTGAACTCCTCTCCCATGAAATGGCCGTTGGCCTGGAAATCGAGCACGATGTTGTCGGTGGCGCCGTAGGTGTGCCGCTTGTGGATCGAATCGAGCACGGCGGATCGCTCGTTCTCGGGCGTGTAGACGAGGGCGTAACTGATGTGGGTCGATCCGTGGTCGCTGGAGGAGATCGTGCCGAGCCGGTATCCCTTGGCGTACGCTTTCCAGACGAGTCCGGCCTGTTGAAAACCGCCCGGGGCGCTGTCGGGTTTTTCGTCGCGTCCGTGGACGCGCGGCGCGTCGAGCGTTTCGTAGCTGTTGCGTGCGCCCTGATACATCTCGACGACCGGTTCGATGCGGGGATCGTTGTCGCGCCAGTCGGTCCCCATCGAGCTGGTGCCCGAGGTGTGCGAGATTGCCAGGCCGCCGGTCCGCGATAGAAACTCGTACAACAGCTTGGTGTCGTTGGTGACGACCTGGCCGGTGCCGACGCCGGGAAAGACGCCCGTCTGATCGAGCTTCAACTGAAACGGGAAGATAGGAACGCCCCGAACGGCGTGAAACACGTTTCGGTGCCCGTTTGGAAACTGGACGCTCCGCTCGTAGCCGTAGAGGGGCACGAAACGCGGCGAGAGGAAATACATGTCGGCCGATTTTTGGGTGAGCCACCACCAGTACGCGTAGTGCCCGCCCCCTTGATGGTCGGTGAGGGAGCCGAAATCCATCGACGCGACGTCGATCATGTAGCGGTAAAAATCGAGGTAGGAGCCGTCGTTGCCGGGGCCGACGTCCCAGCTCATTTCCGTGTGCCGGTGCAAATCGCCGCGGACGATCCGGTGGGACACGCCGCCGATCGACACGCGCTGGGCGCGAATCCGTTCGACCTGTCGCGATTCGCGCGACGCATTCCACGGTGGAATGCCGGCCGGCGGGTCGGGCGGCTGGTAAGTGGCGAGGCGGGGAAGTCCGATCTCAGCCGACGGCGCGGGGACGTTCGTCACCAGGGCCACGTCTTGAATGGGTCGATGGTAATTGCGAGGGTCGCGGGCATCACTGGAGTAGGCGACCCACAGAGAGCCGTCCTGCACCGGCAGAATGCGGCTAAAGACGCTGATTCGTCCGGCGCTGGCCGCCAGATCGAGCGCGGGCGTCCAGCCCTTGGGCGAAAGGGTGGTGACGCTCTCGACCCAACCCTTTTGCCCACGGTTCCGCGCGCGGAGGGGTTGGGCAAAGACCATGTGGCGAAAACGGAGCCAGATTCGCCCGTCTTGTCCGCAGGCCAAGGCGGCCATGGCGGTCTCTTCGCGTCCTGCGGCTGGGCCGCTTGCCTCGGCCAGCGACTTTTGGACGTCGGGCGCGGCGAGCAGCTTTCCGTCGCGGTAGCACGCGACCTTTACATGCCGCGTGCTGCCGAGGCTGCTGCCCTGATTGCGACTATTCCGCCGCAGCCAATATCCGACGTCTTTGCCCCAATTGGGCCCCCCTTGTTCCCACGCGATCCACACGGCGCCCTCATGGTCGCAGGCGACGCTGGCGTGGGCTTCGTAGTAGGACGACGTCGCGATCGGAATCACGCGGCCCGGCCGTCCGTCGCGGACGCTTGTCAGAAAGACGTCGTAGTCTCCGTTGCGGTAACTGTCGAAGGCGATCCAGGCCGTTCCGCTCCGATCGACGGCGACGCGGGGGTACCAGTCGCTTTCGGGGTCGGACGTGACGGCCAGCGGCGGCGACCACGACGTGCCGTCGAATTTGCAGTAATAAACGTCCCCGGCGTTATTCGGATGGGCCTGCCAGACGACATGGATATTCCGCTTGGCATCGACGGCGACGTGCGGGTTGATATCGGGCTTCGGATCGCTGGTAAGCCGCACGAGCTTGCCCCAGGTGTCGTTGGCCAGCGACCGCGCATACAGGTCCCAATTCCCCGTCTTGTCCGCGGACTGGCCCGTCTGCTCGCACCAGATGACCCACAGGCGGTCCTGGGAATCGACCGCAAGCTGCGGCATCCAGATGTCGGCCCGCGCCTGGGCCAGCGGAACCTGCGTTCGCGTCGACCAACGGCCGCTCGGCAGCCGGCGGTGGAGCCGAATTTGATCGTGCCCGTCGTAGTAGGCCGCGTAGGCGGCAAAGAGGGTTCCGTCGGATGCCTGGGCCACCGAGGAGAAATCGTCGCAAGAGTCGCCGGTGGAGAGGACCTTGGCGCCGGCGTCGCGGGCGGCGATCGCCAGACGTCCAAGATATTCCGCGTCGGTCGGATCATCGGCGGCCGGCGGCCTCTCGCGGTTGCGCGAGGGCCTGGCCTTGGGCGATCGAGGTCCAGTCTCTGCCGACCCGGCAGACGTTTCCGACTTCGGATCGCGCGAGTCCCGACCGCGCCATAGAACAGCAGAAGAAGAGAAATCACCAAAACGGAGAGAGCCGACAGCAATTGACGAGACATCCGCAGCTCCTTGAACCGGTCCGGTTGCCCAGGATAACCGCCCGGCGGGCGAGGGGCGAGGGGCAGTTTCGAAAACCGTAGGGCAAGCTGCCAGCTTGCCCTACGACGCAGGCTTGCATTTTGACCGGGCGTGCCGCAGCGGCGCGTTGGGCGTGGAAGCGGCAGGTGGGGGGATGCAATCGGCCGCCGAATTGGTAAAGTGGAAGAGGGCCGTGAAAGTGCATCTGGAGCCGACTGCGATGCCCGTCAAAGTGCGTTGTTCCCAATGCGAGAAAGTGCTGAACGCGCCGGATCGCGCGCGGGGAAAGCGATCAAGTGTCCGGAATGCGGGAAAGCGGTGCGCGTCCCCATCGCGAAGCCCGTCAAGAAGGTCGTGGCCCCGCCCCCCCCCAGCAGCAGCATGATGATTGCCAATCTCGACCTCGACCGCATGGAGGACACGCAGACCCGCATCTGTCCCAAGTGCGGCGTGGAGGTCAGCGTGGAGGATGTCGAATGCCCCGAATGCCACGTCAACTTGGAGACAGGTTCGCTCTCCGAGCAAAACAGAGCTGAGATGAGCCGAAAGGGGCCGAATCCGAAGCTCTATTACAAGGAGTTCGTGCGGGACGGCCTCGAGTTCTGGAAGAAGGAGAAGCGGCTTTCGTTCCGGCTGACCACGTTGTGGACCGGGTTTTCCATCGTGTTCGTCGCGTGCGCGTTCATGTCGCTGTGGGCGATCAAGCCGCTGGTCCGCGATTTCTGGATATTTTTGGGCACGATCGCCCTCCTGATCCCGCCGGGCCTCACCTGGAACCTGCACACGACGATCATCGACGCGACGATGCGCAAGAAAAAGAAGCTCGGCAAATACAGTTTCGACAAGTTCCTTGGGGCGGCGCTGGGTCTGAAGCTGATTTTCTGGTTCCTTGACATTGCGGCTCCCGTACACATCTTGGCGATTGTGTTTGCCGTGCTCGCCGCGCGGGGGATGTCTTTGGCGCTCGTCGTGGCCGTCGCACTGGAGGGGGCCGCCGTCATCTTCGCGTCCCTGTTGTTCCCCGTGGCGATGGTGCACATGTCGATGCCGGTGACGACGCGCGGGTGGCTGTTGAACAAGCTGTCGAAGCCGTTTTTTCGCACGTTGCCGGCAGTCGCTTACTGGTGCTTCTTTCTTTATCTCACACTTCTGGGGCCGGTGGCGTGTCTCGCCGTGGGCGGGTTCTTCTCCGCCAAGGGGATTGGCGAGCTGATCGACCATGCGAATGAAAACACGGCGATTTTCAATGCCAAGGCGGAAATCGCGCATGATTCCGAAAAACAAGGACGTGCCCCGAGATCTGCAGGATTACGCGAAAATGAAGAATCTCCCGATGGCCTGGTCGGCGCTGATTCTGCCGTCGAGCCTGCTCGTGGTCGCGGCCGCCCTGTTTGGAATGACGGCGGTCTTTTCGATGCGCACCAACGGGCTTTACGCACACTATTTCATGGATCGGCTCGACCTGGAGACCATGATCGCGGAGGTGACCTACGTCCCGAAAGCCAAAAATCTGGGCGAGCTTGAGGCCAAGGCGGCGCAGCTCTCTTGGAAACCGGTCCTGATGGGCCTGGGCCTGACATTGACCGTGGGCATCCTGCTGGGCGGTTCGATTGGAATGAGTTTCCTCACGGGCGCCCTGGAGGGGGTCACGTACGGCTTGATCCTCAGCGGCGGCGGTATGGCGCTTGTGGGTCTTGGCTGGCTCGTCCTCGCGGCGGCGATAAGCAAGAAAAACAAAATGTCCGCCGCGAAGTTCGCGACGGTCGTTCTGGCGTCCGGCCTGGTCTGCGGGGGGATTGGGGCCGCCCTTTACGTCACATCGGATTTCCACACCGGCCCCTCGGGACCGGGCAGCGATGCTCCCAAAGCCAAGGCTGGCGCCGCCGGCAAAGCCGCTCCGGCCCAGGTGAGGAAAGGTCCGCGCGGACAATAAGGGGGGTTCGAGTGCACGGCCAAGGAAAACTGGCCATGCCACCCGACGCCGTTAAGCGTGTGGATCGGCCGTTAAGCGTGTGGATCGTTGCCGTTGATTTCAAAGGTTTCGGGAGTTTTTTGGGGTTTTTTGGGGTATAAAAAAAGGGGGCGCGAAGACCCCAAAAAAACTCCGAAGAACCCCCCTTGCGTGCCATCTCGGCACGAACCGGACGGGGCTGCCGCGAACGCCCGGTCCGCCTCTCTTGTGACTCGCCGCGATTTTTACGGTCGCTGTAAAACTGATCGTGAACGAATCGCGTACCCCGTGTATAATGCAAGTTAGACATCACGCGTTGGAACACGGCCGATCACAAGCGGCTTATGCGAGTTCATCGCGTCACCGAAGTGCTCGAAGCACTGAATCTTAGGCGTCTGGCATCGGAATCTCGAGGCGGCAGCAGCCCAGGTCGAGGTGCTGTTTGCCGTGGCGTGACGCCGAGGTCGCCAGAATTCCTTCGCGCAGCCGGTAGACCTTGAAGCGTCCTCGCTTTTCCCGTTCCAGCAGTCCGGCGGCGTGCAGGATGCCGAGGTGATGCGAGACGGTGGCGATCTCCGTATCGAGCGTTTCCGCCAGGTCACCCACGTTCCGTGGCCCCGCGCGCAACGCGTCGATAATGCGCAAGCGGATCGGATCGCCGAGCGCTTTGAGCATTTCCGCGCAGTGTGCCGATTCGAGGGAATCAGGTGTTGGCATGGCGACTGACCACGACCTCCTCATTGAGGCAGACGAACGACTCTTCGAGTGGGCCGGATCGAATGGCACTCCATGCGGCGGCAGAGATGCCGACGCGCTCTCCGCGGCGAAACAACCGGCCTCCGTCGTCAACGAGATCACGGAACGGGCCTTTGTAGACGACCACGACCTCGTCGGCCACGACCTCGTCGGCCGCGTCCTCCTCGGCCGGCTTCCGCGCTTCGATAATCATTTCGCGCATCGTGACGCCGTCGATCTCGAAGGAGGGGGCACCGCTGAACTTCACCAGGCGAATTTGTTCAAATCCGCCCTCTTCGACCCAAGAGAGCACTTCACGATCGACGGGCACCTCCTTGACCACCGCGGCCGGTCCGGGAAGAGAGGGAACGCCGTGGGAGAAGGGCCGATCCGCCGTCAATTGATGCAAAACAACGCGACCGTTGGGCGACAGCACTCTCACGATCTCCGCAAACATGGCTTCGCGCGTGGTTCTTTCAACAGGCACATTGAAGGTGCCCCGTAAGCGCACCTCCGTCAGCGAGCCATCGTCAAACGGAAGCGGAATGAGAAACTCGCCGTCGAGCCGATGCTCCCAATCGGTGGGAGAGGCGAGGGGCGAGTGGTGAGCGGCGAGAGGTCGGAGGACTGGTGCTTGGAGTGTGGGGAGAACGTTTTTCGCCGTTTCTCCGGTTGCGACACGGCAGCCGCCGCTGTCGTCTTCGAGGACGTAGAACTCCCACAGCGTTTGGTCAGGATCGTGCAGCCAGAACTTCGTTTGCCGTGAGTAGCAACATTCGACACCGTGCTCTCGCTGGCTGGCCAGTCCGGCCATTTCGAGCCGCCGCTGAAGGTCGACCAGTTCCTCCGCGTTCGCCAGCCGAAAACCGACGTGGTTCAACGATCCGCCGCTCCCCACGGATCCGGCGGGTTCAAGCGACAGCGTGAGAGGCGGATTCTTCGACTCGAACTTGGCGTAGTCCGGCCGCGCCTTGGTTGGAGCGACGCCGAAGAGCTTCTGATAGAAACCAATCGACCCCGCGAGATCTGAGACGTTGAGCGAAACATGAAAGCTGACCGGGCTTTGGCCGATGGCCGTGTCCATCGAACATGCCTCCGTTTCCGTCCGTTTCAAGGCTCCGCCAGGGAACCTTCCCCTGTCGATAAGGTCTGCCGGCGCGGCAAGGGGACGAACCAGGTGATGACTCCGATCGCGGCGGCCGCCACTGCCAATCCTGTCAGGATCGCCAGATAGGAACCTGTCCGCTCTTTGACCTCGGCGAAGACTAAAGGTCCCAGTGCCGACGCAAAAACGGTCAGCATCTGAGCGGCTCCCTGAATCTTACCCAGATGGCGGCGACCGTACAGCCCACTCCAAACAGTAAAGAAGACAACCGTAATGACGCCCCCGACCGCTCCGTTGACGATCGTCCAGCAGACAACGTGCCAATAGGTGCGAACGCGCCGTGAGCGCGACGAGCGACCCCGCGAGAGTCACGAGGGCAGCCGCGGACAGGCGGGCAATTCCTCCCCGGGAGATCAACCAACCGGCAATCAGGTTGCTCACCAAGCCGGCAAGCGTGCCGATCGCCATTGCATCGTAGTAGATTTCCTTAGGGAAGCCGCGTTCGACCAGAATTGATTCATTGAACAACGCGACTCCGGAGGCCACGAGTCCGAAGAGCGACGTCCCCAATCCGAAGACCCAAAACGCGGGGGTTGCCAGTGCTCCGCTCAAAGTCATCCCGGTCTCTGGGAGTTGTCGTGCACTGGGGGGTTTGTCGGAGGACCTTCCCTCGACAATCAGGCCACAGGCCTCCGGAGAATCGCGGGTGACGATCCAGGCCAGCGGCGCGCAGACGATGAGAATCACCCCCATTCCACCCCAGACGGACCGCCAGCCGGCCTCGGCATACTGTCCAGCGATTCCCCAGGCGACGACGAACCCAACGCCCATGAGGATGGTATAGACGGCCATCGCCCAGTTCAGCCGCCGCTCAAACCATTTTCCCACGATCGACAGGCTCACCACCGACAAGGCGCTTTCGCCGAAGCCGCGCGTGAGCGTGACGCCGAGAATGAAAATCAGCAGGCCGGAGCTGGCGTCCATGGCCAGCACGCTGACGCCCAAGGCCGCAAGGACCGCCGGCAGAAGCAGGCGAACCCCGTAGCGGTCGATCAGCCGGCCGACGCCGAGGCAAAACAACGCGCCGACCAACGTGGCCCACAAATTGATTTTGGCGTAAGACGTTCGCGACAAGCCCAAAGCGCCGTCGCGCAGCAGCCGTTCTGTGATGATTCCCAGCCCGAAGGTCCGGCCGGGAAACGTGGCCACCATCGCGGCCGCGGCGACAGGGACCATGACCCAACCGTAGTAGATGCCGAAGCGCCCGGCCCCGGAGAGCCTCGCGGGTTGATCGAGGACCGGCTCCGACAGGGACTCTCCGGATGCAGCATCAGCGCGCATCGTCCGGCATGCTCCGAGGCCATTTCAGAGAAAGTAGGTGTCGGCGAGACCGTACTCGGCGTACTTTCGGCGCAGGAATCGGTGGAACTCCCGATAGTGCGCGTTGCGCCGTTGGCCGCCGTCGGACGCCGCGTTGTAACTGAGATAAAGTTGCCGTCGCCAGCCTTTCGAATGGTTCGGCGCGGCGCGATGCGGGACAAAAGCGCCGAAGAGGGCGATGTCTCCCGGATCGAGGAGCAGCTTGACGCCGCGCGTTTCGTCGACGAGGTTGGCAGCGAGCTCGTGATAGTCGCCGTCCTCCGCTGACAAGCACCCCTGGCGATGAGGACCGGGAAAGACCTCGGTGCAGCCGTTCTCTTCAGTGGCCGCGTCGATCGGCACCAGCACGGTCACAAAGCTCCGTGGAAAGCTCGGCCATGCGATAAAGTCCTGGTGCAGTCCGCATCCCATCGCGCCCGGCGGCTTGAAGATGAGCTTGTCCTTGAAGAGACAAGCTTCCTCGCCATAGACGTCCTCCAAAAGCTCGAAAATGCGACCGTCGAGAGCGATTCTCCCGCACAGCGGGGCGATGTCGATCACCGGGTCAAACGTTTCAAAAAAGCAGTCGCCCGCCGCGCAATTCGATTGGAATCGGCAACGGAGGTTGAGTTTGTCGATGAAATCCGTTCGCTTCAGAAGCGCGTCGGCTTCGTCCGCCAGGCAGGCAATCTCGTCCGGCGAAAAGATCCGTCGTCGGATGAGGAAGCCGTCGTCCGCGAAGGCCTCTCGCTCCTCGGCGGAGAGACGGCGGCCACTTCCGATGCCTTCGGCTGCGACCACGACGTCTGTCCTTATCGACAGGGACCGGTGGCCAGGGACGAGGAGTCAGCACTGACCCCTCGCCTCCGGCCCCAATCCCTGATCTCAAGTGGCCCTGATCTCAAGTGGCCCTGATCTCAAGTGGCCCTGATCTCAAGTGGCCCTGATCTCAAGTGGCCCTGATCTCAAGTGGCGGTTTCAAAACATTGGGCAAGCGGACTTCGGCGAGCTCCCTTCGGGTCTGACTTCGGCGAGCTCCCTTCGGCTCTGAGCCTCAGGATCGAAGACAGTCGAGCCGAGCCTCAGGGTCGAAGACAGTCGAGCCGAGCCTCAGGGTCGAAGACAGTCGAGCCGCCAGCTTGCCGGTTCAAGTTCAATGCCAAGGCTTCCAGAGCAAGCTAGCAGCTTGTCCTAATGACCCATGTTCGCCTTTTGACCCCCCTTAGAAACTGTCCGTCACCGGCGAGCGGCCCTTGTAGGTGATCAGGCGGCAGAAAACGACGATGCTGATATTCTCGCTGACCATGTGGGACGAGCCGTCGCACATCGCCAGGCCACAGGTGCCCGGATGAAAACTGTAAAGCCCCAAACGGAGCTGGTTGGTGCAGTTGATGAAGCAGGCGACCGTGGCGTTGGTGGGCGCCGGTTGCGTTCCATCAAAGGTCGATCCGAAAAGATTGACCCATGCGTTGTCGATGCAACCCCAGCACCCGCCAGAGTTGGATGCCGGTACGGGCTCCAATGCGTCGGGTGCGACAAGGGCAGTGAGAGGTTGCTTCACGCCGCGGTGCCAAAGATCGGGGCGCCCGGCCAATTCGGCGCAGAACAAGGTGGTCGAGGTCCCGTCAACGATTTGCTCGATCGCCACGGGGAGCACGCCCGTTCGCACCGTGTCCCAATTCAGCACGCCGAAACGGGTCACGCAATTCCCGGTTCTTTGCGGGTCGTTGGGGGAAACCGCGGCGTTGTAGGCGGAGCTGAGCCCGTTGCAGTAGCAGTTGACCGCCGTGTAATCGCTGGCTCCCGCCCAATAGGGCAACGGAAAGCCGATGAATTGGGCCCCGATCGGCGTCTCCAAGAAGGGATTGGACGACCGGGGAGCCGACGGGCAGGCGAACGCGGGAATCACGGCCGCCGCAGGACGAATGGGCCCACACGTGCAGCAACATGCCGAGTTCTTCTGGGTGTACTTGCCCATCCCGAGGCCTCCCAGGCAAATGGGAGAGAAAATGGGGCCGTTCATGCAGATGCGGTTGTAGACGGTCGTCGCTTCCATGTATTCCAGGAGCCGCTCGCCCCAGACGTGGACGTTCGGATCGTCGTAGGCATTAAAGGGCTTTGGAATGCAGGTCGATTGACAAATCACACAACTGAGGACCGGACCGGCCACCATGGTAA
Source organism: uncultured Planctomycetota bacterium (assembly GCA_963761455.1). GTDB lineage: Bacteria > Planctomycetota > Planctomycetia > Planctomycetales > Planctomycetaceae > DASPSM01. Next base: position 852,383 of record CAVXHA010000002.1, read on the forward strand.
AAGCCGGGGGAAACATCTTGTTGACGTCGTGGTAATTGTGCGCGGCCAGAGCGATTTGCTTCAGGTTGTTGCGGCACTGGGTCCGGCGGGCCGCTTCTCGGGCCGCCTGGACTGCCGGGAGCAGCAGGGAAATCAGAACCGCGATAATGGCGATCACGACCAACAGCTCGATCAACGTGAAGCCGGACCGGCGGCGCGCCTCGAAAGGGAGGGCAATCTTGAATCGGATCGTTCACGGGCGGGACTCCTCGGTGGGTGGGGCGCGGCAGGCGGCCGCGCGGTCTCTTATGATCGCGGCAGGAAAGCTCAGGATACACGAACCGCGCCGCTTGTTCACGCGACTGGGCAACGTGTCGCGTCCTCGCGGACGCCTGAATTTTGCTCGGCACGGGTCATTCGCCTCAACATTCTTACAAACCTTAGAATAAATAGCGTCTGCGTTCTCGGAGATCAAGCGTGAGCGGCCGTAAATGGTCGCGGGAACGCAGCGTCTTACTTACAAACGGTCGCCGCGACCAGCAACGAAAACGGCCTGTCGGTTGACCCGCCTTGCGCTACGATTAAAATGAAGTTAATTCTGCCGCTCATCTCTCCTGCCAAAACGACGCGGGCGAACCGAGTGGTGACGGTCGTCGGCACGGTGCCCTGCGCCGGCCGGGATCGCCTCCGTCCGCTTGCTGTCGGCAGCGTCCGAAGAACCCGTCCGAGGAACCCGCGAGAGAGAACATACGTCTCTCTTCGTATGCGTTCCCAGACGCTCGGACTCGCGCAGCCTTGGACCTTGGCGGCACCCCTGGTCAGTTGGCCCACCCGCGTTGCGGGACAACGTTGCGGGAAAAGGCGCGCATCGTCAGACGGACCAGGACCAACGACGGAAGGCGTGGGGCGAGCTGCCGGCTTGCCCGTTCGAGTTCAAGAACGCGCCTTCCAGGGCAAGCTGGCAGCTTACCCCACGGACAAGCTGGCAGCTTACCTCACGGACAAGCTGGCGGCTTACCCCACGGGCAAGCTGGCAGCTTACCCCACGGATTTGAAACCGCCTCCAGACTTGAAGGGCAACGGCCATGGCCAGATCGAAAGACCTGTTCGACGACACCACGATGACGTTCGGCGAGCACCTCGAAGCACTCCGAATTCATTTGTTCAAGGCCGTGCTCGGACTCATTCTGGCGTTGGTGGTGACCTTGAACTGGGGCAACTGGTTCGTCGATCTGATCCGCAAGCCGATCGACAAGGCCCTGACGCGCAACGAACTGTTTAACCAGGAAGAGGTCACGAGCTTCTGGGGCCAGGTCAACTCGTGGTTCCACAAGGCCCCCGCGGCGGATTCCGGAAACGGGAACAAACAGTGGCGAGCCGGAAAAAAAGTCGAAGCGATCCGGCCGATCAGTCCACAATTCTCGTCCACATCAAGCCGTCGGCTTTCCTTCGCGTCCTGCATGGGGCGGACCCGGCCCACTATCCGGCTCCACAGGCTCGGGACGATGAAAAGGCCGTGCCGCTGGCCCTCTCCGCCAGCGAGTTCGGTCAATTCCGGCAGACCACGGAGGAAGCGAACCGCCCGATCACGTTGAACGTGCAGGAGGCCTTCATGATGTACATCAAAGTCGCCTTTGTCGCCGGTTTCATCATTGCCAGCCCGTGGGTCTTTTACCAGTTGTGGCAGTTCGTGGCGGCCGGTCTCTATCCGAACGAACGCCGCTACGTGCATGTCTATCTGCCGCTGAGCATCGGTCTGTTTCTGCTCGGAGTGCTGTTTGCCTTTTACCTGGCACTTCCTCTCGTGCTGGACTTTCTTCTGGGTTTCAACCGTTGGTTGGGGGTTGTGCCCAAAATTCGGCTTTCCGAATGGGTGAGTTTTGTTATTCTTCTGCCCGTGATGTTCGGCGTCAGTTTCCAATTTCCGCTGGTAATGCTGTTTCTCGAGCGAATCGGCATCTTCGCAGTCAATGATTACCGCTCCCGCAGACGGCTCGCCATTTTTGCGATGGCGGTGGCCGCCATGGTGCTCAGCCCCGGCGGCGATGTGGGAACCATGATCCTGATGTTCATTCCGCTCGTCATTCTTTACGAGTTCGGCATTGTGCTCTGCGGCCGCTGGAAGTCGAGCCAGCCCTTTGAAGAACCAGCCATGAGCTGACCCGGAACCAAGGTCCGGCACGTTTTTTGTGACGCTAACCCATTCCAGGGACGGAAGTTAATGTCAGTCGGCTGCCATGCCCCTCTTCTGCGAGTAGAATTGTCAGAATGTGAAGATTGTTTCCGCGTCCGCAGCCCAGAGCGCCGACATCTGTTAAACCGGGAATTATTGATGATTCAGTGGCTACAGGATGTCCGCTGCGGAGGGGCAATGTAAGATAATTGCGTAAGGAGGGAGAATGAAACCCGTTGTTGCAGACGGCGAATCGCTCCGTCGGATTTTTGCCGCCACGACCGAGCACACCTTTGAAGTCGATTTGGGCGTCGCCGACCCGCCGCTGATTGAGTATTTAGTGGACCTCCTGATCCGCTTTATCCGCATGGATGCCATCTTCAAGATCCGCGATACGGTGGGCCATCGCCTGGAGGATGTCGCGGAGATGATGATCGAGGCCGATCAACGTCAGGCCAATCCGCGCCGGGAGATTTACCGTCACATCGGCGATTTCACGCTGTTTTGGACCGGCGTCTATCCGGAGGCGCTCTCCCGCATGAAGGCGCCCGATCGCCGCGACCATCTGGTCGATTACTTCCAACAGGGGAAGCGCTCGTACTACCTGGCCAGCACCTTCGACCAGAAGCCCTATGACCAGGAAGCGCCCATCCTCCGCCGGCTGAGTGACGAGTTCGAGCTTTGCACGTACGGGCTTAACCGGGTGCGCTCCCTGTGGCAGCAACAGTCGGCCGCTCGCCATCCCCAAGACCCTTCCCTGCCCGATGAAGGCTGACTCCCGGTGAATCCTTCCCAAGCGGCCTGCCGCAACGTAGGCTGAAGGGCACCCGGCAGCAACTTCTTTCGGAAACGGGCGCCCGAGTGCATACGACCCTCAAATGCGCGGCCTGCGGACACCTGCACGCCGTCGACTCGCCGCAAAATGTCTGTGTTCGCTGCGCTCGGCCGCTCTTGGCCGAATACCCGCTGGACGAGTTGGCCGAAACCTTCACCCCCGAGTACGTCCGTTCGCGGCGCGTGCGGTCGCTGTGGAAGTTTGCCGAGGTGCTTCCCGTCGGCCGTCCACAGGATGCCGTCTCCATGGGCGAAGGCCTGACGCCGCTGGTGGGCGTGCGCGGACGGGGGCCGCTGGCCGACTTCCGGCGGCTGTTCGTCAAGGATGAATCATTCAATCCGACGGGGAGCTTCAAGGCCCGCGGGATGTCGGCGGCGATCACCCGCGCCAAGGCGTTGGGCACGAGCACGGTCGTCCTGCCGTCGGCGGGCAACGCCGGCGGAGCGGCGGCCGCCTACGCGGCACGGGCCGGAATGCGCTGCGTGGTCTTCATGCCCGAGGACACGCCAACGTCCAATGTCGTCGAGGCGACCGTGGCGGGTGCGCGCGTCGTTCTGGTCAAGGGCCTGATCAACGATTGCGGCAAGATCGTGCGGCAGGCGTGCGAACAGTTCGGCTGGTTCGACCTGTCGACGCTGAAAGAGCCGTTTCGCGTCGAAGGCAAGAAGACAATGGGCTACGAACTGGCGTTCGATTTTGCCGATGAAGCGGGAAACGACCGCTTGACGCTTCCGGACGTCATTTTTTATCCGACGGGCGGCGGAACCGGCCTGATCGGCATGTGGAAGGCCTTCGACGAAATGGAACGCCTCGGCTGGATTGATCGGCGAAGGCCCCGCATGGTGGCCGTGCAAGCGGAGAATTGTGCGCCGATCGTCCGCGCGTTCCAGCAAGGACTTCCGCAGGCCGAAGCCTTTCCCAACGCGAGCACGGTTGCCTCGGGGCTTCGCGTCCCGTCGGCAATTGGCGACTTCCTGATGCTGCAGGCGATCCGCGCGAGCAACGGGACGGCGATCGCCGTCTCCGATCGGGACTTGCTTGCCGGCACCGTCGAGATGTCGCAGGCATTGGGGAATTTCGTCTGTCCAGAGGCAGGCGCGGTCTGGTCGGCCGCGCAGCGTCTGGCCGACGAACGCTGGATTGGGCCGGACGAACGAATTGTCCTCTTTAACACCGGAACCGGGTTAAAATACGCTCATCTCTTCCCGCCGGGGAATCTACCGGTGTTGGATCCGGCTCAGGCGGAGGGATTTGAGCATTGGGCGCAAGAGGTCGCTAAATGTCGCTCGCCGAAGGCATAGGCCGCTTGGCCGGATCCGAGCAGGTTGTATCTGCGGCAGCTCGTCGAATCGCTGGATCAGATCGTTTTTCTGGTTGCCAGCGACATGAGCCGCGTCTTTTACGTCAGTCCGGCTTACGAGCGAATCACCGGTTATTCGTGCGAGACTCTGTATCAAAACCCGCGCGCCTGGACCAAATTGATTTACAACGAAGATCGGGCCTATCGTCCTGGAAGCGCTTGCCAAACGCCTGGCGGGCGACGTTCAAGGGCGATCGGAGATTGAGTACCGCATCCGGACGGCCGGCGGCGAGATCCGTTGGCTCCGCGTCATCCAATCGCCGGTCTGCGATGAGCCGGGGCAGTTCGAGCGCCTGGCGGGAATCGCGGAGGACGTCACGGCACGCAAGCAGGCGGAGTCGACGCTCAAGGAGATGCACGCGGATCTGGCTCGCAAAGTCGAGCTTCGAACGCAGGAACTGTCCCAAACGGTCTCTGGATTCGAGCGGGAAATCGCACAGCGGCAGCAGGTCGAGGCGGAACTCCGCCGCAGCGAGGCCCGGTTCCGCCGGCTCTTCGAGGCGAACATTATCGGCGTCATGTTCAGCGACGTCTACGGAAACATCACCGACGCGAACGGGGCCTTTCTGCGGATGACCGGCTACTCCCGCGCCGATCTGCCGCTGCGCTGGGACAAGATGACCCCTCCCGAATGGTCCCACTTGTCCAATCTGGCCGTCGAGCAACTGGTGCGCGACGGGACCGTAACGCCGCTGGAAAAAGAATACATTCGGAAGGACGGCACGCGCGTCCCCGTCCTCATCGGCGGAGCCCTGCTGGATCGCGAAAACTGGCGCTGCGTCTTCTTCGTGCTCGATCTCACGCGGCGCCGATTGGCGGAGGAACAGGTCCGCGAAGTCAGCCTGCAGCTCGAGCACGCCTCGCGGCTGAGTCGTGATGGGGGAGTTGTTGGCCGATATGGCCCACGAGATCCATCAGCCGCTGGGCGTCATCGCCAATTATGCAAACGGGAGCCTGAGGCGGCTGAAGAAAGGCCAACTGACAGTCGGCGCGCTGAAGGACCGGCTGCGGGAGATCGCCGCCGAATCGATGCGCGTCGCCGAAGTCCTCCGCCGCATGCGCGAGTTCATTCGCCGCCGCGAGCCCGATCGCAAGCCGGTGAACCTGAACGCGATCGTCATGGACGCGCTGCAGTTTACGCGGTTTGAGCGCCGCGAGCATCGCGTCGCCGTCATGGTGCGGCCGGACCGCGATCTGCCGTCCGTCCAGGCGGACCCGGTCCAGATCACCCAAGTCCTCGTCAATCTGCTGTCCAACGCCATCCATGCCGTCTCCAATCCCCGCTGCGAGTTCCCCAAGAATCCTCATTTCCACTTACGTCAATGACTCCGACATGGCGGAAATCGCGGTCGCTGACAACGGTCCGGGGATCGCGCCGTCCGACTTGCCTCGCATTTTCGACCGCTTTTTCACCACGAAATCGAGCGGGCTAGGACTGGGGCTCCCCATCAGCCGGTCGATCGTCGAATCCCACGGCGGACAACTCACCTGCGATTCGCAGCCGGGCGAGTCGACCGTCTTCCGGGTAACGCTCCCCCCGCACAAAGCGCCCGTCGAGGGATCCCCGTAAGACTGCGGCCGGCGTTTTCCCAGGCGGTTGCAAAATCGTAGGGCAAGCTGGCAGCTTGCCCGGCAACCCGAGCTGGCACGCAAGTCAGGCAGGGATGCCCAAGAGAACTCTCGGAAGCAGCGACACGGGCAGATCGGGCTGCACGATGCGCTCCGCGCCGCCCAAGCTGCCGCAGCACGTTTTCCGCGGCGAGATAGCCGCTGCGCACGGCGCCTTCCATCGTCGCGGGCCATCCGGTGCGCGTCCAATCGCCGGCCAATTGCAGGTTGGTCAGCGGCGATTGCTGGACCGGCCGGCACTCCGCCGCCCCCGGACGGGCGGAAAACACCGCCCGGTGCTCGGTCACCAATCGCGAATGCAACAGCGCGGCGTCCCGAGTTCGTGGAAAGATTTCGGCCCAGCTCTTCGACAACCTTGGAGATGGTCTCCTGCTGACTGTTGGCGGCGAGGCTGCGGCTCGCGCTGATGACGACCTGATAGCTGTAACTCGTCTCCGGCGAACGAGACGTCGGGCTGCCCGTTTCGCCGGACGGTCGATTGTCCACCGGCGACATGCAGCAGGCTCCGATTGAAGATCCATTGGCTCAAGCCGCCCGATCAGCACCGCGTGCGGCAATTCGCAATCCGCAACCTTCGCCGCCGGCTTGCCCGCGACGCCGCTTTTCCGCAAATAGGATCGGCCGGTCGAACCAGAGATGGACGCTCGAAATCGGGGCCGACTCCAGCTCGCGGATCTTCGTCAGGCGGCAATCGGTCCGGCACGCGTCCGGCAAGAAGATCGAGGACGATCCAATGCGGCACGGCGACAATGACGTGGTCGGCCGCGACCGTTTCGCCGGTCCGGAGCAGGGCCCCGGCGGCGCGGCCGTTTTCGACGATGATCCGTTCGACGCCCGCCTGCAACCGCACGGCCGCGCCGCGGGCGCCGAGCCAGCTCATGCAGCCGTTCACCGTACAGAACGTCGAGCGGTACGGTCGGAATCTGCACGCGCCAGCCCTCGCGATTGGCCAAAAACGCATCGACGAAAACTTTCCGCGCACTCGCCACGTCGATCCGGTCGAGGGTTTCGCTCAGCGCGCTCACCAGCACGGGAGTTCCAGAAGCGGTCGATGGCGGCGTCTCGTTTGCCGATGCTTCGCGCAACCAATCGAGAGAGCGTGATCGAATCGCCCCCGCGAACGGCCGCGAAGCGACGCAGCCCGAACGCGATCCGCAGCAGATCGCGGCAGGACAGGTAGCTCAGCCTGGCCAAACGAACCCAGGCAATGAAACGGAGCCGGCAACGCGACTGGCTCGACAGCGGGTTCACCATGTTGTCCGGACCCGATGAAAAAGAGCTCCGATTCGGTGCGAAAGAGATCGGCCAGGCCCACCGTCCGGCAAAAGTGCTGAAAATTCGTGCAACAACCAAGACTGACGTGCTGGCAGTTATCGATCTGCGTTCCGCTCGCCTTGTCGACAAACGAGCTGGCCCGTCCCCCCAGCCGGGGTCGCGACTCCAAAACCGTGACCTCCATCCGCCGCTGCGCCAAGGCGACGGCGGCTGCCAGCCCGGCCAGTCCTCCGCCGACAATCACCGTGCGTTGCGTCATGCGGCTCACGCCGGCACGACCGCGATCGGCCGTCCGTCCGCCCGGGGACCCGGCGGCGACGTGGTTGACGAGCGCCGCGGAAAAGAGGGGCGATTCAATGCGAATTTCGTCGCCGGCCTGAAATCGCCAATCGCGGGTTTTGTGGCTGAGCTTGCTTGTCCCGAAGAAATGCAGATGGATGTCGCCCGGCCGGCGGTGCTGCGCGTATTTGAAGTGATGGTCTTCGAGATTCCGGAGCGAATGGCACATCCATTTTTCTCCCGTCCGCAGCTCGCCGCTGTCGTAGATCGTCCGGCCTTCCCGCTCGACCGTGCACCGCAAGGGGATGTCCTGAAAATCGCAGTCTGTGTTCAACGTCGGTCCGATTGCGCACGTCCGCAGCTTCGACGGAGCCAGGTAGAGGTAATTGATCGCTTCCGTCGCGTGGTCCGACCATTCATTCCCCAGGGCAAAGCCGAGCCGCCGCGGCTGGCCGGACGGATCGATGACGTAACAGCCGACGATTTCCGGCTCCTCGCCGCCGTCGAGCGCAAAGGCGGGGATATCAAGCGCGTCGCGGTGTCCGCGGAGGATGCCTCCGTCTCCTTTGTAAAACCATTCCGGCGAGGTTCCCCGTGCGCCCGGACGCGGTTTGCCGCCCTGAACGCCCAGCTCGAACATGCGGGCCGAGTCGGTCTTCGGCGTGGCCGAAACGTCCTTCGCGGTGATCGGCGATGGACTTGAACGACCCTCTTTTTGAGCCGCGTGCATCTGGTCGCGCGACTGCATGCTGCCCGTGTGCGTCAGGCCCGTCCCGGTGACCAGGACGCGATGCGGATCGGCATGATCGAGGGGCGGATGGACGAAGGGCGTGCTTCCTCCCGGCGAGCCGCAGAAGAGGACCTGCCGGCTGAAGCTGGCGAGTTGAATGGTCGGGGACGAGGGAACGCACGAACTCCGCCAGGGGCCGGTTGGCTTCGACGGCGGCTTGAAACGCGTCGTACAAGTAAGCCAGGTCTGGACGATGAGCCGTCACGTCGTGGACGACGTCGCCTTCGACAAAGCCAATGCGCCGCCCTCGCCCGGGGATCTCAAATTGCACGAACTCCACGATGCGCTTTCTCGCTGCCGACGTTTCCTCCGCGTCTTTCGACAGATCACGGGGACGCGCTGATTATCGGCCGGGGCCACCGCGGCCGGCAATGCCTCCGCGGGCTTCTCTGGCAGCTCGCGGAATCCGTTCGCACGAAATCGACCCAAGCCGACGGCCGCGTAACCGTTCCGAATCATGCGTCGGAACTGACCGCGAGCGGTCGGCTTGAGCCAGGCTCGATCTCTGTCGAATCGCCTGCGTTCGGCGACGTTTCAGTGTGCCGATCGCGACGGCGAAACCGCCAGCGAAAGTGCCGCTGCCGATTGCGATCGTGGCCGAAATGGCGAAGTGCGAGCCCACTGGATGATTTCATCGGAATCGTTACCCCACCGGAGGCAAACGCGAAGCTGCCCGCGATGGCGAATCGACGTTCCCCGGATCGCCATTCCGTCGGCGTCCGACATGGCTGTCATTCCTGCCAGTCCCATGCGGGACAGGCTGGATTTCGAGATCTGGCCGTCGCCAGCCAATGCCGGCGCGGCCGACAAACTGACCACCGTGAGCGAGAGAGAGGAGGAGTTTCATAGCAGGTGTCTCCATTCTAAGGCTGTCAAAACCAAATCAAACGCAGAGACCGGGCGGTCCACAGACTGCGTTTGTCGCATCCGATTGCGTAACAGGCCGATCGTAGGCGGAAGAGTAGACGAAGAATCAGAGGCGTCTGAAACGCCTGCCAATTTCGGCAACGATCGCCTGGTGGTGAGAGTCGAGAGGTGCAGATTCTTGGTGGCGATTGCGAACGACCGACCCAACGCGGGACCACTTTAGCGGTGGCGCGATGTCAAAGTCAACAAACCCGGCTGCTTGGGAAAGGCACGGAACCGGGCGATTCATGGCAAATAAAAACGCCCTCTCCCAGGAAGGGGACAGGGCGTTGGATCCGCAGTTCGGCGAGCCGCACGGTGCTCGATCAGGAACGCGCGGCGCAGCGGTTAGTCAGGTCAGATTAGTGGCTCGGCCGAGCGCTCGAGAAGCCGCCGGCGGCGATGATGTTCACCGTCGTCATGGTGGTCGTACGAAGGGCCAACGGTGGTGATCGTGCTGGTCACGTCGCCAGCGACGCTGGCGTTGTTGCCGGAGGCCGAGTGCTTGCCGGCAGCGAGGTAGAAGTTGGTCGGAGCCAGCGCTGCCGCCGACACCGTTAATCGTAGGCGATGCTGCCGCCGCCGACGACGGCACCGACAGGCCACGAACGTGCATGCCCTGAGCGTCGGACATGGCCTTCATGCCGGCAGAGTCCCATTTTCGCCAGGGACTGATCCGAAACGCGGCCTTCACCGGCCAACGCCGGCGCCGCCGAAAACGCAACAACCGCAGCCAATCCCAGAAGAATCTTCATTGCAATTGCCTCTCAAAAAACGGACACATGCGGAAAACAAAAAAACACACGTCGGGCTCCTGCTTCCCTTCACGGATTAAGGCCAATTCGGGACAAATCGACCGTTGCTGGTCGATTGTCCACATCGCCGTCAAGCCTGTTGAAATGCCCAAAATAGCGACACACCAGTGGCCCGCCTTCGAGACTCGCTCAGCCCGGACAGCCACGCAATCTACCCAGACAATCTAATTTGCAGTCAACTGCCTAATCTGCCAAAGTCATTAAATTTAGTCTAAAACTCCCAAACTACGTAGTATCACGATTTCGCGGCTTCAAAACAAACGGCATACTGATCAGCACGAGCAGTATGCCGTCTTTTGAGAGGCATTATTCAGAGGCTTTCGGACCAACTGAAGCAAATTCAAGGCTGGACAATTACTTCGCGGTCGCGCTCGAGAACCCACCGGCGCCGATGACGTTCACCGTGGTGGTGGTGGTAACGTGGCTGACCCGTGCGTGGTGACCGTGCTGGTCAGGTCGCCGGCGACGCTGGCGTTATCGCCAGAGGCCGTGTGCTTCCCGTCAGCCGCGTAGAAGTTGGTGGAGCCGCCGTGCCCGCCCACGCCCGCTGATCTTGGCGGAGCTGCCGCCGCCGACGCGGCGACCGACAGGCCGCGAATCTGCATGCCTTGGGCGTCAGCCATGGCCGACATCCCGGCAGAGGCCCATCTTGGCCAAGCGACTGGTGAGAAACGTGACCCTCGGCGGCCAAGGCCGGGGGACCGACAGGGCGAGGACCGAAGCGAATGCGATCAGGCTCTTCATCTCAAATGTCTCCACTCATCAAAAGGGTGCGGAATCAGGATTCAACAGAGACTTGCTGTAGCTACGAGCAAAATCCTTTGCTTCGGTCCCACTCTAAACGGCGCTCTCAAGCCCTGTCAACAAGATATTTTATCCATTTTACTCAGATTATGCTATTTTGAAATTGGCATCTGGTTATTGTTGAGCTATGTGCGCCACTTTCCTCGGGACGTGATGCCGTGCAACAGACAGCTGCATCAGATGAGCGGTTCTTGCCGAAAGCGTCGCAATATGTTGAGAATGAAAGAGATGTGACGATGCACAGGCGATTCGCCGAGCGACATCGCGGTGCAGCGAGCTTCGGACGGAGGAAAAGCGGAGGGCCGCGCCCTACGGATGCACGAAGGGAAAGGCCGCAATGATCGGATTGCCGACCTGCTTTTCGATGAAGACCCGGTTGAGAGTCCCCAGGTAAATCTCTTCGGCCGTGAGGGTCAGTGGCGCGTTCTCGCGGAGATCCTGGTCTTTCTTGGCCACGACGAGAATAGCGTTCTTTTGCCACTGCTTCAGGAATTCATCGATCCGCGTGCGGACGTTGCCACGAGCCGGGTCGGCAAGGTAGACGTAGATAGCCATCGGTCCCGCGGTAGATGGCAAAGTGGTTGAATTTGCCGATCGTCAGCGGAACCAGCACGGGTATTTTCGATTGCGAGAGCTGCTCGAACGAGAGCGTGCCGATGCTCGCCACGTAACCCAACTTCACGGAAACGCGGCGAAGATCCGTCAGCGACAGTCCCTCTTTGATCCGGTCGCGGCGTTCGGCGGGCTTGAGCATCGCGTCGAGCTTGTCCAGAACCTTTTGTTCGTTGACCTTATCGCCCCAGTAATACTGGAGCAGCGTGCACAACGACGCGGCACCGCACGAATAGTCGCGGTTCTGCTTGACGACGTTGCGGTCTCGGATGTCCTTCCAGCTCCAGATGAATTTTCGGAAAATGTGGTTGGGATCGCGGATCGGGTCGCGAAGCTCGGTCCAGGGCTTCTCGGACGTGTCGCCCGGCGACCCGGCCCAGGACGTGCTCAACGCTGCCCCAAAGGACGATCCGAAATCGCCAGCAGGAGGGCGGCCGGAACAGTGCGTCGTTGGCCTGCGTGTCTCATTCCGAGCTCCGGCCGAAATCCCCGCGACTCCAGGATCAGCGGAGCGGCATTCGCTTCGATCCGCTGCCGTCGGCCTAGTACGTAAACGTGATTCCGATGCGCGAGGGAGTATCCGGTGTCATGCCGATTTCGCCGAACGGCTCGCAGATATGCTTGTCCTTGACGATCGTCACCGAGACCCGGAACCGCATCAGGTCGAGATCGCTTCCCGGGATGCTGACGTCGTTGACTCCGAACCGCGTCAAGTAGTTGCCGATGAACGTCCCGCTGATCGTGACCCACGGGTTGACGGCAAAGCCGACGCCGAACAGGTAATCGAACTCCTGTCCCGGATCGACTTCGAGATTGTTGCCGAAGCTGGCGTCGAATCGGTGGACGTAGCCGCCGCCATAATAAAAGACGACCGGGTCGATGGTGTGGACGGCCAGCACGCTGCAGGTGATGTCCCAGAAGCCCTGGCCCAGCGCGCTGTTGGGTGCAAGCAAGCGACGTCGCAAAGGTCGCATGCCCGGTCGGCGCGATGAAGCCAACCGAGGCAATCACGTCCGGCACGTAGGCACCGCAACCTTTCATAATCTGCTAGTTGAAGCCCGGCCGACATGTCACCCATGCCGCCGAAGTTATTCGTAAGGCTGTCGCCGTTGTCTGTGGTGATTTCGGTGTTCGACCAGCCGAGCGGAGCGTTGACATAGGCTTGCAGCCCGTCGCAGATGCCGTAGCGGGCTGCGAACGGAATGGTCATCAACTGCAGCCGCTCGCGTTCATTGGCGACGCCGACGACGGTTCCGGAGTGATTGACGATCGGGAACGGCCGCATTGAAGTTGTAACACGCTGTAGGACAGTCCCCAATCGAATTGCCATTGTCCCGGTTTCAAAAGGATCGCCTGCTGCCGCAGGAATTCGAGCGTGTTGCTGGGAGGCGCATCGCCGAGCTTTTCGACCTCGCCAAACGAGCCCGGCGCCCCCGACTGCGCCGCAGCGGACGATTCGGCGCCCGGGGCCGGCGGCGGCGTTGGCTGATCGGCCATGGCCAACGGCACCAATGGTGATGTTCAGAGGATCGGCCGTTGAGCTGAAAGCCGGCGTGTCGGGGATCGCGGTGGCAGCCGTCGGCGGCGGAATCGTCAGGGACGGCGAATCAGCCTCGTCCGGCAGCACGACGATGGGGAGCCGGTCGGCAGAGCGCGTTCCGGGAGTGTCCGTCGGCGAAGGGCAGCGGCATCGGCCTGGGAGCGGCGACGCCCATGGTCACAAACGCGGGTGGTTCGGCCTCGGCAAAGCGGAGCCTGCCGGCTCGCAGCGGCCGGCCTCGCTACGGGGGCTGACGATGGCGTCGCCTTGGCCGATGCGACGGCAGTCCCCGCCGCGGAAGACGGCATCCAGACGAACGCGTGGCCGAAGACGGTGTCCGCGGAGAAGGCGACGAGGAATGAACCGCTGCAGAGAGGAAGCGGCGGCAGGGCGGTGCGCGCGATGGCGGTCGCACGAGACGCCGTCACTAGAATGCCGGCGGGTTCTTCAACGGCGAATTTGATCGGCGGAGGGGACGCTGGCGGGATTCGAAACGCCTTCTCGGGGACGACGACATGGTTGAGGGTGATGTCGATTTCCTCCGGCTCGAAAGAGCTGCTTCGGATCGGCATACCGCCGCGCCATCGCCCGTAGGAGGGCGAATCGTCGGCCAAAGCCCAGCTCGCGGCGACGCCCATCAAGCGAAAGGACGCCGAGCCGCGAGGATTATTGGCGCCTCGACGAATTCTCGCGCAGGGATTCGGGGAGAGTTTCCACCGACCATGGTGCACTCCATTGCGTGGCGACGGCGTCATCCTGACACCGCGTTGCATCATTAGCATCGATCGCCGGAGCCAGTGGTATGCCAGAACAATTCGGCAAATGTCGAGCTTTCGGCAAAACCGGCACGACTGGCTCCGCAGGGTCAACGCAGCCGGCAGAGTTCGCCATCGGGCGGACGTTTTTGTCCCAAAGTGCCACAGGGATCCGGACGTTCCCGACCGTTACAGAACTTCCATGCGCTTCGACTCGTTTCATTCAGATTTTTCGGTTCGTTTTGCCTTGAGTTCGATGCCCGCCATCTAGGGGCAATAAGGACGGCCTAAGCCGATTGACGGCACTTTTAGTTGGATCGCCGCAATGTCAAGCAACAGGCACGCGAAGCAGGTGCCCCGGCCCCTGGGAGAAACCGAGCTCGGAACTCGCGTGCCCCGATCGTGCGCGACACAGTCTCGTTAGGGGCGATCTCTTTGGTTCCCAACGTCGCTTCGAGCACGGCGTCCCTTAATTCGCGAAGGTCATAGCGCGGCCTCGGGATGCCGCAGTTTCGAAGGGCGAGCTGACTTCGGCGAGCTCCCTTCGGGTCTGAGCCTCAGGGTCGAAGACAGTCGAGCCGCCAGCTTGGCAGTTCGAGCTCAATAACGCACCTTCCGAGAAGCTTGCCCCACCGTTTTGAACATCACCTCGAGACGAACTGCGCAGGGCGGGGAGCCGCGAGGCCCCGGCAATGGGTCGGGAAGAAAAATGAGGCGAATCGGCAGGCGGCCCTCATTTTTCATCAAAGTGGTGGGCGAGCATGACGGTTTTCCACATCGTGCCGAACTGCAAGGGTTGTATCGCCTGTGACGTCAAAGGCCGTATTCATGAATCAGTTGGCATAACACGGACGATGGTCACGATACTCAGATTGCGTGAAATCCAACCGTTCGGATTTTGCGCTGCAACCGGACCTGCGGCCGCTTGAAGCGGCATTGCCGTCGGAGGCGAAGACTGGACCCTGCGTCATTCGTTATCCGGCTCATCGCGATGCGGAGCAAACCTCATTGCGGCAATCCAGTTGCGAGGATTTACCGTCCTGAGAACAACGGAGTAGAAGACAATGACGCAAGGACTGCTCAAAAAGTTGGCGCTGGCGGCCCCCCTCGTGGTGTGCCTGCCGTTCTGCGCTCTCGGCGCGGATGGAGCCCGCCGCCGACGCGGAAGACTCGCCCAAGATCTTCGAAGAGTTTGCGTTAACGTCGGCCACGACCGAGGCGCCCCGATGGGCTACCCGCCGGCTCCGGCCGTCGCCGGCTCCGCGCCCGGCCCCCATGAGCGTTGTGCCGCTCCCGGTCCGGGCTGCTGCGCCTGGGCTGCTGTGCCCCCGCGTGCGGCAATGGCTGTAACGGCTGCAGTAATAGCTGCTGCAATGACTGTTGCAGCTCGTGCCAGCACCAGACCGGAGTCGTCGACTGCTGCACGGCCAGCTTTGTCGAAGCATTTTCAGCTGCGGCGACAATTGTTGTCCGCAGTTCTATTCCGGCGTCGAGGCCACGATGTTCTACGCCATCGACCCACGGCATGCATGCGGACGCTTCGATCGAGAACCTGAATACCCAGACCACGTCGAGCCTCTCGAACAGCGATGGGTTCGACCGGTTCACGTTCTCGCCACGAATTTCGGCCGGCATTCAAGAGGGTTGCTGGGGCATCCTCGGCCGCTTCTGGTACTTGAGCGACTCGTCCAGCGGCCTCAACCCGGCATTTCCCCGCCGGGGTCGGGCATCGGGACCTATAACGATGAGCGGCTCAAGGCCTACACAGCCGACTTCGAGGTGACTCGCGTCCTTCTGCCTGCGGCATGTCGAAGGTCAGACTTCTACTTGGGCGGCCGGTACGCCTCGTTTGAGGCGGGCCAAGG
This sequence comes from uncultured Planctomycetota bacterium, assembly GCA_963761455.1. Taxonomy (GTDB): domain Bacteria; phylum Planctomycetota; class Planctomycetia; order Planctomycetales; family Planctomycetaceae; genus DASPSM01. The sequence goes on from CAVXHA010000002.1 coordinate 868,000, forward strand.
GCTGCGAAGTCTCGCGGTTGACCAGCGCGACCGAGATCGCGTACTCGAACGCCTTCACCGACTTTTCGACTTCAACGGCCTGGGCATCACGATCGGCTTCCTGGGCCGCACGCCGATCGGCTGCGATACCTGCATCAGCCTGGTGTGGGGTCTCCGCGGCTCGGTCTTATGGGGCAATGCCAACCGGGCCGTGCAGACCAGTGACGACGGTCGCCATCGGCTCGGACACGACCTCGCTCAACTCCGCCCAGTCGAGCGAATGCTGCGACGGCGTTCATCATCGAAGCCCAATTGCGGTGTCGCAATGGGACCACGAGCTGCGCTGCCTGCCCATGTCCGCGTTCTTGCGGGTTGCCGCCGAGTACCAATACTGGGATCTCGGTTCCAGCGGAAGCGTCGTTCAGCACTTCGTTCGCTGACGATTCGCCCGGCTTGGCCCGCTCCACCGGTTCTGTCGGCGACGTGAATCTGAACCTCGTCGGCTTGACGTTCGGTGCCGGTTTCAACTGGTAGTTTGTTTGCTCCGCACGTGAATGAGTGATTCTCGTCGGCAGGACTGCGGTCTTCGCGGTCCTGCCGATTTCTTTTAGCGGGCCGTCTTCGTGGCTTCTCGTTGCGGCCTGCAGACGGCTTACGATGACATCCGGACACGTGTATCGGGTATATTCGACAAGCCATGCAATGCCCTTGGCTCTGTCGGAATCCACCTCGGAATTGGTCCGTTTCTCCGGTCGGCCGGCCCGCTTTGCATCGATTCGGTCCCGCGCTTTCGTCGCGCCGTGTCGGCACTCGTCATCCTGGCTGGCGCCGGGCTTTCGCTTCCCGCTGGCTGGGCGGCGGATGTCGAAATCGGACGTTCACGTTTCCCGCGGACCGACCATCCCCGGCTGTATTTCACCTCGGCCGATCTACCCCGGTTGCGGAGACTTCGCACGACGGGCGTTCCTGCGCGGATCTGGGCGAACTTGACCGCTTCGGCGGATTGGTGCGCCAAGCAGACGCCCCGCAGCGAATGGATTCCCAGCGTCGTGCCCGATCCGATCTTCGAAAACCTGTATGACCGGTTTTACGCGGCGATGCACGACATGGCGATCATCGAGCAACTCGCGTTCGCCTCGGCACTTTCGGATCGAGACCACGACCCCTATTTCGCCCCCGCCCGCCGCTGGGCGCTCGAAAGCGCGAAGATCTGGAAAAACGAGGCGACAAACAAGCCCGACGCCAGCAAAGCGTATTCCGTGCTGCGCATCGTGAAGGCCTTGGCCGTCGCCTACGACCTTCTCTACGACCGGCTCACGGAAGCGGAACGGACTCAGCTCCGCGAAACGCTGGCCGCGGTGGGGCATGAGTATTTCGTCTTCTTTGCCGATCCGACGGCCGCGGGGCAAGGCTACAACAAGCATCACGGCAGCGTCGACGCGGCCCCGATGGGGGTCGTCGCCCTGGCCGTGCTCGGCGAGGTTCCCGAGGCGCAGGCCTGGCTCGATCGAATGATCGAAAAACACGTCGACTACCTCTTGCCTCAGGCGCTCACGCCGAGCGGCACGAGCGATCAGTCGTCGAATTTCTGGGCCTCGACGCTGCAGTATCGGATTCTCTTTCTCGATGCGCTCCGGCGTGTGACGGGCCGCGACTTGTTCGCCGAGTTTCCCGACGCGCTGCCGGGCCGCATCGCGCTGGCTGCCGTCGCCGGCAGGCTCCCTCGCGACGTGCTGTACAACGAGCGCGAACGGACGGTGCTGTTCGCGCCCGATTACGGCCAGATCGACTACTGGTCGCCCGCGTTGGTCTTCATGGCCCGGGAGCAAAGGCGGCCCATCTACCAGCACCTGGCGCTGTGGGACGAGTCGCTCGGCAAGCTGCAACGCACGCGATGGATCACTCCCCGGAAAAAGGAAGAGCTGCTCTTCAGCTTCGGGGGCTACGTCTATGTGTGGTACGACCCGTCGGTTCCCGACGAGATTGAAAGGGGACTTCCGCTGGCCTTCGACTTCCCGGAGCCGGCCGTCAACGAAGCCTATCTCCGCGACTCCTACCATCTGGGCGACATCGTCGTGGGATTCAAAAAAGGAGGCCTCAGCGTGCATGCGGGGGGCCGGCCCGTGCTCGTCGATCGATTGGAAACCAATGACGTCAACAAGCCGGCGGCGCCCGTCGACGAGATGCTCGTCGCCGACGACGGACGGCTGGCGATGATTCGCTGCGTCGGTCCGCAGAAGGCGGGGATCAAGGAGCAGCGTGTGGAACTGCACCGGCCCGGCCGACTGACGATCCGACGGGAAACCGCCGGCGAAATGACCTGGTGGTACGCCGGTGATGCGAAACGTGACAAAAACACCCTGCGGTGGTCCGACGGAACGACGCTCGCCGTGACGCGTGGGCACATTGCACGCATCGACCTGAAGGGGTACGCCGAGACAAAGCGGCACTATGGCGGCATGCGGTTCGCCGACCCGCATCCTTTTGTCTATCCTGTCGTTATCGCGCGTCCGGACCGCGGGCGGCTTGAGATCACGGTGACCAGGGAGAAACGATGATGCCAGGCGAACGTCTTTCGATCCGGTTTCTCGCAGATTCCGTCGTGCTCCTTGCGCTGGGGCTCGGCCTGGGATTTCTCGTCTACGCGGACGCTCCTGGGAGAAACGACGCGACGACCAATTTGCAAAGCGGCAATCGAAAGCAATCGCCCGCGCCCGGCGAACGGATTTACCAGAACCGGCTCAAGCCGCTTCTCCATCCGCAACCCCTGTTGGCCGACTATCCGGAGTTCGTGCAGCCCGTGATCGAGAAGACGCGCGCTACGAGGCGCCCGTGCTGATCGACGAGCCGGGGGCCGACCTCGACGTTCGGGCGTGGCGGTTCAGCTATAACGCCCGCGGGATCATCGAGCTTCCGAACCACATCCGATCCGACCGCACCGCGGCGATCATGGTCCACCCCTGGGGCATCGACGACGGACAGGGCTGGCGGACTCCCGAGCCGGCGGGAGTCGCCGACTTCTGCACCCCCGAAAAGAACCACCTGGCCGGACGCCACACGCGGGAGGTCGTCGACCCGCTATTGAAGCGGCTGCGCGGCCGCGTCTCGCTGGTCCTGTTCAGCCTCCGCAGCCACCAATACCCCGCCCAGGCGAAAATCTACCGCAGCATTCGCCACAAGCCGACCGAAGCCGAACGCGCACAGGGACGCCGCGAGCTGGCGGCGGTCCTCAACCGCTTCCAGTACCGGGGCGAGCCGCTCCCCGCGGAATTGACGCTCTCCGACGAGCATCCCGTGCGCGACTACTTCCAGCAGTTTCCCGGCTTGGAGGCGGGGGCCCGGTTCAACAACGCCGGCTTTTGGGACCTGCCGATCCCCGTAACGAAAGACGTGCAAGTCTTTCCGGACGACGTCGTGTATTACGACGAGGAGGGCTACCCGGCCCTGCGCGACTTCCTCAAAGAGCGGGGCGTTCGGCACGTGATCCTCACCGGTTACGCGACCGACATGTGCTTCTGCCGCACGACGGCCGGTTACGAGAATCTCTCCAAGGACTTTAACGTCTTCCTGGTAGGCGATGCGACGTTGGCGACGTACCCCGCCAACGAGACGCCCCGCTACGCGACCAACGCCGCACATTTCGTTCGCATCGATCAACCAGTTAATCACGCAGTGCTCGTGGATCCGGTTCCGGTCCGACGCCCAGGCGAAAGCCGGGCGCTGAAGGTCTCAGGAGTTTTTTGGGGTATTTTGGGGCGTAAAAAAAGGGGAAAAAGGACCCCAAAAAACTCTGCAGCACGCCCCTGGTGCAAGTTCGGCCGGGACCGGACCGCGGCCGCCAACGCCCGGTTCGCTCCTCTTGCCACATCCTGCGCCGCACGCGGCGAGTTCCTTTACAACCGTTGTTAAATTGATCTTGAACGGCTCGTGAGACACGTGCATGATGGGGGTTGAGGGGGTGTCCCCGTTGTGTGGTGATGAATCCCCGCCGCACGATTTTTCCTTGTCGTCGGGCGGCGCACGGCGATTATCGCGGAGCAACTCGGCTGCGTGTTCGGCTGCGTGTTCGGCGCAGAGAGGGCGTCCGATGGTAATCTCGGCTGCACCCTCATAACGCTTCTCAGTAACGTGCATCACCGCCTCTTTAACCCGTTACAATGGTGTCCTGTTCTCGGGCCTGATTCCGGTCCGACACCCAGGCGAAAGCCCAACGGTCTCGTCCGCATCCTTCGTAGATACACTTGCGCACTGCCGCGCACGGCCTCCCACTGGGCGCTGTTCACGTCAATCAGCGTCGAGCCAGAATCCGTTTCGAGTATTGATTGAAAAAAGTTGTCTTATGACGCGGCGGGGAATCACTCGTAGAAGTCTTTTAATCTCGACGGCCGCCGCCGCGAGCGCCGCGGCCGTCGGCATGTGGGCGTGGCAGCGGGAGGACGAATCGCCCCGTTCACTCGGAGACCCGTCGGGCCGGTCGACTCTCATTCCGTATGACGAGCCATTGGCACTCGCGTCGGGCAAGCTGCTCGATACGGATTTCCCTGACCCGTTTGCAGGCGGGCAGCTCATCGGCTATGTGCCGTTCGAGGCCGAGGGACTGAGCTCGCCGCTCCGACCGGGGCGACGCAGCGGCCAGGGGCATGACGCGCGGCGGATCATCGATCCGGCGTCGCTGTTGATGCCGAGCACGCGGGTAACGCCCGCGGACGACTTTTTTATTCGCACGGCGTACCCCGATCTGCTGCGCCCTCCCGAAGACTGGACGATTCAAATCGGGGGCGAGGTGCAAAAGCCGCAGGCGCTCTCGCTCAAGCGGCTCGATTCGGCGGTCGAGGCCAAGGGGCCGGTCCTCCTCGAGTGTTCGGGAAATCACCGGGAACTGCGATTTGGCCTCTTGAGCGTCGCGAACTGGGAGGGAATTCCCATCGGCAAGGTCTTGAAACTGGCCGAGCCGACTTCAAAGGCAAAAGCCGTCCTGATCAAGGGGTTCGACGACGATTCCAATCTGCCGGACCGCGGGCCTCCCTATAAGACGCACTCCTGGCCGACGTGCAGTTGGATTTTCACCTTTGAGCAGCTTGACCGGGCCGGTGCCTTCCTGGCGACCCGCATGAACGGCAAGCCGCTCCCCGAGGATCAAGGCGCGCCGGTCCGCCTGGTTGTTCCGGGGTGGTACGGATGTACTGAGGTCAAATGGGTCAACGAAATCAAGCTGGTCGACAACGACCAGCCGGCGACATTGCAAATGCTCGAATTCGGCGGGCGCACGTTGCAAGAGACGCGATTCGATGCGGCGCTCAGCCCTCACCCCGTCGGACCGAAGTGGGCGCGCGACTACCGCCCGGCAAGCATCGATCAGGCGGCCCTGCCCGTGCGCGTCGAGCAGTGGAAACTGGGAGGGAAGCTGGTCTACCGGGTGGTCGGCATCACGTGGGGAGGACCGGACCGGACCGAAAAGCTCAAGATTCGTTTCCGGCGGGGACGTCACGAAGCGCCGTTCGAACCCGTTCTCTTCTGCAAAGGGCGGAGTTCGATTTCGTCCTATGGTCTTTGGGTCCATCGTTGGGAGCCGACGAAACCCGGCCCCTATTGGATCGACGTTCAGCTCGACGCGCCGGGCGTGCGCGCGCGAAAGATGACGACGGAAGAACCGCTGTCGCGACGCGGCCCCGTCGTCAAACACTTCGAGCGCGCGGTGATGATTCCGATGGTTTGACGCCGAAAACTGGGGCGGATCCGAAATTCGTATCGCGCTTGGAGGAAAGCATGAGACACACGAAGAGAATCCACCGTCGCTGTCCTGCCTGGTGTTGGTGCATCGCTGCGGCACTGGCCGGTTTGGCCCTGTCCGGGGGACGACCGACGGTCGCCGCTGCCGCCCAAGCGACCCCCGACAAGAAGGCCGAGGCCAGGAAAGCGGACGCGAACGTTCTCAAATACGGCGACGGCAAGGCGGACGGCCGCAAGAGTTTGGGCGGAAGCGGCGAGATGATCCGTTACGATCTGCCCGAAGGCTTGACCCAGGTGCGCGGATCAAGATCCACGGCTCGCGGTACGGCTACCCTCAACCGCCGCAGGAGAATTTCGAGATCAGCTTCGTCAAAGACGACTTCTCGGAGATTCTCGACACGCAGTTGGCACCGTACAGCCTGTTCCACCGGGGCGCCTCGAAATGGGTCGCCGTGAAATTCCGCAAACCGGTCGAGCTGCCGAGAACGTTCTGGATCGTCCTCAACTTTCACGCGGAAAGCACCAAGGGCGTGTACGTGAGTTACGACACCAGCACGAAAGGCAAGCACTCGCGCATCGGTTTGGCGGGCGACGAGAAACCGCAGCCAGTCGACTTCGGCGGCGACTGGATGGTCCAGGTGGTGACCGTGATGAAGTAACGCGCCTTGCCGGACCGAATTCAAGTACGGAATTATGCACTTGGCAAGGCGTGGGTTGGCGGCCAGGGCGATTGCGCCATAGTGGGTAATCTGTCATAAATGGGACATGGCGATTTGTTGAAAACACTCGGCGTCGGTCGGTGGGCGAGTCGCGGCAGGCCAAGGATGTGCGTCATGCCTCCGTCTCGCTCCGTCCGTATCCAAGATCACTTCGCGTCGTTGACCGATCCGCGGCGGCGGGAGGTTGTGTATCCGCTGATCAATATCGTCAGCATCGCCATTTGCGCCGTGATTGCCGGTGCCGATGACTTCGTATCGATGGCCGAGTATGGATGCAAGAAGCGGAAGTGGCTGGGACAGTTCCTCGATCTCAGCGCCGGCATCCCGTCGCACGATCGTTTCAACGCCATCCTCGGCGCAATCCGGCCTGCCGAATTCGAGCGGTGCCTGTTGAGTTGGATCACGGCCCTGCACGAAGTGACCGAAGGAGGAATCGTGGCCATCGACGGCAAGACGCTCCGCCGCAGCTTCGACGCGGCCAGCAGCAAGTCGGCCATTCACATGGTCAGCGCCTGGGCCACAGCCAATCACATCAGCCTGGGCCAGGTGGTCGTCGAGGAAAAGAGCAACGAGATCACGGCGATCCCGAAACTGCTGCAAATCCTGGAGCTTTCCGGCTGTCTGGTGACCATCGACGCGATGGGATGTCAGACCGAGATCGCTCAGGAGATCGTCGACGCCCACGCGGATTACGTGCTGGCCGTGAAGGGCAACCAACCCACGCTGCACGAGGGCATCGCCGAATTCTTCCTGAAGCATCTGGAAAACGATTTCGCAGGCGTGAAAGTCAGTCGCTACGAGAAGCGCGAACGCGGCCATGGTCGCGAAGAGCACCGTTCCTACTATGTGTGCGCGGTCCCCGAGAACCTGCCCGACCGAAGTCGCTGGGCTCAGCTGACCGCGATCGGAATCGCCATCAGCGAGACCACGCGTGACGGCAAACCGTGCAGCGACGTGCGACACTACATCCTGAGCAAAAAGCTCTCGGCTCGCCGATTCGGCACCGCGGTGCGCAGTCACTGGGCGATTGAGAACCGACTGCATTGGCAACTCGATGTGACGTTTCAAGAAGACCAGTCGCGGCTACGAAAAGGACATGCCGACGCGAACTTCAGCAGCCTTCGCCGCACGGCCCTCAGCCTGCTCAAGAACAATCACACGCTGAAGATCGGAATCAAGAACAAACGCCTCGCCGCCGCTTGGGACGATGAGTACCTCGAACAAGTCGTCTGCGGGAGATGAGTTATGGTGCAATCGCCCTGGGTTGGCGGCCCAGTCCGACTGAGCTTGCAGAAGTTGCGTGGGTTTAAGACTATACAGCGCACGCGCAATCTCGAACCGTACCACGGACTGCGGAATGGCCAGACTGTTTCAAATCACCGAAGAAGACCTCGGCGAGCTAGAGCGCACCATTCCTCAGGTTTGCGACGAGCTAATGGCCAATCTTGATGGCCGCTTGCGGACGCAATTCCGGCGCTGCCAATCAATTCTCTCACAAGTGCGCTGGCGGTACGGACCTGCCAGTGACGTTGAGAGGCTGCCTGCCGACGATGGCGATCAGACTTCGTAGACCGTCGCGTTGTAGCTTGCCTTGACCAAGCTAATCCCGTGCAGGCAATCGGCCTTGTTGTGGTAGGCCTCGCCCGAATCCGCGATGATCCGGTTATTGCCGGCTTTGAGCCTCCATTGCCATTGTCCAATGCGATTCAGGTAAATCTCAAAGTACATCTTCTCATCCTGCCAAAGTGTAAGCCCACCTGCCCCCCGTGCACGCCAGCGACGTAGGGACAGTGGGCTTTTGTTTAGTGCAAGTAATAGGTGCTGGCGAGCACGATGTACAAGTTATAGTGGAAATGTCCGATTTCGCCAATACCAAGTTCTGTACGCAGCTATCGCGCTTACAGCGAACCTTGTACGGCGGACATGCTGTCTCACCGAATCAGGGACGCCAAAGAGATTGTCGCGACCTTAGCAAAGCGACGCAACATGCTGATCTGCGGATCGCCACTCTTTGGTCCGGTCGAAGTGGACGAAACGTATGTCGGCGGAAAGCCGCGTTACATGAGCGGGAAGAACGCTCGCGGACGCGGGACGAAGAAAGCGCCGGTCGTCGTGCTGGTCGAGCGGGACGGCTCAGCCCGCGCGAAGCCGGTCGAACTCGTTGATGCAGCACCCAGCAAAACGAGATCGTCACGACGGTCGAGCCAGACGGCACGAGCTTGACGGACGAGAAGGGGAGCTACCAGAACGTCGGACGACATTTTGCGGGTGGACACCACACGGTGAACCACTCCCGCCGGCAGTACGCGCGGAGCGGAAAGGAGGGCTTCCAAATCCACACGAACACGGCGGCAAGCGTCTTTTCTTTGGTAACGCGATGACATTACGGGGTCTATCACAAAATGAGCCGCAAACACCTTCATCGGTATTGTCAAGAGTTCAGCTTTCGCTGGAACTGGCGGAAGCAAAACGATTCCACGCGGACGGAAGCCCCAATCAAGGCCGCGTGCGGCAAGCGCCTGATGTATGCAACACCTGCGCTCTGAAACTCCCGGTAAACATTTCGAAACAAAGTGATTTGACAGATGTGCCATAACGGGCTGATGATTGACGACGTTCCTGGACGCATGGATGGCGGCCCAGCGTTGCTTCATGCGCCCAACGGAGCCGGTCATGCTGCTTGACGAATTGACACTAACGCTATCTGACACGCAAGGGCGAGTGAGCGTCGAGACCCTCACAAAAGCGCTCGACAACGCGCTTGAGATGCTGCGCAGCATCGAATCAGAAATGGTGGCATCCGACGTTGAGGTTCGCTGGGAAATTGTTCGCGTCAGAATGCGAAGCCCGTTGCGGATGACATTTTCTCCGCGTGTTAAGAGCAGCAAGGGGCGCGTTAGCCGATCAGTTGGAAGGAGAATTGTCAAATCCGTATTGCAGGGAATTGAGGGAATCGAGACGGGGAAGACATTGCCGCGCTCATTCACCGACGACGCCATTGACGCCGCACGCAAGATGGTGAGGTCTGCCAGCAAGGAGTGGGGGCCGCACCTACGGGGAAGGGACAGCAACGGTACAGCCCAGCCTCGATAATAGGTGCCAAAGAGTATCAGAACGCCGGCCATTCCCAGCCCGGTCAGATTTGCACAAGCCACGTTGAGCGGTCGAATCTGACCATTCGGATGCACAATCGCCGATTAACTCGGCTGACGAACGCCTTCAGCAAGAAATGGGAGAATCACGAATTGATGTTCGCCTTGTTCGTTGCATGGTACAATTTCTGCCGCCCTCGCATGACGCTCAACACGACGCCCGCCGTTGCCGCAGGGCTGGCAAAAGAGAAGTGGAGTTTGGAGCGGCTGCTTCAGGCATCGGCCCGGACCGCTCTGGCAGGCTGATTGCAAGCGGTTAGAATGCAAAAAGCCGGCAGGTGCAAACTGCCGGCTCATGTTCGATTCTCTCGCCGAGAGAACCATGCAAGTGCATCAGCATGGTACGCCTCTCGGCCTCTTCGGTCAATCTTGGAGGGCCGCCACATTGGCTACCATATCGGGTCTTAATCCGGGAAATGTCGCCTTTTGTGCCACGAATCCGGATGAATTGAAACACGGGATCAGGCCGGAGCATCGGACCTACCCATGCGGATCATGCGGAATGACTACCAACGGGCGTATCATTTGTGCAATGGTGCGGAAACACGACGAAGCAGAGATAATTTGGTGCCTTTGCTCATGCGAACGAACCGAACCAACAATCCTCATATATGACCGTCACGCCAACATGGTAACCCAGATACCGATTGCAAGAGAGTTCAAGCACCATCCCGCATGGCCCACCGAACTGTCAAATCTGTATGACGAGGCAGCGTCCTCCTACGGAGCTGCGCATTTACAGCCTGTGCAATGGTGTGCCGTAAACTGCTAATGGTCACGGCGTGCATGAAGGGAGAAACAGACGGGAAAAGGTTTGTAGAATATGTTCAGTACATCACCGACAAAGTCCTGCAATATCCTGACGCGAAGGCCCCAATTACAAGAATTAAGGACATCGGGAACGATGCCAATCATGACGCAAGCTTGGTCAACGAAGCAGATGCCAAGCGAGCAATACAGATCGTGACATACATGCTCGATACGATTTACTCTCTGCCGGCCGCGTGAAATCATCAACACAACTCGCACCCACTACCCCATTCCTGATCGCTTCAATGCGTGTGAGGCGATCAGAAAGGCGCCGAGAAGAACGAGATAGTGATCGTCACATCCGCATTGACCATTACCGAATTCAATAAACTGCCAGAATCGAAGGGACTTCCTGAACAACAGAGCAGGAAGATTTTGGACTTTTTTGAGAATGAGTACATTGCGATTCGCTCACTCGACAGAAGAACCGCAGAATATGCCCACGAGCTGACGAGAACGCACGGCCTTGCCAATGCCGACGCAATTCATGCGGCGACGGCGATTGTTAACAAAACACCTGTCCTCTACACCTACGATGCGGTCATGCAGCGAAGAAAGGGGTTGCTGAGGCATAACCTCAAGGTCGGGAATCCCCCGTTGCGCATCGAAAAGCCTCCTGATCCAGACAAAGGAACGCTATTCGATGGGGAGCATCTCGCGAAGCAGGCCGCCCAAAAGGATCAAGCAGCAAAGGGCAGCAATTCTCAGGAACCGTCAGTCGGAGGAAAAAATGAAGAAGCCGCGCCGTAAACCGGTAATGAAAAGGCAGGCGGAGCGCCTCGCTCCCCCCATTGACACCGGAAGAGGCGCTGAAGAAGGCACTCGGTGTGCTGGTTGACGCCGGCAAGAAGCCACCGACCAAAGAGAAGAAGTGACGGGCTATGCCAGCCGAGTCGCCGACAAGACGACGAGCCGTGCTGACGTTCGCCCTGGCGATCACATCTTCGCCGTGGGCGCAATCGGCTATCAGTTGCTCACGTGGCTTTTCACGGCGTGACCGCCCAGTTGTCCTCCTGCCACCCGCTGCTTTGCCAAGTGCATAATTCCGTTCAAGTAGGCCGATCGACGACGGCGATGACGAGGCCGCTGTGATGCGTCATGGACTTATGAGAACTGCGCTGATTGGGTTGCTTATCGGTTTCGTCAGCGGCGTGTTGACCTTCGTCACGATCTTCGTATGGCTTGTGATCCACGCCGAACTATTTGATCAGGGAAGGGGCGTGGGGCCGTCATTTGTTTGGGGCCCGTTGGTCATTGGTATTCCAGCCACGTCTTTCAGCGTTGTTCTGGGTGCTATCGCGGGAGCGTTCGCCGGACTGAAGGGTATTCGGCTCGACAGCCTGCGAGGGGGGTTTTTGTTCGGTGCGACTCTCATGGGATTGATCGGGACGTCATGGGCCTTCGTCATCTACTCCGGAAACCCCGCACGATTTGACGCCAGGTTCTATCTCTCGATTGGTGTGCTCTGTCCGATCCTGGCCGGAATGGCAGGAGGTGCTTTCGTTGGCAGGATCTGCAAGACGCTGTGACGCGAGACCGGCAATCGCATTGAGCAATTGGGCCGGAAGACACGCCCACGCAAAGCCGTGGGTGTGGCACCCGCCCTCTGACGTCGCAGTCGGAGTCACAGTCGGAGGAGTGCGAGCGGGGGGCGTGAGCCCTTGGAGAGGCGGCGACAGGCGGGGCGCCGACTCATTTCTTCAAGAGGCCGTTCATAATCGAGATGGCGGCCGGACCGACGAGCACCACGAAGATGCCGGGGAAGATGAAGAGCACCAGAGGAAAGATCATCTTGACGGCCGTCTGCTGAGCCCGCTCTTCGGCGATCTGGCGGCGTTTGACGCGCATGCTGTCGGATTGCACGCGGAGCGCCTGGGCGATCGACGAGCCGAACTTGTCCGCCTGAATCAGGATGGCCGCCAAAGCTCGAATGTCGTCCACGCCGGTGCGCACGCCCATGTCGTGCAGCACTTCGCGTCGCGGTCGGCCCATTTGAAGCTGCTTGTTGGACAGGTTCAGTTCCGAGCAGAGGTCCGGCGCCGTGTCGGAAAGCTCCTCGCAAACGCGGCGCATTCCCGCATCGAGTCCGAGGCCCGCCTCGACGCAGACGACGAGCAAATCGAGCGCGTCGGGAAGCTGCAGGAAGAGCCGCTCCTGGCGGCCTCGCTTGATCCACCACAGGACCATCTCGGGCAAATAAAAGCCGAGGCCGGCGCCGACGATGATGGAGGTCCATCCCTTCTGCGTCGCACCCCACCAAGCCAGGCCGAAGCTCGCCCCGCCGACGGCTCCCACCACCATGAGGGCAAACTTGATGGCCAGGAAGAGCTGGCCGGCCGTCGGCGAGTTGTAACCGGCGTTCGCCAACCGCGTCTTCAGTTCGCTTTGTTCGAGCTCCGTCTTGGGTTGCAGCGCCTTGGAGAGGGTCGGCGCGGCCATCTCGACCACGGCGCCCATGCCCGTCTTGCCCGATTGATCCCGGTTTCGCAGCGTCGGATCGCGCAGCTCCTCGAGCCGCTCGAGCGCGCGCGAGGAACGGGACGAGAAGTAGTTGATCAGGGCCCACGCGCCGAACGAAATCAGCCCGAAGATGGCCCACGGAAGAACGTGTGCGAAGTCCATAGGAATCCCGCTCTGAGCCGGAGCCCTCAGATTTTGATGTTGACGATTTTCTTGATCGTGATCGCGCCGAAGATTTGCAGCACGACCGCCACGCCGATCATCTTGCGGCCCTGCGTCCTCGGTGAACAGCAGCATGACGTAGGTCGGATTGAGGTAATAGACGGCGAAGAACAGGGCGATCGGCAACGCCATCAGGACCACGCCGCTGATCCGTCCTTCGCCCGTCAGGGCCTGAACCTGCCCCATGATCTTGAACCGCTCGCGGATGATGTAGCCGATCTTGTCGAGGATTTCGGCCATATCGCCGCCGGCCTGTTTTTGGATCATGACGGCCGTGACGAAGAACTTGAGATCGAGGTTGGGCATTCGCACCAACATGCTCTTCAAGGCCTGCTCGATTGGCAATGCCCAGGTTCTGCTCTTCGCAGACCTGGCCGAATTCCATGGCGATCGGATCGTGCATTTCTTCGAAGACCACGTGCAGTGCCGCCGCCAGGCTGTGCCCCGACCGCAAGGCGCGGGCGACCAGCTCCAGGGCATCGGGCAATTGTTTGGCGAATTGCTTGAATCGGCGGTGGCGGCGCATGAGGAGCCAGGCCAAGGGCAACGAGGCGCCCGACGAGCGCCCCCACGGGATAAAGCGGAATCGGGGAATGGGTCAGGATCATCGCCACGAAACCGACCACCGCACACGCGGCCGACACTCCAAAAAAGACTTCAGGCCGAATCGGAGAGTTCGCCTGCTGAAACAGCAAGCTCATCCGGTTCAGGCGCTCGAAAAGGTTGTTGAGCAGGCCGGCCAGCCCAGCCTTGGCGTCCGGGAATAACTCGTCTCGGATGATCCCTTCGGTCTCGGAGTCGCGGCCTTTGCGGCGCGTCATGACGGCCAGCCGGTCTTCCGCCTTGGACGGGTTGAAGGCGGCAAGGCAGCGCGGCAATCCCCACGATGAACGTGACGACGCCGAAAAATGCCGCCGCCGAAATGATCAGTGGATTCATGGCCGAAGTTTCCACGAACAAGTTGAGCAGAGGCGCGGGGTTATCGTCCGAGCTTTCGGGCGGCAAACAGGTTGGCGGGCAGCCGGACCCCGGCCGCTTCCAGCCGTGCCATAAACGCCGGCCGAACGCCCGTCGAGGCAAAGTGCCCGAACGCCCGTCCCGTCTCGTCAATCCCGTCCTGAACGAACAGGAAAATGTCCTGCATGATCACCGTGTCCTGCTCCATGTTCAGCACTTCGGTGATGTGCGTGACCTTTCGCGGGCCTCCCTGCAGACGGTTCGCCTGGATGACGAGGTCGACGGCCGAGGCGAACTGGTGACGCAGCGCCTTGAGGGGAATGTCGATTCCCCCCATGCTGATCATCGTTTCCAGACGGGAGACCGCGTCGCGCGGAGAGTTCGCGTGAATCGTGGTCAGCGAACCTTCATGCCCGGTGTTCATGGCCTGGAGCATGTCGAGCGCTTCGGGACCACGGCACTCGCCGATGATGATCCGGTCGGGCCGCATACGCAGGGCGTTGCGGACCAGGTCGGTCGCCGTGATCCGGCCTTTGCCTTCGATGTTGGACGGCCGCGTCTCCAGCCGCAGGACGTGGTCCTGCTGGAGCTGCAGTTCGGCGGCGTCCTCGATGGTGATGATCCGCTGATCGGCGGGGATGAAGCTCGACAGCGTATTGAGGAGGGTCGTTTTACCGCTGCCGGTCCCTCCGCTGACGATCATGTTGAGCCGGGCCTTGATCGCACCCTCCAGGAGCATCACGATTTCGGGAGTGAAGGCTCCGAACCGCAGCAGGTCCTCGAGAGTCAACGGATTGGCGCCGAAGCGCCGAATCGTGACGGCCGGGCCATCGAGCGCCAGGGGGGGGATAATGGCGTTCACGCGCGAGCCGTCCGGGAGACGCGCGTCGCACATGGGGCTCGTTTCATCGATTCGCCGGCCGACCTTCGACACGATCCGGTCGAGGATCTGCATCAGATGGTCGTTGTCGCGGAAGGTGATCTTCGACCGCTGGATGCGGCCCGCCTTTTCCAGGAAGACGTTCTTCGGCCCGTTGATCATGATGTCGGCGACACCCTCTTCCTTGAGGAGCGCCTCGAGCGGCCCGAACCCGAAGGTTTCGTCCAGGACCTCCTCGATGAGCTTCTCACGCTCCGAACGGTTCAAGAGCGGGTTTTCGGTATCGCACAAGTGTTCGACGACGAGACGAATCTCGCGCCGCAGAGTGTCCCCTTCGAGATCGCCCAATCGCGTCAAGTCGAGCTTGTCGACCAGCTTCCCGTGAATCAGCCGTTTGAGCTCGTCGAAGTCGGTCTGACCGGCGTCGGCCGGCCGGCCGGGCCGGGCAGGGGCGTATTTGGCGTTTACCATCGGATGCGTCACTCCCTGGGAAACCTGAGCGCGATTCTTTGATCCCGAAAAGTCCGAACCCGCCGCGTCGACGTACGAGGGCCGCGCCGCGCCGGTCCAGACAACGAAAACGTAGCTCACGTTTTCGCCGGGAGACGCGGAAAAAAAGAAACAGTTGCCGCCAATCAACACGGCGCGTAAGAGTCACGACGGGGGAGATGTGCCGTGAATGAGAGATGCACGGCGCGTGACGGTTGTTCCAACCGCGATCGTGGCCCGTCACCGCACGAGCCGGCGGGTTGACCGCGCCGGACCGCCAGGAGGAACCCGGCGGCTCGTTCAATTCCCTTGCCGATCGACTCAATCCCAGCCGGTGAGGGTGACGGGGATGTGCATCACGACGTCGTCCCGCAGGATGACGGTGTCGACGGTTTCGCCGGGTTTGAAGTTCCGCAGCAAATCAACCAGGGCGTCGAAGTCATCGACGGCGTGGCCCCCGAACTGCACAATCCGATCTTGAGTGCGCAAGCCGGCGTTGGAAGCCGCCTCCCCCTCCTGGACTTCCTGAATCAGACAGCCTTTTTCGGAACTGAGGGAGCCGCCGTGCAGAATTCCCAGCTTGGCGGCCCCGCGCACCTGGACTTGGAGCCCCGGGATGGCGGATCGCAACCGCGCGATGCCGTCATCGCTCACGGGGCATCCTTGGATGCGATACACGAGCTGGAGCCGCTTGAGCCGCGCGACTTGCTTCAGACCCTCGTCGCCCCCCGTCCACTTCGGACCGATGATCAGGAACGTCAGCTCGCCTTTTTCCTTCGAGGCATCGCCCGAGCGATCGGCGACCGGCGGCTGATTGAGCCTTTGGTTCAAGGCGTTGGAAGTTTCGCCCGGTCGACCGAATTTCGGCACTCCGTGGAACCGCTCAATCTCCGCGATGGCGCGGCGCTCGCGGATGTCGTAATGGCTCTCCAGCACGATGTCGGCACGGTCCGCCACGGAGGGACGGCCCGTGCGCGTCAGTTCATCGAGGGCAAACTCGGCCCCGTCGACCGCGGCACTGTCTCCTTTCACCTCCGCGGAGACGTAGATCGCTTCGAGAATTCCGACGGCTCGGACGGCCGCCTCGAGGTTTCCCTCTCTGGCGACGGCCAGCAGGACGGGCACAGCCGGAGCTTGAGCGCTCGCGAGCCGCTCGGACGCGGTTTCCCGCACGGCAAACGCCGGACTTTCCAGGCCGCGCGCCACCTCGTGCAAGGCACGGCCGATCGCATCGGCGCGCGGCATCGCCGGCAACGCACAGTCCGGCCGGGATTGCTGAGAGAAACACGAGGGACGTCAAGCACACGACGGGGGAAACGGTTCGTCGAACGGACATGGAGGGCTCACTCTGGCGGAACGTTTTTGAGGAGGGACCAGGCCTTCATGCCAACCTCCTCATCAGGCGGACGTGCGGAGGCCCGACTTAGGGGCGTCCTCGGAAATACTCCTTGAGAAAGCCGGGCCGGTTGGTGGTGATGCCGTCGATGCCGGCCTGCTCCAGCCGGCCGGCTTCCTTGGTCGAATCGACGGCCCAGATGTAAACTCCGAGACCGGATTGCTTGACCTTCGCGATCAATTCCCGGTCGATGACCGGTGCGTCGCCGAAGTCGATGCCATCCAAGCCGGCCTCTTTTGTTTTGCGAACGATCTCCTCCAAGGGAGGGGACCAGCGTCCCGTCTCCCGGCTGCGTTTCAATTGGACGATCCAGTAACACTTGAGCGCGGGCAGCTCTTTCTTGACGCGCTGCATGACGTCGTAGGAGAAGCTGATGAGGCACATTTGTTCCGGCCGCTTGTGCGCGGCGTGCACGACTTGGACCAGCCGGGGAGCAATTTCGGGACCGCATTTGATCTCGATGAAGAGCCGCTTCCCCTCGGGAATGATCGCCAACAGCTCCGCCAGCGTCGGGATCCGCTCGCCGGCCCACTGTTCTCCCTTCCAGCGGCCGATGTCGAGCTGTTTGAGCTCGGCCAAAGTTTGATCGGCCACTTTTCGGTTGCGCCCGCCGACGCGACGCGTGTTTGCGTCGTGGATAACGACAATTTCACCGTCTTTTGAGAGATAAACGTCGGTTTCCGCAGCGTCGGCATTCTGTGCCCACGCCAGCCGGAACGACGCCAGCGTATTTTCCGGTGCATCGTGCGACGCACCGCGATGGCCGATGATTTCCACGGCGTCACTCCGCGACGTCGCGAACGCCAGCGTCAGCAGAGCGGCCACGAGGCGCAGGCATTTTCTCCAGGCGGTCGCGGCCATCTCAGACCGCCTCCGCCACGCGCGATAAAACGCGCAGCACGCCTGCCATGAATTCGGGCAGATCGGCCGGCTTGCGGCTCGACACGAAATGGCGGTCGACCACCAGCGGCGCGTCTTCCCAGATGGCGCCAGCGTTCACGAGATCATCCTTGATACCCGGCGAGCCCGTTACTTTGACCCCCGAATAAACTCCGGCCGAGATCGGAATCCATCCTCCGTGACAAATCGCCGCCACGAGCCTTCGCGATTGGGCGAATGCTCGGACGAGCGCCAGCGCCTGGGGGTCACGGCGGATTTTATCGGGCATCCATCCGCCTGCACAGACAACTCCGCGAAAATCCTCGGCGTCCATGTCGGCAATGGCCGCGTCGCTGGGGCAGGGATAGCCATTCTTGCCGCGGTACGTTTTTCCCGCCTGCGGGCCCGCCAATGTGACGTGGACGCCGGCCTCCTCGAGCCGCAGCTTGGGATACCAGAGCTCGAGGTCCTCATATTCGTCGGCGACGAAGAGCAGGATCCGTGTGCCGTCCAGTGGTTTGCGCGTCGACATCCGCGGGCCCTCCCTCATCGTCCAAGCTTCCAATCGTGGTTTTGGCCCTGTTTCGAGCATACTCGATTCAACGCCGGCTGCAACTCCATTTTCCTCGTTCCCAAGCTGAGCCTGGTCACGAGGTGGACAAGCCTCGCTCGGGCGTCACTTGGAGTTCGCGCCTTGCGCGCTTCGGTCGGAGCGGGTTCGGCGTGCCGAAGCGTACTTGGTCGCAGAAAATAGAAGAGGCCGGCAATCGATAGAGCGGCCGCGGCCGCCACCGCGGCGGCGCTCATCGCGATGCGACGCCGCTGCTGGAGTTGCAGATTCGCCGGGACCGGGTCGACGGGGGTCACTTCCTGCGGAATGTCGACCGCCGGAGCCAGCTCCAACACCAACGAGTCTTCGCGTTCGAGCTTGCGCCGCAGCTCTTCGATCTTTCGCAAGTGCTGGTTCAGCGCATCGATCGAGCCGTCCACGGAGGCCGGAATCTTTTTCTCGGAAGACCGGACCGGCTTTTCGGCCGCCCGCCGTGCCGCGTCGGTCGCCAGGACGTAGGACGGATGTTCGCGCGGTGCCGCCTCGGCCAGATCAAAGTAGTTTGCCTGGCCGGCATCGAGCCGCAGCACCATGAACAGGCTCGCCGTAAAGCGGTCCCAATGGGCGGCGCTCAGTTCTTTGTCCGGCTCGCCAGAGGTCCTTGGGACCGCGTAGATTTCGACGAACGAACGGTCGGCCGTTGCCGCTTTGCCGGCTTCGGGTCGCGGCGATCCTGTCGCGGGCAGCGCCGTCTGAGGAGTCCGGCAGCCGCCACGTCCGGCATTCGTTGACGAGGAACTCGACGCCGGGCCCCCCCAGCCGGCAATTGAGCGCCGACAGCTCCGCCAACAGTTCGCTCAGCTCGGCGGACGAGGCCGTTCCCATCTCCAGGATCATTCTCAGCTGCAGACCTTCGATCGACGGCGGTTGGGAGCCGTCCGGCAGGGGCCGCAGAGCCCGGGGCGATCCCGTTCGTCCGGCGCGGCTGATGAGGGCGAAAACTTCGGCAAGCTGTTCGCGCTCGACCTTCAAGCGGTGCCGCTCGTCCTGCAGCCGATTGAGGAGGATCTGCAAGTCGGCGACCGTCTCTTTGGGAGTCTGATGCAGGCTCCAGGTTTTGAGCGATTCCTCTTCCGGCTGGAGCCCCTTGCGCTCGTCGCGCAATTGTTTCAGGGCCTTGTGGATGTCGGCCTCTTTTTGGACGACTTGCGCCCTCTCCTCCATGAAAACGACGCGGGCGGACTCGAACTTCTCGTTTTGCTGCCGCAGCTCCGACCGGGCCGCCTCCGCTTCCTCGCGTGCAATCTTGAGCGTCTCGCTGATCGGTTTCGTATTGCGCGTGGAGCTCGGCATACCTCTTCTTGTCGCGTTCAAGCTGCTTGACGGCCTCGCGTGCTTTTTGGCGATCGTGCTCCAGGTGCTGCCGGGCCGATTCCAGGGCGACGCGCTGGTCCCGGAAGTCGTCGTTTGCGGCCTGCAGCTCGTCTCGTTCGGTCTGGATGCGGGCCAGATCGGCCTGGGCGCGCGCGGCCTGGGCTTTGATCTCGGCCGTTTCCTTGTCGAGTTGCCGGCGGCGGTCATCGAGCTCGCGATCGAGTCTCTCGACTTCGGCCCGCTCTCTGGCCAAGGCCGTTTCCTGTCCGTGATGGCGCTCAACCGCGGCGTCGATCTGCGTCTGCCGTTCGGCCAGCGCCGCGTCGCGAGTTTCGATCTCCGCGTGGCGCTTGTCGATCGCCTGCTGCCGGAGCTGGACGTCCGCCCCGCTCACGGCCGCCTGCTCGGCGTCCCGGGCG
This sequence comes from uncultured Planctomycetota bacterium, assembly GCA_963761455.1. Taxonomy (GTDB): domain Bacteria; phylum Planctomycetota; class Planctomycetia; order Planctomycetales; family Planctomycetaceae; genus DASPSM01. The sequence continues at coordinate 888,016 of CAVXHA010000002.1, forward strand.
AGCTGCTCCGCTTCTTTCCGGTGCGCCTGGCGCTCCTCCTCGAGCTCTTCTTCCTGGACGAGAAATTCCTCTTGGCGCGTTCGCAGCTCGTCCTGCTGCGTGCGGAGCTGGGTCTTTTCCTGCTTGATCCGCTCGGACGTCTCGCGGAGGTCGGCGGCAGCCTTGTCGGTTTCCTCGCTCCGGATCAGGAGTGTCGCCCGCTCCTCTTCGAGCTTCGACTGCTGCGACCGCAAATGGTCTTCGCGCTCCGTGAGCTCGGCGGCAAGCTCATCCTGCTTTGCAACTTGGGTCTCCACTCGCTCGCAATCGGCCTGGAGGCGTTCCCGCTCCTCCTCGATCGATCGCTTCCGCTTTTGGATCTCCGACTCAACGCCCGAGCGTTCGGCGGCCTCCCGGTCCAGTTGCTCGCGCTGCCGGACCAATTCCGCCTTCTCTGCCTGAAGGTGCTGGATCTCGGCCAGGAACTTTTCGCGTTCCGCTCGCAGCCGCGTCCGTTCCGCCTCGACCTCGCTCTCTTTCCGCTCGAGCTCGAGTTGGCGGTCGAGCAGTTGGGCGGCAGCCACGGCGGCTTGAGCGTCGCTTGTGCCTCGAGCGCGTTCCAGCTCGAGCCGCGCTGCGTCGCGTTCGACTTCGGTCCGACGCCGCTCGAGCTCGTCGTTGACGGCATTCAACGCCGCACGATCGGCTTCGAGGGCTTGGCGCTCTTGCTCCAGTTCGGTTTCCATCGCAGAGAGCGCGTCGTGCTTCTGGCGCAATAGCTCGGCCGCTTGTTTGATCTCATCAGCGGAAGGGCCCTCCGGTCGCGGTGCATCCGACTCGGGGCCGGGAGCAGAAGCGGGCTCTAACTCTTTTTTCGGCGAACTTTTGGCCGTGCCGTTGCGTTTGGCTGTAGCGCCGTCCAGGCGGCAAAAGAGCGGTCCCAGGATGCCCCCCTCCGACGGATTGACCGCTTCGCCGACGCCGGGGAACTTTCCCAGATGCATCCGGCGCAGCATCTCCCAGTCGAGGTTCGCCGGCCGTGCGACGTCGTCGCGGACGGCCGTGGCCGCGTCGAAGGCGATGGCGGCCGCATCGGCGACTTTGTCGGCGGCCGCGAGCGGGTCCGCGGAACCAATCGCCGCCAGGCCGGCCGTGGCCGCGTCGATGGCGGCATAGGCGGCGTTGGCCGCATAAGCCGCGGCCGAATTGCCGTTCTCCTCTCCGCTCACCAGCAAGATCGCCCGGACCGTCGCTTCCTCGGCTTGGGCGACGCTCTCTGAGCTTGGTTCTTTGCCCGAGGCGAACTCTTCGGCGACGCGGATGGCGGCCTCGAGCGCCGCCTGGCAGGCGGCCGCTTCCGGATGGCCGTCGGGCAGCGTGTACCGCGATTGGACGCGCCGCGCGCACCGGGCCGCATAGGCGACAAGCGCCCGCAAGGGAAGCTGTTTGAGATCCGTTGCGTTCTCGGCGACGGATGCTCCCATCCGCGCCTCCTCGATGAAAGGCTGGCGGCGCACTCTCGGCGCGGCCGATGCTCAGGATGCCGGCCCGTTCTGCATCACAAGCCTAGCTCACGGAAACCGGTCGTTATCGGCCGGCTGAACGGAAGAGCGACCGTAAAAACCGCTAGAACCGGCGCCGGACGCATTGGCCGCTGACACGCTTCGCGTTGCCGGGCCCGTCATTCGCCTTCCCGCAAGAGCTGCTTCTTGGCCTCTTTGATCTGTTTCCGCTGTTCCTTGGTGATTCGCGGATATTCGAGGCGAAGCCTCCCGATCGCGTGCGCGACGATCGAAGCGATCAGCGTTCGCGTGATCCATTTCTGGTCGGCCGGAACGACGTACCAGGGCGGCCCAATCCGTGCTCGTCTGGGTGAGGCAGACTTCGTACGCTTCCATGTGCTCGTCCCAGAACTGCCGCTCCCGGATGTCGTCGGACGAGAATTTCCAATGCTTATCCGGCTTAGTAACGCGGTCGAGGAACCGCTTTCGCTGTCTTCCTTCGAGACGTGCAGGAAGAACTTGAGGATCAGGGTGCCGCTGCGCACCAGGTGCCGCTCGAACCGGTTGATATCGTCGTTTCGTCCATCATAACCGAGGCGGTGGGCCGAGGGCGGCTCCGTTTTGGCACTTTTCGAGCGGCCGGCGTGAACCGCCTGAGCCGATCCAAAAACCGCCTCGTCCGCGACGGTCCTTCGGAACGCGAAAACCCGGCAGTGGGCGCCGGGTCTCGTATGAAATCCGCCGAAAAACTCGGACGGTCTAAGCTCAAGCGTCGGCACACGACCGCGAGGCAACCGCAGCCGCGAACGACGCGTCGGACGGCAAAAGACGGAATCCGCTAAGACTTGGAGAAGAGACGTCGAAAGGACTTTGGTCGGGCACGGGTGAAGCAACTCCCAAGGCCGGCCATTTCAATCCTAGCTCAGGAAAAGGCGAAGGCGTGCAAAAACCATGGGGAAGATCTGACGCAAAGGCGCAGAGAAAGACAAGGTCGACAGGCACAAGCGCGCCGGATGCCCCGGCGCCGCACGGCCATGAATAATCCCAGGCGAGCGATTCATTGACGCGATAGAATCGGGCGATGGCTTTGTCTGAGGGATGGCACTATGTGCTCGGTTCGCGTTCTCCGCGGCGGCTGGAGCTTCTGCGGCAGATCGTCCCTTCTGACGCGATTGAAGTCGTGCCGCCGCGCTCGTCCGACGAGGCCGGTTTCGACGACCTGTCCGATTTGGCGGGGATCGAAAGTCGTCTGGCGGAAATTGTGCGGGCCAAGTGCGCCGATGTGCTCGACCAACTGAAAACGCGGCCGGCCGATCTGCAGCGAATCGTGATCGCGGCCGACACGGTTGTCGTCGTGCGCGACGCGGGCGAAAAGATCCGCGTCCTCGGCCAGCCCCCCGACGCCCCGTCCTGGCCTGGAGTGGTCCGCGGCTGGTTTCGGGAATACTACGCCGGAAAGACACACACCGTTGCGACGGTGTTCTGCGTGGCCCATGTGGCCCGGCCCCCCGTTTACCGCGTCGTCCGGTCGGCCGTCACGTTTCACGACGACGTTTCCCGCTGGTTGGAATGGTATCTGGCGACGGGGGAGCCACGCGGCAAGGCGGGGGGTTATGCCATCCAGGGAGCCGGCAGCCTTTTCATCTCCCGCGTCGAAGGCAGCCTCAGCAACGTGATCGGCCTGCCCCTTCGCGAGCTACTCGAAGTGCTCGCCGCGGGGAGTGGCCAGCGGCCAATGGCCAGTGGCGAATGATTGGAGGCCACGGGCGGGGGCTTCGCCCGCCCTTGCTGTTCGGAATTGTCGCCGTGTCGTCCGTCTCGAAAACTCGATTGGTCCTCCAAGATCAAGGGGACAGTTGCACGAGCCGTCCCGTTTGGACGCGATACAGATACAAGGTCCGGGCTGGAAATGCCGCGTGGACTTTTGCCGCATCGGTTTTGCCGGATCGATAGCGGCCGCGGAGGACGGGGGCGGTTAAAGCCGGGTCATTGAAAACATAGTCGATGTGGCGGTCCGCGGGGTCGCTTTCGATCAAGAGGAGGGCCGGCCGTTTTGTGACCGACTGGTCGATCATCCGTTGGAATCGTTCGTACTTCACACGTGCGAACGCCAACTCTTCGACTCCCCCCTCGATCCGCGAGGTCCAGAAGGGGTCGAATGGCAGCCAGTTCGTGACGATGGCCGACGCCACCAGTGCGGCCCACCACGCCGGCATCAACTTCCGTCTCGACTGTCTCCAACAGCTCACCAGTTGTTGAGACGTGACCGCGAAAATCATCAGCAAGAGCGGCCCCGTCTCGAAGACGTAGTGCCAGTTCATGATTCCGGCAAGCCAGTAGGGGATATAAACCGCGTGCAGCGAAACGACGGAACCCGCGATGAAGCGCCACGCGCCAATCGACTTGCCAGAGGGCCGCGAGAAGGAAGACGAGGATCGCCATCGCCAGGGGCACCGGTCCTAACGTCCATTGCGCCGTCGCTGCCGCGCGCTTCTCGACATTTTCAGCGGCCAATTGGGGTGTCAGGTTCTCCGCCCAGCGGTCGTAATTGTCCAGCACTTTCGGCCCCAGGTGTCGCTCGCCCCGCACGACGTTGTTGAAGCCGTAAACGTGCCGCGGTGTGTACGTGTCGGTGTAGAGCTGATACGGGGAGAGGAAGCCGTTCCCGGTGATGGCCTTGTCGTAGAGGAAGAGCGCGGCCAGACCGATCGCCAGCGGGGCGGCCAGGGCTGCGGCGGTGACCGTGGAGCGCTGGGCCAGGGAGACTCGCGAATTCTCAGCCGGCTTACGCCGGCCGCTCGCGAGGTCGTTCGCGATTCGCCAGGCGAACCACAGGCCGAAGGGCAGAGCGAATCCGGCGGCGGTTAGCGGCCGACAGAGCATGGCGAAGCTCAGTCCGCAGCCTGCCCAGAAGGCGTCGCTCGTTCGGGCCGTCCCCATGAACCGGACAAAAAAAAACAGGAACAGCGCGAGGGCCGCCATCGTCGGCCCGTGCGACAACAGCAGGTTGCTGAAGAGTCCCATCCCCGGTGAAAGAGCGGTCAGAAGGCCCGCCGCCAGGCCGACGCCGTTGCCGGCTAGCTCCCGTCCGGCCCAGAAGATGAAAAAGGCGGCCAGACCCCCGGCCAGCCATTCGGCCCAGTAGGGATGGCCGATCGCCACAAAAGGTGCAAGCCACAGGCCCACTCCGGGAAAATAGCGGCTTGCGAACCGCCCTTCGTTGAGGACGTGCATCTGATCGAAAAGTTCCGGCATCCTCGGCGAACTCGGGAACGACAGTCTCCCCGCCAGGAACGTCTTTGCCTGGAAGAGATAGCTGAACTCGTCGTGAATGGCCGGCGGCAGATCGCCGAAGCGCATCGGCGGGTGACCTTCCTCGACCACAACATCGAACGACGCGATCCACGCGCTCGCCGCGATCGACGTCAGGGCACAGGCAATGGCCATCGTCCAGGCGCGGCCATCCACCGATTCGGTGGTCCCTTTTGTCCCCAAGCCGACCGCCCCGCGGTCGGATCGGCGCGGAGCCGATTTGCGGCCGACAACGCCGCTTCCGACTCGGGGCGGACGGCTGCGAACGAACCACACAATGGGTGCAATCGCCAAGAGGACAAACGGAAACGTTGTGTCGAGGTCGGTCCAGAAGATCCACGCCAACACGCCGACCTTGGTCTCGGCGGCGGCCCGGAACTTCATGATTTCAGTTGGGACCGTGAGGAGCAGGCCCACCACAAATGCGACCACTTGGGCCGAAAGCATCCACCTGCACCATCGCCGACCGCTGACTGTCTCCCCGCCGCATGGCGATTGACTCATTCGCTCCTCTCTTTTCGATAAAGGATCCGGCGAAGCCATTCTACGGAGCGCGTCACTCCTATAATGGTAATGGGTTTGGCCGCAGGAGGGGCTTCCGAGAGTGCATCGGAGAGCACGACCGATTTTGAGGTCCGGGCGATAACATCTTTCGACGAGCACACCCCATGTCTCTGTTCCCTGTGAAATGCGTCGTCGTACCAATCGATTTATCGGAATCTTCGGTGGCCGCGGTGGCGGCAGCGATGGAGTTGGTCTCCGACGCGGCCGACGTCCACGTGCTGCACGTGGTTTTGCCGTCGTCGAACTTTTCTCCGGAGGGTGAGTGGGCGCCGCTGCGAGAGGGGGAAGTGGTGGGCACCATTTCTCGCAAGGAGCTGGCTGATTATCTGGAGCAGCACCACTTTAAGGGTGTGACTCAAGCCATCGAACTCGGCGATCCCGCTTCAACGGTGGTCGCTTACGCCCGAAAGCAACGCGCGGACATGATTGTCATTCCTTCGCACGGTTATCACGGGATCAAACGGATGATCCTCGGCTCGGTCGCCGAACAGATCATCCGCCACTCGGATTGTGCCGTGCTCGTGTTGCACCGGTCCGACAACCTCTACCGCTCGTGACCGGCTCGGCAAACGGCCCGCTCGCCGGCCAATCGTGCTGACGGAGGCCAGTCCGCCAGAACCGTACGAAAAGCGCGCCGCAAATCGCGTACCTCCCGACGCGGGGCCGTGTCCGCCGATGGCCGTCGGCAGGGCTGCTTTTTGCCGATTGCTCGCGTTTGAGACCGTCTGGCGGGACTGTTAAGATCACTGAATTGGTCATTCGGCTGATTCCCCACTTCTCACGCAGCTTTCAGCATGCAGGACACAGAGCGCTTATGGCCAAACATCCAGTCGCAGACATCCGCAACGTGGCATTCGTCGGGCACGGAGCCGTCGGAAAGACGACGCTGTCGGACCTGATGCTGTTCAAATCCGGCGCCGTGACGCGGGCCGGCTCCGTCGACGACGGCAGCAGCGTTCTGGATTCCGACGAAGAGGCCAAGCACCATAAGCACTCGATCACCTCGACCCTGATCCATTTCACGCACGCCGGCAAGCACATCAACGTCATCGACACGCCCGGCTATCCCGATTTCATCGGCCAGGCGATCGGCGCCTTGCGGGCCGTCGAGACGGCGATCGTCACCTTGAGCGCGGCGGCCGGCATCGAGGTCAACACGCGGCGGACGTTCAATCTGGCCGGGGCGGCCGGGCTCGGCCGGATGGTCGTCGTCAACAAGTGCGACCTCGAAAACATCAACTTCGACCGCCTGCTCGACTCGATCCGCGAAACGTTCGGCAACGCCTGCGTGCCGATGAATCTTCCCGTCGGGCTTGGGCCGAAATTCAGCGGCGTGGTGAGCACCCTCGAAGTTCCGTCGCCCGTCCCGGCCGAGCGCCGCCGCCGATCCGGCCGAATGGAACCAGGCCGTGATGGACGCGATCGTCGAAGCCGACGAATCGCTGATGGAGCGTTACCTCAACGGCGAAGCAGCTGTCGCCGGAAGAGGTCTCCGCGGGGCTTTCCAAGTCGGTCGCCGCCGGCACGCTGATCCCGATTTTCTTCGTCAGCTCCAAGACGGGCGTCGGCGTGCCCGAGCTGATGGACGCGCTGGCGCGGTTCGCCCTCTCGCCGCTCGAGTTGCCGCGGAAGGCGAAGAACGCCGCCGGGCGAGGAGGTGCCGATCGTTCCGGCACCGGATGGGCCGCTCGTCGCTCAGGTCTTCAAGACGCGGATCGACCCGTTCGTCGCCAAGATGAGCTTTCTGCGCGTCTTCTCCGGCACGCTGAAGAAGGACATGGCGATCCATGCGACGCGGGCGGCCAAGGCGATCAAGGTCCCGCAGCTTCTGGAAATGCAGGGGCACCAGCACACGCCACCTGGAAGAGGCGACGGCCGGCGACATCGCCGTCGTGGTGAAGGTCGAAGACCTGGCCGTGGGCGACACGATCACGAAGGACGCCGGCACGTTCGTCATGCCGCCGATCAAGTTCCCCACTCCCATGATCGGCCTGGCGGTCGAACCCAAGAGCCGGGCCGACCAGCAGAAGATCTCAGGCGCCCTGCAGAAGATCGCCGAAGAGGACCAGACCTTCGTCCTCAGCCGCGATTCGCAGACCAAGGAGATGGTGATCCACGGGATGAGCGAGCTGCACCTGCAGATGATGCAGGAGCGCGTCCACAAACGCGACAAGGTGGAGATGGTCTCCAAGCCGCCGAAGATTCCCTACCGCGAAACGGTCGCCGGGCACGCCGAAGGCTTCTACCGGCACAAGAAGCAGTCGGGGGGCTCGGGGCAGTTCGCCGAGGTCCACTTCCGCATCTCGCCGATTCCGCACGGCATCAAGCCGGAGGAGTTTTTCACAAAGGACCGCTTCGTCAGCATGCGATCCTTTCACTACGACCCGGCCTTGAACTACGCCTTCGTCGACCGGGTCACGGGCGGCTCCGTCCCGAACAACTTCATTCCCGCCGTCGAAAAGGGGATCAAGGAGCGGATGGAGCAGGGGGTCATCGCCGGCTACCAGGTGCAGGACGTCGCCTGCGAGCTCTTCTTCGGCAAGGACCACCCGGTCGACAGCAACGAAACGGCGTTTCGCACGGCGGCCAGAATGTGTTTCCGCAACGTCTTCCGCGAGGCCAAGCCGGTGCTGTTGGAGCCGATCGTAATGGCCGAGATCACCGTCCCGGCGGAAAAGCTGGGGGACATCACCAGCGACCTCAACGGCCGCCGCGGCCGCGTCGAAGGGATGGACAACGCCCCGGGCGGCTTCCAGGTGATCCGCGCCAAGGCGCCGCTTTCGGAAATGATGACCTACGCCCGCTCGCTCTCGAGCATGACGGGCGGCCAAGGCTCCTTCACCCTCGAATTCAGCCACTACGACATCGGTCCCGCCCAACGAGCAGCAAAAGATCGTCGCGGCGGCGCAAAAGCACCACGAGGAGGAAGAGGAATAGTCCACGCAGCGTAGGGCAAGCTGCCAGCTTGCCCATTGATTTGAAAACTCCGTTACCTACAGCTAAACCCACGGCTTTAAGGCAAGCTGGCAGAAGAAGAATTGGGCCCGCCGCCGCCGCATCCGGAGCCGGATGCAAACCGCCAAACGGTCCGCAGCTGATTTCGCATTAAACGTTTGTGGATGCCCGATGGACGAAATCTCGTCCGAGATGACTGAGCGGTGCTTGCGTCCTATCCGCGGACTCGTTTTGTTCGCCGCGACCGCGGCCCGCTCGGATGGGCTTTGACGAGCGACATTTTGATGTGTCGCCCGACGGCCATTGCGTACCGCATCAGCGTATTGACGGTGGGATTCTGATTCTGCGAATTCTCGAAGCGGCTCAATGCCGACCGATCGATGCCGGTCGCTTGTTGAATATCGGCAAGACTTAGACCTTGTGCTTCACGGGCCTTGCGCAGCTGCCAAACAAGGGCGCGCAGGTCGAAGTAGTCGCCGAGGGAAGCCGGCAGGTTTGGGTCGCCCGAGGGATGAACGAAGCTGCCCGGCGGAAACTCCTTTTCGATCGCCTTGCCGATCGCGAAATATTTCGCCTTGTCCGCGTCGGAGATTCTTCGCACCACGTGCTTGGCCTTGCGTCGTTCGGACATAACAGTCCTCTCCTGTCTTACGGCCGCTTTACCTCGTAAGCCGTAATCGGATAAACGGTTGATTCTTCGATCTCATCGTAAACGACAATGATGTAACGACCTGTCGCCGTCTCACCAAAAGCCGCCGGGTACCCGGTCGTCCTGCTGACATCGAAACTGCTTCGCGGATCTTGCAAGACTTCATCGACTTCGCCTGGAGTCAGCCCGTGCGTTGCCACGTGCTCGACATTTCCGCCCGGCGAGTGATCCCATACGATGGTGACGAAGTTCATGGGAACTTTCAGCGCGGGTGTGTTGATTTGTGTTACAACACCCGTCATGCGAAGTCAAGACACCGGTCCGCATCGAATCGTCCCTGGCTGCCGAGACGCGGCATCTCACTCTCACGCTGCCGCGCGAACCCTACAGTTTTGCGGGCCGGCTCGTCTCGCTGATCTGGCGCTGGAACTCGTCGCGCTTCCCTCCGGGGCATCGACGCGATTGGAGATCACAATCGGACCCGGCGGAAAGGAAGTCAGTCTGCCTTAGCCGCCGAGCGGGAGAGGAGATCCGTCGTCTCGGCCGCATAGCGGCCCCAGGCGGCGGCGACCAACAGCAGGTTGAGCAGTACGCCGCCCACGACGTAAGCCAGGCCGCCGGAGCCGACCGCGTAGGCGTGCAGGCCCACCTCCGTCGGCATGTTCGTGCCGTTGAGCCAGCCGTGCACCATCGGCAGCACGAAATTGACGCCGTACCACGAGAAGAGGATCGCCGAAAACGCCAGCACGCCGCCGCGTTGGTGCCGAACGTCCCGACCCAGCCGGCAAACCGTCCGTGCAGCACGACGAGATAAGCCAAAAGCGAGATCAACGCCCAGACCTCTTTCGGGTCCCAATCCCAGAAGCGGCCCCACGAGACGTCGGCCCACAATCCACCCAGAATGGTTCCGGCCGCCAGGAGCAGGACGGCCACTTGCTGGGCCTTGTAGGTGTAGCTCGCCAGCGTGGCGGCCTCCTTGGGCGGGCGCACCTTGGCCGATTCGAGATGCTCGTCGCCCTTGCCAAAATCCTCGAAGCCGGCCTTGATCGTCGCTGGGAAGCATGGTCGGCTTGAGCGCCTTGCCCGCCTTCTTCAATCGGGCCGCCAGCGAAGGTTCCTGACTGCCGTAAGCCGCGTCGAGATCGAAGATCGGTCCGCCATTCGGTGCGAGACGGGCGGCGAGACCGGCAGCGAACGGAGGCCGTCGCGGGAATCGCCGTGGGCCCTTCCGGCCGGTATTTGCCGAAGAGGTAAAAGAGCATGGCAAGGTTTCCCAGCCCCCACGCCAGTCCGCCGGCGCCGTAGCTGGAGACGATCGTCAGCACGTGGATCGTGAGCCAATAGTTGTTCCGCAAGACAGCCGTGATCGAGCCGATCCGCGGGTTCATGATGTCCGGGCTGTTGATGCCGACGAAGTGAGCCAGCATCATGCCGAAGCTGACCACGGGCAGCGCGCCGAACAGGAAATAACGCCGCTGGAACGTCTGCTCCCAAAGCTTGTCGCCTTGCCGCAAGCGCTTCCGGAACAATCGTGATGGGAAAGAGCGCCAGGGCGACGGCGGCCCGCGAGCCGAACCAGGCCGCGCCCGTGATCACCGCCATTCCCACCAGCCACGTCCCCAGCGACGACCAGGCGATCGCCTTGCCGAAGATCGGCGGCACAAATTCGATGATGCGAAACGACGTCCCGCTGCGAGTGAAGAACCAGACGGTGGCTGCAAAGAGCCGCCAGCCGCACGACCGACGTGAGGCACTGCACGGGAAGGAACGCGGCGGCCGGCGAGCTTTCCCTGGTCCTCGGTTCGCGGCCGGTCGAGCTCCAGAGCTCGGGAACGAAGGGCGAGCCGCCGAGCGGCAGCCGCAGCGGCATGCCGGCCAGCCGCCAGGCCCAGCTCAGTCCGGGCCAGGTGAAAGGCAGCACGCAGAACCAGAAGCCCAGAACCGAGACGATGAACGAGGCCCAAATCACCGTCTCGTACATGTTGGTGACCGGCGGACGTCCGGCGATTCGCACCCGCAGCGCAAAGCCCCACGCCGAATAGCCGATCGCCGCCAGCGTGATCAAGAGTCCCGCGGCAAAAACGGTCCGCGACGATTTCAACATGCCCGACAGGACGATCACGACCAGCGCCGTCAGGAACACGATCCAGGCCGACTGAAACGGCTTGTACTGGTTGTAAAGGATCTCCGTGTCGGTCGAGCCCGGCGGAGGATAGGCGGAGAACTGCATCTGGGTCTCGCTGAGCTTCTGCGGATCGTAGCGGCTCCAGATGATCTCGTTCAGTTTGTCGTCGGCCCCGCAAATTGAGCGAATTCTTCGCCGGCGGCGTCATCTGCCTGCGGGCCGACTCCATCGCGTGGGCCAAGCCGTCGAACCTGCTCGACGAAGGCGTGCATCGACGAGGCGAACTCCGGCGCATCGCCCGCGTCGTAGGCTTCGCGCGTTTTCTCGAGCGCCTGCTTGACCGCGCGGATTTCGGTCTGAAGCTCGCCCTTAACGTTTTGAGCCTGCGCGAGCTGCGGCAAGATGGTGACGACGCTGCCGCGGATGGTTCGGATGGCTTTCGGCAAACCGCATGTCGCGATCGGGGTTGAGCAGCTCGCGGGCCAGCTCGCGCGGGTCGTCAGCCATGATGGCTGCGATCGGTGAGATCGTCGTTCGTTCTCCACTTCTCAGATTCCAAAATCGCGCCGAGCGAGACCCACGCGTTGAGGCGGTCGTCGGGGTCGGTCTGCCGGGCGAGGGCGCGCGGATCGAGCCCCGGCACGATGAAGACGTCGCTGCCGTGCCGGATGGCCAAAAACGACTCCATGTGGCGGAAGAGCTCGGCCACCTTGCCGTTGATCGCCCGATCGTCGGCCGTGTCGCCGACGCTGTCGGGCGATTTATTGGGAGAGCGTTGCAGCGCGTCGAGCGCGATTCGAAATCCTTCGACCAGTAGACGGGCCGGCCGAGCGCGTTGGATTGCTTCCAGTCGAGGATCTGACCGAGCGCGACGAACGTCCCTTCGACGGGGATCTGCACCTTATCGGTGCTCAGCACCTTTCGCAGCGGCCGGTATTCGCAGCGCAGGACGGGCCGGTCGATCCACTCCTCGGGCCGGGTGATCCAGCAGTAAAGCAGCTCCGGGGCGGAGTAGGTGACCGGCGTTTTGGCGTCGGGATCGGTCCATTTGGAGCGGCCCGTGACGAGGTTGACCAGCTCGTCGGCCAGCGTAGTCGAGCGGTTTCACCCGCCCGTCGTTTTGCACGGGGAGCCGCTGCCACTCGGACCAGTCGAAGGCCCGGATGCGCGGCGAGCGGCTTGGATTGAGCGGCACGGGTCGTTGGGGTGGTGGCACTGGCGGCTTGCCCGCCCGTGTTCTCGGCGGCCGCAAGGGCAGCGGAGCCCGATAAGGAGCCGAAGCAGCAGGAGAAAGCCGCAAGACGCGACGGCCGATCGAATCATGACACGGCTCCTTTGACAGGCCGCTTGAAGAAGTAGGCCCGCATGTAGAACATCAAAAAGATCCCGAAGACGATCAGCCCCGAGCCGAGATACTTCACCGGCCGGCCTGGATCGTAATTGACGCGGAACACGGAACCCAATTCCGTGCCGTGCGACCTTGTCCGGCGCGATGTAGTTCTCTTGGAAGAACCGCAGTTGGCGTCCGGCAGGGTCGGGATAATCGAGCGGCCGATTCATCGTGATGACGAAATCGGCCAGAGCGTCTTTACTCCGGGCGAGTTCGTGCTGCTCGGTCTCCGTTTTACCCTGGAGCACCGCGAGATAGTCGTCGGTCCGCTTCTGGATCGTCCGGTCCAGCTCGTCGCGGAGCGCCTGCTTTTTGAGCGGAATCGCGGGCGGCGCCCGCCTTTTCGCGCAGCCGGACGACTTCGGGATCGTTGCGGACGTCGACCTGGATGACGCGGCTCGTGTAATTGCGCGGCCGTCTTGGTGCCGGGGTCGACTTCCAGATCGAAGTCGACCAGCTTCAGCGCGAAGCCGACTTCCGTCTGCTTGACGTTGTACGAGCTCTTGATCGGCCGGTCGCCGCCGACATTGGTCTCGTGGACTTGCCGCCGCCGCACGCTCTCCCACGGTTCGGGAAGATTCTGCTTGAGCCAAAAGGTCTCGTGCTCTGTGCGGCCCGATTCCGGGTCGGTCCAACTGACGCCGAGGTTCACGCACTTCGAATCGCCGTGGTCCCCCTTGTCGAACGGCAAGGGCAGGACGACCTCGTTCGGCGTGATGCTGCTGCCGCTCTCGGCGGCACTCGCGACGAACCGCGTGGGCGTCATTCGCATGACGTTCTCGCCGCCCCCCATCGAAAACGTGTCGACGGTCTTGCCGATTATCGAGATCGCCCGAGGCCACCACGCGCCCCAGTTTTTGCTGCCAGGCCCGATAGGCCAGCTTGTCCCCCGGGCCGATCAGGATGTCGACCTGCCCCTTCACCTGCGGATGATAGAACTCCGCATAAAAGCCGGCGGGGTGCTTTCCTTCCGGCAGATACGGGAGCTGTGCGAATCGCACAATCCGGTATTTCGTCTCCTGGCTGCCGTTCTTCTCGTGGACGAAGATTTCGACAGTTGGGCCGACGCCATGCCCTTCCGAGCCGGCAGTCTCGGGGACGAGCCCTTTCCCATGAACGAGGGCCGCGAGATCCGGCGAGTCGACATAACCGCCCAGCTCGACCGACAAGTGCTCGTTCAACGGGAACAGCTTCCCCTGGTCTTTGAGCTTCTTCAATTCCCTGATGGTTGCGCAGTACGTCTCTCCCTTCGACCAGAAAGCGACGAGGCCGTTCCCCTCAACCGTGCGATCGGGCTTGCACTGCTCGAAGGCGGCCAGCGCGTCGTTCTCGTTCGATTTCCACATCAAGACTTCGCCCATTCCCATCAGCGAGGCCTTGGCGACGGGGAGATCCTGGTGCCGCTCGTCCATTTCCAGCTCGATCGGGATCTGCGCCTTGATCATCGGCTGGTAGAAGTCGAGCGCGAGATAGGGGCCGCGCGGACGATGCTCCGGGAGTAATAATCGACGACCTCGACTTTGGTTTTGCCGTCGTCGTACAGGACTTGGGGGGGATGGACCCAGGTCTTCTGCGGATCGTCGAGCCCGACCCACGACTTGATCCGCCGCACGACGGGGTAGGGGGCCAGGTCGCTCCAATTAAAGGGGCCCGGCTGGAACCGCACTTGCAGGGGTTCGGGCCGGCCGGGGATGTCGGCGATGTTGAGCGTGGACTGGTCCATGTCGATCGCGACGTGGTTCGATTGGCCGAGGAAGACGAGCATCTGCGAGTTGACGCTTCCCCGGTCGCTGATCGCCGAGCCGGTCAGCAGCGTCAAAAGGCCGATGTGGGTGACGACAAAGCCCGTCTGGTGCCTCTTCCAGGGAAAACGGATGGACGCCGCACAGAAGATGTTCGTCGCCAATAGGGCCAACAGAGCGGCGAAAAACCACGTGTGATAGATCAAAAAGCCGATGGCCGCCGTCCCGAAATTGGCCTCGACGAACGTCGCCACCCCCAGCACGCACGGCCAACGACAAGAATCAGGACGACGGCCAGCTTTAGCGACGCAAAGAACTCGTAAATTCGCAGCACCGTGCGGATGTAGATCGGCTGGCTGCGGGTCACTCAGCTTCAGACGGGCCATTCGCGAGTCTCAACCGATTTGTCGCTGCAACGACGGGCGGGGCGCCGCGCCAGAACTGAACATCCGTTCCAACAACCTGAGCGCGGTACGACAGAGGCGGGACACTTATTATAGCGCGGCCGGGGCCGGAAAGTACACATGGCCCTCCCAGCTCGACGACCCTCGGGCACACTCGGTCAGGTGGGTGGCAAAAACGAAGAGATCTTCTTGATTCTTGGTTTCGGCCTCGAAGTGCTTCGGATATGGCCAACCGAGGCCGTCATTCGCACTCGTGACCGTTCGTTATTCCGATTTTAGCATCTTCACCAGCTCGTCTTCCGAAAGCACCGGCACGCCGAGCTTCTGGGCCTTGTCGAGCTTGCTGCCGGCGTTCTCGCCCGCGACGAGGAAATCGGTCTTCTTCGAGACGCTGCCGACCGCCTTGCCGCCGTGCTCGTGAATCAGCTCGTTGATCTCCTCCCGCGTGAAGCGGGTCAGCGTTCCCGTAACGACCACGGTCTTTCCCGCAAGCTTGCCCCCCGCCGCTTTGGGCCGTTCTTTCTTTGGCTCGCCAAAGTGGAGGCCCAATTTGCGCAGCTCCTCGACCAGGCCGCTGCCGACGTCCGAATGGAAAAAGGCGTGCACCGAATGGGCAATGACCGGACCGATGTCTTCGACTTCCGCGAGCGATTCCTCGGATCTGCTGCATGATCGCGTCGAGCGTGCCGAAATGGTCGGCCAGCACCTGGGCGTTTCGCGTGCCCACGTGGCGGATGTTGAGGCCCGTGATCAGCCGCCACAACGGCCGCGATTTCGATTCTGCGATCCCGGCCAGCAGGTTGTCGACCGACTTTTCGCCCATGCGTTCCAGCTCGATCAACTCGTCGCGGTGGTCCTTGAGTCGGTAAACGTCGGGGAGATTCTTGACGAGCCCCGTCCCGGTGAGCTGTTCGATGAGCTTGATGCCCAGCCCTTCAATGTCCATCGCGCTGCGGGAAGCGAAATAATGGAGGCTCTCCCGTAGTTGGGCGGGGCAGTTCGGGTTCTGGCAGCGGATGTAGACGCCGTCCTCGTCGCGAACGACGGGCGTCTGGCACTCGGGACAGCGCTTGGGGAAACTGGAAAGGCCGCTGCGTCCCGTCGCGGCGATGCAGCTCGACGCGAACGACGTGGGGGATCACTTTCCCCGCCTTCTCGACGACGACCCAGTCGCCAATCTGGATGCCCAGGCGCTCGATCTCGTCGACGTTATGCAGGCTGGCCGCGGAGATGGTGCTCCCGGCGATCAGCACGGGCTTGAGAAACGCGAACGGCGTCAGCGTCCCCGTTTTCCCGACGTGCACGCCGATTTGTCTCCGACCAGCGTCGTGGCCTCGTACTTTTCCCATTTGTAGGCGATCAGCCAGCGGGGGCTTTGCTCGTGCGGCCCATCCGCTGCCGCTGGCCGAAGTCGTTCACCTTGAGCACGATGCCGTCGACCTCGAAGTCGAGAGAGTGCACGTCCTCGGCCAAATGGTTCGCATACTCGCGGGCCGTCTCGAATGTCGGGGCAGACCTTGACCTTCGGCGTGATCGGAATGCCCCATTCTCGGACGGTGTGCAGGAATTCCATGTGGTTTTGGAATTCGATTCCCTCGAAATAGCCGTTCCCGTGGGCCATGAAGCGCACGCCGGCGGGCCGCGCACAGCTTCGGATCGAGAGCTTGAGCGCGCCGGCGGCCGTGTTCCGCGGATTGGCGAACGCCTCTTTGCCCGCTTCCTTTTGCTTGGCGAGCAGGGCGGCAAAATCGGTGTTGGCGATGTAGGCTTCGCCGCGCACCTCGATGACGGCAGGCGGCGTCTTGGTGTGCAACCGCAGGGGCAAGCCGCGGATCGTGCGGGCATTGCTGGTGATTTCGTCGCCGCGGGTGCCGTCGCCGCGCGTCACGGCCTGCACCAGCGAGCCGTTTTCATAGATCAGCGGCCATCGCCACGCCGTCGACCTTGTACTCGACCGTGTATTCGATGCTCTCGTTCGGTACGAGCTTCTGAATACGGGCATCGAACTCGGCCAGTGCCGACTCGTCGTAGACGTTGTCGATCGACAGCATGGGGACGCGGTGAACGACTGTCTTGAACCCCTCGACCGGCTGCCCACCGACCTGCCGCGTGGGGCTGTCGGGCGAATCGTATTCCGGATGCTCGCGCCTCGAGCTGTTGCAGCCGGGCCATCAGCTTGTCGAACTCGAGGTCCGTGATCTCCGGCCGCGCCTCGACGAAATAGAGCCGGTTATGCCGGCGAATCTCCTCGCGCAGCCGTTCGATCTCTGCCTGGACCGAGTGATTCATCGGATTCCTCGTGCGACGGCCGTCAGTCACCGTAGGTGATGCTTCCGCATCACTCTGCTGAGCAGGCGGCCCGATGCGAAGGATTGTTATGCGGAAGCATAACCTACACTTTCTCGATCTCCTCCGACTCGGTCGCGTCGCTTCCCTTCGACAACAGGGCCCGTTCGCGCTCCTCGATTCGCCGCCGGGTCTCCCGCCTTTCGACAGCCATCACAACGACCGCCAATCCAAGGATCGACGCCGACTTCGATGCCCAAAATGAGCATTCCGTGCTGATCGAAGAAACGGGCTAACGCCGCGGCTTGCCGGTTGAAGGCGGCCGCCACCATCAGAAATACGGTGAAGATAAAGACCGCGCAGCTGGCCACCAGCACGTGCGTCCACGGGTTGCGGCGGCTTTCGCTCGCTTGCGGGGCATTCATTGTTGTTATTGCTGTTGTTGTCCCTGGCGAAGCCGTTCGAGGTCGTGATCGGCCATCATGCGGACCAGTTCGCCGAATGTGACGCGCGGCTGCCAGCCGAGCACGCGGCGTGCCTTCGACGAATCGCCGCAGACGCTCTCGATGTCGGTCGGGCGAAACAGGATCGGATCGCTGACGACGTGCTTGGCCCAATCGAGCCCGAGGTACGAAAAGACTTCCTCGCCGAACTCGCGCACCGAATGCGTCTGGCCGGTGGCGATCACGTAGTCGTCGGGGCGGTCTTGCTGCAGCATGAGCCACATGGCTTCGACATAGTCGCCGGCAAAGCCCCAATCGCGGCGGACGTCGACGTTGCCCAAGCGCAGCCGCTCGTCCCGGCCGAGCTTGATGCGGGCCGCGGCCGAGGTGATCTTGCGGGTGACGAAGTGCTCGGGCCTGCGGGGCGACTCGTGGTTGAACAAGATGCCGCAGCAGGCGAACAGGCCGAACGCCTCTCGGTAATTGATCGTCTGCAGATGCGCGAAGACCTTGGAGCAGGCGTAGGGACTGCGAGGATGGAACGGACTGGTCTTCCGTCTGGGGCAGGGGGCCTGCCGAACCGAACATCTCGCTCGTCGACGCCTGGTAAAAGCGGACTTCGCGTCCGGTCCGGTCGCGATGCCGACGGATCGCCTCCAGCAGCCGCACCGCGCCCCACGCCGTTGGCCAGGGCGAATGCGACCGGTTCGTCGAACGATGCGCTCACGCGACTCAAACCGGCGAGATTGTAGACTTCGTCCGGCCGCACCCCGTCCAGGATTCCGCCCAGATCGGGTTCGCTGCCGACGTCCGCGGAATACAGCCGCGTGCAAAGTCCCGGCGAAACGGGTTTGCCGGGCAGCTCGATGCCGTGCACCTCGTAGCCCTTGGATCGCAATAAGGTGGACAGGTAATAACCATCCTGTCCGGCGATTCCGGTAACAAGCGCGATCCTGGCCACGCATTCTCCCAATGGCGACAATAGAGCGTCCGCAGGCGCGTCGTCGGGCAAGCTGGCAGCTTGCCTTGAACGACGCACCGTTAGCAACGGAAATGGCAAGCTGGCAGCTTGCCCTACATTTTTATCGATTTTAGCAGGCCCTCCGTGCCGAGAACACAAGCCGATTTGACATCGATCGCGCGAATTGGTGGTTCGTCGTCACCCAGGTCATCGCCTTCGCGACGGGTCTGCTGATCACTCTTCCCACCGAAATTGCGCGACTCAAGGAGGCGGCCGCACACGAAGGCCGGACTCGCTGGCATGGATCTTGGAGATCAATCTCGATACGACGCTGCCGTTGGCTCTCCTGGCGGTCGTGCCCGTTCTGTGGTTTGTTCGTCGCCGGTCCGGCCGCGAGACGATCGGCTTGGGAAGGAAAACGCCGTCGTCGATGCCGAGCCGCGTGGGCGATGGCCGTCGCCTGCCTGTTGACGTCGATCGCCGCCAGCGCGTGGATCGCGTCTTACGAGGTGGGTGCCAAGCCCAGCAGTGCGCTTCGGCGATTTGCCGCCGGCCTATCACGACGAATTCAGCTATCTCTTCCAGGCAAAGACGTTCCTGGCGGGCAGGCTCTCGTTCCCGAGCTCTCCGCGGATGCCGGAATCTCTTCGATCAGATGCACGTCGTGAACGAAGGCCGCTTTGCTAGCCGCTATTTCCCCGGCGTCGGACTTTGGATCGCGCCGTTTCTGGCGATCGGCCATCCCTACTGGGCCGAGTGGCTGGCCGGCGGGTTTGGCGGCGTTTTTCATCTTCTGGGCTGGACGAGAGCTGGCCGGCAACGGCGTCGGCCTGACGGCGGGTCTTTTGACCGCTCTTTCACCGGGAATGGGACTCTTCAGCAACCTGCTTCTCTCGCACGAACCGACGACAGCCGCTCTCGCACTTTTCCTGTTTGCCTTTTTGCGATTCATGCGGACGGCCCGATCGAGCGACGCCTTCTGGGCCGGCTGCGGACTGAGCTTCGCCATGCACTGTCGTCCGATGACCGCGGCCGGCTTCGGCCTTCCCTTCGGCCTGTGGTTCGCCTGGCGCTTTGTGAGCGACCTCGCGAGCGGCCGGCGTAAGCCGGCTGAGAATTCGCGAATCTCCCTGGCCCAGCCGCTCCTGCCCCCGCCGCAGCCCTGGCCGCCCCGCTGGCGATCGGCGTGGCCGCGCTCTTCCTCTACGACAAGGCCATCACCGGGAACGGCTTCCTCTCCCCGTATCAGCTTTACACCGACACGTACACACCGCGGCACGTTTACGGCTTCAACAATGTCGTGCGGGGCGAGCGACACCTGGGGCCGAAAGTGCTGGACAATTACGACCGCTGGGCCGAAAACCTCACGCCGCGGTTAGCGGTCGAAAACGTCGTCAAGCGGGCCGCCGCCAGCGCGCGGTGGACGCTGGGCCCCGTCCCGCTGGCGATGGCCGTGGTTGTGTTCGTTCTCGCGGCCCTCTGGCGTGTCGACCCGCGCTGGCGGTTCGTGGCGGCCGCCGTGCTGACGCTGCACGCCGTCCACGTGCCGTACTGGTTCGTCGGAATCATGAACTGGCACTACGTCTTCGAGACCGGGCCCCTGTTGCTCTTGATCTTCGCGGTCACCTCGCAGCAATTGGTGCGGTGCTGGCGGGAATCGCGACGAATCGTGATGCCGGCGTGGTGGGCCGCGCTCATCGCTACCGCCGTCGTGACGAACTGGCTGCCGTTTGACCCGTTCTGGTCTCTATCCCGCGTCGATCGCGGCGTAGAAGAGATCGCCTTCGCCCGGCTGCACTACGCAGGTTTCCAACGGATGATCGATCAGGCGGTCACCGAGTCGGCCGGCCCTCGTGCTGATCGAAGGCGACCCGGCCGACCGCAGCCTCGATTACGTCGTCAACGACCCCGATCTGACCGCCCCCGTCCTCCGCGGCCGTTACCGTCCCGGCAAGACCAACCTGGCGAAAGTGCGATCGGCCTTTCCGGATCGGACGCTGTACCTTTATCGCGTCCAAACGGGACAACTCCAGGTCGTGAGAAGAGTGGTGAGTGGCGAGTGGTGAGTGGTCGAGAAAAACCAAGGCACGCGAAGCGTGCCCGTCTCCTCACTCCTCACTCCTCACTCGCCACTCGCCACTCGCCACTCGCCACTCTTTCGGCGGCACGGCTATTCGACGCCGAGCACCTGCGCGTAGACCTCGCGGATGCGGCGGGTCATCGTCTCGTGGCGGAACTGCTCGGTGAACCGTTCGCGGCCCGTCCGGCCCAGCCGTTCGCGGAGCGCGGGATTGCCGGCCAACTCGCTCAGAGCGGCGGCCAGCTCGTCGACCGATTGCGGCGGGAGCAGGTAACCGGTCTCTCCGGGGATCGCCACTTCGCGGGCTCCGTCGACGTCGTAGCTCACGACCGGTTTACCCGCGATCAGCGCCTGCGGCAGCACGCGGGCCAGTCCCTCCCACAGGCTGGTGTGCACGATGATGTCCGAGGCATGGATCAACTCGGGCACCTTGCGACGGCGGCACCAGGCCGGCGAAGACGAACGCCTCGCTCAGCCCGGCCCGGGCGATCTGACTCTTGGAACTGGCCGCGGAGGATGCCGTCGCCGACGAACAGGAACCGCACGTTGGGATGTCTGTCGCACGACGCTTTCGGCCGCCGCGATCACGAATTCGTGTCCCTTGAGATGAAACAGCCGCGCCACCTTCGTGATGACGACGTGCTCGGGCCGGAATCCCAGTTCCGCGCGGACGACTTCCCGCGGACGCGGCGGATTCAAGAACGGCTCGACCTCCATGCCGCTGTAGATCGTGACGAACCGCTCGCGCGGCGCGATGCCGGCCTGCACGTAATGGTCGGTCATGGCGTCGCAGACGCTGATCAGCCGCTGGCAGCGCGGGGCGGCCCATTTCTCGGCGGCGATATAGAGGCGGTGCGCGAGCGGATTCTGGCCGTAATGAAACGCCGCGCCGTGGATCGTGTGGACGGCGGGAATGCCGAGACGGGCCGCGGCCGCGCGGCCCAGGATGCCGGCCTTCGAGCTGTGCGTGTGGACGATTTGCGGCCGGATTTCGCGCGAGCAGCTTCAACAGTCGGCGATAGCTCGACCAATCCCGCCAGGGATGGATGCTGCGCTGCAGCTCGGGAACGATCCGCAGATCGAGCCCGCCGGCTCGGGCCCGCTCGACGAGGCTCCCTTCCGGTCCGAGCCCCGGCCCGCAGATGAGCGTGACCTCGTCGCCATACAGGCGATGCTGGTCTTCGACCGTCAAGCAGCGTGTTCTCCTGCGCCCCGCCGATGATGAGGCGCGTGATGATATGGACGACGCGGAATTTCACGGCCGCGCCTCGTGCCGGCCGGCTCGCCGGGAGACGTTCGTCCCCGCGTACGTGGGCAGTCATCGTAGTCGACGCTGACGAGATACAGCCCGCAGGCCGGCGCGGTCGGGCCCGCCTGGCGGCGGTCCTGCCCCTCGAGAATGCGGCGGACGTCGGCCGCGTCCCATTTGCGCTCGCCGACGCGGATCAACGTTCCGGCGATCGTGCGGACCATGTTGTAAAGAAACCCGTCGGCGACGATGTCGATCCAGATGAACTCGCCCGGCGATGGCTTCGATCGGTTCGCCCCCTCGCGTCCGGCGTTCCAGGCGGGCCAGCCGTCGAATCGGCCGACGGTGGCCTCGAAGACAGTCCGCACGCTGCTGGCCGTGTTGGGGTGCTGCGATTCGAAGGCGCAGAAAGTCGTGCGTCCCCACGAGGACCTGTGCCGCCTCGTGCATCGCCCGCTCATCGAGCGGAGCGTGGAATTCGTGGGCGTAATGCCGCAAGAACGGATGCGCGGCCCGCGCGTTGTCGATCACGTAGCGATAGCGCTTCCGCTTGGCGGCGTAGGTCGCGTGAAACGCCGAGTCGGACTTCGTCGGCGCTGCGCACCAGAATGTCGTCGGGAAGAAACGGCTGCAATCCGGCGCAAAAGCCGCGGCAGGGGATGGCCGACTCGGTGCGGAAGTTGGCGACCTGGCCCGAGCGCGTGCACGCCGGCGTCGGTCCGGCCGGCCGCGATCAGCGACGCCTCGCATCCCGAGAATTCGCGGAGGGCCGCCTCGACCGCCGCCTGCACCGACAACGCCATTGGGTTGAATCTGCCAGCCGACGTAACGCGTGCCGTCATAGGCCAGTGTGAGGCGGATGTTACGCATGCAATCCGAACTTCGCCTTCCACCGCGCCAACTGCTCGCGCACCGGTTCGCGGCCGCCGGAACCGTAACTCGTCAAGACGGCCGACGGCGTTGCTCGACGCCGAGCACGTCCGAACACGTCGGGCTCGATCTTGTCGCAGGCCGCCTGCAGCCGCTCGAGCGGCAGCTCGGCGAGCCGGCAATGCCTTCCGCCTCGCACGCGGCGACGAGCTGGCCCACCGTCTCATGCGCCGTGCGCATCGGCACGCCGTGGCGAATGAGGTATTCCATCAGCGCCGTCGCGTCGAGAAATCCTTCTTCCAGCCGGGCGGCGATCCGATCGCGCTGCAGCTCGGCCCCCTCGACGAGTTTGGCCGCCAGCTCCAGGCATCCGGAAAGCGTGTCGCACGCCTCGAACAGGGGAGGCTTGTCTTCCTGAAGATCGCGGTTGTAGGCCAGCGGCAGATCTTTCACGAGGAACAGCACTTGCGACAGGGCCCCGACGATGCGGGCCGACTTGCCGCGGATCAGTTCGAGCACGTCGGGGTTGCGTTTCTGCGGCATGATCGACGAGCCGGTCGTCAACGCGTCGGGCAAGTTTCAGGAAACCGAACTCGGTCGAGAACCAGAAAATCCACTCCTGGGCCCAGCCGCTCAGATGCACGCGCGATGAGCGAGAGGCAGAACAGGAACTCGACGAGGAAATCGCGATCGTGCGAAACGTCGAGGCTGTTGGCCGCCGGGCCGGAGAAGCCGAGCAACTCGGCAGTGAGCGCGCGGTCGATGGGAAGCGACGTGCCGGCAAGGGCCCCGGCTCCCAGCGGCGAAATATCGACGCGCTTCAGGCAGTCGGCCAGCCGTGCCCGATCGCGCTGCGAGTTTCTCGCAGTAGGCCAGCCAATAGTGGACGGCCATCACGGGCTGGGCACGCTGCAGGTGCGTGTACCCCGGCAGGATCACGTCGAGGTCGCGATCGCTGCGGGCGATGAAGGCCCGCTGCAGGTTTTCGAGCAAGGCGTCGATGTGCTCCGTCGCGGCCCGGATGAAAAGCTTGAGATCGGTCGCAACCTGGTCGTTGCGGCTGCGGGCCGTGTGCAGCTTGCGTCCCACGTCGCCGATCCGCGCGACCAGCGCGCTCTCGACGTGCATGTGGATGTCTTCCAGCTCGATGCGAAAGGGGAGTTTCCCTTCGTCGATCTCGCGGCCGATCGTCGTCGAGCGTGGTGACGATCAAGCGGCACTCGGCGTCGCTGATCAGGCCGACTTGGGCCAGCATGCCGCGCATGGGCCTTCGAGGCGCGGATATCGACGGACGCCAGCCGGCGGTCGAAACTGATCGACTCGGTGAACCACTCGACCCGCGGATCGGTCGAGTGCTGAAACCGCCCGCCCCATGCCTTCGACGTCAAGTGCCAGTCCCCCAACGGCTCCGCCGAGAATCGCCTGCAAAACTGTGTCGGGAAGACTTGGGCAGTGCCTCGGCCTTTGTCTCGGATCGGCAGGAGTACCGGCCCCCGCCGTTGTTCTGTCAACTAACTTATTGACCGCCGTCCGGTAAAATGTGTAAATTAGATAAATGGCTAGGATTGATATTCCGTACTTCACTTGGACACACTTGCGATGATAACTGGCCCACATGACGTGCTTCCAGTCCGCCCGACGGCCACCACGAGCGGAAACGCTTTGCGGCGGCCCGTCGGGCGGATTTCGGTGGGAAGTCTTGTAATCTGCTTGGCTTGGTGGGCCGTTTCAGCCGGCATCGCCGCGGACGCGAAAAAGGATGACGGGGAGATCCGCATCATCCCTGCGACGAAGTCGCATCCGCATGCCGCCGCCATGCCCCGATGATCGACCGATCAGCCGCGGTACAAACAGCGAAGCCGGCCACCAAGGCAGACCCAGCCGGCCGGCGAGCGAAGTTCCGCCGGCCAGGTTCCGCCTTCCGCCGGCGCAGCCGCCCCCGCGCATAACGAACAGCAACAAGCACGGCAATTGCGGATCATACCGGCCCACCGAGGTCCCGTGGCCGCCCGAACGTCGCTGCGATACCAGCAAATCTACCGCTCGATCCCGTACAGCCGCTCGGCGTATGAGGTGGATCCCATGTATCGGCAGGAATCGCCCTCTCGCTGCTCTTCAATCGATTCCCGCCCGCTCCACGATCATGTGCAGCCGGGTCTCTTCCAGCACGGGCCCGCGCGGACCGATGTCGCCCAACTCGGGGCGGCCGCCAATTTGGGGGCCCCATGAATTGACGGACCCTTCGATGGTCCCGCCGCGGTATCCGTGCCGGAATTCTGATTTTCTAGGGGCCAGTTTTCAGGTGCAGAGGCAGGGGTCAGCCGATCCGGCGGCCTGACGCAACGTGCCGCGGATCGATTTGCACCGTGCAGCCGCCTCTTGATAGCTTCCGAAAGACCCGAAGCAGTCATTTTCGGAAAGCGATCGGCATGACAGGACGGTCCCAAGCGAGCGGTCGTGCTCGTCAGTGGCGGACTCGATTCGGCGACGGCGCTGGCGGTCGCCCGCCGCGACGGTTTTGAGACGTTCGCCCTGTCGTTCGATTACGGCCAGCGGCACGCCTTCGAGCTGGAAGCCGCGCGAAGAGTCAGCCCGGGCCGCGCACGTGCGACGGCACCTCGTCTTCAAGCTCGACTTGCGTTCGATCGGCGGTTCCTCGCTGACGGCCGATCTTCCGGTGCCGAAGGACCGGCCGGAGGCCGAGATGACAGCCGGCATTCCGCCCACCTACGTTCCGGCGCGGAACACGATTTTTCTCTCCATCGCCCTGGGCTGGGCCGAGACGCTCGGGGCCTTCGACATTTATATCGGCGTCAACGCGATCGACTACAGCGGTTATCCCGATTGCCGGCCGGAATACATTGCGGCGTTCGAGCGGCTGGCAAATCTGGCAACGAAGGCCGGGGTGGAAGGGGCCGGGTCGTGGAAGGTCCACACCCCCTTGATCCGCATGACCAAGGCCGAGATCATCAAGACGGGTATCGAGCTGGGCGTCGATTATTCCTTGACGCACAGTTGCTACGATCCCGACCCGGCGGGGCCGCCCGTGCGGCCGTTGCGACTCGTGCACCTTGCGATTGAAGGGATTCGCCGAAGCCGGGCTGCGCGATCCGCTGACGTATTGAAGCGAGGCAATCGGTCAGCCGGCGTGCCTGCTCCCGTGAGAATCTCCATGCGAATTGCCGAGTTCTTCAAGTCGATCCAAGGGGAAGGGGAGTTCGCGGGAACGCCGTCGGTCTTCGTGCGGACGACGGGGTGCAACCTCCGTTGCTCGTTTTGCGACACGCCCTACACCTCGTGGAAGCCGGAGGGCGTTCACGAACCGTGGCAAACGATCCTCGAGCGGATCCTCGCCGATGACTGCCGGCACGTGGTCCTGACCGGAGGCGAGCCGATGCTGCAGCCCGACGTGGTGTTGCTTTCGCACGCGCTCGGACGAGGCGGGCCGGTTCGTGACGATCGAAACGGCGGGGACCGTCGAGCGGCCGGTGCATGCCGACCTGATGTCGATCAGCCCCAAGCGGGCCAACTCGACGCCGACGAGACGCGGTGTGGGCTCCGCGTCACGAAGAGCGCCGCGACCGGCCCGACATCGTGGCGCCGCATGACGCGCGAATACCGGTACCAACTCAAGTACGTCATCGATCGTCCGGGGGACGTGGACGACGTCGATCGGCACGTGCGCGGGATCGGGGGGATCGTTCCCGCGCGTGTCTTCTTGATGCCGCAGGGGATCGACGCCGACGAGCTGCGCCAAAAGACGAGCTGGCTGCGACCCGCGGCCGAGGAGCGCGGCTACTCCGTCTCGCCCCGTCTGCACATCGAACTCTTCGGAAACCGGCGGGCCACGTGAAACGACTCATCGAAGCGGCGGAGATTCAGGCGAAGGTCGCCCAGCTCGGACGGCAAATCGCCGACGATTATCGCGGCCGCCCGTTGACGGTCATCGGCGTGCTGACAGGGAGCGTGATCCTCGTTTCGGACCTGATCCGCTCGATCGATCTGCCGCTGCGCGTCGGCATGATTCAAGCCTCGAGCTATCGCGGCAAGGCGACCGTTCCTGACAAGATGTCGCTCGACGTTTCGCTGCTGCCGGACATCCGCGACCGCAACGTGGTCGTCGTGGACGACATTTTCGACACGGGCCGCACACTCGCCGCGGTCATCGAGCACCTGCACACGGCCCAGCCGTGCAGCATTCGCGGCGCGGTCCTGCTTTGGAAAGAGCGACGCCGCGAGACCGGATGGGAGCCGGACTATTTCGGCTTCAAGATTCCGGACGTCTTCGTCGTCGGTTACGGGCTCGACTACAACGACGAGCACCGCTCGCTTCCGTACGTGGCCGCGCTTGAAGAGGGCGACTTCTGACCGAGGAAGCACGAAATCCGAGCGACGAAGCAAGCACGAAGCCCTCATGACCGAACAACCGGTCGCGTCATTCGTGCTTCGTGCTTCGGATTTCCTTCGTCATTCGTGCTTCGTCATTCGTGCTTCGTCATTTCGGGGCTTTTAATTGAGCCGCGCCAGGGAACCAATTCCCGGATTCTCATGGCAATGGTCCTCCTTGGTGATCTTTCAACGGGCGACGACGTTGATTTTTCGTCGCGCCGATTGGGCCGTCTTCGGCAGTTTCAATTGAAGGACGCCGTCCTTGACCGTCGCATCGATCGCGTCGCGATTGACGTCGTCCGAAACCGTAAACACTCGTTCGAAGTCCCCGAAGCCATATTCCATCCGCACTGGCGTATATCCCTCCAACGACGGATGTTCGACGCCGCCTCGGATGGTCAGCACGTTCTTGTCGAGAGTCACGTCGAGGTGAGACTCATCGACGCCGGGTACGTCGGCCATCAAAACGACGTCGCCGGGGGTATCCATAATGTCGACCGACGGCCGATACACGGGGCGTTGCTCCGCTTTGTTGCCGTCGACTGCTGGGCGATTGTTCATTGTCATGCTCCTGTGTTGGATCCCTTACTTGGGATCCTTCAAAACCTCGGGCCTCAGGGGGCTGATGCCCCCGCTCCGCTTCTTGTCCTCTTTTTTTGCCGGTGAGCCGGTCACTCTAATCCGACGGCTCGCAGACCGGTTCAACCCGCCTTGCCGGTTCAACCCGCCTTGATTGTCAGCTTCTTCGGCTGAAGTTCGGGCCGACGCTCGAGCCGGATCGTCAACACGCCTTTCTCGTAACAGGCGTCGCACTTTTCAGCGTCGACATCGAACGGCAATTCAACCGTCCGCTTGAAGGGCTCAAACCAGCGCTCGCGGCGGACGTAGTCCTCTTCGGCCGATTCGGCTGGACTGGCGGCTCGTGCGCCCGAAATCGTGAGCGAGTCCTTTTCAAGAGAGACATCGAGTTGAGTCGGGTCGATCCCGGGGATCTCCGCCGTCACGACGAGCCCCTTTTCGTTCTCCCACACGTTCACCAGCGGAAACGCGCCCGTCCCGCGCACCGTCGGCGCCCACTCGAAATTCACCAGATGATCCATGTCCCGGCGCAAGCGATGCATCTCGCGCCAGGGGTTCCAAAGCGTTCCCATTCGAGTCATTGCCATTTCCTCCTACCGCCACTTCATTGGATTCGACAGAGCCAGCCCCAGAGCGTCCTTTGCCAAACACACCTGGTGGACCGGCTGTTTGAATAGAAATGCAACGACCATACCAAACAGGCCCCCAGACTGAATCGAGTTGGCCCGAGAGGGCTCCCGTCCAGAAATCGCCTTCAATCGATGCCACAACCTATTTCCCCGATGTTGTTTGTGTCGATCTACAAAAGCGGAGTTTTGTGGAGATTTCCCGCAACCCGCTCTTCGATTGACGGATTCGCTCATTTACGGTTCGTCGACCATAATGCCGATTTGGCATACTCGCGGTTATAAGCCAAACTGGCAGCAATGCCATCGTGCCAAAATGGCACTACCCCTCTGTCACACGTCGATTTTCGGATGCCACGCTCACCGCTTTGGGTGGGTGGGCTTGGCATCACATGACACCCCGACCTCAATTCCTGACATTGTCAGAGCATTCGGTCAGAGCATTCGGGCCTTGCAACTCGGCTTGTGTCGAATCAATCGGTCAGTCCAACTTTTTCGTGGCCGCTGGATCGAAGGGGTTCGTTTCGCCGGCGTCTCGCCAAATGGAGACATCCCCGTGTCGGGATCGTGCCGATCTTTCCGAAGCTGGGGACACCGGCGCGGGGAGTCCTCCCTCAACAAATGCCGGCTCGACCAACCTTCTTGGCGTTCCGGCTTGATGCTTTGACGGAACGAAGCGCAGCATGGCGGCACAGTTTGCAGGCTCGCGTTCGCTGGACGAGCGCAGGCGGCGGCGTCTGGCCACGGAATCGGACGAGGCGGCGCCGGAAGCGGTCACGGCCTCGCTGCCGCGACGTGCGTCTTCCTCGAAAGGAACGGCCAAGCTCCGGGGCCCGTCGCATTTCCCCCTGCGGAAGGTGATCTCCGCCCGATTGTGGAAGCACGCGGGGTTGGCCCTTGTTGGGCTGCTCTTGGCTGGGGGCATTCTGGCGGGCGGATGGGCTGCGGAAACTCACCCCGCACGGATGGGACCGGGCCTGGTCCGGATCTTCGACCTGTCGGCGGCCCGCCTGGTCCGTTGGTATGTCTCCACCGCGATTTTTCTGGCGAGTCAACTGGCCGTGTTGGTCTGGTGGCTGCGATCGCAAAGTTTGCAGGACTTCAAGGGCCGCTATCGGGGCTGGGCCTGCTGCGCGATGCTGGGCTTTCTGGCGGCCTTTGCGGTTCAAACCGATGCCTTCCGCGCCTGGAGCGACACGGTCGACTGGCTGTGGAAATTCGATGTCCGCAACAAGCAGACTTTGAGCTGGATGGTGCCGGCCATCCTCTGCGGGCTTCCCGCCTGGCGGTTCCTCGACCGTGAGATGCGTGATTGCCGGTTGAGCCGGGCGCTCTTGTGGCTGTCTGTGTTGCTCAGCGGCGGTTTGGCCGCGCTGGCGGTTTGCGGACCATTGCCGCTGCCGGCCTTGCCGGCGAGGCTTGTCCAATGCGGGATGACCCTGCTGGCCGCACAGTGCCTGTTTTTGAGTTTCTTGTTTCATGCGCGCCATGCGATCTACATCTCGGTTGAACCGCCGGCCGAGCGCCCGACGTGGTTCGTCGCGCTGTGGCGGCGCTATGGCAGGGCAGGGCAGGGCTCGCGGTCAGGCAAGGCAGCGAGCGCTTCGCGAGATTCCTCGGTCGCCGCCTCGAGGACCCGGCCGCGAAAACGGACCTCGCGACCGGAACGCTCCACGGAGTCTCCCACGAAAACGGAGTCTCCCACGAAAGAGGCCAACGCGCGGCCCAACGACGTCCCGGCGCCCGCCTTGCCGACGTCGAAGCCACAGACGCGCGTCGACCAACGACAAATGCGGCGATCGGCCTGATCAGGCGGCCGCGCGACACGTTTCGCCCTTAACGAACACAGCCAGTGGAGCCCCCGGTGAGCCGCTTGAGATCGGCCGTGTTCCAACGGGTGATGCCCAAGTACCTCTGGGGGTTTACGCCCCCCGCTTCCGCTCGCCCGGTCGTTCTGACACCTGACTTCGGTCCCTGCTCCCTCCATTATGCGCGGGCCTCGCGTTTCATTCACGATCAATGTACTAAGGGTTAGTACATAACGTCGCGGCGAGCGGCACTTGGTTGGTGAGTGGGGGTGCGGCAAGAGGGGTGAACTGGGCGTTCGCCGCGTCGCGGTCCGGTTCCTGCCAAACGTTCACAGAGAGGGTGCTTCGGAGTTTTTTGGGGTCTTCGCCCCCTTTTTTTATGCCCCAAAAAACCCCAAAAAACTCCCCAGACCTTTCAAATCAACGGCAGCGATCAACACGGGCAACGGCGGAGAACGCCACCCTTCGTCAATTGGCGGTGAGGCCGGCGATTGTCATGTCGCACCCATCAAAGTGCCAGAATCCGGTTGACGGGGCCGAATGGTCAGCCCCAGAATGCTTCCTGCATCGAACGTCCTTTGGGGGGCGCGCTGCGGACGGACTGTTTTGACTGCTCACGCTTCTCTTTGAGGAACAGCCATGGCGGACAACCAGTGGAGTGACGAATTGCGAGGGCCAGAGGAGACGCCCCGGCGGCCGGACCCCTCCCACGATCAATGGGAAGGCGAAGCTCAACCACCCAAAGCTGGGATGAGCGGCGGCATGAAGGCGTTCCTGATCCTCGCGGCGGTCCTCGGCTGTTGTTGCGTGCTCTGCTGCGGCATCGTCGGATTCTTCGCCTACTCGTTCTTCCCCAAGGTGTCCCAGAATGCGGCCGACGTCAACGCGGCACGGGGCGAAATCGCGAAGATCGAACTCCCCGCCGGATTCACGCCGGTTCACATGATCAAAATAGATAACTTCATGATGTCGATGACTGCCGTCGGCTATCGGAACCCCGCGATCCACGGAGAGATCACGCTCGCCGAGATGCGGTTGAAAGTCGGCGAGGCCGCACAACGCGATCAGGCAGATGCGCCAGCAACTCGAGCGCCAAGGCTTCGGAGCCCCCAAGATCCTCAGCAACGCCAAGTCCGAGACGAAGACGATCAAGATCAAAGGCCAGGATTGCACCTTCACGGTCAAACGAGGCGATGACCCAGTCACGAGAAAAAAAGTCCACCAGATTTCCGGAGTGTTTGAAGGCAACCACGGCCCGGTCTCGATCATGATCGAGATGGACGACTCCGCGTATAAAGAGGACGCGATCGTCAAAATGCTGGAAAGCATATGGTTAGCGGCCAGTAAACGAGCGTGCTCTCGGCCACTAGCCGCTCGCCACTCTCGGCCTGCGGACGAATTGTCCGCCGCTCTGGTAGAGTCCGTCGCGGCGGAAGCGGCACCATTTCAGCAGCGTGAGGACCGATTCGGAGGTGCCGTCGTCGAGGTGAAACGTGACGACCACCTTGCGCGGCGCCAGCGGCCGATCGTGAATGAACGACAGGCCCGCCAGCGAGATATCGTGCCCGATGACGGCCAGAGGCAGTCCGCGCAGGGTGTTCCGTTCGGTCATCGAGCGGCGTGACCGTCAGCGATTTTTCAAATTTCGCCCGGTGCCAGCGGCGCGACTGGAGCGACGCGCTGGCTCGAGTGCCAACTGGCCACGACCCCGTCCGCGAGGGCTTCCAACTCGGGAATTCGGAGCAGGAAGGCCAAGGGACCGCTGCGGTGCTCGCACACGTCCCGCGACGCGACAGCCGGACTCGGAACGGTGGCCTCAAGCGTCGCCTGTGACATGTAAAAATCTACGTCATGCCGCCCGATCGTCAAAAAGGGTTGTCGTGGAAAAAGTCGGCCGTTGTGGAAAAAGTGGGCCGCGTTGCCAAATCGCAACAGTGGCTTGCCATAAAGCCAAGGACCAGTGCCGCACTTTCGGCGGGCGAGGAAGGCTGCCAGCCTTGCACGCATTCTTTTCCGCAGGCAGACTGAAAACGGAAGCAGCGCGCCTGACGACCGATTCCCGGAGCCTTCGTTGTGACATCGCCGCCGGCTGCCCAGAACGCACTGGCAAACTGCCTCGGAGAACTGGAGCGGCTGGGCCTCGCCCGGCCTGCCAGCGCTCTCGTCACGGAATACCTCGCCGCCCTGACGGCTGAAAACGTGGTCGACGCCGAAACGGCCGCGCGAGCTCGCCGCCGCTTATCATCGATCGCGTTATGGCGACCGTCGATCCCGGCGATCTCGAGGTGCGCGAAGCGGTGGCGCGTCTGAGAGGCGGCAGCGACGGCGATCATGGCAGATGTCCGATGCCGAACGGCAGAGTTTGGCCGAGCGGATCCGCAGCCGGCTGCAGCCGGCGAGCTCGCCGGCGAGGCGCCGTTACCGACGCTCGGGGCCGCATCGAACGTCGGCCGTTGCAGGGACCGGCCCCTGGGATTGGCGGTCGACGGCGATCGGGACGATCACGGAGCTTGCCGACCGATCCGTCGAACGACCTGGATTCGTTTCCTCGCGAGGGTTCTGCCTTGGCCTCCGAATCGAAGGCTGCGAAGGGCCGTCGCGACGTGCCGCATCCGTTCGTTGCCTCTCGAGACGGCGACCCTGGTCGGTGGTGGGCTCTGGTCGTTTCCGGCTATGTGTTGCGTCACGGCATCGATCAGGCGATCGGGCCGGACGGCCGAAGACGCCCGCCTCCGGGCGAGCACAAGTGATCGCGCGGGACGTCTGGAGGCACGACGACTATTGGGAGGCCAATCTGCGACGACGCGCCGAGACGGAAGCCGCCCGGAAGCACGATCAATAGGCCCGACTGGCGTACGAGTTGCTTCTGTCCGACGTGCCGCGCGACGCCGGCGCGCTCAATGATTTGGCATGGCTCTATTTGACGTCCGACGAGCCCGCGGTCCGCGATTCCAAGCGCGGCCTCGAATTGGCCCTGCGGGCCTTGGCGATCAGCCGCGCGCCGGCAATTCTCGACACGGCCGCCGAGGCACGCTTTCAGGCCGGGCAGCCGGACGAGGCCGTCAAGCTGGAACAGGAGGCGATCGAGACGCTCCCCCGGTTCGCGGGTTTTGAAGACAAGCGATTTTGGACGATCCTGCAGCAGCAACTCGAAAAGTTCCAGAACGCGGCCAGCTGTCGGGTGCTCCGGTCCGCGCCGTGAAACGCGCGGCGAGGTCGTCTTACGACGGCCGATCGCCCTGCGGAACTTGCCCGGAGTCCAGAGCACGTCTTTTTTGCCGGCGTCGTTGCACAGCCGCGCCCAGACGAAAAGCAGGTCCGAGAGGCGATTGAGATAGATGACCGTCTGCGGATTGATCGACTCGCTTTCGGCGAGGCGCAGGACGCCGATTTCCACGCGGCGGCAGACGGTCCTCGCCTGGTGCAGATGGGCCGAGGCCAGTGACCCCCCGGGAAGCACGAAGCTCTTCAGCGGCTCGAGCTGAGCGGTCGCTTCGTCGATCCAGCCTTCGAGGGTCGCGACTTGCGCGGCGACAATCCGCAAGGGATCCGCGGGGAGCGGGTCGGTCGACTCGGGGACGCACAGGTCGGCGCCGAGATCGAAGAGATCGTTTTGCACGTGCACAAGCCGGGTGCCGATGAGACTCGGGAACGCCCGCGGCGATCGCGACCCCGATCACCGAGTTGAGCTCGTCGACGCCGCCATAAGCGACGATGCGGCGATCGGTCTTGGAAACGCGGCGTCCATTGCCCAGCGACGTTTTCCCTTCGTCGCCGCTCTTGGTGTAGATGCGGTCGAGATAGACCATGGCGTGGATCCTATTGCACCGTCGAACGGTATTTGGCAGCCTCAACAGAGAGCTTCGCGGCCGACAGCATCCGTCCTGAATGCGGATTCAAAGTGGTCGCACCGCTACGGCCGGGCGTTCTCGAACAGGAGATCCGTCTTGAGCGAATCGATGGTTGAAGACGCCGCCGCGGAGCGAGTTGGCCCCCTCCTTGGCCTTGTCCGGTTTGGCCTTGCACTTTCCCTTGTCGGGCGGCCGTTGTCGGTTGCCCGAATTGTCCGGTGAGGGCGGTTCTCCTCGGACGAGGCGTCTTGCGAAACGAGCTTCTTGAATTCCGGCATGTCATGCAGGGAATCGAGATCGGAATCTCTCTTCATCCAGTCGAGATCGGGAAAGCCGAGCTTGACCGACCGGCGCAAGTCGGCGATCGACTTGTCGCGAAAGCCGTCGGCCTGCTTGTCGCGTTCGGGCGAGGGGGGCTGCTTCAGCAGTTGTTCCAGGGCGCGCCCGTAGACGCAGGCCGCGTTGTAGGTGTAGATGAAGTCTTCGCTCATCCGTCGTCCGCGATTTTTCCACGATCTTGATCCCCTCGTCGAGGCGCCCCTCCTGCACGAGGCAAATCCCCAGGCCGGTGACCGCCTCGGAGCTGAAGGATTCCAGCTCGATCGCCTTGGCAAAGTCCTTCCGCGCCTCGGCGATCTTCTTTTTCTGCAAGCAGGGCGTGGCCGCGGCCGGAATAGGCCTCCGCCAGTTCGGGATCGATCTCGATGGCCGAGGTATAGCGGGAAATCGCCTCGTCCCAGCGCTCGCTCTGGGCCGACTGGCGGGCTTGCATGCAATACGGGTATCCCGGCGAGCGCTGATGGAGCGAACGCAGGGCGGCAATGGCCATGTTGCGCTTGGCGACGTTGTCCGAATCGAGCGCCTTGTTGAGGGCGGCTTTCGACTTCGCGGGTTCCAAAGTTCCCCAAGCGCGTTGGTGATGTACGACCAGACGGTGGGATTGGTCGACGATTCGAGCGCGCCGACCAGCAACTGGACGGCCTGCGGGCTGCCGTCGTTCTGCAGGCCGACGACCGCTGCGCTCACCAGCGAGCTGTCGTTCTTGCGAAAGTGCCTCGCCCGCGAACTTGCGGAACTGGGGCGACTTGAGCAATCTGCATGGCGTTCAGCGCGGCCGTTTTGTCGCGGTCGGCAAAACGCCGGGTACTTCGCCGCCAGCGCGTCGGCCACCCCTGATCGCCGATCTGGGCCAGCGTGTTGATGATCTGCACGCGGTTGCCGCTCGACGCGGTCCAGCTCCGCCAAGAGCAGCGGAACCGCCCGCGGGTCCTTGGTGCGGTTGAGCAAGCTGTACATGGCCGGCGTGGGGGGACCGCTCTTCATCGTCTGCAGCGTGTATTCGAAGCGCCAGTTCCTCACTCTGCCGGTCGCTTCGCGAAGCGAGCAATTGAAACGCCTCGTCCCGCACCGGACGCGGGTCCGCGGGCCAGCGCATCCTTGAGCACCGCCATCAACCGCGGATGTCCCGTCTGCACCAGGGCCCGCAGCGCCTCGACGGCGACCTCCGGCTCGCGAGTCGCTCACGAAGGAATAAATGGTGTCGGACCAGAGCGGGACGCGGATATTTCGCCAGCACGCCGCACGATCAGCCGCCGCGACGCGGGATGCTCGTTCTTCAGGATGTCCAACAGCGCCTGGTGCGCCACCGCGTAGCGCGAAGCGGCCAGGCTCTCGATCGCCAGCGAGGCCATCGGCTCCGACGTTCTTGCGGGCATACTCGAGCAGCTTTTCGATCGCCGGTTTTTCTCCGAAGTGCCGCAGGGCGGCCAAGGCGGCAAGCTGCATCCGCGGATCGTTGTCGTCCGCATACTTGAGAACCAGCGGCAAATCTTCAACGGCCAGACGGCCTCCGCCGTCGGCCAGGGCCGCCACGCGCGTCAAGCGGGTGCCCCGTTTCGATCTCGGCCAGCAATTCCTCGCGCGGCAGGACCTCGATCGCCGATTTCAAGAGCGGCCCGGACCGCTTCGGCGTCGGTCGCATGAATTCGCGGCTGCGGCCCCGAGCTTCCGTCCAGATTCAATGGCCGAACTGATTCGGGAAGCGCCGCCAGGTGCAGCTCGCGCAAGGCGGCCGGGAAGACGGGCATCTGCTGATTGGTGCTCTCGCTTCGGCCGGCCGACTCGGCCCCTTGCTGGAGCCAACTGAGGACCGACCCCTCCAGGGGCGGAGCCGATTCGGTAAAGCGGATCACGGCGCGGACCACCTTCTGCGCCACCAGCGATTCCAAGACGCTCGTCAGGCTGCCGATGTTCACCGTGTTGAGCTCGCCGGAGATCGTCAACAGGGCCAGACTCCCCGCGGCCCGATGCGCTCGACCTTCAGTCCCATCAGCCGGCGCGCGCATCATTCACGTTGATGTCGAGTCGCCTTTCCCGGCCACCGAAACGTGCAGGACCATCGTGGGAATCTGGATGCCGGCCGGAATGCCGGTAAAGACGAGCCACTTTTCCCGCTCGCGCCGGGGGAACCGGCAGGTCCGCCAGCGGCCTGATCTTGGAGAGCTCCACGCTCTGGGCGCCGGCCTGAATCGTCTGGTTCCGCAGAGCTGCCGATGGCTTCCTTCATTCGCAGCTCGCTCCCCTCGACGCGGAGCGAAATGTCCTTCGCCTTGACGACGATCGGCTCGGAGGTGGGATTGACCACGACGAGCCGTGCGGCCAGAAATCGCGAGCCGTTGGCCGGACCGTAATAGGAGAAGGTGAAGCCCAGATAAGGGGATTCGACGACTCGCCACGATCGGACCGCCGACTTTGGCGTCCGGCCGACCCCCTTGCGGGATCGGAGATCTTCACCTGCGCCTCGAGCGTGTCGAGCCGATGCACGAGCTCCTTGATCGGCGGCTGGCTCGGGACCTTCGAACTGGACGGTTCGTCAGCC
Organism: uncultured Planctomycetota bacterium; assembly: GCA_963761455.1. Lineage (GTDB taxonomy): Bacteria > Planctomycetota > Planctomycetia > Planctomycetales > Planctomycetaceae > DASPSM01. The sequence continues at coordinate 924,658 of CAVXHA010000002.1, forward strand.
GCGGAGGCGGCACTGAGCCCGGCCCCGGCCGCCCAGCAAGACGCACCAACCGCCATTATCAGAATCCGAAGAAGGGCGGCGGGTTGTTTCATGGTGTCGAGATCCGCGAGTCCGGAGCAACTCTCTACAGGCGATTTCAAAAAGCGCGCATCGGTCGTAGCAGACCACCTTTATTCTATCACACGGCTGCGGACGGCAATTAAGTATTAGCGGCCAGTGGTAAGTCCCGACGGCTTACCCCTGTTCGCTGACCACGAGCCCCGATCCCGTCCGCCGGACCTCAGGCAATCACTTCGCTGGCGGTAATTTCGATCCAGGTCCGAAATTCGGCACGCGGCTCGAGCACCTGCCATCCGGCATCAATTCCGCGCTGCTGGAGGTTGATCGCGTCGGTCGCACAGGTGTAGGGCTCGAGGCAGACGGCGTTGCGGCCCGGCGGCGTGTAGACGACGATCTCGCGGAACGCCGGACCCCACTGCTGCATGACTTGCAGACCCGATTCTTCGTCCATGATGCCGCATTCGAGCACCGTCTGGCCCGGCGGGCAATCCGGTCAGCACGTCGTCCAGTTTCAAGACGTCGAAATAGGCCCCCTCACGCAGATCCTTGGGCTCGCTGATCGGCAGCCGGCGACCCGTCGGCAGACAGTTCGACGAGCTCCCACTCCTCAGCGGCCGGCGCCAGGACGAGGCAGCGGGCGGGACGGCTCTTGGCCCCCAGCGGCAGCTTGAAATAGGGATGCGTGCCGAAGCCCCACGGCAAGGGGACCGCGGACGGATTGACAAGCCGAATGTCGGCCCGCAGCTTGGGTCCGCGGACCTGGTAGCGCACCTCGATTCGGAAATCGGCCGGCCAGTACGCCAGGCGGTCCGGCGCATCCTTTCCCAGCTCGAACACGCCGACGGCGAAGTCGGCTCCCCGCGACGTCACGCGCCAGGGACGATCCAGACAAAAACCATGGATCGCGTTGCCGGCCCCGTCGTGCGAGGCGTTGGACGCGGGGATCTCGAAGTCGCGGCCATTCCACGAAAAGCGGCCCCCGCGAATCCGGTTTGGAAAAGGGAACAGAAGCGGAATGCCATGCCCGCTGGGCCGCTCGCTGCCGGAGGCAAACTGCGGCGAGGCGTCGATGACGTCGACGCTTTGGCCGGCGACAATGGTCCGGAACTCGAAACAATTGAAGCCGAGTTCGGGCAGAATGCGGGCCGTCGACCCCGTGCGACTGTCGGTCAAGACAAGCACGTCCATCCGGTTCAGTTCCATTCAGGGTTGCCGGTAGGCTGAGGCAAAATCCGGTTCGACTCGTACACCTTGGCGATCATGTTGTCCCAAACCGTGTAGGGATCTTCGCCAAAGATGGCGTGCATTTCGGCGGGATGGCTGTGCCAGTCGCCGCGCGCAATTTCCCCCTCCAACTGGTTGGGGGCCCAACCGGCGCAGCCGGAATAGATGCGGAACTGCAGATCGGGATTTCCCTCGGCCGACGAGCGCACAATCTCCTCGAAAACGTCCGCACTGCTTCCCACGAAGACGCCGGGAATCAGTGGCGATTCCTTTGCGGTCAAGCTCGGACGAGTTGTGCAGAATGAACAAGGCCGAGGGCTCGACCGGCCCGCCGACGTAAACCAGGTCATCCGTCTCGGGAAGTTTGAAGTGCTCGGAAAGGGCGTGCGCGACCGTGACCGACGAGGGGCGATTGATCACCAGTCCCATCGCGCCGTCGGAGCCGTGCTCGACCATCAGGACCACCGTCCTATAGAAATTGGGGTCCCGCAGCCGTTTGGCGGCAATCAGACAGTGTCCGCGGAGAGACTCAGGCATCGCGCGGCCAGATTTTTCCAGTTCACACGGCACACAGACGGGCAAAAGCCCGCCAGAATCGAAAACATTATAGGAGTGCCGCGCAGGCGGCGACAAGCAGGTATACCGGGACGACCGACTGAGGAATCGCACAAATCCCTTGGCCAAGGACTGCCGGCAGCGACTCCTCTGCACGGATATCTTCCGAAGATCGGCCCTTCGAGAGCAGGGCGCAGGATATCGCAGAGCCGGCGAGCGACGTCAGACGCTCTGTCCCCCGAGCGGTCAATGCCTTCCCGGCAGGCTTCAACCCTCGCGAGACGCGTGCGATCGCGGAGTCGGCGAATCGATCCCAGGCGCTGTCGAAGCATTCGCAGAGGACGAGCGGTCCACGGGCAGGCCAGAGAGAGTTTCCTGTCCGTCGGGATCAAGACCCATGCCGATGCGGGCCATCCGTTCGCGGTGCCGCACGGCGATCCGAGTGATGGCCACGGCACTCCTGCGACAATGGCGCAGACGATCGCCAGCCCTCCGACGATGGAAACGATCACAATGGTCAAGACCGCCTCCGGGGGCAAACGTCTGCGTCGACATCATTGTGATCTCCCAGAGATCGAATTTCTCGGTGCCTTACGGATCGGCCATCGGCACGGTCCAGCCGCGATGGCTAACTCCATTATTCATTGACTATTCGTCCCCGCAAGCGAAATCTTGACCGATTTCGGCACAATCCCAAAAGACAAACCAAGCGGGCGCCCGTCCTTGGCCGCTCGACATACACGCCGCTCGTCGAGCGACCAATCGATCGCTGGTCAGCCGAAATCCGCCGGCTCGTTGCATCGGGCCTTCTGATGCGTCTCTAGCCCTGCTTGACTTGAACCGGCATCTCAAGGGAAACGCTCTTTCCGCTCTCCGGGACCGCCTTGACTTCGATATTGTTCTTGCCTTCCGGGGCGTCACTGGCTGCCTGGATGGTGACCGTCACTTTGTTCTGGCCGGCTTGGATCACCGGCTCGGCGGGAGTCACGGTGACGCCCTTCGGTGCGTGGAATTGGAGCTTCACGCTTTCCTTGAACGCACTGCCGCGGCTGATCGAAATCGTGACGTTTTCCTTCTTGCCCTCGATCGACATTGGTCGTCATCTTTGGGACTTCCAAGGTGAAGGTGTTATTTTTGTCCGTAACGACCGGCTTCTGCGCCGTCGTGGTGGTCGACGTCGCGTTGGACGGCGACGCGAAGACTGCGACGATGTCGTTTTTGACTGGTTCGAAACGCCCGGGCCGCCGGGCGAGCTTGCCTGGGTGCATCCGGCCACGGTGACAACCATTCCAAACAACGCGGCTGCTGAAACGAGTCTCATAGTCTTCTCCCCCATTTAATCCAAAGTGAATTGGGACGAAATGTCCCTTTGAACTGGCGCAAGAAAGCGTGCAAGTGATATGCCAAAGGCCGCCGTGCCGTTCCGAATGGGGAAGCGGTCTGAGGGCGGGCAAGCAAGGCCGGCGGGCCGGCGAAGGGACGGCTCAGCCGCGATCGGAAGTCCGGTTCGAGTCACGCACGAGTGCGAGAATCTGCCGTAACTGCTCTAAATCCACCGGCTTCGCCAGATGCGCATGAAAGCCGGACGAGAGCGCTCGCTGGCGGTCCGACGGCTGGCTGTAGCCGGTCAGCGCGACGAGAAACACATCTTGGCAGTCTTTGTCGGCTCGGATTTTCCGGGCCAAATCGTAGCCGTTCAGACCGGGCAGGCCGATGTCCACCAGGGCGACGTTGGGGTGTTGAATTCCGATCATCTCGACGCCTTTCAGTCCGTCGCCGGCAATCTCGACGCGATGGCCGGCGAATTCGAGCAGGGTCTTGAGCATCGAGCGGACGTCGGCATTGTCTTCGATGATCAGGATGCTGAGCGGACCGTCGGTTCGCGGCACCGTTCGCATGCCGCCGATTCTTCGGCTCGCGATTTCGAGAGGGGAAGACGGACGCAGAACTCGCTCCCCTTACCCTTCCCGGCGCTGGCGGCACGCACGGCGCCCCCGTGCAATCGAACAAGGCCGTCGACGATCGCCAGTCCCAGTCCCAATCCTCCCTCGGCGCGGTCGAGCGACGATTGCAATTGCACGAAGGGCTCAAAGACGGCGTCGAGCATTTCGGCGGAGAGCCCAATGCCGTGATCGCGGACACGAATCACGGCTTCGGTCCGATCGATTTCCGCGGACAGCTCGATCGAGTCGTCCGCCTGCGAGTACTTCGAGGCGTTGGACAAGAGGTTGACGAGAATCTGTTGCAGGCGGACCGGGTCCCCGTCGACGGCGATCGGCGGCGCCGCCGTCTTGACCACGAGCGTTTGCCGCGCGGCATCAACCTGCGGACGCACGGCGTCGACGGCATCGGCGATCACGCCGCACAGATCGAGGCACTCCTTGCGCAGCTCGATTTTGCGGCGCGTCACGCGTGAGACGTCCAGCAGATCTTCCAGCAGTCGCGAGAACTGGCCGCATTGCCGCTCGATCACGCCGCGCGCCTTTTCAAACGTCCGGCTGTCGAGCTCGCCGCTGCCGAGCACGGTGACGGCGTTGGAAATGGCGGCCAACGGATTCCGCAGCTCGTGCGATAGAATGGCGAGAAACTCGTCGCGGCGGCGGACCGCTTCGCGGGCTTTATCCTCGGCCTGCTTCCGCTCGGTGACGTCCCGCAGCGTCACCAGGCAGGCCGGGTTCCCTTGCCACGAAGTCGAAACGACGCGCATCTCCGCAATCCGCTGCGGGGCGCCCTTCTTCAAGAGGTCGATCTCGGCCGATCTTGCCCGGGAACGACCGGGATGGCGAATCGCTCGCCCAAGAGCTCGCCGGTCGAGCGTCCCAGCATCGACTCGGCGGCGGCATTGGTGAAGCAGATGGTCCCCTGCTGATCGACGACGATCACGCCGTCGGCGCTCTTGTCGACGATGGCATCGAAGGCCGCCTCGCACACTTCCAGCGCGCAGCTTCAAGCTGTCGCTGACATCGGCGCCGTCGACGTTCCAATGCCGGTTCGCGACGTCAAACGGCGAATGCGAGCGGTGTTGGCGGCGGCCTTCGTCGGCGGCTGCCGGAATCTTCCGGCGAGGGGATTCAGCACGTGCTGCGTTCGGATCGCGGCCGCCTCCCTTGGGGATCGCGGTTGGATGCATCGACCTTTTCCACGCGAGCCCGAGTTCGATGTCGATATTCCCATCCGGCCGGGCGGAACCTACGCCGGATCACCTTCAAAAGATGTCAGAAAATCGCCGCTGAGTTCCCGTTCCGCGGGCGTCTCAGTCGTTCCGCTGAACGGCCGCCAGTTCGGTATCGATCTGCCGAACCAATTCGCGCGGATCGACAGGCTTGATGAACCAGCGGTCGACGCCGCCGGGACCCGTCTGGACGTCAAACCGCTTGGGCGAGGTGCCGCTCACGGCGTAAATCTTCATCCCCTTCGAGACTGGGATCGCGGCGGATGCGGCCGATCGTCGTCGGTCCGTCGCAACGCGGCATCAACATATCGAGCAGGACGACGTCCGGCCGGTCGTGCGAGTGGAGGTAATCCAGGGCGTCGGCGCCGTCGCCGGCCGTATCGACCTGGAACCCCGTCATCCGCAGATATCCTGCCAGGAGATTGCTCTCGTTGGCGTTGTCCTCGACGAGAAGCGCTTTCCACGGCCGCCGGGCCTGCGGCCGCCAACGGTGGCGAGGGACAAGACTCCGGCTGCAAGATTGCCGCCAACGCCTTGAGTTCGTCGACAACTTTTTCAAGCGGTTCCTGAGCGGCCAGGGCATCTCCGCTGGCGAGTTGCAGCCGCAGCATCTCCACCGCCAAAACGGCAGCGTTGAGCCGGTTCCGCATCGCGTGCGCGAACTCGCGCGGAATGGGTCCGCGGGCAGCCACCTGCTGAATCGCATTCTGGTTCGCCGCGACCTCTTCGCGGAGAATCCGAATGGTGGCCGGTGCGCTGATTCCTAGTCCGGGCCCGGTTGCCCGAGACCGACATCAGCTCCACCGTCACGCCCACATCGGGCAAGAGAATTTTCTCGGTCTCGCGGCGCGTGAGAACTAACATTGTCTGGCCTCCTTTCCGGCAAAAACACATCCTTGTCCGCAAGCAAAAATCATCCTTCCTTCAGGCCTGGGTTTTGTTAGTATATCCCCCTAAAAAACGCAATAGGGACCTGTCGGTCCCGTTGAAAAATTTCAATTTGCGATAACTGCGCAAAGAGCGGAAGAGTAGCTTTTTATGTCGATGTCGATGGCCGTTCCAACAGAAATCCCATGTCTTTGGCCGGCGTCCCGTCGACGTCGATCTCCCGGCCAGTGCGTCGAATTCAAAGATAATTCGGAATCGGCCCGAGAAGTGATCGAGCAGCCGCACGCGATTCAGGATCCAGGCGGGGTAACTGGTGGGAAAGCCGTAAATCGAAAGCGGGGACTGACTGTACGGTCAGACGATCGGGCAGGGCGGACCACAGGGGAGTGCGGTCGATGATCACCCTCGGAACCGCCCGGGCGACCGTCTCCAGGAGCGCGTGCGGAGTTTCGACGTAGGGCAAAACGCTCGAAAGCACCGCGACGTCGGGGGACTCGGCCGCCAGGCACGTCTCCAGGTCGTCGAAGAAATGGAGCTGCTCGCTCTCGAAATGGTCGCGGCCGCAAGCCGGCAAAGACCGGCTGCTCGACCACGCACCAGCGCACCGAGGCTGCGCACTCGAGCACGCTGCGGCACTGAAAAAACGTGCTCCCGAGCGATCCGCCGATATCCACCACGTTGAGCCGGCCCCCGTTCGCAAGCGCCGCGCGCAGCAAACCGGCCAAAAGGGGATACGAGTGTTCGACCCGATCGAACAGAACGGAGTCCCGCTCGTAGGCGGCCTCGCCGCGCTGAACTTTCAGCGTCGCCTGTTTGACGCGCTCCACGATCGCCGGCGCATCGTAGCCGAGCGAATGGCGGCGCGCATCGTCCCACGTGCGAAAGTCGCCGGAGTACCGGACCGCTCCGTCCGCGGTCGACCCGCGCAACAGACGCCGCAGATGGGGAGGCACCCAGTCGGCGATCCAGCGTTTCAAACCGGGATTCACAATAGGCTCTCGACCAAATTCGACGAGCTGCGCCATCCGCTGGCGGTACGTGTGGTCGCGGAGCGTTCGCTCCTGGCCCGCGCGGGCCGTCCGATTTCGCTCGGCTTCCTCGTTCAGATAGTAGCCGATCGTCTCGACGCATTCTGCCGGCGTTCGATAGACGGCCACTTCGGCGCCCGGCTCAAACATCTCCGCCAGGTTCTGTTTCCAATCGGTCAACAGCAGCGTGCCGACTCCCGTCGTCTCGTACAGCCGCATGTTGTTGGCGTACGGCCCTGAGATTTCGATGTGGTGGTTGAGCGAAATCCGCGAGCGGCGCAGGATGCGAAACATGTCGATTCCCCAGGCCGGCCCTCGGTACGCCTTGCGAATCGAGGAGTCTTCCGGCAGAGAGTCGACTCCCTGGCCCCAAACTTGGACCGGCGTCTCGCGGCAAACATGTTCGAGCCATTTCAGCCGACCGCCATGATGCGACGAAAGACTTCCCACAAACGAAACATCGATCGTCGACTCCTGGAGCGTCACTTGCTTCTCCGTCGCTTCCAGCATCTCCAGGACGAGCGGATCGAACGCCAGCCGGAAAAGCTCCGCCTGCAAGCCGCTTGGCCGGAAGCGCTCCACGAAATTCGGCAGCGAGGAGAGCATCAGGTCGAAGGCGGTCAAATCGATGTCGGTCGAAAGGGGCGAGGCGATCTGCCCGACGAGGAGCCGATAATGGCTTCGCATCCGGCTCCAGAACGCGGGCCGCAGATCGCAAAGGGAGTGCGTCAGGATCACGTCGGGCCGAAATTCCTCGATCTGGGCCGCCAGCAGTTGTTCCATCCAAGCCGACTGGTCGCGGACGACCCATGGCAGAATTCCGCGGCGCATGCACGAGACGCGCAGGCTCCGACGGTGGGAAGGAGGAGGCCGTGCTCGCGGGCCCAGGCCGCCTGCAGCCGGCGATTGTTGATCGAAACCTCGACGGCCGGGTGCCCCAGATCCGCGAGATTCCGCGGATAGAAGTCGGAAACACCGAAGAGGCTCGCGTTGCGGACCGCCAATTGACTGCGCGTAGGCCTCGTGCTCGAGGCCCGGGATGCGCTGCGTAGAGCGCCGTCAAGGAACCCCGGATAGTCGGTGTTGACGATCAAGAACCGGGTCATTGCCGGGCACCAACGGGCGCCGGCTCCGCCAATTCGCGGCCGCACAAAGTGCGCCAGGCGGACCGCCATCGGCGAGTAGCGACGGTACGCCTGATCGCCATCACGATAGGCAGCGTGGTATCCGTCGCACTCGATCAGGCGGGTCGGGCCGGGTACGGCCGACGCGCTTTGCGCATCACCGCGGCGCGGGTGCACCGCTCTTTCGTTCGCGATAGGCGCGTGCGGTGCTCTTTCGTTCGCGATCGGCGAGGGCACCCGCCCTCGCCGCGTGTCCGTGCTCAGTGCGGCCTCGTTGACCGACCGGATGAGAAGGGCGCATCCTCCGTCGAATCCTCGCCGGTCATCAGAAAATGGACCAACCGCCGCAACTGCCGCAACAGCTCGTCCGATTCCCGCTCTTCGCTTTCGGGGACGTGGGACGCTTTCAGTCGTTCGATGTTGAGATCGCAGATGTCCTTTCCGTCGATCAGGATCTGCTCGATCGCGGCCGCTTCGAGTGGGCGTCTGATAGGGGGGCAACTCGGCGAAATCGCTGCGGCGAACGACATCGGTCAGGTCGACGGTCGTCCCCAACGTCAGCAGGCTGTACCAGCGGAAAGCCCTCGCGATCTGCTCTGCCGAAACGGGACGGTCGAGCAACTCGCGGAGCTTGGCAAAAAAATCGGCCGGAGTTGCCCCCCATTCGCAGAAATCGTCTTGCGGGATGGCCGCACGCAGCACCGTTGAACGCGATCAGGACCGGCGCGCCGAGCCGCGCCATCTCCAGGCCGATCGTGCTCCAACTCGTCATCACCACGTCGGCCGCCTCGCCGAGGTCGTAGCTGGAGACGGGATCCGCGGGCCAAACGAACCGGCAGTGCGCGTACGTTCCGCCGAACGCCTCGCGCAACCGCGACAGATGTTGCGACACGACCGATTCGCGCTTGTTGACTCCCTCCCGCGGGTGGATGCGAACGACCAGCGCGAGGTCGTCGCTTTGCTCCACGTATTGGACGAGTGCCGTCAGCCATTCGATTTGGTCTCGAAACGGCTGAGGCCGGTCGGGACTGGCGATTCCCAGCGCCTCGGTCCCCATCCGCGAGGCGATCAGCTCGTCGAGGCTGCTGGTATAAGCGACCAGCAGCTTCCGATCGTTCGACAGCCGCAGCCGCTGGCGAACGTCGGTCTCGTGGACTGTTTTTCCGGGCGAATAAAGGTGCGAACCGACGCCGCGGAGCCGCACAACAAGATCCTCGGCCACTTCCCGCACGCGCCGGGATCCAGCGGCAGATCGCGGCAAGCGGGCCAGGCCGCCAACAGCTTGAACGAGGAGGGCTTCCAGACATTGGACAGGATCAGATAACGCCGCAAATCGACGTTACGGTGGCCGGGAAACGCCAGCCCGTAACACGGGACACCGTGCTTGCGGGCCGCCGTCCGAGCGCCGAGCAAAAGCGAATAGTCATTGACGTGCACGATCCGGCCGACGCCCATCTCGCGGCACGCGCGGTCGACGATCAGGTGGCTCAAGAGGCAGCTTCGCAGGTACTGCAGCCACACGCGACGATCGCTCTCCAAAAGTTCGCTGAAATCGGAGATTTTGAGCGCCAGCACCAAGTCCATCACGCTCAAGGCGCCAAACCGCAGTCCCTCGAACTCGAACTGCAACAGATCGCGCGGCGCCCGCGAGAGAGCCTCATCAATTCGGGCCGTCATCTCGGGCGTCACGAGCGGCCTGCAGATCGACCGCCTCCAGGCCGTATTGGGCCAGCATGGAGAGCGAGTTGTCCGCGCAATGCAGGCACGTTTCCAGCTTTTCTTCCGCGGTGGCCTCGTAGGGCAGCCGGTGCATGTCCATCACCGGGCAGCGCTCGAACAGCCGAAAACATCGGGCGAAAATCACCGAGTGCCCCCGCTCACGCAGCGTCCGAGCGACGACGCACGCCTGGGCAAACATGGGCGTCACGCCCGCGTAGGGGACGAAAAACAACGTCGTGCCGCGAAGCATGTCTCGGGAGACAAGAGGGGCCACCGGCTCCATCGCCCGGGCCACGCGCCGCTTGCGAACGCTCCACGCCAGATCATTTTTCGCCCGCCGCGCGCGGTCCCGAACGCTGCGCGCAAAACGGCAAAGCGCAGCGTACGGGGTCGTCTTCAACGGGGTCGTTTTCAACGGGGTCGCCATGAGAAACCTGTCGCGGTGCGGACTCTCCTCGATCATAGGCGACGGGGTCGGCGATGGAAAAGACTCGGCGCTGCCGCCGGGCACTAACGGCCCGGCGAGTGGTCGCGCAGCCGCCGGCGGGGGTAGCGGTGGGATTTGATTCAAGCCCAGGAACCGCAACCGCTTGTTGAAGAATTGAAGGGCGGCGGGATCGCGTCTGGTTGGAGACACGATGTGGGCCCGACTGGAAGCCCGCCGGAGCCGCCAGCCCAGGCATAATAGCCGACGGCGAGGTCCCCGGTTCCCCCCTCAGGAGCCCACGCCCCCCCTCCGACCGCGACCCATCCCGCGGACACGCCACCAACCGCCACAACCCCCACCGGCACTCCACCGACCGCAAAAAGGCCTGCCGCCATCGCGCCGCAGGCGACAGGTCCAACGGAACCGACTCCGAACGCGAAGCCGCCCACGGCTGCGAGACCGACTGCGATAATGCACGGGCATACGAACCGACCGCGATAAATCCCGTCGCCCTGTCTCCGCAGGCAAAAACTCCACGAGCCTGTCCGTGGAGTTCCCCTTTCTCCGGATCCGGACCAAGGGCGATGTCATAAAGGGGCACTCCCCACACGCGGAGGGAGGATCGCTTTCGAGTTGGGCCGAACCACAAAAACATATCGAAGCTCCTCGCCGCTCATTTTATTGTAAAACGAAGAGAGGACAGTCCAACTGCAAATCCGAGAAAAGAATCGCCTCGCATTTCGATAGACGCAGCCATCCATTAAAAACAAACTCAGTCTCGCGAGGACCATCCATTGGAATTTATTGACCGCGTCCTGTCGCTGCCCGAGTTTGCCGCCGAGCCGCCGGTACTGGTCGAGATCGGCGCCTCGGGCGGGACGCATCCGGCCTGGCAGGCGCTGGCCCGCTATTCGATCGGCATTGCCTTCGACCCCGACAGCCGACAGATGCAGGTCGTGCATGACGAATCGGCCGGCTATCGCCGACTGCACGTCTTCCCGGCGGCCGCCGTACCGGACGACAGGGCCGAGGCCGACTTCCATCTGACGCGCTCCCCGTACTGTTCGAGTCTGCTGCGGCCCGACGCGGCGGCCCTGCGGCGACTGGGACTTCGCCCGGCTGTTCGACGTCGAGCGGACGGTCCGCGTCCCCTGCGTTTCGCTGGCCAAGGCCCTCCGCGAGGCGGGCGTCACCCGCGTCGACTGGTTCAAAACCGATTCACAGGGGACCGACCTGCGGCTGTTCCAAAGCCTGGGCGAAGCGATTTGCCGGCGCGTGCTGGCCGTCGAGTTCGAGCCGGGAATCATCGACGCGTATGAGGGGGAGGACAAGATGTCGGCCGTGCTGGCGGCCATGGATCGTGCCGAGTTTTGGCTGTCCGACCTCAAGCTTCGTGGTACGCTGAGAATGTCGCCCGACGAGGCGGCCCGCCTCGGCGGCACGAATCGACGCGGCTGTCCGCCGTTTTGCCGACCGTCTCCGGGATGGGGCGAGATGACGTATTTGAACACGTTCCGAGGGAGCGGGCCGTTCTCGAAACGGGACTGGCTGCTCGGATGGGTCATCGCCTGCATGAACGAACAATTCGGCTTTGCCCTCGACTTGTGCCGCCGCGCCCACGTGGCGGTGCCCGACCCGCTGTTTGGCAGCCTGGCGGCCGAAACGGACCGCATGATTCGCGAAAAACTCCGCAGCGGACGGACGGCCGTTCATCGTCCGAACGGCGGTCCGCGGGGCTGCGGTCCGTTCGGCGGCCGGGTGTTGAAGCCAGGGCGGTCCGGAGGAAGTCGAAGAGGTGAATCGGAAGCCCGAGCCGAAATCGACAATGAAAAAGCGACGCATCGAAGCCGCGATGATGACTGAACTCGAAAGAGCTCCGCCGCACCGCCAACGACCTCGCCCGGTTCGCCGGGGCGAACGTCCTGATCACGGGCGGCCTGGGGTTTATCGGTTCGAACCTGGCCCGGCGGCTGGTCGATTTCGGGCGCACAGGTCACGCTGGTCGACAGCCTGGTGCCCGAATACGGCGGCAACCGATTCAACATCCAGGGGATCGAGGATCGCGTCCGCGTGAACATCTCCGACGTGCGCGACCGCTATAGCCTGCGCACGCATCTCGACGGCCAGGACTTCCTGTTCAACCTCGCCGGCCAGACGAGCCATCTCGATTCGATGGAGGATCCGTTCACCGACCTGGAGATCAACTGCCGCGCGCAGCTTTCGATCCTGGAAACGTGCCGGCAGGTCAACCCGCGGATCCGCGTCGTGTTTGCCAGCACGCGGCAGATTTACGGCCGGCCCGAGCGGCTCCCCGTCGATGAGCGGCACCCGCTCAGCCCCGTCGACGTCAACGGCATCAACAAACTGGCCGGCGAGTTCTACCACATCCTGTACAACGACGTTTACGATCTGGCCGCCTGCGCCCTGCGTCTCACGAACACTTACGGCCCGCGCATGCGGATCAAAGACGCGCGGCAAACATTCGTCGGCGTCTGGATCCGCCGGCTGCTCGAGGGGCAGCCGATCGAAGTCTGGGGCGGCGAACAACGCCGCGACTTCACCTACGTCGACGATTGCGTCGAAGCGCTGCTGCTGGCCGCCGTGCGCCCCGAGGCGCGCGGCACAGGTCTTCAACCTGGGGGGAGGCGAAGTCGTCAGCCTGGCCGAATTGGCGCAGCTCATGGTCGAGATCAACGGAGGCGGCGCACTTCGTCCAAAAGGAGTTCCCCGCCGACCGCAAGCGGATCGACATCGGCGATTATTACGCCGACGATTCGCTCATCCGCAGCACGCTCGGCTGGCAGCCGCGAGTTTCTTGCGGGACGGGCTCGCGCCAGACGCTCGAGTTCTTCCGGACCAACCTGGACCATTATCGTTGACCCGATGAGCGACGCACCCCTTCATGCCGCAGGCCAATCCCGGCGCCTCCTACGCCGCGCAGCGGGCGGAAATCGACGCGGCCGTTGCCCGCGTGCTGGCCGGGGGGCGATACATCCTGGGCGAAGAGGTGGCCGCGTTCGAAGCCGAGTTTGCCGCTTATCTGGGCGTCGAACAGGCCGTCGGCGTCGCCAGCGGAACCGACGCGATCGAACTGGCCCTGCGCGCCTGCGAGATCGGGCCGGGACAGGCCGTGATCGCCCCCTCTCACACGGCCGTCGCCACGATCGCCGCCATCGAGCGGGCCGGTGCGCGGCCCGTGCTGATCGACGTCGATCCGCTCACGTACACGATCGCCGCGGCGGACGTCGAAGCCGTTCTCGGCCAGCATCGCGAATTCGGCGGCTGCCGGCCCGCGGCCGTCATTCCCGTCCACCTTTATGGAAATCCGGCCGACATGCCGGCCATTCTCGACGTGGCCGCGCGGCACGGCTTGCGGGTCATCGAAGACTGTGCCCAATCGCATCGGAGCACGGCATCGGCGGCCGCCGGACGGGAACCTTCGGCGACCTGGCGGCCTTCAGTTTTTATCCGACCAAGAACCTCGGCGCGTTCGGCGACGGCGGACTGGTCGCCACGAACGACCCGCGAACTGGCCGCGCGGCTGCGGCGCTCCGCGAATACGGCTGGCAACAGCGGTCCGTCAGCGCCTTTCCTGGGGTCGAACTCGCGGCTCGACGAAATCCAGGCGGCCATTTTGCGGCGTCAAGCTCGAGACGGCTCGACGCCGACAACGCGCGCCGCATCGAAATCGCCGACCGATATGCGGCCGGCTTGAATCGTCCGGGCATCGGCGTTCCCGCCTGTTCCCACGAGGCGGAGCACGTCTTTCATCAGTACGTGATCCGCACGCCGGGCCGCGACGAGTTGCGTCGTTTTCTGGACGAGCGCCGCATCGGGACGGCCATCCATTATCCGGTTCCCGTCCATCGTCAACCGGCCTATCGCGACCGCGGGCTTGCACGTCGAGAACGCTGGCGACGAACGGAAAAACTGTGCGGCCGAGATCGTGAGCTTGCCGATGTTCCCGCAACTGACCGACGCCGACGTCGATCGAGTGATCGCGGCAATCGGCGAATGGGTCGCGAGACGCACCGCGCCGCGAGGCCTCTCGACGTGAGCCTGGCGGACTCCTCCATTCCCGACGCAAGCGGCGGACGCGCCGAGCGTGCGAACATTTCGTCACGCTGTTCGACGCGTCGTTTCTGCCGATCGGGCTGGCGCTTTACCGTTCGCTCGAGGCGCACGCCCGGCCGTTTCGGCTGTGGGTGCGTGGCCATCGACGACGAGGTCGAACGACACCTGACGCGGCTGGCGCTTCCCGACCTCGCGGTCGATTCCCCTGCGTGCGATCGAAACGCCGGCCGCTTGCTGGCGGTCAAACCCGGGCCGGACGCGAGCCGAGTACTGCTGGACGATGACGCCGTTTGCCTGCCAGGCCGTCTTCGACCGCGATCCGTCGGCCCGGCGCGCCACGTACGTCGACGCCGACGTCTTTTTCTTCGACGACCCGCGGATCCTGCTCAAAGAGCTCGACGAGTCGGGCAAGCACGTGCTCATCACCGAGCACGCCTACGCGCCCGAATACGACCGCTCCCACGACAGCGGCCGGTTCTGCGTCCAGTTTCTGACCTTCGACCGCTCGGACCCGGCCCAGGACGTGATGCGGTGGTGGCAGGAGCGCTGCCTGGAATGGTGCTTCGCCCGTTACGAGGACGGCAAATTCGGCGACCAGGTCTATCTCGACCAGTGGCCGACGCTTTTCGGCGACCGCGTGCACATCGTCCGGCAAGTCGAGAAGACGCTGGCTCCCTGGAACGTGCGCCACTTTTCCAGAGGCGAGGCGACGCCTCAAGCCGGTGATGTACCACTTTCACGGCCTGCGGCTGTTGCCGCGCCGCCGCGCGCGGCTCTTCAAGTTTTACGACGTCGGCCCGGCGGGCCTGGCCATCTATCGCGAATATCTGGCCGCGTTGGCCGATTCCTTTGCGACGCTCGATCAGGCCGGCATCGACCGTTCCGGCCCACGTGCTTCCCGCGTGAACGCTTCGGTTGGATCAAACGCCTGCGCGCGACGCTGGCGAGGGAACCGAACGGTTTGCGGCGATTCCGAAGTGGGCTGAATGAAGTCATTGGGAACCACGAAGGGCACAAAGGACACGAACAAGACCTGAACCAAAGCCACTGGTTTCGCTTCTGTCGAGCACAGGCTTCGACAGAGGTTTCCAGGCCGCGCTTTGCGGCCGGTTGGCCGATCGCTACAATACTCCGCTCCAGCGAGCCGTGTCATTTATCGGAACCGAGCGAAGTCATGTCGAAGACGCAGCGTAAACTCAAAAAGGCCAATCACGGCCGTCGCCCCGCCAGCTCCAAGGCCCGCCGGCTGAAACGGCGGAAATTCCGCACCTGAGCGGCAGCTTGATGCGGCGCCCGCTGCTCTTCGCATGGCTGGGCTGTCCGCATTGGCGGCAAACTCCTCCGTTCCGCGCGTACGGGCGCTTCCGCAGTCGCCGCTTCCTGTCCACCGCTCAAAACGGCGAATTCGCGAAGGCACCGGTCGCCGTCGACCGTCCACGGCACGCCTTCTGCTCGAGCCATTTCGGCTTATGGAGGTGCATGCGGGTGAGATTTCCTTCATAATGGGCTTCTTGCGCAGAGGAGGGGGCATGCCGGACGATTGGGCGCATTTGTTACGAGCCGCGACGGGAGCCGGCGACCGATTTCGGATCACGGTCTTCGCCAAGGGAGATACCGCGCCGGTCGAGCACGAATTCCAGTATCCCTACGCGGTGGTGGGTCGCGGCGAAGGGTGCGACATTGTCCTGCCCGACGCCAAGGTCAGCTTTCGCCACGCCTATTTTCAGGTGATCGAGGGACGCGTCTTCTGCGTCGATCTGGCTAGCCGCAATGGCATTGCCTGGCCGGACGGCCCGCGGAAATACGGCTGGGTTCCGCCGAATGTGCCGATCCAAATCGGGCCCTACCGCCTGCAGGTGATCGGAGAGGAAGCGGCCGATCGGCAATCGCACGACGTCGCTTGCGCGACCTCAATCCGCTGGAGCGCTATCGCGGCGAGGTCGGACCGATGCCGAAAGTCGACCTGGAATTCCATTACGAGACGGCCAAGCAGCCGATCTGGTCCGTCAATCGGCTGCTCACGCTGCTGGGCCGCAGTCCGCTCTGCAAGCTGCAGGTTCGACTCGCCTGCGGTCTCCGGCGTCCATTGCGGCCTGTTGCTCACGCGGCACGGACTCTGGGCCATCGACCTTTTGGGCCGCGGAGGAACGAAGGTCGACGGAGAAAACGTCCGCGCCGTGCCGCTGGAGAGCGGCAACGAGATTTCGGTGGCCACGTTTCAAATCGGCGTGTTTTACGAAGAGCCGGCCGACCTGGCGTCGGCCGAGCGGTTGACGGACAACGCGGCGGAATCCGATACGTCGATGGACGACCTGGAATCGGCCTTTCTCCAGGACGTGCCCCTGCCCGAAACAGCCCTTTCCCGCTCCGCGTGAGGCGGCGGCAAAGCCCGTCGGTCTTGAATGGTTGGGGACCATCTTCAAGGTCGACGCGGACGGTCGGACGCTGATCGTGGTCCCCCTGGTCGACGGCCACCGGTTTTCGCTATCAGCAGTTGCACGTCGAAGCCAACTCGTTACAACGCAAGTTCGAGACGAAACAGTTCGTGAATCTCGTGGTCGATTTGAGCAACATGAACTATTTCGGCTCCGAGCTGATCGGAGTGCTGATTCGCCTGGCCCGCACCGTCACAAACGGAGACGGACGCGTGGCCCTGTGCGGGCCGTCTCCCAAAATGATGGAGGTCCTGGAAAGCATGCGCCTCACGAAGTTGTGGCCCATCTTCGCCTCCCGCGACGACGCCATGAAACACGTAAAGCAGTAGCTCTTGGACAGGGATTTTGAGAAAGGAATCAAGCCATGTTCCGATCGAATACCGTTCGGATCGTTTTCCTGTTAAGCGTCGGGACGATCGCTGGCTTTCCGCTTTCCGCGCCGGCCGCGGACGATGGTCCCGCCATCCTGCCCCCTCCCGATCAGCCGGCCGCCAGCCGCACAGGCCCCGAAAAAGGCGGCCCCCCAAAAGCCGCGACTCAAATCGTCCGCGAAGCCGTCGAAAACGGCCCAAAACAACCCCGCCCGGCCAAGCCCTCCGGGAACCGTCATTGCGCCGCTCGACTCGGATTCCCAAGATCAGCTCCGCCGCCGGCAACTTCGCCGGCGATTCCCGGACTCGGAAATTCCTGCGACCGGATGGAGGAATTGACCTTCCGGGTGGCGTCGGCACGATCGAGCCGGGCACCCGACCACATCGGAATCCAGATCAACACGCCGGACGGACCCTTCGAGATAAACGTTCCCCGCCGTCACCGCGCCCCCCAGGACGTCAACGAGCCCCCCGGCCCCGACGGCGAGGCGCCGCTGCCCGGAGGACGGGCCGGCGTCAACAGCGGCCGGGCCTCCCGCGAATTCACCGTCGCGTCCCACGTTTTCCGCGCCGGAATTATCCCGCCGCGTTCCGGCGCGTGAGCCGGTATCTGGAGCGCGATCCGGGCGACCGGGACCTTCTGCAATTGCGGTCGCTGGCGAATTCTCGCTTTGCCGACTATCGGCCGCCTATCGCGATGCGTTGGCCGCTCTGGCCGAAGGCGACTGTCTGGGATTGGACGACATTCCGTTCGCTGTACCGTTCCGCCGGCGAATACACGGCGCAATATCGGGCATTGGAAGACTACGTTTCTGCCAATCCGAAGTCGCCGGCACCGGCGTTTCTATTCGCCTATCACAACCTGATGCTCGGGAACAACGAGGCCGCCCGCCGCGAATTTGGGCACGTCGCCGCGATCGACCCCGCCAACGAAACGGCGCGACAACTCGCGACAGGCGAGCGGCCGCCTCAGCCCCGCCGGCAAACGCCGGGAACCCCCGCGCCGCGGCGAAAATGGCTCCTGCGACAAACGGCCCGCTGGCCCCGCCGCAGGAGAGGACCGGCAACGGGCCCTCCGTCGACCTGGGCCAACCGGCCACCTTCGGCGCACCGACAACGCGGGAGACAAGAGCCCGAAATGACGATTGAGAACGTCCGGCGTCGGCATTTGGACCCCGGCGCCCGAGCGGCTGTCCGTCATTGCGTGCTTCGTCATTTCAGACGCGGGGCTTGTGAACCGCCTCGATCGCTTCTTGACGCGAGGGGTAGTACGGCATGACGGTGTCGATCTTCATGATCTGCAGCATGTCGAGCATGCCCTCGGAGGCGTTGCAGAACGCGGATGTTCCGCCGCGGTCGTCCGCTTTCTTGCACAGGGCCATCAAGGCGCCAATGATCAGCGACCCGAAGTGCGGGGCATGGCCGACGTCGACCACCACGTTCAACACGCCCGGCGTCTCCATCAGCTTGTGAAGCGCGTCGACCTCTCGCCTCAGGTCGGATTCCATCACGTCCAGGCTGTCGCGGGCCGGCGTTACGATCAGCGTGTCTTGCTGCCGTTCCGACCTGGAACACTCTCTGGGAGCTGCATGGCTTGCCATTATCGGCAAAACCTGGACGGAATTCCAGTGGCCGATCTGCCTCGGGGAAGAGCGGTCAGCGTCTGCGTATTGAGCAAAGCTTCCGCGAGCGCGGGCGGTGCGCCGTCGTCGGCGGGCGAACCGGCCGCCACGAGCACTCCGTGCCGCGTGCTGGCGACCCGGTTGCGTCCCTTCCGCTTCGCGCAAAACAGGGCTTCGTCGGCTGCCTTGAGCAGACCTTCCGGGCTGCGCGTCTGTTCGCTTCGCACGGCGACGCCGATGCTCACCGTCACCGGATTTTGAATCGGGTTCACCTCGGCGATCGACCTGCTGCTCGATGGCGGCCCGCAGGCGTTCTGCGCACCGCATCGCCGAGTCGAAGTCCGCCGCGCTGATGACGACGAACTCCTCCCCTCCGAAGCGGCAAACGACGTCCGTGCCGCGCACTTCCCGCTGCAGCACTCCGGCAACCGATCGCAGGACGGAGTCGCCCACGTCGTGCCCCCACGTGTCGTTGACCGACTTGAAGCGATCGATGTCGACCATCATGCAGGCCAGGGGCGTTCCGCCGCGCCGCGCCGCTGCCCAGTCGTGCGCCAGCCGGTCGATCAGGTAGCGGCGATTGGGCAGGCCCGTGAGGACGTCCGTGAGGGCATCCTGCTCGAGCCGGCGGTGAGCGACGGCCAATTCCGCGTGAATCCTCTGGATCTCGTCGCGGTCCTGGCTGACGCCGCTCCTGCAGGCCGACGACCCGCAGGCTGGCCCGGATCCGGGCGAACAACGGACGGGCCGAAAACGGCTTGGTGATGAAGTCGTCGGCTCCCGCGTCAAACAGCGGACCAGCGTTTCTTCGTCCCCCCGAGCAGTCAGCATGATGATGTAGGCGTCGCGTCCGGCGGCCGTCTGACGCAGACGCCGGCAGAATTCCAGGCCGCTGATTTCCGGCAGCGTCGCGTCGACAATCACGAGCTGCGGGGCCGTTTCGAAGAACGCCTGCAGCGCTTCATGCCCCCCCGTCGCGCACCGAACGCGATAGCCCGAGAGGACCAGGAACTTTTCGAGAAACTGTAGCGACGACGACGTCGGAGTCCGCGACGAGCACCAAAAGCTCCGACGAGCGTTCTGCCGTCTCGCCGCCCGCATGCGGTGCCGTTTTCTCCTTCTCCGGCCCGGCGAGCGTTGGTGCGGCAGGTGTCGCTGGCGCGGCCGAGTGCCGGCGCCGAGAGGCCGCTCGATTCGGCCGCCTCGATCAATTCCGAGAGTTTGCGGGGCTTCGTCGTCGCGATCTCCAGGACGCGGCCCCACTCGGCCCACTGGTAGAAACACGCGGTCAAAAAGCGCCAGGGCCGTTTCGGAATCGATTCCGATCGCCTCGCACCGGGCCAGCACGTCCGGAGCGATGCGCGGCGGCCTGTGAGTCGCTCGGCGCCAGGCACACGTCGGCGATCCGCGACGCGGCGTTCAGAATCAGCGAGAGCTGTCGCGACGCGGACTCCGCGTGGAGATTGGAGGCGGAGGGATCCTCTTGGACAGCACGGCCTCGCAGACCGTCTTGGGAAGGCCCCAATCGGCCATCATCGCCGCGCTCAGCTCGTTGTGATTCGTCACGAACGCCTTCTGCTCCAGCCGCACCAGGTCGGCCGGGCTTCCTCCCGCCCATTCCGCCAGCACGGCGGCATACTGTTCCGGATGAATGCTGGCCAGCCCCAAGCGGCCGATCTGGGCCAACAGGCCGGCCGTGAAACCGTCCGCCCCGGCGTACGTGTGGTTGTGCGAGCAGAGGACTTGCGCGGCGACGGCATGACGCCAGCGAGTGCGCCCAAAGTCTCTGGTAGTCGAAGCCGCGGCACTTCCCGCTGCGGTTGCCGGCGAGGATGGTGAACCCCAGCGCGACGGCGCTCACGGTGCGCGTCCCGAGCCGCGAGACGCCTTCGGCGACGTTGGTCACCGGCCGCGACGGCCGCCGCGTTGCCCGTGTTGGCCAGCCGCAAAGTCCGACCCGTCAACGCCGGATCGGTCTGAATCACGCGGGCGATGTCGCTGGCCGACGCCTGGTCGTCGCGCGCCAGGCGCAAAATCTCCAGCCCCACTCCCGTCGGGGACGGCAGTGCGCCGGTCGCCTTGAGTTCCTCAAATCGTTTCGCGTGCATGATTTTCGAGGGTTTTACGGCATGGCCCGCATCCAGTTCCCTCAAGGATAGTCCACAATGAACAATTGACACCCGGACCGCTGCCCCGATCGCGGGGCGGACGGTGCAGGGGGAATGCCGTTCTTGCCAGCCCACGCCGGTTGCGCGGCGCGGCGAAACCGTTATGCTGGATTTTCCTCGTACCTTATGCAGGCTCTCTCGCTACCACATGGCCAACGCCCCTTTGCCAGAACCGCTTCGGCGAAACCGCTTCGCCCGCTACCCCAAGACGACCCTGTGCGTCACGGTCGTCGTGATCCTGGCCCTGATCGAGCTGGCCTCGTATGTCGTGATCCTGGCGAAGGGGCATCGCGACCTGCGGTTTCAATACCGCTATAACCGCATTCTCTCCGGTTACACGGTCTTTCAGAACGTCCCCAACCACTCGTTCCGCACAAGCGCCATCAAGTCGAACCCGGCCGAGCCCGACCCCGTCCTCGATGAGCACGGTTTTCTTTCCGACGCCCCGGTGAGCCGCGAGAAGCCCAAGGGGACCTTCCGGATCTTTCTCGTCGGCGGATCGACGGCTTTCGGCGCCGGGCAGAACGTGCGCTACCACGCAGTCCATCCCTATCCCGACGGGCTGTACGTCGTATCCGTCGAGCATCGCCGGCCGACTCAAGGCCCTTCTGGAGCGCCAGAACCCCCAGACGCACTACGAGGTCATCAACGCCGCCGGCTTCGAGCGGCGGATCCATCAGTCGTTCCTCCAATACCTGGAAAGCCTCTCGCAGTTTCGGCCCGACCTGATCATCAATTTGGAAGGCATGAACGACGTTTACAGCATCGCCTCGGGAACTCCCTTCGCAGACGTCGAACAGCAGCTCCCGTTTTACGTCGAGCTGTACCACCGGCCCCATTCGCTCCTGAATTACTCCGCCACGTATTACGTCCTCTCGACCGCCTACGAAAAGTGGATCAACCGCCGCCGCTCCGCGGAACCGGCCCCCACGGCAAGTCGCACCCGCGGGGGCGGGACATCCCCCTGTCGGCAACTCGACAACCAGCCGGCCAGGCCGGACGGGACGCCTATGAAAAACAAAAGGACCACTATCGACGCAACGCCGAACGGCTGTCTGCAGATTCTCCGCCAGTATTTTGCCGTCCTGAAGACGGATCGGCAGCGATCGCTCTTCGTGCTGCAGCCGCTATTGGGCCGCACGAAGGTCAACAAGCGGCTCTCCGCGACCGAACGTCAGTTCGCCGCCGTCATGGTGCCGGCGGCGGCCGATTCGCGGACCCCGCTGGACGAGAACGCACTGATCTTGACGTATTTTTTCGACGATTATTTGTCCGCGGCGATCGGCAAGACGGCCGGGCAATTCGGCGTCCCTTATCTCGACATGAACGCCGAGATCGCCGGTCTCGGTCCCGACGTCGAATTCTACACCGACTATTGCCACCTGACGCCGCAAGGCAACCAGCGCGTGGCGGAGATCCTCGCCCGCGCAATCCTCGCCAAATGACGGCGCGCGATTGTGCGGCGTTCCGTGGTTCGTAGG
This sequence comes from uncultured Planctomycetota bacterium, assembly GCA_963761455.1. GTDB lineage: Bacteria > Planctomycetota > Planctomycetia > Planctomycetales > Planctomycetaceae > DASPSM01. The sequence goes on from CAVXHA010000002.1 coordinate 947,006, forward strand.
GTTCTTCAGCCCCAACCGGGGCGTGATCCTAAAGCCCAGGTCGCAGCGCAGCGAAGGCCTGGGATCTGAGCACCAATCCGGATTGACCGGAAGCCCCAATCGGGGCGAAACAATCTGGCACCGGGCCGCCGCGAAAGCGATCCCACCGTGACGCGAGAACTGATCACGCCCTTTCAGGGCTTTTTCCCGTTCGTGCCGTCTTCAACCCGGGGCTGCGCAGGCTGCGCCCGGGCTTTAGAATCCGTCCCTTTCAGGGCCTTGATACGATGCGCAGACGCTTACGGAGTCGACTCGGCCGCCTTTTCAGCGGAATCGTTGAGCACGGCGGGTGTTGCATGCCAATTCAGCCGGCCACGTGCACGACGGTCCGACCGACGATCTCGCCGGCCAGGATTCGCTGGACGGGCGCGTCGACTTCCGGCAGTTCGACCGTCTGCGATAGCTCGGCCAGGCCGTCGGGCTTCCACTCGGCGGCGAGGCGGCGCCAAATGTCGATGCCGCCGCTCGCGGCGGCACCAGCCCGTGTCGATGCCGCAGAGGGAGACGCCGCGCAGGATGAACGGAAACACGGTCGTTTGCAGCTCGGTCCCGCCGACGAGTCCGCAGGCCGTGACGCAGCCGCCGATCTCCGTCGAACGCAGGATCGTTGCCAGCGTGTTGCCTCCGACCGTGTCGACGGCCCCGGCCCAAACCGACTTCAACAACGGGTTGCCTCCCTGCACGTCAACGTCCTGACGGCCGATGACCCGTTTGGCCCCCAGCTCGCGCAGCCACGCGTGCCGATTCTGCTTTCCCGTCACGGCGACGACCGAGTAGCCGAGCCTGGCCAGGATGCGGACGGCTAGGCAGCCGACGCCTCCTGTCGATCCCGTCACGACGATTTCGCCCCGATCGGGCCCAATCTCTTGTCGCTGGAGCGCGTCGATCGATAGGGCGGCGGTAAAGCCGGCCGTTCCCAATCGCATCGAGTCGATCAGGGAGAGCCCCTCCGGCAGGGGGATCACCCATTCCGCCGGAACGCGGACGTATTCGGCCCAGCCTCCCCAGCGGCCGGCCCCCAAGTCGTACCCGGTGACGAGCACCTTCTGGCCGGCCTGAAACTGCGGAACGCGGCTCTCGGCGACTTCACCGGCCGCGTCGATCCCCGGCACGTGGGGGAACTTGCGGGCGACGCCGGGCCGCCCCGTCGCGGCCAGCGCATCCTTGTAATTGAGCGATGAGAACGCGACGCGAATCAGCACCTCGCCGTCGGGCAGATCGGTCAGATCGCGGCGCGTCATGCCGGCGGCAACCTGATCGTTCTCTCCTTTGCTCACCACGTAGCAGTTAAACTGGGTCATGGGCTTTGACTTTACCTGAACCGGCGAAGGACGCAAGCAGATGGCCGAGCAAATCGACTTTCAAATCGCCGACGGCGTGGCCCGCATCGGCATCAATCGGCCCGAGAAGAAAAACGCCCTGACGGCGGCCATGTACACCAGTTTGGTCGAGGCCTTCCAACAGGCCGAATCGACCAAGTCGGTGCGCGTGTCGCTCGTTCACGGAACGGACGACTGTTTCACCGCGGGGAACGACCTTCAGGATTTCATGAATTCGCCCCCAACGGACGACTCCAGCCCAACCGTCCAGTTCCTCAAGACGATCCATGCCGCCCGCAAACCGATCGTGGCGGCCGTCGCCGGCCCGGCGGTCGGCATCGGCACCACGCTCCTGCTGCACTGCGACCTCGTCTACGCCGATCCCAACGCCCGCTTTCAGCTTCCTTTCGTGAACCTGGGCCTTTGTCCGGAGGCCGGTTCAAGCTTTCTGTTGCCCCAACTCATCGGCCATGCGCGGGCCGCCGAGCTGCTCCTCTTCGGCGAAATGTTTTCGGCGGCGACCGCGCTTGAGCTGGGTCTGATCAACGGCATCACTCCGGAAGGGAAGGTGGTGGCGACGGCCGCGGAAAAGGCGAAGCTCCTCGCCCAACGTCCTGCCGCCTCGCTGCTGTTGACCAAGGATCTTCTCAAGAAGGCCCATTTCCGCCTAATCGCCCAGACCATCGACGACGAGCTGGCGCAGTTCGGCGCGCGTTTGAAGTCCCCGGAAGCCGCCGAAGCCTTTCGCGCCTTTTTCGAGCGCAGAAAGCCGGATTTTTCCAAGTTCGCGTAACGCGGCGTGAGATCCAATTCCGGCGGTCTTCTCGTCCGCGCAGATAGGTCCCTTAACAGAGTCCTACTCACCCTGGGCCAGGTAAGGCGAGGGGTCGAATCGACCGCCTTCTGCCGGAAGCCAGAGCACATCGTTCCTGTCGTTGTGATCCTCCGGGCGCGAGGGGGTGCAGGACCATCCTTCGAGACTTCCATCTGCCGATGAGCGAGACCTTGTAGCCGCGATAGTCCCGCTCGCGAAAGAAGTCGAACACGTCGGATTCGTCAACGCCTGCCTTCTTCAGGAAGGTTGGCTCCATCTCAATCAGGATTGGTGGCCGGTACTGCGCGATTGTCTTTTCAAAACCGCGGAGCACATAGAGCTCGAAACCCTCGACGTCGGCCTTGATCAGCAGGTTGCCGACGATCTGATCTCGGACCAGATCGTCCCCGCGGGCGATGGGGACCTCGATCTTTTCGCGCACACCGGGGCCATCGACCGCCTCATCGATGGCGAACGAGGCCGCGATCGAGCCCCCTCCCAGCACGTTGAGCGTCAGCACACCGGATCGATCACTCAATCCGATGTTGTGCAACGTGATCTGCTTGATTCCATTTCGCTCGATGTGTTTCTTGATTTTATCGCAGCAAGACTTCTGCGGCTCGAAGGAAATCACGCGTCCCCCGGGTCCCACGCGGCTGGCCGCATGCAACGAGATCAGGCCGATATTTGCACCCGCATCGATGAAGGTATCACCGGGTTTCAGTATCGCATCGACGACGAGATCCGGTTCGAGATCATAGTAATGACCCCGAAAAAACACGCATCGTTCAACGTCGTCGCACAGATCGAGTTCCATCAGGTAACTGAAATACTTCCCTCGACCCAACTTCGTCGGCGCTTCCCGCCAGCGCGGGTTGACGTTATCAATCCCTCCCAGCCCAAGCCAGCCAAAAATCCGCCAGGTGAATGGCATCCCATTCCACAGATAGGGGCGAACAAGCATGGGTAGCCGAGGATAGCTCATAGGCATGAACACGACTGAGCGGTTTTACTCGATTTCCCGGACCAGATTTCCCGGACCAGATTTCCCGGGCCAGATTTCCCGGGCCAGATTTCCCGGGCCAGGCCGGCGCGATCGGTCTCGGACGTTGATCGACCGATCGAGCGAGTTCCGCGTTGCGCCGGGATTTCCTGTTTGCAGTGTGCCGGATGCCGGCTCGGCGACGCCGCCGAGTCGCTGGTTCGATGATTGTGAAAAGTTTGTGACGCGAATGCAAATTCGTGGGACCGAGTCGGATCGGCCATGAGGCCGCCCAATGAGCGTGCCTTGATCCGTGGCATCAGTGAAATCCGTGGTTCCTCTTCAGACCACGCAGCCGTTTCTTCTCTTTCATCTCTCCGTTTTTCCGGCAGATCGCTGAGAGAAAAATGCAAAACGCATTTCGCTCGGGAACGACTCGCGGGCTCGATCGGGCGAGCGGCCTGCAAGCCGGCGGCTACGGCTTCTCGAACCGGATCGTGATCGTCTCTCCGGATTTGAGCGTCACCGAATGGCTGCTCAACGTGTGGAATTGAATGCTTGAGTTACCGAGTTCGCGCCCCCGATCCTGGAGTTGAACGCTCAAGTGCCCGGCCGCAGCAACCCGCGTCGGTCAAGCCGCGGCCAATCGAAGTTTCACTGGCTGCCACCGACGTGTGCCGCCGGCGTCCGCTGCTCAGATCGGCTTCCGTTGGTGGGGGGCGAGCGACCGGGTTAAAGACACTGGAGGGCCAAAGCCACCGCGAGTGGCACCTTTTCACCGTTAATCATCGCAGCTCACGAAGCGCTCCGGATGGATCACTTGAGTGCATCCGTGCTGCAATGCCCTACCCCCAAATTTCATTATGCGCAGACTCCCCCGACTCGTTCCAGATCAATTTGCTACTGGTCTAGCAACAAAATCGCGGCGAGCGGGGCATGTGTGGCAAGTGTGGCGGACTGGCATCCGCCGGCGCATGGTCCGGTTCCCGTCAAATTCGCACAGAGGGCGCGCTTCAGAGTTTTTTGGAGTCTTCGCCCCCTTTTTTTAAGCCCCAAAAAACCCCAAAAAACTCCCGAGACCTTTGAAAATCCAACGGCAACAATCAACACGGCGTAGAGCGGCACGCGACGATTGACGGCGGCGAAACGTGCCGGATTTCTTTGTGCGACAGGGCGTCGTACAATCATGCCAACGTCTGTACCGACTCAGGCACCACGATCAGCGAGCCGGACAAATTCGACCTAGTCGGGAGAGCGATGGCGCTTCACGATTAACAACCGAGAGATTGAAAATGCAGCGCACTCTTTCTTCCGCACTGGCGGCCTTGCTCGTGGGGCTCTGGGTGTGTCCTCTTCCTGCCGCCGAGAAGGTCAGCCTGGAGAACCTGTTGCCGCAGATGACGGATTTGTCCCTGCTGGCCGAGTACCCCGATCCGCCATACGTCGCCAAGCAGTTCAGCAGCTACGACCGGGCCAGCGAAGCGCCCGGTTCGGAAAGCTGGTTCGCCAACGCGGACCGGGGCTTCATGCTCTACGACGGCGTGCTCAAAGTGGAAACGCCGTACTTCAAGTCGGGCCCGATGCAAGGCCGGGCCGCCGACGGCCATTTCGCCGCCGGCACGCGTGTGGGCCTCTCCCCGACGCACAAACGGATCGGCGGCTACGTTTGGGCTTACGTCACGGCGGCGGACGGCCGTCCACAGAATGGCAAGATCCTCCAGGGATACATCGCGCGCTCGGCGATCACCATGGACTGGCAGGGGCACGTCCTGGCCGAGATGGATGGGCCAGGCTGCGTCGTCCGCATTTGGTCGGCCAATCCCAAGGACGCCGGCAACGTGCGGATTTATCTCGACGGGTCCGCAAGGCCGGTGATCGAGGCCTCGTTGCAGAAGCTGCTCGGCGGACAAGTGGAAGACGACGATCGACGGCAAGGAAACGACGCCCTTCCCGGACCCGCTGGCCTGCGAACGGTCGCGCGGCTTCAACCTGTACTTTCCGATCGCCTACGCCCGGCACTGCAAGATCACGGTCGATCGCCCGGACATTTACTATCACGTCGATTACCGCACGTATCCCGAAGGGGACGGAAGTCGAGACGTTCACGCGGGCAGAGCTGGGCAGAATGTCCCAGCAAGTCCAGCGGGTTGTGGAAGGGCTTCGGCTGCCGATCCATCGCAGTCCCTCGTCGACGAGCGATTCCTCGAAATTCCGCGGAATAAACCTCGAGCCGGGCAAAAGCTTCCGATTCAGCCTTGAAGGTCCGCAGGCGATTAAATCGATTGCAGCACGGCTCGGCACTTCCAACGACGCAACCGGTTCGACGGCGGCGGCCGCGGAGGCGTGGCGGAGCGTGGCCTTGGTCGTGACGTTTGACGGTGCCCCACAACCTCAGATTTGGTGCCCGCTCGGCGATTTTTTCGCTTCGAGTCCCGGGTTCCAGCCGTACGTCATCGCTGCCGATTCGACGTGGGCGAAGCCGATTCGCCCGAAGAGATGCGCGCCTGGTGGTACCATGCCGTTTCAGAAATCGGCACGTTATCGAGGCACGCAACCTCGGGAAGAAGACCTGCCAGCTGGACTTGGAGATCGTGCGTCGATGCACCGTACACCTGGACCGACCGCTCGATGCACTTCCACGCCAAGTGGCGTGCCGAGACGCTCAAGAGCCGTCCCTTCCAGCGACTGGACGTATTGCGATTGGCGGGGAAGGGGGTTTTCGTCGGCGACATGCTCAGCCTCGATGAACCCCGTGTCGGCCTGGTGGGGGGAGGGGGATGAGAAGATTTACGTCGACGGCGAGCCGTTTCCCAGCTGGTTCGGCACTGGCAGCGAGGATTATTACGGTTACGCCTGGAGCGATCCCAAGCCGTTCCAGCACGCCTACCACAACCAGACGCGCTGCGACGGGCCCGGCAACCGTGGCCGCACCAGCGTCAACCGCTTCCACATCCTGGACGCCATCCCGTTCACGAAATCGTTCCGCTTCGACATGGAATTCTGGCACTGGACGCCGAACATCGACGTGCCCCTATGCGGCCACAAGTTACTGGTACGCCCGGCCCGGCGCCACCGACGATTTCAAGAAACCGGCTGCCCTTGCGCTCGACATCACTGCCGGCTTTGCCGCCTCCCAATCGGATCAAGGGGGCCATCGAAGGGGAGAAGCTCAAGATCGTCGAAAAAAAGCGGCGACTTCGACGCCAGCCCGCAGGACATGGCCCCCTTCGCGGACGGCAAATGGAGCGGGGAGAGCCATCTCTGGGTCCGGCCGGCGAAAGTGGGTGAATGGCTGGACCTGGAGTTGCCGGTGCAGGCAAAGGGCCGGTATCACGTCATCGTCTATCTCACCAAGGCGCGCGATTACGGCATCGTGCAGTTTCACCTGGACGGCAAACCGCTGGGCAAGACGATCGACTGTTTCCACGCCGATACGGTGGTCAGCACCGGGGGCATCGACCTTGGGACGGTGGATTTGACGAAGGGGGACCTGAAGCAGGGGACGGCCAGGCTCCGCGTCGAGGTGGTCGGCACCAATCCGAAATCCGATGGCCTGCGCTACATGTGGGGGCTGGATTGCGTGGTCCTCAAGCCGGCCCGTGAACAGCACGCCGGCCAGTAAGGTTGACCGACTCCCGTTTAAGCTTTGATGTGCGGCGGCAGATCGACGAGGCGTCGCGGAACAAACGAAGATTGTGGATCAGACAACGCTTTTGGTGCTGGCCGTCCTCTGCCTGGCTACGGTGGTCCGGTCGGCGTTCGGGTTCGGGGAGGCGTTGATCGCGGTGCCGCTGCTTGCCCTGCTCATCCCGGTCGAGGTTGCCGCTCCGGTTGCGGTCCTGATTTCAATCACGGTGGCCGGGGTCGTTCTGGTTCAGGATTGGCGCCAAGTCCACGTCGGGGGCACGCTTCGGCTCGTTCTCTCCACCCTGGCGGGCATCCCGTTGGGCCTTTTACTTTTGACGAGGGTCGCTGAACCGCTCGTCAAGGCGATCCTGGCGGTGGTCATCATCGCGTTTTCGATTTACCGCCTGGTCGGCCGTGATCGGTTCGTCCTCGAAGACGATCGGCTGGCGTGGGTGTTCGGGTTCGGGCGGGAGTCCTGGGAGGCGCTTACGGGATGAATGGTCCCCCGCTCGTGGTCTACGGGGCGCTGCGTCGGTGGTCGCGGGAGCGGTTCCGTGCGACATTGCAGGGGTACTTTCTTCCCGCAAGCCTGGTCGGGATGGCCGGGTATTGGTTGGCGGGGCTGTGGGTCCCTGCCGTGACTCGCTACTACCTCCTCTCCTTGCCGGTCGTGCTGGCGGCGACCTTCTTGGGACGGAGACTCAACCGGCGCATGAACGCGCGTCAGTTCGTGCTGTGCATCCACATCGGCCTGGTCATCATCGGGACGTTGCTGCTGGCCCAATCGGTGTGGGCACCGGCCCAGTCGTGAACGGTGGTCACGAGCTGGTGCAGATGCACAGCCAAGTTGGTAAGCATATTCCGACGGCGGCTTGATCGAGTCGCCGAAGCCGCGTCCCTTCTTTACAATGCCGGGATGCCAATCCGCTGGTTCGCTCGCGTAGAACCAGCATGAAATTGATCGGAGAACGATGATGCAGGATCAAAGTGACCTCAGTCGACGAGATTTTGGAAAACTGGCCTTGGCCGCTCTGGCCGGGATGACCGCGGGGGCGGCGGCCACGCAGGCCGCCGACGACAAAAAAGCGAGCGGAGAAGAACCCTCTTCTGAGCGACCCGCATGTTTGCCGCGGGCTCAACACGTGCAAGGCGAAAGGAGCGGACAAAAAGAATTCCTGCGCCGGCACGGGCCAATGCGCGACGGCGGCCAAGCACGCCTGCGGCTCACAGAACCAGTGCAAAGGGCAGGGGGGATGCGGCGACGCACCCGGGCGAAAACGCCTGCAAGGAGCAAGGGGAGTGCAGCATTCCCCTCCGCTCATCTGCCTGGAAGAAGGCCCGCGCGCTATGAAGAGCTGATGAAGGCGGCCGGGAAGAAGTTCGGCAAGGCGCCGGAGGCCAAGAAGAAGGCGGACTGATTCATCCGGCCGCAAAGTGAGGACGTTGGCGGCCCTCAACTCGAGCGGCCGTTGCGGGATCTCGAGTGGTGCTGCCGCCACAGGCGGTACGTCGTTTTGAGACTGACGGCGATCCCCTGTTGCTGGAGTTGCGTCCAGAAGCGGCGGTAACCGTGGCGGGGATGGTCGCGCGGCGAATCGGTGGAGCAGCCGAATCAGCAGTTGCTCGTCGTAAGCGTCTCGGCGCGGCGAATAGCGATGGGTGGATCGCGGGAGTCCGAGGATTTCACAAGCCCGGCGTTCCGAGAGGGCGAAGTGCGTGCGAACGAATTCGACGCACCGCCTTCGCCGCGCCGGGCTTAAAAATTTCCCCGGATGGCCTCCGACAGAATCTTCTTGTCGACTTCGAGCGTGGCCACCGTCTTGCGAAGCCGCCGGTTTTCCTGTTCCAGCTGCGTGAGGCGAGAGAGGTTCTCGGGTTGCAAGCCACCGTAGTCGCGCAGCCACGCGCTGCAGCGTCTGCAGGCTCACCTGCTGCTCGCGTTGGATCTCTTCCAGCGGCACTCCCGCGGCGAGACCGTCATTCGCCTGGCGAACTTTCACGAGGATGTCGGCACGGCTGTGTCGTTTTCTTTTCATGCAAAACCCGCTGCTCGCGGCACCTCAGGTCCATGAGAATTTCCAAACACACTTGCGGCTGACGGCGGCCAACTCTACGGAAGGCCGGCTAACTGAAGCTTCGCGGCCCGCGCACGGGCCGCCGATTCGCTCTGTGGGTCAATGGCGATCGCATCGTCCAAAAAGCGCGCCGCCCGCTGCTTGTCGCCCAAGCTGTAATACAACTGCCCTTTGAAGGCCGTGAGCAATTGAAGTTGTGGGCGGGGCGACCTTGGTCTCGGCGATAAGCCGGTCGAGCCTGGCGATCGCCGCCTTGTAATTCCCGCGGTCCGCCAGCGGATAGATCTCGTGCTGGATCACGGCGTCGAGTTCGCGGGCGACAACGGCTGATTCATACTTGGATTTCAGGCCCGCAACGTTCTGCGGGTCCAGGTCGACGATCTGCCGCTCGACGTCGCAGTACTCGGAATCCGCGAACGGGCGGACTGCCGTGAGCGCCTTGTCGAGAAGCCTCGCCCGTTCAATTCCCTTGGCGACGTCCGCAAGCGCCAGCGATTGGTCTCGTTGAGTCCGGATCGCCTGCAACCGCTGGAATTCTTTCTGGTAGCTTTCGGAGTCCGAAGCGATGAGTTCCGATTTCGCGTACGGTCTGGCCTCCGCATCCAATAAGACCAACGTGGGGAAGCGGGCGACTCCGAGCCGCTGGGCCCAGGTTGTGATTTCCGTCAGGCGCCCGGGCGACGTCTCGCTCGAGGGTACGCAAGCGCACCAAGACGAACGTCTTCGCGACGAAACGGCGAAACGGTTTCGTGTCGAGCACCGCAGCCTCCGGCGAATGAGCGGAGGTCGAGCCGTCCGTTGGTGCTGAAAACTCGAACAAAAGGTCTTTGTGCTGGTCCTTCGCACAGGCGACGGCCGGGCGCACGTCAACAAGCCACTCGGCGGCGGCGTCTTCACGAACAGCGGGGTCTTCACGAACAGCGGGGTCTTCACGAACAACCGTACCCGTGTCGGAACGGTGCGTGAAGGCATAGCCGCCGAGCGCGCCCGTGACGAGGCAACCACAGGCGGCAAGACCGCCCCACCGAAGGATCCCGGAAACCGGCTGAGTCATGAAAGCGCCGTGGAGCAAACCGGGTGCCATTGCGATGGCGTGGGCCACGGAGGAGGGCGTTTGCTGTGCTTGTTCCCGTCGGCCGAGAGGGAGCCCGGCCGCGCCTTCTTGCCGAACCCAGAAAACGCGGAACACCTTCAGTGAAAATCACAAGTGACTTGAAGGGTTACTCCGAATCGCAGGGCACAAACGAGGATGCGCCCCAGTCCATCGCCTCGAACGTTTCCTCGGAACCGTCTGCCGTTATTGCGGCAACGTGGTTCAAAAAGGGGAGCAATCAGCCTGCGAACTGCGCAGCGAAACTTGAATCGCGCGCAATCTTGTGAATTCCTCCCGCGCTGTCGCAGGCTATGCAGCGGCGAGTTTCTCTTCCGGAAGAATTCTCGAAATCCTCTTTCGAGGGATGCATCACGCCCTTCGCAGAGGCGCACGGCGAGGGACCGTGTCCTCGCCTCCGTTGCAAATGCGGAGGACGGGGCGCTCCGCCCCGCGGCCGTGTTCGACGCTGTGTCGCTCCGCGACGAGGGCGAGCTCGGTCGCGCGTTTTTCGGACAGCTCCATCGAGTGCGTGTTGGAGGGAGCGGAACGGCCGCGCGGCCTTGGGGCGATTCGCTGCGCCCTAGCCCTGGCACGCACTTTGCGTTGAGCCGTGCACCCGAGCGAGCCACGCACGTTTCCAGCGCGATCCCAGGCGCTCGCGATAACTACACCAACCTCGTCGTGAGGCGGGGAAAGGAGCATTTCAGGATGGGCAGTCGAAAGTTTCGTCGATTCTTGCAGGGGATTTTTCGGGGGGGCCGCATCGGCGGCAAGCATTGCCGTCTTATCGTTGCCGGCCTATGCCGCCGATGCCAAGTTTCCCACGTCGGTGGTCAATACGACGGGATTGGCGGTGACCGACGACACGGTCACGGTCGGCCAGTTGCATTCCGTCTCGGGGACGATGGCCTTGAGCGAAACCGGCTCGGTGGAGGCCGAGCGTTTGGCCATCTCGCAGATCAACGATGCCGGCGGCGTGCTGGGCCGCAAGATCAAGATCGTTCAAGAAGACGGTGCCAGCGACTGGCCGACCTTCGCCGAGAAGGCGGCCAAGCTGCTCGAGCAGGACAAGTGCGCCGTCGGTCTTCGGATGCTGGACTTCCGCATCGCGCAAGGCCGTGCTTGCCGGTGTTCGAAAAAGACAACGGGATGCTGTACTACCCGACCTTTTACGAGGGTCTGGAAGCCTCCAAGAACGTGATCTACACGGGCCAGGAAGCGACGCAGCAAATCATTTGGGGCCTCAACTGGGCCAACAAAGAAAAGGGCTGCAAGACGTTCTTCCTCATCGGGTCCGACTACATCTGGCCGCGCACCTCCAACAAGATCGCCCGGTTCCACATCGAGCGGTACTTGGAAGGCTGCCGCGTCGTGGGTGAAGAGTATTACCCGCTCGGTTACACGGAATTCCAGTCGCTCATCAACAAGGTGAAGCTGGCGCGGCCCGAACTGCATCTACTCGATCATCGTCGGCGGGTCGAACGTCTCCTGGTACAAGCAGCTCAAGGGGGCCGGCATCACGGGGGCGTCGCTGGCCAGGCGGCAACCAAATCCTGCTGACGATCTCGACGACCGAGGATGAAATCCGCGGCATCGGCGGCGAGAACGTCGTCGGCTTCTTCGCCTGCATGAAGTACTTCCAAAGCCTCGACAACGAGAACAACAAGGCGTTCGTCGCGGCGTTCAAGGCGATGTGGGGCAAGGACTCGGTGATCGGCGACGTGAGCCAGGCCGCCTATCTCGGTCCGTGGCTGTGGAAGGCGACCGTCGAGAAGGCCGGCAGCTTCGACATCGACAAAGTTGCCGCCGCGTCGCCCGGCGTCGAATTCAAGGGCGCGCCGGAAGGCTACGTCCGCATTCACAAGAACCACCACCTGTGGTCCAGGGCCCGCATCGGCGAGATGCGGGCCGACGGCCAGTTCGACGTGATTGCCGAGTCGCCCCAGCTGATCGAACCGGATCCGTTCCCCAAGGGATATCAATGACCGACGGACTCTCTTCCCTCGAATGCCCTCTCCCAGTCCCGCTGGGAGAGGGCGGGGAGGAGACCTGGAAGCACGGCACGAATCGATGAAGGACGGGCTGACAAGGGCAAGCGAACTGCCGTTTTTGTTTTGGGCGAACGCAGTTTGTCTTTTCTGACCGCCTCCTTCGCGGCCGGAAGCCCAACATCTTGAGGGATGGTTTTGCGACCCCTGGTGTCGCGCTCATTGCAGGTTGGAGGAACTCGCTGTGCCGCTGGTCTTGGCAACATCGTTTGAAGAATTAAAGAACATCTTTCTCATGCAGGGGTTCGCGGGCTTCAGCCTGTTCGCGGTCTTCCTGCTGATGGCTTTGGGTCTGGCGATCATCTTCGGCCAGATGAAAGTCATCAACATGGCGCACGGCGAGCTCTTGACCGTGGGAGCCTACGTCACCGTTTTCATGTCCCACTTGGTGATGAACCATGCAGCCCGACTGCTGCCGTACTATTTCCCGGTCGCTATCTTTGCCGCCTTCGTGGTGGCCGCCATCTTGGGCTACATCATCGAAATCGGGCTGGTCCGCTACTGTACATGCGCCCCTCGACACCCTGCTGGCCACCTGGGGGTTGAGCATGATCCTCCAGCAGGCGTGCCGTTCGCTGTTCGGCGCCCGCGAGGACACGGCCACGCTGCCGGAATGGATGATGGGCTCCTGGCAGCCGTCGGAAGATCTCGACATTCCGAAGAACAGCATGTTCCTCCTGGGCTTGGCGATCGGAATGGTCTTCCTCGTCTACTTCCTGCTCTACCGGTCGCGCTGGGGCTTGAATGTCCGCGCGACGATGCAGAACCGCGAGATGGCCGGCGCCGTGGGCATCAATACCAAGCGAATCGACCGGCATGACCTTCGCCCTGGGCTGCGGCCTGGCGGGCGTCGCCGGCGCGGCCTTCACGTCGATCGGGTCGGTCTCTCCCTCGGCCGGCAGCCTGTACATCGTCGACACGTTCATCGTGGTCGTCTTCGGCGGAGCGGCGCAGCCTGCTGGGGACCGTTCTCTCGGCTTTCAGCATCGCACAAGCGCAATCCATCTTGGAATTCTTCCTCACGGGCGTGCTGGCCAAGATCTTCGTGCTGTTGGGCGTGATCGTCCTGTTGATGATCCGGCCGCAGGGGTTGATCGCGTCGAAGGTTCGCCGGTGACGTCATCGGCGTTGCTCATTCGTGAATCGTCATTGAGGAATCGCTGTCATGAATACGATTTATAAGAGGGCCCTGGGCGGCAAATCGGGCACGGTCGGCCTGATCGTTCTTTGCATCCTCCTGTTCGTCGTCTTTCCGCTGGCGCTGGACAATTTCCGGCTCAACATGATGAGCAAGTACCTGAGCTACGCCTTCGTGGCGGTGGGCCTGGTGCTGTGCTGGGGCAACGGCGGCATCCTGAGCCTGGGGCAGGGCCTGTTCTGGGGCTTCGGCGGCTACTGCATGGCCGCCTTCCTCAAGCTCGAAGCGGCCCACAACATCGCGGCGGAGAAGGGGAGCGATCAGATTCGCGCCCTGTCGACGGTCGGTCTGCCCGACTTCATGGACTGGAACCAGATCAAGGAACTGCCCTACATCTGGTATCCGTTCAAGAGTTTCTCGCTCACGCTCATGTTGGTGTTCCTCGTGCCGACGTTGTTGGCCTACATCGTCGGCACCGCCATGTTCAAACGCCGCGTGGGGGGCGTCTACTTTGCCCTCATTACGCAGGCACTGTGCTGGATCATGGAGATCGGCTTCGTCACGCGGCAAGGCTGGACCGGCGGCATTAACGGGATCACCGACCTGCGAACGTGCTTGGGTTGGGACATCCGCACCAGTTCCGCCCGCACGGTTCTCTACTTCGTGACTTGCGGTTTGCTGATCGGGCTGCGTCTGATCGGCCGGTTCATCCTGTCGAGCAAGCTGGGACGGCTGCTGGTCGCCATGCGCGACGGTGAGGACCGCGTCCGGTTCTCCGGCTATAGCGTCTCCAACCTGAAGACGTTCATCTTCTGCGTGGCGGCCGCCATGTCGGCCCTCGGCGGGGCCATGTTCTCGATCAACGTCGGCTTCATGTCGCCCAAGCTCGTGACGATCGAGCCGTCGATCTACATGGTGATCTTCTGTGCGGTCGGCGGCCGCTATTCGCTGCTGGGAGCGATCTACGGCACGATCCTCGTCAATTACGGAAAGACATACTTCTCGGAGATGTTCCCGAACCTGTGGTACTTCCTGATGGGAAGCGTGTTCATCCTCGTCACGCGGTACTTCCCCGAAGGACTGGCCGGTGCGGTGAATCATTTCGGTCCGATGCTCGGGCGGAAGATCGGCTCGATGTTGCTGCGGCTCGCCGCGGCCGGCAGCAATGCCCGCTCCCGTCCCGATTCTCGAATCCGAACGAACGAACTAATGCGACGAGCACAGGGTGACGCGACGACAGCGTGCTTATTTACGGACGTCAGTTTCACTGACCGTTCGATCTGTCTGGAACACTTAAGGAAACCTGTTTCCCATGAGCACCGAATTGAAAATCAAGGACCTGACCGTCTCGTTCGACGGATTCAAGGCGGTCGATCAGTCTCAACTTTACGGTCGAGCACGAGGAACTCCGCGTCGTGATCGGCCCCAACGGGGCCGGCAAGACGACGCTGCTCGACCTGATCTGCGGCAAGACCAAGCCGACCGGCGGCAGCATCAAGTTCAACGGGCGAGAGCTCTCCCGCATGCACGAAAACTCGATCGTCCGCTACGGCGTGGGCCGCAAGTTCCAGACGCCGTCGGTTTACCCGAAGCTGACCGTCTTCGAGAACCTGGAGATCTCCTTCCCGAAGGGCCGCGGCACGTGGGGCTCGCTGTTCTTCAAGCAAACGCAAGACGTCCGCGACCGCATCCGCGAGGTGGCCCAGGAGATTTTCCTCTCCGACCACCTCCAGACGCCGGCCGAGCATTTGAGCCACGGCCAGAAAGCAGTGGCTCGAGATCGGCATGGTGCTGATCGCCGACCCGAAACTGATGCTGCTCGACGAACCGGTCGCCGGCATGAGCCATCGCGAACGGCAGCAGACGGCCGACCTGCTGCAGCGGATCTGCAAGGGCCGCTCGGTCGTCGTCATCGAGCACGACATGGATTTCGTCAAGCAGATCGCCCACAAGGTGACCGTGATGCACCAGGGCAAGTTGCTCGTCGAAGGCTCGATGGAAGAGGTCCAAGCCAACGAGAAAGTCCGCGAGGTTTACCTGGGCGATTGACCGCCGCTCGAACTTCCAGCATACGCCCACGGAAGGCCTTCCGTGGGCTTCCTACTGCAATCACCAAAGGGATATCGTCGATGCTCGAAGTCAACAACCTGCAGGTCGCCTACGGAGAGAGCGAGATCATTGAACCAGCTCTCCTTTTCCGTGGGCACGCAGGAGACGGTGGCCATCATGGGCCGCAACGGGATGGGAAAAACCACGCTGATGAAGGCGCTGATCGGGACTCTTGCGCTCGCGGAAAGGATCGATCCAGCTCGAGGGGCCGACTTGACGCGGATGGACAGTTTCCGGCGACGTCGGCGCGGGCCTCGCCTACGTCCCGCAGGGACGGCAGATTTTCCCCACGCTCACGGTCGAGGAAAACATCCGCACCGGGCTGGCGACGGCCCGCAAGGCGGCGGATCGATCCCTCGATCTACACGCTGTTTCCCGTGCTCAAAGAGATGCGCCGCCGCCGCGGGCGGAAATCTCTCCGGCGGACAGCAGCAGCAGCTCGCCATCGCCCGGGCTCTGGTGTCGGAGCCCAAGGTGCTGCTCTTGGACGAGCCGACCGAGGGGATTCAGCCCTCGATCATCAAGGACATCGCCCGGACGCTGAACGAGATCAAGAAGTCGCGGGACATCACCATCTGGTGGCCGAACAGGTGCTCAGCTTCACGACTGGAGATCGCCGACCGCATCTTGGTGATCGAGGGGGGGCGGCTGGTTCACGAAGAACATCGAGCCACCTTCGACGCGGCAAACATTCACCGTTATCTGGCCGTGTGACCTGGGAAAGTGCCGTTTGAAGGAGACTCCATTTTCGACGAGGCTGCAGCAGCTGCGCCGTGCGCACGAATTTCACGTCCTGTACTCAACCCCTCGATAGGAGCACCCTGCCATGCCGAAGACGATGTTTCCGATCAACCTGAAAAAGCCGATGGCCGAACAGGAGCTGGTCGGCCACAACCGCTGGCATCCCGACATTCCCTCCGCCGTCGCCGTCAATCCGGGCGACGTCGTTCCGGATCGAATGCAAGGACTGGACCGACGGCCAGATCAAGAACAACGACAGCCCGAACGACGTCCGCGACGTCGACCTGTCGATCGTCCACGTCTTGAGCGGCCCGATCGAGGTCAAAGGGGCCAAGCCCGGCGACATTCTCGTCGTCGACATCCTCGATATCGGCTGCCTGCGGGGCGACGAGTGGGGCTTCACCGGCATCTTCGCCCGCAACAACGGCGGCGGTTTCCTCACCGACCATTATCCCGACGCGGCCAAGGCCATCTGGGACTTGAACGGCATCTACGCCACGTCGCGGCACATCCCGGGCGTGCGGTTTGCCGGCTTGACCCATCCGGGCCTGATCGGCTGCGCTCCGTCGCACGAACTCTTGGCCAAGTGGAACAAGCGCGAGTCCGAGCTGGTCGCCACGAATCCCGAGCGCGTGCCGCCCTTGGCCAACCTGCCCGAACGCCAAGAACGCCGTCCTGGGCACTCTCAAGGGGGCCGCGTTCGACCGCGTCGCCAAGGAGGCCGCCCGCACGGTCCCGCCGCGCGAACACGGCGGCAACTGCGACATCAAGAACCTCTCGCGCGGTTCGCGAATCTACTTCCCGGTCTACGTCGACGGCGCCAAGCTCTCGATGGGCGACATTCACTTCTCGCAGGGGGATGGCGAAATCTCGTTCTGCGGGGCCATCGAAATGTCCGGCTTCATCGACCTGCACGTCGACATCATCAAGGGGGGCGTCGCCAAGTACGGCATGGTCAACCCGATCTTCAAGCCGGGTCCCGTCGAGCCGCACCACTCGGAATACCTCATCTTCGAGGGGATCTCGGTGGACGAGAAGGGCAAGCAGTACTACCTCGACGCCCACGTGGCCTACAAGCGGGCCTGCCTCAACGCGATCGAGCACCTGAAGCACTTCGGCTTCACGGGTGAGCAGGCCTATCTGCTCTTGAGCTGCTGCCCCTGCGAAGGGCGTGTCAGCGGCATCGTCGACATCCCCAACGCCTGCTGCACACTGGCGCTGCCGACGTCGATCTTCGAGAAAAGCATCCTTCCGGTCTGACGGATGGGACTCCTCGCGGAGACGAGGAAGCTTGCTCGCGCCGCAGTCTCGGCACGGAGAGCCGAGGCTGCGGCGTTTTCATCACCGGTGCCCACGTCACTCGCAATGTTCGACTGACTCGCCTCAGTTCCGACGAAAAGTTCTCGCAGCGCCTGCGAAAGCATGGGGAGCGGCACAAAGGCGATTCGCACCACCGGCTGCGGCGATCGTTCGGCCGGTTGCTGTTCCTCGGCGTTGACGACCAGGTCGGCGATCTCCGCCAACTCCTGCCGCCCCGAGTTCCGGTAACACTCCGAGAGAGACCGCCACGCCCGCTTGTTCAAAGGGGCCGGAATCATCGTGGCGGCCCGCTTGAGAGGCACCAGGGCCTCATCGTAGCGTTCCTCGATCTTGAGGGCTTCGCCCTCCAAGCAGAGCGATCGCCGCCTCGAAAGGTCCTTGATCTTCAATCGCATTCAATTCGGCCGCGGGCCCGTTGCGGGAAGGTTCAATTCCAGATAGCCTTCCGCCGCCTGCAACCGCCGAATCGTCTTGGATACCAGATTGACGTCCATGGGAGTGTCGCCGTGCAAGTTGTCAAAACGTGCAAGTTTCCAAACTCGTAAAAAGAATCCAGCAAACGGTATTCCAAACAGGAAATCGCCGCGGCCGATTCGACCGGATCCCTTGCCCAGCCACGAATTGCGGAGTTGCCGCGTCGCGCTCGACAGGCCTGCCGCCGAGACGTACAAACGCGCGCGTGCTGCCGCAAAGAGTGAGTCGATTGACGCCAGCCAGAGACCCAGCACGCGCCGCGTCGGCGGTTCAGCAGATCCGCTTGCGAAACGGTCAAGGCGTGTTGAGGGGGACCGCCGTCAGCAAGGCGTCGGAGACCAAGGAGACATTCGGGCGACTCGCGCCAGACGCAGGGCGTGTTCGACGGCAGAATGATTGTCCGAGAGACGGTTTCCCGGATCTCCTCGATCCGTCCCGCGAATGCAGGAACGCCTCGCACACCACGGGATCGAAATGCTTCCCCGCCTCCGAGCGGATCAATTCGAAAGCGCTCGTCCGACTCGATGGCGCAATTTTGTAAGGGCGGGTGGAGGTCAACGCATCGTAGACGTCGGCCATCGCCGTAATCCGGCCGGAAAGAGCGAATCGTTTTCTCCGGCGAGCCCTCGCGGATAGCCGGCCGCCGTCCCAACGTTCGTGGTGCGAGGCCGCGATTTCCCGCGCCATCCGCAGCACGGGATCCTCGTCGCCGCAAAACGATGTCGTCCGGAAGCGATCCGACGCCGAAATGCAGCAACTGCTTGGAATGCCGCGGACCGCTCAGGATCCGCTCGCCGATCTCGCAGTGCGTCTTGACGATTTCTCGCTCCGCGTCGGTGAGCCGCGCCGGCTTGTGCAGGATCGCGTCGGGAATCCCGATCTTGCCCAGATCGTGCAGCGGAGCGGAGAGAAACACCGTCTCGACGAATGGCCCGCGGCTGGCCGAGCGCCTGGGCGATGATGCGGCAGTAATGTGCCACGCGGAGCACGTGGCTGCCCGTTTGCTCGTCACGAAACTCGGCCGCCTTGGCCAGCCGCCAGATGATCTCGATCCGCGAGGCCTGGAGCTGGCGCGTCCGTTCGAGCACCGTCTGTTCGAGCCGCTCGTTTTGCCGTTTGAGCGCATCCTGCATCTGCTTGAGCCGCAGTGCGCTGCGGAGCCGGGCCAACAGCTCGTCCGGCTGGATCGGCTTGGAGAGCAGGTCGGTCGCCCCGAGGTCGAGAACCTGCCGCTTGAGGCTCGCCTCGTGCAGCCCCGTCAGCACGACCACCGGCGTGTCCGCGTCGATTCGTTTTTCGCGGAGGCGGCCGGACCAGATCGGGTCCCGAGAGGCCCGGCATCGACACGTCGGTGACGACGATGTCCGCGTCGTTGAGCGCGCAAATAGTCCCACGCCGTTCAGGCTGTCGCTGAACGATCTCCACATCCCAGTCGAGGCCCCGCAATCCGACGAGCCGCCGAGGATCTCGAGGATCAGCGGTTCGTCATCGACGCAGACGAGCTTAGGCTTCCGAGCCGCGTCCCAAGGGGCGGCTGACGCGTCGCGGAACCTCGATCGAGTTCGCGGGTCTGCGGCATCTGGGTTCTCGTTGGCCAATGTCAGTCGAGACGCGAAGTTACGATCAGTTAAAGGTTAAGTCACGTCTCTGGCCGCGAAATTCCGGCGTGATTGCCAGTTTTTGTCGCGGTCCGGTCGCTTGAAAGACCCGTGACGAAGCTGATCGGAGCAAACGGGCCGTGCCGAAAAACCGGTTCAATGCGATTGGGCCGCTTTTCCGGATGGCTTGATTTGATTCGCCGGCCCTTTGATGATGACGGCGTTCGGTACGCGGCTCAATCAGGCGATCGAAAGACGCCGAAAAATGACGCTCGTCCGGAACAAGCACCGTGTCGATGTCATTGGTTCGTGGAGCTGGGTTTGTTGTCGTCGTGGCGCGTTCTGTGTCCCGGCCGCTCGTTCGGGCCGCCGCCGGTCCCGATACCCGGCCGAACATCCTGTTTATCTTTGCCGACGACCACGCCGCCCATGCGATGAGCTGCTACGGCTCGCGGATCAACAAGACTCCGAACCTCGACCGCATCGCCGCCGGCGGGATGCTGTTTCACAACTGTTTCTGCACGAACTCGATTTGCGGCCCGAGCCGCGCCGTCGTCCTCACGGGCAAGCACAGCCATCAGAACGGCTTTCTCCGCAACGGCGACCGCTTCGACGGCAGCCAGCCGACGTTTCCGAAAATGCTGCAACAGGCGGGCTACCAGACGGCGATCATCGGCAAATGGCATCTGGCCAGCGATCCGACCGGGTTTCGACCTCTGGAAAATCCTCATCGGGCTGGGAACGTATTACAACCCGGTCCTGATCGAGAACGGCAAGCACGTCCCGCACACCGGCTACGCCACCGACCTCCTCACCGATCTGGCGCTCGACTTCCTGAAGAACGGCCGCGATCCGCACAAGCCCTTTCTGCTGATGTACCACCACAAGGCCCCGCACCGCGAATGGGAGCCGAGCCTCAAGCACCTGCACCTGTTCGACGACGTCGACGATCCCCGAGCCCGAGCAACCTGTTCGATGACTACCGTGGGCGGGGCACCGCGGCCCGCGTGCAGCAGATGGAAGTCGTCCGCGACCTGAAGCCCCGCGACTTGAAGCTCGTCCCGCCGAAGGAGCTCAACGCCCGACCAGCTTCAGAAGTGGAACGCCGCCTACGAGCCGAAGAACCGGGCCTTTCGGGCCGCACACCTGACCGGAACCGATCTGGCCCACTGGAAGTACCAGCGGTACATCAAGGACTATTTGCGGTGCGTCGCGTCGGTGGACGAAAACGTCGGCCGCGTGCTCGACTACCTCGATCAAAGCGGTCTGGCGAAGAACACGGTGGTGATTTACTCGTCCGACCAGGGATTCTTTCTGGGCGACCACGGCTGGTTCGACAAGCGGTTCATGTACGAAGAATCGTACCGGATGCCGCTCCTGATCCGCTGGCCCGGCGTCATCCAACCCGGCTCAACATCCGACGCCCTGGTCTCAAACCTGGACTTCGCCGAAACGTTCTTGGAGATGGCCGGCTTGCCGGTGCCGCACGACATGCAGGGCCGCAGCCTGGTCCCGCTTCTGGCCGGCCCTACTCCCGCCGACTGGCGCACGAGCTTGTATTACCAATACTACGATTATCCGGCCGTCCACATGGTCAATAAGCACGAAGGCGTTCGCACGGCAGCGCTACAAGCTGATCCATTTCTACGAGCTGGGCGAATGGGAGATGTACGATCTGCAGAGAGATCCGCACGAGATGCACAGCGTCTTCGCCGAGCCGGCTTATGCCTCGGTGGCGCACGACATGCGGGCTGAGTTGACGCGGCTGCGCAAGGTCTATCAGGTTCCACCCGATCGAGTCTCGAGGCCGTCGCACGAGCCGAGCCCAAAGCAAACGACGGCGCCCGTTCGATAAGGATGCTTCGTCGGCAGTACGACGCACTTTGTGCACCGCCGCGGGGCGGGCGCCCCGCTCAGACAATCGCAAGTGCTGAACCGGCTGGAGCAGGCCGTCTCCCGCTTCGACGACTGAACGGGATCCCCCCCTCGTCGTGGCGGGGCAACCTGACTTCGGCGAGATCCCTTCGGGGCTGACTTCGGCGAGCTCGGTCGAGCCGAGCCTCAGGGTCGAAGGCCGAGTCTCAGGGTCGAAGACAGTCGAGCCGTCAGCGTGTCACTTTTCTTATCGACCCCTTTTTTTCGGCGCCGCCACTTGACGGCGCGCAAAAGCACCAAGAGTCTCGCCTGGCTGAATCCGGTCAAAATTGACCAAAAGGTCAGAGGGCGTCCCCGTTTGACGTTAAGTGACCGGATTTGCGCGATTCTAACGGATTGAGAGGCCCCAAAATCGCAGAAGGCCCCTTTGCCTGCGTGGGTCGGTTTCCCCAATCCCTGCCGCAAACACTTACTGCTGAGTATGTTGGGTCTTCAGCCCCTGAGTCGTCCAAGCTGACGCGGCCAGTCGAAGATTTGCGCGCAGTTTTGATACGTCTTGATCGATTTTGACAATCCGTCACACGCCATTTCACAAAGGACACGAATTGCCCAACGCGGCGACCGGGGAGGTCGTAGCGGTTGTAACGTCTTTCCGATTCGACGCACCCAACGACGCGCGTCGGCCGATGAAATCTTTACGGCCGGGATCGGTTCCGACCTTCCGCATGCACGGCCACCTGTGACAGACTAAATCGATGCCGCTCGTTTCTGGAAGACGGGCGATTTTCGGCTCCTGATCTCGGCCGTGCGAAATGCTGCTGTTTGTCCTGGCCTGCATCGTGCCGTCGTTCCTCATCTCGCTGTGCGTGACGGGGGCGATGCGGTCGATCGCCCCCCGCATGGGATTGGTCGATCTTCCGGCGGCCCGCAAGGTCCACAAAACGCCGACCCCCTTGGGGGGCGGAATTGGAATCGTTTGCGGCGTCGTCGTGCCGCTGGCCTGCGCGGAGCTGGCGGCCAAAGTGCTGGTCGCCCATGACGATCTCCGCCAACAATTGCTGGGCGAAGTCAATCTGTCGCCGGCCGGCGTCCTGGAACATCGCAATCAGCTTTGGTGGATCCTGGGGGGCGGATTGATCCTGTCTGTCATGGGGCTCATCGACGACCGCAAGAACCTGCACTGGCTCCCGCGGCTGGCGGTGCAGATCGGCATCGCCTGCGCCCTGGTCTTCGGTGCGGACGTGCACGCGACCGTCTTCGTGCCGCAATCGCTGGCAATTCTCCCCAAGCTGCTGAGCGTTTTGTGGATCCTCGTGCTGGTCAACGCGTTCAATTTCCTCGATAACATGGACGGGCTTTCGTCGGGCATCGCGCTGATCGCGGCCGTCGTCTTTGCGACCGTGATGCTCAGCTCGACCGGGCAGCCGCGGTGGCTGGTCGCCGGCCTGATGCTCGTTCTCGTCGGCTCGCTGACGGGGTTTTTGTGCCACAATTGGCACCCGGCCCGCATCTTCATGGGAGACACGGGGAGCTACTTCATCGGCCTGTTGATGGCGTGCGCGACGTTGCTGGGGACTTATTATGATTACGCCGGAGCGCCGGGGAGCCGGCACGTGATCTTGGCGCCCTTGTGCATTCTGGCAGTTCCGCTGTACGACTTTTGCTCGGTGATCGTCATTCGGACGTTTCAGGGACGCAGCCCCTTTCATGCGGACAAGAGCCATTTTTCCCACCGGCTCGTCGAGTTGGGCCTGCGTCCGCGGAATGCCGTCCTCACCATCCAATTGGCGACGCTGACGACCGGTTTGGCGGGGCTGCTTCTTTATCGCGTCTCCGACTGGTCGGGAGCGTTCCTCGTCGTGGCCATGGTGATTTGCACGTTGGCGATCATTGCGATCCTCGAAACGGTCGGCCGGCGACAGAACAGTAACGGGAACCATTGACCGCCGAAAAGCGGCCGGTCGGCGATACGGCATGAGTAGAGCCAGGCGGAAGACGGCGGCCGATCCGCGGCGGCGGAAAGGGTTTCGGCCGCTGCGGCCGGCAGATCGCGCTCGCCGATCCGGTCGGGGCGGTCGGCGCCGTTCTCGTCCTGGCGCTCGTCGTCGTTCGGTGGCTCGTACCGGCCGAATCGGCGCCCGAGGGCGATACGCTGTGGATCGTGCAACTCTGGCTTGCCGCGGCGCTCATCTGGGCTTGGAGCCGAGTCCGCAGCGGCAATTGGTCCATCCGCCTGAACGCGTTCGACGCCGCCTTATGGATCCTCGTCGCCGGACACGTGGTCTCGACGGCGGTTGTCTTCCGAACGGGGGGAGACCGGCGGGCCGCTCTGAATATGGCGTGGGAATGGCTCGGCTTGGGCGTGACGTTCTTCCTGCTGCGGCAAATCGTGCCGGCCCAGGGGCCGGGGGCCGGGGGGGAAGGGCGAGAGAAGAACAGGGGACGCGGAGCGGGGTCATCGCCCGGCGATGGCTCCGCAAATCGGCTGGCCATGATTGTGGCGACGATCGGCGTCGTGCTCGCCGGATTGGGGATTTGGCAGCATTACGTCTATTATCCCCGGGCCTACGAGGAGTACCGCGGAATCGAGAGCGAGTTGGACAAACTGCGAGAGAATCCCACGGGAAATGCGCGTCGCATCGGCGAGCTCGAGCTCAAGTTGCAGGCCAACGGCGTGCCGAGCGAGAGCGCGGGCCGCCGACAGTTCGAGAATCGGCTGCGTTTCAGCAATGAGCCGTTCGGTCCGTTTGCGCTGGCCAACACGTTCGCCGGTTTCCTGTTCGTCGCGATCATTTTGGCCGGCGACCTGTTGCGGGCAGCGCGGCGACCGCTCACGAAGAGCGGCGCGATCGCTTGGGCGGCGGTCTTCCTGCTGCTCGTGTATTGCCTTGTCCTGACGAAGAGCCGCACCGCGTGGATTGCGGCTGGTCGTCGCGTTGGCCTTTTGGGGAGCGTGCTCTTTGGCGGCGGCCTGGTCCCTGCTCAGCCGCCGGACGATTGTCGTCGGAGCGGCGGTGGGAGCGGGCGTTCTGGCCGCGCTCGCGGTGCTGTTCGCTGTGGCCGCGCTCGGGGGCGGCTTTGACGTGCAGGTGATTTCGGAAGCTCCCAAATCGCTCGACTACCGCCTGCAATACTGGACCGGCGCGATGGGCGTCATCCGCGAGCAACCCGTTTTCGGGACGGGCCCGGGCAATTTCCGCCAGCACTATTTGCGGTACAAATTGCCCGAATCGAGCGAAGAGATTGCCGATCCGCACAACCTGATCCTCGACCTGTGGACGAGCGGAGGTCTTCTCGCGCTCGTCGGATTCCTCGGCTGTCTCGTCTTTGCGGTCGCGCCCTTTCTGCGGCGGCGGCACGGTCGCGGAGACGAACAAACCAGCGCCGCAACCGGCCGATCCTGCCGACTGGGCGGCCGTCGTGCCGGCAGTGGCCGCCGGTTTTCTGCTGGCCGTTCTCGCTCCGGTCCTCTCGGCCTCCGGCCTGTTCGATGTGTGGTCCGTTTTATTGTTTTGCGGCTGGTTGATGGTCTTCGCGGCATTGCGCCGCCATCTCGGCACGGCCCCGTTATCCGCGGCGGCTCTCGGAGGAGCGGCGCTGGGGCTGATCGTGCACCTTTTCGGCGCGGGCGGAATCGAGATGCCGGCCATCGTGCAATTGTTTCTGGTCATCGCCGTCCTGGCATTTGCCACGATTCCGGGCGGAGCGATCACGCGGGAATCGCGAAAACTCGTTCTGGCCGTCGGGGGCGCTGCGATCGTGTTTTTCATCTGTTGCCTGGCGACGGCGACCCTCCCCGTCCTCAACCGCCGCGCGCTTGTTGCCTCGGGTGAGCAGGCCATCCTGTTGGACGGCGACACGAGCCGCGCAATTCGAGACTTTGGCGCGGCCGCCCTCCGCGACCCGTTCAGCCCGGAGCCGCCCGAAAAGCTGGCGGAGGGTTTTTTTCGCGGTGGCAGGCGGGCCGTCCCGCCACAGCAGCGATGGACGACTTCGCGAAGGGCGAAGAGTCGCTCAAATTGGCGATCCAGCTTGATCCCTACAATCCGAGGCTGTATCGCCGGCTGGGACAGATGTCTTTGGCGAAGTTCGCCGCGCAGCGGCGATCGGCACGACGCCGAGGCGGCCGCGGACGCGCTGGCCCGGGCCGTCGAGCGGTATCCGAACGATTCGTCCTTGCTAGCGCTGCGGGCCACCGCGCTGTCCGATGCCGGGCGGGCCGGTGAGGCCAAGGCCGAAGCGGAACGGGCACTGAAGCTCGATCAGATCAACCGCCAGTGCGGCCATACCGACCGCTACCTGCCCGATGCCACGCTGCTCAAGCTTCGTCACATCGCCGCGGCCTCCGCGCCGTGACACTTCACAGGCTGGCAGCCCGCCCAGGACGGCATGAAGCCGTTCCAACGGGGCCTGTCGTAATCGCGTATTGATCAATCGTAGGGGTGTGCGATTCTCGATTCCCTCGTTCGACTTGCCATCCCGGTCTTATGCGGAATCCGTTATTATCGCAGCCCGAGTGGCCGGCCCATTGGGCTTAGACGAAGGCCTGCACGCGCTTGGAACGGTTCTCGTCTTCTCTCGATTCGAAAGACCATGGAATGCCGCAGGAGATTTGGAAAGCCGCTCCCGTTGGACTGGGCTTGTTGGCGATTGCGCTGATCGCTGGCTGTCCCTCCGGTTGCTCCGACTCGCCCTCGCCGCCCAATGTCGATCCCACCGGAACCGCCCCCTGCGCAGACCAAGCACGATTCCTCTGCGCCGAAGCCGATGCTCGACGGATGGACGAAACCGGCATTGGCGATCGTCTTTTCGGGCGAACAGCACGGATACATGGAGCCGTGCGGCTGCTCGATCACGCAGTCGGGCGGCCTGTCGCGGCGGGCAGACTGCTTCCGGCAAATCGCGAAGGAGAAAGGCTGGCCGTTGACCGCTCTCGATCTGGGGGGCCTGGTGCGGAAGGACAACGAGCAGAACAAACTCAAGTTCCAAGTGATGCTCGCCGCCCTCAACGAGCTCGGCTACAAGGCGATGGCCTTGGGGATCGAGGAACTGCAACTCGAGCACCTCACGCCGGGGTTCCTGCTGTCGCAAGGCGGCTCCGTTGAACGACGGAAAATCGCTCTCCTTCGTCAACGCCAACGTCGAGTTCACGCTTTTCAAGGATTCGGGGGCCACTCCAGCGGTTCCAACCCGCATCGTGACGGTCGCCGGTCACAAGTTCGGGGTGACGGCAATCTTCGGCAAGAGCCTAAAATCGGTCCTCTTCGGCAACGCCCCCGATCCGCAGATCACCGTCAAGGATCCCGAGGCGGTGCTGCCGGCCGCCATCGCCGCGCTCAAAAAAGAAAACCCGGAATTCCTCGTTTTGCTCGCGCACGCCGAGCGGGACGAAGCGGTCGCGCTCGCCAAGAAGTTCCCGGAATTCCAGCTGGTCGTGACGTCCGGGCCTGAAGACGGCAACGACACGCCGCAGCACATCGGCAAGACGCTGCTGGTGGAAGTCGGTCAGAAAGGGAAGCACGTCGCCATCGTCGGCTATTATCCGGACAACAAGGCGGCCCC
The DNA here is from genome assembly GCA_963761455.1 of uncultured Planctomycetota bacterium. Taxonomy (GTDB): domain Bacteria; phylum Planctomycetota; class Planctomycetia; order Planctomycetales; family Planctomycetaceae; genus DASPSM01. The sequence continues at coordinate 973,820 of CAVXHA010000002.1, forward strand.
TTTCCGTTTCGAGCTGGTCGATCTCGACAAGGAGCGTTTCAAGGACACGCCGCGGATGCTCGATCACATGCGCGAGTATCAGCAGATGCTCGAGTCGAATTACGATGCCGTGCTGCAGGATCTTCCCAAATCGCCGGCCCCCGGCGGGCGACCGGTTCGCGGGCGTCGAGAGCTGCAAGGAGTGTCACAAGAAAGCCTACGCCGTTTGGAAGGAGAGCAAGCACGCCCACGCCTACGAAAGCCTGATCACGGGGCGCGAGGGGACCAAGAACCCCATCCCCCGCAACCACGATCCCGAATGCCTCGCCTGCCACACGACGGGCTGGGAGCCGCAGCAGATGTTCCGCTACGAATCGGGCTTCTACAGCGCGGAAAAGACGCCCCATTTGAAAGGGCAGCAGTGCGAGAACTGCCACGGCCCCGCCGCCCGCCACAACGAGCTGGAGGCCCAATGGAAGAAGGACCCGAAGTCGGTCAAAAAGGACGATCTCGACGCGGCCCGCCATCGGCTCAAGCTCACCGTGGCCGAGGCCAAGAAAACCCTCTGTTATCGCTGCCACGATCTCGACAACGATCCCAACTTCAGCTCCAACACGTTCCCGGAGTATTGGGAGCAGATCGCGCACCCCGGCAAAGATTGAAGGGACCCGCCGGCACCGATGACGTCCGAGCCGCCGAAATCGATCAAAGCCTTCCGCGATCTGCGGATGCTCGAGATCGGCTGGAATGACGGGACGGTCCAGCGGATCGCGTTTAAGACGTTGCGGTCGCAATGTCCCTGTGCCGGCTGCGTCGATGAGCTGACGGGCATCCGCACTCTCGACGTCGAGGCGATCCCCGCGGACATCGCTCCGACCCAAATCGAGCTTTGCGGAAACTACGCGCTCAAGATCGACTGGAACGACGGACATTCGACCGGTCTGTATACTTGGCAGCGCCTGGCGGAGATCGGCCGGGCCGTTCCCTGAAGCCGACAGCCGCGCAGAGCGCAAGTCGATGAGCTACGAAGTCGAGCTGAAATTTCCGATCCCGGACCCCTCGGACATGACGCTGCAACTGATCGCCCGCGGGGCCACGCGGGGCCGCGTCGTGCACCAATACGATGTTTATTTTCGCCATCCGTCCCGCGACTTCCGGCAGACGCACGAAGCGTTCCGCATCCGGCGTTACGACGAGGATGTCTTCATCACTTACAAGGGGCCCGTGCTCGACAAGCAGACAAAGACGCGGCGGGAAATCGAGATCGCCGTCGGCCGCCGGCCCGAGGACTTCGACAGGATGTGCGAGCTGCTTGGTGACGCTCGGATTCGAGCCTGTCCAGCCGGTGGAGAAGACACGCGCCTTGTTCCACCTGGCTTGGGAAGGCCGCGACCTGGAGCTGTCCGTCGACTCGATCGACGAATTGGGAACGTACCTGGAGATCGAAGCGCTGGCCGAGGAAAACGAGCGCGACGCGGCCCGCGACGCCATCCTGCGGCTGGCGGAGCGGCTCGATTTGAAGAACCCGGAGCAGCGGTCGTATCTGGCCCTTGTGATGGAAAGAGACGCCCGCCAGGCGGCACAGAAAAAAGGCGATCCGGCTGCACGGGGATGACTTTTCCCTCGTGAGCAAATTGCCCTTTTTTCCTTGAATTTCCGACTTGCAAAAGTCCGATTGAATTTATAGTATCTTTTTGTACACTACATGGGCCGGTCAGCAAAACAGGACGTGCCCTTTCCGAATCACCGATCAACCGTCGAGGATGATCTCCATGACCACAAAAATATCGAAGAATAACAGCACTCCGGCGGCCAAAGACCGCCTCAAGAAGCCGGAAACCTCCGCGCAGCACAAAAGCGAATCGCAGGTGCTTTTGGCCAATGCCCTGGGTCAAATCGAAAAGACCTTCGGCAAGGGCTCGATCATGAAGCTCACGGAGGAAACCAGCGGTTTGGCCATCCAGGGGATCTCGACCGGGCGCTCTCTCGTTGGATCTCGCCCTGGGGGGACGGGGTTTCCCGCGGGGCCGGGTGATCGAGCTTTTCGGGCCGGAGTCGAGCGGTAAAACGACGCTGGCCCTGCACGCGATTGCCAGTGCCCAGCATGAGGGGGGGATCGCCGCCTTTATCGACGCCGAGCATGCGCTCGACCCCTCCTGGGCCAAGCGCCTGGGCGTCAATCTCGAAGACCTGCTGGTCAGCCAGCCTTCCTACGGGGAGGAGGGGCTGCAGATTGCCGAGATGCTCATCAAATCCAACTCGGTCGACATCATCGTGGTCGACTCGGTTGCGGCCCTGGTTCCGAAGGCCGAGCTGGACGGAGAGATCGGCGATACGCATGTCGGGCTGCAGGCGCGAATGATGAGCCAGGCCATGCGGAAGCTCACCGGTGCAATTTCCAAGTCCCGCACCACGGTCATCTTCATCAATCAGATTCGCGAGAAAATCGGTGTGATGTTCGGCAGCCCGGAAACGACTCCGGGCGGCCGAGCGCTCGAAGTTTTACTCCTCCTGCCGCGTCGACGTCCGCCGCATCAGCACCTTGAAGGAGGGGGACAATACGATCGGCATCCGCATGAAGGCCAAGATCGTCAAGAACAAGGTCGCTCCTCCGTTCCGCTCGGCCGAGTTCGACATGCTGGGGCACTGCGGCATCAGCCTGGAGGGAGACGTGCTTGACCTGGCCGCGGAAGACCGCGTCGTGGATCGCAGCGGCACCTGGTACAGCTTCGGCGAAACGCGCCTCGGCCAGGGGCGCGACAAAGCGCGCGTCTTCCTCGAAGAAAATCCCGAAATCCTGGCAAAGATCAGGCAGAAGATTCTCGAAGGCCGGGGACTGGCCGTCCCCCCGCCGCAGGAGTCGAACGGCCAATCGGCCGAGTGACGCCCCGAGTGACGCCCCCGGATTGCGATGCAGCCAGGCCGTGCCGCAAGCGACGCTTGGGTGTTGCGTCGTCGACCGCTACCATTACGGGATGGAGGGTCTCGACGCGATCCGTAAACGCCGCTTCGTCGCATCGCTTCTGGCTGCACTCGCGGTCGGATGCTGCTTGAATCCGTGGCAATCGGCCCTCCGCGCTCAAGATGCGGAAGGCTTGGCCGCCGCCACGGCCCTGGAGCGGGTCTTTGTCGATGTGATCCGCCGCGTCGAGCCTTCGGTCGTCAGCGTCGCACGCATCCGACCGAGCCCCAATGTGAACCAGTTCAACCCGTTCGACATCGACCCCAAGGGACACAGCGACTTCGACAAGCCGGAATCGCCCGACTTCGTTCCGAACGAGTTCGGCACGGGCATCGTCGTGGCGCCGATTCGCGGGTCCGACGAACGATTCATCCTGACGAATTATCACGTCGTCCGCGGAGGGCCGCCCGCTGCGGCGGGATCCAAGCCGGGCGAGAGCCAAATCTATGTCCGTTTCGGCGACCGCCGCGGCTACCAGGCGCGGATCATCGCCGCCGATCCGCGCAGCGACCTGGCGGTCTTGGCGATCGATTACGCGGCGCTCGGCATGAAGCCGTCAGACCTCAAGCCAATTCCCCTTCGCACCGACAAGTCCCCGCTCCAGAAAGGTCAGCTGGTCCTGTCCTTGGGAAATCCGTACGCGATTGCCCGCGACGGTTCGGCCAGCGTGAGCTGGGGCATGATCGGCAACGTTTCTCGCCGGCCGGCTCCCATCCGGCAGCGCGACTTCGCGCCGCCCAAGGCCAAAACAATTCATCAGTACGGCACTCTGTTGCAGGTCGACACGCGGATGGAGCTGGGCACGAGTGGAGGAGCGCTGGTCGACCTGCGGGGCCAGCTCGTCGGCGTCACGACGTCGCTGGCGGCCCTCGAGGGATACGAGAAGTCGGTCGGCTTCGCCATTCCCATCGATTCCTTTGCACGACGCGTCATCGAGACATTGTGCCACGGCTACGAAGTCGAATACGGCTTTCTCGGCCTGAGCAATCCTCAGCCAATCCTGCCGGACCAACGCGCACGAGGACCGCTTCAAGCAGTTGTCCGCGGTTCGTGTCGAGCAGGTGATTCCGAACTCGCCGGCGGCCGGAGCCGATCTCCAGCCGGACGACGTCATTTTGAAAATCGAAGGACGACCGCTTCTGGACCAGTACGATCTGATGCGGTACGTGGGCACCTTCCCGCCGGAATCGGCGGTGCACATGACGGTCTGGCGTCCGCGCGAGGGGCGCGAGTTGACTCTCACCGCAAAACTCGGAAAATGGCCCGTCGAGGATGACGAGGCGATTATCGCCACGTCGCAGCGATTCCCGGCTTGGCGGGGCATCACCGTCGATTATCCGACCGGGCGGTACAAGTACATCGGGTGGCCGTTCCAGTTCAAGGAGGCCGTGTTGGTCACCAGCGTCGCGGCGCGAAGTCCGGCCCAGGCGGCCGGCCTGGTGGACGGGGACTTCATCGCCAGCGTGGCGGGAACGCCCGTCCGAACTCCCGCCGAATTCCAAGAGGCCGTGCGCGAAGTTCGACGGCGACGTTGTCCTGGAGCTGGCCGACCACCGGCGGATCACCGTACAGAAGTGACACCGTACAAAAGTGACACCGTACAGAAGTGACACCGTACAGAAGTGATAATGAAAACCGACGAGCTGCGCGAAAGCTATTTGACCTTCTTCCAGTCCAAGGGATGCGTCCGCAAGCCGAGCGACGTCCTCGTCCCGCGCGACGATCCCACCGTGCTGTTTACCCCCGCGGGGATGAACCAATTCAAGGCGCAGTTCCTCGGCGTCGGCAAGCTCGAGTTCACGCGGGCCACCACCTGCCAGAAGTGCCTCCGCACGGGCGACATCCAGAACGTCGGCGTCACGGCCTACCATCACACGTTCTTCGAGATGCTCGGCAACTTTTCCTTCGGAGACTATTTCAAAGAGGAGGCGATTCGCTGGGCCTGGGAATATCTCACCGATAAGAAATGGCTCGGCCTGGCTCCCGAACGCTTGTCGGTCACCGTCTACCTCGACGACGACGAGGCCTTCAACATCTGGACCAAAAAGATCGGCCTTCCGCCCGACCGCGTCCGCCGCGAGGACGAGAACGAAAACTTCTGGCCGGCCGGCGCCCCATCCAACGGACCCGACGGCGTGTGCGGGCCGTGCAGTGAAATCTATTACCAGGCCGCCGGAAGCCCCAAGTCGGTCGAGATCTGGAACCTGGTCTTCACGCAGTTCAACCGCGTCGGACCGCCGCCCAATAACCTGCGGCCCTTGCCCAAAAAGAACATCGACACGGGCATGGGGCTGGAACGCACCGCCGCCGTCTTGCAGGGCGTGCCGAGCAACTTCGAGATCGACATCTTAAAGCCCCTCTGCCTGGCCGCGGCCGACGCGGTCGGAATCGGATACGAGTTCGCGGGGGTCAACGGCCGGCCCATCCGCCGCATTGCCGACCATGTCCGCGCCATCACCTTCTGTATCCACGAAGGCGTTTCGCCGGGTAGCGAGAAGGAGAGCTACGTCGTGCGGCAGCTTCTGCGGCGGGCCCTGCTGGAAGGTTATCTGCTGGGCCGGCACGAGCCGTTTTTGCACACACTGATCCCGGCCGTCGTTCAGGCGATGAAGGCCGCCTATCCCGAAATCGCCAAAACGGAAAAATCCGTCGCCGACGTGATCGAGGAGGAAGAAAATCAGTTCCTGGGCGTCGTCGAGAAGGGGCTGGCGAAGTTCGAGAAATGCGTCGAAAAGGCCCGTTCCGCCGGCTCCGGCAAAATCTCCGGCGACGACGCTTTCGACCTGCATCAGACGGATGGCTTCCTGATTGAGCTGACCGAAGCGATGGCTGCCAAGAAAAACGTGGCCGTCGACCTCGAGCGGTTCAAGTATCTCATGAATCAGCACAAGATCGGCAGCGGCAGCGGGGCCTTCCTCGATTCCGTGATGGCCGAAGGCCCCCTTGACGCGGTCCGCAAGAGCGCCGGCGCAACCGAGTTCCTGGGTTACGAGGCGGTCGAGGCCGAGGGGGAAATCGTCGGCATCATCGCCGAAAAGCAGCTTGTCGATCAGCTCGAGGAGTTGAGCCACGCGACGCCGGTCGCCGTCATCCTCGACCGCACCCCTTTGTACGGCGAGGCAGGGGGCCAGGTCGGCGACACGGGGACACTCACCGCCGACGGTTGCCGGTTCGAAGTGATCGACACGCACCGCGATGGCTCGCTGATCCTGCACATCGGCCATCTCCAGCGCGGCCGGCTGCACGTCGGACAGCGGCTTACGGCGAAAGTCGATATCGAACGCCGCAGCGCCATTCGCCGCGCCCACTCGGCCACGCACCTGCTCCATTACGCGCTGCGAAAGACGCTGGGCGAAACGGCGACGCAGCGCGGCTCGAAGGTCGAGAAGGACCAGCTCCGCTTCGACTTTGCCCACAAACGGTCCTTGACGCCGGAGGAAGTCCTCAAGGTCGAGGACGAAATCAACGCCCGCATCGCGGACGGGGCGCCGGTGGCGACGCGCATCCTGCGGTTGGAGGAGGCCAAGAAGCTCGGTGCGATGGCCCTCTTCGGTGAAAAATATCCTGATCCGGTCCGCGTGGTGAGCATGGGCCAATTCAGCGTCGAGCTGTGCGGCGGAACGCACCTGTCCAACACGGGGCAAGTCGGCTTCTGCAAGATCGTCTCCGAGGAGCCGGTCGCCAAGGGAGTCCGCCGCGTCGTCGCCATGACCGGCCCGCGGGCACTCCAGCGAATCCGCGATACGGAAAACCTGCTCAAAGAGCTGGTCGGACTCTTGAAGACGCCCCAGCCGGAAGATCTGCCCCGCCGCGTCGCCGCTCTGCAGGATGAGCTGCGCGACGTGAAAAAGCAGCTTGAAGCGAAGACCAGCGAGTCGGTCGCCGAGATCGCCGAGGAGCTGTTCGCCCAGGCCGAAGAGGTCGGGGGAGCAAAAATCATCGCCCGCGCGACCGACGTCACCAACCGCGAGACCCTCCGCGAATTCATCGACCGGCTCCGCGGCAAGGGCCGCTCGGTCGCCATCCTGCTCGGCTCGGCCACGGATGGCAAAGTCGCCCTGACGGCCGCCGTCAGCAAAGACCTCATCCAGCGCGGCATCTTGGCGTCCGATTGCGTCCGCACGGCGGCCAAGATCGTCGGCGGGGGAGGGGGCGGCCGCCCCGACCTGGCGGAAGCGGGGGGCAAGAACCCCGAAAAGCTCGCCGAGGCGATTGCCGAGGGAGCAAAGTTCTATCGCTTAAAGCTCGGCGCCTGAGCGTTCCAACGAGCCACCGGGTTCACCCCGGCGGTCCGGCGGGCCGGGTTAATTGCCCGGCCCCAATGGCCGGAACCCGCCGGCTCGTTTCTCAAATCCGCGACCTTACGCTCGGCTCTTCGCGGGTTTGGAGCGATCGGCGTTCAGGTCCGGCAGGTCGAGCGTTTCGCAGAGCTTGCCCGATTTGTCGAAGTGTACCAAGAGGCTGATTCGCCACACTTCGCCCTGCGGGCGCCGCCAGGCCTGGCAGCAATAATAGTCCTTGCCAAACGCGGAATGTTCGGACCCAAAGGCGCCGACAATGCCCGCCTCTTTCAATCGCCGCACGGCCTCATCACGGGGCGTGCCCACCGGAGCGACGGCCAGGATCTTCTTCGACAGATCCGAATCGTCGAGCGGACAACGGACCATTTGCGGCCCGACGCAGCCGGCAATGATGCACAGCAAGATTCCGCCAACAGCCATGCGTTGCATCGCCGAATTGATAGCTCAGAAGCCTCGTCCGATCAACGCGAACCGCGAGTCAAAGGCGCAAAAAACGTGCGATTCGGAGCGGTCCTCGAACGATCGGCGGAAAGTGCCGATCCGAGCCCGTTCGAATCATTTGAATGGTTGCAGCAGATCTGCGTTGCCGATCCAGATGGCCAGGTAGGGGCTCTTTGCCTCGAGCCGGCGAAGCAGTACCAAGAACGGCCGGTCGAACAACAGACGCCGTGGTTCACGGCGAGACTCGAGTGGCACTGTCGCGGATTTGGCGCTCAGAGACGCCTGCGATTCGATGCGGGCGCCGGTCTCGTCCAGACGAAAACGAAGATCTTGCGATGTCCACGCGATCGTGCCCGCGAAACGGGGCGCCTTGAAAGGTTTTTCTTCCAGCTCCGAATATCGCCTGTGCACGTTCAACTGGATGAGCGGCACCCACAGCGGCTCTTCGTTCGCGTTCCAGATCCCGTCTTCGGGGCCGGCCGCATGGTTCGTGATTCGATCTTGGACCAACGCAATCGTCTCTTCCAACGTATGGCCGGGAGGAAGCTTTGCCAGGACGATCTCGTCGCCGTACTCCTTGGGATAGAGGGAAATGACAAAATCGTCGGGCGATGCATAGGAATGCACTCGGACCTGGGCGGACAACTCGGACGCGCGGTGGCCGGTGAGGGAATTGTCTCCCCGTGCACCGAAACTTGTGACGTGGCTTACCTGTGTGGAATGGTGAAAGGCGAGCGCCTCTTGATGGCGTTCAAACAGCAGGGCGAATGAAAGCAATTTGAATAAGTAGGCGTAGGCCACGCACCCGTTCGGGGTATCGGGTATCTCGGGGACCGAGAGTGAACTCTCCGGGAATTTCTCATCGCGAAGCGACTGAATTCTCTGTCCGATGCCCGGTTCCCACTCCTTGCAAAATAAGAAGTACGAATCGGGGGAAATGTCTTTGAGATCGAACGTTTCCCGATTGAGATGCTCGGCCAATGGCACAGGTTTCTCATACCGGAGCGGGCCGCCGAACCGCTCTTTCAACTGGTCCCAGGCCATTTGAAACGTTGCGCAATACACGCAGTTGCGATCGGGGCGAATCGCTTCCCCGCGCACTGCGACGAAGTCGGTTCCCGTAAGCGCTGTCGCATCGACCAGCGGAGCCGTCGCATCGAAGGAAGGACTTGAGCTTCTCCAACAGCCGCAAATCACAGCGACCGAAGCGACCAACAAGGCCGAACAGAATCGATGCATGCGGACACCGGCGTTGTCCGAGATGCGCTGCGACGATGGAAACGATGAGATGGCAGCGGCGGCTGAACTGAGTATTGTCACATCAAGCCGCGGCGGTAAAGCTCGGCGACGACCGTTTGCACGATCTCGCCCACCTGTTTGGTGTCGAAGCCGTTCACGCCTTTGCCCGCCGGGCAGCCGCCGATTGGCTCGTTTGTAAAGCCGTGCTCGGCCAGCAGGCATTGCAGCGTGTTGCTGAGCGTGGAGAGGTCGGTCTTTTGCTCCGGCGAGAGGGGCTGGCGGCCCGTCCCCATGCGAAAGCCGCGGAGCTCGACGGCGGCGCGAAAGCCTTCCGGAAACTCGGCCGAATAGATCATCGTGTCAAACAACGTGATGAGGTCGTATTGAATCTTGCGGGCCAGGTCGAGCTGGCCGGCCAGCGTGAGGTCGTACAGTTTTCGCGTGAGTTCCGGCACGACGCCCGAGCTGGCGTTGGTGCCGCCGTCGCAGCCGACCAAAAGCATCGGCATGAGCGCGGCGTCCCAACCCGTGAGGAAGGCGAAGTCGGGCCGATTGGGGCGGACCGACTTGATCATACGGATCATGTGCGGGATGTCGCCCGACGAATCCTTGATCGCCACGATTCGCTCGCACTCTTCCGAGAGCCGCTGCACCGTCGGCACGTCGATCGGGCTGGCGAACATCGGGATGTTGTAGAGCGTCACGTCGACCGGCGTGTTGCGTCCGATCTCTTTGAAATAGGCGTAGACCGACGCCGGGCTGAGCTTGTAATAAAACGGAGCGACGATGGCCACGGCCCGGACTCCGAGCCGAGCGTAATGCTCACAGGCGCCGAGCGTTTCGCGGACATTGGCCTCGGCCGCCCCTGCCAGGATCGGCACGCGGCCAGCGGTCTGGTCGGCGATGATCTCGGTGATGCGGCGGCGCTCGTCGGCCCGGAACCGGGTGAACTCGCCCGTCGAGCCGTTCGGATACAATCCGTGCACGCCGCGGGCGATCAGCCAGTCGACATAACGCCGTAGCTCCGGCTCATTGATATCGCCCGAATCGTCCTGGGGGACGAGGTTGGGTGTAAAGATGCCCCGCAGCCGTTCCTGTTGTGCCATCGCGGATCGTCGCTTTCACTGCTATCGCCAAGTGGTGACGTATTATACAACCCAGACCGCGCCTCTTGCCCGTGTGGCGCGACCGAACAATTCCGTCGCATGGCCCTTCGCACGAATTAAAGCAATCTACGGATTGGAGGGGCTGGGGGAACAAGCTGCCGGCCGCAAGTTTGGAAAATCCGGATTCGAGAAAAGGCGAGAGTCCAGCCTCGGTTGCCTTTCGTCGTGCCGTTGCGGATCACCCAATTTGGGCGAGTCATCCGATCAAGACGGGCGGACGGGAACCGCTTTGCCGGCAGCGGCCGTCGTGGGCTTGCGGGCCTCGGACAGGCCGGACGGCGCGCCGCCTGCGTTTCGAACGCGCGGCGGCGGCTGCGTCAGCGGGTTTGGGAGTCGACTCGCCTTCGGCGGCGCTCTCGACGGCCGGCCGGCCGCCGAATTGAAGGATCGCAAGGAGCACGATCGTGGCCAACGGCAACAGGACGACCGGAGAGTGCCCGTAGGCGACCGGCACGTAGCCGAAGAGGGCGACCACGCTCGCCACGGTCACGGCGTAGGGGAGCTGCGTAAAGACATGGTCGAGATGGCTGCACGAGGTCGACGCGGACGAGAGGACCGTCGTTTCTGAAATGGGCGAACAGTGATGCCCGAAGACCGTCCCGCCGATCACCGCGCCGATGGTCGCCAGGAGCAGGGGGTGCATCGGGCTGGCCTCGTTCAAATCGACCAAGAGCGGCATGCGTCACGGAGATGAAGAGGGGCAGAGCCAGGGGGAGCGCGGCCCACGAGCTTCCGACGATAAACGAGGTCAGTCCCACGGCGAGAAACGCCATCAGCGGCACCCATTCGACGGTCACCCGCGGCTGGCCGATCTCCATCAAAAAGCCCGCCGTGTTCAGGTGGTCCGCATCGCAGATCCGCTGGAAGGACCACGACAACAACAGGATCAATGCCGCCGGAACCATCCGCTGCAGTCCGGAGACCCAGGCGCTCAGGCCTTGCTGCAGCGTCAACGATCGCGACCAGACCCCCAGGGCCACGGCGGCGGCCGACGCAATGAACACCGAAAAGAGCAGCACGCGCTGCGCTTTCGCATGTTCCAGCACGTCCAGCCAGGAGGGGGCCTCGACCGCTTGGGCCATCGCCGGCGAGGCGTCGGCGGACAGTGAGGCCAGCTCTTCGCGTCCCGTCCACCACAGGCCGATGGCAACCAGTCCGAATAACAGCAGGATGGGGATCCAGGCGTTCCGGGCCAGTTTGCGGCCGCCCGGGGGTTCAGGTTCGGCCGCCGGGAGGACTTGCGGATCGACCAGGTCGGGGCGACTCAAATGGCCGTGCGTCGCCGCTCGCCATTCGGCGCGGAGCATCGGTCCGAAATCGTGACCGAGAAAGATGGCCAGTGCCGCGAAGATCAGCATCAAAATCGGATAGAAGCAATAGGGAAGGCTCGCCAGAAGCGTCGCCGTGGCGCCGCCGCTTGAACCCAGTGAGGCGAACGTTTCGCGGATGGTGCCGCGCTCGGCCGCCAGCCAGGTCGACACGATCGCCAGGGCGGTCACCGGCGCGCAGGTCGTATCGACGAGAAAGGCAAATTTTTCGCGCGAGATTTTCAGCCGGTCCGACAGCGGCCGCAGCGTCTTTCCGACAATCAGGGCGTGGGCGTAATCGTCGAGGAAGGCACCGAATCCAAAGATCAACGCCAGCAGTTGGCCGTGCTCTCGTGTCTTGGCCCGCCGGCCGAGCCGATCGGTCAGTCCCGAGAGGCCGCCGCTGGCGGCCAGGACGGAGAAGAGCGAGCCGAAGAAGAGCATCACCGTGAGCGTGGTGATGTGAAAGGCGCCCGCTCCGGCCGCCGTCCGTGCGTCGACCAGGACAAACGAGTCGATCGTCTGCACAAACGCGTGGAAAAGGTTCCCCTGGTCCAGAATGGCCGTGCCGCACAAGACGGCGACAAACATGGCGAGCACAAAATTCCGAGGCCAAAGGCACAACAAGAAGGCGACCACCGCCGGCGCCAAGGCGAGCCATCGAAAAGTGCGCGGGACCTCCAGCCGCGCGGATCGTCGATCGCCGGCGTCGACGACGACCTGGGGCTCCGAAATGTAGACCTTTCGTCCGGCGTGCAGATCGGTCGAGAGCTCCAGAACGCCCGCATGGAACGGGCCGAGCTTGGCATCGTCGGTCTGGGGCACGGCCAGACGAATGCCCGTGATGAGGGGCTGCTCATTGTACGAGGCGTCGGGCTTGCCGTTGGCGTCGAACGCCCGGATTACGATCTTGCGGACAGGGACGTCGGTGAGGACGTTCGACGGGACTTCGATGCTGAACCGCGGATGCTCGACCAGCGGCTCCTCGTGCGCGCTGCCACCGGCGGCAGCGACCGCCAAGACCGACGCCAGCACGGGAACCAAGGGCGACATGCCGATTAATGCCATTCAAGAGCAGACGAAGGGAGGCTCGCACGGTTCGTACGATGGCCTCGCCGGTTCATCGGGCCAATAAGACGCGAAACGTCGTTGCGACGCGGGGGACCGAATCGACCTCGATCCATCCGCCGTGACCGTTCACGATCCGCCAGCATTTGCACAGTCCGAAACCAAGTCCGCGTCCCGCGTCGCGCCCCGAATAAAACGGGTCGAACAAATGGGCGCGGTCTTTTTCGCACAAGCCCCGACCGTTGTCGGTGACCGAAACGACGGCGGCGGATTTGGCGGCCGGCGTGGAGCGGTCCAATCGGACGACGATCTCGCCGCGAACAAGCTCGCCGGGCGGATCGATCGCCTCGAGGCTGTTGCGAACCAGCTCGCTCAGCACGATTCGCACTTGCGTCGGATCGGCCGTCGCGAACACGGGGCCCGCCGCGGCCAGCTTGAGACGGCACGAACGCGAACGGGCCGCCTCCGCGAACCGGTCGATGACCGATTGCGCGACGTCATTGAGCAACAGCCTTTGCGGCGCGGGCGCCGGCGGCCGGGCAAAGAGCATCAAGTCGCCGATCATGTCGCCCACCCGCAGCGCCTGTGCGCCGATGGTCGCGAGGTCCTGCCGGCGGTTACCGATGGTCTCGTCCCGCAACAGGATCTGGACGCGTCCGGCGATCGTCGCCAGGGGGTTGTTGATTTCGTGCCCCGCTCCCGCCGCGAATTCGGCCAGCGCGTCCGTTTTGGCCGCCTCAAGAGCGCGGCGGCCGGGCGAGCGCTCTTCCACAATCGCGGCCTGGTCGAGCAGCCGGCCGCTCCAAGCGGCGAATTGTTCGCGCGCCTCGCCGGGCAGTTCCAACGAATCGGGCGAGTACAGCAGGACCCCGCCCACCGCATCGGCAGCGGTTGGGAATGCCAGCGCCGCGACGGGCTTTTCCTCACCGACAAGAGCGCCGCCATCGGCCGTGGCGAACTCCCGAAAGCCGGCGTCCACTTGCTTGCGGTCAAAGGCCGATTCGGCGATTTGGGGCAATTGGCCGACGCGCGAACGGCTGACGAGCTTCCTCCCGAGCCGCACAAAGCCCAAAGCGACGACAGCGGCCTCAGCCCCTGACCAGCTTTGCCACTGTCGCGCCAGGCCGACCGCAAGTTCCCGCGCTTCGCACGGGAAGCAGGGGGAGGACGAACTCGTGCGGCGAGCCGGGTGGGACAGGCCGCGCGGTCACGCGCCGCGCGGTGACCGCGTCATATGCCGGGGCGAGGAAAGCCGCCCCGTCGACGGTTTGCTCCACGACTCGCCTCCTTGCAGAGTCCTGGAATGGATTGATCGTCCGTTGTCAGCGAGCGACCTGTGCCGGCTCCATGTCGAGCAGGTGGCACATGCGTTCCACGAGCTTCTCGACCTCAAACGGCTTTTGGAGAAAGTCGTTGGCGCCGGCCTGCCGGAGCTCGCTGATCTTGTCCGTCTCGACCATGCCGCTGATGCAGATGATTTTGACGTCGTCGAGATTCGCGTCGCTGCGGACGCGCTGGCAGACTTCCTTGCCGTTGATGTCCGGAAGCATGACGTCCAGAACGATGACGTCTGGATGGTATTCTTTGACCATCATGCCGGCATCGAAGCCGTTATTGGCGACCCGGACCTCGAAGCGGCCGTCCGATTCCAGCACGTCCCGAATCAGCTCGACCAGCTCCTCGTCGTCATCCACAATCAACGCCTTCCGCTTTCCGCTTTCGAGGGCGTCGGTCGGGATGCTGTTTTCCTTCATGAACTTATAGAGGATGTCGCGGGGAATTCGCCGAAAACGCGATCCAGGAACACGGAACCCTTTCAGCTGGCCGGAATCAAAGCACCGGATTATCGTCTGCTGGCTGACCTTACAGATTTTCGCTGCTTCGCCCGTCGTAAAGACCGTTTTCATGAGGCTCGTCCCATTCCTTCGATTCTGAGCACGTATTTTGTGAGCAGGAGACGAAAACTGTCTTTTCGGAAATCCTTCGACAAGAAAGGACTCCTCCCTGGTGGCGAACATGCGTCCGCGTTCGGCCACTCCATTGATTGCTCACACTGTCCGGAAATCGGCCCTCACAAGAGATGAAAGATAGGGAAACTGGTGGCTCCTCCGTTCGGCTCTGGAGTCCAACTGCCGGAGACCGGTTGCCGGCATCAGGGCAAAAGACGCTCCTTTGATACAAGCAACTCCATTCATACGCTTTGCTTAATTGATATTGTTTAGCGCGTCAAGACAAATTGCCAGTCTTATCCTGGACCCCATTCATGGCCAATCTGCGAAGTCGTTGTCCGGCATTGACTTTCACCAAACCGTTTGAGTCGGCAAACGGCCATCCCGCACTGCCGGCAGCACGACATTCCCCCTAGACTATCCATAAATGAAGTTGAATGTGACTATCAAGAGGCCAGCCGGTCGGGCTCGCGGAGGTAGAGCGCGAGCACCGCCAGGTCGACGGGAGTGATTCCGCTGATCCTTCCCGCCTGACCCAGGTCTCCGGGACGGACCTTCGAAAACTTTTCCTTTGCTTCTGCCCGAAGCTGTGGAACTGCCTCGAAGTCAAACGTTTCTGGAATGCGCATTTGCTGCACCTTGGCTTGCCGCTCGATGTCCGAGGCCTGCCGCCGAATGTAGCCCCAATACTTCGCCTCGATGACGATTTGTTCCGCTGCCCTCTTCGAGAGTCGCAGCTCCGCCGCCCTTGGGAACCAGACGGCAAACAGTCGTCCCATCCGATCTCCGGTTGTCGCAGGGTTTCCTCCAGCGTGTGACCCTGGTGATGAACGGTTTGGATAAAGTGCGTGCCGCGCGCAAGTTCGGCGTCATAGGCGGCGAACGACTGCGCTCGTTGCGGATCGGCCAGTCCGATCCTCGTACTCGTCGGCGTCAGCCGGCGGTCCGCGTTGTCGTGGCGGAGCAATAGCCGGTATTCCGCCCGTGACGTAAACATCCGATACGGCTCATCCACCCCCTTCGTGACCAGGTCATCGAGCAGCACGCCGAGGTAGGCTTGGCTGCGGTCCAACACCAACGGGGGCTGTCGCGCGAGTTTGAGCGCGGCATTGATGCCCGCCAACAATCCCTGACCGGCGGCCTCTTCGTAGCCCGTCGTTCCGTTGATCTGGCCGGCGAAATAGAGGCCCTCGAGGCGCTTGGTCTCGAGCGTCGGCTTCAATTGCGTGGGAGGGGCGTAGTCGTATTCGACGGCGTAGCCATAGCGGATGATCTCGGCCCGCTCCAGGCCGCGGATCGAGCGGATCATCGCGTCCTGCACGTCGCGCGGCAGGCTGGTGGAGATGCCGTTGCAGTAGATCTCCAAAGTGTTTCGCCCCTCGGGCTCCAGAAAGATCTGGTGCGACGTTTTGTCGGCAAAACGGACCACCTTGTCCTCGATCGAGGGACAGTAGCGCGGCCCCGTCGAGCGGATCTGGCCGCTGTACATCGGCGCGCGATCCAGGTTGCGACGGATCAGGTCGTGGACCGACTCATTCGTCTGCGTCAAGAAACACGGGATCTGCGGCTGGGAAATCCTCTCGGTCAGGAATGAGAAGGGCTGCGGCTCTTCGTCGCCCGGCTGGATTTGAAGCGGACCGAAATCGATGGTTCGCCCGTTCAGGCGGCACGGCGTCCCCGTCTTGAAGCGACGCAACTCAAAGCCCAGTTCCGAAAGGCATTGCGAAAGCCCGTTCGTTGTCCCTTCTCCCGCGCGGCCGCCGGCCGTCTTGGCTTCGCCCGTGTGCATGATCGCCTGGAGAAAGGTGCCCGTCGTCAAGACGACCGCGTAAGCCCGATAGACGGCATCGCCGCGGACGCGCACGCCGCTGAGGCGGCCGTGATCCGTCTCAAGACGTTCGATGATTTCCTGACGGAGGCTGAGGTTCGGCTGCTCTTCGATGCGGCGCTTCATCGAGAACTGATACGCCTTTTTATCCGCCTGGGCGCGGGGGCTGTGCATGGCCGGCCCCTTGGTCCGGTTGAGCATGCGGAACTGAATGCCCGTCTCGTCAATCACGCGCCCATCTCGCCCCCCAGGGCATCGATCTCTCGGACGATCTGCCCCTTGGCCACTCCGCCGATGGCCGGGTTGCAGCTCATTTGCCCAATCGTGTCGAGATTCATCGTCAGGAGCGCGGTCTTGGCTCCCATACGGGCCGCCGCCAGCGCCGCTTCGCACCCGGCGTGCCCGGCTCCGACCACGACGACATCGAAATCGTAGAACGACGTATTCACTTGCAAGTCTCCGGACGTCATTTATACGAAGGGACGTCGTGAGTCGCGAGTGGTGAGTCGCGTGTCCTCCGAAGACGGCGACTGCGTTGCTCGCCCCCCGCCCTTCGCCCCCCGCCCCCCGCCCCCCGCCCTTCGCCCTTCGCCCTTCGCCCCTCGCCACTCGCCACTCGCCACTCGCCACTCGCCACTCGCCACTCGCCACTCGCCACTCGCCACTCGCCACTCGCCACTCGCCACTCGCCCCTCGCCACTCGCCACTTTGCTGACTTGAATCTGACGGGCAACTCGCAATACTGCTGGCAGCAATTGACCGACAGTCGGCCACGATCACTTTTCTCTTTCAGACGGGATGGAAGATCATGACGGCGACTCGAAATGGTGCAGTCACGTTCAAGGGAAACCCAGTCGCGTTGGCCGGCAACGAGTTGAAGCCGGGCTCGCCGGCACCCGAATTCAAGCTACAAGACACGGCTTTGCAAGATGTTACGCTTGAGGGCAGCAAAGGAAAAACCCGGATCGTGGCGACGGTCCCTTCGCTCGACACGGGGGTTTGCAGCGCGGAAACCAAGAAATTCAACGATCTGGCCAAGTCGCTCCCCAATGCCGAGATCCTCACCGTGAGCATGGACCTTCCCTTTGCCCAGAAGCGCTGGTGCGGAGCCGAAGGGGTCACCAACGTCAAGACGCTGAGCGCGCACCAATGTCCGAAGTTCGGCGAGGACTACGGCGTGCTGATTCAGGGCGGTCCGCTCAACCGCATCTTGGCACGGGCCGTCTTCGTCGTCGATCCGAACGGGAAGCTCAAGCACGTGGAGTACGTCAAAGAGATTACCGAGCACCCGAACTACGACGCGGCGCTGGCAGCGGCCAAGTCATAACGGCTGACCCGGCTCTGAGAATCGACTGGCAAACTGGCGGCTTGCCCCACGCCGACGGGAGGCCCTCGGAGTAAGACGGGCGGCCGTTCAGCTTTTGTCTAATTTAGAACAACCGAGCTTGGCCGTCGTCCGATTTGGCAATCGAGAGCTTCAAGTGGGCCAGGGCGGCGTCGGTAATCATGCGGCCGCGCTGCGTCCGTAGCACGAAGCCGAGCCGCAGGAGAAACGGCTCAACTTCGTCTTCTAAAGTGTCGGCCGGGATGTTGAGGCTGTGTGACAGGGCCTGAATGCCGGCGGGACCGCCTACAAAGACGTGGACCAGCGTGGTTAGATAGCGGCGGTCTTGCGCCTCCAGGCCCAGGTCGTCCACTTCCTGCAGATGGAAGGCGTCCTGCGCGACGGAGGTCGTGATCCGTCCGTCGGACTTGCTTTGGGCATAGTCGCGGGCCCAGCGGAGAAGGTTGTTGGCCTTGCGCGGCGTGCCGCGGCTGCGGCGGGCGATCTCGTGGACGGCGTCGTCGGAGACCTCGGTCCGCAGCTTTCTCGCGCTGCGGCGGACGATCTCGGCGATCTCGGCGGTCTCGTAAAAGTCGAGGTGCAGCCGATTGACGAAGCGGTCGCGTAGTGGTCCGGTGAGCAGTCCAGATCGGGTCGTGGCGCCGATCACGGTGAACTTCTGGAGCTTGATGTTGACCGTGCGGGCGTTGAGGCCGTCCCCCAGGGTGATGTCGATGCGATAGTCTTCCATCGCCGGATAGATGTATTCCTCCACCGCCGCCGGCATGCGGTGGATCTCGTCGATGAACAACACGGAGCCGTAGCTGGCATTCGTGAGGTAGGGCAACAGATCCTTGGGAGCGCTGAGCGAGGGGCCGGAGGCGATCTGCAGTTCCGTCTTCAGCTCTTTGGGGATTACGGTTGCCAGCGTCGTCTTGCCGAGTCCGGGAGGTCCGTCGAACAAGAGGTGGCCAAGCGGCTCCTTTCGCTTCTTGGCCGCGTCGAGCATGATCTCGAGGCGGTCCAGCGCTTTCCGCTGGCCGACGACATCGGTCAGCCGCTGAGGCCGCAGCTCGTCGTCATAGCGCGCCTCTTCGAGATCGGCCGGGGGCCGCACGCTGGCCGGGCCGGCCGGATCGACGGCATCGGCGAGCCGAGAGGACTTTTTGGCGCCCTCGTCCTTGCCCCGAAAAACCGGTTCTCGCGCCATCGGCAGGGTCATTTCCGCCAGGGTCATTTCCGGCAGGTCACTTCCGGACGACGACTGCGTCGGTCAGGACATCGTGAAGGGCCTGCCTGCGGAGCGTCAACAGGGGCATGATGTAACCGACGCCGCAAATCAGCAGCGACAGCACTTTCGCCAGCGTGCGGATCGCGGCCCGCGGGAAACTGAGCCGGCGGCCGTCAGAACCGCAGACGATGATTCCCATGAACCGCTTGCCAACGGTCGCCTGCTCGCGCGAGCTTTCCAAAGCGGAAAAGTAGAGAAACCAGACCACGAACCCCAGGTTCTCTGCCACCCAGGATCGCCCCGGCAACACGAACTCAAGCACCTCCGCCGCGACGACGATGATGACCAGATCAATCATAACGGCCACGACACGCCGCCAGAAGGGGGCGTATTGGAGCGGGCGCTCCGGCCGCCCACAACGGCATGCCGCACGTGGGACAGTAGACGGCCCCGGCGTCGATCTCTGTCCGACAATTGGGACAGACAGGTGCCGAACGCGGCCCCGCGGAGGAAAATCCGCCGCGATCGGCACCGGCGGATGTTACCGGCGGCGCAGCCGCCCCCGAAGGGACTGCGCCGGACGTCGCCGGGGGCAAGAAACTCGACGCCGACTCGGAGGAAGCCGACCAGACGGCGGTGGCCGCCAGGGCCGCGGCGGGGACTCCGCCGGCCAGGGAGGACGCAGGGGCGGGCACGGTGATCAATTCGCCGCAGGCCGGACACTTGGCGCGTGCAGAGGCCCGCTCGTCGGACGTTGTCAGCCGCTTGCCGCAGTGCGGGCAGTTGAACTCGATCGCCACTCTCAGGTTCCGCTGGTCGCCTCTTCCATGATCACGTCGGGGATATTGTAGTTGGCCGTCACGCTTTGGACATCATCCTGGTCCTCAAGAGCCACGACGAGTTTCAGAATTCGGCGGCTGGTGTCGACGTCCAGATCGACGGTGCTCGACGGAACGCGTTGGATTTCGGCGAGGTCGGCCGGGATTTTCGCCCGCTTCCAGGGACTCGCTGACCTTCTGGAACGCGTCCGGAGAACTGGTCACTTCGTAGGTCTCGCCCGAGAGCTTGACGTCGTCGGCTCCGGCGTCGATGGCGATGGCGTAGAGCGAGTTCTCATCGACGTGGCGGGAGGGGATCAAAAAAACTCCCTTCCGCTCGAACATCCAAGCGACGCAGCCGGTGCTCCCCAGGCGGCCGTCGTGAACTTCGAAAATCCTGCGGAATCTCGCCGGCCGTGCGGTTGCGGTTCTCGGTCAGGATGTCGCACAAAACGGCGACGCCGCCGCTCCCATAGCCCTCGTAGACGACCTCGGCGTACGATTCGAGCGAACCGCCGCCGCAGCCCTTTTTGACCGCCCGTTCGATGTTTTCCTTGGGCATGCTCGCCTTGCGGGCCTTATCGATGGCATACCGCAGGGCGAGGTTGGCGGAAGGGTCGGCGCCGCCGTGCTGGGCCGCCACGATGATCGCCCGGCTCAGCTTGCCGAACAGTTTCCCCTTCCTCTTGTCCGCGACACCTTTCTTGATGGAGATGTTCGCCCAATGCGAATGGCCGGACATGAATCTGCTCGCTTTGAATTAAAAGACTCGTTGTGCAATGTCGGCTGTAGGAGGTCGGGAGGGCGAAGCTCCTGCTGAGCCGGTCTTTGTCGCGTTTTGCTTCCGGCGACGGCTCGGCAGGAGCCTCGCCCTCCCCATTTTGAAACCGCCTCTAATTCTTCCCGTCGGCGCCGCTCTTTTTCAGCTTGTCCTTCAAGCGCTCGATCAATTTGGTATCCGGAAAGGACTCTTCCTGCGCGTCCTTGAGGCCCTTCGTCCAGGCGCCGACCGCTTTGTCGTGGTTTTTCAAAAGTTCGTGGCAGTCGCCCAAATGCTCCCAGATCGTCCCGTCGGAGCCGCCCGGGCTGGCGATGGCTTTTTGCAGAAACGTCTGCGCCTCCTCGAGCCGCCCCAGCTTCAAGAGGATCCAACCCATGCTGTCGAGATAGGCGACGTTGTCCGGCTCCGACTTGAGGGCCAAGCGGATCATCGTCTCGGCGCGGGCGAGGTTCTTGCCCTGGTCGGCGTACAAGTAACCCAGGTCGTTGTTGACCGACGGATCTTCCGGCCGCTCGGCCAAAATGTTCTCGAGGATCTTTTCCCCGCGGCGACGTCCCCTTGCTGAACGTAGCAGTTCGAGAGCGAGAACTGGCACTGGCGGACGAAATCCTTGTGGGTGGCATACTTTTTCACCAAATCCTCGTAACGGTGGATGGCCTCGTTCCACTGGTGGCTGTGCGAATAAACCCAGGCCTCCCAATAGTGGAGTTCCGGTTCATCGGAGTCAATTTTTTCCGCCTCGCGGATCGACGCCAGCGAGTCCTGGGTCTTACCGGCAAGCTCCTGCGCCGCGTGCCAGCCAGACATAAAGATCCAGCTTGATGCGCTCCCCTCCGCGCCGCCCGGGAACACCGGCTCGGCCACAGCCTTCTTCAAGACGTCGACGGCCTGCTGATAGCGTTTGGCCAGCACCAATTGCTTGGCGAGCTCGTCGGCGAGCTGGCCCTGCAATTCGTGCCGCGCGTTCATCGCCTGCGTATAGAACTCGACGGCGGCCTCCATCTTCTGCGCCCGTCCGGCCAGGCGGCCGACGAGATAGGCGGTGAAAAAATCGAGCTTGGATTTGTCGGTGCCTTCCAACTTGCGGCCGGCCGCGATCAGGCCGTCGACGAGCGGGGCGTCCTCCTGGATCTCGCGCGAGCAACTGGTCGAGCCGATTGGTTCCCCGCTGTCCTTTCAGCCCCTTGGCCAGCACTTCCAACAGCTCTTGCGGCTTGTTTTCTTTGCGATAGATGACGGCCAGGCTCACGTAGCCTTCGGTGTCGTGCGACTCCTTCATCACGCGCTGGATGAGCTCTTCCGCGTCCTTCAGGCGGCCGGCGGCGACATATTCATCGGCGAGGAAATACTGCAACGTGGCGTTGCGGGGGTCGGCTTTCGCCAGGTCTTGGACGCGAGACACGAGCTCGGAGCTTTTTCCCGTCGCCTTCAGGATCCTGGCCAAAAGCTCGTAAGGCTGCCGCCCCTTGCCCTGCAACTGGGCGTCGAGGTAGACCTGAAGATTCTTGAGAGCCGGCTCGTATTGCTTGGCCTGGAAGTAGGCCTGCGCCAGACTGAAGCTGAGCGCGCCCGGGTGTTCGTGGTTGGCCTTGGCGGCCGCCTCGAAGGCCTGAATGGCCTGGGCGGTGCGCCGCGCCA
Organism: uncultured Planctomycetota bacterium; assembly: GCA_963761455.1. Lineage (GTDB taxonomy): Bacteria > Planctomycetota > Planctomycetia > Planctomycetales > Planctomycetaceae > DASPSM01. The sequence goes on from CAVXHA010000002.1 coordinate 995,852, forward strand.
CCATCAAGACGTCGCCCATGAGCTCGTAACGCGCAGGGGTTGCCGCTCGAGCAGCGGCCCGCGTCTGGAAGTCGAGGTTGTACTTGGTCGGATGACGCCGCGCATCGAGCACGACGATGTACGCGTCAGCAGCTTTGTCAAACAGGGACTGTTCGGCGTTTCCCTTGTCCTGGCGGGTCATCTCCATGTACAGGGCCGCAAGCTGCAACTGCAGCAGCACGTAGGTTGGCGTGTCCTTTTTGAGCTTGGACGAATTGGCGGCCCGGCTGAGATACTCGGCCGCCTTGCCAAGCTGTTGTTGTTCGTGCAATTGCTCGGCGAGCATCCGCAGGATGTCGAGGTCCTGGGGATCCAGCTCGATCGCCTTCTGCGCGTATTGCAGCCCCTTGTCGGTCTCGCTGAGGGCAAAAGCGAGCGGAACCAAGGCCCGGTAGACCTCGACCGCATTCGGGTCGAGCTTGACGGCCATCTGGTAGTCGCTGAGTGCCTCCGAGAAGCGGCTCTCGGACTGCTTCAAGCGGCCCGACATGAACCAGGCAAGCGCCTCTTTGCGGGTCTTGTCCTGCGCGGTTTCGGTCTTGAGCGGCTTGAGCGGTTCGAGCGGTTCATCATCCTGGTCGGTCACGACGGTCCGCGGATGGGGGGCGGCGGCCGTCCGCGGGGCTGCGGCGTGGCCGGCGCGGCCGGTTCGTCAGCCCCGAACCCGATCCCCGGTCCAAGCGCGATCAAACCCAAAATCAAAGCGCCGTTCGTCAAGAGCGTCGCTTGTGTGCGATCGTTCGCCATTCTCCAATCCCTTCCTCGAGTGGTTGCGGGGGTGCTGGGCCGATCCTTCCTCGTTGGCGGACGTGGATCGCCCCCAGCCCAAGACCGTCCGTCCCTGCATTTTAACCCGCGCCCCCGCGGACTACCAAGACGGGTTTGAACCGGCGCAGAACGGAGGCGGCGGAACGGAGGCGGCGGAACGGCTTTCCTTCGGCAGTGCTCTTCTCCGGTTCGCAATCGGTCGCTCGTCCGAATGGCCGTTCGAAGAGCGGGCGGGGATCTCTTATTTCTTCTTGCGCGCGGGGGCCGCTCCGCGGCCGTCGCGGGCGCGGGCTGGCTTGGGGCCGGCCGTCGGGCGGTCCCGGCCGTCGGCGGCACGAACGGCCGCGCGGCCGGCCGCCGGTTTCTTGCCCGACTTTCGCGGCGGCGTCGGCCTCCTTGAACAGCGTTTCCAGCCGCTCGACCATCGTCTGCGGATCGGCGGCCTGCGCCGCGCCCCTTTGCCCGGCTCAAACGATTTGACCAGCCGCACATCGACGGCCAGGCACCGCAGAAAATGGGCGAAGACGGGGACTTCGGCCTTCCGGGCGGCCGATTTCAGCGTCTCGGCGGCCTGTTCCGGCGACTCGCCGGGGGAGGCCAACCCCAGCCAGATGGCGGCGTTTGTCATCAGGTGGTCGACGGGGATCACGTGCGTCCCCAGGGCCGATTGCAGCGTGTAGTTGCGGTCGAACGGCGAAAGGTCGCGGATCTTGAAGAGCTGCTTGGTGGCCAGCTCGAGCGTCTTGCGGCGCAGGCTCTCGAAGGCGAACTCAAAGTGTTTCTCAAAGACGTACTGCAGCACGGTCCGCACGCGGTGTGCCCGCCAATCGGCGTTCGGCAGCCCGTCGAAAACCTGGGCCAACTCGGTGATGGAGCTGACGCGCAGCTCGTTGAGGTCGTGAAAGGCATTCAGCAGCCGGCTGTAGGCCGCTTCGGCCTGCTCCACGGACCCGTCCTCCAGGCAAATCGCGTACAGGAGCGTCTCCAGGACGGGACGCTCTTGATGGGAGGGGGGGCCCGCATATCGCTTCTTCAACAGGGCCACGAGCTTCTTGCCCAGCGTCAGTTTGTCAACCATCTTGGTTTTCTGTGTGGCGCTCATAAGGTGACTTTGTAATCGGCAGCGCCGGACTCACGGGGCCGGCACAGCCCTCCTCGAACAAAGTGCTGTCGGAGAATTCTTCCTCGGCTTGGGGATTTTCCTCGACCGGCGGCGGGGCACCGTTGGACGGCTCGGCGAGCACTTCCCGCAGCAACCGCGACGCCTCAATGCTTCGCTTCACTCCCTGGTCCAAGTGAAAATGGAGGATCGGCGTGTAACGCATCTGGACGCGCTCGGCGAACTTTGCCTGCAGGAAGCCCCGGGCCGATTCGAGGCCCTGCAACGTGAGCCGCTGGGTCTTCTCGTCCCCCATGACCGAGACGTAAACCTTCGCGTTCCGCAGGTCGGAGCTGACCTCGACGCGCAGTCACGGTGACGTACTTCACGCGGGGGTCCTTCAGCTCGAACAGGATCGAGGTGCTCACCTGCTCGCGCACGGCCTCGGCGATTTTTGCGATGCGGCGCGATGACATCAGTCCAGCGTCCGTTTGATTTCGTCCACGCGAAAGGCCTCCAACATGTCCCCCTCTTTAATGTCGTTGAAGCCTTCCAGGCGGATGCCGCACTCCATCCCGTCGCGCACGTCGCGGGCGTCGTCCTTCCCGCGCTTGAGCGAAGCGATGTCGTAGGAATTGAGGATCGTCTGGTCCCGGATGACGTTGATGCGGTTGGACCGCTCGATCGCGCCGTTGAGAACCCGGCAGCCGGCGATCGTCCCCAGGCGGCTGATCTGAAACGTCTTCAAGACGACGGCACGGCCTGTCAACACCTGCTTGCGCTCGGGCGGCAGGAGGCCTTCGAGGCTCCGCTTGATCGTCTCGGTGACCTCGTAAATGATCTCGAACCGCCGGATGTCGACTCCAACCCGCTCGGCCAACGCGCGGGCCCGCTCTTCCGGAACGACGTGGAAGGCAATGATGATCGCCCCCGACGCCTCAGCCAGCGCGACGTCGCTCTCGTTGACGCCGCCGACCCCCTCGTGCACGACCGTCACGCGCACCTCGGGGTGCGTGAACTTCTGCATCTCGCTGCGAAGCGCCTCGATCGAACCCTGCGAGTCCGCCTTGATGATCAGCGGCAGGTCCTGGACGGTCCCCTCGCGAGCGGCCGTCAAAATGTCCTCCAGCGAACGGGGCCGCGCCGGCCGCTCAGCACGGCCGCGCGCCCGCGGTCGCGACGGCTTTCGGCCACGTCGCGCGCCTGCTCGATGTCCGACATGACCCAAAAACGGTCGCCCGCCCCCGGCATGCTGTCGAGGCCCGCCACCTTGACCGGCGTCGAAGGGCCGGCCGATTCGAGCGGACGGTCGAGATCGTCGTACAGGCGCGCGGATGCGGCCACCCGCTTCGCCGCACAAAATCACGTCGCCGACATGCAGCGTTCCGTTTTGAACGACCAGCCAGGCGATTACGCCCCGTCCCTCGTCGCGAAACGCCTCCAGGCAGACGCCCACCGCCGGCCGGTTCGGATTCGCCTTCAATTCCCGCAGCTCGGCGCTGACCAGGATCGTCTCCAAGAGCTCGTCAATCCCCTTGCCCGTGGCAGCCGAAGTGCGAATCACATCGGTGTCGCCTCCCCATTCGGACGCCAGGACCTCGTTGGCGGCGAGGTCTTGCAGGACGCGCTGCTCATTGCGGCCGGGAAGATCGATCTTGTTCATGGCGACGACCATCGGAACCTTGGCGGCCCGCGCGTGGCTGATGCACTCGATCGTCTGCGGCATGACGCCGTCATCGGCGGCGACGACCAGCACCACGAAATCGGTCAAGTTCGCGCCGCGGGCCCGCATCTCGGAGAAAGCCGCATGGCCCGGCGTGTCCACGAACGTGATCTTGCGGCCGTCACGATCGACCTGGTAGGCCGCGATGTGCTGCGTAATTCCCCCCGCCTCTCCGGCGGCCACGTTCGCCGAACGGATCTTGTCCAAAAGCGTCGTCTTGCCGTGATCGACATGGCCGAGGATCGTGACGATCGGGGGACGTTCGATCAATTCCTCGGGCGAATCCGTGGCTTCGATCGTGTCCGCCAATTCCTGCTCCACGTCTTTGGCCTTGCGGATGGAGAGATCGACCCCCAGCTCCATGGCCAACTCCATTGCGGTCTCTTCCCTCAACGCCTGATTGATGTTTGCGACCTCGCCTCGGTCAAAGAGAATCCGCAGAAGGTCCTTCGCCGGGCGACCCAGCGCTTCGGAAAGCGAACGGACGGTAATCGGCGCCGCCAGCTCGGCCGCCGTCTTGAGCGCGACCGGCTCGTTCCGGCGTTGGCGGAAACGGATCGCCCGCCTTTTGCGCTCCGAGGCGTCCGAAGCGTCCTGGCTGGTGCGCTTCCAGTTTTCCCGCCGGTCGCGAACGGCCGTTTTGCGGTCCCGGTCCTCGTCTTCTCCGATAAAGCTCGTCGAGCTGGCGGCTTCCAACCCGCCTTCGCCCTCTCCCTTTTTTCGTTTTTTCTTTTGCTCGACGTTCTTCTTCAGGTGCTCCCGGAGCGGGCTGTTGGGGCTGAAGGTGTCGGGAGAGAGGGGGATGTCGGGCTTCTGAGCGGGAGCCTCCTCTTTCGGTGTGCCCCGCAGGGCCGGTCCCTTGTAGGTGGGGGGGGCGGCGACGTTGGGCAGCGCGGGCTTGGCCTTCGTTTTCGGCCGCCGCTGCTGCTGGGCTTGTGCGCTTTCGATGATCGTGCCACGCGGCTTCATCTCGCGGATCGACGAAGAGCTCCGCCCCCCGCCGGGAGGAACGTATTCTTCCTGGCGGATGGCCGGGGCAGGGCGGCTCGGCGCCTCGGCCGAGCCATCCGATGGTTTGTCCGTACCCGAAGCCGAGCGCCGCAGGGGGCCTCGGACCGGCGCCGCGGAAACGACGGAGGGGACCGGGGCCGGCTCGGCCGCGGGAGGTTCGCTTGCCGCCTCCACCTCAGGCAGCCCTTGCACGGGCGGGGGCTCTGTGTCGACGTCGGGGGAGGACGGGACTTCCCCTGCCAAATCCGGTTCGCTCTCAACGACAGGCGTTTCGTGATCGAGCGTCAAGGGCGCCCGGGCAGCGGCCGCCTTGATGCTCCGGATCTTCCGCCGACCTCGCGCCCGTGTCGCGCGCAAACGGGGTCATTTGCGATTCTTCCGACGGGAGTGGGAGTGTGGCGACGGACGTTCCCGCGTTCTTGAGATGACCCAAAACGAGGTCGCGCTCCTCCGGCGAGATGCTCGCCAGCGGAGAATTCTTGACCTTGATCCCTGCCGAATTGCAGTGCTCGATCAAGACTTTGCTGTCAATCCCCAGCTCCTTGGCCAGGGCGAAGAGGCGAATCTTCAAATCCATCGGTTTTGACTAGTCCTTCCGGCAGACCGTTCGGTCTGCTGTTCTATCAGCCTGTGTGCATGGTGTTCATTCTTCCGTCTGTTCGTCGAGAGCGGCCGCTTTCAAAGTGGGCGACTGCTCGCCGTTGGCCCGTTTCGGGCCCGCGGCGGTCTTCTCCTCGACGCCCCGCCTCGGTGATTCGGCCGCCGCACTCGGTTCTTCCGTGGGTGTTTCCCTCGTCGGCAATCCGCCGCTGATCGCTTCATCGGCGATCGCTTCGTCGGGGATCGATTCATCAACGATCACTTCATCGGTGATCGATTCATCAACGATCACTTCATCGGCGGCCAGTTCAACGGTCGTCGCCTGGGCGCCGGACAATTCTTCGCTCGAAGCACCGCTGTCTTCGTTCGAAGCACCGTTATCGCCGACGACCGCTTCCTCGAGAGCGCTCTCATCGAGGACCGTTTCCGGAATGTCGATCGTTGAACCGACGGCTTCCTCGGTTGTGGGGAGCGTTTCGGCCGTCGCTTCGGCAATCGGTTCGGCAATCGCTTCGGCAATCGGTTGCGGGGCTTCCAGCACCGGCTCCGGAATCTTGAAGCGTCCCTCGGCGATTGCCCGGCGTTCCTCCTCCTCGACGCGGGCCGCTTCGGTATCCGCGTGCGCAATAATGGTCTCGCACTGCTCCGGCGTGAGCCCTCCCAATTCGGCAAGCTGGTCCGGCTCGATGACGGAAAGGTCATCGAAGGTAAAGAATCCCTGCTCGACCAGGTTCTCTGCCAGCTCCTCGCTCACCTCGGGAACGACCGAAAACATCCCCACCGATTTGTTGAGCTGCTCGTCGAAGCTTTTTCTGGTTCATCACGTGGATGTCCCAGCCGACGAGCTTCGACGCCAGCCGGACATTCTGTCCTTTTTTGCCGATGGCCAACGACAACTGATCGTCCTGCACCAGCACGATCACCTTGCCGAGCATGGGGCACAGAATCACTTCTTCCACTTCCGCCGGCTGCAGCGCGTTGGGGACGAGGACCTGCAGCGAGTCGTTCCAGCGCACGATGTCGATGCGTTCTCCCGCCAGCTCTTCGACGACGTTCTTGATCCGCGATCCGCGGACCCCGACGCAGGCGCCGACGCAGTCGATCTTGCTGTCGTAGCAGGAGACGGCGACTTTCGAGCGATAGCCCGCCTCCCGCGCCAGGGACCGCACTTCGATGATCCGCTCCTGAACCTCCGGAATCTCGATCTCGAACAGGCGGCGGACCATCTCGGGATGCGTCCGCGACAGGATGATCCGCACGCGGCTCCCCGCCTTGCGGACGTCGATCACGACGGCCCGCACGCGTTCGCCGACGCGGTGCGACTCACCCGGGATCTGCTCGCCCCGCGGCAGCAGACCCTCGACCTTTCCGAGATTGACCGTCGCGGTCCCCCCCTCCAGACGCGTGATGGTTCCCGTGACGATATTCCCGCGAAGCGCCTCGTACTCGTCGTAAAGCGCGTCGCGTTCCGCTTCGCGAATCTTCTGAATGATGACCTGCTTGGCGGTCTGGGCGGCGATTCGCCCCAAAAGATCGCCGATCTCGTCTTTCTCGAGCGATTCGCCGTTGACGCTGGCGGCGGGCTCTCCGTTGTCGCGGTCAATGTGCACGTCGATCTGGCTCTCCTCGCCGAAGTGCTTTCTTGCCGCGGAAACGATCGCCTGTTCGATCCCTTCGAACACGATCTCCTTGTCGATGTTCTTATCGCGATGGATCGCATCGACGATTCTCAGGACCTCGCTGCCGTTCATGGTTTTCCTTCCGCTCTGAGCCGGTGGCGACCACGCCCCGTCCCCCTTGACCCGACCGCACTTGACCCGACCGCTCTCGACCCGTCCGATTCAGCCGTCCTCGTCCGGAACGTTCCGCCCCCCAAAAAACCCGGTCCAGAGACCTCGCCGCCCCTGGAACAAAAAAAGCGGGCACGAGTCCCACTTCTTGGCCCGCCGCCCGGTGGGGCGGCCGGCCTCCTTCCGTCCGCGGAGTGCGGACCGGAAGCCAACGACGTTTTTGAAGAACGATCTCTCGGCCTTCGCCCTCGTGCACGCTTACATCTCTGATGCCCTTTTCAAAATCCGCACCAGCTCAATCGCCTGCACCCAGCAAAAACCCCGACCGGCCCTCGCAAACGCCACAGGCCTTCCATCCGAACCTGTGCCATTCTATACCCCGCCCCCGCGGCGGACACTCAGGACGTCCGTCAATGGGTCAAAAAAACCCTCCATGACCATACTGAGATCGAACCAAACTGTCAAGCAGGCAACGCCTTCCTTCAATCTCCCAGACCGGAATTCGACCGCTCCGCAAGCCCGCGGCCCACTCGTCATTTGGGTGTCCTGGCCGCCCCCCGGTTGCATCCAGCGAGTTGGCCAGACACCGGATCCCGCACGCCGAACTCCGCTTTGCCGTCGGACTGGATCAACCAAGCCTGACTGGATCAACCAAGCCGCAACAGCTAAAGTCCAACAAGGCGAACGGAATCTTCCGACTTCGGCCGGCCTTTGCCGACCGCTCCCGTCCATTTCTCAGCCGTCGATTTCCAGGGAAGCCTCATCATGGCGAACCGTCTTTCCATTCTAGCGCTTGTCGTGGGTTCCTGCATCGCCCTGGCGCCGCGAGCCGACGCTCAACAGTCTCCCTACAATCCGCTCTTCGGCGGAGGCGATTCTCCGTTCCGCCGCGGCGATGGCTCGCGGGACCGGAACGGAAACGAAAGCAACCCCGCGCCAACCAGAAGATGGTCGACGCCGACAAGGCCCAGCAAAGCGGCGAATTTCAGCATGTGATCGACATCACGGACGAGATTCTGCGCCAGAATCCGCGAGATTCAGCCGCTTACTATCTGCGTGGCAGCGCCCGGGTCGAGCTCGGCGTCCGCCAAGGGGATGCCAAGCTCATCCGTGACGGCGTCGCCGACTCGCGGGAGGCGATCCGCAACGACTCCCAGCGAACCGCCATGTACTATCTGCCGTACCTGCATGGAATGAAAAACCTCGCAATCCTCGAGAACCGGAGGGATCACGCCGAAACGGCGGTGACGATCGCGACCCAAATCCTGGGTGTCTCCGGGGTTTCCAACGACGATAAGGCCAATCTGCTGTTTCAACGGGCCCAAGCGGAAGGCTGGCTCGGGAAGACCGATCAGGCCGTTGCCGACTACGAAGAGGCCCTGCGCCTGGCTCCGACGCACTTCGGGTCCCGGGCGGCCCTGGCCGACCTGCTGGCGGCGGCCGGCAAAAACGATCAGGCGGCGGCGGCCTTACAACAAGCTCGTCGAGTCGTTCCCCGAAAGCCCGCTGAGTTACAACAACCGGGGGATGTTTCTGCAGCGTCAGGGGAAGTACGACGACGCGATCACCGATTTCACCCGCGCCGTCGAACGCGATCCGAACTACTATTATTCCTACACGAATCGCGGCTTCACCCTGCTGGAAATGGACAATCCGACCGCGGCCCAGCCCGACTTCACTCAGTCCCTGAAGCTCAATCCCCAACAGGCGTTCGTTTACAATCTCCGCGGGCTGTCGAGGCTCGCGCTGGGCGACCTGCCGGGCGCCATCCAAGACCAGCGGGCGGCCGTGGAGATGAACCCAAAGGATCCCGTCGCCCTTGGAGACTTGGGCTTTCTCTTGTCCTTCGCCGACGATTTTGGGGCGGCGGTCCCCGAATTCGACGCCGCCCTTGCGCATCGATCCGCAGTTCCGCCATCTGAACCCGTGGAAAATCGTCGCCCTCAAACGCCTCGGCAAGACGGACGATCTCAAAAGCCAATTCAGCGACAGCCTGAAGAAGAATGTCAAGCAGCGAGACTGGGTCGATCACCTGGTCGCCTATCTGCTTGACGGAGAAACGGAGGCCGACTTGCTGGCCGCGACGGCCGATTCCAAGGACCCGCTCAAGAACGATAAAACATGCGAGGCCGAGTATTTCATCGCCGTCACAAAAGTGGCCGCCGGCAAGCCGGCCGAAGCCCAGGAGGCCTATCAGCGGGCCATCGCGACCAAATCGCGGCAACTCTCGGCGTTTCGCGGCGCCCAGTTCGCCCTGAAAAAAACGAACGCGGCCGCCGGCTCCCCCGCCAGCGTGGCCATTCCGACAACGGGCGGCAAGCCCGCTGCGAATACCATCACGCCAACCAACGCCGCCAAGTAACCGCAGGCGATTGCAAGCGCCGACTGGAAGCTCTCGGCGGCCCGCCCGTCACGCCAATGGCAGCATCGGGGGCACCACGCTGAGCCGGCAGAGCGCCAATTTGGGCCCGATGCCAGGGGGCTTTGGCCCAATGGCACTCCGCTTGTGCGCGGTGGGAGCGGCTCGTCCCGCTCGGGGGATTAGGCCGCCTCGACCACCAGGACGCTGGCTTGGCCCATGGCCGTCACGTTGGCGTTGAGGAAGATGCGGTTGGCGACCGGGCGAGGCTTTTCGGGCACGATGTCGAGTCGGCACTCCGGATCCGGTACCCGGTAATTCAACGTCGGCGGGATAACGCCCTGTGTCAGGCCGGCCAGCGAGCCGGCCAGCTCGATCGTTCCGCAACTCGCGCCGGAATTTCCGAGCGAGCTTTTCAATGCCGTGACGGGAATCTTTTCGGCTCCGGGGCCGAAGACTTCATGGATGGCCCGCGCTTCGTCGCGGTCCATTTGGGGCGTCCCGAGTCCGTGGGCGTTGATGTGGCCGATTTGGTCCGGCGTGAGGCCCGCGTCGCGGATTGCCACGCGCATCGCGTTGACCAACGCGCGGGTGACGCAGACGTGGCCGTTCCGGTCGAACGCACACGAGGAGCCGGCCCCCAGAACACGGCCCAGGATTTTGGCGCCCCGCTGTTTGGCGTGCGCTTCCTCTTCGAGGATGAACGAGCAGGCGCCCTCCGCAATGACTTCTCCCGTGCGCGACTTCTCGAAAGGCCGCGACCAGCTCGCCGGGGGATCGTTGCCGTGTTCGGCCAGGGTGTCCCACAAAGCGGCGTGCATCGACTTGACCGCGTGAATTTTCGTCCCCGTGGTTCCGGCGATCATCGTGTCGGCCAGGTCGCGCTGAATGACGTGATAAGCCTCGGCAACAGCCAGGTTTCCCGAGGCCTCGTTGAGCGTGATCGAGTTGCTGGGGCCGCGGGCGTCGGCGTAAATTCCGATATGGCAGGCCGGCATGTTGGGCAGGTACCGCAACAGCCACAGCGGTTCGAGGCTCCGCAGTCCCTTGCCGCCCCACTGCTCGTACTGGAAGGTGAAGGTCGGATCGTCTGCTCCGACGCACGTCCAAGCGGCGTCCTTCAGCACGGCAGGAGGGCTGAACATCAAGTTCGCGCCGAAATCGACGCCGAAGCGGTCGTGATCGATGCCAGCCAGATCCAGCCCCGAGTCATCGATCGCCAGCGACGCCGAGGCGACACCGAACTGAATCTCCCGGCACATCACCTTGATGCTTTTGCGCTGCTTTTTCAGGTACTCGTTCTTGGCCGTCGTCTCGTTGAAGTCCTTGATTTCGGCTCCCACATTGTGGGGCGAGCCCGAATAGGGAGTCGACTCGAGCTGTGTGATGCTGCTCTTGCCGGCCAGCAGGTTCGCGGTGAAGACGTCGAACCCGATCCCCAAGGGGCTGATGATGCCGACACCAGTGATGACGACGCGTCTTGGAGATTCGTAACTGCGTGCCATGGCATTACAAACGACAAGGGCTGGGAAACATTGGAACTATAGCAGAGTTAAAATGGGTGGTTTTTGCAAGGTCAGTGGGGCATGGCCCGCCAAGATGGGCCGTTTGCCGCCGGAGCCGAGGTGTCCAGCGCCGGCGTCGTCAAGGACGATTCGTAAGTCGCGGACTGAAGTTGTCCCGCGTCCGCCTGAGCCGTCGGATAGACGGCCGACGTTACGCCGGAGGCCGGAGCAGGATTGAACGGCGGCCTGGCTGGATTCGCATTTGCCCCATACGCAGCTTGCGGATCGTTCATCGCGACCTGGGGGGCATACGCTCCGGGATACGAGCCGCCGGCCTGGCCGAGGCCCAGAACGGCCGGATTGACGCCGTATTGTGCCAAGTACTGGCTCACGCCGGGGGTGGTGCGCAAGGCCGCACCGCGCTGTTGAATGGCCATGGCGATTTGCTGGTCGGGCACGCCGCTCCGCGACATGGCGACGACATCCTGGGCCGTCAGGTTCTGCTGCGTGCCGAGACGCTGCGTCTCATTCAAGAAAGCCTGCTGGCTCTGCGGAGCCAAGCCGTTGCTCGCTCCCGCGGCCGAAGCCATCTGCGGTGGCGTTCCGTAGGGCGAGGCTTGCTGGCCATTCGCCCCGCCCGCGATCTGATTGCCGCCGAGCGGATTACCGGCGTACGGATTATTGCCGGCCTGATTATTTGCGTACTGTCCGCCGTTGTACTGGCCGTAGGGCCCGCTTTGGGCTTGGCTCGTCGGACTGGACTGGCAGCCGACGAACGTTGCGCCGAGCAGCGACGCTCCCGCAACGCCAGCGGCGACGACGAGTTTGACTCGAAAGTGAGATTGGCTCATTGGCTCGGATCTCCCCAGCTCGGAACCGGTGCCCTCTCAGCGAGAACGGGACCGGATCGCAACGAGACCGGATTCGGCAAAGGAAAAGGAAATGTCTTGGATTGGGAGAATCAGGAGAGAGGCGGAGGCGAATCTTAAAGATTCGCCACAAACGGTCAAGACGGCTTTTGGCAAGCGGTCAAGCACAAGGGCGGGGACGGCCCCCGCGATGCTTAAGCCGGCTTCCCCAGCACCAGGCAGGCGTTGTGACCGCCGAAGCCGAAGCTGTTTTTGAGGACGCGGTTGATCTTCATCGGCCGGGCTTCGTGGGCGACGTAATTGAGGTCGCAGTCGGGATCGGGATGGTCGAGATTGATGGTCGGCGGCGCGACCTGATGCTGCAGCGCCATCATCGGAGACGATCGAATTCAACTCCGCCGGAGGCGCCCAGCAGGTGGCCGAGCTGGCTTTTTGTGCTGGAGATGGCCAGCCGAGCGGCGTGGGGGCCGAAGACCGTTTTGACGGCGATGGTCTCGGCCTTGTCGCCGAGTTGCGTGCTCGTCCCGTGGGCGTTGATGTAATCGATGTCGGCCGGTATCGAGGCGCGCGTCGCGGATGGCGGTGGCCATGGCGCGGGCGGCGGATTTACCCTCGGGGTCGGGGGCGGTCATGTGGTTGGCGTCGGCTGTCATGCCGTAGCCGAAGACCTCGGCGAGGATCGTCGCGCCGCGGGACTTGGCGTGCTCGTATTCCTCGAGGATCACCACGCCGGCCCCTTCGGAAAGGACAAAGCCGTCGCGCTCCGACATCGAAGGGCCGGCTGGCTTTCTCCGGTTCGTCGTTGCGGGTCGACAGGGCGTTCATCCGGGCGAAGCCGGAGAGGCACATCGGCGTGATGGCCGCCTCGCTTCCTCCGGCGAGCATCACGTCGGCACAGTCGTTCTGAATCAGCCGAAAGGCATCGCCGATGGCGTTGGTCCCGGTGGCGCAGGCGGTTGCGACGGCGCTGTTGGGGCCGCGGAGTTTCCAGCGGATCGAGACGTTTCCGCTGGCCGCGTTGACGATCAGCTTGGGGATCATGAAGGGCGAGACGCGGGAAGGGCCGCGTTCGTAGAGCTTGGAGTGCTGCTCTTCGATCTCATGCAGCCCGCCGATGCCGCTGCCGATCAGCGTGCCGTGGCGGTAGGGGTCGCCCTGGTTAAAATCGATGCCCGAGCTCTGGACCGCCTTGTGCGCGGCCACCATGGCGAACTGGACGAAGCGGTCGAGCCGGCGGACCTCTTTGTCGTCGAGGTCCAAATGCTCTTCCGGCACGAAGTCGCGGATTTCTCCGCCGAAGGTGACTTTGAAATCGGTCGTATCGAACCGTTTCAGGGTGCCGACCCCGCTTTTGCCGGCGCAGATCCGTTCCCAGAAGTCAGCCACCTCGTAGCCGAGCGCGGTGGCCACCCCCGCGCCGGTCACGACGACGCGCCGTGTCATGCACTATCTCTTCGCTTCGATATAGCGGATGGCGTCGCCGACGGTCCGCAGTTTCTCGTAATCGTCGTCCGGAATGGTGATGTCAAACTCGTCTTCCAGCTCCATGACGAGCTCGACGACATCGAGCGAGTCGGCCTTGAGATCCTCGATGATGGAACTCTCTAAGGTGACCTCTTCCTTTGGCACCCCCAGTTGCTCAGCGACGATGCTGATCACTTTTTCTTCAACGCTCGACGACACTTGTTCCCCTCCCGCAACCAATTGGCGCTGCAAGTCCGAACGACGTGCGAAGATATAGCTCGTCGGCGGACTCCTGTAAACGGCAAACGCTTTCCGCCGGTTGCTTGTACCACAGACAAATCCGACCGTTCAAGCTCCTCCGCAAACCGGGCCGAGGCCAACGCCGCCATTTGACCCAGAGTCCGTCTTCAGGCTGGTCCGTCTTCAGGCTGGTCCGTCTTCAGGCTAGTCCGTCTTCAGGCTGGTCCGTCTCCAGTTGTCCTCAGGGGGAATCGTTGACCGTGTGGCAGACGGCCTTCCGGTCAATCCGCTTCAAGAGCCCGCGCAAGACGCGCCCGGGGCCGATTTCGTAGAACTCGTCGATTCCCCGCTCCAACATCGCCCGCATCGAATCTTCCCAACGAACTGGGCTGACGACTTGCCGCACCAGATTCTCGCGGATCTGCTCCGGATCGTCGTGTGCCTGGGCGTTGACGTTGGAAATGACCGGGATCCTCGGCGGGGCGATCGGCACTTTCGCCAGCGCCTCGGCCAGCCGCAGGTCGGCCGGTTTCATCAGTTTGGTGTGAAAGGCCCCCGCGACGGCCAGCGGCACGCCCCGGCCTCCTTCCTGAGCGGCCAGCTCCTCCGCCTTGGCGCAGGCCGCTTTTTCCCCCGAGAGGACGAGGTTCCCCGGGCACAGATAGTTGGCGATCTCCAGGACGCCCGCTTCCGCTGCCCGACCGCGGATCGACTCGACTTTCTCGCGGTCCAGAAGCAGAACACTGACCATTCCGGAGGGAGTCGCGTCGGCGGCCTGCTGCATCGCCTGGCCGCGGCGCTCGACGACGCGCAGGGCGTCGGCAAAACTCAGCGCCCCGGCAAAGACCAGCGCCGTGTACTCCCCCAGGCTCAGGCCGGCGGTTACTTGGCACGATTCTGCCGCCTGAGGATTCTCCGCCCGGAGCATCTCGAGTGCGGCCAGGCTCGTGACGAAGATCGCCGGCTGGCTGGTGGCGGTCGTATCGAGCTGGGTCGCCGGGCCTTCGAAGCAGCGCTCTGCGAGATCGTAACCCAGGATTTCGCTCGCCTGATCGTAGAGCGCTCGGGCAGCCGGAAACCGGGCGGCGATGGTCCGCCCCATGCCGACGTGCTGCGCTCCCTGGCCGGGAAAGAGAAGCGCGACTTTCCCCACGGCGTCAGGCCTCCACGCCGACCGCCAGCTCCTCGACAAACTGCGAGTTGATGTGGCGATGGTTGAGGGTCGTGGCCGCGCGGAGCGCGTTGGCGATCGAGCGCGCGTTGCTCGATCCGTGGCAAATCATGCAGATTCCGTCGATCCCCAAGAGGGGTGCTCCGCCGTGCTCGTGGTATTGGTAGCGGCGACTCAGGTCTGTCGAGAAGCCGGCCGGCCATTTCGCGATCCTGGTCCAGCCGGCCGACGATTTCCTGGCCGAACGTGCGTAGGAAATACTCGGCGATCCCCTCGCTCACCTTGAGGACGACGTTGCCGACGAAGCCTTCGCAGATGAGGACGTCGGCCTCGCCCTGGTACAGGCCGCGGCCTTCGACGTTGCCGATGTAGCGGTCCTTCAGCCGGCTGTGCTGCAGGAAGGCGTGCGTTTCGCGGTAGAGGTCGGTCCCTTTCCCGTCCTCGCTGCCGATATTGATCAGGCCGATCCGCGGATCGTCGATGCCGAGCATGTTGCGCGCGTAAATCGCCCCCATGATCGCGTACTGATAGAGATGTTCGGGCCGCGCGGCCGGATTGGCTCCCACGTCCATCAGCACCGACTTTGCCGCGCAAAGTCGGCAGCACGACGGCGATGCCGGGGCGCTTAACGCCTTTGAGATACAGCCGCGTGCGCATGCCGGCCGCGACGACCGCGCCCGTGTTGCCCGCGCTGACGATCGCGTCGACCGTGCGTTCGGCCATCAGCCGCCAGCAGACGGCGATCGACGAGTTCGGCTTTTTGCGCAGGGCTTCCGTCGGCTTTTCGTCCATGCCGATGAAACCCTCCGCCGGCACAATCCGCAGACGCGAACAGCCACAGCCGCGCTTTTCCACGAGCGGTGAGAGGAGGGCCGGATCGCCGACGAGGTCGACTTCGAGTTCCGGATTGGCTTCTAAAGCAGCGATGGCACCATCGATATTCGGATCGGGTGCGTAATCGCCCCCGAGGGCGTCTAACGCAATCCGCATGGCAGGCTTTTCCTTCGCCGGCTATTCCGTGGTCGCAACCAGCGTCCGACCCTGGTAATAGCCGCAGTTGGGACAGACCATATGGCTCGGAGCCGGGGTCTGACACTGAGGACAATAGACCAACTGAATCGGCTTGACCGAGTTGTGGCTGCGTCGTTTGCGGGAGCGGGAGTGAGAATGTCGCCTCTTGGGAAGGGCCATGGGACCAACAGTTCCTAAATGAAATCCCAGAAACGAATTACGCCCGCGGGTCGCAAACCGACACAGCACCCAGCCTGCGCGGACGGCACCCGATGGTGCCCTTGCTCCGGAATCCTATGCGAGCGGTTTCGCACTGTCAAGGACGTGACTTTCACCGATTCGAGCGGCCGAACGCCGGCCGTCTCCACCTAGTCAGGCGGAATTTGGCGGCGAATAGCACGCGCGGCGGTTTCAAATCCGGAAATCGAATGGCCGGCGGCGAGACAGGCACAAAACGTGGCGGAGAGGACTGCGAAAACGAAGGTTGCCCTGTGCACCGGGCCTCTCTTTCGCTGGCTCGGCACACAGGGCAAAACCGATCGTTACTGACTGTCATCGACGAATAACTGGCTGTCATCGACGAATAACTGGCTGTCATCGACGAATAGTGGACGATGGCTATTGGGCCACCGTCCGCAGATCCCATCCCTGTTCGGTGGCCGCGAAGCGGTAGGCCGAGCCTGGTTGCAGCGTGTATTGGGCTTGGCCGAAGGATCCGCCGCGGTCAAACACGATCAGTTGCGGGTCCGAAGCGATGGCTTGCGCCGCGTAGCCCGGCTGAAGGGAACCCGTTTCCGACGCGAGGCTGAAATTCACCGTCCCTCGTGTCTCGAGCGGATTGAGCAGCGTGATTGCGGCGGAAGGGTCTTGGCCGGCAACAGGCGAGTCGACGGGCGATTGGCCGTCGGCCACCTGCGCACCGTCCATGGCGCCAGGAGCCGCGGTTACCCAGGAACCGTCATCGGAAGGTACCACCTGCACAAGTTGGCCGCCGACGATCGCGAACGCGAATTTGGTACCCTTGCCTCCCTTTCCGCCGGAGCCGGATCCGCTGCCCGGGTGATTGGTTCCGCTGTTCGGGTTATTGGCTCCGCCGCCGGGGTTATTGGCTCCGCCGCCCGGGTTATTGCTTCCGCCGCCCGGGTTATTGCTTCCGCCGCCCGGGTTATTGGTTCCTGCCCGGGTTCTTGGATCCTGGATTTGTCGAATTGAGTCCTCCTCCCGGTGATTGTTGCACCGACCTCACGGTCATCCTTTGGTTCGACAGCGGAACGACACGCATACTGGTCACGCCCTGAGTCGGCTTATACGTTGTTACGGAATTCTGCTGCAGCCACGGTGTGGAATTCGACTGGATCGACGGCGCGGAATTCTGTTGCGTCCATGGTTGGGCATTCTGCTGGGTCCATCCGCGGTTGTTGTTCGGAGTCTGGTAATACTGGTTCGAGCCTTGGTAGGTCTGTTGGTTGGGAGAGTATTGACCGTTGTTGTTGCTGCGGCCGCCGCCCCAATTCGACCCGCCGCCGCCCCAATTCGATCCGCCGCTGCGGCCCCCGCCGCCCGACGAGCGGGACGGGGAGAAGCTGCGTCCTCCGGCCCCGAAAACCAAAGGATTGCCCATTGTGAAGATCGAGCCAGTGAAGATCGAGCCAGTGAAGATCGAGCCAGTGAAGATCGAGACAATTGCCGCTACAACCAACGTTCCGTGTTTCATAACTCCCCCTTGTGATTCGCGTCGATCCATTTTCGGTTCATCGCCATTGGGTCGGCGCCGGCGGCTCTCTGAGCCGGGTCGAAGGTGGTTGTCCCCCTATCAACGCCGCATCAGTGGACTGCCGAGACCCTTTTTCAAATGAACGAAAGGGCGCATCGCGCGAAACAAAAAAGGGAGACGAACGCTGCGGTCAGTCGGTTCGCGACTGAGATGGGCCGGCGACCTGGCCACGCTGGCGGTGCGTTCCACAAGCCGTCCGCTCCCGCTGGCTGACATCGTTTCGCGCAGAAATGCCGTCCGCTTACGCCTGTCCCTCGACGGGGATATAATCGCGATCTCTTGGCCGTGCCGTTGGCGGAGCACCCTGGACCATGCCTACGTCGTCGCCGAAAGCTGCGGTTGCGATCAGGAGCGATCGACGGCTGTTCCTGGCGCAGGGCACATCGGGGCTGCTTTCGGCGCTGGCTCTCTTGCGCAGCGGAACGGTTCTCGGCGGCGAAGCGTCGCGGGAGGTCCCTCGAAAAGCGGCCAGGCACTGCATCCTCGTCTATCTCCTGGGCGGGCCCTCGCATCTGGATATGTGGGATCCCAAGCCGCGCGCTCCGGCCGAGATCCGCGGCCCCTTCGAGCCGATTGCGACGGCCGTGCCGGGCGTGCACTTCACCGAGCACCTGCCGCAGCTTGCCCAGCGGGCCGATCGATTGGCGGTCGTCCGGTCGCTGAGCCACGACAACAACGATCATCCCTACATGGCCTACTACACGCTCACGGGACGCATTTCTCCCGTGCCGTTGGGGGCCAACACCGTGTTGGCGCCGTCGCGGAGCGACGATCCGCACATGGGGGCGATCGTCTCGAAATTCAAGCATGCGGACGCGAACGTTCCAGGATACGTCGCCATTCCCGAATTGACCGTGCGGATGTTGCCCGTGCCGGTGGCCGGCGGCGGGCGCGCGGGTTATTTGGGTCCGCGTTACGATCCGCTTCCCGTCAACGACGACCCGACGCGGCCCATCGCGTCGCTGGCGCTTCCGACCGGCGTGTCCGCCGCTCGCTTGAACGGACGCGAAGAACTGCTTGCCGTCCTCGACGGCCGCACGCTCAGAACGCAGCGCGCCGCCGAGTACGCGGCCACGCGGCGAACGGCGATGCGCCTGACGCGATCGATCGGGGGAGGGGGGATGTTCGATCTGTCGGCGGAGGCCGCGTCTCTTCGCGACGCGTATGGCCGCGGGCGCTTCGGCCAAAGCCTGCTGTTGGCCCGCCGACTCGTGGAGCGCGGCGTCTCGTTCGTCGGCGTTCACTTTAATTACATGTCGAAATGCGACGGCTGGGACACGCACAAGAACAACTTCGCCTGTCTCAAGAACGAGCTGTTGCCCCTCTTCGACCGCGGCCTCTCCGCGCTTTTGGACGACCTGGCGGTCCGCGGATTGCTGGAAGAGACGCTCGTCGTCGTGATGGGCGAATTCGGCCGCACGCCGAAAATCAACGCCGACGCCGGCCGCGATCACTGGGGACTGTGCGGCTCAGTGGTCTTGGCCGGTGGCGGACTCACCCGCGGGATCATCGTCGGCGCATCGGACAAGGTCGGCGCCTATCCCGCCTTGCAGCCGGTCAGCCCGCCCGACATGACGGCAACGATCTTTCACGCCTTGGGCCTCGATCCCAAACAGCTCATGTCCGACGCCCAAGGCCGGCCGCTCCCGCTCAGCACTGGACAGCCGATCGCCGAGCTCTTTGCGTAAGAGTTGAAGAGAACCGCATCAGGCTCCGGCATATTGGATGGGATCTGCCGCCAGGCGCGCGGATTTGGGTTTTGTAACCCCGCTCGTTCCCGCACGGTCATCTTGATCCCGTCGCGCGGGCGAATTGTGATCGAGGGAACCAGTCGCAGCGTTTGGCCGGGAACCAACTCCAGGCGGAATCGCTGTGCGACGGCGGCCAGAATGAGAACGGCCTCCATCATGGCGAAGCTGTTGCCGATGCAGACCCGCGGGCCGTCCCCAAACGGGAAATAGGCGCAGCGAGGCAGGTTTTTCATTCTCTCTTCGCCCCAGCGCGATGGATTAAAGCGGTCCGGCTCAGGCCAGAAACGCGGGTCGCGGTGAACGACCCATTGGGCCATCAGAACCTGCGCTCCCTTGCGGATCGGGTAGCCGCCGATCTCGCAGTCCTCGAGCGCTTCGCGGCCAATCGTCCAGGCCGGCGGATAGAGCCGCATCGATTCCTTGATGACCCACTCCGCGTAATGCAGCTCGGCCACGTCGCCGACCGTCGGCAGCCGGCCGCCGAGGACCCGGTCGAGTTCGGCCTGCAACGCCCTTTCCGCCTCCGGGTTCTGGGCCAACAGGTAGAACGTGTACGACAAGGTGAGAGCGGTCGTCTCGTGGCCGGCCAGAAACAGCGTCATTAATTCGTCGCGCAGCTCCGTGTCGGACATCTTGCGGCCCTCCTCATCTTCGGCGACGAGCAGCCGCGACAAGAGATCGCCGCGGCCCTCCGTCCCCGTTGCGCGCCGCTCTTGAATCAATTGGTAAATGATCCCGTTCAGGCGGCGGAGCGTCCGGTGAAAACGCAGATTGGTTGGCGTAGGGACGTACCGCCACGCCGGCCACATGGCCAGTGGATTGGCGTAAAAATCCATCGCCACTTCGAGGTCCTTGCCGATGCTCCCTTCGTTGTCGTTCACGTCGGCGTCAAAGAGCGTTTTGGTGACGATCCGCGCCGTGAGGCGCATCATCTCCTGGTGAATGTCCCGCGTCTGGTCCGGCCGCCAACTCGACGTCAAATGCTGGGTGTATTCAACCATGGTGGCCGCATACTGCTGGACCTGCCTGGCCTGAAACGCCGGCTGCGCCATGCCCCGCTGCCGCCGCCACGCCTCGCCGTCGTTGGTCAACAGGCCGTTACCCAAAAGGGGCCTCAGCGACACGATGTAGAAGTCCTTCTTGAACGAGCGATGCTTGTGCCGCAGGATCTCCTCGATCTGGTCCGGGTGGTTGAACATGTAAAACGGCATGCCGAAGCTCTGCAAGAGCACGACGTCGCCGTACTGCCGGGCGATTCGCGTCAGATAATCGAGCGGATCGCGGCAATAGTCGAGGAACCGCTTGGGGTAAGAGAGGTATCCGGTCGGACCGTCGGGCACCTTCGACGGTGTGCCATTCAGCGGGTTCGTTCTCTCCCGAGGTACTTCAACCCGTGTCATGCTCGCCTCATCGCAAGGATTTCAAGAGCCGGTCGATCTCGTCGTCGGTCGACGAATGGATCGACGACTGATAATACAACGCGATCGCCCCTTTTTCGGTCTGCAGATTATCGAGGCTGACGATCCGCACTTCTTTACGATCCTCCGTGCGGACCGACGAGGCGATCTTCACCCGCTGCGGAGAGCCGCGGACCGGAATTTCACGCTCCTCGGTGCCCGTCCAGCGATCGGTCTCGTACTGTGGAAAGTATTGCTCAAGGGCCGATTGCAACAGGCGGTCCGGCCGGTTCCCGCGCTCGCGCGCCCAGCTTGGAATGCACAAGATGATCGCCAGGCAGCTTTCGTCGTCTTTTGTCGCATAGACGACCATCGTCATCACGTCGGGCCGTGTGACCGCGAGGCGCGGCCAAAACCGGTCCGGCACGTCGATTTTGATCAGTTCCTTCGTCTTCTCTTGGATGACGTGGTAATTCGTGCTGGTTCGATCGCCATAGCGGAAGTGATAGACCGCGCCCCCGGCTCCGAACACGATCACGAGCGCAACGACGACAGCCACCTGGGTCGCCTTCTTCGCGCCTTTCGACCGACCGGATCGCTGCGCTCGTCCACTCGGCGTCGACATTGCCATTTCGATCCACAGCCCGCCGCCAGCCCGCCGCCCTGTCGCGTTCAGACCAGCAGTGTACCGCTTCCTCGATCCTTGCAACAATCGCTGGCTTCCGGCGGAGCCGTCCCGGCTGCATAAAGAGCGAGAGAAAAAGCAGTCCCAAAACGAGGGGAGACTTCCGAGCCTCCGCGCAACCGCTTGGGCCGGCGCCCCTGCGATATTCGGCGCAATCCGCGTCGTTCGCTCGGCGAAGCGCCGTCGCCGAACAAATCGTCACTCTTGACGATTCCTTTCGGCCGATTTATGCTAAAGAACGTATCAACAAGTGTCGACCTGTCGGCCTCGACAGCCAAGCTGTGGCAGCCAAGCTGTCCAATCCGGTCGTTCGACATCCCGCCGCGGACTTTCGGCCGGCAGCCCCTCGCCAGCCGAAGCCTGCACCGAACAAGCCGAGTTGCTCCGCATCCACGGAGGACCACACCTGCGATGTTGACGATCCTGGGTCCTAAGGCAGCGTATTGCGACGGCCTCTCTCGCCGCAGCTTCTTGAAGATCGGCGGACTGTCGATGGGAGCCGTCGGCGGTCTCGGCCTGGCCGACGTCCTCAAAGCCCAGGCCGCCAGCTCGTCCCCCAAGAAGTCGCGGCACAAGGCAATTATCAACATCTTTCTCGCCGGTGGGCCCCCGCATCAAGACCTGTGGGAGATCAAGACCGACGCCCCCAAGGAAATCCGCGGCGAGTTCAGCCCGATTGCCACCCGCGTTCCGGGCATTCAGATCGGCGAGTGCTTCCCCCGCATCGCCGCGATGATGGACAAGTTCGTCGTCGTCCGCTCGGTCGTCGGCTGCAGCAGCGGCCACGACGGATTCCAATGTATGAGCGGCTGGCCGCGGCGCGACAGTGCGGCAATCGGTGGGCGGCCGAGCATCGGATCGGTCGTGTCGAAACTTGAAGGCCCGATCCGTCCGTCGATCCCTCCCTTCGTCGCGCTGGCCGATCGCACCAGTCACCTCGAATGGTCGGAACCGGGCGCACCCGGCTTCCTCGGATCGGCCTATCAGGCCTTCAAACCGAACGGGCAGGGAATGTCCGACCTGCGTCTCAACGGCGTCAGCCTCGACCGCCTGCAGGATCGCAAAGCCCTGCTCAAGGGGCTCGACCATTTGAAGCGGTCGGCCGACGCGGGCGGCATGCTCAGCGGGATGGACGCCTTCTCCGAGGCGGCCTTCGGCGTCTTGACATCGAGCACCCTTGCCGACGCGCTCGATCTCAGCAAGGAAGACCCGGCAATCCGCGCCCGCTACGGCGACGGCAAACCGTTTAACTACCAGTACGACGGTGCTCCCACCGTCAACGAACACCTGTTGATCGCCCGCCGCCTGGTCGAAGCGGGCGTCCGCTGCGTGACGCTCTCGTACGGCCGGTGGGACAGCCACGGCGCCAATTTCGCTCTCGTCCGCGATCATGGGCCCAAGCTCGATCAGGCGGTGACGGCCCTGGTGAGCGACCTCGACGAGCGCGGCTTGCTCGACGACGTCACCGTCGTCGCCTGGGGCGAATTCGGACGCTCGCCGCGAATCAACCCGGCGGTCGGCCGCGACCACTGGCCGCGCGTCAGCTGCGCCCTGTTGGCCGGCGGCGGCATGCGGACGGGCCAGGCAATCGGCGCAACCAACCGCTTGGGCGAGTTCCCGATCAAGCGGCCCGTCGACATGCAGGAGATCGTCGGCACGATCTACCACAACCTGAGCATCGACCCCCACACGACAACGGTCGTCGACCCCAGCGGCCGCCCGCGCTACCTCGTCGACATGCGCGACCCGGTCCGCGAGCTGGTCTAACCGCGCTCCTCGCCCCGCCTTCAGGCGGTCTTTCGCAAAGTGGGATTCCAGAGCCGCCCGAATCGGTGATCCCCTCGACGTTGCGAACGTTTCTGTCGGCGACGAGAATAAGAATCTCGCCGTCACGCCGGAACGCGAACGCCGAATGATCCCGGCTCGTGCATCGCGTGACCAGGCTCCCGCTTGCGCACGAGGAAAGGAAAGGCGCTTTCTTGAAATCCGATCCCTCCGGTTTCGCCTTTCAGGCCTGCATCGCGCCGGGGTGCGGGGCCCGCTATGCCATTGACGAGGCGCACGTTGCCTGCACGAAGTGCGGCGCACTGTTGGATGTGAATTACGAATGGGACCGCGTCCCCGTGCCGGCCTCGCTCCGCGAGTTCGAGGCCCGCTGGACCAACCGCCGCAATCCGCTCGATTTCAGCGGCGTCTGGCGGTTCCGCGAGCTGCTCCCCTTCGCTCCGCCCGACGCGGTCGTCACGATCGGCGAGGGCCAGACCATCCTGCAACGCTCCGACAGCGTCGGCCGCTACGTCGGCATGCGGCCCGGCAACCTCTTCCTGCAATACGAGGGACTCAATCCCTCCGGCAGCTTCAAGGACAACGGCATGACGGCCGCCGCCACCCATGCGCGCATGGTGGGGGCAACAACGGCGGCCTGCGCCTCGACCGGCAATACGAGCGCTTCGCTGGCCATCTTCGCCAGCACCACGGGCCTGTTCCGCGTCGTCGTCTTTGTCGGCAGTGGGAAAATTGCCTACGGCAAGCTGTCGCAGGCCCTCGATTACGGCGCGCTGACCGTGCAGATCCAGGGAGACTTCGACGACGCCCTGGCCCGCGTCCGCGAAGTCTGCAGCCGCCTCAACATCTACCTGTGCAACAGCGTCAACCCCCTTCGCCTGGAAGGGCAGAAATCGATCA
The DNA here is from genome assembly GCA_963761455.1 of uncultured Planctomycetota bacterium. Taxonomy (GTDB): domain Bacteria; phylum Planctomycetota; class Planctomycetia; order Planctomycetales; family Planctomycetaceae; genus DASPSM01. The sequence continues at coordinate 1,019,793 of CAVXHA010000002.1, forward strand.
TGTACCGGGTGCTCGAATCACTCGATTGGCAGCCCCCCGATTGGATCGTCGTCCCCGGCGGCAACCTGGGCAACTCGAGCGCGTTCGGCAAAGCGTTCTCCGAATTGATACACCTCGGCCTCGTCGACCGCATTCCGCGCCTGGCCGTGATCAACGCCGAGGGGTCGAACACGCTCTATCGGCTGCACGAACGACAGGGCCTCCGCTGGAACAATGGCCTCCTCGATCATCCGGCGATCGACACTTTTTATGCCGAGATGGACGCCGAGGGACGCCGCGCCGCCACGCTGGCGACCGCCATCCAGATCAATCGGCCCGTCAACCTGGTGAAATGCCTGCGATCGCTCGACATCTGCGACGGAGTCGTGCGGGAAGTCTCCGACCAGGAGATTCTCGACGGCAAAGCGCAGGCCGGAGCCGGCGGCTTCGGCTGCGAGCCGGCCAGCGGCGCGAGCATCGCCGGCGCCGGCGCCTCCGGGAAGAGGGAGTGATCGCCCCCAGCGACCGCGTCGTCTGCATCCTGACAGGCCACGAGTTAAAAGACCCGAACGTGACCGTCGACTATCATTCAGACGCCGATCATTCGACCGCCAATCATTCGGCCGCCTCTCATTCGGCCGACAGCGGAAAATCGGACAAAACCCCGGCCGAGGCCTCGAGCCCCCGCTTCGCCAACCGGCCGATCGTCGTCGAAAACGATCTGGAACAGATCATCGCGGCCCTCCGCAAATTCGCCTGACGCCCGCCTCGTAGGGCAAGCTGCCAGCTTGCCGTCGGGCGGCACTTGGAGTGGCACTGGGGGCGGCACTGGGGCCGGCACTGTCAGCTTGCTGCCAGTCTGGAATCGATGACGTCCCAGGACCACAGGCACACAAGCCGCCCGTGCCACCCGTCCGCCGTTCACGGCAAAAAGCCGCGCTCGCGCAGCTCTTGGATGTTGTCCGGCGCACTGCTCCAGACGCGTTCGGCCGCATAACGCAACAGGGCGATTCCCGCCAGCTCGGGCGGCGCCGTCAGGATCGCCGTGTGGTCCTCCTCTTCATCGTCGAGCTGGCGGTTGAGCTTGTTGACGATCTCGTCGACGCTGTCGCTGGTGATCCGCTTCGGCCCGCTCGAATTGGCCAGCTTGAGATGGGAAAAGCCGGCCGTCCGCGCCAAGAGAAACTGCACGAGCCGTTCGTTCTCCGAGTCATCGAAAAAGTTGTTGAATTCAGGGCGGGCGTTGTCGGGCGTGATGATCGTCGGCCGCGTGATCCGCACCGCTCCCTGCGTCAGCGAGACGGTTTGGCCCGCTTTGGCGGCGCTCAGCACGAGAAAGTAGGGCAGCACCGATTCCCCGAAGGTGAACAGCGAGTAATGGACCGGCCGCCGGATCGCGACGGCCTCCCACGCCGTCCGAAACCGGCTTTCTTGCTCATGTTCGTCAGACCACATTTCGCCGCCGGGCTCCCTTGGTTGTTTGAGCGTCTCCCCGGTCCTCCGCGGCCGGGGGCAGACGATGGTCATCAAAATTATAGCGGAGTCTCGACCTCCGCAGCAGAGCACGGGACCGCCAACCGAGCACAAGGGGAACGACACTTTGGTGGCCGCCGAGGCGGCCGTAGGGTGGGACCAGGCCGGCTCGGCGGCCGCGGCTCGACTGAGCTCGCCGAAGTCCGGCCCACCTTTTGAAGGTTGCCGAGCGCGTGGCCTGCGGGACCGCAGAAGATAGCCCGGCGTTTCAGAGACCGTCCGGCTTTGTGGGAGAATAGGCAGTTGTTCGTGTCTCTTTGTTTTAACTCCGAAGGAGTGGCAGTCTTCTTGCCACCGGACTTCGGCGAGCTCAGTCGAGCCGTGCGAACCGGTGGGATGCGATTTATCCCCGCCCGTTTTAAGCCCCTGATAGGGGGCGACAGATTCGCGCGAAGAGTGTCGCCCCTCCGGGGCTTCTCCCACCGCGCCGGCACAATCCCACCGGCTCGCGCGGCTCGACTGAGCTCGCCGAAGTCCGATGGCGAGAAGACCGCCGCCCCTATCGGGGCTGAAGACCTGAAGACTGCCGATCATGCCACAAAGCCGGACGGTCTCTGAAACGCGGGGCGATTCTCAATGGCCCCGCTAGGCCCGGCAGTTCACCTTGAGCATGTCTTCAAGACCGTCTGATCGCTTACGATGAACGGGTTGCACGACAGTCCGGAAACGTGGTTCCTGAGAAAGTCGAATCTCGCATGGCAGAGCCGTTGGTCTTTTTGAACGGTCGCACGGTGCCGGCCTCCCAGGCCCACCTGGCCGTCTACGACGCCGGAGTGGTCCTCGGGGCCACGGTCACCGAGCTGGTTCGCACCTTCCGCAAACAGCTCTTCCGCCTGGACGACCACCTCGGCCGGCTCGCCCACTCGCTGCACTACGTCCGCTTCGACATCGGCCTTTCGATGGCCGAACTGGGCCAAACCGTGCGGCAGCTCGTCGCCCATAACGCCAACCTGCTTGGCCCGGACGAGGAGCTGGGCCTGGTCCTGTTCGTGACGGCCGGAGAATACGCGACGTACGCCGGGGGCGCCGCGGGCAATGTCCGCACCACGCCGACGGTCTGCGCCCACACCTTTCCGCTCCCCTTCGAGTTGTGGGCCGCAAAGCTCCAGGCGGGCGTGCACCTCGTGACGCCTTCGATCCGCCACGTGCCGCCCCAATGCTACGACCCCAAAATGAAATGCCGCAGCCGGATGCACTACTACCTGGCCGACCAGGAGGCCCGCCTGGTCGACCCGGACGCGTCGGCCCTGCTGCTCGACCTCGATGGGAACGTGGCCGAAACGAGTGCGGCCAATTTTTTGATGGTCGAAGAGGGACGGATCGTCTCGCCGTCGCTCCGCAACACCTTGCCGGGCGTCAGCCGTGTGACCGTCATCGAGCTGGCCGCCAAGTTGGGAATCCCCTTCGAGGTCCGCGATCTTCAGCCGTTCGACGCCATCAACGCGGCCGAAGCGTTTTTGGCCAGCACTCCCTACTGCCTGATGCCCGTGACAAAGATCAACGGCATCGCGGTCGGCTCCTGCCGGCCGGGTCCGATCTATCACCGCCTGATCGAGGCCTGGAGCCAACTCGTCGGCCTCGACGTCCTCGGGCAGATCATCGAAGGCGCCAAACGCCGCACGGCCGCAACCGGTTATGCTTCAGCATAACCCTTCTGCGCAAGACGCACGTTTCAGGAAGAGCGTTATGCTGAAGGATAACCTACTGCACCATCCAACGGTAATTGGCAGCCTCAACAGCGAGTTTCGCGGCCCAAAAGCCCCAGGCTTACCTGCCAGTTCGAAGTGGTCACACCACTACACGATTGCCGCGCCCCAGAATCGCGCACGGTCATGTAGATGCAAGACGAATTGACAGGAGGTAACGGAGGCAACAGAGAAGCCTTTCTCCGTTTCCTCAGTTGCCTCCTGTTATAAATCTTCAAGAATGCCGCAGGAGTCACTTGATCGATTCCGCCCGTTGGACCAGCCGATCGACGGGCAAGTTGCAGGAAGAGCGTTATGCTGAAGCATAACCTGCACGATTGCCGCGCCCCAGAATCGCGCACGGTCAATCAGGACCACCGGCAGAGCCGGTGGTATGAGGAAGGCCCCTAAAAGGGGCCGAATTGCAACCACGGATTTCACGGATGACACGGATGAGAAACGGTTGCGGGCGGGAAAAATCGATCGGAGTGATCTGGGTTTGTATTCGATCCTTCCATCCGTGCTATCCGTGTGATCCGTGGTTGTCTCTTCGAATTTTTCTGGAAACGGCAGAGCCTTTTCAATTCTCACCGCCAGAGGCGGTGGATTAATCGTGATTTAGCGCACTTCAAGCCAGAGTGTAGCGGTCCCGCGGCGGAAATCGTCGGGAAAAGAGTCACTTTCAACGCGACAAGGAAGTGCTACCAGCACTCGATGCAAGACGAATTGACAGGAGGTAACGGAGGGAACAGAGAAGGCTTTCTCCGTTTCCTCCGTTGCCTCCTGTTATAAATCTTCAAGAATGCCGCAGGATTCACTTGACCGCTTCCGCCCGTTGCACGAGCCGGTCGACGGCGGCGGCGATCGTCTCTTCGATCGATTCGCCCCAGCGCTGGGCCGGCATGCCGTAGACCATCATCGACGTGTTCCCCTCGTACCCCCCCGTGCGGACCATGTCTTCGCGGAGCACGCGGAGCGACGGGATGTAGGCCATCACGTCATTGGCATAGCTCGTCACCCAGGCGTCCGCGCCATAACGCTCCTTGAACCGCAGGTCGTAGTCGATGACGACCTCGCCTCCCAGCGCAATCCACAACTGCTTGCCGCCGAGCCGCCAGACCTCGACCGGGTACGGATAGCTCCGCGCCAGCGGCTTTCCTTCATTGATCTCCTTCAGCAGCCGCGTGGCCCAACGCCGGATGTAGGCCCCCGCGCTGCGATCGGCTGCCAGCGACTGCAACTCCTTCCGCGTCGGCTCCGCACCGAGCTTGAGCGACACGGTTTCGTATTCCGTCCGCAAGCTCGGCGATAACGGGGCCAGCGGCCGCGCGAGCACCGCCTCGACGGCGTCCGACATCATCCGTCCATACTTGCGGCACAGCTCGACGGTCCGCCGCGGGATGGGATTCTGATCGGCTCCGCAGCCCATGCAGAACAGGGCGACCGCCCCGGGATGGGCCGCCTCGAGATTCGTTTCCGCAAAGCCGGCGTAGTCGCCGTTCCACTGCTGGATGCTGAGCGTCGTATTGTGGCAGGCGTACGCAAACACGACCGCCAGCAGTTTTCCCTCCGGCGTCCGCACGGCCAACACGGGGACCGAGTGATCGGACGGTCCCCGCAGTGCGTGTTGCGCGCAGAGCGCGGGAACGTCCGGCTCGCGATTATTCCGCCGATTGACGGCGAAATCGGTCGAGCCTTCGCCCCGCGCCAACGTCGCCGGCACCATCCCAGCCAGGGCCTCGCCGACCGTGCGGACGATCGTCGCTTCCAGCTCGTCTGAGTAGGCGTTGATCCGTTTTTTCTCCGCGTCATCGAGCGGATAAGCGTCATAGAGCGCCCCGCGAAGGACCGGCCCGCTGTGCGTGTGCGACGCGTTGAGCATGATCTGGTCGCGCGACAGCCCGAACTTGTCACGCAGCGCACTCGACACGTGTTCCGAGACCGACCGTGGAATTCCCAACAGATCGCTGCACAAAACGACGGCCCGTTTTCCGTGCGCATCCTCCACCGCCAGCACGCGGACATAAAGCTCATGCAGCGTCCCATCCCCCGGCCGCGTCCGCGACGCGTACCCGGCCATCCACATCGGCGATTTTGGCGTAATGACGGCCTTGGCCGTCCCGGCTTTCCAAGCCGGTTCCGCCCCGCGCGTACTGTCAGTGCCGAGGGCAAATAGGCCGACAACCAGAATGAGGACCGGCAGAATTGTGCAACGCATTTTGAGAACCTTAACCTCTCGCTCCTGACCCGTGGTCTTTCATTCGGCATTATGCCACAAATCGCATTCGACGCACTGTCGAACATTTCGCACAGGAGCGGCGGAGAACACGGGGTTCTCGGCCCTGAAGGGGCCTGATTCTATAGCCCGGGCGCAGCCTGCGCAGCCCCGGGTTGTCGAACGCGCGAATCGACGAAAGCCCTGAAAGGGCGCGACAATGTCAACGTGTCGCTTGCGCCCTGGTTTTCCAATGGCACGTCGGCCCCTTGTCACGCCCCGTTGGGGCTTCGGACAAATTGGCGGTGCGGGCCAATTGTGGATCCCAGGCCTGCGCTGCGCTTCGACCTGGGCTATAGGATCGCGCCCCGTTGGGGCTGGAAGACGGCCGGAGATTCAATCCCATACGTACCGCTCGTCGAATTCGACTTGGTGGCGGCGCAGGAACGCACGCAGCTCGTCTTGAAACGTTTTGACGCGATGATGGGATTCCTGCTCGTCGATGTAGTGCTTCACGCGTGCCGCGTTCGACGCGCTGACGGAAAATGCCGCATAACCGCTCTGCCAATAAAACGGCGATTCGCCGACTTTGTGCCGCTTGACCCATTTCGACGATTCCGTCTTCATCTCCTCAATCAGGCTGGCGACGGTCTTCGTTCGCGAGAGTCGGCAAAGAACGTGCACGTGATCGGCAACGCCTCCCACAATCAGCGCCGGGCACTCGATGTTCCTCAATGTGCCGACAAGATAAGCGTGCAGTTCTTGGCGCAATTCCTTGGTTTTCAGAAACGGTTCCCTGTTCTTGGTGCTAAAAATCACGTGCAAAAGGACATTCGATAACGACTGTGGCATGGCGAAGATGCCTTTCTGTTTCCGATCGCCCGAGACGAAGGGGCGAATCAAAAACGGAGTTTATGTACCCTGAGCCCACGATAATAACGGAAAGGCCGCAGCGCAGAGCCGGTCCGTTCCCGGCCCTGAAAGGGCCTGATTCTATAGCCCGGGCGCAGGCCTGCGCAGCCCCGGGTTGTCGAATCCGCAAATCGACAAAAGCCCTGACAGGGCGCAGACCATGTCAACGCGGCGGTTGCGGCTTGTTTCCCCATGGCATGACCGGCCCCTTGTCAGCGCCGGGACAATCTCGCTATCAAGGAGTTGACTACGTGCGTAGTCTTCTGTAAATTGACGACGTCCGTAGTCAAGGAGCCGGCCGATGGCGTCGAAGGAGCCGCTGGGGCATTTGGAGCTTAGCGTTTTGCAGTACGTGGCGGACCACGGGCCGATCAGCGTGCGGGACGTGGCCGCGTTTTTTGCGGAAACGTCGGGGCAGGCGCGGACGACGCTGCTGACCGTCATGGAGCGGCTGCGGGCCAAGGGGTACCTGAAACGGCGGAAGTCGGCCGGCGCGCACCGTTATACGGCCACCGTGTCCAAGGCCGACCTGTTGCAGCAGCTTGTCGGTGATTTCGTCGAGGACGTCCTGGCGGGATCGGTCTCCCCCTTTGTGGCGTATCTCTCCCGCTCCGCGCGGCTGAGCGCCGACGAGGTCCGCAAGCTCGAGAACCTGCTGAAACGAATCGAATCCCGTGAATCAGAGAACAAGCCATGAGCGAATTCCTCGGCACGATCGAACCGTGGGCCGCGTTGTGGGGCGAAAACATGGGGCGGGCTTCGCTGCAAGGCGGCCTCGCGATTGCCGCGGCTTGGGGCCTCTCCCGCTGGTGCCGGTTTTTGTCCGCCCGCGTGACCTGCTGGATCTGGCGGTTGGCCTGTCTGAAGTTGCTCGTGGCCCTCTGCTGCGCCAGCCGGTGGACCTTCCCCTTTTGGCTGCCAAACCGGCGCCGGCCGAAAGGCGGTCGGCTGAAGCGGGGCCGCCTCCGGCGCGGGTCTCTCGCGCGGCTCCCGACGAGTCGCGGCCGCAGGTCGGCCCGCCGATCGTGCAGCGGGTCGACGTGACGGAGGCCGGAATCTCCGTGGGGACGCTGCTCTTCTTGCTGTGGGTGGCGGGCATTTTCTGCGTCATGATTCGCACCGCCCGGCAGTGGATCGCGATTGAGCGCCTCCGCCAAAAGGCTCAACCGGCCCGAAGCGCAGGCTTGCTGCGGGCGTTTCGACAAGAGGCCGACTGGCTTGGAATCCGCCGACTGCCGCAACTGCGTCTCTCTCAGCAAGCCACGCCCGGTGTTTCCTCGAGATCCACGGTGTTGCGACGCAGTACATTTAGTTGATTATGTCCGCCCGCGTCGAGTTGTTCAAGATCAATTTGGCAACTTTCAATCAAAAAAAACGGCGCGCAGTGCCCAGAGTTTTTTGGGGTGTTCGCATCCCTTTTTTACGCGCCCCAAAAACCCCAAAAAACTCCCGAAGGAGCCTATGCCAGGATGTCGTGGATCACGTTGCCGCTGACGTCGGTCAGGCGGCGGTCGATGCCGTTGTGGCGGACGGTGAGGCGTTCGTGGTCGATGCCCAGCAGATGCAGCATGGTGGCGTGGACGTCGTGGCAGGTGGTCGGGCGGTCGCGGTCGGCCGGTTTGTAGCCCCATTCGTCGCTGGGGCCGAACGTCGTGCCGCCGCGGATGCCGCCGCCGGCGAGCCAGTTGGTGAAACCGAACGGGTTGTGGTCGCGGCCCTTGCCCCCTTGGGCGCACGGCATGCGGCCGAATTCGGTCGTCCAGTGGATGAGCGTGTCGTCCAACAGGCCGCGCTGCTTGAGGTCGAGGATCAGGGCGGCCGTGGCGCGGGCCATGCCGAGGGCCATCGGGCCGTGGTCGCGGGCGATGTCTTCGTGCGAGTCCCAGTTTCGCCGCGGAAAACCGTTGTCGCAGCCCGACCAGATCTGCACGAACCGCACGCCGCGCTCCAACAGCCGGCGGGCGACCAGGCACTTGCGGCCGAAATAGACGGTTTCCTCCTGGGCGTTGATCTCCGCCGGAAACGTGGCCGGCGGGTCGTCGAGGCCGTACATCGCCAGGACGTGCTTCGGCTCGCCGGAGATGTCGAGGGCCTCCGGCGCGCTGAGCTGCATGCGGGCGGCCAGCTCGTAGCTGCGGATGCGGGCCTCCAACCGCGAGTCGCCCGGCCGCGTCGCCAGGTGCTCGCGGTTGAGCTCGCCAAGCAGGCGGATCGTCCGGTCGCGAAGGGCGGGACTGTCGTGGCCGGCCGGCGGGTGCAGGTCGGCAATGGGGTTGGGCGTGCCGGGGCGCAGGATCGTTCCCTGGTGTTCCGCGGGGAGGAAGCCGGCACCCCAGTTCTTCGGCCCGTTGGAGGCGAAGCCGCGATGGTCGGGCAGGACGACGAACGTCGGCAGGTTCTCGTTGGCCGAGCCGAGGGCGTAGCTCACCCACGCGCCCGCGCCGGGAAAGCCGGGCGTGTCGAAACCGGTCGCCTGCAAATAGGTTCCCTGGCTGTGGACGCCCGTTTTGCCGACCATCGAATGGATAAAGGCCATCTCGTCGACGCAGGCGCCCAGCGGCGCCACGATTTCGCTCAACGGCTTGCCGCACTCGCCGTAACGGGCCCATTTCCAGGGCGAGCAAAAGGTGGCACCGAGGCCGTCCTGGAAAAGTTCGACCTTCTCGCCGGGGTCCCATTTCTGGCCGTTGCGCCGACTTGAGGAGCGGCTTGTAATCGAACGTGTCGACATGGCTGGCCCCGCCCGCCATGAAAAGCTGCACCACGCGTTTGGCCTTGGCCGGATGATGCAGCAGCTCGCAGCGCCCCGCGGCCGCGTTTGCGCGGCGGTTCCGGCCGCCAGGACGCGGTCGCCGGCCAAGAGGCTGGCCAGCGCGATGCCGCCCAGTCCGCCGCCGGTCTCCCACAGGAACTGCCGACGGTCGATGGGGCCGTTCGCTGTTTGCCGAGGGAGTTCACGCATCCGGCACCGGTCCTCTTAAGGCTTTCAGTCGATGAAAACAAACTCGTTGAGGTTGAACAAGAGCCGGCACGTTTCGGCCAGGCCGAAGGTCCGGCGTGAATTCGGTCGAGCTTCCGCGACTCGTCGGCGGTCGGCGGGCGATCGAGCGTCAGGCGGATGGCGGCGGCAACCTGGCCTTCGGGGTTCGAGCGGGCGGCCCCGAATCCGCTGGGCCATGTGTTCGGCCATCCGCACCAAAAAGCGGTTGTTCAACAGGGCCAGGGCCTGCAGTGCCGTGATCGACTCGTCCCGCTTGTCGACAATCTGCGACGGGTCGGCACAATCGAGCGTCTGCAGGAACGGGTCGGGCTGCGACCGGACGAGGAACCGGTAGACGGTGCGGCGGTGCGTGCGCGGATCGTCGGGGTCGGACTTGTCGTATTCGTAGTGCGGCGAGTGCTCCGGCTTTTCGATGACGAACGCCTGGAACGACGGGCCGTACATCTGTCTGCGCAGGCGGCCGGCGGCCAACAGGACGCTGTCGCGGATCGACTCGGCGTCGAGACGGCGGCGATTCATCCGCCAGAGCAGGGCGTTGCCGGCGTCCTTGGCGGCGGCCCGCGTCGGTCGACGTCGAAACCTGGCGATAGGCGGCGCTGGTCACGATCATGCGGTGCAGCGCTTTGAGCGATCGGCCGCCGTCGAGCGAATGGTCGCGAAGCTCGGCCGCCAGCCAATCGAGCAGCTCCGGATGCGTCGGAAGCTGTCCCATGCGGCCGAAGTCGCTGGGCGAATCGACGATTCCGCGGCCGAAATGATAGAGCCAAACGCGATTGGCGATCGACCGCCACGTGAGCGGATTTCGCCGATCGGTGATCCAGCGAGCCAGCGCCACGCGGCGATCCCCTTCACGGCTCTCTTTCGGCAGGTCGAACCGCCAGGCGACACCCTGGATGACGGGGACCGTTCCCGGGCCGACGAGCGGGCCGGCGATTCCGCACGTCGCCCCGGCGGAGAACGTGGATTTCGCGCGGCCGACCGCCGTCGATGCCCGTGCCGCGAAAGGCGCCGCTTCCGTTGTAGACCGTGCCGCAATACACGACGGCTGGCCGGCGGCAGTTTCGCCAGCTCCGCATCGGACCCGGGCCAGTTCGGCTGCAGCCGCCCGCCGGGCGCTCCATGGAGTCGACTCGATTTCGCGCTGCCGCAACTGCAACGCACGGCGGCGTGTGGGCTACGGCGGGATCGACGTCGTACGGCGCGGTCGGCCCGATCGAGGGCGGCAAAGACCGCCTGCAGGCTGTAATAGTGTTCTTGCGTGACCGGATCGAACTTGTGGTCGTGGCAGCGGGCGCACTGCACGGTGAGGCTGCAAAACGTGTTGAAGGTCGTGGTGACCATGTCGTCGCGGTCGAGGTTGCGGGCGATCCGGCCGTCGATCTTGGTCTCCGGCACTTCCGCATGGCCGATGAAGTCCCACGGCCCGGCCGCGATGAAACCGGTCGCCTCGATGCCGTCGCGCGTGTCGGGCTCGAGCACGTCGCCGGCCAGTTGTTCCTCGACGAACTGCCGATACGGCCGGTCCTCGTTGAACGCGCGGATCAGATAATCGCGATAGGGCCAGGCATTGGGCCGCGGCTTGTCCTTGTCGTAGCCGTGCGTCTCGCCGTAGTGCACGACGTCCATCCAGTGCCGCGCCCACCGCTCGCCGTAATGCGGCGAGGCCAGCAGCCGATCGACCAGCTTTTCGTAGGCCAGCGGATCCTCGTCGCGCACGAACACGTCGACCTCGTCCGGTTCCGGCGGAAGTCCCAGCAAATCATAGGAGAGCCGCCGAATGAGCGTGCGCCGATCGGCCTCGGAGGGACGGTTTGAGTCCTGCCGAGTCGAGGGCCCGGGAGAGAAAGGCGTCAATAGGCGTCCGCGGCCAGGACGCGCATTGCTCGGCTCGCGGCCGGAACGGGCGGCCTGACGATCGGATGCAGCGACCACCAGTCGAGCGGATCGTGTTTGAGGACCATCGCATCGGGCCACTTCGCGCCGTCGGCAATCCAGTCGCGCAGAGCCTGAATTTCCAGCCGCGACAGGGGGCTTGCCGTTCTTGGGCATCTCCGGCTTTTCGCCCGAGACCACCTCGATCAGCCGGCTCTCGTCCGGCTTGCCCGGCACGACGACGGGATTGCCTTCGGCCCCAGCGGCCAGCCCCTTGGCGGTGGCCAGATCGAGGCCGCCTTTCGGTTTGTCCCCTTGGTGGCAGCGGAGACAGTGACGCCGCAGGACGGGGGCTACGCGGTCTCGAAAGGCCCGATCGTCGGCATGGATTGGCGGCACGGCGAAGGAGCAGGCCGATCGCAATCGCGAGAAATCGCCTCGACACGCCGCCTCCCCGACCGTTTGAGCAAAGTTCCTGTCGTCGCGGACGCAAGGAATGGCGCGAAGCAGCGCCGTAAGACCGCATTGTAATTCCGGTTCGGGGGACGAAGCCATTAACGCGGGCAGGCGTCGTCATTCGTCATTTCGCTTGCGCAATCGGTATGCTGGTGCTTCGCGAGTAAATTGTCCGAGCAGATGGGAGAGGAGAAGAGAGTCTGCCATGCCTGTTGCTCTGATCACGCCCGAGGAGATGATCCGCACGCCGGGGCCGGAAGCTCAAATCCTCCGCGATGCCGGTTTTGAGGTTCGTTATCCGGCCGATACGACTTTTACCCGTGGATTGGGAGACCGAGGAGGAGACGATTCGCGTGTTCGGCGGCGTCAACGCGCTGCTCGCCGGCGGCGAGCACCTGACGGCGAAAGTCTTTGCCGCGGTGCCCGAGCTGCGGGTCGTCGCGCGGGCCGGCGTCGGGTTCGATCGCGTCGACGTGCCGGCGGCGACGAAGCACAAGGTCGTCGTCACGATCACGCCGACGGCCAATCATGCCGCCGTGGCCGAGCATACGCTGGCCTTGATGTTCGGCGTGGCGCGCGGGGTGGCGCTCAACGATCGAGTTCTGCGGTCGGGGCAGTGGATTCGGCGAACTCTGAAGCCTGTGCGGGGCCGCACGATCGGCATTGTGGGCCTGGGACGCATCGGCCGCAGCACGGCGAAGCGATGTGTCGGCCTGGAGATGAAGGTCATCGCCCACGAGTTGTATCCGGACAAAGAGTTCGTCAAGCAGCACGGGATCGAGCTGGTCGATTTCCAGACGTTGCTGGCACGCTCGGACTTTGTGAGTTTGCATTGTCCCTTGAACGATGAAACGCGCGGGCTGATGAACGCCGCCGCGTTTGGACGGATGAAGCCCGGCAGCGTGTTCCTCAATACGGCGCGGGGCGGGCTGGTCGTCGAGGCCGATCTGATCGCCGCGCTCCAATCAGGGCATCTCGGCGGGGCGGGGCTGGACGTGTTTGAACAGGAGCCCACCGATCCCGGCAACCCCCTCTTCAAGATGGACAACGTCGTCGTTTGCCCGCACTTGGGCGGGGGGGACGTGCAGTCGATTGCCGACATGGGGGCGGAAGCGGCTCGCTCGATCGTCTCGCTGTACCGCGGCCAATGGCCGCCGGAGGCCGCGGTCCTCGACGGATCGCTTAAAGAGGGTTGGCGCTGGCAGCGGTGACGTGAGGCAAGCTGGCAGCTTGCCCTACGATTGCGAGTTGTGCGGGCGCATCCTCCGCACGGACGGTGACCGCGACTGACTTGAACGCGGGCGTCTTGGAGAGCGGGTCGACGTTCTTCGGCACCAGCACGTTGGCCTCGGGGTAATACATGGCGCATTGCCGGCGCGAACGTCGAACGGACGGACCAGGATATATCGCATTTCGCCCGTATCGCTGCGGACGCGGACGCGCTGCTCGACGGCCAGGCCGAGGCGTCGGATGTCCTCCGCGTTCATCAGGATCACGTCGCGCCGCTCCTGCCCGCGGTAAAGATCCTCTTCCTCATAGACGACCGTGTTGAACTGGCCTTCTGAGCGGATCGTCATCAACCGGAGACCGCCATCGTGGTCCGCGGACAATTCGGGAAGCGAAAGGGCGTGGAAGCGGGCTTTTCCGGACGGCGTCGGAAAACGGTACTCTTCCATCGCCCGCCCGGGAAGGTGAAACTCCTTGTGCGTTTCATCGATCGAACTCACGGCGGCATAGTCGGGAATCAAGTCGGCAATCAGTTTGCGGATCGCCGCGTGATTGGAGAGTTGGCTCCAATCGACGTGATTTTTTTCTGCCAGCAGATCGCGGCCGATTGCCGAGAGGATCGAAACCTCGCTCCGCGGACCGGCAAAACGGGGCGGGCCGCCCTCGCTCAGGCGGACGTAGCTGAACATCGATTCCTGCGTGGTGGGCTGCGACTCTTCGTCCCGGGGCAGCACGGGAAGAATCAGCGTTTCGCGTCCGGTCCCCCACGCGTGTCCCGTGTTGAGCGTGGTCGAAAGATAGACGGCCAGGCCGATTTTCTGCAGCGCTCCAGCGGCGAAGCGCGCGTCCGGATTGCTGCCGAACAAGTTGCCGCCGAGACAGATCGCCACATCCATTTCGCCGCGTCCGGTCGCCTCCATGCAGGCCATTGTGTCGTAACCCGGCGACTTTGGGGGTTGCACTCCCAGCCTGCGCTCGAATCGCTCCAAGACGGCCTGCTTGAGCGCGGGCGTCACGCCGATCGAACCCATCCCTTGAACGTTGCTGTGACCGCGGATCGGCATCAGACCGGCCCGTCGACGGCCGACCATGCCCCGCAGCAAGGCGAGATTGGCGATGGCTTGCACGTTTTGTGTTCCGTGCAGGTGGTGAGTGATTCCCATGGCCCAACCGATGACGGCATTCTTGGCGGCGATATACGATTCGGCGACGCGTTCGATCGTGGGGCGATCGACGCCTGATCGTTCGACAATTTCATCCCAGGACGTCGATTCGACGTTTTCTCGAAACGCGTCGAATCCCTCCGTGTGTCCTTCGATAAAAGCCCGGTCTTCGGCGTGGCGTTCCAGCACGCACTTTGCGATGCCGGTCAAGAGCGCCAGGTCGCCGCCGATGTGCGGTTGCACGTACAAGCTGGCGATCTCGGTTCCGAAGAACAGGCTGCGGACGTCGCTCGGGACGCGAAAATTAACCAGGCCCAGCTCGCGCACCGGATTGACGACGACGATCGTTCCGCCGTTGCGGCGAATTTGCATCAGGGACCGCATCAACCGCGGATGGTTGGAGGCCGGGTTGGCCCCCACGAGCAGGTAAAAGTCCGACTGTTCGAGATCCTCCAGCCGCACGGTGGCCACGCTGCTGCCGATGGTCGTCGTGAGCCCGACGCCGCTGGCCTGGTGGCAAAAAAACGAGCAGTTGTTGACGTAGTTCGTGCCGAACAGCCGCGCCAGCAATTGCAGCAAAAAGCCCGCTTCGTTCGACGAACGTCCGCTGGCGTAGAAAAAGCTGCGCGTGGGCCCCGCTTGCTTGAGTGCCGCCACGATCTTGCCGAGCGCGGCGTCCCAGGAAATCGGCTCGTAACGCGTCGTGCCCGGCTTGAGCAGCATGGGTTCGACGAGCCGGCCGCAGTGCTCCAGGTCTCGAGGGGAAAGAGCGCGGAGGCGGGGAAGGTCCATCTTCTCGAAGAATTCAGGGCGAATCGCCCCCTGCATGTCGGAGGCCATCGCCTGCACGGACTTTTTGCAGACCTCGGGAAAATGGCCTCCTTCGTTCACCATTCCGCCGAGCTGCCCGCCCATGCCCACCGCGCACGTCTTGCAGGCGTTCTTCGAGCGGAGCGCCTTCCACATCCGCCACCAGCCGACGCGGTTGGCGAGAGTCAGCGTGTAACCGATGGCCTTCCATCCGCCACCGCTCTTCGGTCGCTTCATCGGCGCCCTTGTCCTGATTTCTGGTCCTTCAATCCTCTTCGCGCAGCCGTCTCGGCTGTGCCGTGCAGGCGGGACGACTGCACCACAAGGAGTGAGACGCGCCCCATGCCTCTTTATCCATCATACACTAGCAAACGCGGTTTGCTCGACGCATCGGACGTTGACGACGGCGCTCACGGTTCCGCGGCGGCGAAGAGTTGGCCGGTCGTGACCCAATCCTGCAGGGCGCGCACGCGCGGCACGGGATCTTTGACGTAGGCTTCCAGCGCCTTCACGACGGCCAGGCAGCCGGGAATCGTCGTGACGCAGGGGACGCCGTAGGCGACGGCGGCGGAGCGGATTCGTCCCTCGTCGGTCCGCGCACCTTTGCCGCTGGGCGTGTTGAAGATGAATTGAATTTCGCCGTTGGCCATCTTGTCGAGCAGGTTGGGACGGCCTTCCTGCAGCTTGCGGACGGTTTCGACCTCGATCCCCGCGTCGGAGAGCACACGGGCCGTGCCGGACGTGCAGACCAGCTTGAATCCGAGCGCCCGCAAGCGGCGGGCCGGTTCGATCATCAGATGCTTGCGGTCGCGGGTCATGCTGATAAAGACGGTCCCCTCCGTCGGGAGGGAGATGCCGGCCGCGATCTGACTCTTGGCGAAGGCCAGGGGGAATTTCTCGTCGATCCCCATGACCTCGCCCGTGGATCGCATCTCCGGCCCCAAAATAATGTCGACGCCGGAGAACCGCGAAAACGGAAACACGCTTTCCTTGACCGAAGTGTGTCGCGGCCAGATTTCGTCGAGCACTCCCTGATCGGCCAGCGAGACGCCCGCCATGACCTTGGCCGCGATCTTCGCCAGCGGCCGCCCGGTCGCCTTCGAGACGAAGGGGACGGTGCGGCTGGCGCAGGGGATTGACTTCAAGAACGTAAACGACGTGGCGTCCTTCGACCGCTTTGACGGCGAATTGGATGTTCATCAGGCCGCGGACCGCCAGCTCGCGCGCCAAGGCGTAGGTCGCCTGCTTGATTTCGTCGACGACTGGGGCGGAAAGCGAATAGGGGGGGAGCGAGCAGGCCGAGTCGCCCGAGTGGACGCCGGCCTCCTCAATGTGCTCCATCACACCGCCGATGAGAGTCGTCTGGCCGTCGGAAATCGCGTCGACATCGACTTCGATCGCGTCTTCGAGGAACTTGTCGATCAGGACGGGACGGTCGGGGGAGGCGTCGACCGCTTCGTTCATGTAGCGGTTCAGCGACGCCTCGTCATCGCAAATCTCCATCGCACGCCCGCCCAGCACGTAACTCGGCCGGACGAGGACCGGGTAGCCGATCCGCCGGGCGACCGTCCGAGCACCCTCGACGTCGGTCGCAATTCCGTTGGGGGGCTGCCGCAGCCCGACTTTTTGCAGCATGACCTGAAACCGCTCGCGGTCTTCGGCCACGTCGATCATGTCGGGGCTGGTTCCGATGATCTTGACGCCGGCCGCTTCCAACCCGCGGGCCAGGTTGAGCGGCGTCTGCCCGCCGAACTGCACGATCACGCCGTCCGGCTGCATGCGGTCGCAGATGTTGAGCACGTCTTCGGTCGTCAGCGGCTCGAAGAAGAGCAGATCGGACGTATCGTAATCGGTCGAAACGGTCTCGGGATTCGAGTTGACCATGATGCTTTCGATGCCCAGTTCGGCCAGCGCAAAGGCGGCGTGGCAGCAACAATAGTCGAACTCGATCCCCTGTCCGATGCGGTTGGGGCCCCCTCCGAGGATCATGATCCGCTTGCGGTCGGGAGACTTGGGGGGTGTCTCGTCTTCCTGCTCGTAGGTGGAATAGTAGTAGGGGGTGTAGGCCTCGAACTCGGCCGCGCACGTGTCGACCTGCTTGAACGTCGCTTCGATTCCCAATCTCTTGCGCCGCAGCCGGACCTCCATTTCCGACGCATTCCACCAGAAGGCGAGCTGGCGGTCCGAATATCCGTTGCGCTTTGCCGTGCGGACCAATTCGGCGCTGGCGTCGTCGAGCCGCCCGACCTTGCGGATCTCGTCCTCCACGGCGACGAGATCGCGGATGTTCCGCAAAAACCAGGGATCGATCTCGGTCAGCTCGCGGATCTCCTCCACGGAGAACCCAGCCTTGAAGGCATAGCGGATGAAGAAGATCCGTTCGTCATTGGGGACGGAGAGCTTGCGGCGGATCTCGTGCATGCTGGGCTGCTTGGGCGTTTCCCAGCGGTCTTTTTTCCCGCCCCCCAGTCCGAAATGGCCGATCTCGAGGCCGCGGATCGCCTTCTGCAGTGATTCTTTGAACGTTCGGCCAATGGCCATCGTCTCGCCGACCGATTTCATTTGCACGGTGAGCGTGGGATCCGCGTCGACGAATTTCTCGAACGTCCAGCGGGGGATCTTGGTGACGACGTAATCGATGGTCGGCTCGAAGCAGGCGAGCGTCTCGCGCGTGATGTCGTTGGGGATCTCGTCCAGGCGATAGCCGACGGCGAGCTTGGCCGCGATCTTGGCGATGGGAAAGCCGGTGGCCTTCGACGCCAGGGCGCTGGAGCGGCTGACGCGGGGGTTCATCTCGATGATCACCATCCGGCCGGTAGCGGGATGGATGGCGAACTGGACGTTCGATCCCCCCGTCTCGACGCCGATCTCCCGGATGCAGGCGATCGTCGCGTCGCGCATCCGCTGGTATTCCTTGTCGGTGAGGGTCTGGGCCGGCGCGACGGTGATCGAGTCGCCCGTGTGGACGCCCATCGGGTCGAAGTTTTCGATGGAGCAAACGATGACGACGTTGTCGGCGACGTCCCGCATCACCTCCATCTCGAATTCTTTCCAGCCGATGATCGATTCTTCGAGCAGGACTTCATGGACGGGGGACATCATGAGACCGTGGCGGACCTTCGATTCAAACTCCTCCTTGTTGTAGGCGACGCCGCCCCCGGTCCCGCCAAGGGTGAAGCTGGCACGAATGATCATCGGCAGGCCGATCTCGCGAACCGCGTCGCGGGCATCGTCGATCGAATGGACGATGCGGCTCTTCGGGACGTCGAGCCCGATCTTCAGCATCGCCTTCTTGAACGAGTCGCGTTCTTCCGCCTTGGCGATGACCTCTTCCTTCGCTCCGATCAGCTCGACCCCCAACTGCTGCAGAATGCCGCGGCTCACCAGGTCCATGGCGACATTGAGGCCGGTCTGGCCCCCCAGCGTGGGCAACAAGGCGTCGGGCCGTTCCGCCTCGATGATCTTCTGGACGTGCTGCCAGGTGATCGGCTCGACGTAGGTGCGATCGGCCGTCTCCGGGTCGGTCATGATCGTCGCCGGATTGGAATTGATCAGCACGACCTCGTAGCCGTCTTCCCGGAGCGCCTTGCACGCCTGGGTGCCGGAATAGTCGAACTCACAGGCCTGTCCGATGACGATCGGGCCGGAGCCGATGATCAGGATTTTGCGAATATCGTTGCGACGCGGCACGGCAGGTCCTAATGACGAATGCCGAATGAATGTCGAATGGCGAGCAGCGATTTGGAAGGACGGGTGCCTCGAGCAACCATTTCGTCAGTCGTGCCTCGTCATTCAATCGTCATTGGTCATTCGTCATCGAAAAGTCCGTCTAAACCGTATCAGGAACGACACGATTATCAAGACATTAGGATCAAGGCAGGGGGCCAATCTGCTGCCAGACGTCGCCGGCGAACAGGTCGATCAGGCGCGCAAGTCCCGCGTCGGCCAGCTCTTGGCCGCTGACGAAGCGGCCGGGCCGCGTCCAGCGCGTGAGGATCTCCAGTGAGCAGCCGAACATTTTCGCCAAGAGATCGTCCAGTTCGCCTTCGAGCTGCTGGAAGTGGCGGGCCCACTCGGACGCCTCTTCGAGCCGCACATTTTCTTCGCTTTGCCAGCGGATGGGATGAAACAGCAGGGTCGAATGCTTCGTCACGAACCGCCGGCGGCAAGCGGCAAACGGCATGAGGGCCGCCGAGGAGCACTCACCCGCCACGACGCCGTCCACCTTCAACCCCCGCAGGCGGATCAGACTGGCCAGCGCCAGTCCCACGTAGGCGCTGCCGCCACACGAGTCAAAGAAGATGGTCCCGCGGCTGCGCCGGGGCACTTCAAGCATGCGGCTGACGAGATCGGATTGCTTGTCGGTCAGGTCGCCGTGGATTGCCAACTCCCAATCTCTCGGGCCGTGTTCACTCCCCGGCCGCGAAGGACCGTGAACGGCCGGATAAGGTTTCAGACGTCGAATGGGCGGCATTGCGTCCCTCGATGGTCCAAAGTTCGAGCTCCAAAATCCAATGTCGGGCCTTGGACCTTTCGTCGCAACGCTTTTACCTGCGTTTTGACTCGACTGCAAGCACGGGGTGCCGCACAATAGAGCTCCGCGACGAGAACGACAAGGAAGCCCCCGGACGGCCGTCCGGGGGCTTACAGCGCCCATCAAGAGAGGAACCCATCCGTGCGATCGTTATTGGCATCCGTGAGTGTTTGCGGTCTGCTCCTTTCCGGTGCGTGCGGTGATCGATGTGCCCAAGGGGCCGACAACCGCGTCCAGTTGACCCTGAAGGGCGATTCGCTGGAAGTGACGGTCGGCGGTACACCGTTCACCGTCTACCACTTCGCCAAGACGCAAAAAAAGCCCTATTTCTGGCCGGTGCGCTCTCCCGCCGGACAGATCATGACGCGGCTCGCTTGAAAAGCCGAAGGACCATCCCCATCACAAGGGGCTGTGGTTCTCGGTCGATGAAGTCGACGGCATCAAGTTTTGGGCGGAGGGCGGAAAGATCGAAAATGTATCGGTCGAGCCGATCGTCGCGAACGGGAATCCGGCCCGCTTCAAGGTAATCAACCACTGGCTGGGAAAAGACGGTCAGCCCATCCTGATCGAATCAACCACGATCAGCATCGATGCCAACCGAGTGATCGCCTATGACGCCCAATTGACGGCCGCGAAGGAGCCTGTCACGTTCGGCGACACGAAGGAGGGACTGTTCGGCTTCCGCCTGGCCAATTCGATGCGCGAGAGCCAAGGCGGCAAAGTGGTAAACACGGAGGGATTACACGGAGCACATGAATGTTGGGGCAACGCGTCAGATTGGGTGGACTACGACGGAAATCTCGAAGGCAAGCTGGTCGGCGTGGCGATCTTCGACAATCCACATAACTTTCGCCGCTCGCGGTACCACGTCCGCGATTACGGTCTGTTTTCGATCAGCCCTTTCGGCGAAAGCGCATACACCAACGGGAAAAACGCCGCCGCGCCGTTTGTGCTGAAGCCCGGCGCGAACCTGCGGCTGCGCTATGCGATCTACATTCACGACGGCGACACGAAGGCGGCCGACGTGGCCGGCACCTATCGCAAGTACGTTGCATCCGCCGGCGACTGAAATCGGCCTGGCGTCCTCACTTGGGAATCTGCCATGAAGCGCGAGTTGATCGAACAGTACGCCGCCGGGGCTGATGTCCCCGCGACATCGATCGTCGGGTTGGAACGGGCCGACTTGTTGGCCTTTCCGGTTCCGGGGACATGGAGCATTCAGCAGATCATTCTCCACCTGATGGACAGCGACCTGATCGGCTCTGACCGAATGAAGCGTATCGCCGCCGAAGAGCGGCCGACGCTCGTCGCGTTTAACGAGACGGCCTTCGCCGACCGGCTGGGCTACGAGCACCTGTCGGCCCGCGATGCGGCCGAAATTTTTCGCCGCAACCGATTGATGACGGCCGAGATTCTGCGGCGGCTGCCGCCGGAGGCCTTCGAGCGCACGGGGCAGCACACGGAACGGGGCGATGTCACGCTCGAGCAGCTCCTGGCGACCTACGTCCAGCACGTGGATCACCACCTCAAGTTCATTCGCGACAAACGGAAGCTGCTCGACAAAGCGCTGTGACCGCCTCGTTCTTGCGGAGCACATCCCACGGTCTCAAGCGCGCGGGCAAACGCCCCCACGAAACGACGCATTCTTAGGCCGCGCAGGCGTCCACAGTTTCGTGAAGTTTTGAGAGCGGCACTCAGCTTGCGGACGTAACGTCCGCGGATTGGGCCGCGATCGGTGCGTTCTCATCGAAGAAGACTTCCGGCTCCGGATCGTTATCATTGTCCGGCTGGCGGGCGGCCGTCAGAGCATAGTAGAGGGAGACGACCAGGCCAAACGCGGAGGCCGAATAGAACATCACAGGGAAACCGTAGCGATCGATGATCCAACCAAGGATCGGGGGCGAGACAGCCGTTCCCAGCTCGATAAACCCGAGGATCAGCGTCGTGCCCAGACCGCGGTAGGGACGCGGAAAGCCCCCCGCTCCGAGCGACACGATCGCCGGATAAAGGAGCGCATGTCCGAACCCGCAGGCCATGGCGGGGACCACGAAATCCCACTCCCGTCTGACGAAAGGCAGCAGGAAATGTCCGATGACGTTGCCCAAGAGACCGAGCAGGATCGTCTTGTGCCGCCCGATTGTCTTGGCCCATCGCGTTCCGGGGACTCGAAAAATGAGGGCCACGATCGCATACGCCGTGAAGAACGTCCGGATTCCCGGCAGTTTGAGCTGCGTGGCAAAACGCGTGAGAAAGACGGTCGTCACGCCCAGCCCCATCCCCAATGTAACGGCGACGAGAACGACCGAGCCGGGCCAGTAATGGACGAGCAATCGCAGGGCCGCGGGGGCATTCTGCGGCGGAATGTGAAGGTGACGCCGCGTCAGCCAGGCGACCAAGGCGAGGTAAAACACACCAAGCCCGGCCGCCGTTCCGAACAGGGCAGTGAACCGCGCATCGCCCAGGGGATACACCGCGAAGATCCCGTCGCCGAGACTCGCGCCGGCAATCATGCCGAGGAAGCCGCTGGTGCCGAGCGCTCCGATCGCTTCGGTGCGGCGGTGCAGGGGAACCATGTTCTGCACGTGGACCACGCTGCAGGTGAACATGCCCGCCACGCCGATGGAGTAAATGGTCCGCGCGACGTACAGTCCCCAGGAGACGTCGTGGCAAGCCATGAGCGATCCGCAGCCGACGATGAACAAAAGCGAAGAGACCACCCAGGCCGCCCGCGTGCCGTATTGGTCGATCCCCTGTCCGAGGACGAGGCGAACGACGAGGACGCCGAAGAGTCCCGTTCCGACGATCGCCCCGGCGGCTCGTTCGCTCCCTCCCAAATAAGCCACAAGCTCCGCGAAGCGGAACATCAGGGAATTGGCCGTGACGAGGGCGAAGTTCGCAACGTAGGCGAGCCAGAACTGGCGGTTGTAGACTTCTCGAACAGGCGGGATTCCTGCCTCGGCGCGGCGTTCAAAGCGGAGCATTCTCTCGCACTTCGGTCAGCGGAACGAACGGATTGTGTGGCTCATCTTACGTCAACCGCGGGTGAGCGGCGAGTGGCGAGTGATGAGTGGCGAGTGAAAGGAATTCCGGCACACGAAGCGTGCCCTCCCCTCGCCCCTCGTCACCCGCCGAAGGCGCCATAATGCCGGACGCCACGGGCGAACGCGATCCGGTTGGCCGCGAAGAGCGCGAGAACCCAGCCGACCTCGATCAGAAGCTCGCGCGCCAGCTCGCCGTGCGTGTAGCGGTTGAGCATGATCGCCGCAGGGAAATAGGCCAGGTATTTGAACGGAAGCAACTGCACGGGGCCGCTGATCGCCGCCGGAAGCCAGTCGAGCGGAATCATGTGACCGGAGAGGAAATAGTTGATCATCATGTAAATGAAAACGAGCGAGCTCACCTCGAGGAACCAGAAACCAATCAGCCCGATCAGCGCCTCCGACAGGAATCCGACCAGAAATGAGAGGAACAGGGACGCGGTCCACGCCCCGATCGTCAGTCCGTCCGGCCAGCCGTCGAAGTAGCCGCGGCAGAGCCAGAAAACGAGCGCGAAGGGGACGGCGGCTACGACGTAGTAGACCAGCTTGTGAGCCACGCGATGCCAGAAAAGGTAGCCCAGCATGTCGATGGGCTGCGTCAGGTATTTCTTGATCGTTCCGTCTCGAATGTCTGAGGCGACCCCTTCGGAAAGACCGGGCATACTGGAAAAGGCCCGGCTCACCATCACGAGCAGGTAATACGCCACCATGTCGCGGTAGGTATAGCCGTTCATGCGGCGGCCGGGGTCGCGGCTGGCGGCGGCATAGATCGCGCCCCACAGAAAAATCTGCGTCACGATCGGCAGAAATCGGACGAACGTGCCGAAGGCGAAATCGGCCCGGTACACGAGCCGCTCTTCAATGCACGTCTTGAGAATCGTCCAGTGAATCCGCAGGCTCGCGAGCATGAGGCGTTCGTTATCCTTCGACTCCGGAGACGGCCCGCGGCGGGGCGGAGGCAAACATTTCAGCGATCACGTCTTCCAGCGGCCGCTCCTGCACGCCGACGTCCTCGATGCTGTAATTGGACAACAGAGCGGTGAGGATTTCGGGGATTCGTTGCCGCGGCACTTCGAGCCGCACGCGCGGAGGCCGGATTTCCACGACGACGCCGTAACGCGCGAGGTCGGTCGGCACCTCGCCGGCAAATTGCAGGTCCATGATCTTGTGGCGGCCGAACCGGTCGACGATCTCCGCGAGCGGTCCGTCGTGGTTGATCTTCCCGTGGTTGATGATAATGGCCCGCTTGCAGAGGGCTTCGACGTCCTTCATGTAGTGGCTGGTCAACAGGACCGTGATCTTTCGCTCGGCCTGGTAGAACCGCAGGAACTCCTGCACGCGGCTGCTGCGAGACGACGTCGAGTCCGATCGTCGGCTCGTCCAGCAAGAGAACTTCGGGACCATGGAGCAAAGCGGCGATCAGCTCCATCCGCATCCGCTCGCCCAACGACAGCTCCCGCACCGGCTGGCTCACAAGAGGACGAACCTCCAGCAGTCCGGTCAGCTCGTCGAGCCGCCGCTGGAAGTCCGCCGGATCGATCCGGTAGATCTCCCGGTGCAGGCGGAACGATTCCTGCGCAGGCAGGTCCCACCAGAGCTGGTTTTTCTGCCCCATGACGAGCGAAAACCGGCGGCGGAAGGCGTTGTCCCGCTTCCAGGGGACGATAGCCGAGCACGCGGGCGTCGCCCGCCGTGGGAAAGATCAGCCCCGAGAGGAGCTTGAGCGTCGTCGTCTTTCCGGCGCCGTTGGGCCCCAGGAAGGCGACGATCTCCCCGGCCTCGATCGTAAAACGGACCCGGTCGACGGCGACGACGCTCTGGTATTCGCGGCGAAAAAGGCCGCCGATCGAAGCGATCAGGCCCTCGCGCTTGCGATAGACCCGGTACGTCTTCGACAGATCGCAAACCTCGATGGCCGGCATGGAACTATCTGCCGGCGGTCGTCATTCCGCGAACGAACTGCAGGTAATCCAGGCCGATCCGCAGGACCTCGTCGTTGTAGGACGAGACGGGGAAGATGGGGCCGTCCGGCTGCTCGTCCGACGTCACCTCTTCGGCCTTCTTTTCCTCGAGCTTGTCCTGGATGCGCTCTTTCTTCCGGGTCTCGAAATTGAGGGAGATCATCTTCCGGTTTTTGCGCTGCAGGAAAGTGGCGATCTCCTTGTTCACTTTCTGGAAATCGGGGGAAGCCTCCACCCGCTTCTGGCTCTGTTGCTGCAGGAACGAGATCATCTGCGGGTTAACCAGGTGCCACGGCGTGTATTCGGCCGGTTCGATGTGGTCGAATTTGAGCGGCGTTGTCCAGCGACGACTCGCCCAAATCCATGTGGTCCAGGAGGGACGGCAGCACAACGTCGGAGGGGACGCCCAGGTTCTGCGTGCTGTCGCCATTGACCCGATAAAACTGGCTGATCGTCAGCTTGAGAGCTCCCAGGTCTTCGGGGGCAAAGCGCGCTCAACAGGCCGGTTTGCCCGACGTTCATGACGTTCTGGACGGTTCCTTTGCCGTGGGTCGAGCTGTCGCCCACGATGATTCCCGCGGCGGTAGTCCTTGATCACGCCGGCAAAAATCTCAGAGGCCGATGCCGCCAGGCGGTTGGTCAGGACGACCATCGGGCCGGAATAGGAGATGGCTGGATTGACGTCTTTATGGATTTCCTTATCGTCGCCCGGCTGTTTCACTTGGACGACCGGGCCCGATTCAATGAACAGGCCGGAGACGTCGATCGCCTCGCTCAGCGCGCCGCCGCCGTTGTTGCGCAGGTCGACGACCAGCAGGTCGATCGCGTCCCTTGGCGCGAAACTTGTCGAGCACTTTCTGCACGTCCTTGGCCGTGCTCTTGAAGTCTTCGTCGCCGTTGGAGGCGCCGTTGAAATCGCGGTAGAACGAGGGGATGTTGAGCACGCCGACGCGGCAGGTTATGTCCGCTCTTCAGCCGTGCGCCGGTCTCGATGATCTCGCCTTTGACCTCCTGCCCGGTCAACTCGATCGTCTGCCGCGTGAGCGTGTAGACGTTGACCACGCTCTTCCGGTTCTTCGAGGGATTCTTGGGGTCGATGTGCTCGGCCGTTTTGACCTGCAGGCGGACCTTGGTTCCCCGCGGTCCGCGGATCAGCCGCACGACCTTGGAAAGCTTCATCTCGACGACGGGCTGGATCGGGCCGTCCCCCTTGCTGTCGACGCCGATGATCTTGTCGCCGGCCTTCAGCCGTCCGTCCTTCTCGGCAGCCCCGCCGGGAACGACCTTTTTGACGACGGTGTAGCCGTCCTCTTGCTGCAGCGCCGCTCCGATCCCTTCGAGCCGGAGTTCCATCGAGATGCGGAACTCATCGCGGGTCTGGGGCGACATGTAGCTCGAGTGCGGATCGAGGCAGTGGGTAAGAGCCGAGAGGTACAGTTCGAGCTTCTCGCTGTCCTCCGTCTGCGACCAGTTCTCGACGTTGAGGTGGTACCGCTTCTTCAGGCGCTCCTTGGCCTCGGCGTCGGGCGTGTCTTCGAGCTTGAGCGAGAGCAGGTCGTACTTGACCTGTTTCCGCCAGCGTTCGCGCAGATCCTCTTCGCTCTTGGCCCAGGGGAGCTTCTCGGCGTCGATCACCATCCCTTCGTCGACGGTGAAATCATGCTTGGCGTCAACCAGCGTGTCGGCCAGCGCATTGCGCTCTTTAACCCGCTGCAGAAAAAGATCGAACGCATTGTAGGCGAAATCGACGTTCCCGCTGCTTCATCTTTTCGCCGAGCTTGGCCCGATCCTGTCCCAGCGAATCGACGTCGGCCTGCGAAAAGTAGAGCTTGCGCGGGTCCAACAAATCGAGATAACGGTTGAACAGCTTGACCGAAATCTCGTCGTTGATCTTCAAATGGCTGATGTGGCTCTGCTCGATCATCTTGCAGACGAGGATCGCGGTCTTCGATTCCGACGCCCGCGGCTCGGCTGCCTGGTGGGCGAAAATCGTCGAGGCGACGAGAGTGACCATCACCGCGGTCAATGTGCTGCCGGCGCGCGATCGTACTGGAAACCGCATAGAGCCTCATCCCATGGGGTCAAGAAAAGTGGGCGTTTCCGACGAATTTGGCGAATCCACCGCCAGTGGGATCGTATCGGATGATGCCAAACGTGACAAGAGGCACTGCGGCGGATGAGTGGTCTGTGGCTCGTCGCAACGGGCTGGTAGCCGGGTCAGCGAACACGGAATAACCGGCCGCAATTGTGCAACGAGCCGGCGGGTTGATCCCGCCGGACCGCCGGGATAAACCCGGCGGCTCGTTAGAACTGCGCACCGCCATTTAGCCACTAGCCGCTGCACAGTGGACGACAGATTGGCCGTCGGCGAGGTGCAACTGGTTTCGACCGCGGCGAATCGAGCGGGCCAGGGCGTCGCCGGCTCGGACAAGCGCGGTCTCCGCGTCGTCCTCCGGGGTGCAAGTCGCATAGCCAAAACTGGCCGTCACCAGCACTTCCGGTCCGACGTCATGCAGCCGAAAAGTGTGGAACCGGACCGAATTCCGGACCGCCTGCGCCAGCCGCCGTCCGGCTTCGGCATCGACACTTGGGAAGAGCACGCCGAAGGAGTCCTCGGTCAGCCGGCACACCGAGATCCTGTTCGCGGATGGCCCGTGCAATCACAGCCGCCACCCCCTTGTCGAATTCGTCCGCTCCCCGGATGCCGAACCGCGCCTTGAGCTGCTCCCGGCGGTCGATTGTCACGAGCAACAGCCCGCTCGAAAGGTCCGTTTGCGCCCCGGCTTCGAGCATCGACCGCAAGTTCGCGTCAAACATTGGCCGGTCGGGGAGGTTCGTGGCCGGATCGAGCGAAGTCCGCTGCCATTCGATCGGGATGGGCCGGGGCTTCGGCTTGAGTTTGCGCCTCGAGCTGTTTGGCCATCCCCTCGCGCTGTTTTCCGATAAGGCGGCCGACCGTCTCCACCAGCGAGCCGCGCTTGGAATCGAGCCGGTCGACCTCCTCGGCGGTCAACGCAGCGCCGGGGAAACTCTCAAGCAGGCTCGACAGGTGCTGCGCCTTGTCGAGGGAATCGAGCGCCAGGGCGTACAGCGACGAGATCGCCTCGAGCGCCTTGCGGAACCCGCGGTCAGCCGATCGATTCGCGTACGTAGCGCCGGCAAGAAATCCGAGCCCGGTCGCCAACAGGAGCGTGGCGGCTCCCCAAGCCCAGAACAGCGTGGGCGATGTGTGAGTTTCCAGTTCGAACGGGAGCAACGATGACACACGAGGCCTCCTTGTACACGCGGCCGCCTTCCCAAGCCGAGAGTGAACGTCGGATCCGACCGCGGGCGGCTGGCTTGGCAGGCCGCGCGCGACCTGATTTCGCCGCAGGACTTGGTGATCGGGCCCGCGGCGCGACCCCGCGATCCCGGGGCGATTGGCCGTAAAACCTTACTCCCAAAAGGAGCCGCAATGCGGGAAGCCGCCAGTCGAATCCTCGGTCGCAAGAATGGTGGTAACGGTTATTCCGATCGTTTCACCCCCGAGGACAGGCCAACGGGTCAAATACCGACGGATCGCTTGTCCCCCTCGACCCGCTTCACGGCCGGGCAGTTTTTTCCGGCACGGCCTGAGCCGGCGCCTTGGGGGCTTCCAGGAACCGCAGGCTCTTGAGCATTTGCAGATCGCGGCCGCCCAGCCGGTCGCGGAGCGCGGTCTCCACGGCGAAGACAAACGAGACCTGCATGCCATTCGGGGCGGCGCACAGATAATAAATCCACGTGATGGGAACCTTGTTCGCCTCTCCGATGGCCGTGACGCGGTAGAGGAAGCGATGATCGTCGGTCGGGATCGATCTCCGCCTTTTCGATCGCTTTGAGCCGCGGGCCGAGACTCGTGCGGATGTCGTTTTGAAATTGCTCCTCCGGAACATGCTCGCCGGCGTTGGCCGGGCGGACCGGGGCCAGGTTGCACTGGGCCACGAACGTTCCTTGCTCCATCAGCCGCAGGACGGCGATCTGCACGCGACTGCTGAAACACATGCCAGGCCCGATCGTGGCGGAACTCGACGTTCCACGGGCGCGCGAAAATAAAGCTGCGTCAAGGCGGCAGGGCGGCTCGAGCGGCACGGCCGCCGCGGCCTTTTCGCGAGAGGTCGCTTGCATCGGCCGCCGGCGTGCGGATCACGACCGCCTTGGCGGTCACCTTTATTCCCGGGGAAACGGGACCGACCGAACGCTCTCTCGTTCTGCTGCAATTCGGCCCGTGTGATGCCGTTGCGCCTTGAGGTCGAAGAGATACCAGCCGTGCAGCACGACTTTTCCCGAAGAGCCGGCCGTCGCCCCTTCCACGGTTCCTTCGAACGTTACCTTGGCCTGTCCTTCCGTCGACCGAATCCAGCGTGCAATTGAGATCGGCCTTCGACGCCGCCTCGGTGTCCGTGAGCATCTGGCCGACCCAACTGGGGGGCGACCATTTTTCTCCGATGGCGACGGGCTTCGGCGGCAGCAGGCCGAGCAGCGAGAGGCTGTCGCCCGGAGCGCGGACCAACTCCAGCTCTAAAGCGGTGAGCGGCCCTTGCGGGCTGTAGAACAAAATGCCTTCCCGGCGGCCTTCCGCCACCAGGAGCCGCCGATCGTCGGCAAACTGCGGAGACGTGGCGTGGTCGGCAACACGGATCTTCGCATCGAGAGAATCGTAATGACGCAGCGCGCGGAGCGCTTCGGCGTCGCGTCCGGCCCCTGGCAATGGCCGTTCACGGTATTTAACGGTGGCCTGGGCCGCGATCGGATGAGCGAGCGATTGCCCCTTCTCAATAGCAAACTCGGCCGTGCCGGAAACGTCGAACCGGATCTCGACGCTTTCGATTCCCGCCTTCGGCGATGGCCCGGCGAGCTTGTATTGCTCCGCGGCCCCAGCCGGCGGGGCAAAGCGAGCCAGAAACAAATCAAAGTGACGACGAGTGATCGTTTGCAAGCCAACGTTTGGATCATCCTTGAACCAAGGAACTCAGTCGTTGACGACCGTCGCCCCTCCGGCCAGGGCGCGGGCGGCGGCGATGAGGCCGTTGACGTCGAGACCCAGGTCGGCCAGCAGCTCGTCTCGCTCCCCATGCTCGATGAAGCGGTCGGGGATGCCCAGGCAGCGGATGTTGGCCGTCCCTGCGCCGGCCGCCGCGGCGGCTTCCAGGACGGCGGAGCCGAATCCGCCGCAGACCGTGTTCTCTTCCACTGTCAGCACAAAACCCGTCTGATCGATGGCGCGGAGAATCGTTTCCGTATCAAGCGGCTTGGCGAAGCGGGCGTTGACGACGCCCACGTCCAGACCTTCCTGCCGCAGCCGGCGGGCCGCCTCCACGCAACGGCCCAACAGGGCGCCATAGGCAATGAACGTTCCGTCTGTCCCCCAATCGATCACTTCGGCCCGTCCCAGTTCGACCGGCGCGGCGTCCCGCTCGACCGTCTCCGCGTTGGCCTTCGGGTAGCGGATTGCGACCGGGCCGCCGAAACCCCAGCGCGAAATCGAGCAGGGGACCCAGATCCAGCGCGTCGCCGGGGGCCGTCAGCACCATGTTCGGAAACGCCCGCATGTACGCGTTGTCGAAGACGCCGTGATGGGTTGGACCGTCGGGACCGCACAACCCCGCCCGGTCGAGACAGAAGGTGACCGGCAGGTTTTGCAGGGCCACTTCCTGGAAGATCTGGTCGTAGCTGCGTTGCAGGAAGGTGCTGTAGATGTCGACGATCGGCCGCAGCCCCGATTTCGCCATTCCCGCGGCAAACGCGACGGCGTGCCCCTCGCAGATCCCCGTGTCGAAGAACCGATCGGGAAACTCGTCCCGGATTTTTTGCAGCTTGTTCCCTTCGCACATGGCCGCCGTCAGGACCGTCACGCTTGGGATCGCGGCGCATCGCCGTCGTAGATGGCGTCGCTGGCCAGATCGGTGTAGGCCGCCGTCGAGCTCTTCTTGACCGACTCAATCTCACCGTTCTCGTTGCGAACGAAAACCGGGGGCGTGTGGAAGCGGACCGGATCTTCGCAGGCCGGCTTGAATCCGTGCCCCTTTTCGGTGAAGACGTGCAACAGCACGGGGCCTTTGACTTCCTTGACCAGCTCGAGATAGCTCCGCAGTGACCGCAAATCATGGCCGTCGACGGGGCCGATGTAGCGGAAGCCCATCTCCTCGAACAGCATCCCGCCGTGGAGGAACGTTTTGACCGCGTCCTTGAACTGGCCCAGCACATATTCGGCCGGCTCGCCGACGACCGGCAGCTTGTTGAGCAACCAGGAAACGTCCCGTTTCAGTCCGTCATAAAAGGGGGCGACGCGCGCCTTGTCGAGGTACTGGGCCAGTCCGCCCACCCGCGGACAGATGCCCATCTTGTTGTCGTTGAGAATCACGAGGACGTCTTTTTTCATGCCGGCGGCGTTGTTCATGGCCTCGAAGACGATTCCCGACGGCAACGCTCCGTCGCCCAGCACGGCCACTGCCCGGCGATTTTCGTCCAAAGAACCGCCGCTCAACAGATCGTCCCCCGCCTTGAGCCCCAAGACGGTCGAGACGCTCGCCCCGGCATGTCCCGTCATGAAGAGATCGTAGGGGCTCTCATTCGGGATTGGGATATCCCATCAAGCCCCCCTTTTGCCGGATCGTGCCGAAGTTGCGGAAGCGGCCTGTCAGCAACTTGTGGGGATAGATTCTGATGACCCGTGTCCCAGATGAGGCGGTCCTTGGAGAAGTCAAAGACCAGGTGCAGCGCGACGGCCAGCTCGACGACGCCTAGATTGCTGGCAAAGTGGGCCGACCGCGTCGAAACGACGTGGCACAGCGCTTCGCGAATCTCGGCCGTCAACCGCAGCAACTGCTCGTCCGTGAGGGCCCGCAGGCTCTTCGGGGACTCAATTCCGGGAAGGATCTCGAAATTGATCAATGGTCTCTCTCCAGTACGAAGTGCGCAGCGCCTCTAAATGCCGCCTCCGCTCGCCAAACGCGGCAACCGAACAGCAGGCCTGTGCGATCAAGGTGCGAGCCCGTTCACGGCTTTCCTCGACTCCCAAGAGGGCCGGATAGGTGAGCTTGCCGTGATGGGCGTCTTTTCGCACGCCTTTGCCCATTTTCGCCTGTTCGCCGACGATGTCCAACAGATCGTCGATGATTTGGAACGCCAAACCAACCTTTGTGCCGTAGCGCTCCAGGTTCTCAATCGCTTCCAAGCTGGCCCCTGCGATCCGTCCGCCCATGGTGAGAGCCGCGCACAGCAGGCGTCCCGTCTTGCGGCGATGAATGGCCTCGAGCTCGTCGACGCTCGAAATCCCGGCGTCCTCCGCCTGGAGGTCGGCCACTTGTCCTCCCACCATTCCGACCGCACCGGCGGCGTTGGCAAGGTCCGCACAACAGGCGGCTGCTGCGGCCGGCGGCTTAATATCGCGGGCCACGATCTCAAAGGCCAGCGTCAACAGGGCGTCCCCTGCCAAGATCGCCTGGGCCTCGCCGAACTTGACGTGGCACGTGGGCCTTCCGCGGCGAAGTTCGTCGTCGTCCATTGCCGGCAGATCGTCATGGATGAGCGAATAGGTATGCACCATCTCGATCGCGCAGGCGGCCGGCATGGCCGAGTCGATTTGACCGCCGGCCGCCTCGCACGCCAGCAGAGTCAGGAGGGGCCGCAGCCGCTTGCCGCCGGCAAGCAGGCTATAAGCCATCGAGTCCCGCAGCGCCTCGGGACAGCCGGAATCAAGTTGCCTCAGGTAGCCGTCGAGCTGCCGATTGACCCGCAGTCGCAGGGAGTCTAACGTTTCTTCCAGGAGTGCAGCTTCCGCCATCGCGACGCCTGTCAACGCGTAAAACGGGCCGACCATCGAGTCGATACGGATTCTATTTCTTGTGACCCCCTCCGAGAATAGAAGCCCGGCAGATTCGTTGCGGTTTCGGTCCGATCTGGATCAAAAAATCCAAAGGCGAAAAGTTGGCGGGTCATATCGCCGGCGACCGATCTACCGACCGACCGGTAAGATAACCGGTCCAGACACAAAACACGTCCGCCACAGCGGGAGCGAGACGGAACGGCTTGTCATTGCCGGGAGCCCTTGTCATTGCCGGGAGCCGTCGCCACGCCGGCGATCGGCCGCGGGGGCTGCACAGGCGCCGCCGGGACGTGTAAAATCGTTCCCCGCGATGCGCGCTCATCGAGGACATCCTTTCGAGGCGTCCCGCTTGAAGGTCACGGCGGCAAATCCGGCTGATGTCACCAATGCCAGATCGACTGCCGGCACGCGGCGGACCTCTGCGAGCCGCGTCGAACGCTTTCGCGCGGATGCGCAGCGACTCCGGCGGCAAGTCCGCATCATCTGGATCGTGCTGCTGGCGTCGGGAGCCACACTTGTCGGCGCCTTTTTGGCCCGAGTCAGTTTCGACCTTTCGCTCGCACTCTGCTGGCTGATCGCGGCGGTGTCGGTTGCCGCGACCGTCGTCTCGACGTCGCTCTTGCTCAAAAGGCAATACGAGATTCAATTCGCACAGCAGATGGCGGAGGTCAATTCGCGTTCGATCGCCCGCATCGATCGCGATTGGCAGGCAGTTCCGATCCCGAACGCCGCCCCTCCCGGCGATCGACTCACTTTGTCCGAAGATCTCGACTTGTTCGGTCACGCGTCGCTCTGCCAATTGATCTGCCGCGCGCGGACGCCGTGGGGCCTGGAACGCATCGCGAATTGGATCACCGTCCCCGCCGACGCCGACTCCCTCTGCCGGCGACAAGAGGCGATCCGGGAATTGATTCCGAATCTCGAGTTTCGCCAACGGTTGGAAGCGACCGCCTCGTTTGTTGAGAGCCTACGCGGCCAATCGGAGCGTTTTGCCGCGTGGATTACGGACCGCCACGACGAGCGCTGGTTGCAGCCGGCACTGTGGGTTGTGCGCGTTCTAACGGCGGCCGCGGTGGCGGCGCTCGTCTGGTTTGCAGTTTCCGAAGGGAGTCGGATGGCCGCTGGGCTTGTCTTCACCGGCGTGGTGCTGGCGAACGTCGTGTTCTCGATCGCACTTCTGGGACGCGTGCATACGGTGTTTGCGATCGTGATTGAAGGGGCCGACGATGTGACGCGCTACCGCCAATTGATCGACGCGGCATCCGATCTGACTCCTGCGGCCGAACTCCTTGCGGCGCTGCACGGAGCGGTCGTGCGGGCGAAACGGGGAATCCGCTTGCTCGAGCGGCTTACCTGGCTGAGCCGATTTCAGAACCTGAAATTCGCCCTCATTTTCGCCTCGTCGGTTCCACTTCTCTTCTTGTTCTTGCTGTACGTCTTTCTGCAGTTTGTGCTGCTCTGGGATTTTCATCTCGCGGGCGCGTTGTCGGCCTGGAGACGCCGCTTCGGATCGTCAATCGACGAGGCGCTCGAGGCCGTGGGCCAGATCGAGGCAATTTCGTCGCTCGCCTCCGTCGCCGACGAGCATCCCGATTGGACCTTTGCCCGGATCCGAACCGACGGCGCTCGGATCATCGAGGCCGAGGGGATCGGCCATCCGCTGTTGCGCCGGACTCCTGCGTGCGCAACGACGTGACGGTCGGTCCGACGGGCACCGTGCTTCTCGTGACCGGCTCGAACATGTCCGGCAAAAGCACGCTCCTCCGCGCGCTGGGAACCAACGTCGTTTTGGCTCAAGCCGGCGCGCGGTCGTGCGCCCGGTCGCTGCTCATGCCCCCCGTGCGGATCGCGACCGTGATGCGCGTCACCGATTCCCTGGAGGCGGGCATCTCTCTCTTCATGGCGGAACTTCTCGGAATCCGCCGCGTCGTCGATGCGGCCGACCAGCTCGACTCGGATCGGGAACGCGTCTTGCTGTTTCTGCTCGATGAGATCCTGCTGGGAACAAACAACGCGGAGCGTCAAATGGCCGCGGCAGCCGTTCTCAGCTATCTCATGACCAAAAACGCGATCGGTGCCGTTTCGACCCATGACCTGGACCTGGTGAGGCACCCGTCCATCGCCGCGGGTTGCCGAGCGGTCTACTTCCGAGAATCGTTCGTGACCGACGGACCGGAGACGCGGATGGTGTTCGACTACCTCATGCGGCCCGGCGTCGCACCGACGACGAACGTTCCCTTCCTGCTGAAAGCGGTCGGCCTTCCGTTCGCTTCAGGGGAACCTGAGAAACCACCACGCTGACTCAAGCCGTCGTGCGCCGGCTACGTCCCGGTCGCAAGCAGCAGGGCGATCCGGCAGGCGTTGAGGTAGCTGTCGATCTCGAGGCTTTCGTTGACCGTGTGCGCATCCTGCTGGCCGCACCCCAGCGTGACGGTCGGCAATCCATTGGCGGTCAACCAGTTCGCATCGAGGCCGCCGTTGGTCAACCGTGTACTCGGCTTCAGTCCGGCGTCCGCGATGGCCCGCAGCGCGGTTTCCACGGCCGGATTGTCCTCCGGCAGGCGGAACGATTCGTACTTAAGCTGCGCCTCAAACCGGACCTTGCCGCTTGCCCCCGCGTCGTTCGTCACGCTGGCGACGGCCTTTTCGAAGGCGGCCCGAAAGGCGTCGACGATCTGTTGCCGGAACCGCGGGTCGTGGCTTCGCGCTTCGGCCCGCAGGGCGAGATGAGGCGTGACCACGTTCGTCGCTTCGCCCCCCGCGATGATTCCAATGTTGCTGGTCCCGGTCGCGGTCCCCTTGACGATCCGTCCGTGCCAGCCGTCGCGCACCAATTCGGCAATGGCCACTCCGGCGACGGCCACGGCGCTGATCCCCTGTTCGGGATGTGCGCCGGCATGGCTGGCCATGCCGTCGATCTCGACCCGCAGTTCGAAACCCCCTGTTGCGCCGACCGTCGCCATTTCGGACGGGCCGCCGTCCCAATTGAAACACAGCTTGGGTCCGCCGAGTTTCTTCCGATCGACATACCGCGCCCCCAGCAGGCCGACTTCTTCCTGGACGGGCCACAGAAAAGTCAGCGGAGGATGGGAAAGACGGCGGCGGCGAATCTCCGTCAGCGTGTGCAACAGAACGCTGGCGCCGGCCCGGTCATCGGCGCCCAAGGCCGTGCTGCGGTTCCGCGAGACAATTCGATCGCCACGGCGCACCGGCTGCGAGCCGACACACAACGGAACCGTATCGACGTGGGCCACCAGCAGTCGCCGCGGCCCGCGGATCGTTCCCGGCAGCTTGACGATCAAGTTTCCCGCCTCGCCGCCGAGCGGGCTGCGTTTGTGGGCCGTGTCTTCCACCACGGCCGACGCGGGGACGCCGATCTGCCGCAGATGCGATCGAATTGACGTGATGATGGCCCGTTCTTCGCCGCTGCGGCCTGGAATGGCCATGAGCTTCGTCACCAGCTTGATGGCCGCCCGCTCGTCGATTTTCAGAAGTTCATGAGTCGGTGGAACGGTTTTGACCATGTCGGGACCCTGTGTTTTGACGCCAGATTATGATCGTTGACCACCAACGTGCCAACGCCGCCAAGCCGAACCTCAGGCCGCTCGTAAGTGTCGGTGCAGATGCGGGTTGTTGGCCATTTGCTGCGTTCCTATAATACGACTCTTTTGTTTCCGCCCCGGACGCCGACGTCCTCCGACGATCTCTCGAGGCTCTGCGCGCGACGCGTGCGCGGTCCCTTGCTGCACGGCTCCCGGGCCTCCAAGGACATTCCGGTGCTACGGACGAAAACCTGCGGCGAATTGCGTTCCGCAAACGTGGGCGAGACGGCCACGCTCTGTGGCTGGGTCGAGGGTTATCGGGATCACGGCGGGCTGGTCTTCATCGACCTCCGCGACCGTTACGGCAAGACGCAGGTCGTCTTCAATCCCGACGAGGGGACGGAAATGCACGCCGTCGCCCGCGGCCTGCGCAGCGAAGACGTGATCCGTGCCACGGGCCGCGTCGTCGCCCGCCCGAAGGACATGATCAACCCAAGCTGGAAACGGGAGAGATCGACCTGCGGGCCCAGAGCCTCGAAGTCCTCAACAAGAGCAAAACGCCCCCCTTCGAGCCCAGCTCGACCGAGCTGCCGGCCGAAGAATTGCGGCTGCGTTACCGCTTCATCGACCTGCGGCGCCCGAGCCTGCAGCATGCGCTCATCCTGCGGCACAAGATCACGCTTTTGACGCGCGAGTATTTCGACCGGCTGGGGTTTCTGGAGATCGAAACGCCCATGCTGGGCAAGAGCACGCCGGAAGGGGCCCGCGACTACCTCGTTCCCAGCCGCGTCCATCCCGGCTGCTTTTATGCGTTGCCCCAGTCGCCCCAGATCTACAAGCAGATCCTGATGGTGGCCGGCTACGACCGCTACATGCAGATCGCCCGCTGCTTTCGCGACGAAGACCTGCGCGCCGACCGGCAGCCGGAATTCACGCAGATCGACGTCGAGATGGCCTTCGTCGAACGCGAGGACATTTTGAACGTGATCGACGGCCTGGTGGCGTTCGTCGCCGAGAAGGTCGCGGCGCAGAAAGTCACGCTTCCGCTGCCGCGTTACAGTTATCACGACGTGATGGAGCGCTACGGCAGCGACAAGCCCGACTTGCGGTTCGGCATGGAGCTGGTCGATATCAGCGACCTGGCGCGAACCTCCCGCTTCAATGCGTTCAAGGCGGCCGTCGAGACGCCGCAGGGAAGGGTGCGCGGCCTCAACGTCAAGTCAGGAGCCGAAAAGTACAGCCGTAAAACGATCGACGAGCTGACGCAGTTCGTCGGCCAGTACGGAGCCAAGGGGCTGGCCTTCTTCCGCGTGAAAGAGGGCTCGCTCGATTCGCCCATCGCCAAGTTCTTCTCCGAAGGACGAGCAGCGGGAGATGATCCAGCGATTCGGCGGAGAGCCGGGCGACCTGTTGTTCCTGGTGGCCGACGCCAATAAGTCGGTGACGTCGGCCGCACTGGCCGCGCTCCGCAGCCGCCTGGGCAAGGAGCTGAAACTCTACGATCCGAAGGAATGGAAGGCGGCCTGGATCCTCGACTTCCCGCTGGTCACTTACAACGAGGAAGAAAAACGCTGGGACGCGGAACATCATCCGTTCTGTTACCCGGTGAAAGAAGACGTTCCCTATCTCGAATCGGACCCCGGACGCGTCCGTGCGCAGTCGTATGACCTGGTCGTCAACGGTTACGAAGCCGCCAGCGGCAGCGTCCGTATCCACGACGCGGCGACCCAGCAGAAAGTCTTCAGCCTGCTGGGCATCGCCCCGGAAGAGGCCGAGCGGCGTTTCGGCTTCCTGCTGGAAGCGCTGCGCTACGGCGCTCCGCCGCACGCGGGGATTGCCCTGGGCCTGGACCGCTGGGTGATGCTCTTCTGCGGCAACGAAAACATCCGCGAAGTGATCGCTTTCCCCAAGACGCAGAAAGCCGCCGACCTGTTGAGCGGCGCCCCCTCGCCCGTCGATGAAAAGCAGCTCCGCGAGCTGCGGATCCGGGTTGACCTGCCGAAATAACGTCGCAAACGAGGGTGCCAGGAGCCGGTTTACCCGCCGGAGCGCGAACAGCAATCCGGCGGTCTGACACGATTTCTTTTGGCCTGCCCACTTAGACTTCGACCCTAGACATGTGGTTAGACGAACGCGCCCGGATGCTTAAGCCGGGCTTCAGCCAATCGCCCGGCGGCTACCGGCAGATGCGAAGTTTTATTGTCTTTCAACCGCCGATGAGTACGATTGCAGGTAAGGTTGGCCGGAAAGGCATGGCCGCGTGCCGAGTGTGGCCGGTTCGTGCCGATCGTTGGCCCCACTGCTTGCGAAGGAAACGGCCGATGTCCGTCCAATGCCCGCAACGACTGGCGGCGTGGGTTGCATTTGCGTCCTTGTTTTCTTTCGCAGTTGACGCACTCTCGGCCGATGTGATCACGCTCAACGGCGGCGGCGCCGTGCACGGAAAAGTCGTCGCCTCCGGCAGCTCCAAAACAGTCGCCCTGAGGACATCCGCGGCGGCGCTGATTGTTTTCGACCGGCAAGCCGTGAAGAACGTGAAGCGCGGCGCCGACCCACAGCAGAAATCCCCCACGGGCAAGGCGGCCGCAAAGCCGCGACTCACGCCGGAGGAAAAGGCGTGGATGCCGAAGGTTCATTCGCTGGTCGAGCGCGTCTACGGCCCGGACCGCGATCAAAGCCGGCGAGCCGGTTCCGACCTTTTGAAGATCGACGACGAAAACGCGATTCCCGCCCTCACGCGCTATCTGGCGGCCAGCCCGAATGACGAGTCCCGGCGGTACTTCTCGAAGATCCTGGGAAACATTCCTGGTTCAAAGGCCGTCTACTACCTCGTCAAGCAGTCGCTGTTCGATCGGTCGCCGAACGTCCGCGATGCGGGCGCAAGGCAATTGGGAGCGAGCGAGCCGACCAGGCGAGACCCTTGTATATCGCGGCCCTCAAGTCGGGAGATCCGAATCTGGCCAGCCTCGCGGCAAAGGGGATTGCCGAGATCGGCGACCCGAACGGCGACTCGGTCGCGTACCTGATCGACGCGCTGGTCTTTCAAACGACTCGCGTGGTGGCGACGTCGCAGCCGATCAGGGTAATGGACGGGGGGAGGCTCGCTGAAATTAATCTCCAGAATCAGCTCGAGGCAGAAGCTCAGGCCGCCGCGAACGCGCCGCCACCGCCCGTTCTGCGAATACCTGCATCACAAATCCGAGTCGGCGCGAGTGTCGAGTCTTCGGGGGGAATGAGTTCGAACCCCCTTGCCACTGCCAACATCACCGAACCCGCATTGACCGGGCCGATTTTTCCTCCGATGTTTGGCGCCCATAATCCGCAGATAAAAAACCCAGCAATTATCATCTCAGCTCCCGTGACGATACGGGACATCATGAATACGCCGATTCAATATTCCACAGGGTTCGCGCACGAAAACAACGTCAATCCGGCGGTTTACGATACGCTGACCCAGATCACGGGTCAGCAGCTCGGCAACAACGTGGGCAACTGGCGCCGCTGGTGGGCCAACCAAGTGAAGAACCGCACGTTGCAAAAGCCCAAGTCCGGCGACCGGGTCATCTCCAATCCAACAGGTTCGCCCGACGCATCGAGCTCGCGCTAATCGTGCGTCGCTTGAAAACGGCCGACCAGCACCGAGGCCGCGGCCCTCTTTAGATGTAGCCCACGTCGTGCAGCGTCGCCACGGTGCCGATGAAAAGGAAAAAACACCCTGCCAAAGTCAGGGCCACGGTGGGGAAGGGCCCCGGGCGGAGTTCTTTGGGCAAAAGGAGCTTGTTGACGAAGATCGTGTGCAGGCAGCTAAAGCCCAGGGCGAAGTTGTAGATCATCCCCGCGAGCAACAAAAGCCGGGTCGGTTCGTTGAGCGAGAGCATGACAAGGCCAAAGACCGTCAGGACCAGCAGCGTTCCGAAGTAAACGTAACGGATCATTCCCGGGTCCATGGCGCGGAGCCGTTTGCTGGACGTCCAAAAGACGTCGACCCAGCGGCGCACGATCCCGTCGGCCGCCGCGGACATTGTCGGACCCAGCACGAGGAAACCGCAGAAGAGGGTCAAGTACCAGGTGAGGTTGCCCCATCGAGCCGCCGATGCGGTCGCGCACGGCGCCGGCCGTGAATCCGGCGGCGACCCAGCCGCTGCCGATCGTCTGCCCGCGCTTCAGGAACTCCACCGACAACATGCTGGGCAGCGCCAAGCCGATAAAGCAGGCCGGCATCCAGATTCCCATTTGGTCGCGGACGACGTGGCGGTACCAGCGCTTCCAGCGGGGCAACGCCGACTCCGTCGGGAGGAACACCGTGCCGACGTGCGACAACTGGATGTTCTGCCCGCCAAAAACGCTCGGAATGGACCCGACGTGCCACCCCATTCCCCATCCTTGGTCGCGCGTGTAGTTGCTGATCGGCGTGTTGGAAAGCCCCCCGTTGCCGGAGATCGCCACCAGGGCCGACAGGAAGGCGATCATCGTCCAGTCGATCGTCGGGAGGCCGTGTCCCTTGTAGATCGACACGAAAATGTTTTCGACATTGTCGCCGTCGCGGATTCCGTCTCCGTCGATGTCGATGAACGCATCGAGCTTGCCATCGTGGTTCGCATCGAGCGGGTAGAGACCGTCCGGCACGCCGTCGCCATCGGTGTCGACGGCGACATACTGATCGGGCTTGCCGTCCCGGTTCAGGTCGGGCCACCAGATCGGGTCCTTGGCAGTCCCGATGTTGACCATTGGGTCGGGCTTGCCCCTGTTGTTGATGTCGGTCGCGTCGGGCTTGCCGTCGCCGTCGGTGTCGAAGACGAGGGCCAGCGACGGCTCCATCACGTCGAGCTTGCCGTCGCCGTCCCAATCTTCACCGGGATCGAGCTTGCCGTTGTGGTTGCGGTCCTCGATCGAGCGGATCGGAACGTTCCCGAACTTCACGAACCCGCTGGCAATTTCGCCCCACGTCCGCCAGTGCGATTGGAAGATCGCCAAGACGAGCAAGAAAACCCATCACAGTGACGATCTTGAACGTCATGATCCCTTTGAGCGAGTTGTAGATCTTCCCTCCGAAAATCAGCGGAACGAGCGCGGCGAGGAAGATCACGTACGACAGAAAGCGAATCATCTGCCGGTGCGAAAACACCATCGACGCTCCGAAGAGCTGCAGGGTCGCCTGCCCGTGGTCGGGATTGGGGATTCGGCCCAGGATGACGGCCGCCAGCGGAGTGGCGGCGTTGGCCGCCAGGTAGGGGAAGACCGAGCCGAAATCGAGCAGCAGGTAGACGACCACCCAGAAATGCGGTCCCGGCAGGGTGCGGAACTTGCCCGTGAAAATCGGCTCGCCCGTATAGAGCGTGTAGCGGGAGATCTCAATGTTGTAGATGACCTGGCCCAGAATGCTCAAGCGTGGCCAGCCACAACAGGTTTCCGCCGAAGCGTGCCGTGACAATGGGGCCCATCAGCCATTCGCCGCCGCCGATCGCCGCCCCGCCGGCGAGCAGTCCGGGCCCGAGCATCGCGACCCAGTTCTTCCGCGTAAAGATGGGAGCGTCCACCAGATTGGCGACATTCCACCTGGGCATCTGCTTGGAACCGGGATACGGAGCCTCGGCTCCCTCGGCCGGCGCGGCCGACTCGTGCGAAGACATAACAGGATTCCAACGGTGTGCGCAACAAACGAACCGGCGACCCGCATCGCGGGCTGCGATACACCGTTTTGACATTCCGGCCGCGCAACGTCAAACGCCGACGGTTTTCCGGATCGCGAGCGTGCCTCTCGAAGTTGCCTGAAGTCCTCGTGCGCAGATCTTGGACAGCTTGGGTTGCCGCCGCGGCGATCGCGAGATCCAGGAGGTTTTTACGTCCGGGTTCTCAGGCCGCGGCCGACTCTCTACAATCCGCGCGCCGACTCAACGGCTGAACCGCAACGGACGTAGACTGAACTATGGTCTGGTTGAACCTGCTCATCCTGCTGTTAATTACGGCCGGTCATACCGAGCTGATGGTGTCGCTTGTCAACCGCGTCGATTCGCTTCCCATCCCGCGGCCCAAGCTGCATCGTTTTCGACGCTTGGAGGACGTGGTCATCGTGGCATTTCCGTTCCTTCTGCTGTGGTTCGTGGGACTTCATGGGCCCGCCGTCCTTTACGGAGGAAGTTGGTCCAATCTGCCGGTTTTCTGGATGATTTATCTCGGCCTGTGCGGTTTCGGCCTGCTGGGGCTGGCTTGGTCGACCACCCGCTGGTGGGTGCGACACGTTCCGGCCGTGCAGACTTCCAATCACTCCCGGACCGTCGACATCGCACAGCGATTGGGCTACAAGCCGTTGGGCAAGGGGAGTTCTCGCTTTTTGGCGTCGTTGCCCGGAAACGAGGCTTTGCGGGTCCAGGTCTCCGACAAGCGTTACGCCCTCGCACGCGGTACCCAAGGAGTGGCACGAGCTTTCGATCCTGCATCTGGCCGACACCCACTTCATCGGCAACCTCGATCGGCCGTTTTTCGAGGAGGTCGCCCGGCTCGGGGCCGAAATGCGTCCCGATCTGATCGTCTTCACCGGCGACTTGCTCGACGATCTCGACCTCTTGCACTGGCTGCCTGCGACCTTCGGCCGGCTCGAGGCGCCGCTGGGCTGCTATTACGTCCTGGGAAACCACGATTGGTTCTACGGAGCGGCGGAAATCCGCGAGGAGTTTGCCCGTTGCGGCTGGCAAGACGTCGCCGGCCGCTCGATCCGCGCTGGAGCATCGGGGCCATCGGCTCGAGATCGCCGGCACGGAGCTTCCCTGGATGGGAGTGCATCCCGAATTCGCCGCGCGAGATGGGCGATTTCCGCCTTCTCTTGAGTCACACGCCCGACCATTTCGCCTGGGCACGCGCGCACGGCGTCGATTTGATGCTGTCAGGCCATAACCACGGCGGACAGATCGTGTTGCCCGTGATCGGGCCGGTCTTCGCCCCGAGTCGCTATGGCGTCCGCTACGCGGCCGGCGCCTTCTGGTCGGAGCCGACGTTGCTGTATGTCTCGCGCGGCCTGTCAGGGCGGCATCCGCTCAGGCTCAATTGTCCCCCCGAACTGACGCGGATCGTGCTCGAATCGCCCGCTTCTCGACCGTTGGATGAGACATGACCCGCCAGCGACCGACGCTGGCTGTTCCAACCGGCCAGCGATTGACGCTGGCTGTTCCAACCGGCCGGCGATTGACGCTGGTCGTCCCCTCGCTGGCTTTCGGCGGCGCGGAACGCGTCGTCGCGAAGATGGCCAACCACTGGGCCGCGCGCGGAGAGGCGGTGACCGTCATCACGCTCTCGGGGCGATCCGGGGACACCTATCCGCTCGACGACCGCGTAGCGCGAATTCCGCTCGACGCGATGGGCGAATCGGGCGGGCCGCTCAAGGCCATCACCAATAACCTGCGCCGTGTGCGCCTCCTGCGGAGTGCGATCGCCGGCTCGGCGCCCGAGACGGTGATCAGCTTCACCGACCGGATGAACGTGCTGACGCTGTTGGCCTGCCGGCCTCTTAAAGTCGACACGGTGATCTCCGAGCGGATCGACCCTTCGCGCTACGAAATCGGCCGGGCCTGGTCATGGCTGCGTCGCCGCGTCTATCCCATCTGCGCGGGCACTCGTCGTGCAGACGGAACGAGTCCGCGGTCAAATGGTCGGTGTGATGCGCGGCCGGCCGATCTATGTCATCCCCAACGCCGTCATCCCCAACGCCGTCATCCCCAACGCCGTTGAATCTCCCCGGCCAGACTGGCCGCCGCATGGCTCGGACGATCCCGCGGGCGTCCGCTGGATCATTGCCGTCGGTCGGCTTGCCCCGCAGAAAGGCTTCGACTTGCTCATTGACGCCTTCTCGCGGATTGCTGACCGTCATCCCCAATGGTCGCTCAAGATCCTGGGCGAAGGGCCCGCCCGGCCGTCGCTGGAGCGATTGATCGACGCGAAAAGGCTTGGCGGCGCGTGCTGTGCTGGCCGGCTGGGAGTCCGATCCGGCCGCCGTGTTGCGGCGATGCGATTTGTTCGTGCTCTCGTCGCGGTTTGAGGGTTTTCCGAACGCCTTGCTGGAAGCGATGGCCTCCGGCCTTCCGTCAGTCAGCTTCGATTGCCAATCCGGGCCGGCCGAAATTATTCGCGACGAAATCGACGGCCTCCTGGTGCCGCCCGAAGACGTCGCCGCCCTGGCAAACACAATCGATCGCGCTCGTCACCGATGAGCCGCTTCGCCATCGGTTGGGCGCGGAAGCGGTCCATGTTGTCGAGCGTTTCAGCGTCGAGCGTTACTTCGCCCATTGGGACGCCGTGCTGCGCGCGACCCTCCGGAACCCGCGGGCAAATAGCGAGCGTGGGTCGTGGGACGAGCTGGCCGCTGACCGCACCGTTTTGAAACCACTTTCAAAAGTCGCGGCGTGAGATGTAGACGCACGTGATCGTCAGCATGACGGCCAGGAAGGCCAGGTTGCTCCAGATCGGCTGCCAGATGTCGATCGGGCGGCGTTTTTCGAGGTTGACCTGGTCGCGGGGCATGCGGCTTTGCTCGAAGAGGTTGACCGGGTCGCCGACCACCAGGTACGTGACCACGCCATCCAATTCGCCCGGCTTGGGAAAGACCGTGTAAAGCGGCAAGACGACGTAGCGGTAAAGGATCTCGAGCATCTCCGCGGGAGGCTCGAAGACGTCCCTCCGCTGGAACGGGGCTGGTCTCGTAGGCCGTCACGCGGCCGAAGCCGTCCGCAACGAGAAGCTGATTCGTGGGCGAGAAGGCGACGGCCGAAATGTCCCCCTGGCCGCTGATCCGTCCGGAGATCGGCAGGCCGTGCTCCAGATCGTAAAGCCACAGCTTGTTGTCGTCGAAGAGGACGGCGATCGAGTGTCCGTCCGGCGAGGCGACCACGTTCCGCGGTTTCGCGCTTCCGTGCGGCTTGAGCAACGCCTGTTCGATGAGGGAGGAGCCTGGGCCTGCGGCATGATCGGCGAAAACTCGGACGCGGCCGTCGGCCTGGGCCACGACGATCCGCGAACCGGCAAATGTGATGGCCGCACCCTTGTCGGTCTCCAGATCGAGCTGTCCCGCGGACCGTGTACTTGTTCCCGCCGTCGGGCGCCAGGACGATCAGTTTGCCGTGGGAAAAGATGGCCAGCGTGCCGTCGGCGCGGTTCATGGCCGCGGCGAACGG
Source organism: uncultured Planctomycetota bacterium (assembly GCA_963761455.1). Classification (GTDB taxonomy): domain Bacteria; phylum Planctomycetota; class Planctomycetia; order Planctomycetales; family Planctomycetaceae; genus DASPSM01. The sequence goes on from CAVXHA010000002.1 coordinate 1,064,728, forward strand.
GCGGTGCCATTTCTGCTCCGGCGACACGCTCATGCGGACGAATCGATCGGATCCGTCATGCGGCGCCAGGTCGATGCCGAAGACATTAAAGGGGTGGTGCTCGTGCGTCGCGGTCCCCTCGAAGCGAAACACGCCGGTGAGGCTGACGACCACGATCCGCCCCTTGGAATCGGTGAACAGCGACTGCGGACCGCTGGGCGTTCCCGCACTGTCGATCCGACGCCAATCTTCCTTCCGCGGTCCGACGAGGAGCTTGCCGGCCCCGCCGAAGAATTCGAATCGCGTCGGCTTCGATTCGATGGCGACGAGCCGATCGGCCGTCGGATCGTACACAGGTCCCAAAAGCCTTTCGCGAAAGAAGAAAGCCGGCCCCCCCGCGTCGCGGCCGCGGAAGATCTCTTCCCACGTCTTGTGCGCCGTGGACCATTCGAAGGTCTGGCCCGCCTTGTTGACGCGCCAGCAGCTTGTCGCCGGCCGGGATGACGGCCGCCAGCCGCGTCGGATCGAGGAACGTGTTCTCGGCGACGCTCTTGGCCGTTCCGACGGCAAAACACAGGCCCCAAAATAGGATCGTGCAACAGACGGAAACGATCGCGTTTCGCCAGATGACCCCCGTCAAGGCGGAGACGGAATAATAGATCACGAACAGAAACAGAAAGACGGGAATGCACAACAGCAGGTGTCCACTCCAGATGCCGAACCGCAGGCCGGCGATGAGCCACATCCCGCCGATCAGGTAGGTCGAATTGAGCAGAATGAACGTCGAGGCGCCGAAGAACTTCGTCAGGAACAGCAGCGACCGCGATACGGGCTTGCTCAACAGCAGGTCGATCGCCCCCGGCTCGAAAGTCTGCGGAACGGTCGGCGCCGTCACCAGAATGGCGATGAAGACGCCGAGAATGCCGGCCAGAAATGTCGTCAGCGCGGCCAGCGCGAAATTGACCAACAGAGGGAGCTGCTTCGGCTCAAAGGGCAGGGGCGTCCCCAATCGGTAGCCGAACCACGCCGCGTAAAGCACCTTTCCCGGAGCGGGCAGAATGTAGTCGGGAAAGGCGGCGTCGATCAGCAGTGCGGTTGAGTCGCCGGAGTTCTTCCTCCGAAAGGTTCGCGACGCCCCGCTCCTGCTAAACGCTTCGCTTCCGCCGGTGAGCATCCGGGGCGTCCAGGCCGCCGGGTCGTACAGGTCGTTGTTGTTGAGCATGCCGTTGAGCTCGCCGCGGACGGCGAACAGGATCTCGACCTGCTCGTTGACGTTTTCGTTGCTGGCGTCGTGCAGCCGATGACGAAGCGAATCGGGAAGCCGAGACCAGATCCGGCGGGCGGCGGTCGGCTCGCGAGACGTCTCCTGAGAAGCGAGGAACTTGAGGAACTCCGGCCCGTTGCGGAACTCGTTGCGCTGAAACCGCGCGGCCGATTCTTCGAGGAGCGTGAAGGGGGCCAGGCCGACAAACAGCACCAGCGTGATGAGTCCGGTGAGCAGCCAGAGAATCCGCGATGCGAGCGCCTCGCGGAAACAGTCCTTCAGCACGGCAAGATAGGGCGTCATCGGGATCCGCCGTCTCCGAGAACAAGCTCCAGAAAGGCCTGTTCCAGCGTCAATTGCCGGCGGACGACCGTGGCAATGCTGATTCCTCCCTGGCGCAGAACGTCCACGCAGGCGTCGAGATCCGCCTGATTGGGAGCGTCGAGCATGACACGCACGTGCTCCGCGTCGACCGTTTGCGAGTCGCAGAATTGTGCGGCCAGTCAGCACCCGGCGGACGCTTGCCTCGTCGGCCCGCAGCGTGAAGACCGCTTCGGGCGAGGTCAGCCTACGGATGGCCTCGACGGAATCCATCCGCCGCAGCTTGCCCTGGCCCAAAATGGCGACGCGGTCGCAAACGAGCTCAATTTCTTGGAGCAGATGGCTGTTGAGGAAGATGGTCTTCCCTTCGCTCTTGAGGCGGCCGAGGATGTCGCGGATCTCGGCCCGGCCCACCGGATCGACGCCGTCGGTTGGTTCGTCGAGAATGAGGAGCTCCGGGTCATGGAGCATGGCTTGGGCCAACCCGAGCCGTTGCGTCATGCCCTTGGAATACTTGCGGACCAAAGTCCGTCCCCAGCGCCGAAGCCCCACCGTTTCCAAAAGCTCGGGCCGCCGCCGCCGGATATCCGACATCGACATGTTGCTCAGCCGGCCGTAATACTCCAGGGCCGTGTTGCCGGTGAGGTGGTGGGGGATGCGGTGCTGTTCCGGAAGGTAGCCGATCTGGCGGCGAGCCTCGATATCGCCCGCCGGTCCGGCCCAGCAACTCGGCGTCGCCGGACGTCTTGTGCACCAGTCCCAGAAGAACCTTGATGAGGGTCGTCTTACCGGCGCCGTTTGGCCCCAACAGGCCGAAGATCTCGCCCCGATGCACGCTGAGCGAGACGCCGGCCAGCGCGGGAACGCTCCGGCGGCCAAACCAGCCGTCGCGATAGGTCTTCGACAGGTTGCGGGTCTCGATGGCAGGCGAACCATTCATGGCGATCTCGTCGAGCGGTTCCATTATGATAGTCGCCGCCACGGTGATCGGATCAGTGAAACGGAAGAACAGGCCCCTTTTCGTGATTTTCGCGACACCTGGAAAACGGTCCGCTTTTGCGTCTCTTGTCGCGTTTTAAGTGATTAAGACCTTTTGAATTGACGGGGATTCCTCCATGCAACGCCGATCGCTGTCTCTCAGTTTCCGCGACGCGTTTCGCGGAATCGGCCATGTCATCGGCACGCAGCGCAACGCCAGAATTCAATGCGGGATTGGAATTGTAACCTTAATCACAGCAGGCGTCTTACGGCTTCCGCCGCGGGATTTGGCAGTCCTCGCCCTGACAATCGCCGTCGTCCTGGCCGCCGAGGCCGGCAATACCGTCCTCGAGACCGTCGTCGACGTGATTTCACCGGAACCGAGTAAAGCCGGCGCGGATTGCGAAAGATGCAGCGGCTGGCGCGGTTCTTGCTCGTGGCGATCGGAGCGGTCGCCGTCGGTCTGTTCATTCTCGGACCGCCACTCTGGAATCTGTTGCATTAACGCATAATTCCGACGGTGGCGGGTCCGCCGAAAAGCGAAGCGGCCCGCTTGGGCGGGCCGCTGGCCTGAGGAACCTAACGGAATTGATCCGTCACTCCGCGTAGAACTTGGTCATTTCGTCGTACACCAGCGGCTCTTTGATCGAATCGGCGATCAAGTCGGACTCGGAACCGGTGGTTGCCCGCCTTGCGTCCGCGAACGTAAACGCGATAAATGGCCGTCTTGCCGGGCTCGACCCGGGAAATGGGATGGAACGCCAAGAGTCCTTTTTCGCTCCCGGCCGGCTCTGCCGCTGTCGCTCCCTCGGCCCGCAGCATTTCGACCGCTTCCGGCATCTCGCAGCAAATCGCCACGTGCTCGGCGGCCTTTGTGCCGTCGTTGCGCACGTGGATCTCGTAGGCCGTCTCCACGCCGATCTCGACGGGATTGTTCTGAGCGACGATCTCGACTTCCGGCGATGCCGTTCCGTCCACGACCGTTTCCAATTTCGCGTCGGATCGGGCACCCTGCTCGGAGACGGCGACAAAGTTGTGCACGTGCGTGCCGATTTCCGTCGTCGCCAGCTCGACCTTCAGCCGGACCGACTTCCTTGAGCTCGAGATGGCCGATGAACCAGTTGACCGTTCGCGTCGCGTCGTCATACTCGCCCCCTTTGTCGGCGCTGACGAACCGGAAGCCCTCCGGCAGGGCGTGCGTGAGGTGCACGTTGTTCGAGGGGGCGCCGTCGCTGGCGACCGTGATCAGGTAGGCCGCCTTGCAGCCCACGTATCGAAAGCTCGGCCCTTCGGCCGTGACTTTCACGCTGCGGGGCCACGACGGTGATCTTGGTCGTCAGCTCGCGGTGCAGGTCGCCCGCCGCCGAGGCGTGAATCGCAATCGTCTGCGGGCCTCCGGCGACTGCGACCAGGGGAAGACGAACGACGCGCGTTTCGCCCGGATTGAACGATCCGATCTGGACCGTCAGCCGTTCGCCGTGCGGATGTTCCAGGCCCTTGGTGATGCGGGCCTCGATCGTCACGTTGTGGGCGATTCCCGTCCCCGGGTTGCTGATCGTGATCGACTGCGTGGCCGAATCGCCGACCATCAATTCCTTCGGCCCGTGCATGGAGAGGTTGAGCAGCGGCTCTTCGACCATGAAGACGTTCGACGCCTGCGCCGAGAAACGGACCAGGGCGCTCGTCGCCAGTTCCCCGCGCTTGCCGGGGACCAGCGTCAACATGAACCACGCGTTCTTCGCCCGCGCCCAGCGTCGGAATCGACCACGTCACGTGGTCCTGGTTATCCGCCGGCATCGGCTCCGAGTGCGTCAAGCGGACCGTCGCCGGGAAGTACGCCTCGACCGACAGTTCCTTGGCCGCGACTTTGCCCGCGTTCTTGATCACCAGGTCGCACGCGCATTCCTGGCCGACGCTCAGCGGCGATTTTTTCGACCCATTGCACCGTGACGAGCGGAGCCTGCGAGCCGTCGAGCCCTCCCTGCGTTGCGGGCTCCGCAAGAGCCAGCTTCGCGACGGATGGGCCGCCCCCCGCGACGCGCTGGATGCGGCCGCCGGGTGCTCGGAGATATTGACCGCGGTGGCACTCCCGGCCTCGGCGCGGATCGTCGAAAGGCGAAGCGTCGCCGCCGGCACCCACCAACCGCACTTTCGTGCGTTCCGAGGCGCCGGCTCGCGTCCGGTATTCGGCATGGATCAGCTTGGGATCTTTCGCGGACGGGCCAACGGCAATCGGCCGCCTCGAAAAGCTGCTGATCGGCGTTAACGACGGTTCCGGCCCGCTCGGAAGGGCTTGCTTGGCCCGCCACTTTGTCCGGCGTCTGCGCCGTGTCGCCCGACGAATCTTTCGAGTCGTTTGTCGGGCTGGTGGAAATCGGATCGGTCAAGCTCAAAGCGGAGAGCTCATCGGCCAGATGTCCCGGGGGCGCATCAGCAAGGCGCCAATCCAAAACCCACTCCCACGATTCCACAAGATGCGAGGAGCCAAATCCGTTTTCGCATCCTCTCCCCTCCTTCACGGCCTGTCGGTTCGCGACCGATGGATTGGCCGTCTGCTTGAACCCCAGGTCAATTGCCTGAAGACTCAATGCGGACGGTCAGCGAAAGAGCCGCTGTCAATCTGTATCGGCTGTGACGGGCGTGACGCATGAGGCGACTTATCCGAACGAAGCGATTCAACCGTTCAGATCGGCCTTCACCGCGGCGACGGTTTCCAGCGTCATCTTTCGCAGAAGCACGAAGTCGGCCCCCATCAGCAGCCATTGGACGCCGCGGCGGGCCCAGTCGCGGAGTTCCGCCGGCGCGATGCCGCAGCCAATCCCCACGAATTTCTTGGCCGCCCGGGCCTTGGCGATGACCGAGTCGATTGCCTTGGAGACGTCGGGGTGAGTCGGCCGGCCGGTGTGGCCCATCGAGCCAGCCAGGTCGTTGGGGCCGATCACGATGCCGGAAAGTCCCTCGGTGGCGAGGATGGCGTCAACGTTCTTGACCGCCTCGGCGTGCTCGATCTGCACGTTCACCATGATCGAGTCGTTCGCCTGCTGACAATACTCGGGACCGCCGTCGCGGCCATAGCGGCTGCCGCGCCGCGGTCCGAAGCCGCGGATTCCCTCGGGCGGATAGCGGCAGGCAGAGACCGCCAGCCGCGCGTCCTCGGCCGTGCGGATCAGCGGGACGACGACGCCCGGAGCGCCGATATCGAGGACCGGTTTGAGAAGGACCGGATCATTCCAGGCGACGCGGACCACGGGAAACGTCGCCGTTCCCTTGACGGCCATCAGGTGGAGTTGGATCGTCTCCAGCGAAAGGGCGTTGTGCTCCGCGTCGATCCAGACGAAATCGAGATCGCCCGCCAGCGACTCGCTGATCGCCGGATCCGTGAACGTGATCGCCGTGCCGAAACAGACTTCGCCACGGAGCATCTTTTCCCGGAACGGCTCAAGCTTCGGCATTGTTAAACCGCCACGCTCTTCGGAGATCGCGCCGCACAAGCGCCTTGTTGAGCGCGGGCATCAGCTCGTTCTGGAACAGCTCCAGGCTGCGGAGCCAGGCCTCCTTGTCGTCCCAGTCGTAGCTCATCATGACGAGCGTGCCGAAGGGGCCGGTCTCTTCCACCATCATCAGGCAGCCGGCGCAGCACCTCGTCGACGTCACCGGCGATGATCTGCTCGGTCATCAGGTAGTCGAGGTTGCAGTCGGCGTCGCTCATGTTGGGGTCGCGCTTGTAAATCCGGCGGCCCAGCCCCTTGTCGAACAGGCGGCCGATGTACTGGTAATTCTTGCCCAGCGAATTGGTTCGCGCCCGCTCTTTCGCTTCGCGCGTCGTGTCGGCCAGGAAGATCGAGCGGGAAATGCGGAACTTGGAGCGCTGCGCCGGCTGGTCGGCCTGGCGGGCGGCCGCCTCGTACGTCTTCCACAAGTCGGCCACCACGTTGGAGGGAATCAGGCAGTGAGCAAACGGGCTGAAACCCATCCGCCCCGCGTATTTCATGCTGTACGAATCGCGGCTCATGCCGGGAATGGCGATCGGCGGATGCGGCTTTTGGTAGCGGCTTGTGGATGTAGCCGATTCCCGTCTCCTCGTCGACCGTCTTTTTGAGCCGAATGGTCCAATATTTCCCCTCGAACTCGTAGGGGGGGTTGCCCGACCAGAGCTTGAGGATCATGTCGGCCGCCTCGAAGGCTCATCGCGCCGCCGTCTTTGGGATCGAGCCCGTACAGCTCCTGGTCGGCCGTCACGCTGCCCGGGCCGAAGCACAGGTTGAGCCGCCCCTTGGCAAGATGATCGAGAAACGCCAGCCGGCTCGGCGACGTGCGCCGGGTGATGCTGCTGCAGGCAGACCGGGGCGGGACCCATGCGGATGTTCTGGGTTTCGCCCAGCGCCCGGCCGATGAAGATCTCGGGCATCACGATCGGCTCGTATTTCATCGTGTGATGCTCGCCGATCCAGAACTCGTCGAACCCCAGCTCGTCGGCCCGGATGATCAGTTCCAGGTCCTCGTCGAAGCATTGCGCCAGGGGCTTGGCCGGATCGTGAAACGGCATGATGAAAACGCCGGACTGAATTTGCTCGATGTGCTCAGTCATCGTGATCGCCTTTCACGAGAGGCCATGCGGAACTTTAATAACCCCGGCGGCTCCGTTTTTCGCCAGCGGTCCGCGAGCAATTCACTCTACAGGCGAGACAATTGGCTCACAAGCGGGGGACGAGCCGCGAGGGTAAGGAGTGACCTGAAGCGAACCTCTCCTTGGCCCGCTTCGGGAGAGTTTTTTGGGGTATTTTGGGGCGCTAAAAAAAGGGAAAAGCCGACCCCAAAAAACTCGGCAGGCACTTTTTTGCCAAAACTGATCTTCGGGATTGAGCACCACTGTGGTATGATGCAATTTGTGGGTGCGTGGCCGCGGAAGGCCGAGTTGCCCCTTCAAACGAAGGATCGCCCGCAACCCGCCGGCGTCGGCAGCGAATGGCGAGCGGATGTCCGAAAAGGCAGCCCAAAACGCCCTGGCTTCCCCCCGCGTTCCGACCTTCGGCACGCAGCAAGCGAACAAACGCTACACCGAACGCCGTGCTGCCTACGCGGCCGTGTTTGACCAGGACGGCCGGGTCGCCGCTGTGCGAGGACCGTCTGGCTGCCGGGTGGCGGCTCCTTGCCGGGGGAGTCGGCCACCGAGACGCTGACTCGGGAGATCCGCGAAGAGCTGGCACGGGACGTTCGACTGATCCACCCAATCGGCGAAGCGATCGAGTTGTTTTATGCCGCGAATGACGACCGCCATTACCGCATGTCGGCGGCGTTCTTCCGTGCCGAACTTGGGAAGGTGCAGCCGACCGAGCCCGAATACGAACTTTGCTGGCTTCCCGCCGACGAGGCGTGCAGGGAATTCTTTCACAAGTGCCATGCCTGGGCGGTTCGGCAGGTGATGGCCTGATTCAAAACTGTTATCAGCGTCCCCGCGCTTGCGCGGCGGCCGGTGGCACGGGCGGGGGCTTTGGCCCGCCAGTGTCTTCTCCGCATCCGTAATGGAGAAACCTGACGCCGCGATTCGACGTGAAGCAGGACGAAGGAAACCCGAAGCACAAAAGCCCGAAGCACAAAAGCCCGAAGCACAAAAGGCGGTCCGGCTTTGTGGAGAATGTGACAGTTGTTCGTGTGTCTTTGATTGAACTCCGGAGGAGTGGCAGTCCTCTTGCCACCGGACTTCGGCGTGCTCAGTCGAGCCGTGCGAACCGGTGGGACAGTACTCTTGCGCGTTTTGCAAAGTCCCAGCGGGACGACACTCTTCTTCTGGAGGGACGAACCATGCCGGGCGCGTACACCAACCTGCTCGATCAGCTTGTCTTCAGCACCGGGAAACGTCGGCCGTTGATCGACCCGGTGATGAAACTGCGAACGAGGCGAGAGTCTTGTGACCGGAATGCGCCAGGTCCTTTCGAGCGCGTTCAGCGAGCGTTCTTGGGACCACTGATTTCGCCGATGACACGGATCACGGGAAGAGACCCATTTCGTTGAAGGTGCAAGAACAATCCCAGCCGAAGTGCTACCATGCAGGGGAGGATCGCCCAATTCCGAAGCGAGCCGCCGAAATCCAGTGTTGTAGTTGTAGGGCATGCTCTGCATGCCGATTCGTTTTGTGTCGGTAGGCGGATCCCGATTTCGAAGCGGCATGCACAGCATGCCCTACGGGACTGCCGCACAACAATGCATCGTCGTGGTCGGCAGGTTTTAGTCGAGCACTACACCTAACAACCGAGATTTCAAAGAATTGGCGGTTGAGCAGGCATGTCGCAGAATTCCTTCGATGCGGTTCTCACGGTCTTCTGGTTTTGCAACTGAGATGAGTGTGCATTCTGTTGCCACGGTGCGGATCTCAAGATCGAGGTCAGAAGACAATAAACCGGCCCAGGTTTTCGTGAAGTCAAACAACCTGCGGCTGAAAAGGTGCCACAGATCCACGTCTGCGTGTCGTCGTTGTGCGTCGATCATCTCTCTTACGATCTGGTCGAACTCCATTACGGCGACCCTCTCATAGCCCTTGACAGACGGAGTGTAAGTTGTCCGTCGAAGCGTGGTCAGGATCTCCGCTACCATTTGCTCAACGGTCTTGTCAGGCTGCACGCCCGCCTTTTCTTCCTCGGAAAGTGGCGGGATTGCAGCGATCGTGGCTTCAAAATCGGGAAAATGCTTTTCAAACGCTTTTCTGAGCCTGCCGGGGTCTAATCCGCCTTCCTTCAGGTCATTGTTAATCGAGGTAACTATGCCCCACACGCCCGCACGATCAGACATGCGGCAGTTGAATTGAGCGAGCGTGGCGGGTAGTTGCGCAACCTGAACGTCGTATAAGCACGGCATGACCTTAGCCGTGCCGACATTTTTGGAAAGTGCCCCAGCCTCGAAATGAATCCAGGGCTCCATTTTGTTTTCTGGCGTAATCAAAAGGATGCCGTGATCCATGTCGCCGAGGGCATCGGCTAAATGAGATGTCCATCGTACACCGGCGTCCAAATCGGCCGACGATAAAAACGTGCGGATCGATTGAATTACGTTCGGCAAGAACTCTTGCCAAGCGGCTGCAATGTCTCCGCTTCGACGCTGCGACCAACTCAAAAACACTCTCATGTGATCCTCACGTATGGGAGTCGCCACATTCGTGCAAAAATCGAGTCAACCGTCAATAGATATGGTGCATGAAATACAAGTAATTGTAGTGGTGCGACCACTTGTAACTGGCAGGCGAGATTGCCGCTTGTTGGCCACGAAACTCGCCACTGTGGCTGCCATTTTGCGTTGGACGGTGCACTACGGGACTTTTTACTCCCGTGGCACCCGTCGTGTTGAACCGCCGTCGGCGGTGCGCGATCGGGGGCTATGGGGCGAACAGTTCCAGGTATCCGCACGCTTCGCAGCGAAACGTGTTGATGACGAGGCCGCCGCCGTAGAGCTCGATTTCCTGATCGGGTTCGGGGCGATTCGATCCCGTCTCAAGCGCCGGGTCGGGTTTGCCAAAGTGCCAGCGGAGCAGCGTGACTTCCTGCTCGCCCCTGAGTTCCGGAATGAAACCGCAATACATCGTGCCCCGGCACTTTGGGCACAGTCTCGGAACCGGCCCCGGCGTTGCCTCCGGCTTGTTGAGTTCATGGCTCATGCCGTCATTCTAGCGGTCGAGCGTGATGCGAAGACGCGCCTTGCGCTGTGCGATCACTTGTTCGCCTGCACCTTGATGTGCCGGACCTTGGCGTCCCAGTGCTTGCCTTTGTTGCTGCTTCCAATGTGACAGGTGAGCGTTGCCGAGACGGACGTCTCCGGTTTCATCTGGGCGATCGACTCCTGCGCGTCCGCTTTGGCGATGAAAAAGGTCAGCTTTTGACCTCGCGCCGCCGCATGAACCACCTTGCCCGAACCCGTCTTGATTTCCAACAACAGAAACTTGTCTTGTTTTCCAGGAGCTGTGCCCGAAATGGTCACGTTCTCAAATTTCAGCTCTTGACCATCGAATTCTTCGGGCGACTTCAGCACCTCGTCCAGATCGGCGACCGTGGCCTTCGGTCTCGGTTTTCCGGATTTAGCGGTTTTTTTTGAGTCCCCGGATTTCCCCGCCGGAGAAGCGGCCTCCGCGGCTTTCTTGTGTTTCTGAGGGGCTTGGGGATTGGGTTTCTCCGCATCGGCGATCTGCCTCCCTTGACCTCGCAGACAGGCCCTGGTCGCCTCCTTCAATTGGGCATTGGAAAGCAGGACGGCCAGATCGTGTTCCAGGATATTATTCAAAAGCACAAAAGGTCCGGGCGATCCCAGGAGTTTGCGGATTTCGACCTCCTTCGCGCCGGACTTGCCCTTTCCGTTATGCTTCCGGTCAAGAAAAGTTGAGACCTGCTCCTCGAGTTTCAAGGCGTTCTCACCGTTCAGGCCGCAGACGAGCCAAGAGATTTTCTCGGCGAGTTCATCCCGTGTCGGTTCCCACTCCTCTTTCTTCAGTTCACGACCATCCTCAATGCCATCCAGAATCAATTGCACGGGGTCGGGAAAGTCGTCTCCCAGGCTGTCGGCATAGGCCACAACTTGCTGCGGACTGAACAGGTTGAGCAGCCGCTGGACTTCAATCTCGGCCGCATCCGTAATGTCGACGTCATCATCGAGATCGGGCGGGTCTTTCTCTCGCAGCTCGTCAAGTTTCGCTTCGAGCGTCTCAATCTTCTCCTCATCATTCTTGACGAGGGCCGCGCGCAGTTTCGTCAGCGTGTCGATGTAGGCGGTCGCGGCTTTGGCCGGCTCGCGTTTGTCCGCCTTTCCGATCGTGGTCTTGGCCAGTGGCGCGATTTCGGCAAGCTGGGCGGGAGTCGCTTCCAGGTTCCGCAGAGTGCGAAGCGCCTTGAATTCCATGCTGAGACGATTCACGTCGAGCGGAGCGGGTTTCTTCCCTTTTTTGTCCGCGCCCGGCTTCTTCGTCCCCTTGGACTTTTTATCCTTGCCGTGATCCGCGGCCGGTTTCTTCGAGTCCTTGTCGTTTTTATCCTCTCCTTGATCCGCCCGGCATGTGCTGAACGTCGGTGCGATCCCCACGCCCAACGCGGCGGACCCCATGAACAAGGCCAGGCAAAGGCCCGCAAAACGACGAAGAGAGATCGTTCCCTTGCGAGACATCATTCGCTTCCAAGACAGGGTTCGCTTCCAAGACAGGGTTCGCTTCCAAGACAGGGTTCGCTTCCGAAACAGGGTTCGCTTCCGAGACATGGTTAGTTCCCGTCGAATAACAGGTTGTGCGGTTCAATCAAGGTCCGAAGACGAGCGGACGTACGTTTGAGGCAAGGGGCGGCTCGGGCACTTTCGTTCCGGAGGTGACGTTCACCGAATTGCTCGCGCGACGACTACCGGTGGACGATCAGGTTCATGGCGTTGTGATCCTTGTCGAAGGTCGCCTTGGCTCTGTCGTTGAGATTGAGGTCGGCCATCGTCGCCGGGCGACCGTTGAGAATGATCGTGGTGCCGGGTTGCGCGCTCAGCGTCGCCGTTGTTCCGTCCGAGCGGACGACCGTGAAGGTCCTTCCTCGAAGAGCGTTGATGTTCCCTAAGACGGTGAAGTAGCCCAGCCGGATTCGTGGTCCGACCAGCGGCGGACCAACGAGCGCGCTGCCATCGTCGACGAAGCCCGGGCTGCCGTTGTCGACGGAACCCCCGACCCACGTGCTCCCGTTCCAGTAGTAGCCGTGCCGCCCCCAATGATGGTGACGGTGACGGTAGTACCGATTCGCGTGATGCTGGTGGTGAGCCACGTGATTCCGTGCATGGGCTGTGTGTCCGGCTGTCGCCGAGCGCATCCCGGCGTGATGGCCAGCGTGATGGCCGCCGTGATGCCCGGCGTGATGGCCGGCGTGATGGGCGGAGTGGTGATGGACTTTGTGGCTGGCCTTTGACTTATGATGGGCCCCCTTGTGGCCGCCGCCGCCTTTGTGCCCCTTGGCCATTGCCGTCTGCACGAAGGGTCCGCCGCCAATGGTCAACCCGGCCCCGCCGCAGAGCAAAGCCAGAGAGATGCAGGCCAATCGTATCGGAGACATCTTTTATTCCTCAGGTTCCGCTGGACGCTGGTGCGGGTCGCACTTGCTTGTCGCGTTGAACGTGCCTTTAAATCAGCGTGCGCAATTGTGCAACGAGCCGCCGGGTTTATCCCGCCGGACCGCCGGGATAAACCCGGCGGCTCGTGTTACAGAATCGCCCACCGTCATTTAGTTCCGACGATTTCCGCCACGGGACGGCGACACCTTGGCTTGAAGCGCTCTCAATCGAAAATTCAAATGACCAGAAATCACCACACACAGAAGCACCGTTCTGGATTCGACACGTGCGATATTGTCAGGAATTCTGTCGGAAATCCAGAATTTCTTTTTTGACCACGTCAACCGAGGACGTCGGTTGCGGCCCCCCCCGCGTGCGGGGGTCGAGCGCCATGGTCTCTTCTGTGGTGACTTTGCCATCGCGTCCGCTACGGCTCTGCCCGGCACAACCACTCGCGGCTTCCGAGCGGCGGAGAGCTGACGGAGAGATTTCAGTTCCGAAGGGGGGACGGATCGGTCATTACGGGCTCCCGAAGATCACCGCTCGGACATTAGAAGCACCGTTTTTTTGGGTCAACGAGTGCGATTTTCCGGAAAACGAGTCGGAATTCTGGAATTGCATCCGGAGGGCGGGCCGTGCAGACGGCACGCTGCCGACTTCGCGAGTCGAGCAGTGAGGGACGTCGCGATCGCGCTGCGGCACAATCCGGCGGTCCGTGTCATCTCCAACGGCGGACGCGCGGCTCGGCCTCCGCTCTCGGACTTGCGCTTCCGGCGAACTTACTCCTCCAAACTCCGGGCCACGCGGAAGCCCAGGCCGTCGTCCCGGAAGGTGGGCAAGCGCCAGTTGCGGTCTGCCGACCGGCAGTCCCGGGCGATGTTGCTCCAGCAGCCGCCCCGGTGCACCCGGTTCGGGCCATCGGGCGGTCGCGTGGGATCGGGCTCCCGCTTGTTCTTGGTGCTCGGGTTTTTCCGGGTCGTGCTCAGCGCCCGGGAGGGTCCCGGCGGATCGGACTCCGGCGAGTGCTTGTAATAGGACGCATTGTACAAGTCCCAGCACCATTCCCACACGTTGCCGTGCATGTCGTACAGTCCGAAGGCATTGGGCCGATAACTGCCGACAGGGACGTTCATGCCAATCGACGGGCCTTGGTCCTCGGTCCCATAAGGCGCTTTGCCCACGCAGTTGCACTCGGCGCCATTGTTGGCGGTCCCGAAGTTGAAGGCGGTTGTCGTTCCGGCCCGGCAGGCGTATTCCCATTGTGCTTCGGTCGGCAAAAGATAGCCGCCTCCCCCCGCGACGGTCACCTTTGCCTGCCGGATCCAACCCGTTGAATTGCGTTCGATGCCGGCGATTCGGTAATACGGGTGGCCGCCCCTCCTTCTCGCTGAGTTTGTTGCAGAATTCGAGCGCATCGAACCAGTTGACCATCTCCACCGGATACCGGCTCGTGTCGACGCCTGTCGCGGCCTCGGTGGGACCTCCGCCGTTCGAAAGTGCGCTCGGATTGCGTCCCATCACGCGTTCAAACTCGCTTTGAGTGATCTCATAAACGCCGAGATAGAACGGCTTCGTAATGCGGACGTAATGTTGTGGCTCGCTGAGATGCCGCCTTCTCTCGGAATCGGGCGACCCCATCAAAAAGTCCCCGGGCGGAATGAGCGCGAGCTTGATCCCAAGCGCGTTGGTCGAAATCACGGGTGTCGTCAAGCGCTCGGCCCACTGTTTCTGGGAATTGTTCGCAGCGGTCTCCCCCGCGGTCAGCAAGCGGGGGCTCTGGCCGCTGTTGGCTTTCGGGTTCGTGCTGTTGCTGGCGGGTGGCAGCTCCGGCAGACCCTCGAACAACAGCTTTCCCTGCGGATCGCTGATCTTGATCCGGCGAAACCGGGCCGCCGCGTTCCATGTGTAGAGGCAAATTCGGCCGTGCGTGAACCGCGCGTCGGTCTGTTCAAACAGTAAATCGCCGTCCAGGTAACCTCGAAACGTGTCGCCGCGCGCTTCGACCTTCAGCGAATACCAGCGGTTCGATGCGTAAGGCAGCTTTTTCCGGTTGCCATCCGAACCCCATTTCCCGTTATACTCGTAGTCAAAACTGGTCGACGTGTTCCCTGAGAGGTCAAAATAGCGGTAATGTCCCGGTCCCAGCCAGTGGAAGTAAACCCCCATTTGATCGCGTCCGCCTGTCTTTTTCGCCTCCAGGGTCAGATCGTAATTCGACAACGTTTCCTCCCCGAAGGCGAGGAGTGGACGTTCGTCGCCCGCGGCCAAGGTGGGTTGGACGATTTCGTCGTGCTCGATTCTCCATTCGCCTCTGACAAGGAAGGGCCGGCCGAAGGCCTTGGGGGACGTTGTGGCGACGTTTAGCTGCGGCCCGACAGCGGGAGGGCTGAGTTTCTCGCTCTTGTCCTTGCCCGGCGCGCGGATCAACGCCAAAACCTCGCTATCGAGCTTTGCCACGATCTCCTTTTCGACGACCGACACCGTGACGGTCCGATTTGCGCCCCTGTCGAGGGTGAAGCGTTTGGTGCGCAGCTTCAGGCCGGCGTAGGTGATCGTGAGCTCCTGGTCGCCAGGCGTCACCTTGACCCTCTCCTTTTTCGGACCGGTGAGGACGACGTCCGACCCTTGCACGTTGACGGCCACGTCCGGGTCTTGAATGTCGAACACGATCGCCGTTCCGCGCAGATGAATCACGACGACCGCCCACAACACGCCGCAGACCGCCAGGCCGAAGGCCAGCACGCTCCACGCAATCCAACCCCCTTGGTTCCAAGGCCGGGTGAACTGCCGCAACAGGCCATTCCGCGCCGCGCCCCCCTCGCCGGACCCGGCGAGGTCTTTATCCAGCGCGAGCGCCCGACGATGGCCTGGCTTGATCTTCAGCAGCTCGAGCGAGGCGAGATCACTTTCGGTCACCGTTTTCGAGGGGAGCGCTTTCAGATCGAGGGACGCTGCCACGTCCGCCCCCGTTCGATCGCCCGTCTCCGACCGAGCAGAAGAGGATGCCGGCTTCTCCGTGGGGGCGGCCTTCGCCGCCGGGTTCTTCAGAATGGTCGCTAACTCGTCGGCAACGGCCTTCATCGACGGAAAACGTTCCGACGGTTTCTTTGCCATCATCTTCAGGCAGACGGCCTCGACGCGTTCATCCATTTCGGGACGCAACTGGCTCGGGCGGGGCGGCTCCTTGCTCAGGATCTGGCTCATCACGACCATCATCGACCCTTGGAACGGCAACCGGCCGGTGAGCAGCTCGTAGAGAATCACGCCGAGGCTATATTGGTCGGTCGGCGAACCGATCTTCTCGGGATCGCCTTCGACTTGCTCGGGCGACATGAACGCCGGCGTGCCGATGATGATGCCCGTCTGCGTCAGGCGGAGATCGCCCTGGCGGCGGGCCTGCCGGGCCAGGCCGAAATCCATAATGATCGGCTCGTTCCGCTTGTCGACCATGATGTTGGCCGGCTTCAGGTCGCGATGCACGATGGCGTGGTCGTGCGCCTCTTGCAGGGCCAGGGCCAGCTTGCGGATCACAATCAGGATTTGCCGCTCACTCTGCTGCTTGTTGGGTTGGATAAAGGCCGAAAGGGGACGCCCCTCGATGTAGGCCATCGAGATATAGTGCTTGCCGTCGATTTGGCCGACGTCGTGGATCGGACAGATATGGGGGTGCCGCAAAGTGCCGGCTGCACGGGCCTCCCGATAAAAGCGCTCCAACGGCGCGCCCGTCGGATCTTCGGTGAAATGGGGCGTTTTGAGAGCGATCTGCCGTTCGAGCTGAGTGTCCTCAGCCAGATAGACCGTCCCCATCGCGCCTTTGCCGAGAGCCCGAATGATCCGGTAGCGGCCGAATTGGCCGGCAAGCCCCGTTTGCTCCGTTTCGGCGGCTTGCTTCGCGCCCGATTTCGGCACGAGGGTTTCCTGGCCGTGTTCGGCAAACGATTTGGTCGAGTCGTGCGAACGGTCGAGCGGGTTGCCGGCTCCAGCCAGCTTTCGTAGTTCCTCTTCGGCGGCGATAAACGACCGAAGCTGGTCGGCGATCACGGCGTGTTCTGCGAGGTACGTTTCGCGGTCGACCGTCTCGCCGCGATCAACTCGCTCGAGGTAGTCGCGGAGCGCGGCTACAGTCCGCGGGTCATTCGGCTCAGCACGTCTTGATTGGTCAGTCACACGCCGACTCCGGACGCAGTTTGTCCCAGAGACCTCGGGTCGCGCGAAGCATTTCCACCAGAATAAGCACAGTTTGGACGCCGAGGGGTGTAATTTTGCGGAAAAAGCTCTCGGGCTTTCAAAGGCTGCGTCTGCGTGCGCGGCGCGGGCACGTCCGGACACGGGCGGGCCAAAGCTGCCGCCACAGGCGACCGGCGCCTCAAAAAGTGCCCGCCGATTGAACCTCCGCCCTCGTTCACCTACTCTGAGGGCCGTCACAGTTGGAACTCGCAAAGAGGGGACGCGCGGTGCCCGTACAAAAGGTGCTGATCGACGGGGCGTGGGTCGAGTCGACGGGGCGGGAGACGTTTCAGGCCGTCAATCCGCAGACCGGCCGGCCGCTGGACGAGCTTTACCCCGTGAGTCCGTGGGCGGAAGTCGACCGGGCCGTTCAGGCGGCCGGCTGCCGCGGCCTGGCGGGTGCGCGGCTGGCCGGGGGAGCGGTTTGCCGCCTTTCTCGACGCGTTTGCCGGCCGACTGGAAAAGCGGAGCGAAGAACTGGTGGCGACGGCTCACGCGGAGACGGCCTTGGCCGCGCAGCCGCGGCTCAAAGACGTTGAGCTGCCACGGACGGCGAACCAATTGCGGCAAGCGGCCGCCGCTGCGCGCGACGGCTCGTGGGTGCAGGCGACGATCGATACCAAGGCCAACATCCGCTCGATGTACGGGCCGATCGGTCCGGTCGCCGTTTTCGGGCCCGAACAATTTTCCCTTCGCGTTCAACGGCTCGGCGGGCGGCGACTTCGCGGCGGCCGTCGCGGCCGGAAATCCGGTCATCGCCAAGGGGCATTCGTCCCATCCGGGAACGTCGCGGATCCTGGCCGAAGAGGCACAGCACGCCGCCCAGGAAACCGACATGCCGGCCGGCTTTGTGCAGTTGATCTATCGCACCAGCCACGCGGACGGCGAAAAGCTCGTTTCGCATCCGCTGTTCGGGCGCCGTCGGTTACACCGGATCGCGGAGCGCGGGCCTCAAGCTGAAGGCGGCGGCCGACCGCGCGGGCAAGCCGATTTATCTCGAGCTCTCCAGCATCAACCCGGTCTTCGTGCTGCCCGGCGCGCTCGACGAGCGGTTGGACGAGCTGGCCCAGGAGTTCACCACAAGCTGCCTGACGGGGACGGGGCAGTTCTGCACCAATCCCGGACTCGTGGTCCTTCCCGGCGGCTCGACCTCCGAGACGTTCGTGGCGGCCGTCGCCAAGCGGTTCCAGGACTGCGCCAGCGGGAACGATGCTGGGAGAGGGCGTGCGCCGCAACCTGAACGAGGGGATCAAAACGCTCATGACCGCCGGCGCGAAAGTCGTCGCCGGGGGAAAGCCGCAGGACGGGCCGGCCATCGGCTACCAGAACACACTCCTGCGCGTCGACGGCGACGTCTATTTGGCGAATGCCGAGCGGCTGCAGACCGAAGCGTTCGGCAACGAATCGCTGTTCGTGGTTGCGAAAAACGCCGAGCAGATGGTCGAGATCGCCCGGCACCTCGAAGGCAACCTGACCGGCTGCCTCTACACTCATCGCGGCGGAAAGGACGACGCGCTTTACGAGCGGGTGGCCGCCGTGTTGCGCGTGCGGGTGGGGCGGCTCCTCAACGACAAAATGCCGACGGGCGTGGCCGTCAGCCCGGCCATGAATCACGGCGGCCCGTTCCCCGCGACCGGTCACCCCGGCTTCACCGCGGTCGGCATCCCCGCCTCGCTCGGGCGATTCGCCATGTTGGAATGCTACGACAACGTCCGCCCCCACCGCCTGCCGCCGGCCCTGCGAGACGAGAATCCGACCGGCAAGATGTGGCGGATGATCGACGGCACGTGGACGCAATCGTAAGGCAAGCTGCCAGCTTGCCTCGGACGGCGCGTTGCGCGGATCGAAGAGAATGAACCACAAAGGGCACTAAGAGCACAAAGGCAAAACCTTTAGTCGAGTAGGAGCGGAGCCCTGTGGCCTCGCTCCTTCTCGACGGGGTCTCCTCTTCTCATCGAGAGCCGAGCAGTGTGCCTTGATCCGTGCTATCAGTGAAATCCGTGGTTGGCTTTCCGGGTGCCTCTCCTGTGGTTCGCGCCTTTCCTTTGTGTTCTTCGTGTCCTTGGTGGTTCCGCTCCGGCATTTTCTTGCGCCGCGAACGAGATCGATTTTCAAAGCACGAAATCCGAATGACGAAGGAAATCCGAAGCACGAAGCACCAACGAAGAGCTGAATTGAACCACGAAGGACACGAAGAGCACAAAGGAAGAGAAAGATTGGGCGGAACGCAACGTTCGTGAACCTTGGCGAGCGGCCTTCGCGTTATGACCGCGGATCGCACTCGTCAGCAAAGACAATAGGCTTCACAGGAGGCAACAGAGGAGGTCTCTCTCTGGTCCTCTGTTGCCTCCTGTGCTTCTCGCCTTTCCTTTGTGCTCTTCGTGTCCTTGGTGGTTCCGCTCCGGCATTTTCTTGCGCTGCGAACGAGATCGATTTTCAAAGCACGAAATCCGAATGACGAAGGAAATCCGAAGCACGAAGCACCAACGAAGAGCTGAATTGAACCACGAAGGACACGAAGAGCACAAAGGAAGAAAAAGATTGGGCGGAACGCAACGTTCGTAAACCTTGGCGAGCGGCCTTCGCGTTATGACCGCGGATCGCACTCGTCAGCAAAGACAATAGGCTTCACAGGAGGCAACAGAGGACGTCTCTCTCTGGTCCTCTGTTGCCTCCTGTGCTTCTCGCCTTTCCTTTGTGCTCTTCGTGTCCTTGGTGGTTCCGCTCCGGCATTTTCTTGCGCTGCGAACGAGATCGATTTTCAACGGGCGACGCGGAGGCGCACAGCACGAAATCCGAATGACGAAGGAAATCCGAAGCACGAAGCACCAACGAAGAGCTGAATTGAACCACGAAGGACACGAAGAGCACAAAGGAAGAAAAAGATTGGGCGGAACGCAACGTTCGTGAACCTTGGCGAGCGGCCTTTGACCTGCTTCGTGTTTTTCGGACAGTGCGAGTGCTTATTCTGGACGGATCCAGGAGAGCGGTCCGATGTCAGAGAGACAGTCGAAGAAGGGCAAGCGATCAAGGAGAGCGTATACGCCTGAGTTCAAGGAGGAGGCCGTGCGGATGCTGCTGGACGGGCATTCGGCCACCTCCGTCGCCGAGCGATTGGGACTCTCCGGAGCCAACGTGCTGTATCGCTGGAAGAGGAAGATTCTTGGAGAGGAAGGAGCGATTGCTTCGGACCTGGAGAGTCGGGTCCGCCAGTTGGAGGCGGAGTTGGCTCGGGTCGAACGCGAGCGTGACATCCTAAAAAAAGCGTTGGCTATTTTCAGCCGGGGCGTCGAGCGGACGTCTACGCGGTGATCGAACAGGTGGCCGGCATCGGAGCTTATCCCGTGCACGCGGTGTGCCAGACGTTGAGCGTGAGTCGGGCGGGCTATTACGCCTGGCTCACCGAGGCGGAGTCGGACCGGGCCCGTCGCGATCGTGAGTTAATGCCCTGGGTGCGTGCCATCTTCTGGCGGCACAAGCGGCACTTGGACTGTCCAGGAAAAGTGAAGCACCTCAACGTACCGGTAGCCGCGAATCCCAAACGCATGGTACAACCAACTCTGGGACATGCTGGTTTCTCCGTTTCAGGGGATCGTTTGTCACAACCCCTGATGAGATCAGCATGTCCGTTTCTTACAACGCTACACCCCTATTTGCCGAAAGAGCCTTTCTTTCCAGGTCGCTTCTGCCGCGCCACGCTCAACGCGAGGAGCTATTCAGAACAGCACCGTCGAGGAGCAGTAACGAACGACAAATGATCTGTGAGGGTGGTCGATGGTTCGCAAGCTCATTGAGTGGGCGCTGGACAACCCGCTCGTCGTCATCCTGCTGGCCGTCGCGCTGGCGGTAGTTGGCATCTTTTCATTCCTGAACGTCAACGTCGAGGCCTATCCCGACCCTGCGCCGGCGATCGTCGAGGTCTTCGCCCAATGCCCTGGGGCATCCGCTGAAGAGGTCGAGCGGCAGGTCACCGTTCCGCTCGAGGTGACCTTTGCCGGGATGCCCGGCCTCAAGGCCACTCGCAGCAAGTCACTCTACGGATTGAGTGACCTCAAGATGAGCTGGAACTACGGCAGCCGCTACACGTATGAGGCGGGCCGGCAAGAAGTGATCAACCGGCTGGCGACCGTTTCCCAGCCGCTGCCAACTGGAGTGACGGCGGTGATCTCGCCGGAATCTCCGACTGGAGAAATCTATCGGTATGTCCTCGACAGTCCGAAGGATGCCGCCGGTCGCGAGATCTATACGCTCAATGACCTCAAGGCGCTCCAGGACTGGGTGCTGGAACGCGAATTCCGCACCGTGCCGCGGATCGTCGACGTCTGCGGCTGGGGTGGCACGGTGAGGCGCTACGAGGTCCAGCCCGATCCCGACCGGCTGAGGCGGTATGGCATCACGCTGGTGCAGCTCCAGGCAGCGATCCAGAATAGCAACTCCACGGTCGGAGGCGACTACGTCAATCAAGGTCAGGTCACCATGACGATCCGCAGCATCGGCCTGTTTGGCGGCGGCATCGACCCGACGATCAAGGTCTTGGGATTAAAGAACCCGGTCAGCGCAGCCGCCTACCTCCGTAGAGAGGAAAGGAGGCGCATTCGTGACATCCGCAAGCTCGTGATTACATCGGTCAATAACCAGCCGATTCGCGTCGAGGACGTCGTCGAGGGCGGCCGAGCCGGGCCGGGCGACCGATCCGAAAAGGGGGTCGTTGTCAGTCATCTCACGCGCCTGGGACGGATCGGGTATTGGAAGGCCGATCGCGAACGCCCCGCGCGCTCGACCCTGACCCTCGCCCAGGTGGGCCATGATCAGCCGGACGTGGTCGAATCGATCGTGCTCATGAGAAAGAACGAGCAGACATTGCCGGCGCTCATGGACGTCAAGCAAAAGGTGAAGGATCTGAACGAACCGTTGGCCGGGCGCCTGCTCCCCGGCGTCAAAATCGAGCCATACTACGATCGGTCCGACCTCCTGGCTATCACGACGGAAACGGTCCGCGAAAACCTGATCGTCGGCATGACGCTCGTGAGCGTGATTCTCTTAATGTTCCTGAGTAACGTCCGCACCGCGCTGATCGTGGCGATCAACATACCACTGGCCCTCCTCTTCGCTTTCGCGGCGCTCTATTTGCGTGGCATGTCGGCCAACCTGCTGTCGATCGGCGCCGTCGATTTCGGAATCATCGTCGACTCGTCGGTGATCATGGTCGAGAATATCTATCGGCACCTGAGCACGGGCGAGTACGCGGAACTGACATTGAAAGAGCAGATCCTGCGGGCCACCCACGAGGTCGAGCGCGGCCTGTTCTTCACGACCGCGATCATGGTCTGCGCCTTTCTGCCGTTGTTCACCATGCAGGGACCCGAGGGTCAGATCTTCGGACCGATGGCCGACACGTACGCGTTCGCCTTGGGAGGAGCCCTTCTCATGGCGCTCGACTCTTGCTCCCGTCTTGTGCCACTTGTCCTTCAAGAATCTCAAACCGGCCGCCGACAACAGGCTTGTTCGCCGGCTAAAAAAAGGCTACTTGAGGAATCTGCGGCTGTGCCTCAGGTTCCGTTGGGTGACCGTCGGTGTGATGGGCGTCCTCACGGTCGGCACTGTCCTTATGCTGCCGCTGTTGGGCCGCGAATTCATGCCTGCACTCGAGGAGGGAAATATTTGGATTCGCGGCACTGCGCCGCGCAATATCTCCTTGGAGCACCACAACGAAATCTCGACCCGCGCACGGTCCGTGATCGCCAACTACCCGGAGGTGGAATCGATCGTGAACCAGCTCGGGCGGCCGGATGACGCCACCGACACGGACGGCTATTACAACAGCGAGTACTTCGTCCCCTTGCGGCCGGAGAAAGATTGGCCAAAAGTCGCCAAAGAGTCGGGTTGGAAGTCGTGGATCTTTGGCGCGATCCGAGCCCGAACCAAGGAAGAGCTTGTGACGGCGATAAACGATGAACTCGATCGAAAGCTGCCTGGCATCACCTGGAATTTCTCGCAGAACATTCGCGACAACGTCCTGGAGGCCCTCTCCGGAATCAAGGGTGACAACTCGGTCAAGATCGTGGGCCCGGACCTCGACAAATTGGAGGTGCTTGCTGCGAAGACCAAGACCATTCTCCAGCAGGTGCACGGCATCGAGAACGTCGGCATCTTCAATATCCGCGGCCAATCGCACATGGAATGGCGCGTCGATCCCGATAAGTGCGAGCGGTGGGGTGTCCAAACGTCCGACGTCAACAACGTGGTGACGAGCGCCCTGGGAGGAGTCCCTCTGTCGAACATGATCGAGGGAGAGAAGCGATTCGACATTGCGGTGCGCTGGCCGAAGCGGTTGCGTAGCAGTGAGACGGCGATCCTCGATCTCCCCGTTGATATCGTCAATAACGAAGTGGTGCAGAGCCAGGGCCCGACAGCCGTTCCCTCAGCGGGCGGGACCGGACTGGCGAGCCCGTCCGTCGTCGGAGCGCTGGCGAACACGTCCAATCCGATCAGCAAAACGCCGCGGCTGCAATTGCGCGTCGCTGGTGTCGCCTGTGGGCGATGACGGGTCGCCCGATCCGAACGGACAGTTTGAACGACATGGTGCTTCGACGATCTATCGCGAGCAGGGGAAGCGCCTGATTGCGATCAAGTTCAGCGTTCGCGACCGCGATCTGGCCAGCGCGGTGGCGGAGGCGCAGGCGGCGACCAAGGGCCTGTTCGAGGCGCCTTATCGCGTGGTTTGGAGTGGCGAGTTCGAGGAGATGGAAGCGGCCGAGCACCGCCTGCTGCTGGTTGTGCCCATTTCGCTGGCGATGATCTTCATCCTCTTGTACATCGCGTTCCGCAATTGTCTGGATGCGATCATGGTATCTACCAACGTCATCGCTCTCTCATTGGGAGGCGTTTGGGCGCTGTTGGTCACCAACACCAACTTCAACATTTCAGCGGCCGTGGGATTCATCTCGATTTTTGGCGTTGCCATCATGGACGGCCTGCTGACAATCGCGTACTTCAACCAGATGCGGTTGCAAGGTCTTCCGCTCAAGGAGTCCATCCTGCAGGGCGCAGAGAAACGAGTCCGACCGATGATGATGACGGCCCTCACGGCCATCTTCGGCCTCTTGCCCGCCGCCATGTCGACCAAGATCGGATCGCAAACCCAGCGTCCACTGGCAATCGTCGTCGTCGGCGGCATGATCTCGGCTCTCGTCTTGAACCGCTATCTGATGCCGGTGCTCTACAGTTTTTACGGAGGCCGAGAACCACCCGCCTCGGCCGGCCACTTGGCGCACTGAGCGTCCCCGCCTGAAGGAACTGCGTTCCTTTCGGTCGTCGCTTGGGACGAACGCTTATGGCCCAGCGCATCCATTGCTGGAAAAACGTCCCTCATGAGAACACGGAGTCCCGCCAGGGACGAGATCGCCGCTCCAAACTTGCAGCCTGCGAACAGAAAACCGGACGCAGCTCGAATGGGACTTGAGTTTTCGTAACTCATTTATGCGGCCTGTCAGGCACTGTGGCTTCGGACAAGCTTCAGAAACGGCGGCTGGGTGTCGTTCCTCGCGGAGTTCAGGCGTTAGAGGATTGGTGCTTCCTTCGTCATTCGAGCTTCGTCATTCCTGCGAGCGGCCGTTGCGCGGCGCTGTTCGAAGAGGGAGCCGCGGGCGGAGCCGACGCCGGGCCATTGGGGGCGGGTCCAGGGGGTGTTTTGGCGGTCGGCGTTGTCGCGGGCGAAATGGAAGAGCTGGTCGCCCGATTGCCAGATGTCGGCCTCCTCGGGCTCGAAATCGGGAATGCCCAAGAGTCGCTTGGTCCATTGCATCGTCTGCAGGCTCAAGTACAAAAGGACGCACATGACGAGGCCCATGGCCGGGACGAACAGGCCGAGCGAAAAGACGCGTTCGGCGGCAGGCCAGATGTGCTTCCAGCCGATCAAGAGGATCAGCGTCGCCAGGCTCAGATAGGGCCCGTAGGGGATCTCGCGGTCGCGGCGGAAGAGCCAGAGGGCCGCGACCACGACCAGCGCGCAGACCGGCGCGAGAAAGAACACGACGAGCGTCGGCTGCCAGCCGAGGAAGCTGCCGATCGTCGCCATCAGGATCACGTCGCCGAAGCCCATCGCCTCCCGCTTGAGGACCCACTGGCCGATGATGCGGACCATCCAGACCGAGCCCCCTCCGACGACAATGCCGGCCAGGCTGGCCGCCAGGCCGTGCCAGTGGGGATGCGCGGCGATCCAGGCGGGAACGGGCGTGCCGCGGGATCAGCGGGCGGAACCGGCTGCCGGAGATCGAGGCCAGCGCGTCCAAGAGGCTGACGTCCTGAAACCAGACCGGGACGATATAGACGCAGCCCAAGAGAAACCCGCCCGCGAGGCCGACCGCCATCGCGGGCAACGTCGCGCCGTCGGGAATGATCCGCAGGTCGAAGTCGATGAACGACGCCACCACCAGCGACTCAAGCAGCACCATGTGGTAGACCCATCGCCAGAAGACGACCATCGTCGGGGAAAAGAGCGTCGAGAAGGGATTTCCCTGCGGTCCCAGCGACGAAAAGAGGCAACTGTCGTGAATCGTCGCGTTCCAGCGCGTCGGCACTTCGCAAAAGAAAACCAACATGAATAAGAGGCCGTTGGCCGCTTCGATCAGCGGATAACGGGGCGAAATGCGGAGCCGGCAGAAGCGGCAGCGGCCGCGAAGCAGGAGCCAGCCGATGACCGGCACGTTGTCTTTCCGGAGAAGTCCGCCGCCCGCAGCGCGGGCAGTGCGACGGCGGCGACCACAGCCCGCGGAGCTGAGCCCGCAGCCGTTCGGAGTTCGGCAGCCGATAGATGCAGACGTTCAAAAAGCTGCCGATGCACCGCTCCGACGGCGAACAGGTAGGGGACGAGGAAGACCAAGCGGCAGATCGAAGCGCATCACGGCCCGCACGCCTCCTGCGATCCGGCCAGGGGAGGCCGGCCAGGATCTCGTCGACGATGTCATCGATCGAGCGGCCGTCGATGTCGACCGTGATCGTCGCGCATTGGCCATAGAGCGGCTCGCGGAGGGCCAGCAGTCTCTTCGATCTCGCGGCGGCCGCCCGAAAGCCGTCAGGTCGGGACGGCGGTCTCTCGTGGCCGCGTCGGCGGCGACCTGGCGTTCGATCGTGTCGACCGTGGCCCGCAGCCAGACGGCCGGGCCGGCGGCGCGGATCCGGCGCGGGTTCGGGGTCCAGCACGGCCCCGCCTCCCGCGGCGATCACCAGCCCCGAACCCGCCAAACCTGCGCCAGAAACTCGGCCAACACGTCGCGCTCGCGCGCGCGAAAGGCCGGCTCTCCCTCTTCGGCGAAGATCTCGCCGGATCGTAGCGGCCGGCCCGGCGCTCGATTTCCGCATCGGCATCGACCGCCTCGAAGCCGAGCCGCGCGGCCAGCGGCCTGGCGACGCTCGTCTTTCCCGTCCCCCGATATCCGATCAGCGTCACGACCATGAAGGATAGGCTAAGGCGTCAGGCTTCGGCCGGATTGCTCAACGGCGGAGATGCCGCGGCGGAGGGCGTTCGCGCATGACGTCGATCGGGGCCCCGCGGCCCGTGAAGTACTCGTACTGCAGCGCGGCCTGCCGCACGAACATTTCGATCCCGGAAATGGTGCGGCAGGAATGTTGCCGCGCCTGTTTCAAGAAAAGCGTGTTCTCGGGATTGTAGACCGTGTCGAAGACGATCATGTCGTCGCGGAACCAGTTCATGGGGAAGGGGGTCTCGTCGACTTCGGGGAACATGCCGACCGGCGTGCAGTTCACCAGGATGTCGGCAAAGACGGCTCCGCGGTTCTCCCATTGAATCTGCTGGCAGCCGAGCCGTTCGGCCAGGGAGACGGTGCGGGAGTGCGTGCGGCCGGAGACGGTGACGCCGCAGCCGGCGCGGACGAGTCCCAGCCCGATGGCCCGTGCGGCCCCGCCGGCCCCCAGGATCAGCACTTTCTTGCCGCGGAGGTCGTCTTCGCTGGCGCCGTGCTCCTGCAGGTTGGCGCGGAGGGCGGCCAGGGCCCCCTCGTAGTCGGTGTTGGCGGCCCGCCAGTGGAGCCGCGAGTCGCGATAGAGCGTGTTGGCCGCCCCGATCTCGTCGACCATCTCGTCGTGCCGGGCGATCTCCTCGAGGACGGCCTCCTTGTGCGGAATCGTCACGCTGTAGCCGCGGACTCTCGAGCCACTTGAATTCCTCGAGCGTCTCGGCGAGCGCCTGCCGAAAGACGCGCAAGGGGAGGTAGACGCCGTTATAACCGTCGGCCGCGAACGCCGCGTTCTGGACGAGGGGGCTCAGGCTCTGCTTGATCGGATCGCCCAGCACGCCGAAGATGTGCGTTTTCCGGTCGATGCGGTCGAAATGGTAGACGTCGGCCATCTCGTCGAAGGAGATTTGGCCGGGGGCGAACTCCCGCTCGGAGCTGAAGCTGCAGTAGGTGAACGGGCGACCCGTAGCGGCCGCAGAGGACGCGGCTCAAGAGGCCCATCTCGCCCATGCAGAATCCGAGCGTGGGCACCTTGGCGCCGGCGACGAGCTGCAGCATCCGCACCGAGTCGATCGGCGAATTGGCCATCGTGACGATCTTCACGATGTCCGGATCGAGCTTTGTGAGCCGCTCGTGGATCTCCTCGAAGTCCTCCGGAGTCTCCTCGAAATTGTGGTAGCTGACGATCCGCTTCGTCTTGCCGTAGCGGCTTGATGCTGCCGGCGATGTCGGCCTCGAGGTCGACGTACTCGGCTCCCGCCGGCGATGGCCGCGCGGAGCAGGGCTTGCCGCTGTTCTTCGCTGCCCGCGCCAACGTCCCTGCTCCTGCGCCCGCCGGCAGGTGCAAATGACGGGGGTGGGGCGTTCGGCCAGCAGGAAGTGCAGAGTCGGGCGGATTCGCGAGCCAGTCGAGCCGCAATTCGACGAGCTGGGCGCCGCGCTGCGCCAGCGCACGGTGCTCCGCGACGACCATCTTGTGACGAGTCCGACCGATGATGACGCAGATCATGTCGCTGAAAGCTATCCGAGCCTGCCGAATTGCCGGTCCAACTCGGTGCGGGTCAAGACGAGCGCCGTCGGCCGTCCGTGCGGACAGTGATGGGCATCGTCGATGAGATGGCGTTGAGCCAAAAGACTCTCCATTTCCTCCGGTTTGAGGCGCTGGCCCGCCTTGACGGCCGCCTTGCAGGCCATCAGATGCAGCAGACTATCCAATATATCGCGCCGCGACGGCTTCTGCCCCGCCGCCGCCAATTGATCGGCGATGTCGGCGAGGATCCGGCCATGGTCGGCCTGCGCCAGCATGGCGGGGTAAGCCGCCAAGAGCACGGTCGTGCCGCCGAACTCCTCGACGCCGTAACCCAGGCAGCTCAGCAAGGTCCCTGTTTTCCAACAGGGCCGCCGCCTCGCGGGGGCCAAACTCCAGCGGCTGGGGGACGAGCATTTTCTGCGATTCGACGGCCCCCTCGATCACCCGGCCGCGGAGGTGTTCGTACATCACCCGCTCGTGCAGCGCGTGCTGATCGATCACCGTGATCCCCTCATCGGTCTCGACGACCAGGTAGCAATCGTGGACCTGCATGATCTGCCGGGCCGGAGAGCCGGGACCGGCCGACGACGCCCCGGCATCGCCCGAAACGGCGCCGTAACCGCCTGAAGGTGAAGTCTCCGCAGCCCCGAACGCAAAGCCGGCCGGAGCCGATGCGGGATCCGCCGTGCCGAATTCGGCGGCGCCGGGAAACCGGCGTAAGGGGCGGCGGAATTGAACATGCCGCCGGCAGGGAGTTGATCGGCACCCCTTTGTCCGAACGCTTCGTCGGCTGATTCGTCGGCACCCGGTGATCGAGTCGAATCCCCGGAAACGACGCGGGAAACGACGCGGGAAACGACGCGGGAAACGACGCGGGAAACGAGGTCGGAGGCGCCCACTGCGCGAGGCGGTCTTTCGCCCAGGCGGCCAACTCCAGTTGCAGATCGAGCTGCTGTTTCGGATCGACGGCAGGGCGCTGGCGGAGCAAGTTGCAATCCCGGCCGGGAAGTGAGACGGTCGAGTCCAGGTCGGCCGTCAGGAACCGCGTGCGAAGGGTCGAGAGGAGCTGCCGATAAAGGCTCTGCGAGTCGCGGAAGCGGACCTCGGCCTTCGTCGGATGGATGTTGACGTCGACCAGCTCGGGAGAAAGCTCCAGGAACAGGAACGCGACCGGATAGCGGCCCGTCATCAACAGACCCGCGATACGCCTCTCCCAGCGCGTGCTGCAGCGAGCGGTCCTGGATAAAGCGGCCGTTGAGGAACAGGTATTGGCCCTTGCGCGTCGAACGGCTTTCGCTGGGATGGCCCACATAGCCCCACAAACGGGCCGCGTCGGTCTGCGATTCCACCCAGATCAGCCGCTCGGCCAGATCCGACCCGAAAAAAAGCCGAGCCGATCGAGGACCTGGTCGGTGGGCGGCAGCTCGTAGACCATCCGCTCGTTGTGCCGCAGCACGGCGGCCAGCCGCGGGCAGGCCAGCGCGATCCGCGTGAAGTGCTCGCTGATGTGGCCGAACTCGGTCGCCACCGAGCGGAGGAACTTCCGCCGCACGGGCGTGTTGAAGAACAGGCTCCGCACTTCGACCACCGTTCCGACCGGGCAGCCGCACGGTTGGAGCGGCCCGATCTGGCCCCCGTCGACGGTGACTTCGCAGCCGTGCTCGCTGCCGGCCTGGCGGCTGCGCAGCCGGAAACGGCTGATCGAGGCGATCGACGCCAGCGCCTCTCCGCGAAAGCCCATCGTGCGGACGCGGAACAGATCGTCGGCTCCGCGGATTTTGCTCGTGGCGTGGCTCGTGACGGCCAGCGACAGGTCGTCGGGATGGATCCCCTCACCGTCGTCGGCAATGCGGATCAGCTCGGTCCCCCCCTCGACGATATCGACTTCCACGCGGCTGGCGAGCGCGTCGACGCTGTTTTCCAGCAGCTCCTTGACGACGCTCCCCGGGCGCTCGACCACTTCGCCGGCGGCAATTTTGTTGACGACGAGGGTCTCGAGCGCTTGAATCCGCGACATGTTACGGGCCGGCTGGAGTTATCCGGTCGATGTCGACCCGGTCAGAGACCGGGGGCGTGGCAGTCCTTGCTCAGCCGCGGCAGCAGGGAGCACTCCGTGCGCCGTGCGCGAGTGTAACTTCGATAGATAGCCGGGAACCGGCCGTTTCGCAACGGTTGCCCCATCCGTTTGCCGCAGCCGGCTCATTCCGGCCGCTTCATTTGGAACAGGTCACTGGTATGACAATAGAAGTCTCCGCCGAGCCGGGCGATGGTCCGCAGCTTGCGCGGGTCGACCCGTCCGCGCTCGTCGAGAACTCGCTCCGCCACGTGGATCATCACGACCTCGCCGATCACGAGGTTGGCGGAGAGCGGGCCGTCGCCGATCGGAATGACCTGCCGCAGCAGGCATTCGAGATTGACCGGCGACTCGGCCAGCCGAGGAGGTTTGACCTTCATCGACGGCAGCACGCTCAAACCGGTCAGCTCGACCTCGCTTTCGCCGGCCGGCAGCTCCGTCGACGACAGGTTGACCTGCTCCGCCAAGTCGGCGACGGCCGCGTTGACGACGAACTCTCCCGTCGTCTCGACGTTGTGCAGCGTGTCCTTTTTGGAACCGTTTCGCTTCCGATTGGGGGCGAAGACGACCACCGGCGGATCGGCCCCGAAGACATTGAAAAAACTGAACGGAGCCAGATTCACGCGGCCCTCGGCATCGACGCTCGTCACCCAGGCAATCGGCCGGGGCGTCACCACGGAGATCAGCAGGCGATACACGTCGAGCGCGTTCGTCTGGGAGATGTCGATGAGCATGGTCAGTGCCTCGGGATGAGTGGTGAGTGGCGAGTGGCGAGTGGCGAGAGAAAAGACGGCGTGCGAAACTGCTGTTTCGCGGACTCGCTCTCCGTTCGCCGTGGCCCGCCATTCACTGGCGAGCTCGAAGGCTGTTGCGGAGGCCGCTCAGCATCCGGCTAATCTCGTCGGTCAGCTTGAGGAGTTCGTCGAGTTGGGGTTTTTGCAGCAAGGAGACGCGATGGCACAGTTGCAGATGGGTTTCCAGTTCCATTAAGGATCCTCGCGCCATGCTGACGAAGTTAAGGAATTCCTTCGTACCCTGGCGTCCTTGGCCTTCGGCGATATTGGCCGGAATTGAGACTGACGCCCGACGGATTTGAATTGTCATGCCGAACGTCTCTTCCTTCGGGAACTTGGCTGTCGCCTCATAGCATTTCACCGCCAACGTCATCCCCGCCTGCCAGACTTTGAGGTCCCGGTAGTGCTGGACCGTCATCAACGTCCCCCCTCGTTACTCATTAAGCGGCGAGAGAAAACAAGGCACGCAAAGCATGTCGCCGTCTTGACTCGCCACTCGCCACTCACCACTCGCCACTCTTTCAGTCTCCGCACGGCGACTCTCCGTTGGAGTCGGCCGGTTCCTGGTCGAAGGCGGCTTCGTGCCGCGCGAACTCCTTGATCACGCCGAATTGGCGCATCAGCTCGCGGCGCCGCGCGGCCACTTGCTCATCGAAGACCAAGAGCACGTTGATCGCATTGGTGCGTGACGTCGCCAGGCCGATGATCAGATACTGGAAGATCGCCAGGCCGTAGCAGATCCAGCCGACCGGTCCCGTGAAGATGACCGCCAGGATGGCAAGCACGGGGGAAGACCGGCTGAGGTGCTGGCACAGAAACTCGATGCACACGTGCTTCCAGCAGGCGGCGAGCTGCACCCACGCCGACCGGCCCCGTTTGAACTGCGGAATTCGCGGGCCCGGATGGATGACGGTGAAGAGCTCCTGGTCGGGCATCAGTTGCACGACGGCGATGGCCAGCATGAGTCCGCAGTCCGACGCCGACCCATCCATGCTTGTCCAACAGCTCCGGGAAGGGGATCACGTTGTGCCATAACAGAACTTCAACGTTGGCCGTCACCAAGAGGAGCAGGAAGGACCCGCGAAACCACTCGGCCAGATCCTTTTCCAGCTCGTCGTCCAGACGTTCCAGCGACGAGACGTGTTGGAACAGGAACCGCAGCGCCGGCAGCGCCGCCAGACTCACGATCAACCGCGTCAGCGGACGGGCGATGGGACGGAAGATATAAGTGATCAGCAGGTCGCGCATTTCTTCAGCGCTTCCAATCGATCCGGTCGTAAAGAGCCAGCAGCTTCGCGCCGCGGGTCGGATTGAGGTGGCCGACGTGCGCAATGCGTCCCCGCAGGTGCGCGGCAAACCGCGGATGGCCCTTGTGGTTCTGCGTCGAGGGCCCTTCCCGAACGCAGTTGATCAAGACGGCCTTCAGGCGGTCGAACTGGCGGCGCGGGACGTTGACTTTCTGATTGACGACGACCCCCGTGACGACGAGCGCCCGGTTGGCGCGGAGCACCTGGCGCTTCGCCCGGTTCACGCGGAACCGTTCCTGCCGGATGATCTGCGAGACGAGGGGGATGAAGTCGCGGAGCGAGCGCCCGAACTCCGCCGGGCCCGAGAACGTCAGATCGTCGGCATAACGGGTATACGCCGCGCCGAACGCCCGGGCCAATCCGGAGAGACGCACGTCGAGTGAAAAGGCCGACAGGTTCGCCAATGCGGGCGACGTCGGCGCCCCTTGCGGCAGGTGCCGCCGCAGATAGGGCAAAACGGCCGACGGCTCCTGTTTGAGAAAAGGGATGTTGGCCGGCAAAGCCGACGTCGTCAACCGGGCCAGCCAGATCGCCGCTTCGCGGCTGTATCCCAGTCCGCGGAAGAGGGCCGTCACGCGGCCGAATGTGACGGTGGCGTAAAAATCGGCCAGGTCGAATTTGAGCAGCACAGCCTGATTCACGTGAGGCGTCGCATTGGTCACGATCGATCGGCCCGCCGCGAATCCGTGCGCGACGGGATGCGGTGGAACGCGGCCGAGGATGTCGGCGAGAATCTTCCGCTGGACGCCCTTGAGCTTCCGCTTGGGCGATTCGATCAGGCGGTGGCCGCCGCGGCGTTTCGCCAGCCAGCGGAAGTGATAGTGCGCTTCGGCCTCCGTTGCCGGCCGGGAGTTGTCGGAGAAGCGGTGAACGAGCCAGGCCAGACTTCCCAGAGGGATTCCGAGCCAGTTTGCCAATTGCTCCGGCGTGTGGAAGGCGGGGAGCGCGAAGCGGGAGAGCCGCGCCTCGTCTCCATCTTGCGACAAGTCCAGATAGCGGCCCGTTCCGATGCCAAGCCGCGCGAATGCATACGGCGGCTCTTTCACGTCGAGCGTGGCGTTGCGGGCCCATGTCTTTCCCGAGGCCGCTCGGAGGGGCACAAGACGGGGGCGCCGCCGCGGTCTTTTGGGCGTTTTCGGGACGGCCTCAGGGACCGGACGAGAGGGCCTGGGGAAGAAGAGGCGGATCAAAAAATCGAACAGACCCATGCCGGGCGGTCCCAAGAACATGGCCGGCGGGCCGCACAACGAGTCCTGTGCCGAATGTTTGACTCGGATCAGACATCCGAGGCGGACATTCACGCCACGAGATGGAAACAATGATTCGACCGCGGGGTAACCCCGCAGCGTTCGGCCCGCCGGTCAAGGCGAGCGCGAACAAAGCTTGTGCGACCGACCGGCCATGTTCCCGATATCGTAGTCGCCGGCCACGGCGGGTCAATGCACGGTTGTGCGCCGGGGCTCGCAATCCCAAGCCGACGACGTGCCGTCGGTCGTTTCGTGGCGCACGCCAATCGCTGCCAATTGTCAACATGTCCCCGCGTCGATAGAGTCGTCGAAATGTTCGGCCCCGTATCGACGACGCGTTACGATCTGCGATTTCGGCTCTTCGGGATCCCCGTCCACGTCACGCCTTGGTTTTGGGCGGTAGGCGTATTTCTCGCTTGGGATCTTCTCAGCGAGCGCCAGTACGACCTGATGGCGATCTGGCTGGGCTGCCTTTTCGTGTCGATCCTCATCCACGAATTCGGCCACGCCTTCTGCGCGGAGTTGTTCGGATGTCTGCCCGAAATCTACTTGTACCACTTCGGCGGCCTGGCCGTCTTTCGCCCGAATAGCCGCTTCAGCACCACGCGCTCGGTGATCGTTTCCTTTGCCGGGCCGGCGGCCGGCTTTGTGCTGTTCGGCGCCGTGCTCCTTTTGGCAAAGCTGACCCTGTCCAGCGAATGGTATGTCCATCTCGAACCGACGTCGCGGGAGCGAGTTTGGTTCTTCTTCCGGCAGATGGAATGGATCAACCTCTGGTGGGGGCTGGTCAACCTGTTGCCCGTGCTGCCTCTCGACGGAGGCCGAATCTCCGAGGCGATTCTGCTGCGCGTTCGCCGCCGGGATGGACAACGGCTCGCGATCCTGCTCGGCGCGATCGTATCCGGCGGAGTGGCGATCTTTTTCGCCACCCATGAAGACACCTACGCCGCGCTGCTCTTTGCACTTTTGTGCATTACGAACGTCCAGTCGCTGCAGCGGCGCGGGCCGTGGTGAGGACTCACGAGCCGGCGGGTTTACCGCGCCGGACCGCCGGGATCAACCCGGCGGCTCGTATCGTTCGCCGATCTCTTCAGAACCCCAGGCCGATCTTGTTGAGCAAGCCGGTGGCGATGGTGCCGTCGGTCACTTTGAACAGGGTGGGATACTTTTTCGCCCACGGCTTGCTGGCGGCGGGGCAGTATTGCCGCGCGTTGCCTTCGACGGCGGCCGCGGTGGGGATGCGGGCCGCCAGCGCGGCGGATTGCAGGAACGACGCCCCCGGACAAGTGAGATCCTGGACGCAGACGAACATGCCGAACTTTTGGGCCGCGGCCGCCAACAGGAGCGAATCGGTCTGCCCCTTGCATGACTTGAGCGCCACGCCGCTATATCCCAGCTCGCGCGCCAAAAGGAGCGATTCGTAGTCGACCAGCGACTCGTCGATGACGACCGGCTTGAGCTTGGCCGCTTCGTGCATCCGGTTCTCGGGGTGGGCCTTCAGTTCGCGGTGCGTCGGCTGCTCGATGTATTGGATGCGGTCGTAAGCGGCGGCGTTCTTCTTCTTGATGCGGCCGAGGAAATCGAGCACGTAATTCACGTTCGCGCACTTCTCGTTGAAGTCGCACGAATAAAACCGGTCCGTCGAGCCGCGGGCCGCAATGGCCTCGCCTGCCACGCGGTCGATGGCCAGCACGCGATCGACGTCCCAATCGAGGTCGTCCCCGGCCAGCTTGATCTTGAGGTGCGTCAAACCGTCCGCCTTGATCCAGCCGGCGAGCGATTCGGGCAAGCCGTCGCCCACCGGCGTTTTGACCTCGGCCTCTGTGAGCGGGTCGATGGCCCCCACGAGATGGTAGAGGGGAAGCCGCTCCTTCGGCTGCCGCAGCGTGTACTTGTCGAGGAACTCGCCCTTGAACTGCGCGTCGAGGTAAAGCGACAGATCGTCGTTCATCTGCTTGCCGGAGAGCAAATCGTACGAGTTGGCGTCGTTGGCCCGGCCAAAGGCGTCGTGCAGGGCAGCGTCGAAGGCGCTGGCCGCAACGAGCTGCGCCAAGAGGGGGATCTCTTCAGCCAGCTTCAGCTGCTGGGCGAGCGTTTTGGCCAGGTGCGGATATTCGGCCGAGATCTGGTAGGCGATTTCGATCGGGTGCCCGAAGTCGGGGTAGCCATTGGCCAGCTCGATGACCTCTTCCGCGAACTTCTTCATCGCGTTTTCGGTCTGCTCGGGGGCGACGGTCGTCGAGGGCCAAGCCCAGACATTGCCGACCGGCATGCTGCCGAAGCCCGAAGCGCCGTGCCCGCGACGTCCCTCGACCGAAACTTCCACGTTGATCAAAGTGGACCGGTCGACGATCCTGCCGCCGAACTTCAAGGGAGCGCGATAAGGGACCGGGTCGAAGCTCAGCACGGCTTCAACGATGCGGATGTCGGTCGGCTTCGGCATGGCCTCGCGTAGTGTTGGTGGCCGGAGGAGAGAGCCGCTAGAGAACAGGTCCCTTGGTTTCGTTCGAGATTCTACCGGCGAACTCCCATGCCAGCAAGAACCAATGGTCTAAACGGCAATTCGCAGCCGCAAAGTCCAAAGTCAAAGAACGGGTCGGGCGATCACCCCTTGTCGACATGGCACTTTGCACTTTGGACTACTTCCCGACGCGGTTCCGCTCAAACTGGACGGCCAGTGCTGACAAGGAACTTTCAAACACGGCCACTCCGGCCGGCTCGGCCTGCTTCA
Organism: uncultured Planctomycetota bacterium; assembly: GCA_963761455.1. Taxonomy (GTDB): domain Bacteria; phylum Planctomycetota; class Planctomycetia; order Planctomycetales; family Planctomycetaceae; genus DASPSM01. The sequence continues at coordinate 1,100,704 of CAVXHA010000002.1, forward strand.
AGATCAGCGTGCAGACGGGGGCCTTCTCGGCGATCTGAGAACCCGCTTGCGGACGGTCCGCAATTTCGACTCCCCTGGCGGCGAATTCGGGCGATCGTTCCAGTCCGGCCAGGTCCGTGACGCAGAGCGGAAAGGGGGCGTAGACGACCGCCTTGGCCGCCTTCCGGCCCCCTCGCTTCGACCGGGCCGCGTCGAGCAGGGTTTGGAATTGCTCAGCGACTTGGCGGGAAGCGGTGCGACTTTCGTAGGCTCGACAAGCGCGGCAGTGCCATTCCAGAAGCGGCAATCCCAGGACCCATTCATAAATCTCGACCGAAGCCGTGTAACGCGGATTCACTTCGGTTGGCCACGCGACGTCTCGTTCCAGCAGGAAGTCGATGCCGAACAGTCCGCGGAGGCCAAATTCCGAGGCGGTCACGTCTCCCGTCCGCGCGATCTGACGTCGGGCCGTTTCGGGGAGACCGATCGGACCAATCGAGCCGCAGTAGCCGAACGGGCCGGCCGAGAGGGCCGCCAGGCCGATCAACTGCTCCGACGCACCAATCAAGGCCGTCCCCTCGGCTGTCCCCAGAAACAGGGCGGAAATCGGCTGGCCGGCGGCCCGCCGCTGAAAGTACCAAGGCTCGCCCCGGCTGCCGGCGGCCGCCTCGCCCGCTTGCCACACGTGGATTCCGCGACCGGCCGATCCGCGCCAGGGCTTCAGCGAGCCACCGTCCGTCTGCCGGCGGGGGTGAATGGCTTTCCCGGACCGCGAGCGAGGGGAGTCCGGCCCGCGCCAGGACGTCATACAGGCGAAAACGGGTTGCGAACCGCGCGACGTGACGCCGGCGGGATTGCCCCACAGAGGCCGCAAGGCCGCAAGCTCTTCCAGCAAGGCCGGCCGGTTTTCGAGCGATCCCGTGTAAATCCAGGGGAGGGGAGGGGAGGTTGCCACGATCTCGAGCAGACCGTCGGGATAATCGGCCAGCGGCAGGATGTCGGCGATTTCTTGCAGATCCTCGTCGGCGAAGCGGTCTGCACAGACGGGGCGCAGGCCGGCCCGAACGGCCGATTGGGCCGCCGCGCGCGTGCTGGCGCCGAAGATCATCAGCCGTTCGTAGGATTCCAGATGTCGCCTTTCGATCGGCCCATCATGAGCAATCGCCCCCCCACGCGAACAGCGAACTGGAATTCCGCGAGGCGGCGCGTTATCAAATGGCGACCAGCCGCCGGGTGCACCTGGCGGTCCCGCGCTGCCGAATGGATAAAACCCGTCGGCTCGTTAGGCGGGTCTTGACACACGAATTATTCGAAAACTAAACGAGGAGGATGGTGAAATGTCCATGTACATCGGGGAAGCGCTCGACGGCGACGGGAACGAGGTGGCCCATATCGACCTGCTCATCGGTGACAAGGCGGGGCCGGTCGGCTCCGCGTTCGCCAACGCGCTGGCCAACCAGAGTCAGGGCCACAGCAACCTCCTGGCCGTCTTGGCGCCCAACCTGCTGGCCAAACCGGCCACCGTGCTGATCACGAAAGTCACGATCAAGGGGGCCAAGCAGGCCGTCCAGATGTTCGGTCCCGCCCAATATGCCGTCGCCAAGGCCGTCGCCGACAGCGTCGAAGCCGGCGTGATTCCCAAGGACCAGTGCGACAACCTCGTGATTATCTGCGGCGTCTTCATCCACTGGGAGGCCAGCGACGACAAGAAGATCGTTCCAATACAACTACAACGCGACCAAGCTCGCCATCGCCCGCGCCATGAAGAACGAACCGAGCGCCAGCGAAATGCTTTCAAAGAAGGGGACCGCCAAGCATCCGTTCGCCAATGTGTAGAAGCGGTTTCAACTCCGGCCGCGTGGCACCCGGAGACCAATGGCCGCTCGTGCTCTGTCGACATCACGAATTCGAGCGCGGGTGCCATGGCCACGGCTTCGCGTCCGCCAGTGGCGGATGCGAAGCCATTTGGGTGCCAAGCCATGCCCACGCAAAGCCGTGGGCCTGGCACCCGCGCTCGATTTGTATTCCCTGAGCCCTGGATCCTGGCCCTGACCCCCGGCCACTCGCCCCCGCCAATCTATGCGTCGCATCCTGATTCACTTTGACACCGATCCCGTGCCGAGCGTCTTTGACCGGGTTGTGGCCATTGATGCGGGGGTGGACGAGCTTTTCAGTTACGGCGGAATCACCGGGGAAAACGTTGAATCGCTCGTGCACGGAGCGATCTTTACGCGCGGTCCGGCCGATTTGAAGCACACGGCGATCTTCATCGGAGGCAGCCGCGTCGAGGAGGGCCAGCGGCTCTTCGAGAAGGTGCGCGGCATCTTTTTCGGCCCGATGCGCGTCTCGGTCATGATGGATTCCAACGGCTCGAACACAACGGCGGCGGCGGCCGTGCTTGCCGCCAAAAAGCAGGCCGATTTGACAGGCCGCAGGGCACTCGTGTTGGGCGGCACCGGGCCGGTCGGGCACCGAGCCGCACAGCTCCTGGCGCGCGAGGAGGTCCGCGTCCGTGTCGCCTCACGGTCCTTGGAGCGCGCCACTTCGACGGCCGCGGCGATCCGCTCGTCCGTCACGGGAGCCGAGGTGTCGGGCATCTCGACCGGCAGTCCGTCGGACGTCGAGCAGGCCTGTCGTGATGTCGAGATCCTGATTGCAGCCGGGGCCGCCGGCGCTCAACTCCTCTCAACCGGCCAGCGCGAGGCCATCGCCGGACTCAAGGTGGCCATCGATCTCAACGCCGTCCCTCCGGCCGGCCTTGCCGGCATCGAGGTCACGGACAAAGGGACCGAGCGCCACGGCGCTTTTTGTTACGGAGCGATCGGAGTCGGCGGGACGAAAATGAAAATTCACAAAGCGTGCCTCGCGCGGCTGTTCGAATCGAACGACCAACTTCTCGACACCGAGCGGATTTACCAGATCGGCGAATCGGTGGTGTCCGCCAAATGAGCGGACCGGCTCATAAAACGGTGCGAGCCACCGGCTAGTGCTCTGTCACAGCCTGGAATTAGGGTTGGCGGGTTTTCGGAAATCAACGAGACTGCGTGGGTACAAGGAGGTTTCCCATGCAGAAGAAGTACATTGTGCGACTGACGGATCGGGAGCGGAGCGAGTTGGTGGAGGTCGTCAAGAGGTTGAAGGGGACGAGCCAGAAGGTCCGGCGTGCGCAGATGCTGTTGAAGGCGGACGCCGACGGGCCGAACTGGACGGACCGGCGGATCGCCGAGGCATTTTCGTGTCGCACCAAGACTGTGGAGAACGTCCGGCAGCGGCTGGTCGAACGGGGGTTTGAAGAGACGCTCAACGGGTCTCAACGGACGTCGCCTCCAACGGAAAAGCTGCTCGATGGCGAACAGGAGGCCAAGATCATCGCTCTGCGTTTGGGATCTCCTCCGAAGGGTTATGCCAACTGGACGCTGCGGTTGTTGGCGCGTAAAGCGGTGGCGTTAGAGATCGTGGACTCGGTGAGTCATGAAACCATTCGGCGGATGCTCAAAAAAACGGGATGACGAACCGGAAGATCGAGTACTGGGTGATCCCTCCGGAGGCAGACGCCGAGTTCGCGGCCTGCATGGAAGAGGTCATCGAAACGTATTCCACACCCTATGATCCGGCCTGTCCGGTCCTCTGCATGGACGAACAGCCGGTTCAACTGTTGAAGGAAACGCGAACACCGATCCCGGCCACGGCGAAGCACGGCAGGCGGGTTGACTACGAGTACGAACGGGCCGGGACCGCGAACATCTTTATGTTTACAGAACCGCTCGCGGGATGGCGCGAAGTCACGGTCCGCCCGACGAAAACGAAACTCGACTGGGCCGCCGAAATGGCCCGGCTGCTGGACGATCGTTACGCACGCTGCGAGAAAGTGATCCTTGTGTGCGACAACCTGAACACTCACACGAAAGGAGCCTTCTACGAGGCGTTCAAACCCGAACGAGCCCGCCAACTGGTTCGCCGCATCGAGTTCCGCCACACGCCCAAACATGGCAGTTGGCTGAACATCGCCGAAAACGAACTCAGCTCGCTCACCCGCCAATGCGTCGCGGGCAGACGCTTCGGCGACATCGACACCCTGCGTGAAGAGACCTCGTCCTGGTCCACCGACGTCAACAAAACCCAACGCGGTGTCGACTGGCAAATGAAGATCGACGACGCCCGATCAAAACTGACCTCCATCTACCCTAAAATCGAGAAGTGACAAAGCACTAGGCTTGTTCACCGCCAATGAGCGATTGATAATGCCATTGGCACGACGCCGGGTGCCGGCGCCCACGACTTTGTGTGGACGTGTCTCTCCCCTCGGTACGCCCACCCGGAGCGGTGGGCATGGCACCCAGCGGAAGATGGACTTGCACAGGATACTCCTGCGCGGATCTTAAAAAGGCCGTGACGTGATTTCCGACGACTGCCAACTCATGCGGCGGGTTCAGGCAGGCGAGTTTCGCTGCTTTGACGTCCTGGTCGAGCGCTATCGGCCCGCGCTCGTCCGCGTCGCGGCGGGCATGCTTTCGGATCAGGCCCTCGCCGAGGACGTGGTGCAGGAAACGTTCCTGGCCGTCTTCGCCGCCCGCCACACGTTCAACCCGGCCTTCCATTTCCGGACGTGGCTCTGGACGATCCTACTGAATTTCTGCCGGCGATACGGCGCGCGGCAGGGACGCCGGCCCCAACAGTTGGTCCGGTCGGCCCTCGCGCAGGGCGAGGGACCGGAGTTCGCCGATGTGCAAACGCCCGAAACTGCCTTGACTGGATTGCTTCAACGCGAGCGGAGCGAGCAGTTGCAGCGGCTGTTGAATGAATTGCCCGATGCGCAGGCGGATGCGATCCGTCTCCGCTTTTTTGCCGAGTTCACGTATCATGAAATCGCCCAGTCGATGGGCGTGAGCTTGGGGGGCGCGAAGCTGCGAGTCCGCGCCGGCCTGGCCAAATTGTCCCAGCAACTTCGCGGGGACAAGGGGAGTTGCCATGAACTGTGATGATGTGTTCGAAGCCCTGACCGACCCCGCGCTCTCCCAATCCGCCGAGCTCGAGAGGCATCTCGCGAATTGTCCGCGTTGCCGCCAACTGCAGCAAGTCCTCGAACCAGCGCGCTCGCTTCTCTGCGGAGACTTGCCGGCCGAACGCGTGCCGGCGCACGAATCGCCGAACGAAATCCGCGGTGCCGTTTGGCAAACGCCCCTTTTGTCGGTTGAGGCGGGCGAACTGGCGGAAGCAATCGCCGCGCAACTCGCGTCGTCGAGCGTCGGCAAAAGCGTGCCGTCCCGGCGGCCCTTCGCGAAACGCCGGGTCTTCGTCGCGGCCCTGCGCAGTGCGGCGCTGGTCCTGTTTGGTGCATTGGCCGTGTATTGCATGGGCCCGCGCGATCGGGATTCCGATTCGCAGTCGCTGCCGGCCGTTATTCCCGCCTTGGGGCCGGCCAATACCTGCACCCGGATGGACTTGCAGCGAAAGGGCCAGGCTCCCCAAAACGCGCGACGCGTCATCCTCTCCTGCGTGGGCTGTCACTTGAACGACCGTCAGCCGCGGCGACAGCCGGCTTCCACGTCGTTATTCTGGCCGCGCCGACGCGCGGCTGCCCCCTTCAGGCTGGCCAGTGGCGACGCGCAAGGTTGGACCCCTATCAAAAATGCGAGGTCCGAAGTCCGCACGCTGATTTCTTGACGTGTGCGTGCCCCGAGGCCGCTGAACTGGGTGCACGGGGTACGACGCGCTTTGCGGGGCGGGTGCCCCGCTCTGGGATTCGCACGAGGCGAGGGCACTTACACTCTCCGCATGTTTTGCAAAGTGTGTCGTGCACGCGAGGTGCACGATTGCGACCCCCGCCAAATTCCCCAGATTCCCATATCTTTCCCAATCTCTGGAACTCGTCTTGCCGCCGATCGTCGATTTCGATATTTTTCGCCGCCCATGAATGTCGGGGTGGTGAAATCCTCGGAGGAACGGATTGTCTTCCGAGTCATTTCACCTCGCAGACTGACCCGGTTCTGAAGAGCGCGTCTCTGCCTTCGCCGGGAACCTGCGACCGACAGGGCGTGACGCCACATCGCGATCGTCGTTCCACCCTCCGATTCGAAAGCAACCTGGCATGAGAGGTGTCTTCTCGGGCACCGGCGGTTCCTGGGCCGCTCGCGGACTTTGCCGCGATCTTCTCTGCGCCGGGATTGCGCTGGCCGGACTCCTCGCTGGTCCCCGATTCGCAGTCAGGGGCAAGACGACAGCAGCAGCGTCCCCCAGCCCGCGATGAGCAACCGCGATTTTCTGCAGAACGGGCAGCAGAGCACGCCGAAACAAAAAAAATCCAATGCGGACAGCTCCAGCGAGCGCTCGGAAGAGGCGCGGATGTCCGAGCTGATCGCCAAGCGGCAACAGGAGCAGGAAGGGGAAAAGATCGCCGCGATCGTCGTGGAAGGAAACGTGACGATTCCCACGGCGGCCATTTGCAGAAACTGAAGACCCAGCCCGGCCGCAAGGTCACGCCGAGCCCAGATTCAAGACGACCTTCGCACCCTGATCCGGACGCGCTGGTTCTTCACGATCGAGCCGAAGTACCGCCGCACCGACAAGGGACTGGTGCTGGTCCTCTCGGTGATCGAGCGGCCGATCGTCCGGAGCGTCGTGTACCTCGGCGCCAAGGAGATCAAGGTCAAAAGCTGTCCCAGGAGACAGGCCTCAAAGTCGGCAGCCCCTACGACATGAGCGCCAATAAAGAGGCGGCCAAGCGGTCTGGAGAACTTCTACCACGAACAAGGGCTATACCGAGGCGACCGTCGACCTCATCAAAGGGGGCAAGCCCGAAGAGCGCGACGTCGTCTTCCGCATCCACGAAGGGGTCGAACAGAAAGTCGTCTGGCGGTACTTTGAGGGCAACACGTCGGTCTCCGGCGAACGGCTGGCGATGGAGCTCAAGAGCACGCCCGCTTATGTCTTCATCGGGGGCAAGTTCGATCCCGTCAACCTCGCCGAAGACGTCGCCGGCGTCCGCAAGTACTACGAGAACCTGGGCTTTTTCGACGCCACGGTCAAACCCACGGTCGAATACTCGAAAGATCGCAAATGGATCTATCTCAAGTACACCGTCCACGAGGGACTGCACTACAAGATCCGCAACTTCAGCATGATGGGCAACGTCCGCTTCAAGTCGGACGAGCTGCTGAAGACGATCAAGACCCACGAGGGGCAATACTACAACGCCTTCCAGATCAAGAAGGACATCGAGAAGATCAAAAAGAAGTACGACGTGCTGGGATATACCTACATGACCGTGGAGATGGTGCCCCGGTACCTGGAGCAGCCCGGAGTGATCGATCTCTTGTTGCGGGTCGACGAAGACAAGCCTTACACCATCCGCCGCATCACGATCCACATCGAGGGGGACCATCCGCGCACCAAGCGGGGACTGGCCTACAACTACATTGAAATCGCCCCCGGCGAATTGGCCGATCCGTCCAAGATCGAAAAGAGCAAGAGGACGCTGTCCGGCTCACAGGTCTTCAAGTCCGATCCGACGACGCGCGGTCCCGTCAAAATCAAAATCAGCCGCGTGACCGACGACAAGGATGCGGCCGATCTCAGCGTCCGCGGCCAGAACGGCGACGACCAGGTCCCCTCTCTGCTGGCCGGGCCCCAGGAGCCCGAAGGTGCCGGTCCCCGACATGCACGTTGTCCAGAAGGCCGTGCTGACGCGACGAGGCGCCCGCCAGCGCGGCCCCCAGCGCCGGCCGGCAGCACGGAAATGGACCCGTCCGAATCGTTCAATCCGTATCTCCTGGCCGATCCGGTCGACCGCTGGACCGACGAGGTCGATCATCCGCGGCCAGAACCCCCAGGATCCGTTTCTTGCCCGGTAACCCGCTGTTCGATCCGACCCCGCAAGGCGACCCGTTCACCCAGGTCCACCGTACCCCGACCGGAGAGATCGATCTCGATTACTACTTGAACGAAGACCGCACGGGCCGGCTGATGTTCGGCGTCGGCGTCAACAGCAGCTCCGGCCTGGTCGGCTCGGTCGTCCTGCAGGAGCAGAACTTCGACATCATGCGCCCGCCGACGAGCTGGGACGACATCATCAACGGCACGGCCTGGCGCGGCGCGGGACAGCGGTTCCGGATCGAACTCGTTCCCGGAACCGAGGTGAGCCGCTACACCGTCAGTTGGTCACGATCCCTATTTCCTCAACACGAACAACAACGTCGGCGTGAGCGCCTTCTATTTTCAACGGTATTACCTCGACTGGGACGAAGACCGCGTGGGCGGACGAATCAACGTCGGGCGGCAGCTCACGCAGACCCTGTCTGTCACGGCGGCGCTCCGCCTCGAAGGGGTCCGCATCTCCGACGTCTATGTGCCCACTCCGCAAATCCTTCAGGAAGCCGAGGGCGACAACTTCCTCAGCACGGTCCGCGGCTCGATCATCCACGACACGCGCGACATGCCTTTCATGCCCGGGAGAAGGGCACCGCTTCGAGGTCGGCTACGAGCAGGCCTTCGGCGCAGTACGTCTATCCCCGCTGTCGACGTCGACGCCCGCCAGTATTTCACGCTTTACCAGCGGCCCGACGGCGGCGGACGGCAAATCCTGACAGTCGGCGGACAGGCCGGCTGGACCGGCAACGACACGCCGATCTTCGAGCGGTTCTTCGCCGGCGGCTTCCAGAGCTTCCGCGGCTTCGCCTTCCGCGGCGTCAGCCCCCAGGAAGAAGGGGTGTATATCGGCGGCCAGTTCATGGCGATCGGCACGGTCGAGTACTCGATCCCCCTGTTGGCCAACGACATGATCCGCCTCGTCACGTTCAGCGACTTTGGGACGGTGGACGACGGCGTCACCTTCGGGGCTTTCCGCGCCAGCGTGGGCGCCGGCTTCCGCGTCGCTCTGCCCATGATGGGCCCCGTGCCGCTGGCCTTCGACTTTGCTATCCCCGTCGTCCGACAGCAGACCGATATCACGCAGGTCTTCAGCTTCTACGTCGGCTTGACGCGGTAACGCCCCTCTCACCGAGGATCAATCGCAGGGCAAGCTGCCAGCTTGCCGCACGAAACCGCACCGCAATTGCCCCGGCTCGCCCGCGCGCTGGTAGACTGCCGGGATGATTCTCGAAGGGATCGTCACCACGCGGGACGCCTCCGGGGCCGTCAACGTGGCACCGATGGGACCGATCGTCGACGACACAATGTCGACGCTGCGGCTGCGCCCCTACCAGACGTCGCAGACATATCGCAATCTCAAGGCTGTGCCCAGCGGCGTGTTTCACGTTGTGGACGACGTCCTGCTTTTGGCCCGCGCCGCCGTCGGCCTCTTGCCGGCAACGCCCCCCACTTTTCCCGCAGAAGTCGTGTCCGGTGTGGTGCTCGCAGAGGCCTGCCGCTGGTATGAGTTTCTCGTCGAGGTATTGGACGATTCCAAGGACCGGACCGAAATCGTGGCTCGGGTCGTTCACGCGGGACGATTGCGGGATTTCTTTGGTTTCAACCGGGCCAAGCATGCCGTCCTCGAGGCGGCCATCCTCGCAACGCGGATCCATCTCCTCCCGCGTGACGAGATCCTGGCCGAGTTCGCGCGGCTCAAAACGCCCGTGGACAAGACGGCCGGTCCGCAGGAACTCGAGGCCTTCGCCCTGTTGGAGCAATTTGTCCGGCAGTCTGCCGACGTATGACGGCCCCTCCAGCGCATTCCGACAATGTGTAGCGAGCGCGCGGCGGAAATCGCCGGAAAAGAGCGGCATCCACCGCGGCGCGAGAGTGCTATCAGCACGAGCGACTCCGTATGATGTCGGCCATGCACGATGAGATCGTCATCACCACGGGCGCGCGCCTTCACTTCGGGTTCTTCGCCCATCGCCCGCTCGTCGTGGGAACGGCGATTCAGCCAAGCGCGGCTTCGATCGGCGGCTTGCTCGAGCACGCCAATTATGGCGGGATCGGATTGATGATCGATTCGCCGGCCTTTCTTGTTGCCGCGTCGAAGAGCGACCGCGATCGCGTTTTTTGTCCCGACACGCCCGCGCATGGGCACGGGCACGGGTGGGCTGTTGCAAGCGTCGAACGCCTCGTCGCCCAATATCGACGCGCCTGTCCCTCCGACCGTCAGCCTCCGCCGTGCTCGATCGAAATCCGTCGGATGATACCATCCCACTGCGGGCTCGGCTCCGGCACGCAGTTGGCAATGGCCGTCGCGCAAGCGCTGGCGCTCCTGTCGGGCGACGAACAGGCCGACGTCCCCACGCTCGCCCGCCGCGTGGCGCGAGGCAAGCGCTCGGCGGTTGGCATTCACGGCTTTGCACGCGGCGGATTCCTCGTTGACGGGGGAAAAGGATCGGAGGACGAAATCGGCCGGCTGGTCGCACGGGCCGACGTTCCGGACGGCTGGCGATTCCTCCTCATCATGCCGGCCGACTCGTCCGGGACAGGTCTCTCGGGCCAGGAAGAGGTCGACGCACTGGAGCAATTGCCGGCAATGCCGCGAGCTCTCACCGAGCGGCTGTGCCGCCTGGTGCTGCTGGAAATGCTTCCGGCCCTCGAAAAGGCCGACGGCGAATGGTTTGGAGAGGCCCTCTATCAATTCGGCCGATCGGTCGGCGATTATTTTCGCCCGGTGCAGGGAGGCGAATACGCCGATCCGCGGATGGCCGATCTCGTCGATTGGCTTCGCTCCGCGGGAGTCCGCGGCATTGCACAAACATCCTGGGGCCCGGCGATTGCCGTCTGCTGTGGCAACGCACAGCGCGCCGAATCACTGAAAGATCGAGTTCTGGCGGACGACCGTTGGAAAGGATGCCAGGCGCAGATCGCGTCCCCGCTCAACGCCGGAGCGGCGATTCAGCATTAGGTCGAGATTGGTCCTTGGACTCCTATCTCGCCAGCCACCCGCCGTCGATGGGGACGATGCTGCCGTGCATGTAATTGGACGCGTCCGACGCGAGAAAGACGCACAGGCCCCCCAGTTCGTCCGGCTGGCCCCAGCGACCGCACGGAATGCGGTCGAGGATTTGCGGTGCGCGGACCGGGTCGTTTCGCAGCGACAGGGGCGCATCGGTGTCGAAGTAGCCGGGGGCGATGCAGTTGACGTTGATGCCGCGTCCGCTCCAGGCGACGGCCAACGCCTTTGTCAGCCCGGCGATGCCGTGCTTGGCGGCGGCGTAGGCGGGAATGTTGAGCCCCCCCTCGAAGCTCATCACCGAGCCGACGTTGATGATCTTTCCGCGGCCACGCGCGAACATGCCGGGGGCCGCCTGCTGCGAGAGATCGAACGTCGCATTCAGGTGGATCTCCAGCAGCTCCCGCCAATCGGACTCGGGATACTCTTCCGGCGGGTGCCGCGTCGAGTTGCCGGCATTATTGACGAGGATGTCGACTCCGCCCATCGATTCGGCGACGCGATCGATCAGGCCGCGGCGCTGGGCGGGGTCGGCCAGGTCGGCCCCGACGTCGAGGAACCGCCGCCCCGTCCCCTCGACAAGCACGCGCGTCTCGTCGGCGTTGCCGGTCTTGGAGATGCAGGCCACGTCGGACCCCGCCTGGGCGAGTGCGCAAGCCATTGCGTGACCGAGCCCGCGCCGCGCCCCCGTCACCACGGCGACGCGGCCGTCGAGCTTGAACAGATCGAGGATCATGCGTTACGTGTTTCGCGTTTGCCGTTGCGGACTGGAAACGGCCTCCAGCCTATCAGCGGCTATTTGACCGGGGAAGGACCACCGAAATCGGATTCTTGTGGTGCGGGCGCACCGCCTGCATCCCACGTCGGGAGCCGCCTCGCCACGACACCCCGGCGCCCTTTGTCGCGCCGTGTGCGAGCCACGGGCAATCGCGGTACAATCGCACCCATGCTGTTCATGGTGATCGAACGTTTCCGGAACGCCGATCCACAGCCAATCCGCGAGCGGTTTCTCCGCGACGGCCGCATCATGCCGGAAGGCGTGGCGTACCATGCGAGCTGGGTCGATCCAGCCGGCGCCCGCTGCTTTCAATTGATGGAGGCCTCCGATCCGCGTCTGCTCGACCTCTGGACGAGCCGCTGGGCCGACCTGGTCGATTTCGAGATCGTGCCGGTCCTGAGTTCTCAGGACTATTGGGCGAAGACCTGCGAGGCCGGCTGAATGTGGATCGTTCGAGGGAATTGCTGATCGCTTGCGGCAACTCGGGACTTGACTGGCGAAGAGCCTGATCGTCCTGTCGGCGTTCCGTTGTCACTCGCCGAGTCGCTTGTCCTGAAAATGTGCGTTGTCCATGACAGCGGTTCGCCACTCTGCTCGAAACAAATCGAAGATTCTGCGGCGTGTGGTCAACTCGCGATCGTTGTTCGGGTCAGTAACCCGTAGGATCGCTGCCAAATCGGCTTCAATACGGCCTTCGACGACGGTGCCGGTTGCTCGTGTGATCAGCCGGTCGGCGTCCTGCCGGAGTTCGGTCTTTAACCGTTCCCAATCTTCGGAGATTGACATCGTTGTGCCTCCGACTGCGTTCCCTTCGCCCTTTTTTGCGACGATCAGCCGCCTCTTGGGTCGGGCCTGTTGATGCGACCAAAGAGCGCAGTCTTGAACCCGAACGTTCTTTCCGGCGTTTGCCCATGCCGTTCGGTATTCACTCGCCAGCGAACGACGTTGGTTCACTTCGTAGTCGCTTGTCGGAACCGGAAGGCGGACAAAGGACGTAAGGTCTGCTCGAATCGAATCTTTGCGGGCCTGGTCCTTCGTTGCTGCCATTTCACGGTCAGCGTCTTTTCGCAGTTCGATCTTGAGCATTTCCCACTGTTCCGCCGACATTGGTGATCCCTTCCGCTGGCGTCTCGTGGAATCGTTGCCGCGCCATTGGGTATTTTATCGGTCACGAGTCGCAGTTGCGAGAATCGGCTTGCCGTTCGTTCGCACCGATTGGGACGGGGCTCGACGGCAAGCAGCAGCACAAATGGAAATCGCATGGTTCAGGCTCCGGCGTGACGGCACTTATCGGCTGTCGTCTGAAGAAGGCCGAACGGGGAACATTCCCGGGCTGTTGGACCCTGAAGCGAATCAAAGGTGATTTCGTCTGGGCTGGTGATTTCGTCGTCTCCTTGAGTTGGCGACGACGATCCGTGCGGTGTCCTTTACTCCGATTCTTTGACGGCGGTCGGTCATTTGCCGGACATTTTGCTACAATGGGTTCGGTCTAAACTAACCTCACGAGTCCAACCATGATCCAAAATTGCTTTCGAATGCCCGAGCAGATCCGTCGAAACTGTGCTCTCAAACTCCGGCCCATCGAGAAGAGCGGCACCTTCACGGCGATCCTGGGTACTCTGCTGGATGAGGACTGGACGACGCCCAACGTCAGGGAGCTACGGATCACTCGTGACCACCGGCTTTTAGGCCGTTCTTTGGGAGAAGCGAACTTCAAGGCGTTTCGTTGTGCCGAAGCGGGTTTGATCGACAACATCCACGAAATTGCAGCCGTCGCCGGACTCGACGGGGATGAACTCAGCTATCTGTTGGGGAAAGTGGAGAAGATCAAGAGCATCGAGTGACGCCGCGGGCATCGTTATGATAACGCTGGCTGGCGTCCTCTGTGCTCTTCTCTCAGCATTCCTCATGCAAACGGAGTGTTGAGCCAGCTCGGGCAAGTCTCCTGATGTGCGATGAGCGCATCCGTTTCTTCGGACTTTCCGCAATTCGACCGCTTCTCGACACGCTCCAGCGGGTGTCGAAAAAGGTGTCCCGGAGGTTGGCGGGACGGACGGACGACAAGCTGGGTTAAGCGGCGGCGAACTTCTTGGCTTCGTTTTTGTACCCACCAGCCTTTCACACGCCCGCAGCATCGCTTCAGGCGACTCGGGACCTGCCAGCTGACGTCCGACCTCGATCAGAGCCGATTCCGGCAGGCCGTTGTTCCTCTCGTTCTCTTGAATGAAATGGGTCAGTTCGCCAATCGCATCCGGGCCACCAATGCGGCCGGAATCTTCTGGAACACCCTGTCGAAGAACGTGGCGTCGGTCGTCGACTCGAACACCGGTTCCTCAATTCCATCGACGACGAACCCTTCTGCGAAAAATGCATTGAACAGGATCGAAATCGGGCGGTGGAAGTAATAATGCGGAACGGGCTGTCCCAGCATGGCGTTGCCCGTTGTCGTAAGCGGTTCGATGTAGCGGGAAACCCGCACGAAATAGTCTTCGACCAGTTCGCCACCGATGTCGTGGCGTTCCATTCCCTGTCTCGACATCCCTGAATTGAAGCAAGGGTGAAGGAGCGAGAAAACGAAACACCCGCCTTTCTTGAGAAGCTTTGCCGAAGCAGAAATGAGCGGTTGAATCTCGGACATGTCCATCAGGGCCATCGTACAGACGACGTCGTCGAATCGCCGCTCGCCCAGCGTCAGGAGCTGCTCCCTGTCGGTGCAGTCGAGGACACGGTACTCGATGCGGTCGTCGTAGTGGACCGAGCGGGCTTTGGCCTTTTCGATCATCCGCCCGGACACATCGACAGCCACGATGCAGGCTCCTGCGTCGGCCATCTTGCGAGCGAACTGGCCGTTGCCACAGGCCGCATCGAGAATGGTCTCCCCTCGGCCGAGATTCAGGAGCCGCAGTTGCGAAGGCTCGATCAGCCGCTTATGAAACTCGTTGCCCTCGCCCATCCGTTGATCCCAGTGGTCGGCATTTCGGTTCCAAATCTCCCGAACCTCTTGGTTCAGTGGCTCAGGAACGTTCGCGTTTTCGTGTTCCACGTTCAACTCCTGCTCGGATCGGCCAATGGTCACTCGTGGCCCTGCTCGCGTTCCGCCGATGCCCGCACCTCGCCGAGTCTTCGATCTCGACGTGAACGACGTTTGCTCGGCAGACGGGGCAGTCCTCGACGTATTCCTGGCTCGTTCCCGCCGACAGATGAATCGGGACCACAATCTGCTCGCCGCATGATTCGCAGTGGTATTTGGCTTCGGTCCGCATCCGCGGCCTCCCGTTTGCGGGATTCTACCAAGACCCTGCTGGTGTACGTAGAATGCGTGACGTCGACTTCGAGGCGATCGAGCCCGTTGAGTTCGACCGCATTGACGGGGCTTTGGGCATGTCGTCGCACTCGACCAACGGAAACTGCTGGAATTAAACGAGACGTGCGACAGGACGAATCAACCCAAAAAGTAGAATCGCTCCACAGCGCGTTTCTCCGAGTCGGTAGCACCCCGAGAACACCCGATGACCCGCTGCAACTTCTGTAACCACACCAATCCCGCAGGTGCCACACGCTGTATGGATTGTGGCGCTGAGCTGCCCGGCTCGCTCGAAGCTGGGCACAGATCGCTCGCTGACACGTTGACGACCTTGATTCAATCCGGCCAGAAGATCGAGGCCATCAAACAGTACCGAGAACGCACGGGATCCGGCCTCAAAGAGGCCAAAGATGCCGTCGAGGCACTGGAACGTGGTGAGCAGTTGCCCACGCCGAAAGGCATTTTGACCACCGTCGATCAGGACGTTGTGTCGCTGGTTCGGGACGGAAAGAAGATTGCGGCGATCAAGCTCTTTCGGGATAAAACCGGCGTCGGACTCGCTGAGGCGAAGGCAGCGGTCGAGGCTCTGGCGACCGAACATGGGGTTCAAGCCCGGGGGAGTGGCTGTGCCAGTGCGTCTTTATCGTTCTTCTTGTTCGCCTGGTTCATGGCACATGTCATCTCTTGGATGTGAATGCTGTTCCGAAGTCATCGACCGCCAGATCACGCATGGCCCGAATTGCGTCGTAACGTTGCGGCGATGAACGTTTTTTTTGTCTGCGGCGCGGCTTGCATCTGACAAATTAACAAAAGCGTGTCGTGCGGCTCGGATTCTCCTCTTTTTACCAAGTCGGGCAGCGGGATGTCAGTTGACGGATGTGCGGCAGGCTCGAAGAATGGGACGGCAGATGACATGAATGGCTGACTTGGCAATCGCACCATGCTCAAAATCATTTTCGAGTTCGTCGGCGGGCCCCACGACGGTCGAATCCTCCACGGAAACGTCGGTGACGCCAGCGATGCCGAGCGCTGCTTCCTCTTCTCGAATTGGGGAATGGTTGGACAGCGCTTGAAGATTGCTTCGGACTACGCTGTTGAGACACTTACAACAGAACGACTGAGGGAGGAACGGCGATACCACTTCCAGCGGCACTTCTACGCTGTCACTGATCGCCTCGAAGACACTGGCGAGGTCTGGGTGCGTGCCGCCTATCTCCCGCAGGCGGTAGGAAAGGGCGGTTAGATAACCGTCGAGCCAGCATACTCGCGCAAATGAGAATCACAGGAGTCGGGCCGATGAGCCAAGACGACATCATTCTTTACGCCATTGAGAAACTCTACGGTCCCTGTCCCGAGGAGTTCTTTCGAGCCAGCGACTGGGCCAATGCCATCGACTGGGAGAAGGTCAAAGAGCGCGTTGATTCGGAACATCCCGACTTCCAGTGGACGCACCATGATCCGAAGGACTTGGAAGTTGCCGAGGCGATGATCTTTGACGTGCGGCACAAGATGCTGCACGAGGCTGGTCATCGATTTCCGCAATGACCGAATCCCAAGACATCCTCGCCCTCTCGATCGATTCGTCCGGTCCGACGAGTCATTCTCGGGCATTCTGGAGACCACCGGCGAGGTGGATGAGGTGTCGACCGCCTTCGAGACGGCTTCGGCGTGATCGGCAACACCCGCAATGCCCGACATTTTCTCCGTCGAATGTGGGAGCATGTGGGCTCCATCAACCCTGACCGCCGATTTCCATCGTCGAACGATGTCGTCGGATCAAGGTGGTCGAGCAAGTCTTGATCCTTGGCGATCGAACCGTATTGCTCTTTGATTTTGTTGAACATCGTTTTCACTCCGTCAAGGTCAAGCATGTAGATTCGCAATCATGCCGGCCTGAACGAATCCGATCCAGCGATGCAATTTGGTAGCAGGCCAGTCCTCGGCGTGCTCAACGATCAGTTTGCACATCCCTCGGAGATGATCGGGTCGAAGCGGCGCCGGCAATCCGAAACGAACGTCCTCCGATTTGTCTTGGATGATCTTCAGGCATCGCTCCGCCATTGCGACCACTAACAGATTCGCTTGATCCACGGCATTGCTCCTTCTTGTAGAATGTGTTCGCCTCCATGAAAAAAGCCGACGAATTTCGTCGGCTTTCTTGTCTACCGAAACATGTCCGCTTCAGATCGGCCGGACATTCTCCGCCCTCGGCCCTTTCGGCCCACGCCCTTCGGTGTACGACACTTTCTGCCCTTCTCGGAGCGACTCGTAGCCTGGGCTTTCCACGTTCGACGAGTGGAAGAACATGTCCTTGCCGGTTCCGGTGTCGATAAACCCGAAACCCTTGTCCGTCTTTCGCTTGATCGTACCCTCTGACATTTGATCCATTTTCTAAAAAAGTGTTGCGGCGTTACCCGAGATGCGGGCTCATCCGCCGCACCGCCCATTCTATCAGGTCACGTGACTTGGGCCAACCGCACGGCGAAGCGATGGCGGAATAAGCGATGCATTGGTCAAGGCAAATCGAGCAAAGCGTTACTCGACCGCTTTAGCGGTTTCGATCAATTCCTCCAAGCCGACCAACCGCTCTCGGGCGGCTTCGACGCTGCCCGCCAATCGGATGAAGTGCAGCCCGGCTCGCATGATGGATTCGGAGTGGTTCCGTTCACCACCCGCAACAACCCGTCCCGGCTTTCGTCGCTTGACGACTTTGTGCTTCCCAGCCCCGCCGATTTTGTAAAACGTCGCTTTGAAGGTGGACTCGTTGATTGTCTGGTCGGAATGGGCCTTTGTGATGGCCGCAAGAGCGTCCTTGACCGATGCACCTCGGTTGCTTTTGCGGTAATCCCGAATGATCTGCGAGAGATTGAAGCTTTCTCTCTTCTTCGCCATGTGCTTTGTCGCCTTTTGGATGGTGAGATGGAACCAACGACGCAAAAGGTAACACGAACATTGCTGGTGTCGCAACCTCCGGACTAAGGCCGCATTCACGGGGCCCTCTATGACCTTTGCGTTTCTTGCCGTCGGGTTTCCGGTAGAATGAACCGCCGATCCACGCGCCGTAATTGAACCAACGTGACGAAGGATTTGTCAGTTGGGCTGGCGCCTTTTATTGCCGACGAAAAGGCTGCGACCAATGCCCAGAGGCATTGGTGCTCAAGGAGGGGAAGAAGTATGGCCCGTTCGCGCCATCGCAGTTGAGGCAACTCGCCCGGGCAGGGGAAATCGACCCGACGACCTCGTCAAGAAAACCCAGATAGCCTGGCTGTCCCAGCCCGGACAATCGCCGGGCTCGTTGACGCATTTGAGAACGACACGACGCAGCCGTCGTCCTCGGCATCCCCAAAGCTGGAATTCGCAAACGCCTTGACCCCGCGTGTCCGGCCTGCAAAAATCCGGGCTGAAAGGGATCTGCCCTGATGCCGCACTCATCCGATCAATGAGGCAATCGTTTCAATTTTCGTATCAGGCTCCGAAATCGCAGAAGCATTTCAGGAGTCGCGTCTCAAATTTAATACGCGTATCGATTTAAAAAACCTGGGGCGGTAGCTCAGTTGGGAGAGCGCTGCGTTCGCAATGCAGAGGTCGAGGGTTCAACTCCCTTCCGCTCCACTTCGCCGGAAATACAGTTCCTGCACCTTATAAGACTAATCGCGGGCGCATTGCCCGAAGGATCGACCGGGTTAGCGGACAGCCCACGGCCGCAGGGGAGTCGAAAAACTTGCGGTCAAGAGCGACATGTATCGGGTCCGCATCCCCTAGTATCGCATCATTTACCAGGTTCGAGACAACGTGCTGCTGGTCTTGGTCGTGCGCGGTCGGGGTGACGTCCACCGACACCTACCCTGATCGGCTGTTCTGATCCGCTACGAGCGCTCGACCCTGTCCGACGACTTCCCGCATGTCGCAGGGCGATCCCGGAAGCGCTTCATTTGTCGCGGAACAACAGCCGGATCAGTAGATCGATCCCGTTCGCGACGGTCGTCAACACGAGAGCGGCAACCGCGATGAGGCCGCCGACAAACGGCAACTCCAACGGCCTCATGTCCGGGCATTGTACCGCCCGTTTCTGACGACGAAAAAGCCCTCGCCGGGGCGTCTGAACAAATCCACACGCACTCTGCAAACTGGGCTCGGGTTCGCATTTCTTCAATTCGGCTGTGGATCTTCGCGGGCGTTTTGCGATTAAGGCCCTGCGAATTGCGCGGCGATCCGCGGGACCACCGTCCGGCGGCTGCGCTCGCCGAAATTGCGGCCTGCCACATCGTGGCCGCATTGCGATTGATCCGCAGGGCGCGGGCCTCAATGGAATTGCGTTGGTAAATCTTTCCAAGGATGCGCCGCGCCGCCTTTCTGCCGCGAGCTGGAACCGAAATCGGTGTGAATTGCGCCTCGCGCCTCGGACGCCGGCGGACAAATCGCGCCGCATAATCGCACGTCGGCGGCACAAATCCCTTGCTCGTCGGCCAGTTGCGAGCCGCCCAGCCGGGCTCGACGCGTCTCTGCGTCGCCTCGATCGGCCGCGGCACACGGCGCCACTTTCGCGCGGGGCCCCCCATTGAGCCACTTTGGTACGCAAATTTCTTGTTGAGGCATTCCGTTCGGACTTGCCTGGATTCCTGTCGAGTCCTTCAACTCGGCGCCCCGCCGCAAACCTTTCGGCGCCGGCACAATTCCTCGGGCCAATTTGAATCTTCGCCTCCGCGCGTCTGTTGTCGACCGCTGCAATGACGGTGCGCCGCCTTGCGCCGTTTCCGTCGAACTTCGGCTGTCGGCGGAGGTCCTGTTTCGAACGCAACCTGATCGGGCCGCTCTCAAAAGGGGAAACCACGATGAAACGCAATCGCAAATCGGTCCCGAGACGAGCCGCCCGCCGCCTCTTGAAAAAATTCGCATCTCGACAGCGCCGACGTCTTGGAGCAACGCGTCCTGCTGTCGGCGACCACCGTCCTGCCGGCCAGCGGCCGTCGAGCCGATCGGCGGCACGGGGAACAACGTCGCCAATCCGACCTGGGGAGCCGCCGGCAACGATCTCGTCCGCCTCACTCCGGCGCAATATGCCAACGGCATACAGCACGCCGTCGCTGCCGCAGGATCCCAGCGCACGTCTCATTTCGAACCTCGTCAACAACCAGGCCGATCCCGCCGACCCGTCGCAGGACATTGCCACGGTCAACCAGCAATCGCTGTCGGACTTCGCCTACAGCTTCGGTCAGTTCATGGATCACGACATGGATCTGACGCAGGGGAACGGCGCGTCGGACACCATCTCGGTGCCGGTCGGCGACCCGATCGGCGGGCCGAACGACACGCCGCTGGCGTTCAATCGGTCGCAGACCGATCCCGCGACCGGCACCGGGCCCAGGCAATCCGGCACAGGACGTCAATTCCGTCAGTTCGTATTTCGATCTGTCGCAGATCTACGGCTCGGACCTGGCGACCGACAACGCGCTGCGCGACCTTCGTCGGCGGCCAGATGAAGACGAGCC
Organism: uncultured Planctomycetota bacterium; assembly: GCA_963761455.1. Classification (GTDB taxonomy): domain Bacteria; phylum Planctomycetota; class Planctomycetia; order Planctomycetales; family Planctomycetaceae; genus DASPSM01. The sequence goes on from CAVXHA010000002.1 coordinate 1,121,127, forward strand.
CCGGCGGTCTGCCGCCGCTCGATAACTCCACCTATTTCACGGCGGCCCAATTGGCCGCGATCAACGCGTCCGTCGGCGGCATGGCCGACGACGGGCCGTTGCCCGAGTCGCAGATGTTCGTCACGGGCGACAGCCGCGGCAACGAGAACGTCGAGCTGACCGTGCTGCAGACGCTGTTCCTGGACAACCACAACCGGCTCGCCGCCGAGTTGCAGAAGGAGAATCCCACCTGGACCGACCAGCAGCTCTTCAAGGAAGCCCGCAAGCTCAATATCGCCGAGTATCAGTCGATCATCTACAACGAGTGGATTCCCGCCGTCCTGGGTGCCAAACGCGCTGCCGGCCTACACGGGCTACAACCCGAACGTCAACGCCAGCATCGCCAACGAATTCTCGACGGTCGCCTTCCGCTTCGGCCACAGCCTGCTCAGCGGAGACGTGGAGCGGCAGGGCAACAACGGCCAGACGGTCGCGGCCGACGTGCCGCTGGCCGAGGACTTCTTCGATCCGAACATTCTCAACGGGGAAGGGCCAGCCGTCGACGACCGATCCGCTCACCGGCCTGACGACGCACCAGCATCGGCGCCGTCCTGAAAGGCGATGCCGACGGCGACGCCCAGGCCGAGGACGTGGAGGTCATCAACGAAGTCCGCAACGAGCTCTTCAACGAGGTCGTGCCGGGCGTGGGCTACGGCCAGGACCTGATCGCCCTCGATATCCAGCGGGGCCGCGACAACGGCATCGGCTCGTACAACGAGGTCCGCGAGTCGCTGGGACTGCCGGCCGTGACCAGCTTCGCGCAGATCACCAGCAACGTCACAAGTGCAGAAGGAGCTGCAGGAGGCTTACGGCAACGTCAACAACATCGACGCCTTCGAAGGGGGCATGGCCGAGGACCCCGTCGCCGGCTCGGACGTCGGCCCGTTGTTCCAGGCGATCATGGTCAACCAGTTCACGCGCCTCAGGGACGGCGACCGCTTCTTCTACCTCAACGAGACCTTCACGCCCGAGCCGAACAGGCGCTCTTCAAGCAGGGCAACACGCTGGCCAAGGTCATCGAGGCCAACACCGGACATCACCAACCTGCAAAGCGACGTTTTCATCTTTCAGGCGTCGATCAGCGGCACGGTCGGCCTCAACCTGGGCGCCGCTCCGACGGGCTGGGCGTGCCCGGCATCACGGTCGAACTGGAGGATACCAGCGGCGACGTGCTGGCCACGACCACGACCGACAGCCACGGCCATTACAGCTTCAACCAGCTCAGCGGCCCGGCGGCCAACCCGGTGAACGCGTCGGGAGTCAGCGGCACAGGGTCGTACGACATGGTCCTGGTCCTGCCGTCGTGGCTCGCAGCAGACGACCGCCAACCCGCGACAGCATTCTCATCAGCCGCAGCGGCGTCAACGTGACGGGAGTGAACTTCAACATCGGCATCAACTGGAATTCTCTCTCGAGTAGCAGTTCCACGAAGACGGCTGCCGCCGCCGAATTGGCGAACATCGAGTCCAGCCTTTCCAGCAAAGGATCGCAGACGTCGGTCGCCAACGCCGGGTCGACTCGACGCCTTCGTCCGCCACGGCTACCGCGTCCACCACCGACGACGCAGACCACCGCGGCCGCGACGCACGCCGTCGACTGTCTTCGACTTCAAGCGTGCTGACTCCGGAATCACTGCTGACATTCCTGCAGTCGCTTGCAAAAACAGACGGCGGCGGCTCGGTCGAGTCGGCAAAACCAAGCGGCCGGCTCGTCGTCACCCCCTCCGTCGACCTGGACGCTCGACTCGGCATTTCGGCCGGCCGAATTCGCCAAAATCGTTGATCTGCTGCGTTGATCCGCTTGTGCCAGCGCACTGGCGGATGTCCTCATGCTCTGCCAAAAGTCAGGAATTCGGCGGGGGTTTTTTGGGTTATTTTGGGCAAAAAAGGGGGGGCCGCACCCAAAAAAGTCTGTCCCCAAAAAGTCTGAGACGGTCTCTGCACAAGTTCGACAGGCATTGGACCCGCCCCGCCGCGGCGAAGAGCCGGTCCGCCCCTTTTGCCTCACCAAGCACGTCTCGCCGGCGGCTCTTCACTGACGGTTAGAATTGATCGTGCATCAAACGCGATTCCGTGCATAATGAAATCTGGGGATCAGGCATTGGCACACGGCCGAACCGAAGCGGCCCCGCCATCGGCTTGTGAGCGAACACGAGACCGCGGGTGCGAAAGGACGGTGGATCACTCAATGAGACGAGCCAATTCTCAGCTGCCGCTGGTTGTCTGCTCCTTTTGAATGTCGCGGCTGATTCTGCGCCGCAGCCGAATCGCGGCGGCCGCGGCCGCGCAGGGTCCAAGCCTCTCTCGAAACGGGCGGTGGCCGCCGTCGATGAGGCCGTCGAAGCGGAGATGCAGCGACAGCAACTCGTCGGCGTCGCCATCGGCATCATTCGGGACGGCGCCGTCGTCCTGACCAAGGGCATACGGCTTCGCGGATTTGGAGAACCAGGTTCCCGTCACGACGCAGACGGTTTTCAACTGGGCGTCGAATTGCAAGCCGCTGACGGCCGTGGCGGCCATGCAACTGGTGCAGAAGAAAAAGCTCGACCTGGATGCCGACGTCCGCAAGTACGTTCCCGAATTCGCCCCTCAACGGGCCGGCCGATCACCGTGCGGCAACTCTTGTGTCACCAAAGCGGCTTGCCCCATTGGAACAAACGGTCGAGTCGTTCCGTCCCCGGATCTCGATGCCGAGGCCATGGCGTCGATCGATCCGCTGATGACCCTTCGCCGCTTCAGCGAAACTCCGCTGCTGTTCGAGCCGGGAGCTCGCGAGTTTTCCTATTCGTCATACGGGTATATTCTGCTCAGTGCGGTGATCGAACAGGCCGGCGGCGAGTCGTTCTACATCCAGATTGAAAAACGAATCGCCCGGCCGCTTGGGATGGAGTCGCTGCAGTTGGACACTGGCGGAAAACCACGCGGATTGGGCCGTGGGTTATACGCGGACAAAGGTCGCGATTCGTGCGGCCAGCCGGTCGGCAACTCCGGTCGGCCGGGCGCCGGAGTACGCCCACGCCTGGAAAGCCGGGGCCGGCGCGTTCAAATCCAATATCGAGGACTTTGCCAAATGGGCCGCGGCGTTAATCAACGGACGGCTCGTCTCCAAGAGTCATCGAGAAGGAGATGTGGACGCCACAGAAGACGTCGGACGGGAAATCGACGGAAATGGGCCTGGGATTTTTCACCGGCGAATGGGGAGGGAGCCCGACGATCGCTGCATACGGGCGACCAACCGGAAGCGACGAGCCACCTCGATCCTGTTCCTGAAGCCCAGAAACGGCATCGTGGTTCTCTGCAACTGCGGTTACGGAAAACCGGCGGAAATCAGCAAGGCCGTCGCGACCGCAATCGGGGAACAGTAGCTCGGACGACGCGCCGGTCAGCCTCGCTTGCGGTACACGTCGCAGCGGTGGCCAATTCGGAGGACGAGGACAATCAGCCGGTCGTCCTCGATTTGGTAGACGAGACGCCAATCACCAACTCGGATTTGGTAGAACCTGTCGCTTCCCTGAAGCATGACGACGCCCCGTGGGCGAGGATTGGCCTGCAAGGACTCGGCTGCTACGACAATCCGGACTTGCACTTCCCTGGCCAGCTTGCGCAACTGTCTTTCGGCGGCGGGAGCGAATGTGACCTGATACCGAGGGCTCGCCACGTCGGGTTAAATCCCGGTTCGCTTTTTGACTTCCGACAGCGGGATCGGTTTGAGGCCCTTGCGCTGCATCTCGGCCAAGGCCTTGCGGGCCGCTTTCGCGTCTTCACGATTTTCAATGGCCTCCAGGAGCGCCAAGTCGTCCATCGACACCAGGGCAGCGATCCCCTTGCCGCGCCGCTCGAGGATGATCCGTTCCCCCCGATAGGCGACGCGGTTGAGCATGTCGGCCATGTTGTTCCGTATCTGGGCAACCCCGATGTTCATAGCGGACTCCGCATGCAGGAATGTCGATCATGTACATTATGGACATTATGACCCTAACCGTCAATTCCAGGCGGCCGCGGTCCGACGTCCGCAGTCCGCGGTCCACCGCGGCAGTCCGCCGCGCATCGATTCAAGTTCAGCAATCCGGAATTTGAGCGACAGGGGCACCACGCCCAGAATGAAGGCGAACGAGGTCATTCCGATCGGCCGCAGCCTGAGCCGCACCGGCGGCGGGCGGCGAACCGCGCATCGCACACGGGTCGGCAGAGGCAAAAGACGATCGCTCATCGGGCGATTCCGATGGGACGAGAAGCGTGAGAGGACATCCGCCCGGTCGGGCAACGCCGTGAAGGATTTTCAAATTGCCCGCCGTCCGCGGTAGGGTGGGACAAGGCCGGCTCTGCGGCCGCGGCTCGACTGAGCTCGCCGAAGTCCGGCCCACCGTTGCAGCTCGCTAACCGCGCGGTTGTGGTGGGCCGTCGCTCGCTTTGCGAGCTTGTCCCCCCCTACAAAACGCGTCTTTTCGCGAACACAAATCCTTCACGGCGTTGCCGGTCGGGGCTGGTAACAGCAGAGGCCGCAGAAGGCCGATTCTTTAGCCTTCTTGCGGCCCCAACGTCTCTTCAAGAAAGTGTCTCTTCAAGATCGATTGCGGACGAGAGGGGTCGAACCTCCACTCCCGTAAGGGAACAGGTGCCTGAGACCTGCGCGTCTGCCAATTCCGCCACGTCCGCAAGTCGTTAATTTTCAACGACTTATTAAAATACTGCCCTTTTTATCTCCGGTCAGTTTACTCCCGACGACGGGGGTAATATGATTGAGCCGTCCGAAAACGACACTCGCCGGAGGTAAGCCGACGAGTGTCCGAGACACCTAACCCTTAACAGAACAGGTGCCCCATGTCGGCCGATTTTAGCGGCAATCCGTCCGAGCGTAAATCCCCCCCGATCCGCCCGCCGAAGCCCCCCGTCCGCAAGTTCCCGCTGCGCGCCCACGCCCTGGGCTACTGGGTCAAGAAGATCCGAAGCCGAACCGTCTACTTCGGTCGCTGGGGCCGGATCAAAGATGGTCAGATGAGCCTCGTCGCGCCGGACGGAGCCTGGCAGGCCGCGCTCGCTCTCTACCAGCAACAGAGGGAAGCCCTAGAAGCCGGGCGCACGCCGCGGGAGAAGTCGGACGGCCTGACGCTCAAGCAACTGTGCGACACGTTCTACACGGCGAAGAAGCGGAAGGTCGACGCCGGCGAAATGTCGATCGGGTCGCTCGACGAGTACGACGCGACGTGCAAGCTGATCGTCGCCGCGTTCGGCCGGGAGCGGCTGGTCGACGACCTCGTGCCGCAAGACTTCGCCGACCTGCGGACAAAGATGGCCGAGCGGTGGGGTGTGGTGCGATTGGGGAATACGATCGGCAGAGTCAGGACGATCTTCAAGTATGCGGCCGACAACAAGCTGATCGACCGGCCGGTGGCGTTCGGTAGCGAGTTCGTCAAGCCGTCCAAGAAGATCATGCGTCAGCATCGGGCGGCTGGCGGGCCGAAGCTGTTCACGGCCGATGAAGTCCGCCGGATGCTCGACGCGGCCGCGCCGCAGCTTCGAGCAATGATCCTCCTGGGCATAAATGCGGCACTCGGCAACAACGACTGTGCCGCGTTGCCCCGCTCGGCGGTGGACTTCGACGGAAGTTGGGTCCGGTTCCCGCGTCCCAAGAATGGAATAGATCGGCGCTGCCCTCTTTGGCCCGAGACACGCGAGGCACTGAGGGCTACGATCGTCGCGCGGCCGACGGCGAAGAAGCTTACAAAGCCGAACGCCGAGATCGACCGAATGCGTCAGAGTCTCGACCGCAGCAGGAAGGCCGTAAGCAAGATCGGAGAAGAAGCCGCCGAACTCACCGGCCCCCTTCTGGACCAAGCTGAATCACGACTTGACGCGCTGGAATCGTCAGTCAAACATCCGAAGCCGGAGCGGCAACGCGACGCGAAAGACTCGTATGTGTTCGCGATGCGATGCAGCCGGAGGGCCAACGCGGTGACGCGTGCATTCGGGCGGTTGCTTCACAACCTGGAGATCAACGGCCGCCGTCGGTTGGGCTTCTACACGCTGAGGCACACGTTCCGCACGGTGGCCGACAACACAAAAGATTTTCCCGCGATCAGGATGGTCATGGGTCATAGCTCCGACGGCAGCATCGACGGCACCTACGTCGAGGGCATCGACGACAGTCGCCTGATCGCCGTCTCAAATCATGTTCGCAACTGGTTGTTTCCGCAGCCCGCGGAAGCACCGACCGGCAAGCCGACAAAGCCGAAGCGGCAGCAACGGAAGCCGAAGGCGAAACCGGTCGAGCCCGCCTCCGACGGGCCGGCGCTGCGGCTCTTCATTGCTTAAAATAAAAGGCATCGGGTCGACGGGTAGCTCCCGTCTCACGATCGACCGAGCGAGCGGACAAACTACTCCCCGCAAGCTCGGTCGATCGGCCCCTCTTTGAAGGAGTAGTGAGATGACCGACGACGATAAGATCAAGATCGACGTGGTGACCGCGACGGCTGCGGCGCTGGGGGCTCGAGTACTCGACCACGACCGTCCGCGACTACGCGATCATCTTCTGGCCGGAGATGATCGAATTACTGCGGGACGCGGTCGAGGCGGGGGACCACCGGACGGCGGCGCACTACTTGAAGCGACTGACGGCCGAGCTGGAGGCGAACCGCGTCGCGATCCGCCAGATGTGCGAGCGACTGCTTCTGCGCGATGTCCCGCCGACCGGCGCCTACGCCAGCGAGCACGAACGAGTGCTTGAGCAGGTCGACCAACTGCACATCAGCGTGCTGATGGCGATCGGGACAATGGCGCATCGCTGGACCGAAGCCGAAGTCTCGCTCGACCGATTACTGACGCCCGAATCGACCGTCTTTCAGGAGGTCCTGCTGGAACACGGCGCGTCGATCTTCGGTCGGCAGGCTGACGTCGACTACCGAAAGTCGAAGGTAACGCTCCGATGGGAGCGTGCCAAGGTCTTGGAGGCCGCGACGCAAGCCGAAACCGAGAACGGCAAACCCAAGCGACGCAGGATCGGTCGACACAAGAAGGGCGATACTAAAAACGATACCTTGGTTATCGCCGCGCTGAACGTCTTGCTCAAGAAGAATGACCACGAGCCGCCGACCTTGGATGATATCGCAGGAGAGGCGAGTGCCAACAACTCCGACATCAAGGGCGCGATGAGGCAGTCGGCCCACGTGTTCATCAAGAGGGTCTTCACAAACAAGCATTCGTTCGACGACGCCTGGAGCAAGGGAAGGGTGGAAGCGATTCTGCTCGGGGAGCAGGGCGACGCCTGCGAGGGCCACCAACAATACGACGACGGTCGATCGTCGAATGGGGGTTCTCGACGCAGGGGCAGGCAACCCAGCAGCCCGCAGGACGTCGACTAGCAAGCGCCGATCGGTCTACTAAGAGCCGTAACGAAATAACGTCGCGAAACGTTACTCGGGACGGCTTTTTTCGTCGGGTTTTTTAAGGCCCTCCGCAGAATTCTGCTGAAATAACGTTATTTCTCGCCCTCCTAAAAGGACCTTAACTAGACCCTTTTAGGCGTTTTTATGACCTCCTACACGGTGAAGCAGGTCGCTGATCGTTACTGCGTGGGCGAGCACAAAATTTTAGCCTGGATCAGGAGCGGACAGCTCAAGGCTTTCTCGGTCGGGACCAACCCGGAGAGTCTCAAACCAAGGTGGCGGATCTCCGAGACGTCGCTGGCCGAATTTGAGTCGAGCCGCCAAGCCATCCCCGACGATCCGCCCGTCGGCCGCATCCGCCGTCGCCGCGAAAGTTCCGTGATTGATCGGTACTAGATCATGCCCACAGTCTCAACGAACGGCCACGTCAAATCGAAATCGCCCGTCAACCGACTGGCCGACGATACTTCCCCATCCCCGGTGAGATTAAGACAAGAATCGCCCGAGTACCGGGACGATTTGCCCGAGTTGGCCCTCGATCCGAACCTGATAGCAGCGATCGAACGCGACATCAAGGCGATCGGTGTCGTCGGTGAGACAGACGCCAGCCTGCTCATCTACATCGTCGGATCGATCGCCAAGCTGCTGCACCCGCTCAGGCTGATTGGACGTGGTAGTTCCGGCGCCGGCAAGAGTCACCCGCTGAAAAAAATCAAGCGGCTCTTCCCAGAGGACGCCATCGTCGACGTCACGTCGATGAGTCCGCAGGCTCTCTACTATCGCAAGCCAGGTTCGTTGGTTCACAAATTCGTCATCGCAGGTGAGCGCCAGCCAGTCCACCGATCCCGACGCTGCTGACAAGACCGCGGCCCTTCGCCAGTTGATTAGCGAGGACGAAATCTTCAAAGAGGTCGTGATTAAGCTCAAGACGGTGCGTATTGAGCAGAAGGGACCGATAGCTTTCTATGAGACAACGACCTCCAAATCCATATTTGTCGAAGACCTGAACCGCTGCCTCAGCTTCTACGCTGACGAGAGCGACGACCAGACGCGGAGAGTGCTCGACTCGATCGCTGATAGCTACGACCCTGACCACGTCGACACGGACGAGCTTGCGATCGAGGCGCGGCACATCACGTTTCAGCGGTCCCTACAATTTGCAGACGTGAGGGTGCCCTTCGCTCGGATGCTGCTGTCCAAGTTGCCGCTCAAACTTGAGACGAGACGAGCCAGCAAGCAACTCCTAGCCGCGATCGAGGCGATCACCTTTCTACACCAGCACGTTCGGGAGCGGGACGAGAAGGACCGCCTGATCTCGACTTACGCTGACTATTCCGTGGCTCGACGACTGCTCCACGAACCGCTCACCGAATCTCTTGGAGTTGGAGCGGGCATCTATCCGGTTTTTGAGAAATTGAAGTCAGCATTTGGTAATCGGGGCGCTACCTTCACCGCCAAAACTGTAATTCAGGCTGGGTGCTGTAGCAACAAGATGGCTTGGAGTCGGGTCGCGGAAAGACTGTCCAAACTCGGCACCCTGAAGATCGTGACTGAGGCGAAGGGCAACCAGCCGGCCGTTTGGGGCTGGCAAAGTTGGAACCTGAAACCGGTCCTGCCGACCCCTGACGAGCTACGTGAAGCGTGTGACGATTTGCGTAACGCGTAACGCCGGGACGACTATAGCCGACCGGCTGGCCAGAAGACGATTTGCGTAACGGACCTTAACTAGTTTCGAAAACTTAATTGAGAGATACACAAGAAAAATAGGGAAAAGCCGTGCTTATAGTCATCCCTACGTTACGCGTTACGCAGCCGCCCGAAACGGTTCGCCCTACGTTTTACGGTGTTTTGCCGAAAAAGGCCGCGTAACTCATTACACAACGAAAAAGTGCGAGCGATGCCGACGATCAAACTCACCGAAACGCCCGAGCTAAGCGCCGAACAGCAGGAGGCCGTCGAGCAATTGCTCTCGTTCCCGAACACGATCCAGACCTTGGGCGGCTATGCCGGAACCGGCAAGTCGACCGTCGTCAAGCAGCTCAAGCAACAGCTCCCAAACTTTGCCGTGTGCGCGTTCACCGGAAAGGCAGCCCACGTTTTGCGGCGAAAGGGTGTGGCCGCCAAAACGATCCACAGCCTCATCTACACACCAAAAGATGAGGAATATCGGGATGCGAAGGGAAAGCTGCGAACCCGCATCGTGTTCCGCATCAAACCACAGTGCTTGTTAGAAGCGGACGGCATCATCGTTGACGAGTCATCAATGGTCGGGCAGGCGATCTACGACGATCTGGCCTCGTTCGGCGTTCCCCTGATTTTCATCGGCGACCACGGACAATTGGAGCCGGTCAAGGACCACAGCTTCAACCTCATGGAGTCGCCCGACATCACCCTCGAAACGGTTCACCGCAATGCGGGTGAGATCGCGCACTTCGCAGATTTCATCAGAAAAGGAAACACGCCGGCCAACTGGCGGCGGCACAAGAACTATACGGGGACCAAGGTCCACTTCCTGAAGTTACAAGAGGCCGTGGAATACAAGGAACAAATCATCGCGTACCACGCGATCATCTGCGCGTTCAACGACACCCGGATCACGATCAACCGACAGGTCCGCGAGGACCAAGGCTATCCGGCCGATCGCCCCGTCGTTGGCGACCGCGTCATGTGCCTGCAAAACGATCACGACGCGGGCGTATTCAACGGTCAGCAGGGCGTGGTCGACGGGATCTTCGGCGATGAGATGGTATTCACGTCCGACGACGAGCCGTACCGCGTCCGTTTCAATCCCGACCAATTCAACCAGCCGAAGAAATTTGAAGATCGAGACAAGCACGGCCGGCTTCCGTTCGACTACGCCTACGCGATCACGTGTCATAAAGCGCAGGGAGACGAGTTCAATAACGTGCTCGTCCTCGAACAAAAATGCCGTCTCTGGGACCACAAGAGATGGGCCTACACCGCTGCGAGCCGTGCCCGTCAACAACTGTCTTGGGTGGAGCTGTGACCGTGGGAACGTTCCTCGAATATGTCGCCGAGAGGCTGATGGGACCGCCAGCATTTCGCAGCGGTGGCCGCTCGACCTGGCCCTGTCCGTTCCACAGCCCCGACGATCACCCCTCATTTTGTACGTTGCCACCGAAGAACGGATGCAAGGATCGCTATCGGTGCTTCTCGTGCGGGGTCTGGGGCGACGAGTTTGACCTCGTAAAGAATTTCTTCGATCGCGAGAACTTCGGCGAGCGGCGGAAGCGACTCGCCCAGTGGCGTGAAGATTTCAAGCGAGACGTACCGGCCGGCGAGGCATCTTTTCAATCTCCACCGGGGACGGGGAGCGGGCAAAGCCGACAACCGGCAGTTCCGAAAGATGATCCCCGCAACGTCGAATCAGCTTTCGCGGACATGATTGAGTTGGTCAACGAGCCGGAGCCGCCGTGCGGGTTGTGGCTGCTGGTGAAGGCGGCAGACATCTGCATAACGCACCACATCAGTTTGGACGCGCTCGCATCCGTGGCCGCGGTTCGTGCTGTTCCAGCGGATGAAGGAGCGGGGCGAGGCGACACAAGAGGAGTGCGACGAAGAGGTCGAGCGAGAGCTGAGGCACGCGGCGCGTCACGAGAGAAACGGGAATGTGAAACGGTGAGTACCCCCGCCCATCCACCCGCGACCCCGAGGCCCGGCGACGGGACGAAATAGACCGAGCAGATCGCTGGTCAAGCGGAGGTAATAGGTTAGTTAGACCGGTTTAGATATTACGAAAACAACGTAAAATATAGGGTTTTGTGCTTCATGGCCACTAAAACTTACCCCCAAAAGGCGGGGGTAATCGTGCCCGAAAACGGCTCCCCGCAGGAACGGGAACGGCGATACCCCCTGACCGATACCGCTATGGGCGGCCCCGGTATCGGTAATCCTAACGTCCGGATCGGTCGGGATGGGAAGTTGCGAGGATGCGGAGCTAAGCGACGCTCGGGGCCACCCCGTGAAAATCGCAACGGGTATCGGCACGGCCTGACTTGCAGCAAGCTCGGGAAGGGGCAGCAGTACATCGAAAAGCGAGTCAACGCGGCTCCGCAGAGAGATCGAAGACGCGGTCCTGGAGTTGAAAGGCGAGATCAGTCGGCCGGATTCATGGGCGATCAACACGGCCATGAAGTGGGAAACGTATGCGATGAAGGCCGCCGACTACCTGCGGAAGAAGGGCGACACGCTGTCCCCAGCGGATCAGCTCCGGTTTGCGGAAGCAATTCCGAAGGCCAGCGAGCGGCGTGACGCAGCGCTCCGGTCACTCGGCCTCGACGTAAAGCCTGAGCCGATCGACCTGAAGACGTACCTCGTCAACGGCAACAACGGGGAAGCCCGGACGAACGGCCAAACGAACGGAGCCGCCAAGCCATGAACATTATCCAGGCGATCGAAGACAAGAATTTGTTCCGCATCTACCTCGCGGGCAGTGACGACGGTTCCTTGGACTCGTGGGCAAGTTGGCTTGTGTTCTTGAAGTGTCTGTACGGATTGCCGCTGACGAAAGCGGACCACGAGATTGCTCACCGCTGCACGGGCCGAGACCCTTCCCGGCTGTCCAAGGACGGTTATCAAGAGACCTTGGTACTCACGGGCAGGCGTGGTGGAAAGTCGAAGCTCATCGCTTTGGTCGGTGCGGCCGAAGCCGTTTTGTCCGGCAAAGAGAAGAGGCTATCGACGGGCGAAATTGGCATGATTAGCATCCTATCGCCAACCCGACTGCAAAGCCGAATCATTTTTTCGTATTTGAAATCCGTGTTCCATTCGACCAGCCTGTTGGCCAACGAAGTCGTCGAAGAAACGAAGGACGGCTTCGTGTTGCGGAATGGGCTGGAAGTCCACATTATGACCGGCTCGCCCCAGAGCGGCGGTAGAGGATTTTCTAACGTCGCTGTCATCGTGGACGAATGCTGCTTTTTTGGCATCTCGGAAGATTCGGTCCGCAGCGATTTGGAGCTGATCCGCAGCTTGCGGCCGTCGTTGTCTTCGACTGGCGGCCGGCTTCTCGCCGTGTCGACGCCCTTCAGTGCCCAAGGCTGGGCTTATGCTACTTTCCGTCGGTGTTTCGCCAACGATGACGCGGACACGTTGGTTTGGAACGCAAGCAGCTTGCAGATGAATCCGCTGCTGTCGCCGTCCGTCGTCGAGCGCGCGCCTCCGCGAAGATGAGGTTGCGGCGAAAGTTGAATACTGCACGGAGCCTGGCCTGTTCCGATCGGACCTCGACAGCTACATCCCGCGGGCGGTTCTCGAAGCTCTCATCATTCCCGGCCGTGAGGAACTAGCGCCGCAAAGTGGCATTACCTACGCAGCCGGCGTGGACACAAGCGGCGGTCGACACGATGCGGCCGCGCTGTGCATCGCGCACCTGCAAGACCGTTTCATCATTCTCGATTGTTTGCAGCACTTCAAAGCGCCCCACAATCCGAGCGAGGTTGTCGCTGAGATGTGTCAGACCCTTCGACGTTACGGGCTTACTCGATGTACGGGAGATTGTTATTCAGCCGAGTGGGTCAGCCGCTCTTTCGAGGAGCACGGCATCAAGTACGAACATTGCAGCACGACCGAGTGGAAGACCGGCGCTGCCGTGAAAAACAAGGTCCTGAAGTCGAAGAGCGTGCTCTATCGCGAATTGCTGCCGCGATTAAACGCCGGTGAGATTGAGCTTCTCGACAATCCCTTGATGATTTCTCAATTCGCGTCGCTGCAACGTCGCAGTCGCGTGGGTGGTGGCGACACAATCGATCATCCGCCGGGCCGTCATGATGATGCCAGCAACGCGGTCGCCGTCGCCTGTGACTGCGTGTTTAACCGCCAAATGACGGCCGGGGCTGGGTTCACTGCTACTCAAGAATATATCTTGCCCGGCGATCCAAGAAGTCCGAACACGCAGAGGGAATCGGCATATGACCTGGCCAAGTACGATTTTGAAATGGAGAGGCAGGAGCGCGAGGAAGAGTATCGTTTGTTTTCGCGACCGAACGACGATCAAGAGCCTTGGCGAAGCAATGCGAGACATCGGGCGAATGTAAGCCCGCTTGATAGTTCTAGTTCCACACACGTAAGGAGAACAAAGATGACGACTGAAATGACGGAAACGACAACCGACGTCGATGCCTGGATCGAGAACCTCACGGATGCCCAGCTTGATCGGTTGACGATTCGGCTCCGTCGACGCACGAACGAGAAGATCAGGGAAACGGCAGCATTGGCAGCGCTGAAAAGCCGAGCGCGAGCGAGTCCCGACTCCTCAAGAACGGGTTCGGGCCTTCATCCTGCGACACGACCGAATCGACAGTGCATTTGACGACCGCCTCGATATCAGGTTTTACGAAAACGGTTCGTATTTGATCCCTGTCAACCGAGCGATCGCGATGCCTGGAGCCGTCGAGAACGTTCAGGATGGTGGTGCGCGTGGCGCGTTAGAGCGATGCCAAGCGATCTGGCAATATTTTCACGCGAAGCAGAGCGAGGCTCAAAATCGCAAGCAAGAAGTTCTTACAGACAATGCGATGATGATGTCCGGCAGCAAAACGAGTTTCGGCGTTGTGTCTCCGAATGCTGGACAGGCCAACGCGACGGAACTTGCGAGAGTCGACGGAATTATCAAATCCTCAGAGGACTCGAAAGCGCGCTGATGAACGTCATCAACCTGGTCCGCCAGATCGAGCAGCAGCACACCGGCGACGAGCGCGACAAGTTGATCGCCGAGGCGGTCTCAGTCGAACCCGAGACGGCCCGTTGGATGACGCCGAAATCAGAGGAGAACTAACGTGCCCAAAATGATAACCGGTCTAACTCAGAACGGGGCGGTGTGCTGCCGAACGCAGAACCCCGACCATCTATGTTCAACCTGTAAACACAACTATCAACGAGGAACCGGAAATATGCTCATAGGAAATTCCAGAGTCGACCTTTGCGACGACGCGATGGCAGCTACCGACAAAGCTAATCTTGCAACTAGCAGAGCCGAAGACACTGGCTCGGCGAATGACCACGACCGGGCGATGAAAAGGCACACAGACGCGGCCGACATGCACGAGGAAGCAAGCGACGAGAGGGACGGCGAAGGTGCCACCGTTCACTCGTCGATGGCAAAACTCCACCGTGGACAGGCGAGCCGTCACGAGGCGTCACGCGACTACTTGCTCAATGATGATTCCGATACCGATCTTGATCCGTCGGACGACAGCGAAGCGATGCTGCCGGAAGCAGTCCAAAACCGAAACCTAAAAAGGAGAAACAGAATGCCCAGCCGACAACTCATTACGAACCGAGAAGCGGAACAGACTTTGGCCTATTACCGAACCCAAGGAATCGGTGCAAAAGCATATGAACAGATTCTCCGCAGGGTCCGCGCCCAGCAAGGCATGACAGCGAATTGCGCCTGTGAAGGCGATTTGCTCCATATGCCTACGACTGCGAGCGCTCTCGGTATTCCCGAACCCGTCTCGAACACCGTCCCGATTCCAGGCGAGTTGAAGTACGACGGAATCAGTGACGACCCAAGCGTGATGATCGCACCGACGATCAACTTCGAGAATCGTTCGTCGTTCGCCGGTCACACAGGTCGCAACATGCAGGGCGGCTGACCGAGGCTACGCCTTCCGTTCTGGAAAGTCGGCAGGCGACTATCGGTCGATCCCCGGATTCGATCATGTCGGATTTGGCGATACGGGCGACTACCCGACGTCTGGCGTCCGCGACGTCGCACCGTTGACGAGCGGTCGGCCTCGCGTGAAACCGAGCGTGCCCGCTGGCTGCGCAGCGCCTATGAAGGGCAGGATTCCGCCAGCTATGCGCTCCAAGGTGTTACTGGGGATCAGGGCAGTTCCGACAGTGTAGGCGATGAACAGGACGACGACGATGCCCGCGCCGGGCGATCGGGCGACGCCCCTCGTGGGAAGGGCAGCCGCAGCAATCGCGGTCGAACCGTCTCGGTCCCAGTGCCTCAGTATGGCGATGCCCCTCCAGTCGAGGATCGCACGGAGGGACAGCGAGCCATCGCACACACGGCCGGGAATCCCTACGGCAGTGTTTATGTCAGCGACATGATGCAAGGTCGTACCCCGCTGCCCACGGGGAAATATACGGAGTCCGCTGCCGATCGAGACAACGAGAACCGTCGCAGGTTCGGAAATCAAGGTGCGCCACGGATGACTAACAACGTGCGGGAAGAAGACCTGTTGATTCCCCCCTCCATCGACTGGGCCGAACGGTCAGCGGAGTGGGCCGGGCGGAAGAATCACGCCTAAATCTTATTCCTCCGAGGGATGGGGAAAGGGTGTGTCAACAGTTCTAGGTTCCTGATTTTGATGAGAAAGAGCAGCGATGGACGCGAGAAAGACCGGTGTGTTTAAGCGGGTGATCGCCGACCGTGGATTCGGATTCATAACAAGCGATGCGACCGGGACGGATTTATTCGTTCACGTCACCGACCTGGCGGACGAGTTATTGCCGTTCGCTGACAACCTTCTCGGGGAGCGAGTGGCCTTCGATTCGGTCGAGGGGCGCGAGAACAAGCCGAGAGCCATCAACGTCGAACGAATTCATTGATGATGGAGAGAACAAAAGAGGGGATTCTGCGCGGACGTCCGTCAACTCGTCGGCGCGGGATTCTCGATCGCGCCTTACCGCGTCGAGCGGCCGGCTGAAGTTCTGTTCTTCGGCTTGCGGCCGGCTGCCTCTCTGATTTTTCGCGAGCGATTTGCGGAGCGAAAGTCAGCATAGAAAAGTACACCGCGGGTCGTCGTGCCTCCGTTGGGTGTGTCGCCCGGCGGACAAAGTTCGCTGCGGGTTTTAGTTTCGCCCCGTGGCAGACAATGGCGTTGCGTTGATCGTGTCGGCGGCCCGCGGTTTCCTTCCTTTATCCCAGACGGAGCGAGATCATGAGCGACGTCTCTACCACCGAAGTCCGCGAGTGCGTGGCATGCGGCCGTACTCTCAAGAATCCGAAGTATCGCTATTGCTCAAAGCGATGCTGGGCCAACAGTGCCGAGCGAATGCGACGATTAAAGGAGTGGCGGGCGAAGCGGGCCGCATTGGGTTTGCCCTCGCTTCCGCTGCCGAGCGAAATCGCGGCCGAGTGCCTTGCGATCCAATCGAAATGGAGCGACGCCGAGCGGATCGAGCGAATGCGGCCGGACTGGCGGCCGATCCGCTGGGAGATTCTATGCGTTCCCGGTTCGGACGGGTCGCCATTGATTAAAGGGGCGGTGAGATGATGCAGCTTATTTCTCGGATCGTCTGGCTTTCCGTAACCGAGCGATTACCGACGCACGGTGATCGTAGAAAATACTTGGTGGTCGCAACTGACGCGGTTTTTATGGCGACTCGTGAGGGCGACTACTGGCTGGACGTCGCGGCGTACCGCGGCGGGGCCGACGGCAAGACGCTTGCGCCGGTACATAATCCAAAGCGTCACTCACTGGGCGGAATTGCCCGCGCCGCCGGCTCAGGTGCGAACGACGACCGGTCCCGAGGCAGTTTCGACGCGATACTCACCCTCGAACGTCTGAACCACAATAAGGCCGGTGGACGTCTCAAGCTTGGGCAGCCCACCGAATGCCAGCCCTGGCCCCGTAAGTTGGTTGCTGACGTCGGTTGCCTGAGTGTATTCGACGATCGTGTACTCCGTTCCGTCGTCAGCCAAAGCCTTAAAGTCCCGTACTTTCTGCCACTGCATTGACAGCCTCTCTGCCGGTCATTCTGAAGCAACGAAAACTCGAACGCAATATCGCCGGAGTTAAAATGCTAAACATCTTCTTTGCCTTTGCCGTCACCGCCGCGGAATCGCAAGGCCAGCGACGCGAAGCGGGGCTATAGACCGACCCTCACGCCATTCAACCTTGGGAGTGGCGGCAGGCGCACCCACGGAATTCCAACGAGTAAAGGCGGGCGACTATTCTTTGATGGCGCGTTGAGTGTTGGCCGGCTTGTCGTTCCAACTGGTCCCAGGGGCGAACGCGATTTTGACGGCGCGGCCGTTCGCGACCTTCAGTATGTCCGTCCATCCGTCGCTCCACGTGATGTGCGCTTCGTCTCCGACAATTTCCCATTTGCCGGTGGCGCTGGGGACATGTGATTTTCGGGCACTGAATGATCGGTCTAGCCTCAGCAAGAACGCGGGCGAGCCGTTCTCAGCCGTCATTCGCCATCGTCCCACGAACCGATCAACCAGCGCCGGGGCCGGCTCGTTCGGCGTGTCTGTCATCTTCGTGACGGCGGGCCGCAATGCCACGCGGGTGGTGGCGGGTAAAGGCCCGTCTGCCTTCCCGTTCGTACTCGTTCCTGACTCAGCCAGCGCCCGATTGACGGTTGATCGGCTTGGCGGATACCAAGGACTCGCTCGTCGCACATATTTTTGGTCGTCTCGGCTGAGGCGCTTGAGTGGAAACTCAACTATTGTCCGTTTGTCCTTACGCCAAAAGCGTGCCTTTCCCCCAGTTATCTCCACGAAAGCGCCAACGAACGATTGCTTGCCAACCTTCCAGCCCCGCGATCGGATGTCTTCGATCTTTTCGTCGAACTCGGGGTAATTGCCTTCGAGACCGAGTACCGTTTTCTGTGCGCCAGAGGCCGTCGCGTAGCTGTACGTGCGCCGAATCACAACGGGGCGAGGAATGATGAACTCGATGTCGTCCGTTGCCTTCGACGTGTCTAAGCCGCGGATCAGCATGACCCTCGTCGAGTCTTGCATGGGCATGGCCAAGACTTCGCTTTCGCTAATTATGCTGATTAAGCGGAACGGGGTCGAAGTGCAGCCCCAGTCGCCGATCGCGAAATCAATGGGCGCCTTGTCGATCAGCGTGCCTCCCTCTGCACGTTCTCGCGAGGCGGTCCATCGCGGGTCCGCTCCGAACACACTGCGCCCGACGTCCAAAGCCTTGTCGTATTCGATCTGCTTTTTCTTTCGTTCTCGCGCGGCGATCTGCTGTTCTATAGAGACTGGCGGGCCTAAATTTAGAGTTTGGAGTTGCCGCCTCATCAACTCGTATGCCTCAGCGCTTCCCGCCTCCACGGCTCTGACTTGTCCGTAGCACGCCGCAGCGAGCGTCAGCCATACGGCGCTGGTAAAGAGAATCGTTTTCATCCCCAGACTCCCGCCGCGTCCGCTATAAGCCGAATCGGGCACCAGATCAACTGAGTCCAATGCCGCCAACGTAACGCCGTACAACGTAGACTTCAAGCACTTCTCGCGAACTATCGCGGGCTCGGTGCGCTCTAGATCAACGGAGGACCGGCGCATTCCATTGCGCCTTACAGAAGCCGAACGCAAGACGCGGGAGGACGAGCCTGGTTCCGGCCTTATTCTGCGGCTCCGAGTCGGGGATGTTGCGGCGTGGTTCATCCCGGTAGGATGGTCTCTCATCTCCTGTAATAGCCAATCTGCGAGTGATGAGGGGCCGGGCCATGTCAATCCAACTGTTCCTAGGACGGGATGGGCAGACGTTCGGCCCGTTCACGGCCGCCGAATTAAAGGCCAAGGCGGACAGCGGAGAGATTTATCCGGACGATCTGATCCGCAGAGGGGCAAACGGTCGGTCAATTCCCGCGGCAAAGGTCAAAGGTCTGCTAACACCACAATCCGAGCCGATGGACGACGCTCGTTCGCCTCAACGAAAACTCACGGGCACGATCCTAAAAACGGTAACCGAAGGACTACTGACGACCTGGCGCTGGATCTGGCGAAATGGCTGGCCAGCAATCGCCAAAATCGTCTCTGCGATTCGACCGCGGCGACATGCCGGGGGCCGTATCGCGAAGATCATTAACCGGGTCAGCGCTGTGTTCGTCTCCGGCGAAAGCTTAAAGGCATACGCGATACAGCGAAGGCTTTTTTCTCGGTTCCAGCGCCGCGGGATCGTACTCGCTACCACGGGACGTTTCATCGCAGTAAGGCGACGTCTCCTTGGGGGATTCTCGCCACGAGACATTCGATGGCAAGACCTCAAAGACGTGCGCCTGGAGTTGGGGACCTTCGGCGCCACACTTACCATTGTCGCCTTCGCCAGAAACGATCTAGCGCTACCGGAGGACCTGAAGGTCTCTGGTAGGCCGGTATCTCTGACATTCAGCGGCCTCTCGAAGGGCGATGCGCAAAACGTTTATCGTATTTGCCAAGCCCAAGAGCAGGAGTGGCGGGAAAAACGCCGAGTACGCGAACTTGAAGAACTCCGTCGCAGTCCGGAGGAATCGCGATTGGTTCAGAACGCATTGTTGCCGACCCTCAAGCCATGACGACTGGCAACGATCCTGTTGATCGTCTGCAACGCGCCAAAGGTATGCTTGCGCAGGGCCTAATTAGCGACTCCGAGTACGAGTCGCTTAAAGCAAAGATCATCGCGGGTCTCTAACCGCCGTCCCCTTCAACGACGTCTTCCGTGGGAGCTACAGTGCGTGCCCGGCTATCCCGCTGGCGTGATTGACGACGTTTAGCGTGCAGGCATATTTTCGACAAACAGACATTCGACGTCGTGATCGTAGCCCCATAGATATTTGCCATCAGTCCCCGGAGCGCGAGTGAAGGACATCTCTTTCCCCAGCGCCTTAAAGGCGAGCCGGTCGCGTTCCACGGTGCGAGTGCTTACGTTCCAGCGTTTCGCAAATTTTGGGACGTTGAGACCCGGAGGCCGGCTCAATTTCCGGTCCATCTCTTTCCACCGCTTGAGAATCTCGACCGATGAGTTTTTGGGCATCGTCGCAGTGTAGCGAGCACTGTAGTTCTGGTTCAACGTTTAACGTCGAAGGTTAGACCTTTAATGCCGATGGCGACGTTTAACGGCAAAGCCCGTGCCCGGCACTCGCGATGTTCTTGGAGACGACTCGCCCGATTGACAATCGCCCTATGCTTTGGTACTTTGGATGTAGAGAAAAAAAGAAAGGCAAACGACAAAGGACATAACGGTCAGCGGCCAGCGTCGGAGCGGTCAGTGGATCAGTGGCGAGCGGTAGTGCCTCTAACGGCCACACCCAAAAGCCCCGCATCCAGTACCCAAAGGACCAGAGCCCAGTACCTAGTCAAACGTCAAAAAAGCCTTTCACCCCGGCCCGATCAGCCGGGGTTTTTTATGCGCCTCTCGCCTCTACGCCGTCGCTTTAAGACCGCGTGCCGGGCCGGTAAAATGGTCGCGGCGGTTAGCAGGAACTGAGACAATGAGTATGAGGGGCGACGACCCGAATTTCTTCGACACGATCACGCTCGCGAGCGCTGACGGAATGACCGTCGTCAAGTTCCGCGGCGGCATGGCGTACACCGAAATTCGCTGCGGCGAGATTGTGGTTATGGAAACGGTTGCGACTGGTGAGTGGTACAAACCGCCAGGCGACTGCGGACCTCCAGAGCCGTCGGCCCCATGACGACCCCCGGTTTCCGCCGCGGGTTTTTCGTCCCCTACGACGTCGCCGGCCCGCGGATAGCCTTATCGCCCGCGTCGCCAATCCGATCACGCTACGGCGTGCCCTAGGCGTTCGAGCGTGGCGTTTCGGGTGGTCGCCGTCGTGTGCCGACGTCGGCTAGGAGAGACAAGGCGAAAAGAGGGGGGTAATTACGCCCGCCAGCAAGCGTTTTCGGACGTTACTAGACGTTTTCCGCGATCCTCGCGACGGACGCAAAACCCTATAAAACAAGACATTTTCCGCGTTTTTCGGGGTTCCGGCGCGAGAGCCGTATAGTAGCCTGAGACCTGCGCGTCTGCCAATTCCGCCACGTCCGCGGTCGTGCGCAATCAGAAAATAAAGACTTCTGTCGTCGGCGACAAGTTGCGCGACTTTTTTGGGGGCCTGAACGGTCGGCGCACCGAAAGTCGCGTGGGCCACGGACCTCTGCATCGCCGACAGCAAAACACGGACCGTCCTCGACGAGATGAACACTCAGCACAAGATCCGGTTGGCCGGGATCGACGCGCCCGAGGAGGGCCAGCCGTTCGGGACCGGATCGCGGGAGGACCTCGCGGGCAAGGTCTTCGGCAAGACGGTCCGGGTGGAGGTCGTGGACGTCGACCGCTACCACCGCGAGGTCGGCCGCATCTACCTGGGTGACCGCTTCATCAACCTGGAGATGGTCCACGACGGCTTCGCCTGGCGATACGTCCGGTACGACAAGGCGGGTGAGTTCGGGCCGCGGAGCGCCGAGGCCCGCGACGCGAGGCGCGGCCTTTGGGCCGATCAGCACCCGGTTCCACCGTGGGAGTTCCGTCGCGAGAAACGCCGTCCTGGCCCATCGCCCGACTAAGGAGATTGCTGCTTGCCGGACGGGACCGCGGCGATGCGGAAGCCCAGGTAGTACTCCTTGACATCCGGCGGAAAACTGCCTCGGAATGCCGACCGGCAAATTTTAGCCTCGACGCGCCAGCTCCCGCCCTTGTTCACCCGCTCCGGTCCCGGCCACCCCTCTGGATCAGGACCCCCCGGCAATTTGTCCGAGTACGGATCCCAACACCACTCATGGACGTTGCCGTGCATGTCTCTGAGCTCCCACTGATTCGCCCTCTTCTGTCGGACTTGGTGCGCACCACTGCTCCGTCGTAGTGTTCCCGTTGAAGAACCCGCCCCACCATGCATAGTCGCTCAGGTCTGAGTCGTTGTCACCGAACGAGAACCGGGATGTAGTTCCGGCGCAGGCAGGCGTACTCCCACTGCGCCTCGGTCGGCAGCGTGTACTGCCAGCCAAGTGTGAGCCGACCAGCAACACGGTCTGTTGCCGTCAGCGTCTTGCAGAATTTCATCGCGTCGTCCCAGCTCACATAAACCGCCGGGTAGTCGTCACCCTCTTTCACATACTTCTTGTCCTTACCACTCCTCCAAGGCGCGGTCGACATAACGCGCTGCCATTCCGACTGCGTTACCTCGGTCTGGCCCAACCAAAATCCCTTGGTGAGCGTCACCTGCACCTGGGCCTCGTTGTCGTCGTCCCGGCCCTTTTCGTTCTTTGGGCTCCCCATCTTGAATTTGCCCGGCGGAATCCAAACAAGCGTTGTTTGCAGGCCGTTGTCGTCTCGCGGCTGGCCAGCACGGGCTCCGGTGAACGGGTCGGCTTTCGCCTGTCCGGCTCCGGTGTCCGGCGTTGTCGGCTGTGCCAATTGCTGCGCCGCGTCGCCATTCTGCGACGATCCAAGGTTTGCGTCCCTTTCCTGCCAGACCAGCCACAGGCACACCAGCGAGATTGCAATCGCGGACGGCAGTGCAATTCTTGGCCGGTTGATGACACTGCCGATAATTGACCAGGGAGTGCGGGCCGCGCTTACCTCGACGACCGATGGCACGGCGCAGGCAGCTCCCATTCTTGCTGTCATTCAGCTCTGGCATAAGCGCCTCTCACTCTTTCGCACAACGTTGGAAGATGCGGGGCGAGGGGCGGCGTTATCGCGTCGAGCCAATGAGTCGTGCGCATGTAGAACGCCATGTCGCCCGAGGGACGGACGTCGTCGATCCGCAGCGGGAGAACCACCACCCGTTCCTCGAATGCATTAACGACCTCGCGCTGAACCTGTTCTGACGCGATCGCGTGCGAGGAAAAGACGAGCACCATGACACGGCTCTGGCCGATGGCGCCCACGATAGCGGCGGGCCAGCTCATCGCGGCCGGAACGTCTCGCGGCGCGATCCAACAGCGGATGCCCGCCGCTTCCAGAGCCGCGCAGGCAGCGTCGGCCGTCGGCTTGTCCTGTTTGGAATAGCTGATGAAGACGTCGTGCGCCATTGGAGGTCGGAGTGCCCAGCCCTGTGTTCGCCAAGTACGTGAGAGCGTGACAA
This sequence comes from uncultured Planctomycetota bacterium, assembly GCA_963761455.1. Classification (GTDB taxonomy): domain Bacteria; phylum Planctomycetota; class Planctomycetia; order Planctomycetales; family Planctomycetaceae; genus DASPSM01. Next base: position 1,144,324 of record CAVXHA010000002.1, read on the forward strand.
GCGTTCGACCGTTCCGATGATACTGCCCCGGCCGGGCCTTTCCACACGGTCATTCGCTTGGTCGGAACGCGAGGTCCGCAAACCTCCGCATACTCCGCCGTGTTCGCTAGAATGACACCATGATGGAAACGAAAAAAGAGACCGCCCCTTTCGACGCTGAGAGGGAACGATCTGGGCCTATCGGTTCGCCCGCGACCGCGGCGACAAGGTCCGCGTGCGGCGACTCCGCAAGGAGCGGTCCGCGCTTCGGCAAGCGGTTCCCGACGACCGCGGACGGCGGCGGAGACCTTCGCGCCGTCGGTCGGTAACGTGTCCTTCCGCGTGATGTGGCTCCCGTGCCAGTGGCGCAAGGCAGGTTGCAATGGGAAGCAAAGAAAAGCCGTGGGAACCTGAATGGGAGCGTGGGGTGTCGCTGAGTGGCGGGGGCCACGGCGATACATTCCGTGCTAGGCGCCGGACGGAGGCCCCCGGTGCGTGGAATTTCGTTCTGAAGGTCCTTAGGGAGCAGAACAAGCCAGAGCGCCGCGTTCGGCTGAAAACCGAAGCTGCTATCTTGGCAAGTCTAGAAGACCATCCAGGTGTCGCAAATCTGGTGATGGCCAACACCGAGCGATGGAAAGAAGACGTTCCCCTTTTTCTAATCACCGAGCACATTGTAGGAACCGACCTGGAGGCATTCCGCACTGAGCAAACATTGAGCTTACGCGATGCTGTACGTGTCTTAATCCGCGTGCTTACAACACTCGACGATTGTCACGCGCGAGGAGTCACGCACCGGGACATCAAGCCTTGCCACGTGATCCTGCGGGACCGGGACATTGAGAGTCCGATTCTGATTGACTTTGGACTCGGATTCGGCAGTGAAATTGGCCCAACCGACTTCGATACAGAAACTGAGCAAGCAGTTGGCAATCGGTTTATCGTACTGCCCGAGCAGTGGGGTGAACCGGAGGCGAAGCGCAATCCGATTTCCGATCTTACTCAAGTCGTGGGTCTCTTGTTCTTCTTGATTTTCCGCAAGAATCCAAGGAATCTGGCTCACGGGAGCAGTCTCAAGCCACATGAAAGATTCGATTTTCGAGACGCGTTAGCGGCTCTTGAAGGATGGCGCATCGAACAACTTGGTCGGATATTTGATCTCGGCTTTGAACTCGCCCCCGAGCGGCGGTGGCAGTCAGCTAAGGCTCTAATCGCTGAGTTAGATCTCTTAACGAGAGATGAGCCCCCTCCGCCACGTGTGAAGCCGATCGCCGAACGTGTCGGCAATTTGAAATCGTTGATGCAGAACGATGCAACTGCTCAATTGGTTCTTCGTCTCGGCGACGTCGGCAAGACAACGCTTGCTGCGGTACAAGCATCTTGCCAACAGTTCCACACTGAGCTTGAGCCACACATTCGTGTGTCACAGGCTGGGTGGAACTGGAATCTACACAAGCGTCAGTTTCTCGTCAAATTACGTCTCCACGCTGTGCTCAACGCAAAGCAACAACACATTGAATACGAATTGACATTGCGAGGAAACGAAATCGTCGTGTTTCGGCGCACCGTTGACGCTATACATGGCGCCATGCCTGTTATCAGCCTCGGCCCTGGCCCAGGTCAGGCAAATCCAAGGGTCACGCAACATACCGAAATTGTGAGGGTGGCGGCTTCCGATCCCGCTGCCGCGGCCACTATTCAAAATGCAATCGAAGGCGACATCGAAGCCGCCATCACCAGTCTCCTCCGCGAACAAGCTGCGCCAGAATAGATGACGTGCCGCTCTCGCTGTTCCGCTGCTGGAACTGCCGAACCCACCGGGGTTTTTCGTTGGCCGAGCGAACGACCGGCCCCGGAGTCCGGTAGGGCATGCTGTGCATGCCGCTTTCAATTCCACCCGAGAGACAGGCAGGTCCTGGCTCGGCATGCACAGCATGCCCTACGGGACTTCGTCAATATGGAGCAGGTGCGCGGCCCGCGTTCCCTTCAATTCAACAAGTCCCTGAATCGAAAGGCCGCGGAACGCGAAACCCGCAACTGGGAAGGGCGGCCTGTGGGCTGATCCAACCCCAGCGCCTTGCGTCGGCAAGGAATTGCCGTCCGCCATTTTGGCCGACGATACTGGCACCCAACTGCCATTTGGACATACACCACAAGTCAGAATCGCGCAGTTCTGAACGATCGTGGCTGTAACTTCTAGGTAAAGCGGGACTTAACTCACTCCAAATAATCTGGCGCGCTTGATGCTGCCGCGGGTCTGACCAGTTGTTAAATCTAGTCGTTAGTAAGGAGACACGGATGGCGACGCGGAAGTTTCTTGAGTTCATGTGTCAGCATCTTCTTGCCATCGCCTGGTACCAAGGCAGGGCGATTGCGCCATAGTGGGTAATCTGTCATAAATGGGACATGGCGATTTGTTGAAAACACTCGGCGTCGGTCGGTGGGCGAGTCGCGGCAGGCCAAGGATGTGCGTCATGCCTCCGTCTCGCTCCGTCCGTATCCAAGATCACTTCGCGTCGTTGACCGATCCGCGGCGGCGGGAGGTTGTGTATCCGCTGATCAATATCGTCAGCATCGCCATTTGCGCCGTGATTGCCGGTGCCGATGACTTCGTATCGATGGCCGAGTATGGATGCAAGAAGCGGAAGTGGCTGGGACAGTTCCTCGATCTCGGCGCCGGCATCCCGTCGCACGATCGTTTCAACGCCATCCTCGGCGAAATCCGGCCTGCCGAATTCGAGCGGTGCCTGTTGAGTTGGATCACGGCCCTGCACGAAGTGACCGAAGGAGGAATCGTGGCCATCGACGGCAAGACGCTCCGCCGCAGCTTCGACGCGGCCAGCAGCAAGTCGGCCATTCACATGGTCAGCGCCTGGGCCACAGCCAATCACATCAGCCTGGGCCAGGTGGTCGTCGAGGAAAAGAGCAACGAGATCACGGCGATCCCGAAACTGCTGCAAATCCTGGAGCTTTCCGGCTGTCTGGTGACCATCGACGCGATGGGATGTCAGACCGAGATCGCTCAGGAGATCGTCGACGCCCACGCGGATTACGTGCTGGCCGTGAAGGGCAACCAACCCACGCTGCACGAGGGCATCGCCGAATTCTTCCTGAAGCATCTGGAAAACGATTTCGCAGGCGTGAAAGTCAGTCGCTACGAGAAGCGCGAACGCGGCCATGGTCGCGAAGAGCACCGTTCCTACTATGTGTGCGCGGTCCCCGAGAACCTGCCCGACCGAAGTCGCTGGGCTCAGCTGACCGCGATCGGAATCGCCATCAGCGAGACCACGCGTGACGGCAAACCGTGCAGCGACGTGCGACACTACATCCTGAGCAAAAAGCTCTCGGCTCGCCGATTCGGCACCGCGGTGCGCAGTCACTGGGCGATTGAGAACCGACTGCATTGGCAACTCGATGTGACGTTTCAAGAAGACCAGTCGCGGCTACGAAAAGGACATGCCGACGCGAACTTCAGCAGCCTTCGCCGCACGGCCCTCAGCCTGCTCAAGAACAATCACACGCTGAAGATCGGAATCAAGAACAAACGCCTCGCCGCCGCTTGGGACGATGAGTACCTCGAACAAGTCGTCTGCGGGAGATGAGTTATGGTGCAATCGCCCTGGGTACCAAGGGCGGACCAACTCGGAAGGTCAGTTCAATCAACCGCCGGAATGTAAATTGGCCTCCGCGTTTTTGGTGCATCCTATCGTTGACAACTTCGAGCTCACGCTACTGGCGACGGCTGCCCACATTTTCACGGAGTACGAAACCGACACCCTAAAGAAGGGACTCGTCGCTCGTAGTCACTGTCTCTTTGACGCGTGGGGACCGAAAGCCGCATGTGGTTTGCCGATCCCGTGCAACATCTTTGAAGAGCAACTCACCTTCCTGGACGATGTCAATGCGGGCAGAGACTATGCGTTCGTCCAACTGCCTGATTACTATCATCGCCTATTGTCACAGACGACAACTCCATTTCCACGGGAGTTTTGGAGTGGCCCAGATTTGGATCGCTTCGATCAATTTTTCATGGTCGGTTTGCCCGCAGAAACGGCGAACGTAATCACGGGCTCTGAGGGTAATCGCCACTTTGTCACGATTCGTCCCCAACCTGAACTGCTTATTCTGGATCGCTGTGAACCACCACCGGAACTTACAGGGTCGGACGCCCAGCAGTTCGTGGCCCGAATTGTTGGCCGTGACGATTTGAAAAACATTGGCGGGATGAGCGGTGGCCCAATTATCGGAGTCGCCGACATTGGCGATGGGAAGCAAAGATACTCTCTCGTTGCCATGCAAAGCCGATGGCTTCCAGACCGACGGATAGTTGCCGGGACGCTCATGCCCGAGCTTGCGCGTGATATCGAGGACGTACTGCGGCGAAAGGCCAGTTAGTCCCGTAGGGCATGCTGTGCATGCCGCTTTCAATTCCACCCGAGAGACAGGCAGGTCCTGGCTCGGCATGCACAGCATGCCCTACGGAACTTCTCCCCTCCGCGGCAAGGTCTCGCACTGGTTTTCGGGACGCTCTGCCAGCCGACAGCCGTCTGCCGTAGCAGGAAACGAAGAGCCTAACAAAACGGTGTGGTGGACGGCCGGGGACAAATCCCCTTGCTGTTCTACGAATCTTCGTCGCGAGAAATGTGGGGTGCGACGGTGAAGGAAGACGTAGTCGGGCGACTCTTGGGCCCGATTGGGCCATCGAAAATAGCCCAGCGTTTCAACGCTGGGTCAGATGGCCATTCACGGCTCTTCAAGCCCCCTGCGGGGCGGCAGAGTTCATGGAGCCGGCCGCCCAGCATTCTGCCGCCCCTGGCGGGGCTTGGAGAATGAAGAAAGGCGGCCCCCAGGGCGATTGCACCATAACTCATCTCCCGCAGACGACTTGTTCGAGGTACTCATCGTCCCAAGCGGCGGCGAGGCGTTTGTTCTTGATTCCGATCTTCAGCGTGTGATTGTTCTTGAGCAGGCTGAGGGCCGTGCGGCGAAGGCTGCTGAAGTTCGCGTCGGCATGTCCTTTTCGTAGCCGCGACTGGTCTTCTTGAAACGTCACATCGAGTTGCCAATGCAGTCGGTTCTCAATCGCCCAGTGACTGCGCACCGCGGTGCCGAATCGGCGAGCCGAGAGCTTTTTGCTCAGGATGTAGTGTCGCACGTCGCTGCACGGTTTGCCGTCACGCGTGGTCTCGCTGATGGCGATTCCGATCGCGGTCAGCTGAGCCCAGCGACTTCGGTCGGGCAGGTTCTCGGGGACCGCGCACACATAGTAGGAACGGTGCTCTTCGCGACCATGGCCGCGTTCGCGCTTCTCGTAGCGACTGACTTTCACGCCTGCGAAATCGTTTTCCAGATGCTTCAGGAAGAATTCGGCGATGCCCTCGTGCAGCGTGGGTTGGTTGCCCTTCACGGCCAGCACGTAATCCGCGTGGGCGTCGACGATCTCCTGAGCGATCTCGGTCTGACATCCCATCGCGTCGATGGTCACCAGACAGCCGGAAAGCTCCAGGATTTGCAGCAGTTTCGGGATCGCCGTGATCTCGTTGCTCTTTTCCTCGACGACCACCTGGCCCAGGCTGATGTGATTGGCTGTGGCCCAGGCGCTGACCATGTGAATGGCCGACTTGCTGCTGGCCGCGTCGAAGCTGCGGCGGAGCGTCTTGCCGTCGATGGCCACGATTCCTCCTTCGGTCACTTCGTGCAGGGCCGTGATCCAACTCAACAGGCACCGCTCGAATTCGGCAGGCCGGATTGCGCCGAGGATGGCGTTGAAACGATCGTGCGACGGGATGCCGGCGCTGAGATCGAGGAACTGTCCCAGCCACTTCCGCTTCTTGCATCCATACTCGGCCATCGATACGAAGTCATCGGCACCGGCAATCACGGCGCAAATGGCGATGCTGACGATATTGATCAGCGGATACACAACCTCCCGCCGCCGCGGATCGGTCAACGACGCGAAGTGATCTTGGATACGGACGGAGCGAGACGGAGGCATGACGCACATCCTTGGCCTGCCGCGACTCGCCCACCGACCGACGCCGAGTGTTTTCAACAAATCGCCATGTCCCATTTATGACAGATTACCCACTATGGCGCAATCGCCCTGAGGCGGCCCCCCACCCAGCGTTGAAACGCTGGGCTATTTTCTGCGGCCCCCGCCGGGGCCAAATCTCACTCGGGGCACAAAGAAAAAGAAAACGTCCAACGCTCAAGACGAGATCAGCCGCGGGCGGCAAAGTCGCTCAGCCGCACCGGTTGACGCCGCGAGCCCCAGTCCCGTAGGGCATGCTATGCCTGACGTGCTCAACGATTTCGCTGAAAAGGCGGCCGAGTCGACTCGGTAAGCGTGTGCGCATCGTATCGAGGCCCTGAAAGGGACAGATTCTAAAGCCCGGGCGCAGCCTGCGCAGGCCCGGGTTGAAGACGACACGAACGGGAAAAAGCCCTGAAAGGGCGTGATCAGTTCTCGTGTCACGGTGGGATCAGTTTCGCGGCGGCCCGGTGCCAGATTGTTTCGCCCCGATTGGGGCTTCCGGTCAATCCGGATTGGTGCTCAGATCCCAGGCCTTCGCTGCGCTGCGACCTGGGCTTTAGGATCACGCCCCGGTTGGGGCTGAAGAACAAGAGTCGTAGTGCACCGTCCAACGCAAAATGGCAGCCACAGTGGCGAGTTTCGTGGCCAAAAAGCGACAATCTCGCCTGCCAGTTACAAGTGGTCGCACCACTACGGGACTTCTGTCGTCGGCGGCAAATTCGCGCGACTTTTTTCGCGACGCTCTGTCAGCCTAAAGCGTCCGCCATCGCAACAAGATCGCGGCGGTCTCCAAAGGCGAGCACCTTCGTAGGGCAAGCTGCCAGCTTGCCAGTTCCAGAACGCGCCTTCCAGGGCAAGCTGGCAGCTTACCCTACGGTTTTGGAACCGGCAGGAAAACGGCAAGAGTCGACGGTCAATCAGCCGCGGGCGGCAAAGTCGCTCAAGCGCACCGGTTGACGCCGCGAGCCCCAGGTGCCGGGGCGGCGGTCGAAGAGACCGGGGATCGGGGTGCCGCAGGAGTTGCAGCGGCCTTCCGGCGTGAGGTTCCAGTCGCCCAGGACGTACCAGTCGCGTTCGATCAACAGCTTTCCGCAGCCGGGACACCAGGTGCTGCCGCCGTTGCCGTCGTGCACGTTGCCCGTGTAGGCGTAGCGGATTCCGTTGGCGCGGGCGATCGAGCGGGCACGCGTCAGGGTGGCTGCCGGGGTGGGCGGCTTGTCCAACATGCGGAAATCGGGATGGAAGGCCGTGAAGTGCAGCGGCACATCGGGTCCGAGGTTCTCGACGATCCATTTCGTCTCCGCGTCGATCTCGGCGTCGGAGTCGTTTTCGCCGGGGATCAAGAGCGTCGTGATTTCAAACCAGACCTGCGTGTGATGCTTGAGGTAGACGAGCAGGTCGAGGACCGGTTGCAGGTGTCCGGCGCAGACCTCGTGGTAAAACTGTTCCGTGAAGCCCTTGAGGTCGACGTTGGCCGCGTCCATGTGTGCGTAGAACTCGGCCCGCGGGTTCCTCGCACATCTCGCCGGCCGTCACCGCCACCGCTTTGACGCCGAGGGCGTGACAGGCTTTCGCCACGTCGATCGCGTATTCCATGAAGATCACGGGGTCGTTGTAGGTGAACGCCACGCTGCGGCAGCCGAGTTGCCGGGCGGCCCGCGCGATCAGGTCCGGGGAGGCCGCGTCGGCCAGCGTGTCGATCTGGCGGCTTTTGCTGATGTCCCAGTTCTGACAGAATTTGCAGCCCAAGTTGCAGCCGGCCGTCCCAAAGGAGAGGACGGGCGTTCCCGGCAAAAAATGGTTGAGCGGCTTTTTTTCGATCGGGTCGATGCAGTAACCGCTCGAGCGGCCGTAAGTGGTGAGGACGACCTGGTCGTCCTGGCAAGCGCGGACGAAACAGAAGCCGCGCTGCCCCTCGTGCAGCTTGCAATACCGCGGACAGACGTCGCATTGCACGCGGCCGTCATCCAGCCGATGCCAGTATTTGGTGGCGACGATTGACGGGTCGGAAGAAAGCACGTCTTGCCTCCGCAACGGATGCGGGAATAGGATGACTGACAGGTTGGGGCGTTTTGAGGCAAACCGTGATGAGCGGCGTGCGTGAGCCGGCAGTCGCCGGCCGATTTTATCCGGCAAGCGCCGAAGCGCTGCGTGCGGCTGTTCAAAGCTATTTGCCGACGGATCGAGCTGCCGAGGCGGCGCCCAAGGGAATTATCGCGCCGCACGCGGGCTACGTCTACTCGGGTCCGATCGCCGGCACGGCGCACGCCGTTCTGCGGGGACTTCGGGACCGCATTCAACGCGTGATTCTGTTCGGGCCGTCGCATTTTGTCCGTGTTCCCGGCCTGGCTGTTCCCAGCAGCGACACCTTTTTGACTCCGCTGGGGCGAGTGCCGATCGACACGGAAGCGGTGCAGCGGGTACTCGCCCTGCCGCAAGTCGTTGTGAATGACGCCGCGCATGCCCGCGAACACAGCCTCGAAGTGCACGTGCCGTTCTTGCAAGAGGTGCTGGGCGCGTTCAAGCTGGTCCCGTTTGCGGTGGGAGAGACGACGCCCGCCCAGGTCGCCGAGGTCATGGAGTTGTTGTGGGGGGGGCCAGAAACCTTCTTCGTCGTCAGCTCGGACTTGAGCCACTTCCACGATCACGATACGGCCGCCCGCCTAGATGCCGAAACGTCCCGCCTGATCGAATCGCTGCGGTTTGAAGAGTTGAGGGGGGAACAGTGCTGCGGCTTCAAGGCGATCGGAGGGCTGCTCCAGGCCGCGCGGGCCCGGAGGATGCACGCCCGCACGTTGAATCTGCGAAATTCAGGCGACACGGCAGGTCCCCGCGACCGCGTCGTTGGGTATGGCGCCTATGTTATTGAATGACCCGGCCGGCGACTTCATCCCCGAGCATCACCGCACGTTGCTGGCCGTGGCGGCGGCGGCGATCGACCGCGGATTGTCGGAGCAGGGGGCCCTGCCGGTCGTGGCCCAGGATTATCCGGAGCTGCTGCGCGAGCCGCGGGCGTCCTTCGTCACGCTGCGGATTGGTGGGAGGCTGCGAGGCTGCATGGGCTCGCTTCTGGCGACGGAACCGCTCGTCGTCAACGTGGCGCGAAACGCCTACACGGCCGCCTTTCGCGATCCGCGCTTCACGCCCCTGGCCGCGAGGAATTTCCTCAGCTTGCGATCCACCTTTCGTTGCTCAGTCCTCCCGAGCCGCTCGCGTGCGAATCGGAGGCGCACCTGTTATCGCTCATTCGGCCGGGAATCGACGGCCTGACGTTGATCGAAGATTCCCGCCGCGCGACGCTCCTTCCGGCGGTCTGGGAGACGCTGAGCGACCCGCGGGACTTCCTGATCCAGTTGAAGCGCAAAGCGGGACTGGCGCCCGACTATTGGTCGCAGACGCTCCGCGTCGAACGCTACACGGCGGAGTCGGTCGGGCACGAGGGATGAGGCCGGAAGCACCCAATCCGAATGACGAAGGACGCTCGCAGCACGAACGTCTCGCATTGACCGACGGTTTCCGCCACGGGACGGCTGCATCTGGATGGGAAGCGCACTAATCCGCGTGGACGAGACGCTGGATGAAGGCGAGGCTTTTTGTCGCCGTTGCGTCGAGGTTGGCCTGGGTTCCGCCGCCGCGCACGGGTGAGCACATCTCGTAGGCGACGTAACCGGCAAAACCTCCGGCGCGAAGACCGGCAAAGAACGCGGCGAAGTCGATGAAACCGTCGCCCAGCGCGACCGCGCGAATCGAATCCGGCTCGAGACGTTCGTAATTCACCAACGCCGGCCGGTACGCGAAGCGTTCGACGCGGACGTAGTCGGCCAGCGTCGTTTGCACCATGTGGGGCGCATCCGGCGGGCCGACTCATACAGGTCGCCTCCGGTCAGGGCCACCGACCAAGGATCAAACATCGCCTTGAGGTTCGGGTGGCCGACGTCCTCCAGAAGCGCTGCCAGGCCGTCGGCAGTGACCCCCAGGTCGTGATGATTCTGCAAGCCGAGCACGACGCCGTGTTCCGCGGCAATGGCGGCGGCTTCCCGCAGGGTTCGGACGACCCGTTCCCAATCCGACGCGAGCTGCTGCAGCCGGTCGTATAGCCGCTGAAGACCCGCACGATTTTCGCCCCGAGCCAGTTCGCCAATTGCGCGAGCTGACCTACGTAGGCCAACTGGATCTCCTGCTGCGGAACCTCCGGGGACTCTCGGCCGGCCGTGAAGTCGGTGTAGCCGGCGATCGTGGCGATCTCGATCCCCGCGGATAGCGCAGCGTCTCGAATCGAGGCAACCGACTCCTGCGTGCGATAATCGAGGACGGAGAGATGCGGCCGCTTGCCGGCCAACTCGACGGCCGGATATCCGAGGGCAGCCGCCTTTCGCAAGAAAGCTTCGATCGACAGAGCGTCCTGTCCCCAATAGCCCGCATAGCTGACCGAGAAGAGAGCGGGCTTCATCATGGTGGGTCGAGTCTCGGAGAAGATCCGTTGTTGGGGAACGGTCTGCCGACCGCTCCGCTCCCGCCGCTCTCAAAACGGCAGGAAAGGAGGCTTTTCGGTCGGCGTCGTGGGCGGCTACTGCGCTCGCTGCATGAGGATGTTGACGCCCTTTTTGTTCGAAAGCACGATGTCCGGCCGGCCGTCGCCGTTCATGTCGGTGATCTGGAACTGGGTGCCGATGCCCGTGTCGCGGCCTTCGACGATCTCGTGGCGGATGAATTGCGGCGGGCTGCCCTTCGTTCGCTTGACCTCGTACCAGACCATCACCACCGGGTCGTGACCGCCCGGGTCGTGGCCTTGATGGGCGAAATAGCGTTTGCCCGTCACGATGTCGCGCTGGCCGTCGCCGTTGATGTCGACGTAGTGCATGGCGTGGCGTCTGCGAGAAGGATTTATCAATCACGTGCTGCCGGAACGTTTTGCCGTCGATGTTTTCCCACCACCAGACGCCGTAGGCATGGGCCGAGCTGCTGATCAGGTCCATGTCGCCGTCGCCGTCGAGGTCTTCGGCGAAAATGTTCGCGCACTCGGTGCCCCAGCTCATGTCGGTCCGCTCCATCTTGTACGGATGAAACGTCCACGGGGTCTTGCGTGCGGTCTTCCGGCGCTTCCCACCAGCCGTCGCGGATGATCACGTCGTTGCGGCCGTCCTGGTTGAAATCGCCGACGCCCAGGCCGTGATAGAACCTGTTCGATCCGTTATCCATTCCCTGCTTCTTCGGGTCGCCCGGCACGCTGACGGGGTAAAACGTCCACTTGGAATACGCCTCGCCTGCCGGCGGGATGGGGAGATAGCCCATCTGATCCTCCGGCTGGGAACCGAGGATGAGCTGGCGGCTTTCCGTCGCCGGTGAGGTCCAGGAAGTTGGGAGTTTCGTTACACGCGCTGTGCCAGATCAGATGCTCCTTCCAATGGCCCGGCGCGTTCTTGGGATTCTCATACCAGTGGAAGTCGGCCCCGGGAAAACCGATACAGATTTGATCGACCCAGCCGTCGCCGTTGACGTCGTAGCCGAAGTTGCAAAAGCTGTCGCTGTAGCCGTTGCTGGGGAGGTAATTTCCGGGCGTGCGGATCTCGTGCATTTTCCAGTCGGGGGCCTCATACCAGACGTCGCCGGCGACGACGTCGACCTGCCCATCGTGGTTCACATCGAAGGCGGCCACTCCTTCCGAGCGGAACGTTTTGTCGAGGTTGATCCGTTGCCAGCGCACGTCGTCCGCGTGCAATCGTCGCGCACCGACGAGGACGAGGCAGGCAAGAACGACGAGGGACCGTTTGGACACGTTGGCTCTCCAGGGTGATTGGCCTGCAGCCCGGCGGCTGCGTCGGTGGAATCGCGACATGCGGACGCGGTGTTTTGATTCCATGCTAACGGCGACGGATCTGTTGATCCAGTTTCGGTCGCCCAAGAGTTCGCGCAATCGGGGCGAATGCCACGCGACGGAACACGAGCTATACTCTCGGAAAGACCGCTCGCTGCCGCGACGGAATTGAGGCCTCCAATGTCTCCGACTCGCGATCTCCAAACCGCTGACGTTCCTGCCGAGACGGTTGACGTCGTCGCCGCGCTTGCCGATACGACGTCTGTCGCAACCGGAAACGTTCCGCGTGACCAGGAGCTCGAGCAACGGGTCCGTGAACTCACGCGCAGCGCTCGAAGCGGCCAACAAGGAGCTCGAGACGTTCTGCTACTCTGTTTCGCACGATCTGCGAGCGCCGCTCCGCGCGGTCAACGGCTTTGCGCGGATTCTCCGCGAGGAACAGGGCGCTCGGCTCGATGACGAAGGACGCGACCTCTTGGCCCAGATCGAGGCATCCGGAACCCACATGAATACGCTCCTCGACTCGCTGCTTTCGCTGTCGAGGCTGAGCCGAACGACAATGAGCAGGCAGCCCGTCGACTTGCGGCTCATTGCGGAGGAGGTCGTTTGCCAGCTTCGCGCGGGCGACGCCGGCCGGCCAGTCGAAGTGGTCCTTTCCGGCGACCTTTCCGTCGACGGCGACCCGTCGCTGTTGCGAATCGTGCTCGGCAATTTGCTCTCGAACGCCTGGAAGTTTTCGGCCAAGCGGCCGGACGCTCGAATCGAGGTGGGACGGCTTCCAAGTTCTCCCCCACGCTGTTCGTGCGGGACAACGGGGCCGGCTTCAATATGGCGTATGCGGAGCGGCTCTTTGCACCGTTCCAGCGGTTTCACTCGGCCGAGGAGTTTCCCGGCACCGGAATCGGCCTGGCGACGGTGCAGCGCATCGTTCGCCGCCACGGCGGCCGGATCTGGGCCGAATCCGCGCCGGGTCAGGGAGCGACGTTTTTCTTTACGCTAGCCGGCGAGGCCGAAGCCGCCGTGTCCAAGCTTGCGGACGCAGGGGTCTAATGCACATTACGGCAAGGCCGCGTCGTGAACCGAAGGGCGAGCGTCAAATTTGACCCAGCCCGTGCCTTCCATCGAATTGCCGCAGGGATCCGGGTGCAGGATTTCGGCCAGGATGCGGCCCGATTCGACGAGCCGCGGGCCGGGACGGTTGAAGAATTGATTGCCGTCGGTGAGAAAGACCCGGCCCTCGCGGACTGCCCGCAACGTCCGCCATCGCGGATCCTCGGTGAGCGTCGGCATCTCCTGTCGTGTGCGGCGAAATGTCGAAGCCGCAGGGCATCACGGCGATCACGTCGGCGTCACACGCGGCCAGCTCGTCCCACGTGAGCCAGGGAGAATGCTTGCCGGCAGTTCCGAGCAGGTTTCTGCCGCCGGCGATTTCGACGAGCTCGGGGACCCAGTTTCCGGCAGACATCAACGGATCGATCCATTCGAGACAGGCGATCGACGGACGGCGACTCGACCGCGCCACTCGGCCTGAAATGGACTCGAGCTCTCCGCGGAGCCGCCGCACAAGGTCGTCGGCCCGCTCTGCGACTGCCAGCGATCGGCTGACGATCCGGATGTCGTCCCAAACGTCTTCCAGACACATCGGAGCCAGCGCGACGATCTTGCGGATGCTGTCCAATGAGCTGGGCCATCGCCGCTTCGACGTCCCTCAAGCTGACGGCGCAGACCTCGCACTGCGTCTGCGTGATGATGTGCGTCGGCTCCAGTCGGCGGAGCAGGTCCGGAAAGACGCGGTAGACCGAGATCGCTTCGCCGGCCAGCGATTTCACGCGCTCGTCGATCTCGCGGCTCGTTCCGTGGACGTCAATCTTGGGTTCGGAGCAGGCCGGAAGAGCGAGGACATCCGGCGGATAATCGCATTCGTGCGACCGGCCGACGAGAAAGCGGCCGAGGCCCAGCGCGGCCACGATCTCCGTCGCGCTGGCGATCAATGAAACGATCCGCGGCTCAACCACGATGGAATTCCGGCTCAGGCTCGCTCCGTTGCCGGTTGCTCCGCGGCGCGCAGTTGCAGCAAGTAGTCACCCCCAAAGAGCAGGGCGGAGCCGATGATGTCGGCCAACAGGGTGCCTCGGCGGAAAAACGGAATGGCCGCCACATAGCAATCGAGCAGACCCTGCCACGATTTGGCGTACATGTTGAAGAAATACCAGTCCGCAAAATTCGTGACGAGGAAAAAGATGACCGCTCCGGCCAGCGTGGCTCCCGCGATGGGCAGGACGCGCGTCGCCAGCACGGAGGGGGCGGCCCGCTCAAGTTCACTGCGGGCCGCGGTCGCATTGCCACGTTCCCGGTGTAAAGACTTCAGACGGTCCCAATACCGCTTTAGCCCAATTCCCATCAGCACGTTGAGTGCGTAGCAGCCGTAAACGACGGGAAGCAACTTATGAAACGCAAAAGCCATGTCGTGGTGAAAGAGCCCGATCAGCACGTCGCCGCACAGCATCGAGGCAAGGGGATCGCCAGGGCCAACCAGCGACTTCGGAAATGGGCGCCGCAGAAGAGGGCCAGGGCGCCCATCGGAACCAGGCTTCGATCAAAATGGACGGCCCGCATCACCGCGGGGACCACGATCAAGAGGACAATGACGGCAGAACGGGGAAGACGCATTTCAACTCCTCGACAGACGACCCTCTGATAGCAGACGCGGCCGATTCCATTGCAACCCAGATGACTCGCTGGGCAGTCCAAGAAAGCTCGTCGAGCCACGAGTTCACCCCGGCGGACCGGCGGCGTCGACCCGCCGGCTCGTTGCCCAATTATTTATACGGATCCACGCAGATCCACTCAGTGTGCCGTTGTCGACGCGTCGGTTGAAGCAAGACTTGGCTGCAATGGTCAATTGCGGCGCGGCTCGGAACCGACGAACGCCTTCGGCCCCGGTGCCGCTGGCGGAGTCTCGCCGGCGACCGACAGATTGAACGTGTAGTCCGTCTTGCCGGGGGCTTGATGATCAATGAGGAACTCCGGTTTTTTCGAGTTGACCTCGGGGTCGTTGTAGAGATTCTTGAGTCCGTCGGGTCCGAAGAAGCCCATCCTCGAATTGTGGCGGAGCTGGGCAAAGAGCATCACGTATTTGCCAGGCGGAAGCGGTGGCAATTCGAACGACCCATCCGGCTTGAGGAAGGCACGTGCATTGCTCCTTGCCTTGACATCGGGCTTCGCGGCGTCGTAGGCGATCGCCACGAGGCGCGCCGTCTCGGACTTCGCAACGGGAGGCTCGTTGTCAACTGTTATCTTCCCGCCCAACGGATAGACCGTCACCGGGTTCATTCCGGCGCTTTTATAGGCTTTCTCGAGGCGCTGAGCAGTGGACTGGCGTCCTTCACACCCGAAGGACAGTATGAAGATGAGCGTCGCCGCGACACCCCATGGCATCTTGCGCTGGGGAGCGCAGTGACTCAGAGGCGCAAGTGCCATTCCATCAACTCCACTCTCTCAAAGACGCGGAGAGATTCCGTCTGCTAAGAAAATCGGCCGCCCTGGAAGCGTACAGGGCAGGCCGACCGCAGTTCGCGGGCGACGGTCATTTACATCAGAACTGGTCAGTTATGGCTTCGTGCCCGCGCGGCGTCATCAGGGCGACGAATACGACGATCGAAATATCCTCGCTCAACATGCGAGCTGATCCGTCGCACATGGCGACCCCACCCGCGCCCGGGTGGAAACTGAAAATGGCGTTATAACCTGATCTCGTTCGTGCAGTTAATGAAGCAGACTGGCATCGGGCAGTTTGTACTCGAAAAACAATCTGGCTGTTTGAGGCCGGAAAAATCGGACCCTAGGAAATAGCTGACAGCGTTCGGAGACGCCCAAGCGCCGCCTGAGTTAAAAGGGTGATCGGAGATGGGCGTGGGTAAAGTCGTCTTCCCTGCCCTTGTCCAGCAATCCGGCCTGCCCGCCATCTCCGTGCAAAAAAGTGTCGTGGACGTCCCGTCGGTGATCTGCTCAATCGATAAGCCGCAGAAATTCGTAAGAAAGCTCCAAAACAAGCCTTTGGGCCCAATGTACCCGGAGCCTCCGGCACCAGGAATGCCGCGTGAGTGCGCGTAAAACGCGTTGGCAGACGCATCCATGATCGCACAGGCCTTGGTAATCCAAAGCACCGTGGAGGCGCTTGAAGCCGAAACAAGTACGACAGTATATGGACAATATTCGTAAGTAGCGTTTCCCTCGACAAATGGATTTTGCGTTCGCGGGGACGAGGGGCAGGCGTAGGACGGTATGACGGCGGCCGCCGGCCGGGTGGAGGCACATGGATCGATGCACGGACAGCCAGAATTTGCAAAGGTGTACTTAGTCGGGCACGGGACGCCCGATAGGCAGATCGGGGAGAAGATCGGCGCGTTCATACAAATTCGGCTGTAAACCGTGTTGGCTTCCGACGAACGGCAACAGCCGTTCCGGCCATGTGTGCAAGTTGTAATCGTTGCGGCCAACGGTCCCGGGCGTCCCAACTGAATAACACGTGCCGCAGAAGCAAGCCTGCAAGGAACCGGTCGGCACGCCGCAGTAGCACACGTAGGGGGATGAGCCGCAGAATGAGGCGGCGTTGTAGAGCACTGTTGTCGCCGGCGGGAATTGGTTGTTGACGTCGTGATAATTTTGGGCCGCCAGCGCGATCTGCTTGAGGTTGCTGCGACATTGAGTGCGTCGCGCCGCCTCGCGTGCCGCTTGCACGGCCGGCAGCAAAAGCGCGACTGAGCACGGCGATGATGGCGATCACCACCAAAAGTTCGATGAGCGTGAATGCCGGACGGTGTTGCTTGCGGACGGGGTTGACCGGACGAACCGGCCCAGCGGTGCGGACGTTCATGACAATTCCTCGTTGCCAATCGGCCGCTGGACGCATCCAGGCGGCCGGACAGTGCAGGGGGCAACGAGGAAAGACGCTCCGGCAAAGGGAGGCCCGCGATCAATGACGGCGATCGCGCAAGACCGCAAGAAAGGAGCAAGCCACCCAACGATCCGCGCACGCGCGAAAAAGCCCGGCGCACGGCGGCGCTGACGCAACGTCTTCGTCCTCGAAAGACCCCATGCGAAACGACGAATGGGCAGGTCTTCTGACTTCCGGATCGTTCTACCGGCCGCACCTTCCCGCGCTGTGGATGCCGGCGACAGTCGTCGGCGTCAACCTCGCAGTGGTTATTTGCGGCTTTCGTCCCCGGTTACAGCGGCGGGACCGCAACGGATTTTCACCGTTTTCCCTATTCTTCCCCCGGAACTCCGAGTCCCGGGGGACACCCATGTCGCAGGCCATCCTAGCATCGGCTCCCGCCCTGTCAACGAAGCGGCGGAATCCCTTGGTTCTTGTGCGGCTGACAAAACCTGCGATATCGCTGTCGTGTCGCATGAGTTCTTGCCGTTTGGCCAAAGAACGGATGAGCAGCACCGGTTCGTTCTTCCGAGTCGGTTGGCGCAGCCGTTGTCGCCCGATCGACAATTCTTCAGTTTTGCTGTAACGAATCGGCTGCGCCTTCGCTTGGCAAAGTGTGATTGATAACGGGACTCGGAGACAGGCAGGGCCGGGAGAACCGCTAACCACATCTGCCAACGATTTGAGGAGTGAACCATGTTTCGCAAGATCACGATCGCGGCTGTTTCGGCGACGGCTTTCGCCCTGATGATTTGTGGCAACGGCAATTCCGCCTCTCAGGCCTTTGCCCGCGGAGGTCGAGGCGGCCACGGTGTCCACTCTGTCGACAATCATCGCGGCTACCACAACCGGTTTTACGGTCGCTACTTCGGCTGGGGATATCCGAGCTACTACGCATCCAGCGACCCCACCTATGGATACGGTGTCGTGTCTGAGCCGGAACTTCCGGTGGTTGCTCCGGCGGTGGCCGAGGTGCCCGTCTCCACGACCTGCGAACCGATTTACAGCGGCATTGTCGGCGATGCTTCGTACTGGGGATATGGGCGGTACCGCAACCATTACCGCCACGACGGGGGATTCCGCGGCCACGGCGGCCGCGGTCACCGGTAAGAAGTCCTGCGTCCGCGATTTGAAAAACACGACCGATTTCCCGGGAGGGCGAGGCGATTCGCTCTCCCGCTTTTATTTCGAACGCTGCCGATGTCTCAGCAAACGAAGTTCGTTTCAACTTCTTGATCGGCACGCGGCCGCTGTTAGAATTCTAAAGACTGCCTGAAAGGCATTTCCATTGATGCTGCGGCAGCAAGCCATTCCTTGCCGCGCACCTACGGGCCTTACCGACGCGAGCCTTCTCTGTAAGCGGCTCGTGGCTCACTCCCCGTACCGATTCGCATCGCAATTACCTCCGTGGTCAATGCGATGCGGATTTCATGTGTCGCAAAGTCCAAAACGTCAATTTCCCCACCACGTATTGAGAATCGTCCGCGTCTCGTGCTGGACAATCTCAAGTGGTCGCATTGTTTCCGCTCATGTCGATTCCCCCAGCGCAGTGTCCGCACTGCGGTACCGAAAATCACGTTTTTCGGTCGATCAAGGTTTCCGATGCACCGGACGGTCAAGGGAAATCCGAACAGGGGCAAACGCACCCTCAAATTTGGACGGTTCGTTGGGAGTGCTGGAAATGCGGTCGGCGGTTCGAGTCCAAAGTCACGTTCTGATCGGCCCTGCCGTTGTTCGCAAGGCAACAAGTGTCGAGCCGGTTTGATTCCCCCATCGTGTGCTTAACCGAAGCCATGTTCGCCGCGACGCAAATCGGAGCGCTCCGTCTTACTGACGGTGCGCCATTCCGCGACGGGCGGCGTCGCTCTGGGCGAGACATTCACCACGGGTCTGCCGCTGTGTGCGCGGATTCGTCGGCGCCCCGTCCTTTGCCGTCGTGGTAGTCCCCGCGGACGAAAACGGCTAAATTGGCGGCCTGTCTGTCGCTCCCGTTCAAGTGACGCAGGTGAAAAATGCCGCGCCTGATGAATGCCAATCTCCGCAACGAACAGGTCTGGCTGGCCGTCGGATCGTTGATGGTTTTGGGGACGGTGGCGGTCGCGGTGGCACTGGTCTACACGCGCGACGTGATGATCCCGTTCGTGCTGGCAATTTTCATCACGACGGTCGTGGCGCCGGTCATCGATTTCCAGGTCGTACGCTGGCGAGTCCCCAAACCGATTGCCATTGCGTTTGCACTCTTGTTGGTCCTGGCCATGATGGCGCTTTTGGGCATGGTGCTGATCGTGGCGGTCCAGACGGTCGTCAGTGCAGCCGACGAATACAGCGAGCAAGTGGTCAGGCTGAGCAGGCGAATGTTCGCCGAATTGAAGACCCACCGCATCCAGGTCGATCAAGCCCTGATTTCCGCCGAGTTGAAGTCGCGGCTCCCGGGACTGATCACGGCGGCGGCGGGCACCGTTTCGACGCTTTTATCAAACGGCCTTTTGATCGTATTTTTCGTCGTTTTTTTGATGGTGGGTCGAAACCCGCACGAGCGGCGGACCGGAATCTACGCCCAGATGGAATCCGCGATCCGCGGATACATCACGACCGTGACGGCAGTCTCCGCTGGAGTTGGTACGCTCGTTGGGCTGATTCTTTGGGCGCTGGGGCTGCGACTGGCCTGGCTCTTCGGGCTGTTGGCTTTCCTCTTGAATTTCATCCCGAATATCGGACCGATCGTCGCCAGCCTGCTGCCCATACCGGTCGCGCTCACGCAATTCGACGACCCCTGGAGGATTGTTGCCATTGTGGCTCTGCCTGGTGCGATCCATTTGACGATCGGAAATTTCGTCGAGCCGCGACTCATGGGGCGCGGCTTGGAATTGCATCCCGTGACCGTCCTCTTGGCGCTGGCGTTTTGGGGACTGCTGTGGGGCGTGATGGGGATGGTGCTCGCCGTCCCAATCGTTGCCACACTGCGGATCGTGCTCAGCCGATTCACGACCACGCGGCCCTTAGCTCTCTTGCTCGCCGGCCGCTTGCCGGGAACGGATCCACCCGTGCCGATCGGTTGATGGCGACCGGGCGCCATCGGTTCTCCGGGGAATTTCTTTACTCGTTTGGCAAGTCGGCCCGAGGGCGACCGTCGGTCGGATCGGGAGACTGTCGCACAACACGGCACGCGGCGCGCTGGAGACGGTCGTTGATGGCGAGGCCCAAACCGGTGTTGGGGACGGTACGAGCGACGATCAGGTCCAGAGCCTGCGCGTCGAGCCGGCGCATGGCCGCGAAGAGATTGGCGGCGGCTTCGGCCAGGTCGCCGCGCGGCGAAAGGACTTCCGCGGCGGCAAACCGGTCGAGCGGCGACTCGGGAACGAAAGCCAGCAAACCAATGCGGGCCGCGTCGGGGAGCCGATCCTCGCGGCGTGCGAGAACGAGCGGAGTGCACGTCGCGTAGTGCGTCGAGAGCATTCCCGGCGCTCGTTGCGGGCTTGCGTCGTGCGAGTCCGCGTCAGCCGATTTCACCGGGCCAATGGCCTCTTCGATCTGTTCCCGACTCAGTCCTCCGGGTCGCAGCAAGGCCGGAAAGAGGCCGGACAGGTCGAGGACCGTCGATTCCAGGCCGACGGAGCAGGGGCCGCCATCGAGGATGTAATCGATCCGCGATCCCAACTGGTCGGCGACATGCTGGGCCGTCGTGGGACTGACCTGGCCGAAAAGGTTCGCGCTGGGGGCCGCGACGGGGGTGCCCGCCTGCCGCAGAAGGTCCAAGGCCGACGGGTGCGCCGGCATCCTGACGCCGACGGTCGGCAAGCCGGCCGTCACGAGGTCGGGGACGAGGCCGGTCTTCGGGAGCACGAGCGTCAGGGGTCCGGGCCAAAAGCGATCGATCAGTCGCCGCGCGCTTTCCGGGACCGAGCTGACAAGACGCTCCAACCACGCCAACTCCGCCACATGCACGATCAACGGATCGAAATGGGGACGCCCCTTGGCCTCGAAGATCCGTGCGACGGCCCGCGCATCGAGCGCGTCGGCTCCCAGGCCATACACCGTTTCGGTCGCGAAGGCGACAAGCCCTCCGCAGGCGAGAAGTCCGGCGGCGCGCGCGACGTCGCTGCCGATCGGACAGCTCTTGGGAATGTCTGGGCAGTGCACCGGCTCGGTTCCGGGAAGATTTTCTCCGACGGAGCGGAGTTTCCCTTACGATAGCAGTGGCCGGGGGCTACGAGCCACTACGACGAGGGGCGTTCCCAGGGATCGCTCGCAGCGGCAGAGGTTCCTGGTTGGCCACTCGCGGGGGCCGTGTTTTGCGGCGGGGCCGGTTCAAACGTCGCGTCGCCGTTGGTTAGAGGCAGCGCGCCGGACGCAGGTTGCACGGGAGGCTGCCACGAAGCCTGCCTTGCTCCTGCAGCCGGCTGGTTCGACATGCCGACCGTTCCGGCGCCGGCGGCAAATCCGGTTTGCGATTGGCCGGCGCCCAGCGAGGTCTGGATCGGCGAGGCCGTCGTCGTGCCCGCTGGAGTTGCGCCGCGCGGCGGGCCATGCGGATCGCCGGCCACCTGTCGGTCGTGGATCTGAGCCAGCATGACCTTGGCGGGCTGGAAGTTCGGATTGATCTTCAGTGCCACGCGGCACTGCTGGACGGCCGCTTCGGTTTTTCCTTCCTGCCGGAGCAGGTAGGCGACGTTGTAGTGGGCTTTTTCGGGACCGACCAACTGGTTGAAGAGCGCCAGTCCGGCGCCCACATCGCCCGAGGCCGTCTTGGCCACGGCCAGCTCGTGCTTATAGAAGGCTTCCTTGGGGGCAGCGGCAATCGCCGCGTTAAGCGTTTGGAACGACTCCGGCCACCGCTTCTGAGAGACATAGAACTGTCCCAACGACGCAAGGACCCTGGCGTCGCCCGGCTTCAGCCGCAAGGCTTTTTGGAAGCCGGCTTCGGCATCCTTGGAGTTGTCGGCAAGCTGGTCGAGACGGGCTAACCCCAGGATGGCATCGACCGATTGGGGATCGTCGTGGAGAGCGGCGTCGTACGACTTGCGAGCTTCGGCTGCCTGGCCCGTTTGTTCCTGAAACTTTCCGTACGCGAGATGCAGCGCGGCGGGATCTTTCAGGTTCCGTTCCGCCTTGTCCTGCTCGGAAAGCATAAAGGAGGGGGTGACTTTGCGCAGCGAGGACTGCATGTCGTCGGTCGACGCGCACCCTGTGACCGCTAAAAGGCACGCTGCGATCGCGCAGCGACCGACCGTTTTGTCATAGCGTGCCGCCATGCCGCACCTCCCTGTGGGCCGATCGCGGGCAGACGGGAACGTCTGCGCCACTTTGCGTCGTCTTGGTTGGCAAAGGTGTCGAGCGAACTGCTCTGGACCGGCTGTTCTTGATCGGTTGCTCTTGACCGGGGCGTGTGCCGCGGCGATCGGCCCCGCAATTGGTAGGAACCGCGTGGTTCGTCGCCGTGGCACACAGATGTCTGCTACGGATGTCTGCTTGTATGGTTGTCAGGCGAGAGAGGAGATGGGGATGAGACCGGTTGTCACATCTGCACGAAGAACCGATGCGCAGCTTCGGCGATCAGCTCTTCGGTAATGACAACGTCCTGTCTTCTGAATCGGCAGATCGACCGCACGATCTCCAGCAAATCCCGAGGATCACTCGCTCGGGGCAATTTTCCCTGGTCGTAAAACGTCTCGTACAGGTAGGCCAGGCATTTTGGGCTAAATTCGATGGACCGCTGGGCGCAGCAGAGCTTGAAGATTTCGGTGAACAGACCGCGGTCCGGGGGCCCGACCTCGATTTTGTGCTGGATGCGACGCAGGAAGGCCTCGTCGACCAGCTCTCGTGGATCGAGGTTCGTTGAAAAGATGATCAGTTGCTCGAACGGGATCGCGAATTTCCGTCCGGTCGCCAGGGTCAGAAAATCGATCCGCTCCTCCAGCGGCAGAATCCACCGGTTTAATAGGTCGCGCGGGCTGACGATCTGCCGGCCGAAGTCGTCGATCAGGAAGACGCCGCAGTTCGCCTTGATATGCAAAGGGGCGGTGTAGAAGTTACTCGACGAGTTGTACCGCAGGTCGAGCATGTCGAGCGTCAGTTCGCCCGCCGTGATCACGACCGGCCGCCGCACGCGGCGCCAGCGCAGGTCGAAGGGCGGAAACGATGCGCGAGAAGAAGGGATCGGTGATCGAGCCCCCTTCGTTGTCGCTGGCAATCTGATCGAGGACGTCGGCGTTGTCGGTCGACCGGTGGATCGTCGGATCGAAGACGGTGATGATGCTGCTTTCGGCGAAGATCGCGTAGGGCACGTAAATGTCGCCGCCGTACATGTTGAGAAAGTTGCCGAGCGCCTTGGCGATCATCGTCTTGCCGTTGCCGGGGGGCCCGTAGACGAAGATCGACTTGCCGCTGCAGACGGCCGGGCCGAGTTCCTGCAGCAAATTGGGGCGGATCACCAAGTTGCCGAAGGCCCGCTGCAGCGATTCGGGGCTGCACTCGGTCCCCGTGACGGTCTGCCGGCGGCATTGCGGGACATAGGCGTCGAGCGGAACGGGAGCCGGTCCGACATAGCGGCACTGCTCGAATGCTTCGCGGGCCCGCTTGCGGCCCAAGATCGGTGAGGTTGAACCGGTACGAGACCGGACCGACGAGATCGCCCGAGGCGACCTCAATGCACTTGTCCTCCTTGAGGAACTTCAGCCCCTCCTCGACGACGGTGAAGGGAAGCCGCATTTGCCGTGCAAACTGGATGCCCAGCAGGTTCCCCTGCAGGTAAAGCTGCTTGAGGATCAGCTCCGAAATGGTCCCCAGCGACAGTCCCGTCTGCCGCAGAGTGAGCGGCGCGGGGGGCGCGATCGCCGCGGGGGCGTCGTGCGGAGTCTCGTCGGCGCTGTGGTCGCCGTTCAGTTCGGCGGCCAATTCCCGCCGGCCTCGCTGAAGAGCTTGTCGTACAGATCGGCGACGTTGGCGCCGCTGGACGGCTCGGGTTCAGCCAGGCCGGGGATCGGAATTCCCATGGGCGGCTGCCAAGGCTGCGACTCGGGGCGGCTGCGGTCGATCATGAGAACGCGTTCCCCGATCGTGCAGCGTGTTCGACCGGCACGAATCGCCATCAAGTGCCGGGTGTTCGTCGCGGCACAGGAGTGCTCTCTGCACTCAGTGTGACTGGCTACTGCCGCCGCCGGGCCGGTCGAGTTGGCGGCGCCGGATTCAAAGGCGATCCGCGGACTCGGAATCGATTCCAGCTCCTTGCGGCGGATCGAGTCGACTTCGATTGCCGGCCGTCCCGGAGCCAGTCGCGGGCCGGAACGCGATCATGCGGCAGGTTGGGCTGCGCTCACCAGACGCGCGGCGACGGTGCGGACGTTCTTCATCCGCTGCTGGCTGACAGCCGGATCCTCCGCCTGCTGCACCCAGACCGTGCGATAGCTGGCCGGGACGTTTTCGAGAATCCATTTCAATTGCAGCTTGCCGGGAACGGTTAGATCGTTGGTGTCGGCATTGAAATGGTAGTCGTAAAGCGTCGTCTCACAGAGCCAGCCGTTGGCCTCCTGGGTACGCGTCATATCGAGAACGAACTGGCGGTCCGTGCACATGTACGGCCACGGCCAGTAGTGTTCGGCGTGATAGATGTGGCAGCAGGGCTGCTCCGGGCCGACCGGACGCGGGTACGGAGGCCATTGCTTGCCCTTGCACTCCACCTGCCGAGAGCCGACCGGCTCCTGGGCCCGCATCTGCCACCAGGCCGCGGTGTGCCACCGCGGCTCGCAGGGGCATCCGTTCGCGTCCTGTGCCTGCGCGACCGAGCCGAGAAGGTTGCCGCGGACAAGCACAAGAGAGACAACGCCATCCGGCGTGCGACGACAAGCATGTGATCCCCCCTCGAGATGACCCGAACCAGAGCGGTCGCGGCCCGAACGTCCGGATTCCAATCGCCCCCGGAAGCGGCTGGTCGCCGGCCAATTGTCCAGGGCCGGTGACAGCTCCGTTTTCCTTCTATCGGCAGGCCAGACGAGCGGTCATAACGGGAAAACCGAATTGGCAGCCGTTTCCCGATTTGCGGGAGGCACCGAAGGGGAAATGTCGTCGGCCGCGAACGAGCCGGCGGGATTACGCCGCCGGACCACGGGGTAAACCGGTCGGCACGTGACGTCCCGATCAACGCTACGGGATCTCGACCCACACGTCGTTTCCCTCGATCTTGACGGGAAATCGCGTGTGCTCGATCCGCGGATTGAGGGCGTGCCGCCCGGTCGTCACGTCGAACTGCCATCCATGCCAGGGACAGGTCACGACGCAGCCCGAAAGCGATCCTTCGCCCAACGGTCCCCCGCGTGCGGACAAATTCCGTCCAGGGCGTAGAAGACGTCCGTCGACGTTAAACAGGGCGACGACCCGTCCGCCGGCGGTCAGTTCGCCGCGCGGCTCCGGGGGCAAGTTCTCCCAGCGTGGCCACTTTGTGCCATGCTGCCATTGACTGAACCGGGTCGACTTCTGCTGCGGAAGCCGGCTCTTCCGTTGGTTCTACTGCCGCCGAATGCGCGGACCAAGCTGCTACACTTGCCATTCGATTCCCACGGCAGCGCAGGCCGCCGGTCTGTCCGCTCGTTTCACGAGCCCGCTTGCGGTTGTCGCGCTTGGCGCGCGCGGCACGCTCTTCCAGCGGCGATGGACCCAGAAATACTGCTCGGGAGCCAAGGCGATCGCCTTCTCCAACGCCTTCGTGAACCGCTGCGTGATCTCGCGGACGGCGTCCGGCCCCGTGGTATTGCTTCGGTGTCGATGATGTCGGCGTTGCCGATCTCGTACCGCACCCAGCGGTTCTTCTCGAAATCGTCCGGCAGGCGGATCGCGTAACCGACCGTGAGATAGGCGCGGTATTCGAGCGCCACGAGTGCAATCGACTTGAACGTCGAGGCGGGCTTGCCGAAGAAGTCGACGAACAGCCCGGTCGAGCCGGCGTCCTGATCGCCCATGAGGGCCAGGTGCCCGCGGCGCTCGAGCGTCGCGAGCATGTCGGCCCCGCCCCCTTTTTTTGAAATGAGCCGGTGCCCCGTCTGCTGGCGGAATTTCACGAACCAGCGGTGCAGATACGGATTGTCGAGATCGCGGGCGACGACCCCCATCGGAAATCCGAACATGCCGAACGTGCCGATGGCCACCTCCCAGTTCCCATAGTGCCCGCTGACGATGATCACCGGCCGCCCGCTGCACAGCAGCCGCACGTTTTCGTCGCGGCCCTTGAACTCGACGACGTCGGCGCAGTTGACAGCCGGAGCTTTCGCCGCACCTGCACGATCTCGGCAATCACGCGGAAGAGGTGGACCCACATCCGGCGGATGATGTCGTCGATTTCGTGCGTCGCTGTACTTCGTCCCGAACGCCTGGCGGATGTTGTCGCGGGCGACGTCATAACGCGTCAGCTTCTTCGGCAAGAGCCGATGGATGACAAAGGCAAGCGTCTCCGCCATCCGAATTGACGCCGCCAAGGGAAGCATGTCGACCAGGCAGACGACGACCCGAAAGGCGACATATTCGACGACATGCCGCCCACGCTCGAGATCGAACAGTTTCCGAAGACGATTCATCGGGAGTCGACTCGCCGACCTGGGGACGGAAAGTGTCTCGACAAAGGCGCCGGAGCGTCAATCCGCGTTTTTGCTGGTGACCCAAGTGTCCGAGCTCGCCGCTCGGACCGGTACGGGCGGAATCGCTGCCGGCCAATCCCGGTGGGAAGCCGCGATCGCCGTTTGCTTGCCGAGCCAAATCCGCATGGGCCATAATGACACGAGCCGTCCACTTATTCAACAGCGACAAGGAAAGCCGACAGACATGAACGAACAGAATCAGCCTGAGACGACTCAAGTCCAGTCGTCGCCAGTTTCTCGGGACAGCGGCCGCCACGCTCGCCGCCGGTGCGTTCGGCGCCCCGCTGTTCGTTCCGCGACGCGCGTTATCGGCCTCGGGCAGACCGGGCGCCAACGATCGGATCACGGTGGGTGCGATCGGCGTCGGCGGACGCGCAAACCTGTTGTTGCAGCAACTGCCCGAGTCGGCGCAGATCGTCGCGCTGAGCGATTGCAATTTGCCGCGGGCCGAAGCCTTCAAAGCCAAACACAAGGGGACCTGGCCCGTCTACCAGGACTACCGCAAGGTGCTCGATCGCAAGGACGTCGACGCGGTGATCGTGGCGACCGGCGAGTTTCAACGCGTGCTGCCGTGCATTCACGCCTGCCAGGCGGGCAAAGATATTTATGCGGAAAAGCCTTTGACGCTTTACATCCGCGAAGGCGGGCCGCTCGTCAACGCCGTGCGACACTACGATCGCGTCCTCCAGGTCGGCTCGCAGCAGCGGTCAATGGAAATGAACCGCGTCGCTTGCGAACTGGTCCGCAGCGGCCGTTTGGGCAAGGTCCTCGAAGTCCGCGCGATCAATTACACCGGCGCGGAAGCGGCTCCCGCCAAGCCCCTGCCGTCGGAAACCGTGCCAAAGGGACTCGACTGGAACGTGTGGTTGAACCAGGCGGCCTAGCGCGCGATTTCAACCACGAATGGATGGGCTGGATGCGCTGGCGCGATTTCTCCGGCGGCGAAATGACGAACTGGGGCGCGCACGGCGTCGATCAGATTCAGTGGGCCCTCGGGATGGATGGGACCGGCCCGAGCGAAATCAGGCCCCTTTCCCCGGGCGGGAACGGAGAAGTGGCCATGCGTTATCCCAACGGCGTCGAGGTCAACTTCGTGCTGAAACAGGGCCACGGCCCGATGGGGGGCGCGGTTTTCATCTGCGAGAAAGGGAAGCTCGAAATCAACCGCAATAAATTCAGCTCCAATCCGCCCCGAGATCGCTGCCGAACTGCGAAAACAAGTCAACGTGGCGGAAGAGGAGCGTAAATGGAGTGACGAGCTGGCGCTGTGGCAGGCGCGCTGGCACATGCAGAACTGGCTCGACTGCATCCGCTCGCGCAATCGGCCCGTCGCCGACGTGGAGATCGGCCATCGTTCGATCACCGTCTGCCATTTGGCCAACATTGTTCGTGCCGTCGGCAGGCCGCTCCGCTGGGATGCGGCCGCGCGAAGCAGTTCGACGGCGACGATCAGGCCAACAGCTATCTCGATCGCCCGCGCCGACACGGATTCGAACTGCCAACGACGTGACCGCGCCGGACGCATCGTCATCGAGAGCAGAAGACGATCCAACGGGGAAACGTCGGCGTATGAAGGATGGCCGAGTCTTTTTGGCAATTTTCGTTCTCACACTGGCGACCCGCCTTGCGAATCTGGCTTACTTGGGGCGCGACGCCGCGGTGGAGGAACACCTTCACGAGAACTGGCTCATTGCTCACAACCTGGTGACTGGAAACGGCTACTTGCTCAGCGGCACCTCTCCCACTGCTCATAAGCCGCCCGTGTCTCCGCTCTTTCTGGCGCCTGATGATCCGGGTGTTTGGCGATCAGCCGTTTCTCGCGATCCGGATTGTTCAATCGTTCATTTTTGCGGCGGCCACAACCGTCGCGTTTGCCGTGTTCCGATACCTTGCAAACGGCCGCGTGGTGTTGCTGGCGACGGCGTTGATGGCGATCAGCCCCTTCTTGCGAAAGGTGTAGTTGTGGATTGACAGCGTATCGATGAGCCTGGCCGGGATCTTGGTCGTGCTCCTGTTAACCATCCGGGCCCAGCACGATCCCCGGCGAAAAGGCCGTTTCGTGCTGCTTGGAATTGCCAACGGTGTTGCTGGCGCTGACGTTGCCGGCAACTCTGAGCGTCGTGCCGGTGATTGCCATTGTGGTTGTTCTTCCATTTGCCCCGGCAGGCACGAGTCGGGCAATGCGGCCTTTATGTGGCCGGAGTGCATCCTGTCCCTCATTCCGTGGACCGTGCGGAATGCGATCGTTTTTGGTCGGCTCATGCCCGATTTCGTCCAATTTGAAACTCGAATTCTGGATCGGCAACAATCCCGACGCGACGGGAGCTATGCAGAACGAGCGGAGGGAACCTGTCACCGAGCCGAGCGGAGCGCTGGCCAAACGCGTCGCCGGACTCAACGAGGCCGATCAAAACGACGTGTTGGGGCGAGGAGGCTTGCGAAGTATATCTGGGAGCATCCTGGCCGTTTATTGGTCCTCCGCATCAAGGCGTTGTTCTATTTCCTCTGCACACAGAACTATTGGCTCGAAGAGGATCATTCGCTGAATCGAATGCTGGCAAAGGCTCTGGTCGTCGCGCAAGCCGTGCTGGCGGTGGCAGGATGCATGGCGGCCCTTTCCCGGCACGTCCCCTACGCGGGACTCGCGGCTGGTTGTCTGGGAGCATTCACGTCGGTGTACGTGTTGACGCATGCCGACATCGGCGATCGTTACCGGCTGCCAATCGATCCTTTGTTGATCTTTTTCTCCGTGTATGCCCTTTTGGCATTATGGCAGTGGAGTGTGCCCTCGCGAATCGGCCCGCCGCTGATTGCGATCGCTATCATCTCGCCATGAGTGAATCAAGTTCAAAAGAACGCCCGCTATCGCGACATCCTCGTTTCGCTGCGACAATCCTTTCCGCAGCCCGTCTCCGACCGGGTGCACGACGCGTATTTCGTCTTCTCGTTCCTGCGGGCGCTCGACCAGGTCGACGCGATGAAATCGGTCTCGCCGCTGCTCGGCTCGCCCGAGGAGCTCGATTACGAGTCGGCCCGCGGCCGCCGGATCGGCCGACGAGCCGCGGTCGCTCGAAAACGTCACCGAAGAGATCGTGCGGTATCTCTCCGGGATGTTCATCTGGGGGCATCCCCGCTCGCAGATCAACGTCGTGCCGACGCCGACCATCCCCAGCATCATCGCGGGGACGCTGCCTTTCATCTACAACCCGAATCTCGTCAGCGACGAGTCGTCGCGTCGGGTCGCCGTCGCGGAGGTCGAGGCGGCCTCGATGGCCGCCGCCCTGGTCGGTTACGACCCAGCAACAGTCGGGAGGCGTCTTCACCTTCGGCGGAACGGGGACTCTGCTTTACGGCGTGAAGGTCGGGCTGGAGAAGGCCTGTCCCGGAACGGTCCATTCCGGCATTCGCGAGCCGGCCGTCGATCCTCTGTTCCGAACGGGCCCATTACGCCTGCCTGACGGTCGCCAACTGGCTCGGACTGGGCGACGAGAACGTGATCCAGGTCCCGACGACGAGCCGACAACGAACTGCGTCCCTGCCTGCTCGAATCGCACGCGCGGGCCGCGTTGAAGGAAGGGAAAAAGATCGCCGCCATCGTTGCCACGATGGGGACGACCGACGCCTTCGGCCTGGACGACCTCGACGCGATCGTCGAGATCCGCGACCAGCTCGAAGCGGAGTTCTCGCTCGACTATCGGCCGCACATCCATGCCGACGCGGTCATCGGTTGGGCTTGGAGCGTCTTCAACGACTACGATTTCCGGGCCAATCCGCTCGGCTTTCCGCATCGCACCGTGCGGGCGCTGGCCGGCGACCAGCGCCGCATCGCCAGCCTCGGCCGGGCCGATTCGATCGGCATCGACTTTCACAAGACGGGCTTCACGCCCTACGTTTCGAGCCTCTTCCTGCTCCGCGATTCGGCCGACTTCAAGCGGATCGCCCGCAGCGACAACGCCATGCCGTATCTCTTTCAATCGGGACACTACCATCCCGGCAAATACACGCTGGAAACGACGCGCAGCGGTTCGGCCCCGCTGGCCGCCATGGCCAACCTGCTCTTGTTCGGCAAGGACGGCCTGCGTTCGCTGCTGGGGCACCTGGTGACGATGGCCGAGATCCTCCGCGACCATCTGAACGGCCACCCGGCGACCACGGTCCTCAACCGCGCAAGCTTCGGGCCGGTGACCCTCTTCCGCGTCTATCCCGACGGCGTCGACACCTTCAGCATTCCACAGCGCGAAGCAGACCGATCCGTCTTACCGCGATGTTCTGCGAAAGCACAACGACTACAACCGCCGCATTTTCGACCTCGTACAGGCCGACGCGCTGGCCGGGCAGGGGATCGTGATCTCGATGACCGACTGTTATCGGCTCTCCGACTACGGCGAACCGATCGTCGCCCTCAAGAGCTACATCATGACGCCGTTTTCGGACGAGCAATACGTCGAGGCCGTGCTTGAATCGCTGTGGAAGGCGCGAGCGATTGTCGCGGAAAGCTGATCGGAACGCGAACGGCCACCTCTCCGCCTTCAGTCGAGTCCGCCGTTGATGTCGATCCAGATTCTTTTCTCAAACGATTCCAGCACTTTGTCCGCCACAAGCTGCGCCGACGCGCCGGCGTCGAAGCCAGGGACCGCGTCGCGGCCTTCGACGATGGCCGAGACGAATTCCCAAACCAGGTCATAGCGGAAGACCGTGCTCGGGACACCATCGTGCGGATTGCGCGGGCTTCCTTTGGCCACGAGGAACTCGGCCGGGACGGGAACCCGTTTCAGCGATTCGTTGTGCCGGCCGAGCAGGATCGTGTTGGGTTCCGTGAGGCGATAAACGGCCGACGCTTCGCTGCCGTTGACTTCGGCCCACTCAAAGCCGAAGCCGTCGTTGTAGTGTCCTTTCATTAACGTGCTCCCCTCCCACACGCCGACGGCCCCGCTTTGAAAGCGGCCGATGAGGGCCGACCAGTCGTCGACGTCGGACGGCTCGCACGGCGTGCCGTCGGCCGTGCGGTCGCGAGGGACGAACTGGGCGACGGCCCCGCAGAGCGATTCGATCGGCCCCATCAAGTCCTGGGCGAAGTCGATGCGGTGGATCGTCATGTCGAACAGGTCGCCGGCCCCAGCTCGCTTTTTCAGTTGCCGCCAGCCCCAACTCGTCTCGGGCAAGTCGAGAAACCGTTGGCTGCGGAAATGCCGCGGCGTGCCGAGCGCGCCCGAGACGACCAAATGTTTGAGATACCGCATCGACGGGGCGAAGCGGTAGGTGAAGGCCGTCATGTGCCGCACGTTCTTGTCGCGGGCGGCCCGATACATTTGCCGTGCTTCGTCGAAGTTGAGGCCCAGCGGCTTCTCGCACATCACGTGCTTGCCGGCGGCCATGCAGGCCAGCGCGATGGGCCGATGCGTGTCGTTGGGCGTGGCGATGATGACGGCGTCGATTTCGGGATCGGCGGCGATCTGCTCGTAAGAGGTCGTCGTGCGGATCGCCCCCCACTCGCGGAGCCGTTGTGCCAGGAGCTCCTCGTTCGGATCGCAGGCCGCGACAAGCTCGGCCCGCGGATCGAGGCGAATCCCCGGCACATGGTGGTAATCGGAAACCGCTCCTGCCCCGATGATCGCAATCCGCACTTTCGCTGCCATGGTGTCCTTTCAATGCAGTCCCGTGTTGTTCGAGAAACTGTTTGACGAACGACATCGCTTCGTCCTTCGTCGAAATCTCTTCGTTGAGCTGCGCATCGCGGACGGCGTCGAGAATCTGTCGGAAACGTTTGCCCGGCTCCAGGCCCATCGCAATCAGATCACTCCCGGTGACGAGCGGTGGAGGATCGAGCCGGTCGGCCGGCGTTTGCCGCAGAAGCTCCTCGCAGTGCATCACCGGGGACAAGTCGCCGTCGCCGGCCAACGCGTCCACCCGCGCCAACTCCAGCAGGTCCCGGGCACTCGAATGGGCCAGAAGCCGTTTCAACTCGGCCAAGGACTTCGTCTTGGAAGCCATGACATCCGCGACATGCTGCAACAGCCAGCCGATCGTCTCGACTTCCTCGTTCGACATCCGCAATCGCTTGCAGATTTTGCTGGCCGCCGGCGCTGCGTTCGGCAGGGAGAGCAACAGAGCGGCTGCCGCCAATTCGAAGACCGGGTTCGTTCAGCAATTGCAATCGCCGGAGGATGCGTGTCCACTCGGGGTTCGCGTCATCAGCACGGACCGACGAAGTCACGGGCGCCAGCTCGGGGACGATTTCCGCGAGCAGCTCAAGCTGCCGCGCCAGCTCCATCGCCCGCCGGCGATGCAAATCGACGAGCATTTTCCGAAGCTCTTGCGTAATCCGCTCCGCGCTGACGACGCGGATTTCGCGGGCCTGCACGCGGACCGCATCGGCCGTGGCCGCTTCCAACGCGAACTCCAGCGTGGCCGCGAAGCGGACGGCCCGCAGCAGGCGGAGCTTGTCTTCCGACATCCGGTCGGACGGATTGCCGATCGCCCGGACGATGCCGGCCGCGAGATCCTTCTCCCGCCGACGTAATCGTAAACTTTCTCGGCAATCGGGTCATAAAACATGCCGTTGATCGTGAAGTCGCGGCGCTGGGCGTCCTCTTCCGGAGTGCTGAAGACGACGTGCTCGGGACGCCGGCCGTCGGCATAGGGGCCTTCCGTCCGGAACGTGGCGACCTCGATGTTTCCGGATTTCTTCGAGCCGACAACGACGATCACGCCGAAGCTGGCTCCGACCGCCAGGGTGCGCCGCCGGCCGAACAGCTCGCGGACGGCCTCGGGACGCCCATCGGTGGCGACGTCGTAGTCCTGCGGGACGCGGCCCATCAGAAAATCGCGAACGCAGCCGCCGGCCCATAAGGCGCGAAATCCCGCGTCCTGCAAGTCGGCGGACGACCTCGACGGCGAATTCACGTTTCGGATCGGCGGTCGACATTGGCGGGATAAATCTCTAAGGACGCGCACCGTGCTGCGGCTGAGCGTAGTCGACGCGGCCAATCCGGGCAACCGGTGCAGTGCCGTGCTTGAAAAGGTTGCAATTGCCACGCGAAACAGCCGACATTAGCATACAGGACGCACCTTTCCCGCGCGTCCAGGACAGCTTATCAACCAGGGATTTCGACGATGATCGATTCATCCAATAAGGATCAGAATAAACCGTCTGTGAACGCGCCTCTGGCCAGCCTCGACGAGTGGGAGGACGACCTCCTACGGCGCTATCCGAAGCCCGAAGGGTCCGCCAGCCCTGTCTCGGACACGAATCCGAAAAAGAAACCGGCCGAATTCCGCGACCACGAAGGCTCGGTGCGGCCCAGCGTGCGGGAGTTTTATCGGCTCAACCATACCTACCAGAGCGTCGATTTCGTAAATCAAAAGCGGGCCGAGTACTTGCCTCTCGCAAAGCGCAAGATCGAGCGCCTGGGAGGCAATGGAATACTTGAACCGCCTCACCGACGACAGCGATCCCGATATTGACCTGCCGCAAATCGAGCACTCGCTTCAAACCCTCCTGGCGATTCGTGCCGTCGGGCATCCGCGGTGGTTTCAACTTGTCGGGTTGATCCACGATCTGGGAAAAGTCCTCTGCCTTTTCGACGAGCCGCAGTGGGCCGTCGTCGGCGACACGTTCCCCGTCGGTTGCCGGCATTCCGAGAAGATCGTCTTCCCCGAATTTTTCGCGGACAATCCCGACAGCCGCGTGCCCGAGTACCAAACGCGGCTCGGCATCTACGAAGAGGGCTGCGGTCTCGACAACGTGCTCATGTCGTGGGGCCACGACGAGTATCTTTATCACGTCGTGAAGAATTATCTGCCAGACGAAGCCCTGTACATGATCCGCTATCACTCCTTCTATCCCGGCCATCGGGAAGGGGAGTACGACTATCTGATGAACGACCGGGACCGCGAGTTGTTCCGCTGGGTCCGCAAGTTCAGCCCGTTCGACCTGTATTCGAAAAGTGCCGAGCGGCCCAAAGTCGCCGAGCTGCGGCCGTACTGTGAAGGGCTGATCGCGGAATATCTGCCGCCCACGCTTTGCTGGTGAGCATCAATTTGTTAAGCCCACGGACGGCCGTCGGTGGGCTTACCTCGTCCGTGGGCTTATTTCATCAGGAGTTTTGCGATCGCGTCGGCATGCGCCGCCGCGTCGCGCTCGCCGAGGCGCAATAGCTCGTCGATGTAATCCTTGTCGAACATCACCGTGCTGATGAGGTCCTGCTCCTCCGCCTCTTTCGAGCCAAACCGCCGCATGAAGTAGCGAAAGGCCCCCGGCAGCTTTTCCTCGAATTCGTTGGCCAGCGCCCCAAATCGGCCGACGGGCGAATCACCACCGTCTCGATCTCGCTCAGGCCGCGCCGATCTTGCGGCTGCAGCTTGCGGAGCAGATTGTTGATCTTCTCGATCTGCAAGGCGTCGTGATCGAGCTGGTCGAGAAAAACGGCATCGTACAGCGCTCCCAGGACCACGGCCGGAGAGGGGGGCCCTTCGGCCTTCTTCCGCAACTTGCAGTGGGGAGGGAATCTCATAATGCGTCGAGATCACCAGCAGCCGGTCGGCTCCAAGGTGGACGGCCGGCGAAAGGGCGCGACGAGACGAATGCCGCCGTCGCCGTACCAATCGTTGCCGATCCGAATCGGAGAGAAGAGCAGGGGCAGCGCGGTGGAGGCCATGATGTGCTCGACATTCAAGCGGGTATTCACGCCCTTGCGTAACGGCCGCTCCCAACCTTCGATCGCCTTTCCCTCCACGAACGTCACCGATTCCCCCGTGTCATAATTGAGCGCCGTGAGCGCGGCGGCCGAGAGCTGTCCCGCGGCGATGTTCTGCCCGATTCCACTGAGAAACTCCGTTTCGATCCCCAGTGCCCGGAAAAGGAACCTTCGCAGGGGCTTCGTATCGACCATGCTGTTGGCCCGCGCGATGCCGGGCGGCATCCCGACCGAGAGCCGCAGGCCGATCCGCGTGACGCGCCAGATCAGTGAGGCGGCATTGACCGAAAAGACGTCGTCGAAACGCAACGCTCGCCACAATTGCGCGAGGTCGTCCACCTTATCGCGGAACGGCCCAGTATGGTTGGCCAGATGGGCGACATTGATCGCCCCCGCCGAAACGCCGGTCAAAAGCGGTGCGCGAAATTCCGGAAAGCGGGAAGCGATGCCACGCAAGACGCCCGCTTGATACGCGGCCCGCGCCCCTCCGCCTCCCAGCGCCAGGGCAAGCTGCGGTTCACGGCTGCCGTCCGAGTTATTGCCGACCATCAACAGACGCTCGCTCCGAAGGTCCCACTGAACCGGCGATTGCCCGTAAATCGGCACCGGCCGGAACGGGCTCGCAGGAAGATGGTAGCGGCGCGGCCGATCCCTTGTCATGAGTGCGGGCGGGGGGCAACGCGAAAGGAGAGAGGCACGCTGTGTCTGCCGACCTCTTGGCTCGTTCCTCGACGCCTGCCACTTGCATCGACTCACAGTCAGCCCTATATCAAGGAAGCATGAAGACGATCTCAGAAGTCTCAGGCTTCCGGCGGCAGCAAGAATTAAGCGGTTTTGTCGTCTACGTCCTCGAGGACGGCCCGGCCGATGGGAAGACGGCCGTGCGCGGCATCGCCTTGGACGGCAAGGAAAACGTCCTGCGTTGCTGCTTCCTGGCGGTCAACGCCGAAACTTCGGAATACGAATTGACCGTGCTCCAGAGCGTCTACGGCCCGCTCCACGCGACGGAATTCGACCAAAGCGGTACGGTCGGCGGCCTGCGCTGCGTGATTGGCATCTTTGACCACGAGTTTTACAAAGTGACCGGCACGCCCGACCCGCTCGTCTTTCGCACCGATCGCGAAAAGGCGATCCATTTCGGCCGGATCGCTTAACAGGCTGCCGGAATACGCAGATCGCATTGGATTGGGTGGCACTCGACGCGGCTAACCGTGTTGCTCGTTGCAGTCGATTTTCGAAGGCGAGGGAGTTTTTTGGGGTTTTTTGGGCCATAAAAAAAGGGCGCAGAGGACCCCAAAAAACTCGCAGCGCGCCCTTGTGCAACTTGCCAATTGGCGTTTGGCACCCGAACGCCACGGCGAACGCCCCGTTCGCCCCACTTGCCACCCGCCACGCACCGCCAGTGTGTTTACTAACGGTTGTTAAATTGATCGTGAAAGAATCGCGAGGCCCGCGCATAATGAGGGAAGGTCAGGGGTCAGGACGACGGAGCGAGCGGACGGCCGGAGCGGAGGGTATAAACCCCCTGCGGTATTGGATCCTGAGAGGCGACGTTCAAGGGTGAAAACTGCCACCCTCTTGCGACAGTTGTGAAGTCGTCCGCGGAGCTGCCATCATGCCCCGAAACGTCGTTCTCGCCGCATCGCTGCCGGCCGCCCCCGATCGACTGTACGACATGTACCTCGACGCCAAGAGTCACGCGGCCTTCACCGGCGACCCGGTGACGATCGAGCCGCGGGCCGGTGCGGCGTTTCGTGCCTTTAACGGCATGCTCACCGGCACGATTCTCCACGTCGAGCCAAAACGGCTCATCGTCCAGAAATGGCGATCGGCAAACTTCCCGGACGGAGCCATCGATTCGGTGCTCGTGCTTTCCTTCTGGCCGGAAGGGGACGCGGCGCGGATCGAGCTGGTGCACGTCAACGTCCCCGAGGAGGACTTTGCCGGCGTCAGCGAGGGCTGGGTGAAATACTACTGGAACCCGTGGCGAACGTACCTCGACAGCCACCCCGCCGATTGACGCTCCGGCGGTTGACGCTCCGGCGGTTGACGCTCCGGCGGCTGACGCTCCGGCGGCTGACGCTCCGGCGGCCCCGCGGATTCACGGTGCGGCGTTCGGAACTGGTACATTGAACGGAAGGTATGGCCATGCAGCACGTATCGCAAACGTCGCCGCCGGTGAGCGACGACCAGCGACGACTAGACAACGAACACCTGCGGCTGCTCTCGATTTTCCACTTCGTGGTCGGCGGCCTGGCGGTGGCCGCCATGGCCCTTCTCTGCCTGCATTTCCTGGCCTTCTTTTTCGTTTTTTCGATCGCGCCCATGGGGAATGGACCGCAGGATGCGCCGCCTCGAGAAATGCTGTACATGCTTGGGGGCCTCTATGTCGTTTTTGGGCTTGTCCTGGCCGCCACAGCCGTGCTCAATGGCCTGTCCGGCTTGTTTCTGCGCCAAAGGAAGAACCGCATCTTTTCGCTCGTCGTCGCCGGGCTGGACTGCCTGCAAATCCCCTGCGGCACAATCCTGGGCGTCTGTACGATCGTCGTCCTAACGCGCGATTCCGTGCGACGAGCCTACGAGTCCCACGGCTCTTCGTAGCCGCAGTCGCGGGTGGCCCCCTTTGCGCC
Organism: uncultured Planctomycetota bacterium; assembly: GCA_963761455.1. Lineage (GTDB taxonomy): Bacteria > Planctomycetota > Planctomycetia > Planctomycetales > Planctomycetaceae > DASPSM01. The sequence goes on from CAVXHA010000002.1 coordinate 1,182,037, forward strand.
GTTAACAGTCACAGCCGGGGCGTCACGGGCCGGAGCTTTGGCCCGTCCGAGTGCTTCAATGCGGCGGCTCCGATCGCGTCCGCCTGCGGTTTACACGATCGAATGGACGACGCCGCCGTCGACGCGCAGCGCGGCCCCGTTGGTGGCCGAGGCACGAGGACTGCAAACATAGACGACCATCGCGGCCACTTCTTCCGGTGTCTCAAATCGCTTGAGCAGCGAGGAGGGCCGCACGGATCGAAAGAACTCGGTTTCTACGGCCGCGTCGTCGGTCCCTTGAGACTTCGCCATGTCTTGCACGAACTTCTCGACCCCCTCCGAACGGGTCGGCCCCGGCAGCACCGAGTTGACCGTCACGTTGGATCCCGCCGTCATTTCCGCCAGGCCGCGAGCCAGGGCAAGCTGTGCCGTTTTGGTGACGCCGTAATGGATCATCTCGACAGGAGTGTTCACAGCCGATTCGCTGGAGATGAAGACGATCCGCCCCCAATTTTTTTCCAGCATCCTCGGCAAATAGAACCGGCTCAACCGCACGCCGCTGAGGATGTTGACCTCGAAGAACCGCTGCCAATCGCTGTCGGGAATCTCGAAGAACGGTTTCGCCTCAAAGATGCCCAGGTTGTTGACCAGAATGTCGACCGCCGAGACTTTTCGGGTCAACGCGTCGACGCCCTCTTTCGTTCCCAGGTCGGCCGCGAATTCGATCACCTGCGCATCGTTTTGTTTTTTTCGGATCCGGCCGGCGGCCTCCTTGACCCGTGCCTCGGAGCGACCGTTCAGCACCACGGTCGCACCCTCCTCAGCGAAGAGGCACGCCGTGGCAAAGCCGATCCCCGCGGTTGAGCCGGTGATCAGCACTTTTTTGTTTTTCAGTTGCAAGTCCATTTTGCCAAACCTCCAAACCGATTTCGGAACACGTCATGACCAACGACCACCAGGGCCCGCTCCCGTGCCATTTTACGCGGCACCGCGGCCCGCCGGCATCGTCCTGGCGATCCCGATCGCGATTGCCTTGCTCTTTTGGATCCTGTTTTGAGCGGAACACTCAAGTTGATACACTGGGCGTCGCCGAGACTTGCCCGGTGACGTCCACATCGCGTCCATCGCCCGCTCCTTGTGGCCGGCGATTGCCAACGATGCCGCGCAAGCCTTTACGGCGACTAGCCCTAGCCATTATTCGGGAGAAGCTGACGATGGGCGCGAACCGCTCTGGCGAAGCCCGCAAACGACATATGAAGCGCTGCTTCAAAGATTGGAAGACCCGGAAGAACCATGACCTGGGGCACACGGTCATCACCAAGCGGGGGGTCGTGTTGAAGCCGTCAAAGGTATCCTGAACGGGCCGTCGCTTTTTCGGCCGGTAGGGGCCAGTTCGGCGAGGTCCAACCGGCCCGCCGACTCCCGGGGACCGCGCCAGCGGCAACCGCCACGGCCTGCCGACAAGCTTTGACTTGCTTGAAGCCTTTCTGCTGCGTCTGGCCGCGGAGATTACACGCCCGCACCGTCCGGCATCTCAGGGAAAAGATGGCGCCAACGGACGAGCCGACGGCGGCGGTCAATCCGTCGGCTGGATGCGTGTTCGCGGGAGAGGGTGGAAGATGCGGAGGCGGCCTTGTTGCAAGTCGGACAGGCGGAGCCTGTCTGCCGTCACGATCCTTCGGCCGTTGGCGTTTTGCTGGTAGATCTTGAGCACCATTCCCTTGTTTAGGACGCCGGAGACGATCGCCGTGTGGTGCTTGGCGGACATCGTGTAGCGGCTGCCGCCGCTGGGGCCTGCCAGTTCGGCGTCGCGGAATTGGATGACGTCGCCGGGACGGATGTCCTTGAGCTGGCCCGTGGCCATGAGATTCGTTCCGTCACGCTCCAGAACAAAAACGAGTTCGCCCCAGACGTAATCGGCCGCGAGTTCGTGATGGCCGCCGCTGGGACCGCCCCTGCCAAAATCGCCCCGGCCAAAATCGCCCCGGTTGAAATCTCCATGGCCAAAATCGTCCCGGTTGAAATCTCCATGGCCGCGCCCTCTCGCTCCGGCGGCGCGCAAGGCGGCCTCGGCCAGGTTCGAGCACTCGCCGTTGCCGACGCATTTTCCCTTCTGCTGTTTGCAAAAGGCGACGATCCGGTCGCCCAGGCTCGGCGGTTGGCCGGCAACGCCGAGGACACAGACGCCGAGGACGCAGACGGCCAGGACGCAGACGCCGAGGACGGCGGCGGCCCCCAGGAATTGAACTCGCTTCACAGAAGTCCCCCGACAAAGAAGAAGCCGCCGATGGCTCCCAGGGCCAGGCTGGCCAGCCAGAGGGGGCGTTTCTTGGTCAAGACGGCAATGGCCGACAGGGCGATGGCGATCTGGAAGAGAGTCACGCCGCGGGCCAGGATGACGTGTCGCTGCATGTGCTTTGCGGATTGGGCCTCCTTGGCCTCGGCCTCTGTTTTAATCTCTTCCATGTCGTTTTTGTAGGCGGCCAGTTTTTGGGCATCCTTCGCTTCGATCCGCTTGTCGAAGGCGACCAGCAAGGCCAGCTTGGAGGAGAGCACGGTCTCCTTGATGCTCTTCGACTGGTAGTGGTTCCATTTGTCGGAGGCTTCGATCTGCTCGATCACGGCCTCGTTGGCCGCGTGGCCGGCCAGCAGCGCGGCGACGGCCGCCACGACGGCCAGGAGCGCCGTGCTGAGGGCGACTTGCATGTTGAACCCGCTGGCGTGGTGATGCCCGCCTTCGGACGCCGCCTCGTGAATCGTCTCGTGCAACTGTTCGACGGGGACTTCGATCTCTTCGGGCATCGTTGGGTTTCCTCAGGCGGACAGCGGCATGGGAGCAGTCATCAGGATAACGGATTTCTTTCGTGCGCCGAACGTGTGCCCTGTCGTTATGCTGGGGCACCAGATTTTGCTCGAAAGCGGCGCGAGGGGGAGGGGTCTTGATGGAAGCCAAAGAATGGATCCAAACGCTCCGGCTCAAACCGCATCCCGAGGGGGGCTTTTTCCGCGAAACCTACCGCTCCGGTGAGACAATTTCCCGGCAGCACTTGCCGCCACGGTTCTCAGGCGACCGGGCGTTTGCGACGGCCATCTATTTCCTGCTCGAGGGTCACGATTTCTCGGCATTGCACCGGATCCAGCAAGGCGAAGTATGGCACTTCTACGACGGATGCTCGTTGACGGTCACCCGCATCGCAACGGACGGAGCGATTTCCGTTGTGCGCCTGGGACGAGAGGGGCACGCGGGGGAAGTCTTGCAGGCTGTCGTTCCGGCCGGCTGCCTGTTCGGCGCCGGCCCAGCGATCCGGGCGGGTATTCGCTGGTGGGCTGCACCGTCGCGCCGGATTCGATTTCGCGGACTTCGAGCTCCCGACCCGGCAGGAACTGCTCGGCCGCTATCCGCAGCACACGGCCCTCATCGAGCAACTGACCCGTCGGTGAGACTTGACTCCTGGGCTATTCTCGATGGCCCCCTGGGGCCAAAGAGGCGGCCGTAGGGTGGGACAAGGCCGGCTCGGCGGCCGCGGCTCGACTGTCTTCGACCCTGAGGCTCAGACCCGAAGGGAGCTCGCCGAAGTCCGGCCCACCTTTTGAAGGTTGCCAAGCGCGTGGCCGGGGTGGGCCGTCGCTCGCTCCGCGAGCTTGTCCCACCCTACGCCGGGTGCCATGCCCACGGCTTTGCGTGGGCATGTCTTCAGCCTTGAGGCGTGCGATCGACCGCTTCGACGAGCCACAGGCGGCCTCCGTCTTTCGACAGAAACGGACGCCGACAAAAACAGGAAAACGTCAGCGAATGGGCATGGCCCGGCGCGCTGTCACGTCGACACGTTTTGCGGTGACCATTCATCGAGAAAGATGGATCGAAGGGTGCTGGCAGGACGATTTCCGGCTACGACATTCTGCCAAGGATCCAAGGACATGCCCACGCAAAGCCGACTTCGGCGAGCTCCCTTCGGGTCTGACTTCGGCGAGCTCAGTCGAGCCGAGCCTCAGGGTCGAAGACAGTCGAGCCGTGGGCATGGCACCCGGCGCGAACGGATAAGAGGGCTCATGCGGCCCGGGCTTCTCTCTGCAAGGCGAGGCCCGTTTCGTCAAACCGCCTGCAAAAACAAAGAGAATCTCTCGCAGAGGCGCAGAGCACGCAGAGAAAGACAAGGGGACAAGGTTTGACCTTCGACTTTTACCTTTCGTTGCTCTGCAAACGTTTGAAATCTTGTCAGCTTGCGAAGACTTCATCGAGCGAAGTGGTTTCTCACCTTCCCCCGTCTTGGCTTTCTCTGCGTGCTCTGCGCCTCTGCGAGAGATTCTCCCCTCCCCCCCCTCGCAGCTCTGCCGCCCCTGTCGGGCAACGCCGTGAAGGATTTTCACTCTGGAAAACGTGCGTTTTCGCAGCGTCCGCATCTTTCCACTGCGGGTGATTGAAAACCACGACACAACCAACGCGTTGAATTTGTCATGCCCTTTCAGGGCTTTCATCGCTCGGGCATTCGACAACCCCGGGGCTGCGCAAAGCCTCCGCCCCGGGCTTTAGAATCAGGCCCCGACAGGGCCGAGAACCTTGCGTCGGTCTCTCGTTTCCTCAGCCCCAAGGGGGCGCGATCCTATAGCCTAGGCCGCAGCGCAGCGCAGGCCTAGGATTTGGAACCGGAATCGTCCGTCCGCCAATTTCTTCCAAGCCCCAACGGGGCGAAACAAGGGGCCTGCGGGTGATTGAAAACCACGACACAACCAACGCGTTGAATTTGTCATGCCCTTTCAGGCAACGCCGTGAAGAAAGGCCCGTACGAGCGACCGTTTGAAAGCTGGGCTATTCTCGATGGCCCCCTGGGGCCATAGAGTTGTACCGTCAGGCCTGCTTCAAAATCTCTTTCACCACGCGGCACTTGCTGCCGTCGGTCAGCGTGTGGGGCTGGCCGTTGGAGAAGTAGGTCAGCCGCTCGTGGTCGAGGCCGAAGAGGTGCAGGAGGGTGGCGTGGTAATCGTTGGGGCTGACCCGGTTGACGGCGGCGCGGTGGCCGAAGTCATCGGTCTGGCCGTAGGTCATGCCCCCTTTGATGCCGCCGCCGGCCAGCCAGATGCTGAAGCCCTGGCCGTTGTGGTCGCGGCCCGCCGCGGCCGAGTCGCCGGCCCCCTGGGTGACGGGAAGGCGGCCGATCTCGCCTCCCCAGTGGACGAGCGTGGTGTCCAACAGGCCGCGCTGCTTGAGATCGGTGCACGAGGGCGGCGGCCGGCTTGTCGGTCTTTTCGCAGCAGACGGGCAGGCCGCCGCGGAGGTTCGCCGTGCAGGTCCCAAATCTGGCCGGCGATGAAGATTTGAACGAACCGCACGCCGCGCTCGACCAGCCGGCGGGCGATCAACAAGCCGCGTGCCGTATTCGCGCGTCTCGGGGCGGTCGAGGCCGTACATGTTCTGCGTGGCCTGCGTCTCCTGCGAGATGTCGAGGGCGTCCTTGGCGGCCGACTGCATGCGGGCGGCCAGCTCGTAGCTGGCGATGCGGGCCTCGAGGTCGGCCTCGCCGGGATGCCGTTCGAGGTGCCGCCGGTTGAGGCGGGCGAGGAAGTCGAGGTTCTCCCGCTGCAGGTCGCCTTTGAGATGCGGCGGCGGATCGAGATTGAGAATCCGCGGCTCCTGCGCACGGATCACGGTCGCCTGGAAGAGCGGGGGCATCCAGCCGTTGGACCAGTTGCGGACGCCGTCGACCGGGTGTCCGCCCGGATCGGGCATGGCAATGTAGGCGGGAAGGTTCTGGCTCTCGGAGCCGAGTCCGTAGGTCAGCCACGAGCCGAAGCGCCGGGCGGCCCGGCTGGGGCTTGCCCGTGTTCATGAACCAGATCGACGGCTCGTGCCCGTTGATGTCGGTGTGCATCGAGCGGATGACGCAGATGTCGTCGACGATCTTGCCCGTGTGAGGCAACAGCTCCGACAGCTCGGTGCCGCACTGGCCGTGCTTGCGGAAGCGGAAGGGGCTGCCCAGGAGTTTTTTGCTGGCCGCGTTGATGAAACTGTAGGTGACCTCGCCGGAGTAATCGGTGCCGCTGTACTTGGTGAGCAGCGGCTTCGGATCGGTGAGGTCCATGTGAGGCGGCCCGCCGTGCATGAAGAGCGAGATCATCGCCCGGGCCTGCGGTTCGACGCTGGGGCGCTTTCGGCTTGAGGTCGAACGTCGGCGGCCTCTTCGGCACGTTGGCCGGCATGGCCAGCAGCCGGTCTTCGTTCAAGAGCCACGCCAGGGCGACGCTGCCGATGCCCAACGCGTTGCGGGCAAGGAATTCACGGCGGGAAGTCGAGGAGAGATTGCCGAACGTCATTGGAGAGATCCTGAGGCGGGCCGGTTCAAGGCAGGAACGAAGGCAAGGCGATCCGCAGATTACGCAGATTACGCCGATAAGGCACTGCGAGGACTTCTTCGGGCTCTCAAACTCTGCGACATCGGCGTCATCTGCGGATGAATTTCGTTTCGTCTTTATCTTCAGTCGACGTACAAAAACTCGTTGGAGCTGAGCAGGGCCTGGCAGAAGTCGGTCAGGGGTTGGAGCGAGGGTTCGGCCGCTGTCGAGCGCTGCATCGTTTCGTATTTTAGTCGGCGGCTCTTTTTGGACGGTCGAGCGGCACGGGCGTGCTTTTGAGGACGCATGGCGGGAGGGCGGGTCTTCAGCTCGTCGGTTTGCGATCGCAGGAAGGCGAGCGATTGATCGATCTCGGCCGCGTCGGGGGCGCGGCCGAACGCCAACTCGAAGGCCAGCGTCACTTGCCGCCGGCGATCGGGGCCGGCGTCGCGATTGAGGCGCTGGGCGAAGCGGCTGGCCTGCTGTCAGCGTGAAATCGCTGTTCATCATCATCAGGGCCTGCGTGGCGGCGGTCGAGGCGACGCGACGGTCGCAATTGGTCTCCATGACGGGGGCATCGAAGGCCCGCAGCAGGGCCAGGGGCTGGCTGCGGCGGACTTCGATGTAGAGGCTGCGGCGGAACTCCTCTGCTGCCGAGGGGAACGTCGGCACCCGGCTCGTTGGCGCCCACCCTCGTGTCGACGCCTACGACGATCTGCCCGACGGCATCCTGCTTGACGGGTATCGGCGGACCGTACATCCGGGCGAAACCGGAGCCGCTGGCGGCGAGGACCGAATCGCGGATGATCTCGGCGTCGAGACGGCGGACGTTCATTCGCGACAGGAGCAGGTTATCGGGGTCGGCCGCGTCGCGGTCGGGCGTGCGGGCCGAGTCTTGCCGATAGGCGGTCGAGGTCACGATCAGACGGTGCAGCCGCTTGAGGTCCCAGCCGGTCGAAGCGAACTCATCGGCCAGCCAATCCAAAAGCTCGGGATGCGTCGGGCGATCGCCCAGATGGCCGAAGTCTGCCGGCGTGCCGACAATTCCGCGGCCGAAATGGAGGAGCCAAACGCGATTGACGAGGACGCGGCCCACGAGCGGGTGCCGGCCCGACATGATGCGGCGGGCGTAAGCCAGGCGGCGGCCTGTGGTCGGAAGGTGCGGATCGCGTTTCGCGATTTGGCCATTTTGGCCCTCCGCCACGCAGACCGTCAGATCGCCGGGAGCGATTTCCTGCTTCGGCTGCTGCGGATCGCCGCGATAAAACAGAAAGGTGGCGGGAATTTCCCCGGGGTTTTCAGTCAAAACGCGCAGGAACTCTTCCGCGGGCATGCGCGCCTGGATGGCGGCGATTTTGGCGGCGTCTTTCTTCAATTCCTCGGCGGCGGCCGCGATCATACTGATAGAGCGTGCCGGGCGAGATGTTGATGCTCGGATACCGGCCCAAGACCGACTTTTGTTCGGCCGTGCGTTTTGCTGCCGGCGTGTCGAAGGCCGTTTTGAGCTGACTGGCCAGCGAGGGTTCGAACTTGGCCAGCTCCTTGTCGAGGGCTCGGGCGATGTACTTGCGTTCCTTTTCGGCATGCGCGGCGGCCGCTTTGTTGGCCTCGGCTCCGAGAGCGGCGACGCGGGCGCGGTCGGCATCGGTGTAAAGCGAGACGCGGCGCTGGTCGGGGACGCGCCAGTTCTTCCAGTTGAGGGCCGGCTCGAAGACGGCCCGCAGGCGATAGTAATCGTCCTGCAGGATCGGGTCGTAGCGGTGATCGTGGCACTGGGCACAGCCCACCGAGAGACCCAACAGCGACGTGGAGACGATCTTGATCGTGTCGGCCATGACCTGGTTGCTGGCCGTCGGAAGGGCTCTCCCGGCGGTCGCCGTTCCGTCGGCCGCCATCCGCAGAAAGCCGGTCGCCGTCAGCTTTTCAATCGATGCGGGCGACAGGTTCTTGTAGGGCGGCGGCACCAGCTCGTCGCCGGCAAGCTGTTCGATGACGAACTGGTCAAAGGGCTTGTTGGCGTTGAAGGCGTGGACCACGTAGTCGCGAAAGCGGAACGCCTCGGCCCGGACGCGATCCTGGTCGTCATAACCTTCGGAATCGGCATAGCCGGCGACGTCGAGCCAATGGCGGCCCCAACGTTCGCCGTAATGCGGGCGAGGCCAACAGCCGGTCGACCAGCCGCTCGTAGGCATCGGGCGACACGTCGGCCACGAAAGCGGAAACGTCGTTCGGATTGGGAGGAAGTCCGACGAGGTCGAGTGACAGCCGGCGAATCAGCGTCCGCTTGTCCGCGTCGGAGGCAAAAGAGAGTCCCTTTCGCCGCATGGCATCGAGCAGAAAGGCGTCGATGGGAGTGCGGACGCGGTCAGCCGAGCCGCTGGCGGGAACTTTCGGCCGGTGAATTGGCCGGAACGCCCAGTAGTCGCGGTCTTCATCGGTAATCAAGGTCGCCAGCCCCGAGTTCGGCCGGCTCTTTGTGCGCGGTGGGAGCACCGGCGGCGATCCAGGCTTCGACGATTGCAATCTCTTTGGCCGGGACTTTCTGTTCGCCGGGGGGCATTTCGCCGACTTTGATCCGGTCGAGCAGATAACTTTCATCGGGATGTCCGGGGACGATGGCTTCGCCCGACTCGCCCCCTTTGACCATCAGACGCCTCAAACGAAGGTCGAGGCCCCCTTTGTGAACGCTCTGGCTGCCGTGGCAATCCAGACAATGCGCCCGGATGATCGGACGGACGTCCTTTTCAAAACTCAACCCGATCGGCGGAACAGGTGCGGCAGCCGACGCGGAAGCTTCGAGCAGCGAACAAATTAGGAACAGCGCCGCGTTCGGGACAAGCCAAACGGAGACCGCACGGACCTGTCGACGATTCACGTTCCTGCCGACGACGCATCCAAACTTGTGCATATCAGCATTATCGAAACCCCGAGGCGAGCACGCAAGATCGACGGGAAAGTGGCGTCGGTGTCGTGATGCGGATTGCACAGGCGGGCGACTCGATTCCATTTCGCAAGGTCATTGAATTCGTGGTTGACGCGAGACCAACTTGGTAACGGTCGCGCACCGACGGATGCACGACACCCTTTGCAAAACAAGCGGCGAGGGGCGGTGCCCTCGCCGATCGCACGAACCAGAGAGCGGGGCACCCGCCCCGCGGCGGTGCACAAAGTGTGTCGTACTACTAGCAACGACTTGGAGAGAGAGGAGTCGTGATAAAATCTTCCCCGAACGGATTTGCCGAGCGCTCGACGTGCCGGTACGCTGGCAACGCGAGATTTGAAAGAGGAGATTTGACGGACTCCGACCGCCCTGATACTTTGGGGCGCATGCTAAATTCGTTACACTTCATGGCAACAAAAGGGGAGTTGCCGCAATGGGTCGCAATTTGAAGGGGAACCAGGGTTTGATGGTCGACACGAAAATCGCAGTTATATCTGGCGCGCCGCGAACGCCAGATATTGGACACGTTGTACCGCGTGGGGGAAGCCACGGTGACGGGCGTCTTGGCCAACATGCCCGATCCGCCAAGTTATTCCTGCGTGCGGAGTTTGTTGCGCATTTTGGAGCGCAAAGGACACGTGAAACACAAAAAGCAGGGCGCGCGGTACGTGTACGTGCCGGCCCAGTCTCGCGAAAAAGCGAGGCGGACGGCCCTGGAGCATGTGGTCAAGACATTCTTCGATGGATCGATGGAGCACGCCGTGGCATCGCTCATCGACATTTCGGGCGTCGACGTCTCCTCGGGGGGACTCGACAGGATCGCGCACTTGGTCGAGGAGGCGCGCAAGGACGGAAAATGACCGCCCGAAACCGGGCACGATCATCTGGGCCGGATCAACGGGGGAACGATCGAAACGGACGGCGACAGCCGCCGGTCGATTGAGAAGAGGAACGGAATGTCCGGACGATCCAGCCCCGCTGGTGCGCGCGGTCTCCGCTGCGGCGATTGGCTCTTGAGCCTGCTCTCGGCGGCCGCGCTCCTCGTTCTCGGCCTCTCCGTTTTCCGTCTCGATCCCCCTGGAGTTGGCGGCTCAGAGTGCGTCGTCTCACGAGGTCCGCCAATCCGGCGGCCGATCGCGGGTTCAGCCTCGCCTTTGACGATCGCTTGAGCGATTCGCTCGCCAAGTTCGACGAATACGTTCAGGCCCGGGCCTGGGAGAAGGCGTTCCGCATTCTGGCCGACATCCCCGAGGACAAATGGTCCTCGATGTTGCCGGACCGGCACGGATTTATCCGCCCGGCCTCCCTCCGCATCCGCGAGGCCATCCTCGAGCTGCCGGCCGACGGGCGAGAGGCCTATCGCCTTTACTTCGACGCGAAGGCGCGGCGGCTGTTCGAGTCGATTCGCACGGCCCAGAAGGAGGAGGACGTCAAGATCGCGCGGACGATCTACGATCGCTACTTCATCACGTCGGTCGGGGACGACGCGGCCGATCGGCTGGCGGAGGATTACTTCGAGCGGGGGCAATTCGCCGACGCGGCCCGCTGCTGGAAATCGATTTTCGATTTCCATCCCGATACGAATCTCCCCGAGGCGAAGATCCTCCTCAAACGGGCCGTCGCCCTCTACCGCGGCGGCCTTGACGCTGAATTCCGCAGCGTGCGCCAGCAGTTGCAGCAGGATTTTCCCGGCACGCCGCGTCGTGCTTGGCGGCAAGGAAGTCGTTGCGGACGAATACCTCAAGGGACTCGAAAGCGAAGAAAAGCCGAACCCGACCGGGTCGGAGAGACCTGGTTCCGAACCGGTCTTTTCGGGCCTCGCGCCTCCCGACGGCGCGCAAGCGGCCTGGCAGTTCCGCTTTCTCGAAGAGAAGGATTTGGCGGCGCTGGAGGACTCCGTCCGGAACTGGTACGGGGTGCCGGCGCTGACGACGATCCTTCCGGCCGCCGTCACGGACGGGCAGCGGCTCTACGGCAACTGGCTGGGAGCCTGCTTCGCGATCGACCTGGCGAGCGGAAAGACCGTTTGGAAGACGCAGCCGGATGTCCAGAGCGTCGTGTCCCAATTGCGAGCCAACAACGCCGGCCGCATGATGTTGTACTCGACGAACACAGGGCAGTTCGCCCTGTGTTTGGGGCAGGAAGGGCGGGGTTTGGGACAGGAAGGGCAGGGGAAGGGGGTGGTCCTCAGCGTCTCGGCGGCCCACAACGAGTCCAACCGATTCCGCCTTGTCGCTTATGATGCACCAACCGGCAGCGTCCTGTGGACTTCCGACCGGACCGCGGCCGGGTTGGCCCAAGCGTCGTTTATCGGCACACCGCTGGTGGATGGCAATTCGGTCTTCGCGGTGAGTCACCAGGTTTCCCCCGAGAACTCAGCAGGCCAATCCCCTCAATAGCAATGTCGCCACAGCGAGCGAGCTGGTCCTGCGTCGTCTCGACCTGCGGACGGGAACGGAGATCTGGTCGCTTCCGCTCGGCACGCCGCAATTCGTCGGCGACCGCTTACGGGACAGCAGTTCCTGCCGATCCCGGCGCTGGTCCTCTCCGGAGGTCGCCTTTACGTCCTGACCAACGACGGCGCCCTGTTGGCCGTCAACGTCGGCCGCCGGCAGATCGAATGGGCCTACAAGTACGAGCCGCCGGCCACGGCGGGGAACCGGCAGCGGTTCTTCAATCTCTCCAATGCAACCGGACGGCACGCGCGTTCGACCGGCCCGATCGTCGTGCGGGACGGCGTGGTCTATTTCAAGGAATCGACCGCCACGACCCTGTACGCCCTCGACGAGTCGGGGCCGCGGCTGAAATGGAAGTGGCAGGACTCCGAATTCGCGAATCTCATCGGCGTCGACGACAGGCGACATCTATCTGTTTTCCAACGAACTGTCGGCCATCTCGCGGACGAAGCCCGAAACGCGGTGGTCGAACCGCCTGACGGTCGATCTGCAGGGGGTCGGGCGCCCAGATCGGCAGCCAGGGAGTGCTCGTCTTCACGCCCCGCGGGCTGTTCGAGCTGTCCAAGGAGACGGGGGACGTGCGCCGCATTTTCCGCGGCGCCGACCTGGGAGCCGCCGGCGGCTTCGTGCTGTCTGCGGGAAAGCGGCTCGTCTGCGTTTCCAACCTGGCGGTGACCGCTTATCCGGAATCCTCCAGCAATTGACCGGCAACGGAATCGACACCCAGAGGACGAATCATGCGTGCCGTCATTCATCGTCACTGGGTCTCTCATCGGCCTCTCGGCGGCGGGATCGCGGCTGCCGCCGATGAAATCGATCGCATCACCGTGACGGCCGCGGGAACGGCCTCCGTCAAGCCCGACGTCGCCGAAGTCCGCGCGTCGGTCACGGGAAGCGCGGCCATGGCCGCCGACGCCTTGAAGAAATTCCGCGACAACCGGCGGCGGGCCATCGAGGCGATCAAGAAGCTCAAGCTCGACAACCTCTCGGTCGAGGGCGGGCGGGCTTTCGATGAGCTCGACCAACGCCAACGCCCAGCGGATGGTGCAGATGTTCGGCGGAAACCAAAACGCCGGCACGCCGGGCCACGTTACCGTGACGGAAAACCTGGTGATTCGCCTCTCCTCGATCGACCGCATGAAAGAGGGCGAACCGGCCAAGGCCGTCACGACGATGATCGACGCGGCCAAGGATGCCGGGTTGACGCTCGGCGGCGGGCCGGGCGGCATGCAGTCCGAACTCGTCCGCTTCCGCTCGACGAAGCTCGAGGACGCCCGCGCCGCCGCCGTCCAGAGCGCGATGCAGTCGGCCCGCCGCAAGGCCGATGCACTGGCCGCCCTGTCGAAGGCAAAAATCGTCCGGATCGTCTCCTCGCGGGAGATTGCACCGGCTCCGGCCGCCAGCGCAGCAACTCCGGCATGCCGAACTGGTTCATGATGATGGCCATGTCCGAAATGGGGGCTTCCGGCAGCGGCGAGCCCGACGAGGCGGCGTCCAACGAGCTCAAGCCGATCCCGGTGAACGTCACGATCGAAGTGCAATTTGCCGCCGCGGGAGGGCAATAGGATGCGGTGCGGACAGCACCCGTCGCTTCGCGCGAAAATCCTCGGTGCGCTCGTGTGTGCCGCGTTGGCACATCCGCTCGTTGCCGCCGAGCCGCTCCACGGCAAGATCACCGTGAACGGGACCGGCACGGCGGAGGTCAAACCGGACGTCGCCGAGATCCATACCGCCGTCACCGGAAACGCGACGCTGGCGGCCGACGCCATCAAAAAATTCCGCGAGAACCGCCGCCGCGCGTTCGAGTTGCTGCACAAGCTGGACATCAAAGGTCTGGGCATCGAAGCGAAAGGTCCGCTCATTACCTCGATTGCCGCCAATAACAACCAGCAAGCCGACAGAGTGTTCTTCAATTTCAACGTCAACGGCGCGGGTCAAGCGAACCCACAAGCGGCGGGAATGAACTGCAATGAGTCGCTGGTCGTCCGATTGCCGCAGATTGATCGCATGAAACACGAGGACGTGATTGACGCGGTCGTCAAGGTCCTCGACGCCTGCAAGGATGCCGGGATGACCGTCGTCCAGCGTGCAATTCAAATCGACGCAAATGGAATGCGAACAAGGCGGCGGCGGTCCGGGCGGCCGTGCACGCGGCACGGCAAAAGGCGGAACTGTTGGCCGGCCTCTCTCACGCCCGCGTCGGGCCGGTTGTCTCCATTCAGGAAACGCCCGTTGGCGCAGGCTGGCACCAACGACAACACTCTGCAGCAGGCTTTCGAGGCGGAAGAGAACGGCACGTTGAACGGAATCAACATCCAAGTCAGCCAGCTTCGAGTCCACTAGCTGCGATCGTCATTCGGGCGGCCGTTAATGTCGAGTTCGCCCTGGAAAGGGGCAACTGAGTGACCGGGCCCCTCTTTGCTTGTCGCGTGATTGCCATCGTCATCGGGCTGTTGCTGTCACTTGCCGCTGATGCGGATCGGCCCGCGTTGGCCGGGCCGCCCAAGGACATTCGCCCCAAGCACGTCACCGACGGCTCGTTGCGGGCCGTAATCAAGGGGCTCGATTACCTCGCGCGGATGCAAGCCCCAACGGAAGCTGGCAATCGACGCAGGACGGCAGCTCCTATCCGACGGCGATGACGTCCTTGGCCGGCATGGCGTTTTTGGCCAACGGAAATACGACCAGCCGCGGTCCCTACTCCGAATCGGTCCGCAAGGCCGTGCGGTTTGTCGTGGCGCAGCAAACCCCGTCCGGACTGATCACGGTCGGCGAGGAATTGGGGCGTCCCATGTACGGGCACGGGTTTTCGCTGTTGTTCCTGTCGTGCGCTTACGGGATGGAGACCGACGCGAAGGTCCGCGAACACATCAAGGAAGTGGTGACCAAGGGGATCAAGCTCACGGCGTCGGGCCAGAGCGACGCGGGCGGCTGGATTTATTGGCCGGGGGGCGGAGACGAGGGGAGCGTCACCGTCACGCAGATGCAGGGGCTGCGGGCCGCGCATGAAGCCGGCATCACGGTCCCCAAGGCAGACGATCGCCAAGGCGGTCCACTATCTGGAAATGTGCAAGCAGGCCGACGGCGGCATCTGCTATTCGCTCGGCACGCAGGGAGAATCGCGGCCCCCCATTTCGGCGGCCGCCATCTGCTGCCTGTATTCGGCCGGAGAATACGATTCCCCGCTGGCCAAGGCCTGCCTCAACTACGTTGAGAAGCAGATGAAGCCCCAGTTGGGCTCGCAGCTCGGCGGCAATTGGGGACACGACTTTTACATGAACCTGTACGCCGCCCAGGCGTTTTACCAGGCGGGGGACAAGTACTGGGACGAATACTTTCCGCCGACGCGCGACGAGCTCGTGCGGCTGCAAAAACCGGACGGAAGCTGGAACTCCGACGGCATCGGGCCGGTCTTCGACACCAGCGTGGGGCTGATCATTCTCCAGCTTCCGTACAAGTTTTTGCCCATTTATCAACGCTAAGTGGATCGAGAGCAGTGATCGCAAAACGAGCCGGCGGGTTGACCCCGCCGGGCCCCCGGGATGCAACCCGGCAGCTCGTACAGCTTTGCCGGTTTACCGAGTGCCAGGAGAACGACTTGAACCCTCACGAAACTCTTCCCGACCTGGAGGCCCTGGAGAAGCTCCGCGACGCGCACTCCCGCGTCCGCGAGCAAATCCATGCCGTGGTCGTCGGCCAGGACGACGTTATCGACGAGCTGATGTCCGGCATCTTTGCGGGCGGGCATTGCATCCTCGAGGGGGTTCCCGGCCTCGCCAAGACCCTGCTCGTGCAGACGCTGGCCAAGAGCCTGTCGCTGGAGTTCGGCCGCATCCAGTTCACCCCCGACCTGATGCCGGCCGACATTACCGGGACGGAGGTCATTTACGACGACCGGAAGTCGGGTCACCGGGAATTCCGCTTCGTCCCCGGCCCGATCTTCACCAACCTGCTGTTGGCCGACGAGATCAACCGCACGCCGCCCAAAACGCAGGCCGCCCTGTTGGAGGCCATGCAGGAGCGGCACGTCTCCAGCGGCACGAAGCGCTATCCGCTGCCAGAGCCGTTTTTCGTGCTGGCCACGCAAAACCCGATCGAGCAGGAGGGGACGTACCCTCTTCCCGAGGCGCAGCTCGACCGCTTCGTGATGAAGATCCTGGTCGATTATCCGACTCCCGAGGAGGAGCGGAGGATCTACCGCGTCACCACGGGGGCCGACCAGTCGGAGCCGAACGCGCGTCCTGGACGGACACGAAGTCCTTGCGCTGCAGCGCCTCGTCCGCCGCATCCCCATCAGCGACTTATTGATCGACTACACGATGGGCCTGATTCGCGCCACGCGTCCCAACGGCGACAAGGCTGCCGACTTCGTCAAGCGGTGGGTGCTCTGGGGCGTCGGCCCGCGGGGCGGTCAATGGCTGATCCTGGCCGCCAAGGCACGGGCCGCGCTCGAAGGCCGGCCGGAAGTCGGCGTGCAGGACATCCAGGCGATGGCCCCGTCGGTTTTGCGACACCGCATCGTCCTTAACTACTCCGCGGAGGCCGAAGGGCAGACGCCCGACACGCTCATCCGCCGGCTTCTGGAAGCGATCCCTCTCCAAGGAACGAGCAACCGCGTCGATGGCCAGTTGGAGCGAGTACTTAAAGCCTGAAGTGATTGCCCGGCTCGCGGCCGTGGGGCTTCATTCCCACACTGCCGTCGAGGGGACCGTCTCCGGCCTGCACCGCAGTCCGCTCAAAGGCGTCTCCCCCGAGTTCGACGACTACCGGGAATACTCTTTCGGCGACGACCTCAAGAACCTCGATTGGCGCGCCTATGCGCGGTCCGACCGGTTCTATATCAAGCGCTATGAAGAGGAATCCAATCTCCGCGCGTGGTTCCTGCTCGACGCGTCGGCCTCGATGAATTACGGACGCAAGGGACCGACCAAGTTCGCACAGGCCGCCACGGTCGCGGCCTGCTTGTCGGCCATGTTGATCAAGCAGCGCGACGCCGCGGGGCTGACGCTTTTCGACACGGCCGGCCGCGTCGACGTCCGCCCCAGCGCCCGCCGCTCGCAGCTTCTCAAAATCGTCGAGGTTCTCGACGCCGCCGTTCCAGGTGGAAAGACCGACCTCGGGGCGGTCCTCTCTGCCACGGCCGACCAGATGCACCGCCGCGGAGTGGTCGTTGTCCTTTCCGATCTTCTCACGGACATCGAGAGCTTTTATGTCGCCCTGGGAAAATCGCAGCACGCCGGCCACGACGTCCTCGTGTTTCAGCTCCTCGACCGCGACGAAATCGAGCTTCCGTTCGACGGCTCGGTGATCTTCCGGGACATGGAGGGGGACGAAGAAGTCTTCGCCGAGCCGCGCGCGTTCCGCACGGCCTACCGCGCGGCCATGGAGCAGTTCATCGGCGACGTCGAGCGACGGCTGCGCGTCTGCGGCATCGACTACCTGCGGATCCTCACCGACGAAGACGTCGGCGAAGTCGTCAGCCGCCACCTTTACGATCGCATGCGCCGCACGCCCTTGCGGCACAAAGGCCGGATGGCGGCGCTGTGACCAATAAGCCCGAAATCCTAATGACGAAGGAAGGACGAAGCACGAAGTCCGAAACGAACGCGGCACGGTACCGTTTCGTGCTCGTTTCTTCGTGCCTGCTGCGTCATTCGGAGTTCGGATTTCGCCGTGAGCAAGACCGGATTCGGCCCCGACCATGACATTCCTCTCCCCACTTTTGCTCTCCGGTCTGGCGCTGGCGTCGGCGCCGGTCATTATTCATTTGCTCAACCGACGGCGGTTCATTCGCATCGATTGGGCGCCGATGAACTTTCTCAAGCTGACGATCCGGAAGAACCGCCGGCGCATCCAGATCGAGCAGTGGCTGCTGTTGGCTGTGCGGGTGCTGGCCGTGGCGGCCCTGTTTTTTGCCGTTGCGCGGCCGACGATCTCGAACAACGCCCTCGCACAGCTTCTGGCCGCGCAGGGCCGGGCGGCCCGCTTTATCGTCATCGACGACAGCCTCAGCATCGGCGGCACAGTCGGCCGGCAAATCGGCCCTCTCGCGGGCGAAGGAGGCCGTGGTGGAACTGCTCAAGCACGTCCAGCCGCAGGACACCGTCACGGTGATGACGGCCCTGCAGCCGGAGACGCCGCTGGTCCGCGATGCTCATCTCGATCAGACCGCCACCGTCGCGGCCCTCGTCAAATCGCTGGAAGTGACGCAGGCGTTCGGCCAATGGGGGGGAACCTTCGAGAAGATCGACGCGCACGTCCAGCGGTCCTCGCAGCCGGTGCGGGAAGTCGTGCTCGTCACGGATCTGCGCGCCGCCGGCTGGGACGCCGGCGTGGCCGACGTCGTCGACCGCTGGGCCGCGGGGAACGTTTCGTTGCGGATCATCGACGTGGGAAGCGGCGTGGCGGGCAACGTGGTCCTGAAGTCGCTCGAACAGACGGCGCCGATCGCACTCGTTCATACGCCCGTCAGCTTTCTGGCCCGCATCCACAACGACGGCACCGATCAGACGGCGGCCCAAGAAGGGACGCTCACGGTCGACGGCAAGCCGCAATCGATTCAGCTTCCCGAACTTCCCGCCAAGGCCGACGTCGATTTCCCGATCACGGTGACGTTCGATTCACCCGGAATGCACGGGATCGAGCTTGCGCTTCCCCGCGACAGCCTGCCGGAGGACAACGTTCGCTACGCCTCGGTGGATGTCCACAGCTCACTGGCCATCGAGGTCGTCGACGGCGAGCCCGATCCCCGGCCGTTCGAGAGCGAGACCGACTTTCTCGAGCTGGCCTATTCGGTGGGCCGGGCGCCGTGGCAGATCACGCGGATGACCGACTCGCAGTGGGCCTCCAATCCGCTCCTCGCGCCGGATGTGCTGGTGTTGGCCAACGTCGGCTCGATCAGCGAGCAGCGGGCGGCCGAGCTTTACGCGCAGGTCGACGCCGGGTTGGGCCTCATGATCTTCCTGGGCGAGCAGGTCGATCCGACCGCCTATAATCGGGTCTTGTTCCGCGAAGGGCGAGGACTCTTGCCGGCGGAAATCGTGCCGCTACCGCGAAGAGGAAGCGGCCGGCCTCGTCCTCGAGAGTTTCAGCGATTCGCCGCTGGCCCCCCTCACCAAACTCAAGAGCGAGGCGCTGGCCAAGATCCGCCCCAAGCGGTTTGCCGAAGTGTCAGTCGCGGCCGACGCCGGCGAGGCCGTCCGCGTCTTGGCCCGCTGGAACGATTCCCGGCAGTCGCCGGCCATCGTCGAGAAGCGCATCGGCGAAGGCCGCGTTTTGTTGTGGACCATCACGGCCGACAAAAAGTGGAGCGATTGGCCGACCGACGGCTCGTACGTTCTGGCCGTGCGTCAAGCCGCGATGGCCATCGCCGCCCACTCGACGGAGCGCGACAACGTCACGGCCGGCCAGCCCCTTCGTTTTCGCCTCGACAAGAAGGGAATTCCGCTTCAGGCCGGCGTCAAACCGCCCGGACGCGAGGATCCGCAGGTCGTCGCGGTCGACAAGTCCGATCCCAAATACCCGCAACTTCGTTACGACAAGACGGCACGCGCCGGCTTTTACCGCATGGAATGGAGGGACCCGGTGCTGGGGAGCATGTCGCGGCTGTTCGCCGCCAGCCCCGACGTGCGGGAGAGCAATCTCGCCCCCGTCGGCCGGGACGAGTCTGAAGAACCTGGTTGGAAAACTCAATCCGCAGATCGTCCACCTGGGCGAGAAGAAACCCGACGCCAGCGGAGCAGGCACGGAGCTGTGGCGAACGGCCATTTGGGGACTTCTGGGTCTGGTCGTGGTCGAAAGCTGCCTGGCCGCCTGGGTGGGCAGGGAGTCGCGGTGAACCCGCAAAAGTCAGCACGCAACGAGCCGGCGGCTCATACAAAACATTTCGGCGAACCGCTTAAGAACAGGCGTCGATGAATCGGTTGCTGCAAATTCTCTTCGGTCTCGGCGACACGCCCTTGGCAGCCTGGCGGGCGGTGGCGGTTCGAATGGGGGGCCGTGCCGACAGGCGATCGCGCGCTCTTGTGGATCGTCGCGATCGTTCTTGCCGCGGTGGGCGTCTGGTGGCTCTACCGCGTCGAGGCGGCCAGCCGTCGGCCGAGCGTGCGGCTGCTCCTGGGAGCGGTCCGGCTCGCGGTCCTCTGCGTAGTCGCGTTAATGCTCTTGGAGCCGATCCTCATCTTCAGCCATGTCGAGCACGAGCCGTCCAACATGATCGTGCTCTTGGACAATTCGCGGTCGATGGGCCTCCGCGATGCGTGGCAGGCGCAGAGCGCGGGGCAGGCGCTGGCGGATGTTCTGCATCTCTCTGACGGCGTGCGCGATCTCCGCAAGTTGACGCGTCTCGAACAAGCTCGGCGGCTCCTGGACGGGGGCCTGGCGAGCCAACTGGAATCGGGCGGCGATCGCCTCGTCCACATCCATCCCTTCGCGGACCACCTCATGGAACCGCTGGGTAAGGATTCCCCAAAGCCGCTCCCGACCGACGGCCAGTCGACGGCGATCGGCTCGGCGGTGCGGCAGGCCGTCCTCGCCTATCGGGGCAAGCCGATCGCCGGCATCCTGTTGATCAGCGACGGCCAGTCCAACGTGGGCGAGTCGGCCGTCGAGGCGGCCCGGTTTGCCGCGGAGGAGCGCATCCCCTTCGTGGCACTGGGCGCCGGGACCGAAGAGGGTCCGCGGAATGTCGCCATGAAAAGCATCGAGACCAGCCCCGTCGTCTTCGAGCGGGATCACAACAACGTAACGGTCCTTGTCGAGTCCAGCGGCATGCCCGAAATGCCGGCCACGGTCGTCCTCGAAAAACGCCGGCTGGGCGAGCATTGGCAGGAGATCGGACGCGAAGAGATCACGCTCCGCCGCGACGGGCGGCTGCAGTCGGCCTCGTTCCGCTATGCCGAGGAGCAGCCGGGCAAAATCGAGCTGCGGGCCAAAATCCTCGACGTCGGCCCCGAGCTCACGCAGGACGACAACGTCAGGCGTGTCGGAAGTCCGCGTCGTGCGGCAGAAGCTGCGGGTGCTGTTGATCGCCGGCTCGACCTTCCCCGAGATCCAGTTCCTCCGCAATACGCTGCTGCGCGACAAGACGATGGAGCTGTCGACGTGGCTGATGTCGGCCGACGCGACGTATGACCATCCCGGTTCCGTCCCCATCCGGCGACTGCCCACCACCCAGGAAGAAATGAATCAGCTCGACTGCGTGATCCTCTACGACCCCGATCCGGAGAAATGGCCGGAGAACTTCCCCGAGCTCTTGACGAAGTTCGTCGTGCAGGCCGGCGGGGGATTGATCTATATCGCCGGCGAGATGCAAACCTTGCACAACTTCGAGCGGCAATCGGAGCCGGGAATGAGCTGGCTGTCGCTGTTGCCGGTCGTGCGGGAACCGGGCCTGTTTCAAACGGAAGTGATGATGAAACTCTCCGCCCAGACCCCGTGGGCACTGGAGACGACCCCCGAGGGCCGCCGTGATCCGATCTTCACCTTCGCCGAAGATCCTGACGAGAACCAGCGGCATCCTCGACAGCCTGCCGGGCATGTATTGGCACTTTCCCGTGTCGCGGGCCAAGCCGGGGGCGACCGTCCTGGCGCATCACGGCGACCCGCGGATGCGGAATGAATACGGGCCCGACGTGTTGCTGGCGACTCATCTCGCCGGGCCGGGCCGCACCTTCTTTGTCGGCTTCGACAGCACGTATCGCTGGCGGTATCTCGACGACAAATACTACGACGGCTTCTGGACGCGGATGATCGACCGCGCCGGCCGGAACAAGCAGCTGGGCGGCAACTATCCGTTCCGGCTCTCACTCGACTGGCCCAACCCGCACCCCGGGACCAGGGTCGAGCTTCTCGCCCGCTTCAACGACCCGTCCGACGCCGATCCGACATTAACGGCGCTCACGGGCGAAGTCGAGCACGGCGACGAGGCCCCGCAGCCCCTGACGCTCACGCCTGGCAAGACGCCCGGCACATTTGAAACGTCGCTGACCTTCACGCAGTCCGGGCCGCACGTCCTCCGCGTCTGGACGGGCGAATCGAGGGAAGAGCAGAACGCGAAGGCGGCGACCCTGACGGTCGACGTCGAATTGCCCAATCTCGAATTCGAATCGCCCACCCTCGACCGCGGCCGGCTGGAAGCGATGGCCGCCGCCGCCCACGGCCTGGCCGCTCCCTTGGCCAGCGCCTCCGAAGCCGTGAAGTCCTTTCGCATCGGCCGAATTGGCCACGTTTACGAACAGCGAAAAGAGATCTGGAATTCACCGGTCTTCTTCGGTTCGATCTTTTTCTTGTTATGTACCGAATGGATTCTGCGCAAACGGTTCCGACTGATTTGAAGACGTATTAACGAAAATGGCTCTGGCCCTCTCCACGCATGATTCTGAGCTCGACGCCTTGCGTCGCCGGTTGGCGGCGCGGTTGCTGGCGCTGCGTGGGCAGGTGCGGTTTCGGCTGTGGCTGGATGTTGCGTCGCGTCTCGTTGTGGCAATCGCGGCACTGGGGATCGTCTCCTTCACGCTCGATTGGTGGCTGGAGCTGAGCCGGGCCGCACGCATCGCGTATGTTGTGCTGGCGGCTGCGCTCGTGGGATGGGCGGCGGTGAAATCGGTGTTGGCGGTCGTGCGGCTGCGGCTGGAGCCGATCGAACTGGCCGCCGAGCTTGATAAAGCGCGCCGCTCTTCCCCGGCGCAGTGGATCGCGCCGCGGGTGGCGACCGTGCTGCAGCTTTCCGATCCCCGGACGCGCGAGGCCGGCTTTTCCGCCCCGATGGTCGATCGGGCCGTCCGCCACAGCTCCGAGGCGCTCGAAGGAATCGATTTCTCCCGGCGGTTAGACGAGCGGCAGCTTCGGCAGTGCTTGGTCCTCTTGGCCGCGGCGCTTGCGGCGCCGCTGTTGTTCGCGGCGATCATTCCGGGCGAGCTGTCGTCCTTGTGGGCCCGGCGGTGGCTTCTGGGCTCCAACGTCGGCTGGCCGCGCGACACGGCAATCGAGGTGCTGGGGCTTTCCGATGGACGTTTGATCGTTCCACGCGGCGAGCCGGCCTCCGTTCGCGTCGCTCTCCGCGACCGGCGCGCACCGACCGAGTTGGTTTGGGTCCGCATCACCGCACCCGACGCGGCGCCAGAGACCGCCACGATGGTGAAATTCGCAAGCGGCGATTTCCGCTTCGAGCTTCCGCCGCAGCAACAAACGGTCCTGGCCGAGTTCTGGGGCGGCGACGGCCGGGCCGGACCGATCGAAATCGTGCCTGTCGACCGGCCGCGGATCGCCCGCTTGAGCCTCGTCTATCAGCATCCGCGCGACAAGACGCCGCAGACTTATTCGTTCACCGGAGAAGAGGGGAACGTCCGGCTTTTGAAGCAGACGGCGGCCGAGTTGACGCTCTGGGCCAACGTGGCCGTTTCGACGCTCGATGTCTCAGCCGACGGGCCCGTGACAGCCGGCGGCGCCGGCGACGCCGAAGTTCGAGCGGGTCGACGATCGCACGTTTCGGGCGAAATGGATCCATCAAGGGCCTTTGCAGATGAAAGTCGGAATGGTCGGCGCGCGACTCGCAGCTTGCCTCGCGGCCGGAGCCGATTGCGATCGGATTCAAGGAGGACCGGCCGCCACGCGTCACGCTGACGCACAGCGGAGTCGGAGCGCGGGTCACGCCGTCGGCCATCATTCCGCTCAAAGTCGCCGTGCGGGACGACTTTGCCGTCGCCCGGGCCGCGCTGGCGTTCAAAGTGGTGCCGAATCGCCGCCGGCGGGGACCGGCCGGAGGGGGAGCGGCCGAAAGTCGCCGAATCCTCCGCCTGTGGTGCTCTACGACGGAAAGACGCCCCCCCTGGAGCCGACGTTCGACGCGGCTCACGAGTGGGACCTGGAGATCGCTCAAGCTCGGGCCGGGCGACACGGTGAGCGCGACGGCGGAGGCGACCGACGACTGCTACACCGGGCCGCAGACGTCGAGCTCGCGGACGCTGGCGTTCCGCATCGTTTCGCGGACCGAGCTCTTCCGCGAGATCCTGCTCAAACAGCAGCAGTTGCGGGCGCGGCTGCGGAAGGCGACCGAACAGGCCGAGGCGCTGCGCCAGTCGACTGTCGCTCGGCATCGCTCCCCGACGATGCGGAGGAGCTCCTGCGCAGGCACAACCTGATCCAGCGGGAAGTGTGGCAGGTGATGCATGGAATTGAGGACTCGGCGACGGAAATGCGGCTCAACCGCCTGGGGGGTGCGGAAACGCACGAGATCATCACCCGCACGGTCATCGCGCCCTTGGAGCGGCTGCACGACGAACTTGCTTGACTCGCCAGCGCCAGGGACTCGAAGTCGGTCCAGCCAGCCCGGCGCCCGAGACGCAGGAGCAGCTTGCCGGCCGCCAGCAGGAGATCGTCGAGGCGATGTCGAAGGTCCTCAAGAGCATGTCCCAATGGGACAGTTTTATCGACGTCGTCAACCAGCTCACGGAGGTGATCAATCTCGAAAACCTCGTCCGCAACAAAACCGAGGAATTGAAGAAGAAACAATTCGATTCCATCTTTGATAGCAAATAAGGCGACCGGTATCATGGACGCGGCGGTTAAAAAATCAACCGGACGTCACAAGGACTTCCCTGTCTTTTTCTCTCGGGGGCCGACATGGCAAGGTTAGCCGAGTCGAACCCGTCGAGGATCGGCCGACGGCCGAGGGGCCTGGCCGGGGTGCTGGCGTGCGGTTTGTGCCTGGCGGCTATTGCCGGGGCGGGGGGCGGGGCCTCGGGAGCCGAGCGGGCGGCCCTGAATCGCTCCGCGACCGGTCGCCGACGGTTGCGGCCGAACAGGGCGATGGCGCGGCGGCCGCAAATCCGGCGGCGCGGTCCGATCGGCCCGTCACGGCCGAAGAGAAAATCAAGTTCGATCAGGACAAGGCGCACGCCGCACATGCGGCGAGCTCGAAGGCCGGATGTTCCGCGTCGCCGAACTCTTGCGGCCAGACGCAGCCGGACGATTCGGCCCGCTTGTTGATGGGGGTCGCCCGCTCGCGCGAACAGCTCATCGTGGAAGAGATGCGCGAAGCGTCCGAACTGATCGTCGACCCTCGACCTCAACAAGGCGACCGCCGAGGAGAAGGAGGTCATCGCCAAGCTCGAGGAGCTGAAGCGGCTGTTGCTCACCAACGATCTCGACTTGGAGCTCAAGCTCGAACAGTTGCGGAAGCTGCGAGAAGCACAGGACGCGCTGATCAAGCTGACGGCCCGCGAACGGCAGCAATTGGCGCAGACGCAACCGTTGGCCAACAACGCGAAGAGCGAGCCGAACGACCCTCGCCGGCCTGAAGAATGAGCGAGCATCGCAACCAGCGCTCGGGCGAAGACCTCGAGCAACTGGTCAAACGGCTCGGTCCGCAGGCGGCACCCGCGGCCGGGGCGATGGGCGGAGCGTGCCAATCGATGGGGGGCGCCTGCAGCGGCCTGGGGGGCGGCAAGCCCAAGGCGGCGGCCGAAGACCAGGCGAAGGCGATCGAAAAGCTCAACCAGGCGGCCAACGCGCTCCGCGAGGCCGAAGCGCCGGCTGAAAAAGGAGATCGAATCGCTGGCCCGCCAGCGCGTGATCGAGAACCTCACCAAGATGATCGCCCAGCAGAAACAGGTCCGCGAAGCGACGCGGCAGGCTCGTGCCGCGCGTCGCCGAGAAGCAGCGGCAGGCGCTGCTGGCGGTCCGGCAACTCGCGCCGCTCGAGGAGACCATCGCCGGCCTGTGCCGTTCGTCGATCGAGCTGGTCGAGCTGACGCAGTTCAGCGTCGTCTTGCCCGGCGCTCTGGGCGCAATCGAAGGGGACATGAACGGCGTTGCCGAGTCGCTCCGCGACGGCAAGGCCGACGACGAGCTCGTGGCGACGGAACAAAAAATCGAGTCCGATCTGCAGGCACTCTTGGACGCGCTCAAGGACGCTCGCCAACGCATCGAGTTCCCCCTCCCGCTGCAAAGGCTGCAAGGGGGACAAGAACAAGCTCCTGTCCGAGGTCCGCATGCTCCGCTGGATGGAAGCGGCCCTCAACAAGGACACCCGCGTCGTCGACCGCTCGAAGCTCGAAAGCAAAATCGCCGCCGGCGACGCGGTCGCGCGGACGCACGACCTGGGCCGCCGGCAGGAAGAGATCCGCAAGATCACGGCGCGGCTGCACGCCATGACCTGCCCGCACTGCCTGGAAGAGGGAGACTCGCCATGAGCTGGTCCGTCCGTTGGACCGTTCCGCGCAGCGTGTGCCGTCGCCCTTCTGTGCTCTGCCGCGGGTCCGCTCTTCGCGACCGACAATGCGACGATCAAGAGTCCCCTCAAGCCCCTCGCCCTGAAGTCGGCAAATGGGGCAGGCATGAAAACGGCCCGATTGCAGCAACTGCAGGGGCTTGTCGATTCCAAGGACTGGCTCAAGGATCCGTTCCGCCATCTGCAAACCGACATGGTCGAAGTGATTGACGACCTGGCCGACGGCCAGACTCATACGCCGGCCCATGTCACGCAACCGAAGATCCTTTCGCACCTCGACACGTTGATCGAAATTCTCGAATAAACAATGCAAAGGGGGCGGAGGAGGCGGGAATCCCAATTCGCCGCTCAGGCGGTCTGTCCTGGCGGGCGGCCCTGGCGGAATCGGCGACCTCAATGGGCCCCGCAACAGCCGGCGCAAATGGGCCGAGCTGACGCCCAAGGAGCGCGAACGCATCCTGCAATCGCGGACCGAAGGCTTTCCCGCCGGCTACGAGGAGATCCTGGGTGAGTATTATCGGCGGCTGGCGACGGAGGACTCGGTCCGCGCAATCGCACCGGCCACAGGAAAGCCGGCTTCCGCCAATTCTCGTTGAATTTTCTCCGGGGGCTAAAATCCTTACCGCGCGGGCGATTGTTCGGTCTTTCACGCTCGTGGCCGCCCTTGTCGCCCTTCTGCTTTGGCCGGGGCGACGGGCGGCGGCGGACAGCGTCGAGCTGGTCAGCGGCGAAATCGTCACGGGAGTGGTGCGCAGCGTCGCCGACGGAAAGGTGACGCTGGACGTTTCCCGCCCCGCTGTCGTTTCGGAAGACAAACTCTTCAATGCGATTCTTAAAGACGTCGCTGACAAAGCCGGGAAGTCGGACCGGAAGCCGGAAGAACTCCGCACCATTCCCTTGACGGACGTGGTGCAGATCAAGTTCGAGTCGATCTTCGACCGGTCGCACGGTACGTCCCCCCTCATCGATAACGACCGGGCCGGGAGCGGACGGTCGGTTTCCGGAACAATCAAGCTGCGCACCGGCTACCACCGGATGTTCTTGGCTTACTGGCATCGAAACGGCGGCGCGTTCGTGCGGTTGGCACAAAGCCGAATCGAAAAGCCGAACGAGGACAGGCAGCGGTTCATTCGAGGGGACATGCTGGCCCATTTGGGAACGGGAGCCACGGAAACGCCGTCGCCCGGTTTTGACAAAGAAGGATATCGGCTTCCCGAAACGCTGTCCGGCGAAGTGGCGCCCCAAATCAGGTACACGCTCCGCCGTCAGTCGGACGGCCGCCCTTTCGAGAAGATGGGCGACCTGCTGACAGCCACTTCGATCGTGGGCCACGGCATTCTGGATCGGATCACGACGCAACCATTTCCTGACGATCATGAAAACCTCGCCATGCTGGTTGCGGGCTACCTGCACGTGAAGCAGGACGGATTGTACAAATTCGTGCTGGCCTCCGACGGCGGCAGCCAGCTCTATGTGGGTCAAACGCCCGGCGGGCTGCGCTCGATGGACGCTTCCCCGGCCCCCGCGCCATGGACTCTGACGCTCGTTGAGGGCGGGAGCCTCCGAGGAACCGATCGAGAGATGGACCGACTCGAAGATCGGCCTCAGCATTGCCGCCGGCCGATCGCGCGTTCCTCTTTCGATTCCGTCCACACGCATCATCGAAGATTTGGTCGAGCAAGGATCGGGAAACGGCCCATCCGGGCAAGGACGGCAAGATCGACCGCTCGAACCTGCCGGCCGACCAGGACGTGGTTTTCGCGCGCTCCGCGGCAGGCCCTCTCCAGCGAGTGCCGGGCCGCGTTCAGGGCATCCAGGGGGGATCGCTCGTGCTCCTCTTCAACGGCGAAAGCCGCAAAATCGCCCTGTCGAAGGTGGCCGGAATGGTGTTGGCTTCGGACCACGTGGCCGCGGAGGCCGATGGGACTTTCCATCAAATGGTGGAGACCTATGGCGGGATCAAGATTCCCGGCCAGTTAATTTCGCTCGATGCAACCGTTACTCAGTTTCGCACGCTGTGGGGAGAGACGCTGACGTTGAAGACCGACGACTTGACGGGCGTCTCGGTCAAGAACGGAAAGGCGATCTCGCTGACGGAGCTGAAGCCCAGCCACGTTAAGCAGGTCCCCTTCTTCGACCGGATGATTCGCTATCGCGTGAATGAATCGCTTTCGGGAGGGCCGATTTTGCTGCGCGACGGCAAACACAGCCGGGGAATCAGCGTGCACGCCAAGACGGTCCTCCACTACGTGCTCGGCGGGCGGTTTCAACGCTTCCGGGCGAAAGTCGGGTTCCAGCTTCCCGAGGGGGAGCTGGGAGACGCGGCAGTCCGCGTGCTCGGAGACGAAAAGACGCTCTTCAACAGGCACAGCCTCCGCGGAGACGGACCGATCGAGCCGCTCGATCTCGACGTGACGGGCGTCGGCACGCTGACTCTGATCGTCGACTTCGGCCGCGGCCAGGACGTCGGCGACCGCGTGGTCTGGGCCGACCCCACGCTGATCCGCGCGAGACCGGCCCGCTCGCCACGGCGCCGCAAGAACAGCCGGTGAGGTAACGGCCTTCTGCCTAGATCTTGCCGTTCGTCACACGAGCTCGGCGATCGGCGCGCCGTTTTCCACGATGTAGCGTGGGCGACCGCGGGGATCGCGGTAGGTGGCGTTCGTGGGGACGCCCATGTGGTGATAGATCGTCGCGGCCAGGTCGCCGGGAGTGACGGGGCGGTCTTTGATCTGACCGCCGTCGGCTTCGGTCGCGCCGATCACCTGGCCGTGGCGGAAGCCGCCACCCGCCATCGAGAGCGACATGCAAACCGGCCAGTGGTTCCGGCCGTCGGTGCTGCCTTGCGTCCCCATGTGGGGAGTGCGGCCGAACTCGCCCATCGCGATCACCAGCACGTCGTTTAAGAGCCCATGCTCCTCGAGATCCAAGACCAACGTGGTGAGCAGGTGATCGAAGAGAGGGAGCAGGGGCCCAAGACCTCGTTTGATCCCTCCGTACGGCGGAACGTTGTCCCCGTGCGTATCCCAGGTGCCCGAAGCGCCGTGGTAGCTGAGGTCGAGAGTGACGAACGCGACGCCTGCCTGCACCAGGCGGCGGGCCAGAAGGGCCTGCTGACACCAAAGGTGCTTTCCGTAGCGCTCGCGGACCTTGTCCGGCTCGCGCAGAGAGGTCGAGCGCGTTTTGGGCTCGGCGTCCCAACAAGAGGTCGGCCGCCTGTTGTTGGTAGGCGTCGAGCGCATCCATCGATCCGCCCGCGTCGAGGCCCGCCCGCAGGCGGTCAAAGCTGCGCAGCAGGTCCCGCCGCCGATGAATGCGATCGGCATCGATCCCGCGAGGCATGCGAAACAGATTTCCTCCGCGCCGCACGCCCGTGTCGACGCCGACGTCCGTGTAGACCGGCAGCCGGGCCGCTGCATTGGCGATGAACGGGTCGAACTCTTTTCCCAGCCAACCTCCCCAGGCGATGTGCGAGGGCGCCTTCATGAAGGCGACGTAGGGGGGCATCGCCGGATGGTTCGACCCGCGGAGCTTGGCGAGCACCGAGCCGATGGCGGGGTACTTGTCGCCGTCGCGGCTAATTCGCGGGGCAGCGTCCAGATTGCCGGTCTGAAAGACCTGGTTCGGCTCGTGGTTGCTGTGGCGGGCATCGACGGAACGGATGAGCGTGAAGCGATCGAGCAGCGCCGCCTGCTTCGGCAGGTGCTCGCAAATGAGAACACCGGGGAGCCTGGTTGCAATCGGGGAAAACGGGCCGCGGTTCTCGTAGGGACGCTCCGGTTTGACGTCCCACGTATCGATGTGGCTGGGCCCGCCGGCCATCCACAAGAGGATCACGCTTTTGCCGTTCTTCGCGGCACCGAGGCCGGCCGCGGCCTCGGAACGGGCGCGAAGAAGATCAGGCAAGGTGAGGCCCGCAAACCCGGCCAGGCCGGCTTTGAGCATCCCGCGGCGGCCTTCCAACACAAGACCTTCGCGCCGCCGGGCGTTGAAAAACCCGAACGCGTGCTGATGGTCGTGTTCCGGCCCGTTCAGGTTCTCTGTCATCACGAGTCCTGCGGGAGGCTTCTGGCGGGTGCCGACGGCGAGCGAGAGCAACTCAAAGGATAACCGAAGCCGGCCAGCGAGGGAACCGTTTTCGGAATCGCGCAGCGGATCGCTCCGAACTTCGGTGCGGGGCGATCGCGAATCGCGATGACTCTATCGCTCTGGTGATGATTTCCACACGCGGCCGTTCGCGCGCGGCCGTCGAAAAAACCGAGCGGAGTGCGTGACGGTGTGCTCACCAAGCCGTTATGCTGGAGAGAATTCTTGCCGCCCGACCTCGGAGAATCGACGCCCATGAGCGCCGGCGCAACGTCCCGACGAATCGTCTCGATGGATCAGTTTCGCGGCTACACCGTCGCCGGGATGTTTCTGGTGAACTTCCTGGGCGGATACGCCGCCATCCACCCGGTGCTCAAGCACAACAACACGTACTTCAGCTATGCCGACTCGATCATGCCGAGCTTCATGTTCGCGGTCGGCTTTTCGTTCCGGCTGACGTATTTGCGCCGCCGGTCGCAGTCGAGTGCGTTGCACACGATCTGGACGTACGTGCGGCGGAGCCTGGCACTGGTCGTCGTGTCGCTGGTGATGTACGGGTTTGGCGGCCATTTCAAAGACTGGGCCGAATTCGACCAGATGCCTTCCGAGTTTGAGCCGTTTCGGATCAAGGCGCCGCACAACAAGTCGTTCGATCTGTTGTTGTCGAAGGCGCGGGAAGAAAACTCGGGAAAAGATCCGCGGCACGATTTTCGAGGCCGCCTCGAAAATCGGCGAGACGATCAAAGAAAAAGAGCCGAAAAAAGCAGAAGGGAAGGAGAAACTTGGGGTCGCCCAGAAGGCCGCCCGGGAGGCGCTTGATGAGGGCGCGACTTCGTTCAGCCGGCTGTCGAGCGCAAAGCGGCCTGGGAGGCGCTCGGCTCGCACGCGCAAGTTCCTCCTTCACTGGAGGATTTTCGTCGCCAAGGTGCTCAAGTCGGATCTGTGGGAGACGCTGGCAATTATCGGCGTCACGCAGCTCATTGTGCTCCCCTGGATCGGCTGCGGATTCCTCACCCGGTTTTTGGCGATGATCGGCTTGGGCGTGACGCATTGCCTCCTCTCGTATTGGTTCAATTGGGACTTTACGTACGGGCTCGGCGACAACTGGCTGTCGAAGCTGTGGATGACGGGCGACAATCGGAGCTGGGACGGGGGGTTCTTCGGCCCGTTGAGTTGGGGCGTCGCCATGATGGCCGGAACGCTGGCCTACGACCTCGTCTCGCTTTCGGCGTCGCACAAGGCGGCGTTCGGCCGACTGATTCTGTGGGGCGTCGTCTTGATGGCGATCGGGTACGCCATGTCCTGCCTCACGCGGGCCTACGAGTTATCTCCTCCGGAGATCGCCGCGAGGAAGGAGCTGCAAATCCGGCAGGACGCTGAAAAGGGGTGGCTCGGACACCTGATCGAACATCAAGAGAAGCTTCTTAAAGAGCTGCGCAAACCGCTCGACGACTTGCAGGGGCCGATTGCCGACGAGAAGCGCAACGATTTCCTGGCCGTCTACAAGGAGCTCGCCTCCCAGCCTGAAAACCAGGGGCTCTCCTTGCAACGGCTGGCCGACCTGGCCGAGGAGGAACAAAAAGACAACCCACGTCCCAGCGCCACACTGCGAGAGCTCGAGGAAAAAGAAAAGAAGCGGAAAGCGGAGCTCGGGCCTTCGATCGACCGCATGGAGGGGACGATTGCGGTCCTGCGAGATCAAAAGGAGCGCTATCCGAACCTCGAGCTGGCGGAAAGCCCGGTGCTGCCGCCGTGGGAGCGTCTCAAAGGCCGCTCGCTGGCGGAGCTTGTCGTCGAGCCGCCGTTCGTCGCTCCGCCGAAGGACGATCCGCGGATCGATCCGCCCCCGCACATCGAACACCGTCTGATGAATTATTGGATGATGGGAAAGCGGATGCCGAGCCTGTCGTTCATCACCTTCGCCACCGGCTTTGCGTTCGCGCTCTACGGTCTGTTTGTCGTCGCCTGCGACGTCGGCGGGCTGCGCGTGGGAATCTTCACCACGTTCGGGACCAATGCGCTGGCGGCCTACTTCCTGCACCACGTCGTGGAAGAGGCCGTTCACCCGCTCGTTCCCCACGATGCAGCCGCTCTGGTACTGCCTGGCGGGCCTGGCGCTCTTCTTCGCCTTGACCTACGTGCTCGTGCGATACCTCGAGAAGCGGAACATTTACTTGAGGCTCTGACGTCGGCCTTGCCGTCACAAGCCTTACGACCCGAAATCCCGCTCACGCTGTCGCCCGTTTCGGGCAAGTATTCGGTTCAGCTCCGGTCGTTCGCTCCGGG
Organism: uncultured Planctomycetota bacterium; assembly: GCA_963761455.1. Classification (GTDB taxonomy): domain Bacteria; phylum Planctomycetota; class Planctomycetia; order Planctomycetales; family Planctomycetaceae; genus DASPSM01. Next base: position 1,214,342 of record CAVXHA010000002.1, read on the forward strand.
CGATGAGGTATATTTCACGCGCGCTCGGCTGCGCTGGAAATGCGCGCCGGCTGGGCGTACAGACGGCCGACGAGATGCGTCCGCGTCTGGTGCCGACTCATGGGGAGCAAGCCGCGTGAAGACGCAGCTACAACAGAACGCAGCCGACGCCCGGCGTGCCGAAGCCCAGGCGGTGATCGACATCCTCAACCGCTGGGATGCGCGGATGAACGGTCATCAAACGCAAAAGCGCGCCCACGAGCGGGTTCCGTATTCGGGCCGCATGTGCCTCTTTTCCGGCCGGCGGCGCGGCTCGGTCGAGCCGGAACAACCGGGAATCACGGTCTGGGCGCGCAACGTCTCGCCCAAGGGAATCGGCTTCGTCTACAAGGGGCGGATCGAATGGAGGCGCGTCCTGCTCTGTCTCGATCCGGATTCCGGTGAAACGACGTGGATGCACGCGGAGATCGTCCGCTCCCGGAACGTCCACAACGACTTCTGGGACTACGGGGCCCGATTCATCCGCCGCGCGACGTCCGACGACTTGCTCCCGGCCATCGAAGACGCAGCCGGCTGATCCGGCCTGCGCCTGCACGACGACGTGCGCACGACATTGCGTCGACTTCTGCGTCGGGGGCGGCACCGACCCGGCAGCGATGGGGCGAGGGCAACTGCCCTCGCCGCGTTCTTTGCAAAATGCGTCGTGCACTCGGCCGCGTGTGGTTGCCAAATCGCCGGCACGAGCCGACAATAGCGTCCTGTCACGGTCATCGAGGAGCGACGCGATGACGAATGCACGATTGAGATCGACGGGCGCGACTTCACGTTTCCGATCGTCGTCGGGAACCGAGGGCGAGCGGGGGATCGACATTTCGACGCTCCGCTCGCAGAGCGGCGCGATCACGCTCGATGCGGGCTACGGGAACACCGGCGCCTGCGAGAGCGCGATCACCTTCATCGACGGCGAGAAGGGGATCCTCCGCTACCGCGGCTATTCCATCGAGCAATTGGCCGAGCACGCCCAGTTCTCCGAGGTGGCCTACCTGCTGATCCACGGGGACCTGCCGAACCGCGAGCAGTTCGCCGATTTCCGCGACAGGCTGACCTACCACAGCCTGATCCACGAGGACATGAAGAAGTTCTACGAGGGGTTCCCGGCCGGCGCGCACCCGATGGCCATCCTCTCGTCGATGATCGCGTCGCTCTCGACGTATTATCCGGACAGCACGGCCGAACAACGACGACCTGAACATCATCCGCGTGCTGGCCAAGGCCAAGACGATCGCCGCCTACGCGTACAAGAAATCGGTGGGGCAGCCCTTCATTTATCCGCGCAATGATCTCTCGTACTGCGCGAACTTCCTGCACATGATGTTCGCCTTTCCGACCGAGCCCTACGTCGTCCCCAAGACGATGGAGAATGCGCTCAACAAGCTGTTGATCCTGCACGCCGACCACGAACAGAACTGCAGCACGTCGACGGTCCGCCTGGTGGGAGCAGCCAGGCCAACCTGTTCGCCTCGCTCTCGGCGGGAATCTGCGCCTTGTGGGGGCCGCTGCACGGCGGCGCCAACCAGGCCGTGATCGAGATGCTGGAGATGATTCAGGCCGACGGCTGCAATTACAAGAAGTACGTCGACCTCGCCAAGGCGAAGGACTCGAACTTCCGCCTGATGGGCTTCGGCCATCGCGTCTACAAGAACTTCGACCCGCGGGCGACGATCCTGAAGAAAGCCGCGGACGAAGTGCTCGGCCCAGATGGGGATCAAGGACCCGCTGTTGGACATCGCCAAGCATCTCGAGGAAGCGGCGCTCCGCGACAGCTATTTCGTCGAGCGGAAGCTCTATCCCAACGTCGACTTCTACAGCGGCATCTTGTACCGGGCGATGGGCATTCCGACGAACATGTTCACGGTCATGTTCGCCCTGGGCCGCCTGCCGGGCTGGATCGCCCATTGGAAAGAGCAGCGGCAGGAAACAGGCCGCATCGGCCGCCCGCGCCAAATCTACGTCGGGCCCAAAGAGCGCAACGCTACCGTTGTCCGACGCTGATGGCCCAGCTGATGCCAATGACAGGAAGCACGAATGACCGAAGGACCGCCGTCTGCCGGCATCCCTTCCTGCTTCGTGCTTCGGATTTCTTCGTCATTGTGCTTCGTCTCATAGGTGCCGATCAGTTCGCCCACTCCCAGAATGTGGCCGTCGAGCGCGTTGAGCAGTTCGCTTTTCGTCAGGCCGGCGCTCGAGCTTCAGCTCGCTGTCGAGCGCGTAGAGCTTGAAATGGTAGTGGTGCACGCCGTGCCCCTTTGGAGGCGCGGGGCCGCGGTAGCCGACCGTCCGTCCGTCGGGCCAGGAATTCTTGCCCTGCAGGGCGCCCTTTGGCTCGCTGAGCTGGGCCGACGTCTTGACCCCTTCGGGAAGCGAGCGGACCGCGGCGGGAACTCGCATACAGCACCCAGTGCACCCACGGTTCGGCGGTCGGAGCATCGGGATCGTCGCAGATCAGGGCCCACTGTTTCGTGCCGGTGGGCGCCTCCTTCCAGGCCAGCGGAGGAGAGACGTCCTGGCCGTCGCCTGTGTATTTTGTGGGGATGGGCTGTCCGTCTCCGAACGCCGTGCTCGTCATGGCGATGCCATGCGTCGTGGTCTTCATCGGTCGATCTCCTTGTGATGAAGCCGGTCGTGAGGCACCGGCCGTGAATCGGACCTTGCCGGGTCTCTCCCGATCTCCCGCGACGTGCAGGAGGCAAGCCGCCGCCAAGGCGGCCAGGCAAGCCAGCAGCAGCAGATCGCCGGCGCAGATTATTCGTAGCAATCATCGGTCCACCTTCCGTATGATTATAGCGGCGGCGAAAAAGCTGCTCGGACCGCTTGCGGAGCACCGCCGTGACTGACAACGAGGAAGAGGCGATGATCGCGTTGAAGCGCATCCTGCTGCCGACCGACTTCAGCGAATACTCGGCCGCCGCTCGCAATTATGCCTGTGCTTTTTGCGACCAGTTCCATGCGGAACTGCATTTGCTGCATGTGATCCAGGACCTGGCCCCCTTGCGCCGGAGCCGGGCGTCATGCTGCCGCCCCCCGCGGATTACCTGAAAGAGATCGAGGACAACGCGACGTTGATGCTCGAGCGCGGTGCTCGATCCGCAATGGTCGGCCGGCAAAACGATCGTGCGCGTCGTGCGGCAAGGCCCGCCGTTCCTCGAAATCGTGCGCTATGCGAAAGAGACGGCGAATCGATTTAATCGTGATCGGGACGCACGGGCGCACGGGACTGGCTCACGTCTTCATGGGAAGCGTGGCGGAAAAGGTTGTCCGCAAATCGCCTTGTCCGGTCCTCAGCGTGCGTCATCCCGAGCATGAGTTCATTGCACCGTAAGGCTCGACACCGCAATGAAAGCGATGGTGCTCGAGGAGAGCGGCGACATCGGCCGCTCGCCGTTGTCACTGGCGGGACGTGCCCGATCCCGAGCCGCGCGAGCGCGAAGTCCTCGTCCGCGTCCGGTGCTGCGCTTGCTGCCGGACCGATCTGCATGTCATCGAGGGTGACCTGCCGCCGCACAAGCGGCCGGTCATCGTCGGCCACCAGGTCGTCGGCACGGTCGAGCGGCTGGGACCGGGCTGCCGACTGCTGAAAGTCGGACAGCGCGTCGGCATCGCCTGGCTGCGGAAAACGTGCGGGCAGTGCGAATTCTGCCGGTCGGGCCGGGAAAATCTGTGCGAGCAGTCGCTCTATACCGGCTACGACGGCGACGGAGGCTACGCGGAGTCGGCGGTCGTCGGCGAAGAGTATGCCTATCGCGATTCCCGATACGTTCGACGATGTGCACGCCGCGCCGCTGTTGTGTGCGGGGATCATCGGTTACCGATCGCTCAAGCGGAGCCAATTGCCGCCGGGCGGACGGCTGGCGATGTACGGTTTCGGCTCCAGCGCCCATATCGTGCTGCAGATCGTGCTGGCACGAGGGTCCGAAGTCTACGTCGTGACGCGGGGCGAATCGCACCGCCGACTGGCCCGCGAAATGGGGGCGACCTGGGTCGGGGCCGACGTCCGCGAGATGCCCCGAAAGACACACAGCGGCATCATGTTTGCCCCAGCCGGAGAACTCGTTCCCGGCGCGCTGGCCCAGTTGGAGAAGGGGGGAACGCTGGCGCTGGCCGGGATTTATATGTCCCCCATTCCCGCGTTGGACTATCAAGCCGACCTGTTCTATGAGAAGAACCTGCAATCCGTCACGGCCAACACGCGAGAAGACGGCCGCGAGCTTCTGGCCGAGGCGGCCTCGATTTCTCTCCGACCGCACGTTTCTACCTATGCGCTGCCGGACGCCAACCGTGCCCTGCAGGATCTCAAGAATGACCGAGTCAACGGCACGGCAGTGCTCGTTCTCTGAAATGCATGTGGATGGGCGATGTACGGATCCGGCAGGTCGGTCGAAGCATCGTACCGGCTGGGCCGGCGAACTGGCCGAGCTGGAGATATGGACCGTAGCGATTCTAATACCGATGCCGCGAGGCGGCCGGCGATCGACGCCAGTCGAGGCGGCAGCCTCGGAACAGGCTATTGAATGGAGTGCCGCGCACGCCGTAATTTGGAGGAAGCCAAGCCAGGACAACGCCCCGCAATCGTCGGCGGGCTCGAACGAGAGACACGCCACTGACGGAGAGGTTATGAAATCCATTTCCTTCCAATCCACCAGTCGTGATTCGAACGTGCAATTCTCAGCGCCGGCGGCCGAAGTCGGCGACTTGACGCCGTCGACAAATCGAGCCGGCCGCTCGCCCTCGATCGGAACCTCGACGCCCGACGCGCCAGCAGAAGCGCCCGCGGCCGAGGCCGACCCGGCTCGAGAAATGGCTGTTGCGGCGCCTGTTGGCCGCGATCGGAAATCCGCCCGTCGTCGCCGTCCTCTGGTCGGGCGAGGAGATCGTTTCGGGCGGCGAGCCGGACCCGATTCCGCTGCCGAGACGATCCGCTTTCGCGATCGGCGACCGCGGCACCTTCTGGCGGATTCTGGTCCGATCCGTTCTTCCAGTTCCCCGAAGCGTATTGCGACGGCCGGCTCACAGTCGACGGCGACTTGGAGACCTTGATGGGCCACGTCGCCGAGAGCGCCGCCCTTTCGCCGCAAGGGACGCGGTGGCTGACCTACATCGCGAAACTGCTGCACTGGGGCGGCCGCAATACGCTGTCCGCCTCTCAAAAGAACATCCACCACCACTACGATATCGGCAACGATTTCTATCGCCTGTGGCTGGACGAGAACCTGCTTTACACGTGCGCGTACTTCGAGGAGCCGACCGCCTCGCTGGAACAGGCGCAGTGCGCGAAGATGGACCACGTCTGCCGCAAGCTCGAACTGCGGCCCGGCGAGACGGTGATCGAAGCCGGCTGCGGTTGGGGCGGCTTCGCGCTCCACATGGCGAAGCACTACGGCGTCCGCGTGCGGGCCTACAACATCTCGCGCGAACAGGTCGCCGAGGCGCGTCACCGCGCCAAGGCCGAGGGGCTGGACGACCGCGTCGAGTTCGTTCTCGAAGACTGGCGGAAGATCACCGGCTCCTGCGACGTCTTCGTCTCGATCGGCATGCTGGAGCACGTCGGGACGGCCAACTACCGGCGACTGGGCGACGTCATCGACGGCTGCCTTTCCGCCGACGGCCGCGGCCTGATCCACACGATCGGCCGCAATCGGCGCCAGCCGCTTGACCCCTGGATCGAGCGGCGAATTTTCCCGGGGGCGTGCCCGCCGTCGCTGGGGCAGATGAGCGCGATCTTCGAGCGGCGCGAGTTCTCCGTGCTGGAGGTGGAGAACATTCGCCTGCACTATGCCGAAACGCTGCGGCACTGGTTGGCCCGGTACGAACAGTCGATCGAAACCGTCCGCCGGCATGTACGACGAGCGGTTCGTGCGGATGTGGCGGATGTACCTGGCCGGCTCGGTGGCGGCCTTCGAGTGCGGCAGCCTGCAGCTCTTCCAGGTGCTTTTCGCCCGCCCGAGGCGGAACCGGCTTCCGCTGACCCGCGCCCATCAGTACGCCCACCTTTTTGAGGCCCCGCCGCCCTGCTGCGGACGGTGACAACGGGCAGCGACCCTTCGCGACGGTCTTCTGGGGCCAGCGATGAATCGCCAGTGCGAAGTGCTGGTCGTCGGAGGCGGGCCGGGCGGCTCGTCGTGCGCGGCACGCCTCGCGCAGGCCGGCGTGGACGTCCTGGTGATCGATCGCAAGACGTTCCCTCGCGACAAAACCTGCGCGGGCTGGGTCACTCCGCAGGTGTTCGAAGTCCTCGGCCTCGATCCGGCGGAATACGGCCGCGACCATGTTTGTCAGCCCATCACGGGCTTTCGCACGGGGCTGATCGGCGGAGACGAGATCGGCACCGATTACGGCCGCGTCGTGAGCTACGGCATTCGCCGTTGCGAGTTCGACCATTTTCTGCTCGAAGCGCGCCGGGGTCGACTGCATCCTGGGCGAGGCCGTTCACGATCTGCGACGCGAGGCAGACGGATGGATCGTCAACGATCGCATCCGCGCCTCGGTCATCGTTGGAGCCGGGGGGCATTTCTGTCCGGTGGCCCGCGCGCTGGGCGGCCGCGCGGGAGACCAGATCGTGACCGTCGCCGCGCAGGAGATCGAATTTCCTCTCCGGCCCGAGGACGAGTCGCATGTCCGCCTGCGGGGCGAAATCCCCGAGCTCTACTTCTGCCCGGACCTGGCCGGTTACGGCTGGTGCTTCCGCAAGGGAAACTATTTGAACATCGGCCTGGGCCGGTTGAACTCGCCCGGCGTTGCGGCCCACGTGCAGTCGTTTTGCCGGTTCCTGCGCGAACGGGGCAAAGTTTGCTGCGACGTGCCCGAGCGGTTCCACGGCCACGCGTATCGCATTTACGAGCGGATCGCTCCCAAGCTGGTCGACGACGGCGTGCTCTTCATCGGCGACGCGGCCGGGCTGGCGTATCCGCAGAGCGGCGAGGGGATTCGGCCGGCGGTGGAATCGGGCCTGCTGGCGGCCGACGTCTTGGCTGCGGCCGCCGGCGACTATCGCCGCCGACAACCTCGAGCCGTACGCCCGGTCGATCGTCGAACGGTTCGGTACGCCGCGGAGCGCGACGATCTCCGACCGGCTGCCGGCGGCCTTTCTGCAATTCGCGGCGGCGCGGCTCCTGGTCAGCCGCTGGTTCACCCGACACGTCGTGCTCGATCGCTGGTTCCTCCACGCCCAGACGTCGGCCATGGCCGCGCATCGGGTCCCGGACGCTTGCGGCGTGCCGTGAGGGGGCCTGTGGCATGAACGGTTCCAAGCAGGCTGTGGAGGCGGAACGCGATGCGACGGTGATCGAGGTCGCCCTTCCAACGCTTGCGTACCGGCTCAAGCTCGTCCGCAAGCGGTTTTCCCAGGCCGTGCGGCAGGGGGACAAAAACGCCGAGCACATCCACGAGCTCCGCGTCGCGACGCGCCGGGCCTCGGCCGCGCGCTCGATCTCTACAACGATTTCGTGCCGCGGAAACGTGCGAAGAAAATGGGCAAGAGCCTTAAGCGCATCCGCCGCGCTGCCGGAAAGGTCCGCGACTGCGACTTGCTGCTGACGCGGTTTTCCTCCGGCGTGGCGCGGGCCGAATCGCCCTCCTTCATCAAGCGGATCCACTCCCTGCGCGGCGACGCCTACGGCGCCCTGTGCCGCCTGCACGAGAAACAGGCCTCCTCCGGCCGCCTCAAGCGGCGGATGCGGTCGCTCGTCAAAAAGACCCGGCGGAAAGCCGAGCGCCGGCCCCCTTTGGCGGCCCAGAAATTCAGAGACTGGGCGCCGGAGCGGCTCCGCGTTTTCGTGAGCGATTTCTTTCAGGCGGCGGCGCCGGACCTGCGCGATTTCGCCCAGCTCCACCAGTTCCGCATCCGGTCCAAGGCGCTGCGCTACGCGATGGAATTCGTCGCGGCCACGTTCCCGCCGGAGTTCTACAAGGAGCTCTATCCGGTCATCGAGCGGCTTCAGACGCTGCTGGGCGACATCAACGACGAGTCGAACTTCCTCAAGACCATCGGAACGCGCCTGGCCACCAAAGCCCGGCTGTCGGACATCGACGGATTGAAGCACCGGATGGCGCAGGAACAGCAAGCTTTGGACGAGCTGGAACTCGAGTTTGCCGGCTGGTGGACAGCCGAGCGCCGCGAGTCGCTCAGGCGCCGCTTCGACGAAATCGCCCCTTCCCGGTCCGCCTAGTGCTTTGTCAACTTCAGGAATTCGGGTTGGGTGCCATGCCCACGGCTTTGCGTGGGCATGCCTCTGCACGCCAATTGGATTCGCATGCCCACGCAAAGCCGTGGGCATGGCACCCGGCGCAGCCCCGACCGGGGCGGCAGTCTTCTTGCCATCGGCGCGAGCCGGTGGAATCGTGGTCTCGCGCGATGTGCAAAGCCCCCAGCGGGGGCGGCACTCTTCTGCGTCTGTCGCACTTCTCGGAGTCGGAAGCGCGAACGGATACGAGGGCTCATGCGGCCCGGGCTTTTCTCTGCAAGGCGAGCCCCGTTTCGTCAAACCGCCTGCAAAAAACGAAGAGAATCTCTCGCAGAGGCGCAGAGCACGCAGAGAAAGACAAGGGGGACAAGGTTTGACCTTCGACTTTTACCTTTCATTGCTCTGCAAACGTTTGAAATCTTGTCCGCTTGCGAAGACTTCATCGAGCGAAGTGGTTTTTCACCTTCCCTCCTCTTGCCTTTCTCTGCGTGCTCTGCGCCTCTGCGAGAGATTCTCCCCTCCCCCCCTCGCCGGGTGCCATGCCCACGGCTTTGCGTGGGCATGTCTTCAGCCTTGAGGCGTGCGATCGACCGCTTCGACGAGCCACAGGCGGCCTCGGTCTTTCGAAAGAAACGGACGCCGACAAAAACAGGAAAACGTCAGCGAACGGGCGTGGCCCGCCTCACTGTCACGTCGACACGTTTTGCGGTGCCCATTCATCGAGAAAGATGCATCGCAGGGTGCTGGCAGGACGATTTCCGGCTACGACATTCTGCCAAGGATCCAAGGACATGCCCACGCAAAGCCGTGGGCATGGCACCCGGCGCAGCCCCGACCGGGGCGGCAGTCTTCTTGCCATCGGCGCGAGCCGGTGGGATCGTGGCCTCGCGCGATGTGCAAAGCCCCCAGCGGGGGCGGCACTCTTCTGCGCCTGTCGTCCTTCTCGGAGTTGGAAGCGCGAACGGATACGAGGGCTCATGCGGCCCGGGCTTTTCTCTGCAAGGCGAGCCCCGTTTCGTCAAACCGCCTGCAAAATCGAAGAGAATCTCTCGCAGAGGCGCAGAGCACGCAGAGAAAGACAAGGGGGACAAGGTTTGACCTTCGACTTTTACCTTTCATTGCTCTGCAAACGTTTGAAATCGTGTCCGCTTGCGAAGACTTCATCGAGCGAAGTGGTTTCTCACCTTCCCCCGTCTTGGCTTTCTCTGCGTGCTCTGCGCCTCTGCGAGAGATTCTCCCCTCCCCCCCTCGCAGCTCTGCCGCCCCGGCCGGGCAACACCGTGAACGATTTTCTTTGGCGGCCGCCGAGCCGGCCCACCTTTTGAAGGTTGCCAAGCGCGTGGCAATGGTGGGCCGGCGCTCGCTCCGCGAGCTGGTCCCACCCTACGTTTCGAAAAGCACGTGTTTTCCCGAGTGAAAATCCTTCACGGCGTTGCCTGAATGGATTCGCATGCCAACGCAAAGCCGTGGGCATGGCACCCGGCGAGCCGGATCTCCGTCGTCCACCCTCGGTCACTTTGAATACGAAACTCCGGACTGCGACGAGCCGGAGGAAGCCGAATCGGGCGTGGAGTAGACGGGGTCGATCCGCGACATGTTCGAGAGCCGCACCACGAGCAGTCGCTGCAGCGGGCCCTTGGGGGAATCGTCCCTGACGAACGCGTGGTGACCGTACGAGTGCGCGGATTCTCCGGGGCCGCTGTGATCACGGCCATCTCGCCCACGTGAAGCTTGAGCGAGAACCGCTGGGGGAGCGTGTCGATCTCTTGCGATTCTCGCGGCTGCCATTGGCCATCGAAGACAACCGGCCGCAGCCGTGCGACGCCGTGATGGATTTCCGGAGCGAACTCGAGTCGGGCCCATCCGTCCTGGAGCCTGAGACGCCGTCAGCCGCAGGACGCTCTTGAAGTTCTCATAGGTCTTTTCCTTGGCGCCGGTGAGCAGCGGCACGTCGATCGTGCACCGCTGTGCGGAATTCGTCTCGATCGACGACGCTTCGGCGTTGCGGAGGCAGAACGTCTGTTTTTTCAAAGGCATGCAGTTCTTAACGGCGGCCGCATCGAGGGGGTCGGCCGTCTCGCGGAGCATCCGTTCCAGCGCCGGGCAAGGGTTCGCTCCGGCGTTGCCGATGAGGATCCCCAGTTGCTTCAGCGCCTCCAGCTCGTTTGAGTCGAACCCCGCGACCTGGTCGATGTCATTCCAGAGAGACTTCCCCAGGAGGGGATCTCCCAGCGGCCGTTCGACGAAGACGACGTCGATCTGCAGCGCATCGCGAGCCGGCCGTAAGGGGGGCAGCAGGCTTTGCGGGGCCGCCCGCGGCCGGCCGGAACGCGAACACGTCCGCCATCGGCTTAAGCAGCGTGCAACCGCAGACCGTCGCTGCGCACGCGCGCCAAAAGCGCAAGCGCAGCGGCAAGGCGCGAACCGGGCATGGAGGTTTCGGCCGAAAGGCGAGGGATTTGTCCGGAGCCGGAGAGAGGGCCGGAACTCTACGTCAACCGGCGAAATCTGTCAATTTGACCCTGTTCGGCCCCGTTGTCAGCGAAACACCGGCTCGCTATGATCCGCTTGTCATTGGTGAAAACTATCCTGTCCTTCCCATTTTTCCGCCCTGCAGGGAGATCGCGGCATTGGACTTGCGGGTCGGGCACGGGCACGACACTCATCGGCTGTCGCGCGGACGGAAGCTGATCCTCGGCGGCGTTCCGATCGACTTTGAACGCGGTTTAGTCGGGCACAGCGACGCCGACGTCCTGCTGCATGCGATCACCGACGCGCTGTTCGGCGCCGCCGGGCTGGGCGATATCGGCGAATGGTTTTCCGATACGCGATCCGCAGTGGGCCGGCGCCGATTCGGCCGCACTCTTGAAGACGGCCGTCCGCGAAGTCGCCGGCCGAAATTGGAAGATCGTCAATCTGGACTGCACGATTTCCGCGGAACAGCCCCGGCTCTCCCCGCACAAACCGGCGATCCGCGGCCGGATCGCCGAGCTGCTGGAAATCTCCGCGGAAAATGTGAACGTCAAGGCGAAGACGGGGGAGGGGGTCGGCCCGGTGGGACGACAAGGAGGTCATTGAGGCCGACGCCGTGGTGCTGCTGGCCCGTGAGTCCATCCGGAGCCGAAACGAAATGACTCTGCGAGTTTACAACACGTTGACCCGGCAGAAGGAGGATTTCCAGACGCTCGTTCCGGGCCAGGTGCGGATGTACCTGTGCGGGCCGACGGTCTACAAGCCGGCCCATATCGGCCACATGGTCGGGCCGGTGATCTTCGACACGGTCAAGCGTTACCTGACCTATAACGGCTACCAGGTGAAGTTCGTCATCAACATCACCGACGTTGACGACAAGCTCATCAACCGCGCCCGCGAGAACAAGACCACCGTCGAAGCGCTGGCCCGGCAGATGACGCAGGACTACTTCGACAACCTTGCCTCGGTCGGCGTCGACACGGTCGACGAGTTCCCCTACGCGACGCAGCACATCGCCGGCATGCAGAAGATCATCGGCCGGCTGATCGAAAAAGGCTTCGCCTATCCGCTCGACGGCGATGTCTATTTCGAGGTCACCAAGGACCCCGACTACGGCAAGCTCAGCCGCCGCAGCGTGGAAGAAATGCTGGCCGGGACGCGCGTCGAAGCCAACGACCGCAAACGCAATCCGGCGGACTTCGCCCTGTGGAAGAAATCGAAGCCGGGCGAGCCGGCCTGGGACAGCCCCTGGGGGCCGGGGACGCCCCGGCTGGCACATCGAGTGCTCGGCGATGAGCATGGAGCTTCTGGGCGAATCGATCGACATCCACGGCGGCGGTCTCGACCTGATGTTCCCCCATCACGAGAACGAGCTCGCCCAGTCGGAATCGTGCACGGGCAAGCCGTTTTCCCGCTACTGGCTGCACAACGGCCTGATGCAGTCCGGCCCGGTCGCCGGCAAGGTCGGCGGCGGGCCACGACCGCCACGGCGACGTCGCGCGACGTGCCGCGTCGCAGGCGCAGAGCAGGAGAGGCCAACAAGCTCGCCGGCTCGAAAGGGGCCGCCTCCGTCAAGGAGCTGTTTGCCGTCTTTCCGCCGGAGACGATCCGCTTCTTCCTCCTCTCGACCCATTACCGCAGTCCCATCGAGCTCAGCGACGACCAGATTGCCCAGAAAGGGGAAAGCCTCGACCGGTTTTATCGCCTGTTCGAGGCGTTCAGCCGGATCACCGGAAGCGACTTCTACGCCTTGGCGGCTCCCGCGTCCCGCAAAGCGTCGACGAGGCTCGAAGGCCAGCCGCCTGGAGCTGTTCCAGGAACTGAGCCAGTTGCGGGAGCGGTTTCTGGCCGCGATGGATGACGATTTCAACACGGGCGGCGCGATCGGCGTCCTGTTCGACCTGTCGCGCGCGATCAACGGCTTTATCGGCCAGAAAAAACTCGACGCGGGCGGCGCCGGCGGACGAATCGGCCAAAGCGGCACTCGTCACGGCCATGACGCTGCTCAAAGAGCTGAGCGGCGTCCTGGGTCTGTTCCGCAAGCCGGTCGCCAAGCCGAGCCGCGGCGGCGACGGGCTGGCCGACCAATTGATGAAGCTCATGATCGAGCTGCGGGCCGAGGCGCGCCGCACGAAGAACTTCGCCATCGCCGACAAAATCCGCGACGGCCTGACGGCCCTCCAGCATCACGCTGGAAGACCGGCCGGACGGAACCAACTGGCGACGGGACGGATGAGAAGACGGAAGGTCGAAGGTCCAAGGTCCAAGTCCAAACTCCAAGGTCGAGTACGAAAAGGCATCGCGTTTTGCTCTTTGGACTTCGTGGCGGTGTGGGATCGCAACTCTGTCCGACTTTGGACTTTGGACCTTGGACCTTGGACCTTCGACCTTCGACCTTGGACCCTTTCGCATGACGATTGGATCCACCGCATACGGACAGGCCGTTCGAACGGCCTCCTTTCTGGGCGTCGATCCGGGGCTGCGGCGGACGGGTTACGCCCTCTTCGAACGATCCGAATCCGGGCCCGTCCTGCGGGAGGCGGGCGTCATCCGCTCGAAATCGGGAACCTCGCTGGCCGCCCGCGTCCTGGAAATCGGCACCGGTTTGCGCGAGGTGATCCAGGAATTCAAACCGGAAGCGATGGCCATCGAACAGGTCTTTTCGCTCGGCCGGAATCCGAAATCGGCCCTCCTGATGGCGCACGCCCGCGGCGCGATCCTGATGGTGGCCGCCGAGTTGGAGGTCCCCGTCATCCATTTCACGCCGACGCAGGTGAAGCGGCTGCTGACCGGCAGCGGCCGGGCGTCGAAAGAGCAGATGCAGCACGCCGTCACGCGCGAGCTGCGGCTCGAACGGCTCCTGGAGCCCAACGACGTGGCCGACGCCTCGGCCGTCGCACTGTGCCTGTACTATCGGCTCCGCTTCGCCGCCTGAGGACATCGCAGGCGGGGCGGGGACGCTGTCGATCAAGTCGCCTGCATTCGGATCATCGCATGATTACCAAGATCACGGGAAAGCTCGTGCGGCTCGGCGACAACGAGGCCGTGCTGGAAGTGGGTCCGCTCGAATACGAGGTCTTCGTGCCCGAATTCGTCCGCCGGCAGCTGCAGTCCGAAATCGGCCAAACCGTCAGCCTGCGGACGATCGAATACATCGAGGGGAACCCGCAGCAGGGGCGAATGACGCCCCGCCTGGTCGGCTTCATGAACGAGGCGGAAGTGGAGTTCTTCGAGCTGATCTGCTCGGTCGACGGCGTCGGCGTCCGCAAGGCCCTGCGGGCCATCGTGCGGCCAGTCGGGAAGTGGCCGCCGCCATCGAAGAGCAGGACATCGAAGAGCTCGTCGCCTTGCCGGGTGTCGGACCGGCCGTGGCCGAGCGGATCATCGCCAAACTGCGGCGGAAGATGGCCCGCTTCGCCCTGATGGTCGCCCGCGAGTGCCCGGCCGCCCAGGGAACCGATCACGACGTTGTCCAGGAAACATTCGAGGCCCTGCTGCACCTGGGCCACAGCGCGGCCGACGCCCACAAGCTCGTCGATTCGGTGACGTCCGCCAAGAAGAAATTCAAATCGACCGACGAGATGCTGGTCGAAATCTACCAGCGGGGCAAATGACGAATGGAGCAGAGGATTAGTGAACGTATGAACACGTAATTAATCCTTGATGTCTGGACGTGGTCGGAACAGAGCTGCCGTTTTTGAGTTTTTTGGGCTCTTCAGGTTTCCTTTTTTTACACCCCAAATAACCCCAAAAAACTCGAAAAAGTGTTCCAAAAGCGGGCTTTGTATCAAAAACGGCGTCCCATCTCCAAGCGACGCAGCGGCAAGCACCGTATATCGCGATCCCTCAGGGCCTAGCTCTGAGCGGATCAGCTCGACGCGATCGATCGTCGCCGTTCCGAACTGAGTCTTGGCGTGACGCGACAGGAGATCCCGCAGTGACTCGGGCGGCTTGGCTTTGACGCGGGCCAGCGTCAGATGCGGGACGAAGGGCCGGTTCTCGCGGGCGAAGCCGTGGCGTTCCAGGCCGGTCTCCAGGTCTGCGGCCAGTGCCGCCAGGGTCTGGGCCCCCTCGAGACCTGCCCAGACGACATTGGGCCGCTCGGGCGTGCGGAAAGACTCCAAGTCCGCTCACCGTCAAAACGCATGGCCCGTGTGCCCGGGCCGCCTGCTCCAAGAGCGAGCAAACGTCCGGGACGAGGTTCATTTCGGTGTTTCCCAGAAATTTGAGAGTCACGTGCAGATTGTCGGGATCGACCGCCTTGAGCGCCCGGCCCATCGCGGCCAATTCCTTCAACACCCGCCGCAGCGGATCGAGTCCGGGAATCTTGATCGCAATGAAGCAACGAATCGAATCGGACATGTCGGTTGCAAATGACGAAGGCGGAACGGATTTCGGCCCGTATTATAGCCGCCGTCGGCAGAAGATGCCGGCCGGGTCGACGCCGCGGGGAGCTGCCGGATTCGCTTGGAATCCGTGTTCTGCCGTCCCGGATCGCGTTTTCGGTGAAGTCTGCGCAGGCGGCCCGCCGATAATCGATGGAGACGTTTCACTGGCCTTCGGACGAAGCGTCAACGGGGAAGGATCTTGCCGATCGCATTGCGGTCGAGTCGTCAGGGAAGGGACACCCATGCGGCCACGGTTGCGGCTTTTCACCGGTGAGGGACTGGAAGGCTCGTCAGCGACGGACACGCAGGTTAGCGTGCGGTTTGGGGAAATCACGCAGGCTTTGGCCGACGCGGTCCGCTGGGACCGCACTTGGCTCCGCGATTTCGAGGATGATCAGGTCAGCGTCTCCAGCGACCTTTACGAGATCATCTCCAGCTTCACTCGCCTCCGGCCCAGCGCCTGAGCGGCACGTCCGCTTGATGCCGATTGCCCGACCGGCGTCGTCGCTCGCCCTGCGCCGATAATCGGCCGATAATGCCGGTATCGACTGGGCCGCGTCCGCTCTCCGGAATTGCCTTGTGGTGCGGCCCTCCCGGCTGCAGGCGAGGCGCCTGCACCACAAGGGCGCTCTCGTGACCGAAATCGTGAACCGGCTCCGACGGGACGCCGTCGCCATCTGGCGGGCGGGAGTCGCCGCCGTCGATTCCGAACGGCTCGTTCGGGACCGTGTCCGCTACGCCAGCGGCCACCTCGATGTGGCCGGCCAGACATTCGAGCTGACCACGGCGAGCCGCATCGTCGCCGTCGGCGCCGGCAAAGCAGGGGCTGGAATGGCGGCCGGTCTCGAGCAAGCCCTGGCCGGAACGCCGGCGGCCAATCGTCTCAGCGGCTGGGTGAACGTGCCGGCCGACTGCGTCCGCCCGTTGCCGCACATCCACCTGCATCCGGCCCGTCCGGCCGGCGTCAACGAGCCGACCGAAGCCGGCGTCGCTGGTTCGCGGGAAATCGTGCGATTGGTCGGCCAGCTCTCGGCGGACGACGTGGGCATCGTGCTCCTCTCGGGCGGAGGCAGTGCGCCTCTTGCCCGCTCCGGTCGCCGGCATCTCGCTGGCCGACAAGCAGGCAGTCACGCGGTTCCTGATGTCCGCCGGCGCCGCCATCAGCGAGTTGAACTGCGTCCGCAAGCAGCTTTCCGAGATCAAGGGAGGCAATCTGGCGCGGGCGGCACACGGTCGGCGGCTCGTCGGGCTCGTCATCTCGGACGTGATTGGTGATCCTCTCGACGTGATCGCCTCGGGACCAACCGTCCCCGATCGTTCGACCGCCGCAGACGCGCTGGCCGTGCTCTCAAAGTTCGCCGCTGAACGGAGCCAGCTTCCGGAAGCGGTCTGGTCCGTGCTCGAAGCAAAGAGCCTCGCCGCGGACGAGCCGCCGATTCCTGGCAACGTTTTCAACATCGTGATCGGCAACAATGCGACGGCACTCGCGGCGGCGACCGAAAAAGCCGTCTCCCTCGGCTACGGAGCGGTGTCGGGCGACAGCCAAAGGCAGGGGATCGCCCGGGATGTCGGCCGAGAGTTGGCCGAGACGAGCCGCTTGCTCCGCGATTCCAAGGCGCCGGTGCTCCCCGCGCTGTGCGTTTTGAGCGGCGGCGAACCGGTCGTGCGGCTCGTTCCCACCGACCAGCCGCGAAAGGGAGGCCGCAATCAGGAGCTCGTTCTCGCTGCCGTCGCCGCGCTGTGGGACGACGGAATGGACGGCATCGCCATCCTTTCGGGAGGAACCGACGGCGAAGACGGCCCGACCGATGCCGCCGGGGCCGTGGCCGACGCCGATCTGGTGCGCGAGGCAAAGAAGCGGGGGCTCACTCCCGATTCGTTTTTGGCGATCAACAACTCGTACGCCTTCTTCGACCAGACCGGCGGCCTGCTCAAGACCGGCCCCACGCACACGAACGTGATGGACGTGCAGGTGATTCTTGTCGATCGATCACTGAAAACGTTTCGAGTGACGAATCACGAATGACGAAACCGAAACGATCGCGGCTCGGCATCCTCCATCATTGATTCGTCATTCGTGCTTCGACAGACGTCATTCCCCAAACGTATCTCACGGCCAGCCCGCCGATGATGAACCCACCGCCAATCCACGTGCTCGGCGGCACGGTTTCGCCCCACAGCAGGAAGACCCAGACCGGGTTTACGATCGGCTCGATCAGAGTCAACAGGGCGGCCTCCTGCGTCGAGACATGCCGGAGGGACCGCGCAAAGAGGACATAGGGCAATCCCATCTGCACGACGCCGAGCAGCACCACGAGCGTCCACTGCACCGGGCCGAGCGCCAAGGGTCCGGCCAGCACGCTCGGCAGCAGGATGAGCCCGGCCGCCGTATGACAGAGCGCGACCAGCCAGGCCGAATCTTCGTCCCGCAGCCATTTCAGCGAGACGACGACGCCCGCGTAACAAACTCCGCTGGCCAGTGCCAACCAGTTGCCGGAAAAGTTCTGGGTTGTCCAATCTCCGGCGACGATCCACCCGATGCCGACCATCGCACACCCGAGCGCCACAAGGTTGAGCCGGCCCAAACGCTCGCCCAGGAACAACGCGCTTAACAGGAAGGCCCATCCCGTGCTCGTGTATTGCAAGAAGACGGCGGCCGCCGCGGTTGTGCGCGTCAGCGCGGTCACAAACAGGAGGTTCATCGACGCGAATGAGACGACCAGCGGAATCAGCATGGGCCGCCACCGGACATGTCTCGGCCGCACGAACACCGCCAGGACGGCCGCCGCCGAGAGGGCCCGGAAACAGGCCAGCAGCGGGCCGCGTCCCTCTTGCGGAATGGCGGCCAGGGGCGGACTTTTCACGAAAGCGCCGCTCGTGCTCCACAGAAGGGCGGCTGCCACGACCATCGCTCTTCCGCGTCGCACGCCTGCCCGTTGCGGATCGGAAATCTGCTCGTCCATCGTCTGGCCAGCCCGTTGCTCGAAAAAGGCTCGCGGTCTTGACGTGTGGAATGGGTGTTCAGTCTATCGACGCGGGCAGTTGCCGCGAATCAAATGGCATGACCGACGGGCTCACTTGTTCCAATCCGTGCCAACGGTATCCTGTAGCAACCGAGCAACCTTTCGACAGCCTGACTCCGAAATGTCGACTCTCGTTCCTGTTTCACGTCACCCCTCCAACGATGATAGGTGAGGAGATCATGCGACGCGCAACTGCCGGCTTTTTGTCCGTGTTGGTGGTGGCCTCGTTCGCGTCGCCCGCAAACGGACAGCAACTCGTGAACAAGGGGATCCTGGTCACGCAGATCCTGGCGCGCACGCGGTTCGGCGTTTTTGAAAGGGGCGACCTGGTCCATGTGACCGTGGATCAGCCGGCCGGCAACAAGGGAATCACTCTCTCAATCCACGCCGAGTACATCGACGGTGCAGGAAGTTTGGCAACAGGTTCCGCCCCCCAAGATCGATGATTGGCGGCACTGTATACGTCGTTCAATTACGGGGGGCTCCGCGACTACGTCGATATCAACGGCGTTTCAAAGACGACGGAGCGCAACATTGCCCTTTTCATGCCGTTTGACGGTTTTGCCTTGGAGCAGGGCAAGGACTACACCTTCCGATACGTCGTCCGTCTTTGGGAGCCGCGCGTGCACGAAAGCGACACCGACAAGGAGATCGCCAGCTTGAGGCTGGAACCGTACCGCGTGCATATCGGCCACGACGCGGAGGGAATTCTCATTTCGATCGTCGATGCCAAGCCGTGCCCGTTTCTCGTCAGCGAGAAGGGAAAGCCAGCCGCTCAGCCCGCAGGCATCATTCGTTTCTTTGACACGGCGACCGGCAAATGGGAGTGTCCGGAGGGCAACTCGGCACCGAATCAGCCACGGCCGCGAGGCGATGACCGCAGGGCCCGCTTACGGAATCGATTCGTCGGTCTCAAACAGCGTGTTCGCGGCCGGATAGGTGACGCGGCCCGCTGTGTTCCGCCGCCTCGGGCGTCACGACGTGCGGCTTCGTCTGGCCGTTGGGAAAGATGTGCTCGACGCGAGAGCCCGTTTGCCAGCAGGTAGTCGCTCACCAGCCGCCGATGGCATTGCCACCAGAGTCCCTCGGCACACATGATCGCGGTTGGCCGCCGCGCCGCGAGCGCCAACAGCTTGTCGATTCCCTGTTGGAACTCGGGCGTCAGCATGTAATCGGCATAATTCCGAAAGCTTTCGTTCCGTAGCCCCTGGTTCGGCGATGCGCTTTCCGCCGACGCCTTGCGCCGCCCGCCGAGCTCCTCGATCCACTCGTAGCTGATGTTCTTCGCAGCGAGCGACGCGTCGAGACTCTCGCGATTGAAATGCGGGTGCTTCCGCGAACCTGGGAAGCGGCGAATGTCGACCAGCAGCTCGATCCGGTGCCGCACCAACAGCTCGAGGAACCGTTCCATCGGATGATTCGAGTGGCCGATCGTGAACACGGTGAACATCGACGCTTTTTGTCCCTCCACACCCCAGACTATCGTAAATCCTGCTCGAGCAGGGGAGCGTCACCCCCCGCTCAAGGGCGTTTGACGGATTATCCGGCAGCGACTGAAAAATGCCTAATGTCGGCATTTGCGCTATAGCCCGTCAAACCGCGTAAAGTGGGATATTTTATCATCCGCCCTAAGGACTTGTCATAACCCAGCCTGAGGGGGGCCGATAGTAGCGATGGCTCAAAACAAGAAAGAAGGGAAGGCCATGAGCAAAGGATTGCTCGCTTCCATCGCAGTTCTGTTGGCCGGCGCCACGCCGCGCGGTGCGCTGCGCCCGCAGACTCCTGCCCCAACCGGCCCGGTCGCGCTCGGCCCCATCATGACGACCGCGCCGATCGAAGGGTCCGTCATGAACGGCTGCGATGAATGGCGGCACAAGTGGCAGTATTTGCGACAGCCCAAACCAGTGTTGACTGTCCTTGGTACGGTCGCGCGGAATACCTGCTGTGGTGGACCAAGGGGATGCCGAACTCGACGCCCCTGGTCACCAGCGTCGCCCCCGGAACGCCGACGGGCGGACAACCGATCCCCGGCGCCGTCGGCGGCGCCGGCACCACGGTGATCATGGGCGACTCCGACGTCGACCTGGGGACGCGGCAGGGAGGCCGCTTCACCCTGGGACGTTGGTTCGACCCGCAAGAGACGGTCGCTATTGAAGGCAGCTATTTCTTCCTGGGATCGGCCTCCGACAGCCAAAACGCCCTCTCCCTCGGCGGTCCAGCCGCACCGACGCTCATGATTCCGTATTACGACGTCACCGGCGCCTTCGACCGGAGGCACGCCGGGGCAGAGTGCCCTCCTGCCGGCTCTCGGCCATCTCTTCAACGTCACCGGCGGCCTAAACGGACCCTTTATCAGCCACGACAACCTGTCCGTGAAAAGCGAGGTCGATGGGGGCCGACGGCTATGGCGTCTTCAATCTTGCCAAGTCCGGTCGGCTGCGGATCGACAGCCCTGTTCGGCTTTCGCTGGCTGAACCTCGACGAGCAACAAGACGTTCACGACGACCAACCAGACGACCTCGCAAGCGCCGGAGTCACATCACCTTCAACGCGGCCGATTCCTTCGAGACCAGCAATAACTTTTACGGCGGCCTGCTTGGGCTGCGAGCCGAATACTCTCCGGACGACGGTCAAGGAGGCTGGCGCGGCGGTTTCTGCTACCGGGCCGCCTTCCTGCTGGCGCTCGGCGACACAGTCGAGCGGATCAACATCAACGGGGGGAGCCGAGACCAACCTCGGGAATCCGCCGATGGCCAGCCCGGTGAATTACGCCGGCGGCGTCTTTGCACAGCCGTCGAACATGGGAGCCCACGACGCCGACCATTTCGCGTTCGTCCCCGAAGGGGATTTGAGCCTCGGCTACGCCTTCGCATCATGGGGGCGAGTTATGATCGGCTACGACATTCTTTACATCAGCGACGTGGCCCGCCCCGGCAGCCAGATCGATCCGGGGGTCAACATCTATCGCTCAGGCGTCGTCCAAGCCGCCTCACCGCCGATCGCGGCCCCCGCGACCGATCCGGGACGCCCGGCCTACAGCGCCACCCAATCGACCTTCTGGGCGCAGGGCCTGACGCTCGGCGTGGAGATGCACTTCTGATCGGGGAAGCGAGGGGAGGGGACTTGAACCCTTAGCAGATTTCGACGCAATCGTAGATTGTGCGTCGAGTTCAAGCGAGTGCCGAGAGCCTTGCGCTCCACCGGCGCTGCATACCGGCGGTCCTGATTGTCATTTCCTGTCGTCGCTCGATCCTGATCTGCAGTGCGTGATCGCGGCGTGGGGTGGACTGCCGACGGAAACTCGGATTCGGGCGCGACAATTCTCGCCAAACGTTATCGGGATCGTCCGCCGTCTTCCACAACTTCAGAGGATGTCGAGACGGGCCGCAAGGACGGGGGATTTTGAGATCGATTAACGAGATAAAGTCGCACGTTTGAGCGCTCTGAACGGCGGATTTAGGTAGCAAGAATTCAAACCCCTGCCAGTTGCCAAACAATTGGAACGTCATCCCCGAATCGCGAACGATTCCATCGACGGTGACAATCAGTTCAGCCGGCGTTTCGGAAAGTTCGCTTCCCTCAAACTCCCCTTTAAGAAAACTCCGCGAGATCTCTGCTCCCGTTACCCGGGAGTCTCGCGAACTGGATGACCGGTCTCGAAGCGGATCCATCAACCTTGCATGAACCGGTTCCCCTTCGACGACAAAGCTGGCGATTCCACGGCCGCGCCATTCAGGGTGGGTGGCGATGCTTGGGGTCAAATGATCAAGGTCGTCGTGGCCGAATTGTTGGAACTGGCGCAAGACGGCCGCTCGTCTTTGCGGGAGATCCGGTTCGATGACGGTCATCGACTGGTTGTAATACAGTGTTTTTCGGGGACGTCGGCGTTCTACGGAAACCGGAATCCCGTCGACCGGCCCCGAGAGCTCAATCCCCAGCGACTCCGCGATCGTGGGAAAGATGTCGACCGTTTCCACATTGCGATCGTCGATGCGTCCCTCCTTTTTGGCCAGGTCGCTTGATAAACAGCGGCACACTGGCAATATCGGCCAGATTGTCTGCGTCGGGCAGCCGCCGAGAATGACCGGGACGAAACGAGACGCCATGATCGGCAGTGACGATCAACAGGCAACTCTCCAAAACGTTGGTCTCCACTAATCGATCCAAGAGACGACCGATAAAGCGATCAACAAAACCAACCTGAAGCCGGTAGCGAAACTCATTGCGATGAATCGTCCGAGCGTCGCTCAGCCAGTCTTCTCCCAAACCGCCAACGGCGCCTGCAGGATGAGTTGGATAATTCGTTTCGTCAAGGTACTGCTCGCCTGTGGGAAAAAACACCCAGGGGACGTGCGGCAGTTCGACATGCAGAAACGTGAAGCGAGGACGAACCGACGACTTGATACAGCTGAGAAAATGGGCCAATTGCTGAGTTCGATCGACTACTCCATTATAGTTGAACAGTCCCTCGGAATAATGATTCCAATCGGCACTCGTTTCCTCGTTACCGGTTGAAAACCATTCGGGTGGAATCGCCGGTAAGTCCACGGGAAGGTCTTCCGCGATGATCAATCGTGGATAGATCGCTGAAAGAGTCCTGATCAATCTGCCGGTTTTTTGCAGAGTGGTTTGCAGAAACGTGCCGTGATCCGCTAGTTTCGGACAGAGTCGGGTGACCGGCTCGAAGACCGCCATATCAAATGCCCGCGTCGATTTAATCGTCTGAAACAAATTGCCGGGATAGTTTGCCGCGAGCGCCGGCAAATCCCTCACTGGAAACCGACCGGACAAGATCGCGGGTACAGCGACTTCCGTTCGCGGATGAACGGTTGTCGCATTCCTGTAAAACGTCGATGTGTTGGCCAGGCGTGCAAATTGCGGGAAGTGGCGAGCATCGATTTCCATCTGGTCATTCAACAATGTCGTCCCGCTGAATTCATCGAACACGACCATGACAACAGGAGTCGGATGTTTGGCGACGACCGTTCGATCGACTTCCACATCTGATTGCCGAATGGAATAAAACTGACAGAGAAAGACTCCCGGAAAAACCACGAGTCCGATCGCGGCGATCGTCAACCACGATCGCATCCAGCGGAATTTGTCGTACACCGAGACCGCGATTGCGGCGCCAATCAGCGGCAAAGTGATCGCGAGATACCCAGAGAATTCCGATAACCCGATCCAGCGTCCCGACGTGTAGGGCCGAATGAACGATAAGAAAATCAGCGCAAACAGGCCAAAGAAGACCGCATTCCGCCCCTTTCCACGCAGGCGTTTCGAGATTGCCAGGGCCACGCGATCGGCAAGGAGGAATCCGAGTGGAAGACAGATCGTGAGAACGACCAGCAGCGCACCGATTTCCGTCCATCCAAATTGTTGGTCATGAATGTAGATCGGTTGACGCGCAAACGCGGTGAGAATCGGCTCGGTGAACGCGAAACTACACAGGATAAACACGTGTAAACTTCGCGAGTCGGACCACGATGGCTCCCGCGTCGCCCGATCGAGTTTGACTTCAGACGTCATCACGCACCGGTTGAAGAACGAACAGGAACCGTGTGGTAGAGAGTCCGTTCTCCCGACGGTAACGACTCACTGAGCCGTATCTCGAAATGTCGGCACAACTCCGCCTCGAGACTTTCCCGCGAATAATCGTCGTACTGGTCCCGTTTGTTTCTAAGCAATGCTTGTACCATGGGATCTTTTTTCGAGGGAAATTCGAGGATCACTTCGGCCCTGAAACTGGCCAGCCAATCGACAACTTCCGCGAGCGGAATGTTCGCGGCGATCACCAGATGATGAATCAATCCCAGACAGAGAATGAGCTGCGGTCGACCACGCTCCTCGATCCGTTTCCGTTCGCGGCCGCGCCATCCCATCGCGGGTGAGGGGTTGGCAAGATTCATGCACAGAGGAAGCACATTGGGCGAATCCGCGGAGCGATACAGTCGATCGACGCAGGCATGGTCGTAGTCCATCGCCACGACGGTCGTGGCGCGCTCGCGAGCGATGATCGAATAGCGACCGTCGTTACAACCGAGGTCCCAGACGAGATCGCGCGGACGGAAATGACATACGTTGCGCACAAACGTACTTTTGGATTGCCGGTCCTCGGCCACGTGCGGCAAGGAATTGTCGTAGTTCGTCCACTGTGTTGGTCGCGGCAACCATTCCAGCCGTTCCACAAGTCGCGTCAACTTCTGCAATAGCCGCTCGATCAACGACGTCTTGAAACCGCTGAATTGCAGGTCGCGAACCGTGCTGGTCGACAGCGATTGAGTCTGTTGTTCCAGCTTCGCCTGCAGCAAGCCATGCGTGAACACGCCGGGACGGAATACGTCGCGCCACCGCAACCACTGCAAAAATTGCCGCGCAGAAATCCCCTCCAACTCGCCACGAAGAATTGGTTGGAAGTGAACTCCCCGGTAGGCCTGGAGCAATAAGGGAAACAGCATCAACTCGCAAAACTGCCGATAGGCCAGCCAGGGTTCTCCAGGTGAATGGCCGGTAAATGAACCGATGTCGATAAACACCGGTTGCTTCCCGGAGAACTGAACGTTGTACGGGGAAGCATCCTTAAGAATCAGGCCGGCACGGAGCGATTCCGTGAGCAACCGCAAATGCAAGAGCGCCGCGTTGCGCAGCATCGCGAACGACCACTCATACGGATAACTGATAAAAGGAATTCTGGTGTGCTCGAGAACGCCAGCAGCGCTGGACGGCAATCCAAGCGCGGCGCGCTCCTTGGCCGGAACTTCGCCGGTCCCGACGATCTGACCTTGCGAAACCATCTGCTGCACAAACGGCTGCGCGGAAGCGCGACGCCAGGATGCCAGCGATTCGGCATCCATCGCCCGAAACACTCGACCTTCCCGGATGAACACCCGCGACGATCGGTCACGGAATGAGCCCGGATCGAACTCCACCGGCGATTGTTCGACGCCGGCATTCCCAATTTGCGCAGACGACGTGATCGCGGCGGGGTTCACTTGGCTCCGAAAAGCTGCATCCAGAGAAAGCGGCCAACGACGACTAAACCTCCGAATCCCCCAACCAGTGCCTGAAGCAACAAGCTACCCGCGCTTGGATCGAAATACGCCAGCAGAGGGCTCATTTGTCTACCTTTCCGATTCAAGAACAGTTGAACTGCATTTGCGTCCACCTGCGAGAGTGAACCGAAGTTCACAGCTTCCTGAAGATTCGCAAACAGGCTGCTGAATCACTCATAACTGGCCCGAGGTTTCAAGCGGTTGCAACGTATTGAACAATCGGAATCGCGAAAGGATTCGCGAAAATTCGTCATATTTCTCAAGATTCGTTTTGCGACGGTGTTCCTATTAAGCTTGCATTAAGGTTCGCGCCAGATTTACGAGTAACCCCGATAATTCATGAACAGAATTTAACGAACGGCTCAGATTGCAAAGACACGATTGATCGAGCCGAAGAGTCCCTGGGAGAACGGCTACATCGAGTCGTGCAACGGAATGAGGTGGACCCCAAAAACTGGGCGCCCTGATAAAAACTGGGCGCCCTGATAAGGTGTATTTTCCCCCTTCGGGGGAAGGCCGGATCAGGGAGGTCAGTGGATGGGCAGGAGGCGGCGGCGGTTTACACAGGAGTTCAAGGCGCGGGTGGCGTTGGCGTCGTCTCGTTAGGATCCGTCGATTTAGCGCTGGCGAATCCGCCAAAGGGAATCAGTCGGTCAAAGCACCCGCCGTTCTCTATGGGGTAAGATTCAACGCCGGAACCTCGGTATTACGGCCCCCGGTTGCTTCGCGACGCGCGGGTGAGGTTCCAGAGAACCTAAAGTTTAACATCAAATTCACGGGCGATTTTCCCGAGGACGCGAAGGCAGCGTTCCGCGCGGCCGCGACGATCTGGTCCGCTCTCCTCACCTCGCGCGTGCCCATCGAGATCGATGCAAACTGGACATCATTGGGGCAGTTCGGACCGTCGGGCATCGTAATCGGTTCGACGAACGTTTGGATGTGGTACTCGGATCATCCACTAACTCCCTTGCACAGCAACACCTGGTATCCGACGGCACTCTTCGAATGAGTGCGCCGGTCGAACACCGCGCGGCCAGTCTCGGCGGCTTGGTTTGAGAGGGGGCCGCTCCGTCTGCCGAGGGGTGTTGGCAGACTCTGCGGCGGTTCAACGCGCAGGCCCCTATTGTTGGCCAATGGCCGCAAGGAGCTTGATTTGCGCCAGGCGGTAAGTGAGTTCCGCCTTCATTTGCTCGAGCTGGGACTTGGCAGTTGCCGACTTGGCAGTCAGCACGGCGGCAAAGTCCTTGGCTTCCTTCTCCCCTTCCTGATGTGCCGCCACCATTTCGTTGGCAATTTGCAACTCTCCTTCGGCCTGCTTGAAGGCCAGAAAGGCCTTGCGGGCTTCGAGCTGCACGGTCTCCGCTGTCGCTTGAACGTTCTTCGCGGCCATCATCATCTGCTTCTCGCGCTGGTGCATCACACAGGAGCGCTTACCCCAGTCGAGGAGCGTGTAAGATGCAGTGACTCCGACGAAGCCGATATTCGGTTGGATGTAATCGGCCATGTCCTGGTTGATGTAACCGCCGACCACCGCCACGGTCGGGAGACAGTCCATCGTCGCGGCCTTGATCCCGGCTCGAGCCTTCAAGATGTTTTGTTCCGCGTCGCAGATCTGCGGGTTGTTGGCCATCGCGTACGCCGCCGCCTCGTCAGCAGAGGCGACCGATATTTGGGGCAGAGCAGGCTCGGTCACGTCCAGTTCCGTGGAGGGGGGCAACCCAAGCAATTGATCCAGCGTATCCGTGAGCTCGGCGACCTGCGTGCTGACTTCCGCAAGACCCTTGCGCGCCTCCAACAATCCCAAACGAATTTCGGCGCTGGGCTTCTGTTTGAGCAGCGGCTCGACCATCTTGATTTGGAGCGTCAGGGCCGTCTGGATGCGGCGTGCGGCCATTAAGCCGTAGTACGCTTGAGTCACTCCGGAAACCAACTCCCCCGTCCCTTTATTCAACTGGGCGGATGCGGAGTTCGCATCGGCCCGGGCAAGATCGACCAGGGCGCTGACCCCGATCAACTGGGTGATGGGCTGTGCGACCAAGATCGCTCCATAAGACGAATCCTGGTTGAGGACGGAGACGGCGACCGTCTTGACGGGTAGCACCAGACCGGGCGTGGATAGCACCGTACCCAAGTTATCATTGAAGTGCAGGTAGGCGGCACTACCCAGGATTTTCGGCAGATAATCGGTCTGTGCCGCACGGATGGCGATCTGTTTTTCCTCCACGTTGAGGCGTCCCAACTGGAGCTGCGTGTTGTTCGCCATTGCAAGCTGTCGGGCGTCCTCAAGCGTCAGCCGATAAGCGCCCGACGAGGCAGCGAACGACGCGACGGGAGGTTGTGAGCGGGCCGCCGGTGAGTCGGGCGCCGGCGGAAGCACTTGCTGCGCCATCGCGCAGTTACCCAACACCGACGCGACAATGCACGCTACGGCGAAGACCGCATGTGCGCCTTTAGCGGCAATTGGCGAACGGAACATCTCGTACTCCTGGCACGAATCTACGGAAAGCGCGAATCATTCGCATCTTTCTATTTCGCCCGGATTTGCCGACAAACGCCAACAAAAGGGACCCTCGCGCGCTTCGACAGTGCCATTTTCGGCGTCACAAGCGACACGATCCTCAAAGGCCGAACACCCGCCGACTCAGCGCGCACCGCAACGAACGCTACTGGCGACTGCGCGTTCCGATTAAATCGACTTTGCCATCTGCAACGATTCGAGCCGATGCAAGGTTTTTAACAGGGCGAGGAATCAAAAGTCGTATGCGGCCCGCACTCCAACCCCGTTGATCCAACCCGGCGGCACTCCCGGCATGTCGCGGTATTCGGCGATGTAATTGACCTGGAACTTCATGTTCGGATTTAAAAACCAGTTCAATCCGGCGGTCCAGTCAGAGATCTGGCCCCCCTGGATGGTCTTGTCGTCCAGATCGAGGTAGCTGAAACGGACGCCGGCTTGCCACGCGCCGCAGCCCCGCTGGCAATCACCATTTCTCAGGTGGTAGTTGTGGAGCGGGATCACCCGATCGAACACACCGTCGCGTCGGTTGTAAGGCTGAAATTCGCCGGTCAGGAAGTACAGAGCCTCGACATATCCACCGTGAAAGAAGACCGTCCCCTGGTTCACTCCGTTCGTGTCGGTTGCGTCCGTCAGGAACTGCCCGGCATACTCCGCCTGGACGGTCAGCGGTCCGAGGACCATGGCGAATTCAGGGCCGAAACTGTACTGCTGACTTCCCGGGATCTCGCCGGTGTCCACGAAGACCGGCACAGCAAATCCAGGCGCATTGCGAAGCAGTGGTCGTGCTCGGTCTCTCAAATCGTCCTCGACGAGCTCGCCGCCCCAATAACCCAGACCGATGTGGACCAACTGCCGGCCGTCGTCCTCGTACCAGGGCAGTGCGGTGATTCTCGCGCCGGTCGAGTACTTGTTCAGAGTAACGCCGAAGACGTTCGTCGCCGGCCGAAAGATTCCGTAGCGCCACGTCAGCCGTTCGGATTGCGTCCAATTCTGGGCGGCGATGCCGAGCGCGTACCCGTTATCGAACGGCCCGTAGAATGCATCCTGGTTGTCAGACCGTTCCATAAAGGGAAGGGAGGTCGAACTCGTATTGTTCTCCATTCCGATCGGCTTGTCCTGGTTGCCAATCCGGACATATCCGAAGAAGGGCACGTCGCGGATCTGCATCCAGACATTCAGCGGGGCCGGGCTGCTCGAGAGATCCCCGAACGAAGGAGGCTGGAGTCCGCTGTTGTCATTGGACGCGTTGGCAAAATCAAACGCGATGCAAAAGTCAAACTGGTCATAGAGGCTTCCGTCAGCCTGCAAAACCGCGCGGCGGAGAAATGTGGCCGACGAGTTCCCCACTCCGTTGCTGGCGCCACCCGGAGCGTTGAAGAGGTTCTGAGGTCCGATCAGCCACGTCGAGTCGATCTGGACAACTCCGCCGAAATGAAATTGAAACTGTTTGTCGTTGGACTGGAAGTCGCAAACCATCGCTCCAGCTTGCCTCAACGGGGAAACTACGATCCTGCTGCGGCGCAGCCGGAGCAATGTCCGGCGTCCACATTCCTGCGTCGCTTTCGCGCAAGACCGACGAGGGATCGGTTTCCGGCAGCGGCGGCACGTTCTGCGAGCTGCCGGGACTTGCGAGAGAAGAACCTGTTTCGCTCCCATCCAAGAAGGGAGCAAAACTTGCAGCAACCGCGGCAGAACCGTGGCCCATTGTGACGGCCGGCAGCGGCGCCTGCGCGTAGCAAGAAACTGCCGATAGACCGCCTAGCACCAGGCTCAGAACGGCAACACGGATCTCCCTCGCGTGTATTCGCCCGGTGGCAGCCGCGACTGTCGGAACCGAGCAGTTCAGCATGGCTTCCCCCTCACGCCGTCGAAGCAACGTGAGGCGGGATCAGTCGTTGGGATAATCCTGTCACGCGAGTTCAATCCAATTTGTCTCGCTGCTTTGATTTCAATCCGGCGAAAGATTGCGGATTATTCCGACGAACTCACCTCAATCATCGGTAATCTGCCGACTCCACTGCACTTATTTTAAAGTGCGAATCATCGCTCGCGGCCGGCTGCCCAATTGCGTGTCACGTCAGCGAACGCGTTGATTGAAAATGGCAGGGCATCGAAGTACCTCATTCACCCCGTTATACTGAGCGAATCTATGGGGTGAAGGCCGGCGGAATCAGAGTGCGAGCCAGTCGCCATCCCACTTCTCGGAAGAACCGAATATGTGCACCAGGTTTGGAATGCGGCCGCGAAGGCAATTGTGGAGATATCGCGTGTTTTGGCTTGTGCCGGCAGTTCTGATGTCTGCCACCGACCCCGCGGTTGCGGACAAGAGAGGCGCGAACGAATCGGCGGAAGCCGCCGTTCGAGCCAATGTCAACGCCTTCGTCAGAGCCTACAACGCGGGGGACGCCAAGGGGATCGCCAATCTGTTCGCGCCCGAGGCTCAAATGATCGACGAGGATGAGAATACGACGCAGGGGCGTCCGGCGATCGAACGGGCTTTTGCCGCGATCTTCGCCAGGTCGCCCCAGACCCGGATCGATGTCGAGGTCGCCTCGATCCGCGTCATCGGTTCGGCGCTGGCGATCGAGACCGGCTCGACGAAGGTGGCCTCCAAGCCAGGAGAAGTCCCCGAAGTTAGCCGCTATACGGTCGTGCACGTCAAATCGGAAGTCGGCACCTGGTTCATGGCTTTTGCCCGCGACAACAGGATTTCCTCGGACGCGAATTTTGCACGCACGACGGATTCAGTGCACGGCACGGCTTTGGCGCGCGAGAACGGGGAGGTCTCCCGGAACAACTCCGAGCGTCTCAAGCCCCTGGAATGGATGATCGGCGATTGGATCGACGAGGGGAGCGAATCGATTGTGCTGAGTTCGTGCAAGTGGAGCGCCGACAAGAACTACATCCTGCAAAACATCGAAGTCCGCATGCAGGGACGCGACGCTCTCGATCTAAACCAGCGCATCGGCTGGGAATCCCATCACAAAACGGATCAAGTCGTGGGTGTTCGACTCCGACGGTGGCTACGGCGAATCCTTCTGGACGCAGAACGGCGACCATTGGGTCGTCAAGGCGACCGGCGTCCGCCGCGACGGCACGACGTCGTCGGCAATCAACGTCATTACGCCGACCAGCAAGGACTCGTACACCTGGCGGTCCACCGACCGCGTCGTCGGAACTGAAAAAGTGCCTGCGGTTGAAGTTAAAGTCGTGCGTAAGCCGCCGGAACCGGCGAAATAAAGGATCAAGGCGGAACGATACACTTTGGGCCACTGCGTGGCCGAAGAGGTCGCCGAACGTAGGAACGCTGAGTCGCGCGGTTTTCATTTGGGACTCTCACCAGCCCCGGTCGGGGCGGCAGAGCCGCGCCTTCGAAGGAAGCTTTCGGAATTGTGTTACAACGCGGCAAATTGAGCCGTCCGCCCAAGGCCAACGAATGAATCACATGAACTCTCTTCTGCTCTTGAGACGTATCACGAGACGTACCCTGATCGTCGTTTTCACCGCGACAACGCTTGTGGCGGTGGTGTCGGTCGCCGATTTATGGGCCGGCCGTGCAGGCGGAATTGGTGGTGGACGTGCGGCTGGGGGTGGTGGATCTCTCGGCGGGGGCGGAGGTCGTGGGGGCAATCTTGGTGGCGGGGCTGCTCTTGGTGGGGGCGGTTTTCGTGGAGGGGCAGGTGGTGCGGGGCCGTCCGGTGGCATCGGGAATGGCGGACTCGCAAATAGGGCTCCGTCCGGCTCTGGGAATCGACCGTCAACACTCCCCGCCGGCGGGAACCTTGGCTCAAATCGGCCAAACATCGGAGGCGGTGGGCCGACCACTCTGCCAGCACCGGGTATCGGCAATCGACCCGGCATCGGCAATCGACCCGGCATCGGCGATCGGCCTGGCATCGGCGATCGGCCTGGCATCGGCGATCGACCCGGCATCGGCAATCGACCCGGCATCGGCGATCGGCCTGGCATCGGCGATCGACCCGGCATCGGCAATCGACCCGGCATCGGCGATCGACCCGGCATCGGCAATCGACCCGGCATCGGCGATCGGCCTGGCATCGGCGATCGACCCGGCATCGGCAATCGACCCGGCATCGGCGATCGGCCTGGCATCGGCGACCGGCCTGGCATCGGCGATCGGCCCGGCATAGGAAACCCGCCGGGCAGTGGTGGCCGGCCGGGGATCGGAAATCGTCCTGGCATTGGCAACCGGCCCGGCATTGGAGACCGGCCGGGGATCGGAAATCGCCCGGGAGTGGGCGATCGGCCCGGCGTCGGGAACCGTCCGGGTAGCGGCGGTCGTGTCGATAGCTGGCACGGGCATTGGCAAAGCGTCCATCACAGTTGGTATCACGGCAGCTGGCATGGGCACTGGAGTCACGGCAGTTCCTATTGGTATGCCAACCCCTGCGCGCGCCTGGGGTGTGACGTCGGCAGCGGTCGGATTGACCTCGTGGTATACCGGCTCGCTCTTCTACAACACGGGATACTATGCGTACTTCAATCCCTATTACGTCCCGACCACGACCGTCGTTCAATACCCGGCTTTGAACTACTCGCAGCCGATCCAGACGACGGCGCCGCCGCCGGCCGAGAATGGGCCGGTCGAGCAGGCTGCTCTTTCCGAGAGCGACCAGGCCCGCGACGCGTTCTACAAGGGCGATTACACGAGAGCTCTTGGCAAGGTCGATGCCGCGCTTGCCAGGACGCCCGGCGATGCCGTGCTCCACGAGTTCCGGGCTCTCGTGCTGTTCGCCGGACAGCGCTACAAAGAGGCCGCCGCAACCCTCTACGCCGTGCTGTCGGTTGGTTCGGGGTGGGATTGGACCACCATGAGTGGTCTTTACCCCAGCGAGGAAGTCTACGCAACGCAGCTTCGCGCTCTCGAAACTTACGTCCACGAGCACGCGAACGCGCCCGATGGACACTTTTTGCTCGCCTATCAGTACATGACGGCGGGGCATCCCGACGCGGCGGCCGAACAGTTCGAGCGGGTGGTCCAACTGGTCCCCAACGACGACGTCTCCAGACAAATGCTGACGCTCCTGGCCAGTTCCGATGCCCAGCAGCCCAGTCCGCAATCCAGTCCGCAGCCCGTTCCTGCGGCAAAT
Source organism: uncultured Planctomycetota bacterium (assembly GCA_963761455.1). Classification (GTDB taxonomy): domain Bacteria; phylum Planctomycetota; class Planctomycetia; order Planctomycetales; family Planctomycetaceae; genus DASPSM01. The sequence goes on from CAVXHA010000002.1 coordinate 1,247,122, forward strand.
CCCCGTGCCGCGAATGCCGAAATGCAGCCAATCGCACGGTCGAGCCTGCTTGGGAGTTGGAGCGCGCCGAGTCCGGCCGACGGGACCGTTGATTTCACTCTCGGGAATGACGGCCACTTCACCTGGAAGTTTATCCACGCCGAGAAAGCGCAGGCCTTCGGGGGCAAGTACGAAATGGCCGGAAACACGCTCGTCTTGGAGTACGACAACGGCGGCACGATGGTGGCCAAGCTCGGCGCAAAGGGACCGAACCAGTTTGCGTTTCAAATGGTCGGCGGCCCGCCGAGCGATGCGGGGCTCGTTTTCTCTCGCGTCACAAGGTGACCATGAAACGTCATCGGGTTACGCTCAGGCTGACTGCACGGATCTTGGAGCCGACCGCGTCGGGCTGGTTTGGAGACCAATCCTCCCTCGCCCAAGCGATGCTCGACCTCGTAACTGCCCGAATGTGACTGTAGGTGGCACCGAAACCGTTGGTCTCGGCGGGCCGGTCGATGCGTCCGGCACAAAAGTCTGTTCCGACTCACTCCGCAGCTCGATCCGGCTGAGTTTCGCTTTCGATGAGATAGAGTCCCGCGGCGTGGTCCGCGGCTTCGGCTGGGAAGGGCTTGCTCGCCGGGTCCAAGACAGTCTTCTTTTAACTCGGTCGTTGGGATTTGCCGGCTTGTTTGCCCTGACAACGACGGCAAACGCGTTTCAATCAATCGGAGATGCCGGGCGAAACGAATGACCGACCAGCCATCGCTTCTCTCAGGGCCAGGTTGAGAATCCGACGCCAGGCGAGACTTTACGACGTAGCCCAAGGCGCTGGCCGCTTGAGCGGCACTCACGTATTCGCCGTCATCGTGCACCGTTAGAAACACGATCTTCGCCTGAGATCCCGCGGCTCTGAGCTGCCGGGCCGCCTCGATGCCATTGAGCACAGGCATCCCGATATCGAGCACCAGAAGGTCCGGTTCGAGACGGGAGGCCTCCCCGATGACAGCCTGCCCATCGGAGACGGTCGCGACAACCTCAAACTCCGGCTCAAGGACCCCAGCAGCGGCGGCGAGAAAGTCCGCATGGTCATCCGCCAGCAGTACGCGAGGGCGCTCCAAGTGTTTCTCCTCCGGAAAAGCCCGGAGGGAAATCCAGGCTCGAGGTCGCAGCCGGCTCAGGTCTCCCAGCCGAGGCTCATCGACCAGCGGTCGCTTCACGGAACGTTAACAATCCATTGTCGGGAGGGCTACTGGCAATACTGACAGGTTTGGCGGGAAAGTGTCGGCAAGCGCCGGGTTAGACGGAGACCAAGCCCTGCTTCAAGGCGAATTGGACCAGCAAAGCGGTCGACTTGATCCCCAGTTCTTCCATCATGGCGTACTTGTGGAAGGCGACGGTCCGCGGAGTGATTTTCAGGAGGCGGGCGATCTCCTTCATTGCGTGTCCCTCGGCCAGCAGTTGCAGCACCTCGCGCTGCCGCGGGCTGAGTTCGCGGGCCCCCTTCGTCGCATCAGGCTTCCGGAGGAAGTTATCGACCAGTCCCTGGGTGGCCAGCGGCGTGACATACGAGCGCCCCTGAAACACCTCCTGGATTGCCTGCAACAGCTCCGACGCGGCTGAGTTCTTCAGAAGGTAGCCAGACGCTCCGGCTCGAAAGGCCTCTGCCGCGACGTCGGGGTCTTCGCTCATCGTCAGAAAGATCACCTTGACCCCTGGCATCGCGCGCTTGAGCTGCCGCGCCGCATCCAGACCATTGAGCAACGGCATGGCGATGTCGAGCACGACGATGTCGGGCCGCAGCTCGGACGCGACCGCCAGCAAAGCGCGGCCATCGGCCACCGCCCCCACAACGTCGCAGCCAGGCTCGAGCAATTGCGCGAACGCCTCGCGCAGCAGGCGATGGTCGTCCGCCAACAAGATACGCGGGCGCCTCGTTACAGCCATGTCGGAGCGAAGAACCATAGAACGCATCCTCCTGTTATTTCGTTGCCGAGTGCGCCGTCAACGCCTCTTCGAGTTGGCCTGTGGCTGATCGGGGAACGCGGACCTCGATGCGAGTCCCCCCTGATGATCCCGAGTCGATTGTGATCGCACCGCCGACCAAATGCAGCCGTTCCCGAATGCTGACCAGCCCGAGTCCCCCCCTGCCAGTGACCAACTTGGAATCGAAACCGACCCCGTCATCGGCAATCCGCAAGCAAATTGCCTCTGCGCTTCCGCTCAGCTCGACCCGGGCGTGATGGGCGTCGCTATGTTTGATGACATTCCCCAGGGCTTCCTGGGCGATGCGATAAAGGCACAGGGCCGCGTCGTCGCTTAAACGTTCCGGCATATCGTGATGGACGAATTCGATGGCCAGGCCCTGGCTCTGTGTCAATTCTTTGCACAGACCGCGGACGACCGCCACGAGGCCCAGTTGCTCCAGTTTCGAAGGGTGCAGTTGGTGCGACAGGTCGTGCACGGACGTCGACAATTGCTTGACCTTGGCCGACAGCTTGTGCAACCGCCCTCCGAGTTGGGCTCCTGTCTCCTCCGGTTTTTGGGCAAGGAGATCCAGTTCCACCGAGAGGAGGGCCAGGCTCTGGTTCACATCGTCGTGAAGTTCGCGGGCGATCCGCCGGCGTTCGACTTCCTGAGAGTTTAGCATCCGGCCGGTCAGCACGCGCAATTCGCGCTGGTTCGTGCGCAAGCCCTCTTCCGCGCGCCTCCGGTCGGTGACGTCGGTGCATGCCCCGATGTAACCCGCGAACTCCCCGTTCGGCGTGAGGCGCGGCGCCCCCTGGTCGAGGACCCAGCGGTACTCCCCGTCGTGCCGGCGGAGGCGGTATTCCATCTGGAACGGCTGGCGGGCGTCGAAGTGGGTGGTGTAGACCTCCAAGCATTCCAAGAAATCGTCCGGGTGGACGCCCTCGGCCCACCCGTTGCCCAGTTCTTTCTCCAGCAATCGGCCCGTGAACTCCAGCCAAGGCTTGTTGAAATAGGTACAGCCTTTGTCCGGCCCGGACGCCCAGATCAGGACCGGGGCGGCGTCGGCCATCAGCCGGAACCGGGCGTCGCTCTCGCGGAGTTCCTCCTCGGCCCTTTTACGGTTCAACATTTGCAAGTAGAGACGAACAAGCAGCAGAGTCTCGATGATGCAGAGGGAAACCAATCCGATGATTTGCCACCGATAAAGATCCCAGAAGGTTGCCTCTTTGAAGCGGACAACGCTGCCGGGCGGCAGGCTCGCCTCGCTGATGCCCCACCGGCGCAGCTGACGCCAATCAAACATGGAAGTGTTTTCGCTGGTTTGCTGAACACCGATCCGCTCGGCCTTTTCTCCGGCCAGAATGCGCAGACCAAGCGTGGCCGCATTTTCCCCCGCGGCCTTGAGACTGACCACACGGCCGCCGACGACCCCACGACCAACGTACGTATCGACGTGGCCATAGAGGGGAGCGTTCGCCGCTTGGGCCAAGCGCGTGAGCACTTCGGCCGGAACAACAACCTTCCCTGAGCCGTCCTGCATCATGTGGAGATAGTAGAGGATGCTCCGGTCGGGAAGATGAGCCACCTTATTCAAAAGCGCTTCCATCGGCAGGTCGGTCAAGTAAGCGACCTCCCGTTGGCCTTCGTAAGCTCGGAACGCTTTCTTCGCCTCGTCGGTCCAGTACGCATCAAACTTTGCCGTGCCTGCGACGACGAAGACGTGCTGGGTGCCCGGATGGAGCCGCAGGGCGAGGTCCAGCGTCCCCGCGAAATCCAACTTGATCGGAACACCGATGACGTCGGGAGGCAGCTTGCGGGCTTTGAGTTCCCGCTGTTCAACGGCGAGGAAAACGACGGGCACGCCGGGAAAAACTTGATCGCGATATTTCAGCGCAAAATCGAGCGCTGTGGAAAGGCCCGTGATGACAAGATCGACTTTCCGTCCCGCAAATTTCTGCTGCAGCAGCTCGGCCTGAAGCTGCTGCTGAGCGGCGCCCGGTGAGCGCGAGATATCGAGATACTCGTTGTAGATTTCGATCCGCTCGTGCGACCCGGCCGCGAAGGTGGAGCGAATGCCCTCGTCGACCAGCGCATTCCCGGGATTTCCGTCGCTATTTTCCGGGTAAAGCATCACGACCAGACGACTGTTTTCCCCGTCGGCCGCGGAGGTAAATGAACAGACGCTCAGGAACACGAGCAGCGCACGCCATAGGATCGGGCGGTGCAGCCAGCGCTTGGAGACTCTACGCGTCGCTTCACGGATTCTCATGCCGCAGTCGTTCTCATGCCACTGGTGTTCACAGGCCACTGGCGTTGGGATCAGGTCGAAACGTTCCGATTCGTGCTCTGCGGCCCGCCTGGCGGAAGTGTCCACTCATCGTACCCACCTTCGAGGGCGGTGGCACGCGGCTTCGTATCTCAGTTGCCAAGTTAGCCATCGAAAGTGAGCCTCGAACTGACAGTTTTTCCCGGCGCCCCCTGCCAGTTTTACCAGTGATTTAGCCGACCGGCGCCTGCTAACCTTCCCAAACGCTTTCGGGCCGAAGGAAAACGAGACGACGCTGCGGCGAGGACGCCGCCCGTCTGGCAGCCGTCAAACTTGCCGCTCCTGCTGCTGCGGCCGAGAAGAAAACGGGCGACGGACCTCGTCGTTTCCCGGATCAAACCGGCACGGGCGATGCCTCACAGAGTGCGGCCAACTGAGTCAGAGGTTCAGCGTGGGTTCGATGACAATCGGGGGGATTGTTTTCGCGTGCACCTTCGGCGGTGCACTGGCCGGCATGCTGTTACGCGCGGTGGTTCCCGCGCATCATCTGAGCAGTGAATCAAAAGACGTAGTGAAGCTGGGTACGGGCCTGATCGCCACGCTGGCCGCATTGGTGCTGGGCCTCTTGATTGCATCGACCAAGAGCTCGTTTGACGCGCAGAGGACGGGCTTTCAGCAGTTGTCCGCCAATATCGTCCTGCTCGACCGCACATTGGCCCGTTTCGGACCCGAGGCGAAAAACGCACGGGAGGCGCTCCGACAACTGGTCGCCTCGGCGATCGAGCGTATCTGGTCCGAAAACGGTTCACAATCATCCGGGTTGGGTGCGTCAGCGATCACTGCGGGCGGCACAACGGTCTTTGACCGAGTCCGGGATTTGTCGCCGAAGACTGAAGCACAGCGTTGGCAGCAGTCCCAAGCTCTGCAGATCTGCACCGAACTCGCAAAAACGCGCTGGCTGTTGACCGAGCAGGACGAGAGCGCAATTCCGTGGCCCTTTCTCGTCGTGGTCGTCTTTTGGCTCACCATTCTTTTTACGAGTTTTGGCCTGTTCTCGCCCATGAATCCAACCGTCATCGCAACCCTTATGGTCTGTGCGCTGTCGGTTGCCGGCGCAATGTTCCTGATCGTGGATTTGGACCAGCCCTTCAATGGGCTGATCCGGATTTCGAGCACGCCGCTTCGCAATGCGCTTTCGCAGCTTGGCCAGTAGCCAGGCTCCGCGTGACAAGAGAAGGAATTAACGAGACCTCGACGGCCGCAAGTGCGGCTGTCTGACTGCAGCAACGGTTTGCAAAGCACTTTCCAATGAGTCGCACAATGGTCGATCAACCGAGCCAGGGGGCATTGCCCCCCGCAACCGCGCAGCCGATCGATGATGGGCACGTTCCGGCTATGCGCCGTCGGAATTGTAGCCACTGCGGTGACCTATTCATGCGTGACCGGCATCCGCTGGTGGCGGGCCGGTGCTCTAGAGAAAGCTCGCCCGGGCATGGCGTGGATTCCGGGAGGGGAGTTCACCATGGGGACCAACTCCGACCTTGGTTGGCCCGACGAGAAGCCGGCTCACCGCGTGCGTGTGGACGGTTTCTGGATGGATGAGACCGACGTCACCAATGCTCAATTCGGCAAGTTCGTCGAAGCGACCGGATACGTCACGACGGCGGAAAAGCCCCCGGATGCCGACGAGATCCTGCGGCAGATGCCCCCGGGCACGCCCCGGCCGCCCAAGGAAAAACTGGTCCCGGCCTCGTTGGTGTTCATGCCGACGAAGGGGCCCGTGTCCTTGAACGATTACTCCCAGTGGTGGAAGTGGACACCCGGCGCCAATTGGCGGCACCCCGAAGGACCGGGCAGCAGCACCGAGGGCAGGGACGATCACCCCGTCGTTCACGTCTCGTGGGATGACGCGGTCGCCTATGCGAAGTGGTCCGGCAAGCGGCTGCCCACCGAAGCCGAGTGGGAGTTCGCAGCACGTGGCGGCCTCGACAACCAACCCTACGTGTGGGGGGCCGACAGACCGACCGACAGCAACATCCACGCGAATATCTGGCAGGGCGAATTTCCTTACAAGAACTCGGCGGCTGACGGCTACGTGCGCACGAGCCCGGTCAAAGCTTTCCCGCCCAACGGTTATGGGCTGTACGACATGTCGGGCAACGTCTGGCAGTGGTGCGGCGACTGGTACCAAATCGACCTGTACCACCATCGGGACGGCAAGGAGGTGATCGTCAATCCGACGGGCCCGGAAAAGAGTTTCGATCCCCGTCAGCCTTACACTCCGCAGCGGGTTCAGAAAGGCGGGTCCTTCCTCTGTAACGACGCCTACTGCACCCGCTACCGGCCCAGCGCACGGCACGGATGCACGCCCGATACGGGAATGTCACACATCGGCTTTCGTTGCGTCCTGACGCCCGAGATGCGGAAGAAAAGCGGGTCTTAGATCGAGAATGCAACCATGAATTCACGGAGACGACCACGTTGACTCGCTGCGACCGAGTGTTGACCGTGCTGGCGGTCCTTTCGTTGCTGCCCCTTACCGGGCAGGCGTTTGGCCAGCAAGACAAGACCGATTTACTGCCGTCCTGGAATGATGGCCCGGCGAAGAATGCCATCCTGGAGTTCGTGCGCGGAACCACCGACAAGGCGAGCCCGAATTACGTGCCGTCCGAGAAGCGGATTGTCACCTTCGACCAGGACGGAACGCTGTGGGTCGAGCATCCCATCTACACCCAATTGGTCTACTGCTTGGATCGCGTCCCGATGGTGGTCGAGCACAAGCCGGAATTGAAGAACGTCGAGCCTTTCAAGACCGTCCTCTCCGGCGACCGCGAGGCAATTGCCAAGCTGCCGCTGAAAGGCCTCGAAGAGATCGCGATCGCGACTCTCTCCGGCATGACCGTGGAGGAGTTCAACGCCGACGTCAAGAAGTGGCTGAAGACCGCCAAGCACCCGCGCTGGAAGCGGCCCTATACCGAGCTGACGTATCAGCCGATGCTCGAGTTGCTGACTTACTTCCGCGCCAACGGCTTCAAGACCTACATCGTGACCGGCGGCGGCCAGGACTTCGTACGCGTCTACGCTGAGCAGGTCTACGGTATTCCGCCCGAGCAGGTGGTCGGCACCGCGGGCGATACGAAATACGGCTACGCCAAGGACGGTCGGCCGATCCTCACCAAGGAGCCGAAAATGATGCTGAACAACAACAACGGCGGCAAGGCCGTGGGCATCCACCTGATGATCGGCCGCCGGCCGCGCGCGGCATTCGGCAACACGTCCGGCGATCGGGAGATGCTCGAGTACACGGGCGCCGGTCGCGGCGCGCGGCTGATGATGCTCGTGCTGCACGACGATGCCGAACGCGAATATTCCTACGGTCCCGCCCAAGGGTTGCCCAACACCAAGGTCGGCACCTTCAGCCAGGCCCTGTACGACGAGGCAAAGAAAAAGGGCTGGTTCGTGATCAGCATCAAGAGCGATTGGAAGCGACTGTTTTCGTTCGAGAATTGAGATTAGGAGCAAAAAGAGTTGCCACGGAAAGGAGGAGTGGCAGTCGGGCCGGGGAGTTTCCGGTTTGAAGGTTCAACATTTTTCATCTGGAGAGACACAATGATCAAGAGCGCGAGAGTGCAGACGATGGCCGTCCTGGCCATCGGCGGGTTGGTCGGCTACGCGGCTGCGTCCAGCAGGCTTGACGTCTTCCGCAATGTCGACGCCGGGCCGTCTCAGCAACGCATGGGCGAAAAAGCTGCCGGTACGGCTCTTCGTCCTTCGATTGCGTTGCAATCCGATGCCGTTCAACACGCCCTGGTCGCCGACGCAATGCGTTCCGCGAAAACTGCCGCTCGCACCTGTTGCGCACAGGGCTCGGCCAAGGCGCAGCTCGTGGCCATGGCCAACTTGAACGCCGCCACGGCCAACCTACAGGCGGAAGGCAAAAAGCCCAACATTCTGTTCATCATGGGTGACGACGTCGGCTGGTTTAACGTCGGCGCCTATCACCGCGGCATTATGTCCGGCAAGACGCCGAACCTGGACAAGCTCGCTTCTCAAGGCATGTTATTCACCGACTATTACGCCGAGGCAAGCTGCACGGCGGGTCGAGCCAACTTCATCACCGGCGAGATTCCGCTGCGCACCGGGATGACGACCGTCGGCCAGGCCGGGGCCGACGTGGGGCTGCCGGCGAAGGCCTGCACAATCGCCACCGCACTCAAGGCCCAAGGCTACGCCACCGGCCAGTTCGGCAAAAACCACCTCGGGGATCTCAACAAGTTCCTGCCGACGCTGCATGGCTTCGACGAGTTCTTCGGTTACCTGTACCACCTCGATGCGATGTCGGATCCCGTACTGGTACTCGTTCCCGAATGATCCGGCCTACCGCGACCAGCACGGCCCGCGCAACCTGGTGCATTGCTGGGCGACCGACACGGAGGACTCGACTGCGATGCCACGCTGGGGCGTGGTCGGCAAACAGAAGATCGTGGATGAAGGCCCGCTGGCGCCATTCCCGGACATGTCCAACGTGCCGAACATGCACGATATTTCGCCGAAGGCCAAGTACGACATGACCACCTTCGACGAGGTGCTGGTCAAGACCTCCAGCGAATTCATGGACAAGGCCAAGAAAGACGGCAAGCCGTTTTTCATCTGGCACAATACGACGCGGATGCACGTCTGGACGTTCCTGTCTCCGGAATACAAGGCGCTGATGAACAACAAGTCCAACTACGGTCTGGAAGAGGCCGGCATGACTCAAATGGACGACAGTATCGGCGCGCTCCTCAAGCACTTGGATGAAATCGGCGAAGCCGACAACACGATTGTCGTCTTCTCCACCGACAACGGGGCGGAAGTCTTCACCTGGCCGGATGGCGGCATGACGCCGTTCAAATCGACCAAAGGCACCGTCATGGAGGGCGGCTTCCGAGTGCCGTGTATCGCCCGGTGGCCGGGCCACATCAAGCCGGGCACAGTCGAGAACGGAATCTTTTCCGGCCTCGATTGGTTCCCGACCTTTGTCGCCGCAGCGGGCAATCCAAATATCACCGACGAGTTGCTGAAGGGCGTGAAGCTTGGAGATCGTGAGTACAAGAATCATCTGGATGGGTACAACCAGTTGGATCTGCTGCTGGGCAAAGCACCCTCCGCACGGCACGAGCTCTTCTATTTCGGCGGACCCATGCTGGGAGCCGTTCGGATCGACGACATGAAGTTCATCTTCTTCCAGCAGCCGGGTGGATGGCCCGGCCCGAAGGTTCAAACCGACATGCCCATACTGGTGAACCTCCGCCAGGACCCGTTCGAGCGCACTCCGATGCTGCTCGGTGAGACCTCCGCGACCGGAGCATGGGGCTACGGCAACGAGTTCTTCGGCCGCGAGGCCTGGCGCTTCGTCGCTGCTCAACAGGAGGTCGTGAAACTAGCCCTGACAGCGGTGAAGTACCCGCCGATGCAGGATCCGGCTTCGTTCAACCTGGATGCGGTGAAGAAGCAGATCACGGAAATGCTCAAACGCCAGCAAGGCCAGTGATGGACTGTCTGGGGCGAGTGCGACGGCACGGGCGGGCGTCCCCCCGCGGGGCGCCCGTCGGTGAGGGTCGTCGGGATTGATGCAAGGAACTGAAGAAATATCCGAACATCCGGACGGTCCGGCAATCACCACCGATTCGACAGATCGCCCGGTGCGGCCGGTTCGTTCTGGCCGCAACCACAAAAAGAAAATCGTCAGTACATCTTCGTGACGTGCGCGGATGTTGACCATATCTCAGCAGCTCGCCGATGCTGCATTCGCAAATTCATCTTCAACGCTTTGAGCCAAGGTAAACCAAACATGGGCAATTTCCGCTGGTGGCAATCGAACCGCTGGGCAACATCGCGGCTGTTCTTGGCTGTTTGGGCGGCCCTTTCATTCATCAGTTGTGCTGCCGCGGCCGAAAAGAAGAGCAGCAGCGAATCCGGCTCAGGCGAAGCAGCGATTCGAGCGACTGCCGACGCCTTTGTGAAAGCCTTTAACGCCGGGGATGCCAAGGGCGTGGCGGGTCTTTGGACTGCGAACGGCACTGTGGCCGACGACGACGGCAAACTCTTCAAGGGTCGCAAGGCGATCGAGCAGCAGTACGCCGCGTTGTTCAAGGAACATCCTACACGCGCGGATGCACGTTGCCATCAAGTCGATCGAGTTTCCCTGTCCGACGACAGCCATTGAGGACGGAGTCGCCCAGGTCGTGACAACGGACAACTCACCTCCATCCGCCAGCCGCTACACTGCGGTGCACGTGCAACAGGATGGAAAGTGGCTCATGGCCAGCGTCCGCGAGTCGAGTCTGGCGGTCTCTTCAAACTTTCGCGAGTTGCAGGAACTGGGCTGGCTCGTCGGCAATTGGCAGACAGAAGCGGACGGCGTCCGGGTCGAATCGAGAATTCGGTGGATCGCCAACAAGAGCTTTCTCCAACGCGACTTTTCAGTGCATCGAGACGGTCTCCTCGAGACTTCCGGAACGCAAATCATCGGTTGGGATCCCCGATCCGGTCAGATCGTGTCGTGGACCTTTGACGCCTCAGGAGGACATGGCACGGGTTTCTGGTCACGTGCGGCCGAAGGGATGAGCATTGACTCCACCGGCGTGATGGCAGACGGAACGCCGACGTCATCCAAGGAGCTCCTGATTCGTGTCCCTGGGGCAGATAACGTTCTCGGTTGGCGCTCCTTCGATCGCAAAGTTGGCGAGACGAAACTGCCGGATACGCGCGAAGTCGTGCTTGATCGCGTGCCTGAGAAGAGATAGATGCGACGTAGACCGAACCGGATGACTCGTCTCGCAGAATCGGCTTCGTTTTGGTCCATGGAAACAATGAGAAGGCACATGAACAGATTGTCGCATTACATTTGGCTGACGGTGCTCATCGCCTTGGGAACGATTCCCTAGCAACGCCTTCGCTCGTGGCTTCGGCGGTTTTGGCGGAGGCGGCTTCGGCAGAGGCGGCGGCGGTTTCGGCGGAGGCGGCTTTGGCAGAGGCGGTGGTGGTTTCGGCGGAGGTGGCTTCCGTGGCGGCGAGGGTGGCTTTGGCGGTGGCGGTTTTAACAGAGGCGCTAGTGAGTTTGGTGGACTGAGGGCGGCTTTCGCGGTGGCGAAGGCGGCTTTGGGGCAGGTGGTTTTGGCGGGAAACGGCTACCGCGGCGGCGAGGGAGGCTATCATGCCGGCGCGCTACGGCGAGGGGGGCTATCATCCCGATGGCTACGGTGCGGGCGGCTATCATCCCGGTGGCTACGGTGCTTATGGCTCGGTGAATCGGGGCGAATTAAACGGGTTCCTCGGACTGCCCACCGATGCTGGACTGCATGCGGCCGGTGGCACTTTCGCCAACACCGGATTGGCGTGCGGGAGGGACTTGCCGCCGCGTCTGGGACTCATCCCTACTCCGCCACCTGGGCCCATGCTCAGGGGCTCGGTGTCCAGAATTGGGCATCCGATCACCCGCGTTGACATCGGAGTGGAACTCGGGCCATGCCTGGGCCTGGACTCCAGCAGGCGTCGATGCGGCCGGATGGGGCTGCCTCAGCTTGGACCGGTGCGGAGTGGCCGGCCGTGAACAACTGGCTCGGTTGGGATGCCCTCGACGTCTTACCCTTACGACTATGGCCAGAACATCACGTATCAAGGCGACAACGTTTATTACAACTCTCAACCTGCGGGCACGACTCAGCAGTACTACCAGGAGGCTTGCAATCTGGCAGCGATGGCTCCCGCTACGACGTCGGACAGTAATGCCCAATGGTTGCCGTTCGGCGTCTTCGGACTCGTTGCGGGGGAAAGTAAGACGCCAACGCAGACCTTCCAGCTCGCTGTGAACAAAGACGGCACGATTCGCGGAAATGCGGCGGATCAGTATTCCAACGTCTCTGCCCATCCACGGCGCGGTCGACAGAAAGACGCAGCGTGTCTGCTGGACCGTGGGGACCGATAGAACGACAGTCTACGACACGGGCCTCTACAATTTGACCGAACGCGAAGCTCCGATCCTGGTTCATTCCGGTCCAGACAACACTCAGCAGGAATTGCTTGTGCGATTGAAGCAGCCGGGTCAGGGCGGTAAAGGCAATGGTTCATTGAGTTCCTCAAATTGAGCCGAACGCGAGTCGGTCGATTGGGGAACCGTGCGCTTCACGGCGGAAGCGCACGGCTCTGCCGGCCGCGGCGTCCCGGAGGATGAAACGGTTTGCGCAGATGCGAAACAAACTGCCGGCTTGTCCCCAGTTCGTTCGGGAGTTCTTACCATATCGAAGCCGCGGCGCGGACGCGTGGCTTCACCTTGAGAGGACGACTGACATGCTCAAATTCTTGCTGACCGCTTGTCTCATTGGTATCGGGTTCCTGGGTCTTGGTGCGATGGGCGGCCAACGTCCGAGTCGATGCGTCCGCTCCCGTGCTGGTCGCCATGCAGAAAGAGGGAACCGAGCCACAAGAACCGACGCCCCGGCGGCGCTGGCGAACATCGGGTGGATTGGCGTCTCGCTCGAAAACGCCAAGGGGCAGGAAGTCCGCGTTAAGGACGTCTTTCCCGGAGGGCCGGCCGCCTTCGCAAGAGTGCGAGCGGGCGATGTTCTGCTGAAAATTGCCGACGCAAATGTCGATTCGAGGGACGCGGCCGAAGCGGCCATCGAACGGCTCGTCCCCCGACGACAGACATCGCTGACGATCCGCCGGCAGGGAAAAGCCGTCGAGCTGAAAATCACGCCCGACAGCCTGGCAGAGTTTCGGGAGCATTACATCAGCGAAATGATGCGCCGCGACCCAAGGGATCCCAAGTACGGCCAGCACCACGGAGTGAGTGAGGCGGATATGTCGGTTGAGCTCGTCCGCCGTCTCTTCGAGCAGCATCAGCGGTTAGAAACGACGCTGAACGCACTCACGAGAGAAATCCAAGCACTCCGAAAAGAAGTGCGCGCACTTCAAAAGTGATCAAGCATGTCGCGGAACTTCAATTTGCACATCAAACGCCTCTCGCAAACGTTTTTGGCATTAGCTCGAAAGGTGCATGAAGATGACTCTCATTAAAATGCAACGATCCTCTTAATCCTGGTCGTCGCCGCACTCTGGGTCTCGGGCGGGTCGGCTCAGCAGGATGCCGTGGGACCTCAAGGTGTGGCAGTCAATCTGGCAGTGTCGCCAAGATGACTCTGATGCCTATTGGCTGGACACAAACACCTGGCTCGAATACGGCTATCGACCCCATGCGGTGACTCCCCCGACCCGGTTTGCCTCAGCTTTGCCATCCTATTTTGCCGGGAAAAGCGGCTACTCGTTCGGGACGATTCAGCCGTCGGAAAATGCCCCTTGGGAAGGAGGTACGTCGACCAAGTTTCAGATGACGAAATACGGTACCTGGAATTGATGGGACGGCGGTCGGATGCGTTCGATCGGATTCGTTGAGACATAGCATTGACGATGCAATCTCCATCAAATCCCCGCAAACGGTGGAAACCAACGGCAACGCTTGTCGCCGCTTTGGCTCTGGCGTACTTCGCCACGACTTACGTGGTTATCCCGTTCGGATGGATGCGCTATGTGTCGCGTCATCCCGAACTGGATGACGTACCCCGGATCGCGTATATGGCCGACGGCATCCCAGCTGATCCGCTCAACGTGGAGTTGATTGGACCGGAGAACCGACTGAAACGGATCATGCTCAGGCCAGTTCACCCATCACACGGCTCCCGACGTCGACACCGAACGGGACTACCTGTTTCACAACCTTGAGGAAACTGGCGGCTTGTCATCGGTCGACGTGGTGGACGGCTTTCACAAGATCCTGGAAGGTCGAAACGGCGAAGGAGACCCCTGGCAAACCGACGGGCGCCTCTTCGTCGGAGTGATCGCCAACAAGTAGCCTTCGTCAGCCACAGTGCCTGGACAATAGACCGGTTCTCGTCCTCGGAGGAATCACGCCGATGAAGCTTAACCCAGACGAAGTGATAACCTGGCTCATCGTCGGCGCCCTCGCGGGATCGCTGGCCGGCATGATTGTCAAAGGTCACCGCGCAGGTTACGGCCGGCTGCTCAACCTGAGCATCGGCCTCGTCGGCGCCTTGATCGGCGGATTCCTGTTTAAGGTCCTGCATATCGATCTGGGACTCGTCGGGGCGATTACGGTTAGCTCCGAAGAAGTCGTTGCCGCGTTCGTCGGCTCCTTGATCTTCCTCGCCGTCCTTTGGGTCATCCGAGAATGGTGGTCCGCGAAGAACACGACGATCCGCCGTCAGGAATGAGTGGAGGTCGGAAAATGCGGAAGGATTGCGGAGTCCGGCATCTAAAGACCACGTACTTCCAATCCAAAGTTTCGATGCTTTTTTGAACCGGACAGACAGAATGATCAAGAACACAAGAGTGCACCCAATAACGGCCCAGCGCCCCGCCCAAGTCGCCATGACCGACGAGAACGAGGTGCCAATGGGAGCACGGCCAAACAGAGATAGCGGGTCGCCAATGTGACAGACCCCAAAGAATCTAACTGCCTTTCTTCTCCTTTGGAGAACTATGTCGTGATCAAAACCGCGAAACTTCAAATGATTACATTTTTGGCCATCGGCACGGCTGTGGGCTACGTCGCGGCATCAGGCGACTTGCTTTCATTTCGTCCGGCACGGGCGAGTTGGACTTCGCCGACGCCTCTCGCTGCGCACAGCAGCGCGTCGTCTGCCCCGCAGAAGGGTTGCTGTGGAATCCGGCTCAATCGAGGCGGGCTTCTCGCGAAGCCAGAGACATTCGCCGAGGCCAGGCTTCAAGAACAACCGGCCGCGAGCGGAAAAAAGCCGAACATCATCTTCATCATGGGAGATGACATCGGCTGGTTTAACATCGGCGCCTACCACCAAGGGATCATGGCCGGACGGACGCCGAATCTCGACAGGCTGGCCGCGCAGGGCATGCGCTTTACCGACTACTACGCCGAGGCCAGCTGCACGGCTGGTCGGGCCAATTTCATCACGGGCGAGTTGCCGATCCGCACGGGGCTGACCACCGTGGGCCAGGCCGGTGCCGCGCTGGGAATGCCGGCTGAGGCGCCGACCATCGCCACTGCGCTCAAGTCGATGGGCTATGCCACCGGCCAGTTTGGCAAGAACCACCTGGGCGACAGGAATCCGTTCCTGCCCACGGTCCACGGCTTCGACGAATTCTTCGGCTACCTGTACCACCTGGATGCAATGGAAGACCCGTCTCATCGCAACTACCCGCAGGCGCTGAAGGCCACAGTCGGCCCTCGAAACATGCTCCATTGCTGGGCGACCGACACCGATGATGCGACCGTGCAACCGCGGTGGGGAAAGATCGGCAAGCAAAAAATCGAGGACGCCGGCGAGCTCTATCCCAAGCGCATGGAAACAGTCGATGCCGAGATCCTCGACCACGCGATCAAGTTTCTCGACAAGTCAAGAAAGGACGACAAGCCGTTCTTTTTGTGGCTCAACCCGACCCGCATGCACGTCGTCACCCATCTCTCGCCGCAATATCAGGCAATGCGCACGTCGGAAAACGGCTGGAGCATCCAGGAAGCCGGCATGGCACAACTCGATGACGTCGTCGGCACCGTAATGAAATATGTGGAGGCAAACGGGCTGGATGACAACACCATCATTGCGTTCAGCACGGACAACGGCGCGGAGAACTTCACCTGGCCGGATGGCGGCCAAACGCCGTTTGCCGGCGGCAAGGGGACCGCGCTCGAGGGCGGCTTCCGCGTGCCTTGCATCATTCGCTGGCCGGGCAAGGTGCCGGCGGGCAAGGTCGAGAACGGCATCATCTCCGGGCTCGACTGGTTCCCGACCTTCGTTGCGGCAGCCGGGAATCCGAACATCATCGACGAGCTCAAGCAGGGCAAACAACTCGGCGACCAGACCTACAAAGTGCACTTGGACGGCTACAACCAGTTGGATCTGATCACCGGCAAAGGCCCGTCGAAGCGACACGAGATCTTCTACTTTACCGAGTCGACCTTGGGTGCCGTGCGTATCGACGACTACAAGTACCGCTTCACCGACCAACCAAACGGGTGGCTCGGCGCAACGGACAAAGTCGATTGGCCGATCCTGGTCAACCTCCGCTTGGACCCGTTCGAGCGAACCGGCATGTATAACGGCAAGGACAAAGGGTCGCTCGCATACTACAACTGGTTTGTGTATGAGTTCTGGCGGTTCGTCTTTGTGCAGCAGGAGATCGGTAAGGCCGCCAAAACGATCGTCGAGTTCCCGCCGATGCAGAAGGGCGCAGCTTCAACATGGAGGCACTGAAGGCGGAGCTTGAGAAGAAGATGCAAATGCTGAAGAGCGCGCCGAGCCAGTAAGGGGATGACGATGAAGGCGGGCGGCTCGCAAGGGCTGCCCGCCCTTCCGTTTCGGGACTCAACACATTTGTTGTGCCGTCTGTGGTCTCGACTTCAACAGTTCTTCGTCCATGACAATTCTGCAAATCGCCAGCGCAATGATCGAACTGGGAGCCGGCCTGGCGCTCCTGTGCTGCCCCTCGGCCGCCGCGACACTCCTGCTCGGAGTGCCGCTGGAAGGACCGGCCGCCTTGACCGTGGCTCGCGTCTGCGGGGCCGGACTGCTTACACTGGGTGTCGCCTGCTGGCTTGCGCGTGGCGACACACAAAGCCGCGCTGCGAGAGGGCTGATCGTCGCGATGTTGCTTTACGACGTCGCCGTCGCCGTCCTCCTTGCTGTCGCCGCCATCGGAATGGAACTGCACGGCGTGGCATTATGGCCGGCAATCGTTCTCCACGGAGTGATGAGTGTCTGGTGCGTCGGCTGCCTGCGGTGCAACCCCGTGAGGTTGGCGATGGACGGCCATCTACTGAAACAATCAAAGATGGAAAGAGGACCACGATGACGGCGGCGGCTGCCACGAAGGAAATGGATTTCCAAAGATGCCTGACGCAATTTGCCTCGTCTGTAAACCAAACTGTGTCTTTTGGAATCCAAATCATGAAACGTCGATTGTTGATGATCCTGCCGATCGCCCTGGTGCTCGCATGTGCCGGACTCGTTGGAGCCGCCGAGTCGGTCAAAGAAGCGGCCCCGGCCAAATCTCAATCGGCGGCTGAACAGGCCATTCGCAAAGCCGCGCAGGAGTTCGACGCAGCCTTCAATTCGGGCAGTGCCGATAAGATTGCCGCCTTGTGGACTGCCGACGCGGAATACGTCGATGAAGACGGTCGCCGCTACGAGGGCCGCGACACGATCAAGAAAGAATACGCGGAGTTCTTTGCCGCCAATCCGCATGCAAAGATTCGCAGCGCGACCGACTCGATACGCCTGGTCAACAGCACGACTGCGATCGAAGACGGTCGCGCGATGCTCGAGCCGCCTCCCGCGGGTGCGCCGGGCACGAGCCGTTATACGGCGGTCTATGTGCAGCAAGCCGGTCTCGATGAAAAATGGCTGCTCTCTTCCGTCCACGATATGCGCGTGGAACGTCCTTCCAACTACCACCAGTTGGATGACTTTGAGTGGCTGATCGGTACCTGGCACGCGGGAAAGGGAAACGTGCGGATCGAAACCAAATGCCGTTGGCTCGCCAACAAAAGTTTTATCGAGCGAACCTACGTGGTGAGTGACGGCGGCCTGCCCACCTCGTCGGGCCTACAGATTATCGGCTGGGATCCCGACCTGCAGCAGATTTGCTCGTGGACCTTTTCGTCGGACGCCGGTCACGCCAAGAATGTTTGGCGACTGCAGGGGGCCGGCTGGGAGTCGCAGTCTTCGGGCGTGCAGGGGGACGGAACCAAAACGACCGCCGTCACTTTCCTGCGAAGGGTGGATGATAACACGCTGGGCTGGAAATCTACCGATCGAACGCTGGGCGGCGTTCGACTTCCCGATTTGCAGGAAGTCCTACTCAAACGCGACACCGCGAAACCGTGAACATTTTTCAGACTGGCGATTCTCCAAGCACACCAAATCGTAAACGACGCTCGTTCGCGGGAATCGGACGGGGTCTTCCCACAAAGTGTTCTAGGAATGAACTCACACGTCCTCAAGGAGACGATTCGATGAAACAGCAACGACTGGTCAGTATGGCAGCCGTACTGACGTTCGCGGCATTTGTTCCGGCAACCGTTTGTGCTCGCGGCTTCGGAGGCTACCACGGCAGCGCATCCGCCGGCCATTACAGCGGCAGCCATCAAGGAAGTTACAGCGGCAATCACTACAGCGGCAGCCATGAGGGGAGTTCCAGCGGAGGCGCTTACAGCGGTAGCCGCGAAGGCAGCTACAGCGGCAATCACTACAGCGGCAGCCATGAGGGAAGTTCCAGCGGAGGCGCCTACAGCGGCAGCCGCGAAGGCAGCTACAGCGGCAATCACTACAACGGAAGTCACGAAGGAAGTTACAACGGAGCGGGCGGCGCCGCAGGCGGATATCATGCCGGGGGCGAAGCTTACGGCGCCGCAGGCGGATATCACGCCGGGGGCGAAGCTTACGGGGCGGCGGGCGGATACCACGCCGGGGGCGAGGCTTACGGGGCGGCGGGCGGCTACCACGCCGGTGCAGCTTACGGTGGAGCGGCCTACAGCGGTGCGGGTTACCACGCGGCCGGTTACGCGGGTGCCATTCCTTCGGATGAAGGCTTCGCTCAAATCGCGGCGGCGCAGCAGGCCGCCGTCGGCGTCAGCGCGCCGGTCTACAACAGCGGGTATCCGGCCGTTGTCGGTGGCTACGGATTGCAGGGCGGTGCCGTAGCAGTTCCCGGAGGCGTTGGTGGGAACGTCGAGGGCTTTCGTGGCGCGGCTGGCGGATTCCGCGGGGGCGAATTTGGTGGTGGCGACCGTTTCGGCGGGGGCGACGGCGGCTTCCGCGGCGGTTTCGGTGGCGGTTTCCGCGGTGGAGAGCGCTAGTCACCAAATCTGATGGTCGCTGAGCAGCTTGGCGGCGGGTGACTCAATGACGGGGGGACACGAAGGGCGGCCCACAAGGCCGCCCTTCCTTCCGTTGCGAGACTAAAAAGAATTGTTGGGGCGAGCCGGCTTGATCCAGTTGTGAAACGCGCGTGCCGATTGCTCTACAAGCCTGACCGCTCGCCTTGTGCAGCCCGTATTTTGGAACCCGATCCGGCATGGTCGCACCCCGTTTTCTCATAGGTAAAACGTAGGTAGTCGAGCCACACTGCCGAGATGCAGGTATCCCGAAATATCAAGAAATTCCCGGGATTGGCTGCGTTTTTTGAGTTAATGGAGGCGGGAGGACACCAATTGAACTTTTTGTGACAGGCGTGAGTGCTTGGCAGCCTGAAACGGCCGGTCTGGTACGCTCGCTGTCGGAAAGCATTTGAATTTTCGCAAACGGTTGACCACCAATCGGTTACTGCCGACTACTGCACGAAGCGTCGAGTTGTCGAAATCTTCGGTTTGAACTGTGGGCTCTTCCTCTCTTGCTTTAATGTCATCGCCGTCGGTCGGGGTTCTCTAATTGCGGGCATGTCGGCTTTGGTCAGGAATGGTGATTTCGGCCAGACGCGGCGAGGATTTCTCGCAAGAGAAGTTGAGGGACGCGCTCGGGGACGGCACGCCGAAAAAGGATGGGGGGTGACGGTTTCGGGCTCCCGGTTTTCAAGATCGGTTGGCGTCTGACGCAACCGCCTTATGCGGCACCGGGTTGTGCGAAAATGGCAAAGGGGCTGGGGCGCGATTTGGGACACGGGAGTGTCAGTGCATGTCGCAAATTGACGCCGATTTGCAACGGCTTGTGGAGATTTGGCCGAGGATTCCACCCAATTCCGGAAGCAGATTCTGGAATTCGCCAGGCGGCTGGCGGATCGGGCTTGATGGAAATTGCACGGTGCAATTCGGAAGCCTAACTCGGTGGGGGCGAGCGGCGGCAGCGGGCTGGGCGGCGTAGGAGAGTTCGATACTCAAAAGAGCTTGCTGCTGATAATGCCGCCAAGGCCAACGACGATTAATAGCAGAGCCACTGCAAACGACGTAATTTGCCACCAAAATAGTGTCCAAGTGCACTTGTCCAGACTCTCGGCCAGCTGCCTCGAATCATCGGCGTTCGCGCCTTTTGCGCGTCCCTTCGCGGTGCTCGCTGTCGCGCGAAAGGCGCGAAGGCGATTTACAGCGCACCAGATACCAGTTGCGATGGACGCGACGAGCGCCAATAGACCCAGAGAAAACGCACATTTTTGCCAGGACACGGGGACAAATTCCTTGTTTAAGAGAAGCGTCACCGCAAACCCCAGCGTAGCAACGGCAAGCCCGAGAACCAGGTTGGTTGCGTATGTGAATTGCGCGATGGCAATGCCTTGCCACCTGACGAACGCGTCGTGGTCATTATCAGCGCTCATTTCAGTTGCGAGCCCCCCAATCGTAAAGGTTTCTATCGCGCCCGTCCCGACAAACCGACGACCGTGCTATGCCGCCACAGGAGCGATCATACGCGAGGCCAGCCGCGGCTGGTACTCAAGGCCGAGGCGAAACCGGGATTACCGACGTAGCCCCTCAGACTCGTCGACGCCTTGCGGTTTGTTGGTTCGGGGGCTGTCCTACACAACGTTCATGCTTGAAACGACGATGGACTGGGCTCATGATAGACGCGCGTTCACGAGAAACACCGTCGATCCCACGTGCGAGGTTTTCAACGGCAACCATCGCGCGACGACTCGTGGGCTGTCCACACGGCTCCGCGCAGTTGCGGGTCCGTGCCGCGAATGACAAAAGGCGCCAGGAGTCTGTCGTAGGCGCGGGAAAAAGGGCATCGTAATGGCACGCACGAACCATAAAGGCTTTGCTGTCATCGCATGGGGATCAGTCATTTGGGATAAAAATCGCAAGTTGCCGCTTTCCAGCAAGTGGCAACCAAATGGCCCTGAGCTACCAGTGGAGTTCGCCAGAATCACGAGCGAATCACGCAAAAACAAAGCCCGCGTGACATTGGTATTGCTTTCAGGAGCGACGCTGGTCCAAACGTACTGGGCAAAAATCCGCGTCTCGTCAATCGAGGAGGCACGCGAATACCTCGCGGACGTCGAACGTTGCACAGGCAAGAACCCATTGAAGAATATCGGCATTTGGGCCCGCGACGGCACAAAGTGTGGGCGCCTTGTGAACGTCCTTGCAGACATCGACGAATGGGCGCGAAAAAAGAAACTGGACGGCGTGGTGTGGACCGACCTTGCTCCGAACCTGCCGACGTGGAAGAAGGACGCCTACGACAACAACCTGCCGCGATGCGTGATTGTCCATATTGAGAAGCAGATAAAGGCGAAACCAGAGAGTGCGCGAAGGGGCCAAGGAATACGTTGAGAAGGCGCCAAAGCAAATCAAAACGGAATGTCGGGCAGCAATTGAGCGTAAGTTCGGTTGGAAATGCATCAGCAATATTTGACGCGGCTTGGCTGCATCACTGCTCAAGTGGCAACGACCGAGTTCCCCCTGGCATCAGTATTTGAACCCACGACGGAGGGTGACCATGCCGGCTGAGTGGTTTGTCCAACGCGGAGCATCGGTCTACGGTCCTTATACCGGCACAAAGCTGAAAGCCCTCGCCGCCAAAGGCGAGATCAGCCAAGGCGACCGCATTCGTAAGGGGGCTCAAGGGAAGGCAGTCCCTGCATCAAGAATCAAGGGACTCTTCGATCGGGTCAGCGAACCAACACAACCGTTGCCGCCGCTTCCACCTCCAGAAGCTCGCGATGTGGCACCTCAAGCCGCTTCTCCAACGATGCCTCAAGAACCTGACAAAAAGCTGAGTGGGGCCGAGGCCGGATGCGAGGTATTGCCACACGTCGCCTCAATGCAGACGAAAGGCACAACTTTCAAACGGCTGATTGAGAAAGCCACAACTCTCGGTATCCGGCTTGGGACCGACTCGAAAGCTGCGGCTCAACTCGCCGTAAAGCGAGCCGAGCGTGCAAGGATCGGTCAGTTTACTCTGCCCAATGCGTACGGTGCCCTCGGAGAAGCCGTTCACAACTCTCAGAAGTACCGACGAGAGTTTCCCGATCTCTACGCCAAAATTGACGAGATGCTCCAAAGCATTAAGGCATTGAAGCAAGTCGAGGGAGGCCAGGCCAATCAGACACTCTCGGATGGGGCTAAGACCGCCGCCAAGAGATTCCGAAACTCAGTAGCCGCCAAGGCACTGACTTCGAAAGTCGCTGACCAAATGCGTTCCCTCGGTGAGGCGGCCTACAAGCGGGATGGTCAGTCAAGCGGACCTGCCGCACAGACGTCCGCCATCGGCGCACATCGCAGTAGACTTGCCCAATTGGATGCCGAAATAGCCCAGATCGAGCACGCATATGCCGGTCACGTCCTCACTCCGAGGCGAATCGCAATCGGCGGTGCATGTGTGCTTGGTTTGGGCCTGATGGCATTTCTGCTTCTATCTTCGTGGAAAAGTGAGCCGAAGAGGTCGGTGCCCGACTTTTCCCAAACGAATCGTCCGCCGTTTCACTCCAAGGCTGGCGTTCCTGCAAATCCAACCGTCCCCACTGGACTATTAGGTGACTTGGGTCCTGGTATCGGCCGACTTGAGCGAAGCGTTCGAAGAATGTCCGATCAGCGAGCCGCCCAGTCCCTTGCCGAGACCAGTCGCCGTGCAAGTTACATGGCCGAGCAACGAAGAAAGGCGGCCGATGCTGAACGTGAACGCAAGCAAAAGGAAGCGAGTCAGCATCGTAAAACCCTCGTGGCTCAGAAGGAGTGGTATCTCGCTCGAATTCGTGACGAACAAATGCTAAGCAAAAGGGCACTTGCCGATGGAACACATGGCCCGAAAATCGCCAGGTTTCCCACAATTCCAAAGGTAAACCGTGAGGTCTTGGGGATCTCGACGCCTGTGCGGGAATGGGAGACCGGCTGGGATCGGATTTCAGAGCTTCGTTTTTCGCCAGACGGCACCGCGTTGCTCATTGCCGGCCCATTTGGCACGCCGACCGCCCTTGTGCGATTTCCATCCCTCGAACGCATTCCTTTTGGCGACAAATTCATAGCTCGTGGAGATGACTTCCCATATTTTAGGGCGATCGACGACGAATCGGGGTACAGTGCAGGATACAATGGGTCCATCCGGGTCGCTCAATTCGGATCCCGCTTTCGGTCGCAAGTTGAATCAGGTGACATGCTCGGTCGCCAAGTGCGTTTTTCGGCAAACAACAACCTCCTCGCCACGATCGATCCTCCCGGCTGGGATTTCATTGGTCCATCTTTGCCTCGGCTCGCCTTCTTTGGCCTGAGCAGCCGCCCTGTCGAATTGCTCGACGTGTTTCCATTTCGATCAGTAGCTGTTTCCCCCAAACTAAAAGGCATCGGCGTCGGTAATGAATCGGGCCAGCAAATCAGTGATGCCCAGTTCTTCCATGACTCGCTCATATGCCTATCCGCCGTCTCTTGGGGCTTCACGCCTAATTCCTATCCACAAGTGGAGTTGTACAATGTAAACTTTGCACACCAGTCGTGCACGATGCTAAGCGTCTGGAAGACCACGGGTGTCGTCGGGACGATGCATACTTCGGTTAAGATTGGTAGCTCATACGAGCCATCGTATAGATTTGCTGTCAATACGGTGAGCGGCCACGTCGCATTGCTCTACGAAAACGGGATGCGGATCGTCGACGCCACGGCAATCCGTGGCAAGCAATCAGGTTACCATCCTTTAACGGAATGGATGTTCGATGATCCGCTTTTGGACCGAGGCTCGGTCCATTACACTTCAGATGGACGCTTTTTGCTTGTAGCACAGTCACGAAAGGACAAAGATGCCCGAAATTATGACGAAGGAGATTATTGGCGAGCGACCATCTTCGATTCAGGGTACAAACAGCTCGCGTCGCTCCGCGTCCCCGGCCCAAATCAGATAGTCAAAGAGATCAGACAAGACGATCGGGCATTTCTGACCGTCCAGGGTCAGCCGCCCAAACAAGGGTTCATTGTTCGAGTATGGTCAATTCCAGACCTTAAGATGATGTCCGAGATCCAAACGAAATGGGCCGCGGATGCACACTTTGTGGGTCTCGAGAAGGTCGTAACGGGTGCAAGAGCCGCTTCCCAAGAGCGTCACCAAGGAGGAGATCGAACAAACGTCAAGGTGTGGGAT
Source organism: uncultured Planctomycetota bacterium (assembly GCA_963761455.1). GTDB lineage: Bacteria > Planctomycetota > Planctomycetia > Planctomycetales > Planctomycetaceae > DASPSM01. Next base: position 1,271,428 of record CAVXHA010000002.1, read on the forward strand.
GTCGCAACGGGACGCTTGTTAGCGAGGATCACCGATCGAAATGTCGATTGCGTAACTGCCTCGATCGATGGTCGGTACATTGTTACCGGCAAGGAGCGATTTCTGGGCAAAGCTGCGGTTGTCGCGGTATGGGATCCGACTGTCGGGAAGCAAGTGTCCCCAGACGATGAGTTCGCGGAGGAACGCCGCGACTTCTTTACTCACATGCACCAAGGCCCTTATGGTTTTGTTGCCCTGCCCGCACCGCCGGTCACGCTAGAGCGATTCAACGAACTGACAAACGGAATGACGTATGACGATGTAATGGAGGCATTGCTGGGCACTGGTCGTTTCGAGGCCGAAGTATTGGAAGTTGATGAGGCGACACATGGGTTTCCTTTTTTGTTGCGTGTCACCATCACGTACAATGGTCAGGGAGAGAAAGACGCCAGTTGTACCTTGATCTTCGAAGGAAATGCCGCATCTGGCACGAAACGAACACGTCTCGTCAAAATGAGGCAAGAGGGGCTGAGGTGATGGGATAAAAATGGAACCACGGTGGTCAGAAGGTCAATCTCCCCCGATGGGCTGTCGTTCGATCTGACATTTTGGAAGTGGCGGAATCCGCTCCGCAAACTGCAAGTGGTTGAGGGTGTCTCCGGCGTGGGCTGTACTCTTGAGAAGCAGGATTGAAGGCCGTCGCCTCCGCCAGCGTTGTCGAGACGCGCTGCGGCGACGGCTTCGGGGAAGGGTTTTTTAATTATAAGAAAGGAGAATGGCTCAACCTGTTGAAATTGCTCAAGCCGAAACGACAGATTCTGTCGGTCAAACGTCAAAAACATGCGGTTGACCGACAAAAACCCATTGCGCTTTTGTCGGTTGTCTGCCAAAGTGCTGTCTGTTGAGCGACAAAACTGTGGGGCAAAAATGACGGATCAGCGACAAATTGCGGGACCTGTGACAGACGGCAATCAGGTCAGTACCAAGCGTGGCTTTCCGGTGTACCGGACGAACCCGAGCATCCCTCCGACGAACGGCTTGCCGACGCGCAGCAAACGGTTTCACGTCCCTGGCGGGAAAGCGGCGGTGATCGTTGACAACAGCACGGGCGAGATCAAGGGCATCGGCGGCATGGGATTCTGGTGGGAGGAAGAAGTGGATTCCAGCCGCTTCGTGAAGCTGTTCCTCGATGGAATCAAGCAGGCGGCCGACCTGTCGAAAACCGGGATGCAGGTGTTTGAGCTTGTCTACCATCAGATGCGGGCCAATCCCGGCTCAGACGAAATCAAGCTCAACCAGTTCGTCGCCCGTGACCACGGGATCAGCGATCGCACGTATCAGCGCGGCGTTCGCGAGTTGTTGGAAAAGGAATTCCTCTTTCGGAGCCCGAGCGACGGGGTGTTTTTCGTCAACATCCGGTTCATGTTCAACGGCGATCGCTTGGCATTCGTGAAGTCGTATCATTTGAAGGACGCCGGGCGGCAGGCAGAACTGCCGCTGGTGGAGATCCCTGCCCTCACCTCGCCCAAGGAATGAGGGAACGCTTCATGCGATCGGGCTCTTCTGGTATTTCGCGAACAGGTCGTTGATCGCCTCCGCCAGGAGGGCTTGCAAGTTGGTATCCCGCTCGACCGCCAAGAGGCGAAGTTGCTTCGAGACCGCCGGGTCGAAATGACCGGAAACAACTTTCCGGCCCCGTCGCGCCGGCGTCTTGTCGCGGGCCTTCGGCGCGTCGTTCTCAAGGACCGTCTCACCCTGTCTGGGCGGCTTCTGCCTGGCTGCGTCACGCAGCGCGTCGGAGAGGCTGGTTCTATCACTGGCCATTGCCGCCCCTCAATTGTTGAGTAATCCATCGGAACAGGTCTCGCACCTCTTGGGATGCTTTGCCGCCCGGCTCGAACTGCTGGGCGGTCAGACCGGCGGTCAAGCTATGCACAAACGCGGCCCGGTGGGTGAGATGCGAAGGTGCAGACCTCGATGCCGTAGCCCGCGACGGCCTGAACGGCTTCCCCCATGAGTGGACCGCGTGGTGGAACGGCATTCAGTACAACCGCTGCCGGTTTTCCCGCGATTCGGGCCAGGTCAACGGTTTGGCTAATGGCGCTCAAGTCGAGGATCGCCGGACGGCAGGGAATCAGGATGAGATCCGCTTCGCGAGCAGCGGCCAGGGCGACGCTTTCAGAGTGCGGGGCAGTGTCGATAACGGCCAAGCCGGCGCCTCCCTGCTGCGCGGCGTCCAGCACCGATCGCAATCGGCTGGCCTGAGCTGACACGACAACGGGGGATTCTTCGCGTCGGCTGTCACCCCATGCCGTGGCGCTGGCTTGAGGGTCGAGGTCGACGATCACCGTCGAGACGCCAGAGTTCTCGGCCTCGACGGCCAGATGAATGGCCACGGTTGTTTTGCCCGCCCCTCCTTTTTGTGAGATCACCGCGATCGTATGCATCCGCCCAGCGTTACACGTACACCGGCCATCTTGTCAACTTGTAAGATGACGCGCATGGCTACGTGTCTTATGGTAGACATGTCTACAAGTAGACAACTCAACGGCTCGAAGAGTGGCGAGGTATGGGCGTGGGATTGTCCGCCTATCACGCCGTGGACATGCCCACCGATGGAAGGCTCGCTGGAGGCATGGGGGCGTTTGGCCGTTGCAGACGGCGTCTTGACGCCGGCTGGAACGGTTCCAGTCTTCCCTAAGCAAAGCATAGGGAAGACGCCTGACGGGTGAAAATGGATTGTGGTGGCTCATTGACCCGGTTATTGGCGGCGGAATTCCAGGCCGCCGTGAAGACTGGCCTGAAATCGCATTTGGAGGCACCAAGGAACAGCGAAACCCGCTCTCCGCCTGGGTTAGAGCCTCCGGCGTGTTTCGCGCTTCTACGCGCCATTTGCGGGGCATTTCGGCGGTGGCCGGACCGATTCCCTGACATTCGTTGCCTTTCGCTGACGGCAACGGCGCGAAGCAATTAATTCGCTCCGGTGTAATTTTCTCGGGCGTCTTAATAGATAGGCGGCGGATCACTCAGGAACGAGCGATTCCGAGTTCACGCTGCACGGACGAACGGGGAAGCCGTTGCGGCATGAGCAAGGATTCAGTCGAAACACGCGATGGACGGGACGCTTGTGGCGTTGATGACGTCGCCCCGCCGGGAGCGCCGGCCTGGGTCACGCCCGCGTTGATCGCGCACACGATCAAGACATGGCAGCCCTACTACGAGACGCGTCTGACCCCTGACGATGCCCTCGCGATGATTCTGAACGTGGGACGGCTATTCGACGTCTTGTCGCGCCCACACGGACCGTGAAATCGTTGCCTTCGGCGGGCTTCGAGGCTGGCGCTGGCGCGGCTCCGCGCGTACAATGCTTCAACCGTCTTTGGCTTGGCGTTCTTTCCGGGGCAAGGAGCGTTGTCGATGAAACAGTACGCGGCATTGGCGCGGGTTTCGAGTCGGGAGCAGGAACGGGAAGGCTTTTCGCTTGCGGTGCAGGAAGACGCTCTTAAGCGCTACGCCGCATCGCATGGCGGCACGATCATCAAGCTCTTCAAGATCGCTGAGACTGCCAGCAAACGCGATGAACGGAAGACGTTCAGGGAATTGATCGCCTATGCCAAAAAGCACGCGGTCGAGCTGGACGGCTTGCTTTTCTACAAGGTCGATCGAGCCGCCCGGAATCTCTTTGATTACGTCGAGCTGGAACGGCTCGAATCCGAATACGACGTCCCCTTCATCTCGATTTCGCAACAGACGGACAACAATCCCGCCGGGCGGATGATGCGCCGCACACTGGCCAACATGGCCAGCTTCTTCACGGAGCAAATGGCAGTTGACATCAGCCAGGGCATCAGCCGTCGCGTGCAAGAGGGGATGTTCCCCGGCAAAGCGCCCTACGGTTATCGAAACGTGCGAGAAAACGGTCGCCGCGTCATTGCCCTTGATCCGACAGCGGCGAAGAACGTACGCCGGATGTTTCAGCTCTGTGCGTACGAGAGCCACACGATTGACGCGATCGTAAAGCGGTTCGCAGACGAAGGCGTCGAATACCGGCCATCGATTCCCCGTTGGAGCCGCACGTCGGTCCACAATATGCTGACCGATCGTGCCTACATCGGGGAAATCCGCTATCGCGAGCAGTGGTATCCTGGCAAACACGAACCGATCATTGACCGGGCCACCTGGGACCGGGTGCAGGCGCTCCTCGGCAACGGCCAGCAGTTGTCGCACACGATGACCTATGCCGGCGACCTGATCCAATGCGGATATTGCGGGCACAAGATCACTGGCGAATTGAAGATCAAGCAGACCAAGAGTGGTCTGCGAGAGTATCTCTACTATCGCTGCACGAAATACAACAAGCCGGGCCATCCCCGTATGCGCGTCACCGAGATCGAACTCGACCGGCAGGTCCTGGCGCTCTTCGACAAGATGCGAATTGAGGACGAAGGGATTCGAGACTGGTTCCGAGCGGTGCTGGCGTCCGAAGACGCGCGACGCCCAAGCCGATTCACGCGCACAACGTGCCGAGCTTCAGCGGCAGGAGACCCTGATCGCTGCGCAGAAAGACCGGCTGCTCAACCTGCGGATCGCGGGCGAGATTGATGAGGAAACCTTCTCCCGGAAGCAAACGGAGATGCGGGATCGGTTCGCCGCAGTGAAGCTGCAACTCGACGTGCTCGACCGTTCGCAGGATGAAAATGCGGATTTGACATCGCGGGTGTTTGAACTTTCTCAAACCCTTCGGCAACGTTGGCTTACGGCGGACTACGCCGAAAAACGCAAAATCCTCGAAATCGTCTGGTTGAACTGCCGGCTCGACGACACAACTCTCGTCCCGCAAATAAGAAAACCCTTCGACGTTCTGGCCGAAGGGCGCGTTGTCCAGGAAAGTGGAGGATAGGGGACTTGAACCCCTGACCTTCTGGCTGCCAGCCAGACGCTCTCCCAACTGAGCTAATCCCCCGCGAAAAACGCGTCACAAGGCGCGCGGTAACGATAGCACGCTTGTCCGAGGCTGTCAACGAGTTTGGCGCGGCCGGAAACGGGCGCTCGAAGTGCCACTGCAGCCACAACATGGATGCGCCAAGTGCGTCCAATCAGATCACTCCGCCGCATGTCCTCACCGGTTCTTTTGGCCTGTTCAGCGCTGCGGGACATTCGCTTCCGCCGCGACGACCAGGCTGAAGCCCTTAGGCAGCGTCCGATCCGCGGCTCTTACCGGCCTTCTCCAGTGCAAGCTGCTTGAGCGCACGGAGGTCCAGCTTGCCCGTGCCGAGGACGGGGATTTCCGGGACCTCGATGAAACTGTCGGCCGAGGGGAGCCACAGGTTGGGGATGTCGGCGTTGGAGAGTTGCTTCAGGATTTCGTCGGGTGACTTCGACAGGGGTTTGTGCAGCACGATCAGGCGTTCGCCCTTGTCGGGGTCGGGGACCGCCGTAACCGCGATGCGGACTTCCCCCTCTTCGTCGTTGGGGTCTTCGACGATCCGCGTCAGGATCTCTTCGAGGCGGATGTGCGGCACCATTTCGCCGGCGATCTTCGAGAAACGGCTCTGACGGCCCGTGATGTGAATGAAGCCGTCGTCGTCGATCTTGGCCGATGTCGCCCGTGTTGTACCAGCCGTCGTGAATGACTTCGGCCGTCTTGGCCGGCTGGTTGAGGTAGCCGGCCATCACGTTGGGGCCCTTGATCCACAACAGGCCCTCTTGATTGGTGCCGAGGTCGGCTCTCGTCTCCGGATCGACGATCTTCGCGCAGGTGTTCGGAATGGCGCGGCCGATGGTCCCCTTGCGTTCGCCATCGCTGGTTGCCGGCGGCCGAGCGGCTCTTGGGGACGTTGCAGGCGCCCAGCGGCGAAAGCTCGGTCGTGCCGTAACCCTCGGTGGGGAAGACGCCGAATTTTTCCTCGAAGTCGTGGGCCAGGTCCTGCGGCAGCTTCTCGGCGCCGGTGATCACCAGGTTGACCGTGCGGAATTGCTCCTTCTCGCAGCGCTTCAAGTACCGCTTGATGAACGTCGGGGTGGCCGCGATCACCGTCACGCCGTACTCTTCGCACAGCTTGCCGACGACCTTGGCCTCGACCGGGTTGAAGTGATAAACGGCGCTCGGCTCGCCGCCGAGCGATCAGCCACAGCGGGAACGTGTAGCCGAACGAGTGGAAGAAGGGGAGGATGCCCATCAACACGTCGTCGCTGCGGAAGCGGAGCAACTGGTTGGCCGCCGCGATGTTGGTGGCGATGTTCGAGTGCGTCTGCATCACGCCCTTGGGCTCGCCGGTCGAGCCGGAGGTGAAGATCACCGTCATCAGGTCGTCGGGCTTGAGGCGGTTGCAGACCCAGCATGCGATCGAGCAGGAAGGCCGGCACACGAAGGCCTGCGAGCGCGGCGGCGAGCTTCATGCCGCGCGTGACCTTTTTCAACAGGTCTTCCAGCAGGACGACTTCGCAGTCGAGGTCGAAGGGCCGCTTCTCGAGGAACCGCTTGCTCGTGAGCACGTGCTTGATGCCCGCTTCGCGGATGCAGTAGTTCACGTCGGCGTTGGCGAGCGTGTAATTGAGATTGACGGCGACCCGCGGCAGGAGCGAGACGGCCAGGTTGGCCAGCACGCCGCCGGCACGACGGCGGCAGCAGGATGCCGACCATCCGCTCGTCCGGGCCGACGACGCCTCGCTTGAGCAATTGCCGCAGGATCAGGCTGGCGGCCAGGGTCTTGCCTCCCGTGAGGTTCTTGGCCGCTGGAATCGGCGATTTTGAAGCGGAAACGGGTCTTTTTGAGCTGCCGCACGGCCTGTCGCTGCGGGACCAGAATGCGGTCCTTGCGCGCCTCCACGGATTCGACTCCCAGACATTGGACGGCCTGCCGGACCTGATCGACGTTGTCCGGGTCGGTGAGCGGTTTGCCGAAACTGATCGAGACGGGATAGGGCCAGCGTCGGGGCCATTTCCAGAAGAATCGACCGCCGCTGTAACTGAAGATACTACCCCAAAGCTCGTCGAGATACACGGGAATCACGGGGCAGCCGGTCCCGTCGACGATTCGCAATAGACCGCGCTGGAACGGCTGCAGTTGGCCCGTCCGCGTGATGCCCCCCTCGGCGAAAATGCAGACGAGATCGCCTTCGATCAACGCTTCTTTCGCCGACCTGCAGCGAGCGGACCAGCGCCTTGGGGCCGTCGGTGCTCGCGGATGGGAATCACGTTCCACATCCTCGCCAGCCAGTTGATCCACCAGCCCGAGACATAATCGGACCAGGCCAGCATGCGGATGGGGCGGGTCGACACCAGCAGCAGCAGCACGCCGTCGAGCCACGAGACGTGATTGGCGACCAACAGCGCTCCGCCCGTCTGCGGCAGGTTCTTCAGCCCGCGCACGCGCAGGCGGTAAAGGAGCTTGCTGATGATCCAGACGATGCAGCGGACGGTCGCCTGCGGGATGAGGCAAACGACATAAATGGCGACGGGGACCGTCCCCAGACCGGCGGCCAGAAAGATCGTGCTGGCGCTCCAATGGAACTGCGTCTGCATCAGCCAGAACAGGCCGGCCGCCACCAGCATGCACGTGTAGGAGATGAAGTTGTTGGCGGCCAGAATCGAGCCGCGGACGCGCGTGATCGCTGCGGAGCTGCAGGTACGCCTCCAAGGGAATATCGAACAGGCCGGCCGAAACTCCCAGGAAAAACAGCCACACGCACGACCAGCCGAAGGCGTGTCTGCGTGCGCGGCGGCCACCGCCCGGATCGACCGAATCGCCCGTCGTGATAGAGCAGAAACGCGCTCAGGCAGATGCCGGCCGCACCCAGGGGGACGATGCCCAACTCCACACCCGACCCCGACCACAAACCGGCCAGCACACTTCCCAGCCCGACGCCGACGACGAGCATCGCCAACAGCGGGCCGACCTTGTCCTGCGTCAGGCTCAGATCGATCGTGCCGAACGAATCGATATTGATGTTGGCCAGCGAAGCCAGGAACCAGAAGAAGGCGATTCCCAAGCGCCGTGCGGAGCAGGGCGCGGCTCCCCGTCACCAGCCGCAAACTGTGGAACGGTGTCGGCGACGCGTTCTTGGGGATAGCGGCGAGGCGGGTCGGCGGGCCGCAGCCGGCCGATCATCAGGCTGGCCCCCAATCCGAGCAGGGCCACGCTGACGAACGGCGATCGCCGCGGCGAGATGGCGACCAGCCCGGCGGCTCGCCAGGACGACGCCGATGGGTCATCGACCGCGTGTGATGAAGAAGAGGCCGTTGCCGGCGACGCAACCCAGCGCGGACGAGACGATCATCACCATCCCCATCAAGCCGTTCCCTTTGGCCAGCTTTTCCGGATGGACGATCTCGGCGATCGCGCCGTACCGCGACGGCGAAAAGAGTGCGCCTGTGCACCCATCAGCCCGACGACCACGAACAGGAAGGTGATGCTGCCCGGTCAGGACGGCGAACACGCCCAGCAGCATCAGCACGACTTCGGCCACCTTGCACCCGACGATCACCGACCGCTTGCTGAAGCGGTCGGCCAGATATCCCGCCGGCGTGGCCAGCAGCGGATAGGGGAGAAAGAAGCAGACGGCCCCCAGCGACAAGCGCCAGGGCCGGATCGATCACCTCTTTCCCCAGCGGAACGGCAAACCAGCGAAACATGTTGTCGTTGAAGACTCCCAGGAACTGCGTCAGCAGCAGTCCCAGGAAACTGCGACGACGAAAGGCCGTCCCGAGTTGGCGATAAAGAGGGTCGCGAAATCGCGTGCATATTCGATTGGATCCGAGACGCTCGCGGTGCGCGACGGCCCGAACCCCGGACACTTTCGACAGTTTGTGCGTTCATACCTGGACAGGCGAAACGAACTCGAATATATCACGCGGGGTCGGTCGCGGAACCGGTTCAGGCATGGGCGCGGCTAAAGGGCTGGTCGCCGGGCACACTCGATTTGCGATGCAGGCGGTTCGAGCGGAGGGCGAAACGGCCAGATTGTCCGTGGAAGGCTGCGTGTTAGCCCGGGAGCGCCAAGCCGCAGCATCGACTCCTACGGCACGAAGGCGAACCGGCCGCGGTTTTTGAGGGCCAGGGGCTTCAGCGATTTTTCTGCCTTGGGGTCGCCGAAGGCGATCGTGTTGAGTCTGGACCGTTTGCTGCCGCAGGCTGCCCAGATCGCTTTGCACATCGCGGGGAAACGCTCCGTCGGTCAATAAATAGACCACGTCCGGATTGAAGCTGAAGGCCAGGGAGAGGGACGGTCTCGGATCGGTCAATCCGTCGGCCGGCACGCTGGCCACCCAAGTCAGGTATTTCTGCTGGTTTTGCGGATAGGCGTTCTCCAATCCTTCCGCCGGCATCGGGTTCGCGTGTTCGTTGAAAAAGATGATGAAGAACTGCTGCTCTGCCTTCAGACTCAAAACCGACTTCGCCAACTCGATCTTCATTTGTCCGAAAGCGGGTCTTCGCCTCGCCGTCGTAGGGCCGGTTCATGCTGGTGGAGGCGTCGACCACGTAAACGACCCGCCGTGCCGCCGTGTGAATTCCAAAAAAACTCGCCTTCAACCCGCCGCCGCGTCCGCTCCCCGATCCTCCGCTGCCTCCCGGGTCCTCAGGCCTGCCGTCCGATGCCGTAGACAACCGGGCCGACGAGATCGGTCAGGCCCTTGGCGGAGCGCGACTCGGTCAGCCACCTGCTCGTCAGGGACGGAGCCGCCACGGGCAGATGCACCGCCAAGCGTGACGACGGCCGATCGATCGCTTGATTCAGCGGAGCGATGTGATCGATGTCTCGCCTTCCCTGGTCACCTTGGGCCTTGCGGCCTCCTTCAAGACGAGGAGAAAAGTCGAGCACGCTCGTCGATGCGGGGACAAACGCGTCTGGGGAATCGGTTTCCGCCCAGCAGGCTTCGAAATCCGCTGGTCGCATCGGCCCCGTGGCACCGATGGCAAGCCAGCCCGCCGCCAGGATCAAGCCGAGATGAATGCCGGCCGACGCCGTGACGGCGAAGTACCAAGGTCGTTCGCCCGTCTTCCAGGTCAAGAGTCGCCCCAAAGAATGGAAGCCTCGCAGCCCGATCAGCCCTCCAATAGCTCCGGTCTGTACACTTTATCCATCCTTCCTAATCTCTAGCGTACCAATCGCATCGGCATCCTGCAAAACTTCTCCAATCGAGGACGATCGCCGCTGCCCAATACCCGAAATCGCGACCGAAATGGCAATGACCGTTAATTCCGACTCCAGCGTCCGGTTATGATGAACAGAGCGGTCGTTTCCATGAGCAAGTGGGTCGGTCAGCTCGAAGCAGGGAGCCAGCAATGGCCGACTTGGAATCATCAATGACTCATGCCGACCCTGCCGAAGGGGGGGCACGGCCGGGGGCGCAAATGCGGCGGCCATCGGCGAGGCATCGTTCGCGTCGCCAAGGGGGACGATGGACCCGTCCCACCCGGTGATCTTTTTTGACGGCGTCTGCGGGCTTTGCAACCGCTTTGTGGACTTTGTCATCCGGCGTGATTCGCGCGGCGTCTTTCGCTTCGCGACTCTGCAAGGAGAGACGGCCCGCGAACGCCTGGCCGAAGCCGACGTCCGCGACTTGAAGACCGTCGTACTGATCGACCGTGAGGGAACGCATCGCAAGTCGGCGGCCGTCCTGCGCGTTCTCGGACGCCTCGGCGGCTTTTGGCGGGGGGCCGCCGCCGTCCTGTGGTTTGTTCCACGACCGTTGCGCGATTTCGCATATTCCTGGATCGCGAGCAACCGTTATGCGATATTCGGCAAGAAAGAGACCTGCCGCCTGCCAAACGCCGCCGAACGCGGACGGTTCCTTCGCTAGAAGGGGTCCCAAAAGGCGACATGGCTCGTAGGGCAAGCTCACTTCGGCGAGCTCCCTTCGGGTCTGACTTCGGCGAGCCGAGCCGAGCCTCAGGGTCGAAGACAGTCGAGCCGCCAGCTTGCCAGTTCGAGTTCAAAAACACGCCTTCCAGGGCAAGCTGGAGCTTACCCTACGGTTTTGAGGGCTGGCGGAACGGATTAGCCACGAACAAGTTCAGGGAGTCATTTGCCAATGCCGACGGAAAGCCAGCCCGTTAAACCGACGACACAACGTACCGCGGACTCCGACCAGCCGGCCGGCAATGCTGCCGAGTCGCCGGCAAAGGTGCCGGGCCGGCCGCGACGGCTGCCGTCTTGGGTCCGCTTCGGCGTTCCGTTGGTCATCGTCGGGGGTGCGACGATCCTGGAGTCGCTCGCCTGGGTTCGGAATTCCGGCGACGCCACGCAGCAGGTGATGTTGTCGTGGTACATCCTTCCGGCCAGCACATTTCTGTTCGTGCTCTGGTGGCTCTTCCTGTCAGGATTCGCTTGGAAGTTGCGACTGGCCGTCTTCGGCGTCACTGCCGCCGCCGTCGCCGCGTTTTTCGTCGGCTTTCGGTTCAAAGAATTCCGCGGCGACATGGTCCCGCATTTCGAATCCCGCTGGCAGGAATCGGCGGAGCAGAAGGCGGCCGATTACTGGAAGAGCCAGGGTGCTCCTGCGCCAGCGGCCAACGGGCATCCCGGTGCCGGTTCCAGTGCCGAGCCGTCCAAGCAGGTGGCCGAATTCCCCGTCAAACCGGGCGATTGGCCGCAGTTCGAAGGGCCGAACCGGGACGGAATCGCACACGGAGTTCGCGTGCGGACCGACTGGGAGCAGCGACCGCCGCAACAGGTGTGGAGACATCCGATCGGTGCCGCCTGGTCCTCTTTCGCGATCGTCGGCGGGTATGCGTTCACGCAAGAGCAGCGTGGCAATGATGAAGCGGTCGTCTGCTACGACGCCAACACGGGAAAGCAGGTTTGGGTCCACCTCGACCCAAACCAGCGCGTATTCGGCCGCGATGGCGGGGGTCGGTCCTCGTGCCACGCCGACGGTTTCCGGTTCCCGAGTTTATACCTTCGGGACGCACGGAATCTTGAACTGCCTCGACCCGCACAGCGGAGCCGCCCTCTGGTCGCACAATACCGTCAAAGAGGCCGGCGTGTCGCCTCTCCAATTCGGCATGTCCGGTTCGCCGCTGGTGTACGACAACGTGGTCGTCGTTAATCCGGGGGGGCCGCGCGACAAAATGGACGACACGCGGACCAGCGGCCGCGCGCTGGTCGCCTACGACCGCCTGACCGGCAAGCGGGTCTGGGCATCGGGAGATTACCAGGCCGCCTACGCGTCGCCGATTTTGGCCACGATCGGCGGCGTCCGGCAGGTTGTCATCTACGACGCCGTCGGGGCCGGGGGCTATGACGCGGCGACCGGAAAGGAGCTCTGGCGCTCCCCCGAATGGACCAACCAATTCGACAACAACATCGCCCAGCCCATCATCCTCGCGGACGGTTCCGTCTTTCTCAGCAGCGGATATGGCACCGGCAGCATTCTGTTTGACGTGAAAAAGTCCGGCCCCGGCTGGGCCGTCACCACGCGCTGGACCGCCCCCAACAAGTTCAAGCTCAAGTTCAACACGGGCGTCCGCCGCGACGGCTTTGTCTACGGTCTCGACGAGGGAATCCTGGCCTGTCTCGACCTGAAGACCGGCAGAGAGCGTTGGAAATCGGGCCATTACCAGTACGGGCAAATCCTGTTGCTCGACAACGTCCTTTTGGTCGTCTCCGAGAACGGCGACTTGGCCCTCGTTGAGGTCTCGCCCGGAGGAGGCCACGAGATCGCCAAGTTTCATGCCATCGACGGCAAGACCTGGAACCACCCGGCCATCAGTGGCGGCCGCCTGTTCGTCCGCAACGGCGAAGAGGCCGCCTGCTACGACCTCGGCCCCTTGCAGACGGCGTCGCGATGACGGTGCCCCGCAAGGAGTTTTTTGGGGTATTTTGGGGCTAGAAAAAAGAGGCCTTTTGGGGGGTCCGCACCAAAAAACGAGATCCTCTGCGGTCTGTCACGCGGCTCCCATTTTGCCGAACGCCAACGCCGCCGCCGGGGAGCCGCTTGACGGCAACTTGTTACTAACGGTTGTTATTTTGATCGTGCACGAATGGCCATTCCGCCCCATAATGGGGTTTGGAGCTGCCTGACGGACGCCTTGATGACGTGCCGGTGCTCAGGTTGTTATGCGATCGTCAGGTCGAACCGACCGGAGGGGGAATTATGGGAGCCGGGAGGATCGGCGCAGCGTATGAAAACCTCGCAGAGCATCTTCCGCCGACAGCCGCGAAGAATGGCGACGCGCGCTTCCGCCGCTACAGAAGCGCGGCCCTCGGCGTGCTGACCCTGGTGGCAGTTGCCGGCTCAATACAAGCCGCGAAGGCAACGGCCCCGGACGAGACCCGATTGCTGCGGGTGTTTCTGGGACACACAAAGGACGTTTACAGCGTGGCCTTCAGCCCGGACGGCCGGCGGATTGTCTCAGGAAGTTGGGACAAGACGCTGAAGGTCTGGGACGCGGCAACCGGCCAGGAAGCGCGGACCCTCAAGGGACACACCGATTTGGTTCGCTGTGTGGCCTATAGCCCTGACGGTCGGCGGATTGTTTCGGGAAGCGATGACAGGACGCTGAAGGTTTGGGACGCGGCGACGGGCCGCGTAGTCCTCACGCTCAAGGGGAACACAGAAGGCGTTCGGAGCCTGGCCATCAGCCCTGACGGTCGGCAAATTGTCTCGGGAAGCGAAGGCAAGACGGTGAAGATCTGGGATGCGGCCACGGGCCGCGAAACCCTCACACTCAACGGACACACAGACACCATTTACAGCCTGGCCTTCAGCCCCGACGGCCGGCGGATTGTCTCGGCAAGCCGCGACAAGACGCTGAAGCTCTGGGACGTGGCCACGGGCCGCGAAACCCTCACGCTCAAGGGACACGCCGAAGGCGTTCGCAGCGTGGCCTTCAGCCCGGACGGCCGGCGAATCGCCTCGGGAAGTTGGGACGGCCTGCTGAAGGTCTGGGACGCGGCGACGGGCCAGGAAATCCTCACGGTCAAGGCACACCCACTCGCGGTTCATAGCGTGGCCTTCAGCCCGGACGGTCGGCGGATCGTCACGGGAAGTCGAGACACGACGTTGAAGGTGTGGGACGCGACGAGCGGCCAGGAAACCCTCACGCTCAATGGGCACACAGCCTGGGTTTGGTGTGTGGCCTTCAGCCCCGACGGCCGGCGGATTGTCTCGGGAAGCGCTGACAAAACGCTGAGACTCTGGGACGCGCAACGCGCCCGAAAATCCTCCCGCTCAACGGGCACCCGGCCTGCGTTGGAAGCGTGGCCTTCAGCTCGAACGGCGGCAAGTCCCATCCGTGCGCCGACCGTCCTCTCTTTCTCACAGCGCATCGACGATCCGTTGACCGTCCGGCAGGAGGAGTGAGCGTGACATCGCCTGGCAGCAGAATTCTCTCCGCATTCACCGCCTGCTTATCTTTGGTCGTGATGCTTGTCGCGGGTCTTGCGAGTGCTGTGCCCGCCCAGGAGCGCGACAAACCCCTTGCATCGCCGCGAACAGAACGGGCGAGCGAGCGGCTCCTGCTCTCGCCGGAGGAATGGAACCGGCTGGATCGCGCGGTCGACCGCGGACTCCAGTATCTTTCCCGGCACCAGCAGCCGGACGGCTCGTTCCCGACGAAGGCTGAAGGCCAGCCGGGCGTGACCAGCCTGTGCATCATGGCGTTCCTGGCCCGGGGATATCAGCCCGGAAAAGGTCCGTACGGCCCCCAACTCGAGCGGGCGATCGATTACGTCCTCGACCTGCAGGATCCGCACGTCGGATCGCTGATGGCCGATCAGTGGGTCGGCCCGAATTTTGACCGGATTCGTCGGATCGGCGATGGAATGCCGCGCTCGTTTTGCGGAAACTACAACCACGGCATCGCAGGCGTGATGTTGGGCGAGGTCTATGGAATGACCAGCGCCAACCGGCACGAGCGCATTCGCCAGGCCATCCTCAAGGCGCTCGAATACACCCGCAAGCAGCAGCTTCGCTACAAACGCAATCCCGACGACCGCGGCGGTTGGCGGTACGTGCACAGGGATGGCATTGACGACTCCGATTTATCCGTGACCGCCTGGCAACTGATGTTTCTCCGCTCCGCACGCAATGCCGAATTCAATGTGCCCAAAGAATGGGTCCAGGAGGCCATGGATTATGTTCACCGGACGTTTGACGCCCGGGAGAAGAGATTTGTGTACGCGCTCAGTGGAGAGGGTCGCTATTACAGCCGCGGCATGGTCGGCGCCGGGATCGTTTGTTTGGCCCTCGGGGGCGAGCACCATTCCGAAACCGCCAGGGCGGCGGGTGACTGGGTTCTCCGGTCATCTTTTGAGCCGTACAACGCCTCATCGAATCGCGACGACCGCTACCATTACGGCGCGTTCTATTGCAGCCAGGCGATGTTCCAGCTCGGCGGGGACTCTTGGCACCGCTTTTTTCCAAGACTGATGAATGTTCTGACCGAGGCCCAGCAAGCCGACGGCTCCTGGGCGTTGGAGACAGTCGACCCCGAATTCGGCAATTTCTATACGACGGCACTCACCGTCCTGGCCCTGGCGACACCCTATCAACTTCTCCCCATCTATCAGCGATGAACGGCTTTCCCGGGCTTCCCAAAGGGAGTCGCCGGGTGCCATGCCCACGGCTTTGCGTGGGCATGTCCTTGGATCCTTGGCAGAATGTCGTAGCCGGAAATCGTCCTGCCAGCACCCTGCGATGCATCAAACTCCGACCGCGTGGCCGTGGTCAAGTGCTGCCGAATACGAACGTCCCGGCAGCGGGCTCCTCCGCCTCGGCCAATCTTCCCTGGCACACACGCCTCGACGCTGAAGACATGCCCACGCAAAGCCGTGGGCATGGCACCCGGCTTTCCCGGGCCGACCATCAATACGCGATCCGGCTCGCGTCTGCTGCCCAGAGGCGGAACGCTTCTCTCGCGTGGTCGTGCGGCAGATGGATCATTCGGATCGAACGTCTTGCGGGGGTTTTACCGAGCTCGCGGTAGATGAATTCATCCGAAAAGCCGATTTTCGCAGCATCGCGACGGCTGAGAGCGTAGTACACCCGTTCCATGCGAGCCCAGTAAATTGCTCCCAGGCACATGGGGCAGGGCTCGCAACTGGTGTACAACTGGCATCCCAAAAGATGAAACGCTTTCAGCTTCCGGCAGGCGGCCCGAATTGCGACGATTTCCGCATGGCAAGTCGGGTCCTTTCGCAGGGCAACCTGGTTATACCCTGTTGCGATCACTGTGCCGTCTTGAACGACCACCGCCCCAAACGGACCGCCGATTCTTTTGAGGGTCTTGCTGATCGACAATTCGACCGCCACGTCCATATGAGCCGGATTGCCGGCGTCTGATCGGCGCGACTTTGATTTTGGCAAGAAAGTTCATCCTCCGATTCATCGTGCTATTCATCGTGTTGTGGCAACGGCCAAGCTCGTGGGCTTGCCGCGACAAGGAGCGATGGAAGCGATCGTTGAGAGGGACAATTGTGACCTCGAACCGCTTTGAAGTTTAAGGCGGCGGTCCGATGCCGAAGCGGCTCGGCCGAACAGCGCCCCATCAGGCCCATCAGGGAGCGGTCGCCGGTCCGGGGGATCACGAGTCGAGGATCACTCCCAGGATGGTCTTCTTGTTCGACGCCGCATGGCACCCGGCGAGCCCGTTTCGTCAAACCGCCGGCAAACGTTTCGTCAAACCGCCGGCAAAAACGAAGAGAATCTCTCGCAGAGGCGCAGAGCTCGCAGAGACAGACAAGGGGACAAGGGTCGACCTTCGACTTTTACCTTTCGTTGCTTTGCAAACGTTTGGAGTCTTGTCAGCTTGCGAAGACTTCATCGAGCGAAGTGGTTTTTCACCTTCTCCCGTCTTGGCTTTCTCTGCGTGCTCTGCGCCTCTGCGAGAGATTTTCCCCTCCCCCCTCGCAGCTCTGCCGCCCCGGCCGCGCCCATCAGGGAGCGGTCGCCGGTCCGGGGCATCACGAGTCGAGGATCACTCCCAGCATGTTCTTCTTGTTCGACGCCGCATGGCACCCGGCGAGCCCGTTTCGTCAAACCGCCGGCAAAAACGAAGAGAATCTCTCGCAGAGGCGCAGAGCTCGCAGAGACAGACAAGGGGACAAGGGTCGACCTTCGACTTTTACCTTTCGTTGCTTTGCAAACGTTTGGAATCTTGTCAGCTTGCGAAGACTTCATCGAGCGAAGTGGTTTTTCACCTTCTCCCGTCTTGGCTTTCTCTGCGTGCTCTGCGCCTCTGCGAGAGATTTTCCCCTCCCCCCTCGCAGCTCTGCCGCCCCGGCCGCGCCCATCAGGGAGCGGTCGCCGGTCCGGGGGATCACGAGTCGAGGATCACTCCCAGGATGGTCTTCTTGTTCGACGCCTCGCGGACCTTGGTTTGGATCCGGCTGAGGACTTGCAGGGCCTTGCGCTCGCCGTCCAGAGTCGCGAACGAATAGGCGTTGCTCATGTCGCCGTGCAGCATGGTGATCGTCTTGCGATGCAATTCGAAGGCACGGGCGGCCCCCATCAGACCCTCGAACTGCTTGCGCGGAGCAATGTGCTTCCGGTAAATCTCTTCAAACCAGACCCTTTTCCCCGCGTTGCTCGTGTCGCCGATGTCGTGCGCTTTGAGGTATTTCCAGACGCGGTTGGTGGCGTCTCGCAGGCAGCGACGGGCGTCCTGCCAGTCCTTTTTGTCCTGGTTGTTGGAGTGCACCCGCTCGGGACCCGTCAGGTCCCTGTTCAAGGTCTTGAGCCGGCCCAGAACGTCCACGAGCTGCTTGCGCAGCCGAGACAGGTCTTTCTCAATCTCGTGGCTCGAGTTCCAGTCGGCTTCAATTCGCTCGTAAATATCGGCCGTCGCCACGTCCAGCGGCTGCGACGCCGCGTCCGCAGCCGGCACGTTGGGGCCGGGCGACAATCCAAAGGGCGACATTCCAATCGGTGGGGTGCCATTGAAGATCGGCGGCCCGTTGAAAACGGGAGTCCCATTGATCCCCATCGGAAGAGCGCCATCGGAAGAGCGCCCATTGGAAGAGCGCCTATCGGAAGAGCGCCCATTGGAAGACGCCCATTGGCATCGGGGCCACCGGCATGACAGGAACCATCGGTGGGACGCCCATCATGGGTGCGCCGTTCAGATAGGGGGGCAGGCCGCCGACCAGCCCGTTGGCAAGCGGCGGCCCATTGAGGACGGGCGGTCCTTGCACATAGACGGCAAGCTCCGGACCGACGCCCGCCACCGGCAGGGGCAGGGGCGCGTCAAGGTACGGACTTAAGCCATTCATTCCGGGAAAAGAGACGCCGCTGAGCAACCACGCCGAAACCGACGCCGGCTCGATCCCTGCCGCGTGCAGGAGTTTCCGCATCGTCCACTGCGCGGCCAGCTCCGGATGGTCCCGATACGTCTCGTCCGGGATTTTCAGGATCAGACCTTGCGGGGCCGTCGCCGGCTTGAACCACACCCAAACGTAATTCTGCGGACAATCGGGAAGCGAAATCCGCTCCCAGGTTTGGGAGGGAGGACGTCCGGCAAAGGCCGCCCGTGTTTCCTGAGCGGCCGGGTCAGTCGGCAAACCAGTTTTTCGCTTGGACTGCATCGCTTCCAAACCGGCTTCGTTTCAATCCGAGAAGTCGAGGGCAGGCGTCCCCCGGAGGCGCGGCGGCGGGACGTCTCTTATTATAACTTATCGGCGGGCCCGCTCCAGATCACTGGTCGATTTGGGACTCGCCGAGGCGCACGAACCATGGACGTCAATTCCTTAAACCGCGACGCACCCGAAGCGACTTTGCTTCGCGAGGCGCTGGTGCAGGCGGTCGAGCAGGGGGCGTCCGATTTGCACGTGGTGGTGGGCCATCGGCCGACGCTCCGGCTGCACGGCCGGTTGCAGGAGCTTGCAGGGGCCGTTCTCACCGACGAATCGGTGAAATCGGGTCTCCTTGCTCTGTGCCCGCCGCCGGAACGGGGACAATTTGAACGAGATCGTAACGTCGATTTCGGTCTCGAGATCGAGCTGGGCGGCTGGCCGCGGCGGTTTCGGGCAAATTACTTTCTGAGCGACCAGAGCCTGGGGGCTTGCTTTCGTGTCATCCCGTCGGAGATCCCCGATTTTGGGTGGGCCGGATTCCCGTTCGAGCTCGCCCTGCGGTTGGCTCACTTTCGCAACGGCCTTGTGCTGATCACCGGCGTTTCGGGGGCGGGGAAGACGACCACGCTGGCCATGCTGATCAATTTGCTGACGCAGGAAGGGGATTACCGCATCATCACCGTCGAAGAGCCGATCGAGTACGTCTTCCCAGCTCGCGGCAACTCGATTGTCACTCAGCGCGAAGTGGGCCGCGACGTGGCGACATTCGCGGACGGATTGAAATACGGTCTGCGGCAGGACCCCGACGTGATGCTGGTCGGCGAGATTCGCGACCGCGACACGGCCCAGATGGCCCTGAGCGCGGCAGAGACGGGCCACCTCGTTTTTGCCACGCTGCACACGCGCGACGCCAAGGGGGCCGTCTCGCGCTACGCGGACTTTTTCCCGCAGCACGTGCAGACTGAAATCCGTGCGCAACTGGCGATGGGCCTGCGAGCCGTGATTTGCCAACACCTGTTGCCGAGCGTCGCCGGAGGGAAACGCGAGCTGGGACTGGAGATCCTGTTTAACAACGCACCGATCGCCAGCGCGATCCGCACCGGCAAGGACGAGAGCATCGACCGCAACATCCTCACCAGCCGCGCGGAGGGGATGATCCCGCTGGACGAATCGGTGCGGCGGCTTTTTCTCGCAGGCAAGATCAGCCGTGAAACGGCGGAGCAATTCGTCTCGGACAAAAGCTCGCTGTCGCGGTAATTGAACCTCTGGGCTTTGGTGGCCGCCGAGGCGGCCGTAGGGTGGGACAAGGCCGGCTCGGCGGCCGCGGCTCGACTGAGCTCGCCGAAGTCCGGCCCACCTTTTGAAGGTTGCCAAGCGCGTGGCCGTGGTGGGCCGTCGCTCGCTCCGCGAGCTCGTCCCACCCTACCTTTCGAAAAGCACGTGTTTTGCCGAGCGAAAATCCTTCACGGCGTTGCCCAACGGGGCGTGACAATGTGCGTCTGGAATTCGACAACGCGGGCGCAGCCGACGCGTTGGCATTGTCGCGCCCTGTCAGGGCTTTTGTCGATTCGCGCCTTCGACGACCCGGGGCTGCGGAAGCCTTCGCCCCGGTCTATAGAATCAGGCCCCTACAGGGCCGAGAACGTCGCGTGTCCGCCACGCCGCACCCTGAGAGTGCCCCGGTTGCCGGGCGCGTCGGTCTAGGAATCGATCCGTGCCCGCGTCCGACCGTCATCTCCCCAGCCCCAACGGGGCGCGATCCTATAGCCCAGGTCGCAGCGCAGCGCAGGCCTGGGATCCGGGGCCGCCAATGGCCCACACCGTCGATTTGTCCGAAGCCCCAACGGGGCGTGACAATGTGCGTCTGGAATTCGACAACTCGGGCGCAACCGACGCGTTGGCATTGTCGCGCCGGGTGCCATGCCCACGGCTTTGCGTGGGCATGTCTTCAGCCTTGAGGCGTGTGTGCCAGGGAAGATTGGCCGAGGCGGAGGAGCCCGCTGCCGGGACGTTCGTATTCGGCAGCACTTGACCACGGCCACGCGGTCGGAGTTTGATGGATCGCAGCGTGCTGGCAGGACGATTTCCGGCTACGACATTCTGCCAGGGATCCAAGGACATGCCCACGCAAAGCCGTGGGCATGGCACCCGGCGCCGCGTTGGGGCCTTGGGAGAGGCGCCGCAGGCGAATTTATTTTGACTT
The DNA here is from genome assembly GCA_963761455.1 of uncultured Planctomycetota bacterium. GTDB lineage: Bacteria > Planctomycetota > Planctomycetia > Planctomycetales > Planctomycetaceae > DASPSM01. The sequence goes on from CAVXHA010000002.1 coordinate 1,292,126, forward strand.
CAGGACTTGCGCGTCGGCCGTGTTGGCTTCGGCGGCTTTTTTGGCCAGTTCAACCGCCCTCTGAGCGGCCTCTTCGGCCTTCTTGACCGCTTCGGCAACGGCTTTTTTGGCCTTCGCGGCTTTGGCCGCTTCGAGTTCTGCCCGTTTTTCAGCTTGGCCGGCCGCCTTCTTGGCCGCCTCGGCCGCCTGCGCGGCCTTGGCCGCCTGCTTGTTGAGATCGACGTCCTCCAGCCTGGTCACCGCGGCGATCGCCGATTTGGCCGCGTCGTTGGCTTTTTTCTTGGCTGCTTCGATCGCCTTCTTGGCCGCCTCCGCCATCTTGGCGGCGGCTTCCTGGGCCGCTTTTTTCGCCGCGACCTCTTTGGCGAGCGCTTCAAGCTGCTTCGTGGCAGCGTCAAGAGCCGCCTTGGCGGTCGCCGCCGCGGCAAGAGGCGCCTCGGCGGCCTTTTGCGTTTCGGCGATCTTTTTCGCCGCATCGCCCGCGGCCTTCTGGGTCTCGGTGACCGCCGCCCGAGCGTCGTCCACGGCGCGGCGGTATTCGAGGTGCGCCCGGCGGGCCTCCAATTCGTAGTCGGGGGTGATCTCGATCCCCGCGACCGCGCCCTTCAGCTTGTTGATCCCCCATTGGGAAACCTTCGTCCCCGTCACGTAGAGCTTCTTGAGCTTTTTCAAGCCGTCCAGCTGCGCCAGGCCGGCGTCGGACACGGCCGTGTCGTAAACGTTCAGATATTCGAGGTTGACCAGCCCCTTCAGTTGGGCCAGGCCGGCGTCGGTGATCTTGGTCCGTTCCAGGTGCAGCCGAATGAGCGACACGAGCTTGCCGACTGTCGCCATGCCGGCATCGGTCACGTCGGTGCCGCGGAGGTTGAGATGGACGAGGTCCTTCAAAGCGACGAGCGGCTTGAGATTCGCATCCGTCACCTTCCCGCCGGTGAGATGCAGAGAGACCTCCAAGCGCGAATCGTTTTGGGCCAGTTCCATGACCTGGCCGCCCGCCTCCTTGATCTTGGCGATCGCCTTCAATTCGGCTTCGGACCGCTTCGGTTTTACGTCGTCGGCCTTTGCGAGAAGGGCCGTCGAAACAATCGCCAGGGCAAGAAACAGGTAAGAAGATCTGCGTACCACCGAACGTCCCCCAACAAGATCGACCATGCAACCTGGAACACGCCGCCCGCCGTCTGTGCTGGCCGTCCCTGCTGCGGCTTTTCCCTTATTCCACCAGTCTAACACGCCACCCGACGGGAATGGAGCGTTTGAAAAAAAACAGTTCGTGATCCCGCCTTCAGGCGGTCTTCCACCGATCAGGAAAGATAAACAAAACGAGGGCGCCGCCCGAAGGCGGGACTACGAACGAAAGATCCCCTCGCCCTAATTTGGCAAATGAAGTAAGGTTCCGGCCCGCAGCCCAGGCGGGAGCGGGGCTGCGCTTGTTAACAGGGGGGGCGTGTTTCAGGATGGCGAGCTATTCCTCGACGGTGCGTCTGCCAGGGGGGCCTCTGGCGGAGACGCCGATTCACACGGTGGGACGCTATTTCCTGACGTCCGTGTCGTCGGTGGGGGATTTGGCCCTGTTCAGCGGCCGCATGGCGCGCGGGATGTTCGTGCGATTGCCGCGGCGGCTGGTGTTGTTGCAGTCGTTCTACCAGATCGGTGTCTTGAGCGTTCCGGTCGTGGTCGTGACGGGCGCCTTCATCGGCATGGTGCTGGCCGCCCAGTCGTACGAACAATTGCGGCTGATGCGCCTGGAAACCCAGCTGGGTGCGGTCATCAACGTCTCGCTGGTGCGCGAGCTGGGGCCTGTGCTGGCAGCCACGATGCTGGCCGGCCGCGTCGGCAGCGCGATCGCCGCCGAGCTGGGAACGATGCGCGTCACCGAGCAAATCGACGCGCTGCCGGGCGCTGGGGCCGATCCGATCCAATACCTCGTCGTGCCGCGCTTTCTGGCCTGCTGCCTGTTGATCCCCTTGCTGACGGCCCTGGGCGATTCGACCGGCATCTTGAGCGGATGGTTCATGGCCACGCAGATGTACCACATCAACGATTTCCATTACTGGCTCCACTCGGAGATGTTCGTCTCGGCATACGACGTCTTCTGCGGCCTCTTCAAGAGCATGTTCTTCGGCGCGGCCATTGCCGTTATCTCGTGCCACCGCGGGTTCCGCTGCGGGGCGGGGGCCCAGGGGGTCGGACAGGCGGCAACCCAGTCCTTCGTCCTGTCGTTCGGAGCGATCCTGGCGCTCGATTTTTGCCTGGGCATCTTCCTCAATTCGTTTTACTACGTCTTATGGCCGTCGGCGGGGGGAGTGCCGTGACCAGTCCGGCTGCCGAGGAAAGGATTGACTCGGTCCGCCGCCGAGCTTGCCGCCGGTGATCGAAATGGCCGGCGTATCACACTGGTTCGGCCCGCAGCTTGTCCTGCGGGAGATTTCGCTGTCGGTCCAAGAGGGAGAGACGCTGGTCATCATCGGCGAGAGCGGCTGTGGAAAGAGCGTCACGCTCAAGCTGATGATGGCCCTTCTGGAGGCCTCGCGCGGCCGCGTCTTGTGGCGGCGGCAAACCGGTGCGGGACCGCCGCGAGTCACAGCTGGCCAAGGAGCGGCTGCGCTTCGGGTTTCTGTTCCAGGGGGCCGCGCTCTTCGACAGCATGCCGGTCTACGACAACGTGGCTTTCGGCCTGCGGCAAAACACCGATCTGTCGGAACAGCGGATCCGCGCGATCGTCCATGACCGGCTCGAAGGAGGTCGGCTTGCAGTCGGCCGTCTGTGATCGCAAACCGGCCGATCTCTCGGGAGGAATGAAGAAGCGCGTCGCACTGGCCCGCGCGCTGGCGATGGAGCCGGAGGTCATGTTCTACGACGAGCCGACGACCGGCCTCGACCCGGTGATGAGCGACGTCATCAACGAGCTCATTCTGCGCACCGAGGGACCGCGGGCACGTGACGAGCATCGTCGTGACGCACGACATGCGGACCGTCGAGCGCGTCGCCGACCGCGTCCTGATGCTGGCTCCCGCGTCGCAGGTGGCGGCCGGCGAATCGCAAATCCTCTTCGAGGGGACGGCGCGAAGGCCTGATGGCCTCCAGCGATCCCCGCGTCGATCAATTCGTGTACGGCAAAGCCGGAGAACGGATCGAGGAGTTGTCGCACTGAAAGGAGTGGTGAGTGGCGAGTTGGAAAGTGGTGAGAGAATCGCACAGGCACGCTTGCTGCCGCGGCTTTCGACTCGCCCCTCGCCAAATCGCCCCTCACCCCTATGTCCCATGTCCGAACGGCAATTGCAGTTTCGCGTCGGAGTCTTCGTGATCGTCGCGACCGTGGCGACGGTCATGATGGTGTTTCAAGTTCGGCAACCTGCAGAACCGCCTGCGGCCGAAATACCGGGTCGCGATCCGCTTTCGCTCTGCGGTCGGCATTTCGATCGGTACGCCCGTCCGCCGCAACGGCGTGTTGATCGGCTCGGTGACGAGCGTGCAGTTCGACGACAAGCAGCGGCGGCCTGGTGGTCGATACGGAGATCAAGGACGGCGTGCGGCTGTGGCCGGACGGTCACGTGCGGCTGGTCAGCTCGCTCCTGGGCGATTCGGCGGTCGAGTTCCTGCCGGGCCGACAGCACGTAAATCGCTCAAAGACGGCGACACGGTGGAGGGAGAGTCGGCGATCGACCCTCTCAACATGGTCGGACGCATGGAACAGAACGTCTCGACGGTGATCGAATCGTTCGAGAAGACCAGCCAGGAATGGCAGACCGGTCGGCCACAACCTCAACCAGATTCTCGAGACCAACCAGGGAAGCCTGCACGACGTCGTGGCGCGGGCCGCCGACGCGCTCGGCGCAGGTCACGCACACGATGAAAGTCATGGACGAGACGCTGGAGGCGACGAGCCGCCTGGTCGCCGATCCGCGGACGCAGGAGAACCTCCGCCGCACGCTGGCCGCCTTGCCGTACCTGACCTCCGAGACGCAGAAGACGGTGACGGCCGTCCGCGGAGCGGTCCAGAAGATGGACGAGAACCTGTCGAACCTGGGCGACCTGACCGGCCCGCTGTCGAAGCGGGGCGTGACCCTGGCGACCCATCTCGAAAACACGCTCTCCAATTTGGAATTGCTGACTGACCAGCTCGCGCAGTTCTCCAAGGTGCTCAACTCGGGCGACGGGTCGATCCGCAAGCTGGCGACCGACCCCGATCTCTACGTGAACCTCGACCGCTCGGCCCAATCGGCCGCCATCCTGCTGCGGAACCTCGAGCCGATCCTCCGCGATTTGCGGGTCTTCAGCGACAAGGTCGCACGGCATCCCGAATTAATCGGCGTCAGCGGCGTGCTGCGGGGCAGCTCCGGACTGAAATATCCGGAGGAAGCCGACCCGGGACGGGCCAGCGGTGCGCAACGGCCCAGCCCATAGCGGCGCGACTGAGATGACGGTTGCGCGATTCTGCAACACGGACCGGCGGGATGAACCCGCCGAGCTCGCTTCGCACAATGTGCCGCAGTCGTTGCACAATTGCGCAGTCGGCTATGCTTCGCCATCACCTACGAACTTGATCTCGCGATTAGCCGGCGGCGCGGTGGGCGGGTTCTCGTTTCGGCAAGGTCGCGCGCGGCCATCGGCAGGATGGCCGGGGTGCTGTCGGGTGCGTGGACCGGCCAAGGCGCGGCCAGTTCCAGCAGCAGTTTCGAGCTGAATTCCAGGTCGGGAACGAGGCAGGGGTGCTTGTACTGTTCGAGGCTTCCCCCCGACTTTTGCCGGCGGCGCTGGGCGAAGGTCGACCATGTTCCTTCCGGCAGGGGGACCCATTCGATCGGCGCCAGGCGGCCTGAGGCCCGCTTGTCGCGGTATTCGCAGTTGATCGACTTTGAGATGGTCGTCGACGCGATCGGCGAGCGATTCGCCCAGGTGCGGCGCGGGGAGGTCGGCCCGCTCGATGTGCAGGTGATACTTCGGCGGATTACCCCAAACCGGGCTCACGGTGAACTGCGAGAGGCAAAGCCGCATTTCGTCGCTGGCAGCACGGACGGCGGCCACCACCTGCGATTCGGAGATCTTCTCGCCCGTCAGGTTGGCGATGTGGGCCCCCTTGTGCAGGAACTCCACCAACGGCGTCGAATGGTAAAAGCCGGTGCAGCGGACCACGTCGCAGATGTTGTAGCGGCACAGTCCCGACGACGTCGTCAAGCAGGATGTAGTAGTTCTTTCCCTCCTCGAGCTCATGCGCTTCGAGCACGAGTCGGGTCCGGACGTCCGTATTCGCTCTCGGGAATGAATTCGAAGAAATGGGTCGTCACGTCGAGGATTCCGGCCGCTGTGCCGTCGGAAACCGGAATCGTCATGCGGCCTTCGCTGGCCGATAGCCCGTGGTCGCGGATCGGGATTTGGCCGTAATCGTCGCGAAGGGCCGGCAGATACGCGCAGGCGCTTCCGCCCGTCCAGATCGCCAAAAGCTGCATCTCGGGCCAGAAATCGCGGGGCCGGAGATGGCCGGTCCGCTCGACGATCGATTCGAGCTCGCCGGCGCGTGCCGTGTCTTTCCGCGAGATTCGCCGCCGAGAGCCTGGCGGACTTCGCCCGGGGACGTTTTCGGCGTCCGACAAGGGTCCCGTCGGCGATGTCGCGGATGAGATCGTCCTTCCGGCTGTCGGCGAGCTTGGCAAGCTGAATCAGCGTGCTGGGATTGGCCGTCATCACCATGCCGATGTTGCGATCGGCGACCGCCAGCCGCATCGCCGTGTAGAGCTTGGCGTCGGAGTCGCGGATCTTGGCGACGACTCCGGGGACGGTGTACATCGTGCGGACGATCCGCTTCTGGCAGGCGGCGACCAGGCCGCTGATGTTGCCGCACGGCGTGCCGCCGGGCGTGCGGAACAGGTCGTAATCGCTGCTGAGCTGCAGGATGTTGCGGCTGTTGATGCCGGGGTGCGCGTCGATGGCCTGGATGCCCCAGGCCTGCCAGCCGCTGCGATAATCGGCGAGGAATCGTTCGGTGATCGGGATGTATTTGGCCTGGGCGGTCGTCCCGCTGGTGAGCGAGAACATCAACAGGCGGTTTTTCGGCCCCAACAGGGCCTCGGGCCGTCCCGGCTTTCACTTCTTCGACATAGGGCCGAAAGTATTCGTAATCGGCGACCGGCACCGGCGGCGGAACTGGTTGGCGTTCCGTACGCCCTCGAGGCGGTGGTCGCGGGCAAAGCGGGAGCCGGCGTTGAGCGCCAGCAACTCGAGGAGCACCTGGCTCTGGGCGGCTGCGGCAGTTTTTGGCGGCGGAGAGGAAGCGGCGTGCTTCGCGGCGGGCCAGCGCACGCGGGATTGCACCGACGCGTGCGCGCACTTGTCGGGCGATGCGCATCGCAAAGGGCTCGCAGCAGGGGGCCACTGTCCTGCCGCGAGCGAGGGTCGATCTCGCGGCAGCGGGACAGAGGGCGTGCTCGGGGGCCTTTCTCGAGAGCGGGCCCTGAATCCCTCGCGTCAGTCGGATCGAACCGACTGCCGCGGAGCCCTGACGCTCTGTCCCTACTTTTTGCCGGAAGACGGTTTTGCCGGTGCTGCGGGCTTGGCGGCGCCTGCGGTCTTTGCCGGCCGGAGCAGCCGCCTTGGCTCCCGCCGCAGGGGGTCGTGCCGTCCGCGGCAGCAGTAGTATCGGCCTCTTCCTTGGCCTTCTTTTTCTTCTTTTTGCCGACGGCGGAGATCCACACGCGGACTTTGGGAAGCCCCAGCGGGCTGCGTCCGGCGGTCCAGCGGTCGTCGGCTTGCAGCATAGCCATCCGCTCTTCGCGCTTCAGCACGTTGCGGGCACGGGCCAGGCGTCCTTTTCCCCTCAAACTCTTGTCGATCGTCACGTCACGACTCCTCACCGGTGTGGCGGTTCTCTGCATTGTGCCGATTTTTCAGGCCGACACTGTATGCGATTCGTCCGGCCGGTTTCAACTGTCCAAAAGCCGATCGCAGCGGTTGCTCCGACGGGGACCTGGCGGCCGGAACGAATCGCGCTTGGCGGCTATGCCGGTTCCGCCTAGTCAAGGCGGTTGCCGTGAGTTACGCTTACTGTCCCGATCCCGGACGGATCGCGGACGGGTTGCCGGATTGTAACGGCCCGCGGTCCGTCCGCGGTTGTTGTCGCCGGTTTGTGTCCGCATGGGATTGCTGTCGTTCTGCGAGGCCTGGTCTTCACATGATGTGCCCGTTCTGTCGCAACGGGGAGACGAAGGTCATCGACTCGCGCGCCAGCCAGGATTTCGTCATCCGGCGGCGGCGGGAGTGCCTGATCTGCGAGCGGCGGTTCACGACCTACGAAAAGATCGAGGAATCGCCCCTCAAAGTGATCAAGAAGGACGGCACCCGCGTCCCCTTCGACCGGGAGAAGATCCGGGCCGGCCTGGAAAAGGCCTGCTACAAGCGGCCCATCAGCGAAAGTCAAATCGAGGCCATCGTTTGCGACGTCGAGGCGGACGTCTATCAGAACTTCGACCGCGAGGTCCCCTCCCGCTATATCGGGGAAAAGGTCTTCGACCGGCTGCGAACGATCGACCAGGTCGCCTTCGTCCGCTTCGCCTCGGTCTACCGCGAGTTCAAAGACGTCAACGACTTCGTCGAAGAGCTCGAACCCATGCTGCGTGCGAATCGGCATTGACCGAAATCGGCCGGCAGACCATCATTTCGCCCCCTCCGACGGGGGAGATTGCGCGTTCCGTCCGGTGCGGCGGCTCAAACTTCCACGCGATGCCAAGGCTGCGGTCCAATGCGACGGATCGTACGGCCGTGGACTGGGAACTGAGACCTGGGACCCATGTCGTACCACCTGATCAACCTGCTTCAAAAACTTGGCCGGCCGCGGGTCCTCGTGCTGGGCGATCTGATTCTCGACCGCTACACCTGGGGCGACGCCGAGCGCGTCAGCCAGGAAGCCCCCGTCATTCTGCTTGCGCGAGGAGCGCCGCGAGGCGCGCCTGGGCGGAGCGGCCAACGTGGCCAACATGCTCCGCGGGCCTGGAGGCCGACGTGACGCTGGCCGGGCGTCATCGGCAACGACGGCGACGGCCGCGAGCTGCGCGGCCGAACTCGAGCGGGCCGGCGTCGATTGCCGCTGTCTGCTTGTCGATCCGGAGCGGCCGACGACGGTGAAGGAGCGCTTCATCGGCCGCGCGCAGCAGCGGCATCCGCATCAAATTCTCCGCGTCGACCGCGAAGTGCGCATGCCGCTCGGCGCCGCAGCAGGCGCGAGCGTCTGATGGAGGGGCTGCTGGAAACGCTTGGCGACGCATCAGGCCGTCCTGATTTCCGAATACGGAAAAGGAGTCTGCACGCCCGGAGATTTGCCGCAGGCTGATCGAAGCGGCCCGCCAGGCGCGGAATCCCGGTGATCGTCGATCCTTCGTCGTCGGGCGATTGCCGCAACTTCACCGGCGCGACGGCCGTCACGCCCAACCGCCTGGAGACGAAGCGGGCCACGGGGCGCGCGATCACGACGATCGACGACGCGATCGCCGCCGGCACGGCGGCTGTGCGTCGAGCTGTCGCCTCGACCACGCCTTACATCACGCTCGACAGCGACGGCATCGTCGTCGCCCAGTCGGACGGCTCGGCCGAGCATCTCCCCACGCGCAAGCGCGAGGTCTACGACATCACCGGCGCCGGCGACATGGTGCTGGCGATGATCGGCCTGGGCGCCGCAGCGGGGATCGCAGCCGTTCGACCTGGCCCGGCTGGCCAACGTGGCCGGCGGCCTGGAAGTCGAGCAGATCGGCGTCGTCCCCATCACGCGGCAGCAAATTCTGGCCGATCTCTTTGGCGGCGAGCGGTCGACGACCGACAAGACTCTGCACGCTCGACGTCTTGGAGCGGCACGTCGCGGCCCGCCGCCGGCTGGGCAAGCGGATCGTCCTCACCAACGGCTGCTTCGACCTCTTGCACGTGGGCCACGTCACCTATTTGCAGCAGGCCGCGCGCGAAGGGGACTGCCTCATCGTGGCGATCAACAGCGACGCCAGCGTGCGCCAGCTCGGCAAGGGCCCGGATCGGCCCATCTTCGGCGAACAGCAGCGGGCCGCCATGCTGGCCGCGTTGGAAGCGGTCGATTACGTCACCATCTTCGGCGAGGCGACGCCGCACGCCCTGTTGGGCCGGCTGAAGCCCGACCTGCTGGTCAAAGGCGGCACGCTATGCGCCGCACGAGATCGTCGGCCGCGAGCTGGTCGAATCGTACGGCGGACAGGTCGAAAGCGCTGGGAGAGGTTCCCGGTATTTCGACGACGCTCGTGCTCGAACAGGTTCGTGGAACGAAGGCAGCCTGATCGGAAGGCGGGATGAAAATCGCCCTCTTTCTTCCGAACTGGATCGGCGACGCCGTGATGGCGACGCCGGCCTTGCGGGCGTTGCGGAAGAGGTTCACTCGAGCCGAAATGGTGGCCGTCCTGCGGCCGTACGTCGCCGATGTGCTTGCCGGACTCGATCTCGTCGACCGGACGATCGTGCACGACCCGCAGGGCCAGAGCCGCGAAGGGCGGGGCCGGACGGTTTCTCCAGAGACTGAAACAGGAGCGGTTCGACCTGGCGGTCCTGTTTCCGAACTCGCTGCGCAGTGCCTGGATCGCCTGGCGGTCGGGGGCCAAGCGCCGCGTCGGCTTCGCCCGCGACGGCCGCGGGATTCTGCTGACCGACGCACTGGCTCCCAAGCCGCAGGTCGGTGCCGAACCCGGTTCTCGACGAATATCTGCGTCTGGCCGGGCAACTGGGATGCGACGTGACCGACCGCCGGACCGAGGCGGCCGTCCTGCCGCACGACGAGCGAGAGCTGGCCCGGTTCTGGAAGCAGTACGATCCGCGCTTGGACTGCCGACGGCGTCCTTTGTCTCAATCCGGGCGGGGCCTTCGGCTCGGCCAAGCACTGGCCCACGGAGAACTTTGCCGACCTGGCCCGCAGGATCGTCGACCATCTGGGGCGCACGGTGCTCGTCCTGTGCGGACCGGCGGAACGCGAGGAGGCGCGGCAGATCGTTCATCAGGCCGCGCGGGAGCGCGTCGTCAGCTTCGCCGATTTTCCGACGAGCATCGGTCTGACCAAGGCGGCCATTCGGGCGGCCGAATTGCTCGTGACGACCGACTCGGGCCCGCGGCACTTTGCCCGGCCGTTCGCGGTTCCCGTGGTCACGCTCTTCGGTCCGACGCATCCCGCCTGGAGCGAAACCGACGACCCGCACGCCGTCCATTTGCAAATCCGGGTCGATTGCGGCCCGTGCCAGCTCCGCCGGTGTCCCTTGAAGCATCACCGTTGCATGCAGGATTTATCGATCGACTGGGCCTTTGACGCCGTGATTTCGCAGCTCTTTCGGCATGGCAGACGGCTGGCCGCCTCGTAGGGCAAGCTGCCAGCTTGCCTTAAGTTCCTTGGATGTGTTTGGCGGGCAAGCTGGCAGCTTGCCCCACGGATGTGCACGACAACAGACGAGGAGTTCGATGCGGATTGCCCTGGTGAAACGCCGTTACTCGCTAAAAGTCGGCGGGGCCGAACGGTACTGCGTCAACCTGGCCCGGCGGCTGACGGCCTTCGGACATGACGTGACTTTTATCGGCGAATCGATCGACCCGGAGCTTTCCCGCGAGGTGAGCTTCGTGCCGGTCACCGTGAACCGTTTGACCTCCTGGACCAAGAACCGCTCGTTTGCCGAAAACACGGGACGCGCGGCCCGCGAGGGGCGGTTCGACGTCGTTTACGGCCTGGGCCGCGCGTTCGGCCTCGACGCCGTGCGGATCACCGACCGCCTGCAGTCGCATTGGGTCAACGTCTATTACCGCAATCGCGGCGTACCGCACGCTACAGCGCTGTAATCCGCGGCACCGCACGCTGATCGGGCTGGAGCGGACGATCTTTCACTCGGCGAACGTGCGGCGGATCGTCACGCAGTCGCGGCTCGATCGGCAGCTCGTCGTCGATTATTACCGCATTCCGGAGGAGAAAATTCGCACGATCTACAACGGCGTCGACACGTCGGTCTTTCATCCGGGCGTGCGGGCGGAGAGGCTGCAGGTCCGCGAGGAGTTGGGCGTCGAACCGTCGCGACCCTTGCTCGTGTTCGCGTCGATGGACTTTCGAGGCAAGGGGCTGCGATCGATCCTCCGCGCCTTCCAGGTCAGCCGGATTGCCCGCGTCGCCCGGTTGGCCGTCGTCGGGAAGGGGTCCATCCACCGATTCCGACGGCTGGCGGACGCTCTGGGCGTGGGGAAATCGGTTTTGTTCGTCGGCCACCGCTGCGACATCCATCGTTTCTACGGCGCTGCCGACCTGTCTTTAATGCCCACGACCTACGAACCCTTCCCGAACGTCAACCTCGAATCGCTGGCCTGCGGCACGCCGGCGCTCACCACGGCGACTGCCGGCGGGCGCGGACCTGATCGAAGACGGAAAGACGGGTTACCTCGTCTCCAGCGTGCATGCGATCGGCGAGATTGCCGACCGGCTGGACGCCCATTTTTCGCTGTCGTCGGCCGAACGCGGCCGCATGTCGGATGTCTGCTGGGAGACGGCGCGTCACATGACCGTCGAGCGGAACGCCCAACAGACGGTCGAGCTGTTCGAAGAGGTGCTGCGTGAAAAGTTTCGCGTTTGACGCCTGGGACGGCGGACGCCTCACCGTCAATCGCGAGTTCGCGCCGCTTCTGTGCCAGCACGGCCTGACGACGTTCGACTCGCTCATGGATTTTTCCGGCGGCCGCGTGGCCAAAAACGTGCTCCGCGAGAGGACGACGACGCGGCTCGACCTGGCGGACGGATCCGGCGAGTCGCGGGCCTTCTTTCTCAAACGCCACGAGCGGCCCGCCGCTGGCGGAGCTCGTCAAGCCGTGGCTGCGTTTCCAGCGGCCGATTCTCGGCGCACGAAACGAATGGGACGCCATTCTGCGGTTTCATCGGGCCGGCATCGCCACCATGATCCCGGTCGCGCTGGGCGAAGGGTCCGGCCGCTCGTTTCTGCTCACTGCAGCGAATCGAGGGCTGCTGCAAGCTGACCGAGTGGATGGCCGCGCGATCTTGCTGCATTGCATAACGGCGAGCTGCGAGCGCTCCGGCAGATCATCGCGGGGGTCGCTGACGTGGCCCGCACGATGCACGCCGCGGGACTGCACCACCAGGATTTCTATCTGACGCACCTGATGTTTCCGCCAGAGCGGATCGTCGCCGGCCGATTCACGTCCTCGACCTCGGCCGCGTGCGCTGGCGGCGACGGTTGTCCCGCCGCTGGATGTCAAGGATCTGGCCCAGCTCGATTATTCGGCTTCCCGCGTCACGGCCAGCGACCGGCTGCGGTTTCCTGACGGCCTATCTCGGCCGAGCCGGTTAAAAACACCGACCGCCCGCTCATTCGCCGCGTTCTCCAGAAGTCCCGTGCGATCGCCCGGCACTCGAAGAAGAACGGCCTGTAACCAGCGCGAACAGGCGCGCGTCGAGTGGTCGCAGAGCGTCGTGTATAATCTTGCCGAGTGTCCGCGGAATCCCTGCAAGCAGATCGCGCAGCCGGCGCGTAGCGGGACGCGATCAAATGGTGGAAACTCGCAGTCATCGAATCCACGAACAGGCGTCGATCGGCTTCCAGCGGGCGGCCGACGCGTATGAACGGGGCCGGCCGGAATATCCGGCGGCGGCCGTCGAGCACCTGGTTGGCATTCTGAAGATCGCCGCCGGTGCTCGCGTCGTCGAGTTGGGAGCTGGGACGGGCAAATTCACCAAGGCTCTCTTGGCGACGGGGGCCGAGATTGTCGCGGTCGAGCCGGTTGAAGCCATGCGCGGCAAGCTGGCCGAATTGCTGCCCCGCGTCCCGGTCGTCGACGGAACGGCCGAGGCGATCCCGTTTCCCGATGCGTTCGTCGACGCCGTTGTGGCGGCGCAGGCTTTTCACTGGTTCCGCGGCGAGGAAGCGCTCGCCGAGATCCATCGCGTCCTCAAGGCCCGGCGGCGGACTCGGCCTGATCTGGAACGCGCGCGACGAATCGTCGGCGATGGGTGCGAAAGCTCACGCGGATCATCAAGCCTTACGAGGGATCGGCCCCGCGTTACAAGTCGCTCGAATGGAGGACGGCCTTCGAATCGGGCCGCCTCTTTTCGCCGCTGGAAAAAGCCGAATTCTCCCACGTGCAGACGATTCCAACCGACGCAATCGAAGACCGCGTCGCCTCGATCAGCTTCATCGCCGCGCTGCCGGATTCCACACGGGAAGCGGTCCTCGAACAGGTGCGCGAATTGGTCCGAACGGAAGCAGGAACTCGCGGACTGAGCTGAAATCGACTTTCCCTATCGGACCGACGTCTACACGTGTTGGCGAATTTGAACGACGACCAGCAGCTTTGGCCTGCACGACGGTCGAGGGCAGGGGCGCCTCGCGGCGCATGATTTGCACGCTGCGTCCCGGCGGAGGCTGCGCCTGACCCCTTGCGCGGAAGGTGCGGGCGATGCGTCCCCGCCAAACTGGAGATTCGCCGGCAATGAATGGCCTGATTCGCGCCTCCCTCAACAATCCGCGAGCGGTGACGGTCATGACGCTCGCCATTCTGTTCGTGGGCTACTTCAGCTTCCGGTCGATCCCCGTCGATATCTTGCCGGTTTTTAATTCGCCGGCCGTCCAAGTCTTGACGTTCTATGCGGGAATGCCGGCGGAGGGCGTCGAGAAGGACATCACCAACCGCATGGAGCGCTGGACGGGCCAGTCGGCCGGGATGGCCCGCCAGGAGTCGCGGTCGATCGTCGGGGCCAGCATCGTCCGCAACTATTATCGCCAGGGAGTCGATCCCAACGGCGCGCTGACGCAGGTGAACTCCCTGGCCTCGGGAGCGATTCCCAACTTGCCCCCCGGCACGCTGCCCCCCGTCATCCTCCCGTTCGACCCGACAAGCACGGTTCCGGCCTGCCTGGTCGCGCTCGACAGCGGCGGGAAATACGACCAGGCGATCACCTACGACGTCGCCCGTTATGAGGTCCGCAACTTTCATCATGGCGTCCCCGGGCGCAAACGCGCCGGTCGTTTACGGGGGGAAGATCCGGGCCGTTCTGGCCTACATTGATCGCGAGCGGTTGCAGGCCAGGAATCTTTCCCCCGTCGACGTGATGAACGCTTTGGATGAGTTCAACGTCTTTTTGCCGACCGGCGACGCCAAGTTCGGGCAAGATCGATTACGCCATCGATTCGAACTCCCTGTATCGGCTCGTCCAGAAGATGGGTGACATCCCTTTGCGGGAGCAGCCGGGAAATGCCGCCACCTTTTTGCGCGACGTGGCGACGCCCCGCGACACGGCGTTCATTCAGACCAATATCGTGCGGGTCAACGGCCAGCGGCAGGTTTACATCCCCGTCTATCGCGAGCTGGGCTCCAGCACGTTGTCGGTCGTCGACAACCTCAAAAAGGCGGTCCCCGACATGGAGACACCGCATCTCGCGGCCCGGCATCAAAATGAACGTCGTGATGGACCAGTCGGTCTACGTGCGGCAATCGATTTCCAGTCTCGCGCAGGAGGGGATTCTCGGGGCTGTCCTTTGCTCGCTGGTGATTTTCTTGTTTCTGGGCGAATGGCGAATGACGGCGATCGCCGTTTTGATGATTCCGATCGCCGTGACGGCCGCGGTGATTGGCCTCAAGGTGACCGGCAACACGATCAACGTGATGACCCTGGCCGGGATGGCCCTGGCGATCGGCCCCCTGGTCGACGCCGCCATTGTCTGCCTGGAGAACACGTACCGGCACTTGACGCGAGGGCGCCGAACCGCGGCAGGCCGCCTTCGAGGGGGCCAGCGAAGTCGCCCTGCCGGAGCTCGTCGCCAGCCTGTGCACGCTGCTGGTCCTTGTCGCCCTTGGCCTTGATGCCCGGATTGGGACAGTTCCTGTTCCTGCCGATGGCGACGGCCGTCGGCTTCACCATGATCGCGGCCTTTTTCCTCTCGATGACGTTTGTGCCGGCCCGCTGTGCGGCGTGGCTTCGGCCGAAAAAACGGTCATGAGCCGAAAGATGGGACCGCCACGCACCGGCAGGCGGCCTGTTCGCCCGGCTGGTTCGGCCAGTGGGAAAAGATGATCGATGCGGGAATTCGACTGTACGACGACGCTGCTGGCCCGAGTGATGCAGCATCGCGTGCGCACGATCGTGGTCGCCGTCGCGCGCACTGGCGATCGTCGTCGTGACGCTCGGCTTGCGAGCTGCGGCGCGACTTCTTTCCCGAGGTCGACGCCGGCGCGTTCGAGATGACGGTCCGCGCCGCAAGCGGCACGCGAATTGAGGTGACCGAACAGCGGATCGCCGAGGTCGAGCAATTGATTCGCGAGAAGCTCGGCAAGAAGAACGTGCAGACCATCATCAGCGAAATCGGCGTCACGCCCGATTGGTCGGCGGCCTACACCTCAGAATGCCGGTCCGATGGACGCCGTCGATCAACGTCCAATTGACCGAGAAACGCAGCCAATCGGCCCAGGAATACGTGCATCTGCTGCGGACCGCGTTCGCCCAAGACAGCCGGTTCACCGGCCTGGAATTCTCGTTCGACGCGGGGGGCATGATCGCGCGACGCCATGAACGAGGGGAAATCGACGCCGATCAATATCCGCATCGAGTCCAACTACGCTCGAAAAGGCCCGGAAGGTCGCGCAGAACATTCAAAAGAAGGTCGAGCGCGTGCCGGGCGTCGTCGATTGCCGCATTCTTCAGCGACTCGATTATCCCGAGTTCATCATCGACGTGGACCGCGAGAAAGCCGCCGATCTGGGCCTCGACCAGACGGACGTGATGAAAAACGTCGTGGCCGCGCTCAACTCGAGCGTCCAATTCAACAAGACGAACTTCTGGATCGACCCGGTCAGCCACAATCAATATTACGTCGGCGTGCAGTATCCGGAGGGGGACATCAAGACGGTGGCGACCCTCTTGGACGTGCCGATCACCAGCCGCGTCCAGAAAAAGACGGTGCCCTTGCGGAATATCGCCTCGCTCCGCCGGGCAGCGGTACCGGCCGAGGTCACGCACACCAACCTGGCCCCGACGATCGACCTGGTCCTGGGCGTCTATGGCCGCGATCTGGGGCACGTGGGCGACGACGTGAACGCGATCGTCGGCCAGTTCGGCAAGGAGCGTCCGGGTGAGCCGGGCGTCTGGACTCCCTACGATCCCGATGCCAAGAACGCCCAGCCGATGGAAGGCAGCCAGCTCGAGATCACCGGCGAGTATTTGCGGATGAAAGCCATGTTCTCCAGCCTCGCCTTGGGACTCTTGAGCGCGTCCGTGCTGATCTACTTCCTGATGGTCGCGCTCTTCCGCTCCTACCTGACGCCGCTTGGTCATCATGTCGGCGGTCCCCATCGGTATCACGGGGGTGGTGCTGGTGCTGTTCGTGACGGGGACGGCGCTGGACGTGCAGTCGCTCTTGGGAGTGATCTTCATGGTCGGGATTGTCGTTTCCAACACCGTGCTCTTGACCGATTTCGCTCAGCACATCCGCGACGCGGAGCACCTCCCTCCGACCGAGGCGATGAGAAAGGCCGCCTCGATCCGCGTGCGGCCCATCGTGATGACGGCCTTGGCCACGTTTTTCGCCCTCATTCCGATGTCGCTGGCCCTGGAACGCGGCAGCGAAGCGAATGCCCCGCTGGGCCGGGCCGTCATCGGCGGCCTTCTCGCCGGATTAGTGACGACCCTGTTCGTCGTGCCGGCCCTCTATTCGTTGGTCATCCGCGACCCCGCACCGGCCGACTCCAAGGACGAGGGCGAGCACGCGGGGGACGTGGCTCCTCAGCCTGCCTGAATGACCGTGGCCCGGCGAGCGCCCGGTTTTGATACAAAGCGCCCGTTCTGTCCCAGAAAAGGATTGAGGGGAGAGCGGCGGGCGCCACGTCAGCGAGGCGAAGTGCGGCAAAGGTGCGGGAATTCCTCGAAATTATTGCAACTCTGCAAGGATTGCGCTTCCAATTTTCGGGGTGCGTACGTGTAATAAACTGCGTGGATGGTGTGCGACAGCGTCGCCTGGGTGTGGACGATGATCGGCTCGAAGCGGATTTCGGTCGTATTCTCGCTGGCAGCGTATTTGCTGGCGACAACTGTCGTTCATGCGCTGCACGACCATTCCGCTACCGGGATTTGTTGCTCAGAATCCCAGGCGTGTGTTGGTCCCGTCCCGACTTGTCCGGTGTGCAATCCGGCGGACGCTGATGCGTGTCACGGTCTTCGCTGTGACGCCGCGAACGCAGGCAATGAATCGGCCCATAACGGTTCCCCTTCGCATTCGAACGATTGTGAAGATTCCTGCTTTGCTTGCCGGTTCCTGGCGACCAAGTCGATCGCTCCCGTCGCTGTCGCGGTCATCGAACGGATCGAGGTCCTTCATCAGATCGCGCCGCGGAAGCAAGTTTCCGCCCCGGTGGTTCGACCGGATCTGCCTTTCTCTCGCGGACCGCCGTGCGCTTGATCGCGGTCCGCTGAGGTTTCCGCGAACCTGAACCGGTCACGGAACACTCGCTCGGCGCCTTCGTGCGCTGCAACGCAAAGTGCAGCAATCGCGCGGGGAAAGTCGTCGGATAAAGAGCGACTTTCGACGCGGCAAGGAAGTGCTAGCGGCACCAGTAGTCGGCGGAAAGAGACGGGCTCTTTTGTCGCTTTGCGCGACAAGGGCGCACCGCTTCGAGTGATCCTGGATCGGCGCGTTGACGAAGCTGTCGTCAGCGAACGCCGCTCGCGCGGAATTCTCAGCGACTGTGTCGAAGTGGTGTCGAACGTGTCGTTCGCCGCTGGGCCGACACCCTCGATCCATTTGCCATCAACTTCTCGTCGGCGGGATCGTTCCATTCCGCTGGTAAAGATAACGTCCCTCCACGCCGCCACGGCTTGGAGTGACTTCTTAGCTAAGTATTTCGGAGAGGATTCTGTGATCAACAAACCGTTCCCGGCGCGCCTTGGCTTTACGATGATCGAACTTCTGGTGGTCATTGCGATCATCGGGATTTTGGCTTCGCTGCTGTTGCCGGCGGTCCAGGCGGCCCGCGAGGCTGCTCGGCGGGCGCAGTGCCTCAGCAACCTCAAACAGATCGGCTTGGCCTTGCATAACTACGCGGACACCAACCTCTGCTTCCCACCCGCGTACATTCAAGGATCGGGTGTCACGACCGGTACGTCTTATGGCATCCCCTATCCCGACCTGGGCTACAACGGCCTTTCCGGCTGGGGGTGGGGCGCCATGATTCTGCCCTTCATGGAACAGGACAACCTGTTCAGGAACTTAAGACTGGACCTCCCGTGCTGGGCCACGGAAAACGCGACGTACGTCCAGACCAAAATACCGATGTTCATCTGCCCTTCGGCGACAGGCGGCAGCGACGGGTTCTCGGTCCAGCAGTACACAGCGGGGACCAACGAAGATCCCCAGAATGTGGTCCCGTACAACCCCCCCATCTTCTTCGCGCATTGCCACTACTGCGCTCAACGCGGGTCAAAACGGGCCTTGGAACCGCACGACACCGTATTCCATCGATTTCACAATTCCGGAACCTGTCACCGTTGGCTCGCAAGTCGAATTGGACGTGATTAATGGTCCGTTTTACCGGAACTCGCGCACGCGATTGAGGGATATCACCGACGGTTTGTCGCAGACCGTCTTCGGCGGAGAAGCGGACTCGATCCTGACCAACAAGACCTGGGTCGGCGTCGTTCCGGGAAGCTGCACGCCCCCTGGACCAATCGGCATCGGCAACAACAACAGCGGTGGATGCCTGGTCGGCGTCCACAGCGGCCCCGACATCCACGATCATCCGAAAGTCATTATCCACCCCCCGGACGATCCCGTCGGAGACATCGACGAAATGTACTCGGAGCATTACGGCCAAACCGGCGGCAATGTCCTGTTTGGCGACGGTTCGGTCCGTTTCATCACCACGTTCATCGATGGCGACACGTGGTGGTATCTGTCGACGATGAACGCCGGCGACGTGCCGAACATGCAGACGTTAGCTGAGTGAACAACGCGAGCGATTTTCTGTTTGCAACCGAAACCAATCGACGTGACGTAATTGGGAGATGAGCGAATGACTGACGAAACGACCGTGAGACGAGCGGTTATTGCCGGGGCAATCACCGGCCTGGTACTGCTCTTGTGTTGGTTTGTCTGGTGGCGGAAGCCCCCGCAGATCGGGGCGGAAAAGGAGGCCGTGAAGGTCGTCGATGCGCTCTTCACCGCCTTCACCTCCCGGAATACGACGCGAGTGGTGCAATGCGAAGAGCAACTGCACGCGCTCAGAGACGGCGGGAAATTGCCACGTCCCGCCGCCGCCTATCTGGATGCTCTCATCCGCGACGCACGGGCGGGCAATTGGCGACCAGCGGCGAAGCAGCTATTCGCATTCATGAAGGCGCAGCGCCGTCCAGCCGCCTAAATGACTGTGCGCAATAGTTGGACGGTATCGAAGTTCAAGCGGCGGTTGTTGTTTGGCATTGATGGGTTCGGCGGCGCAGGTACGACCGCACGTGAGCACGCCGCAGTGAGTGCCGTAATTCGGTCGTTTGATGGGACAATCCCATTCGCGTCTTCGGGAGTCGGAGTCGGTTGGGAAGTCGGCTCGCCGCACCGCGCAATTCCGCCTCGGCTGGGACGTCGATGATGTGGGCTCGTTCCCGCTGGGTGTTTTGCCGTTCGACCGCGGACGCTCGAGACCGAGTGATTGAGTCGCTCGTATTGCCGGCGCCCATCGGCCCCCGGGTGAATTTCCAAAGTGCCAACGCAGGGGGGGGCGTCTGCAACGGAGAAAGCAGCCAATTGCGACGGGCGGCCGAGGCGATTGGAGCCACGGTCGTAGGCGATGCCGCCCTGACGCTCGACGAAATCTTCGTCTCGCGAATTCTTGGCTAAGACGTTTGACGTTGAGCGTGAATGACCCGCCCCGCGCTTGTTCTTTCGCAGTCCACTCAGGGCCAGAGCGGGCCGAGTCCGAGTCCCTCACCGCAGAGATCCACGTATCCAGGCTTCCCGACCGGTAAGCGGTCGGAAATGCACTTGTGGCCCGAAATGTGTCGACTCGGCTATACTGACGGACCGCGGACCGGAATTGAAAGGTGACCGCCTCTCGGATTCAAATCGACTGCGTTGCCACCCTCGTCGGACTATGCGTTGCGGCCTGGCGCGGCATGTCTCCGACCGGCTCGTGCGGTCCTTCCCTCCGGGGATCGGCGAGACTTCCCAACACATGAGGAGGAGACCGCGTCATCCCCGATGGAGAATTCCACGACCCCCGAGCCCCCGGACCCCATCGTTTTACAGTCAGGGGCCACGCCGCCAAACACAGCCGTCCGCTCGCCGGCGACAGGGAAGGATGCACTGCAGACGTTCATCGCGGGCTCCGAGACGCCCTCGACGCAAGGGATCGCCTCAGTACCGCCCAGTGCCTTCGGCCGCTACGCGGTGCGGCGCGCCTGGGAGCGGGAAGTTTCGGTACGGTCTACCTCGGCCACGACGCGGAGCTCGACCGTCCCGTCGCCATCAAGGTTCTTCGCGGCGGCCCGAGCGTTCCGCAGGCGGAGGCGGATCGGCTGCTGCAGGAGGCTCGCAAGCTCGCTCGACTGAACCACCCTGGCATCGTGACGGTCCATGACGTCGGGACGCAAGACGGGCAGATCTTCATCGTCTCGAATTATCTCGACGGCCGGGACCTTGCCGAGTGGTTGAAACAGAACGCGCCGAGTTGGCATGAGGCCGCAAAGATCGCGGCGCGCGTGGCTGACGCGCTGGCTCACGCGCACGCCCATCTCACCATTCACCGCGACATTAAACCCGCGAACATCATTCTCACCTCGAATCGCGAACCGGTGCTGGTCGACTTCGGGCTTGCGCTCGACGAATCGTCGGCAGGCGGCCGGGAGCTGGGCCTCGTCTCGGGCACGCCGGCTTACATGGCGCCGGAGCAGATCGTCGGAGCGGCGCACCGCATCGACGGACGCACGGATATTTACAGTCTGGGTGTTGTGCTCTACGAGATGCTTTGCGGCCGTATACCGTTCCGCTCGACCGAGAGCCGTGAACTTCTGCGGCAGGTGCGTGACGACGAACCGCAACCGCTCCGCCAGGTCGCGCTGGACCTTCCGCCCGAGTTGGAACGGATCTGCCTCAAAGCGCTCGCGAAGAAGATGCAGGACCGTTATGCCACCGCGGCGGACTTCGCCGACGATTTGCGACGGGTGATCCAGACGGCTTCCGAATCGACCTGGTCGTCGTCCATTCGACGATCGACGGTGACCCAGCCCGATGTGTCGCAGTCACACTCTTCACAGCCCGGCTCTTCACAATCAGCCTCTTCGCAGCCACTTTCTTCGCAGTCGGTCGCGAACTTGTCCTCGTCGCGCCATCGCGTTCGAGAGGCCGAGCGCCGCCAGGTGACCGTTCTCATCTGCAGCTCCGACCTGTTCGAGTCCGAGGCGTATTTGGAGAATCTTGACGCGGAGGACCAGGCGAAGGTGCTGAACGCGTTTCAGCAAGCCTGTGCACAGGCCGTGCGTCCCTTCGATGGGACGGTCGTGCAGTGCAACGAGCAGGGGCTGTTGGCGTGTTTCGGGTTTCCGGTGGCCTACGAAGACAGTGCGCGCCGCGCCGCGCGGGCCGGTTTAAGCCTTCTCAGCGAAATCGAGGAGCTCGGCAAGCAGCTCCAACACGAATACAAGCTGGAATTGTATCCGTGGGTCGGCATCCACACCGGGCCGGCGCTCGTGGAAGAGAAGGAGAACGCATTCTCGCTCGTGGGCGAGGCACGGAACGTGGCCGTCAGGCTCGCGGACAGCGCCGGCGCCAGGACAGGTGATCTGCACCGAGGCGACGCAGCGATTAATCTGGGTCCGGTTCCAATGTGCGAGCCTTGGTCGCCGCAAGATTAAGGGCGTCGCGGAACCGGTCGAACTCTTCGAGGTGCAGGGACTCAGCCTGAACCGCAATGTGTTCGACGCCGCCGGGCCGACCGGGCTCACGCCGCTGACGGGCCGCGACCACGAGATGAGCCTGCTCATGGACCGCTGGGAGCAGGCGAAGGCGGGCATGGGCCAGGTCGTGTTGCTCCCCGGCGAAGCGGGAGTGGGAAAGTCGCGTCTCGTGTACACGATGGAGCAACACGTCGAGTCGCAGGCCATTGAAACCGCGCCTCCGTCGACGGGCCGACCTTCCGCGGCCCCTGTCGAGAGGAAGCAGGAGTCGTCGGTCATCAAGTGGCGCTGCTCGCCCCATTTCCAGAACACGGGTTTTTATCCGGCGATTGATTTTTTCCAACAAGCCCTCGGGTTTGGTCGTGCCGAAGCGCCGGCCTCGCGGTTCGACCGGTTAGTCGGCTATCTCAAACAGAACGACCTGCGCGACCCGAAATTGTCCCGCTGTTTGCCTCGCTTCTCTCCATTCCCACGAACGACCGCTTCCCCCCGCTGGGCCTGTCGCCCGTGCGGGAAAGGGAGGAAATGTTTCAGGCCCTGCAGGAGTGGTTGTGCGCTTCGGCGGGCCGACGCCCGATCCTCTTCGTGATCGAAGATTTGCATTGGGTCGACGCATCGACCAAGGAGTTTCTCGGAAAGTTCCTCGCCGAGGGGTTGCACGAAGGCATCCTGGCTCTGCTCACTTTCCGCCCCGAGTTCCGGCCTCCCTGGTCGTCGGTTGCGCGCAGCATACGACCCTGGCCTTGAATCGTCTGACCCGGCGGCAAGTTGCCGAGTTCATGCAGAAGAAACTGCAAGGAGCTCCGCCCGAAGCCGTGGTCGACCAGATCTACGACCGAACGGGGGGCGTTCCGCTGTTCGTCGAAGAATTCACGAAGATGGTGCAGGAATCGGGCGTGTTGAACGAGCCGCGCGAAGGAGGCACGCCGGTCACCGCCTTGCCCGCGCACGAGATTCCGACCACGTTGCAAGATCTGATCATGGCACGCGTCGATCGGCTCGAGGGCGATCGGGAGGTGGCCCTGCTTGCGGCAACGGTCGGTCGCGAATTCAGCTATGAGCTGCTCGCCGCCATCGCGACACTCAATGGGCCGACACTCCAGACGGAGCTGACGAAATTGGTCCAGGCGGAAATCCTGTTCCAGAAAGGGCGACCTCCCAAGTGCAGTTACGCATTTAAGCACGCCCTTCTCGAAGATGCGTTATACAACGCGCTGGTCAAGAGCAAGCGCGCAACAGTTTCACCGGCGGATCGCGGAGGTCTTGGAAGCGCAGTTTCAGCAGACCGTCGAGACGCAGCCCGAATTGCTCGCCCATCACTTTACGGAGGCGGGGATGGCGACGAAGGCGATCGGCTACTGGCTCACCGCCGGTTTGCGATCGCGGGAACACTCGGCGGAAATCGAAGCGATCGGTCATCTGACCAAAGGACTGGCATTGCTCGAAACGCTGGACCATTCGACCGAACGGGACAGCCGGGAACTCGAGCTGCTGAGCCCGCTGGGCGTCGCGTATGTCGCCGTTCGCGGCTACGCCGCTCCCGAAGTCGGACCGGTCTTTCGTCGGCGCGCGAGCTGTGCGAGCGCGTCGGACAACCGCTCCAATTGTTCGCCATCATGCTTGGCATTTGGGAATGGCACACCGTGCGCGGGGACCTTCGGCTGTGCGGGGACCTGGCTGCCGAGGGGATCGACTTCGCTCGGTCGCAGAACGACCCCGGCATCATGATGGAAGCCCTGTTCATGCGGGGCGAAACGATGCTCTATCGTGGAGATTTCTTTGGCGCCCGCGAAAGCTTCGCGACCGCAGTCGACCAATACGACGACCGGGAACGCACGAAGTTCTGGGCCGTCCACACGAGCCATGACGCGGGCGTCACTCACCGCAGCAACCTGGCGGTCTCCCTGTGGCACCTGGGATACCCCGATCAGGCACTGCGTGCCAATCGGGAGATGTGTCAATTGGCCCGCGAGATCGGCCACCCGTACAGCCTGGCCTATGCGCTGCACCACACGGCTTGGCTCTACCAGCTTTGTCGGTTGGGTGCCGAGGTCCGAACGGCCGCGGAGGAAGGGACGGCAATCGCGACCGCACAAGGCTTCGCGCTGTGGCGTGCCACGGGCACGTTCTTCAAGGGTGGCGGCACACTTCTCGAAGGCAAGCTGGTCGAAGCGCTTCCCCTTGCTCCTCAACGGCCTCGACGCCTTCCAAGCCAGCGGTGCGGAGCTGACCCTTACCTTTCAATTCAGCACGCTGGGCGAAGCGTACATGCAGGCCGGCCGCTTCGAGGACGCGCGACAGCGCTGGACAGGGGCTTTGCCATCGCGGAGAAGAACGACGAACGCTGCCATGAGGCCGAACTGCACCGTCTCCGAGGCGAACTGTTGTTGGCAGAGTCGCAGGAGCAGGCCGCCGCAGAAGATTGCTTCCACCAAGCGATTGAGACCGCGCGGGGCCAGCAGAGCCGCGCTTGGGAGTTGCGGGCCACAATGACTCTCGCCCGCTTCCGGCAACGACAAGGTCGCGGCAACGAGGCCCGTGACGCACTCGCCGCCGTCTTTGGAGCGTATACAGAAGGTTTCACGACGCCGGACCTCATGGAAGCCAAAGCGTTGCTTGAGGCTCTCGCCTAACGTGAATCGCCTGGCGCCTCCGGCAATCCATGAATTACGACGGCTTTGTGTCTGATTGACGGGATCGACGCCGATGCTGGTCCGCAATCACTCGGAAAGGTGGACGGGAGCGATGAGGGCCTCTCGCGTTTACTGAAGCCGAGGGCTCATCCTGAGCTATTCACCGAGATATTCGAGCAGTCGACGGTAGGTCTCGTGGCGGCTCTTCCAAGTCGCTGCGCGGAATCCACGCGGACTCGGCGCGCCCGCGGGGAGCGCGTGAGCGACCCCCAGTTGTGCACCGGCGACGGATCCGCCTTGATGCACGAGCGAAAAAATGGTTTGCACGCCCACTTGCCCGGCCCCGGTGTGGCAACGGCGGCAGTCTTGAACGAGGCTCCGCGTTCGGCCGATGTCACCCCAGTCCGGCGCACTTTCTCCCATAAATATCACGCGGTAAATCGGCTGACCGTCCGGCTCGCGCTCAAGGCCCCCGTACTTCAATCCCTGAAAGAGGAGCCGTCGCTTGAGCGTGTATTCGGAAACATTCATGCCGACGCCCGTGTTGCTTGCGGGGACTGCCCCTCCGTCCACATTGCAGAACACGCGCAACCGCACCGATTCCACGATCGACGTCGGAGTAGGGCGAAGTTGTCGTCCAACGTCATCAAGAATTGGACGAGTGCCACCTCGGTTCCGACCGGAATTTGACGTGCGCCGTCGCGGACTTGGATGAAACCCCTGTGCGCTGAACGCTTCCAGTCGATTCCGTTCGCGTCGATTGACTTCAAATACTCGTCAAGGGCCGGTCTCCCTCCGGGAAAGCGGATAAACACGCGGAAGTACGAACGCCCCTTGTAATTGCGAGTGTGCAACGTCACGAAGCGTTCTTGAATATCATCATGGATGTCGGTCGGTTGAAAGAAATCGATTTCCTGCCACTCGTCGGGAGCGGTGAACAGACGCGGCGGCAGATAATCGACGGCGGGGTCGAATCGATGTTCGGAGGCGAATCGCCCGGACTTGACCGCCAGCGCATACGTGTCGGGAAGCGATTTGATTTCGCGCGGCGACAGCGTCAGCACACGGATGACCGCTGCAAGCTTGCGGCAAATAACGTCACGGCGTTGGCGAGTTGCTTTGTCTCCCGCACGAGCGATATTACGACTAACGAGGAAATCGAACGGCGCCCACAAGTCGCGTTGCAACATGGCCCGCCGCAGCGGATCGGCCGGACGCATTCGGGATGGATCGGCGACGCATTCGTCCAGCAGCACCGAAATTCGACGGCAAGTCTCCGCGTCCGACCAATACGCGCTTTCCGTCCAAGCGAGAAAGTCGATCACATCTCCCCCTTCGATCCGCCGAATCGGCGTCCCGCCGCGCTTGGTGGGGATCTCGCTGGTGCGGATATACAAAGCGGCAAACAACCGATTCGCCAGACTGTGCGGATCGGCGCCGTACAGGGGGAGCGGAGCATCGCTCCTCAACGAGCCGGCAAGTTCTCCTTGGTGGTAATACGCCGGGTCAGAATGATCAGGTTCCGCCGCTCGCCCCGAGGAAACGATGAAGCAGACTCCGACGTGCAGAATCACGATCCGGCGAAACTTCATGGATGCTCTCGCGGTGAAGGCCAATGCTTGAGTGACGCCGGACCGCTCACGCGCGGCAGAATTGGGATTCGAGCGGGGCGCGGTAGGCCACGTCGAGATGGGGCGTGGCGAGGCGTTCGTGACCGCGGACTTTGGAATCGAGACAGCTTTCGAAAATCCCGCTGACGGTCAGCGTCCGTTCGACGGGGTAGGGGGCCTGGCCCGTCACGAACATTTGTTCGATCTTCGAGGCCAGGCAGGCCGAGTACGTGACGTTGGGCGTGGGCGTGAGGAAAAACTGCGTCGAGCGGATTTCCTCGCTCCCTTTGAGCCGGCAGGCGAACGTGTAGTCGGCGACAGCCCCGTTGAGCATCAGGAGCGTGGTGCGACAGCCCGTCGCGGCGCTCGATGAAGTAGGCGGCCGGATGGGGGACGATGCGGGGCAGCACGCCGCTGCCGACGAGGTCCTGCGGGCGGGCGTCTTCGAGCGTCTTGCCCAGGAGAAGATCGGAGCGCGAGAGGGCGGCTGCCAACAAGCGCCTTCGACCAGCGCCCCTCGTCGCCAGCCTTCCACACGGCGTCCCCTTCGATCAGTTGCACCGACTTGACGCCGGTCTCGCCGCCGCGCCGCCGCTCGACCATGCACTGCATGGCTTCGAGGGCGTGAAAGTCCATCGGATCGGAGCCGCCGACGCCCACCATCAGGGCGTCTTCGAGTCTCGCAGTCCAGCGGCAGTTCGAGCTCCGGCAGCCGCCATGTGACGGGCAGCGAGGAGCCGGCCAGGCATCGGGAAGTTGAGCCGCTTCGAATCGGCGACCATCTGCCTGCGCCTTGGTGAAGCTATACGAGAGGTGCTTGTCGTTGTAGACGCGGCACTGCGCGGCCGCTACGTTCAAAGACGGAGACGCACTGTTTGAAGAACTCGAACCGCGGGTAGAGGATTTGCCCCTTCGCGTTCCGCGGATAGTTGCCGTGCTCGCCGATGATGAGGACGGCGTCGACGGCCAGCTTGTCGCCGCCGCAGCACAGAGCTTCCGGAATCGTGGGATAGACCGTGAAGCCGAAGGACTTGGCCCGTTCGCCGCTCAGGTCGCCCGCGGGTTTTTGATCGACGTAGGCGGCGACGACGTCCATCTCCGGCCGATGCCATTTTCCACGATGCGGATACCCGACGAGAAACCGGTCGCCGATGTGCTGCGCGTGCGACTGGTAGATCCACAGGGTGGCGATGAGGGCCAGCCGCATGCGGCCGGTTGCCGGCGGCGGACGAATCGTTTTGTCCCAGGCCGGCCAGCGCCAGGGCCGCGCTGGTGGTGCCGAGGAATTCGCGGCGTGTGAGCATCACGTTCTCCAGAAGGCCGATTCGTGGTCGGCCTGATAGCGAATGGCGAGATGAGGCGTCTCGATCCGCTGCTGGCCTCTCCACAGCGACTCGACGCCGGCCGCGGTCAGGCCGGTGGTCAACAGCGTCCGCTCGATGGGCCGCGGCGACTTGCCGGTGAGGAACAGCGTTTCGATCTGATTGACGAGCGGGTTGAAGAAATTGCAAACCTCGCGGTGCGGCAAATACATCTGGCACGACAGGCACTCGCCGCTTCCCTTCATGCGGGCCGCGAACGTCATGTCGCCGACAAGCCCGTTGAGAAGCAGCATGGTGGCCTTGAGTCCGTCGGTGTATTCGAGGCGATAGGCGACGGGCGTCTTGACGAGCTTGCGGACGTCGCGGGGCGTGGGAAAGACATGGCTGTAACCGGGGCGGGCCGGATCCGAGTTTGAGCTGCGGCACAGGCAGGCATCGAAGAGTTCGGGATCCCAACCGCCGGCTTGCCACGAGCCGGCCTGCATCCGTCTCCAGACGTCGTCTCCGCGAATGGCCTGCACGGCGGCGACGCCGGTCTCTCCACCGCGGCGCCGTTCGACCATGCATTGAATTGTTTCGAGCACGTGGAAGTCATAGCTGTCGACGTTGCCGTATCCGATCGCCATCACCTCCTGCGGCTTCGCCGCCGAAGGGAAAGTCGACTCGCCGGAAGCCGCCGCGTGACGGGGAGCGACGAGCCGGCCATGAGCGGAAAGCCGAAGCTCGCCGGGCCGTCTCGACCATGTCGCGGGCCCAATTCCAGTTCCAGGACAGGTGCTTGTCGTTGAAGACGGGAACGCTGCGGCCGCTCTTGCGGAAGACGTCGACAATCTGCGTAAAGAACTCGTACCGCGGATAGAGCGTTTGGCCCTTTTCGTTTCGGGGATAGTCGCCGTGCTCGCCGACCAACAGCACGCCGTCGACTGCGAGTTTGCCGGTGCCCAACGTGAGCGCATCGGCAATCGTGGGAGCGATCCGCAGAGCGGGGAACTCTTTGGCCCGCGAGCGCGCTCAAGTCGCCGGCAGGCCGCTGATCGACGTAAAGGGAGACCAGCTCCATCGGCGGCTTGTGGTGCCGCCCGCTCCAGCCGTAGCCGAATAGAAACCGATCGACGATGTGCTGGGCGTGAGAGTACTTGTGGTAGACGGTGACGACGGCAGCGATTTTTGGCGGGGAATTCACGGCAACGGCTTTCGGCTCGAAATTTGCTCAACGTAGGGGAACGCTTTTCAATCGTAGCGGGTGAGCCGACTCATGATACCCGGTTCCCTGACTGTTGTCGTAGCTCCAAACGGGCTGCGACGGAGCGTTTGGCTCGCCGGTTGATTTTTTTTGTTCTTCAAGCCAGTTGCTGAGTTACGGCGGAGATTGAAGAACCGATAAATCAACGGCAGTTCGCAAACGCGGGGCGGGAGCCGTACAATGGATTGAGAGTGTCGGGGTCGTTCATTTGGTCGGGGAGAGACCAGACCCGCGGAACCGCCGTGGCGATAAGCAGGGCGGCGTGCGCGACGGTAGAGGACTAAAAGGGGACGATCGAAATGTTACATCCATCGAAGTGTTTGCTCTTCACAGCGATTGCATTGGGGTGCGCGGCAATGATGATGCCTGCCCACGTGGAGGCACGTGGGGGCGGTCGAGGGGGCGGAGGAGGTGGCCGTGGCGGAGGCGGAGGATTAGCCGCGGCGGAGGCGGAGGATTTAGCCGCGGCGGCGGAGGCGGAGTGACCGGCGGTGGCGCTGCCTATCGCGGTTTCGGCGGGACCTCGGGGGCTGTCCGTTCTGGTTATACACCGGGCTCGCCAGGCTCAGGCGCCTGGCAGAGGGGGCCGTGGATACGGACGCTACGGCTACGGAGGCTGGGGCTGGGGCTGGGGAATCGGACTAGGTTATTGGGGCTTCGGCGATCCGTATTGGTACGGCGGGTTTCCCTTCTGGTACGACACGCTTGCTTACGGCACTTATTGGAATCCGTATTACACCAACGCGAATGACTACGGCGGGTACGATTACGGAGCTCCGATCCAGCAAAGTCAGAATCCGAATCAAGGTCCCGCAGGACAACCAGTTCTTTTCGCGCAGGCGCGCGCGGCGTTTTATGCCGGCAACTATCAAGAGGCGCTGAGGAGATATTGAACACGCGGCGATCGACATGCCGCGCAACGAGGACATCCATCAGTTCCATGCGCTGGTCTACTTGGCTTTGGGCGATTACCCGAAGGCGGCAGCCGTGGCACACACGGTCCTGGACATGGGTCCGGGCTGGAACTGGAGCGTCGTTCAATCGTTCTATCCGTCGCCCGACATTTACACGCAACAGCTCCGCGCGTTGGAGCACTCCATCACCGAGCATGGGGACCAGGCGAGCACGCGGTTTTTGCTCGGCTATGAGTATCTGATGCTCGGACATTTCAAGGCCGCCGACCGTCAATTTCAGCGGGTCGTGGCGCTTGAGCCGCGCGACACTCTGGCGAAGAACATCTTGAACGGCCTCGAACAACGCCCCGGGCGTCAAGGCCAACGCACTGCCGGGAACGGTCAGCAGTCAGCCGTCAAATCCGGGGACGCCGGCAGGCTCCGGTCAGCCCGTCGGACAGCCGGCGAGCAATGCCGCGTCGCAGACGACCGCAATGCCGCCGAACGGCGTTGCCCCAGGCACTCCGCAGGGGCAGCCGATACCACCGGTACCGGTTAATCCCGGAGGACCGGCTCCGGCGATCACGGGAAGTTGGAAGGCTTCGCCCGCTCCCGGCGTGACGATCAAGGCGACTCTTCAGCCCGATAAGCACTTCACATGGAAGTTCACGGAAGGGGGACAAACGACCAACTTTACCGGGACATACACCCAACAGGGTGACGAGCTGATTTTGACCCGGGATCAGGATGGTCAGAAGATGGATGGAACCGTGACCATGAGCGACAACGGTGGCTTCCGGTTCCGCTTGAAGAACACTGATCCGAACGACGTCGGGCTGGAGTTCACGAAATAAGGCCAGCCGCCAGCGATGCGAGGGGCGTCGCCCGACGCCCGCGTGTCGCAGGGTCGCGACAACCTGTCGTCAATTTGCCACGCGGGCGCTCGTTACTCGGACGCCCCGTTTTCTTTGCGCCGAAGAGCTCATTGTGCAGCTCGGAAAGCGAGTGGCGGAGTCTTTGACCAGAGCGTTTCGAAGCTCTTTCGCCACAGGACCTCGACCAGGGACGCATGGTCGTCGGTCCAGAGGACGCGACTGCCGTCGTCCTCGTCATGGGCCGCCTGGCTGATCGCGTCGGCCTCCAGCGATTGCGGATCGGGTGTGACGAGGACCCACAGGCTGCTGTAAGCCGCCGAACGACGTTTCATCGGGTGAATGGTGACCGTGGCGAGGTGGTCGTGGTCGGCAATCGCTATCCACCACCGGCTCGCAGGTCGAAGTGCCGGTTTGAGATGTGAACCGCGATGATCTCCGTGCGGCGCCAGGTGCCGCAGATAAATGGCAAACGCCTCGACCGTCAACAGGTGCACGGGGATGGCATCGCCCGAAAACGCATCCAGGGCGAGCACGTCGAATTTCTGCGGCGGCTGCGCGATCCAGGGTCAGCCGCGCGTCTCCGTGAATGACTGTCGACCGATGCCGCGGCAATCGGACAGGTAGTGGAAGTATTCCCGGGCCAGCCGCTCCACCATCGGATTGATCTCGTAAAACTGGAACTGGTCGCCCGGGCGGGCGTACGTGGCCAGAGTGCCGGTCCCCAATCCGACCAGGCCCACGCGGCGGGGCCGCTTGCCGGGCGATCGCTGAAGGAGCAAGTCCCACTCCCGACTCGGGACTGTAATACGTGGTCGCGCACCGGCGCGCAGTTCGGGGTTGGTGTATTCAAACCCGTGCGAGATGCGGCCATTCAACAGGCGCAGGATCGGTTCGTCCGTGCTTGTCGTACTCTGTCATCGTCCGGGTGACGCGGAGCACGCCGTAGAACGTCCGCTTGATCTCGACGAGGGAGCCGTCTCTCTGCTGTGGCCTCGCTCCGCCAGGGCCACGCCGAAGCCGCTCAGAGCCAGGAGCAGAACGAGCCAGACCGGACGGGGAAGCCCGCGATAGAACCAGCTCTGTTTGTCGGTGCCGACGCACGACCAGCATCAGACCGCGGCAGGCGAAAAGCCCCAGGTGCAACTCGTAATAACTGTTGAACACCAGCGGGGCGATGATGCCGACGAAGATTCCTCCGGCCGCTCCGCCCGCCGCGATCACCAGGTAAAACGAGGTCAGATGCGTGACGTCCGGCTTTCGCCGCACGAGCTCGCCATGACAGACCATCGCGCACAAGAAAAAGGCGGTGAAGTAGGCCAGCGAGCTGAACGGCAAAGGAGGCCGTCGCTCCCGGTGCGGAGGACGGGATACAGGGCGAGCGAGCGCCAGCACGGCCGCCGGCATCATCATCCGCCGCGAGTACCACCAGTCGCTGTCGAAGCAGAGAATGAACGACAGCAGGTACAACGTCAAAGGCAGCACCCACAGAAAGGGGACGCTCGCCACGTCGAGGCAAACCTGGTTCGTCGTCGCCAACAGCAGCACCGACGGCACCATCGCCAGCGCGAACCACGAGAAGCTTCGTCCCCGCAAGCGGGTGCGTGCTCTGGACAGGCTCGCTGCCATGCGGATCGCCGGTGGATCGGGTCCGTTTGCGTCCAAGCCGGGCACGCCGGGCGGCGTTCACGGCACACACGGCCGCGCACACAGACGGCAAACACGCGCAAAACTCGCACGACCACAGGTACGCCAGCACCCGCGTCGCCAAGGCTCCAATCGAAGACGGCCGGAAAGGAAACGAGCGCCAACAGCGAGCCGACGTTCGAGAGGGCGTACAGCCGATAGGGCGAGCGGCCCGCGTGCGATCCGGCTGAACCAACCTTGAAGCAGCGGGCCCGTCGCCGAAAGGACAAAAAAGGGAAGTCCCGACCGTCGCCCCCAAGAGGAGCACGATCCGCGAGATCGGCTCCTCGTCTCCCGTCGGCTTCCAGCCGAGGTTGGGAACAATCGGCAGCGCCAGGCAGGCCGCCAACAAGAGCACGATGTGCAACACCGCCTGGGCCCGCGGCGGAAGCCGGCTGATCGTCAAGTGGGCATACGCGTAGCCGCCGAACAAGAGGACCTGGAACACCAGCATGCACGTCGTCCACACGCCGGGCGTGCCGCCGAACCAGGGCAGAATGAACTTGCCGATCAGCGGCTGGATCTGAAACAGCAGAAAGGCGCTTAAAAAAATCGTCAACGAGTACAGCGCGAGCGAAACGCCCCCGCGGCGCGGCGCCGGGACGCGGCTCGGCAATCGGGCCGCCTGTGGCAGGACCGGCTTTGGGGCGATCGACGATCGTGCGGGCGGACGCCGCCGAGTCGTCTGGCGTGGGCTGTGCCTGCAAGCGTGAATCCCTTGGCTACAGGAGTGATCTGACGCCGTCGGCTATGCTTCGGCATAACCTCCTTGTTCATGCGGCCGTCAGTCGCGGAGGATGCCGCAGTTGGGCAGAAACCGCTGCAGCGCGTTGACGCCGTCTTCCAGGACGCTCGTCCCCCGCAGATCGAGCCGTTTCAATTTGTACAGGCCGCGGAGGAACAACAGGCCGGAGTTCGAGACTCCGCGGCACAGCGGAAGGCTGAGGTTTTCCAGCGTGGAGATCTTGGCGATCTGTTCCAGGCCCACATTGGTGATCTTCGGCCCGCTGAGAAAGAGGCTCTTCAGGCTCGGCAGGCTGAGGAGGCGTCGGAGTCCGGCGTCGGTGACCTTCGTGCCGCGCAGGTCGAGCCAGGCCAGCAGCGGGAGTTCGGGCATCGCGTCGCGCCAGGCGTCGGTGATTTTCGTGTTGCACAAGTCGAGCACTTCGAGCTTGGTGAGCCCGCTGAGATGCGCCAGACCGGCGTCGGTGACGTTCGCGCCGTTGAGGCTCAGTTGCCGCAGGTCGATCATCCACTTCAGGTGTTCGACTTCCTTGTCGGTGAAGATCGCGCCCTTGGCGAGGCTGACGGCCAGCACGTCCCCGTGATCGTCGAGGCGGATCCGCGCGCCGATCCGCTCCAGTTCAGCGCGGGCTTTCAACTCGGAATCGACGACGTCGGCCGTGCCGGCGTCCGTCTTCACCACGCAGCGGGGGATGGCCCGCTTCAGCTTGCTCAGTCCGCCTTCCGTGATTTTGGTGCCGACGATCGAAAGGGCACGGAGCTTGTGGAGGCCGGTCAGCAGGCTGATGCCCGCGTTCGTGATGGGCGTGCTGGCGATCGACAGGCTCTCCAGCTTCTTGACAGTTGCGCGAGGTGCTCGCAGCCGGCGTCGGTGATGCGCGTGAAGGCGAGGCTCAAGCTTCTGAGCTGCGCCAGCCCCCGCAGGTGGGCCAACCCCTCGTCGCCTACGTTCGTTCCACTGAGAAACAGGACCTGCAGGTTCTTCAGCCCGGCCAGGTGCGCCAGCCGGCATCCGAGACCCGCGTGCTCTCCAGCGACAGACGGTTGAGCCGCTTGAGCAACTTGAGATGGTCGAGCCCCGAGTCGCCGACCGCCGTGAAGGCCAGCCCGAGATTCTCCAGGTTCGACAGTTCCTCGAGGAATCGCATCCCCTGACTGGTTACGCGCGTCCCGCTCACGAACAGGACGCGCAGTTTTTCGAGAGCGCTCAAGTGCTCGAGGCCTTCGATCTGTGAGGCGCGTGCTGACCAGCGTCAACTTTTCCATCGCGGTCAGCTTGGCGATCGATTCCAGTCCCCGCATCGGTGATCGCCGTGTTGGCCAGGCCAAGTTGTTTGAGGGCGGTCAGCGGACTCGAGCTTGGCCAGGCCCTCGTCAGTGATGGCCGTCTTGGCCAGCGACAGGTTGGAGAGCTTCACGAGTCGGGCGACGGCCTCCATCCCCTGATCGGTGATCTTGGTCCGCGCCAGAAACAGATCGGTCAGCCGGGTCAGCCCCTGGATGTGATTGAGGCCCACGTCGGTGATCCGCGTGGCCCGCAGGTCGAGGACCTGCAGCTTGATCAATTCCTTGAGATGGACCATGCCGGCGTCGGTGACCCGCGTGCCGGAAAGGCCGAGCGAAACGAGGCCGGTCAGGCCGCGGACGTGGGCCAGTCCCCCGTTGTCGACGCGCGTCTGGCTCGCCAGGAGCGACTTGAGATTGACGAGCTTCTCGTAAACCGGGCCAGTCCCGCGCCCGGTAATCCGCGTTCCGGAAAGCCAAATCTGCTCGAGGTCGGTCATCTCCTTGAGATGTTCCAACCCGGCGTCGGTGATCGACGTGCCTCGCAGGTCGACCCGCTTGACCCCCGGCACATGGCGGATCAACTCGAGCGAACGGTCGTCGACCGACGATCCGCTGAACTGGATGGAGCGGCCCCCCGCCTCGTCGTAGGGGGAGAAAGCCGCACCGAGCTGCTCCAGGGCGACGATCGCGTCGCGGGGGCCAAGGACCGGTATCTGGCTCAAAAGCAGCCCTCGAATCGCGCTGTGCGAACTCTTTCTCACGGCCGCCAATCTTTCCACGTCAATCGGCTGCCTCTCCAGAATAATCGACCGCCGGGGAGCGGGCAAATCTTACGCGGAAGCATTGCCGTCGGCTTCACGATACGCTAACGGGGTCGAGGCACAGCTCACATTTTCAACGCGATCGAGCGGCACATGCCTGCATCGCCGTGAGCTCGGCGACGATCCGGCACCCGATGGTTCCGGTCGCAGCGGCAGTCGGCGCGGGAATCATCGCCGACCGGTGGTTGTCCGCTCCGTTGGGTTCATGGATGTCGGTCGCTTCGTCTGGCCGCCGCCTGGGGAATCGCCGCTTGGCGCGGCGGGCGTCCGCGATTGGCCGCCGGCTTGCTGCTCGTCTGGATCGCCTGCTTGGGCGGGACACGGCACCATCTCTTCTGGTCGATCGCCGCACCGGACGATTTGTCGCTGTTCGCAGGCGAGGAGCCGCGGCTGGTGCGGCTCCGGGCGACGCTCGCCGATCAGCCGGAAATCATTCCGCCCTCCGGCCAAGGCCGCGCATTCCGCCTGGGTGCATCACGACACGAGCGCCGTGACGCTGTGCTGCCACCGCTCGTTTCCGGCAGCACGGATGTTGCCGGTCTCGGGCCGGGCGGCACTCCGCGTCAGCGGCCAACTGCTGCATGCGGACGTCGGGGACGAGATCGAAGTCTGCGGGTGGCTCATGCGTCCGCAGCCGGTGCGCAATCCCGGCGCCTTCGACGCGGCCGAATTCCTGCGGCGGCAGGGGATCGGCTGCCTGGTCACGGCCGACCATCCGGACGCCGTTCGCCGCATCCGGCAAGGCTAGCGCACTGTCGCTTTGGCGCTGGGCGGCCCGCCTCCGTGCCGAAGGCGAAGTGCTGTTCAACCGCGATCTTTCTCCCCGCAATGCGCCGGTGGCGGCCGCTCTGCTATTCGGAAGCCGCCTGCCGAATGGACGAGGAAATCCGCGATGCGTTCACCCAGAGCGGCACATTGCACGTCCTGGCGATTTCCGGAACGCACGTCGCCATTCTGGCGATGCTGCTTTGGGATGTCGTGCCGGCTGCTCGGCTTCTCCGTCCGCGCGACGTCACTGGCGACGATTGCCGGCGTGGTGGGTTACACGCTCCTGACCGACTGCCGGCCGCCGGTCATTCGTGCGACACTCCTGGTGTGCTTGTTCGGAGCGAGCCGATTGCTGTTTCGCCGGCCCGCGCTTTCCAGCGGTCTGGCACTGGCGGCCATCGCCATTCTTCTGTGGAACCCGAGCGATTTATTCGACGTGGGGGCCGCAGCTCTCGTTTCTGGGCGTGCTGGCCGTTCTGTGGGCGGCCAGGGAGATCGGCAAGAGGCAGGGCCGCGAGAGCGTCGCGCGCGGCTCTCCTGCGCCACGCAAAGCCGACGGCGATCGGAACCGCGAGGAATTTCGTGTGGACGGCTGCTTGCGCGACGGGTCGCTGATCTCCGTCGCGGCGGCCCTCTTCACGATGCCGCTGATCGCCGCTCGATTTCACATGGTCTCCCCGATCAGCGTGCTGGTGAATGTCGTGCTGGCCCCGTTCTCGACGCTCTTGCTCTGGGCCGGCTACCTTCACGCGGCGGTCGGCCTGATCGCGCCGTGGGCGTCGCGCTTCTTCGCCGTCCCGTTCGACGGTCTACTGTCGTTCTTCGTCTGTCTCGTCGAAATGGCGGCCCACGTCCGGCTCTCCCACGCGTACGTGCCGGGACCGCCCGAGTGGTGGCTCGTCGGGATATTACGCGCTCTTATTGAGCGTGGCTTTCCTGCGGCCTCTGTGCCGGTGGGGTCTGCGACGCTGGTCGATCCTGGCCGTCTGGACGATTCTCGGCCTGGCCTGGGGACTGCGGTCCCCGGCGCCCGAAAGGCTGCGGTGCACGTTCTTATCGGTCGGCCATGGAGGCGCGATTCTCGTCGAAACCCCCTCCGGCCGCACACTGCTCTACGACGCCGGCGCGATGCAGGACGGACGGGTCGCCCAGCGTGCGGTGCAGTCCACCCTGTGGGAGCGCCGCTATGCCGGTCTCGATGCGATCGTCATCTCCCACGCCGACGTCGATCACTTCAACGGAGCCGCCGGATTGATGGAAACCGTGCCGGTGGGCCGGCTCCTCGTCTCGCAGCAATTCCTCGATTTCCGGCAGCCGCGCCGTCAAGTCCGTCTGCGATTCCAGCGCCGAATGCGGCGTGCCGATCAGGCTGATCCGAGAAGGGGACCGCCTGCGTCTCGACGACGACGTCGCGATCACCGTCCTGCACCCGCCTCCCGGCCATCCGCATTCCGACGACAACGCCAACAGCATCGTGCTGTTGATCGAATACGCGGGTCGCCGCATCCTGCTTGACCGGCGACCTGGACGGCTCCGGCCAGGCGGCCCTGCTGCACAAGGACTCCTGCCACGTCGACGTCCTGCTCTGCGCCGCACCACGGCAGCCGCAAGGCGAACCCGGCGGCCCTTGCAGATTGGGCCACGCCCGCGCAGGTCATCGTGAGCGCCGATCGGCGCGTCGATTTCAAATCGCTGCGCGCCGCCTACGGGCCGCAGTCCGAAATCTTATCGACCCACGAGTTCGGAGCGGTGACATTCGAGATCGAGCCCGACGGAACAATGCGGCGAACGACCGGTGCGCAAAAAAGGGGAGATTCTGCTCTTGACCGAGGCGCAGGCGAGTCGCAGCGCGGCGCAACGACTCGTCAGTGAAAGCCAGGACCTCTTGCCGCGCGCTTCCGCTCACTCCCACTTCTGCAGTTCCATCTGCAGCCGGTTCCAGCTCAGGATGGCGGCGGGGTGGAGGCGGCGTCGTTTCGACCGCCTCGAAGGCGATGGAGCCGTCGTCCAGCAGACGGTCGATCTCCCGTTCGAGCGTCCGCAGCCAGGCCGGAACGTCGATCCCCGAGCCGTTGGTGGTGTTCAGGTAATCATCAATCTCGGCCCGCAGGGCCGCGAACGCCGGGGACGTGGTGCGGCCCAGCCGCGCGTCGCGCAGCGCGCCGGCAACAGGGCCCGCATGCGATTGACGGCCAGCGGCTTGACGAATTGCTCGGAGAGGCGGTCGGAGATCGACGGCAGGCGCATGCCGTACTTCTTCTCCAGCGACCGCAGCCGGATCAGGTGCTTGTTGGCGACCGAGGCCGAACGCGCTCGAAAATCCTCTTCCCAGGCGCGAGCGGCGGCGTGCCGGCCGCACTCGGAAAAGAGCTCGTGGCAAACGCCGATCGGGCTCAGGTTCCAGGCGTCGCGTTCGTAGGCCGACTCGGCCCGCAGGAAATCGAGCAGGCAATAGAATTTTTCTCCATAGTCGGAATGTGTCGTCGTCGTGTTGTATTCGACGTAGCGGTCGAACTTGTCGACAACGCTTTCGTAGATCATCTCGAGGTAGGTCATCGCCCGTTCGGAATCGATGGCGCCGGCATAGAGGTCCTCCAAGAGCTTCACCGGGTGCAATTCGTCGTTGGTGTCGTCGAGGTAATCGAGAAAACCCTCAATCCCCGCGTCGAGGATCGTGCGGACATTTCCCAAAGTCAGCAGCTTGGCATGGAACAAGTCGGCTCCGTAGGCTTCGATGAACGTCCGCACGTGCTTCCACACCGACGCCTCGGCCATTTCCTCGACGCTGGAGAGGCGCATCGAGCGGCTGTGCGTCAACCAGAGCTTCATGTACCGCTGGACGACGTCGCTGGCCATCGTCACGATTTGGTTGTTTCGCCAGGAGGCCCGCTGGGCTGTGCGAAACGTGCCGGCAGCCAGAACGGCATCGGCATACCAGGCGGCCGTGCGGGACGGTTTTCCGGAAGCGGGCGTCCGACACCGAGCCGTGGGTTCCAGGGACGCCGTGTCCGGGAGGGGCCGACCGCATCGATGGCGCCGACGGCGTGCCGCCCGCCATCGCGCCGGCCGCGAGCCGTGCCTACCAGGGGCGAATTCCTTCGCTCGCGTCGATTCGCCAGCGGCTGGCCGAGCGGACGATGCATTCAAGCGTGCTCTTGAGGGCCGTGCGAAACAACTGGTCGAACTCGCTGACGACCATGCCGGACGGCCGCGAGCCGCGCTCCATCTCGTAGGCGGTCTGCAGGAGCTGCCAGGTCTCGCGCAGGCAGCCGGCCCGCGGCAACTGCGAGAGCAAAAACCGCAGCGTCGCCTGCAGGAGCTTGGCCTGCCGGAACGGACCGGGCTTTCCCCCGCCGTCGAGCGCGACATACAACAGCGGCTTGCTGGCGAGCTGCTTGCGGAGCGGGGGGAGCAGACGCCGGATGCTTCCCGCGTCGCGCGAGAGGACGGCCCGAAAAACGTCGAATGATGCCGCGCTCGGCCTCCGCATGCTCGGGGCGGGCGCGGCCGGCGGGAAGACAGGCGCTCAACAGCCGTTCGGCCATCCGCAGGCGGACCTGCGTCAACACGACCGTATGCATGAGGTAGAGCTGGGCGTGACGCTGGTAGTCGTACTCCACGTTCTCATCGTGGTCGCCGGAGGGAAGGTCCAACTCGTACTTGGAGAGCTCATCCGCCAGCTTCGAGAGATCGCGCGACAGCGAGCGGGCCTTGCGGCGCCATCCCGAGATGACCTCGTCGCGCGACGGCCCGGACGCCGCGGCAGTCCCGCGGCCCGCCGCGCCGTCGCTGCGGCGCGGCGGCAAAACGCAGGGCCGCCATCAGCCAGGCGTGAGCCAGCGTGTTAATGAACCGCAACCGCGGGTCGAAAAACCGCGTGAGGGCGTCGACCTCGGCGGTCTCGCGAGCCGGGCCGGTCTCCAGCGTGTCCCCCTCGCGGCCGTCGCGCGTGCTGTCGCGATAGACGACGCCTTCATAGGCTGCCTCGAACAACGACTTCGTCGTCCGACGACGCCTCCTCCTCGAATGCTCCGGCCTCTTCGGCATCGCCTTTCCGGCGGCAATTCGCTCGAGCGGATCTTCGCGGCGCCCCCCTCCGCCTCGGCCAGCGTGGGGACCGACCAATACGGAGCCGGCATTGGCCTCGAGGAAATCGAACAGCCGCCGGATGGCCGGCCAGCATCGTCCGATCCGCGTGCCGCCTTCCTGCGCGCCCAGGACGCCCTGCATCCACCGGACCAACAGGGCGTGGAAGGAGTAGCCTTCCGACTCGAGGCCGACGCTTTCGGCATTGCTGAGCCATTGGATCAAGAGGCCCATGGCGGCGACGTGGTCGCGACGGCGAAGCAGCACGTCGACCACCAGCGCATACGACTTGACCGATTCGAATTGCTCGACGTGCGTCCGCCAGAACGAAATGTCCCCCGCCGCTTCGCCCGCCTCCCGCCAGGCGCGGAGCGTCGGCCGCCACGCGGACGGCCGATTGCCAGCTTTCACGTCCGAAGACTTTCGGCAAGTCCTCGACCGTGGAGGCCCCGAACTTGTCCCACCACTCGGCCCGCCGCTCGAACGCCGACGAGAGCGCGCTACAGCGTCTCCGCGATCGGAGACGGCGGCCGCTTCGCCCAAGGCCAGTGAATAGACGCCGAACAGGTTCTCGACGATCTCGATCAGGTCGGCGATCCGCTGATCGGGAACGACGTCCTCGCGCGAGGAGAAGAGCGGGAACATTCCCTGAAAGCCGAGGATGTTCCACGGGTCGGCCAGCGCCCCGCAGGCGATTCCGCGGTCGAGATGGTCCTCGATCTCCGCCAGGAGCCGCTTGACCTCGTCGCACTTCCCCGCGTTGAAGGCCGCGCTGGGCCGAGACGAGCCGCCATTCGATCTCGGTCTCGAAGCGGGCGGAGGCGGCCGGCACCTGCGCGCTTTGCTCGCGGGCCGCCTGCGGATAGCCGAGCTGTGCATAAAGCCGCGAAACGTGCCGGTCCTGCACTTGCCGGGCGCCGTACCGCGCCAGGGCAATGTTCAAATGCTGGCGGATATGTCCGAACGGCTGCTGCGTCAGCTTGGCCTCTTTCCGCAGCCGGGTCCGCCGGGCTCCTTTGGCCGCTGGTCATCAGCCGTTCGTAAAAGGCGTCCCGCTGCCGGGCGACTTTCGGCAACAGCGTGACCAGGTTGACATTGGAATCGAACGTCTGAGGCCCGGAGCCGCTGATCGCCGAGGCCATGAGCATCGTCCCGCTCAGAACGGCCGAGGCATCGTACAGGCGCTCTTCGGCATTGAGTTTCTTTTGCTCGGCCATCCAGCTTAGCAGAGAGTCGAGCACGATCTTGCGGACGACGAACCGCGTGTAACGTCCCTTCGTGTCGATGCGGTGCGGGTCCCATTCGCCGAAGGTGTAGTTCGTCCGCTTCGTCACGGGATGCGTGTGGTCGTGCGCCCGGACGTCGACCGCCAGTTCTTCCATTTGATCGAGATCAAAATGCGACTCGCGGAGAATCTCGGCCGGCGTTTCGCGCAGGAAGGCGATCGTCCGCTCGATCAGATCGTGATAGGGGCCGTTCGCGCTGCCCGCGTCGCGGATGATAAACGGGCACGGGACGGAACCGCTCGTGCGGATAAGGCTCCATCTGGCGGCCGTTCTCCAGCACGGCCAGCGGGCGATAGCCGACGAAATCGTTGCAATCGCTCCAGCACTCCCGTGGACGATCCGATCCCCCTCGGTCCAGGGGGCTCCCTGTTCCAGAACGGCCTCGATCATCCGCGCCAGAAAGAACGGCTGCCGGAAGTCGGCTGCGTTCAAGTGGAACAGGAGATCGGCGTGATGCCGGCGATACGCCGGCAGGCACTCGTCGAAGACCAGCGCGAGGACCGCCGCGGCCTGGCTCGAATCGGCAAGGGCGGGCACCGTCGGTTGAAGCCGGGCCAGCTCCCGTCGCAGAAAGTCGGGAAGCGCCGAGTCGGAGTCGAAAAACTCGGGCCGGACAAAGAGCGCATTCCAGTTCCGCTGGAACGCCGCGTCCGGTTTTCCCCCGGAGAAGTTCAGATACCCAAGAATCTCGCGAAGAAGCCGGTCATCCGGCTCGGCCGTCCCGCCGCGCGGCGCAGTCCGTCTTGCGTTCATGTTTTCAGTAAAGCATCCCGCTGAGGAATTTGAAAGTTGAAGCGGCTCGGAGGCAGTCGCCGGCCGGAACCACTAAAATCCGCAACGGCCGATGACGAATGACGATTGAATGCCGAAGCACGAGATCCGAATGAGGAAGGAAGCACGAATGCCCTCATGACCGTACGGAGAAAGCCGTCCGCGTCGCCCCGCCTTTCCTTCGTGCGTCGTCCTTCGTCATACGTCATTTTTTAGAGGTCGGCTCTCAAATCCCCAAGAGCGGGTCACGCAGAGATGGGCTATCGAAACCTCGGCGAATGCGTCCGCGACCTGGAGCGGATCGGCCAATTGGTCCGCATCGAGAGCGAGATCGACCCGCATCTCGAAGCGGCCGAAATCCAGAGGCGCGTGTACCAGGCGGGCGGCCCGGCCGTCCTTTACGCTCGCGTCCGAGGTTGCCGGTTTCCGATGGTCAGCAATCTTTTCGGAACAGGGCAGCGGACGCGGTTTTTGTTCCGCGACACGCTGGAAACGGTCCGTCGACTCGTCGAGCTCAAAATCGATCCCGCGATGGGCCTGGAAGAATCCCTGGCGCTATCGAAACGTTCCTCGAACGTTTTGGCGGATGCGGCCGAAGCTGATCCGCAACGGGCCGGTTCTCAAGAACACGACGACGATCGACAAGCTGCCGCAGGTGACAAGTTGGCCACGGGACGGCGGCCCTTTCGTGACGCTGCCAGAGGTCTATACGGAAGATCCCGATCGGCCGGGCTTCGCGCGCTCGAATCTGGGGATGTACCGGATTCAGATGGCCGGTGGCGACTATGTGCCGAACAAAGAAGTCGGCCTGCATTACCAGATTCACCGCTCGATCGGCCTCCATCACGCGGCGGCGATCCGCCGGGGAGAGCGGCTGCGCGTGAACGTCTTCGTGGGGGGCACTCCGGCGATGATTCTGGCGGCCGTGATGCCCTTGCCGGAAGGACTCTCCGAGCTGGCCTTTGCCGGCGCGTCTGGCCGGCCGCCGCATCCCGATGGTGCGCATGCCCGAAGCGTTGCCGGTCTACGCGGAGGCCGACTTTTGCATCAGCGGCACGGTCGATCCGCAGAAACTGCGGCCCGAAGGCCCGTTCGGCGACCATCTGGGTTACTACAGCCTCGAACACGACTTTCCCGTCCTCGACGTCGACGCGGTCTTTCATCGGGACGATGCGATCTGGCCCTTCACAACCGTCGGACGCCCGCCGCAGGAAGACACGTCGTTCGGCGAGATCATCCACGAGATCACCGGCCCGATCATTCCGAGCGTTATTCCCGGCGTGCACGCGGTGCACGCGGTCGACGCGGCCGGCGTCCACCCGCTGCTCCTGGCGATCGGGAGTGAACGGTATGTCCCCTATGCCAGTCGTCGCAAGCCCCAGGAGCTGCTGACCAACGCCAACGCCATCCTCGGCCAAGGCCAACTTTCGCTCGCGAAGTATCTGTTCATCGTCGCGCACGAAGACGATCCCCGGCTGGACGTGCACGACATTCCGAGTTTCTTCGCGCACGTGCTCGCGCGCGTCGATTGGCAGACCGACCTGCATTTTCAAACGCAGACGACGATCGACACACTCGATTATTCGGGAGGTGGGTTGAATGCCGGCTCAAAGGTGGTGATCGCCGCCGCCGGTCCTCCGCGGCGCGAACTGGCGGCCGTTCTTCCCTCCGCCCTGGCTTTGCCGGACGGCTTCCGCGACCTGCGACTGTGTCTTCCTGGCGTCGTCGCCATCGCGGGCCCGCCGTTTTCTCCGAGGGATGAAGAAAGGGAACCCGCGATCGAACGGTTCTGCACGGCGGTCGGCATGAACCATCCGCTCAATGCGTTTCCGCTGGTCGTCATCGTGGACGACAGCGACTTCACGAGCCGCGCCCTCAATAACTTTCTTTGGGTGACCTTCACGCGGTCGAATCCGGCGGCCGACGTGCATGGGGTCGGCGAGTTCGTCCGCGAGAAGCACTGGGGCTGCCGCGGCTCGCTCGTCATCGACGCGCGGATCAAGCCACACCACGCTCCGCCGCTGGTTGAAGATCCCGAAGTGGCCAAACGAGTCGACCGGCTCGGCGCACCGGGCGGACCGCTGCACGGTATCATCTAGACAGAGAGAGGCACGAAATCCATGTCGACCCTGACCCCGTCCGATTGGAACCAGCGGTATGTCGCGGGCGAAACGCCTTGGGACTCGGGCGTGCCGTCGAAGGAGCTGATTCGCGTTCTCGACGCCGAGAAGATCAATCCGTGCCGGGCCGTCGAACTGGGCTGTGGCACGGGAACCAACGCGAACTACCTGGCGTCGCGCGGGTTTGATGTGACGGGGTTGGACTGTTCGGCGACGGCGCTGGAACAAGCGCGAAACAAAGCCGCGAAGGCCGGCGTCAACGTCCGCTTCCTGGAGGCCGATTTGTGCCGGTTCAAGCTGGATCTGGAACCGTTCGATTTCATTTTCGACCGCGGCTGTTATCACTCGGTGCGCCGCATCGACATCGCCGGCTTCTCTCAAACGCTCCGGCAGCTGTCGCGGCCGGGGACGCGGTACCTGGTGCTGACGGGCAACGCGAACGAGAAGACCGAAGGGCCGCCTCGCGTCCACGAGCACGAAATCCGCACTTGATCTCGAAAGTCTCTTCGAGATTCAGTTCATTCGCGAATTCCGATTCGAAGTCGCCGATCCGCCGGAGGGCTTTCTCGCCTGGTCGTG
The DNA here is from genome assembly GCA_963761455.1 of uncultured Planctomycetota bacterium. Classification (GTDB taxonomy): domain Bacteria; phylum Planctomycetota; class Planctomycetia; order Planctomycetales; family Planctomycetaceae; genus DASPSM01. Next base: position 1,336,754 of record CAVXHA010000002.1, read on the forward strand.
CTTGATGACGCGACGACCGCAGTGACGACCGCAGTGACGACCGCAGTGACGATCGCAGTGACGATCCGAGCTGTCGGACCGGACGGCCGCATCGAAGCATTCAAACAGGTGATCCACAGATTTCGCAGATTCCACAGATTTGAAAAGCAAAGACCGAATACCATTTTTCTGAATCGGCGAAATCTGTGGATCAACTGCTTTTGCAGCCGTTTCGAGGGCCTATTTTGGCTTTCCACCGCCGGTCAGCTCGCTGTAGACAAACTCGATATTCTCCGCCCGCGACTTCACGTCGACGCCGGTCCATTCCTTGAAGGAGGGGATTTCGATCTGCTGCTTGATCTCGTCGAGGGTGCGGCCCTTGTCGATGAGCCGTTGGACCGCTTCGCGGAGTTCGATGAAATAGCGTTTCTGCTTTTCCAGCACGTCCGCATCTCCCAATTCGCCGTGGCCGGGGCAGACGTGTTTGACGGGGAGTTTCTGCATCTCGGAGAGGACGCGGATCCAGCTTGCCGTGTTGCCGTCCCCCGTGTAGTTGAACGGGCCGTTGACGCACGCGTCGCCTGTGAACAATAAGCCCTGCTTGGGCAGCCAGGCGACCGCGTCCCCCGGAGTGTGCGCGTGGCCGAAGTGGATCAGCTCGACGCGCTGCGTCCCGTCGTCGACCACGAGCTTCCGTTGGAAATAGAGGATCGGGCTTCTGATATTCGAGGCGGCCGTAGACGGCCGGGTTGGTCTTCTTCGATTTCTCGAAGCCGGCCAGGCCCTTGGTGTCGAACTGCGAGCGGCTGTCTTCAGAAGCGACCGGCGTCGCGCCGATGGCGGAGAACTTCTGGTTCCCGTCGGCGTGGTCGCCGTGGTAGTGCGTGTCGAAGACGTAACGGATCGGCTTATCGGTCGTCTTGCGAATGAGCCGGATCACCTCTTCGGCCTGGTTCGGAAAATTGGCGTCAATGACCAGCACGAAGTCCTTGAAGATCACCCAGCCTTGGTTGCAGCCGATGAACGCCGGCTCGGTCGCCGTCTTGCGGAAGAAGACGCCGGGGGCCAACTCGGTCACGGCCGTCTCCGTCGGCACGAACCAACCGGAGGCCAAGCCGGCCACGGCTGCGAGAATCAGGAGGGTCGATCCGACGATCAAGAGCGCGTTTTGAGCGGTGCATGGCAGGGTCCGTTGACGCAATCATCGAAAGCGGGTCTTAACACCAAGGAACAAAGACACCAAGAATACAGGAAGGAGTCAAGAAACCCGTTCCCTCGCGTCTTTGTAGCCGGGCGGTAACAAGCTTCGCTTTCGCTGCGTCACGCAAATGCCTTCTCGATCAGCCGCGCCTTGCGGTCGGTGGGGATGAGCGACTGGTCGAGGCCGTTATAGAAGTAAGTGAGCCGCGAGTAATCGAGGCCCATCAGGTGCAGGATGGTCGCGTGCAGGTCCGAGACGTGCGTGCGATCCTCGACGCCGCCAAAGCCGAGGTCGTCGGTCGCGCCGATGGCCTGGCCCCCTTTGACGGGACCGCCGGCCAGCCACATCGAAAAGCCGTGCCAGTTGTGATCGCGGCCCGGCTTGCCGACGCCTTCGCTGGTGGGCGTGCGTCCGAATTCGCCCCCCCAGACCAGGAGCGTTTCGTCCCACAACCCGCGCTCTTTGAGGTCGGCGATGAGTGCGGCGATCGGCTGGTCGGTCTCGCCGGCGTGCAGCTTGTGGTTCGTGATGCAGTCGGTGTGGCCGTCCCAGGTGTCTTCGATGTGCCCGCCGCCGGAATAAAGCTGCACGAACCGCACGCCGCGCTCGATCAGCCGGCGGGCGATCAGGCACTTGCGGCCGAAATCGCGGGTCCGCTTGTCGTGGAGCCCGTAGCGTTCGCGGATCTGCGGACGATTCGCGGTCGAAATCGACGACTTCGGCCGCCGACGTCTGCATGCGATAGGCCAGCTCATACGACAGAATGCGGGCCGCCAGTTCCGATTCGCCCGGATGATCGGACAAGTGGCGGCGATTGAGGCGGTTGATCAGGTCGATCGACTCGCGCTGCGATCGGTCGCTGATTCCGGGGGGCGTCGCCAGGTCGAGCAGGGGGGAGCCGGCGCTGCGGAAAAGGGTGCCCTGATAGGAGGCGGGCATGAAACCGGAGGACCAGTTCGACGCGCCGCCGATCGGTCCGCCGCGCGGATCGGTCATCACGACGAAATTGGGCAGATTCTCGTTGATCGCGCCGAGTCCGTAGCTGAGCCAGGCGCCGAGACTCGGTTTGCCGATGAGCACGCTGCCGGTGTTCATCTGCAGGCAGCCCGAGGCGTGGGCCGCCGTGTCGGTGTACATGGCCCGCAGCACGCACAAATCGTCGGCGTGGTTCGCCGTGTGCGGAAAGAGGCTGCTGATCGGCAGGCCGCTCTCGCCGTGGCGTCGGAACTCGAACGGCGAGCGCATGAGATACCCGACCGCCCGCCCGTTGGAGCCGACCTTCAGTGGCCCGCTGTACGGCGTGCCGTCGTATCTCGCCAACGCCGGCTTGGGGTCGAACGTGTCGACCTGGCTTGGCGCGCCGTTCATGAAGAGAAAGATGCAGTGCTTTGCCTTGCCGGAAAGATGCGGGGGCTTGGCACCGAGCAGGGAGGCGGCCTGCGCCGGTGCTGTCCGTTCGCTGCCGGCGGCCCGTTGGGCAAAGAATCCGTCGCGCGACAGCAGGTCGACCAGCGCCAAGCCGGCAAAGCCGCCGCCGACTTCCCACAAAAACTCCCGCCGCGTTCGGCCGCAGGGAGTTGGATTTGAGAGAAATCGCCCGTTCGGATTCATTGTCAATCCGGATAGACAAATTCATTGAGGTTAAAGATCGCGCGGCACAGGCGGACGAGCGACTCGCGTCGTCCTCGTTCTTCTCGACCGGGCTCTTTCGACGACCGTGCGTCAGCGGCGACGTCTCGCGTTTCCTGGCTCAAATAGGTCTGGAATTCGCCAGATTCTTCGGCCGTGGGCAGCCGGCAGAGTGTGAGTTGGAACACCCGGTCGATCTGCCGAGCTGGGTCGTTGCCCACATCGCGCTGTAATCGCTCGGCCAGGTGACGGGCCTGGCGATTGGCTTCGTCTCCGTTCAGGAGCGTTAGGGCCTGGGTCGGAACACTGGTGGTCGTGCGGCGCTCGGCACTGCGCGTCGTGTCGCACAGGTCGAGGACTTCCAGCATCGGCACCACGAGCGACCGCTTCACGAACGCATAAACGGTCCGCCGGGCCGCCTCGCGCTCATTGAAGGCCGGCCAGATCGTGCTGGGATCGCTGCTGCCTTCGAGGGCTTCCTTGGGGATCGCCAAGTGGACGCTCGGGCCGTGCATCGTGAGGCGAAGCCGGCCGGCGGCGGCAAGCATGGAATCACGGATGGCCTCGACCTCCAGACGCTGATAAGGAAACCGCCAGAAATGTTCGTTCTCGGGATCCTTCGCCGCGTACTCGGGCCGAATCCGTTTGCTCATCCGATAGGTGCTGCTGGTCAAAACGAGCCGATGAAGCTTCTTCAGCGACCCATGCGCGTCGTGCGTGAACCAGTCGGCCAGCCAATCGAGCAGTTCCGGGTGCGAGGGCGGCGCTCCCATCACGCCGAAGTCGCTGGGCGTGCGCACGATCCCCTGGCCAAAATGGTGCTGCCAGACCCGATTGACGATCACGCGCGCGGTCGAGCGGATTGCGGTCATCGATGAGCCAGCGGGCGAAGCCGATTCGCCGACGGCTCGTGCGGCCATCGGGCTTCTCAAAGGCCGGCTGTCGAGAGACCAGAACGGCGGGAACTCCCCCTTCGACCTCCGGTCCCGGAGACGAGGCGCGGCCGCGCAAGAGCAAGTGCGTGATCGGCGGTTTCGACGAAGGCTCGTATAAGAAGTATCCGCGGGGCGCGCTGCGGTTATTCCGCTGGTGGGGAGCCGTGGCGGGCAGGTCCAGTTCCGTCCGGCCGTTCTGCGGCCGTTTGAGCGGATTGAAGACGGCGACCATTCGGGAATAGTCGTGCATTGTCAGCGCGTCGAACTTATGGTTGTGACAGCGAGCGCAGCCGAGCGTCAGGCCCAGAAACGCCTGCGACGTCGTCCGCACAATATCGTCCAACTGGTCGAAGCGGTCCTGCTGCGGGTCGGCCGGCTCGTCGTCCCACGGCCCGAGCCGGTTGAAACCGGTGGCAATGATGGTTTCGGTATTTGCGTCGGCCAGTTCGTCGCCGGCGATTTGTTCCAGGACGAAACGGTCGTAAGGCTTGTCGGCATTGAGCGAATCGATCACCCAATCGCGATACTTCCAGACATCGGGCTTGGCGGCGTCGCGCTCGTAACCGTTGGTCTCGGCGTATCGAACCAGATCGAGCCAGTGCCGTCCCCATCGCTCGCCATATCCGGGATCGGCCAACAGGCGATCGATTAACCGGTCCCACGCGTCGAGCGACGTATCGGCCAAGAATTTCCGCTGCTCTTCGGGACTCGGCGGCAACCCGACGACATCGAAAAAAACGCGGCGCAAAAGCTGCGGCCGCTCAGCCGGCGGATTGGGTTTCCAACCCTCGGCTTCCAACCGCGCGAGAATAAAACGGTCAATAGGATTGGCGGCCCATCCGACGTCTTTAACCGCCGGAACTTTGGGCCGCGTGACGGGGCGATAGGCCCAATGCTCGCGGTCGGAAGCGTCGATGACCCGATCGTACTCGGCGAGATCGTTCGGATTTTTGACCGGTTCGGCGGCGAGAAGCGGAGCCGCGGCGGCGCAACAGAAAACGGCGATGGAGAAGAAGTCTCGGCAAATTCGCTGCTCGTTCATCAAGTGCGCCGATCAAGTCGAGCAATGACGGCAGCTCTGCGGGACTGCCAAGTGCCGGAGGTATTTGGCCAAACGGTCGGTCCCGAGTCGGCCGCGAGTCGATTGTAACCATCGATTCTCGGGGGTGTCCAACGGTGGGTCGCAACTTGCAGAAGGTCGAATGAGTGCGCACGGTCGTTGAGGTCAAAGCGTCAACCACTCGTCTGGAGTGCCGGTCCCTTGTCGCGGTAAAGGAGGATCACGACGTATTCCATGGTGATCATGCCTTCGAGCACCATCTTCTCGAGGTCGGGCAAAAGCAGCCTGATTTTTTCCTCCACGTCGACGATCTCGACGACCAGGGGCAGATCACGCGACATTTCAAGCAAAGACGCCTTGTGCACGACGCTGTGCGCTCCAAAACCCTCAGTGCCGCGCAGAACAGTCGCGCCGGCAAGGCCGAGCGCTCGGGCCTTTTGTACGATTGCTTCGTAGAGGGGGCGATGTTCGTGGGTGTCCGATTCACCGATGAAAACGCGGAGAAGGACGCCGTTTTGATTGACTTTCATACGCTCGCTCTCAGCGATTTGCGGCAGGGTGGACAGAGGTTTCAGCAGCGAGCCGAGCGCCAGGGCGATTGGCTGATCGTGGTGGCGCTGGCGGTAAAGCATGACGTTCGCACGCTCGAGCGTGATCATTCCGCCGATCATGAGCTCTTCCACCGCTCCTTCGAGGAATCGCGCGATTCGTTCTCCGGCATCGACGATCTCCACGATGACGGGCACATGTTCGATAATCGACCAGGCCGATCGTTTGATCAAGCCGTGCGAACCGAAGCCCAGGATCCCGCGCAGCACCGTCGCGCCGGCCAATCCTTCCTTCCGAGCGGCCTTCACGAGGCGTTCGTGGGTCGGCGTGTGCGGAGCACGATCGGCGCTCTGCAGGTAGGCCCTCAGTAGAGTCTGCTCTCCCTGAAGACTCATGTTCGTCTCTCCCGCACACAATCAACGACTCGCCAGGGCGACGCCAAGCCGGACCGCGACCAGTCCGGCCAACAGACTGCCGAGGATGTTGACCATCGCCTTGATCCCGGAGCCGTCTTCCAGAAGGCGGTTCGATTCGAACGCGAACGTGGAAAAGGTCGTGTACGCGCCGACGAAGCCGACGGCGATGGCTAGTCGAGTCGTGTCGGAAACGTCGACGCGTTCCTGAATCGCGGTCAGAAACCAGCCGAGGAACAGGCTGCCCGTGATGTTGATGATGAACGTCCCGTAGGGAAACGCCGTGCCGAACAGCCGGCCGCAAACGGTCGCGACAAAGAACCGGAGCATCGCGCCGGCCGAGCCGGCCGCGCCGATAACCAAATATTGTATCAAAAGCTTCATGGCCGCTCCGATGTCTCCCCTCCGATGTCTCACCGGGGGAAGACGTCTTGGTCGCGCAAACAAAAAAACCCGCGGGTGGTTCCCGCGGGGAGTGAGCACGGCTCCCCACCGAAGGAACGCGTCCCGGGTAGGGGTCATCAGCCGATCGATTCGGCGGTTCAGGGCGAACCCCATCGCCAGACAAGATGTGGGTTTATTATCTTCCGAAATTCTTGGCGAGGCAACTCCAATCGAACCCCGCGCGAATGCGGGACGAAGTCTGTGGATGCGAATCCGCCGGGCGCCCCGCTGAGCGTCTTGCGGAAGCGCGGATTCGAGCGGCCGTCGTTCTCAGTGCTGGGAAAGCGCTTCCCACCCGCATTCCTGCTTATGGGAAATCTCTTCACGCCTCGCCGTTCAGTGTGGACAGGCTGTGAATGGGCTGACAGAATCCCCGATGCGGCACGCGCTGCCGGCCGGGCATCTTCGCGCACGTTGGATCGCAGGTGGCCCTCCGCTCCCGTTGCCGCTGAAGATCCTGGTGGAAGACCAAAGATGGCCAAGAAGCTCTCGACCGAGGAGATCCTGAAGGCGGCTCGAGCCCAGTCCGGTAAGAGTGGCGGCACTCCGGAGACGCCGTCCGCTCAAGCGCCCGCCGCCAACGCAACGCAACCGCCTGCCGAAGAGGCGACGGATTTGCCGATCGCTTCTGCCGGGCCGGCTGCCCCTCCCACGTCGACTTCGGGGGGGCCAAAGCCGTCCGCCGCACCGAAGTCGACGAAGGACATCTTGGCGGCGGCCCGTGCGGCAGACGACCGGTGCAGCGGGCGCCGAGCCCGTTTCCAAAGCCGTCGCGGGAACACCGGCGACCACACCGGGAGGTGGATCGCCGATATCGACGCAAGACATCCTCGCGGCGGCCCGTGCTCAGTCCGGCTCCAAAACGCCAGCTCCTGCGGCCGGCGCCAAATCGACACAAGACATTTTGGCTGCCGCGCGGCGCAATCGCTCTCCGGCGCTGCACCTCCGGCGACGGCCAAACCGGGGGCTGAAAAACCGGTCGTCGCGAAAGCTGCACCGGCCAAGCCGGTCGCCGCGGCGGCCAAGCCGGCCGGAAATCGGCCCTCTGTCCAGGAGATGCTGAAAGCGGCTCGCGAAGGCCGGCCGGTCGACCAGCCTCCCGTTGCCAAACCGGCCGCTACAGCTCCCGTCATCCCGCAGAAGCCGGCGTCTGCCGCTAAAAAGACCGCGGTTGTCGACGAGCCTCGTCGCGGCTTTCTGGCTAGGCTGGGAGCGGGCTTGATGGCCTGCTTCTGGGTCTTGTTCGGCACTCCGTTCCGCGCCGCGTGGACGACGTTCACCGCTACGTCGGGACTGTGGGGTCTCGAGACGGCCCGGTTCATGATGCCCAACGTGCTGGTCGAGCCGCCCAGCAAGTTCAAAGTCGGGCCTTCTTCGGACTATCCCCCGGCGGCAGTTTCCACGAAGTGGACGGCCCAGCACGGCGTGTGGGTGGTCCACAACGAATACAAAGGCAAAGACATTATTTACGCCCTGCTGACCGTGTGCACACATCTGGGCTGCACGCCCAATTGGCTGGAAGGGGAGCGCAAATTCAAGTGTCCTTGCCACGGCTCCGGCTTTTACATCACGGGGGTCAACTTCGAGGGACCGGCACCACGGCCATTGGAACGAATGGCGATCCGCGTGTCCGAGGACGGCACGCTCGAAGTCGATAAGAGTCGGAAATTCCAGGAAGAGCTCGGACAGTGGAGCGATTCGGCGAGCTACGTGCCCGTGGCGTAAACGAACTTATCATGCGACCGAAAATCCTTTCCCGGTGGACTGGGAAAGGGCGTTTAAGGAACTCCTTTTTGCAAGGTTGGCCCTAGACCGATGGCTGTCGGCGATTACATTCGCGATTCGCAAATCTGGAAGAGCATTTTTCGCCACCCGGCTCCGTACGACCGTCGGAACCGGGTGGTCGTCATGCTGACGAACTTCTTCCTGCACTTGCACCCGGTCTCGATCAAGCAGCAGGGGATCGCCCTCTCCTACACGTGGTGCATGGGAGGGATTACGTTCTTTCTGTTTCTGGTCGAGACGATCACCGGCGTCTTGCTGATGTTCTACTACCGTCCCACGCTCGAGTGGGCGTTCAACGACATCTTGGCGCTGCGGGACGTGACGACGCTGGGCATCATGCGGGAAATTCATCGCTGGGGCGCGCACGCGATGGTCATCACCGTCTGGCTGCACATGTACCGCGTCTTTCTGACAGGAAGTTACAAGCCGCCGCGGGAGTTCAACTGGGTCGTCGGCGTGCTGTTGCTGGTGCTGACATTATTGTTGTCGTTCACGGGCTATCTCTTGCCGTGGGACCAACTGGCGATCTGGGCCATCACGGTCGGCTCGAACATGGCCCGTGCCACGCCCTTTTTGGGGCACGAGGGACCGGGTGCCCAGTTATTGAATATTGGCGGATTCGATCTGATTACCAGCGGCAGCGATGCGCGCTTTTTGCTTCTCGGCGGCCGGTTCGTCGGCGAAGCGACGCTCAACCGGTTTTACATCCTGCACTGCGTGGCGATTCCGCTGGTCGCGGCCGGATTGATCGCGATCCATTTCTGGCGGGTGCGTAAGGACGGGGGCATCAGCCAGCCGCTCTGATTGGCGGGCCGTTCTGCATGACTGATAGGGTTGGGAGACGGGGCGAGGATGCTTGAACCTCATCCGAATTTGACGCTCGACGTGATTCACGGCCTGGGATGGATCTGGCTGATCCTGGCCGCGATGAATTTTTCGTGGGCGATCTTTGTCTTTCGGAAAGGCTCGCATTTCCGGACCAGTCTGTTCGGCCTGCTCAACTCACCGCAAGATGTGCCGAGCGCGGCGCCTTGGGCCCTTTACGCGACGCTCCTGTTTTTGGTGGGGATCGTGCACATGGTCGCCAATGCCGACCCCCAGAGCTTCATGATCCTGCTTCCTTTCGCCTTCAAGGCGGTCGTCAATCGAGTCATTGCCAGTCCGGTCGCCTATTTCGTTGTGTCGCTCAGCATTTTTGTCCTGGCCGTCGTATTGCGGAAACAACTCGTCAAGTCGACCGTCGCGTGGACGATCTTGAATGCCGTCTTGCTGTTCATGACGCTCAGTCTGACCGACTACAACTTCCGGCAAATCGTCGGCAAGCCCGACAATGTGCCGATCGTGTCGATGCTGTTCATCGTCGGCTTCTTCACGTGGCTCTACTTCAAGCGGGCCGTGGAGAACGACGAACGGATCGCCCAGGGGCGTCCCGTGGTTGAGAGCGAGAACAACGAAAAAGTGCTGGTGTGGCCCGATCTGGTCTACACCGAGCTGATCTGCATGGTTGTCCTGACGGCGATCCTGGTCGCCTGGGGAATCGCGCTGCAGGCGCCGCTGGAAGAGCCCGCCTCCTCGGTGAGAACGCCCAATCCGTCGAAGGCCCCGTGGTACTTCCTTGGGCTCCAAGAGATGCTGGTCTATTACGATCCGTGGCTGGCCGGCGTGGTCTTCCCCAGCCTGATCGTCGTGGGACTGATGGCGATTCCCTACATTGATTTCAACAAGCGGGGGAACGGCTATTACTCGTTCAAGGAACGATCCTTCGCGGTGCTGGTCTTTATGTTCGGTTTTTTGCCGCTGTGGATCGCCATGATCGTGCTGGGGACATTCCTCCGCGGTCCGAACTGGAACATTTTTGGCATTTACGAGTTTTGGGACGTCCACAAGGTGGAAGCCCTCAACAACGTCAATCTGTCGGAGTTTTTCTGGCTGAATTTGCTGCATTCGTCGCTGCCGGTCGCGCCGCCAGGAGCGGACGCAATTAAAAAGATCGGGTACATCCTCTACCGCGAATGGCTGGGGTTTGTGGTGGTGCTGGGCTACTTCTTTCTCTTGCCGCCCTTCGGGGCGCGGATGCCGTACTTCTCGAAGTTTTACAGTCGGATGGGGTTCATCCGCTACATGGTATTTGCCAACCTGATGCTGTGGATGGCCGCACTGCCTATCAAAATGGTCTTGCGCTGGGCCGTCAACTTGAAATACATCGTCGCCATTCCGGAATGGTTTTTTAATATCTGATGGAAAAGGTCGGGGCGCCCGCCCCGGCGGAGTTCGATACCCGATGCCGGCAACGGAAGAGTATTCACGCGACGTCAAGAAGGTGCACGTCGTCTTCGCGGTGACCGCGATCGCCATGTTTGCGGTGACGATTTGGATGATCGCGTCCGATCATGCCCGCGAATGGCATGGCTACGAGAGGACTTTCGAGGACATCCAAGCCACGAAGCAGCGTTTGGCGATCAAGGAAATTGAAAAAAGTCCGCAATACGAAACGTCGAAAGAGGAAATCCTCGCCAAGCAGAAAGCCGCCCAGGAATATTTGAATTCGATTCAGCCGGAAGTTGACCGTCGGAAAAAAGAACTGGCGGAAGCGGAACGGCAATTCGACCAATCGAGCCGTGAGGTCCGCCTCGTGCGGTCGTATCGTGACAAGGCAAGGGCCGACTACGACTTGGGAGTCCGCGACGAGCTTCCGCAGCCGCGGCTTGACGCGCTCCAGCGGGACTTCGATGCCAAGCAAGCGCGGGTCGCCGCGGCGGAGCTCGATGCTGAGCAGAAACAGACAGCGCAAGACGAAATCCAGGCCAAGCTCAAGGATCTCGACCAAATCGGAGGACGACGCGACAGTCGCTCTCACGAAGCTCAATGGCGACCTCGACCTGCGAGAAAAGACACTGGAGAAGCTCGACCCGGAAGGCTTTTCGGCCTTCAAGAAGCGGATCATGGAGTGGCCGATCATCGACGGCTTCAATTCGCCGCTGAAAATCACGCAGGACTGGCTCCCCAACTTGAGCATTCAGCTCGGCATGGCCCGCACGGCCCGCTTCGACCGCTGCCGCACGTGTCACGGAGCGATCGAACGCGTCGAGGCCGGCAACGTACCCAGCTTTCCCTTCGGGCATCCGGGGACGTCGAACGTTTCGGACTGGGTGCTCCAGAATAAATATCCGCATCCCTACGCCACGCATCCGAATCCCGATCTGTACCTGACGTCGGCCAGCCCGCATCCACTGGGGAAGTTCGGCTGCACGATCTGCCACGACGGGCAGGGTTCGGCCACGTCGTTCAAAGACGCCTCCCACACGCCCAACGACCCCTACGAATCCGAAGTCTGGCACGAGAAGTTGCATTACAACTCGAACCACTTCTGGGAATACCCCATGCAGCCGGAGCGGCTGCAAGAGTCGACCTGCATCAAGTGCCATCACTCGGTCGTCGAGTTGGGCATTCATCCCAAGTTCGGAGCCAGCGCGCCAAGGTCTTTAGGGGATACAACCTGATTAAGGAATTCGGCTGCTTCGGCTGTCACGAGATCCAGGGCTTCGACGGCGCGCGGCCCATCGGCCCCGACCTGCGGCTTGAGCCCTCGACCGCGGCGGATGCGGCCCGCATCGCCGCCGACCCGATGCAAGTCGCCGGGACCTTGCGGAAAGTCGGCCCCTCCCTACGGCACATCCAAACGAAGCTGACGCCTCAATTCGTTAGTTACTGGGTCGAAGACCCGCAGCGATTCCGGCCGACAACTCGGATGCCTCGATTCTTTCATACTCTCCGCGACAAGGACACGAAGAAGAGCGATCCGAACCAATGGCCGGACGATCTTTCAGAAGGCGATGACGAAACAGCGAAGGAATTTCAGCCGGTCGAGCTGATCGGTATCGCTCATTATCTCCTGGCGAAGTCCGAGCCGCTCGATTTACTGCAGCCGGCAAAAGGCTACAGGGCGGACGCGAAGCGCGGCAAAGACTTGTTCTCGAAACGCGGCTGCCTGGCATGCCACAGTCACGGGGCCTTTCCGGATTCACATGCCACATTCGGCCCGGACCTGACGCAGGTGCATGCCAAGGTCCGTCCCGGCACGGACGGATTTCGCTGGACGTATAGTTGGATCCGCGATCCCCAGCGGTATCACAAGCGTTCGCGGATGCCCAACCTGTTCGTTGAGCCGTATGACGAAGGGGGCAAGCGGATCGACCCGGCCGCCGATATCGCCGCCTTCTTACTCGCGGGGGGGCCGCAGAAGTTCGCATTGCCCAAATACGACGATCCGGCGCTCGATAAGCTGGTCAAGCTTTATCTGTCGAAGGCGCTAAGGGCCGAACAAGTCGCCGGCATCCTGGCCGTGGAGGTTGAACCCAAGCATCGACACCGGTATCCGGTCCTTCCGGCCGAGGTTAAAGGGGACGAGGTCGAGTTGGTTGCGGCCGATCCGTCCAAGCCGATTACCGAGGAACAATGGCGGGGGATGAAGCTCAACTACATCGGCCGTCGCACGATCTCCCATTACGGGTGCTACGGCTGTCACGACATCCCGAACTTCGAGACGGCCCGGCCGATCGGAACGACGCTGCAGGACTGGGGCCGTAAAGACACCAGCCGCCTCGCGCCGGAACACATCGAGGAATATCTCGAGGCGCACGGTGAGCCGAACGGAGGCAGCACTGCACGAGCGCGTCGTCGAGGCGATGAAAGCGGCCCGGGCCGGCGGGACGGCCACCGGTGAGTTCAAGGGAGACGAGCAAAAGCGCGAGATGCGGACCGCGTATTTCTACAACGACTTGTTGCACCACGGCCGGGCCGGGTTCCTGTGGCAGAAGCTCCGCGATCCCCGCAGCTATGACTATTTGAAGACAGACACCAAGGGCTACGACGAGCGGCTGCGGATGCCCAAATTCCGCTTCAATGAAGAGGAGATCGAGGCGATCGCCACCTTCGTCTTGGGCCTGGTCGCCGATCCGCCGGGCAAAGACTACATCTACCATCCCGACGGGCCGGCCAAGGCGCGGATCGAAGGGGAGCGGATGCTCGACCGCTACAACTGTACCGGCTGCCACATGCTGCAGCTTCCTGAGATCCGATACGCGGTCGATCCTAAGGAGCTGGCGGCAACCGCAATCACTCCGTCGGACTATCCGGCCGGGGTCGATCTGTTGCTCAAGCTCAAGCCGCCCGAGAAAGGGGAGACGGGCCGCACGCAAAAGGTCAAGACTGACGCGGGGCAGAAGGTATTGCCCGTGATCGCCTTCCACGGCCTGATCTACAGCCGTCCCGAGGCGGACGCCGCTCCGGACGATCGCGAATACACCTACGACCTGTGGTCGACGTTGGACGTCGGCGGCAAAACGATCTTGCCGCAGGCGCGCATGCTGGTCTCCGCGTCGCGGCTGGCGCCGGGCGCGTCGGCCAATGACGGCTACAGCACTCTGCCGCGGGGCGGCACGTTCGCCGAATGGCTGGTCGAATCGTTGATGAAGTCGCAGGGATTGGCTCGATCGATGGCTTGGCAGATGTCGCCGCCGCCGTTGTACAAGGAAGGACTCAAGGTCCAGACGCCGTGGCTCTACCAGTTTCTCCGCGATCCGTATCGCCTGCGGCACACGACCGTGCTGCGGATGCCACGGTTCAACATGAGCGCGGAAGAGGCGCAGACGCTGGCCAACTACTTCCCGGCGGTGGACGGCGAGCCGTTCCCGTACCAGCGGATCCCGCAACGGGAGCCGGAATACCTCGCCGCCAAAAACGAGCAGTTGAAGCGCCTGCTGGAGCCGAAGAAGACGCACTACCTGGCGGAGTCGTGGAAGGTGCTCAACGCGCCGTTGTGCGTCAAGTGTCATTCGGTCGGGGGACGCGAGTTCAAGGCGGTCGATCCGACCAAAGATATCCGTGGGCCGAACCTCGAATACGCCGCCGACCGGCTGCGGCCGGACTGGCTGATGGTCTGGCTCTATAAGCCGGCCTGGATCACGCCGTACACGTCGATGCCCCAGCCGCTCCCCAGGGACGCAAAGAACTTCGAGGACCTGTTTGGGGGAGACGCGAGGGGTGCAGACCGTCGCTCTGCGCGACGCGCTGATGAATTACCACCGCCTGATGGAGCAGGAAGGAAAGGTCGTCGTGGAAAATCCGGCTCCGCAAAAGGCGGAGGTATCGGCCGCATCAACAACCAGGAGAGGGGAATGAACGTCCGACGATTCGGGTCCGCGGCAGCGCTTGCCACGGGCTCGTGTTTGGTCATGTGTTTGGGCGGCTGCGGCGGCAGCGCGGGGTCGATTCCGGCGCATCAAGCCACACGACCGTGACCGTCAAGCGGGAGAAGGCAGTGGCGGCCGCCACGACCGCGGCAGACGCCGGCTGCGGCAGCGGCGCAGCCCGTCGCCACGGGTGGAGTCGGCACGCTCAAAGGGCGAGTCGTCTTTCAGGGCACGCCCCCCGTTTTGCAGCCCCTTGTTCAACAAGGTCAGAATGTCAAGGACGCCGTCTGTGCGAAGGAGACGATCCCCGATCAAAAACTGGTCGTCGATGCCAGCGGGGGCGTCGCCAACGTCTTCGTCTTCCTGGCCAAGGCGCCCCCGGGGGCAGCGATCCCGCCTCCGCCAAGCGAGGCAGTTGATTTCGATAACAAGGGGTGCCACTTCGTCCCGCATGTCCTGCTGATGCGGGTCGGCCAGCCGGTGAAGATCCTCAATGACGACTTCCCGCTGCAGCACAACACGCACACGTTGCCGCAACGGTCGGCCGGATTCAACAGCACGATTCCCAAGGAGGGCAAGGAGTTCACGTACTCCAAGCCCGAGCCGGAGCCGTGCGAGGTCAAGTGCGACATCCATTCCTGGATGCACGGCTGGCACTTTCCGCTCGACCACCCGTACGCCGCGGTCAGCGGCCCGAACGGCGAGTTCGAGATCAAGAACGTTCCCGCCGGCCAGCACTCGTTCCGCGTGTGGGCGGAGGGGGCGGTCGGGCCACTACTTGAACCGCAATCTCTCGGTGACGATCAAGCCCGGCGAGACCACGAACGTCGACATCAAGTACGAGGCCAGCAGCTTTGCAGGCTAGGTTAGCTGGAGGTTGTGCCAGTGAATGCCCGTTGGTTTTTCAGCCTGGCGGCCGTGAGCGCGGCGGCGGTGGCCGGCTGCGGCGAGCCCTCCTCCGCCAAGTTCGTGCTGAGCGAGCGGACGAAAAAGCTCGCACCAACTGCCAGCGCCGCCGTCGAGGGGGAGCTCCAAAGGAGCTTCGGCGATCCGAATCGACTCGTCGCCTGGCAGAAGCTGCCGGTCGATTTCGGCGAGTTTGACGGCGTCGTGGAGGCGGCGCCGCAGCGCGTGACGGACGCCTTCACCGTCCAGCTTGAGCGCCAAGCCGCAGTCGGTCGTCCCGCTCAAGCCGGATCAATTCACGGGGGCGGCTCTCGTCTGGACGTCGGGCTCCAACGTCGACCTGGTCGCCGAGATCAAGGGGAAAGAGCAGCCGATCAATTTTCAGGTCGCAGGCTACGACCGCCAATCGTCGCAATTGCAGGCTGCGCGTGATTCCGCCGGAGGCCGCCGGCAGCGCTGACGGCCCCGCAGAAGGGGGACAAGTTCGCCGTATTCTGGGTCCGGTCCTGCAGCATGGCCGCAAGCTGTACATGCAGAACTGCGAGCACTGTCACGGCGTCAGCGGCGACGGGAACGGCCCGACGGCCGAGTATTTCGACATCAAGCCGCGCGATTACCGCCTGGGCCTCTTCAAGTTCACTTCGACGCGGAACATGGACAAGGCCCGCCGCGAGGACTTGGATCGCACCGTGCGGCTCGGGAATTCCCGGGCACGTACATGCCGTCGTTCCTGCTGTTCAGAGACGACGAAGTCGGCGCGATCGTCGAGTACGTCCGCTGGCTCTCCATGCGGGGCGAGTTCGAGCAGAAAGTCGACGTCGAATTCGAGGCGGAACAATACTCGTCCGACGCGATCAGCCAAAGGCGAAAAGGGGGCGAGTCGGAGGAGCAGATCGACGCTGCCTTGGCCAAGTTCATCGGTGGAGACCTGCCGCGGATCGCGAGCGACAAAGCGGACGATCTGGTGACGTCGTGGAACGCGGCCGAGCAGCCCGACGCGCTCGTGCTGCCCAAGAAGGCGCGGCACGCCCGACAGTCCCGGGTCGCGCGAACGCGGCCGCAAGCTGTTCGTCTCCGACATCGCCAAGTGCTCGCAGTGCCACGGGCCAGCCGGGCGGGGAGACGGCCCGCAGACCGAGGACTATCAGACCATCCCCGGCTCGACGAAGAAATTCTCCAAGCCGGGACTGTTCGACGTCTGGGACCATCCGATCAAGCCGCGCGACCTGACGTCCGGTATTTACCGCGGGGGGCGGCGGCCGCTGGACATCTACCGCCGCATCTATGCGGGGATCAAGGGGACGCCGATGCCCCCCTTCGGCGCGGCCCTCAAGGATGAGGAGATTTGGGATCTCGTCAACTACGCGATGAGCCTGCCGTTCCAGAAGGGGTCGGAGTCTCCCGGCGCCGCCGGAGCAGACGAAGATCGCCGCGACGGAAACCGCACCGCGTCATTGGCAAGCGCGGGCGGCGCGGAGGGAAATTGACGTGAAGAAGTTCTGGGTCTTTGTCTTTATCCTCTGGCCGATCATCGCGGTCGCGGCCAGCGTGATCGCGCCCAGCCAGCACTGGTGGTTCCCGGGGCCGGCGCAGTCGCCGATCGGCCGGCAGATCGACGATCTGTTCTACATGATCCTGATCATCGTGACGATCGCCTTCGTCGGGACCGAGGTGGCGCTCGGATACGCCCTGTGGCGGGGCGCCCGCGACACGGAGAGCCCGGGCCGTGCCCTCTTCACGCACGGCAGCCACAGCCTCGAGGTGATCTGGACGATCGTGCCGGCCGGCGTCCTGCTGTTCATCGCGCTCTACCAGCTCGACACGTGGGCGGCCTACCGCGTGAAAGAGAATTACCCGATGGAGTCGCGGCTCGATCGCCGATCGCCGAGGTGACGGCCCGCCAATTCGAATGGCGGCTGCGCTATCCGGCGCGCAACCGGAAGTTCAAAAGCCTGGCCGACGTCGACAACTGGCTGAAAAAGCCCGAGCCGGGCGACCTGTACGCGGTCAACGAACTGCACGTCCCCACGGGGCGGACGATCGTCATCCATCTGCGCTCCGCCGACGTGCAGCACGCCTTTTTCGTCCCCAACTTCCGCGTCAAGCAGGACGCCGTGCCGGGCCTGGTGATCCCCATCATGTTCGAGGTCCTCGCAGCCCGGGCCGTACGAATGGGTGTGTGCCGAGCTGTGCGGCTGGGGCCACTACAAGATGAAGGCCCGCGTCATCGCCCAGCCCAAGGACGATTACGAGGCCTTTTTGAAACAGCTCGAGCGGGAACAGTTCGACGACGGCGTGTCGAACCGCGTCGCCGCCAAGAGCACGAACCAAAAATGACGTTTGGAATGTCGAATGAATGACGGATATCGAATGTCGACACCGGGATTCTCAGCGTCCCGTTCGTCATTCGAAGTTGGCGGTCGCCGGCAATTCGATGCGTCCTGTAATTGACTGAGGTGCATTCGTGGCAACTTTGAATCCAGCCCTCGGGGCCGTCGGCCATGCGCCCGCGCACGCCGCTCATCATGAGCTGAGCTTCGTGCGGAAGTACATCTTTTCGACCGACCACAAGGTGATCGGCATCCAGTTCCTGTTCACGACCATGCTCATGCTGATGGTCGGTGGGGCGCTGGCGCTGGCCGTGCGCTGGCAGTTGGCCTTTCCCTGGTCCGAACATGCCGATCTTGGGCAGGCTGCTCTTCGCCGACCAGGGGGGACAGATCTCCCCCGAGTTCTACACGATGCTCTTCACGATGCACGCCTCGGTGATGATCTTCCTGGTCATCATCCCGATCCTGGCCGGTGCCTTCGGCAACTACTGCATCCCGCTGATGATCGGGGCCGACGACATGGCCTTTCCGCTCTTGAACATGATGTCGTACTGGTTCATGTGGCCGGCGATCGTTCTTCTTCATGGCGAGCTTCTTCGTCCACGGCGGCGGGCCGGCGGCCGGCTGGACCGTCTACCCCGTCCTGTCCGATCTCAAGCAGGCGGCCCCCGGCTCGGGAACGGCCCAGACGTTGTGGCTCGTTGGGCCTGACCTGCGTCGGCGTCTCGTCGATGATGGGCTCGGTCAACTACATGACGACCATCATCAACATGCGCGCCCCCGGCATGACCCTCTTCCGCATGCCGATGACGATCTGGGCCATGTTCATCACGGCCATCCTGCAGGCCTTCGCTCTCCCCGTGCTGACGGCGGCCGGCTTCATGCAGCTTGCCGACCGCGAGTTGGGAACGTGCTTCTTCCTCCCCTCCGGCTCGATCGTCAACAACCATCCGGCGACCGTCGGCGGCGGACAGCCCCTGTTGTGGCAGCACCTGTTCTGGTTCTATTCGCACCCGGCCGTGTACATCATGCTCCTCCCCGCGATGGGCATGGTCTCCGACATGCTGGCCACCATGAGCCGCAAGCCGCTCTTCGGCTACAAGCCGATGGTCTATTCCATCGCGGCGATCGCCGGGCTGGGCTTCATCGTCTGGGGCCACCACATGTTCACGAGCGGCATGAACCCGGCCCTCGGCATGACGTTCATGATCTCGACGATGATGATCGCCTTGCCTTCGGCGATCAAAACGTTCAACTGGATCGGCACCCTCTGGGGAGGCCGGCCGCGGTTCAACACGGTCTTCCTCAACTGCGTCGGCTTTTTGTCGATGTTCATCGTCGGCGGCTTGAGCGGCATCTTCATGGCGGCCGTCCCGGTCGACATCTACTTCCACGACACGTACTTCATCGTGGCCCATTTCCACTACATCCTCTTCGGCTCGACGTTGTTCGCGGTCTTCGGCGGGATCACCTACTGGTTCCCCAAGATGTTCGGGCGGATGATGAACGAGAAAGTCGGCAAGCTGCACTTCCTGTTGACCTTCATCGGCTTCAACGGGACGTTCTTCCCCATGCACCTGTTGGGGATCGCCGGCATGCCCCGCCGCTACGCCGATCCGTATCTGCATCCGTACCTCGAGCACCTGCTGCCCATGAACCAGTTCATGACGTGCTCGGCCATCCTGATGGGGTTCGCCCAGTTCCTGCTGTTGGGCAATTTCGCCTACAGCATCTTCTTCGGTCCGAAGTGCGGCCGGAACCCGTGGGAGGCCAATACGCTGGAGTGGTTCGCTCCGACGCCGCCGCCGCATGGCAACTTCGACGTGCAGCCGGTCGTCTATCGCGGCCCGTATGAATACTCTTCGCCGTCGCATCCCGAGAGCGATTACTGGCCTCAGACCGATCCGCCCGCCAAAGAGGACGAGAGACGGCGAGGCTCCCGACATCACGCACGGCCCGCGGACACGACCCATTGAACGCCAGTCGATGGGCATTGATATCGTCAAGAGAACGAATTCGTGACGCGATCCGAACGCTATCGACCCGTGTTGTTCTGGCTGGCCGTCGCCACGGCCGCGACGGCCTTGCTGCCGATCGTGGTCGGTGCGCTCGTCACCACGCTCGACGCGGGGATGGCGTTTCGCGACTGGCCCACGTCGGACGGGCAGGGGATGCTGTCGTACCCGTGGCTGCACTCGGCCGGCGACAAGTTCGTCGAGCACGGCCATCGCCTGGCCGGAATCATGATCGGCTGCGTGAGCATCGTGTTTGCCGCCGTCGGCCTGGATTCTGGAGCCGCGGCGCTGGGTCCGCTGGTGCGCCCTCGGCGTGCTGCTGGCGGTCGATCGTGCAGGGCCTGTTGGGAGGAGGCCGGGTGCTGGCCGACGCGCGGCTGTTCGCAATGGTTCCACGGCGGCCTTCGCCGCGGCCGTCTTTGCCTTCATGTCGTCGATGGCCCTCGTCCTCAGCCGCTCGTGGATCGAACCGCCCCGCGTCCCGGCGGGAACGGTCCGACGGCGAGCTGAAGGTTCTGTCGGTCCGTCACGCCGCTGGTCATTCTCGTGCAATATTCGCTGGGCGGGACTGGTGCGCCACCTGGGACCGCGCTTTACGAGCACATCGGCATGGCGATCGTGGTCCTGCTTGTGCGTGGCGGCGACGGTCGTCGCGGCCCATCGGACGAGATGTCGGCTGGCTCAGGCGCCCGGCGTACTTGATGGGCGGCGTCGTCTTGTGCCAGATCGTGCTGGGCGGGGCGGCCTGGGTCACGAAATTCGGGCTTGGCCTCGGTCGGATACGTGGCCGTGCAGCGGTCGCTGTTGCAGATCGCCGTCCGCACGTCGCACACGGTCGTCGGCATGCTGCTCTTAATGACGTCGGTGATCCTGCTCTTCCGCGTGCTGCGAGTCGCTTCGACTCTTGCGGCGCTTCGGCATCGGAGGCCGATCGAACGGCCGCTCCCGCGCCGGCTCGCCGGGCTCGCCAGCCTGAGAAGGGGGCCTCTCATGACGACCGGCCGCTCGGCTTCCGCCTATGTTCCGGTCGAAGCGATCCGTTCGGACCGGCTGGCCCTCTCCGCCCGCATGGCCGACTATCTCGAACTGGCCAAGCCGCGCATCGCCGCGATGGTCCTGCTCACCGTTACGGTCGGATTCACTGCTGGGCAGCGGCGGAGCCTGGACGTTGGCAAGGCTCGCCAGCTGCGCTGGCCGGCATCGGCTTGGTCGCGGCGGCCAGCGGAGCGCTCAACCAGTTGATCGAACGCCGCACCGACGCCCTCATGGCCCGCACGGCAAACCGTCCGCTGCCGGCCGGCCGGCTCCAGCCGTTTGAAGTCGCGGCGTTCGGGCTTGTCTGCGGCACGGCCGGTCTCGGCCTTTTGGTCTTGGAGGTCAACCGGACGACGGCCCTCCTGGCCTTCTTGACGCTCGTGCTCTACGTCGCGGCTTACACGCCGCTAAAGAGATACACGGCCTTGAGCACGGCCATCGGCGCCATTCCCGGTGCGCTGCCTCCCGTGTTGGGTTGGACCGCATCGGGAGCCGGACTCGGCTGGGAGGCCTTTTCGCTCTTCGCTGTCTTGTTCCTGTGGCAGTTTCCCCATTTTCTGGCGATCGCCTGGCTCTATCGAGACGATTACGCAGCGGCCGGGCTGCGGATGCTTCCCGGCGGCACTCCTCGCAGGGGATTGACCGGTCTGTCGGCCTCGGTCTACGCGGCCGTCTTGATCCCCGTGAGCCTGATGCCCGGGCAGGTGGCCCTGGCCGGCGGATCGTACCGGATGGCCGCCCTCCTGTTGGGCCTGGGCTACCTGGCCGCGGCCTTGCGGTTTTTCGCCAAGAATCGCGGGAGACGGCCCGCGGACTGTTGTATTGTTCGCTTGATTTATCTGCCCGTTCTGCTTTCGGTCCTCACGTGGGACCATGTCCGCCTGTTGAGCTGAGACTTTTCGACCCATGTCATCACACGCACACGCGCCTGCCGTTTCGCCCCCACTCAAGATGGGGCTTCCCATTCCGAACTCGAAGTTGGGAATGTGGCTGTTCCTCGGCACCGAGATCATGTTCTTCACGGCGCTCATCGGCACGTACATCGTGCTGCGCCTCGGCTCGGACGGCTGGCCGTCGAATCCGGAGGTGACGCACATCCGCATCTGGGCCGGCGGCCTCAACACGTTCGTGCTGTTGGCTTCGAGCTACCTCGTCGTCGTCGCGCACGAGTCGATCGGCGCAGCGGAACTTCCCGCGGGCCCGCCGATACCTGACCGGAACGTTCGTCTTGGCCTGCGTCTTTTTGGGAATCAAGGGTTACGAATATTCGGGAAGTGGCAGCACGACATTCTTCCCGGCCACATCGCCGAGGATGACTCGCAGTCGATGACAAAGCTCCTGGTCGACTTCGAGCGGACCTTATCGCGGGAGTACGCACGTCGGTGCCGGCGGCCGAGGCGAGCCGCCTGGCCGACCAGCGTCTGGCGATCGACGCCAAGCAGGCAAGTGTTAAGGAGGCCAATGGAGGCGTGGCGACCCGAAGAAATTCGTGGACCTTAAGGCGGTCGACAAGCAATACCTGGCGCTCAAGGGCGACATCCAGGCGCGGACCATCAGCTTGGAAGAGGTCGCCAACCGGGTCGAGGCGCTCAAAAAGAATCCCGAGTACGCCTCGATCATGGCGCCCGTCGAGATCCACTATCCGATCAAGTACGGGAACATCTTTGCGTCGACCTATTTCCTGATGACGGGCTTTCATGCGATCCATGTCATCGTGGGGCTGATCCTGTTCGCAATTCCGCTCTGGCTGATCCGGCTTCCCCCACTCAAGAGCACGTTCGACGAACATTGGTCGGACTATGTCGAGAACACGGGCCTGTATTGGCACTTCGTCGACCTGGTCTGGATCTTTTTGTTCCCTTTGATTTACATCATTTAATCTCCGCTGCAGAGAGAGACGAGGATCGAGGCAATGACCGACGCTCATCATCATGACGAACACACGTTCGGCCATCACGTCTGGTACTTTGGCGTGTTCTTGGCGCTGTGCGTCTTGACGGAATTTCTTGCCTTTGCGACCTGATCCATTTCCCTGTCAGGCGGATCGGTGGGATCAACGTCGTGTTGGCGACGATGGTGCTGGCGGTGGCGACAGCCAAGGCGCTCTTCGTGATGATGAACTTCATGCACCTCCGGTTCGAGGGACGTTGGAAGTACCTGCTGCTGAGCCCCACGGTCATCCTGGCGGTGGGTCTGCCGCTGGCCCTGTTGCCCGACGTCGGCGTGCACTACTACACGACCGACATCCCCCAGAACACCGCCAAAGTGACGCAGGAAGCCCCCGGCGTAAGCGAGACGGGGGCGGAGCACCATCCCCGGGAGATTCAACCGTAGGACAAGCTGCCAGCTTGACAGGTTGCGCGGCGAGTTTTGCGAGACAAGCTGGCAGCTTGTCCTACGCTTTTTGGACCTGCAGGCGACATTCCATGCGCCCCGCGATTGAAGTCCGCGGACTGAGCTACCGCTACGGCGAACGCCGGGCGCTGGACGGCGTCGACTTTGCCGTCGAGGCGGGGGCGATCTTCGGCTTGCTGGGCCCCAACGGTGGCGGCAAAACGACCCTGTTCCGCATCTTAAGCACCCTGTTGCCGATTCAGACAGGGAGCGCCGACGTCCTCGGCTTCGACTTGGCCCGACGGCCGAATGAAATCCGCCGCCGCATCGGCGTCACCTTTCAGTCCCCCAGCATCGATCCTAAGCTGACCGTGCGGCGAGAATCTGAAGCACCAGGGACATCTGTACGGTCTTTCGGGCAAAGTCCTTGGGCAGCGGATTGACTTCTTGACCGGCAAGCTAGGATTAAAGGAGAGGCTCTCCGACCGGGCCGAGACGCTTTCCGGCGGTCTCAAGCGGCGAGTCGAAATTGCCAAGGGGCTGCTACACCGTCCGCAAGCGATTCTCTTGGATGAACCGAGCACGGGCCTCGACCCCGGTGCACGGCACGATTTGTGGAGGTATTTGCGAGGGCTGAAAGAGGAAGAGGGGGTCACGGTTCTGGTGACCACGCACCTGATGGAAGAGGCCGAACGCTGTGATCGACTCGGGATTCTGGATCACGGCCGCCTGGTCGCACTCGACACGCCGCAGGCGTTGCGGACCACGCTGGGGGGCGACTACGTGACGGTCCACTGCGATTCGCCCGAGGTGCTGGGCGAGCGGATTCGGGAACGGTTCGGCGTGACGCCCCAGCGGATCGGCGGGGCCTTGCGGATCGGCGGCGTCTTGCGGACGGGAAAGGGTCGGGGGCACGAGTTCGTCCGCGATCTGGTCGAGGCGTTTCCCGACGACGTGCAGACCGTGTCGCTGGGCAAGCCGACGCTCGAGGACGTCTTCATCGAACGGACCGGGCACCGATTCTGGGACGAGGAGGCCGAATGACGGCGACGGCGACACAGGTTGCCGATCTCCCGGCCGAGCGCACGATGGGGCCGCAAGTCGAGTCAGGCTTCTGGCTGCCGGCGTGGTCGCTGTGCGTCCGCGAACTGGTCCGATTTATCCGTCAGCGCACGCGGATCGTCGGCGCCTTGGACAGCCGCTCATTTTCTGGGTCCTCTTCGGCGCCGGCCTGGGCGGGACGTTTAAGCCCCCCGCATGGGCGCCGCAGGGGATGAGCTACCAGGAGTATTTCCTTCCGGGCGTGGCTGTTCTCATTCTTCTGTTTACGGCGATCTTCTCGACGATCTCGATCATCGAGGACCGCCGCGAGGGGTTCCTGCAGGCGGTCCTCGTCTCGCCCATCCCGCGGGCGTCGCTTGTCCTGGGCAAGGTTTGCGGCGGGACCGTGCTGGCCGTCGCGCAGGCGATCATCTTTCTGGTGATCGGTCCGGCGTTGCGTTTTGTCGGACTGGCCCCGCACATGGGCCTGGCCCTTTCGCCGGGTGAGGCCGCGGCCGTCGCTGCGTTCCTGACGCTCGAGGCCTTCGCGCTCACGTCACTCGGTTACGTGATGGCATGGCCCCTCGATTCGACGCAGGGCTATCACGCGCTCATGAGCGTAATTCTGATGCCGATGTGGCTCTTGTCCGGCTCGTTTTTCCCGGTGCCGCCGTCGGGATGGCTCTCGTGGGTGATGCGGCTCAATCCGCTCACCTACGGCGTGATCGGCCTGCAGCGGTTCATGTTCGCCCACGCGTATGGCCCCGGGCAGGCGGAGCCGGTGGCGACGGCCGGATTGCCGAGCGTGGCGACGTGCGTCGTCGTGACGTCTCTTTTCTGTGCGGTCTGCTTTGCGGTCGCGGTTTGGCTGACCGGTCGCCGGACCGTTCGCAACGCGCGTTGAATAGCCGTTTTTTGATGAGGTCCGAACCTTTTCCCATGTCGAACAAGCTGACGACCGATTCCCAAGTCGAAGCCACGCCGCCCGACCGCCGCAGGTTCCGGCGGACGTGGATCATTTCGGGTTTTGTGCTGTGGGGCTTAGTGTTTGCCGCCGCGTAGGCCTCTTCGTGCTGCGCCACAGAGAACGCCCCTCGGAAGATGCCGACGCGCCGGCCGCGCTTGTCCTTGGGGACTCGGCGACCGGCGCGCGCTTCGTCCGGCCATCTCGGCGCGCAGCCATCGCCTCTCTGGAGCCCGGCGGGGGTTGAGGACTTCGTCTTCACCGAGCGCAGCGGCCGAAAGGTCACGAAGGCCGACCTGCTCGGACATCCCTGGCTGATTTCGTTCATCTTCACGCGCTGCGCCGGACCGTGTCCCCGCGTGTCGGGGCAGATGAGCGAGCTGCAAACGCTTCTGAAGGGGACCGACGTGCGGCTGGTGACGCTGACGGTCGATCCCGACTTCGACACCACCGACGTGCTGTCGCACTACGCCGAGGCGTACCGCGCCGACCCGAACCGCTGGCTTTATCTTACCGGCGACAAGCGGAAGACCTACCGGCTGATCAACGACAGCTTCCAGATGCCGGTGAAGGAGTATACCGGCAAGGACCGCGAACCGGGCTACGAGGTGATGCACTCCACGAACATTCTCCTGGTCAACGAGAAGGGCGTCGTCGTGCAGAAGTATAATGCGCTCGACGAGGTCGACATGGCCCGGCTGCGGCGAGACCTGAAGCCTTACCTTGATGCGAAGCGGTCCCAGGCCAAACGTCAGGGGGCCAACGATCAGCGGACGATACCGCCCGCGATCGCCCACAAAGGGAGCTCGCGTTGAATGTTCCCGGCTGGGTGCATGTCCTGCCGCACGTGAACGCGAGTCTGAACGCGGCAGCCTGCGTGCTGCTCGTAGCGGGGCTCGTGCTGATCCGTCGGGGGAGGTGGAAGGCACACGCTTGCGTGATGGTCTCGACCTTCTTCGTCTCGACTGCCTTTCTGGCGTGTTACCTCGTCTATCACAAGGCGCTGTTGCACTACACGGGGAGCGGATCGCGCGGTTTCCCGGGAACGGGTGTGCTGCGGCGGGCGTATTTGACGATGTTGATATCGCACACCGTGCTGGCCGCGTTTGTGCCGTTTTTGGCCCTGCGGATGATGTACCTGGCCTGGAGGAAGCGGTGGGACAGTCATCGGAAGCTGGGCAAGTTCACGTTCCCGGTTTGGCTTTACGTATCCACGACAGGTGTTATCATCTACTTGGTGCTGTACCACATGCCCATCGGGCAAGGGAGTTGACGTGAGACGAAGGACTTCGCTTTCGACGCTCTGCGGGGCCGCGTTGGTCTGCCTGGCAACCGCGGCGCCCGTCTCGGCCTGCCCCATGTGCAAGTTGGCCACCGAATCGGCGTCGCGCCAGCCGCGGGCCTACATGTACAGCGTCCTCTTCATGATGAGCATGCCGGCGATGTTGACGACGGGGTTCGGCATCGCCTTCTATCGGCTCTCCCGCAAAGGGGCCCGCATGCAGCAGGAAGAAGCCGAGGACTTCGCGGCGGACGGCGAACGCGGCTGACGGCGTCTTTATTTTCCGTCATCCATCGTTAAGTGGTCGGCCCGGGCGCACTGGCACGGCTTTGCGCGGCCATGCGTGTCGGTTCCGCCGTTATTTCTGACTCACGTCGAAGCTGGCGGGATCAAAAAAGCAGTCCAACGCCAGCCAGAGCGAACGCGCATAACGGAAAAAGAACATCGCGAAGCCGACGCAGAATCCGACAAGCGGCGCGGCCAGTTGCCGATTGGTGTATCCCATGGCCGCGTGCAGCACGAGATAACCGACGATGAGTGCGACCGCGGTGACGCCGTAGTTGATGTAAATCGATCCCAAAAAGTAGCCCGGCACCGCTCGTACCGGAGCTGGCACTGCGGGCACTCGACGAACATCCGAAACCAGCCGACGAATAACTTTCCCTGGCCGCAGCGCGGACAGCGCAGCGCAGGTCTGCAGGCGTCACGAGCTCGCCCAAGCTCGCCCGCGGATTCCGTGTGCTCATTGTTCATGTCACCCGATGATTGACTCCGACCACAGGGCGAGATTGGAAAAGGCGGCCGTGGACCGCCGCCATCCGTATCAGGCACGCTCGATGGGGTCGGTCTCCACCATGCTTGCCCACACGTCGAGCGAAGGGAAGCGGCGGCGGATTTGCTCGGCGAGTTGTCGCATGGCCGGGCGTTCCGAGGCGAAGTGGCCGATGAGGATTAACGCCAGCCCGCGCTCGCGGGCTTCGAGGCAGGCGTGGAAGCGGGCCTCGCCGGTCAGCAGGGCCTGGCAGTTGTTCCCCAGCGCGTCGTCGATGAATTCCGCGGCCGAGCCGCACGCGATCGCGAGGCACTCGACGCGGCTTTCCCGCCATCCCACGAAGTCGACGTGCTCGACGCCCAGCCGCGACTTGACATGGACGATTGTTTCCGACAGCGAACGTGGCGGCGCAAGAGTCCCGAACCGTCCGAAGCCGATCGGTTCCGAGGAAGGAGTATCGCGTTCGGCGACAGGGGGGCGCAGGCCGCAACGGAGAGATTGACTGGAGTCCGAGTTGCTCGGCCAATTGGCGGTTGATGCCGTCGCAGGCGCTGTCGTAGGAGGTGTGAGCACAGTAGACGGAATCTCCCGTTTCGCCAGGCCCAGCAGCATGCGGCCCTGGATCGTCCCGGCGGTGAGACGCTGCACGGGGCGGAAGAGAATCGGATGGTGGGCGACGATCAGCTCGGCCCCGCGATCGGCGGCCTCGTCGGCGACGTCCTGCGAGAGCGTGAGGCACGTCATCACCCGCGTGACGTGCTGCGCCTGGTCGCCCCACAAAAGGCCGACGTTGTCCCAAGACTCGGCCAAATCGAGAGGGGCCAGCGAATGCAGAAAGTGGATGACGTCGGCGATCGCAAGAGGTCCTGCGGCGTGCGGATCGACGGAGCTCATTATGAGGAATCGCTCGGGACGGCGGGTCGTTCGGGTTCCGTTGCCGGCGGTCCGGCGGAGGTGGGCGTTTCGCCCGCAGAGCCGGCAGCGGACGGGGGAGCGGGGCGACGTCCGGCCGCCCGCTCGTTCTTCTTATTTTCCCAATTCTCGCCGACCTTAAACCGCAGATTCAAGACACGCTGCCCGCCAATCTGCTCGGCGCGGAGCTGCAGCTCGCGGCCGCGGAGCGACTCGGCCTCGGGGATGACGTAGATCTGGGTGTCCCGTCCATGGCTGAGCTTGGTCACGACGCGCTGCATCCGTTTCCGCAGGGGAACGTACAGGTTGCACTCGAAATTGAGCTTTTCCTCGGGCTTCGTGTAATTGTCGATGAGCTGTTTGATCTGCAGGTCGCCGTTCTCGAGCTTGGAATCGACCACGGACAAGACGACGTCTCCCAAGCCGACTTCGTAGTCGCGATAGACGCGGAACGCATAGGGAGACATGACGAAATCGAGCACGATCCGCTGGTTTCCCAGGCTGGTGTTCGACGGGAGCTCCAGCGTGATCGGAACATCGAATTTTTCGCCGGCCGCCAGCGCGAACCGCGTCTCCGGCGGATCGACCTTCCACTCCTTGGGAACGAGGATCCGTAATTGGCCGTTGACGCCCTGACGGAACGTATTGACGCCGTGGATGACCTCCCGTTGTTTCCCCGTCTTGCTGGGGAGCCGCCCCTTTTCGAACGAGACGGCGGCCATCCAGCGGGCGATCGGCTCCGGGAAGTGACGGACGAGCAGGGGGCTGGGACCGACGTGAAGCTTGGCCCGTTCCCCGGCGGCCGACTCCGGAAGGCGAATCCGTCGCCCGAGCACGTCGGTCACGACCGATTCATCGCCCAGGAACAGATCTTCGTCGACCGATTCGTTGTTCCAGATGATGACCGCAACCTCTCCCTTCCGGGAAAAGGCGTAGTTGCGGCTTCCCTCGGGAAGCAGGAACGAACCGATGAAGTCGGCCCCCTGCAAGGCCATCGCGGTCGTCCGCCAGGGAAGAAACAAAAGCGACGGGGCTCCGCCGTGGCCCAAGAGACCCGTCTCCTCGTCCAAGACGTCGTCGGCGAAAATCTTGTCCGCGCCACCGATCTTGGCTTCCACCATCGTCTTGACGAGGTCGCTGCCGCGCTCCTGGGGTGTGAAGCCGGTCTTCGGCAGCGGCTTGATGAGCACCCAGCGCTCGGGGACGTCTCCGGTTGCCGATTTAAGCTTGCGGACCAGTTCATTCTCCGCGAGCCGTTGGCGGCTGGACGTCGAGAGAAAGATGCCGCGCACATCCTCGCGCCGGGGAGGAGGGGTTTCCCAATTCCAGTGGACTCCGATCCGTGCATCGCGGCCGATGCGGTCGAATTCCGACTTGACCCGAGCAATCGTTTCGGCCAGGTTGCGGCCTGACATACCGACGAAGCTCTCGTCATCCTCCTGCCCGAGCTGCCAATAACGAACGTGCGACGAATAGCGGGCGATGACCTTCTCGATCGACTCGCGCCAGAACTCCGTTCGCACCGTGAAGATTTCGCTGATGCCCGTCCAATCGCGCGCGAACTGGCTGCGCAGCTCGGCAGGGGGGTCGTTCAACAGGCCGACCGGAGTGATCTTGCGTTGCGACAGCTCATCGAAGAAGGCCGAGATCTGCGGGGGCGTGTTCGAGCTCCTTTCGGAGACAGAGCTCCACAAGGGATATTTCAGCCAATTGATGCCGGCCTGCGACGCGATTTCCGCCAGCTCCCGGAGAGCCGTCATGTCCTCGGCCCGCTTGATCGTCCAGCCGAACTCCCCCTGGTCGGCCACGTCGGAGAGCGAGTCCATCACGGCAAACGAGGTCCGCTTGGTGAGGATCGGCTTCGTGTCGCGGCTGAGGACCGCTTCGACTGCGTAAAAGCCGGGCGGCTGCGGATTGAGCGTCCAGTCGATCGGCTTTTCCCTCGTGGGCCGGTCGTCCGCCGATTGCGTCGGCGGCCGTTCACCGGCCGGGGATGTGGACCGGGTCGGACGCGGATCGAACGACGTCGCGGCGACCGGTCGGCCTTCGGCGTCGACCATCTGCATGTCGAGGCGGTAGGAGTGCTTGGGATCGAGTCCGTCGACGTGCGACGTGATCACGACCCGCGAGTCGCGCTCGCGGAAATGCGTCTGGAAATTGCTCTCCAACGCAAAGAGGGGAAGCTCGCCCATCCACAGGTCGTCGAACCAGGCGCTGCCGCGAATGTCCATTCGGCTGCCATGCACGAGATGACAGCCGATGACCACAAAGTGGACATCTTCGTGCGGGACGATCGGGCCGATCGTCACTTGGCACCAATCTTTGAAGGTCCCTGTCACGGGCCTCGTCAGAAACCGCTGGATGCGCTGGCGCTTGTGGTTTAGCAGCGACACCGAAACGAGGGCCGCGTCGTTCTCGAGCGACTGGGTGCGGATGTAACCGCGAAAGATATACGAGTGGTACGGGTCGATGACGACGGGCTTGGAATACAGGATGACGCAGCCGCCGTTGGCTTTGAACCGCAGACTCTGCCCTTTTCCCCCATTTCCGCGCTCGCGGTCGATTGCCGCCTCGACATAGCCGGGAAAGTTGCTTCCTTTGCGGCGAATCCAGCCGTCGGGCTGGCGGTCGAAATTGCGATCCTCATCCGGTTCAAAGCCGTAATGGAGAACCTCGACGGCACCTTCGAATGGGTCTTCCGCCGCGGCGGTTTTCCTCGACGACTCAGCGGCGACCCGGCGCCGATTCGCCCCGTGTGACGGGGCTCGCCGCCCCGTTACTGCCGTCAGCGGCGGCCAGAGAGAGTCCGGCCAGCAGGATAAGCGTCTTGAACATAGAACTTGGGGGATGATGCCGAGCGTAACCTCCGCACAAGATCGACCGCGATGCGCTGGCCGCTCGATCCGGTCTCCGCCGGGGCCGATCGCAGCGGTCGCTGTCGGCTATAATGCCGCAAAGCGATGTCCGGCCGAACGCGACGGTCGCGTCGACCGGCCGCGTACCCTGGCCTTTGAATCAGGCTTTGGACACGACGCGGTCTTGCCCGCCGGTTTTGTCTAAAGCCCCTCACGCCCAGACCTGGATTTTCGGACGAATGACCAAACCTTTGCGATTGGCCGTGGCGACGCGCTGTCTTGTCCAGCCGTTGAAACCCGCGTTGATGCTTGCCTCCCAACTCGGGGCGACCGGCGTGCAGTTAGACGCGAGAAACGAAGCGAAACCGTCCGAAATGTCGGGGACCGGGCGGCGTCAGTTCGTGCATCGTGCTGGCGGAGATCGGCCTCCAGCTTGGCATCCCTCGATTTTCCCCTCCGCCGGCCGCTGTGGGATGCCGAGCGTCTCGACGCGCGCGTTGAAGCGTTGAAGCAGACGATGGAATTCGCCTATGAGCTGAAGGCACGGATTGTCACGGTGCGGTTGGGAGGGCTGCCTGACGAATCCGACGTCGCCGGCCGAAGCCTGCTGAAAGCCGTCCTCAACGATTTGGCCCGTCACGGGAATCGCGTCGGCGTGACGCTCGCCGTCGGTCCCGGGCGGGAGCCCGCCGCGCGGCTGGTCGAGGTGTTGGGCACAGGTCACCGAGGGTCCGATCGGCGTTAATTTCGACCCCGCGGCTGTCGTCGCGTCCGGCGCATCGCCGGCCGAAGCGCTGCAGAGACCCTCAGGGAGTTTGTTGCACACGTCATGGTCCGCGACGCGACACGTGGCTCGGACGGAGGGGGCGTCGAAGTGCGCCGTGGGGCGGGGCGACGTTCCGTGGGACGAGATTCTGGCTCTGTTGCAGGAAACCAGATACGGGGGCTGGCTCACTGTCGATCGCACCCAGGGGGAAGACCGCGCCGGCGACGCGGGACGCGCGATTCAGTTTCTCCAATCGGTCTACCGGGGATAACGAAGGCGGAGCCATGGTCGACCACGAAATCCTCTCTGTCAGCGCGCTGTCGCTGCGACTCAAAGCACTCGTCGAGAGCGAGTTTCCCGCACGTCTGCGTCGAGGGAGAAATCTCCAACCTCTCGCGGGCCACCTCCGGCCACGTCTATTTCACGCTGAAAGACGAGACCGCGCAGATTCGCGCCGTCTTGTGGCGGAGTGCGGCGGCTCGCATCCGCTTCGAGCTGCATGACGGACTGCACGTGGTGGCGGTCGGGCCGATCGAAGTCTACGCGGCACGCGGCAGCTATCAGATCGTCATCGAGAGCCTCGCCCCGCAGGGAATCGGTCCGTTGGAGTTGGCGTTTCGCCAGCGGTACGAAAAGCTCGCGGCCGAGGGACTGTTCCGCCCGGAGCGAAAACGGCCGTTGCCGCGGTTTCCGCGGCGGATTGCGCTCGTGACCAGTCCGACCGGCGCCGCCGTCCGGGACATGCTGCAGGTCATCACCCGCCGCTGGCCTGCCTGCGACATCATCATCTTGCCCGTGGCCGTTCAGGGGCAGACGGCGGCGGCGGAGATCGCCGCCGCACTCGAAGCCGTCCCGCGGCTGCCGGGGGTCGACGTTGTCATCACCGGCCGGGGCGGGGGAAGTCTCGAAGATTTCTGGGCCTTCAACGAAGAGGTCGTGGCCCGCGCGATTTATGAGTGCCCGGTCCCCGTGGTCAGTGCCGTGGGGCACGAGGTGGACGTGACGATCGCCGACTTGATTGCCGATAAACGGGCACTGACGCCGAGCGAAGCAGGCGAGATCGTCGTTCCCGATCGCGCAGAGGTCTTGTCCGACCTGGAACATCTGGGAAGCGGACTGCGGAGCGCCCTCGCAGAACAGTTTGCGTCGACGGGGACTGTTGGTCGACGCGCTGGCCGGCATCGCGGGCCTTGGCGCGGCCGCTGGAACTCGTGCATGATCGCGAACGGAACGATCGACGAGCTCTCCGATCGACTGCGGCGGGCGATCCGCCGGCAAGTCGAGCGGGCCCGCCATCGGCTCGAAGCGATCGGCGGAACGATCGACGCCCTGAGTCCGCTCAAGGTTTTCAGCCGGGGCTATTCGCTCAGCCGGCATGAAGGCGACAGGGGAGATCGTGCGGCGGGCGAGCGACGTCCGCGTCGGAGAGCGGATTGAGACACGACTCGCCCAAGGACGGCTGACGAGCGTTGTCGATGGTGTGGAAGACTGACGCCAGAACAGAGTCACGAAATGCCCGAATTCCCAAAACCCGATCCGTGTGCCGATGAACCGACATTCGAAGCCGGGTCTGGCCGAGCTGCAGGATCTCGTCCGCATTCTGGAAGAGGGGACGCTCGGCCTGGATGAGTCGATCGCCCGCTTCGAGCGGGGCATCTCGCTTCTGCGTCGTTGCTACCAGGCCCTGGAGCGGGCCGAGCAGAAAATCGAGCTGTTGACCGGGTTCGATCGGGCCGGCAATCCGGTCACGGCTCCCTTCGACGCGAACGCGACTCGATCGACGCTGCCAACGCCACGCCCGCAAGCGTCAAACGAAAACAATCCGCAAAAAGCCCGAACCGGAGCCTCAGGCGGGACTGTCTCTCCCTGAAGAGCGGGACAAGGACCTGCCCCTCTTTTAAAGCGTAAAGCGGCGTTGACCCGCGACAGGTTCCCTTTCGACAATCGCCGCTGACGTCGTGCCGGCCCTTGAAGGGCCGGGCAGGGTGCGAGTCCTCCAGGAGTTCGAACTCCATTGAATCCGCCGAGCCGCAGCCTTTTCCGTCCCGACATCGACCGCATCGAGGGATACACGCCCGGCGAGCAGCCGCAGGACTCGGGCTGGATCAAGCTCAACACGAACGAGAACCCATATCCTCCGTCGCCCGGCCGTCCGGGCGGCCATCGTGGCGGCGGCCGAGGGACGCCTCAACGTCTATCCCGATCCGCTGGCGACCGCGTTCCGCAAAAAGGCGGCGGCGCTCTTCGGCGTGGATCCCGAATGGGTCTTCCCGGCCAACGGCAGCGACGAATGTCTCACGCTGATCACCCGCGCTTTCGTCGACCCGGGCGAACTCGTCACCTATCCGTATCCCAGCTACATCCTGTACGAGACGTTGGCCGATCTTGCAGGGGGCCCGGCACGAACGGCTACTGTTGAATCCGACTGGTCCTGGAACCATGAGGCGGTCGGACCGCAGATCGCCCGCAGCAAGCTGATCTTCGTGCCGAATCCGAATTCGCCCTCGGGAAACGCATGGTCGACTGCCGAGATATCCAGCGGCTCATTCCGCCGTCCGGCATGCTCGTCCTCGACGGCGCCTACGCCGATTTTGCCGATCAGCCGGACCAGCCCGACATTCTCCGCGGAGCGGACGGCGAGCGGGTGATTCTCGACGCGGACGTTGAGCAAGTCGTACAGCATGGCCGGCGTGCGGTTCGGCTTCGCGATCGCCCATCCGGACGTGATCCGCGGGCTTCGCAAAGTGAAGGACAGCTATAACTGCAACGCTCTTTCGCTGGCTGCCGCGTTGGCGGCGATCGACGATCAGGATTGGGTCCGCCAGAACGTGGAACGCGTTCGGGCCACGCGCCGCCGGCTGACCCAATCGCTGCGAGTTCTGCGGATTCGACGTCGTCGACAGCCAGACGAATTTCGTGTGGGCGACGCGGAAAGAAGGTCGGCACCGCGAAATCTACGAAAGATCTCAAGCAGCGGAAGATCCTCGTTCGATATATGCGGTTCCCGAATGCGGGGATTCAAGCCTCCGATGAAGTCGACGGACTCCGGATCACGGTCGGAACCGACGCTGAAATCGACGGCTTGATCGCCGCCTTGAAGGAATTGCCGGCATGACCCGTTCCGCCATCCGTCAAACGCAAAACCGCCGAGACCGACGTGCTACTCGAAATTGCGCTGGACGGCACGGGAACAGCCGCGGTCGAAACGGGCGTCGGGTTCTTCGATCACATGCTGACGCTCTTGGCTCGGCATTCGCTGATCGACCTGAACTTGAATGCGAAGGGCGATTTCCACGTCGACCCGCATCACACGGTCGAGGACGTCGGCATCTGTTTTGGAAAAGCGCTTAGCCGAAGCGCTGGGCGAGAAGCGGGGAATTGCGCGCTACGGCAGCATCACGTCTGCCGATGGAAGAGACGCTCGTCACGGCGGCCGTCGATCTCAGCGGGCGGGCGTGGTTCGTCTACGATGTCGTCATTCCGACGCCCAAAATCGGCGAGTTCGACTCGCAGCTCGTCGAGGTGTTTTGGCAGGCCGTGGCCGCCAACGGGTTGATGAACTTGCACTTCCTGCTTCACCACGGGGCCAACGGCCATCATATCGCCGAGGGAGTGTTCAAAGTCGGCAGCCCGTGCGCTGCGTCAGGCCGTGGCAATCGACCCGCGACAGACAGGTATCCCCTCGTCCAAGGGAACATTGTCCGATTGAGAGCCGTCGCCGGCCAAAGATGTTCTGCATTTGGCATCCTTTTTTGACGGCGATCGCGGTTGACAGCGACGCGTCAGCGGATAGGTTAGGCTTCTTGGTTTCAATTGATCTCAATTGAGACCTGATGATCTCTCCCTTCTCGCGACCGGCCTCAAATCAACGGCGGGGACCTCCGGAAATTCCCGGCTTTTGCCAATAAGGAAGGCACCAAAGGTTGTTTCGACAGCTTGCCAGCGACGCTACGTCGCGACAGGCTGCCCAAGGACCGATGGCTTAGTACGGATTCAAAGAAGCACGGGCCACAGCGCACCAAACGCCGCAAAGGCTGTCCGGCGGCTCCCCGCTCTATTTTTATTTTCCATTTTTCCATCGCTTCGCAGTTTCACCCCTCTCAGATCGAGAAGGACGGGGGGGGGTTTCGCTAAACCACAATGGACACAAAGAACACGAAGAATAAAGAAGTACAGTGCCCATCGCGTCGGAGTAGGGGCGACCTGAGCGCATTTCTTTTCTTTGTGCCCTTTGTATCCTACGTGGTTTCTGTAGTGTTCCAGTCCGGTGCCAAAGGCTTCGGTTGTCGATCGCAGTCGCGCAAACTTTTCCGGTTAGGGTAAAGATTCCGACAGTGGTGTTCGATCTTCCCAAGTGGCGGGGGGCGCCTTCGGCTGAGCCGCAGGGATGCTCTACGGACTTTATCACTCGGCCCAAGGAATCCAGGCGCAATCGTCTCGGGTCGATGTCATCGCCAACAATTTGGCGAATGCAGGGACATCGGGGTTCAAACGCGACTTGGCAATCTTCCAAAGCCATCGCCCCTACGATGTCGAGAACGGCGTCACGTCCGAGCCGCCCGGCAACCAGAATGCCCTGAGCGGGGGCGTCAGCGCGGCACAGGTCGCCACCGACTTCAGCACCGGCCCGATGACGCGCACAGGAAGTACCTACGACGTCGCCTTGACGGGCCGCGGCTTTTTGCAGGTGAGCGACGGCCAACAGAAATATCTGACCCGCAACGGCCAGTTTACCGTGGCGACCAATGGCGAACTCGTCGCGCAGGGGTCCGGGATGCGCGTGCAGTCGAGCGCGGGTGGACCCATCTCCATTCCACCGGAGGCGATGCGGATCGAAATCGCCGATGACGGTACGCTGACCTCAATCGGCGGCGATGGCGCGCAAACGCAAATCGGCCGACTGGCGCTCGTGCAGCCGGCCTCCGAAGCGCAACTTCAGAAAATGGGAAACAGCCTGTACAAGGCTAATGGCGACGTCTCGCCGGCGAGCGCCGATCTCCAGGTCAGGCAGGGTTACCTCGAGGGGTCCGGCGTCAGCGCGGTGAGCGAAATGGTGCAGATGATCCAAGCTTCGCGGGCCGTCGAGGCGAACGTCAACATGATCAAGTTCCAGGACGACGCGCTTGACCGGCTCCTGCAGGCGGCGGCGCCGCATTAAGACATGGCCGGTCGGTTGGTGAACGCGGAGACGAGCTTGAGATGACCATTCGAGCGCTTTACACCGCCACGAGCGGGATGCAGGTGCAAGAGTCGAATCTTGACACCATTGCCAACAACATTGCGAACGCCGGCACGACGGCATTCAAGCGCACGCGGGTCAATTTTGAGGACCTCTTCTATCAGTATCAAAAGCTGCCGGGGACGGTAGACACCAGCGGCCAGCCGACGCCAATCGGCTTGGGCTACGGGCTGGGAGCTCGCGTCGCTGGAACGGAAGTCGACCAGACGCAAGGAACCTTCACGCAGACCGGGGGCCAGCTCGACCTGGCGATTTCGGGCCCGGGCTTTTTCCAGGTGCAGGATCCGCAGACAGGAAAGACTCTTTACACGCGTGCGGGTTCGTTTTCGGTGAACGCCAATGGGCAGATCGTTCTGGCATCCGCGGACCTTGGCCGGCCGCTTCAACCCCCCATCTCGATTCCGCCGGGCGCAACACAGATCACGATCTCCGGAGACGGTGTCGTCTCTGTGCTGGAGCCGCCAAACACGAACCCGACAAACATCGGCCAGATACAGACGGCTTCGTTCATCAATCCGCAGGGACTGGTCCAGTTGGGCCAGAACCTCTATCAGCAAAGCGACGCAACCGGTTCGGCGCAGGTCGGCACCCCCGGGCAGGACTCACGCGGGCTGCTTCAGCAAGGATACCTCGAAGCGTCGAATGTCGACGCGACCACCGAGCTGGTCAGCCTGATCAATACGCAACGTACCTACGAATTGAACAGCCAAGTCGTGCAAGCCAGTGACCAAATTCTGCAGCTCTTAACCAACCTCCGCCGGTTCTAACGTGGCAAAAACATCATGGACTCCAAGACTCGAATCACCGTGCCCGAGTGCGACCGGTCGCCCCATGTGGAAGGAGCCCGACTTCCGCGTTCTGGCGGCGGCAGGCACGCCGCGGCTGTGCGGCGCGCGTCGCAAGTCTCGTGGCTCCTTGCCGCGGCGGCTGTCCTGGCCTCTGTCCGGGACGTGTCGGGGGCCGACATTTGCTTCCAGCCGACCGCCTGCGTTTCCACTTCCACGGTGCTCTTGAGGGACATCGCCATCGTTAGGGCCAGTGACGCCGCCACGATGACCCGTCTGGAAAACGTCGCGCTGGCGCCGGCGCCAGCGCCGGGAAGGCGGATGCGGCTCGACTTTGCCGAGATCCGTTCCCGCTTGGAAGCGACCGGAATTCCGGCCGTCGAGTTGAATTACTCGGGTTCGTCGGTCGTGGTCGTCGCGTCGGCCGACGTGCTGCTGCCGGTAAAGGC
Organism: uncultured Planctomycetota bacterium; assembly: GCA_963761455.1. Lineage (GTDB taxonomy): Bacteria > Planctomycetota > Planctomycetia > Planctomycetales > Planctomycetaceae > DASPSM01. The sequence continues at coordinate 1,374,625 of CAVXHA010000002.1, forward strand.
GAAACCGAAAAAAATGCCGCAGAGCGAGAGCGGTCGTGGCACCGGGCCAGCTCAAGCGGGCCGAACAAATCATGGCCGAGGCGGTCCGCCATTCCATGGGCACGAAGCACAACGAAAAGCCGACGAAGTTTATCGACGTGATCGTCGACCCGTCCGACGCCCGCTCCGTCCTGGCCAACGCGGCCCAGGGTTTTGAGATCGGCACCGTCAATCCGAAAAACGCGGAACCACAGACCATCCAGGTGGGTTATCAGGATTCGCAGGGACAGCCGGCCCGCTTCCAGGTGCAGTGCATCGTCTCGGAGCGGCCCCAAGTCCCCGTGCTGGCGCACTCGGTCGCGACGGGAGAGGATGATCCACGAATCGGACCTGGCGTGGCGGCCGGTCGACAGCACCGCTGGCCTGCTGACGCGTGTCGACGACATCGTCGAGAAGGAGGCCAAGAAATCGCTTCACGCGGACGAGCCGATCCACGCCGATGACATCCGCAACATTCCGTTGGTGCGCGCCAATGACATCGTCACGGGAGTCTGGCAAAGCGGCGGCATCCGCATCACGGGCCAGTTCAAGGCGAAAGGCGACGGCGGCTTGGGCGACGTCATCACGCTCGTCAAGCTGACTGGCCGGGACCAGGTGACCGCACGGGTGACGGACGTGCACGAAGCGGAGATCGTGAGCGCCGATCGGGCGAAGTCGGCGGCTCGCGGGGCAAACGGCGGCGAACCAGGCGACGACGCGTCCGATCCGCAGGGCTTCGCTCACCGAAGTCCGCCGGCCCAGATGGTGAAACGACCGCAACCGACTGCAAACGCCGTCTGCGCCGGCGGTCTTTGTCGAGCAACGATGAATCGAAATAGCTTTTGGGGGGGAACTGGAAATGAGGAGATTGCTTTTGACGGCCGTGTTTTTGACTTTTCTGCTGCCAACGGTGCGAGGCGGCGACCGCAGCGCCGAACCGCTTCCGCCGCCGATGGCGGGCGCCGCCGCCGCGCTGGGCGGGCCTCCGCCGATCGACACACGGGCCCGACTTTTATGCACCGCAGCCGCCCGCTGTTGATCCGCGACTTCGCCTGGTCGTACATCGATACTCCGAAGCCGCACGAAGATCAAAGTCCACGACATCATCACCGTCACGGTGAAGGAGAACGCGTCGACGAATGCGAAGTCGGTCTATAACCGGCAGCGGAACGGGCAGTACACCGCCCAGTTGGCACAATTCATTCGGATCAACAGCCAGGGGAACCTGGACAACGCCGCCCAAAACTCGCCGGAGATCGATGGCGAACTGCAAAGCCAGCTCCAGTCGACCGGCCAGGTGACTGAAACCGAAACGATTACGTACCGGATTGCGGCGACGGTCGTCGACGTGCTTCCCAACGGGATCCTCGTCCTCGAGGCACGCAAGTCGATTCTCGACAACAAGGATCTGTGGGAATACACGCTGACGGGAAAATCCGTCCGCAGGACATCTCGCCCGATAACAGTGCATTGAGCGAGCGGATCGCCGACCTGCACATCTCGAAGGTGCAGCACGGCAAGCTGCACGATGCGACGAAACGGGCCTGGTTTATCCACTTGTACGACATGATTGGGCCGTTCTGAGACGAGCGGGCCCTGGAGGCGCCATCATGATGCGATTCGGACTGGGCTTGCGACTGCCGTGTGCCTTGGCCGCAATTCTCCTGTGCTTCGCGCCGCCTGCTGTGCAGCACGCACGCAGGTCGGAAACATTTGCACGGTCTACGGCCAGAAAGAGACGCCCGTCATCGGCATCGGCCTGGTCGTCGGCCTGAACCGGACGGGCGACGGCAGCAAGAACGCCCCGGCCATGCGGGCCTTGGCCTCGACCCTTCGCTATTTGAATAACCCGATCGAAAGTGGCAAAGACCTGTCCGACGCCACCAACGTCGCGATGGTCGCCATCTCGGCGACGATTCCCAAGGAGGGAGCCAGCCGCGGCCAGAGGCTCGGATTGCTACGTGACCTCCACCTTCGGCGCCAAGAGCCTGAAGGGGGGCCGGCTGCTGATCTCGCCCATTCGCATGCCCAACGTCGGCGACATGACGGTCGTCGGATTGGCGTCCGGTCCGATCGTGATCGAGGACCCCGACGTGCTGACCTCGGCCCGCGTCCCCGGAGGGATCGTGCTGGAGCGCGATTTCCGCACGAGCTTTATCGACCGCGACGCATGGCAACAAAGTGACGCTGGTGCTCGACCCGGCGCATGCCACGTTCGGCGTCGCCTGGCACATTGCCGAGCAGATCAACAACGACGTCTATCCCGTGCTGCACACCAAGCCGGCCACCGCGCTGGGGCCGGACCGGATCGAAGTGATCGTGCCCGATTTGTATCGCGACGATCCGGTCGCCTTCCTCGCCTGGCTGCTGAAGATCGACGTGATGAGCCCGCAGACCGAGGCCCGCGTCTCGATCAACACCAAGTCGAAGACCGTGGTCATCCATGGCGACGTGCAGATCAGCCCCGTGGTCATCTCGCAGAAGAACCTCAAAGTGGAGGTCGCCGGCACGCACGGGGGAGCCGGCCCCCTTTGCCGCCATCAATTCGCAAGGGCAGGACAATCCGCAGCAGTTGGACGAGCTGCTCAAGGGGCTGCAAACGCTCAAGGTCTCCAACGACGACGTCATCAGCATCGTCCGCGAGCTGTACCACTCCGGAAACCTGCACGCCGTTTATGAGGAGCACTGAGCGGCCTGCCGCGATTGACCATGCCTGCGGCAACGCGCTCACGTCGGGCACGTCCGCTCCTGCCAACGACCCGCCTCACCCGCATCCGCCAATGGAAACGCCCATGAATTCGATTTCGCCGCTCCAGACCGCGATGAACGAGTGCTCAATTTGCCGCCGACGCGCGCGAAGCGGCCGGCTCGCGGTTGCTGACCCAGTCGTCCGGTTCGAAGGAGAAACAGCAGTCCACGTTTCAAGACTTCGCGGCCGGCACCTTCTACAAGGAAATGCTCAAGTCACTCCGCAAAATGCACAGCAAGCCGGCCTATTTCTATGGCGGTCATGCGGAGGACATCTTTCAGGGCCAAATGGACCAGCAAGTCGCGGAAGACATGGCTCACAACAAGGCGGAAGCCAGGTTTCCGATCCCTCTACCAGGGATTCCTGAACCACCGCGGCCGCCGCTGAACACGGGCACCGTCGTCCGGTTCGCCAACCTTCTTTGCCAGCCGAGAGTCACGCTCGGAGCGGGCGGCCTCGGCGAACCATGCCTGGGCGAAGCACCGCCGTGGGAAAGGCACGCCGCCGCAGCGCCAGTGCGCCGCTCTGTGGCACGCGCGATAGATAAACGAGGGCACCGGCCCTCGCTGTGTGTCTTTGCAAGTCCGTCTTTCATGCCCACCGCGGAGGGACGTGGATGTCGGCTTTATGTCGCGATCCGATCACTGAAACTGAGCGCGGTCCACTGCATGATGCACGAAACGCAGGCCTTCTGGGCCTTCGTCTCGAGTCCGGTTAAATAGACCCGGGAAAATGGGGAGGCAGCGCAGAGAATTCCGGCAGAAGCGGAAAAATAGGGCAGAAGAGCGGCCGTGGAATCTACCGATTATAGGAAGTGCGGTGGATCTCTTCGGCTTGGTCAGGGACGACACAATGCCAGCGGAAACGGACTTGGTGAACGGAGATCGAGCAACTCCTGATCGCGATGAGCGAGAACCAGGAGGAGCTTGCCGCTCATTTATCGGGCCAAGCGCGAGGCCGTCCGCGCGGCAAAGGCTACCGAGATCGACCGTCTGCACGAAGCAGGAACAGCGCCTCGTCTCGGATCTGAAGGCCCATCTCCGCCATCGTCATCAGATTTTGCAACGTGTGAAACCGCTGGTGGGGCCCGACGACTCGCTCGAGAACGTCGTTCGGACCTTTGCCGAGCCCGAGCGGAGCCGCCTGCTGGCGCCGAATCGAACAGACGCGACGCCTGGTCGAGATCTAACCGGCGCGAAAGCTGGGTGTTGTGGATCGTTTCCAAGCAATCGTTGCGGCTGTTTCGGCGATATTCTCGACTTGATCGCCAACGGCGGGCGAAAGGCGCCCGTGTACTTTGCCGGTCCCGGCGCCGAGATGTCGTTCGGTGGGGCGATCCTCGACGCGTCCGCCTGAAGCCGCTTCGGCGCCAAAAGGACAAGGATTTCCAGACCATGGGACTCAGCGGGGCGCTCGGAATTGCATCCAACGCTCTCGACGTGTTCTCCACCGGCATCCAGGTGGCCGGTCAGAACATCGCCAACGCGAACACGCCCGGCTACATCCAGGAACAACTGCAACGTCACGCCGGCTCCCAGCTACAGTGCCGGTCCGCTGATTTTGGGCTCGGGCGTCGAAGCGGTCGGCGTGACGCAGCAGGTCAATCAGTACCTGCAAGGCGAAATCCTCTCCGCCAACTCGAACTACAGCGCATCCAACACGCTCAACACGGTTTACACGAACCTTCAACAGCAACTGCAGGCGCTTGGGCGACAATAGCCTGTCGACGCAGATGAGCAACTTCGCCAGTGCGCTGAACGCGTTGGCCAACCAGCCGACATCGGCGGCGCTGGCGCGCGCAGGCGGTCGACGCCGGAACGCAGCTGGCCAGCGTCCATCACCTCGCTGCGCTCGTCGATCGAACAACAGCAGCCAGCAGGCCAACGTCAGCGTCGGACAACTTGCCACGCAGGCGAACTCGCTGATCACGCAAATCGCCCAATTGAACCCCCAGATCACGCAAGCTCCAATTGGACGGCCTCTCGCAGAGCCAGGCGGGCTCGCTGCTGGACCAGCGAGGCCAGGATCTCAGCCAGCTCTCGCAGATCCTGCCCGTCACCACCACCCAGAACAGCGACGGCAGCGTCAACGTCTATAGCGGCTCCAATTACCTGGTGCAGGGCGATCCAGACTGCAACAGTTGCAGACGGTCGACAGCACCGAGCGACGGCATGTGGGCACCGTGAATGTTCAACTGTCGGTCTCGGGGCAGCAGCTCACGGCCAGCTCGAGCGGGACCGGCGAGCTGATCGCGCACGATGCAGGGACGCGACAACGTGCTGGGCGGGTTCGAGCAAAACCTTGAACACGCTGACGTCGAACCTCATTTCTCAGTTCAACCAGATTTACGCCTCCGGGCAGGGAGCCGACGGATTCACTTCGGTCACGTCCGAAAACGCCGTCAGCGACCCGACCGCCGCGCTCAACCAGGCGGGGCTGACCTTCCCCCCGCAGAACGGCACGTTTCAGGTCGAAGTCACCAACCAGATCACGGGCCAAACGACGACGTCGACCGATCGACGTCAACCTCAACGGCACGGGAAGCGACACCACGCTCGACAGCCTGGCAGCCGCGATCAATGGGGTCGCCAACATGTCGGCGTCGGTGACGCCCGAGCGGCTATCTCCAGATCAATGCCGCCTCCAACTACCAGATTCAGTTTGCCAACGACTCGAGCAACACGCTGGCCTCGCTGGGGATCAACACGTTCTTCACGGGAACCAATGCGACCAACATCGGCGTCAATTCGGCGGTGGCGCAACAATCCCCAGCTCTTCGCCACCGCCCAGGGAGGTGGCCCCTCCGACGGCAGCAACGCCTTGGCGTTGACGCAGTTCGCCGCGAATCCGATCAGCGCGCTCAACGGAGAAAGCCTCAACGGCTATTACAACTCGATCGTCACGAATATCGGCAACCAGGCGTCAGCGGAGACGACCATGTCGACCAGCCTGAACGATTACAGCCAATCGCTGACGTCTCAGCAGCAGCAGTATTCGGGCGTCAGCCTGGATCAGGAAGCGATTCAGATACTGCAGTATCAGCAGTCGTATCAAGCGGCCGCCAAGATCGTCACCGACGGTCGACCAGTTGTACCAAACCCTGCTGAATATGTAAGTGGACGGGAGGTCGCAGCGATGACCGTAGCCCCGATTTCTTCTGGACGGATCCCCAACAGCCTCATCGCGTCGCAGATCGTCGACAACATTAACACCATCCAGGATCCGCTCAACACCATCGAGCAGGAGGTCGAGACCGGCCAGCAGCTCTTCACCCCGGGGCAAAACCCGACAGCCACCGCCATCGTGTTGCCATTGCAACAGCAACTTGCCAGCCAGACGCAATACCAGATCAATCTCACGACCGACCAATCGTTTCTGCAGAGCACCGACTCCGCGCTCGCAGAACGTCTCCTCGTCCATCAGCCAGGCCAATTCGCTCCTGTTGAGCGGGCTCGGCACCACGAGCACCCCCACAGAAAATCAGGCGCTGGCCGACCAGGTCGGCACCATCATCCAGGGGCTCGTCAACACGGCCAATTCCACGTTTCAGGGGCAATACCTGTTCGGCGGGAGCGGAGACGCAGAATCCTCCATTCCAGATTCTTGCCAGCGGGGCGGTTCTGCTACAACGGCGATCAGGCCAGTATCAACTCGAACATCGACTCGGGGCTCGTTGTCGCCCAACAACGTCAGACGGAGTCACCGCCTTCGGGGCGATCTCAACTCCCGTCGGGTCGGACGTCGATCCGGCACTCACGCTCCAGACGAATCTCTCCGATCTCAACAATGGCAGCGGAGTCGCGCCGGCTCGATTCAGGTGACCGTCAACAACGGTACGCCCGTGACGGAAACGGTCGACTTGTCGCACGCCCAGACGGTCGGCGACGTCCAGCAGCTCATCGAAAACGCCTTTCCGCCCGGCACCCTGACGGTCGGCATCGTCTCCGGAGTGCCGCAGGACGCCCTGCAAATCACGCCGTCGTCCGGGACCGTCGCCGTCTCCGACATCGACGGCGGCAAAACCGCCGCCGACCTGGGCATCGCCGAGCGCGGCGGCGGCATCGATCACCGGCAGCAACCTCAATTCCCAACTGACGCTCGAAACGCCCCTCTCCGCGCTCAACGGCGGAGCGGGGATCGACACGACGGACGGGCTCCTCATCAGCGACGGCTCGACCCAGGCCACGGTCAACATCTCCTCCGACACCACCGTCCAGGATCTCTTCAACTCGCTGACCGCCGCCGATCCCAATCTCGATGTGGGGATCAACGCCGCGGGGAACGGATTGGCCATCTCGACCCGACTGAGCGGCGTTAACTTTTCGATCGGCGAGAACGGCGGAACCACCGCGACCGACCTGGGCATCCGCACGATGACCGGCTCGACGCTCTTGAGCAGCTTGAACCTGGGGCAGGGGGTGCCGCTCAGCACGACCGACTCCAACGGAAATCCGCAGACGCCCGAAATCACGATCGACTTGCGCAACGGTTCCTCGGTGAACGTCAATCTCACCGGCGCGACGACGGTCCAGGACGTGCTGAACGATATCAACGCCGTCCAGCCGGGCGTGCTGACGGCTTCGCTGAACTCCGTCGGCAACGGGATCTCGATCACCGATAACGACGGCTCGAGCACCGGTCCGCTGACGGTCGAGAGCAATTCGATTTCGACGGCACTGGGAATTGCCGGCACGCAGTCGAGCACCGACCCCACCCAGCCGCTGGTCGGACAGGACGTCAATCCCACCCAGGCCAACGGCGTCTTCAATCTGCTCACACAACTGCAGACGGCGCTTAGCACCAGTAACAACGCTGAGCTGTCGCGGCTGCAGCCCCTGATGCAACAGGAGTCAAACCGCGTCGGCGTCGTCCAGAGCGATCTCGGCTCGCGGGAACAGATGCTCAGCCAGGTCCAGGACCAACTGACCACCGAGCAGACGAACGTGCAGTCCGCCGTTTCCGATCAGATGAACGTGAATATGGCCTCGGCGCTCACACAGCTCACGCAATTGTCAGACCTCGATGCAAGCGACGCTGCAAATCGCCGCCAGCACCATGCAAATGAGCTTCTTCAATTACCTATGGAAATCGAGCCTTCGCGCCGTCTGCAGCGTGATTCCGGCGCGATTTCGGCGGGACGTGCCAGACGGCGTTCGGCACGGAGTTTTCGCGCCGCTTACCGTTGAACCACTTTGCCGAAGTCGTTAACCTCTTCATTTCCCGGAGTTGAAACCGGCACGGCCGGTTCTCTGCGCAGGCTCTCGCCTGTTGCAACCCGCGTTGAGCAACGGGTTTGCCCGCCCCGGTTTTCACACAATTGAGGTTTGCAATGAAGCCCACGGGCTCCAGTCGAAATCCGACCCATACGACAACTCTTGTCCGCAAGGAAGACGTTGCGCCGAAATGGTACATCGTCGACGCCGATTCCCAGCTCGTGGGCCGATTGGCGACGCGTCTGGCGACCGTCCTGATGGGCAAGCACAAGCCGGAATATACGCCCCACGTCGATTGCGGCGACTTCATCATTGTCTTGAATGCCAAGAAAGTGCGGTTCAGCGGCAAGTCGCTGGCCCACGAGGAGCATCCCCGCTTCACCGTCAAAATGGCAAAAAAGGTTTACGAGCGTTACACCGGCTACCCGAGCGGCCGTCGTTTCGTCTCCGGTACGCAGATGCTGGCTCGTCATCCCGAACGGATTATCACCGAGGCCGTCCGCCGGATGCTGCCGAAGAACATCCTCGGCCAGCACATGCTCAAAAAGCTGAAAGTCTACGCGGGGACCGAACATCCTCATCAGTCGCAGCAGCCGCAGGAATTCCCTGCGCACTTGCTCCGCCCTCATAAAGTAGTACGACATAAAGTAGTACGACGAATCATTTGAATCGCGAAACAGCCCGCCACAGGGACAAGAGCCTCATGGACAGCCACGCCAACTCTGCGACCGAGACAGCCGAAAGCACAGTCACGGATGACGGAGCAACCGCCGCCCCTGTTCCCGAATTGACTTTGGGAAGCGGCGGGCCCGCTGAAGAACCCGCAGAGCCCCGGTCGGCCCCGACGATGCGAGGACGGATCGATCGGTTCGGCGCGGCAATGGGGACGGGCCGCCGCAAGACGGCCGTGGCGCGCGTGCGGATGCAGCGCGGCAGCGGAAAACTGACGATCAATGATCGTACGCTGGAGGACTATTTCCGCGTCGAGCGCAACCGCGCCTTGGTCGAAGGTCCGCTTCTCGCCGCCGACATGCTGGGAAAAGTCGACATCTGGGTCCGCACTCAAGGAGGCGGCACGACGGGGCAGGTGGGCGCCATCGTTCTGGGAATCGCCCGTGCGTTGCAGGCAATGGACCCGGGCTTGCACCCCCGGCTCAGCGAAGGGGGCTTTCTCACCCGCGATGGCCGAATGGTCGAACGCAAGAAGTACGGCCGGAAAAAGGCCCGCCGCAGCTTCCAATTCTCAAAGCGTTGACCTCGATCGGCCAGGGCGGTTACACTCCGCCGCCGATTTGGGGGGCAGAGGCCAGGGATTCGAGGTCAGCCCGTAGATTATGCTTCCGCCTAACTCTTCCTTCCGGCGCGTCCGGACATGAAGAGCGGTTCTGCTGAGGCATAACCTACAACGAGGCGAAGGAACGCCACGTGAGAACCCACAGGGATGTGCGGCCGCCCGAGCGGCGGGCGCTGTCGTGTTTTCGAACCCGGCCTGTTTGCCCTCTGGCTTCTCTGCGGTGCGGCGCCGGCTCTGGGACAAAGCGGACCGATTTCTGCTCCCGCGTCGTCGAAGGCGGAAACCGTTACCGCGGAGGTCATTGAAGCCCGCCAGAAGGATGCGGCCAAATCGAAGGACCTCGATGATGCAACGCGGTCGAAAGTCCTCGAATTCTATCGTCAGGCCGCCGAGGCTCTGACGGCGGCTGATGGATTTGCCAAGCAGGCGGCCGAATCGAAGAGCAAGTCCGAAAACGCCCTCCACGCGGCCGCCGACGTAAAGTCCGAACAGAAACTCGTCCGGGAAAGCATCGACTTATCGGAAGCCGCCGGCCGAGCGAAGCGCCCGGATATCCGCACGGTGGGGGCGTTGGAACGCGAGTTGATTGAGGCACGGACGTCTTTGGAACCGTTGCTGAAGAGGCAAGCGGGGCTCGAGAAGGAGCCGAATCGCCGTGCGAACCGCCGCAAAGAGATCCGGGAGTTGTTGCTGGCGGCGCAAACCGACAGCCGCGACCTGCGGAAGCAGCTCGCCGCCGTGACTCCCAAAGATGAACCGAGCCGGTCAGTCTCGCGCGGCGGACGTCGCTTCAAGCGCGCTTGCAGTGCATCGACAAGGAAGTTCCCGCCTTGCAGCAAGAGCTGGCGCGGTACGAGGCGGAGGACGCCGTCGAACTCGTGCGGCTCAAACGCGATGTGCTTGGCGCAGCAAATCGCGCTGGCGGAGCAGCGCATCAAGCGGTTGACCGAGATCCCTGGACAAGGCCCGCCGTCTGGAAGCCGAACGGGCCGTCGCCGAGGCCCGGCGCACGCAGGTCGAGGCGCAGCCGTTGCTGCGGTCGCTTGGCGACCGAGAACACGCGGCTGGCCGAGGAATTGCAGTCGCTGACCAAGCCGATCGAATCGGCCGAACATGAGTTGAAACAGGCCGAGCGACCTCTCCGAGAAGCTGAGCGAGCAGTTCAGCAAGACGCGGGAGAAGGCGGCCGGCGTCGGATTGACCGGGACCATCGGCCAACTGCTGCGCAAGCAGCGGGCTGGGCTGCACGATCCTGCTGATTTTCAGCGCAGCGTCGACGTGAGAAGCCAGGCGATCGACGACGTGCAGTTTCGGCTCTATGAGCTGGAAGAGATCCGTTCGAGCCTCGCCAATCCGGAGCCGCTTCAGTTGATCATGGCGCAGGCCCCGCCCGGTCTCAGCAAGGACGCCCGCCAGATCCTGGAGAAAGCCGCCCGAGACATTTTGCAAAGCAAGCAGCAATACCTCGACCAACTGATCCGCAACTACAGCAATTATTACGACACGCTACTGGATCTCGTCGTCACGCAGCGGCGGCTGATCGAATTGATCAACACTTATGCCGATTACATCGATGAGCGGGTTTTGTGGATCCGCAGCAGCCGCCCGTTCGGAGATCTGCTGATCGCGTACTTCGGTCACGCCCGCCAAGTCGACGATTTGCGAACGGACGACTTCGCAGCGCTCTCAGAGCTCTTTCGCGGCAAACCGATCCGCTGGCTCGTGAGTCCCAAGAATTGGAGACAAGTCACGGCCGCCCTGACGTCCGACGCGCGTTCAAACCCGTTCGCTCCGACCGGGTTGCTCCTCCTGACTGGATTGTTCTGGTACACCCGCAGACGGTTCGGCAGCGAGATCGGCAAGCTGGGGAACGACACGCACCGCTCGAACTTCACACGGTTTCTGCCGACGTCGCGGGCGTTCCTGCTGACGCTCGTGACGTCAGCCACCGGTGCGGGGATTCTGTGGTACGTCGGGTGGCGGCTGGCGGCGGCGGCCTACTACATCGATTTCCCCTCTGCGGTCTCCGATGGGCTTTTCGCCGCGGCGTTGCTCTATCTCCCCCTGGAACTGGTCCGCCGGACGTGTCGCGCCAATGGCCTGGCCGAATCGCATTTTGGATGGTCGCCAGCGGCCGTGCGGACCCTGGCGAAGGACGTGCGGCTGGCTCATTGTCGTGGGCCTCCCCCTGACGTTCGTCACGGAATTGCTGCATTCTGCCGACGCCGATTCGGCCCGCAACGCGCTGGAACGGATGCTGCTCGCCGCCGGCCTGGTGTTGATCGCCGTGTTCCACTTCCGCGTGCTGCGACCTCAATCCCAGATCGTCCGACAATTCGTCACGCACGGGCAAGACGACTGGGCCAACCGGCTGCAATCCGTCTGCCGCTGGGTCGGAGTCGGCGGACCGTTGGCCCTTTCGGCGCTGGTCGTCATGGGATATGACTACACGGCCCGGCAGTTCGTCTGGCGGCTCTATCTCTCCGCGATTGCTCTCCTCTGTTGCTATTACGCGCGAGCGCTCTCTGCTGCGGTGGATTTTGATTCACCGCAGGTTGATGGGCATGCAGCAGGTGAAGGAGCGGCGGGTGACGGAATTGCGATCGACCGTCTCGGCCGACGCATCGGCCCCGGCGGCGGTTCACACGGAGCCGGCCGAAAAGATCGATCTGGCAGCCCTCAGCGCGCAGACCCGCACACTGGTGAACGTGGGCATTTTGAGCACGCTGTTCGTGGGTCTGTGGCGGATTTGGCTCGATGTGTTCCCATCCCTTGGCATCCTGAACCATATTGAATTGGGATGGTCCACGACCGTCGGCGACCGGGTCGAGCCCATCACCATGGCCAGCCTCCTGATTGCCGCGTTTATCGTCGCTCTCACATGGATTGCCGTCCGCAACATTCCCGGACTCCTTGAGATGACGGTCTTGGAGCGCCTCCGGGTGGACGCTCCCGGCCGGTTCGCGTTCAGCGCGCTGGCGCGGTATGCCATCGTGGTCATCGGCTTGATCTCGGCCAGCAGCACGATGGGGATCGGGTGGGCTAAAGTCCAATGGCTGGCGACGGCGCTGACCTTCGGGCTGGCGTTCGGGCTGCAGGAGATCTTCGCCAATTTCATCGCCGGCCTGATCATCCTGTTCGAGCGGCCCGTGCGAGTCGGCGATATGGTCACGATCGAATCCGTCACCGGCGTCGTGAGCCGCATCCGCATCCGCGCTACGACGATCACCGACAGCGACCGCAAGGAATTCATTGTCCCGAACAAGGAATTCATCACGGGTCGGACCTTGAACTGGACTTTGTCCGACACGATCAACCGCATCGTTATCAACGTCGGCCTGGCCTACGGCTCCGACACGGACCTGGCCCGGGAAATCCTCTTGAAGGCGGCCCACGAGCATCCGGCCGTGCTACGAGACCCGGCGCCGTCCGCGTCGTTCGAGGAGTTCGGGGAAACGAGCCTCCGCCTCGTCTTGCGCTGCTTCCTCCCCAACCTGACCGAGCGCACCCGCGTCATCCATGAGTTGCACACGGCGATCAACCGCGAGCTCACCGTCCACGGGATCGAGATTTCCCCGCCGCATGCGGAGCCGGTGGCGAAGTCCACATTGCCGTTGGTCACGTCCAGAAAAGCCGACTCCACGGCCGAACCACAGTCGCGCGTCGCCGGTTAAGCCCACCTTCAGCGGGCTCATTTTCGCGGGAGTGCGACCCACTTTGTGCACCGCCGCGGGGCGGGTGCCCCGCTCGAAGGTTCGGGCGATCGGCGAGGGCACCGGTTTTCGCAACGTGGTTCTTCGCGAAGCGCATCGTGTGCTCTATTTTCGCTCACACATCCAACCCCAGCAGCCGCATCAATTCCAGGGCATTGCTCTTTTGAACGACGCCGGGGCGAATGCGATAGTCGAAGGTCATTTTTCCGTCCCGCAGCGCAGTCTTCAAAATGGACATTGACGCCGCGGGACCCTAGCCGTTCGACGATCTGCGTGAGGGCGAGATCGTGTGTCGTAGTCAGGCCGATCGCTCCGCGCTCGACGAGCGCACGGAGAACCCCCTCTGAACCCACGAGCCGGTCGTGGGAATTCGTGCCTTGCAGGATCTCGTCGAACAGGAAGAGCAGGGGTCTTCCATTCCGAGCACAGTCGACCACCGCTTTCAATCGGCTGACGGCGGCGTAGAAGAGAGATTCTCCGCTTTGGAGCGAATCACGGATGCGCATGGCCGTCCCGACCTGGAAGACGGACAACGTCAGCCCCTCGGCCCGAACCGGAGCACCGGCCTGGGCCAGCACGAGGTTCGTCCCGACGGTCCGCAGCATCGTGCTTTTGCCCGACATGTTCGAACCGCTGATCAAGACCAGCCGAATTTGCTCGTCGAGGTGCAGGTCGTTGCGGATGCACTGGCCGGCCGGAATGAGCGGATGCCCAAGCTGGCGGGCGTCGAAACAGATCCCCGTCTCCACGATCTGCGGAAAGGGATCATCGGGATGCTCGAACGCGAAGCCCGATAGGCAGGCCAGCGCCTCGAATTCGCCGACGGCGCGAAGCCAATCGGGAACGTGCGGTCCGACATCGGCCCGCCACGTTTCGATGGCGTGGACCAGGTGAACGGGGAGCCGCAGCACGAACGCGATCGGAACAAAGAACTGGTTCCGCAAGCTGTTGTTGAGATATTCGATGAGCCGCTGTACGCGGGCGATCTGCCGCGACGGGGGCGACTCCCGCGTCTGGAGCCGCCGACGAATATCTCGCGAGCATCGCAGAGCGAAAGTTCTCGCGCTCGATGATCGCCAGGATCTGCGAGAGAATGGCCAGGCCGGAGGCGGCTTGGTCGGCCGTCCGCGCGAGGCGGCGAGTCCTGCGTCCGTAGGAAAGGGAAACAACGCCATCCACAATCAGAGTAAACAGGAACGGCGCAACACCAACGTTCGATGTTGCCGCGGCTGCCAGCGCGGCCAATGACAGCATCGCCAAGAGCACGGCACCGACTCGCACCAGAGGGCGCACGGGACGGGCCTGCTCCTGCGACCAGTCGACGAGACGGTTCTGGTCGAGGTCTTCCTGCACCGCGGCAGGGAGCAGGGCAATCCGCTCCCGGAGCGCGACGTTGCCGCGCAGCTCGTTGACGGCCTGCTGGCGCATGCGGATCGTCGCGGCCTCCGCGGGGGCGCAGAGCCATTGAGCGAGCGTGTCCTCTCCGAGACGCGTCCGCGCCTGGCAGAGGAGCTCGAACAGCGAACCGCGACCGAAGAGGTCGAGGTCATCCGCGTAGAGATGGGCTCCATCCGCGTATCGCTGGCCGGTCGTTCCGCGTCCGGACCAGCGATCGGCCAGGCGGTCGAGCGCCCGCTCGTAATACTCCACGGCGACGCGCGCCCGGCCGAGACGATCCAAAACCGTCCCGTGCACCAAGACCAATGCCACAAAAGCCGCCAACAGGACGGCGATCGGCCAGACCGGAACTGATCGGTGGAAATACCAGAAGAATGCGGCGCCCACAGCGGCCAAAAACGTCAGTCCGCGGGCGGCCGCCAGGCCGTTATCAAAACGCTCAAGCCTGCGGAGGCCGGCCAGTCGATCGGCGAGCCGACGTTGATATTCAGACGCCGGATCGTAGGCCGTGGACACTGTCATGGAGCGATGGTGCGCCGGCGAAGGGGGCTAAATCGTGGCGGGCGGCAAGTCGTGAGCGGTGAGCGAAAACCAGGGCATGCGAAGCGCACCGCCGTCTTGACTCGCCACTCATGACTCGCCACTCGCCACTCGCTCACGTGGTCCCTCCCAGTTCGGACGCGACGCGTTCCAGCAGCCGCTTCGTGGCCCGAATCCCCTCGGGCTCGCTCAGATGATTGCCTTCGTATTCGATGCCGACGCGGCCGTGATACCCGGCGTCGAGGACGATCTTCATCATCCGGCGGTAGTCCGTTTCCACGCAGTTGCCCCGTTCGTCGAAATCGTGCGTCTTCGCGCTGACCCCTTTCGCGTAGGGCATCATTTCCGCAACGGCCTTGTACCGGTCGTACTCCTTGAAATTGCCGAAGTCGGGCAACGTTCCGCAGCGCGGGTTATCGACCAGTCGCATCACCCCGGTGAGCCACGCGCCGTTGGAAGAGAGGCCGCCGTGGTTTTCCACGATCACGTTGAGCTCGGTGTTGCGCCCCGTATTCGACGAGCCGGCGAAGGCCGTCGGCTACGAGCTTCATTTGTTGGTCGTACGAGCCCTTGCTGTGGGCATTGACGCGAATCGAGTGGCAGCCGAGCGTCTTGGCCGCGTCGACCCACTTGTGATGATTATGGACAGCCTGGGTCCGACGCTGAGGGTCGGGATCGCCCAAGGCCCCTTCGTCATCGATCATGATCAGGACGTTCTGGACCCCCTCACCAGCGGCCCGCTGGTTGAGTTCGGCGAGATACTTGCCGTCGCCCGCCTTATCCTTGAAGAACTGGTTGACGTATTCGCAGGCTCCGATGCCATACTCGCGCTTGGCGATCACGGGGAAGTCCAGGTTCTTCACTTCATTGCGGAAGAGGGCCCGGTGCAGCGACCACTCCGCCAATGAGATTCGAAAGAGCGGCTCGCCCCGCCGTAGGTGAGGCGCGGCCCAAGCGGACTGAGTCGAAAAGGCCGCCGTCGCGCCGGCCGCCGCCGCGGCCGAACGCTGCAAGAACCCACGACGATCAAAGCTGTGAGTCACTGTTCAGTCCCCTTCAAACAAGTGGCGAGCGAAAGCCAAGGCACGCGAGCGTGCGATCGTCTTGACTCGCCACTCACCCCTCACCACTTTTTTAGTATCGATAGTACTCTGGCTTGAATGGGCCGTCGACTGGGACGCCGACGTATTGGGCCTGCTTGGGATTGAGCCGCGTGAGCTTGACTCCCAGCTTTTGCAGGTGCAGGCGGGCGACTTCTTCATCGAGTTTTTTCGGAAGCATGTGGATGCCGACGGCGTATCTGTCCGGTTCGGTCCATAGCGCGATCTGTGCCAACACCTGGTTGGTGAAGCTGTTGGACATCACGAACGACGGGTGTCCAGTCGCGCAGCCCAAGTTGACCAACCTCCCTTCCGCCAGCACGATGATCGCCTTGCTGTCCGGATAGACGAACTTGTCGACCTGCGGCTTGACGTTCACCCGGCGGATGTCCTTGCGGTTCTTCAAATAGGCCACCTCGATCTCCGAATCGAAGTGGCCGATGTTGCACACGATGACCTCGTGCTTCATCACGTCGAGGTGCTCGCGGCGGATGATGTCGCAACAGCCGGTCGCCGTCACGAAGATGTCGCCCTGCGGCGCCACTTCCTCCATCGTGGTGACCTGAAACCCCTCCATGGCCGCCTGCAGGGCGCAGATCGGGTCGATCTCGGTGATGATCACGCGGGCACCCAGCCCGCGCATCGCGGCGGCGCAGCCCTTGCCGACGTCGCCGTAGCCGCAGATCACCACGATCTTGCCCGCGACCATCACGTCGGTGGCCCGCTTGATGCCGTCGCTGAGCGATTCCCGGCAGCCGTAGAGATTGTCGAACTTGCTTTTGGTGACCGAGTCGTTGACGTTGATCGCCGGGACGGCCAACCGCCCCTGTTCCAACAGCCGGTGCAGCCGGTGAATCCCGGTCGTGGTTTCCTCAGTGAGGCCCCGAATGCCTTTGAGCAGGTCGGGGAATCGATCATGAATCATCGCCGTCAGGTCGCCGCCATCGTCGAGGATCATGTTGAGCGGCTGTCCGTCGGAGAAGAACAGCGTCTGCTCGATGCACCAATCGAATTCCTCCTCCGACATTCCCTTCCACGCAAAAACGGGGACGCCCGTGACGGCGATGGCGGCGGCCGCGTGGTCTTGCGTCGAAAAGATGTTACAGCTCGACCAGCGGACTTCCGCCCCCAGCTCGCGCAGTGTTTCGATGAGGACCGCGGTCTGAATTGTCATGTGCAGACAGCCGGCAATCCGCGCTCCCCGCAAGGGCTGCGTCGGTCCCTGTTTCGCGCAAAGACATCAGGCCGGGCATTTCGTTCTCGGCCATCTCGATTTCTTTGCGGCCCCATTCGGCCAACGAAAGATCGGCGACTTTATACGGCAACGACGCGACGGCCGACATCGAATTCTCCTTCTCTGGACGCTCCCTCACGGTCGCGGCTCTTCCCCGCGCGGCTCACTCCGTCGGTGAAACGGGAGCCGCGACCGTTCGGGAGCGGTCTGTCTTCTGTGCGGACCAAGCGAATCGAGAACAATGCAACACGTAACATAGGGTCTTGCTTCGCGTCCGGCAACCTCGTTGACACCCTTCCATGCGGCTCATACCTTACAAATTGAGTTGGCGAAGTGTGCAGAGCAGGGGAGGTGGTCAAGATGGCAACGCGTAAATTTCTGGCAATCAGCCTTACGGCGTTGGCGGCCGTTTTCATATCCATCACCGTGGTTCGGTCGGCGGACTCCAGGGCCTTAACGAAACGGGGCGGGGCCGCGAGATCGGCGTCCTCTTCGACGACAGGCGCGAGCGACAGCTCTGCGTCCGAATCGACCGGCGCTCCCACGGAGATCGTGATCCACCGCCGGCGCATCCACCTGCGGGCTCCCGAAAAATACCAAGTGTCGATGCATTTGGATCCTGTCCGCACGGTGCGCCTCGCCGCGCCGTTCGACGGCACGGTGAGATCCATCTTGCACAAGCCGGGAGAACGGCTGGAGTCCGGGACGGAAGTCGTTCGCATGGACACGACGGAGAAGCAGCTTCGGCTCGAGCGAGCCAAGGCCCTTTACAAAGTCGCACAGCTCGAGGACGACCAAGCCACGGGGACCACAAACGGGAAACAGTTGGCCGCCGCCCGCTTGCAGGCCGCCAAGGCCGATCTCGATCTGGCCGTTTATTGGGTGGAGCAGGGGGGGGTCCGTGCGCCGTTTAAATGCGAAGTCCTGCGCGTCGATGTGTCGGAAGGGCAAGTCGTGCGCATGGGCGAGCCGCTGGTGACCGTCGGCGATACGGGAGCGTTGATGGTCGAAATGCCGGTCGACCGCAACTCCACTCGGGCCGGACAACCGCTGGAAATCAAGGTCGAAGACCGCTCGGTGCCCGCCACGGTCGACGCGATTTTGCCACTGGCGCCGCGGTTTGAGCCGTTGCGGGATATCGGTCTCTTCGGCGGCGTCGGCGATCGTCCTGGTGCCAAATACGGACGGCCGACTGCGGCCGGGGCAAACTGTCTTCTCACCCCTGATCCCCAGAGACGTCGTCGCCGACGTGCCGAACAGTTGCATCGCCAATGCGCCGGACGGAAACCATAAGGTGCAGGTCTTGCGGAATAACGTTGTCCGCGACGTTCCAATTGCCACGTTGGCATCCGTGGGACCGGACCGCTCCTTTATCAGCGGCGCCTTCGATCCGACGGACGAAGTGATCGAGTCGGCGTCTCCCGAGTTGGCGGACGGGACCGTGGTCCGGGCGTCGCCACCGGCCCCGCAGCCCCAAGCGGCCGCCAAGTCCGCCCATCCCACCCGCAGTCGAACGCAAGGGGCCGAGGCACCGTCGGAGACGCCGACCAAACCTTCCGGCATCTAAGTGGCCGCCAGAGGGCGATGGGAGAGTCGATCGGCTCTCGTTTGCTGGCCGGTTCCGCCAACTTTTTTGACAGACACAGGTTGTGTGGGCGGCAGGCAGGTAGCCGTCCCATAAGGCCGTAGGCTCCGTTATACTTGAAGGAGCGGATCCAAAATCCGTCCGGAACCGTCAGACCGGTCAGAGGCCCTGCCGAGGTTTGCCGTGGCTGAAGAAATCGTCATCGACGAATACACGCTGATCAACCACATCTCCACGGGCAGCTCGACGCAAGTGTGGGAGGTCGTCGAGAGAGGGGGCGGCGACAAACACTCGGCAATGAAGGTGATGCTCCCCGAGGCGTTGGCCGAATCGGAACGGAGGCACGTTTTGAAGCACGAGGCCAAGCTCGCCGAACGCTTCAGTCATCCAAACCTGGTGCGGTTCCAGAAACTGGTCATGAATAAGAAGCGCGCCTACATGGTGATGGAATACTTCCGCGCACCGAATCTCAAAATGCAGCTTCAAGCGGACGCCGTTTCGCTTCAGGTCCGCATCACGCGTCTCTTCGAGCAGCTCTGCCAGGCGCATCGGTTATCTGCACGACCTGGGATGGGTTCACCGCGACGTCAAGCCCGACAACATTCTGTTTAACAAAGCGTCGGAGCTGCGATTGATCGATTTCTCGCTCACGACGCGGGCCGCCGGCGCGATGTCCAAGCTGATTGGCGGTAAGGAGAAGGCCATCCAGGGAACACGCACCTACATTTCCCCGGAAACGATCCTCAAGGCTCCGCCCTCGCCGCAGTCCGACATCTACAGCCTGGGGATCACCCTGTTCGAGATCCTCACCGGCGATCCGCCGTTTCGGGGGACCAGTCCGGACGACCTTCTGAAGAAACATCTCACCAGCGCGGCCCCGGCGCCGTCGTTCTACAACGACAACGTGACGCCCGAGATGGACCGGCTCGTCCTGAAAATGCTGGCGAAGAGAACAAAGGACCGATACAAGAACACACACGAAATCCTGGCCGAGTTCCGGAATATCAAGCCGTTCAAGGAAGACGTCGGCGAACGCGACCGCCGGCGGAAGCACGAGCAGGACGAACGCTACAAAAGCACGCTCGACAAGTCGGGCCGCTTGGACAGCCGGGCCGATCACCTCAAACAACGGTTCTTGAAAGAGAACCCAGAAGTGGCCAGGGAAGAGGCGGAAAAGAAGAAGGCGCTGGCCAAGGCCATAAAGAAACCGGCTCAAGACAAGGCAGCTCCAGCCAAACCCGCGGCCGCGCCTCCCACAGCCTCTTCGACCTCTCGCGCTGCGGCCCCCGCGCCGACCGGCCCACCGGCGGCAATCCCAGCGCCTCCTCAGGCCCCGCCGATGCACGGATACCCCCCGCCCTATGGTTATCCTGGGCACATGCCGGCGCCGTATCCCATGGCCGGCTATCATCCCGGAACCGGCTATCCGCCGATGCCCGGCGGCTATCCTCAACCGGCCGGCTATCCGCCGGGCGCCGGCTATCCTTCAGCGCCTGGCTATCCCGGAGGCGGGCAAGCGGCTCAGGGTTATCCGCAAGCGGGTTATCCTCCGGCGCAACCCCCGATGCCGGTTCATCAGATGCCGCAACCGCAGGGACCGTACGCACCGGGGCAACCACCGGCGCCTGGTTATCCATCCGGCGTTCCCGGACAACCGTACGGCGGGCTCCCCTATGGAAGCCAAATCCGCATGCCGTCCGAAAGTCCCCGGCCCGCAGTCGGCTCTCCGCCGCAAGCTCCGCCGACGCCGCGGCCGCCCGCGGCTGTTCCACAGTCGAACGCGACGCCGACCCAGCCGGCGATCGCCGATCAGCAGCAGCTCCTGCAGCAACTTCTGGGTCAACCCGCAGCGCCGCCTGTCGGTGCGCCGAGCCCCGCGGCGCGTCCGACCCAGGCCCAGCAGCCTGTGAAGCGTCCAGCCCCGCAAAGCACTGGCCAGCAATTGCCGTTGATGGATCAATTGCCGCCGGTTAAGTAACGGCGGTGATCGCCCGTTGAAAGGAGTCACGTGTCCACGACGATGACCTACGAACTCCCATTCGAGAAGGCGATTCGCGAGCTCGAACGGCAGCTTGAGGCCCTCGAGGCGGAGCCCCAGCCGACGCCCAGCACGCGGGAAGCCATCCGCAACCTTCGCCTCCAGATCAATCAGCAGCGGCGGCAGACTTTCGAGAACCTCGATCCGTGGAACATCGTCAAGCACGTGGCGCAGAACCCGCTGCGCCCGCAGACGCTCGACTACATCGAGTTGGTCTTCGACGAGTTCATGGAGTTGCACGGGGACCGCGCGTTCGGCGACGACCGTGCGATCGTGACGGGTTTTGCGAAACTCGAAGATCAGAAAGTGCTCGTCGTCGGCCAGCACAAGGGACGCACGCTCAAGGAACGCGAGAAGTGCTCCTTTGGCTGCGCATCCGGAGGGCTATCGCAAAGCGCTCCAGAAGATGACGCTGGCGGCAAAGTACAAGCTGCCCATCATCTGCCTGGTCGACACGCCCGGTGCCTACCCGGGGATCGGAGCGGAAGAACGCGGGCAGGCCTACAGCATCGCGGTCAACCTCCGCGAGTTGTCGCAGCTTCCGACACCGATGGTCTGCGTCGTGATCGGCGAGGGAGGCTCGGGAGGCGCCCTGGGAATCGGCATTGGCGACCATGTCGCCATTCTGCAGTTCGCTTATTACTCGGTGATCAGTCCGGAAGGCTGCGCGGGGATTTTGTGGAAGGACGGCAAACGGGCCGAACAGGCGGCCCGGGCGCTGAAGCTCACCAGCGCCGACATGCTGAGGATGCAAATCGTCGACGAGGTGATCCCGGAGCCGTTAGGCGGGGCACATCGCGATCACCGCGCGATGGCCGCGACACTCAAGCAGTCGCTGCAGCGAGCCGTCCAACGGCTTTCCTTGATTCCGATCGCCGCACTGCTGGAGCGCCGCTACCAGAAATTCCGTCGGATGGGGGTCTACGAAGAACTGGCGGTTTCGGAAGCAGCGTCCGCTGATACTGAGCCGCCGTCTGACGGCCCGGCGGCCGAGTAGGCCAAGGCTGGTCGTCGGTCAGCTTGGCCACTGGCGACTGCGGCGCATCCAGCCCCCCCGACAACGTCCGATAATGTCTGTTATGTTTAATTCGAACCTGGAAAACTCCGGGAAAAACGGCTGTTTTCGTCGCGGCGGCCGTTCCAAGGCTGGCAGTTGCGAAAGTCAACCAGGCTCCGCCGGCAGGCTCTCTTCTCCGAGCGGCACTTGTTGGGCAAATCGAGCGCCGTAGGGCAAACTGGCAGCTTGTCGGAATGGGGCTTACCGCGTCTCCGAACCGCGGAGCCGCTCCCGGGTGGCCGCATCGAGGCTGCGGAGCGAGACCCCCGACTTCGAGAGCTGGCTCAGGATGCGATCGTTCAAACTTGACCGGTCGGTCGTGCGCGGATCCGGGTCGGAATTCTTGTCCACAAGATCGGCCCGCCAATCGCGGAGCACGTTGAGCGCGATGTCGTCCGGAATTCCCTTGAGCGACGCTTCGATGTCGTCGATGGCCCCCGGTCGGTCCGCTTCGGCGTCGACCAGCGCCCGGGTGATGTCGCGTTCGAGACTGGCCCGCTTGCCATCGGCCTCCCCCGCCGGCGCAGGGGGCCCGTCGGCCCACTCCTGGAGTGTCTTTCGAATCAGGTCGGGGACGGTGCTCGAGAGCCGGCGCGTCAGATCTCGGCGATGTTCGGGCCGCGTCTTCCGCCAGGCCTTGAGCGCCAAGTGCCTGAGCTCATCGCTCAAGGTTGCCGGCAGCGAGGAGAGCCAATCGCTTTCTTCCGCGGTCGGCTGCGCCAAGTCGTCGGTGGAGTCGGATGCCGGTGTCAGGCCCGGCCGATCGTCGGGGCGTCGCCGTTCGCGGCGGCGCGGAGTGCGATCCGTGTCCGCAGCGGAGAACGGGTCGTCCTCAGTCCGCCGGTCACTTCGATTGAACTCCGCGGGCCGTGCGTGGCCGTCGCGATCCACGGCGATCTGTTGCCGATCATCGTCGCTGCGGCGGCGATCGCGGTCCGACCGCGCCTTGCCGTCACGGTCATCATCCGGGACTCTGCGGTCATCGAGGTCTCTGCGATCGGCCTGCAGCGGCCGCCGGTCGCGATCTCGGTTCGCACGATCCCGATCGACACGATTCCGGTCAACGGGATCCCGATCATTTCCATCGCGATCAACGTCCTCCGCGTCGAGGTGGTCCCGCTCGGCCGCGTCCGGGTCGTCGGCCAGTTCTCGGCGATCCAGCGGGTCTCGAGAATCCCCGCGTCGCCCGTCACGGGCGAAGCGCTCGTCGCGATGTTCCCGTTCGATTTCCGGCGCGTCGAGCCGCCGGATGTAGGGCTCCAGCAAGGCGTGCAAATCACCGGGAATGACGGGGTCCAACCGATCGATGACGACTGCCGCCACGTACCCGCTTTCCGAGTTGATGATCGTATCGCGGGCGGTGTGCGAGAGAGTCACAAGAAAGAACGTGAGGAACAGGCTGAACATGCCCCCCTTGACCAATCCCAGGATGGCGCCGAGGTGACGGTCCAGCGCCTCGATTCTCATCGACTCGATCATTTCGTGAAGCATCCGCGCGACGCCGAACGAGACGAACGAGAAGCCCAGGTACAGAATGAACATCGCGATCCACTGGTTGAGAGGCGGTTCGACTCGAATGAAAGGGGCCACCGCCGCCGACAGCGAGCCGGAGAAGAAGAAGCACATGAGCAGCGCCGCGATTGTCGCCAACTGCCAGACGATCCCCTTCATCGCACCGCGAAACATCGCATACATCAGAATGACGAGAGTGAGAAGGTCGTACCACATGAGCGGCTTCCTGCCTTGGCTGAAAGAGGACAGTGAAATACGTCGCGAGACCGGTCCCTCTGAAGAGAAGAGGTTCTCGGCCCGCCCTTCAAAAAACGGGCACGGAGTATAGTCAATGGGGGAAAAACGGGGAAAGACCAGTCTTTTCCGAGGGCAGAGCAGGGTAGCTGGAAAATGACGAAGGTCGAATGCCCGGAAAATGACCAGATTTTCAATGACGAATGCGTGGGCTCCCCTCGGTTCCCGTTTGGTCATTCGGCGTTCGTCATTCGTCATTCCTTTGCCGGGTGTCGAGGATCAGCGTCACGGGGCCGTCATTGACCAGTTCCACGTCCATGTGCTCCTGGAAACGGCCTGTCTCGACGATGATCCCCTGCCCTTGCACTTCCGCGACGAAGCCGCGGTACAATTCGGCCGCCCGTTCGGGCCGGGCCGCTTCGATGAAGCTCGGGCCGCCGGCCCTTACGGCAGTCCCCCAAGAGGGTGAACTGGCTGACGACGAGCATTCGGCCGCCGACGTCGAGCAGCGCGCGGTTCATTTTTCCGTCGTCGTCTGGAAAGATCCGCAGGCCGACGATCTTGCCGGCCAAATAAATGACGTCCTCCTGCGTGTCCCCCTCGGCCACTCCGAGCAGGACCAACAGTCCTTTCTCGATTCGGCCCACGACTTCATGGGCAACGGCCACACTCGCCCGAGAAACTCGTTGTACGACGGCCCGCACGGGATGCTCCTGTGAAGCAGTTGGCGATTCTGAGGGCGAAGCGCTTCCGCTGAGCTGGTTTTCTTTCGCGTTTCGCTATTGAGGCGGCTCGGCGGGAACCTCGCCTCCCCTTTGGTCATTCGTGGTTGGGTTTTGCGTGCCGTCGCCCGCGAGAAGCCAGGCAGTCCCACAGACCCGTTCGCACGAAAAAGGTTCCAGCGAGAACTCGGTCTCCTGGTCCAACAGCGACTGTCGCAGCAGGCGGGCGGTTCCCGGCGACATTTGGAGTCCGCTGCGGAAATGGCCGGCAGCGATGAACAAGTTGTCGTAACCGCCGACCCGGCCTAAATACGGCAACCCATCGGCCGAGCCGGGACGCAGCCCCGACCACGCGCGTTCAAAGCGCGCATCGGCCAGCGAGGGCACGAGGCTGGCTCCGAAGGCGAGCAAGTCGCTGACGGCCGAGGCCGTATTGGACTTCAAGAACCCGACGTGCTCTTCCGTCGCGCCGATCAGGATGCGCCCGTCGTCGCGCGGCACCAGGTAGCGCGGGCCGAGCTGGAGCACGTGCGAAAAAAGCCGGCGAACATGCGAGACCAGCACGATCTGTCCGCGCACGGGCTCGACGGCGATGCGGACGCCAAGCGAGTCGAGAATGGTCCGCGACCACGCGCCGCCGGCCACGCAATACCGACCCGCACGAAGAACGTCCGTCGGCGTGCGGAGCGCCGCGATTCGCCCTTCTCTTTCGTCGAAGCCGATAACCGGCGTTCCAGGCACCAATCGAACGCCGCGCTCTGCGCAGGCCGCCACGAGCGCTTTGACGAGCCGCGGATTACGCACCTGCCCCAGCTCCGGCAGACGATAGACAGCCGCGATTTCCGAAGAGAGCCGCGGCTCGAGCTGTCTGGCCTCCTCAGGCGAAAGCTCCTCGACGCGGACGTCTTCGTCTCCCCACGCACGGATCTCGTCCGACAGCTCATCGCCACCCGCCACCAGCCGCAGTTCCAGTCCACCGCAACGGGCATAGCCGGGGTCGATCCCCGTTTCGGCTTCGAGGGACTCGGCCCAATCGGGCCACACGAAGTGACTCAGCGCGCGCAGTTGAGCCTCCGGCGTGTGGGCGGCCTCGAGATTGCCGGGGGGCAGGATGCCCGCCCCGGCCCACGAGGCCTCACGGCCGAAATCCCCCTGTTCGAGGACGGCGACGGCCACCCCCTGCCCCGCCAGTTCCACGGCGATCGACAGGCCGATCACGCCGCCGCCGACCACAATCACGTCTTCCATGCGGTATTCCACGCTTACAGTCAGTTGGCCGCTTTTCCGTTGGATCGCGCGGCACGGGCCAAAAATGCTTCGGCCGTTCCGCGCAGATCGGTCCCATAAATGTTGCGCAAGGCATCCGCCTGAGAGGTGCCGCTTTCTAAGCCTTTGACGAAGCGGACGAACAGCGCCCTGTCGCGGCCTTCCAACAGGGATGCCACCAGAGCCGCGCCGACCTCGCGCGCCGCCGACGGCGAGAACGTGCCGTCGGTCAGCAGGTCTTCCGGTTTCTCCAAAGAACCGACCAGCCGGTAGATCTGCGGCCATTGCGAATTCGGCATGGCGGACGTTCGGTTCGGCGCCGACAGCATGCGTCCACTTCCCAGAACGAGCCACTCGGGCAGCTTCGGATCCGACCGCATCAGAAATGCGTCTCCGATCTGTTCCACCAGCTCGGCCCGCGTGCCGGACCGATCGTCGGCCGGAAGGTCGGGAAGATCTTGGATGACGACGTAAGCGTCCTGGAGGTCGGGCGTGACGACCGCATGGCCGCGGATCGCGGCTTGCGGCTCGCGCTTCTCGACGGCTTGGCAGAACTCTTCGTAGGAAAACCGGTCCTTCAACACGAAGATCGCCAATCCCCCCTTGAAGGCCGGCGTCGAATGATCGTCGAAGAAGGCCTGGGCCGCTTGGACCGCCGAGGCCGCCCAGCGGGTGACCTGCTCGATCCGTTCGGCCGGGACGTTGCCATACACGAGAAACGCGTCGTTCTCGACGATCTGCGGCGATTCTTTCGGCAACGCGCGCCGCCACAGCTCCGCGCTTCGCCGGCGCCGTCTTTCATGGAGCTCCTGCGGAGACGTGCGGGCCAGCTCGGCCGTCCGGCGCTCCGCCTCGCTCGGAACGAGACTGCGCAACGGCTGTTTCGGGTCTCCGCCGTCGAACTTCGCTCCCTCGAGGATCCACGTCCGCAGGTGGTTCCAGTGCTCGCGCTTAATGAACGCATCGCCGGGCGGCATCTTGAACGGCCGCTGGTTGCCGACAAGGGCCCAGAGGCGGCTCTTGTCGAGGCTCCCCGGCACGATTTCCGCGCCGGTCTTGCCGCCGGCCAAAAGCGTCTCGAACGTTTCCAGCGACAGGCCCCCCTTGGGTTCGTTTCCGCTGTGGCAGCGAAGGCACCGTTCGACCATGAAGGGAGCGATGTCCTTCGTGAAGGAAACGGTCTCGCTCCCGCTCGGCCGGGCGACGACGATTTTCACCGGGACTTTCGGCCGGGGACGATCCACGGCTGCCGACAATTTGTCGAGCGGTTTGTTCGGGTCGTCACCGTCGTACTTGGCTCCGTGGTTGATCCACTCAGCGATCTTCGCACACTCCGTTTCGCTCAGCGGCTCGCCCCCCTTGGGCATGCGCCCCTCCCCGGGGGCCATCAGCCGTGCCATGAGCAGGCTGTTTTCGGCGTCCCCGATGACCAGCAACGGTCCGTTCTTTCCGCCGCGCTCCATGCTCGCAAAGGTGTCCAGGCGCAGCCCCCCTTTCGCTTCCTTGCCGTGACAACCCAGGCAGTGTTTGACGAAGATCGGCGCGACCTGACTGACAAAGCCGGTGCCCTTGTCACTCCCCTTCTCTTTCGAGGTCCCCCTTTTCGTCCCGCGCTCGCCGTCGGAAAGCCCCTTTTTTTTCAGTTCTCTCTCCCGCGCTTTCTCAATCGCCTGGCGGCGAGAGGCAATCATTTTGCGGATCGACGCGATATGGGAATCGTTGTCGTCGAGCACCGCATCTTTCAGAAACGCTTCCAAACGCTGTTCAGCGTCGGACGTTTTCTTCTCGGCATCGTCGATCGCGTCGCGCCGGATCGGCGCGTGGACGCGGGCCAGTTCGCTGTGGATCGCGGCAAGTTCTTTTCTCTGCGCGGGGGTCAACGCGGCAGTCGTGCGCGAACAGTAGCCGGTGACCACGCAAAGCACGACTCCGATTGCGGCGAGCCGCGGAAATCGAGCATTCATTTTTTCGTCCCCATTCTTGGGCGGCCTGCTCTTTGCAGTTTACTCGAAAAGAAAAGCCAAGCCCACGGACGGCTGTTCGTGGGCTTTTGCGTCGCCGCGATTGAAAACGTGTGGATGCCCGCGCGGCGGGCGGGTATAGTTCCAGTATGAGCGACGTGGATGATGTCATTGCGCGAACGCGACCGGCTGCTCGCCATTCTGCAAAGCTGTGGGCGCGTGGCGGTGGCATTTTCGGGGGGCGTCGACAGCGCCGTCGTCGCCAAGGCGGCCCAGATCGCCTGTGGCACGCAGGCAGTCGCGGTGACGGCCGTCAGTGCGAGCCTGGCGTCCGGCGAGCGGGAAGCTGCCGAGAAGCTGGCGGCGCTCATCGGCATCCGCCACCGGGTCATCGAAACGCGGGAGTTCGACGATCCGGATTACCTCAAGAACGCCCCGGACCGCTGCTATTTTTGCAAGACGGAGCTGTACACGCAGCTTGAGCGTTTGCTTTGTCCCTCGGGGTCGGGCATGCCTCCGGTTTGGGGTTGGAATTTGACGTGCTCGTCAACGGAGCCAACCTCGACGACCGGGGAGATTACCGTCCGGGGATGCAGGCCGCTCGCGAGCACGCGGTCCGCAGCCCGCTGATCGAAGCCGGCCTGACCAAGGCCGACGTCCGAAAACTGGCGGCCCATTGGGAATTGCCCGTGTGGGATAAGCCGGCCACCCCCTGCCTTTCCAGCCGCATCGCTTATGGATTGGCCGTCACGCCCGAGCGCGTCCGCCGCGTCGACGAGGCCGAACAGTTCCTCCGCCGCGAGTTCGGCCTGCGCGAGTTCCGCGTGCGCCACGAAGCGAGCGATCTGGCGCGGATCGAAGTCCCCCTGGATGATCTCGAGCGGCTCATCGCACCGGCGGCGCGGCAGGCCATCACCAAACGGCTGCGTCAACTTGGCTTCAAGTTCGTGACGCTCGACCTCGACGGATTCCGCTCCGGCAGCATGAACGCGGTCGTGCCGCTCGAAAGTCTCCTGGCCGCGCGCCGGCCGGCCGGGACGTGACGGTCAGGAGGGAATTCCGGGAACCGGATAGCCCTTCGTGAACTCGGCAATCTCGTTCCGCACGCGCTGAAGGGTGCCGGCGTCTTCCGGCGCCCGCAGGACTTGCAGAATCCACGCTCCGACGCGTTTCATCTCGCCTTCCCGCATGCCGCGAGTCGTGAGGGCGGCCGTGCCGATGCGGATGCCGCTGGGGTCAAGCGGCTTGCGCTGGTCGTAGGGAATCATGTTCTTGTTGACGGTGATCGCGGCCCGGTCGAGAGCGACTTCGGCGATCTTGCCGGTGAGGCCGACGGCCGTTACGTCGCAGAGCATCAGGTGATTGTCGGTCCCGCCGGAGGCCAGTCGAATCCCCCCCTGCATGAGCGTTTCGGCAAGCGCTTTGGAATTCGCGACGATCTGGCGGCCGTACTCCTTGAACGCAGGCTGCATCGCTTCGCGGAAACAGACAGCTTTGGCCGCGATGATGTGTTGCAACGGCCCCCCCTGCATTCCCGGGAAGATGGTTTTGTCGAGCGCTTTGGCGTGCGATTCTTTGCAGAGGACGAACCCCGACCGCGGGCCGCGGAGCGTCTTGTGCGAGGTCGACGTGACGAAGTCGGCCATGGGGACGGGGCTGTTATGGACTCCCGCCGCCACCAGCCCGGCATAATGAGCCATGTCGACCATCAACAGCGCGCCGACGGAACGGGCGATCTCGGCGAACTTGGCATGATCGATCTCGCGCGGATACGCACTCGCGCCCGCGACGATCAGCTTGGGTTTGTGCTCGCGGGCCATCTTGGCGACATGATCGAAGTCAATGCGGTGGTCGTTCTCGCGGACGCCGTAGGCCACGACGTTGTAAAGCTGGCCGGAAAAATTAACCGGGCTGCCGTGTGTCAGGTGCCCGCCGTGTGCCAGGTTCATCGCGAGATAGGTGTCGCCCGGCTTCAGGACTGTCAGATAGACGGCCATGTTGGCCTGTGAGCCGGCGTGAGGCTGCACGTTGGCGTGCTCGCTGGCGAACAGGGCACGGGCTCGTTGCCGGGCCAGTTCTTCCACGGTGTCGATGAACTCGCAGCCGCCGTAATAGCGGCGGCCCGGATAGCCTTCGGCATATTTGTTGGTCAGGACCGTGCCGGCGGCTTCGAGCACGGCGGCGCTGGTGTAGTTTTCCGACGCGATCAACTCGAGGCCCGATTTTTGCCGGCCCATCTCCCGCTGCACCGCGCCCCAAATCTCCGGATCCGTCCGTTCCAGTGCAGACATTCATTTCTCCTTTGAACCGTGACCCGGCGGGGTTATTTCGACGCAGGACGATCGCCGCACTCATTGTCGCGTTGGGAACGCCCTCACGCAAATGACGCACTTCACCGCGGTGCTACCCAATCCCGCCGTGGGCAGGTATGCTCGCCGTCGAACTTTGCGCGAAAGCCGCCGTTCCATGTCGCCCAACGCCGAATTGCCCACCACCAGCCCTTGCGTCTCCAGTTCCCCATGCCTGCAGGGGGAACGGGTGTCGTTTACCGGCACGCTGGCTTCCATGACGCATCAACAGGCGCACGAATTGGTCGAACAGCAGGGCGGGGCGGCCACCCATCATGTCAGCCGGCAAACGACGATGCTCGTCGTCGGGGAAGAAGGCTGGCCGTTGGAGCCCGACGGGCATCCGTCGATCAAGCTGCAACAGGTGACTCAATGGCAGCAGGAGGGGGTGCCGGTCCGCATCGTCGGCGAATCGGACTGGCTGCGGCTTGTGGGATTGGATGGCCGCTGCCGGGAAGTCCATTCTCTCTACACGCCGGCCATGCTCTGCCAGTCGTTGAACGTGCCGATCGGAACGATCCGCCGCTGGGAGCGGCTCGGCCTGATCCGGCCGGTGCGGAAGGTCTACCGGCTCCCCTATTTCGATTACTCCGAAGCGGCGGGGGTCCGGCGTTTAAGCGAGCTCTTGGCAGCGGGAATTCCCCTGCCCCAGTTGGAATCCAGCCTGATGAAGCTGCGGACGATGCTCCCGGGCCTCGACCGTCCGCTGGCGCAGCTCAATCTGCTGGCGCAAGATTCCCGGCTGCTGGTGCGGGACACGCACGGGCTTGTCGAGCCGACCACGGGCCAGCGCTGTTTTGACTTCGTCCCCCCTGCCCCGCCCGGCGAGCCGCTGGCCTTGGAGGAAGTCCTGCTCGCGGGTCGCCCTGTCGCTGCAGATGGCAAGCTGGCCGCTTGCCCTACGACGGTGCATGCTCACTGGTCGGCCGATCAATGGTTCGAGGAAGGCTGCCGCCTGCTCGACGAGCACGACACAGCGGGTGCAATCGAAGCATTGCGCTCGGCACTCATGAGCCGGCCGGGCAGCCCCGAAATCAATTTCCACCTGGCCGAAGCCCTGTTTCGCGAGGAAAACCAGGAAGGGGCACTGGAACGCTACTACGCAGCCGTGGAAGCCGACCACGAATATCTGGAATCGTGGACGCAAATCGGCTGCATTCATGCGGCCCAGGGCAAGCTCCAATCTTCCCTGGAAGCGTTCTCGATCGCGCTCTCGGTGCACGCGGATTATCCCGACGCGCACTGGCATGTGGCCGACGTCCTGGTCCAACTTGGGCGGCCGGACGAAGCCGCCGCCCACTGGCGGAAGTACCTGGAATATGACCGCCGCGGCCCCTGGGCCGATCAGGCTCGCCAGCGGCTGGAAGCGATCGGCGACACGCCAATCGAGCGGGAACCCGAGCGGGAACCGTAATCAGCGGGTGAAGGTCCACCATGCGACAATCAGCGTGACGATCACGGTGTAGAAAAAGAACGTCGCCAGCATTTTGCCGAGGGCGCGGCCGGCATCGCCGTCGTCCGTGTCGAACTGGTCGATCTGTTGCTGGCTAAAAGGTGCTGCCGGAACCGCAACGGCGGCCGGGTCCGGCAAATGAACGTCGGCGGCCTGCTCAGCCGCCTGGACCTGCTCCGACATCGACGCAACTCCTCCTTTTTGATGAGCGGCCCGCCAAGACGGCGAGCGTCTCCTCAGCAATTGTGCCTCAAACAGGCCAACCTGTCGAGCGATTCGCGGCATCCCAGGACCAGGCCCTTGCCAGCCCGGCCCGTTTCTGAGTTTTTTGGGGTATTTTGGGGCACAAAAAGGGGAGCGCGCACCCCAAAAAACTCGGCCGGCCCATTTTCACCCGAAGCCTGTATTGACAAAGCAATGGAAATTATTTATGATGGCAATTGACCTCCCGAGTGGCGCCCTCCGCGGCGGTTTCCGCAGTGCGCCCAGTTTCGTCAGTACGCCATGGGGGTTGCTGCCAGTCAACTTGGCGCAGTGCCTTTGATTGGCGCAGTGCCTTTGGTTGGCACGGCGATTTTGATTGGCGCAGCGACGTTGATTGGCACGGCGATTTTGAGCAATTCGGCAAGCCGGTTGTCACCCGGGTAGGGGTGGCCCGAATGCTGCCGAAAGGCTTCGCCGTATCGGACGCCGATCTCTCGGCCGCGGGAAGCGGACCAGCGCTCGCATCGTTCCAGGTACTCGTCGATGCCGTGCTGCTTGCGGAGCCAGTTCCGCTGGCTTTCGTGACAGGCAAGCATTTTTTGCTTCAGTCCGAAGGCCGGCGTGACGTCAACAATGAAATCGGCCTGCAGCGGGCGGCCGAAGTAATCGATCCCTTCGACCGAGTCGACGTAGTAGAGATACGGAATTGCCTCAAGCGGGGGAGCGGGGTTCCATTGGCGGGTCGAATAGTTCGGCACCGACGCGGAAAAGCACGCCTCGCGCACCAAAACGCTCGTCAGCTCATGGTCGGTCATGTAATCGATGGGCGGAGCGGTCAGAACGATGTCCGGCCGGCGCGGCGCAGCGCCTCGCAGACCTTTCCACGGCTCGAATTATCGACGACAATCGACAGGTCGCGAAACTCCAGGCAGACGTACTCCGCCCCGAGAAGCTCCGCCGACTTGCGGGCCTCGGCCCGGCGGATCTCGGCAATTTCGTCCGCGGCATGTTCGGCGCTGCCGCAGTCGCCCGGCGTCATCGTGGCGATGGTGAGGACGCAGCCCTGCTGCTTCAAAAGGACCAGCGTTCCGGCGCATTGAAACTCGACGTCGTCGGGATGCGCGTGGATGGCGAGAACCCGGGGCGGATCGGAGGAGACTGCCATTGAATTCGCTCACGGAAGGAATGTCTAATGTCATCTGACGAATGTCTCGAAGTCATTCGACATTCGACATTATTATCAAAGGGACCAGCGTTACAACATGGCCATTGAGATCGCTCCGCGAAACGCCCCTTTGGGCTCTCTGTCCCCCACTCCACCGCGCAGTCGATGCGTCACACGAAGGTTCCCACGCTCGCCTTCAAGAACGCGCGCGAGGTCGATCGGCATGTCGCCCTGGTGGTCGAGAGCCTGCTCCGCGAGAACAACTCGGCCGGCCTGCGCACCGTTCTGGGCCTTCCGACCGGTTCCACGCCGATCGGCATCTATCGCGAGCTGATCCGCCTGCACCGCGACGAAGCACTCGACTTTTCCAACGTCATGACGTTCAATCTCGACGAGTATTGGCCGATGGAGAAGGAGTCGATCCATAGCTATCGCCGCTTCATGCAGGAGACGTTTTTCGACCATGTCAACATCCCCGCCGAGAACATCCATATTCCCGACGGAACAATTCCGCTCCGAGACACGGAGGCCTTTTGCGAAGCGTACGAACACGCCATCGAAAAGGCGGGCGGCATCGACTTGCAGATTCTCGGCATCGGCCGCACGGGACACATCGGTTTCAACGAACCGGGAAGCCCGCGCGACAGCCGCACCCGGATGGTCACGCTCGATCCGGTCACGCGGCAGGACGCGGCCAGCGACTTCTTCGGCGAGGAGAACGTCCCCCTGCAGGCGATGACGATGGGCATCGGAACGATTCTCGAGGCGCGGAAGATCGTCATCATCGCCCTGGGCGAGCACAAGGCGCCCATTGTCCGCCGGGCGCTCGAAGAGCCCATTTCCGAGGAGGTGACCGCCAGCTTTCTGCAGGCGCACCGCAACGCGACTTTTGCGCTCGACGTGGCGGCGGCGTCCGACTTGACGGCCATGCAGACCCCCTGGCTCGTCGGTCCCGTCCGCTGGAATCCGGCGCTGGAAAAACGGGCCGTCATCTGGCTCAGCCAGAAGATCAAAAAGCCCCTTCTCAAGCTCGAAGCGCGTGATTTTGCCCAACACCGGCTGCACGACCTCGTCCGCGACTCGGGCCCCCTGGAAGCGATCCGGCAACGCGTCTTCAACGACCTGTTGGGAGGGATTTGCACGCGGCCCGCGGGAGACGAGCGGAAGAAAATCATCGTCTTCAGCCCGCATCCCGACGATGACGTCATCTCGATGGGCGGAACCCTTTGGAGCCTCAACGACCAGGGGCACGACGTCCACATCGCCTACATGACCAGCGGCAACATCGCGGTCTTCGATCACGACGCCCTGAGGCACATCGATTACGTCAGCGAGTTTCACAAGATCTTCGCGCTGAACACCGAGCCGGCCCAAGCCTTGTGTCAGAAGCTCCGCCATGCGATCACGACCAAGCAATCGGGTGACTTCGACACCGAAGAGGTCCTCAACGTCAAGACGCTGATCCGCAAGACCGAAGCGACGGCAGCCGCCAAGACCGTGGGCGTGAGCGAGGAAAAGCTCCATTTTCTGGAACTCCCCTTTTATCGCACCGGGAAGGTCTCGAAGCGGCCGATCAGCGAGGAGGATGTGGCAATCATCGCCAGGCTCCTCCGCGAGTTGCAGCCAGGTCAAATCTACGTGGCGGGCGACCTCTCCGACCCGCACGGCACGCATCGCGTCTGCGCTCAGGCGATGATCCGTGCCCTGGACGTCGTGAAGCCCGAGGGGATCGTTCCCGAGGTCTGGCTCTACCGAGGCGCCTGGCAGGAGTACGAACCGCACGAGATCGAACGGGCCGTCCCCTTGAGCCCGGAAGTCATGCTGCGAAAGAAGCTGGCCATCTTCAAACACGAATCCCAGAAGGACAAAGCCCTCTTCCCCGGACACGACGAGCGGGAATTCTGGGTCCGCGCCGAAGAACGGACCAAAAAAACCGCCCGCATCTACAACGACCTCGGGCTTCCCGAGTACTACGGCCTGGAAGGCTTCGTGCGCCTGTCGGGACAACTCTGACAAAGATCCAAGGTTGAAGGAGTGGCCGCACGTTTTGGCTTAATCGAAGCCGAGTGAATTCCCGAGGCAGCCTGCGCCGGGTGGCGCCCAACGCCGTGAAGGGTTTTCTTTGGTGGCCGCCGAGGCGGCCGTAGGGTGGGACAAGGCCGGCTCGGCGGCCGCGGCTCGACTGTCTTCGACCCTGAGGCTCGGCTCGACTGTCTTCGACCCTGAGGCTCGGCTCGACTGAGCTCGCCGAAGTCAGACCCGAAGGGAGCTCAGTCGAGCCGAGCCTCAGGGTCGAAGACAGTCGAGCCGTGGGCATGGCACCCGGCGCGAACGGATACGAGGGCTCATGCGGCCCGGGCTTTTCTCTGCAAGGCGAGCGCCGTTTCGTCAAACCGCCTGCAAAAACAAAGAGAATCTCTCGCAGAGGCGCAGAGCACGCAGAGAAAGACAAGGGGACAAGGTTTGACCTTCGACTTTTACCTTTCGTTGCTCTGCAAACGTTTGAAATCTTGTCAGCTTGCGAAGACTTCATCGAGCGAAGTGGCTTTTCACCTTCCCCCGTCTTGGCTTTCTCTGCGTGCTCTGCGCCTCTGCGAGAGATTCTTCCCTCCCCCGCTCGCAGCTCTGCCGCCCCTGTCGGGCAACGCCGTGAAGGGTTTTCTTTGGTGGCCGCCGAGGCGGCCGTAGGGTGGGACAAGGCCGGCTCGGCGGCCGCGGCTCGACTGTCTTCGACCCTGAGGCTCGGCTCGACTGTCTTCGACCCTGAGGCTCGGCTCGACTGAGCTCGCCGAAGTCAGACCCGAAGGGAGCTCGCCGAAGTCCGGCCCACCTTTTGAAGGTTGCCAAGCGCGTGGCCGTGGTGGGCCGTCGCTCGCTCCGCGAGCTCGTCCCACCCTACATTCCGAAAAGCTCGTGTTTTGCCGAGCGAAAATCCTTCGCGGCGTTGGGTGGCGCCCGGCGGCGATCTGGAAACAAACCGCTTGTTTCGCCGGCCTGGTCGTGAGATAGTGAATTTCCGAGGTGGCTCGCGGAGGCGGGGGCGATTGGCGCGCGTCCGCCAGTCCGCGGGCGCAAGCCGGCAGGGGGGGCCATGAGCGACAAGCCGCGTGTCTTCGTTTCGGCCGTCTCGTCCGAGTTCGGGCAGACGCGGCAGGACGTGGCCAACATCCTCACGCGGCTCGGTTTCGAGCCGGTGCTGCAAGACGTCTTCGGCACCGAACCCGGCGACCTGCGGCAGATGCTGCGCGAAAAAATCGACGCCTGCGACGGATTGATCCAAATCGTGGGACAGGCCTACGGCTTTGAGCCGCCCTTGCCCGATGAAGAGTTCGGCCGGGTCTCCTACACGCAGTTCGAGTATCTCTACGCGCGGCAGAAGGGCAAAAAGACCTGGCTGATCCTGACGCGGCCCGGCTTTGCGGGCGAATCGGCTGCGGACCGGATCGATTTGCCGCCGCAGCCGGACCATCCCGATCCCGAGGGCTACCGGGCCGAACGGCGGGCCTTGCAGGCGGGCTATCGCGAGCGGCTGCAAAAAGGGAGCGACGTCTGGTACGACGCGGCCGACAAAACCGAACTGGCGCTCGAAGTCGAGCGACTGAAGGATGAGCTGGCGGCGCTCCGCAAGGCGTTTCGTACCTGGCAGCGGCGGGTGACGCGATATCTTGTCGCGGCGATTCTCTTGCTGGCGGTCGTGGGCGGGGGTGTCTCGTGGACACTCTATCGTCTGCATAAGGACGACCCGGTCGCCAAGGTGCTGGCCGCCTTCAGCCCCGAGCTGATCCGCGCAGCTCGAAAAGTCGATCCGGGAGGCCTACGACCGCGACGCGGCAGAGGCGGGCAAGCTTCACGACTGGAAAGAGCGGCAGAAAGCCCTCAAGGAGGCCGAGCAGGCCCGCGATCAAAAGCTGGCCCAGCTCGACGAGTTCCTCGGGTCGATCACGCAGACGATTGCGTCGGGCCAGGCCTCGCCCGAGTTTCTGGAACTGTCGCGCATCCTGCAGGAACAGGGGGTCAACGCGGCCCTGGACTATTTGTCGAACCAGGAATCAAGCTTGCTCGAGCAGGCAAACCAATTGACGGCGATGCACCAACAGCAAGTCCGCCGCAAGCTGGCCCCGCTTTTGGAAGGGGCGCGCATGCACCGGAACCGGGGCGATCTGGCGGAGGCAGAGCGGATGTGCGAGGAGGTGCTCAAGGTCGATCCCGACTGGCCCAAGGCCCGCGACGAGCACGTCTGGACAATGATACGCGCGGCGACCGTGCGCTCCGCTACGAAGGCCTGGCGGCCGCGCGCGAGCGATTCGAATCGGCGCGGACCTCGGCCGAGCGCCTGGTGCAACTCGAGCCGGTCAACCCCGCCTGGCAGCGCGATCTTTCGGTTTCCTACGACAGGCTGGGGAATGTGAGCCAGCAGGCCGGCCGGTTGGACGCGGCGCGCGAGCTCTACCAGCAGAGCCTCGACATCCGGAAGAAGCTGGCGGCCGCCGACCCCGCCAATGCCGAGGCGCAGCGCGATCTGTCGGTCTCGTACAACAAGCTGGGGGACGTGAGCCAGCAGGCCGGCCGGTTGGACGCGGCGCGCGAGTTTTACCAGCAGGGCCTCGACATCCGGAAGAGGCTGGCGGCCGCCGACCCCGCCAATGCCCAGGCGCAGCGCGATCTGTCGGTCTCGTACGAGAGGCTGGGGAACGTGAGCCGGCAGGCCGGCAGGCTGGATGCGGCGCACGAGTTCTACCAGCAATATCTCGACATCGCCAAGAAGTTGGCGGCCGCCGACCCCGCCAATGCCGAGGCGCAGCGCGATCTGTCGGTCTCGTACAACAAGCTGGGGGACGTGAGCCAGCAGGCCGGCCGGTTGGACGCGGCGCGCGAGTTTTACCAGCAGGGCCTCGACATCCGGAAGAGGCTGGCGGCCGCCGACCCCGCCAATGCCCAGGCGCAACGCGATCTGTCGATTTCGTACGAGAGGCTGGGGAACGTGAGCCAGCAGGCCGGCCGGTTGGACGCGGCACGCGAGTTCTACCAGCAGAGCCTCGACATCCGGAAGAAGCTGGCGGCCGCCGACCCCACTGACGCCCAGGCGCAGCGCGATCTGTCGGTCTCATACAACAAGCTGGGTTACGTGAGCCGGCAGGCCGGCCGGTTGGACGCGGCGCGCGAGTTCTACCAGCAGAGCCTCGACATCCGGAAGAAGCTGGCGGCCGCCGACCCCACTGACGCCCAGGCGCAGCGCGATCTGTCGATCTCGTACAACAACCTGGGGGACGTGAGCCAGCAGGCCGGCCGGTTGGACGCGGCGCGCGAGTTCTACCAGCAATATCTCGACATCGCCAAGAAGCTGGCGGCCGCCGACCCCGCCAATGCCCAGGCGCAGCGCGATCTGTCGGTCTCGTACAACAACCTGGGGGACATGAGCCAGCAGGCCGGCCGGTTGGACGCAGCGCAGCGAGTTCTACCAGCAGGGCCTCGACATCGCCAAGAAGCTGGCGGCCGCCGACCCCGCCGATGCCCAGGCGCAGCGCGATCTGTCGATCTCGTACGACAATTTGGGTTACGTGAGCCGGCAGGCCGGCCGGTTGGACGCGGCGCGCGAATTCTACCAGCAGGATCTCGACATCGCCAAGAAGCTGGCGGCCGCCGACCCCGCCGATGCCCAGGCGCAGCGCGATCTGTCGATCTCATACAACAATCTGGGGGACGTGAGCCGGCAGGCCGGCCGGTTGGACGCGGCGCACGAGTTCTACCAGCAGGGCCTCGACATCCGGAAGAAGCTGGCGGCCGCCGACCCCGCCGATGCCCAGGCGCAGCGCGATCTGTCGATCTCATACAACAATCTGGGGGACGTGAGCCGGCAGGCCGGCCGGTTGGACGCGGCGGGCAAGTTCTACCAGCAGAGTCTCGACATCTTCAAGAAGCTGGCGGCCACCGACCCCGCCGATTTCCAGGCGCAGAGCGATCTTTGGGTCTCATGCATCAAGCTGGCGGCCGCGCGACGAGAGACCGATCAGGTCGCACAGGCGGCGGAGGCGCTCGGCAACCTCGAGCCCAAGACGCCGCTCAATCTTTACAACGCCGCCTGCGGCTACGGGGTGTGCGCAAGCTGGCGGCCGGCTGGCCCGGCCAGGGGCCGTTTCCTCCTCCAAAGGGCGCCCCCAACCCGACAGCGCGTGGCCCAAAGGCCCCGGATCCGAAGAGCGAACAGAAATACATCCACGCTGCGCTCGACCTGCTCCAGGCCGCGGTGAAGGCCGGCTACAAGAACTTTTCCTGGATCCAGCAAGACCCCGACCTGGCCGCACTCCGCGACCTGCCGGAGTTCAAGAAACTCCTGACCGCGTCCGACCCCCGCAGCCGCTGAGGCCAAAGTCTCCCCCCCGTCCGGAATCCGACGACCAGGGCGCAACCGACGCGTTGGCATTGTCGCGCCCTGTCAGGGCTTTTTTCGATTCGCGCCTTCGACAACCCGGGGCTGCGGAAGCCTTCGCCCCGGGCTTTAGAATCAGGCCCCTACAGGGCCGAGAACGTCGCGCCGGTCTCTGGTTTCTTCAGCCCCAAGGGGGCGCGATCCTATAGCCTAGGCCGCAGCGCGGCGAGGCCTAGGATCTGGAACCGGAACCGTCCCTCCGCCAATTTCTTCCAAGCCCCAACGGGGCGAAACAATGGGCCTGCGGGTGATTGAAAACCACGTCACAACCAACGCGTTGAATTTGTCATGCCCTTTCAGGGCTTTCATCGCTCGCGCCTTCGACAACCCGGGGCTGCGGAAGCCTTCGCCCCGGGCTATGGAATCAGGCCCCTACAGGGCCGAGAACGTCGCGTGTCGGCCACGTCGCGCCCTGAGAGGGCCCCGATTTCCACGGCGCGTCGGTCTGGGAATCGATCCGTGCCCGCGTCCGACCGTCATCTCCCCAGCCCCAACGGGGCGCGATCCTATAGCCCAGGTCGCAGCGCAGCGAGGCCTGGGAATCCGGGGCCGCCAATGGCCCACACCGTCGATTTATCCGCAGCCCCAACGGGGCGTGATAATGGGCGGGCGAGACAATGGGCGTCCGGAATTCGACAACCAGGGCGCAACCCACGCGTTGGCATTGTCGCGCCCTGTCAGGGCTTTTGTCGGTTCGCGCGTTCGACAACCCGGGGCTGCGCCCCGGGCTTTAGAATCAGGCCCCTACAGGGCCGAGAACATCGCGCCGGTCTCTGGTTTCTTCAGCCCCAAGGGGGCGCGATCCTATAGCCTAGGCCGCAGCGCGGCGCAGGCCTAGGATCTGGAACCGGAACCGTCCCTCCGCCAATTTCTTCCAAGCCCCAACGGG
Organism: uncultured Planctomycetota bacterium; assembly: GCA_963761455.1. Taxonomy (GTDB): domain Bacteria; phylum Planctomycetota; class Planctomycetia; order Planctomycetales; family Planctomycetaceae; genus DASPSM01. Next base: position 1,414,745 of record CAVXHA010000002.1, read on the forward strand.
GCGAAACAATGGGCCTGCGGGTGATTGAAAACCACGTCACAACCAACGCGGTTGAATTTGTCATGCCCTTTCAGGGCTTTCATCGCTCGGGCATTCGACAACCCGGGGCTGCGCAAAGCCTCCGCCCCGGGCTATAGAATCAGGCCCCTACAGGGCCGAGAACGTCGCGTGTCGGCCACGTCGCGTCCTGAGAGGGCCGCGATTTCCACGGCGCAGTCGGTCGGGGAATCGATCAGTGCCCGCGTCCGACCGTCATTTGCCCAGCCCCAACGGGGCGCGATCCTATAGCCCAGGTCGCAGCGCAGCGAGGCCTGGGATCCGGGGCCGCCAATGGCCCACACCGTCGATTTATCCGCAGCCCCAACGGGGCGTGACAATGGGCGGGCGAGACAATGGGCGTCCGGAATTCGACAACCAGGGCGCAACCCACGCGTTGGCATTGTCGCGCCCTGTCAGGGCTTTTGTCGGTTCGCGCGTTCGACAACCCGGGGCTGCGCAAAGCCTCCGCCCCGGGCTATAGAATCAGGCCCCTACAGGGCCGAGAACGCCGCGTGTCCGCCACGTCGCGTCCTGAGACGGCCCCGATTTCCACCGCCCGTCGGTCGGGGAATCGATCAGTGCCCGCGTCCGACCGTCATCTCCCCAGCCCCAACGGGGCGCGATCCTATAGCCCAGGTCGCAGCGGCGCAGGCCTGGGATCCGGGGCCGCCAATGGCCCACACCGTCGATTTATCCGAAGCCCCAACGGGGCGTGACAATGGGCGGGCGAGACAATGGGCGTCCGGAATTCGACAACCAGGGCGCAACCCACGCGTTGGCATTGTCGCGCCCTGTCAGGGCTTTTTTCGGTTCGCGCGTTCGACAACCCGGGGCTGCGGAAGCCTTCGCCCCGGGCTATAGAATCAGGCCCCTACAGGGCCGAGAACGTCGCGTGTCGGCCACGTCGCGCCCTGAGACGGCCCCGATTTCCACGGCCCGTCGGTCGGGGAATCGATCAGTGCCCGCGTCCGACCGTCATTTGCCCAGCCCCAACAGGCAACGCCGTGAAGGATTTTCGCTGGGGAAAACACGTGCTGTTGGAAACGTAGGGTGGGACGAGCTCGCGGAGCGAGCGACGGCCCACCACGGGCACGCGCTTGGCAACCTGCAAAAGGTGGGCCGGACTTCGGCGAGCTCCCTTCGGGTCTGAGCCTCAGGGTCGAAGACAGTCGAGCCGAGCCTCAGGGTCGAAGACAGTCGAGCCGCGGCCGCCGAGCCGGCCTGGTCCCACCCTACGGCCGCCTCGGCGGCCACCAAAGAAAATCTTCCACGGCGTTGCCGGAGGGGGCCACCGATAGTAGCCCAGCGTTTCCGCGTCCGACGATCGGTCGTCGAGACCAAGATGTGTCGAACGACGAAGGCCCCCACGCCGGTTATCCAGGACGCCGTATTGTCGGGCGTCTTCTTGGTTCTCGACCTTGGACCTTGGACCTTGGACCTCGGACCTTGGACCTTGGACCTCTAACCTTGGCCGATTCCGGGATTCCTCTTCTCAAAATGCCCCAAATCTCCTAGAAGTTCACGCGGAATCTGGGAGTGGAGCGCACGTGGAGTTCGCGCCGTGATCCGCGGATTCTCGGGGGACGTCGGTTCCCCCTCTCTCAACGGATGGAGAGACCATGATCAAATCGGCACGTCTCAATCGGCTCGCGGCGGCGGGCCTTGCCTGGGCGGGAATTCTCGGAACCTTCTTGGCGGCCGGCTGTGGCGGCTCAAGTGCGCCCCCTTCGGCCGCTGTCTCGTCTTCAAATCAGGGAAAATCCGACGCCAATCCGCCCGGTTTGCCGACCGCTGCGATCGGCAATTCAACGGCCGGCGTGCCGGCGACTGCCGGCGACGCCAGCGCGGCGGCCGAGCCTCCGCTCCCGATGCAAGGAAGCCCGGAATGGCTGTTGGGGCAGATGATTGTCCTGTTTGGTGAGCCGATTCCGGCCGGGGCGACGCCTCAAGCGCAGGCGGATCGGCTGCGCGAGCGGAACCAAAAACTCATCGAAATGGCCCACGAAGTCATCCGCAAGACGCACAAAGACAAGTCGCAGGAGCCCCTTTTCAATAAGGCGGTCCAATTCCTGACCGAGGCGCGGTTGAATTTGGCGAACAACGGCAGCCAGGTCGACGCCAAGGCCCTTTATGACGATGCGCAGGCCCTCTACCGTCGAGATCCCGCCTCGGTGGCCGCTGCGGACTCCGCATTTGCGGTGGCGCGCCTGGCGCACACCAATGCCCAACTTTCCCGAACCGATCCGCGGTTCATCCAGGAATTCGCAATCCAGGCCCGGCTGTTTGCCACCCGGTTTCCAAAGGACGGGCGCACGGTGCAACTCCTGTCCGTGGCCGGACAAAGCTGCGAGCTTTATCACATGGACTCGGAAGCGGTCAGTTGCTTCGCCCTGCTGCGGGAAAACTTCGCTCAGAGCCCCCAAGCGGCTCAGGCGGCAGCCGTTTTGCGCCGCCTGGAGCTCAAGGGGAAACCCCTCAAATTGGGGGGTGAGACCCGTGAGGGGGGATTTATCAACATCGAGCAGCTTCGGGGAAAGCCGGCCCTGATCGTCTTCTGGGCCAGCGATTCGGAGACGTTTCAGGCCATGCTGCCGAAGCTGCAAAACGTGCTGCGCCCGTATGAAAAATCAGCTTTGACGGTGATCGGCGTCTGTCTGGATGAGAGCGAGAAATCGATGGACGAATTCATCGAGCAGAACGGTCTCTCCTGGACGGAGATCTTCTATGCCGACCAGGCCAAAAGGCACTGGGAGCATCCCCTCGTGCAGTTCTACGGCGTGCACGATATCCCGTCGATGTGGCTGGTGAATGCAGAGGGAATTGTCGAGGACACGCATGTGACCCCCGATTCGCTGGACGGTCAATTGAAGTACCTGCTTGCCGCTGACGGACGCACAACGCGGGAGTAGTGGTGCTTTTTCGCCGATCAACGGCCGGCTTGGAATGGTCGAGTGTCCTCTGACGCTCGGCCTTTTTTCTTGCGCATCAGGCTTGAAAGCGCTCTAATCTTAAAAATTGTTCATCTGAACGTATGCATCCAAATGCCGTCTTGCCAAATGCACAGCCGTATATTAGGATCGTTACTACTTCTCTACAGTTCAGTGCCCGTTTTCAAGAACGGATTGTTCGCAGGAGAGAGCGATGGCAGTTGCCGAGATAAAAGCGGCCCTCACGAGCCGTCAGAGGCAGATTTACGAGTTTTTGAAGGACAAGATTCGCAACCGGGGCTATGGCCCGACCGTTCGCGAGATCGGCACGCAATTCGGCATCCGCTCTCCCAACGGGGTGATGTGCCATTTGAAGGCCCTGGAGCGCAAGGGACTAATCACTCGCGAATCTCACATGTCGCGTGCAATTCAGTTGTCGGAATCCCCCCAGTTGCGAATGAGCCTGCCGCTGGCCGGACAAATCGCAGCGGGCAGCCCGGTGTTGGCGGTCGAGGAGACGGATCGCGTCGATTTTGCCCGTCTGTTTGAACCGGAGGACCATTTCTGCCTCCGCGTCAAAGGCGACTCGATGGTCGAGGACCAGATCGCCAGCGGCGACTATGTCGTCGTGCGGAAGCAGGATTCCTGCCGGGAGGGGGAGATCGTCGTCGCCCTGGTCGACGGGCACGAGGCCACACTCAAGCGGTTTTACCGCGAGCGCGATCGCATCCGTCTGGAACCGGCCAATTCGACGATGAAGCCGATCTATTCAACCAGCGTGAAAGTGCTGGGCGTGGTCGTCGGCGTCGTGCGGCAGTATTGAGCCGGAAGTCCGAAGCACGAATAACAGTCGTCCGATCCGCCCGTGGCGGAAAGGAAGCGCGAAGCACGAGATCATTCGGATTTCGTGCTTGCCCCCGCCCTACCCCGCCGCGGAACTTGCGTGGTACTGGTTCAGCTTGTTGTACAGCGTCTTGAGGGCGATCCCCAGTTCCATGGCGGCTTTGGGCTTGTCCCCCGCGTGCTTGTCGAGCACGTGGTGAATCACGTCCATTTCGATCTCCCGCAGCGTCTTCGATTGATGGCTCGAATAGCCGCTGGCGGCGCCGGCGCGGATCGTCGGCCCGGTAACGCTGACCGGCAGGTGCTCGGGCAGGATCGTTCGCCCGTCGGAGAGGATGACGGCGTGCTCCAGGGCGTTCGCGAGTTCCCGGACGTTGCCGCTCCACTCGTGATTGATCAGCGCTTCCAAGGCGGCCGGTGAGAGGATGTCGGCGGGGGCCTGGGGCCGCTTCAAGTGCCGGGCCAGCAGAAACCGGGCCAGGCCCGGGATGTCCTCTTTTCGCTCGCGCAGCGGCGACAGATGGATCTCGAAGGTGTTGACGCGGAAAAAGAGGTCCTCTCGGAAGGTCCCCTCGGCAACCATGTCCTGCAGATCGCGGTTGGTGGCGCAGACGATGCGGACGTCGACGTGGAAGGCCTCGTTTTCTCCGACACGCCGGATCTCGCCGGACTCCAAAAACCGCAACACTTTCACCTGCATCGCCTTATCGAGCTCGCCCAGCTCATCGAGGAACAGGGTGCCGCCGTGCGCGACCTCGAACAATCCTTTTCGGGGCGAATCGGCCCCGGTGAAAGCCCCCTTGCGGTGTCCGAAGAACTCGCTTTCCACGAGGTTTTCGGGCAAGGCGCCGCAGTTGACGGCGACAAAGGGGGCGGCGGCTCGCAGGCTCAGGTCGTGAATGCGGCGGGCGACGAGTTCTTTGCCGGTTCCCGTTTCGCCCAAGATCAGGACCGTGGAATCGGTCGGGGCAATCTTGTCGATTAGCTGTTTCACCCGCCGCATCGACGGAGTTTCGCCGATCAGGCTGGAATCTCCTTCGACCGACTCGAGGCGGCGCTCCAGCGCGACCGTCTTGCGCGTGAGCGCGAGCTTTTCACCGATGCGCTTCAGGACGTTGGCAATCTCGAACAGCTTGCACGGCTTGGGAAGGAAGTCGTAGGCTCCCCGACGCAAAGCCTGGATGGCCTCCTCCATGCTTCCGTGCCCGGTGCTGATGATGATTTCCGTCTCGGGGGCGACCCTTTTGAGGTGATCGACGACGTCCCAGCCGCTGAGCCCCGGCATGCGTAAGTCGATGATGGCGACGTCAAACGATTGCTTGTCAATGGCCGCGATCGCAGCGGCGCCGTCTTCGCAGATCGTCGCCTCGTGTCCCATACGGGGCAGTTCGATCTTCATCACGTCGCGGATGGGCGGTTCATCATCGACGAACAATACGCGCAACTTGTTTGCCGGCAACGTGTTCAAGCAGCCCTCTCCTTGGTGCTCCGACCCGAATCCATTCGGCAGACGTAGGGGACGCGAGTTGATATCAGATTGCGGAACTTGTAGCAATTGGACTCTCGGCGCATCCCCTCTCGGTGTGGCGGTCCCGCGGCGGCAACCCTCGGTCAACACGAAACTTTCAACGCGACAAGGAAGTGCTGCCAGCACTAAGCGGCCACTTCGCGTTTGGTCGCGCGTCGCGGCAATCGGACTCGAAAGGTGCTGCCGCGTCCGGGGCCGCCGCTTTCCACTTCGATCGTCCCCCCGTGATCGGTGACGATGCGATGGCTGATGGAAAGCCCCAGGCCGGTCCCGCGCCCGTTTCGCCGCTGCGTGAAGAAGGGTTCGAACAGATTTTCGATGACCGGGGGAGTCATGCCGCAGCCGTCGTCAACGAGGGTGAGCGTCACTTGATCGGTCTGTTCCGTAATGTCGATGGTCATGGTGCCCCCGGCGTCCATCGCCTCCAGCCCGTTGGAGACGAGATTCATCACGACTTGCTGGATCTCGGGACCGTTGATTTCAAGGCAGCACGGGGCCGTTCGGGCATAGCGGACCGTGCGATCGCCGTACCGGCTGATGTGCCGCACGACTCCCAACACGTCGTTGACGATGGCCGTGAGATCATGGGAGGCGCACGTGTCGCCGTTGCCGCGGGCGAAATCGAGCAATTTTCGCGTGATTCGCTGGCAGCGGAACGCCTCGCGCTCAATCATCCGCAGGTACTGCCGGGCGATCTCCGTCTCGCCGGGGTCCGAGCCGGCAAGTCGGGACTCGCGGTCCACTAAGGATTCGGCGGCCATCGCGATGGCGGAGAGGGGGTTGTTGATCTCATGGGCGACGCCGGCGGCCAGGAAGCCAATGCCGGCCAGCCGCTCCGAACGGATCAGTTGCTTGATCCGTTCGCACACCTGGCGATCGAGATCGCCACGGATCTCCTGGAAGCGGCTGGTCATACTGTTGAAAGCGTCCGCGAGCTCCTTCATTTCGTCCTGGCGGGAGAATTCGAGGCGATAGTTGAAATCGCCCTGCGCGACGCGGAGCGCTCCCTGGTGAAGCTTGCGCAGCGGGGCGAAGACCCACACGTAGCCGTAGACGATCAATCCCAAAAAAAAGAAAACGGCGATTGCTCCCGAGCCGATGTCCAGCCAGAAACCGCGGTTGAAAACCGTTTGCGATTCGTCGAGCGTCGCCCGAACGCCCCGCTGGAAATCAGGGATTTGATGGGCCAAGACTTGGAGACGGTCGACCTCGTCTCGGATGTGGCTGAGGGCAAGTTCTCGCGCTCGGGGGTCGGCCAGCTTCTCCGAAATCTCGTCGAGCTCGACGAGTTTCTTGGCAATCTGGACGCTCTGCCCCTTGGCGACCGACTGGGTCGACGGGTCGACATCGGAACCGGGCTTCAAGTCCTCGAGACTGCGGAGGAAACGATCCGTCTCGTCCTGCGCGTTTTTGACCGCTTCCCGGAATTGGTCCCGCTGAAATTTGTGTGCCTCCGCGTTTGTCGCTCTCGGCGCCTCTCGAAAGTCCATCAACAGAGGCGATTCGAGGTTGTCGAGCGAGCCGGCGAGGTCCGGCTTTTGGGGGCACTCTTTGAGCGCGAAATGAAGCCGCCGAATGATGTTTCGGTACGAGAGATGACTGTAGATCGCGCTGAGCAAGAGCCCGATCATCATGCAGAGAACCATCGCCAGCCCGCAAACCATCGTGCGGCGGATGGTACGCGTAAAGAGCACGTCAACCTCCCTGTTGCGGCGACGCCTCGCCGAGCGGCGAAGTCTATCGCCGGCCCATTCAAGCGGCAAGCCCGCCTCGGACGGCCGAGTCGGGCGCGTCAGCCGCCCGATTTCTCGACCTGTGGGCTGGGAGGCTTCCCCCATTTTGACTGCCGATGAAGCTGCTTGCGGTATTGCAACAAACCGGCCATCAAAATGTCGAGGACAGTCGCGAGCTCCGCGAGCGCTTTCGAATAGGCCTGGGCCTCGAGCGACGCGCGGGCCGCTGCGTACGCGGTTTCGTAGGCGGGCCAGTCGATCGACCAGTGCTCTTCGGTCGCCGCGCGCTGCAGCTCGACCTGCAGGCTGGCCAAATGGTTCAGGAACGCCACGCTCGACCGCGCCGAGGCGGTGCGATACGGCTTCCAAACGGTCGTGTCCGTGCTGTCGAGATCCGGAGGCGGCGGCTTTCGCCGCGGCCGCTTCTCGAGCCAATAGGCAAAAGCGCCCACGGCGGAGAAGGCGGCGATCGCAACGAGGTAGACCCCTTCCAGAAACTTGTTAAACAGGATGCCGACCACCCCCAGGACGAACAGCAGTGCCAGGAACCAAACCGTGATCAGCCATCCCCAGGCAAGGCCGCGCGCCGGCGGGGCCGGCTCCTCTTCGACTTCCGGTTCTCCGGCCCCTCCCACATGCACGGCGAGCACCGTGATGTTGTCCGAGCCGCCTCGCAAATTGGCGAGGTTGACGAGCAATCGGCAGGCCTCTTGGGGCGGCAGCTCGCGGGCGATGATGCCGATCTCGGCGTCCTGGACGTGGCCCGTCAATCCGTCCGAACAGATCAGGTAGACATCTCCCGGAAAAACCGGATACGGCCCTTCGATGTCGACTTGGACCACTGGCTCCGGGCCCAGGGAGCGGGTAATGACGTGCCGCGATTCCTGCAGGAAAACATCGTCCGGACGCATCCGGCCTTGCCGCATCAATTCCCAATGCAGGCTGTGGTCGAAGGTCAATTGGTCAATGCGTTCACCGCGAATGCGGTACGCGCGGCTGTCGCCGACGTGGCCGAAGACCGCCCCTTGCGGACAAAGCACCAGCGACGTGCAGGTCGTACCCATCCGGGCGAAATCGCGGTTGAGCGACCCGCGTTCGTTGATCGTCGCGTTGGCCGTTTCGAGCGAGCGCTTCAGCGCCTCGACCACATCGAGGTCGCGCAGCTTGAAGAACGTGTGACAGACCGTGTCGGCGGCAATCTTGCTCGCCAACTCGCCGACGGCATGTCCCCCCATCCCGTCGGCCACCAGCAGCAGATGGCCGTGCTCCCGCCACGTCTGCGGATCGGAGCAGATCCGGATCGCACAACTATCCTGGTTGTTGCGTCTGCGAAACCCGATATCGCTGACGGACGCATAACGGATCGACTGCTCCCAGCGCATTCCCTCTCCCGGCAGGCCCGAGAAGCCCAATGCCGCTTGCCGGCAGGGCGTCGAAAGAGGACCCCGGATCGTCGCAGCGGCAGCACAGCCGCGTTGCCGAGACTCGAGGGACCGGCGTTGCCGCCGTTGGGAACGAGCCTCCGCCGAACTTTCGTCGCCGCTCGAAGGACCTCCAGAACTATCTTATCCCGTTGGAAATGAACAAGTAAAGTCCTCATCGGGGATAGGCAAAGCGGATGCAACCGGCTCGAACGCCCCTTGGCAGATCCCCGCCCGAAGAATAGAATCCCGCCCCTTTCCAGCTCGCGCGCGGGCATTCGTCCGCGAAGCGCGCGTGTGAATTCAGTCGTGGCAGCGGCCAGCGGCGCATCCGCTCAAAGCGTCTATGATGATTCGGAAAAACGGCGATCTCGAAGCGAGCAGGCGACGTTCCGGTCCAGGCTCTGTCGGCTTCTCCCCCGGTGCGACGGGCCGGCTTATCGCACTCGGGCTTCTGGCGGCAACTTGCCTGGCCAGCGGCTGCGTCTATCGCCGGGTCATCGTTCGGTCCGATCCGCCGGGAGCGCGGGTGATTCTGGACGGACAGGAGGTCGGTTACACCCCGACCGGCATCCCTTTCACCTATTACGGCACGCGCCGGCTCACGCTGGTCAAACCCGGGTTTGAAACGCACACTGAGCTCGTCACGATTCCGCCCCCCTGGTACCAGTGGTTTCCTATTGATTTCGTCAGCGACAATTTTCTACCGGTTCACGTCGCGGACCGGCAAGATATCACCCGGCAACTCAGCCCGCAGACCGTCGTTCCGCTCGACCAGCTCCAACAACGCGCCGACTCGCTGCGTTCGGAAGCCCACACGGGGGAGTGAAGTTGAGTGCTGCGAGCGCTTCGGTGACTCGTGCTTTGTCAACTCCAGGAATTCGGGTTGGGTGCCATGCCCACGGCTTTGCGTGGGCATGCCTCGGCACGCCAATTGGATTCGCATGCCCACGCAAAGCCGACTTCGGCGAGCTCAGTCGAGTCGTGGGCGTTGCACACGAAAAGTAAGGTGTGACGGAACACTAGTCGAAGAGATAACTGACCGATTCGTTGCGATGGATCCGGCGGATCGCCTCGCCCAAGAGGGGGGCGACGCTGACGATTCTCATGTTCGGCAGCCGTTGCTCGGGCGACAGAGGCAGCGAATTGGTAACGACCAGCTCGCGGATCGGCGACTCGCTGAGGCGCTTGGGGGCGGGCCCGCAAAGAACCGGATGGGTGGTCCCGACGTAAACGTCCCCTGCGCCGTGCGACTTCACGACGCTCACGGCCCCGACGATCGAGCCGGCCGTCGAGATCATGTCATCGAACAGCAAGGCCGTCTTGCCGCGGATCGGTCCGCCGATCAGGTTTGCCTGCTGGGTGTTCATGGCACTGGAGCGGCGTTTGTCGACGATGGCCAACGCCCCGCCCAATCGCTCGAGGTGCTGCAACGCGCGCTTGATGCTCCCCTCGTCGGGACTGACGACGACGATGTCTTTGCCGGCAAGCTTCAGACCTTGGAAGTACTCGTCCAGGATCGGGGCCGCGAACAGGTGATCGACCGGCACGTCAAAAAATCCCTGGATCTGGGCCGCATGCAGGTCCATCGTCAAGACCCGGTCGGCGCCGGCCGTCGTGATCAGGTTGGCGACGAGCTTCGCCGTGATCGGCACGCGGCCAGAGTCCTTCCGGTCCTGCCGCGCATAGCCGAAGTACGGCAGCACCGCGGTGATCCGCGCCGCGCTGGCCCGCCGGCAGGCATCGATCAGGATCAACAGCTCGACGATGTTGCGGTTCACCGGCGGCCCGGTCGGCTGGATGATAAAGACGTCGCAGCCGCGGATGTTCTGATTGAGCTTCACGCCGATTTCACCGTCGGGAAAGTCGCCGATTTCGACGGCGGCCAGCGTGATCCCGAGATACTCGGCAATTTCGCCCGCCAGCGCGGGATGCGCTCGTCCGCCGATGATCGTGAGATGATCGTACAGCATGGCACCACAATCGGAATCCCGCCCGCGCCCGCGGCCCTTCAGTCTGCCGTCCGAGACCGACAAGTCAAGTCGGTCACGAAACGGCCCCGAAGGCCGGAATGATCGTATTGTCGGCGATCTGCACCGGGCCATGAATGAGGGCGTGCGGCCCAATGCGGCAGTTGCGGCCGATGACAGCCGCTCCGGTAATCGACGTGAACGGGTAAATGACGGTTTCGGCCCCGACCTGCGACCGCGGATCGATGTACGTCATCTCCGGCGCAACGATCGTCACTCCGGAGAGCATCAACGATGCCTGGGTCCGTTTTTGGATCGAGCGCTCGACCTCGGCAAGCTGAACGCGGGTGTTGACGCCCAGCGCTTCCTCAACGTCGAACCGGGGAGCGGCCACCACGCGTTTGCCCGCTTCCTTGAGGACGGCGGGGCAATCGGTCAGGTAGTATTCGTTCTGCTTGTTGTTTGGTCGAATGCGATCGAGCGCCCACAAGAGCGACGGGCCGTCAAAAGCGTAGCAGCCGGTGTTGATTTCATTGATTGCCCGCTCCTCGGGGCTGGCGTCCTTCTGTTCGACAATCCGCACGAAGTCGCCGGAGGCAGTCGCGAACGATCCGGCCCAGTCCCTCGTTGGCTTCGGTCACGGCCGTGCCAATCACGCAGGCGGCCCGGTTTGAAGTCAAATCGTGGAGAAGCCCGTGCAGCGATTCGCTCCGCAAGAGGGGCGTATCGCCGGCCAGCACGAAGACCGGCCCTTTGTGCTCTGCGAGGTGTTCCCGGCACATCATCACCGCGTGGCCGGTCCCCTTTTGCTCCGATTGCACGGCGAAGTCGACGTCGGGTTCCGAAGACAACAGGCTGCGAACGACGTCGGCGCCGTGACCGACCACCATGATCGTCCGCTTGACTCCTGTTTGCGCGCACGGAATTGAGGACGTACTCCACCATCGGCCGACCGCAGATTTCGAGCGCGACCTTCGGCAAGAGCGACTTCATTCGCGTGCTCTTTCCGGCCGCCAGAACGACGGCGATCGCGTCGCTTGCCGTCTCGCTGGGTGTCGCTTCGCGCGTCATGTGAGCTCCGGCCAACGTCTCCCCCCTCGACTTTTCATAAGAGCGAAGCCTATCATAACTTATGTGCGGGCAGCAGTGTCGCAGCCGGGGCCAGGCTCGAATTGTGATCAATCCCCGTCAAATTGCGGCGAACATTGAGCGTCCGTCGCCGGTTAAAGTAGAAGCGGTGCAGGAGCGGCGATGTCGAACGCGGCCATGACGAATGACGACTGCCGATTGGGCTCGCTCGTCGCTTTCGGGCTCGTCTTCATGCTGGCCTGTTCGACGACCCGGTCGTCGGCCGACGAAGCTCGCCGCCATGCGGCGAGCAAAGAGGCGGCCAGCCTCCGTTCCACCGATCCGGTGGTCTCGTTCATCGACCAGCAAATCCGGCAGGGGTGGGCGGACAACGACGTGGTCCCGTCGGCTGCCGCGGACGATGCCGAGTGGTTTCGCCGCATCCATCTCGACCTGGTGGGCCACATTCCGCCCTGGAACGAGATCGATCGGTTTCACAGGGACAAGAACCCGGCCAAGCGGGCCGCGCTCGTGGACAAGCTGATCGACAGTCCCGGGTATGTCCGCAATTGGACCACGATCTGGACGAACCTGACGATCGGCCGCAAGACGGTCCGCTGGGTCAGCCGGACTGGAATGGAACGATTTTTCCGCGAGGCGTTCGCCCAAAACCGCCCCTGGAATGAAGTCGTTCACGATTTGGTCGCGGCGGAAGGGCGTTCCGACGAAAACGGTGCCGTGAACTATCTTTTGGCCCAGATGACGACCAATGACGAAGGCGTCCAGGCCACGGCCAAGACGACCCGTCTCTTCATGGGCATTCAGGTGCAGTGCACGCAGTGCCATAACCATCCGTTCAACGAATGGAAACAGGACCAGTTCTGGCAGATCAACAGTTTTCTCGGCAGACGCGGCGCCGTCGATCATCGCAAGTTCGATCCGGCCAGCGGGACGACAGGTCGACGATTACGCCGAGTTGGTCCCCAGCAATTTTTCCGGACCTGTTTTCTTCGAAAAACGCAGCGGCGAAATGCAGGTCGCCTATCCGATCTTCTTCGATTCCAAGGTCGATCCCGGGTCCGAAACGGACCGCCGCAAGGAATTGGCGCGGCTGATGACGACCGGCGAGAATCCCCTCATCGCCCGGGCGATGGTCAACCGGACATGGGCCCATTTCTTGGGACTACGGTTTCACCAGCCCGGTGGACGACATGGGACCGCACAAGCCGCCGTCGCATCCGGAGCTGCTGGACCGCCTGTCGCAGGAGTTCGTCAAGAGCGGCTACGATCTCAAGCGGCTGATCCGCTGGATTTGCGACTAGCGAAGCCTACAACCTCACGAGCCGCGCAGGGAAGAAGAACGCCGTGGACGATCCGGCCCGCGGCCACGCGCCCGCTCTTCAGCCGGATGTATCCCAAGCCGCTCGAGGCCGAGCAGCTTTACGATTCGCTTCTGATGGCGACGTCCGCGCGAGAACTCCGGCGAGACGAATTGGGCCGACGCCCAGAAACAGCGCGACGCATGGCTGCAGCAGTTCATCATCGCCTTCGGCACCGACGAGAACGATGAGGCAAGCACGTTCAACGGGACGATCCCGCAAGCCCTGCTGATGATGAACGGCCCCCTGATTCAGAAAGCGATCAGTGCGGAGAAAGGGAGCTTTCTCTGCTACGGTCTTGGAGTCCGACACCTCCGACGACAGGAAAATCCAGCGGCTCTATCTGGCGACGCTCTCCCGTCATCCGCACGGCCGCGGAGCAATCGGCCGCCGAGAACCTGCTGGAATCCGACCGCGAAAACTGGCCGGTTTCCAAGACCTGTTTTGGGCCTTGCTCAACTCGAACGAGTTCATCATCAACCATTAGCACAATCCCATGAATATCAGCATCCCCACCGGCATGACTCGCCGGCATTTTTTGAATCACGCGCTCACCACCGCGGCCGCCTTGCCGGCGCTTGAGTTTCTGTTGCACCTCGAGGCCAACGCGGCGACGGTGCGGAAGAACCAGAAGGCGTGCATCCTTCTCTGGCTCGGCGGCGGGCCTCCCACCATCGACATGTGGGACATGAAGCCCGAGCTCGAAAAACGGGGGCGAATTCAAGCCGATCGCGACGGCGGCCCCCTTTCAAATCTGCGAACATCTGCCCAAGATCGCAAAAATCGCCTCGAAGCTTTCGATCGTGCCGCTCGATGAGCACGCGCGAGGCCGACCACGGACGCGGCCGGTATTACCTCCACACCTCGTACGTTCCCAACCCGACGGTCATTCACCCGTCGTTCGGATCCGTCGTCAGCCGCGAGCTGGGCCCCAAGCGGCCGTGGCTTGAAATCCCCGCTTTCGTTTCGGTCGGCGGCACGAGCGAGGGGCCTGGCTTTCTTGGGAATGGCAAACGCCCCCTTCGTCGTCGACGGCGGCGGCCGGATCCGCAACGCAGGGACCGACAAGCTCGACGCCGAACGCTTCCACCATCGGCTGGCGATGCTCGACGTCGTGGAAACCGGATTCATCAGCTCCAAGCGCGGAGAAGCTCCCCAGGCCCACAAGGAGATCTACAAAAAGGCCGTCAACCTGATGACTTCGCCGGCAGATGGCCGCCTTTCGCATCCAGGAGGAACGGCCGGAGGTCCTGTCCGCCTATGGCAACAACAACTTCGGCCGCGGCCTCGTGATGGCACGTCGATTGGTCGAGATCGGCGTCCCGTTCGTGGAAGTCACGCTCGACGGCTGGGATCTGCACCAGCGCGTCTTCGACGGGTTGAAAACCGGCTCTTGCCGAATCTCGACCAGGGACTGTCCGCTTTGGTCGCCGACCTTTCCGCCCGCGGCATGTTGGAGCAAACGGTCGTCGTCTGCATGGGCGAATTCGGCCGCACGCCCCGCATCAACCAGGACGTCGGCCGCGACCACTGGGCACAAAGCTGGTCGGTCGTGATGGCCGGCGGCGGGCTGAAAACCGGGCAGCGTGATCGGCGGCACGGACAACGAAGGCGTGGCCGTCGACGGCAAGAGCTACCTCCCCGGCGACGTCTGGGCGACCGTCGCCCACGCACTGGGCATTCCTTTGAACATCGTCTACACCTCCAAACTCGGCCGGCCCATGAAGATCGTCAACGGAGGCACGCCCATCCAGGAACTGATCGGCTGAACTGAAACAGCAAACGACCGCTGATCATCCTCATCCGCCACGGCATCTGACCTCCCCCACCTTCCCATCCCGCATGAGGCAGTGCGAAGACCATTCGGACTCGGCTCTCCAGTTGCCGATTGCGCCGGACGAGGACTTCGTCCAGCTCTTCACGAAATGGCAGCGGCGGCTGTTTCTCTTCATCCTGGCCCAGGTTCCCAACCTGGTCGATGCGGAGGAGATCCTGCAGGAAACGAACCTCGTGATCTGGCGGAAGTCGCACACGTTTCGCCCGGGCACGAACTTTTACGGCTGGTGCTGCCGGATCGCCGTGTTGGAAGTCTTGAAGCACCGCGAGCGCCGCCGGCGCAGCGCAATCGCATTGAGCGACGGTTTCATCGAGGTCATCGCCCGGGAAGCTCGGGAGAACGTCGAAGCCGCTGGAAGAACGCCGCCGGGCGCTCGCTGGCCTGCCTGGGGCGGCTGGCTCCGGCCGACCGCGAACTGATTCGCCTCCGCTACGCACCGAGTGAAACCGGCAAGAGCCTGGCGCGGAAGCTCGGGCCGCCCGGCCAACTCGGTCTACCAGTCCCTCTCGCGTATTCGCCGCGCCCTGCTCGGAATGCGTGAAGCGCCGTCTGGCCGCGGAGGCCCATACATGAGCTCTGCCGCCGACGGCTTCGCCGAACTGCGCGAGATCCTCGAAGCCCTCTGCGAGGAGCGGCTCACGGCCGCGCAGACGGTTCGGCTCGAAGAGCTGGCACTTCACGATGCGGCCGCTCGGCGGTATTACCTGGAATACATCGATCTGCACGGCAACTTGCACTGGGACGCCGCTCAGGGGCGTTTGGCCGAGCGAGCACGAGGTGCTCTTTGCCGAGGAAGAGCCAGAGCCGACGCCGCGCAGCCGTCGCTCGCGGGCGACGCCGGCGGCCTTTTCGAGCGAGTGCCGCGAAACGTCCGCGCGCCGGTCGCGTCTTCCGTTCGCCCTGGCCGTCGTCGTCGGCGCCGCGATTGCTGCCGCTCTTGTCGTGGCGGCCTGGACACCCTCGCTTTCAAGGCCGGTCGCTGAAAAGCCGCCCTCCGTCGCCGTTGAACATCACGAGCGCGCCCTTCAGCAGGAGCACGCCGCTGCTTCGGGCGATCGGCGGCAACGGTCGGCGAGCGCACCGCAAACTCGGCCGACGCCGCGCGGCCCAAGACGACGCGCCTCCTCGACGCGGCCCATTGCGGCAAGCGTCGCGCGCGCACCGTCGTCCAGCCCGGTTCCAATTGGCCGTCGTCAGAAAGAACGGACCGGCGTCCAAGGCCTCCCTTCATTCCGCTGGACTTGAACAGCAGTCCGATCCATGCTCCGCACGTGCCAAGCGAGCCTCCGGCCGCCTCGGCGACGTCGGACGATGGGCAGCAAGGGCCGGCGAGCCCGGTCGCCTTTATCGACGCGCGGCTTCGCAAAGCGGCTGGAAGGCTCCGGGATCGAGCCGTCGCCCATCGCCACGGACGAGGAATGGATTCGCCGCGTTTATCTCGACGTGGTCGGGACACATTCCGCCGGAGGAAGCCGTCGACGCCTTCCTCAATAACGACGGCGATCACAATATGGCGGCAATCACAGGCCGGGCCGTCGTCGATCGGCTTTTGCAGGATTCCGGCTACGCACGGAATTGGGCGACCGTGTGGGCCAACCTCCTGGTGGGACGGCAGCCCCGGACGCCAGGCGTCCGCCGCGACGATCTCGAAAAGTTCCTCCGCGACAGCTTTGCCGCCAACGTCCCCTGGAACGAAACCGTGTTCGCGCTCGTCTCGGCGGAAGGGACCGCCGATCAAAATCCGGCGGCGAACTTCCTCCTGGCGCCATCTCAACCAGGACGCGGTCCCGGCGACGGCGTTGACGGCCCGGCTCTTCCTCGGCGTTCAGGTGCAGTGCACGCAGTGCCACGACCACCCGTTCACGAAGGACAAGCAGGACCGTTTCTGGGAGTTCAACAGCTTCTTCCAGCAGACGGAAGTCGTCTCGCACGCTCCGCTGCTCGACGGAGACCGCATCGACAGGGACCGCATCGACAGGACAGCGCTCGGCCGAGGTCGCGTCGATGGAGACGGGGCCACGTCCGTGCCGGAAATCGTCACGCGGCAAGGTCGGCGGCCCGATGTATTACGAAACGCTGCGAGGCGAAATGCGGGCCGCCTTTCCCGTTTACGCGCGGCCACAAGATCGACCCCGGCCCGACCGTCAATCGGCGGCGCGAGCTGGCACGGCTGATCGCCCAGGGGGACGACCGGCAACTGGCCTTGGCGATGGTCAACCGGACGTGGCAGCATTTTTTCGGACACGGCTTCACGCAGCCCGTCGACGACATGGGGCCGCACAACGGTCCCAATAATCCCGAGGTGCTCAATCGCCTCGCGCAAGGAATTTGTCGCCTCGGGCTACGACTTGAAGCAGCTCATCCGCTGGATCTGCGCGACCGACGCCTATCAGCGGGCCAGCACGCTCGAACCGGGCAATTCGTCCGACGATCCGGCCGACCGGCGCCCCTGCCCTTTTCAGCCGCGTCTATCTGAAGCCGCTCTCCGCCGAACAGCTTTACGATTCGCTGCTGGTCGCGACGCGCGCCAAGTCGTCGGCCCGCACGGACTGGAACGACGTCGGCCGGCGCCGCGAGGATTGGGTGCGGCAGTTCGTCTATAGCTATGCGACCGAGGAAAACGACGAGGCGGCCCTGCCGGCCGGCTCGGTCTCGCAAGCTCTGACGATGATGAACGATCGGATCGTGGAAGGGGCACTGGCCGTCGAGCCGGGCACGCTGCTGTACGACGTCGCCCACGACGCGACCGATGACGCCGCCAAGATCCGCCGCCTGTCCCGATCGGCCTCTGGCGCGCAATCCGACCCAGGCCGAGCTTCGCGCCGCACTCGCACACCTGCACGAGGCGCGCAACACCGCCCGGTCGGACAAAGGCCGCGACCAGGCCGCCGCCAATGCGCTCGCGGACTTCTTCTGGGCCTATCTCAACGCCAACGAGTTCGCGCTCGTCCATTGACGCCTGACCCGCTCTGCCGTCTCGCCGAACCGGTCCGGCGCTGATAAACTTCGGCCTTGCCGCCGGATGAACTTTGTCGAACCCCCCGGTGTCCAATCCGTTCGGGAGTCCGTGCGCACGAGTCCCCTTCAGACAGACCTTGTTGCCGATGATTAAAATTGTCGACTACGGCATGGGCAATCTGCGGAGCGTGCAGAAAGCCTTTGAAAAGTTGGGCGCCGAAGCGGTCATTTGTGCCAGGCCTTCGGAGCTGGCCGGCGCGGAGAAGCTCGTGCTGCCCGGCGTCGGCGCCTTCCGCGACGCCATCCACGAGCTGCGGCGCACGCAGCTCGACAAGCCCGTTCGGGACCACATCGCGTCGGGCCGTCCGTTTTTGGGAATTTGCCTCGGCCTGCAGCTTCTGTTCGATGTGAGCTACGAAGACGGCCAGTGGGAGGGGCTCGGCGTCTTGGCCGGGAAGGTCGTCCGCTTCCAGGACCAGCCCGATCTCAAAATCCCCCACATGGGCTGGAACACGCTCGAGTTCGCCCGGCCGAGCCGGCTGTTCGACGGAATCCCGCCCGGTTCGTCGGTCTATTTTGTCCACAGTTATTACGTCGTGCCGAGCGACGAATCCGTGATCGCCGCCCGCACCCAGCACGGGACGGTGTTCGTCTCCGCCGTCGCCCGCGAAAACCTCTTCGCCACGCAGTTTCACCCGGAGAAGAGCCAGGCGGTGGGCCTCCGGCTGTTAGCAAATTTTGCGGCACTCTAAAGCGTTGAAATCGGATTTCGTGCTTTGACGGTTGCCCATGGAAATCCTCCCCGCCATCGACCTTCGCGACGGCAAGTGCGTGCGCTTGCGGCAGGGTGATTACAACCAGGAAACGGTTTTCGGCAAAGATCCGGCCGCGGTGGCCCGGCGGTGGGTTGCCGACGGTGCAACGCGGCTTGCACCTGGTCGACCTCGACGGCGCGCGAGCCGGCAAACCGGTCAACCAGAAGGCGATCCGCGCCATCGTCGAGGCGGCCGGGGTGCCCTGCCAGCTCGGAGGCGGAATCCGCGACGAGGCGTCGATCCGCCTGTTGCTGGAATCGGTCGGGGTCGATCGCGTGATCGTCGGCACGCAGGCGCTCAAACAGCCGGAATGGTTTCGCGCGATGGCCAAAAAGTTCCCGCGGCAAATCGCCCTGGGAATCGACGCCCGCGACTCGATGGTCGCGACCGAAGGTTGGCTCGACGTCTCGAAAACGCCGGCGATCGAACTGGCCCGCCAATACGTCGGCCTGGAGATCGCCGCCGTCATTTACACAAACATCGCCAACGATGGCATGCTGCACGGAATCGACGAGGCCACAGTCGCGGACCTCGTGCGGCTGGCCGATCTCGGCTTCCCGGTGATCGCCTCCGGCGGCGTGACGACGGCCCAGGACGTCCGCCGGCTGGCCTCGGCGGCAAAGCGACAGCCGAAGCTCGTCGGCGCGATCATCGGCCGGGCACTGTACGAAGGGACGATCACCGTGGCGGACGCCGTCGCGGCCGCTCGTGAAGGCCAATAAACCCCACGGTCGGCCGTCCATGGGCTTGGCGGCCGTTCATCCGCCGCCGATCGGCGGCAGGAAGTGGACCTCGTTTTCGGCGTCCACTTTCTGCAACAGGCCGCGCGGACTGACGTCGGTATCGACGACGACCGAGAGTCCCGCGCGCAAGGAATCTCCGTCGCGGAGATGCCGGCCGATTCCGGGAAACTTCGCATCGAGGGCATCGATCACCTCCCGCACGGTCATTCCCGGCACGACGACCGATTCGGCTCCGTGAGCCATCACGCGCAACAGCGGCGGAATGAAGACGCGCGGCATCGGCGATACTCAGCGGTCGGCTTGTTTTTCGCGCGCCAAAATCTCGTGCAGCACGCGGGGGGGCGACATGGGCAATTGACGCATCCGCACGCCGATGGCGTGGTAAATCGCGTTGGCGATTGCCGCCGGCGGCGGGACGATCGGAACTTCCCCCACCCCGCGGACGCCGAAGGGATGCCCGGGATTGGGGACCTCGACCAGGATCGGCTCGATCAGGGGCACGTCGTAGCAGGTCGGCATGCGGTAGTCGAGAAAGCTGGCGTTCCGCATGCGGCCTTGGGAATCGTAGACGTACTCTTCGTTGAGCGCCCAACCAATCCCCTGCACCACGCCTCCTTGAACTTGCCCTTCGACGTAAGAGGGATGAATGGCCGTGCCAACGTCCTGGGCCGCCGTGTAACGGAGGATGGTCACCTTGCCGGTCTCCGGATCGACTTCGACGTCGACGACGTGCGTCGCAAAGGCGCCTCCCGGCTTGTTGTTGGTCGATATGCCGCGGCCCATCACCGGGCCGCCGGTCTTGGAAAGCTTGGCGGCCAGTTCGCGGAAGGTGATGCAATGCTCGTCGGGGCCGCGCAGCGTGCCGTCGTCCTCGTAAGTGACGCGCGGAGGGATCGACGTCCCACAACACGGCCGCGCGCTCGATCATTTGCCGGCGGATGTCCTGGCCCGGCTTCCCAGGCGGCCCAGCCGGTCGCATACGTCACGCGGCTTCCGCCCGTGACGTCGGTGTAGCCGACGCCGTCGGTGTCGGCGACGGTGGGCGTAACGTCTTCCGCGGGAATGCCGAGCGTCTCGGCCAACTGCATGGCGATGCTCGTGCGGCTGCCGCCGATGTCGGTCGAGCCCTCGACGAGCGAAACGCGGCCGTCGGCGTTCACGGTCGCGGTTGCCGAGGATTGGAGTCCCGCGTTGAACCAAAATCCCGAAGCGACGCCGCGCCCGCGGCAGGGTCCGCCCAGGATCGACTTCCACTGTTCGCTGTCGCGGATGGCGGCGACCGTTTCGGCCATGCCGATGCGGGCATAAACCGGCCCGTCGATCCGCCGCGTCCCCTCGCGGGCGGCGTTTTTCGCGCGGAACTCGAGCGGGTCGATTTGGAGTTGTTCGCAGATCTCGTCGATCACCGTCTCGGTTGCCATGGCCGCGTTGGTCGCGCCGGGCGCCCGGTAGGCGTTGGTCCGCGGCTTGTTGACGACGACGTCGTACCCGTCGATGCGGCCGTTGGGAACGTCGTAGCAGGCAAAGATGCACATGCAGCCGGGGTTGATCGGCGAGCCGGGAAACGCACCGGCCTCGTAGGCCAGCCAGGCTTCGGCGGCGGTGATTTGCCCCTCGGCGTCGGCCCCGATCTTGACGCGGATGTGCGAGGCGGGCGTGGGGCCGGTGGCCTCGAAGACGCTCGCGCGATCCATCACCAGCTTCACGGGCCGGCCCGCCTTTCGCGAAAGGACCGCCGCCAGCGGCTCCAGGTAGACGGCGATCTTCCCGCCGAAGCCCCCGCCGATCTCCATCGGCACGACCTTGATCCGCGAGACGGGGATGCCGAGAAGCCCCGCGAGCTGGTCCCGCGCGACGAAGGCTCCCTGCGTGCTGGTCCAGACGGTGATCTGGCCGTCGGCGTTCCACTGCGCGGTCGCGTTGTGCGGTTCGATATATCCCTGGTGCACGGTGGCCGTGTCGAAGCGGCGTTCGACGACGAGCGTTGCCTGGGCGAATCCCTGCGCCACGTTCCCCTTTTCGTAGCGAAAGTGGCGGGCGACGTTCGTCGGCCGGTCGTTTTTGTCGCCGCCGATCGCCTGCGTCCGCAGACCGTCCAACAAAATCGGCGCGTCTTCCTTCATGGATTCGAGCGCCGAAAGGACCGGCGGCAACGGTTCGTACTCGACGCGGATCAGGCGGGCGGCCTCTTCCGCCGTGTGGATGTCGTCGGCGGCCACGGCGGCGACCGCGTGCCCTTTATAAAGGACCTTTTCACGGGCCAGGACGTTGCGGCTCAGATGGGCGATGTCGACCGCTCCTTCCCCCAAGTCGGTCGTGCGATGGGCCGGATCGGGCAGGTCGTCTCGCGTCATGACGGCGCGGACCCCCGGCAAGGCCCGCGCGGGCGACGCGTCGATCGAGAGAATCCGCGCGTGCGCATGCGGACTGCGGAGGACGGCCCCGTGGAGCATGCCGGACAGCTGGAGGTCGGCCCCGTATTTGGCCCGCCCGGTCACCTTGTCGACCCCGTCGTGACGCACCGGCCGCGTGCCGATCACCCGGTACTTCTTTTTCGTCGCTGCCGCCGCTTCGCGCTGACTGTCTTGGATCGTTGTCATGAAGTCTTTCTTCCGGTCGAGAGCGCTGTTTTTCCGTTGGCCGTTTTCTTCCCCTCATCCTCGTCCTGCACCCACAAGTCGTTACGCAAGCTTCGCGGAGGTTGCGACAGTGATTGGGCAACCAAGGATTTCATGAGCCCGTGTGCCTTGACGATCACGTTCAATCCGTCTCCGTCTCCCAGGGCCAAGGAACAGCCATTGTCGGCCATCCAACGCCCGAGTTTGTCGAGCTTACCTTGGTCGATTCTGTCAGGTCCGACGATCCACGACGATTCCGGCTTTGCGGCGATCTCGTTGCTGGGGAAGAACCAGACTTCATCGAATCCGACGAAGAGTTGATTACGAACGCTCGCCTCTTGCAGCACCTTGGAAGGAACCACCAGCCCTTTCTTGAGCGGCCTTGCCCCACGCAGCGCCGATCGAAACTCGCGATTCTTCTTGAGCAGGGACGACAAGTCCAAGTTGCTGTCGAGACACGTAATCAGGGCATAGGCCGCGCCGGACGAACTCAAGGGAAGCGTTGCGAGAAATTCATGGATCGAGCTATCGAGCCAGCCCGCCACATAAGCGTCGTATTGCACCATTTTGCTTTTTCTTTCCGTCTGTATCTCACTCCCCTGGTTTTAAAGGGCGAGCAGGCTGACGCGGAGCATACTTCGTCCAGTCCCAGTCATGGGCGTGGGGAACTGGATGCCCGCGATGAGGCTTAAAGTCTATGTTCTTTATAGCCTTCCCGTCGCTCCCATAATACCGCCGCCGAATGCGCTGCCCGTTGCGATCATATTCGGTCAGAAATGTATTCGGATTCCATCGTATGGGCAGGTTCGGTCGAGCCATTTCAGACCAACTTCTGCTGCAAAGCGCCCTGCCTCGCTTGGGCCGCCGACTGCACGGCACGGACGATTTTATCGTAGCCGGTGCAGCGGCAGAGGTTGCCGGCCAGGCCGAAACGGATCGTCTCTTCGCTGGGTTGGGGATTTGCCTCGAGCAGCGCCTTGGCGGACATGATGAAACCGGGAGTGCAGACGCCGCATTGCAAAGCCGCGTGCTCGAGGAACGCCTGCTGAAGCGGGTGGAGCCCGTCGGCCGATGCGAGCCCTTCGATCGTCTCGACGCGGCAGCCCTCGACTTCGACAGCCAGGACGAGGCAGCTATCGAC
The DNA here is from genome assembly GCA_963761455.1 of uncultured Planctomycetota bacterium. Taxonomy (GTDB): domain Bacteria; phylum Planctomycetota; class Planctomycetia; order Planctomycetales; family Planctomycetaceae; genus DASPSM01. Next base: position 1,437,765 of record CAVXHA010000002.1, read on the forward strand.
GGCCCGCCCGTCGAGGAGCACGGTGCAGGCCCCGCAGTTGCCGTTGGAGCAGCCCTCTTTCGTCCCGGTCAGATCCAGCACGTCGCGGAGCACTTCCAGCAGCGTTTGCCGCGGTGTGCAAAGAAACTCTTCGAGACGACCGTTGATCGTCGCCGAGATCATCCGTTTACGCGCCATCGTGCGTCCGTTCCGGTAAGGGTGCCGCAATCAGCCTGATTCGTAGCCGCCGCGGGCGCGGGCAACCGCCTCGCCGAGCACGCGGCGGACGAGGACTTCCGTGACGTGCAGCCGAAACTCGACCGTGCCGCGCATGTCGTCAATCGGCCGGGCGATGGCGCCGGGCCGCGCCGGCCGCTTCGGCGATTGACGCCTCGTCAGCCGGCTTTCCGACGAGACCCCGGCTGGCGTCCGCGGCAAACAGCGGTTTGGGGGCGACCGCGCCCACGGCAATTCGTGCGGCGGCGAACGTCTGCCGACTTTTGTCGAGCGTGACCGCCGCCGCCACGCCGACGACGGCGATGTCCATTTCGTTGCGAGGGATGAACCGGCGATAGTGCGACCCGCTGTGGCGGGGCCGCGGCGGGAAACGCAGGTCGACCAGAATCTCGCCGGGCGCGAGAACGTTGGCGCCGGGCCCCGTGCAGAAGTCTTCGGCGCGAACCTGCCGCGTCCCGTTTGGGCCGGCAACAACGCAGAGCGCATCCAGCGCGATGAGCGACGGGATCGAGTCGCCGGCCGGGCCGGAGTTGCACAAGTTGCCGCCGACGCTGGCACGATTCTGGATTTGGATTCCGCCAATAATGCGGCAGCTCTCCGCCAGGGCCGTGTAGTCGCGGACAATTCGCTGGTTTTCGTAGATGCGATAACAGGGCACCGCCCCGCCGACGCACAGGTCCTCGCCGGAGAACTCGAGGCGATTGAGCTCGGGAATTCGCTTGAGATCGACGAGCAGGTCGGGCGCGATGCGTCCGGTGCGAACGTGGTCGATGAGATCGGTCCCGCCGGCCAAGGGGCGGGCGCGGCCGTTGGAGCGCGACAAAAGCCCGATGGCTTCCGACAGCGAGCGGGGGGCCTCGTATTCGAAATCGCGCATGAGAGATTCTGGTCGGCGGGCGTCCGGCCCGTTCTTTGCCGCCGGCTATTTTGCCGCGGCGCTCGGCCGATTCACCGCGATGAGACGCACCCGCTGATTATACGACCGCAGCTCAATGTACCGCTCGGCCATGTTCAGTTCCAGGCTGCGAAAATTCGAGGCCGACAAGTCCACCGTGGAAAGAACCTTGCGGCCCGTCCGCTTGTCGATCACCAGGATGTGGACGCTCCAACGTCCAAACTCCCGGCTGTTCACCACCGACCGCCACACGAAGATCAACATGGGAGAATCGTGCACGGAATCCAGAACGAGGCTGTGCGACGACACATCGTGCTGCCACAGGAGCTTCCCCTCACGGGCGTCGAAGGCAAAGACCGGACCTCCGATGGCTAACGACGACCGAAAGCCTTCGGGATATTCAATCGCCCGACGACGGTTGGGACTTCTCACCAAAAAGAGATGGTCGCGGTCCGCGATCGCGAAAATGTCAACAGGCGAACGCAAGGCCACGACCGGGTATTTTTCCTGAAATTTCAGCACGTCGCCGTTGGCCAGATCGACGCGCTCGATTTCGCCGGATCCGGAGATCGCCAGGATGCGCATGTCGTCCAGCAGCGAAAGCTTGGTCCCGCCGGGATACTCGATCTTCCAGAACTCTTTTCGCGAAACCGGATCGATCAGCCGCACAACGGTTCGCGGCGGTTCCAGCCCCAGGATGCCTCCCGAAACCCCATCGACGCTGACCAGTCCGCGGGGCGTGACGGCGACGGCCGTCACCAGCAGGTCGCCGAGTTTCTCAATAGTCAGCCGCTTTCCGTCGGAAGCCCGAAACGCCGCCGCGTTCGCCCGATCGGGAGGAATCATGTAGACCACGTCCTCGTTGCCGAAGACGGTCGTGTGCTGCGGCACGTTCGAGCATTTCCAGCGGACTTCGCCCGTCTCGGCGTCGAGGACGACGAACTCGCGGCGACCGTAGAGGCAGACGTACTCGGTGTTCGCGGCGGCCAGCATGCCGTGGCGCGTCGAGCGGCTCAAGAGTGAATACCGCGCGGCGAACTGACTGCCGATGCTCAGCGGCTGCGGCTTCACGGCGTGCGGAGCGCGGTATTCGCCTCCAAAACCGCTCGCAACGTCCAATGGCCGCGTCCAGACGATGCGGCGCTCCACCGGCGCCAGAAAATGAATCACGTCGCCGTGAAGCAAGACGAGCTCGTGACCGGTGGGAACTCCGACGGTGTACTCGCCCTGCCGGTTGCGGCCGTTCGCGGAGCGCAGCGGAAGGAGCCAACGTTGCGCGTCGTCGCTGGCCCGCACAACCTCCAGCCGCTGACGGCGCTCATCGATCGCAAACCGGTGGACCTGGAAGAAAGGGGGGCCGGTCTGTCCGAGCTCGAGGTCCTCGACGTGCTGCGAAAGGTAGTTCGTGCCAAACCGGTAAACGGTGAGATCGACGTCGCCCCAGCCGGTCCCGGACGGCCTCGCCGGGGGGAGCAGGCCCGCGTCGCGGCGCTCGTCCACGAAACGCTCGGCAGTCGTCGCCGCGCTCGACCGGAACGCCTGGAAAGGCGCGGGCCAGCTCTCGGTAAGCGGCGTCGGCATCCTCCTCCAGACCGAACTCGTCGAAGAGGCGCGCCAGCCGCAATTGGGCAGCGGCCGCCGCGTTGCGGTCGGCCCTGCGGATTTGCCGCAGAAGGAGCCGCTCGGCGTGGAACAAATCGCGAGTCGCGGCGAATTGGTCCACCAGCACGGCGACCACTCGTCGCGAGGCGGGATGAAAGTCGTAAAGCCGGGCGAACCGTTCCTGAAACGAACGTTCCATTCGCAGGGCGTGGTCCGCCTCCCCTTCCAGGAGCGAGATCGACCCGCGCGCGCTGGGCGGCGGGCATCTTCGTCCACGTCTCTTCAAGCTGCCCGGCCACCCACTGGTCGAAATCGACGGCTGACGTGGCGGATCGTCGGGCCGTGGTGAAGACCAGGCCCCGCCGGTCGCCCATCGCCAGACGGCGAAAAACGTCGAAGGCCGCGCCGAAGTCCCCTTTTGCGAGAGCCTGTTCGGCCTGCAAGTCGCTCGACTAAGAGCTGTTCGTCCCCGGTCCGGGCGACGCTCGACAGCCGCCTGAGCGCCTTGTCGCTCGACGCATCGTTCTGCCGGACGGAGGCCGTGAGGGCTTCGAACAAGCGCAGACCGATAGGAGTCGAACAGCGCCGGTTCGATCCGTTGGGCATCGACGCGATCGAGGGAAGCCAGCGCCAGCCCCGGATCGTGATGCAAAAGCGCGATTTCCGCCTGCTTGACCGAGGCCCATGCGTCGCGGGGATTGGCCGCCTGCCGATCGGCGATTTGCCGCCCGATCGCCTCGCGCTGCTCAAAGGCCGTCAAACCGTAACGCGTTGAGCGACAACACCAGGCCGCGGTACATCGCCAGGTTGCCCAGCGGCTTGCTCGCCGGCGGAAGCTGCGACGTCTCGACGACTTTTCCGTCGGCCAGCTCGACGGCCCACAGCGAGCCGTTCCTCAAGGGGAGATAGAAGATGCCCTTGGCGGTCACGCCGCGGCCGCTCGGCGGTCCCTGCGATTCGTCGATCGGCGCGGTCCACTGGACCGCGCCTGTCTCGAGGGACAAGGCGGTCACCGACGATTTGCCGACGACGAGCACGCGTTCGTCGTCGACGCCGGCCAGGTAAAGCTGGTCCTCCCCCTTCTGAACCTGCCAGCGGGTCAATCCGCTGGAGAGATCGAGGCAGACCAGGACCGGCTCTTCGGACGGCGTGTAGATCACGCCGTTGCCGGCGATCACCGGGGCCGACGGACACCATTGGTCATTCGAGCGGGGAAGGCGGGACGAGCGCTTCGCCCTGTTCGCGTTCGCGGCGTTCGGATGCCGGGACGCGGCGGGGCGTAACGGTTCATCCACAAGACGGAGTGATCGAGGCGATCGACGCCGACCAGCCAGCCGACCGTCGTGGGGCAGACCAGAATGCCGTTGGAGAAGGCGACCTGGGCGGTCCACCAGCGGCGGCCCAGGTCCTGCTCGATTTTGGCGTCGGAATGGGCCAGAAGCTGCGACCAGCGGACGCGTCCGCGTGTCGGGATCGAGGGCGTACAGCCGGATATCGAGGTCGCGTTCTCCGACGACGAACAGCTCGCCGCCGTCGACGAGAGGCGCGCCGAAGAAGAAGCTTCCCGCCAGCGGAAGGTCGAACGATTCGCCGTTGGCCGGCCCGCCGATCGCCCAGGCCTCGCGTCCGGTCGCCAAATCGTAGGCGGCCAGCCGGTTGCCCGGCGTGCGGCGCTGGTTCTCATAGCTGTCGCCCACGAGCTGGAAACCGGTCCCGGCCGGCCCGTGCATGACGACCGCGTCGTCTTCGATCACGAACAGGCGGGCGCCGTCGCTGGCCAGCAGGCCGAAGTTGGCATTCCGGTAAAGAAGTCCCGTGAGCGGATGGCCGTCGGCCCCCGACTCGCCGCCGGTGAAATCGGTCCGCCACATTCCGCCGCGCATCCGCCGGAACGCGAAGCCGTTGTCGAAATCAAAAGGCGAACGATAGCCCGCGATGAGGGCGTCTTCGGAGAACTCGCCCGGGCGTCTCCCACAGGAGGCGGCCCGAGGCGGCGTCGAGCACGTGGACGCCCCGCAGCGTGCGGAAGGCAACGCGGTCCTTGACCATCAGCGGAAACGCCGCCGGAATGGGCGCCCGGCCGCTGTCGGCCAGGTCCTGCGCGAGCGACGCCATCTGGTCGAGGACCGGCTTGTTCTGCGTGGTCGGATGGAACCAGCGGGACAATAACAGCGGGTCGCCCCCCGCCGCGGTCCCCGTGCGGCGGGAACTTCCCAGGAACTGCAGCCATTCCTGCAGAACGGGGATGGACGCCTGGTCGACGCCTGCAAACCGCCGCAGCCAGGCCTCCGGCTTCACCGAGTCGCCGCCGACGTCGACCGGCACGTCGGCGCCGTTTTGCTGCAGCCGGCGCAACAGTTCGTCGCTGGCGGTCGTGTTGCCGGACTCTCGCAGCGCCAGGGCGACCTTCAGCCTCCACTTCGCGTCCTGTGACCAAAGCGGGGCGCGATTCCAAGAGCCGCGCATACCACAGCGACGCCAGGCCGAATTCGCCCCGGTCGAAATGGAAATTGCCGATCGCGTTGGCCGCCTGCTTTCCGGTCTGGGTGTGGAAGAACTGGGTGGCGACGTCCATCACCTGGTCCCAGTTGCCGGTCTCTTGCGCATCGCGGTAAAGCTGGCCGGCCTGGGCTTCGTGCCGGAGGCGATAGGTCTCCAGGCGCGTTGGCCGGAAGCCGGGCGAGCAAGCCGGTTGGCTTCCCAGGCGACGAGTCCCGGCCGGCCGTCGGACGTGCGGACCGTCGCATGATCGGAGTTGGCCAGCACGAACTCCAACCGCTCCAGCGCCTGGTCCCCATGTCCGGCGGCGATCAATTGCTCGGCGTGTTCGAGTTGTTTTGCCTGGGACGGATTATGCGGCACGCGTCCGTCGATCATGTCGCGGGGTCCGCGGCGATCGCCCGCCGACGCGTTGGCGTCGTCCTCATCCGATTTCGGTCTTCGTCTTTGCCGCTGTCTCCGAGCAGATTGCGCAACAGCCGCGAGAGGGGATTGGGCGCCGAGTTCCCGGCAGGAGGCGGCGGACTGCCCTTGCGGACCGGGAGCCGCCGGCCGTGAGCGCGGCGGGGGAGTCTGCGCCGGGGCCGGCCGGATGCCATCGACAAGTAAAAACGATGCGACCAGCACGATCGGCATAAGCCGCAGCATGGCGCGGAACAGGCGCATAGGCCAACTTTCGCCAGAAGCGTTCGTGAGAAAAAACGGTTTCATCGCGACGATCGCGTCCGTTTCAAGTATACCGCTGACAAAAGAGGCGGACACCAGGCAAGGTCGGTTTTCCGGTTCGTGGCGGGAAAGTTCGATGGGCGGGCGAGCGATTTCTTCCTCAAGTCGGTCCGTTTGGCGTGGATGGGGCGGTTTTTGTCGGACCCGCGGACGCATCCGCGGCTGGCGGTCGGGCGGCAGCGTGATCCCTTCGCAGGACCCTGACCGGCGAGCTCAGTCGAGCCGAGCCTCAGGGTCGTAGCGTCGAGCCGGCTCACACGTGCGAGTTGGTCCCGCCCGACGGCGGAAGTGTCCAAGATTGGCGCACGCTGATTCAGTCGCTATCCTTGCTCGTTTCTCGGTTTTGGAGGTCGATCGACGATGGCAGCAGAGATGAAACTGGCGGCGGCGAAGCGGACCCAGCGTCGGGTCGACGGCCTGCCGGCGAATGCGGCGGGCGGGCCGAATTCCCGGCGTCGTTTACGGTCACCAGCAGGATCCGATTTCCTTTGAAGTCGACGTGGGAAGCGCTGGCCCCCGTCCTGAAAGCGGGGACGCGCGTCGTCGATCTGGACCTCGAAGGGCACGTCGAGAAGGCAATGTTCCGCGACATCCAGTGGGACACGTTCGGCATGGCCGTCAGACACATCGACCTGCTGCGGATCGATCCGAACGAGCGGGTCGAGGTGCAAGTCCCCATCGTGTTGAAGGGGATCGCAGCCGGCACCCTGGCGGGAGGCATCCTCGACCATCACTTGCACAGCGTCACGCTCGAGTGCCTGGCGATTCAGATTCCCGGACGGTATCCCGGTCAAGATCGGCGAGCTGCAGATCGGCCAGGCGATCCACGTCCGCGAGTTGGAGCTGCCCTCCGAACACGGTCGTGAAAAATGACCCGGAAACGGTCGTCGTCCAGGTCAAGCAGGCTCTGGAGACCGAAGAGACGGCGGCCGAAGCGGCGGAAACCGGTCCGACCGAACCGGAAATGGTCGGACGCAAGGTCAAGGAGACCGACGAGGAGGAAGAGGAAGAAAAGAAAGAGAAGAAATAGTCCAGGGTTCGAAGTTCCGAGGCTCCAAAGTCGAAGGTCTGCCCTGCTTCGTCCTGCTGACCCTGGACACGGGACTTTGGACCGGCGCATTAAGGTTGTCGCGTGAAGGTTGTCGCGTGAAGGTTGTCGTGGGTCTTGGAAATCCCGGCCCGAAGTACGAGCAGACGCGGCACAATGTGGGGTTCGTCGTCGTCGATGAGTTGGCCACGCGGCTGGGTGCCGGGAAAGCCCGCCTCCGCTTCGAGGCCCGACTGGCGGAGGCGACGCTGGGCGCGAAAAGGTGCTGCTGGCCGCACCGCAAACGTACATGAACGAAAGCGGCCGGTCGGTGCGGCAAATCGTCGACTTTTTCGGCCTCTCCGTTGTGCGACCTGTTGCTTGTTTGCGACGATTTCAATCTCGAGTTGGCGCGGCTGCGAATGAGATCGGGAGGGTCGGCGGGAGGGCAGAAGGGACTGGCGGACACCATCCGGCATTTGGGGACGGAAGAGTTTCCGCGTCTGCGGATCGGCATCGGACGTCCGCCGGAACAGATGGACGCGGCCGACTTCGTCCTCAGCCGGTTCCGAAGAAAGCGAAATCAAACCCATGGAGTCCGCCGTGATCCGGGCGGCCGAAGGGGTGGAAGTCTGGATCCGGTCGGGGCTCGATCGGGCGATGAATCAGGTGAACGCACCGGCCGGCGATTGAGCCGGCGATCGGCCCGAATGCGGCGTTGCAAATACAGCCGAACTCGATACAACGAGGAATGCGGCAGAAACAGGGAGACGGACGTGGCAGAAACGACGGTAGCAGAAAACGACGGGGACGGAAAAACTCTACGAAGGGATGTTCCTTCTCGACAGCGGACGCTTCGCGACCGATGCCAAGGGGGCCGCCGACCAAATCCTGGCAATGATCGAGAAGTGCGGCGGATCGATCGTCGCCCATCGCCCGTGGCAGGACGGCCGGCTGGCGTACGCGATCAAAGGGCACCGCAAGGGGCTGCACTATCTCGTCTATTTCAAAATGCCCGGCGAAGGCATCCGCGATTTGAACCGCGCCTGCAAGCTGAACGACCTCGTGCTGCGGCACGTCGTGGTGCAGCATCCGCAGGTCCTGTTTGACGCGATGGTGCAGGCGATTTCCGGCGAATGGCATCCGCACGAAGCGGCCCACGAAGAAGAGACGGATCGGCCCGCGCGGCCGTGATCGCGACCGGGGCCGCGAGCGGGACCGGGACCGTGGCTACCGCGATGCGGGATGCCGAAGAAGTCCCGGACGAGACGGAGTGAGTGCTCCGGCCGGCTCCGCGAAACGGGGGAGGCGGACGATGGCGAGTTTCAACAGGGTGATTTTGCTCGGCAACCTGACGCGCGATCCGCAGGTCCGCTACACGCCGGGCGGCACGGCGGTCTCCGAAATTGGCTTGGCCGTCAATCGCACCTGGTTTGATCAGAAGACGAATTCGCGGCGGGAAGAGGTGACGTTCGTCGACGTGACGCTCTGGGGCCGGCAGGCCGAAGTGGCCGGCGAATACCTCTCCAAGGGCCGCCAGGTGCTGATCGAGGGACGGCTGCAATTGGATACCTGGGAGGATAAGGAGTCGGGGCAGAAACGCTCGAAGCTCCGCGTCGTTTGCGAAAACATGACAATGGTCGGCGGGCCGCGGCGAAGGGTCCCGGGGCGACGCGACGCAGGGCAGAAGGGCCGCGCGGCGACAGCGGCGGCGGGGCGAGGCGCCGCAGGGCGGCGGCGCCATCCGGCGACGGAAAGCCAGGCCCCACCGGACGACTTTCAAGACGCTCCCCAGGAAGCGCCCCCCGGAAGACGAGGTTCCGTTTTAAATCTACGCGTGCGAGTCGTCCAGGGTCAATCAGAGAGGAAAGCGGATCGTTATGAGGAAACGGACCAAGACCGCCGGCGTTTCCGGATCCAGCCGGTCATCGATCGACGTCTTGCTCACCGAGGACGTCGACGAGCCTCGGCAAGCAGGGAGAGATTGTCCGGGTGAAGCCCGGTTACGCCCGCAACTTCCTGTTGCCGCAGGGCCTGGCGGCCGTCGCCACCGAGCACAACAAGCGGATGGTCGACCGCCACAAGCTGCGGGTCGCCGACCTGCAGGCGCAACGCGTCGAAGGACCTCCGCGGGCAGGCCGACGCCGTCAGCAAGTACAGCGTCACGCTGGAGGCCAACGCCAATAAAGAGGGGCACCTGTACGGCTCGATCGTGGCCAACGACATCAGCAAGGCATCGAAGTCGGCCGGATACGCAGGTCGAATCCGGACCACATCAGGCTCGACGGTCCGCTCAAGGAGCTCGGAATGTACACGGTCAAAGTCGAGCTGCATCCCGAGGTGAAGACCGAAGTCAAGGTGTGGGTCGTCCCCGGCGGCAAGCTGCCTGACGATACGAAACTTCGGACGGCAGGGATGGCCGCTGGCGAAGATTTCACTGCCAAACTCCCTGCCGCAGAATCTCGACGCGGAACGCAGCGTGCTCGGGAGCATGCTGCTCTCCAACGACGCGATCGACGAAGTCGCCTCGTATTCTGAAGGCGACGCACTTCTATCTCGACGCGCACCAGCGGATTTACGGCGACGATCTGCCGGATGCGCGACCGGGGGCTTTCGGCCATCGACCCGGTCACGCTCGCCGAAGAGCTGGGCCGCGAAAAACTGCTCGAAGAGACGGGCGGCCCCGCCTACCTGCACGACATCCTGGAAGCGGTGCCGCACGCCGCGCACGTCCGCTATTACGCCGACATCGTCCATGAAAAGTATGTTCAGCGGACGCTGATCGGCACCTGCACCGAGGTGCTGCGGAGCTGTTACGACTCGAGCCGCAGCGCCGACGAAATCCTGCAGGACGCCGAGCAGAAGATCTTTTCGATCCTCGAGCAGCAGGAGCACGAGGCGAAAAGCTCTCGATCCGCGAGATCCTGCTGGAGACGTTTACGCGGATCAGCGACCGGATGCAGACGCCGGGAAACGTGAGCGGACTGGCCACCACGTTCGTCGACGTCGACCACCTCACGACCGGCTTTCAGCCGGCGGAGCTGATCATCCTGGCGGCCCGGCCCAGCATGGGAAAGACGGCCCTCGTCTGCAACTGGGCCGAGTGGATCGCCCGCTCCTCGGGCCAGGGAGTGCTGCTCTTCAGCCTCGAGCAATCGAAGCTCGAGCTGGCCGAGCGCTTCCTCTGCATGGCGGCCCAGATCGACGGGCACAAGCTCCGCTCGGGCGACATCGACGACGAACAGCGGCAAAAACTGCTCGACGCCTCCCACGAGCTGAGCGAGATTCCCATCTTCATCGACGACCATCCCGCCCGCAACACGGCCCAGATCGGGGCCATCGCGCGGCGGCTCCGGCGGCAGCACCAGCTCGGCCTGATCATCATCGATTATCTGCAATTGATCGAGCCGGACGATCGCCGCGCCCCCGCGAACAGCAGATCGCCCAGATCACCCGCCGGCTGAAGCAGCTCTCCAAGGAGCTCAACGTCCCGGTGATCGCCCTGGCCCAGCTCAACCGCGGCGTCGAGCTGCGGGAAGAGAAACGGCCCGCGCCTCGCCGACCTCCGCGAAAGCGGGGCGATCGAGCAGGACGCCGACCTGGTCCTCTTCCTGCATCGGCCCGACGCCTACGATCCCAGCGATCGGCCCGGCGAGGCCGAATTGATCGTCGCCAAGCACCGCAGCGGCCCGACCGGGATCGTCACGCTCACCTGGCGGAAGGAATTCATGCGGTTCGAGAGCTTCAGCCCCGTCGCCGAACCGGCCGGCGGCTACTTCGGCAGCGACGGATTTTCTGACCAAACTCTTGCGTACCCTCGCTCCCTCATGACCAGGCTCCGCTTGGTCATGAGCTTTCGGGAAGCTCCGCTTCCCTGCCCGCGCGGTGTACGGAGGCGCGCTCCCAAATGACGCGAAGCGGACCTTCGCGGAGGTGCTTCCCCAGGAGACGTTGGGAACGAGTTGACAACCCGAACATCCAATGAACTCGCCGCGCTCCAACAGAACCGCCGATCCTAAACCGGCCCGCCCGCCGCTGCAGCCGGCCGGTCCCCCTTCCCCGGACCGCCTGCCGCTCGGGCCGCTCTTGGCTTTGCTGCTGACGATCGCTGGCAACGGCGGCGATTCGCCTGCGCCTGCTGTCGATGCCGCTTGGAACGCGACGAGGGCGAATACGCCTATGCCGGCCAGCTCATCCTGCAGGGCCATCTGCCGTACGAGCGGCTCTACAACATGAAGTGGCCGGGCACGTATTACTGCTACGCCCTCTTCGAGGCGATTTTCGGCCAGACGATCGAAGGGATTCACCTGGGCGTGCTGGCGGTCAACGTGGCCGCCATCGTGCTGGTATTCTTTATTTGCCGCCGCCTCTTGGACGCGTTCGCGCGCCGCGGCGGCGGCGGTCGCTTACGCTCTCCTCTCGCTCAGCCCGGGGACGCTCGGCTTCGCGGGGCACGCCACGCATTTTGTCGTGCTGTTCGCCCTGGCGGGCGTTCTCTGCCTGCAACGGGCCTGCGAGCGACAGCGGCTGGCGATTTATTTCCTGGCCGGCGTTTTTGCCGGCTGGCCCCGATCATGAAGCAGCCGGGGATCGTCTTCACCGGCTTTGTCCTGGCCTTTTGGGCCTGGAGGGAGGCTCGCGTCCGCCGGCACGAGATTGGCGGCAAACGGTGTCGAGGGGAGCGACGCTGTTCGCCGGCATCCTCGCGCCTTTCGTCGTCCTGTTCGCCTCTCTTTTGGCGACGCACACACGCTGAGCGCTTTCTGGCTCTGGACGATCCGCTACGCCCGCTACTATGGCGAGCCGCTCAACGGAAAGGTGTTCCGCACATTTCCTGGAATCTTTCGCTCGCCTTGGTGACGGGGTCCTGTTCTGGATCGTGGCCGGATTGGGATTGCTGGCGCTGCCGCTCGAACTCGCGGACGCGTGCCGCCGCGCCATTCCTTTTGGGCCTCTTGCTCTTTTCATTCATCGGCGTGCTGCCCGGCCTGACCTTTCGCGAGCATTATTTCATCCTCCTGCTGCCCGCCGTGGCCTTCCTGGTCGGCGCCGCCGTGTCGGTCGTGCGCGAGCGGCTGCTGCCACGGTTTCCCAAGTGGGCGATGCGCCTGCGCGCTCGGCCTCGTGCTGATTCCGCTGTCGGCGGCCTTCGGGATGGAAGGCGCGTTTTATTTCTGGATGACGCCGGAGCAGGCGTGCCGCCACGTCTATCAGGAAAACCCGTTCATCGAGGCGATCGCCGTCGCGGACTACATTCGGGCCCGCACGAACCCGGAGGACTCGCATCGCGATCGTCGGCTCGGAACCGGAGATTTATTTCTATTGTCGCCGGCCGTCGGCCACCGGCTTCATCTACATGTATCCGCTCGTGGAGAAACAGCCGTACGCCCGCCAGTTCCAGCAGCAGATGATCCAGCGAGGTTGAGGCGGCCCATCCCAAGTACGTCGTCTTCGTCAACCTCAAGGCCTCCTGGCTTCCGCCGCCGGGCGCGGACATGACCGTCGCCGAACTGGTTTATCGACTACCAGAGCCGCCAGCTCAAAATGGTCGGCCTGGTCGAGGTCGATCAGGCGATGCGGATCACGTACCGCTGGGACGATCTCGACACTGAGCCCCCGCGAAAACGTCCGCACCGTAATGACGATCTACGAGCGGCTGTCGCCCCCCTAAGCCGCTTCCGGGCAACCCTTGCGCCACGAACGGCCCAAGCCCGTTTTGCTTTGACGTCCACCCCTGCGAAGGCACTATCATGCGAAGCATCAACACGTGTAAACACGTGTAAGTGTTCCCGCCGCCCTCCCCGCCTGTGAGACCCGCCGCGTGAAACCGGCTCACCGCTTCCGCGTGGTCGTTTTCGCCCCTGCCGCCCTGGCTGTGGCTCGGACTGGCTCTGCCGTTGCCGACGGCGCAGGCTCAAGCACCGACAATCTCTTCATTTTCGCCGCTCAGTTTGCGCCCCGGACAGTCGCAGGACATCGTGGTCCGCGGCGGCAATCTGGCCGGCGCAACCGCATTTCTGGACAAGCTTTCACGGGCAGGCCGATCCTCACGCCCCAAAAGCCGAACAACGGCAAGAATCCGGGGGAGGTCTTTTTCCGGGTCACCGTCCCACGCCGATACGCCCCCGGGCCTCTACGGAATGCGGGTCGCGACCAATCAGGGAATCTCGCCGTTGCGAATCCTCCTGGTCGACGATCTGTCGGCCGTCGCGCAGCGGCCGGGGAACACCACTCCGGCCGCCGCGCAGCTCGTCAGCCTCCCCGCGGCGATCGACGGGACCGTCGAAGCCTTGGCCAGCCAGTTCTACAAATTCCACGTCGAAGCGGGCCAGCGGCTCTCGCATGGAGATTTTCGCCCGACGCATCGGCTCCGCCTTGGACCCGACCTTGCGTCTGTTCGACGCCTCCGGCCGCGAAATCGCTTATAGCGACGATCTGCCCGGCTTGAGCGAAGACGCGGAAATCAACCACACGTTTGCCAAGGCCGGCGATTACGTCCTCGCCGTCGAAGACAACCTGAATCAAGGCGGCGGCAACTACCCGTACCATCTCCGCATCGGCGATTTTCCCGGCGCGCTGGTGGCGCTGCCGTTGGGAGCGGCTCGCGGCAGCGAAGTGACCTTCCAATTTGCGCGACAAATCGGGCGGCGACATCGAGCCGCTGCACGTGAAAGTCCCGGCCGATCCCCTGCTCTTCGCGCTCAATGTGCCGGCCCGGTTCGCGGGCGGCTCGACGCGCAGCTTCGCCACGGTCCTCCTTTCCGACCGCAAGGAATTCAGCGAGACGGAGCCGAATGACGATCGCAAGACCGCCACGCGCGTCGAATTCGGCGGAAATCTCAACGGCCGGCTGCAAAAGCCGGCCGACGTCGACCACTTCGTCTTCCGGGCCAAAGCCGGCCAGAGCCGCGCGGTTCACGGCATTCGCGCGCACGGCTCGGTTCGCCGGCGGATGTTGTCCTGCGGTTGACCCAAGCCGACGGCAGCCAGCTCGCTTACGCCGAGGGGGCCGCCGCAAACGAGGCGACTCTCTCCACGTCGTTCCCTGCCGACGGCGACTACGTGCTCGAAGTCGCCGACCTCAATCGACGCGGCGGGCCGCGGTACGCTTACCACGTCGATGTCGATCCCTTCCGACGCGGGATTTTCGCTGGCCGCATCGGCCGATTCGCTGAACATTCCGGCTGGCGGGAACCGCTATCGTCACGGTGACGGCGGTCGCGCTCCCGGTACGTCGGACCGATCGCCGTCCAAGCGGTCGATCTCCCTTCCGGCGTGACAAGCGTTCCGACGGTGATCGGTCCCGGCCAAGACAGCGTCGTCCTCTCTCTCCGGTCTGCCGCCGGCGCGGCCACGGGACGAGTCCACCCGATCCGCATCGTCGGGTCGGCCCGAATCCGCAACGCCGATTTTCAAACGTCCGCCACCGTCACCGACGTGCTCAAAACGGATCTGGGCGGCATGCCTTATCCGCCCGAATCGCTGACGACCGCGACGGCACTGGGAATCGGGCCGCCCGCCGGCTTCGCTTTGCGGACCGAACCGGCCGAGTTGGTTTTCGGCCGCAATCTGTCGGCGACGGTCAAGGTGATTGCCGAACGTCAAAAGGGCTTCGACGAGGAGATTGCTCTGACCGTTGTCCCGATTAAGACGCAGCCGACGAATTCTCCGGCTGGAAAGCCTCCGCTTCCCGCCGGCATCACGGCCGCCTTGAAGCCGATCCCGAAAGGCGCGTCGTCGGTCGAAATCACGTTCTCCGCCGACGGCAAGGCCGCACTGGCCGAGTTCACGACCGTGCTGGCAGGCACCTTGAAGAAAGCCAATCAACCCCACACGCAGCCGGCCCCCGGCATCGCTTTGAAACTCGAAGAACCGTTCCATCTGTCGGTTGCCGCCGAGGCCGCCAAGCTGCCCCGCAAGGGCAAAGTGAAACTGAGAATTACCGCCCGGAGGAATCCGGCCTTCAAAGGCGAGATTGCGATCGCCTGCTCGCAACTCCCCAAGGGAGTGACCGCGGCGCCGGCCAAAGTCGCTCCCGGCGCCACGGAACAGGAACTCGTCTTGTCGGCGACGCCGGAAGCCGCTCCAGGGGCGATCAAGAATGCAAAAGTCCAGGGTCAAGCAAAAGTCGGCAAGGAAGGGTTTTCGTCAAAGGTCCCGCTTCTCGGGATCGCGGTCGAATAGCCCTTCCCCGACGGACGGAAAAAGGGAGACGACGTGGGAATAGGAATTCCCTCACGGCAAGCGCAAACTCCTGACGGAGAAACAGCAATGGGATATGACATCCTCCAAACGGCTCGTTCGGCTCGGCGGCTCCTGTTCAACCGTCAATTATTTGTCCGGCCCGCGTTCGTCCGGTCCGCGTTAACCCGGCCCGCGTTCGTCCGGCCCGTTTCTGTCCGGTCCGCGTTAATCCGGCCCGCTGGAGGTCTGCGGGGCGCGGTTCTTTTGTGGGGAACTCTCGCCGGCATCGTAGTGGCTCCCATTTCGGCCGGGGCCGCGGAAAGCAAGCCGGCCAAAGCCGCGTCAAAAAAATCGGCTGCCGATTCGAAGAAGGCCAAGGTTGCGCCTGCCAGTCCCCGCGGCCCTGTCCCTCGAGCCGTCGAAGTTCGAGCTGCGGGACCACCGCGCCAGCCTGCAGCTCGTGACGACGGGAAAGTACGCGACCAACCGCCTCCTCGATCTGACCTGCGGACGTGAAGTACACGTCCTCGAATCCGAACGTCGCCCGCGTCGTGGGCTCCGTCGTTCTTCCGGTTGCTGATGGAACCGCGAAGATCACCGCCACGATCGGCGACCGCCAGGCCACCGCCACCGTCGTCGTGAGGGGCATGGAGACGCTTGCCTACGTCAGCTTCAAGAACGAAACCCTGCCCGCCTTGACGAAGGCCGGCTGTAACATGGGCGCTTGCCACGGTTCCCCGTCGGGCAAAAGCGGGCTTTCGGCTGTCGCTGCGCGGCTTTGATCCGCCGCTCGACGTCGTGACGCTCCGCACCGAGTATTTCAACCGCCGCACGAACATCATGGATCCGGCCCAAAGCCTGATCCTCAAAAAGCCCCTGATGGAAGTGGCCCACGGCGGCGGTCGGCGGCTGCACAAAGGGGACGCCTCGTACCGCGTGCTGTTCGATTGGATTTCCGAGGGCCTGCCGCCTCGACGCGGCCGACGCTCCCGATCTCGTCAAGATCGAAGTCTTGCCGTCGCAGCGAGTCTTGCACGCCCTGGGGACGCGGCAGCAACTGCGCGTCGAATGGCTACTTCAGCGACGGCAGCCGTCCGCGACCTGACTCCGCTGACCGTCTTCAGCTCGTCGAACGAATCGGTCGCGACGGTCTCTCCACCGGGCTCGTCGAAAAAACGGGCCGCGGCGAAACGGCCATCCTGGCCCGCTTCCTCGACAAGATGTCGACCGGCTACATGACTTTCCTGGAAGACGTCAAGGGCTTCGCCTGGACCAACCCGCCGGTCAACAACTTCGTCGACACGCTGGTCTTCGAGAAGCTCAAACAGCTTGCAGATTCTCCCGTCCGACCTCTGCAGCGACGAAGAATTCATCCGCCGCGCCTACCTCGACGCCACCGGCCGCCTGCCCCATCCCGAGGAATCGCTCGCCTTCTTCGAAAGCCAAAAGCCCGACAAGCGGGCCAGGCTGGTCGACGAACTGGTCGACAGCCCCGACTCGGCCGAGTTCTGGACGCTCAAGTGGTGCGACATCCTCCGCGCCAACAGCAAGAAGCTCGAGCCGGCCGGCGTGCGCAAGTTCCATCGCTGGGTCTACGAGAGCGTTCTGGCCGACAAGCCGCTCGACCAGTTCGCCCGCGAGCTGTTGACCGCCCGCGGCAGCGTTTTCGAGAACCCGGCCGCCAACTACTGGCGGGCCAGCCGCGACCCGCAGGACGCCACCGAGACGACGGCCCAGCTCTTCCTGGGCATCCGCATCCAGTGCGCGAAGTGCCACAACCATCCGTTCGAGCGCTGGTCGCAGGACAACTACTACGGCATCGCGGCGGCCTTCGCCCGCGTCGGCCGCAAAGCCGGGGGCAACGCCAAGGACGAAGAAGTCGTCTTCGCCGAGAACGCCGGCGAAATCCAGCAGCCGCGCACCGGCCAGACGATGAAAGTCCATCTCTTGCTCAAAGGGGACGTCAACGTCCCCGACGACGTCGACCGCCGCGAGGTCTTCGCCAAATGGCTCACCGACCCGACCAACCCGTTCTTCGCCAAGACGTGCGTCAACCGCATCTGGGGCCACCTGCATGGGCCGCGGCATCGTCGATCCGGTCGACGACTTCCGCGATTCCAATCCCCCTTCCAACGCGCCGCTTTTGGACGAGCTGGCCCGCCAGTTCGTGCAGCACGGCGACAGCGCGAAGTGGGTGATCCGCACCATCATGCAGAGCCGCGTCTACCAGCTCAGCTCGCGGAAGAACGACTTCAACAAGGACGACGAGATCTACTTCTCGCACGCCAACACCCGCATGTTGACGGCCGAGCAGCTTCTCGACGCGATCTGCGCGGTGACCGGCGTGCCGGAGCCTTATGCCGGCCTGCCCCGCGGCACGCGGGCCGTCGACCTGCCCGATCCGCCGACCGACAATTACTTCCTCAAGATCTTCGGCCAGCCGCAGCGCGAGATGGCCTGCCAGTGCGAGCGTTCGACCGAATCGAACCTGTCGCAGGCGCTGCAGATGATCAATGGCCCGGTCGTCCACAACAAGCTCCGCGACGACTCCGGGCCGCATCCCGCAGATGCTCAAGGCCAAGAAGACCGACGACGCCATCATCCAATCGCTCTACCTGACGGCCCTTTCCCGTCCGCCGGCCGCCGAGGAGATTGCCGCCTCGAAGGCCCACATCGCCCGCTCCTCCGACCGCCGCCAGGCGCTCGAGGACATCGGCTGGGCGATCCTCAACTGCAAGGAATTCCTGTTCCAGCATTCGCGCCGCGTTCCCTCCAGACGCAGCGCTCCCGTGGCGGAAACCATCGGGAAATACGCGACTTTCGTCGCCTCACCGAAGCCCTCGCCGCGCGAACCGCGGGCAAGAACGGCGATCCTGGCACAATCGCGGCCGCGTTCTTTTGGCCCCTACAGGGCCGAGAACGTCGCGTGTCGGCCACGTCGCACCCTGAGAGAGCCCCGGTTGCCAAGGCGCGTCGGTCTGGGAATCGATCCGTGCCCGCGTCCGACCGCCATCTCCCCAGCCCCAACGGGGCGCAATCCTATAGCCCGGGTCGTAGCGCAGCGCAGGCCCGGGATCCGGGGCCGCCAATGGCCCACACCGTCGATTTGTCCGAAGCCCCAACGGGGCGTGACAATGGGCGTCCGGAATTCGACAACCCGGCCGCAACCGACGCGTTGGCATTGTCGCGCCCTGTCAGGGCTTTTGTCGATTCGCGCCTTCGACAACCCAGGGCTACGCTCCGCTGCGCCCCGGGCTTGAGAATCCCGCCCCGATTGGGGCTTAAAACACCCGATTGGAGCTTAAAGCAATTGGGCGCCGGGTAACAAAAAAAGGCTCCCGCCGCATGGAGAGGGCGAGAGCCTGACAATCTTCGAGAGAGCCGGGCATACCACACCGCGATGCTTCACTTCGGGCTCGGGTCGAGCATGGCCCTTCACGGGTCCTTCTCGGATGCCGTCGCCACGGGATCGTGGAACGGCATGACGAGCAACGGAAATCGCAGGACGGAGCCGAAGTTCAATTGCTCGGATGGGCAGCCCACGGGCCTCCTGAGAGCAACTCAGAGGCAGGCTCCCTCATCCAACGCGACCCGGTGGTTCTTGCATTCATGCCCCCCAAAAAAAGGAAAAGCACGGCACAAAACGCACACTGGAACGAAGGCTTGTTCGAGGATTCGTTCCCTCTGTTTTCATCCTACCGCGTCCGGTCGGATTTTCAAGCTTTTTCTTCCAGGGAACGCGTCTTTGTCGTTTTCGATTTTGGATCACTCCTTGGAAAAGGCGTCGGGTGCCATGCCCACGGCTCTGCGTGGGCATGTCCTCAGATCTGCGGCAGAATGTCGTGGCCGAAAACCGTCCTGCCAAGATCGTGGGATGCATCCGATCGGAGCCGAGATCGACGACATCTGGGAACCGCGACAGGTTGGCCTTGCTCAAGTGCTCGCGAACAAGATGCCCCGGCAACGGGCTGCCGCCCCAGGACCAAACCTCTCTTTCGCACGCCTCAAGGCTGAAGACATGCCCACGCAAAGCCGACTTCGGCGAGCTCAGTCGAGTCGTGGGCATGGCACCCGGCGTCTTTGTCGTTTTCGATTTTGGATCACTCCTTGGAAAAGGCACTTCTCGGAGTTGGAAGCGCGAACGGATACGAGGGCTCATGCGGCCCGGGCTTTTCTCTGCATGGCGAGCCCCGTTTCGTCAAACCGCCTGCGAAAACCAAGAGAATCTCTCGCAGAGGCGCAGAGCACGCAGAGAAAGACAAGGGGACAAGGTTCGACCTTCGACTTTTACCTTTCGTTGCTCTGCAAACGTTTGAAATCTTGTCAGCTTGCGAAGACTTCATCGAGCGAAGTGGTTTTTCACCTTCCCCCGTCTTGGCTTTCTCTGCGTGCTCTGCGCTCTGCGAGAGATTCTCCCCTCCCCCCTCAGAGATTTGCCGCCCCGGCCGGGCAACGCCGTGAACGATTTTCTTTGGTGGCGGCCGTAGGGTGGGACAAGGCCGGCTCTGCGGCCGCGGCTCGACTGAGCTCGCCGAAGTCCGGCCCACGTTTTGAAGGTTGCCAAGCGCGTGGCAATGGTGGGCCGTCGCTCGCTTTGCGAGCTTGTCCCACCCTACGTTTCGAAAAGCACGTGTTTTGCCGAGCGAAAATCCTTCACGGCGTTGGGTGCCATGCCCACGTCTCGACTGAGCTCGCCGAAGTCGGCTCTGCGTGGGCATGTCCTCCGATCTGCCGCAGAATGTCGTGGCCGAAAACCGTTCTGCCAGGATCATGGGATGCATCCGATCTGAGCCGAGATCGACGACATCTGGGAACCGCGACAGGTTGGCCTTGCTCAAGTGCTCGCGAACAAGATGCCCCGGCAACGGGCTGCCGCCCAGGACCAAACCTCTCTTTCGCACGCCTCAAGGCTGAAGACATGCCCACGCAAAGCCGACTTCGGCGAGCTCAGTCGAGTCGTGGGCATGGCACCCGGCGTCTTTGTCGTTTTCGATTTTGGATCACTCCTTGGAAAAGGCACTTCTCGGAGTTGGAAGCGCGAACGGATAAGAGGGCTCATGCGGCCCGGGCTTTTCTCTGCATGGCGAGCCCCGTTTCGTCAAACCGCCGGCGAAAACGAAGAGAATCTCTCGCAGAGGCGCAGAGCACGCAGAGAAAGACAAGGGGACAAGGTTCCACCTTCGACTTTTACCTTTCGTTGCTCTGCAAACGTTTGAAATCTTGTCAGCTTGCGAAGACTTCATCGAGCGAAGTGGTTTTTCACCTTCCCCCGTCTTGGCTTTCTCTGCGTGCTCTGCGCCTCTGCGAGAGATTCTCCCCTCCCCTCTCAGAGCTCTGCCGCCCCGGCCGGGCAATGCCGTGACCGATTTTCTTTGGTGGCCGCCGAGGCGGCCGTAGGGTGGGACAAGGCCGGCTCTGCGGCCGCGGCTCGACTGAGCTCGCCGAAGTCCGGCCCACCTTTTGAAGGTTGCCAAGCGCGTGGCAATGGTGGGCCGTCGCTCGCTTTGCGAGCTTGTCCCACCCTACGTTTCGAAAAGCACGTGTTTTGCCGAGCGAAAATCCTTCACGGCGTCGGGTGCCATGCCCACGTCTCGACTGAGCTCGCCGAAGTCGGCTTTGCGTGGGCATTGCACCCGACGATTCGCAACGGCCAAAGCTTGGGCGTGCCACACGAGATGCCGCCTGTCTTGCAAGCGGGACTACGCGACGACCGGCGGGTGCGTCAGCAGTTCGCCGACCACTTGGGCGCCCGTGACCGCGGGATCGGTGAGCGTTTCGTCGCGGCCCTGGTGGGGGTACGTGAGCCGCGTGTGGTCGATGCCGAGTTGGTGCATGAGCGTGGCCAAGAGGCTCGGGCAGTTCACGATCTTTTCGACCGATTTGTAGCCGAACTCGTCGGTCGCGCCGTGGATGTGGCCGGGGCGGAAGCCGCCGCCGGCGAGAAATGTGCTGAAGGCGTAGCGGTTGTGGTCGCGGCCCGTGCCGACTTGGGTGATCGGCAAGCGGCCGAATTCGCCCGTCCACCAGACGATCGTGCTGTCCAACAGGCCCCGCTGTTTGAGGTCCTTGATGAGGGCGGCCGACGGCTGGTCGACCTCCGGGCAGACTTTCTTGAGTCCCGGCGTAATGTCGTTGTGATGGTCCCAGGGCATCGTGCCGGCGGCGATCGGGGCGGTCACCTGGATATACGCGCACGCCCGCTTCGACCAGCCGGCGGGCCATCAGGCAGCGCGTGCCGAAGTTGGCCGTCGTCGGATTGTCGAGGCCGTAGAGCCGCCGCGTGGCCGGCGTCTCGTGCGAAAGATCCAGCAGCCGCTCGGCGTGAAGCTGCATGCGGGCGGCCAGCTCGTAGCTCTTGATGCGGGCCTCGAGCTCCGTGTCGGCCGGATAGAGCTTGCGGCGATCCTCGTTGAGTTCGGCCAAGAGCGAGAGGTTGTTCCGCTCGACCTGGCTCGGCATCCGTTTCGAGGGATGCAGGTTGAGGACGGCCGCCCCGCGGGATTGAATCTCCGTTCCGCCGAAGAGGGCCGGCAGCCAGCCGTTTTCCCACAGCGTCGTGCCGCCGTTGTTGTAGCCGTCGGGATCGCGGAGCACCACGTACGCACGGCAGGTTCTGGTTGAGCGTGCCCAGGGCGTAGCTCACCCAGGCGCCGAAGCGTCGGCCGGCCGGGGAAGATCTTCCCCGTGTTGATGCAGCTGCAGCCCCTGCGGATGGTTGTTGTTGTCGCCCACCATCGACCGCACGAGGCAGATGTCGTCGGCCACCGAGCCGATGTGCGGCAAGAAGCTCGCTCAGCTCCATCCCGCACTCGCCGTGCTGGCGGAAGCGGAAGGCCGAGCCCATCAGCAGGTTGGCCTGGCTCCCCGGCTGAAAGCTTTCGACCTTTCTGCGGATGCCGTTGGCCGCTGCGTTTTTGGAGCTCGGGCTTGGGATCGAACAGGTCGACCTGGCTCGGGCCGCCGTTTTGCATGAGCAGGATAATCGACTTGGCCCGCGCCGGAAAATGGCCGATCCGCGGCGACAAATCGCTCCCCCCAGGCCCCGCCTCATCGGCGTCTCTGATCGGACGGCCGTCGCTTCCCGCCCCAGCAAGTGCGCCAAGCGCCAGCGAACCGAAACCCAACGCCGACCGCTCGAGGAAGCCCCGCCGCGAAAAAGTGAGCGGATCGAAACATCGCTAATCTCTTAACCTTCGAACTTGCTGTGGTTCTTTACGACCAATCCAAAATCATCTTTAACCACCAAGGTGCGACGAAGGATCACAAAGAAAGACAAGGATCGAAGCCTGGGCTCTCCTCTCTGTGTCCTTCGTGTCCTAACCTGTTCAAGGTTCTCTTTTCGTCTTTCCTTCGTGTCCTTTGTGTCCTTTGTGTCCTTTGTGGCGGGAGTATTGGATTCGTCTTTACTCCGCGTACAGGAACTCGCTCGTGTTGAAGAGCGTGTGGCACAGCTCGGCGAGGGCCTGGCGGTTGGCGTCGCCGTCGGAATCGCCTGCCGTTTTGAAGGCCGTCGCGCTGGCGGTCGAGTGTAGGCCGTGCAGCGGTCGATCTCCTGTGTCGTTGGGCGGGCGGCCGAGAGCAATCGAGAAGGCGCGTCGGACCGCGCTTTCGCTCGTCGGCGGTGATTCGTAAGGCGACGCGGGCGGCGAAGTGGGCCGCCTCGTCCGCGACGAATTGGTCGTTGAGCATCGTCAGCGATTGCAATGGGATCACCGAGGCGTCGCGCTTGGGACAATTGACGGCAAACAGAGGGCGGTCGAAAACGGTGAGCAGCGAAAGGTTGTACGCCCGGCGCGACAGCAAGATAGACGCTCCGCTTGTTGGCGTCGGCCCGCCGCTTGAGCTTCGATTCGTCGACGACGACCAGCCCGTCCGGCCGGGCCACGAGCAGGATCGGCGGGCCGCCCATGACCGAGTCGAGCCGGCCGCTGACCGCCAGGATGCAGTCGCGGATCACTTCGGCCTCCAGCCGCTTCGTCGGCATGCGCCAGAGAAGTTTGTTTTCCGGGTCGAGCTTGGCGGAGGTCAATGGCAGGCTGCCGGCTTGCCCGATCAATGCTGGCAAGCGGGCAGCTTGCTCGGTCAATGATGGCAAGCGGGCAGCTTGCCCGACGGTTCGCGACGATTGTTGATAGGCGGCCGAAAGCATCAGTTCTCGAATGAGCGGCTTGATGCTGCCACTGGGCGTTGGTCATGAAGTCGGCCGAGAGCCATTCGAGGAGTTCGGGGTGCGTTGGGGGTTCTCCCTGGGCGCCGAAATTCTCCGGCGTGCGGACCAGGCCCTGGCCGAAGAGATGTTGCCAGATCGCGGTTGACCATCACGCGCGCAACGAGGCCGGCCGCGCGGGAATCCTTTTGCAGTCACCCAGCGAGCCAAGGCGCAGGCCCGCCGTCCGCTGTCGGGGCCGTTTGAACCTGGCGGGGCGACGACGGCGGCACGCGCCGAGTCGCACAGAACGCTCAGGAAACCCGGTTGCGACTTCCGGGCCGGGCGTTTCGAATTGTCCGCGGTTGAGCAGGTGCGTCGCCGGGGCCGGGCCGACGTCGTAGAGGGCCTGAATCTGGCCGAAATGCCGCCGCTCGGCCGTGCGCTCGGCAATCCGCCTGTTTGAGCGTTGCCTTGAGCTCGGGCGTGCACCGGGGCTGCGACATGCGGCTTTGCATGGCCGCCACGTCGCGGTCGACGGCCGGATTGAGCCGGTCGATCTCCGCCTTCTCGGCGGGGGAGACGTCGGGAATCGCCCGGTCCTTGATCTCGGGCTTCCAGGGAAAGACCGGCTTCCAATTCTGCGGGTTGTAGGCGGGCGTGAACAGGGCCATCAGGCGGTAATAATCGCGCTGCGGGATCGGGTCGAACTTGTGCGAATGGCAGCGGGCGCAGATTCGACGGTGAGGCCGAACAGGCTGCTTCCCAGCATCTCGACCGTGTCGTGCAGCACGCCGTAATAGTTGAGCGGGATATTGCTCTCCGGCTCGTGCGTTTGATCGCGGGCCGTGCGGAGGTAACCGGTGGCGATCAGGTCGTCGCGGATTTCCGGCGTGAAATGCGGCGCGTGCCGCCAGTCGACCAGCTCGTCGCCGGCCAGTTGCTCGGTGAGAAACCGGTCGTAGGGCTTGTCGGCGTTGAAGGCCGCGATGACGTAATCGCGATACTTCCATTTGCCGTCGCTCAAGATGAGGTTGTTGGCATCGGTGTCGAAGCCGACGGTGTCGGCATAACCGACGACGTCAAGCCAATGGCGGCCCCAGCGCTCGCCGAAGCGCGGCGACGCCAGCAGGCGATCGACCCGCCGGGCAAACGCGTCGGGCGAGCGGTCGGCCACGAACTCGGCCACCTCTTGCGGGCTGGGCGGAAGACCGCTGAGATCGAGAAACGCCCGCCGCAAGAGAGTCGGCTTGTCGGCCGGCGGGGAAAAGGTCGAGCCTTTTCTCTTTCAGCCTGCGCGAGCAAAAAAACGTCGATCGGGCGTTTGAGCCGCCGCGCAATTGCGAGGAACGGGAACGTGAGGTCGCCGCACCTTTTGAAAGGCCCAGTACTCGCGGTCCTGCTCGGTGACGAGGGCCGCTTCCGTCCCCTGCCGAGGCGACCCCCGGAGTCGTCGCGCCGATAAGGGGGGCGGCGAATCCAACGATCGCAGCAAAGATCGCGACGGACAGCGTGCTTCCGCGCATTGCCGCACCTGTAATCGCTTTTAAGCACGACGGCACGGTCGTGGTTCCAGACGGACACGACGCCGGAGCAAGGTGTTCGTCGTTGCCGTTGTCGTCGTGGTTCCCGTTCGAGCCGACAAATCAATATACGTTCATACGTTCGGCGATGCCAGTCTCACGCCGGTCGTCCTTGTTTCGGTGTCGGTGCGAGAAGAACGCTGCCGTGAGTGCTATCCTCCATTATGCAACGGCCCAGCGACTCGTTCAAGATCAATCTACTAGCTGTAGTACAGAAATCGCGGCGAGCGGCGTGTGCTGTGGCCGGTGGGGCGAACCGGGGTTGGCGCGGGCTCGGTCTGGATTGCTGCCAAACGGCGCAGCGGGCGTGCTTCCGGAGTTTTTTGGGGTCTTGGCTCCCCTTTTTTTGCGCCCCAAAATACCCCAAAAAACTCTCCCTGAACCTGAACCGCGGGCACGCCGAGGCGGTCTCATTTCGCCGTTGTGGGGGGAGGGGCGAAGCCGCGGCGGAAGGTGTTCTCGGTCACGTTGATCGGGAATCACGAACTGCAGCAGGTAATCGGGGCCGCCCGCTTTCGTGCCGATGCCCGAGAGTTTGTAGCCGCCGAACGGCTGGCGTTCGACGAGGGCTCCCGTGATGCCGCGGTTGAGGTACAGGTTGCCGACCTGCATTTCGTTGACGGGCACGGCGGAGGTTGGCAGGACTGCGGCTGAAGATGCCGCCGGTGAGCGCGTAGACCGAGTCGTTGGCGACGTCGAAGGCCTCATCCAGGTTCTTGACCTTGATGACCGCCAGGACCGGGCCGAAGATCTCCTCGCGGGCCAGCTTCGACGTCGGATCGACGTCGCCGAAGATGTGCGGTGCGATGTAGAACCCTTCGCTGGCCAGCTCCTTGACGTCGCCGGCCACCAGCGACGGGAACAATCTCTTTCGCGAGCCGGATGGATTCCTGAATGCGCTGGAACGCCTCCTCGTCGATGACCGGGCCGACCGTGGTCTCCGGCCGTTCGGCCGGTCCCACTTTCAGGTCCCGCGTCGCCTGCACGAGCTTGTCGACGAACGCGTCGTAGACCGACTCCAGGACGATGACGCGGGAGCAGGCCGAGCACTTTTGTCCCGCGTAACCGAAGGCGCTGTACGCGGTCGCCGAGGACGGCTTCGTCGAGGTCGGCATCGTCGTCGATGATGATGGCGTTCTTGCCCCCCATCTCGGCGATCACCCGTTTCACGAAGTTCTGCTGATTCTCGGCTTGCGAGGCGGCCTGGTTGATGGCCAGTCCCACCGAGCGCGATCCGGTGAAGGCGACGAGGTGGACGTCGGGGCTGGCGATCAGCTCCGGCCCGACCTCTTCACCCACGCCCGGCAGATAATTGACGACGCCGTCGGGAATGCCGACGTTCTGCAGGATCTCCATCAGGCGGTAGGCGACGACCGAGGATTGCTCGGCCGGCTTCATGACACCGTATTGCCGGTGGCCAGGGCGGCGGCCGTCATGCCGGTGAGGATCGCCAGCGGGAAGTTCCAGGGGGCGATGACCGCGGCCACGCCGCGCGGGCGGTACGAGTAGACATTCTCTTCGCCGGGCCGGTCGACGCGGCGGCCCGACGGCCAGGACGCGGATCTGGTCCGCGTAATACATGCAGAAATCGATCGCCTCGGCCACGTCGGCATCCGCCTCGGCCCACGGCTTGCCGCACTCATGGACCTCCCAGGCGGCCAGCTCGAAGCGGTGATTGCGCATCTCGGCGGCCGCCAGCTCGAGGTATTCGGCGCGGTAGCCGGGTTCGGTGCGGGACCATTGTTTGAACGCACGGCGGGCCGCCTCGATGGCCAGCGCCGCCTCTTCCGGGCCGGCCGACGAAACGCAGGCCGACCACCTGCGACTTGTGCGACGGGTTCCGCGACACGATCGAGTTCTTGCTCTCGACGGCCCGCCCGTTGATGACGAGCGGATATTCCTTGCCGAACTGGGCGGCGACCTCGTTGACGGCCCGTTCCATGGCCTGACGCGCCTCGGCCCGACTGAAGTCGGTCGGCGGCTCGTTCGTGAACGAGCGAACGGGTTCCGGCACGCACAGGCGGTGCGTGGGCGGCGGCATCGGCGGGTTTCATCAACAGCTCCTCAATCGAAACGTGCTCCGTGAAGCTCTGCCGCAGAAAGGAATCGTTCGACGTGTTTTCCAGCAGCCGCCGAACGAGGTACGCCATGCCGGGAATCAGTTCGCCGAACGGCGTGTAGATCCGCACGCGATGGCCCCGATCGGCCAGGAGCTGCGCCTGCTCGGCCCCCATGCCGTAGAGCATCTGCAGCTCGTAAGCGTGCTCCGGCACGCCAAGCTGCTCGGCGCAGGCGATGCCGTGCGACAGGCTCCGCAGGTTGTGGCTGCCCAGCGCGGGCCGCAGCCAGCGGTAGTTTTCCATCAGAAACCGCGTCAGCCGCTCGAAGTTCGCGTCGGACTCCCATTTCTGCTGGTAGACGGGAATCGGCCATCCGTGGGCCTGGCACACGACGGTTTCGTAGTCCCAATAGGCCCCCTTCACCAGCCGCACCCAGATCGGCGTGCCCCGGCGGCGTGCCCATTCGAGCAGATCGGCCGCGTCGCGCTGGGACTCGGGAAGGTAAGCCTGGAGGACGATGCCGACGTCCGAGAAGTCGCGGAACTCGTCCTCCATCAGGATCTCTTTGAAGATCTCGAGCGTGAGGTCCTTGTAGGCATATTGCTCCATGTCGACGTGGATGTAGGCGTCGTGCTTGCGGGCCGACCGCAAGAGGGGCCGCAGCCGCCGCTTGACCGCGGCCGCCGTGCCGGCCGGATCGATCGGCCGGAACTGGCTGTAAAGGGCGGAAAGTTTGAGCGAGAGGTTGACGCGGGGAATCGGCCTTTCGTGGTCGCGATCCAGCCGCGGCGACTTCCGGCCAGGAGTTGACCTCGCGGGCCAGGCCGTCGATCAAGTTGAGATAGGCCTGCTGATAGGCGTCGGCGTCGCGCTCGCTGGTGGTCGCCTCGCCCAGCAGGTCGAGCGTGAAGGCGAAACCCTGTTTGCGGAGCCGCGTGACCGCCTGCAAGACCTCTTCGACCTTGGCTCCGGCGATGAACCGCTGCGACATCCGCAGGGCGTTCGCTGCGGGCGTTGAGCGCCAGGGCCTTGCCGAGCACGGTATTCGGCTGCGAAATCTCCAGGCCGAGCCGAACGGCCCACGGCAAATGGGTGCGGACCTCGTCGAAATACTCCTGCAGATGGCGGGTGACCGACTGGTGGCTGTGGAGCATGGGCAGGACGTCGACGAAGCGGAACATCTGCACCTTGACCGATTCGTCGGTCATGGCCCAGGCAAGAATGCGGTCGTCCCACCACCGCCGGTCGAAAATCGACGCCGCGGTGCCGGCAAGCTGGGCCCACAGCCGGCGGCCGAGGTCCTGCGTTTCGGCCTCGATCGCGGCCGCGACGTCCGCGGCCGGCGCGGCCACCGCGCACCTTGGCCTTCTTCCCGGCCGCTTTCTGCCGGCCCTTCCCCTGCCCTTTTTTTGAAGTCGTCATCCGAGCAATCCCTGCGCTGTGATTCCCGGAGGAATTATGACAGGGAAGGCGAGACTTACGTAGGGCAAGCTGCCAGCTTGCCGTTGAGATTCTTTGACGGGTCCAAGAGCAAGCTGGCGACTTGCCCGACGAATCCGCCATCACGTCGTGTAATCGGCGTTCAGACGCACGTATTCGGCCGTCAGGTCGCTGGTCCAGAGGCGGACCGATTCCTGGCCGAGCGGCAAATCGAGCTCGATGTGCACGTCGCGATTGTGCTCGGATCGATTGTGAGAGCCGCTTTCGCGTCGAACTCGACCGGGTGCCCGGACTTGTACAGCAGAGTGCCGTTGAGCCGCAGGGTCATGTCTTCCTCGCAGAGGGCGACGCCCGCGTAGCCCGCTGCCGAGATGATCCGTCCCCAATTCGGATCGCCGCCGGCGATGGCCGTTTTGACGAGCGGCGAATCGGCGATCGCCTTGGCAATCCGAAACGCCTCTTCGCGCGAGCGGAGCCCGCGGACGTCGAGCGTGATGAAATGGCCGGCCCCTTCGGCATCGCGAATGATGGCCTGCGCCAGCTCGGCGGCCGCTTCGTCGATCATCTCCTGGAGTCGGGAGCTGATCGCGCGGGCCCAAGCGGGCCGATGTCCTGCGGGTGTTGGCCGAGAGCAAGAGGACCGTATCGCTGGTGCTCATGTGCCCGTCGACGCTGATGCAGTTGAAGCTCCGCTCGACGGCGTGCCGCAACAGCGGCGCCGGCTTGCTGCGGGTCCGAGAGGGGCGTCGGTCATGATGACGGCCAGCATCGTCGCCATGTTGGGGGCGATCATGGCGGCCCCTTTTGCGACTCCGCTGACCGTGACTTTGGCTCCGGCGATCGTGCGCGAAGCGTGTGACCAGCTTGGGAAAGGTGTCGGTCGTCATCATGGCGGTCGCCGCGTCGCGAAACGCCTGCGGCGAGGCGGCCAGCCGGCCGAACGCGGTGGGAATTCCGTCGGCCAGTTTTTCCCGCGGCAAGAAAGCGGCCGATGACGCCCGTCGAGCAGACCAGGACGTCTTCCGCGGCGCATCCGAGCGGCCGGGCGACTTGCGCCGTCATCCAGCGGGCGTCCTCATCGCCGCGTGCTGCCCGTGCAGGCGTTGGCGTTGCCCGAATTGATGATCACGCGCGCGGGCCGTGTGCCGCGGCAGCCGCGCGCGGCGAGATTTCACCGGCGCGCCGCAGACGAGATTTGTGGTGAAGACGCCGACCGCCGTCGCCGGTCCATCGGCCACGAACAGCGCCAGATCGAGCTTCGAGGAGTCGTTTTTGATGCCGCAATGGACACCGGCGGCCCGGAATCCGGCCGGCAGCGCGCAGGCAGTGGTATCAGCCATTTTCTCGCTCATCGTGGCAGGCCGGTCGTTTCGGGAAAGCCGTTCATCAGGTTGAAGTTTTGAACGGCCACGCCCGCGGCACCTTTGATCAGGTTGTCGATCACCGAAAGGACCACCAGGCGGCCGCGGGCCAGCCGGGCCGTCATGTGGCAATAATTCGTGTGGGCGACGTCCTTCGTCGCGGGAAGCTGATTGACGACGCGGACGAACGGCTTGCCTTCGTAGAACGTCCGCATGGTTTGCAAGGCGTCGGCTTCGGTGAGATTCCGCTTCGGCCGGGCGTACATCGTGCACAGAATGCCGCGGTCCATGGGGACCATGTGCGGGCGTAAAGGTCGACTTCGACCGGCGTGCCGCTGGCGTCGGAAAGGACCTGGTCGATTTCCGGTTCGTGGCGGTGATTGCCGACCGAATAGGCCGCAATGCTTTCGTTGCACTCGGCGTAGAGGAGGTTGCAGCTTCGGCGTCCGCCCGGCGCCGGTGACGCCGCTCTTGGCGTCGATAATGATGTCCTTCGGATCGATCAGCCCCTGACACAAAAACGGGGCCAGGCCGAGGATCGACGTGCTCGTGTAGCAGCCGGGGTTGGCGATCAGATCGGCCGGCGGAATTCGGTCGCCGAACAGCTCCGGCAGGCCGTAGACGGTTTTGCCGAGCCGCGCCGGGATCGGTGTGCGGGTGGCCGTACCATTTTTCATAGACGGCCGGGTCGTTAAAGCGGTAGTCGGCACTCAGATCGACGACGCGGCAGCCGGCCTTGAGCAAGTTCGGGGACGATCGCCATCGAGGCGACGTGCGGCAGGGCCGTGAAGACGAACCGGGCCCGTTCGGCAATCTGCGGCGGCGCGTCAGGTTCTCGCAGCCAAGATCGAGCCGGCCGGAAAGCGACGGGTGGATCGTCTCGATCGCCGGCGAGCCTTCCTGGCGGGTGCAAAGAGCCGCGATTTCGGCCTGCGGATGATTCAGCAGGATCTTGATCAGTTCCAGGGCCGTATAGCCCGTGGCCCCGACAATCGCGACCTTCACCATCTCGCAAAAGACCTCGCGTTTGAACGAAAACCACGGCGGGTGTCGAGCGCGGACTCTTCAGGAGGCCGCCGGGCTTGATTGTACGGGCCGATCTCTCTCGACAAACCGTGCCGGCGACAGGTTCGGCCTCAACGGCTCGCTTGAACGCGGCCGGTTTCTTCACGTTCACGGCGCGATGGTTTGAAATCGCGGCGCAAGCGGTCAGAATGGGAACTTTCGACGGGCGACACGAGAAGACGCGAGGAATCCATGGCGAACGTGAAACAACTGGCAACCGCAGCCCTGACCGAAGGGGCCGGAATTCTGCGGCTGGCGCCCAACTGGGTGCCCCGCTCGTTCTTGCAGCCGGGCCGGCGGATCAAGCTGCATCCGGCCGACTATTACGCGCTGGGCACGCACCGCGGCGGCATCGACGAGCGCTGGTTCGGCTCGACGACGCCGGCCACCAACGAGGGGGCCCCGCCGGACGAAGGTCTGAGCTACGTCGTGTTCGGCAAGGACCGGTTCACGCTGCGCGACGCCGTCGCCGAGCTGGGGGCCGAACTCGTCGGCGAGCCGATCTGGAACGCGTACCACCGCTGGCCCGTCTATTCGAAATTCTTCGACAACATGGGGCCGATTCCCCATCACATGCACCAAAGCGACGCGCAGGCGAAGCTCGTGCAGCCAGGAGGGCAAGCCCGAGTCGTATTACTTTCCGCCGCAGCTCAACGCGATCGGCAACAACTTTCCCTACACCTTTTTGGGCCTGGAGCCGGGGACGACCAAGCAGGACGTCGTCCGCTGCCTCGAGCGGTGGAACGACGGGGACAACGGCATCCTCGACTTGTCGAAGGCGTACCGGCTGAAGCCGGGGACCGGCTGGCTGGTTCCCCCCTGCGTGCTGCACGCTCCGGGCAGCCTGGTCACGTACGAGCCGCAATGGGGCAGCGACGTGTTCGGCATGTACCAGTCGATGGTGGAAGGCCGGGCCGTCCCCCGCTCGCTGCTGACCAAGGACTTTCCCCAGGAGAAGCACGCCGATCGTGCAATACCTGGTCGACGCACTCGACTGGGAGGGGAACGTCAATCCGAGCTTCAAGGATTCGCACTACCTCGAGCCGATTCCCGTCGCCGACACGACGAAAGAGGGTTACGTCGACCGCTGGATCGTCTACGGCAAGTTCGCCGGCAAGCAGCTCTTCACGGCCAAGGAGCTGACGGTCAACCCGGGCGCCAAGTGCACGATCCGCGACGGCGGGGCTTACGGCTGGATCACCGTCCAGGGAGAGGGCGCATCGGCAAGCTGCGCCTGCAAACGCCGGCCATGATCCGCTTCGGGCAGATGACCGAGGACGAAGTCTTCGTCAGTGCCAAGGCGGCCAAAGAGGGCGTGGTCGTCGAAAACACGGGCTCGGAGCCCCTCGTCAGCCTGCGCTACTTCGGCCCGGACGCCCAACCCAACGCCCCCAACGTCGGCGATCACAAGAAACGTTGAAACCCAAGCCGACGCCTTGTCGTCGCTGACAGGCTCCGACCGCAGGCGGTCGGCTTAATATCACGTCGGATTGCAGAACCCAGGCCGACGGCTTTGACGTCGTTTCCCTTCTTGCGCAGAGCGAACCCATCCATGAACACGACCTCACGCAACAATTTCCCGAAACTGCATAACGCCGCCTGGCCGGGCGTGGTGGGGAAAGGGCCCGATTCGGAGCCGCCCATCAGCCTCGACACGATGCTCGACCTGACGGCGGCGGCCGAGGTGAACGGCACGAAGTTCGACGGCGTCGATCTGTTCCTGTTCGCACCGCATGTCGAGATCGATTCGACCGATGACGACTTGAAGCGTCTGGCCGACAAAGTCCGCTCGCGCAAGTTGGTGATCGGCTCGGTCGTGGCGCCGGTCTGGCCTCCGACCGGCGGCGGCTCGGCGATGGGCAGCGAGCAGGAGCGGAAGCAGTTTCTCGAACAGGTCCGCAAGGGCTGCCGGATCGCCCAGCGGCTGCGGGAGCTCGGCGCGCGTCCCTACGGCGTCGTGCGGATCGATTCGGCCTCGAGCCCGGGCGACTGGCTCAAGGATCCGGAAGGCAACCAGAAGCGGATCGCCCAAACGTTCCGCCAGGCGTGCGACATCGCCGCCGATTCTGGCGAGCGGCTCGCCGCCGAGGGGGAGATCTGCTGGGGCGGCATGCACAGTTGGAAACGGATGGTGCAGCTCCTGGAGCTCACCGACCGTCCGGGAACGCTCGGCTTCCAGGCCGACATGGCGCACACGCTGCTCTACACGCTGGGCTACAACGCGCCGGAGGACCGCATCCTGCCGCAGAACTGGGATTGGAACGAGCCGGCGAAGCTCGACGAGGCGCTGGCCACGCTGACCGCCGCCCTGCGTCCGTGGACGATCGATTTTCACGTGGCCCAGAACGACGCCACCGTCAAAGGCTCCGGCTCGCACGACAAAACGGGCCGGCACTGCCTGCCCAACGATCCCAACGGCAAGCTCAACATCGCCCACCACGCCGGCTTCTGGCTGCGCGACAGCTATGGCAACGTCGACCAAGAAGTTCCGCCACATCTGCTGGGACGGCTGCATGTTCCCCAACGAAACGATGATGAAGCCGCAGACGTGGAACGACATTCTTGAAGGCCATGGTGGCCGTGCGCGATGCCCATGGCTGGAACGAATAAGCACGAAATCCGAATGTCAAAGATCCGCCGAGGCGGAACGAAGGAAGCACCAAATCCGAACGAACGGTTCGGATTTGGTGCTTCGCATCTATCAATTCGAGGACATTCATGACCAAACCACTAAACATCGGCCTGATCGGCTACGGCTTCATGGGCCGGGCCCATTCGAACGCGTATCGGCGCGTCAATAATTTTTTTGACCTCGATTACCGGCCCGTGCTCAAGGCCGTTTGTGCGCGGAATGAGGCTCCCGCCAAGGAGTTCGCCGACAAATGGGGATACGAGTCGGTCGAGACCGACTGGCGGAAGCTGCTCGCGCGGAAAGATATCGACGCCGTCGACATCTGCGTGCCCAACAACCTGCACCACGACATCGCCGTCGCCGCGGCCCAGGCCGGAAAGATGGTGCTGTGCGAAAAGCCCCTGTCGATGAATGCGGCCGAAGGGGCCAAGATGGTCGAGGCGGTCGAGAAGGCCGGCGTGCCCAATATGGTCTGGTACAACTACCGCCGCGTGCCGGCCGTCACGCTGGCCAAGAATCTCATCGACGAAGGCCGCCTGGGGAAGATCTTCCATTATCGGGCCGTCTTCCTGCAGGACTGGACGATCTCGGCCGACTTGCCGCAGGGGGGTCACGGGCTCTGGCGGCTCGACGCCGCAGGCGGCCGGCAGCGGCGTCACGGGCGACTTGCTGGCCCACTGCATCGACACGGCACTCTGGCTCAACGGCAAGATCGACAGCGTCACGGCGATGACCGAGACCTTCATCAAGGAGAGGCAGCACAACCTCACCGGCAAGGTCGAGAAGGTCGACATCGACGACGCCTGCGCGTTCCTGGCCCGGTTCGGCAACGGCTCGCTCGGCGACCTTTGAATCGACCCGCTACGCCCGCGGCCACAAGGCGCTCTACACGTTCGAGGTCAACGGCGAGAAAGCCTCGCTCAAGTGGGACCTGCACGACCTGCACCGCCTCGAATACTTCGACCATGGGGACGAAGGAAAACTCCGCGGCTGGCGGTCGATCCACGTCACCGATCACGGCGGCGAGCATCCCTACATGGACAAATGGTGGGTGCCGGGACTGCAGATCGGCTACGAGCACTCGTTCGTCCACCAGGTGGCCGATTTCCTGACGGGGCTTTCGACCGGCACTCCGGCCGAGCCGACGTTCCGGACGGCCCTGGAGACGCAGAAAGTGTGCGATGCCGTCCTCGACAGCGCCCGCGAGGGGCGCTGGATGCGGGTTGCGTAGCCATCGCCGGTTGGCCGCCGGTATAATCCAGACCGCCAGAGCGAGAGTTCGACCATGGACAAGCAACCGATTTCACGTGAGGGATACGAAAAGCTCCGCGAGGAGATCCGCCGCCTCGAAGAGGAGGAGATGCCCCAGATCGCCGCGCAGATCGCCGCCGCCCGCGCCGAAGGCGACTTGAGCGAAAACGCCGAGTACCACGGTCAGCGCGAGGCGCAAGGCTTGCTCCAGGCGAAGATCAACCAGCTCAAAAGCAAACTCGCCAACTGCTACATCGCCGACAAATCGTTGATGCCCAAGGGGATCGTGGCTTTCGGCTCGACCGTGACGATCAAGGACCTCTCGGACGGCTCGCTCGAGAAATACGAGCTGGTCGGCCCCGGCGAAGAGAATTACGACGGCGAGATCATGAAAATCCTCACCAGCAGCCCCATCGCCCAAGGGCTGTTGGGAAAAAGGTGGGCGAATCGGTCGAGGTCGCCATCCCCCGCGGCATGCTGCGAATGGAGATCGTCGAGATCGTCGATGCCTAGCCGCCGCCTGCCAGTCAGTCCCCTGCCCCGATGTCCGTCACCGTCCCGCCGCGCTTGCGATTAACTTCCCGCCCCGTTCGGAGCATGGGAAACAACTTGATGCCCGCCCTCTTTCGTGCCGTCTCGCCAGGCGAGCGTCGTGGCGACGCTGCTGTTTCTGGCTTCGATCCTGCCGTATCCCGTTTTGGCCGAACTGTGCTCGGCTTCGAGGTCGTGCGTCGCCCTGTCTGGCTTCGTTCGCCCTATCCCGTTTTGGCCGAAGACTGGTTCCAATTCCGCGGCCCCAGGGACAAGGCCATTCGTCGGCCGTCGGGCTGCCGACTCATTGGACCGAAACCGAGAACGTCCGCTGGAAGACGCCCATTGCCGGGAAAGGCTGGTCGTCGCCAATCGCCTTCGGCAACCGCATTTTTTTGACGACGGCGGTCCCGACGGGACGCACGCACTCCTTGCACGCGCTGTGCCTCGACGCGGCGAGCGGCAAGATCGTCTGGGACGTGACGGTCTTCGACAGCCTCGTTCCCAGCGTCGCACGACAGATTCATCCAAGAACTCGCACGCCAGCCCCACTCCCCTCACCGACGGCGAGCACGTTTTCGTCCACTTTCGGCGCACACGGGACGGCCTGCCTGACGACCGACGGAACGATCGTGTGGAAGACGCGCGCGATCAAGTATCAGCCGCAACATGGCAGCGGCGGATCGCCCGTCCTGGTCGACGGGCTGCTCGTCTTCAACTGCGACGGCTCCGACGTGCAGTTCGTCGTCGCGCTCGACGCGGCAACCGGCAAGATCCGCTGGAAGAAAGAGCGGCCTCCCTGCGATGAACAGAAGCGATTCGCCTTCGGCACGCCGCTCGTGATCGAGGTGAACGGCCGAAAGCAGATCGTGAGCCCCGGAGCGCACGTCGTCGTCGCGTACGAACCCGAAAACCGGAGCCGAGATCTGGAGCGTCCGCTACCACGGCTACTCGATCGTGCCGCGTCCCGTGTTCGGCGGCGGACTCGTCTATCTCTCGACGAGCTTCGACAAGTCGGTGCTGCTGGCCATCCGTCCGGACGGCAAGGGGGACGTGACCGACTCCCACGTGGCGTGGAGGCAGTCGCGGTCGATCCCCTATACGCCCTCGCCTCTCTTGATCGGCGAGGATCTGTTCCTCATCAACGATGCGGGGATCGCCTCCTGCCTCGACGCCAAGACGGGGCGTCCCGCGTTGGACGCATCGCGTCGGGGGAAAGTTTTCCGCCTCGCCCCTCTTGGCCGACGGAAAGATCTACGTGCAGAGCGAGGCGGGGGAAACAGTCGTCTTTCGGCCCGATCCGGAGCGCTACGTCGAGGTGGCGCGGAACGACCTGAATGAGCAATCGCTGGCCACGCCGGGCGTGATCGATCACGCCCTGCTTGATTCGCACCGCCTCGGCACTTTATCGAATTGAAAACCGCTGAACTCACCCCGCGACTGGCAAGCGGGCAGCTTGCCCGACGGGGTTGAAAACGAGGGGGTTGAAAACGACGGGGTTGAAAACGACGCCGCGGACGGCCGGCGGAACGTTCAAGCGACCGCGTCAGCCGACGCAGATCTCGTTCAAGAGACGGACGGCAGGGACCGACACGAGGATCGCCTGAGTGACAAGCTGTTTCGCATAGTATGTGCGGCTGCGACCCGTCACGATCAATCCGCCGTCGCGATGGCGAATCGACAGGTCCTGCACCTGCAGTTGAGTCTCACGATTGACGAAATCGACGAGATCTCCCAGGTCGCAGGAACACTGACAAAAGGTCGCCGTCTCCGTAAGCGTCTCGGTCACCATTGTCCTTCCTTAATTGCCCTTAATTGCTGTTGAGGTACAGTTCGTGGCGGCACGACGAGCGAATGGCGTGCCACGGTTCCGGAATCGTGCTCGTGGATCACACGAACGTCCGCGTGGACCACTTCAAGCGACATCGGCCGCTTGTCACGACACACGGCCATGCCGCGTCGCAAGTCTCGTTGAAAACGAAGTCTACGCCGATTCAGCGGTCATCGTGACGAGGCGTGTGCCGCCGGTTGGATACGTGAGCGAATCGTGCGGGGAGCCGGTCAGGCGCATCTCGAATCGAATGCCGGTGGTGCAAATCTAGGCAGCAATTGAAAATGTTGGCGGCAATCGAGTTCAGCGCCGGTTGCGCGGCCGAATGGGCGAAGGAGGCGAAAAGCGCCGGCCGGCATCGATAAGGGGCAGGCGGCCTTCCGGACGTGGTCAAATCCGAACGTGGCCAAACAAAAAAGGGCTTGGGTGCGCGGTGAGGCGTCCCAAACCCTTTTTGTTTATCGAACCAGTTGGACCAATCCGAGAGGGGAAAACCTCCCGGCTGGACCTAGGTGCCACTTAGGCGTGCCGACTTAGGCGTGCTGCTCAGCGTGCTGCTCGGCGTGCGGAGCGTGATCGTAGCAGTCCTTGTCGTGCCAAAGAGGCAGGCCTGCCGCATAACGGGCGGCCAGCATCAGGACTTTGGCTTCTGAGCCGGGCTTTGCAGCCGTCGGACTGATGGGGTCGACCCCGCGAGCGCGGAATTCGGCCTCTGTGTAATACGTGACTGCTTCGCCATCCTCTCCATAGACTCCGTCGTGCTGGTCCCCTCGGATCTCGACTGCCGAGTCGAGGCCGAAGTCTTCATCCTCGAAATCGAACGCCATTCGTCTCACTCCAACTTTCTTAAGGACTCAAATGCGGAAAACTGAAATCCCCGCCTGATCTTGCTTACCCTTCGCGGTTCCCTTGCAGCCTCCGGGAAACGAGGAGCCTCGCACGCAACTCCGTCAGCGGACGGACATTCACGTCAATTTGTGGCGCGGCAAATCGATGCGCGGCAAAAACAGTGCGGGCCGGAACTCAGGCTGGTCCATCTCCCGATTTTTGGGAGGCGCGGGCCTGAAGTCAACAAAAAAATTCACAAAAATCCAATAGAAGCGGCGAACTTGCAAGCCGTCACAGGCCCGCGGCGGTGCGCGTCGTACCGCTTCAATTTGAGATACAGCGTCGACCGTTCGATGCCCAGGATTTCGGCCGTCCGCGTCATGTTGCCATTCGTGTGCTCCAGGGTCGCCAGGATGTGTTCTTTTTCGACGGTCGACCAAGGTGATTTCCCGGTAGCTTTCCCATCCATGACCGTGATGGAGGGGTCTGAGGGCGGAGTCCGGAGGGCCGTTAGAGTCGGATGTCTTCCTCCCGGACCTGATCGCCGGGGCACAAGATGACGGCCCGCTCGACGACGTTTTGCAGCTCCCGGACGTTGCCGGGCCAATCGTAGGCCATCATGGCGTCCAGCGCGCCGCGGGAGAAGCTGCCGACCTGCCGCCCCGTCTTCCGGGCCGAGCATCGTCAGGAAGTGCTCGGCCAGGATCGGAATGTCCGAGCGCCGCTTGCGGAGGGGCGTCACGACGATTTCGACGACGTGCAGCCGAAAATAGAGATCCTTGCGGAACGTCCCCCGCTCCACCTCGCGTTCAAGGTTTCGGTTGGTGGCGGCGACGACGCGGACGTCGACCCGGACCGGGCTGCGTCCCCCAACGCGCTCGAAGGGATGGCCTTCCAGGACGCGGAGGAACTTGGCCTGGATGGCGAGACTCATTTCTCCCACTTCGTCGAGAAACAGGGTGCCGCGGTGCGCCTGCTCGAACTTGCCGATTTTTCGTTCCGTGGCGCCGGTGAAAGGACCCTTCTCGTGCCCGAAAAGCTCGCTTTCGAGCAAGCTTTCGGCAAGCGCCGCGCAGTTCATGGTGCAAAACGGGCGGCTGTTGCGATCGCTCTTGAAATGGATGGCCCGCGCCACCAGCTCCTTGCCGACGCCGCTCTCTCCCCGAATCAGCACGATTGCGTCGGTGGGGGCGATTCGAGCAATCGTCTGCCGCATGTCTTCCACTTCGGGGCTTTCGCCGACGATCTCGCTCTCCGTTTGCAATTGTTGGCGGAGCGTCTCGTAATCCGTGCGGATGCGGTCCAGGCCGCTGGCCAGCGACTCCTTCTCTTTGAGATTACGCAGGGCGACGGCCATCTGGTCGGCCACCGCGATGGTGAATTCCAGGTCTTCGGGCTGGAACGGCCGGTTCGGGTCGGTCGAGTACAGGTGGATCAGCCCGTGAACGAGCGGTCCAAGCTGGACGGGCGCGCAGATCACGCTTTCGGCCCGCATCTCGCCGAGGTCGTCCCGCTGGGACAGCCGCGTGTCTTTCCCGACATCACGCGCCAAAATGGCTTCGCGCGTGGAGAGGACCTGCGTCGAGAGATAACTCGAGACCTTGTGGTAGGGACTTTCGCCCTTGGCCGTGTAGGCGACGACCGTCAACTGCGAGGCCTTTGCGTCTTGCTGGACGGCCTTGGGGAGCAACAGGACGGCTCCGATATCGAAGTGCGTGCCGCCGTCGAGCCCCGCGAGAACGACCTCCGCGAGCTCCTTCGCGCGCCGGCGCCGCGCCCATATCGAGCGCCAGACGGTACAGCGACGCCAACTCCTTGTGGGCACGGTCGCGGACCGAGGCCGAGTCGGGCTGCGGGGTCCGATAGCGGGAAATCCGCGTTCGATGGATGATCTCCGGCGCACCTGCGGGCTCTCGTTCTGCGGGCTCTCGTTGACGGCCTCAAAGGCAAACGCCGTGTCCGAGTTGTTGATGTCGGCCGTGCCATCGGCCGAGCCAAAAGGTTGGGACAGGTCGAACGTGAACCCAAGCTCGTAGGGACCGATTTGAATCAGGTCTCCCGACTCCAGCTCCCGTTCGCCGACGACGGGCCCGTTGTTGACCATCGTGCCGTTGCGGCTGCCCAGGTCCCTCAGGACCCACGTCGCACCGTTGCGATACAGCTCGCAATGGTTACGGCTGCACAATTCGTCGCGGAGGACGATGCGATTCGTCGTCGCCCGCCCGATGGTCATCACCTGGGCCGGCGACAGCCGGAAGACGTCGCGCCACGAATTGCCCTCTCGGACCACAAGAAAGGCGTCGCGAATGTCGGAGGGCTTTTGAGTCGCCTGATCAGGCTCCATGGAATGAGAATAAACCACTCCTGCTTCGAAAGACAAGATTGTTTCAGCAGGCCGCCCCTCTTCCCGAGAGGCGGTTTCAAACCGAACGCTAAGCGGCCGGCCAGGGTATGGAATGCACCGGCAAGCCTTTCCTTGCAGGAAAAAGCCCAACTCGTCATCCTGGAAGCGTCCCGCAACCCCGAGGAGTATCGTCCATGCGGCGATCGCGCTTTCCGCAAAGCCTGATCCGGCTGGCCCTGCTTGCGCTTTGGCCGGCCCTGCTTGACCCGTCATGCCGGGCGGAAAATTGGTCGCAGTTCCGCGGCGACGGCGGCTCCGGGATGAGCGCGGAGTGCGACTTTCCGTCGCAGTGGAGCGCCGATCGGATCCGTTGGACCGTCGATCTGCCCGGAGTGGGCCATTCCTCCCCCGTGATTTGGGGGAACAAGCTCTTCCTGACGTCGGCCGGCGAGTCGGGGACGGTCCGCTACGTCCTCTGTCTGGACGCCCTCACGGGGAAACTCATCTGGACGCGGGAAATGGCGTTCAACCCAGGCCACAAGCATCCCAAGAACAGTTGGGCGTCGAGCACGCCGGCCCTCGATGGCGAGCGCGTCTACGTCGTTTTCGCCGACGCCGAGCGACAGGTGCTGGCCGCCTATGATTTCGACGGCAACGCAGTCTGGGACAGGAACCTGGGGAGCTTTCAAAGCCAGCACTGCGCAGGGCGCCTCGCCGATCGTGTTCGAGGACCTGGTGATTCTCGCCAACGACCAGGACGGCCCCAGCTCGATCATCGCGTGTCGACAAGCGGACTGGCCACACCGTCTGGAGCGCCCGCGCAATTCGGGGCCGCAATCGACGTCGTACGCCACGCCGTTCCTGTACCACCCGAAGGAAGGGCCGCCGCAGTTGATCTGCTCCAGCAGCCTCTCGGGCGTCTCGGCCCTCGACCCGCACACCGGCCGGACGATCTGGACGACCAAGTCGCTGCCGCAGCGGACGGTCGCCTCCCCCGTGCTGGCCGACGGCCTTTTGTTTCAATGCTGCGGAGGCGGCGGACAGGGGAAGCTGATGGTCGCCGTCGATCCGGGCGGACAGGGAGACGTCTCAAAAACGCACGTCCGCTACACGCGGACCCGCATGCTGCCCTACGTGCCGACGCCCGTCGCCTTCCGAAACTACCTGTTCTTGTGGAGCGACCACGGCGTCGTCTGCTGCATGGACCCGCTCACGGGCAAGGACGTGTGGACCAAGCGCATCGGCGGGGACTTCAGCGCCTCGCCCATCTGCGCCAGCGGGATGCTGTTCAACGTCGACGAGGCCGGAAACGTGATCGTCCTGGCGGCGTCCGGCGAATTCAAGCTCCTGGGGAAAATCCCGCTGGGCGATCCGTCGCATTCCACGCCGGCGGTCGCCAATGGCCGGCTCTATTTTCGCACATTTCACCATCTGGCATGCGTCGCGGCCCGGCCTTAGAATGAAAGGAAGGGTCGAAAACGACGAATGACGAGTGATTGACGAAGCACGAAGCAAGAATGAGTGACGTGCGCGCAACGGGCGGGCTCTCCATTTTTGGTCATTTGACCATTCGTGCGTCCTTCGTCATTCGGATTTCGTGATTCGTCATGTGCGACTCGGCCTCCCTTCGTCCTTCGGATTTCGTGCTTCGTTTTTTCCGTCAGTTTCATCGAAACCAGGTCGCGGGCCATTCACGCGTTCGGCTCGAACGAGAGCAGTCATGCCAGCTTGGCCCGGTGGTCCGTGTCCCGCGTGCGGCGACGTGATGCCGGAGAACGTCGTTCACTGCCGGAACTGCCACACATTGCTCAATAGCGACCTCGAACCCGACATCATCGAGGCTCCCGAATTCATTCCGTTGCAGGAGATCGTAAGCATGGTCGAGGTCGAATTGGCCGGCTATTACGTCGCTTGCCCGCACTGCAAACGGGAGCTGCGAGTCAGCAGCAAGTACGTCGACGAGAATGTCCAGTGCAAGTTCTGCGAATCGCAGTTCACGATGGATTTCTCGAACCCGAAGCTCAAGATGCAGGCCTTCTACGCCACGTGCCCGCATTGCAAACAGGAGCTGCGGGCCGCGCCGAAATACCTGGGAACGAAGGTCGCCTGCAAGCACTGCGGCGGAAAGATTCACTTCATCGACCACCACGTCTGAGGCGGTCCGAAGAATCGCCGCAAAGCTCGACGAACGGACGATTGGCGTCGCAAAGAGGTCCCCCCAGCCCTCTTCTCCGCTTACTTCTCGGGTGTCGCGGTGGCTTCTTGTTCGCACAAGTCGGAGTAGGCGGAGACGACGTCCTTGCAGACCGCCAGGGCGGCGCTTTCGTCGGGAAGCGGGAGCAGAAAGAGCTGGGCGACCTCGGCCGCTTTGCGGACCGCTTCGCTCAGCGTCGTGTCGAAATCCGCATTGTGGCTCGAGCGGCATTCCGCCAGGAGCTTCGAGATCGCGTCCCGGCGCGTCGGATGCCGATTGTCCCACAGGTTCGCGAACGCCTCGCCGATGCGCATGGGCTGAATGAAGGCGAGCACCTCAGTCCGATCGCCAATGCGGAGGTCCATGTCGTGATGGTGGCAAATCGGTGGAACGAGCTTGCCGGGCAGCCGCCAGCCGGCAACCAGCGGCCTGCCGAAACGTCCGCATGGTTGATGCGGAAATACTGCTGTTCCAGGGCGTGCAGCCGCACGGGCCCGACCGAGCGGGCCTGTTCGATGAGCCTTAAATACCGCTCGCCGTAAGCATTGGCCAGCACGAGAATTCCCATGTCCTGGAACAGCCCCAGCACGAAGGCCGTGTCGGCCGACAGACCGAAGTGCCGTTCGGCAAACAGGGACGAAACGGACGCGATGAGGATCGTCCGCAGTTGGTACCAGGCGCGGAGGTTGGCCGGGAACCGCCGGAGCAAACCGCTTTCCACGTTTCGGATTCCGGACGACACCAGCAGGGCCACGGAGCGGCCTTTGCCGAGGAAGAGCAACGCCTCCACGATTTCCGTGATCTGCCGTCGGACGCCGAGGCTCGAGCCGTTGGCCAGCCGCAACAGTTCGGCCGCCGTCGCCGGATCGGCCATGATGTCCCTCGAAAGCTGATCGATGGGGATCTCGGAAGCGGGCATCTGAAGATACTGGGTCAGTCTGACGAGGACGGCCGGCGAGTGCGCCGGCCCTCCGAACGATCGCACCAGAGTCGCGGCCTCCGGCGAAATGTGGTCGGCCGCGCGTTCCACGTCGGCCAGGGCGCTCCGCACGGCTTGGATCAAGTCGGAGTCGGTGGACGTGTTCGCAAAAACTCTGCGAATGTTCAGCGACTGCACCTGCTCCGGGGTAAACGCGGCCGTCGTTCCGATCACGATCGCCTGCTGCGGCGCCCCCGCCTTTTGAAGGCGCCGAAGAATCTCCGCTCCCGTGAGGAAGCCGTAGGGGACGTCCTCGATCAGTAGGACATCCACCTGCCGCTTCTCGACGAAATGGCACAGGGAGTCGGTCGTTTGCGGCACGAAAACCTCGACCGCATTGCCCCGCAGCTCAACGGCCAACTGTTCAGCCCGGCTCTCGGCACTCATCAGAATGGCGACAATGGGCTTCCGCGGCGGCGGCTCCGCGGGCAGTGTCGAGGAGTCGCTGGGCCCGGCGCCTTTCACCACGGAGACATGCTTCACCGTGCGCCGTGCTTCGAACATCGCTCGAACCTGCTTGCCGAAAGTGCGGAAGTCGATCGGCTTTTGAACGATCGCGTCCACTCCGCGGACTCTCAGATCCTGTGCCAGCCGCGGTTCGGCAAGACCGGTGATGACAATCAAGAGGGGACGCGTCCGACGGCTCAAAATCGCCTGGCACAGGGAATGCCCGTGCCGGTTGGGCATCAGCAGGTCGGTCACGACGATGTCATAAGGGAACTCGTCGAGTTTTTTCGCAGCCGCGTCTCCGTCCTCGGCCTGGTCGCAGGCGATGCGCTCCACAGAGAGACAGCGTGCCACCAACATCCGCACGAGCCGGTCATCGTCGACGATTAACGCGCGGGGCGAGACCGTCAGCATGGGACACTGTCCTTTGGCGGGCACGAAACGCCTTCCGCAACGAGGGTTACGGATATCGTCTTTGCGAGATATCGGCACGGAGGCGTCGCTCTGAACATCCGGCGCCTTGCGAGTCCCCGCATGTTTCGAGAGTGGCCCGCGGACATGCCGTATATTCGTTGCCGGCCCGGCGTCCGGACAAAGCCGAGTGTTGCCGACGACCCGATCAATTCATTCGATTCGAGGGGCCGGCCTCGGCCGTCGTCGTCGGCGATTTGCTCGATGAGGCCTCGGGTTGCACCGGGCCGGGTCGAGAACTCTCGGCGGGCACGACGGCGACATCGCACTCCGCCATCTGGGTCTTGTAGAGCTTCCCCGCGTCGTCAAACAAGAGCGCGACGTTGATGTGCCACCGGTCGCCGTTCGGCCGGTTCCAGAGATCGCAATAGTAAACTCGGCGGCTGATGCCGAAGCTCCCCTCCACGCCCGCGGCCGTCAGGCGGCGCAGCGCTTCCTCGCGGCGCAAGCCCTTGGGCACGACGGCCAGCAGCTCTTTTTCCTGTTCGGAATA
Source organism: uncultured Planctomycetota bacterium (assembly GCA_963761455.1). Classification (GTDB taxonomy): domain Bacteria; phylum Planctomycetota; class Planctomycetia; order Planctomycetales; family Planctomycetaceae; genus DASPSM01. Next base: position 1,482,570 of record CAVXHA010000002.1, read on the forward strand.
AGTCAGCGGGCACGGCACGATGGACCGCGAAAGACTGATGCAGCCGATCAGCGCCAGGGCGACCAAGCCGGCTGCCGTCGCCCGGAGGTATAGGATTTGCATGGCTGAGGACCTCGGATCGCCTCGAGCCCACAAGTGGGGTGCGCGCTGAGGAAACGCGGTTCGTTGGAGAAGACGAATTCGGAAAGAGAAGATCGCGAGGCGGGAAGGGTGGAAAACCCATGGCTGGGAGAGTGAAAGGGCTTCTAACGGTCTGAACCATCTGCGTCAATCCGAATTGAGCCGCTTGGAAAATGGACGAGGGCACCTCTTGGAAGGAACGCCGCGAGGTTGAGTCGAGAATGAACGACAAGAGCGTTCGCCATCCAACCGGCAGGCCCGTTAAAAGTTGTCCAGTTCCCCCGATTGCACGCAGATTGGCCATTTACCCCTGGCACTCGCTAATCTGACCGCTCAACGGTTTCCCGGCGAAATCATCCAGGATTCACAGGCAAGGAGGGGCCGCGTCGATGAACCAATTGTTCCGTGACGTCGTCGTTACGGGTCTGGGAGCCGTTTCCCCGTTCGGCGGGGGAGTCGACGTTCTCTGGCGCAATGTCCGACAGGGGCGAAGCGGCGTCGATTGGATCGAATCCTTAGGGCAACTGGATCCCGAGCTGTACCCGGTGCGGTACGCAGCCGAGGTCAAGGGCTTCTCCGTCAACGACTACCTGAAGCAGCACTGCGCGCCCCGTCTTGGAAAGAGCGTGCAGATGGGCCTGGTGGCCGCCCGGGAGGCGTTGCTTCAGGCCCGGCTGCTGGATGAAACGGAGCGAGTCATTGACATTGGCACGCCCATTTCCGCGATCCTGGGGAGCGCAATGGGGCCCTGCCACGAAACGGAAATCGGGTACGAAGCGTTTTTCCAGCACGGCCCGGCCGGGCTCCGGCCCCGGACCGTTCCCCAGTGCATGTTCAATTCACTTTCCAGGCAATATTTCGATTCATTTCGGCCTGACCGGCTCAAATCATGTGATCGCCTCCGCCTGCTCGTCGGCCACGACCGCGATCGGGTTGGCCCTCCTGCTGATCCGCCATGGGTATGCGGAGATCGTCCTTTGCGGCGGGGCCGATGCGCCCCTCACCTCCATCCTGTTCAGCGGTTGGACGAAGCTTCGCCTTTTGGCCGAGCATGACGATCCCAAGCAGGCCTCCCGCCCCTTCGACAGGCACCGCAACGGCATGGTCCTCGGGGAGGGATCGGCGGTTGCCGTTCTGGAATCTCTGCCAAGCGCCAAGCGTCGGGGCGTCACGCCCCTGGCCCGGGTGGCCGGTTTTGGAACGTCGAGCGATGCCCAACACCTCACGTCGCCTTGCGTCGACGGCCAGGTCCGCGCGATGAAAGGCTGCCTGGCGGACGCGAACGTCAAGCCGGGATGGGTCGACTATCTCAATTTGCACGGCACCGCCACTCGAGCCAACGACGAAACCGAGGCGCGCGCGGTGGCCGAGGTCTTCGGGCCGCGGGGCCGCCGAATGCCGGCCAGCTCGACCAAATCGACGCTGGGGCATGCGATGGGAGCCAGCGGAGCGATGGAATTTGCCATCTGCGTTCAAGCGCTGAGGGATCGGTTCGTTCCGCCGACAATCAACTGCGACGATCCCGATCCGGACGTCGGACTGGATTACGTCCCGTGCGAGGGACGCGACCACTCCGTCCGATTCGCCATGTCGAATTCCTTCGCGTTCGGCGGTAACAACGCCTCAATCCTCGTCGGCAGTTGCGATTGACGGCATTCGGTCCGTTCCGCCGACAAGTGCTCCTCCGAGAGCACAATGAACGACAAGTGCTCCGCCGCGAGGATAATGAAACAATCAGGCCAACAGTTTCTCAATCACGCTGCCGTGAACATCGGTCAGCCGGAAGTCCCGGCCCTGAAATCGGTACGTGAGCCGCTTGTGGTCCAGCCCAAGCAATCGCAGGATCGTGGCCTGAAGATCGTAGAGAGGGAACGAATCGTCGGCGGCAAAGCAGCCGATTTCATCGGTGGTGCCGATGGTTTGACCGCGTTTTATACCACCGCCAGCCAGCCACATCGTGAACGCGTCGATGTTATGGTCGCGTCCGGCCGCGGCGTCCCGGGCACCCTGCGCGACCGATGACCGTCCGAATTCGCCCCCCCAGATGACGAGAGTCTCATCGAGCAGCCCGCGCGCCGCCAGATCGCGGATCAGTGCCGCCGACGGCTGGTCCGTCAGCCGGCACTGGCCTGGCAGCCCTGTGGCGAGATGGGAATGGTGGTCCCAGTCGCCGTGAAACAGTTGCACGAACCGGACGCCGCGCTCGACCAATCGCCGTGCCAGCAGGCAATTGCGGGCAAACGACGGCTGGCCCACGTCGCCGATTCCATACATCTGCAAAGTCGCCGCCGTTTCGCCGGCCAGATCGAGCAATTCGGGAGCGCTCGTCTGCATGCGAAACGCCATCTCGTAGGCCGCGATGCGGGCCGCGATCTCGCCATCGCCTGTCTCGCAAAGCCTCCGGGCGTTGAGCGCATTGACCGCTTCAATCGTCCGTCGCTGGCAAGCCGCCGTGATGCCCTCCGGATTGGAAAGGTTGAGAATCGGCTCGCCCGAGGACCTGAGCGGCACCCCCTGGTAAGCGGAAGGCAGAAACCCGTTGCCGTAATTGGCGCTCTTCGACCGGGGCGGCATCCCGGAGAGCAACACGAGAAAGCCCGGCAAGTCGCGCGATTCGCTTCCCAATCCGTAGCCAATCCACGAACCCATGCTGGGCCGCCCGAATTGTCGCCAACCCGTGTTCAGTTGCAGTTCCGCGAACATGTGGTTCGTGTCGTCGGCCCGCAACGTCCGCACGATGGAAAGGCAATCGACGACCTGGGCCGTGTGCGGCAACAGCTCCGACAGATGGGCGCCGCACTCACCATGCTGGGCGAACTTCCAGGGACTTCCCATCAACCGCGGCCGTTTGTCTTGAATCTGAGCAAACTTGATCCTCTTGAGGAACGATTCCGGGATGAACTCACCGTCGCGCTTGGCCAGTTCCGGCTTGGGATCAAACAAGTCCAGTTGGCTCGGTCCACCCAGCATGTCGAGAAAAATCACCCGCTTGGCCCGCGGCGCAAAATGCGGAGCCCGGGGAGCCAGCGGATCGATCGACCTCCCGCCGGCGGACGTCGCGCCCTGCGCGGGCCGGTCGGCGGCCAACAACGACGCCAAAGCCAAGGGCGCAAGACCCAGCGCGGAGCGGCCGAAGAATTCCCGTCGCGTTTGTCGGACATCGCAGCACGAATCGTGCATCGCCTTCACTCCCGGGTCATAAACTCGTCGACGCTCATGAGGGCCCGACAGACCACCGTCCAGGCCGCCTGTCGGATGACGTCGCGGCCGGGCGGCAGATTGTTTCCGGCGATCTGACGGGCCGCATTCCTGTCGGCGGCTAACTCCGCCGACTCCTCGGCGAGGAGTCGCAGCAGCAGAACGGTTTCCGGCTCGCGCGGGCGGGCGGCTGAGGCAAATCCGAAATGCCCAGTCCAACCGCTCGTCGTCCGACCTTGCCCGTTCGATGACGCGGTCCCGCCAGCCCACGGGCGCATTCAACAAAGGTCGGATCATTGAGCAACGTCAGCGCCTGCACCGGCGTGTTCGAGCGCTCCCGCCGCGTGCAAGCCGTCGCGGCGTCGGGCGCGTCGAACAGGCGAAGCGCCGGGTACGGCGTCAACCGCCAGACCCAAGTGTACATCCCGCGCCGGTAGCGGTCCGCGCCCGGGCTGGTCGTCCACGTGGCCGGGACGGCCCGTCCGTCCAGAACTCCCGGGGGTTGAGGCGGAAAGACACTCGGGCCGCCTAATTTGGCCGACAACAATCCGCCGGCATCGAGCGCAATATCGCGGAGAATCTCCGCCTCGACGCGCAGCCGTCGCTGGTGCGCCAGCAGGCGATTGGTGGGGTCCACGGTTTCCAACTCGGGCCGCCTGCCGCGAGCTTTGCCGATAGGTGGCCGAACACACGATCAAGCGATGGACCGCTTTGACGCTCCAGGACCTGGCTACAAATTCGGTGGCCAGCCAATCGAGCAATTCGCGGTGGACGGGCGCCGCCGTCTGCATCCCGAAATTGTCGGCCGTCTCCACGATTCCTTGGCCGAAGTCGTGTTGCCAGATGCGATTGACCGTCACGCGTCCCACCAGCGGATTGTCGGCTGGCCACGAGCCAACGGGCCAGATCGAGCCGCGTCGGATGGTCGGGGACCACGCAGCGGATGCAAAAACGCGGGCACTCCGGCCCGCACGACTTCGCCAGGCCGTTCGGGGTTCCCGCGGACAAAAAGCCGCGTCTCGCGCGGCTCGGCCCGCATGGCCAGCGTTTCCGGAAGCTGAGGCACCCGCTTCTCCCGACGGTCGATTTCGCGCGTCAGCGCCTGGTAACGCGAATCGCGCGCGGTCCGCAAGGCCATGAGCGTGGCAAGCTGGTCCGGGCGATCGCCCGCCGGGGCCCGTCGAAAGCGCGGCTTGCACATCGGGGGGCAAGCGAGCCCGGTCGTCTGCGGTGAGGCTGGCGGCCCATGCATTGACGGAGGCTTTGAGTTCTTTCTCGTAGGCATCGCGTGCGGTCTTGATTTCGTCGACGCGCGCTTGGGCCGCGTCGCGCGCCGCCTTTTCGGCTGCCGAAGCCAGCTCGAACGGGCTGATGCTCGCGCTGTCAAAGAACGCGTACAACTGGAAATATTCGCGTTGGGTCAGCGGATCGAATTTGTGGCTGTGACACTGCGCCAGCCGACGGTCAGGCCCAAAAAAACCGTACCGGTCGTATTGACCTGGTCGAGGACCGATTCCCAACGCACGCCCGGATCGAACATCGCATTGCAATGAAAGGCGCTCGCAATCGTTTGATCGACCGTGGCGTTCGGCAACAGGTCGCCGGCAATCTGCTCGATCGTGAACTTGTCGAACGGCAGGTCGCGATTGATCGCTCGGATCGACCCAATCGCGATAACGCCACACGCTGCGCGGCGTATCGGACTCGTAACCGCTGCTGTCGGCATAGCGGGCCAGGTCGAGCCAATGCCGCCCCCACCGCTCGCCGAAATGCGGTGAAGCCAACAGCCGGTCGACCAGCCGTTCATAGGCGTCAGGGGCAGGATCGGCGACGAAACGGGTGACTTCGTCGACCGGCGGCAACAGGCCGGCCAGATCCAACCAGACGCGGCGAACCAGCGTCGTGCGGTCCGCTTCGGGGGCCGGCTCGAGCCCTTGGGCTTCGAGGCGAGCCAACACAAAAGCGTCGATTTCGTTGCGGGCCCAGCGCGTGTTTTTGACGGCAGGCACCGTTGGACGCACGGGGCGCTGGAATGCCCAATGATCGGCCCATTTCGAGCGTTGAGCCGGCGCGCCCTCCGGCCAAGCCGCGCCCTTGGTCGATCCAGGCCCGTAAGCGGCCGATCTCTTCGGCCGAAAGCCGCTCTCCCTCAGGAGGCATCACGATCTGCTCGTCGTTCGCGCCCGCCGCAAACCGAACGAGCCGACTCGCGGCGCTTTGACCCGCCACGATGGCCGGTCCGCGTTGCCCCCCCGCCAGCGCGGCGGATTTTCGATCGAGCCGCAGACCTCCCTCCTGCGCATCCGCGCCATGACACCGCACGCAGTGCTTGGCCAACAGGGGTTGAATGTCCGCGGCGAAATCGACTCGCCGGACAGCCGGCGGCGGGAGGGCGGCGACCCTCTCGTCTGCCCGCGCATTGGCGGCCAAAGCGACGAGACAGAAACCTGCCGCCCAGAGCGCGCAGGCCTCGGCTCCGTGACTGAAGACACCCATCCTGGCGGGAGTCGTGGCGTTCGTCCACCATCAGCAGGCGGCCGGTTCGGAGGGTTCAAAGGCAGGCGGGACGGAGGCGGGGGGCGGATTGTCCATTCTCGAACAGACCGTAAGCTAAATGACTGTGCGCGATTCCGCAACACGACGCGGCGCTCATCGCACGTACGCGACTCCTCTGGGCCGCTCAGAACTGGCGGAGGAAGCGGAGGTCGTTTTCGTAAAAGCGGCGGATGTCGGTGATTCCGTGCCGTTTCATGCAGAGCCGCTCGATCCCCAGGCCGAAGGCAAATCCGGTGATTTGCTCGGGATCGTAGCCCACGGCCTCGAGCACGTGCGGATCGACCATCCCGGCTCCGCCGATCTCCAGCCAGTCTCCCCCCCAGGGAATGTCCACCTCGACCGATGGTTCCGTGAACGGGAAAAACGACGGCCGGAAACGGATCGACACGTCGTGTTCCAGGTAGGCCGAGAAGAGCATGCGAATCACCGTCTTCAACTGCGCCATCGTCACGCCGCGGCCCACCATCAGCCCTTCCATCTGGTGAAACATGCACGAGTGCGTGGCGTCGATCGTATCGGGCCGATAGACGCGGCCCAGGCAGACGACGCGCACCGGCGGCTGTTGTCCTTCCATGACGCGAATCTGCACGGTTGACGTTTGGCTGCGCAGGAGGACGGGCCGGCCGTTCGCCTCCTGGGCCCCCCCGGTTCCGGCCGCGGCGGTCGTCACGTAGAAGTTGTCGAGCGGGTCGCGGGCCGGGTGGTCCTCCGGGATGTTGAGCGCCTCGAAATTGTGCCACTCGTCTTCGAGTTCGGGCCCGTCAGCCACGGAGAAGCCGAACCGGCCCATGATCTCCTTGAGATCGTCGATCGTCTGAGTGAGGGGATGCTTGCGTCCCAGCGCCAACCGCGTTCCCGGAAGCGTGATGTCGATGCCGCTGGCGACCGACTTGGGACGCGCCAGCTCCTCTTTGCGGGCCTCGAAGGCGCCCTCGACCTTCGACTTGGCGTCGTTGAACTGCTTCCCAATAACGGGGCGCTGTGCCGGCTCAACCTGGCCCAACAGGGCCTGCAATTCGCGCAGGCGGCCATGCTTTCGGCCAAGAAACTCGATGCGCACGGCCTCTAAGGCGGCCGTATCGCCGGCCGCGGCGATTGCCGCCAGCGCCGCGTGTTCGTACGCCAGCAGTTCGCCGATGGGGTCCACGGGGGTTGGGCTCAAGGGGACGGCCCGTCACGCCGGCGATGTCTGCGGCGACGTCTGCGGCGATGTCTGCGGGACGGACTTCTTGGCGAATTCGACGATCTCGTCGAAGATGGCCGGCTCGTGAATCGCCAATTCGCTGAGCGTCTTGCGGTTCAGCTCAACGCCCGCAACGCTCAAGCCGCGGATGAAATTCGAATACGACAGTCCGCGCGCACGGCAGGCGGCGGACAACCGCGTGATCCACAAGGCGCGATATTCGCGCTTTTTCAGTCTGCGATGGATGAAGGCGAATGCGCGGGCGCGAAGGACAGTCTCCTTCATGCTCCGCAGCAGCTTCCGCCGCCCCAGGAAATTCCCGCGGGCCTCTTTGAACAGCCGCTTCTTCGAGCGGTGCCGCGCTTTTCCAGCTCGTACTCTCATGGGATTCTTCAGTCAATCAGTCAATGCGTGGGAACAGGTTTCCACCGCCGAACCGGGCCGATACCCAGCCCCTCGGCATACTCGTTCTGCTCAAAGGGCCGGAAGCAACGCATGACGGATCATCGCGATCTGCTTGCCTTGTACGAGCCGGTCGGCCCGCGCCTGGCGATTGCGTTTTCCGCCCTTTTTCCCCAGCTTGTGGCCGCGGAATGCCTTGCGGTGCTTGATCTTGCCGGAGGCGGTCACCTTGAACCGCTTCCGAATTCCCTTGTGGGTTTTTTGCTTAGGCATCGTGCGTCCTGTAGCGGAGGAAACCGCGGATTATAGCGACCGGTCTCCAGAGGGGGAAGGATGAAGGCGCGGTTTCAAAACGCAAGCATGCGTCGTAGGACAAGCTGCCGGCTTGCCCTGGAAGGCGCAGTTCTTGAACTCAAACTGGCAAGCGGGCAGGTTGCCCCACGGTTTTGAAACCGTCTACCTTGGCGTCAGGACGCACGACATGGAACGGCCGGAGTCCATTCGCGGAATGGCTTCCACCTTGGCGATGTCGTCCAGTGCGGCGATCACGCCCATGAGAATTTCGCGGCCCTTTTCGTGATGCGCGTTCTCGCGGCCGCGGAACAGCACGTTGACCTTCACCTTGTCGTGGTTTTCCAGGAAGGTGCGGGCCTGCTTCACCTTGAAGTCAATATCGTGGTTGCCCGTCTTCGGGCGCAGCCGGATCTCCTTCACCTGCTGCTGGTGTTGCTTGGCGCTTTGCGTTTGCTTTTTCTTCTGCTCGTACTTGAATTTGCCGTAATCCATCACGCGGCAGACGGGGGGCCGCACATTGGGTGCGACCTCCACCAAATCCAGCCCTGCCTCGACGGCCATCTTCTGCGCCTCGGCCGTCGGCACGATACCCATCACTTTGCCGTCCTCGCTCACCAGGCGGACCGGCGAAATTCGAATTTGATCGTTGATTCGGTGCGATGTTTCGATCGGTAATGTCCTCTCAATGACCTTGAAAAGCCAGCGGTCCGCAGTTCGTGGATACCGGCGGCCGCGGCCGAGCGATCGGCCAACGGTCCCAGGATCCCGGCGTGCGGACCACGTTCCCCAAATGCCTCAAAATACTTCTACCGCTCCCGGCGACCGCCGTCAAGAACCCTCCCTTTCGCGGCGGATTCCAAAAACGCCGGGAGAACGCGGGTGCTCCTCTTGCCCGGAGGACGACCGATCGGGCACTCAGGATCCCGCCGCGCAGCCGGCGATGGCACTCCCTTCAGTTGGAGCTCGATCAGTTCTTCCGGCCGCGCGATCGCCTTGCCGACCCGAACGGCCTTGTGCCCCTTGAACAGGCCGGCCGACCCTCGGAACAGCGGACGCCCCTCGACATAGACCTCCAGCGGCTGGTCGAACCCCTTTTCCGTCATGATCACGTCGCCGACCGAAAGGTTCAGGATTTCTTTGGCGGTCAGCCGCGTGTCGGCCAGGCCGACGACCATCTCGACTTTGGCCTTTCCCACCCCCGTCTGCAGATTGAGTTTCTGCCGCGGTTCCACTGCCCCGCTTCGTGTAGGCCGACCACGTGTCGGACGACAGGTTTCCGATCATCGGCTCGATCGTGTTGAACGGGAATGCACAGGTTCATGATGCCGCGCATCTCGCCCATCGTGATCTCGAAGCTGATCAGGACGATCACTTCGTTCGGGGGGACGATCTGCACGAGTTGCGGATTCGATTCGACCTGCGTGACGCGCAGCTTCAGCTCGCAGACGCTGGCCCACGACTTTTCCAGCCCGTGGATGGCCATCTCGATGATCCGCGAGATGAGCCGCAGCTCGATCTCCGTCAGCGGCCGGCTGGGAATGTTGAACTTGGCCGACTTCCCCCCCCCAACAGCCGGTCGACGATCGGAAAGATGATCGACGGCGTGAGGTCGAGGATCATGTGCCCGTCGAGCCCCTCGGCCCGCATCACGTTGAAGCACGTCATGTTTTCCAGGCTGAAGACGAACTCGCCGTAGGTGAGCTGGTCGACGCTGCTCAGCTTGACCTCCACGATCGTCCGCAGCATGCCGCTCAAGCCGGCGCCGAATTCGCGGCTGAACCGTCGTGCATCGCCTGAAAGGCGCGCATCTGCTCCTTGCTGACGCGCTCGGGCCGCTTGAAGTCGTAAACGCTCACCTGTCCGTCGTGCTCGTCGGTGCGGTGGGGGGCCGCTCTCGCCTGAGCTCTCGATCGGCTTGCGGACCCGCATCGAGGGCCGACAGGAGCGATTCGACTTCGGTCTGACTGAGAATGTCTGCCATCCCTGGCCTCCACTCCCGCGATATCGCCGCGGGATTACGTCCGAATCTGTCCGCTGCCGTGCACGACGTACTTGTAGCTCGTCAGCTCTTTGAGCCCGCACGGCCCGCGGGCATGAAACTTGTCGGTGCTGATGCCGATCTCCGCCCCCAGCCCGAACTCGCCGCCGTCGTTGAACCGCGTGCTCGCGTTCACCAGGACGGCCGCCGAGTCGACCCGGGCCGTGAACTCTCGGCGGCGGCCAGATCGTTCGTGACGATCACGTCGGTGTGATGCGAGCCGTAGGCTTCAATGTGGTCGATCGCCTCCGACAGCGTATCGACCACTTTGACGGAAAGGATCAGGTCGAGGTATTCGGTGCGGAAATCGTCGTCCGTCGCCGGCCGCGCATCGGGAACCAGCGCCCGCGACCGCTCGCAAGCAGCGCAGCTCGACACCTCGTTCGCGCAGGCTCTTGCGCGACCCGCGGCAGGAACGCGCGGCCGCGATTCCCGATGCACCAAGAGCGTTTCGGCCGCGTTGCAGACGCCCGGCCGCTGGCACTTGCTGTTGATGAGGATCCGCTCGGCCATGTCGACAGTCGGCGGACCCGATCGACATAGACGTGGCAAATGCCGTCAAAGTGCTTGAGGACCGGCATCGTCGCCTCGGCCGCGACGCGCTCGATCAGCGAGCGGCCGCCGCGCGGAATGGCCAGGTCGATCTGTTCATGCAGCCTGAGAAAGTGGCCGACCGCTTCGCGATCGGTCGTCTGCACGACCTGGACCGCGTCCCGCGGCAAGCCCGGTCCCTTCCAGCGCTTCGCTCAAGAGCGGCTCCCAGCGCCTGATTACTCCGGTGGGCCTCTTTCCCGCCGCGAAGAATGACGGCGTTTCCGCTTTTGACGCACAACGACGCCGCGTCGACCGTCACGTTGGGCCGCGATTCGTAAATGAAGAACACGACGCCCAATGGAACCCGAACCCGCGTCACCAAGAGGCCGTTGGGCCGCACGTTGCTGTCGATGATCTCGCCGACCGGCTCCGGCAGCGCGGCGACCTCTTCGAGCGACCGGGCGATCCCTTCAGCCGCGACTCGGTCAGTCGCAGGCGGTCGAGCAGAGCGGCCGACAGACCGGCTTCACGTCCCGCGGCGCAGTCCGCCTCGTTGGCTTCGAGCAGATTCGCCGTGCGATGGCGGATCAGTGCGGCGGTGCGCCGCAGCCAATCCCCCTTCTGGGCTCCCGTCGCGACCGCCAGGCGTCGCGACGCCGCCCGTGCGCGGTTCGCGACGTCGAGGGCATAGGCGGCCAGGTCGGCCGTCGCCGGCGGTTCGAGACCTGAAGAAACGTTCATTTCTGAAGTATCGGCCAACCCGAAATCGGTGTCAACGCGGCTTCAAAACTGCCAGTCGGCATAGAGTTTGGCGCGGAAGTCGTGCCATTCTTCGCGGTGGTCGGCCCCCTCGGGACCGTTCGACGAAGTCGCAGATCCAGTCGTCCATGCGGCGGATGCCGCTGGGCCATGACCGCCAGCACGCTCACGGCGATTTTGTAGGCCGCCGCGGGGGAGCTGCGTCTGCAACAGTTCGAAGTTCTCGCGAGTCAGCCGCATCACCTTGACGGCCGTCAGGGCGCGGACCGTCGCCGAGTGCGGCGCCTTCTGAAAGAACGACATCTCTCCGAAGACGGCGCCCGCTTCGATCGTGGCCAGTTGCTTCTGCGACTTGCTCTTGTTCATCTTGACGACTTCGCAGCTCCCCTGCACCACGATCCACAGGTCCTGCTTCGATTTCCCCTCATCGATGATCACGTCCCCTGTCGCGTACGATTCCTGCTCCAGGAGTTCCAGAACCTGCTCGTACTCTTCGACCGTGAACCCCTGAAAGATGGGACAGGCCGCGGCGCTCGGATTGGTCATGGGCCCTTCTCGTTGATGCTCCAGCGGGAGATGCCCCGCCTGTCGAAAAAACGGCATTCAAAGGCCGGAGCACCCGCCCCGGCCATTTAAAAGGTGAAAGAGGCGTCAGGAAATGCCGGCCAGGACCGTGGCACGACCCACGCGTCCGATTCCCAGCAAATAGGCGGCCGTGCGCAACGAAACCTTCTTGTCCTCGGCGATCTTCCAGACCTTCTCGAAACTTTCCAGCAGGATGCGGTCCAGCTCGGTTCGCACGCGGGCGAGATCCCAGCGGAAATGCTGGCGGTTCTGCACCCATTCAAAGTAGCTGGCGGTCACCCCGCCGGCATTGGCCAGGATATCGGGCAGCACGAGAAGTTTCCGCTGTTCGAAGATTTCGTCGGCCTCCGTGGCGGTCGGATTGTTGGCCGCCTCGACGATGTACCTGCGCCCGAACGTCGCGCGCGTTGTGTTTGGTGAGCACGCCCCCCAAGGCGGCGGGAATCAGCACGTCGACGGCCGATGTCAGCAGCTCGTCATTCGTGATCGGCGCGCCGCCGTGGAAACCCTTGACGCTCTCGTGTTCTTTGGCAAATTGCAGGAGAGCGGGAACGTCGAGTCCGTCGCGATTGGCGACCCCTCCGTACTGGTCGGTCACGGCGACGATCTTGGCCCCCTTGGCGTGCAGGAACTGCGCGGTGTACGTCCCGACGTTGCCGAAGCCCTGCAGGGCGATCGTCGCCCCCTCGACGTTCTGTTTGAGCCGCTGCAAAAAGGCCGCCGTCAGCATCGCCACGCCGCGGCCTGTGGCCTCTTCGCGCCCTTCGGAGCCGTGCAGCTCCAGCGGCTTGCCTGTCACGCAGGCCGGGTTGAACCCGTGGTATTTCTGGTATTGGTTCATGAACCAGGCCATGACCTGGGCGTTGGTTCCCATGTCCGGCGCCGGGATGTCGCTGTCGGGCCCGATGATGTCGTGCGTGGCGTCGACGAACTTCCGCGTGATCCGCTCGAGCTCGCCCTGGCTCAACTCGTGCGTATCGATGGAGATTCCCCCCTTGGCTCCGCCGTACGGGATGTTGACCACGGCCGTCTTCCACGTCATCAACGTGGCCAGGGCTTTGACCTCGTCGGCGTCAACCTCCTGGTGGAAACGCAGTCCGCCTTTCATCGGGCCGCGGGCACTGTCGTGCTGCACCCGATAGCCGATGTAGGTCGCGATTTCTCCGTTGTCGCGCTCCAGCGCGACTTGCACCTTCAACTCGCGTTCGGGCGTCAGCAGCAGGGCCTGCATGTTTTTGGAGAGCCCCATCAGTGCGGCGGCGCGGTCGAAATAACGGACCGTCGTCTCATAGTGGCTCATCGCGTTCCCCCCTGCCCCGTTTCCGACTGCCCTGTTCTGGCCCGGCCCGTTTCGGGCGGCTGTTCCCCCGGCTGTACCTCGGCCTGGTGTCCGTCAGACCCGTGTTCCTCGAACTCGGCGCGCCGCTCTTCGGGCGGACCATTGCGTCCACCCTGTGCGCGTTGCATCCCGTCCTCCCTCTCAAAGAGACGAGACACCGGTTCGCGGCTGAATCCCGTGCGGCGAACCGCTTGAGAATTCAGCTCCCGTGAATTCGGCCGCCCGCTCCGCCGCCGAGATCCGTCCTTCCGGACCAGCCGCGGGCGGCCGCCCCGACCCCCACGGGCCGGGGACGCTCTGCTCCACGAATCGTCCCAAAATGCGAGCATACAGTTCGTGTCCCGTCGCTGAAAAGCGAGCGGCGTTCCGGCGGAACAGGCGTTCCGGCTGCTTCACCCGCCCGAAGACCCTCGACGGGTCGCAGAAGAGAATGCCTTCCTTTTTCGCATAGGCCGACAGCGTTTCGTACGGGACGCGGCTTTTGTACACCGCGTGCTCTTCGATGCCGAGCCGGGTCCGCACGCCGGGTCCGCCGGCAGCCTCCGCGGAAATTTGCCAGGGAGAGGGAACGGCCGAGAGGACAAACTGGCAATTCGATCGCCGGCACACCCGGCCAATCTGGCCGATCACGTCGAGCGTCTGGTCGATGTAGACGGACCAGTCGGGCGGGTCGTCGCGCAGCCAGGCATAGGTCCCCTGCGGCGCATCGATATCGCGGCCATCTTCGGGCCGGTCCTCGCTTCCGATCAAATAGGCCAGACCCTGCTTGGCGTGCTGCCACATCAAAAGCCGCTCGACCCACATCCGCTCCGCCGCGGTCCGCTGCCGCTCGAGGTCCGGATGCGGACAATACAAGGGCTGCGACCCGTTCATCCGCACAGAACGCCGGTACCGATGGTCGTCGGCAACGTCGGACATGTCGAAATTGCAAATCACCAGGTCGGGCGACAGGCCCAAGAGCGAGTGCTTCAGCAACAACAGCGACAGCAAGGGACCGTATTGCGGACATCCCGCGTTGATCACCTCGATTTGCATCGGGCTGGCCGGCGCCAGAAGTTCCCGCAGCCGCGCGCAAAACGTCTCGGACGGGGAGGTCTCGGGGGCCAACGTCGAATCGTCGCCCAGGCAGACGATGCGGTACGTTCCGACCGGTTTGGGGATGTCGATTTCGCCGCCGCGGAGTCCCAAGCTGTTGGTCCGCCAGTTCACTTCGGCCCCCGTGTCGGGATCGGTGGCGGTGATGCGGACATCGGGCTTGAGCAAGTGGTGGACGGTCCAGGACGGCGCGCAGGCGTTCCGCTCGCTGTAGCTGCCGGTGCCTGGAGCAGGCACGCATCATGCAGATGCAAGCCGAACTCCAAGCAGCACACGCTCAGCCCGAGAAATCCGATCGCAAGAACAAGATGCTTGGGAAACGGAAGAAGTGAACGGACCATCCTTGTCCGATCCAAAAGGGGAGCGGATGTTAGGCAATCGGGCCAAACCCGGCAAGACGGCTTCGTAAGTGCGTGCGGCACCTGATGTCCGGCGTCTGGAAGCCTGTGGGCCAGCACCTAGTCTTTGGAACGCCGCGTCGACGGGCGTCTTTAATTTTCCCGGCTCGGGGCGCCGGACTCCGAATGCCGCACGGGCCCCGCCGCGTCGCCGACCGGCTTGAACGGGAAGAGGAAGACGCCGCCAAACCCATCTAAATCACGGCTCGCAGCGGCCAGCGTGCGGCCATCTGGCGAGAAAGAGAGGTCGGTGACAGACGTCAGGTCGCTGGGCATCGCGAGGGAAGTCAGGCGTCTTCCGGTCGGCACGTGCCAGAGATCGACCCGCGAGGCACCGTCGAGCCCGGCCGCCAGGCGCGTCCCGTCGGGCGAGAAGGCGAGGGACAAAACGGCATGACCGTCGGAGCGCAGCGCGGTGAGCTCCTTTCGAGCGTGCGCGTCCCAAAGGTGGATCGTTCCGCCCTTGCCGCTGGCGGCCAGCAGCCGCCCGTCCGACGAAAAGCGAGCCACCGGGCTGGGCCCCAAGTCGCCGGGTAACGTTTCGATCAATCGCAGCGAAGGAAATTCGTAAAATTCGAGTCCGCCGCGATTCGTCACCAGAAGCTTTCCGTCAGGCGAGAGCGTCGTCGCCAGAAAATCAATCGGAGGAACCGAATCACGAGCGTAGACTGGGCGTGCCGGCTGCCGCGACTGCCAAACGTTCAGCCGCGGGTGCTGACCTTTCGCGTCGGACGTCACGGCCACGATGTTTTCCCCATTCGGAGAGAGCAAGACCCGCTGCGCCAGGTCGTCAAACCCGTCCAACCGTCCGATTTCGCGCAAGGAATCGGCATCGAGCCGACGAATGCAACTGTTCCAACCCTGGCCCGATCGAGTGCGCAGTTTCAAGGGCGATGAACCGTCCATCCCGCGAAAAACAGGCCGTGTAGGATCCGTCGAAGTCCTTGCGGGCCGACTCCGAATAAGTCAGTTTGGGCCGCTCCCCGGAAACATCCCACACGACGAAGGAATGGCCCCTCTCGGGCCCACTGGTGCCGAGATAGGTCACCAGCAACCTACGCCCGTCGGGTGAAAACTGCATCGTCCCCGGCGGTCGCTCTCGGGTCCCGTCGAGGCTGTTCAGACGGGTTCCCCCCGGCAGCATCGAGGAATCCCAGACCCGCACGATGCCGTCATTTCCCGCCGTGGCCATCCGCGTGCCATCAGGCGAAAAAGCGGCGCACCAGGACGGGGGATGGCTTCCCGCAAACGGCTTCCAGAATTTTTGAGTCGGCAGGTCCCAATAGACCACGTCATGGTCCCCGCCGCCATCTTTTGAATCATCGCGGCAGGTCGAAGCCAATGCACATTGACCAGGGACGAACCGCACGCATTCATTGGCCTCCAAGCCGGGCCCGGTCAGACTCAGCCAACGCGCTCCGGTGAGGAGGTCGTCGATCGTAATCGCCCCGCCCAGAACGCTTCCAGCCGCGTTCGTCGACGGTGCGAAAAACCCATGACCGGAATGGGCTCCCCGGCCCCAGCCGAAGGCGGCCAAAGTCGCTTCCGTGTTACAAGACACGGAAACAATTGAGGGATGGCTGCCGCCGGAGTCGGCAGAGTCGACAACGTGAGTGCGCATCGGCGTCCACGTGGCGCCGTTCCACTCCGTTGCCGTCCCGTCTTCGGACGCTGTGATCCACCATTCGCGGCCTCGTGACGGCGCAAGCGCCTCGATGCGGCCACCGTGCGCCGGAATCACACGCAGTTGACGCAGCGTGTTAGCGTCCCAGATCAATAGCCGGCCCGCATGGTCGCCACTAATAATCTCGTATTCGCGCTGTGTGTGGTCGCCATGATGACGTTCCACGACAGCCAGCTCGGCGGCGACGACTTTTGATTCGTGGCCGGACAAGACCGCCACAGCCTTTCCGCTCTCGCAGTCCCAAACCCGAACGGTTTTGTCATCACTCGCCGTCAGGACATATCGGTTCGCTGCGTGAGGATAAAACGAAACCCAATTCACTTCGTCCGTGTGGCCGACAAGGGTTGTCAGCAGCTTGCCGGTCGTCGCGTCCCAGATGCGGCCCGTGTGGTCCTGGCCGGCGGAGGCGAGCCGCCTGCCGTCAGGTGAAAAAGTCACGCAATAGACTTCTCCCTTGTGGCCGACAAGATCGAACAGCTTTGGAAACGGCTTCGCGACCTGATCCGGATGGCACATCCGCCACAGATAATGCCACTCGAAACCGCGATAGTCGGCCTGTTCCGGCTGTGGGCGGTGCCGCTCCAGAAACGTGTCGAGATCCCGCACGGCCGACTTCACATCGCCGCGGTTTGCCACCGCGTCGAAATATCCTTGGGCCACATGCTCGATCCCGTCGAGGTATTCGGCTCCCGGGTTGGGCGGCGGCCCCGGAGACTGCCCGACGATGGCACCCCGGCTCGCCCAAATCACGGCCATACACACGCCAAGCGCTCCAACGAGTAAGGCGATCATCGCCCCGCCGATTTGCATCGAGAGCGGCTGCCGCCGCAGCCGGCGAGCCATCCGTCGCACCCGACCCGCCGGCCGCACGCTCACCGACTCGCCGTTCAGAAACCGCTCCAAGTCAGCGGCAAGCGTTCCGGCCGTCGCGTAACGATCGGCCGGCGACTTCTCCAGGCACTTGAGGCAAATCGCTTCGAGTTCGGCCGGCAGATCCGATCGCAAGGCCCGCGGCCGCGTCGGCTCCGCGGCGATGACCCTTTGCAGCGTCTCCATGACTCCCGTGCCAGACTCGAGCTCAAACGGCGGCCCGCCGGTCAGTAGCTCGTACAGGATCGCCCCCAAACCATACACGTCGCTCGGCGATCCGATCCCCTTCGCGTTCCCCGCCGCCTGCTCCGGCGACATGTAGGCGACCGTGCCGATGGCCGTCCCCGTCAGCGTGGTCGTGCGGTCAGACTCTTCGTGGAAGACCTTCGCAATTCCAAAATCGGCCAGCTTCGGCACGAAGCCCAGCAAGCTGGCAGCTTGCTCTACGTAGGGTAAGCTGCCAGCTTGCTCGACGTGGGGTAAGCTGCCAGCTTGCCGTCCGACGGGTTGCAACAGCACGTTGGCCGGCTTCAATCCCGATGCAAGACCCCCGCTTGATGCGCCGTGTTCGACCCCCCGCGCCAGCAGCGTCACAATCTCGGCGGCAAGTCGCGGATCGACTTTGCCCGCCCGTTCTCGCAGCCATTCGGCCAGCGAAGGCCCCGTGCAAAGCTCTTGCGCGATGTAGCCGATCGCCCCGTCGCTGCCGACCTCATACACCTTCAAAATATTGGGATGGTCGAGCGCCGCCGCGGCCCGCGCTTCGCCCAGAAACCGCCGGCTCATCGACGCGGAGAGCAGAAATTCCGGCCGCGGCACCTTCAGCGCGACTCGCCGCCGCAAGAGCGGATCGTTCGCCAGGAAGACGACGCCATGCCCGCCCCGCCCCAGCTCGCGCACAACCTCGAACCGCCCAATCGTGAGTGCGGAACCAGCCCCGCGCTCTGTTCCGCCTTTCGCAGTCCCGCCGTTCGCAGTCCCGCCTTCAGGCGGCTCGCCGGCAGTTCGCCCTCGAGGCGCCTCCTCCGAGCCCCCGTCGCAGGAACCCCGTTCAGCCTTCGCGCGGCGAACCCGGTCCAGGAATTCGAGACACTCGAAGATGCCGAACAGCCGCTCCCGCGTCTCGGAGGGAAGCCGACGGACCGATTCCTCCTGCGTGAAATCCAGCGTATGGCCCGCGGCCAGCGCTTGCTCGTATTCGACAATCCACGCAATCAGCTCGTCCGAATCGAGTTCCCCCCGATCGCCCTCGTCGGCAGCCGTGCGGTCATCAGGAGTCAGCGAGCCATTGCTCATAGGACAGTCGCAGGGGCCAGGGATCCAGGGGTTAAAGGGAGGGGCTAGTGCTTTGTCACTTCTTGATTTTAGGGTAGAGGGAGGTCAGTTTTGATCGGGCGTCGTCGATCTTCATTTGCCAGTCGACACCGCGTTGGGTTTTGTTGACGTCGGTGGACCAGGACGAGGTCTCTTCACGCAGGGTGTCGATGTCGCCGAAGCGTCTGCCCGCGACGCATTGGCGGGTGAGCGAGCTGAGTTCGTTTTCGGCGATGTTCAGCCAACTGCCATGTTTGGGCGTGTGGCGGAACTCGATGCGGCGAACCAGTTGGCGGGCTCGTTCGGGTTTGAACGCCTCGTAGAAGGCTCCTTTCGTGTGAGTGTTCAGGTTGTCGCACACAAGGATCACTTTCTCGCAGCGTGCGTAACGATCGTCCAGCAGCCGGGCCATTTCGGCGGCCCAGTCGAGTTTCGTTTTCGTCGGGCGGACCGTGACTTCGCGCCATCCCGCGAGCGGTTCTGTAAACATAAAGATGTTCGCGGTCCCGGCCCGTTCGTACTCGTAGTCAACCCGCCTGCCGTGCTTCGCCGTGGCCGGGATCGGTGTTCGCGTTTCCTTCAACAGTTGAACCGGCTGTTCGTCCATGCAGAGGACCGGACAGGCCGGATCATAGGGTGTGGAATACGTTTCGATGACCTCTTCCATGCAGGCCGCGAACTCGGCGTCTGCCTCCGGAGGGATCACCCAGTACTCGATCTTCCGGTTCGTCATCCCGTTTTTTTGAGCATCCGCCGAATGGTTTCATGACTCACCGAGTCCACGATCTCTAACGCCACCGCTTTACGCGCCAACAACCGCAGCGTCCAGTTGGCATAACCCTTCGGAGGAGATCCCAAACGCAGAGCGATGATCTTGGCCTCCTGTTCGCCATCGAGCAGCTTTTCCGTTGGAGGCGACGTCCGTTGAGACCCGTTGAGCGTCTCTTCAAACCCCCGTTCGACCAGCCGCTGCCGGACGTTCTCCACAGTCTTGGTGCGACACGAAAATGCCTCGGCGATCCGCCGGTCCGTCCAGTTCGGCCCGTCGGCGTCCGCCTTCAACAGCATCTGCGCACGCCGGACCTTCTGGCTCGTCCCCTTCAACCTCTTGACGACCTCCACCAACTCGCTCCGCTCCCGATCCGTCAGTCGCACAATGTACTTCTTCTGCATGGGAAACCTCCTTGTACCCACGCAGTCTCGTTGATTTCCGAAAACCCGCCAACCCTAATTCCAGGCTGTGACAGAGCACTAGTGCTTTGTCATCTTCAGGAATTCGGGTTGGGTGCCATGCAACGCCGTGAAGGATTTTCTTTGGCGGCCGCCGAGGCGGCCGTAGGGTGGGACCAAGCCGGCTCGGCGGCCGCGGCTCGACTGAGCTCGCCGAAGTCCGGCCCACCTTTTGAAGGTTGCCAAGCGCGTGGCCGTGGTGGGCCGTCGCTCGCTCCGCGAGCTTGTCCCACCCTACGTTTCGAAAAGCACGTGTTCTCCCGAGCGAAAATCGTTCACGGCGTTGGGTGCCATGCCCACGGCTTTGCGTGGGCATGCCTCGGCACGCCAATTAGATTCGCATGCCCACGCAAAGCCGTGGGCATGGCACCCGAAAAGTAAGGTGTGACGGACCACTGGGGGTTAACACCTGTTGAAGGATTCCGCACAAAGGGAGAGCGAGGCTCCCGCCGAGCCGGATTTCGCCGTAAAACCGCTGAGGACGGCTCAGCAGGAGCATCGCCCTCCCCTACTTCAATAGGCCGTTCAGCGCGAGCAGAAAGCCGGCACGCGAAGCGTGTCCTGTTTTGTTACCGACCTCGGACCTCTCGTCCCCCGCGCTCCTCACGCCTCGCCGCTCAATTCCCGCAGCCGGTCGACTGCCCGCACCCAGAGTTTCCGCGCGGCCTCGGCCGAGCGGCCGAGAGCTTCACCGACTTCGGTGAACGACTTCTGATCCAAGCTCCGCAATTCGATGGCCCGCCGATACTCCGCAGGAAGCTGATCCAGGAACGACCGCAGCCGTTGCACCTCGTCGGCCCGCTGGATGGCCGAGTCGGCCGGCCCGACGCCATGCCGCCGGTCGAAAATATCGTTCTGGTCGACCAACCCGATCGGCACTTCGCGGCCGACATCGCGCATCTGGGTGCCGGCGAATTGGTCGGCGGCCTGCGCCAGCTTGAATTGCAAAATCCGCGTCAGCCACGCCAGCAACTCCTCCTGCGACGTCCCCTCGAACCGATCGAAAATCTGCTGCGCCTGCAGGAACGTTTCCTGAACGAGATCCGAAGCTCCGAGCTTCCCACAGACGCTCTGCCCAAGCGACCGATTTCCCACCAACAGTAAGTAGGCCCGGCACGATTGAAACAAGCGTCCCAGCGACGATTTGGAGCCATGATGAGCGGCCGCAATATTCGTTTGGAAGGCGACGTCGGATAATGCGCCGTCTCCCGGCTTCTGCGTGCCGGGCTGACCGTCTTGGGCGCAATCATCCTTCTCATCGCTCATACAGAAATCGCCCCCAACACCGGCAAACGGACGCGGTTTTTGGGAGAAAAAGCCGGCATTGCGCCGCACTATGGCGTAGAGACCAGCGCATAGCAATCGGAGTCTGCCGGGAGCCGCAAGGTTTTCGCGAGACTCAACGCACGGCGTGGCGCCGCTGGTCAGGACGTGACCAGTCAGGACGTGACCAGTGTCTCGGAGGATGTCCCTCGGAGGATGTCCGAAGTGCGTCGATTTTTTTTCGCGGTTGCGTCCGGTCGGCGACGATCCGGGCGATTAATGGTCGACCGCTGCGCGGTCGCGCCACACGAGCGGTCTCATCGTCCGGTTGCTAGCAAGGATTCGTTTTAGAAATGAGGGGGCCATGCAGAAAAAAAAGCGAGGGTTTACCCTAATTGAGTTGCTGGTCGTCATCGCGATCATTGCCGTCTTGATTTCCTTGCTTCTGCCGGCCGTGCAAGCGGCCCGCGAGGCGGCGCGGCGCACGCAGTGCCGCAACAACCTCAAACAAATCGGAATCGCAGAGCACAGCTATCATGACATCAACAATTCGTTCACGCCCGCCCTCACGTACTCTTGGCCGAGCGTTGTCTGTGGCCACCCCTACCACCCTTCCGCCTGTCAGACGTGTAACGAAATCTACTTCCAATGCGTCAATTATCACTTCTGGGCAGAAAAGCTGCTTCCGCAGATGGAAGCCACCACGGTCTACAATAAGATTTGTATGAATAACGCGATGGCACCGCCCTGCTGCGAGTCCTGCATCCCCGGGAACCCGTCCCGCTGCCCCCCACTGCCCCCCTATACCTACAAAAACGTCACCTGCCCGTGTAAAGACGCGTGCTCCGCAAAGCGTCCCGGGGCGGCGGTGATTCCCGCGTATGTCTGCCCCTCCGCGCCGCGAGACCAAAATCCGTTCATCGAAAAGAGCGAAAATTTGTGCAACTGCTTCTCACCCGGTCAGTCCGTGTTCTACGCGCCGCAACTTTCAGGCGCGTCCGACTACGTGGCGAACAGTGGTTATGACGCCGGAACTTCGCTGGCATGCGCGTACTTGGCTCTCAACGGTTGTAAGCCGGAGCGAAGTGGGGTCGGCCCGATCAACGTTTACGAGTTCCAAGTCGGTGTCGATAAGATCCTTGACGGCACTTCGACCACGATTCTGGTTGCTGAATTGGCAGGCCGCCCCAATTGGTGGGTCCGCGGCGTCAAAAAAACGGCGTGCTACAGCGTCGCAGATTACGGCGGAAAAACGCAGCATCTCAACTGGGGGGGGTGTTGGTCATGCTTTGATAACGCGTTTATGGGTGGTATGGACGGCTCGAACTTCGCCGGCACTTCGAAGGTTGTGCCCAAGGGCCAGCCGGTCTGCATGATCAATTGTGTCAACGCATGGGCGGCAAACTATTACAGCTTCCATACGGGGAGTTGCGGCTTCCTCATGTGTGACGGCTCGGCACACATGCTGAGCGAGAACATCAGCCTGACGGTGCTCGCGCGACTGATGAGCTATCGAGGCGGGAGGCCAGTGGCCGATGGCAGCTTCTAGAGCGCTTCAAGCCAGAGTGTAGCGGCCCCGCGGCGGAAATCGTCGGGAAAAGAGTCACTTTCAACGCGACAAGGAAGTGCTCCCAGCACTCAGTGTGATGGCCGTCGAATTGTTCCGCTGTAAAGCTGGACCGGCCTTAGCGATCCCCCGGCCTTAGCGATACCAAGTTGCAGAAAAAGTTTCTCCGGTCGCGACATTTGCGGGTCGCATCCGGAAATTGGAGACTTTTGCATGGCTTTCCCCGCGCGCCTGCGCCCGACCGTTCGAGTGTCCGACTTGCCGCGGGCCTTTTCCTTGCGGCCGCTGTGGCAGGATGCAACAGTCGCCCGAGCGCGCAGCAGGCCCTCGACCAGCAAATCAAGCAAAACCCGCAGTTCAAAAAAGAGATCGTCGTCAAGTTCGCGGGGAAAGTAACCGTTGACGGGCAGCCGCCGGAAAAAGACTGCAAGTTGTTCGTCATTTTGAATAATCCCCAGCATCTCGATGAGAATGCGCAGCCTCAGGGCGCCTCGGCTCTCCGCGACGTGCGACGACCAGGGAAATTTCGCCTTCGGAACCTATGACAGAGCGGACGGAGTCCCCGTAGGCAAGTACGTGGTGACATTTGTGGAATTGCACCCCCCGTTTCCAGCGAGAACTGGCCCCCGTCGCATTCCCGGCGCCGGTCAACGGCATTTCTCTCCCCCCGACGAGCTCAAGAACCTTTACAACGACGCCGACAAGAATGCTAAAGAGGATAGGTTCAGCCCCGATCTACACCCTCCCGGCAAGGACAATTATGAGTTCGACCTTACCGTCGCGAACCAGGAACCCATCGCGACGCCTGGACCCAACGCGGTGACAAGCATCACGCTGCCGCGATGAGACGTGCCGCCGACTGTCGGTGCCGCCGCACTCTCTCCCAGCGACTCTCTCCCATCGACGAATCCGAGCTCGCCGCGGTGAGAACGGAGAGGAGCCGGTGCCGCTCTTTGCCCTTCAGCATCACAGATCAGGGAAGCCCGGGGTCAGCCGCTTAAAAGCGGCCGTGTTTCCAACACGCAGGCTTATTCCTGCATTGTAAACCGGCCTTTTGCCGCAAACTAGATCAATTTGGCAACGCTTGAGCCCGTCCTCGTCGAAACTTGCGCAGGGCGTGCTGCAGAGTTTTTTGGGGTCTTCGCCCCCCTTTTTTCATGGCCCAAAAAACCCCAAAAAACTCCCGAACCTGAACAGCGAAGAGCCGGGGGCCGCTTCCGCTCCGGCTGTCCACATGCTCCGCGGTTCGCCTGGTCGTCAGTTTAGGATTTGGCGCGCGTTTCGGGCCTCTCTGTCGCCAAGGGCCGCGTGGTGATTTAATGGGTGGATGGCCACGACTCCCGCTCAAGATTGCTTCGAACCGGCTGTGCGGCCGCGGCGGCGGTTTCGGCGGCGGGTTTTGATCGGCGCGGCGTATGTGTTGTGGGTCGGCCTGTTGTGCTGGGGCGGGCTGAAGCTTTTTTGGTGGTGGCGGTTTGGAGTCGGGGTGACGCAGACCCCCGGCGTCGAGACGGTTTGGCAATGTTTTTATCCGGAGCTTTATCGCAGCGGCGCCATGGACGCCCAGCTGGGGCCGGATGACGGGTCTTATGACGTTCTGTTGTTGGGCGGGTCGGTGTTGGAGCAGACGGCGCCGGCGTTCCAACGGGCGCTGCGGCGAGAACTGGGGGACCGGTTCCGGCTATTCAACCTGGCGCGGGCGGCCCACACGTCGCGGGACAGTTTTCTCAAGCACTCGCACCTGGGGAACCGGCACTTCGACCTGGTGATTTTCTATCACGCCATCAATGACGCGCGGATGAACCGCTGTTCGGACGCGGCTTTTCGCGAGGATTACACCCATGCCGCCTTTTATCGCGGATTTCAAGCCCGGCTGGCGGCGGGGCGGATGGCGCTGACCGACTTCGTGGAGGGAGATCTCGCGGAAGCCAAGCCGACACGCGACCGACGACGCGACATCAAAGCTCTATAGCGGCCGCATCAAAACGGCCAATGCGTTTCGGCACAACCTCGAACCGATTGTGCAGGCGGCGGAAAACCGTCACTGCCCGATCGTCCTGATGACGTTTGCCTATCACCTTCCGGCCAATTACTCGGACGAGGCCTTTCGGGCCAAACGGCTCGATTATGGCCCCAGCGCATTGGCGGACGGAGATCAGTCTGTGGGGCACGCCGGAAGGGGTCAAGGCGGCGATGGATGCGCACAACCGGGTGATCCGCGAAGTGGCCGGCCGGCACAAGAACGTGATCTTCGTCGATCAAAAGGGGACGATGCCGGCTGACGGCCGCCATTTCATCGATCCCTGCCATCTCACAGACCAAGGGATCGAGCTCTTCGTCCGCCACGTGATGGACGCCCTGCGAGCGAGGGGCGAGTGGCGGCGGGTGATTGGCGAGGGGCAAGGAAAATGAAATACGGCGTCCGAACGCCGGACGGCGTTTCGCTCCCTAACCCCTGACCCTTCACCTCAAACCGCGGTTCATTGTGCCGTTTGGGCGTGCTGGTAAATCTCGGTCGGGGAGGCGACTTTGCGGTAGCCGAGGTTCTGGAGGACCTCCAGGACTTCGCTCCAGGTCGGGAACTGGCGGCCGCTGCGGCGTTTGTAGAGGTCCATCGCCTTCATGAACTCGACTTGCTCTTCGGTGTAGTCGCGTTCGCAGGTGGTCGGGTCGATTTGGCGGCGGCGTTCGACCTTGTTACGACGATCGGCCTGGCGCTGCTCGGTGCCGGTGAAAGCCGTGGACGAGCCGGCGGCCGCAGTGGAGGGCTGGCGACGATCGGCGGCGTTGTTGTTGCGACGGCCATTTTGCCGGCGATCGACGGTGAGCTCACGGGCTGCGATTGAGGATCGAATCATAAAGCGTGCATCCTTTGCCTGGGAAAGCCGCCTCAATTATTCACGCGGGAATTGAATTCGGGGCATCGTAACGGGTGAGAAAGTCGGGAAAGAGCGGGGAGAGTTGCGGAGAGCGCAGTTCGGCCGATTTTTCGACGCCGTCCGACTTTGCCAGATTTGAGGGAGAAAGGGAAAGCGCGTTCGAGCAGCAGTCGAAGAGGAGCATCCACAGATTCCGCCGAAATCCGTGGATCACTAACGAACCGCGGCGGCCTCGGGAGGCACCGGTCCGTTCACGATGCCGCCGATGACCACGCGGGCTGAGCCGTCGCCCAAGCGGGCGGCCGCGAAGACCGTGTCGAACAGGCCGGCCACGTCCAGAAACTTGGCCAGCGTTTTTTCCGCATGGGCCGAGGCGATCGAGCGGACGCGGATCGCATGCTGGATGAGCTGCGGGCCGTGCGCGTGAACAAATCGTCGAATCGCGGCCGTGTCGATGACGAGCACCTGATTTTCCGTCGGAAAATAGCGCTGTGCCAACTGCTCGATCGCCGGGCGAATTCGGCGCGGTCGGCAAGCTGGCGGCTCGACTGAGCTCGCCGAAGTCAGCTTGCCCTACGGGCGAGGCGTTGTCGGCCGCCTCGCGGGCGGCGAAGTTTCGGACGGCTTGCGGGCTGGTCGCCAGGACGAGATACCGCGACGTCAGACCGTAGGCCGGCTGGTACGGTCCCAGGCCGTCGATCCAGCGGACGCGAGTCCCCCTCCCCTGCTCCGATTCGGTGCGAACGACGGCCGGTCGGCCGGTCGAGCTCATGTTGAAATAGGCGGCCGCGAAGTTGAAGCCCATGTTCAACCCGTTGTCGATCGCGTCGCGGACGGATGGCCCGGTGTGAGGGGAGGTCGAAACGGGGCCCTGCGCGGGGCTCGCAGGTTGCTGCCGCTGTGGTTGGCAAGCTGGCAGCTTGCCCTACGCGATGCAAGCTGGCAGCTTGCCCGACGCGATTGACGATTGCGGCCGGAGATTTGGAGGGGGGCAGCTCGGCGGCCAGGAGTCCGTCGAAGGGAAGCTCTTCCGGCTTGGCGCCTTGCCGCGGAACCAGGTAGCCGCCGAAGTTTTCCCGGAACGACGGCAAAACGTCGTCGAGTGGATCGAGGCCCAGGAGGAGGCCCCGGCTCACCTGGCGGAACGATTCCCAATCGGCCGACAGACGCTGTTTGGCTTGGCCCGTCAAGGCCTGTCGCAAGAGACGGCCGAATGGCTGCCGGCAGGCCAGGACGAGGAATGCGTCGGACGGCGCCAGACGCAGTAGCTCGGGCGGTCCCGACATCGATCGAATCAATCGCTGGGCGCCTTCCGACAGACCGGCCGTTGAATAATGGGCGACTCCCTCCAGCACGATGCCGCGATCGGTTTCGACGCCGATCGCCAACCACTCGCAACGGCTCCAGGCCGCCTGGATTGTTCGGCAGACGGCCGAATTGGCCGCCTTGGCCGCTTCGGCTGATGCGCCGGTCCCGGGGCCGGACGCGGGGCCGGACGCTTGAGCGGTGAGTCGTGCGGACTCGCCCCCCCGGCGCCGATGCCCAGCATGGCGTCGAAGGCGCGCGGGTTGATATAGGCGCGGGCGGCACAGCTTGGCCCCAACGACTGGCGGGCTTGCTGATAAGCGGGCAGATCGAGCAGGCTGGCGTGGGAAGCGGCCTGGTCCGAAAGGGTCAAGCGCGCGGCGGACCAGCTCCTCGCGATCGGAGAGCAAGAGCGTTCGATCAAGCGTCGCATAGTACAACGTGAGGGCCGCGTGCCCGGGCTTGGCCTGCGCACAAACGCTTGTAATAGGTGTGGCCGGCGAATTGGACCGCTTCGATGCGGGGAGGCTCCACGCGATTCCAGGCATTGATCGCCGCGTCGAGCGCCTCGCGGCTGATCGCTTCCGACATCAGGATGGCCGACATCTTCGGCCCCGGCTCCGCATACGCGGCGACGACGACCGCGGTCCCGAAAATCTCGCGGACGAATTGCCGAGCCGGTTTGCCGCTGAATTTCTCCACGACCGCCGCGAGACTCGCGACCCGGCGGTATTGCTGCCCGTCTTCCACTCGGCGTAGATGTTCGAGCGCTTCGAGACGTCGGAAGAATTCGCCCTGTTCGAACGCCGTCAGCGTCTCGTCCAGACGGGGAACCTCGACGCAAAGTCCCGCGTCGCGGCCGACGAGCCGGACCAGCCGGTCCATCGCCTCGTCGGCGTAAAGGAAAGAAGCGGCCGCCAGGAGCACGCCAAACAGGAGCGGCCGGACAAACGCGCGATGGGCCGTGCAGGGTCATGTGGCGGGCGCTTTCTCGGCCGGCACGGCCTCCAAAAGGAATTGAAAGGCCTGGGTCAGGTTCTTGCTCACCGGCTCGAATTCGCGGCCCACGTCGTCGACCCAGCGATCGTTCTCGTCGGCCGCCGGGGCCGTCGCACCCGCGGGACCGGGACGCGGGACGAGGACGCTCGCCTCCGCAACGGCTTGGGCGGCTTCGCGTGCCAGATCCAGGTAGGCGGATTCGGCGTCTTGAACCATCGTTTCGACCGGGGCTGCGGCAACGGGCTCGGCGGGGGCCTGCTCGGCGCGGCACGGTCCGAATCGGACGGCCCGGCGCGATTTGCCGGCGCCGTCTTGTGGAAGCGATCGTGGTAGAGAGATCGCTTGTGGAAGAGAGATTGGTCATGGCAGAGATCTGCGCGGCGGCGGACGGAACGGGACGATGGGCCACGTCGAGATCGCCTTGCCGTCGGCCGAGTCGACCGCTGAGAAGAGCCACGCAGACCGCGGTCGCGAGAACCATCGCCGCCGCAGTCCGCCGGCTGAACCGGCGCCCCGGTTGCCTGGCAAGGGGGGCAACGGCAGGAACGCGTGCGGCGACAACGAGGTCGCCGGCGTTGCTGGGAACGTCTTGATCGTCGCCCGCGCCCGGCGTTGGGAGTTGGCTGCCGGCGGCGGAGATTAACGCTTCCGGGATTAACGCTTCCGGGATTGCCGCTTCCGGTGCGGCCGTCCTGCGAAACAGGACGATGTCCGTCAAGTCGACGGGCGAAAGCATTTTCTTCGTCTTCCGCCACTGCGCCACGGCGCCGTCGAGCAAGAGGGCGTCGAGCCAGGCCGCTCGACAGTCCGCGCACAGGGCGGCGTGACCGCGAAGCTCGGTCGTATCGACCGGCAACCGCGACTCGACGGCCTGCTCCAGCAGGCGGCTAAACTCGGTGCAATTGATACTCGACATGGGGCACAACTCCGCGTCGTCGAAGATGCTCAGCCAGCTCCCGGCGGGCCCGGTGGAGCCACGTTTTGACCGTCCCTTCGGGACAGCTCATCACGTTCGCGATTTCGGCGCAACTGAGCTCCTGTTGATAGAACAACAAGAAACAGAGACGGTAATCATCCCGCAGCTCGCCAACAGCCGTCTCCAATTCATCGGCAAGATCCCGCGATTCGCCGGTGCTGGCCGCGACGGCCTGGTCGACATGCAGAGTTCCGACGACGGGATTTCGAGGCCGCTGCTTGAGCGCCGTCCGGCAGCGATTGGCGGCGATCGCGAGAATCCACGGTTTTAGCGAGCGCTTCGAGTCCCACCCCTTGAGGCTCCGAAAAGTTCGGAGGAAGACGTCCTGGGCGACGTCTTCCGCGTCTTCACGCTGTCCCAGCATTCGAAAACAAAGGGAGAAGACGAGGGCCTGGAACCGCTCGACCAGTTCGCGGGCAGCGGCCTCCTCGCCGCCGAGACACCGTTGGACCAGGGCTGCATCGTCGGTCACTCGACCCCCTGTGCTTCAACAAGCAAATACCAGGGCCTCCCGCCTCGGGTTTCAGCAATTGGTGCGGGATGGGAAAGCCGACCCGACCGGAACGGTGAGAGTCACGAAATTGTGGACCGCGAAACGTTCCGCGTCTCCCCTTCGATTCAGCTCGTCGCTCCCGGCGTGTTGCCCCCGTGCACAATTTCGCGGGCGAACTGCCGGGCCGCCCGGTAGGCGTGGCGGAGCGTATACACTCGCACCTCGATCTGGTCCTCATTGAAGTTCTTCCCCAGCTCGCTCAGCGGCAGCCCGGCCAGCGCCAGGGTGAGAGGCAGCAGGTCGAGGAATTCGCGATAGCGACGTTGGGGGTCGCCTGCATCGGTGCTCATGGCTCAACTCCGACCTTCAGTCAAGCGTGGCAATCCTCGTCCGATTTCCGGACAATTAAATCCTCGTCCGATTTCCGGACAATTAAACGGGACGCCGTTGAGTATATCTTTTCAGGATGTCGGCTGCCCCTTCCGACGGTTTCGCCGGCGGGTTCCGGCTTTTTCTCTTCGGTCCCGCCGCCCATGGGGTTGGCCTCGGCGGGGGTCGCGGCGACTTGGCTTACCGGCTCCGGCGCTGGCGGCGGAGGTGGTGGTTCCGGAGCTTTGGCCCCGGTCGTCTTCGGGTCCGGCAGCCTGACGTTCGGCGTCGAATTGGCCGAATCGTCGTTCTGCGGTTCCGGCGCGGCCGCTGGTGGGGGCTGCGGAGGAGCATAGGCGGGGGCCTGCGGCGGGTACATTCCCATTTGCGGGCCCATTTGCGGGCCCATTTGCGGATACATTCCGGGGTAGCCCATCGGCATTTGCGGATAGGGATATTGCGGCTGATATCCCATCGAGGGCGACATGTAGGGATTATAAGAGGGCTGGTACGGCCCCTGGGGATAGGGCATCCCCATCTGGGGATACATCTCCGGCGCATAAGCGGGGCCGGGCGAAGCGGGCGGCGTCCAAACGACCGTGGAATCTCCCAGCGACGGATTGGCGGGAGCGGCGGCGGCAGGAGCGGCCGGCACCGGCGTCGCCGAGTCGGCGAATAATGCTCGAACCGGTGTCCTCCGGCACGAGGGGAACGGGGATCTCGAAAGACGTGTCGTTGGGCCCCAAGGGAGCCGTTTCCGACGCCAACCCATCGATGGTGAGACCGGGCAAAAGCTGCGATGAGTCGCCCGTGCCTTTGCGGGGCCCTGCCGCGGCGAGCGGCTCTCCGATCACCATTTCAAAATCGAGTTTGCCGACCCGAATCCGATCACCGGTGTTGAGGAGGATCTCTCCCCGCACGCGCTGGTCGTTTACAAACGTACCGTTGGTGCTTCCCAAATCTCGGACGTGAACGGAAAAATCGTCGACCGAAAAGACACAGTGATGCCGGCTCACCAGCTCGCTGTTGGGACGCAGATGGCAGTCCTGTTCCCGGCCAATCAGGAATTTCTTTGTGGCCAACGGGATGACCCGGCCGTGGTGCCTGCCGCCCACCACTTTCAGCTTCGCCTGCAACATCGACACATTACTCCGCCCGACGGTTACGCGTAGCACGCACTGAATTCATCAAGGAATCCGGATCCGCTCCCAATTGGGAACGCCGCAGACTGGTCCCGCGAACCGGGCAGCCAGGGCCCGGCACTTGAATCGACGCATCAGAGCCCCACGCGCAGCCGCAATCGACACGGGCGCACAGGGGGTCAGCCTTTGCCTTGTTGCACATCCTGTTCTTATGGCGGAAAAACAAACGCTGTCTGCGGCGACTGGAACCCGTCTGCATCGGCCAGATTCGAGGCGTGAACGATTCCGGCGAAGACGAATATGAAGATGGATGAACCGTCGGGGAATCAATCAGTCGATGCAAAGAACCAACTCCCGCCAACGCTACCACTGCTGCCCAGGCCTGTCAACTGGGACTGAGTCGCGGTAATCGTTGGGGTAAGCTGTCAAATCGCCCGCGTTGTTGGGCCAGTTGCCAGCTTGCCCTACCTCATTTTACTGCGGCAGCGGTGCGTGGAATAGTGAGAATGTGTAGGCTGGGAGTCGATCGTTCGATCGCAAAACGATCGGACGGTACAGACGGATTCTTCAGGAAGGCAGCCATGTCGAAGTCGGCGCGATCGGGATTGGCCGCTGTCGTCGCGCTGGTGGTGTCGGGTCTGCTGTTGTGTGTCGGTTTTTCCGAGCGTCCGCAAGCCGCCGCGACCGCCCGCCTGGCCGCCGGAGGGCAAGCTGCGCTGGTATCGCGGCAACCTGCACACGCATTCCCTCTGGAGCGACGGCGACGACTACCTCGAAATGATCGGCCTTTGGTACAAGGAGCACGGTTACGATTTCCTGTGCTTCACCGACCACAACGTCCTGCCCATTTCCAGCCGGAATTGGATCAAAGTCGACCGCAACGGCAGCGGGCCCAAAGCGCTCGCGCAAGCTCGAGGCGCGTTTTCCAAGCGATTGGGTCCAGACGCGAACGATCGACGGCAAGCAGCAGGTCCGCCTCAAAACGCTGGCCGAAGTGCGGCCGCGACTGGAAGAACCGGGCCGGTTCGTGCTCCTCCAGGGCGAGGAGATCTCCGACTGGTTCGGCCGGGCTCCGATCCATCTCAATGCATCGAACGTCCAGCAGCTTGTGCCGCCGATGCACGGCGGCAGCGTGGCCGAAACGATCCAAAACGACGTCGACGCCGTGATTGCCCAGCGTGAGCGGACGGGCAAGCCAATCCTCGTGCATCTCAATCATCCGAATTATAATTACGCGGTGACGGCCGAGGACATGATGCGGGTCCACGGCGACAACTTTTTCGAGGTCTATAACGGCCATCCGTCGGTGCACAATTCGGGCGACCGGCTTCATGCCTCGACCGAACGCATCTGGGACATTCTGCTGGCCCACCGGCTTGGCGACTTGGGCCTGCCCGTGCTGTACGGCCTCGCCAACGACGACGGGCACCGCTATCACCACATCCCGAGCCGAGGCTCCGAGCCGGGCCGCGGTTGGATCATGGTCCTGTCGCCGGAGCTCTCGACCGAGGCGCTGTTGGCCGCGATCGAAGCGGGCCGATTTTACGCCAGCTCGGGCGTGCGGCTGCGGCAGGTCACGTCGGGGCCGGACGGGCTCGACGTGGCCGTCGATGCGGAGCCGGGCGTGCGCTACACGATCGACTTCATCGGTACCCGCGCCGGTTTCGACCACAAAAGCGAACCGGTCCGGAATGCGGCCGGCAAGGAAATCCGCGTCACGCGACGCTACAGCAACGAGATCGGCACGCTCTTCAAGTCGGTCGCAGGGGAGCAGGCCCGCTATCAGTTCGGCAAGAATGACCTTTACGTCCGCGCGCGGGTCACGTCGACGAAGAAGCATCCGAACCCGTCGGAGCTCGGCGAATTCGAGCGCGCCTGGGTTCAGCCCGTTCCGGGGCCGGCGCGCCAAGCAATGAACCGGCCCGGCGTCGTCCAAGCGATGAACCGCTGGGAGTTCTGGATCGACGTCGGCGGGACGTTCACGGACTGCCTGGCCCACTCCGCCGAGGGCCGCCTTCTCACCTGCAAAGTGCTCAGCTCGGGCGTCACCAAGGGGATCGTCGAGCGCCGGCACGGGGCAGCCGCCGTCATCGACACGGCGCGTTGTGCCGATCCCGCCAACTTCTGGACCGGTTACGAGACCCGGTTTGTCGACGCGGTGGGAGCGGTCGTGCACTCCGCGCGGGTGGCGTCCTTCGAGCGGGATTCGGGCGTGCTGATTTTCGACCGAGCCCTGCCCGCTGCGATCGCCGCCGGCGTCCGCTACGAGCTGGCCTCGGACGAAGAGGCCCCGCTGTTGGCGATTCGCCTGATCCTGGGTCTGGCGCGTGCTGAGTCGATCCCGCCCCTCTTCGTGAAGTTGGGCACCACGCGCGGCACCAACGCCCTCTTGACGCGGACCGGCGCGCGGACCGCCTTCGTCACAACCCGCGGCTTCGGCGACGTGCTGTTGATTGGCAACCAGGACCGGCCGCGGCTCTTCGATCTGGCCATCCACAAACCAGCGCCCCTCTTCGAGCAGGTCGTGGAAATCGACGAGCGCATCGACGCGTCGGGTCGCGTGCGACGGCCGCCGCTGCCCGAGACGGTCCGCCAGCAGTTCGAGCGCGTGCGCGACGCGGGCATCGAATCGCTGGCGATCTGCCTGATGCACTCGTTCGCCAACCCCGCGCACGAAGAGCTTGTGGAGCAAGTCGCCCGCGAGCTCGGCTTCACCGAAATCAGCACGTCGAGCCGGCTCTCCCCGCTGATCAAGATCGTTTCCCGCGGCGACACGACGGTCGTCGGACGGCTATCTGAATCCGGTTCTCCGCGCCTACGTCGAGCGGCTGCACGCGCGCTGGGGACGGCACAGCTCAAGCTCATGACGTCCGCGGGGGGCCTCGTCGACGCGGAGCGCTTTGTCGGCAAGGACAGCATTCTGTCGGGGCCGGCCGGGGGCGTGATCGGATTTTCGCGCGTTGCGCTGCGGGCCGGCTTCGGCAAGTCGATCGGATTCGACATGGGGGGCACGAGCACCGACGTCTCGCGGTTCGACGGCACGTTGGAGCGCGAATTCGAAACGCAAAAAGGGGGCGTCCGCATCGTCGCGCCGATGTTGGCGGTCGAAACGGTCGCCGCCGGCGGCGGAAGCATTTGCGACTTTGACGGCGTGAAGCTCGTCGTCGGTCCCGCCAGCGCGGGGGCCGATCCGGGACCGGCCTCCTACGGCCGCGGCGGCCCGCTGACCGTGACCGACCTGAATCTCTTTCTGGGGAAGCTGCTTCCTGAGCGGTTTCCCTTTCCGCTGGATCAGCCCGCGGTCGCGGCCCGGCTGGAATCGCTGTGCAAGCGGATCGCCGCCTCGCCCACCGGACGGAGTTTCACGCCGTTCGAGCTGGCCCAAGGATTCATCGACGTCGCGAACGCCAATATGGCCCGCGCGATTCGCAAGATTTCCGTCGCGAAGGGTTACGATCCGGCCGAGTATGTGCTGGTGCCGTTTGGCGGAGCCGGCGGCACAGCACGCCTGCGCCGTCGCGCGGGCGCTCGGCATCCGCCAGGTTCTGATCCACCCTCACGCCGGCGTGTTCGAGCGCGTACGGAATCGGCCTGGCCGACGTCCGCCGCTTCCGTGAACGGGCCGTCCTGCAACCGTATTCGGCAGAAACGCTGGCCGCGCTGGAGCCGCTGTTTCGCGAAATCGAGGCCGACGCTCGCCGCGAGGTGCTGGCCGACGGCGTGGCGGAAGCCAACGTGCAACCGCCGGTCCGTTCGCTCGATCTGCGCTACCACGGGGTCGAATCGACGATTCACGTCATCTGTCCGGCGGACGGCGACTTCGCCGCCCGCTACGGCGAGCTGCACGAGCAGCTTTACGGTTATCGCCGCGAAGGCCGCGCGCTGGAGGTGGTCGCGGCCCGCGTGGAAGTCGTGGGGACGATGCCCGAACCGCCCGACCCGGAGGTCGAACCCGTCCCGCGGCGCCCTTCTCCCTCCATGACGACTGAAACCTGGTTCGACGGACAACCGCATCCGATCCCGGTCTTCCTTCGCGAAGAGATTCATCCGGGTGACGAGCTCGACGGCCCGGCCATCATCTGCGAGCCGACGTCCACGGTCGTTATCGATCTCGGCTTTCGCGCGACCGTTTTATCGCGCGGGGAGATCCTGATTGCGGAGGTATCGAGCGCGCGGCCGAACGCCGTTTCGACCGAGACCGATCCGGTGCAGCTTGAGATCTTCAACAACCTGTTCGCCTCGATTGCCGAGCAAATGGGAGTCACGCTCCAGCGGACGGCCGTCTCGACCAATGTGAAGGAACGGCTCGACTTCAGTTGCGCGGTCTTCTCGGCCAGGGGCGAACTGGTCGTCAACGCGCCGCACATCCCCGTGCACCTGGGCGCGATGAGCGAGACGGTCAAGCACGTTTTGGCCGAAAACCGCGACCTGGCCCCCGGCGACGTGTTCGTCACCAACGACCCGTACCGCGGCGGTTCCCACCTGCCCGACGTGACCGTCGTAACCCCCGTGCACCATCCGGCCACGGGACGACTGCTCTTCGTGACGGCCAGCCGAGCGCATCACGCCGAAATCGGAGGCACCGTTCCAGGCAGCATGCCCCCCTTCTCTCATTCGCTCGGCGAAGAGGGCGTCTTAATCAGCAATTTCAAGCTGGTGGAGGGGAAACGCTCGCACGAGGAGGACCTGCGGCGGCTGTTGCTTTCCGGTCCGTATCCGACACGGAACGTCGGCGACAACCTGGCGGACATCGCAGCCCAGGTGGCGGCCAACGCCCTGGGAGTCCGCCAGCTCCGCGAGCTGGTGGATCGCTATTCGCTGGCGGTCGTGACGGCCTACATGGACCATATCCAGCGGGCCGCGTCGCAAAAAATGCGTTTGGCGCTGGCCCGCTTTCCGGACGGAACCTATTCGCGGACCGACCACTTGGATGACGGATCGCCGATTGCCGTCTCGATCGTCAAGCGGGGCGAGCGGGCCGTCGTCGACTTCACGCGGAACGGGGCCGGTCCTCTCGACCAACCTGAACGCGAATCGGGCCATCGTCACGGCCGCCGTGCTTTACGTGTTTCGCTGTTTGATCGGCGAGGAGATCCCGCTCAACAGCGGAGTGCTCGAACCGGTGGACATCATTTTGCCCACCTGCCTGCTCAACCCGCAGGCCGCCGTCGACCCGAGCCAATCTCCCGCCGTCGTGGGGGGCAACGTGGAGACGTCGCAGCGCGTCGTCGACGCGCTGCTCGGGCGCGCTCGGCGTGGCGGCGGCCAGCCAGGGGACGATGAACAACCTGACCTTCGGCGACGCGACGTTCGGCTATTACGAGACGATCTGCGGGGGAAGCGGAGCGACGCCCGATTGCCACGGCGCCGACGCCGTCCACACGCACATGACGAACACGCGGCTGACCGATCCCGAAATCATCGAACGCCGCTACCCGGTGCGAATCCGCGAGTTCCGCATTCGCCCCGATTCGGGCGGCCCCGGCCGCCGCCGCGGAGGCGACGGCGTCGTGCGGACAATCGAGTTTCTGCGGCCCGTCGTCGTCTCGATGCTGTCGGAACGCCGCGGCCCGTTTGCCCCCTTCGGTCTCGACGGAGGCGAAGCCGGGTCGCTCGGCCGCAACACGCTCCAGCGCGCCGGCACGGATTCGATTCAGGACGTCGGCGGCAAGTTCGCCATCGAAGCCGGCCCCGGCGACGTGCTCACGATCGAAACCCCCGGCGGCGGCGGATTCGGCACGCGCAGCTTCCCTCGTCGTCGAAGTCGTGGTGCGACCACTTGCAACTGACAGGCGAGATTGCCACTTTTTGGCCACGAAACTCGCCATTGTGGCTGCAATTTTGCGTTGCGCGGTGCAGTCGGTTATGCTTCAGCCTAACAACAGCACCCCAACGAACGTGAAACGAAAAACCTCCGGAGCTTTCATGTCCGCCAACCGCAAAGCCGAGGTCGACGCCGCCGTGAAGGATGTCGACTTTTCCAAGAACACGTATCAAATCGAGCTCGACACGACGGCGGGCAAAATCACGCTGGACCTCCTCTCCGACCTGGCCCCCGGCCACTGTAAGAACATGATCGGCCTGGCGAAAATCGGCTATTACGACGGCGTGCTGTTCCATCGGATCATCAAGGGATTCATGATCCAGGGGGGCTGCCCGCTCGGCACGGGAACGGGCGGTCCGGGCTTCACGATCAACGCGGAATTCAACACGACCCCGCACGAGGCGGGCGTTTTGTCGATGGCCCGCACCAGCGATCCGAACTCGGCCGGCTCGCAATTCTTCCTTTGCTTGGGCCGGCACACGCATCTCGACCGGCAATACACGGCCTTCGGCAAGACGGCCGACGAGGCCAGCCTGGCCATCGTCCGCAAAATCGGCGAAGTCAAAACCGACAGCCGCGACCGCCCCGTCAGCGACGTGACAATCAAATCGGCCCGCGTAATCGCGAAGGCGAAATGATTTGCCCTTATTAAGCCCACGGACGGCTGTCCGTGGGCTTGCCGTGTAGAATAACGTGATGCTCGATCGCTCGGCTCTGACGACGGGAACACGGGTCCGCGAGGCGTGCCGCGGCGGCGGGTTCGTGGGGCAGACGTCGGGCCTGGCGCACGGCTTTGCGCAGGCGAACCTGGTTGTCGTTGGGGCCGAGTGGGCGGACGATTTTCACGAGTTCTGCCGTCGCAATCCAAAGCCCTGCCCTCTTCTGGATGTGACCGAGCCAGGAAATCCCGTCCCCGCACACGTCGCGCCGACGGCCGATTTGCGGACCGATTTGCCGCGCTACCGCATCTGGAAGAACGGCGAGCTGGCGGACGAGGCGGACGACATCCGTGCCATTTGGCGCGATGACTTTGTCAGTTTTCTGATCGGCTGCTCGTTCACGTTCGAGGCGGCCCTGCTGGCGCGGGCGTGCCGGTCCGCCACATTGAGAGGAACGTGAACGTTCCCATGTATCGCACGAACAGGCCGTGCGTCCCCTCCGGCGTGTTTCAGGGGCCGCTGGTCGTCTCGATGCGTCCCATGAAACCGGCCGACGCGATCCGCGCCGTCGAGATCACGTCGCACTATCCGGACTCGCACGGGGCTCCCATCCATCTCGGCCTGCCTGAGCAGCTTGGAATCGCCAACCTCGCACGGCCCGATTACGGCGACGCCGTTCCCCTCCATGACGACGAGCTCCCCGTCTTCTGGGCCTGCGGCGTGACGCCGCAGGCCGTTCTCCAGGCGGCCAAGCTTCCTCTGGCCGTCACGCATAGCCCCGGCTGCATGTTCGTGACCGACGTGCGGGAAGAGAGTGGTGAGTGGTGAGGGGTGAGTGGTGAGGGGTGAGAAAAATCAGGGCACCGCGTCGCGTGCCCCCACCCTGCCTCGTCTCGCTATTCTTCTCCAGGTGAAAATTCACCCCGACCGTTGTCCTCGCGGTCGGGGTAGATAAAATGCACTCCACTCAATTGCTTCGGAGGAGGCGGGCCGTTCGGCAGCCAGGTTTCTGGGAGTGTCATCCATGCAGGACCGTGAACGACACCAGCGGAGCGCGGCTGGCTTTAGCCGGCGGCAATTCTTGAAAGGCTCGGGCGTCGCGGTTGCCGCGACGGCGATGGCGACTGCCGCCGTCGAGGAAGCGGCCGCCGTCGAGTCGCAGCCGAATGTCGTCCCGGCCAAGGCGACCGACATCACGCTCAGCGTCAACGGCAAAGACCACACACTCAAGCTCGAGCCGCGCGTCACGCTGCTGCACTGCCTGCGGGACGATCTCAATCTCACCGGCGCGAAAAACGTCGAGGACACCAGCGCGGCCGGGGCCGATACGGTCTTCTTGGACGGCAAAGCCGTGCACGCCGGAACGATCTTCGCCATTGAATGCGTCGGCAAGAAGATTGAAACGGTCGAATCGCTGCGGAACGGCGACCAGGTCGACGAGGTGATTGCCGGCTTCGTGAAGCATGACGGGCTGCAGTGCGGCTACTGCACGCCCGGTTTCGTAATGGCGACGCGGGCCGTGCTCAACAAGAAGCCCACGGCGACGCTCGACGAGCTTACGCACCTGCTCGGCGGGAACATCTGCCGCTGCGGCACCTACCACGGCATCCTCCAATGCGCCCTGGAGATCGCCAAGAAGGGAGGCGCGTGACCATGCCGGAATTGAAAACGGTGGAATCGAAGGCGGCTGATTCAAAAAGCGCGAAACGGAAGGTCTCCTGGAAGCCCCGTTCCGAGAACACCATTCTCGGCACCGCGCGTGCCGCGCATCGACGGCGTGGAAAAAGCCAGCGGCTTCGCCAAATACGCGGCCGACATCAACACGCCGGGGACGCTTTTCGTCCGCCTGCTGACGAGTGGGGTGGGGCACGCGAAAATCAAGCGGATCGACGTGAAGGCGGCGGAAAAGATTCCGGGCGTGAAGCTCGTCCACCTCTTCAAGAAGGCAGACGACGAGGTCCACTGGGACGGCGACCTGATCGCCGCCGTCGCCGCCGAGCGTATCGAACAGGCCGAGGACGGCGTGCGGGCCATCGAAACTCGAGCTGGGCCCCCTTCCCATCTTCGTCGACGA
The DNA here is from genome assembly GCA_963761455.1 of uncultured Planctomycetota bacterium. Classification (GTDB taxonomy): domain Bacteria; phylum Planctomycetota; class Planctomycetia; order Planctomycetales; family Planctomycetaceae; genus DASPSM01. The sequence goes on from CAVXHA010000002.1 coordinate 1,521,719, forward strand.
CCGCGACCTGAAGGCCGCCGAGAAAGCGGGGCGGACGAAAAAACTCCGCGACCGGGAGTCGAAAGATTTCGACGCGGTTCTCAAATCGGCGGCCGCCGTCCACAAAGGTTTTTACGGCATTCCCGTCATCTCCCACATGTGCATGGAGCCGCACGGCTCGCACTGCCAATGGACCGACAAAGAATCGCTGACGGCCCACCTCTCGACGCAAAACGTCTCGGGAACGGCCGGCCAGTTCGCGGAGGTTGTCGGCATCGACGCGGCCAACGTCACGGTGCTTTGCAATTACATCGGCGGCGGCTTCGGGTCGAAATTCGCCGCCGGCGAGTGGGGCCTGGCCTGCGCCGTCATGGCGCGCAATGCCGGACGGCCGGTGCGGCTCATCCTGGACCGGGCGACCGAGCTCAAAATCGCCGGCACCCGCCCGTCGGCCTTCTGCGACGCGACGATTGCCGCCGACAAGGATGGCAATCTCATCGCCTGGGAGAGCCACCACTGGGGGTCCGACGGCAATCATGGCGGGACGATCGCCGAGACCAATCTCCCCTACGTCTTCAGCAAGATCAAGAACAACCGCCGCAAGGTGACGGGAATCATTACGGATACCGGGCCGTACCAGGCCTGGCGGGCCCCCGACCATCCGCAGGCCGCCGCCCTCACCATGACCGCGGTCGACGACCTGGCCGCCAAGATGGGAATCGACAGCCTCGAATTCGTCAAAAAGAACCTGCACCTTACCCTGCGCCCGGATGTCTATGCCGGCGAGCTTGAGGCCGGCACCGGCTCATCGACTGGAAGGCCAAGTGGCACCCCCACGGCAAAGGTCCCTCCAAAGGGGGCGCCAAGCGGGGACTCGGCCTGTCGCTTCACACGTGGGGGGGACAGGCGAACCGGTCGAGCTGCAACCTTCGCGTCTATCCCGACGGCAGCGTCGAGACGATCTCCGGGACGCAAGACCTCGGCACGGGCACGCGCACGGCCATCGCCGTTATCCTGGCCGAAACCTTCGGAATCCCTTTGAGCTCTGTTCGCGTGCAGATCGGTTCGAACAAATATCCGCCGGCCGACGGCTCCGGCGGCAGCACGACCATCGGCGGCGTCAGCGGCCCCAATCGCCGTGCCGCGCTCGACGCCCTGTGGAAGATCTTCGACCTCGTCGCCAAACGCTTCAACCTGCCCGCCGAATCGCTCGCCGCCAAGAACGAAAAAATCTGGTCCGACGAGAAGGAGGTCTGCTCCTGGAAGCAGGCCTGCGGGCTGATGGGGGCGATGCCCTTGGAAACCACGAGTGCCGGCCGCAAGAACGACGGCCTGACCAGCCAGGGCGTCGGCGGCATCCAAATGGCCGACGTCTCGGTTGATATCGAAACGGGCGTCGTCCGCATGAACAAAATTGTCTGCGTGCAGGACTGCGGCACGATCATCGAGCTGCAGACGGCCGAAAGCCAGGTCTACGGCGCACTCATCATGGGCATCTCCTATTCGCTCATGGAAGAGCGCATCATGGAGTTGCTCACCGGTCGGTACATCAACGCCGACATGGAGAATTACAAGCTGCCCCACATCGGCGACGTGGGCGAACTGGTCGTCGAAATGTACCAGCCGGACGAGCAGTACAACCGGGGCGTGGTCGGTCTTGGCGAGCCCCCCGTGATTTCCACCGGGGCCGCCATCTCGAACGCCGTCGCCAACGCGATCGGCGTCCGCGTCCCCGTTTTGCCCCTGACTCCCCAACGGGTCCTCGAAGCGCTGAAGGGAGGGCACGCATGAGATCCTTTGAATACGCCAGTCCCCGCACGGAAGCCGAGGCGCTCGGACTCTTGAACGAACACGGTTCCACGGCGACCGAGACGGCCGTTCTGGCCGGCGGAACCGATCTGGTCCCCCTGATGCAGCACGACCTGGTCGCCCCGCGCCGCATCGTCGATGTCAAAAACGTCTCCAGCATGTCGGGAATCGAAGAGACCGACGACGGCCTGACAATCGGCACCTTGACGACGCTTGAGGAGATGGCCGACAGCCCGCACTTGGCGGCGTATTCCTCCGTCCTCCACGTCGTCGAGGCGACGCATTCCATCCAAATCCAATCGCGCGGCACGTTGGGGGGCGATCTCTGTCACCACCCCAACTGCTGGTACTACCGCAACGGCTACGGCTTGCTCGGTCTCAAGGACGGCAAATCGCTCGTCGAGGCGGGCGACAATCGCTATCACGCCATCCTCGGCAACCGCGGTCCGGCCAAGTTTGTCGAGCGCTTCGCGGTTCGCCCCGTCTCTCATTGCCTGGGCGCCCGGGTGCGGATCATCGGACCCGCTTCGGGGCAGGAAGAGTGGCTGCCGCTGGAACACTTTTATCTTTCGCCCAAAATCGCAAGCCAGGGCGTCACCGTCTTGAAGCCGGGCCAGTTGATCTCGCACGTCTGGCTCCCCGCTGCCGGCTCGGTCCAAAGCGCTTCCTACGAAGTGCTCCAGTTGAACGGCCTCGACTGGCCGCAGGCCGCCGCCGCGGCGTGCGTCGACATTGAAGGCGGATTCGTCCGCGAGGCCCGAATCGTGTTGGGACACGTCGCGCCGGTCCCCTGGGTCGCGGCCCAGGCCGCCGCGTTGCTGTCCGGACAGTCGCTCAACGAGGAGACGGCCGCCGCCGCCGGCGAGGCCGCCCTGGCGGCCGCCACGCCGCTTGCCAACAACGGCTACAAAGTTCAAATGGCCCGCACCGCCGTCAAGCGGGCTTTGCTCCGCGCCGTCGGCCAGTGGGAAGGAGGGGTCTGAACAGTGAGCGAACACTTGAAGATTATCGAAGTGGGCCAGCGCTGCCGCTTTCTCCGTTCCAAGGGCATGTATATCAACGCCAACGAGCCCGGCGACGAACACCCGGTCGGCGACGGCCATTTCTGGTGCGGCCGCAACCAGCGCATCTACGGTCCCGACGAACAACTCTGCGCCGACGAACCGTGCCGCAACCCCTCCCGCCGTTGCTACGAGGCCCTCTGAGAACTCGGTGACAGGCAGGGACCGCTAATCGCCACGTTCTGGCACTTGCGCTGTCGACCGTTGCCCGTCAACGGTTTCCCCCGGGGGGAGTTTTTTGGGGTTTTTTGGGCTATAAAAAAAGGGGCCAAACGCCCGGGTGCCATGCAACGCCGTGAAGGATTTTCACTCGGGAAAACACGTGCTTTTCGAAACGTAGGGTGGGACCAGCTCGCGGAGCGAGCGCCGGCCCACCATTGCCACGCGCCTGGCAACCTTCAAAAGGTGGGCCGGCGGCCGCCAAAGAAAATCGTTCACGGCGTTGGGTGCCATGCCCACGGCTTTGCGTGGGCATGCCTCGGCACGCCAATTGGATTCGCATGCCCACGCAAAGCCGTGGGCATGGCACCCGAAAAGTAAGGTGTGACGGACCATTAGGCAACGAATCGCAAGATGTCCGAGTTGAACTTCGTGACTCTGACCCGCGACGGGGAACCAAGCGAGGTTCTCGCCATGATGCGGGCGCTCTACGTCGAGGACGAACCGGACTTTGCCGTCGATTACGGGCGATTCCCGCTCACCATCGAGTTTCTCCTGGCCGAGCCGTCGCGAGGCTCGGTGATCGTTTTTGTGGAAGGGGCGGCCCTTTGCGGGTACGCGATCCTGATTCCCTATTGGAGCAACGAATACGGCGGGACGCTGTTGTGCGTCGACGAGCTGTTCGTCGTTCCCGAGGCCCGCAACCGCGGAATCGGCCATCAGTTCTTCGATTTCCTGCGCGGACCCGGCCGTTCAACCCGGTCGCGATCGCCTTGGAGGTGAGCCCGGCCAATCTGCGGGCCCAACGGCTCTACGAGTCGATGGGTTTCCGCCGCCGCCGAAACGCAACCCTGCTCCGCCGCTTGCCGGACCGAGCGGCCGCCGACGCGCAGTAACGGTGTCTTTCGTTCCGGACGCCTCCCAAGCCCCCTTCGGACGGCTTTTTCATGCGCCGGTCGCTTCGTCCTGCGGTAGAATGCGAGCGGCTCTTCGGCGCAACCGAGAGTCACCAATTCGGGTCAGGGTGAAAGTCATGCCGAAGTCTCTTCTGTCATTGCGGACGTTTGCGGTCTTGTTGGCGACTTTGGGGGCCGTCTGGCCCGCTGGCGCGGCGGAGCCGAGCCTTTTGCAATGGATTCCCGGTTCGTGCAACGCCGTCGCCGTCGTCCACATGCGAAAGCTGGTCGAAAGCCCGATCGGCAAAAAGGAAAAGTGGGGCGACAAAGTGCGGCAGGCCTACACTGAGGGGCTGCTGTCGGCGCCTCCGTGGGTGCGGGAGGTGGTGCGTGGAACGACATTCGGCGCCTTCTCGTCGGCAACGCCCACGACGTATTCGGTCTACTCGATGGACCAGAAATCGGTCATCGCAGACATCGCCCGGCATGAACGGTCCTCCACGGAAAAAATCGCGGGGAGTTACGCCGTCCTGTCGCCTCGCGGCATTTACTTCGTGCAGCTTGCGCCAGGCATCGTGGGCGCCGTGCAGCCTCCGGATCGGCGGGCCGTTTCGGCTTGGGTGCGCTGGTTGGCTTCGGGCCGAGGGATCGAGGTCTCGCCCTATTTGAAGGAGGCCGTCGAGGAGCCCGACCAGGCGCTCATCGTTCTTGCCGTCGACCTGACCGATACGCTCAACCGCCGCCGGGTCCGGGACTGGCTGGGCGGCTCTCCCTCGTTGAATTCGCTGCCCAATCTCGATGGATTGGCTTCGCTCCTCGCGGGAATTCACGGTGGCCGGCTGTCGCTGGCCGTCGACGACACCATCTCCGGCCGGCTGCGGCTCGACTTCGACGCGCCGATCGGTCCACAGTCGGCCGCGCTCAAGGCGGCCATCCTTCAATGGCTGGACGACGCCGGCGCTCAAATGGAGGTGCTCGTCGGCGCCCAGGCGACCGCCTCCGACAAATCGCTGACTTTTGACGCGTCCCTCAACGAGCCGGCCCTGCGCCGCATCCTGAGCCTGATCCAGTCGCCGCACGTGCCGGGAAAGGACGAAGCCGCAGGGGCCGACAGCCAGACTCCCAACGCCGTGGCGACCGCCGGCTACTACGACCTCGTCTGTCAACTCCTCAACGCGCTCATTCGCCAGAACCGGAGTGCCACCAATTACGACAAGACGGCGCTCTGGCACGAGACATACGCCCGCAAAATCGCGGGCCTGTCGACGACGGGCGTTGATCCTGAGCTTGCCGCTTGGGGCCGCGACGTCAGCAACAAGCTGCTCGCGCTGGCAAGCTCCCTGCGGGGCGTGCCCGTGGAAGTCAATCAACTGCAAAAGTCGATCCGCTTCGACACGTCGACGTATTACCGCTGGTACGCCAACTCAGCCGAATCCGGTCCCATGTATTTCCCGGCCTGGGTGAAATCGCAGGACAACGTCGCCGGCGTGCGCGCTCAAGAGTCCGACGTCATCGCCAAAAACTCCGACCAGCGCGAAGCCATCTGGAACATGCTCAAGGACGCCACCGCCGAAATCGCCCGCAAGATGGAATACAAGTACAAAATCAAGCTGAAATTGCCCCAATGAGCGAAGCGGACAATCGGCCGCTGAGAGCGGCGCGGCTTTAATTCAGCCTGCGATCACATGCCCACGCAAAGCCGCTTTGTGTTACCCACATTTTTTGTGTCCAAGTTGTCGGCCTTCGATGAGAAGGAGGAGCTTGGACACGCCGCGCCAGAGGGTGATCCAACCGGGAAGGCCGTCGCCTTTACGGCCCAGGAATCCGCCCAGGCCCGCCAGGCGTCGCATGAACTCCCAGACGGTCCAATTGGCTTCCGTCCAGCGCTGTGGGTATTTCGGAGATTGGGAGACTGTGTATTGATAGAGCGTCTTGACCCATTCTTGCGGAGCCACTTCGTACGCCGGTCGCTCCGGCTCGACGCGGGCGATGGCTCGGATTTGTATCAGACGGACTGCCACGAGCGACAGCACGGCGGCCACGCGTTCCAATCGAGCCGCCGTGCCGTATTGGCGCTCTTGCAGGCGACAGCCCGTCTTCAGGCCCTTGTGATAGTCTTCGATCACTGGGCGTCGCGAGTAATCTTGGGCGACCTGACGCGCCGCCTGGGCGTCCGAGATGGCATCGCGTGTGTAGAGCACCCACCTCAGCGGCTTCGCTCCGCGGGGTGGTTTGACCTCGTGGACTTCCACGGCCGTCATGCGGATGAAGGCCGGGGCGTTTGTCTTGGCCCAAACGCTGCAGGGATTGGGACGCGGCATCCAGAGCGAGGTCCAGCGAAGCTGGACGTGGGCCCGGCGAGCAGGCTTTTTCTTCGTCGCGGGAACCTCCACCTCGTAGCCTTCCCCAAAACACTTCTCTGCCAGGAGGTCTTCGATCGTCGTCATCGCTTCGGATCGTGGCTGGCCCGGTTCTGCCTGCCCCACGGGGCGGACCTTGCGATGCAGCTGAGCCGCGCGGATGATCCAGCTCGTACCACACGCCAGCCCTTGCGCATAGACTTCGTAGTTATCGGCTTCCCGATCGCAGACGTGCACGAAGGTCTGGCCGGCGGGGGCGGGTCCCACTTGTTCGATCAATCGGCGCCACACCTCGGATTCGCGCGGCCGCCGCTTCGCCTGCAAGACCGTCTCGCGCTTGCCATCACGGCGTTTGGGCGCCGCTTGCCGGTAGAAGAGCAACTGTCCGGCAAGGCCGAAAATCTCTTCACCGTCCTGGGCGATTTTCAGCGCGGTATGAAGGTGAAACCCCTGCCGCTTGTTGTTGCCCGTCAGACCGAGCCCTTCGATGGGCCCACGCTGCGTCGAGAAAGAGATCTCAGTTTTGTCATGGATCAGCAGAGCGCGACCCGACTTCGACGAATGAGACCGCGTCCGCTGGCAATGCGGTGCGAGAATCGCCCCAAATTGGATGTCATCGCAGTCCATGAGTCGATAGGCCGCTTTGCAGTCAGCCCACTGACGCGTCTGATCGGGGGTGCTCGCCGAAGGACTGGCCGCAACCTGCCTGGCGAACTTCACCAACCGTTCGTTGCGCCGCCGATCGCCCAACTCACACGAACTAAACTGCTCTCGAGACCATTGCTCCACATCCAACGTGACGCTCTCCATCGGGGATCCGTTTCCTGCTTGAACACTCCAGAGACGGCCCTCCGACCGCATCGAACCATGACCCCCGACATCTCCTGGGAGCCGCCGCTCAGGGAGCACTCCTCATTCCGCAAGACGCGAATTCCCGAAGTTGATTCGTCTCAATGCTCTTACGATCCCCCGCGCAAAGCATTCTGTAAAAATGCGGGTAACACAGAGCGCAAAGCCGTGGGCATGGCACCCAGAAGTTCCAACCAGCTTCACGCACAGCACGAGATGCAGAATCGCTCTACGAGGCGGTTTCAAAAAGGGCGGCATGACTCGTAGGGTAAGCTGCCAGCTTGCCTTTTCTTGCCGTTTCGTGAATCAAAAGGGGCAAGCTGGCAGCTCGCCCTAAGGTTTTGAAGTGCCCTCTAAACGGCCTGGTCGCCGTTCAGGGCGCGGAGCCAGGTCTGTGGCTGCGGCCCCGATTCGAAGGCGGCCCCGATCTCAAAACAGTTGGCCGTGTGCTTCAAACAGCGCATCACGCGGCAGGCCAGCGTCCCGGTGGCAAACCAGACAGAGACCACCTCGCCCGGAAACAATTGCGAAACGTGAAGAAACGCGACTCCGTCGCGCGAAACATCGGTCGTCAGGACGGCAAAGACTTCCGGCTGCCGTTCAATGCACTTGATCGTCGTGGCCAGCTCGAGCAAGGTTTTGGTCGGGAAAGCAAAACGCGTGAAGTGCCGCCGCTCGTCGCCGGTCGCAGGCTGGGCCCCGCGACGCGACAGGCGCTGTTGCAGCGACCGCGGGACATCGACCTCGCAGACGGTTTCTGCCAGTCGAAGGCTCAGCTTTTGCTGATCGTCATCTTCCAGCATTGGAGAAACTCCGCTTCCAGCCCCTTGCCTTCGCCTTGCTCGATGACCTCGAGCGCGGCCGCCGGGGAGAGGGGTCGCCGATAAGGACGTTCGCTCGTCAGCGCCTCGAAGACGTCGGCCACGGCACAAATCCGCGCCCATTCATGAATTTCGTTTCCCTCGAGCCGCACGGGGTAGCCGCTTCCGTCAATCCGTTCGTGATGCTGATAGACCATCATCAGTTGCCCGAACTCGAGCTGCTGCTCTCGAAGACTGATCAGACCCCGGGCCAGATGGCAGCGGACCAGGCTTTGCTCCTCGGGCGAGAGCCGCCCGGGTTTCAAAAGAATCGCCTCGGGAATTCCCAGCTTGCCGATGTCGTGCAACAACGCGCCGGTGCCGATTTTCTGAAGAAGGGCGCGATCGGTATGACCCAAGGCGTGCGCCAGCACCACCGTGTAATAAGCCACGTTGGCCGAATGGGTGAACGTGCTGTAATCATAGTGCAGCACGGAATTCAGTTCGGAGACGATTTGATCGTCGCGGCAGACCAGGTCGACGACGTGCTCCGCCAGCGCGCTCGTCTGTTTGACCGCGCGGTCGACGTTGCCGCGGCGAAAGACCTCTCGCAGGACGCCGCGAACAACCTCGTTGACGACGCTGAACCGCTCGGCGACCGGCAACCGTTCGTCCGAAACGATCGAGTCGAGCGACGTCCGCAGATTTTCCTGGAATCCGTCGTAGTCCGCCGCGTCCAGGTAAACGGTCGCGATGCCCGCATCAACCAGCCGCTTGAGATCGCCTGGCTTCAGCTCGGCGCCGGCATCCCGGTACAGAAGAAAATCGCGAGTCGTCGGATTCCGCAAGTACATGGAGCGATCGAAATCGTGAGCCGCCGGGATCGAGGCGACCCGCACGGGCACAAATTCAGGCGATCGTTTTGCGCACACAGAAGCCGTCATGTTTTTGGACTCAAGGCCTCGAACCGGGCCAAATGCGACAAAAAGCATAGGTCAGGAGCGTGAATGGGCAGCCATCAGACGCCTTGCGCTGGGAGAAACCCGTGGGCGGATTGTTCCGGTTTTGCGAATAATCCCGTTCTAGGGGGCTTCCGACCGACCTCCGGCTCGACTGAGAGGCGGTTTCAAAACCGTGGGGCGAGCTGACTTCGGCGAGCTCAGTCGAGCCGCCGGCTTGCCCGTTCGGGTCCAAGAGAAGGAAGCACGAAGCACGAAGCACGAAGGAAATCCGAAGCACGCAGGAAAGGCGAGCGGCGCAGGCGGGACTCCCCCCTTTTTTGGTCATTCGGACATTCGTGCTTCCTTCGTCATTCGGATTTCGTGCTTCGTCATTCCCAAGCTGCCCGCTGACCCGCGGCACGACCGGTTGCCGTCGGCTGTTAAAAAGTCCTTGAAGTCCGGTCGATCCGCCCCCCATAATGAGGGCTGAGAAAATCGCACTTCGAAATCGAGGGCAGTCGTATGTTGAGAGCCGTGTTCCTTTCGCTGGCTCTCCTGGCCGGCCTTCTCTCCGCCGTCGCCTCCGCCCAGCACGTGGGCGATCGGGTTGCGACCATCACGAATGCCACGTTGCGTTCACGAACGGACGCGACCGGAACGGTTCCCAAGGGCAACGTCCTCGTGGTGCGAGACGTCGACGGTGATTGGTTTTGGGTGATTTGGTCGGGGCACGAGACGGTCAAAGGTTGGATCAACCGGGCCGATGTGGCCCCCCTTTCGCGAGCACTCGACTTTTTCAACGACGAAGTGAAGCGGAATCCCACCGCCGCCGCCTACGAGGCGCACGGAACAATTTGGAACTGGAAGGGCGAGTACGCCATTGCCATCGGCGACTTGAACGAGGCCATTCAACTAAATCCGAACGATGCGTCCGCGTACAGCCGCCGCGGCTACGCCTGGGCGAGAAGGAAGGACTACGACAAGGCCATCACCGATTACGACGAGGCGATTCGCCTCGACCCCACCTATGTGCTGGCCTACGTCGGCCGCGGCTGGGCGTGGAATGCCAAGAAGGATTACGACAAGGCCATCGCGAATGACGACGAGGCCATCCGCCGCGATCCGAAAAACGCCGTCGCCTACGCCTACCGTGGCAACGCCTGGCAGGCGAAGGGCCACAACGACAAGGCCATCGCCGACTACGACGAGGCGATTCGCCTCGATCCAAAAAATGCGACTCGCCTACGTCGGCCGTGGTTGGGCCCGGAATGCCAAGCGGGAGTTCGTCCGGGCCGTCGCCGATTACGACGAGGCGATTCGCCTGAATCCGGAAGACGCCGTCGCCTACACCTACCGCGGCAAGGTCTGGAGCGAGAAAAAGGAAAACGACAAGGCCCTGGCCGATTACAACGAGGCCCTGCGGCTCGATCCGAAAGACGAGGTCGCCTACCTGGGCCGTGGCTGGACGTGGAGTGCCAAGCGGGACTACGACAAGGCACTCAGCGATTACAACAAGGCGATCGGCCTCAATCCGAACGACGCGGTCGCGTACATCTACCGCGGCAACGTGCGGCAGGCCAAGGGAGAATACGACAAGGCCATCGCCGATTACAACGAGGCCCTCGGCCTCGATCCGACGGCTGCCGACGCCTACAGCAACCGCGGCTCCGCCTGGCTCGGCAAAGGGGACCTCGACAAGGCGATTACCGATTACAACGACGCGATTCGCATCGATCCGAAGGATGTCAGCGCCTACGGCAACCGTGGCTTCGCCTGGCTGCGAAAAGGGGACGTCGACAAGGCGATTGCCGATTGCAGCGAGATGATTCGGCTCGATCCGAAAAACCCAAGCGGCTACAGCGACCGTGGCTCCGCCTGGCTGGCCAAAGGCGACTTCGACAAGGCGATTGCCGACTGCCGGGAAGCGGTTCGGCTCGATCCGAAGGGAAGCAGGGCCTATTGGGGCCTGGCGTGGATACTGGCGACTTGCCCCGACGCCAAGTACCGAAACGGTCCGCTGGCGGTTGCCAGCGCCGAAAAAGCGAGGGAGGCCTTCGGCCTGACGGATGGCCCCCATGTCTCCGTCCTTGCTGCCGCTTACGCCGAGGCGGGCGATTTCAACGCCGCCGTCAAATGGCAGACGAAGGCCCGCGACATGGTCCCCGAGAACCAGAAGGCCGCTTACCAGTCCCGCCTCGATCTCTTCAAAGCCCACAAGCCCTATCGGCTGGAAGTGAAGCGCTAAGCCGCCACCTCGCCAATCGCACGGCAAGCTGGCAGCTTGCCCGTTTCGACTTCCCCGTAGGGCAAGCTGCCAGCTTGCCCATGGACGCCCGCCGCAGGGCAAGCTGCTCGCTTGCCCTTTATGACGCGGCAAGCTGGCAGCTTGCCCTACATGGCGCACCGGGTGCCATGCCTACGGCTTTGCGTGGGCATGTCTTCAGCCTTGGGGCGTGCGTGGCAGAGAGGATTGGTCGAGGCGGAGGAGTTCGCTGCCGGCTTGCCCTGGAATCCGTGTTCGCGAATAGGAACGGGCAAGCTGGCGGCTTACCCCACGGTCGATTGAATCTCGTCCCGCTTGCCCTATAATCCGGTGGCAAATTCGGCAGAATGAGGGACGTGCGGTCGAATCCGTCTCTCGAAGGAGGTGATTTTGAGCCCGGTCTTGAAAGCCCTCTCCTCATCCGTGGGCAAGAAGTTCGTGATGGGGATTACGGGCCTCTTGTTGTGCGGCTTTCTGGTCGCCCATCTGGCCGGAAACCTGCTCTTGTATGCCGGTCCGGCCGCATACAATAACTATGCGCACACCTTGCACGGCCAGGCCGCCCTGCTGTTGGTTGCCGAAATCATCCTGTACTTTCTGTTCATCGCCCATATTTACCTGGCGTTCCACACCTCGGCCGAGAACCGGGCTGCCCGCGGACACGGTTACGCCGTCCGGAAGTCGAAGCTCGACGCCGCACCCCACACGACGAGTTGGCCCTTGCATCCCGAGGCGTGGATGTTCATTTCCGGGGCGATTGTCCTCTTCTTTCTCATCGTCCACGTGGGGCAATTTGCGTGGGAGATTTGGCTGCCGGGGCCCAGGGGGGAAGAGCCGTTCGTCAAGGCCATCCGCATTCTGAACGACAACGTGACCGCGGTCATTTATCTTGTCGGCGTCGTCATCCTGGGGATTCATTTGTGGCACGGTTTCGCCAGCGCGTTCCAGTCGCTGGGAATCACCCACCCCCGCTACGAGGGGTTAATCAAGTGGGTGGGGGTGGTGTTTGCCGTCGTCATCGGGCTCGGGTTTGCCAGCTTTGTTTTCTTCGCAAGAATGGCGACAACCAGTGGACATTAACGTCGGACGTGCGGCGTACGAGCGGCCGGGTTTAACCCGCCGGCTCGTAACCGGACGTGCGACTCCGCACGGACTCGGGCAAGCTAGCAGCTTGCCCTACGAAACTGCCTTATGATTCCGATTAGCGACAAAACTCTCGACTCGAAGATTCCGGGCGGCCCCGTCCAAGAGAAGTGGGACCGGCACCGCTTCGAGCTGAAGCTCGTCAATCCGGCCAACAAGCGGAAGTTCACGATTATCGTCGTCGGCACCGGGCTGGCCGGCGCGTCGGCGTCCGCGTCGCTGGCCGAGCTGGGCTATAACGTCCTCTCCTTCTGCCTGCAGGATTCGCCCCGCCGGGCGCACAGTATCGCCGCTCAGGGGGGAATCAACGCGGCCAAGAATTACCCCAACGACGGCGACAGCATCTGGCGGCTCTTTTACGACACCGTGAAGGGGGGCGACTTCCGCAGCCGCGAGGCCAACGTCTACCGGCTGGCCCAAATCAGCAACCTCATCATCGACCATTGCACGGCCCTGGGCGTTCCTTTCGCCCGCGAGTACGGGGGAACGCTGGCGAACCGCTCGTTCGGCGGGGCCCAGGTCTCGCGGACCTTTTACGCCCGCGGCCAGACGGGCCAACAACTCCTCCTCGGCGCCTACAGCGCGATGATGCGGCAAGTGGCCCACGGAAAGGTGACGCAAATCCCCCGGCGGGAGCTGCTCGACCTGGTGGTGGTCGACGGCTGCGCCCGCGGCATCGTCACCCGCGACCTCGTCACCGGAGCGTACGAGACCTTCGCCGGGGATGCCGTCGTCCTGTGCACGGGGGGCTACGGCAACGTCTATTACCTGTCGACCAACGCCAAGAGCTGCAACGTGACGGCCGCCTGGCGCTGCCACAAGCGCGGGGCCTACTTCGCCAATCCCTGTTTCACGCAGATCCACCCGACTTGCATCCCCGCCAGCGGACAACACCAGTCGAAGCTCACGCTGATGAGCGAGAGCCTGCGGAACGACGGCCGCGTCTGGGTGCCCAAGGAAAAAGGAGACGCGCGCCCCGCCAACCAGATCCCGCCGCAGGACCGCGACTACTTCCTCGAGCGCCGTTACCCGGCCTACGGCAACCTCGTTCCGCGCGACGTCGCCTCGCGGGCCGCCAAGGAACGCTGCGACGCGGGTTATGGCGTCGGCTCGACGCGGCTACGCCGTCTATCTCGATTTCCACGACGCGATTGCCCGCGACGGCGTCGAGACGATTCGCACCAAGTACGGCAACCTGTTCCACATGTACGAGAAGATTACGGCCGAAGACCCGTACCAGACGCCGATGCGGATCTATCCCGCCATCCATTACACGATGGGCGGCCTGTGGGTCGATTACAACCTGGAAAGCACTATCCCCGGCCTGTTCGTGCTGGGCGAGGCCAACTTCTCCGACCACGGCGCCAACCGCCTGGGCGCGAGCGCCCTCATGCAGGGGCTGGCCGACGGGTACTTCATCATCCCCTACACCATGGGCCAGCACCTGGCCGCGCAAGCTGGCGAAGGTCACGACCGATCATCCGGCCTTCGCCGAGGCGCTGGCGGCCGCCACGTCGCGCGTCGAGCAAATCACTGCCATCCAGGGGCACCGCACGGTCGACAGCATCCACCGCGACCTGGGACACGTGATGTGGGATTACTGCGGCATGTCCCGCAACGAGGCGGGGCTGAAAACGACCATCGAGCGCGTGCGCTCGCTGCGGGACCAGTTCTGGCACGACGTGAAAGTCCCGGGAACCGGCGAATCGTTCAACCAGAACCTGGAGCACGCCGGCCGCCTGGCCGATTTCCTCGAATTCGCCGAGCTGCTGGCCCTCGACGCGCTGGAACGCAAAGAATCGTGCGGCGGGCATTTTCGCGAAGAGTACCAATCGGCCGAGCACGAGGCGCAGCGGGACGACCAGAACTTCTGCTACGTGGCGGGCTGGGAGTTTCAGGGCGTCGGCAAGCCCCCCACCCTGCACAAGGAGCCGCTCTCGTTCGAGTCCGTCCCCCTGGCGACGCGGAGTTACAAGTAACCATGGATCCGACGCTTTCGCTGACGTTGAAAATCTGGCGGCAGCCCAACGCCCAGTCTCGCGGGAAGTTCGAGACGTACCATCTCGACGACGTCTCGCCCGATATGTCGTTTCTCGAAATGCTCGACGTGCTCAACGAGCGGCTCATTCACGAGGGGGGCGAACCGGTCGCTTTCGACCACGATTGCCGCGAGGGAATCTGCGGCACCTGCGGCATGATGATTAACGGACAGGCCCACGGTCCCGACGCCGAAACGACGACCTGCCAGCTCCACATGCGGCGGTTCGTTGACGGCGACACGATTGTCATCGAGCCGTGGAGGGCGCGGGCCTTTCCCGTCGTCCGCGACCTGGTGGTCGACCGCTCGGCGTTTGACCGCATCATGAAGGCGGGCGGCTACATCTCGGTGAACACGGGCAACGCGGCCGACGCCAACGCCATTCTCGTTCCGCGCGACGACTCCGAGCGGGCGATGAACGCCGCGGCCTGCATCGGCTGCGGGGCCTGCGTCGCCGCCTGCAAAAACGCCTCGGCCATGCTCTTCGTCAGCGCCAAGGTGTCGCACCTGGCCCTCTTGCCGCAGGGCAAGCCCGAGCGGAGAGAGCGCGTCAGCTCGATGATTGCCCAGATGGACAAAGAGGGTTTCGGCGGCTGCACCGTCACCGAGGAGTGCGAAGCCGCCTGTCCGGCGGGCATCTCAATCACCAATATCGGCCGGCTCAACCGCGAGTACATCAAGACCCTGTTTGCCGGCGACTGAACCGTAGGGCGAGCTGCCAGCTTGCCCGTTCCGTGCCGTTTCGTGAATCAAACGGGCAAGCTGGCAGCTTGCCCTACGGTTTTGGCTTAATGTTGCGAACGGCTTGCTATTCCTGGCACGTGGCTCACGGCGGCCGGATGGTCGACTTTGCGGGATGGGAAATGCCCGTCCAATACACGTCGATTATCCAGGAGCACCAAGCCGTTCGGCAGGCGGCCGGCCTGTTCGACATCGCCCACATGGGGCGGATCAAATTCACCGGCCCGGACGCCTGCCGGTTTCTCGACCATCTGCTCACCAACGACGTCACGCAGCTCGAGCCGGGCGAGATCCGCTATGCGCTCGTCACCAACGAATCGGGCGGCATTCTCGACGACGTTCTCGTCTACCGGTTCGAGTCGTTTTACTTCCTCGTGGTCAACGCCTCGAATCGGTTGAAGATTGTCGATTGGATTGCCTCGCATCGGGCCGGTTTCGAGCTCACCGTCGACGACGTGACGACGCAGACGTTCATGTTGGCCGTGCAAGGCCCCCGCGCTCTGGAAGCCCTGCTGCCGCACGTCAACGCCGATATCGGCCGCCTGGCGTATTACACGGGAAGTGAAGCCGTCCTCTGCGGCCGGCCGGGGATTGTCAGCCGCACCGGGTACACGGGCGAGGACGGTTTCGAGATTGTGGTCGAGGCGTCCGACGGTCTCGACGTGTGGCACGCGCTGATCGCGGGGAGCCGGGAAATCGGCTTGCAAGCGTGCGGCCTGGGCGCCCGCGACACGCTGCGGCTGGAGGCCGCCATGCCTCTTTACGGCCACGAGCTGGATGAGACCGTCGACCCGCTGACGGCCGGCCTCTCTTTCGCGGTCAAACTCAAAGCGGGCGACTTCATCGGCAAAAGCGCGCTCGCGGCGGTCAAAGCGTCGGGCACCCGCAAGCACCGCGTCGGACTCGTGTTGGCCGGCAAGCGAATCGCCCGCGAAGGCGCCACGGTCTTCCTCGCCGGCCGCGAGGTCGGCCACGTGACCTCGGGCACCTTCTCGCCGACACTCGAGAAACCGATTGCGATGGCGTACGTCGATTCCGAAGCGGCCAACCCCGGCCAGGCGGCAGAAGTCGATATCCGCGGCACGCGCGAACCGGCGACGCTCGTCGCCCTGCCGTTCTACAAGCGCGGCTGATTCAGCAGGTTGCCATCCTCGTAGGGCGAGCTGCCAGCTTGCCGTTCGAATTCAAGCACACGCCTTGCAGGGCAAGCTGGCAGCTTACCCTACGGAGCTCAGGGCCGTCTCCGCTTGTGGCAGGACGGCGGAAACCGAGAAAACCAAGAAAATCTCTCGCAGAGGCGCAGAGCTCGCAGAGAAAACAAAGACCGAGAAAACAGGGGCGGCGTTTCCCCTCGCTCTTTCTTCTCTTCCTCTGCGAGCTCTGCGCCTCTGCGAGAGATTTTGGCTTGTCCGATGAACGAGAAAGGCAGGGTTCATCCACAGATTTCGCAGATTTCAAGAGCGGCGAACGCATCCATGGGCGATTAGAGCGACTAATTGACCGTGCGCAATTCCGGGCGCTCGCGATTGCGTAGGTTATGCTTCAGCATAACTTGCCATCCTCGTAGGGCGAGCTGCCAGCTTGCCGTTCGACTTCAAGCGCACGCCTTGCAGGGCAAGCTGGCAGCTTACCCTACGGAGCTCAGGGCCGTCGCCGATTGTGGCGGGAGGCCGAAATCAGAAAACCAAGAAAATCTCTCGCAGAGCGCAGAGCTCGCAGAGAAAACAAAGACCGAGAAAACAGGGGCGGCGTTTCCCCTCGCTCTTTCTTCTCTTCCTCTGCGAGCTCTGCGCCTCTGCGAGAGATTTTGGCTTGTCCGATGAACGAGAAAGGCAGGGTGGGACAAGGCCGCCCCCGTCAATCTCACAAGCACTCATCCGCCCGGCTCACGCATTCCGGCCGAAGACCATGATGGTGATGTCGTCGTTTTGCGAGCGGCCCTGGGCGTGAGTGCGCACGTCGGCCAGAAGGGCCTTGCCGATTTCGGCGGGGGTGCCGTGGCTTTTGCGCAAGAATTCGCGGACCCGTTTGTCGCCGTAGAGGTCCCCCTTGGGATTCATCGCTTCGCTGACGCCGTCGGTGTAAAACAGCACGGTCTCTCCCGGCTCAATCGTCCGAGACAAGACGTCGAACGGATAGTCTTCGAGCACGCCGACGGGAATGCCCACCGCTTCCTCGTCGAACTCTTCGATCGTGCCGTCGGGCTTGCGGACCATGGGCGACATGTGGCCGGCGATGACCAGCCGCATTTCGTGCGAGTGCGTGTCGATGATGGCCAGGATGTACGTGACGAAGCGACCCTCGACGGCGCTCGCGCACATGTGGTTGTTGACGGCTTCGACCGCCTCGCCCACGTCGTCGACGTAGCGCAGCGTGCTTTGCACGACGCTGGAGATGCGCGACATGACGAGCGAGGCCGGCACCCCCTTCCCCGCGACGTCGCCAAACGAGAGGCAAATCTTGCCGTTGGCCAAAAGGATCGCGTCGTAATAGTCGCCGCCGACCGCCAGGGCCGTGTCGTACGAAGCGAAAAAGTCGTAGCCCTCCACTTGCGGCAGCGACTTGGGCAAGAGCGCCTGCTGCACGTTCTTGGCGATGGCGATTTCGCTGTCCTGCTTGAGCTTCTCCATGTGCGACGTCAGCAGGCGGGCGCTCTCGTACGAGAGGGCCGCCTGGCCGGCGACCGCCAGGAGCAGCTCGAGGTCGTCCTTCGTGAACCGCGACAGCACGTCCTGCGTGTCGAGATTGATCACGCCCATCGGCTCGCCGTCGAGCCCCAAGAGGGGAACGCACATCATCGAGCGGATCGTCAGGCTCGAAATCGAAGCGGCCGCCTCGAACCGCGAATCGCTCGTCGCGTCGGCCGACAGGATGCCGGCGCGATCCTTGAGCACCTTGTTCAGGATCGTGCGGCTCAGCTTGACCGTTTCGTCCGCGTCGCTTCGGCGATGTTTTTGGGCCACCGGCACCATCTGGCCCGTTTCCAGGTCCTTCAGCAGGATGCAGCCCCGGTCGGCCTGCGGGAAGATGCCGAACAGCGTGTCGAGAATCAACGGCACAATCGCCTGCAAGTCGACCGTGCCGGCCAGGCACCGCGTGATTTCGATCACGGCCCGGAGCTTCGCTTCGGGCTGCACCTCGAGCCCGACGAAGCCGCCGGTCACCTCGGTCGACTCCACGATCGTCGGGTTGTCTTCGCCGCTGATTTCGACGTTGAGCTGCTGCTCCGGCTCCGTAGGGCGCCGCCGGGCCGGAGAGCCGGTCTCAAACCGCAGGAGAATGGGGCCCAACTTGAGGCGGTCGTCCGCTTTCAACGGCGTGCGTCCCGCGATCCGCTTTCCGTTCAGGTACGTGCCATTGCCGCTGCCGAGATCCTCCAGGAAGAACGTGTGTCCCTCGCGGGTCACTTGCGCGTGGCGGCGGGAGACCATGTTCGAATCGAGCTGGATCTGGCACTCCGGCGCACGGCCGAGAACGGTCACTTCGCCGTCCAGCCCATAGGGAATCGCTTCCCCCTCTTGAAGCAGAACCAAGGTCGGCATGGCCTTGCTCCATCGCTCGGTGAACGAATGTGCGGCACGCGGACGTAAGCCACGATTCTACAGTGGCCAAGGGTGAGGGGCCAGTGGGGAGTGGTGAGGGGCGAGTGGCGAGGGGCGAGGGGCGAGGGGCGAGGGGTGAGGGGTGAGGGGTGAGGGGTGAGGGGTGAGGGGTGAGGGGTGAGGGGTGAGGCACGCGTTCGTTCTTGGGTGCCATGCCCACGGCTTTGCGTGGGCATGTCTTCGGCACGCCAATTGGATTCGCATGCCCACGCAAAGCCGTGGGCATGGCACCCGGCCCCACTCGCCACTCGCCACTCACCACTCGCCGCCGAACCCGAAGATTCGCTCGACGTTTCCTCGCAGGACCAGGCGGCCCAGGTCGACGGCGCGGCACTCCGACCAGCGGCGGGCGATGACGAAGTCGGCCGCGAGGACCGACGCTAAGATCCGCCGGTACATGCGGAACTTGGGGAGCGCAAACTCGAGCTTGTACATGTCGCTGTAATAGCCGATCTGCTTCGTCTGCGGGACCGCCTGCAGCCGGCTGCGGCAATCGAGCTCGATATAGATCGGGATGTTGGAATACCACCAGTGGCCGTTGGTCACCACGTTGGGAAAGATCCAACTGTAACTGACAAGCTCCTGGTTGCTGGTCTGGGCCAGCACCGATACCGGGAACGTCACTTTCGGAAACGCGTTGAACAAGCGCCGGTATTGAATCAGCGACGTCCGCTGATCGAACAGGTCCTGTCCCTGGTGCACCCCGTCCTCGTAGACGCGGCGGTTGACGCCGATCATCAGGTCAAATGGCAAACGGTGTTCGGCACACTGTTCGGCCAGCGTCCAAAAGACGAACCGCGACAGGACGCCCAGCTCGTCGGCGGACGGTTCGTGCCGCTGATGCAGGTTTTTCAGAATCGGGTCGACCGCGTGCCGCTCGACGGGCGACGGCTCGAAATCGGGGGGCAGCGAAATCGCGCAGGCGCGGGCGCCCCGCTGGGTGAAGTGGTCGAACAGCTTTCCGATCGCCTCGGCAAGCTGCGCCGCGGTTCCCGCCTCGATGCCGGTCGCCTTGGCGAGCCGCTGCCGGACGGCCGGCCTGGCGAGATGAAACACCAAATCGTCGGTGCGGAGACAGGGAACGTAGCGGGCCGAATCGAAGCCCGCCAGCGGATCGTCGAAGTCGTTGGTGAGGAAGACCTGTTCCAGCCGGCTCTTGTCGAGGACCTGCGTCTCCCAGTCGGGCGCGGCCATATTCTTGGCGGCCTGATCGTAAAGGGCCTCCCAGTTGTCGACGGTGATGCGTTCTTCGTGAAAATCGAAGAACGCGGCGGCACATCTCCATCAGCCAACTGACCTGGACCGTGTTCTCCAGCGGACCCAGCCATTCGACCAGGCGATGGACCTTCTCCTTGGGATCCAGGTGGGGCGCTTCAATCCGCCCGCGCGGCATGCCGGCCGAATGCGCCAGCTCGGTGTAGTAGTGATACCCCAGGATGTCGGCCAACGTCTTGGACGCCGCCGCCTGGGGATTGATGTGCGTGTGCGGATCGATCAGCGGAATCGATTCGAGCTCGTGAAACAGCCGGTCGACAAGTTGCTGTGACATTGAGCGTATTAGAGGCGGTTTCAAACCGCAGGGCAAGCGGCCCGCTTGCCCTACGAGTTGGGCGCGTGCTTTAAGGAAGCGCGGTTGTCCTTTGGACCATCAACTCGTTGCGGACCGAGGAAATGGACGGTTCCAACAGGGCGATTTGTTCGGCCAATTGGCGGTCGTTCTGCGAGGCGACCACTCCGCGGAGGATGGCCGTCGAGCCCTCAACGGCGACGCGCACGCCGCTGAAACGGCTGCCGGCCTTGTTCACGCCCAGCGACGTGGCCAGGCTCAAAGCGACGGCCGAGTTTCGCGGTGTCGCCACGGTGAAGCCGACTTCGATCCGCGGTTCAAACCAGACCGGCTGCTTGGCGGCCGCGCCGGGCGTGGTCGACGAACGGCGACGTCCGCTGCTGCCGCTCGTTGTGCTGCCGCCGCGGCCGGACGAGCCCGATGTGCTCGATGTGCTCGATGAGGTTGAGCGGGCCCCGCCGGCCGTGGAGGTGCCGCCGGCGGCGGTGACGCTGCCGTAAGTGCGGCCGCCATACATCGACCCCGCGCCGCTCCCCGATCCGAAGCCGTTGGCCGCCCCGAATCCGAGCACGCCGAAACCTCCCGAAAGGTTCGCGGCATTCATCATGCTCATGCCGCTGCCGTTCGCGCTGCCCATGCCGCCTCCGGCGGAACTTCCCGAGGATCCACCGAAACTGCTGCCGGAGGAACCGAAGGAGCTGCCCCCGCTCATTCCACCGCCGCCTTGGCCGGAGACCATTCCGCCGCCAAAGCCTTGCGCTTGGGCAAAGAGGTCGCCGGCGGACCAAACAGCGGCCGCGGCGGCGATGAGTAGTATCGAGATGTGTCGCAACATGAGTTCGACCCCCCCCCCACCCCTGGGACATGGGACAAGCGGCTCGCTGCGCGGGGTAAGCGGCTGGCTTGCCCTGAAGGCGCGTTCTTGAACGGGACCGGGCAAGCTGGCAGCTCGCCCCACGATTATAACGCGGTTTGCACGGGTCAACACCTTTTTTACTCTTCATCCCGATCCGACGGGTCGACAGGGGCGCTTTGCAGTTTCATCCTGCCGGATCGCGATGCCGTCGCTTCCTCCGGAAGCGGGGCCGTGCGGACCGTGCTGCCGGCGTCGGGTGCGGCGACGTCATCCTCGAGCGAAAGTCGAGCGTCCGTGTCGGTGCCCGCGACGGGAACGACGTTCGGTGTGAACGACACACGGGGCATCGGCAGGCCACCGGCGTCCGCCGGGAGGCCGCCCGGCTGCGCGGGCGAGGAATACGCGGCCGACGGGGGCAGCGATGTTGGCCCCGCATTGAATGGTCCGACGGTTGACGGCTGCCGCGCTGGGTTCACAGTCTGCGGTCCTTGTTGGCGAGCCTGCGACGACGGGATCATGATCTGGTCGGCCTCGACGGGCTTGGTGGGCGGCCCGGTCAGGACGACGGAGGCCGTCGGAGAGTAAATCGTCGGTCCCACGTTCGGAATGAACCGAATCCGCAGCGAGCAGGAGGCTTGATGAAAATCCGCGCGCGGATACGGAATAAAGACCGCGTAACCGGGGCCGAGCGTGGACGCATGTGCGTGCGCGTTCCAGACCACGGGGTCGAAGTCGAATTCGCCGATCGGCCGCCCTTGCTGTTTGACCGTGCCGCGGTCGTCGAAGAGATAAATGCGCACTTTCCCGTCGACCACGACGGGGGCGGGCTTGGCTTGCGTGAAGAAAAAGATCTGGGCGGCGAAACCGCGCGTCGGGACGCCGTTCTGGCCGGGGCCTTCCGAGGCCTGCCAGAGGGCGAGAATCTGCACGGCCGGATTCTTCGCGTCCGCCCGGTCGAATTTCACGCTCTTTAAGCCGAAGAGCGAACCGCTGGCGCATCCCGGGGCGGCCAGCAGCAAGAGGAAGAGAGTGGCGAGTGACGCGTGGCGCGTGGTGACGTGTGAGCATTGACGCGCCGCCGGCTTGAGCCGGTACGAGCCGCCGGGTTTATCCCGGACTTCGGCGAGCTCAGTCGAGCCGCGGTCCGCGGACCGGCGGGATAAACCCGCCGGCTCGTTGGTTTCCCCTCGCCCGGCCATTGAGGTCGGGCAATCGACCCGTTTGCCATTCGCCACGCGCCGCTCCTCGCGCCCCTCGTCACTGGCCACTGGGCCCTGGACACTCGCCGTCGAAGCGTATTTCATTTGTCGGTCTCCCACGCCGGTCCCTCGAAGGAGGCGGCTCGCACGGATCCCGTCTCGTCCGCGGGCTGCGAATAGCTGACCGGCTTTCCGTCCGCCGGTGCACCGGGCATCGGACGGGAAGCGGGCGGACCGGAGACGGGGACCGGCGGCGGCATGGTCCCCCCGGACGGGGTGCTCGTCGCGCCGGACGGGTTGCTCGCCGTGCCGTACGGGGTGCTCGCCGCGCTGGACGGGGTGCTCGCCGGGGTGCTCGTCGCGCTGGCCGGGGTCAGATTAAAGAACGTCCGCCACCCCGTCGGCGGCATGGCCGGCGGCGGCAACACGGGCGCCGTTTGGGGGAACGCGGGAGCCGCGGGCGGCGTGACCGGGCTCGGCAAGGGCACCGGCGGAGGAACCGGCAGCGACGGACCCGACGGTGTCGAACCCGGCAGTGTCGAACCCGGCAGTCCCAGACCCGATATTCCCGAACCCGGCTGCATCGAACCCGGAACGGTCAACAGCGGCGCGACCGGCAGACCGTCGGGGGGGCATTCTTCCAGCGCCGGAGGCCGGCTCGACAGGATCGGCCCGTGCATCGCTTCGGCCTCGTCCACCAGGAAGTGGATCCGCTCCGTCTCGACCTGCTTGATCATCTCGTCGTCGGCGTCGTCGCGGATCACGCGCGGCGTCAAGAAAATCAAGAGCTCGGTCCGCGTGGTCGACTTCGAATCGTAGCGGAACGCCTGGCCGATGATGGGCACGTCGGCAATCCAGGGAACCTTCCGCGTAATCGTCGTGTCGTTGGAGGTGATCATTCCGCCCATGACGACGGTGTTGCCGCTGGCCACGTTGACCGACGCTTCGGCCCGCGTAATGTCCTTGATGGGCGATTGAACCGAAGGGCCGCCCACCGTGCCGAGCAGGGTCACGCCCCCCGTCAGCTCGTATTGGCTCTTTTCGGCGTAGGCCTCCAGGGCGATCATTCCGTCCGGCGTGATTCGCGGCTGCACGGTCAAGATGATGCCGGCGTTGTCGTATTGAACGATGGGCTGAATCGTCCCCGTCACGGCGTTCACCGACGCGCTGTAGATGACGGGCACCCGCTTTCCGACCTGGATCGATGCCATGCGGTTGTCGAGCGTGCGGATTTGCGGACGGCTCAGAACGTGGATGGTTTGCTTGTACGACAAGGCCCGCAGCAAGGCGCTCACCGATTCGGAGCTGGCCGCCAGCACGAGCCCGCCGAACCCCAACGTGCTGTCGGTGCGCCCCAGTCCGAGGTTGGTCAGCTCCTGGGAGCCGACCTGCGCCGAGCCCTGCGCCGGATTGGTTCCCAGTCCGCTGGAAGGATCGCCGAACTGGAAGCCCGGGCTGGCCGTCGAGCTCAAGAGGACGTTCTGCGCGACCGTGGTCGTGGGGTTCACGGTCGTCGTCGTCTGCAAGGTGGTGAGGTTGGAGATGTTGCTGCGGTCGAACAGCACGGGGCTTTGGAAGCCCAGCTCGATGCCGAACTCGTCGGTGTTATCCAGCTCCACCTCCACAATCAGCGCTTGAATGATGACCTGCGCCGGAGGCGCGTCGAGCTTGTCAATCATCTTTTTGAGGTCGTTGAAGTAACGCGGCGTGGCGCTCAAGAGCAGGCTGTTGCTGACCGGCTCGGAGACGACGAACACCTCGCGCTCGAACAGCTCCACGCTGCTCATCAGCTCCGGGTCAATCTGCTGCAGGTCCCGCTGCGAACGGACGAAATCGGTGATGGCCCTTGCCACGTTGTCCGAGGCGTTGTTCTTGAGGCGGATGACCATCGTCTCCCGCTGGTGAACGTCGCTGTTGTCGAGCCGGATGATGACGGCCTCGACGGCCCGCAAGGTGTCGGGCGGTCCCAGCGCAATAATGGTGTTGGTGCGGCACGTCGACCGAAATCCGCAGCGCGGTCGGGGCGGGCGTTTCGGCCCCCCCCTCTTCCGTCGGGGCTGGTGCCGCGTTGCCGCCACCGGGCCGCTGCCCCGTGCCGAACAGCGTTTCCAAGAGCCGCTGGATGGCCGTCGCGTCGCCGTTTTGCAGCGGGAAGACTTTGATGGTCGCCTGCGAGGCGGTCGGTCCGTCGAGCTTTTCGATCAGCCGGCCGACCTCGACTAAGTCCCGCGGCCGCGCCTGCACGATAATCGAATTGGTCCGCGCATCGGCAAACACGTTCACCGAGGTCCCCAGCGCCTTCGGACTCTTGTAAAAATCGCTGACCGAACGGGCGATTGTCGCCGCGTAGCCGTACCGCAGCCGATAGACCTGGAACTCCAACTCGGGATTGACCGGCTGGTCCAGCTCACTGGCCAGCTTCAGCACCGAGGGCATGTCGGCCGGCGGGGCCAGCACGAGCACGGCGTTCGGTTTGACGATGGGAAAGACCGTGATTAACGTCTTGCCCGCGCCCGCTTCGGCCGTCCGGCTGGCGGAGAGCGCCTTGTAGACCTCATTCAGCAGCTTGGCGAACGAGTCGGAATTCACGTACTGCAACGTCAGGAGGTGAATCTGCGGCGTGGCGCCGACGCTCAGCCGTTCGATCTCGCGGATCACTTTCATCACCGCGTCGACGTCGCCCTGTCCGCCGCGCAGAATGAGGATGCCCAACTCGGGGACCGATTCGACCGTCACGTCCCCCTTCAGCCCCTTGATGATTTCGGAAATCCCCTTCTCGTTCGCAGGGGGGACCGCTTGGATGGCCGTCGCGGGCGGCCCGTTGGCGGCCTGGTTGGCGGGAGCGGCTTGACCGCCGGTCTCCCCGGGGCCGCGTTGGGCGACCATCCGATTCAGCTGCCGGCCCCAGATTTTTGGCGACGGCGCACGTTTCGGCGTCTGCCGGCACGACTTCGAGCGGGGTGCCGATCCCTTCGACGTGCGCGTCCACTCGCGTGCAGAGCCGAATGGCGGCCGCCAGCCGCCGCCGCGGCGCTTCAATCACGAGTCGATTGTGATCGATATCGAGCCCGACGATGAACGTGGTCGGCAACGCGGCCGGATTGTCCTTCGCGACGGCATGGAAAGCCCCCTTGTGGTCGCTCGGCGCGTCAAAGACTCGAAAGCTCGGCAAACCTTGCAGGCCGGCAGTCAGCAATTCCGACCGGCCTTTGAGCGCCGCGTACAGCGTCTGCGCCAGGGCCGCCGCGGTGCCGTGCTGTGGCACGAAGACCGTCGATTGCGTGCCCGGCGCCGAGGATTCCTCCGAAGGCGGCTCCAGTTTTTGTCGGTCGGCGGCGAGGACCGCCGGGGAAGTCGGCAAGCCGCCCGAGTCCAACAGCATGGGCCCCTGCTCGTGGGGTAAGCTGCCAGCTTGCCCGGCGTCTGATTCGTAGAGCGGATTGACGGGCACGCTGCCAGCTTGACCCACGGGAACGTCCGTCACTCCCGACATCTGGCGAATGTCCGAGTTCGTCCGGGGGGCGGCCGTCGACGGAACGTCGGACGTCCCGTCCGGACGCGGTTCCTGAGTTCGTCGAGCGCGCACGACGGGCCGGTCGTATTCGGCCCGAAGGTCCTCGGTGTAAAGCACAATCAGGAACTTGTCCTGGCGGATGAGCCGGAAATTCGTGTCGTCCAGCTCGTGGTTGAGGAACGCAATCGCCTCGGGCACGGTGAATTTTCTGAAATCGGGATGGTTCAGCGCCCCGGACGGGCATCGTTTCATGACCAGGGTCAAGCCGCTCTCCTGGGCCACCTTGGGCAGCACCCTGGTCCACGGGGTCGAAAAGAAGGCGAGGCGGATTTTCCGCGTGGCAATCGCGTCCTCTTCCTTTTCGTCGGCGGCGTTGGCGGCCTCCCTTTCTTTCGCACTCTCGGCCGACTCGCGCAGTCTCCGGAGCGACCGAACTCAACAGGGCCGGTTCGACGGCCGAGCCACCGGCCGTACTCTGCTGCCCGGAGACCGGTTGAACCTTCGGCGCGTCATCGCGCGGCAAACGGCGCGCGACCGAGGGCCGGTAATCCGACCGCAGGGCGTCCATGTCCAAAAGCATCAGGAAGTTGCCTTGGCGAACCAGGCGATAACCGGCCGGCTCCAAATCGCGGTTCAAAACCCAAATCGCCTCGGCGACGGTGTACAGGTTCAGGTCGGAGCGGGTGAAACTTCCCGGCGGAGATTTTTTCATGACGACCGTCAAGCCGCCGTGCTTGGCCACCCGTTTGATCACTCTTGACCACGACGCCGCCTTGAAATTGAGGCGGACGCGGCGGTCGCGGTCGGAGCTCGATTTCCCAGCGCCTCTTTGTCTTGCTGGCCGGGGCGGGCGCCGCATCGCTCGGAGAAGCGGGCGCCGCAGCAGCGTTTCCCTGCGGCGCGTCGTCCGCCGCCGCGACAACCGCCGGCATGCCCCCTGTCACGACAACGCAGGCCAGGACGCCCAAGGCCTGACGTAAGCCTGGTGCAAGGTTCCAGGCCGTCCGCCGAGATCTTCCGAAATCGCTGTCCATCGAGTTCGCCCCCCGTCTCCCGCGGCGTTTTGAAGAAATACGCAGCTGCCGCCGTTACCGTTCCTAGAGTCGGTATTTTCGTTACTATCGGCAAACTCGATGCATCCGTTTAGGTCTGAGGCCCGCCGCGTTGCGAATTCAGCCAACGGCGCGAGAAAACCCGCCAAAATCTTCAGCTTAACCCTCGCCACGCGAGACGCCGTCGAGCAGGCCGAATACGGTGAATCACCCGCACTGGTAAAAGGCGCAGAGTGCAATCGCAGGGCAAGCGGCCAGCTTGCCGCTGTCGTAGCTTGCCGCTCTCGTAGGGCAAGCTGCCAGCTTGCCACCTGTGAGAACGCGGCCGCAGCGAAGGCAAGCTGGCAGCTTGCCCTACGGAAATAGCAAGCTGGCAGCTTGCCCTACGATTAGCCGGGGCCCGCTCCGTGCACGCTCTTTCGCGGCCGGCCCGCTCCGTATACGCTCTTTCGCGGCCGGGCCGCTCCGTGCACGCGCTTTCGCGGCCGATTATGATGGACGGATGCTGTCGATTATTGTTCCGGTCTTCGATGAACAGGACAGCCTCGAGACGCTGCACCGCCAGATTGTCGAGGCGTGCGGCACGCTGGGCGAGCCGACGGAGATGATTTTCGTCGACGACGGCTCGACCGACGGCTCTTGGAACGCGATCCGCACGTTGTCGGGCCGCGACCCGTCGGTCTCCGGGGTTCGACTCCGCCGCAACTTCGGGAAGGCCGCCGCCCTCACGGCGGGCATCCGTGCCGCCCAAGGCGACTTGATTCTCACCATCGATGCCGACCTGCAGGACGACCCGGCCGAAATCCCCCGGATGCTGGCGAAGCTCCGCGAAGGTTTCGACGTCGTCAACGGCTGGAAGCAGCGGCGGCTCGACCCGTGGCACAAGGTCTACCCCAGCCTCGTTTTTAACGCGATGGTCAGTGCCATGACGGGACTCAAGCTCCACGACCACAACTGCGGCCTGAAACTGTTTCGCTCCGAAGTGGCCGGCGAGATTCGCCTGTATGGCGAGCTGCACCGATTCATTCCCGTCTTGGCCGACGCCCGCGGCTTCCGCGTCACCGAGGTGCCGGTCAACCATCGTCCGCGGCGCTTCGGCCACTCGAAATACGGCATGCGGCGTTTCGCCCGCGGCTTTCTCGACCTGTTGACCGTGAAATTCTTGACGGGCTTCGGCGAACGTCCGCAGCACATCCTGGGGGGATTCGGCCTGTTGCTTTTGGCGCTCGGTTTCTGCGGGCTCTTGTTTCTCGGCGCCGTCTGGTGCGGCACGCACATTTTTGGGGCGGATTTCGGACCAATCGGCACGCGTCCCCTGCTCGCCTATTCAATCGCCGCCGCCCTGCTCGGAGCGCAAGCCCTCTCGCTGGGCCTCTTGGCCGAGCTGCTGGTGGCCTACACGGGAAGAGAGGCCGACACGTTCAGCGTCGCGGAACGCACCGCCCCTGCGCCGTCCCAGCCGTCCAGCGCGCTGCCCGGCGAGCTCGCCAAATGAGAGGGTGGGGCGAGCGGCCAACTTGCCCATTCCAGTTCAAGAACGCACCTTCCAAGGGGATGTAAGACAGAATCTCTCGCAGAGGCGCGAGAGCTCGCAGAGAAAACCAGAGGAGTGGGTTTTTTGACCTTCCTGCTTTTGCCTTTCTCTGCGTGCTCTGCGCCTCTGCGAGAGATTTTTTTGGTTTTGTGGCTTCGACCTTTGATCCCTTTGGTTGCGGCCGAGCTGCTGGTGGCCTACACGGGAAGAGAAGCCGACACGTTCAGCGTCGCGGAACGCACCGCCCCAGCGCCGTCCCAGCCGTCCGGCGCGCTGCCCGGCGAGCCCGCCAAATGAGAGGGTGGGGCGAGCGGCCAACTTGCCCATTCCAGTTCAAGAACGCACCTTCCAAGGGGGTGTAAGACAGAATCTCTCGCAGAGGGCAGAGCTCGCAGAGAAAACCAGAGGAGTGGTTTTTTGACCTTCCTGCTTTTGCCTTTCTCTGCGTGCTCTGCGCCTCTGCGAGAGATTTTTTTGGTTTTGTGGCTTCGACCTTTGATCCCTTTGCTTGCGGCCGACCGACGCCGCGCTCCGCCTTCTACGCCCGCGGTACGGAGAGGGCGATTTTTTGAGATCCGTCCGAAAAAGTTGAACCGATTGGGTCGCGGCGCGGTAGACTAACAACGGATTGGTAAGGTAGGCTTTCCCTTTCGCCCGCGGGCCCGCCGAGGATTGGCCCTTGCACGACGTGCCTTCAGAACCGCTAATCGACCTGGAAGCCCGCTCCCGCGACGAGCAGGAGAAGCGGCTTGTCGCGAATCCCGAGACGGTCGACGTCGACAAGCTGGCCGACACCGTCCGCATGCAGCGGGCGCCCTGCGCTCCGGCTCCCCAGCGGGAAATGCTCCGCCAGCCCTGGCTGCTCGATTGAGGCCGCTCGATTGAGGGCCGCTCGGGCGGAGGAATTTTTGGACGCCCCTGCTGGGGCCAAAAACGCACCCGCCAAATGCCACCCCGACTCGCTTTCGCTCAGCGCACGGGGAAGACCTGCGCGTCGATGAGCACCGCGCGGCCGGCGGCCCGCGTGAGCAGAGACGGGCCTAACTGCTTCAAGACGGCCAGGTCCTGGTCGGAGAGCGTTTCGAATCGCCCTGTGAAAAGGACCGTGCCGCCCGTCGTCCGTCTGCCTGGCAAACGGCGTTTCGAGCGACGCCTCGTAGGCGTTTTTCTCGCGGTCGGACATCCCCTCCATGCTCATCATGGCCAGCGACACAGGCGTTCGCAGCACGCCGTCGGCCATCAACCGGTCGAAGCGGGCCGGTCTTACGAAGTCGGTGAAACCGTAATTGCCCGGCTCGTGGTAGCGGCGAATCCAATCCCAGTCGACGTAGACGTGGGTAATCCCCTCGGCGTGCAGCTTGGCCAGGATCTCGCTGGCGGCTTGAGCGGCAAATCGCGCTCGCTCGTTCCCGGGGCTGCGGCGGCGGCAAACCATTCCTGGAAGATGGACGGGTTGAAGACCGTGTTGTAGACGACCGGAAACCTTGCGTCAAAAACCTGCGAATCGCCCACGCTCAGAACCTTGGCCCCTTTCGGCAGCGCCTGGTTCAGATAGGCGACAAAGGGGTCGCCCGCGTTCTCGGCCGTCCGTCGCGCCGCCTGGCGGTCCGTCAGCAGGGCGTTGTAACCGCAGTACCCCGTGCCGGCGACGATGCCGAAATTGAACAAGACCGCCAGCGCAATCAGGAACCCGCCCCCCCAAATCCAGGCGTGCGCGGTGTTCCCCGCGGCCCCGATTCCCGCCAACAAGGCGACGACGGGAATCATCGGCATCCAAAAGCGGTCGATGCGATGCGTGAAGGCCCAATAGGTGACGAACAAATAGGCGACCAACAGCCACAAGGCCAGAGAAATTCGCCGGCCGCGCCGGGCCAGCAGGGCCAGCGGGGCCAGCCCGAACAGAAGCGGGCTGGACCAGTCGTTGTCCGCCATGACGTCGACCAGCTTGGTCCCGAGATCCAAAAGGTGATGGTCCTTGGGACTGTGAGCGGGGACGAATTTCGCGTTGAGTTCCGGATTCCAATCCCTGCCGCCAAAAATCGTGTAAGCCAGCGGATAGACGGGGTTGCCGGTGAAGTACAGATTCTTCAACAGCCACGGCCCCGTCGTCGCGGCGACCCCCACGCTGAAGACAGCCAGGGTGAGAACGAGCGACCGGACTTTGGCGGTCCGCAGATCCGGTGCCACCGGCGGCCGCTTCGACCCGCCCCTGCTCTTCACCCAAAAACCACGACGCCAGCGCCAGTCCAATCCCCGCCGGAATCACGACCTGCATCAGGCCCGTGTACTTGCACCCCATTCCGCTGCCGGCCAAAAGACCGGTCATCAAGACCCATCGCCCGGGCGAGACGCCGGCCTGCATGCGTTCGACGGCCAGCATCGCGGCAAACAGCGTCGCGAAGAGAAAGAACGTCATCCCCCCTCCGCCAGCGCGATGATGGAGACGCGGTCAATCCACGGGGTCGTTAGGTACACGACGGCAGCCAGCAGGCCGGCCGCCGGGCTGAACCAACGGCGACCGGCCGCGTAGAGTCCGAGTGCGGTCAAGGGCGCGCACGCAAACAGCGCACATTTGCCGGCCACCGCGCCCCAATACCAATCGCCATGCAGAACCATCCCCAACAGCGCGAACATCTCCGTCAGGAAGGGAAAGTTGGTGTAGACGTTGTGCGGCAAAAACGTGATGCGGCCGTTTTGGAAATATTCTTTCGGCCCCTCGAAGTGATAGGTGCCGACGTCGTAATCGGCCTCCGGCGTCATCGACCCCAACCACATCACGAACAAGAACGGGATGACCACGCCCAGCGCGAGCCAGAAGAGGGCCGAGTGTTTGTCGCGGGGTAAGCTGTCCGCTTGCCCTGGTTTTGAAGGCCTTCACGGGCAAGCTGGCGGCTCGACTGAGCTCGCCGAAGTCGAGCGCGCCGCCACGGTTTTGAAACTGCCGTGCTCCCGAAAACGCAACACGCATTCCGCCGCGATGGCCGCCGCGAAAAGGCCGATAAAGATCCAGCGGTTGAGCAATCCGGCCAGACCGCAGGAAAGCGTCGAGCAGGCCGTCGCGCTCAGGCCGAGGGCCATTGCGAAAAACGTGTGTTCCAGCGAGGGCCGCTCGATGTCGGAGGCGCACCGACGCGCATCGCCAACTGGCCCAAGCCCCAGGCCCCCGCCAGAATCAGGGCCGCGATGCCGAACAGGTCGGCCCGCTGTCCCAGAGATTGCCCCACGGGAGCCGACGCGAGTGCCGAGACGCGGCAGCAAGTCCGGCAGGCTGAAGAGAATCAGGAACCGTCCGACATGCAGTGTTCGGCAGCGTGAACGAATAAAAGAAGAGCAGAAACCGACGAGCCAAGCCAGGCTCAACCAGAGCCAGAGCCGCGGTTCCTGCTCGCCGGGCCGGTCGCCGGGCCCGTCACCGCTCGGGCCGCTTCGTGAGCACCGGTCGGCCCGCGGCAGCGGCGCCGCGATCGATTTCGCACGCTTGGCCGTCACAGCGATTTGGGCAGCAGGGCCGCCAGCTCGGGATGGGGACGGGGAATGACGTCGGCCAGAATCAGCTTGCCGCCGAGACGCTCGACCGTCTGCTTGCCCGTGGCAATGGCCGTCTGCACGGCGGCCACGTCGCCGCGAACGACAATCGTCACGTAGGCGGCCCCGATTTTCTCCTTGCCGACCAGCGTCACGTTCGACGATTTGAGCATGTCGTCGGTCGCGTGCAGCGCGGCGACCAGGCCCTGCGTTTCCAGCAAACCAACCGCGTCGGACGTGCTCATCTCGGGATCTTTCGGGATTCGGTAATCATAAAGGCCCAGCAGGGGGCTGTAAACGGGCTGCGGATGGGCCAAGATCCGCGTCGCTTCGATCCGGTGCCGGCAGCACGCTGAGCGTCGCCCGGCTCCCCATGTGCCGGGCCAGCTCGACGCCCGCCTGGCCCGCCTGCATCACGTCGCCGGTGCGGCCGACGAGCTTGATGCACTGGTCGGCACTGTCGCTGCTCTCGATTCCCAACAGCCGCACGCCGGCCGCCTTCAGGCAGCGGTCGGCCACCATCAGGGCCGGCGTGAGATTGGCGACCTCGAGCAGTGCCAGGCTGTAGTGTTCGACGCCATGTCTAATTCGTGGCATCTGCAGCGTCCGCTCATGGCCAGTCAAATGCCAAGTCCAGGGCGGGAGCCGAATGCGGTCATCGCTCCGACGCTCATGCTCGATCCAGCGCCGCTGTCGAGTCGCGACGCTCGTGGGGTAACGAGCCCGCCGCTGATTCGATCCGAGCACGGTGGCCGCACGCTCGTCACGGCCAGATTAACCCGCCCGAGGCCTCCAGCAGCACGTCCGGGGCGAGCCGGTCGCGGAGGGCCACGCACTCCCGCAAGCGTGGCGACGTCCATATTATCCAAGAGCACGATGTCGGCGCACGATGCCGGCAGACGAGCGGCCGTCGGTCCAACTGCTCGAGCGTGTCGACCTCGACCTCGACCGGAACCGCGCCGGCACCGCGCCGCGCGCCGCGGCGACGGCCGCCGGCAATCGATGCTCGCCGGATCCGCCGGTCCGCCAGGCCGCCAGATGGTTGTCCTTAATCAGGCACCGTCGCACAGGCCCATCCGATGATTGGTGCCGCCGCCGGCGCGGACGGCGTACTTTTCCAACCGCCGCCAACCGGGCAGCGTCTTCCGCGTGTCGAGGATGACGGCCTTCGTGCCGGCCACCGCGTCGACGAATTTTCGCGTCAGCGTGGCCACGCCGCTCAAGTGCATCAGAAAGTTGAGCAGCCGTCCGCTCGCCGGCCAGCAGCGACCGCAACGGCCCGTCGACCGTCGCGATGACCGTCCCGCGCGTCAAACGCGCACCGTCCTCGACGTGCGCTTCCACGTCACGGCCGGGTCGAGCTGCTCGAAGACGAGCCGCGCGACGGGCGAGCCGGCCAGCACGCCGTCGGCCCGCGCCACGACGTTGACGGTCCCCTGCATCGCTTCGCCGGAATGAGTGCCCGCGAGGTGATGTCGCCGGCCGTTCCCAGATCCTCCGCCAGCGCCAACTCGACGAGCCGCACCGCGGCCTCGCGTTCTTCCGGGCTGAAAGTCAAGTGGCACTGCGGACACCCGTAACGTATGGTGAGGGCGACGAACGACTGCCGGCGATAATAACGCATCGGCAGCGGACGATGTCACGATGGGTAGATCGCAGGTAATAGCCAGCGTTTCAACGCTGGGTCCGATGGCCATTCACAGCTCTTCAAGCCCCGGCCGGGCCGACTTCATGCGGAGCCGCGGCCGAGGGTCTGCCCCTGTCGGAGCTTGGAAATCGAGAAAGGCCACACGATCCAGCGTTGAAACGCTGGCTATTCTCGATGGCCTCGCTGGGGCCAAGTCGCACGCTGGCGCGTGCCCTACGATCAAAAGGACTCAAACATGATTGTCGGCGTTCCGAAGGAGATTAAACAGGACGAATACCGCGTCGCGCTGCTGCCGGTCGGGGCCGAGGAGCTGACGCGGGCCGGGCACAGGGTGCTCGTCGAGCGCGGCGCGGGGCTGGGAAGCGGCATCACCGACGAGCTGTATCGGGCCAACGGGGCCGAAATCGTCGACTCGGCCGCCGAGATTTACGCCCAGGCCGAGCTGGTCATCAAGGTCAAAGAGCCGCAGCCGAGCGAGTACTCCCCTGCTGCCGCAAGGGGCAAATCCTGTTCACGTATCTTCCATTTCGCGGCCGACGAGTCGCTGACGCGCGAGCGTGCTCGAGACGGGCGTGACGGCCGTCGCCTACGAAACGCTCCGCGGCAAGCACGGCGACCTGCCTTGCCTCACGCCGATGAGCGAAGTGGCCGGCCGCATGAGCATCCAGGAAGGGGCAAAGTTCCTCGAGCGGCCGCAGGAGGGGCGCGGCATTCTCCTGGGCGGCGTGCCGGGCGTGCTGCCGGCCCACATCACGATTCTGGGCGGCGGAGTCGTGGGCAAGAACGCGGCCCAGATCGCGGCCGGCTTCGAGGCCGACGTCAACATTCTCGACATCAACGTCGACCGGCTGCGGTATCTCGAAGACATCATGCCGGCCAACGTCAACACGCTCTACAGCGACCGCCACAACATCCGCGAAGAGCTGCAGCTGGCCGACCTGGTGATCGGCGCCGTGCTGATTCCCGGAGCCCGTGCGCCGGAGCTTGTCACGCCGCGAAGACCTCAAGCTGATGAAGCCGGGGGCCGTGATCATCGACGTGGCGATCGACCAAGGGGGCTGCCTGGAAACGTCGCGTCCGACGACGCATTCGCATCCGACGTACATCGTCGACGGCATCGTCCACTATTGCGTGACCAACATGCCCGGCGCCGTCGGCCGCACGAGCACCTACGCCCTGTGCAACGTGACATTTCCCTACGCCGCTGCGCATCGCCAACCGCGGCCTGCAAGCGGCGTGCGCCGCCGACCCCGGCCTCACCGAAGCCGTCAACATGCACGCCGGCAAGGTGACAAACCGCGCGGTCGCGGAGACCTTCGGATTGAAATACACGCCGTTTGAGACTTAACCGAACCATCACACGGCGATTAGGTATGGCCAGGGTTTAAGAAGGGGTGGCTGACTCCCGTTCGTGCGAGTAAAATCGCTCAAGGGAACGCCGACAGCAACATCGCTTTAACTGCCTTACGAGCCTGCCAATGGCAACGACTGTCCGAAATGACACACGTTTGAATCTTCACCTCCGTTCCAATCTCAAGCAGCTCGTTGAGCAAGCCGCGGACGAATTGGGGCAATCGGTGAGCGATTTTGCCGTCGCGGCAATCGTACAGGCGGCGCGAGAGGTGATTCAGCAGCGAAACGTGACCGACTTGTCAAAGCGCGACCGCGACCGGCTTTTGGCACTGCTTGATGACACGGACGCAAAACCGAACAAGGCGCTGCGTCGTGCGGCACAAAAATACAAGCAACGTGTGAAAGCCTGAATGCCGCAATGGGTCATCGGACATCTACAGCGAAACCATGAGCGCTCCCGTTTTGACTGCGGCAATGTGCGCTCAACGACTGGCTACTGCGGCGGGCCAGTCAATTCGAGAAGAAAAACCTTGCGCGTACCTATGTTTTGACGCAGGATTCCAGCACAGTTGTCGTCGGCTATTACGCGGTTTCAAACCATTCGGTCTCTTTCGAATCCCTCCCCCCGGAGCAGTCGAAGGGTCTGCCCCGAATGAATTTGCCCGCTCTGTTGCTGGGACGCCTGGCCGTCGAGCGTCGTGCTCAAGGACGCGGATTGGGCTCGTTGCTCCTCATCGACGCGCTTGCGCCGAGCTCAGCACGTGTCGGACCAGGTCGGAATTCGAACGGTCGAGGTGCATGCCATCGACGAATCAGCTCGCAACTTTTATTTGAAGCATGGTTTCATGTCACTTCTGGATGACCCGCACCATCTCTTTCTACCGCTTCAGGCCGTGCGCAAGCTCGGCTTGCCGTCACTGACGGGGTTGTAGGTCTCTCTGATACTTCGCGATACCCGGCTATTCGCGCTTGAGCCGTCGGGCCGCGTCCAGGGCGAAGTACGTCAACACGCCGTTGGCGCCGGCGCGTTTGAAGGCCAGCAGGCTTTCGAGCATCACGCGGTCGCGGTCGAGCCAGCCGCGCTCGGCCGCGGCAGAGAGCATGGCGTATTCGCCGCTCACCTGGTAGACGAACGTCGGCAGGCCGAAGGCCTCTTTGACGCGGCGGACGATGTCGAGATAGGGCATGCCCGGCTTGACCATCACCAGGTCGGCCCCTTCGGCGATGTCGAGAGCCACCTCGCGCAGCGCCTCGTCGCCGTTGGCCGGGTCCATCTGGTAGGTTTTCTTGTCGCCGCCCGACAGGCTCGTGGCCGAGCCGACCGCGTCGCGAAAGGGGCCGTAAAAGGCGGAGGCGTATTTGGCCGCATAGGCCAGGATCTGCACGTGCTCGAAACGGGCGGCATCCAGCGCTTTGCGGATTGCAGCGACGCGGCCATCCATCATGTCCGAGGGGGCAATCACGTCGCAGCCGGCCTGGGCTTGATT
Source organism: uncultured Planctomycetota bacterium (assembly GCA_963761455.1). GTDB lineage: Bacteria > Planctomycetota > Planctomycetia > Planctomycetales > Planctomycetaceae > DASPSM01. Next base: position 1,558,095 of record CAVXHA010000002.1, read on the forward strand.
CACCGCCTGCTTGCACAGCACCTCGATCGTTTCGTCGTTGACGACGTATCCGTCGCGCAACAGTCCGTCGTGTCCGTGGGTCGTGTACGGGTCGAGGGCCACATCGCAGATGATGCCCAAGTCGGGACACGCCCGCTTCACCGCGCGGACGCTTTTGCAGACGAGGTTGTCGGAATTGAGCGCTTCGTCGCCGTCGGGCGTTTTTTTGGCCGGGTCGGTCGCCGGGAAGAGGGCGACGGCGGGGATTCCCAGCTCGGCCGCCTCGCCCGCCGCGGCGGCCAGAAGGTCGACCGAAAGCCGCTCCACGCCGGGCATCGAAGGAACCGGCGTGCGCTGGCCCGTTCCGTCCTGCACGAAGACGGGCCAAATCAAGTCATCGACGCTGAGCCGGTTCTCCGCCACCAGCCGCCGCGACCAGGCCGTGCGGCGATTGCGGCGCAATCGCGTCGACGGAAATTGGCCGGGGTCGTGTGGCAGACGCGGGATGTTCATGTCGTCGCAGAGAATTTACACGAGCCGCCGGCTTTATGCCGGCGGTCCGGCGGGATAAACCCGCCGGCTCGTTGTCCTACGTGCGGACGGTTTCTTCGACCGTATCGGGCGCTTGGAAGTTGCGGCTCTGGCTGAAGAATTCGATCGGATTGTCGTAGACGATGCGGCGAATCAGGCTTTCCGGGTAGCCGCGGCGGCGCATCTCGAGGATGAAGTCGGGGACGGCGGTCGGTTTCGACGGGCCCCAGTCGCCGGCCGAGTTCACCAGCAGCCTTTCCGGGCCGTACATTTCAATCATGTCGGCGGCCCGCTGCGGCGTGCACTTGGAGACGGGGTAGAGCGTCATGCCGGCCCAAAAGCCCTCGTCGAGGACGTGGCGCACCGTGTGCTCCTCGACATGGTCGACGAGGACGCGGTTGCGGTCGAGCCGGCTGTCGTCGCAGAGCATGTCGAGAATCATCATCGTCCCCTGGAACTTATCTTCCAGGTGGGGCGTGTGGATCAGAATCGACTGGTCGTGCCGCACGGCCAAATCGACATGCTCTTGAAAGATGACCGCCTCGTTGCGGGTGTTCTTGTTGAGGCCAATTTCGCCGATGCCCAGCACGGTGGGCAGCTCGAGGAACTCGGGAATCATGGCGATGACGTCGCGGGCGAGGCTGACGTTTTCCGCCTCTTTGGCGTTGATGCACAGCCACGTGTAATGCTTGAGGCCGTATTGGGCGGCCCGGCGTTTTTCAAATTCGGTGAGCTGCCGGAAATAATCGCGGAAGCTGTCGACGCTGCCGCGGTCGAAGCCCGCCCAGAAGGCCGGCTCGCTCATTCCGACGCAGCCCATCTTGGCCAGCATCTCGTAGTCGTCGGTGGTCCGCGAAACCATGTGGATGTGCGGGTCGAAGTAATACATGCCCTTACTCCTCCTCCGTCGGTTCGGCCGCCGGGGGAGCCAGGCCGAATTTTTTTTGCCAGTCGTCGTCGTAGGGACGCGAGAAGAGGAGTTGAATCTGTTCGGCCCGGTCGCTCGTTTCGTCGAGCAGCACCTTGAGCCCCTGCCGAACGAGTTTCAGCCGGCCGTCGCCGGTCGGCAGCCCGCCGCCGCGCTCCAACCGGTCAAAGGTGGCGGCCAGCTCGAGGAGCTTGGCGCGGACTTCGAGGTACTCACGGTCGAGGACGGCCTGGGCGGCCATCGGGGTTGCCAGCATTGTTTTTCTCACCTCACCCCGAGTTTTTGACGCTGAGCGTCTTTCGGTCACGGCTCCGTCCTTACGTGGAGCGAGCGAGCAGCTTGCCCCTGAAAACTTCCCTGCGGAAAAGGCGGGCAAGCTGGCAGCTTGCCCTACGGAAATGGCAAGCTGGCAGCTTGCCACCGGGTTTGCATAAACGTAGGGCAAGCTGCCAGCTTGCCACCTATTCGAACGCGGCCCGAGCGAATGGCAAGCTGGCAGCTTGCCCTACGGTCCAGTTTCCGTCCGGAATCGACCGAAATCAAGCCGTCTCCGCGGGGTTTGGCCTCTGAGCCTCCCGCAGACCTCGGGCGCTTGGTGTTGTAGGAAGGTTGAGGAATCGGCGGGCGGCTTTTTTTGTGGGCGAGCTGTTGGAGCCCAATAACACGGTTTGCCGGGCAAGCTGGCGGCTCGACTGAGCTCGCCGAAGTCAGCTTACCCACGACAGCGGCAAGCAGGCCGCTTCCTCTACGGTTTTGAGAGGCGTGTTTTCCGATGTCTTTTCAAATACATAGGTTACGACGATGTCGGCCGGCCGGGACGCGTTCGGAATCGGCTTGACCCCGTTGGCGGGGCGGATATACTCCGCGACCCATTTATGGCCAAGCCGCGCGAGCTGCGAGCGGGCACTTGGCCCGCGGCGGCGCGATTCCCGCAAATCGCAAGCGACCGTGCCATGACGTTGATTCTCGACTCGGTGACCTTTGCCTCGATTGCGCTGGCATTCGGGACGAGCTTTTGTTTGACGGCCATCGCCCGGGTCGTCGCTCGGCGAACGGGCATGCTCGATCGCCCCGATGGCCGGCGGAAGACGCAATCGGAGCCGATGCCCCTCTTGGGCGGCGTCGCCGTCTATCTTTCGCTCTTGATGACGATTTCGATCGCCCATTGGGGCCTGCACTGGGAGTGGCTCGCGTCCGACGACCGATTCGTCACGCTGCTTTTGGTTTCGGGCGGGCTCTTTTGTGCCGTCGGACTATGGGACGACCGGGTCGGGCTGCGGCCGCGAACGAAGCTCCTCTGCCAGATCCTGGCCTGCCTGCCGTTCGTGCTGTGGGGCCGCTCGGTCGAATCGATTCACGTCTTCGATGCGCAACTCGAATTGGGACTTCTCGGATCGGTTTTTACCGTCTTCTGGCTCGTCGCCTGTTCCAACGTGATCAACCTGGTCGACGGGCTGGACGGGCTGGCCGGCACGATCGGCGTGATTTGCTGCGTGGTGGTCGCCGTGCTGTCGAACATGCAGGGCTTCAACGGTCCGCTGGCGCTGGGACTGGTGGCCGCGGCGTCGCTCTGCGGCTTTCTCTTGCACAATTGGCCGCCGGCCAGCATCTACCTGGGCGACTCGGGAAGCTTGATGATTGGCTTCGTGATTGGGGCGCTCGCCATCGAGTCGTCGATGAAGAAGGCGACCGGCTTTGCGCTGGCGATCCCCCTGGTCTTGGTGAGCGTTCCCGTGTTCGACACGTGCATGGCCATCGTCCGCCGCAAGCTGACCGGCAAGGGAATCGGCGAGCCGGACCGCGGCCACATCCATCACTGCCTGCAGGACCGGGGCCTCACGCGGGCCCAGTCGCTGCTCGTCATTTCCGCTTTGTGCCTCGTGATGGCCGCCGTGACGCTGGTCTCCGCCTATTTTCAGAACGACCAGCTCGCCCTGGGGCTGTGCCTGGCGCTTTTGGCCCTGTTGATTGTCGGCCGGGTCTTCGGCTACAACGAGACGATCCTGTTTTTCCGGTACATTCAGGCGATGAGTACCCTGCTGGCCGCGACGTCGGGCCTCTTGCGGACGCAAATTGCCGTCGACCGCATGGCCCGCACCACGGGCGCGGGGCCCATCAATCATTGGAACGAGCTGACCGAGCGGGTCGAGGCCATGGGCGGCCTGAAGCTCGAATTCGTCTGCCGGGACGACTCGGCCGGCGACCTGTGCCGCCTCAATTGGTCGAGCGAGCACGGTCCGCTGCAAGCCGGGGCGGCCTGGCAGTTCCAATACACGGTCCCCGGCAGCGCCGGAATTCATGCGACGCTGTCGTCGCACGGTCGTCTGCACGAGCAGCTCCGCGGGCAGCGGCTGGTCGACCTCTTCCGGCTGTTCGACACGTTTTGCCGCTCCTGGATGAGCGTGCTTGCCCACCACGCGGCGGAACAATCGGCCCCCTCGATTATCGCGTTCCCCCGATTGCCGACACCGGTCCCGACACCCGTCGAGGCGGACGCCCTGCCCTTCGCCCCCCCCGCGTCGCGAAACCGCGCGGCGTAGTGCTGCGAGCGCGGGAAGCTGTCCAAGGTCCAAGGTCCAAAGTCCAAGGTCCAAGGTCCAAGGTCAGGAAAAGAAAACGGCCTACATTGCAAGGACTTTGGACCTTGGACCTTGGACCTTGGACTTTCGACCGGCAAGCTGGCAGCTTGCCCTACGGGCACGGTAAGCTGCCGTAGGGCAAGCTGCCAGCTTGCCACTCCTACAATCAGCCGACTTGCTCTCATTCCAAGAGCACGCTCACTGGCACGCTGGCAGCTTACTCTACGGACGAACTCATTGTGGCGAAGTTGCTGGTGACGGGGGCGGCAGGGTTCATCGGCTTTCACGTCAGCCGGCAGCTCGTGTCGCGCGGCGACACCGTCGTGGGCATCGATAACCTCAACGACTATTACAGCGTCTCGCTCAAGCGGGATCGGCTGGCCGAGTTGGCGCGGGAACCGGCCTTCACCTTTCGGCAGCTTGACATCGCCGACCGGGCCGCGACGGCCGAGTTGTTCGCGGCCGAACCGTTCGACGTCGTCATCCACCTCGCGGCCCAGGCGGGCGTGCGCTATTCGCTGCAACATCCCGCCGCGTACGTGGAGAGCAACCTGGTCGGCTTCGCAAACGTCTTGGAAGGTTGCCGTCACTCCGCCGTCAAGCACCTCGTTTATGCCTCATCCAGCTCGGTGTACGGCGCCAACACAAAATTGCCGTTCGCGGTCGACGACCCGGTCGACCATCCCCTCAGCCTGTACGCAGCCACGAAGAAAGCCAACGAGCTGATGGCTCACTCCTATAGCCATCTGTACGGATTGCCGACGACCGGACTGCGGTTTTTCACGGTCTACGGCCCCTGGGGCCGGCCCGACATGGCCCTGTGGCTGTTCGTCGAGGCGATTCTGAACGATCGGCCCATCAACGTCTTCAACCACGGCCGGATGCGGCGCGACTTCACCTACATCGACGACATCGTCGAAGGCGTGGTCCGCGTCGCCGACCGCATTCCGCAGCCCGGCGGGTCGGGACGGCCCGAGAGTCCCGGCCCCGGCATCAGCGCGGCCCCCTTCCGGATCTACAACATCGGCAACAACGAGCCCATCGAGTTGATCCATCTCATCGAGCTGGTCGAGAACTGCGTGGGCAAGAAGGCCCGCAAGAACTTCCTGCCGATGCAGCCGGGCGATGTTCTGGAGACCTATGCCGACGTCGACGACCTGATGCGCGACGTGGGCTTCCGCCCCCGCACGCCGATTGAGCTGGGCCTCGCGCGCTTCGTGGAGTGGTATCGGGCTTATCACGCCGCTGATATGTCGTAGGGCAAGCTGCCAGCTTGCCGCACACCTGTTGGCGTCCGGCGGTCGTGGGCGCGCTTACTACGCGGTCCGATGGGCCGGCGAGGCAACAAGGACCCCTCCGAAACGCTTAATCCTCCAGAGTTTGCGGCCTGCGCAACAATTGCTGTTTGACGCAAGTACTTACAGTAAATAGAATTAAGAGTTGCCCGTATTGTGAACCCCTCATCGATGGGGACCTGTCAAAATCCATCGTAACGCGAGCGCACGAAGGAATAGCCATTTCGTTGGAGTGAACCGATGAGCGAGACCAACGGCGCGTACCCTGTCGGCGCCACCGTGTGGGAGCCGAAGTCTTTCCGCTGCCATCTGGTGATTCTTCGCGAGGATGACGGATCGTTTTCCGCAATTGTCCTGAATCTTCCCGGCGTCGGAAGTTGTGGCGATACGGAAGAGGCCGCAGTGGCAAATGCGCGCGAGGCAGCAATCGGCGCCATTGAGTCGTACTTGAAAGACGGAGAACAAATTCCCTGGCGCGATTCCACCGCCGATTCGATACCGGAGGGAGCAAGGCAAAAGTGGATCTTGGTGAATGCCTGAGATTCCCCGCATTAGCGGGAAGGCGGCAAAGCGCGCTTCGAAAAGGCCGGCTTTGAGGTGGTGCGAGTCACGGGCAGTCATCACATTATGAAAAAGGCGGGCCATCCCTATCGCCTATCAATACCGATCCACGCAGGTCAAACCATCGGAAAAGGGCTTCTGAAATCACAAATCGAGGCCGCCGGCCTGACGGTGGAGGAATTCTTAAGTCTTTTGTGAACGAAGCGGCAAATTCCGCGTCTTGTCTCGCAGGGACGCGCATGTTGCAGTGACGCACGGTGCCATGACCCGTCCGGCGTCGCAGGCATTTGGACACCGGACGCTCTCTAAAGGGCAAGCGGGCAGCTTGCTCGACGGAGTTGGCGGCCGCGCTATTCGATGTGCAGTCCTTTGAGCGCCGCCTGCCCATCCGGCGCAGACGGCGACCTCGGCCCATAATCGGTGGCTGCGAATCGCGTCCTCGTACTTGTGGCCCGTTCCCTCTTGAACGTAGTAGCTCTCAATGCCGTACTCGATCCGGTTGCCGATGAGCGTGCCGCGGAGATAGAGGCCGCTGGCCGGCGGCGTCAGGCTGAAGCCGCCGGCTCGGTCGTGAATGCTGTCCCCTCTTGGGACCAGCGAGACGTAAACCGTCTGGCCCTGGGTCCGGCCTGATTTGTTGTGCGCCGGCGACAGACCTGGTATTCCGGCACGGAAGGCGGCTGAATTCGTAGCTCAGGACGACGTAGTCGCCGCGGAACATGTCGCGCGGGTCGACCGGCTGCACTTGCAGCAAGACGGTTTGGCCGCCGAAATAGGGGATGGAGCGCAACACGATCATTCCGATCAGAACGACGAGTTGTGCCGACGCCCCGATAACGAGCCAGGGACGCTCGCGGGCCTTGAACCAATCGACGACGTGACCGAGCCGGCCCGGGGCTGCGTGGCGATCCAGCGAAGTCTCAAGCATGACCAACCTCCTTCCGATGCGACCAGAAGCGGGCCATGCCGAACAAGGCGGCTCCGCAGAGGAAGAACATCAGCGACGCGCCCAACATCCCGCCGACGCCGGCGAACAGATCGACGTAGCGAAACACGGCCCATAACAAGAACACCAGCACGCCTGCCGCAAACAGTCTGCCACGGTCCTCGCGGAGACCGGTGCGCATCAGCCAAATGGCGAACACGATCAGGGCCATGTTGGTCGCAACCGTCGGCACGAGGACCGCGGCCGTCCAGTTTTCAAGCTGGCCTCGGTCGATTTGATTTGCCGGGACGGGCGTATTGAAGACGCCCACCCAAACGCACAAACCGGCCATGAGAAGGATCAAGACGGCCGCCAGCCATTGACGGCCGACGATGCGGAGGAACGGAGATCCCTTGGAACCGCTTGGGCCGGCTTCCGCCTTGAACAGCAGCCCATCCGCCAGCGCGATTGCGCCGATTCCAACGGCCGCAATCAGCGACCCGGCCAGAACGCTGCTTCCAATCCCCGGAGGAGTTTGTCGGAGCAATTCGCGAATGAAGTCCCCGAAGCTCAGCACCGACAGCACTCCGGCCGTCAACAGCACGCCGTAGACACGGTAAGGCTCAGCCATTCGACTTGCCGTGCGATGGCATTCGGCGATTGCCAGAAACAAGGCCCCCGCGGCACCGATGAAGTAAACGACGTTGACGTCCGAATGCCAGGCGATTGGCTGCAGAATGACCCACCAGGCCACGAGCGGAACGTAAAGTCCGACGGTCGCCGGCGAACGTTTGCGATAGGCCCACAGCAAACTGGGCAGGGCAAAGAGCGGCAGCGTGTAGCAGGCGTCGGGAACTCTCCAGAGAAATCCGAAATCCAGGATCTCCGCCCCCACCCACGTTGCCAGCAAAGCCACGACGAGCGCGTGCAAGAGCAGCGTGTCGAGACAGAGGGCAAACGGGACCGTTCCCAAGGCCCACATCCAAAGCGCGTTCGGGTAGTGGCCTTGGATGTTGAAGATCTGGGCGATGAGCCAGATCCCGCAGCCGTAGAACAGGCACCCCAAAAAGAACACGACCTCCGAGAGCCGCCGTGCCTGGCGTACATAGCGGAGCCAGAAGCCGGCGCCGTGCGTCGCGGCGATGGCGCCGAAGACGACGGCGAGCTTGGCCGGCTTGGGCATCGCTTGCCAGTTGTAGCCGATGAGCAGCAAGGCGGCTAAACCGACCAGGAACGCGGCCACCGACATCAACGCGAACGTGGCCACCGAACGCTGGCGCAGCGTTGCGTCGTGCGGCGTTTCGTAGAGCGCGAGAATGCGGCCGGGTTGTCCGTCGGAAAGCACTCCCTCCGACTTCCACGCCGCGATTTCCGCCGCCAGCCACTCGCGATTGCGCTCGGAGATTTCGCGTTTTGCCATGAGGCCCTCTTCGACAGGCGGTTTCAAAACCGTAGGGCAAGCTGGCAGCTTGCCGCCGTCCGTAGGGCGAGCTGCCAGCTTGCCGCCGTCCGTGGGGCGAGCTGCCAGCTTGCCCGTGAATGTATCCTCGGAATCAGGGCAAGCTGGCACCTTACCCTACGAATGCGGGGGTCGTGATGCCTTTTGCGTGTCGTTTCCATGTTCGCGAGCCAGTCTCCTCGGCGTAGAAATGACGCTCGACACGCATAAACGACTAATTATTATTCAACTGTTTTCCACAATAAGTTGCATAAGGCGGGATACACCGCGCTCAAGTTGAATACGGCGATTTGGTATGGACAAGCGTTCGTTTGCAACGCGTTTTTCCGGGAAAGCTTGTTCAGACTGTGCATGGCTGGCAATCGCGTAGAACCCCGGCAACGCAGCGATCGAAAAGGTATCACGACCAATGCAGGCGGGGAAAAGCGGCCGATGTCACTCGGGATTTTCCACTTTTTCCTGGCGACCCGAGGATTGGTCGACCGCACGGCGGACCGTCAGGAAGAGAACCGTCGAAATGAGGAGTTCCGCCAGGAAGGAGACGATGCGAGAAAGAAGGGTCACCGCAACCGCCGATTGGGGGCTGATGCCCGGCTGCGTGTTGAGAATGCCCAAGAGGATCCCTTCCCGAACGCCAAGCCCTCCCGGCGCGAAAAGGACCGCGAAACCAAGCGACGTCGAGAGAGCCATCGCGCCGGTCCACAGCGGCCAATCGGCCAGGTCGAAGCCGGTTTCACCAACCGCGTGCAGGATCATTCCCAGGCTCAGGCCTTGCACGGTCCAGCTTAGAACGAAGGCGCCGCAGCCGGCAGCGATGAGGCGGACCGGAATGCGGATTCCCTGCGCGGGCCAGGCTGCTGTCGGGGGTCGCTTTGGCCGCAATCCACGTCAGCACTTTCGAGACAAAGGGCAGCGAGCCGGCCACAAGGGCCGTCACGGCAACCAGGGCGATTGCGGCTTGCAGCGGCGCGGAAAGGGTCCACCGCGGGGCACGGGCGGAAATCCACTCGTGGAAAAGAAGCGGCGCAAGTGCCGCGCCGAGCGCGACGCCCGTTCCCATCATGGTGAGCGTCTCGTAGCTGGCGGTGACGGTCGCGGTCAGGGGGCGGCAGCCGCGGTCCTTGACCAGCGCGGCCCGAATCACCAGCACCATGGCCTTGCCGGGAATGTATTTCCCCAGGTGGCCGCAATAGTAGGCGCGGGCCGCGTCGCGGAACTTGACCCGTCCCCCCAACGCGCACATCAGCTCGCGCACAGAACCAGACGGACGGAAGCCAACTGAGGGTGTAGACGACGCCGGCGGCCACCAGCCAGCCCGCGCCGCTCGCGGTGAGCGGCCTTTGCCGGACGTCGCTTTGATTCCAGAGGCGCTCACCGTGGTAGCACACATAGCCGAGAACCACGGCAAACAGAATCCATTTGAGAAGGGAGCGCCAGCCGAATCAATAGTCCTCGTCGTATTCGAGCAGGTCGTTCTCGGTGATGATCCGGTGGCCTTTGTCGGTCAGGGTCTTAATCCCCGTTTCGACGTCGTCGACGTAGAGGGCAATCGCGGCGCATCCCTTGCGGCGATAGAGCAGCGGATAGGTGTAATGGATGTTGAGCTCCGCCTGGAGCAAGGCGATGCAGATTTTGACATACGGCTGCGGATCGTTCGTCAGCTCGACGCCAATGAGGTCGGTCTCGAAGAACTTGAAATTGGAAAGCTTGAAGAGGTCGAGCGCGCGTTCGTAATTGCTGAGCACCAGGCGGGCGATGGAGAAATCGACCGAGTCGACGATGGTGAGCGCAATCACGCGCAAGTCGTGCCGTTCGATGTGGCGCAATAACTCGTGCAGCGTGCCGACGCGGTTCTCCATGAAAATGCCGAATTGGCGCAGGCAGGGCCAGTCCCGTCCGCGCAGCGTGCCTGCATCGGTGCTGGCTTGCCCGCCGAAACTCATCGAGGCACTCCTCAATCCGGCCCGCGCCGCAGGGACATCGCCCCGCGCCGGCCGCCGCGAACGGGCGGCGATTTGATACAATCAGCAAGTCGTTGTGGTATGTCACTTTACGAGAAATTGTCCGGGCCGTCAATTGCGACAATTCGCAGAGCGAACGGCGCAGGCTGAACAGGAAAGCCGCTCAGGGAATTGTCGGCGGGGCACGGTAGTCTTTTGGATCGATGCAGGCGTCGTATACCCGAACGCCTCCTTCGCGGAATGAAAGAGGTTTTGCCCGTCGACGAAAGCGACAGCCGTTTTTTCTGCCGGTTCAGAAGGCATTGCGATCCGCGCAAAAAATAACCCCGCCAGAAGTCCTTACGGCCGACCAGCGGGGAGCAATTTTCGTGATGCGTCTATTTATACGCCAGCCACTCCTTATCGTCAAATCAACGTGCGCCGTGCAAAGCTTTCCTCTTGGAGGGTTCGATAGCAGAATTGTGCCCAAGCGGACCTTTTTTGCATGAGACTAGACGCAACCCATATCTGGGAATCATGTTGCGAAAAACCAGCGTGCCTGGCCGAATGCGTTACCGTCGCGTGACGGGCTTCTTGTGCAAGCCGCGCGCGTTTGGGCAAACGTCGGTTGTCGGGCATTGGCTGTCGGCCGCTCGACAGCCGTCCCAACCGGCCGCGCAAGATGACCGAATCGGAGTCGACAATCCACGCGGGCAAGAGGGGGAGGTTGATTCGACGTTGGCGTACACCTGCACAGTCAACCGCAGAAAACGTTGTTTTTTCCGTTTTTTTGGTTGATCTGCGAACGGGATCTGTAAGGATGGAGGCCGCGGGCCGGGCATTGCGCTCGGCGACGAAGACACCAGGGCACACTCAGAACTGTGGAGGACGGTTGTTATGACACGAGCTTGGTTGCCGGGACTATTGGGATTGATGTTGTTGGCGGGCGGGTCGGCCTTCGGCGCTGACCAGCCGACGACGGCCAACAAGACGACGAAAGACAAAGCGGAAACGACAAAAACAGAAACAAAGAAAGCGGGCAAGCACAAACACACGGCCAACAAGCCGGTGGCGCCCGAGGGGGCCACGACCGCCGCGATGAGCGCGGGCCAGAGCAAGCAAGCACAAAAGTCGCATTTGCCGGCCCATTTCGCCAAGCTCAACATGACGCCCGAGCAGCATCAAAAGGCATTGGCCGTCATGGACCGGTATGCCGGCCAGATCAAGCAGCTCGAATCGAAGATTCATGAGCTGAGGGCCAAGCGCGACGGCGAACTCGCCGCCCTCTTGAGCGACACGCAAAAGAAGTCGCTGGCGGAAGCCAAAACCAACTCGCAAAAGGCCCGCGTCGAGAAGAAAGTGGCGGCAGGAAAGACCATGGCCGTCAGCGGGAACGGGTTCCATATCGACCCGAAGGAGCTCAAGGCCTTGCACGATCAGGCCGAGAAGAACCTCGGCATCATCAGCGGGCATCCCGGAGCAGAACCAGCGGCCGTCGCGAAAAAGGTCAAACACGGCAAAACCAAGAGCGACGAGTCAAAGAAGGAGCAAGCCAAGAAGCCGGCCTCGACCGAGAAGACTCAGCCCGAGACGACTCAGCCCGAGAAGAAGTAATTCGGCTCCGCCCGAGCACCTGGGCTCGGTTTCCTGTTTCAGCCTGGTCTCAAAAGGGGACGCATCGCGCGTCCCCTTTTCCTTTCCAACGCCGCGCGAACGATGCGTCGGTTGGCGGGAGTCGGTTGGCGGGAAAGGGCGCTTCGCCAGATTTCGATGAGGAGGCCGATTCGAAACCAGAGGAAGGCCTCTTTTCGCCCCTCTTAAAATTGGCGGATTCTGTGAAGTCTGTGGAGGAACCCTGCCTTTTCTGCTTCCGGCCGAGAAGGCAGAATCTCTCGCAGAGGCGCAGAGCTCGCAGAGAAAGACCAGAAACAGGGCGGGAATGCCGCTCCTCTGTTTTCTTCTTTTCCTCTGCGAGCTCTGCGCCTCTGCGAGAGATTTTCCTGGTCTTTTGCAGCGTGGGCTCCCGAGCGCTCCGACCGAGGCTGCGCTGCGTCGCGGTTGTTTGCACCAATCATCAGCGGCTGATATGCTGATACGTAGATGATTGCCGCGTTTTAGCGTCGCGGCGTGTCCCACCCAATTGACCGCTAAATTCGGTTTACGTCGGCCAGGCTGCCCGCTTGTCTGACAACCTGCCTTTTCCGCCTTCCGCCGATTGCACACTCCTGCCGATGGAGCTCAAAGAGGAGAGAACGCATGACACGTTTCCCTCGAATCGTGCTGGTTGCCGCTGTTGCCCTGTGGTGCATGGCCAACGGCGAAACAGTGAGCCGGGCATCCTCGGCCCGCACGGGTTTGGGCGACCCCGGTCCCTTGAAATCGCTGAGGGTGGAAGAAGCTCCGACCGGCAAGCCGCTCCTGCTGCGAGGCCGCGACGCGCGTCAGCAACTGTGCGTCACGGGCGTCCATTCCACGGGGCAGCTCCGCGACCTGACCCGCGGCGTTCGCTACGCGGTCGAACCGGCGGGAATCGTCGAAATCGATGCGACCGGAATGGTCACCCCGCTGCGGGATGGAACGGTCCGCGTCCGAGTTTCCGCCCCCGCGGGAACGGCCGCCGAGTTCCCCATCCGCGTCGAGGGTTGCGCGCGGCAAATCCCCATCAACTTCACGAACCAAATCGTTCCCATCTTCACGAAGCTGGGCTGCAACAGCGGCGGATGCCACGGCAAGGCCAGCGGCCAGAATGGCTTCCGGCTATCGCTTTTGGGCTTTTATCCCGAGGACGATTACGAGTTCCTCGTGAAGGAAGGCCGTGGCCGGCGTCTCTTTCCCCCCTCGCCCGGCGAGAGCCTGGTGCTGTTGAAGCCGACCGGCCGGTCGCCCCACGGCGGCGGGAAACGGATGGAGGTGGGCAGCTACGAATACCGCATGTTGTACCGCTGGATCGAGCAGGGAATGCCCAAGGGCAGCGCCAGCGACCCGGCCGTCGTCGGCATTGAGTGCGTGCCGGCGGGCCGCGTCATGCAGCGCGGGAGCCAGCAGCAAATCACCGTGCTGGCCCGTTACAGCAACGGCGCGACGGAGGACGTCACGCGGATGTCGCTGTTCGAGGCCAACGACACGGAAATGGCCGAGGCGAGCCACACGGGCCTCGTCAAAACGCTCGACCTGGCGGGGCAAGTGGCCGTCATGGCCCGCTACCAGGGACAGGTCGCCACCTTCCGCGCAACCGTGCCGCTGGGGGCCAGCGTCAACAAACTTCCGCCGGAGAAGAATTTCATCGACCGGGCCGTCTTCGGCAAACTGAAGCTGCTGGGCATTCCGCCGTCGCCCTTGGCCGATGACGCCACCTTCCTCCGCCGCGTCTCCATCGACATCACGGGGACAACGCCGACGGCCCGCGACGTGACCGCCTTCCTCGTCGATAAAGACCCGGCCAAGCGGGCCAAGCTGGTCAACCGCCTGCTCGAGAGCCCGGCCTACGCGGATTACTTCGCCAACAAATGGAACATGATCCTGCGGAACAAGAAGCGGAACCCGGACGACACCGAGGGGACCTACGAGTTCTACCAGTGGATCTGGAACAGCCTGTACGAGAACAAGCCCTTCGACCATTTCGTCCGCGAACTTCTGACCGCCTCGGGCGACCCGCGCATCTCGCCGACCGTCATCTGGTACCGCGAAGTGAGCGATGTCAACGAGCAAGTGGAGGATACGGCCCAGCTCTTTTTGGGTTTGCGCATTCAATGCGCCCGCTGCCACCACCACCCGTTCGAGAAGTGGAGCCAGGACGATTATTACGGGTTCTCGGCCTTCTTCAGCCGCCTCGGGCGCAAGCCCCTGGCCGACGCGCCGCACATGAAGGTGCGCGAGAAACGGCTCTTTCACAGCGAGGGCATCGCCCAGGCGTCCAATCCCCGCACGGGCAAAACGCTGCGTCCGACGGCCTTGGGCGGCAAGCCCCTTTCCATCCCGGCCGACCATGACCCGCGCATCCAACTGGCCGACTGGATGGCCAAACCCGACAACCCGTTCTTCGCGCGGGCCCTCGTCAACCGGTATTGGAAGCACTTCTTCAGCCGCGGAATCGTCGAGCCGGAGGACGACATGCGGCAAACGAACCCTCCCTCCAACCCCGAACTGCTGGACGCGCTGGCCCAGCACTTCGTCGCCGGCGGTTTCGACTTGAAGGACCTGGTCCGCACGATTTGCCTGTCGAACACCTACCAGTTGAGCGCGCTTCCCAACGACGACAATTTGAAGGACCGCCAGAACTTTTCGCGCTACTATCCCAAGCGGTTGAGCGCCGAGGTTTTGTACGACGCGTTCCATCGCGTGACGGCCACGTCGCAGGCGTACGCGGGCCTGCCGGCCGGCACGCAGGCCATGCAGCTTCCCGACTCGAGCGAGGGGACTTATTTCCTCAAGGTCTTCGGACAGCCGCAGGGCGATACGGCGTGCGAATGCGAGCGCTCGCAGGAAGCCAATTTGGCGCAGAGCCTGCACCTGTTAAACAGCAGCGAGGTGCAAGACAAGATCTCCAGCTCCTCCGGCCGCGCCGCCCTGCTGGCCGCCGACAAGCGGCCCGCGGAAGCGAAGATCCGCGAGCTTTATCGCTGGGTCTACGCCCGCGAGCCCAACGACGACGAATTGCAAATCGCGACGGCCCACCTCGCCAAACACCGCAAGAACGTCCGGCCGGCCTACGAGGACATCGTCTGGGCGTTAATCAACACCAAAGAGTTCCTCTTCAACCATTGACCCGGTTCGACCATTGACCCGGTTCAACCCTTGACGCCCCCAGCCGCTCGACGCCCGCGTTGACCCCGTAGGGGTTGCCGTGAAGGATTTGCACTCGGGAAAACGTGTGTTTTTCGAAACGTAGGGTGGGACAAGCTCGCCGGGTGCCATGCCCACGGCTTTGCGTGGGCATGTCCTTGGATCCTTGGCAGAATGTCATAGACGGAAATCGTCCTTCCAGCACCCTGTGATGCATCTTTCTCGATGAATGGCCACCGCAAAACCTGTCGACGTGACAGCGAGCCGGGCCATGCCCATTCGCTGACGTTTTCCTGTTTTTGCCGGCGTCCGTTTCTTTCCAAAGACCGAGGCCGCCTGTGGCTCGTCGAAGCGGTCGATCGAGCCAGGCAAAAGCACGCGTTCGATCTCTGGGCGTATGTCATCCTGCCGGAGCACGTGCATTTGCTCATCTGGCCCCGGGAACCCCGCTACTCGATGAGTCAAATGCTGACTTCGATGAAACGGCCAGTCTCCATGAAGGCCCTGTCGCATGTGCGAAGGTCGGCTCCCGGTTTTTTCTCGCGGAGGAAAGACCGACAACCTGGCGGTCAGATTCATTACCAGTTTTGGCAGCGTGGCGGCGGCTACGAACGAAATCTAACCGAGCCAAAAACGGTCTGGGCCGAGATCGACTACATCCACGCCAACCCGGTTCGGCGGGGATTCTGTCAAACTCCGACAGCGTGGCCGTGGTCAAGTGCTGCCGAATACGAACGTCCCGGCAGCGGGCTGCTCCGCCTCGACCAATCCTCCCTGCCACGCACCCCCCAAGGCTGAAGACATGCCCACGCAAAGCCGTGGGCATGGCACCCGGCGGTCTTCGATTCCGGTTCGCGCGTCCCAGCCCCGGCCGGGGCGGCAGAGCTGCGAGGGTGGGAGGGGAGAGCCTCTCGCAGAGGCGCAGAGCACGCAGAGAAAGCCAAGACGGGGGAAGGTGAAAAACCACTTCGCTCGATGAAGTCTTCGCAAGCTGACACGATTTCAAACGTTTGCAGAGCAACGAAAGGTAAAAGTCGAAGGTCAAACCTTGTCCCCTTGTCTTTCTCTGCGTGCTCTGCGCCTCTGCGAGAGATTCTCTTGGTTTTCGCCGGGTGCCATGCCCACGGCTTTGCGTGGGCATGTCTTCAGCCTTGAGGCGCTGTCACGTCGACACGTTTTGCAGTACCCATTCATCGAGAAAGATGCATCGCAGGGTGCTGGCAGGCCGATTTCCGGCTACGACATTCTGCCAAGGATCCAAGGACATGCCCACGCAAAGCCGTGGGCATGGCACCCGCCGCGCGAGACCAAGACCCCACCGGCTGACCGCCGGTGGAATGCGTTAGCGTTTGGCGGCGTTTGCTTGGACGGAGTCGCGGGCCGGATTGGGGGGGCCGAAGGTCAACAGCGGCTGGCCGTTCCTTCCGTTCCAGACGCGCAGCACGCCGTCCTCGCCGCCAGCGACGATGAGGGAACCGTCCCGGGTGGCGGCGGCGGAGTACATGAAGTCGGTGCCGCCCTCGAACGTGCGGTAGTTGTCGCCGTCCGACGCGTGGTGCAGCCGCACGGTTTTGTCGCCGCTGGAGCTCACGACGTCGCCCCCCGTTCCGATAAATTGAATCGACGTGACCTGCTTGGTGTAGCCGGCGATGCTGCGCACCTGCTCGCCCGACTCGAAGTTCCAGACCTTGATTTGGCTGTCGGCCCCGGCGCTGGCCAGCAGGCTGCCGTCGGCCTTCCACGAGACGCCCAGCACGTGGTGCGTGTGCCCCTCGAACGAGCGCACATGCTTGCCCGTGGCGACGTCGAACACCTTCACGAACTTGTCGGCCGCCCCGCTGGCCAGGTACTTTCCGTCGCGGGAGAATTCGACGCCGAAGACCGTGTCGCTGTGGGCCTCCTTGAGGTCGCGCGCGAGAGTGAGAGCGGGAACGTTCCAAATCTTGAGCCCGCCGCTCCGCGACGGTTCGCCGCCGCCGGTGGCCAGCAGCGTCCCCCGCGAGTTGAAGGCCAGGCACAGCACGCGGCCCACGAACGAGGAACCGCTCAGTTCCAGCGGCGTGTCGGGCTTGGGCCCGATCCGGCCCAGAAAATGCCACGCCGGGTTCGTGTCCCAGGCGACGACCGATTGATCCGCCGCCGTGGAGACGAGCGTCGAATTGCCGAGGAAGGCCAGGCGGCCGACCGCGGCCGAGTGACCGCTTTCGCTTCCCAGCGGGCGGCCCGTGCGCGCGTCCCACAGTTGGACGGCCGGGTCGTCGCCGGCGGTTGCCAGCACTTTGCCGTCGGCCGAAAAGGCCAGAGCGCGGAGCGGACGCACGCTTTGGGCCGCGGCGGCGGTCGCTTGGGCCAATTGCTGGTCGGCCTCTTTCTTGGCCGCCTCGGTGGCCGTCCTTTCGGTCTTGGCCGCTTTGAGCCGTTCTTCGGCGATGCGAAGCGCCTTATCGAGCCCCTCGCTGGCACGCTGCAGCGAGGCGAGGCCGGCCACGGCCGTCTTCGTCGGCTCCGCGGTCGCCGCCAGGGCCTTGGCCGCCTCGTCGGCCTTTTTCTTGAGACCGGCGTCGGCCGGCTTTGCTTGGAGCGCCTTTTTCGCGGCGGCGAGCGCAGCGGCGGCGACCTTTTCCTTGGCCTTGGCTTTCGACAGCGCTTTGTCGGCGGCCTTCCGCGCATCGGTCGTTTTTTTGACACTTTCCTGGCGGTCCTTGACCTCCTGCTCGGCCGCTTTGACGCGTGCCTCCGCCGTGGCGACGTGTTGTCCGGCGATGGTCTGGGCATCGCCGCGAAGCGTCACGAGGCGGACGGCCTCCAAATCGCCCTTCATTTCGGCGATGCGTTTGCCATCCTTGATGCGCCACAGCCGGGCGAGCTTGTTGGCGCCGGCGGAGGCGATGACCTGGCCATCGGGCCGCACGGCGACGGCCGTCACCGGACCGCCCTGGTCGAAGCGGGCCGTCTGCTTGCCGCTGGCGATGTCCCAGATTCGCACGCTGCCGTCCTCGCCGCCCGAAACGAGCTGCGTTCCGGCCGGCAGCACGAGGGCCAGCGACGTGACGCCTTTCGTGTGCCCTTTCCATTCGCGGATTGGGACGCGCTGCTTGCCCGGCGATTTTGCCGACGACAGAGACCACGCGCGAATCACGCCATCCGCGCCGGCCGTGAAGAGCTGCGTTCCCTGTTTGTTCAAGGCGAGCGCGTTGATGGCGGCGGGAGTTGTGACGGCCTCGCGCGGCAGTCCGTCGGCGACGCTCCAGGCCCGCCACGATTTATCGAGCGAACCGGCGTAGAGCGTCTTGCCATCCATGGAGAACTGCAGTGCGGCAATCGGTCCGGCAGGCCCAATTAGCTTGCGGACGGCCGCGCCGCCGGAGGCGGGAAGGAGCCGAATCGTTCGGTCGCCGGTCGCGACGGCAATCAGCGAGCCGGCCCGATTGACGGCCAGGGCGGTCGGCTTTTCCGACAGCGAGGCGGTCCACTTGCGGAGATTGTGCGGACGTTTCCACAGCTTGACGACGCGGTATCCGCCGGCGGCCAGCAGCGAACCGTCGGGGCTGAAGGCCAAGGCGTGAATGAAGTCGCGGTCGGCCGCCCCGCCCGGATACATGGGGCGTCCGTCCAGCTCGACGTCCGACAACAGCGGGTCGACGAGCCGCGCGACCTCCTGCCCCAACATCAAATCGTAAACGACGACCTGGTTCGTGCGTCCGGCGGCGACGAAGCGGCCCCAGGGTGAGAGGGCGACGCACTCGATCGATTTCATGCTGGAGGGGATGGGCTGCCAGGCAATCGAGTCGTGCCCGCCGCCGGCGCTGCCGCCGGCTCCCTCTAAAATCCACTGTTTCAAAATGCCCAGCTCGTGGGGCGAGAGGGCGTTGGCTTCGACCGTGTTGGGAAGCGGCGGCATGGCGGGCTGCCTGGCCCGCGAGGCGAATTGAAACAGCAGGCTGGCCGCGGGGTTCTTCGGCACGACGGCCGGGCCGCGCTTGCCCCCCTTGCGGATCGTTTCGGCCGTCTCCACGATGAGCTTGCTCTCCGCGATGCCCGCGTTGTGGCAGGCCAGGCAGTTGGCTTCGAGAATCGGAGAGACGTCTTTCTCGAAATCGACGGGACGGCCGAGATGGACGGCGGCCGCTTCAATGGCTTTCGTCGGCCCAGCCGCTACGGCGAAGCGGCCGGCCGGCAGCAGCAACGCGACGGCGACGAGAGGGGGCACGAAGCACGAAATCCGAATGACGAAGGAAGCACGAAGCCCCAATGACCAAAATGGAGAGTCCCCTTGTTGCGGGCCCGCCTTTCGTTCGTGCTTCGTGCTTCGGATTTCCTTCGTCATTCGGATTTCGTGCTTCATCATTTCACACCTGCGTGCCCTACGGCACGACCTTCAAACTGCGTGCCCTACGGCACGACCTTCAAACTGCGTGCCCTACGGCACGACCTTCAAACTGCGTGCCCTTACGGCACGACCTTCAAACTGATGGGCGCGTCGACTTCGGCTTTGCCATGAAAGTCCATCTGGGCCCGCACCACCAGGTTTGCCAACGGACCCGGCGAGGCGCTGGCGTCGGCCGTGATGGCCACGACACCGTCGTTCTTGTTCGCGGGGATGGTGAGCGGCTTCGCGTCGATGCCCTTGACGCCCGGAGGGAGGGGCACGCCGATTGTCACGGGGCCGGTAAAACCTTTGCGTCGCTTCACGTCGATTTTCACGGAGATTCGCCCCCCTTTTTTCAACGCGCCTCCGCCGGAGACGACGGCCTTCAAGTCGATGGGCGCGGGCTTCACCGTCAACAAAATGGGCGTCGATGGGGCGAAATCGGTGAGCGTTTTCGGGGCGGCCGCCGTCGTGGCTTGAGCCAGCTCGCGGTCGGCGGCCGCTTTGCGGGCCGCGGCGGCCTGCGACTTGGCGGCCGTCTCGGCGACGCGAGTGGCCGCCTTTTGCCTGGCCTGGGCGGCGGACTTCGCCGCCGCTTCGGCCGCGGCGAGCTGGGCCTTGGCTTTTTTCAGCGCGTCGGCACTTTGGTTCTGGTTCTTGGTCGCCCGGTCAAGCTCGCTGCTCGCGTTTTTGGCGAGGGCGGCCGTCTCGGCGGCCTCCTTCGCGGCGGCGGTTTGCGCGGTCTTCGCGCGCTCTTGGGCCTCGGGGTTGCGGCGGTAGGCGACGGGGGCCTGCGTCTTCCAATAGAGCGTGACGGTGCCCGCTCGCTCGAAACGCGGAATGAAGAGACGCACCAACTCGGCCGACTTGCCCTTCGGGAACGACTTGATCGTTAAGCCGAGGGAGGCGGGCGTGGCCCCGACGAGGGTCAGCGCCACTTCGCCGTCAAACCCGTTCCGCCGCGCCAGCGAGAGCGGAAGCAGCACCTGGCGGCTCTGGTTGACCTCGACGCGGGCGACGTCGGTCGACAATTGGAACGGTGCCGACTCCTTCATCACCGACAGGGCCAGCGATTGGCCGAGCCGCGAGACGGCCGGAACATCCAGCTCGGCACTCCACACAATCGTCGCGGGAACCGCCTCGTGGACGATTTCGGTCGCCGCGGGCGCGGCGCTTTGCCCTGCGCCCGTTTGGTCAACCGCGCTTTGCCCATGACGCGAATAAAGCCCGCCCCTTCCGGCGCGTCCGCAGCGGCGGTGAAAATCAGCTCCCCCGTCTTCGCGTTGGAGGCGAGGGCCGCCCCGCGGCACGTGACGCCCTTGGGCAGGTCTTCGGCCCAGACTTCAATCGGCTCGCGGAACCCGTCGCGGCGCAGCACGAGGATTTGCACGTCGCGGCTATCCCCCTTGCGGAGGCCCAGCGCCCAGGTCGAAACCTCTTTCACCGAGCCTTGCTTCGGGTATTGCGGCAGGACGACAAGCTGGAAGTCGGGTTGCTCCGGCCGAATCGACACGCGGTAAACGAGCCGCGGGTCGCCCCGGCTCTCAAACGACCGGTCGCGGAGCAGGATGCGATACGTGCCCGTCTCCTGGGCCTGAAAGCGATACGTGGGGTCGTCGGTGCGGGTGTCGAAAATGGCCGGCGCGATGTTGCTGTTGTCGTCGTCCATCGAGGTGATGCGCGTCGTCGTTTCGGCCCCCTTGGCATCGCGGCCGACCTGGTCCAGCACGAGATAGGGGTCGGCCAGCGAGCCGATGCGGTCGGCAAACACGTCGATGTAAAACACCTGCCCCGCGTCGGCGTGGAACGTGAAATAATCGGTGTCGCCCGGCGTCTGAAAGCGGCCGGCAAACTCTCCGGGGGCCTTGACCGCTTGGGCGAGGGCCGGCGTGTCGTTCGGCTCTTTCTCGACCACGGGGACCGAGGGGGCCAGTTGAATCAGCACGGGATTCGATTCTCCCGCCGGCGTTTTCAGGATCCACGAAACGGTTTTCATGCCGGCGGACACCGAGCGCAGCGTCGTGTGGGCCGGTGCGACGGGCGGAACGCTGGGAAGCGAAATGGCGACATCCAGTTTCTCCAGCGGACGGCCTTCAATTCTCACCCCGGCCGGCTTTCCCCCCGGCAGGTTGCGGCCGAAGAGCGTGAACTGCCCCGTCGTTCCCGCCACGCCGGCCGGCGGCATGACGTAATCGATGTAGGGCAAAGTGCCGGCCGACAGGCGATAGGCGTACTCGGGCCCGCCGCGGAAAAGAAAGTCGTGCACCTTGATGAGATAGCTGCCGTCGTCGGGCAACACGACGTCGACCATGGGGTCGTGCCGCAGCTCTTCGCGCGCATAGGCGAGCCGGCGGCCGTCGGAGCCCAAAATTTCAATCACGGGGGAAAGACGCGAATCGAGGTCGGCCGCCCGGCAAGTGGCGACGATATGCTGGCCCCGCTTCCCCTGAAAGCGGAAGAAGTCGACGTCGGTCGCGCTTCCCAGCGTGCCGTTGACGATGCGGCCCAGCAACAGCTCGTTCGCCTTGTCGGGGTCGTTGTTCGGCTCCGATTCGCGCGCTTCGTCCTGGGATCCGACGACGAACAGCCGCGGATTCGAAAGCCCGAACAGGCCGCCGGCGTAGACCTCGTAAATTCCAGAAGGGACGTCCGGCCGAATCGTCACTTCAAACACGTTGGGGACGGGCCGCTTGCTGCCGCCGACGTTCTGCAGTTTTGGAACGGCCGTGATGCCGGGGTGGTCGAACAGCAGGCGATCCGCCTCGTCGAGGTCGGCGAAGCTGGTGAGCGCAAGCTCGACCGTCGTACCGGCCTTTCCGCCGCAGGGAAAGAGGGAGTAGAGCCGCGCCTGCGGCAACTGGGCGAAGGCCGGCATCGCTCCGCCGAGCGTGAACAACGCGGCCAAAGCGAAGCACAGACGGGGACGAGGCGGGAGCGTCTTGCTCATGACGGGACCTGTCACGGGCGTGGGTCAGGAGACCGGGTTTCAAGGGCGGGAAAAATTGGCGGCGGCCCGTGCGAGTTCGTGTTCGGGGAAGGCAATGTTCGGCGGGCCAACGGATCTATGATAATCGGCAGGGGGGAGCGTGCGAAAGGCACGGAAAAAATCGACTTCTCACAACACGCGTGAAACGGACGGATGCTGTTGGCCCCAGCGGGGCCGCCGACATTAGCCCAGCGTGTGCACGAGCGCAACCTGGCTTTTCATAATCCCCGCATCACTTGTTATTTTCTAGTCGCGTTGGTTCTCCTCACGCGAACGCTGTTTACTGGCTCGAGCGGCTCTCGCTAGGAGCCGGAGTTGTCAATCCTTCCATGCCGATTCACCACAACCCCAAGCCCGGTGCTCTCCTCCGTTGCGATTTCACGATGCACGCGAATCCGCGTGGCCCGGAAATGGACAAGGCGAGGCCGGTGGTTGTGCTGTCGAGACCGACAAACGGCTTATGCATTGTCGTGCCGTTGTCCACGCGCATGCCGCTGGTTCCGCGAGCCTGGCATTACGAGATGGACCACTCTGGGTGGCCGCCGAACCTGCAAAACCGATGCTGGGCAAAGTGCGACATGATCTTGACTGTTGCCGATTGGCGGCTGGACAGGTATTTCAAAAAGGATCAGTACAACAAACGCAAGTATCTGCCCTATTGTGCAACAACCGCCGACCTCGCGGGGATTAAAGCGGCAGTTCTTGCCGCGTTGGCGTTTGGGAATTGACTTTTGTCGGCCCTTGGCCGATGATTATTGTGTGCCCTACGGGGACTAGCCAGTGCATGCCATTGGCATGCCTCCACTGCTGTTGGCGATTTCAAGCTGCGGCAGTGGAAAGTGTAAAAACGTCCGGCGATGAGCCGGGCGTTTTGCATTTCCGCCGCGTCAACTCCCCCGTTGTCCGCCATTTCGGTCCTGCACTTCAAACTGACCGACCACCGACAATTGCCGCTGAGGGGAGCGACATGACAAGCGAATACGATTTCACCCTGGCGCTGACTGGAGTCAGCGAACTTAATCGCGAGACCGAAGACGCCCTGTACGAGGCGGGTTGCGATGACGCTACGCTCAACCTCCGCAATGGACGGGTTTATGCCGCTTTCTCCCGATCCGCCAAGTCGATGAAGGATGCGATCTTGAGTGCCATTGCCGACGTACGCAAGGCAGATGTGGGAGCAGACGTATTGCGCGTCGATGATTGCAATCTCGTCACACAGGCAGAAATTGCCCGCAAGAGCAGCCGAAGCAGGCAAATGATCCACCAATACATCAGGGGGGTACGCGGCCCAGGCGGGTTTCCGCCACCTGTCTGCGAGCTCTGCGACGACAAGCCTCTTTGGTACTGGTGCGAGGTGGCCTACTGGCTGTGGACCAATAACCTGATCAAAGAGGAAATGTTTCGTGAAGCCCAAGAAATTGGCATTATCAACAGTGCACTGGAATTAGAGCACGGCAAGAAACGCACGCCCGGCTTGACTGCCGAGGTTGTCAAATCGATTGGCTCGCGGAATTGACTTCTCACAACACGCGTGTAACGGACGGATGCTGTTGGCCCCAGCGGGCAACGCCGTGAAGGATTCTCGCTCGGGAAAATACGTGCTTTTCGAAACGTAGGGTGGGACAAGCTCGCGGAGCGAGCGACGGCCCACCACGGCCACGCGCTTGGTAACCTTCAAAAGGTGGGCCGGACTTCGGCGAGCTCAGCCGAGCCGCGGCCGCCGAGCCGGCCTTGTCCCACCCTACGGCTTGGGGCGGATTTGCGACACGAGCGGCGGTCCGCTTGCCACCGGCGTCACAGCGCTTTTCTCAGTTGGTCGAAGCCTTTTGGCCCAGAGCGAATCGGTCGCCATTGCCGCAAAAAGTGACGATTTGGACGGTCCGCGAAAAAAATCTCAAAAAAGTTGAGAATCGACACTGGCGCCCCACTGCTACCCCACTGGCACCCCACTGGCGCACCCCTGCCCCTCTCAGCCAGCCTCCGCGGCGCGAAATGTCGTTGACGTCTGCCGCGACGCTTGTATCTTGGCGCTATGAGCAGACGAAATCACTCAGACGACGCAGACCGGATGAAGAGCTGTCGGGCAAGGCTGTGCCTGCCCTACGGAACTGACGTGAGACAGTAGCCAGCGGACCCAGCGTTGAAACGCTGAGCGATTTTCTGCGGCCCCCGCAGGGGCCCTTTCAAAAGACCCGACGTTTTTTCACGGAGACGCTGCGCGCACCGCGCAGGCGATTTGTTCGACGACCGGGAGAGTGGTGAGTGACGAGTGGCGAGTGACGAGTGAAAACAACGAGCCGGCGGGTTTACCCCGCCGGACCGCCGGCATAAAGCCGGCGGCTCGTTCATGCTCGCCACTCGCCACTCGCCACTCACCACTCATCACTCACCACTCACCAATGGAGAACACGCATGACCCTTCGAGGCGACTTCTACGTGCGAGACAAGACGGGCGACCGGCTGTGTTCGGTCTGGAGCGAAGAGCCGGTGCTCGACGCCGGCGAATGGGTGCCGGCGCGGCACACGCGGGGCGAACAGGTCTACTTGCCCTGCAGCACCCGCTACGCGGCCAGGCACGTCGGCCGCGCGCTGCGGCCCGGTGAAATCGCCTTCGTGAAACTCGCGGCGAGGGGCGAGTGACGAGGGGCGAGTAACGAGTGGCGAGGGGCGAGTGGCGAGTGACGAGTGACGAGTGACGAGCAAAAACAAAGGCACGCTTCGCGTGCCCTCACCACTCACCACTCACCACTCACCACTCACCACTCACCACTCGCCACTCACTCCGATGGATGCACGCATGACTCACAGTGAGCCGATTTCCATTCGAGATGTCGTCGTCGACGACGAGTTCTGCTCTCTCTGTCCGCCGCTCTCGGACGAAGAGCGCGAACAGTTGCTCGCGAATGTCATGCGGGACGGCTTTCGCGATCCGCTCGTCGCCTGGAGCGAGGGTCGCCTTCTTTTGGACGGGCACAACCGGCGTGACATCTGGGAGCGGGTCTTCTCCGCGGAAGAGGGCGGCCCCGAGCCGGCGGTCCGCGAGCTGGCGCTGGAATCGCGCGACCGGGCGAAAGAGTGGATCCTCCGCAATCAGTTCGGCCGGCGGAATCTCAATCCCATGCAGCGGGCCGAGCTGGCCTTGAAGCTCGAGCCGCTGATTGCCGCGCGGGCCAAACAAAAACAGCGGGAGCACGGCGGGACGGCCCCCGGCCAATCACTCCGTCAGAATTCTGAGGAAGTGTCGACGAAGAAAGAGCTGGCCAAGGTCGCCGGCGTTTCGCACGACACCCTCAGCCGGGCCAAGGCGATTCTCGAAAACGCCGACCCCGAGACCGTGGCCAGCGTTCGCAGCGGCAAGAAGTCGATCAACGAAGCGTACAAGTTCGTCCGGCAAAAGAAGCGGCGCGAATCGCTCGTCGTCTCGCCCGAGCACCAAACGCCCGCGTGCTGCAGCGTGGGCGACCTGGCCGAAGCGGCCCGCGGCCGCACGCGGTTTGCCACCATCTACGCCGACCCGCCGTGGAAATACGGCAACCAGTCGAGCCGGGCGGCGACCGACGACCATTACGGCACCATGACCGTCGAGGAAAT
This sequence comes from uncultured Planctomycetota bacterium, assembly GCA_963761455.1. GTDB lineage: Bacteria > Planctomycetota > Planctomycetia > Planctomycetales > Planctomycetaceae > DASPSM01. The sequence goes on from CAVXHA010000002.1 coordinate 1,584,020, forward strand.
CTGCGCGTTGCCGGTGAACGCAATCGCCTCCGACGCGGCCCTCTTGTGGCTGTGGTGTACGAACGGCTTTTTGGTCGAGGCGCTGACCCGCGTCATTCCCGCTTGGGGATTTGAGTTCAAATCGGTCATGGTCTGGTGCAAGCCGCAGATGGGGACCGGCAACTATGTGCGGCGTCTCGCACGAGTTCCTGTTAATCGCCTCGCGCGGCGGCCTGAGGCCGGACGGGACCAATCAAACGAGCTGGCTGGTGTCGGACCGCGAGCGGCACAGCGTGAAACCGCACGCGTTCCGCGAAATCGTCGAGCACATCAGCCCCGGCCCGCGAATTGAGCTTTTCGCCCGCGAGGTGCGTCCGCGATGGACCGCGTGGGGCAACGAGAATCTCTCGGCAACGATTTTTGGAGAGCGCAGGATGAATTCGTTTCTCCGGTGCCAGCAAATCGAGGCGGAGTCGTTCCGGCAGCTTGCGCCCTTGATCGAGTCGCGGTCGCTCGACGGGCGTATGTCACGACGGCCAAGGGCCGGCTGGCCGTCGACCTGCAGAAGAAATACGGCGACGTGTTGATCAATCGGCCCAACGGCGAGATCTGGGCCATCGAGCTCAAGGCGGAGCAAGAGGAGAAGTACGGCAACTTCTTCTTCGAGGAATGGTCGAACCGTTCGCGTAACACGCCGGGATGGTTGCGAACGCTGGATGCCGACTGGCTCTTGTACCACTTTCTGCGGGACGCCAGCAGCAGCACGGGCATTTTGTATTGCATCCCGTTTCCGGACCTCAAGCGCTGGGCCTACGCAACGCCGAGCCGCAAGTACCCGCAGTTGCTGGGCCGCGTGAACGATTACGAGCTGCGGCGGCAGTCGAAGTGGGACCAGCGCAACGACACGTGGGGCTACGCGGTCAACATCTGGGAGTTCGCCTCGGAAGTCTGTTGCGACTCGTACCTGCGCAGTCGACGGCCGCTGGATCCCCAACGAGGAACACCGCAAGCGGAACGTGGAACGGTTTGCGGGGTGAGTGGCGAGTGATGAGTGGTGAGTGGCGAGTGGCGAGGGGTGAGTGGCGAGTGATGAGTGGCGAGTGGTGAGTGGCGAGTGATGAGTGAGGCACGAGTGCGAAGCCCCGGCAGGGGCGACACTCTTCTCGCATCTGTCGCCCCCTATCGGGGGCTTGGGGGCGCGGAGGGGAATCGCATTCCACCGGCTGACGCGGGTCGACTGAGCTCGCCGAAGTCCGGTGGCAAGAGGACTGTCACCCCTCCGGGGTTGAAGCGCGATAACGCGAATGATGACGGGTGAGTGGTGAGGGAGAGTTGTGATGGCGGGAAAACCCCTCGGTCACGAATGGGACGGCAAGGCATGGCTCGCGGACGAGGCCTTGTGTCGCTGTTCGTTTGCGGCCCGGGCGGTTTGGGCCGACATGGTTTCCTTGATGTTGCTGTCTCCTGAGATTGGTCGCCTTATCTCTCCTGACGGTGCGCCATGGTCCGATGACGAGATCGTCACGGCCGTTCGCGGGGATAAGGTCGTCGCTCGGGATGCGCTCGCGGAGATCTTGCGTAAGTCAGTGGCGAGCCGTGACAAGCTCGGCGTCGTCTACTGCCGAAGACTCGTAAGACGAGAACGTGAAAAGCGGGCAACGCGGGGAAGACTCTGTCGGTACAGGGCGAAGAGGGCCCCACCGTTACATGCGCGTGATTGTAACGGTCATTGTAACGCCGATGTAACAAAATCGAGGGAGAGAGAGACTTCTTCCGATCCTCGTCTTAATTTTCCCGATCTCGAAGAAGACCTTCCTTCGGAAGAAGAAGTAGTAGTAGACCCTCTTTTGGAAGAGGAGAAGCGCCGTGCCGAGGAGATGTATCAGGCCTATCCGCGCAAGGAGGGGCATCAGAAGGCCATCAAGTCCATCGTGAAGGCTTTGAAAGAAGCGACGTTCGACACGCTGAAGGAGGCCGTCGAGGAGTTTGCCGGCTCCAACGCGGGGCACGCCGGCAAGTTCACTCCGTTCCCGGCGACCTGGTTCAACCAGGGGAGGTGGAAAGATGATCGATCCAACTGGCACAAACGGTTCGAGCGAGCCGGCGACGAGCTGCACCGCAGCCTCGACGAAGCCGAACGAATCGTTCAAAGACTTCAAGACGTCGATGGTGGGCCTGTTTAGCTCGGTGGGCCGCACGTTGCCGGCGGAAGGATGGGTCATGTGGTACCAGGTCCTGGGCGACCTGCCTATTCCGACGCTTCAAAAGGCCGTCGTGCGGTGGCTGACGGAGGTTGACTCCGGCTTTCCGACGCCGGCCGCCATTCGGCGACTGGCCATCGAGTCGGAGCAGGGGCTGCTCCTGTCGGCCCCGGAGGCCTTCACCCTGGTCCTTCAGGCGGTTTCACGGCACTCGCCGCATTACCGAGCCGCCGAGTTCCTGGGCTGTCTGCCGCCTCTCGTGAGACGTGCCGTCGAGGCCTGCGGAGGCCCGGCCTGGGTCGCGGACCTGGAAGTTGCGGACCGCACGACCTACTCGGCCCAGTTCCGCCGCGCCTACGAATCGCTGGCCCAGCACGCCGACCTGATGCGTCGTTTGCCGGAGCCGCTGAGGCCGAAATTGGCCAACCCCCCCGCGGAAACGAAGCGGCTGATTGCGCCGCCCCCCGCCGGGGCTTGATGACGGCAATCCCGTTAAGGGTTCGGCCGCAATCCAAGCGCCGGGTGCCATGCCCACGGCTTTGCGTGGGCATGTCCTTGGATCCTTGGCAGAATGTCGTACCCGGAAATCATCCTGCCAGCCCCCTGCGATGCATCTTTCTCGATGAATGGTCACCGCAAAACGTGTCAACGTGACAGCGAGCCGGTACGTCCCGGCAGCGGACTCCTCCGCCTCGACCAATCCTCTCTGCCACGCACGCCTCAAGGCTGAAGACATGCCCACGCAAAGCCGTGGGCATGGCACCCGGCGCAGCCCGCGCTACACCGACTGCCGGCCGGCAGTCCCCTGAATGGGGCGGAGCTCATGCTGAGCGGCGAATTTTTCAACGGCTGCGACCGCTTCGTGGACATTCTTCGTTTCAACGGGCTCACTGAGTTGATTCTCGAAGCTGTCTTTGTAAACGCAAACTTCATACGAGCCGTTCGGGTCGCACTCCGGGAACCAGCCGACATCAACGTAAACGCCTCCTGGCAGAGAGGCCGCAAACAAATCGTCGGTCAGATAAGCCGCGTCCTTCGTGTCGAAGAGTGAGTTAAAAAGAATTGTCGCTCCGGATGGCAGGCGTGGAATCAGCGTGTTCATGGCCGCATCCCTTTTGCGATGAGTTGTTCTTTGGTCATCGGTCGCCCGTGCACCGTCCCGTCAGGAAGATACTCAACGTAGAGGTAGGTTGTTTCTTGCCCGCTTGCGGCTCCAATCGTCTGGTCATATTGACCCCAGAATGCCCTCACATTTTCCTTTGGACGCGGCAGTTCGTGTTCTGGAATCGTGACGACCGTCTCTTCCATTGTCTTAACGATTTGGTCGTTGATGCGCGGGTACGGTCCATATTTCGCCTTCCCTTTTCGGCCGCCCGTCTCGGCGACAATGTGCTGCCACGTCTTGCTTCCGTCTTTGACCGGCAGATGACGCGGGTAGGTAATGGACCGAGGCGGCAACCAAACATTGTCGGGAAGGTCTGGCACGCATCGCCTCGAACGCAAAGAGGGCTATTCAGAGACCGACATGCCAGACGAGCGGGGCCCCAATACACGGCAACAAAAACAAATGCTCTTCTATCGAGATGTGCCGAATTGTAATACTGCCAAGCACTTAAAGCAAGTCCACTGCATAAACGACCCGTACGGCCAAAGGGCGCACAAACCGACGACCGACGCGCCGGCCGACGTGCTCGACGAACACCGTCAAAAGGCCGGCGTCCCGCAACAGAAACAGTAATCGTCCACAAAACCAAGAAGGTCTCTCGCAGAGGCGCAGAGCACGCAGAGAAAGACAAGCAACCAACGAGCCGCCGGGTTTATCCCGGACTTCGGCGAGCTCAGTCGAGCCGCGGGCCGGGGCGGCAAACCCGTCGGCTCGGTTCGTTTTCTTCATTTCTCTGCGAGCTCTGCGCCTCTGCGAGAGATTCTCTTCGTTTTCGTCCCGGCCGGGACTTGAAACGCTCTGACTTTCCACCGGACGCAGCGTTGTCCAAGAAGGGCACCCTCATTGCCGGGCCGGCAAGGAGGCCAGCGCGACGGCGGCCTCTCTGTCGGTGTCGCGCTCAAATCTTGATGACTCATACGAGAGGAGGCAGCCGCCGAGCACGAACAGGGCGAGATAAATCGGCAGGACCTGTCGGGCGATCCGGTCCAACGGCAACGACTTCTCGCGCAAGCGGCCGATGCCCAGATAGGCCATGCCAAACAGGAATGGCAGAACCGGGAACCAAAAACGGCGACTCGATCCGTAACTGAAGAAGGGGTAGACGAACAGCACGGCCGCATAAGCGGCAAGATAGATTTCGAGCGGGCCGAGTCGGCGACGACGGGACCAGAATCCCATCACGAAGGCCGACAGGCAAATCAGGCCGGCCAGCACGAATTCCCCACGGTAGACGGAGCGGAACTCTTCAGCCCGCAGATTGGTGAACAGCTCGCCCCACGCGCTCAGCTTGGCGACCTGCTGGGCGGCAACGACGTTCCACGCCGCCCCTCGCGAATACCGCCCAAAGATGATGCTCGCCACATACTCGCTGCGCACGAGGCGTGCGACCGCGAACCAGGCGGCCAGCGCGGCGGGGAGAGCGGCAAGCGCCAGGCCGCGACGCGTCCAAAGCCGTTGGAGGAGCGGATGTCGGGCCGCGCCCCAAATCACCGCGGGGATCAAAGCCACGCCCGCGACGCGCACGGCGATTGCGGCGGCGCACGCGACGACGGCCAGGCACAAGGCGGCCGGCGTCGAGCGCTCCAGGCAAACCAACGTGACGGTCGAGGCGGCAAAGAACAGCATTTCGGAGGCAATCGAGACGGAAAGCTCGCAGCAAACCGTTGACGCGGCGACCAGCAACAGGACGGCCCACGCGGCCTCCAGCGGCATCCCCCACGCGCGGCGCAGCAGAATCCAGCACGCCCCAAGCCCAATCGACAGCCAAAGGAGGTTGGCAGCCAGCAGCCCCTGCTGCGTCGCAAGTCCCAAGGTCCAGAGCGCGGCAATCGCGGACGGATAGCCGATCGGGAACTCACGGCAGCGCCACGGCACTTCGTGCATGTCGGAGGGCCGCCCATCGAGAATCCACGCGGTCAGCCCGAGGTAGCCCGAGGTGTCGGCGACCGTCGACGTCGCCGCCCGAAGAGGCCCGCACGCCGCATACCCGTAAACGGCGACAACAGCGGCCGTCAGAATCGAGAGCAAAATCTTCCGCCCGACGCTCGGAGGCGACTCCGGCATGGTGCCCTCCGGGTGCCCTGCGTAACGGTCGAGTCCAACCAGGCCCCCAAGGACATGATCCTGGCCCGCCCGGCTCGACGCAACTGCCGAGAGCGCCGCCCCTGATGGGGCTGTGCCGGGTGCCATGCCCACGGCGGGCGAGACCAAGACTCCACCGGCTCGCGCCGATGGCAAGAGGACTGTCGCCCCTGCCGGGGCTATTCTCAGTGGCCCCGCGGAGGCTATTCCGTGCCGAACGGGCCGATGCGGCCGGTGGTCCAAATCAGGGGGCTGTTGAACCAATAGGGGCTGCCCGGTGTTAAGGGGGCCACCTGGCCGAGCGTTGTGTCCGAGGCGGCGTTTAATCGGTGGACTTGAGCGTTGACGATCCCGTACACGTCGGGCGTCGTGTCCGTCTCGTCCGTCACGCAGGCGATGACGCCCAGCGCGAAGGCCTTGGACCAGGCCGTGGCGCCCGTTGTCGCGGGCGCATGCGGACCCCTCCGGCAGCGTATAAAGCTGCTGCGCCACCAAGACGCGGGCCGTTCTCCAGTCTAGTGGAACGGCGGCAACAGCGGTCGCACGCAATGCATGACGAAGGCCATAGAGGGCATCGACACGCGGATCAACTGAGAAGTTCGCAGAATTCGGCTACGGTGATTCCGGCCGCGCGTATGAGCGCACGCAGCGTGCCAGGCTTCAGATCGTCACTTCCGTGAACCGGGACGGTCAAAACATTGCGATGACCGTCCTTTTTCATAACGTGATGGCTAGACCGTACTCGGTCGACGGAAAATCCCAGCTTTGCAAAGGCCCGAATTGCTTCGTGCCCCGAAATGCGAGGCAGCCCGTCAGCCATGCATGATGACCCGCTTTTCCTTCGTGCTCGCAGGTCGTTCGCTTGGAACGTCGTTGGACCACGGAATATCAGATCCGGCCTCCAAATACGACTCAACCGCGCCCTTGAACGCCTCGCGCAGATTCGCGATTGCGTCCTCTTCCGTGTCTCCCTGTGAAACAACTCCCGGCAATGTGATTACTTCAGCGGAGAAGCCACCGCAAGATTCTTCATGAACCCAGACCCGGCACACGTACTGTTCTGGAGGCGACGCATCGTACCCAGAAACACTGACCACATCTTCAGGCATAGCGACAATTGTCATGGTCTGTCCTCGTTTTTCGTCCCATCGCTCGATATGCGGGAAACCCGCCACGAACCTAAAGGCTCCTCGTCACAAAGCAACTCCATCGAATAGACGCCATCGTGCTCCATTGGAAGCGGAATCGGGAGGGGAATCCCCATCTCGACCGTCCGCAATGGGTCGTCGCATCGAACGTTCAGCTCGGCCCGCATCAGCAATTTGTGATCCCGCAAACTGACAAACTGTAATTCTAACTTCGCAGAGCCATGAATATCCGTCAGGCAGATGTAGACAAATGGCGAACCGGCCTGCCCGACGGCTCCGGGGTGTGCTGGCTGCGGTTTCGGCGTTTCTCCTGTAGCTGCGTCCGCTGGCGGTGTCGGTGGTACTACCGGCACGTTTGCGTCAAGCTGCGCCTGAATCGTCAATGGACCCTGGAGACGTCCACTCGCCATCGTGGTGAATGTCCCAGCGATGATCCATTTTCCGGTAAATCGGTCCTGGTAGACATGATCTGCCAGAACAAGGGCCTGAAGTACGGGCTTCGTCACTGAGGTGTCTCGATGCGGCGGTGTCTCGATGCGGCGACGACAGGCGCAGCGCGGTCGTTCCTGCCACGCTCAAGCTTATCATGTTATCATCATGTTCTACGACTTCCATCACCGAAAGTGCCGGAATATGGAGGGGTTACGGTCGGTTTCCGACCGGCAACAAATCCACCGGCAGGGCGTGCCGGACGATTGATTCGACGGGCAAACCATGTGCCGCCAATTTTTGCACAGTCTTCTAAATCCGTGGACACGTGAATCGGCGCCCCGGATCGCAGACCAGCTTGGATCGCAAACGAGCGTGCCAATCGACGAAAAAAGCCCACCGACGTCTAATCCAAAAAGCATCATTACCAACTGCCGGGTTGGGTGCCATGGCCACGGCTTTGCGTGGCCATGCGAATCCAATTGGCGTGCCCGGACATGCCCACGCAAAGCCGTGGGCATGGCACCCGGCGCCGATGGCAAGAGGACTGTCGCCCCTGCCGGGGCTATTCTCAGTGGCCCCGCGGAGGCTATTCCGTGCCGAACGGGCCGATGCGGCCGGTGGTCCAAATCAGGGGGCTGTTGAACCAATAGGGGCTGCCCGGTGTTAAGGGGGCCACCTGGCCGAGCGTTGTGTCCGAGGCGGCGTTTAATCGGTGGACTTGAGCGTTGACGATCCCGTACACGTCGGGCGTTGTGTCCGTCTCGTCCGTGACGCAGGCGATGACGCCCAGCGCGAAGGCCTTGGACCAGGCCGTGGCGCCCGTTGTCGCGCTAAGCATGGCAATCGCCGGGCCGGTATTGGCCGGCGATGACGCGGCGACCTGGCCGGAAGCCTGCGTGCCCGGCGAAATCGCCAGGCAGCCGCCCGCAAGCGGCGAGGACGACCAGAGCAGATTCCCGTCGGAGAAGGCCAGTACGCTGCTGCCCGCCCCGCCCCCGCTGCCGGCCTTCAGTCCGGTGCCGCCGACGTAGACGTTTCCCTCCTCGCCCGTCTCCAGACACCACGGGCCCGAGGCGGTCGAAACCGAGCCATCGGTCAGCGTGGCTTGCAAGCTGGAACCGAGAAACAATTGGGGCGGCGTCACCAGGACGTATCCCGGAGGACCAAATTCGTTCTGGATGTTCGGTTCCGCATTCAAAAAACTCTGAGTCGCCACATAAACGTTCCCGTCGCCATCCGTTGCCAGGCGGGGCGCGCCGTAGCCGGGCGAGTAGCTTGTGGTTCCGCCCGGGCCGGAAGTTGTCAACGACACGACCGGGTAGGGGGTGCACGAGACGTGCGAGACGATGGACCCGGCCGCGCTGAGGTTGACCAGCTCGAAGCGCTGCAGCGACATTTTCGTGCCGGTGTTCACGTAGTCGATGCTTTCGAGCACCCAAAAGCTTCCGTCGGGGGCGGCTCGAATATCGCGAAGGCCCCAGCTTCCGACGGTCCAGGTGCTGTCCGGAGGGAACCAGAAATTGTTTTCCGACCCGACGACCCACTGCTGTGCGCCGGTCTGGGCATCGTAGGCGTAGACGCCGTGCGTGGAGTTGCTCACCGGCGCGATGCGTGCGACGAGGCCCGAGACGGGGTTGACGTCGAAGCTAAACGACTCGATGGCGTCGAGGTCCGGCCGTTGCGGGTTGGCGCACGCCACGAGGATCTTGGCGTTGCTGTCCACCAAAACCGGGTTGCCGATGGGAACGCTCGCCAGGCTTCCCGAGGCCGACGAAGCGCACCAAAACTGCACGGGGTATTGGCAGCAGCGGCATCTCCAGAAAAACAGCGGCGGGACAATCACGATCCCGACCCTCCGACGGAATCGGAGTTGCCGGGCGGGCACGGGTCGGCCGCGATGAGTTCCCACTGCCCGCCCACCCAATCGAACGTCACGCGCAAATTCGCACCGGATTGCGTGGTGTCGATGTTGGCATAGGGGTTCCAGCAGGCGACCGTGACGGACGATGCGGTTCCCGACGAAGTGCCGCTAAAAGGCTCGATGAAGGTGGTGATTTTGACGCTGCCCGTCGTCGTGGACGTGTTGGCCGGAAGCTGCCCCGCATACGGCCCGCGGCTCGGCATGACGAGCGCGTAGCCGCTCTGCGGCTGGGCCAGCATCACGAAGCCGGGCGCGTCGCGGGTCAGCGTCCACTGGCCGGACTGGGGACCGCACAGACGGAACGGCGCGTCGGACGAGCCGGTCTGGCCGCCGGCCAAAAGGGCGATAAGGGGCGTCTGACCGGGCCGCGCACAGGCCCCGAACGAGTTGGGGGGAATCGCCACTTCCCAGGTGATGTAGTGGTTCCACGGCGCGCCGGTGCCGTCGGGCTGCTTCACGTCGAGATAGGGGCTGGCCGTCTGGATTCCGCTCATGTCGGGCAGGCTCCAGTCGGTCGCCATGACGACCGAAAAGGGAGGAATGGTCTGCCCGCTTTTGTTGTAGCAGCTCTGCCAAACAATGCGGTTGGCGAACGTCTCGCCGGCTCCGGTTTTCATGGGATGCCTCCAAAATGAGTGGTGAGTGGCGAGTGGTGAGAGAAAACAACGAGCCGGCGGGTTTACCCCGCCGGACCGCCGGGATAAACCCGGCGGCTCGTAGGTACTCGCCACTCGCCACTCGCCACTCGTTCTTCACCACACGCCGCCGCCTGGAAAGACGCCGCCGCCTTTCCATTGCTGCGTGATGGCGGCGGCCAGGTCCTTCAGCGCACTGCGCGAATCGCTTTCGATTTGCCGCCGCGTGCGGTAACGGGGCACGTAGGGGTTGTGCTCCGTGGCCAGGCTGGCGCGGGTCTTGGTGCCGCCGCTGGGACATTCAATCGACCAGGTGACCTGCTGCGTCAGGCCGTCCGGCTGAAGCAGCTTGAGGTCGGCATAGCTCACGTCGAGCGTGTCCTGCTCGATGTATTCGGCCTCGGCGTAGTCGAGGTAGAAGTCGGCCTGGGCATCGAGCTGGTCCGACTGGTCGTTCGACAGGCCGGTCGACACGTAGAGCTTGCGGACGACGTCCTCGCGGCGGACGATGCGCGGGCCGGTGCTGCCGTTGGCGTCGAGCGTGCGTTGCCGCGTGTAGCGCAGCGGCTCCCACGTCTCCGGGTCGTGCATCGAGAAGGCGACGCGGATCGCAAGGTCGGGCGACGGGTGCTGGCCGTTGGAGTCGGAATAGGAGAGCGGATGTTCGGAAATCACGAGTCCGCGGTCGGCGTCGATGGTCACCTCGCCGCCATAGAGAGAGCGGGAACCGCCGGCCGCTCCCTGCCCGGCTCCCTGCGAGCCGTAGTTCTGCGTGCCACCGTTCTGCGTGCCACCGTTCTGCGAGCCGTAGTTCTGCGAATAGCAGGGGTCGAACGTTCCCCACAGCTCGCCCTTGCCGATGATGAGCTGCGTCGCGTCGTCGGGCGAGAGCCACGTATCAATGCGGCGGTCGTAAAGGTGGATCTGATCGATCCGCGTGACGGTCCCGGTTTGCCCGTTGGGCAGGAACGCGCCGGTGTACGGCACGGAAATCCGCCAGAGCCGATACAGCCAGCGCGTCGCCAGCGACTTGGCCTGGCTGCCCGAAAGGCTGGGAAAGTTCGGCGGTTCGTGCGTCCAATCGGGGCTGCCGCTCGCCTGGTTAATCGGCGCGTAACTCAAGTCGTTGATGGGCCGGATCGTGCCGTCCAGGTCGATGCCGACCGCTTCGAGGCCCAAATAGTCCTGAAAGACGGTCGTGCCGCCGACGAACAACAGGGCGCTGGGAATCTCCGGCGGGTTGGCCCCCACCGAGGGGAACTCGACCGTCCCGTCGATGGGCAGCGCGTTGCCTTCCCCGATGTTGACGATTTGGACCGCGTTCTGCTCGAGATTGAGCACGATGCGGCAACCCAACTGGTCGCAGAGCTGATTGAGCGCTTCGGCCGGGTTCTGATAGCTCCAATGCACTTCGGGGTTCGCGTCGTTCGGCAGGGCCGACACGTCGAAATTCTGCTCGCCCATCGCGTTGAGGCAAAAGGCCGCCAGGTCTTGCGGGGCCATGGCGGTCCCGGGCCGAATCGTCGGCTGGTCGAAGACGGCCTGGTCCGCGGACCCGCCGGCATTGGTCGCTCCGCCCGGCATCGGCAGGTTGTAATGCCCGTTGACATAGCCCCCCGCCTTAATCGGATGCCAGCGCCAGCGGCGGTCGAGAATCACCACGCGGGCGATATACCCGTTCTGCGAGGTGCCCGTGTTCACCTGGTCGACGATGCAATCGTAGAGCGTGAACGAATTGGAGCCGTAGCTGAATGTCACATCCCCCTGTTGGGCAAGTTGCCCCACATTCTGCTGCGGCATCTCGATCACGCACTGCCCCGCGCTAATCCCATGCGACGCGGTGTACTCCGCGCGTATAGCTATTGCCCCACGCGAGGCCGGGATAGGAGACGATGCCTTGGAGGGAACCGCTGCTCATATTTGCTCGTAGGGTAAGCTGACTTCGGCGAGCTCAGTCGAGCCGCCAGCTTGCCCTTTCCTGCCGTTTCGTGATTCAAACGGGCAAGCTGGCAGCTCGCCCTACGGTGAGGCGGCACGACTCGTAGGGTAAGCTGCCAGCTTGCCCGTTGTCGGGTGGGGCTCTTACGTTCGCGTCAGCGTAACGTTTTCGCCGATGTTGAGTTTCGTGAGGTCTTGGCAGCCTTGATTTGCGATGGCCAGGGAGGCGACGACCTTGAAGGGGTCGTTGACGCCCGAGGTGTCGGTGTAGCGCTGGAGGACGGTGGAAACGGTTTTGGCCTGTTGGTCCTGGCTGAAGTCCAAAAGGCCCGTTTCGTAGAGGTGGACGGCGGTGGCCCCCAAGGCGCCCGTGCTGTTGTAGTAGGTCGTGCCGCCATAGCAATTGAGCGTCGCGACCTGGCCGCTGCCGTTGACGGTGCAGGTGGCCGCGTAGACGGTCAGCGTCGTCACCGTGCTATTGAGCACGACCACGCCGCCGTTTTGCGTGACGGCGGCCAGCGTGCATCCGGGCCCGCAAATCAGGTTGACGTCGCCGTTTTGATTGGTGACGTATCCCGTCCGCAACGTGGCCACGCTCGCCACGCTCCCCGGAAAGCACGGCGGGGCGATGCCGACGTTTCCCTTGTTGATGTTGACCACGTTGGAGCCGCTGGTCCCCTTCCACGTCAGAGCGGGAATTCCCGGCTCCAACGGCTGCCCGGTGTTATAGACGTTGAGCGTGCAGGCGTTCGTGCCGACGTTGAATTTGAGGCGCCCCGAGCCGTTGCCGGTCGTCCCCTGGCCGATATTCATCGTCGTGGCGCTCACCTGCAATTCCAGCGTGCGATACTCGTTGTAGCCGGCCGCGTTTTGCAGCGGCAGGCCGATGGTCCCCGCGTAGGCTTGCAGCACGTTGAGGCTGTTGAGGGTCACGCCCGACTGGGCCAGGTTATAAAGGCACGGCGCGTTGCCCGAGTTGAAATAAACGTCGTCGCCGTTGGCCGGCACCGAGCCGGTCGACCAGTTGGCGCCGTTGGCCCAATCGTTGGGCCCGGTGGCCGCCGTCGGCGTCGCGCTGCCGAAAGTCGCGCTGCCCGAGGTGGTCACCGACGTACTCACCGTGAAGGGCTTGCCGGCCGTGTTGCCCGTCAGGGTGATGGTCGTCCCCGTATTCTGCGGCGTGAACTCCTTGAACTCGGCATAGACGCAGTTGGCCAGCGACGTCGCCAACCCGTTGCACACGTCGGCCACCGTGCCGGCCGCCGTCACATAGGAGACGACTTTCCCGTTGCACGTCACCTTGAACGTGTCGCCGACGGCGGGGCTGGCGGGAGTCAACGTCGTCACCTGCGCCACAGCGGCGGCATTCGCAATCCAAGTTTGAGTAGACATGGTTTCTCGGAAATGATGGATGAGAGTGGCGAGTGATGAGTGGCGAGTGATGAGTGGCGAGTGATGAGTGGCGAGTGATGAGTGGCGAGTGATGAGTGGCGAGTGATGAGTGGCGAGTGATGAGTGGCGAGTGGCGAGTGATGAGTGGTGAGTCGGAGACGGCACGCTTCGCGTGCCCTGTTTTCACTCACCACTCGCCACTCGCCACTCTCCACTCTCCACTACGTATTCTGTATCGGTTGGAAGTTCGGTTGCGACAACAGGGGCGTGTTGGATTCGAAGGGGTACGACCAGCTCACCGGAAACTCGTAATACTGATTCTGCCTCAAGCGCGGCGAATGGCTTCGCAGCAATACCTGCTGACTGACGAGATTGGCCGGCCACAGGGGCGCGTTGAAGGCGGGATAGGCATAAAGCCCCTTCGCGCGGCCCGACTGCGTGACGCGGAAGATGCTGGCGACCGTCGTCTGCTGCCAAACCCAGGGCCCCAGCACCACGGGAATAAAGACGCTGATTGGTCCGCCGTCCCCCTGCACTTCAATCGACTCTTCATATTCCAAGAGCAGATTGTTATTCGTCAGCGGCACATCGCCCCAGACTTCAATCGTGTAGCTGCGGTAGGTGCTATATTCGGCCCCGGTGCCGGTGGGGAAAGCGGGAGGCCGCACGTGGGTGCCGCCGAGCGTGTTGGCGTTGTAGAGCGAATGGGCCGTCGGCGTGACGCCGTCGTCGAGATAAAAGACGAGATCCCTTCCGTCCTGCGAATAGGCCGCCTGCAGCGCATTGATGGCCGAGGTAATGCCCGCCTGCGTGCCGGCCTCAAGCCCGGGAAAGGCGGTCAGCGTCCAGCGCTGGCGAAAGCCATAAAGGACCTCGCTCTGGGTGCGCAGCTCCTCCGTCGCCAGGGCAATCGCCACTTCGTTTTGACCGTGGATGTAGGAACCGTATTGGACAATCATGGTGAGGGTACGTGGTTTCTGGTGGTGGGTCCGGTCGAGTTGACGACGCAGAGTTAACGACACAGAGTTGACGACACAGACACGGAACGAATGTTTTCGCTCCAACGGAGCGTGATGCGATGACCCAGGGCAACGCCCTGGGTCTTGGCTCAATTCAGGTTGCCCCCGTCGTTCGCCCGCGCAGCCGCCCTGCGGATCTCGTCGCGCAGCCGTTTCAGGCCATCCTCGTTTTTCTGCGTCATCTCTTTGATTGCGGTAATCAGCTCGCCGGTAATCGTGTCGGTGTTCTCGGCGGAGAGATAGGCGGCACTCGCCGCGTCGTTGGCCGCCGTCGCCATGCCGCCCGAGTCTGGCCCGGCGTTCTCACGTTTGGCCGGCAGGTCGACGTTCGTTCGGCCTGCCTGGCGATGCGAGGCGGCAACCTCGCGCAGCTCTCTCAGCGACTTTGCCAGCGCTTCCGTGTTTTCCCGCTCCTTGCGCTTGGCCTCGACCAGCGCGTCGGACGCCTTGCGCTCGGCCTCGTTGGCCGCGTCGACCCCCTTGAAGACGCCGGGAGCGCCGAGCGCCGACTTCTCCCGCCCCGGCGTGTTGCCGGCGAACGTCTTGTTCGCCTTGTTCGCCACGTCCTCCCCAATGCCGTCGGTAATGCCGTCTGTTGCAAGGCCGGTCCGCTTGGACGCGTCCCCGATGTCGCCGCTGGTCGAGCGGGCCCCCGTGTCGAACCGGGCGAAGCTCGGCACGGCGGAGTCAGCCCGCTTCTGCTCTGCGGCGGCGCGATTTGTTGGCTGCCGCGCCCCTTCCGCGCCGGGTCGAGGCGGCCCTGCCGATTCCTGCGAGGGGGCGCGTCGAGCCGCGTTTTTTGTGCCCGTCTCCACCAGGCGTTCGTGGATTTCACGCACTCGCACGCGGTCGCCGATTGCCGGCACGTCGGCGGGAACCGGGGGAAGAGGACGCCCTTTCGACAGCGGCGGAGCCTCATTCCCGGTCGCCTGGGAACTCTTTTGCGTGCGATTCCTGAGACCGAGAGCGGGAGGCGCGGCGGCGGCCCGGTCTTGCCTGGCGTTTTGTTCGGAACCCGCTCCCGACCCGCGCGACCTGCCCGCCCACCTCCATCGAGCCGTCCGCCCGCCGCCCCTTGCCGCTCTTGAACTGCTGTTGCAGGGCGTCCGCGCACTTCTGCTCGCGGTGCATGATTTGTTCGCGGGCCGCGTCGAGTCGTTGCTGTTCGGCGAGCTGCTTGTCGGTCGTCCGCCTGTCGTCGGCGATGCGCTTGTCATTCTCCGCCTTGACGTGTTGCGTGACCCGCGACAGGCCTTGAGCCATCTTCTGCCCATAGTCCGCGACCTTTTTGCTGATACGGTCGAGGTCGTCAAGAATCTGTTTCGAGGCGGCCCCGTTCCCGTTGTCGGGGACGACGCGCACCGTCTGCGATGTACCCATGCTGCCGTTCATGCGAACCTTTCGTGAGGGGCGAGTGGTGAGTGGCGAGTGGCGAGTGGTGAGGGGCGAGAGAAAACAACAAGCCGGCGGGTCCCGGCCATTGGGGCCGGGCGATTAACCCGGCCGCCGGACCGCCGGGATAAACCCGGCGGCTCGTAGGTACTCACCACTCACCACTCGCCCCTCGCCACTCACCACTCTCCACTCGTCATTCTTCACTCGCATGATCCTCTTCAACCCCGCGAGGACTGCCGCCCCTGCCGGGGCTTTGCACTCGCCCCTCGCCACTCACCACTCGCCACTCACCACTCGCCACTCACCACTCGCCACTCACCACTCGCCACTCACCACTCGCCACTCACCACTCGCCACTCGCCACTCGCCACTCGCCACTCGCCACTCGCCCCTCACCCCTCGCCACTCGCCCCTCACCCGTCCAGCGTGCCGGTCATCAGGCCGATGGCTTTGGAGAGCAGGCTCTGGCGGGCCTCTTCGTCGGCGAGCCGCTTCTGCTCGGCGGCCGCTTGCCTTCGCGAGAACTCTTGTTCCAGCTCGGCGATGCACTGTTTGTGATTGGCCGTGCGCTGCTGGGCCGTCATCCGGCGTGCTTTGCGGCACTCATCGAGCGCTTTGTCCAAGTCGGCCTTTTGCGCCAGCTCCCCGCGGCGACCGTCCGGCTTGGGCGTCAGCCGCGACATCAAGTTCAGGTGGTGATGCGGCGGAAGGTTCAAGCAATACGCGTTGTCGAGCTCGGCGTAAGGGTCGGCCGGCACCACGTCCTCGAGGTTGCCGCTCTTGGCACGCTCCACCGCGTTGGCAAAGATGCGGGCCAGGCGAATCGCCTCGCGCGGCCGCGTCCGGGTTGCCCCCCCTCCGCGGGTCGCCCAGCAAACGGCAAAAAATCTCGAGCGCGTGGCCTTCCAGAGTGAACTTGGCTTCGGGGTCATTAACAGGCATGAAAAACCTTTCATCGTGTGCGGAGTGATAGGGCTGCCGCCCCTGTCGGGGCTTCGTGCTTCGTGCTTCCTTCGTCATTCGGATTTCGTGCTTTGGCATTTGAATCGTCCAGGGCAAGCTGGCAGCTCGCCCTACGGCCAGGTCGTTTCAAAAGGCCGCCACGACTCGTAGGGCGAGCTGCCAGCTTGCCACACGATGCGCTCACCGCGGCAGGCCCAGGCTAGCTGACAGCAAGAGGGCGAGACGTTCTTGGCGCATCGACTCGACCTGTTGTTCCAACGTGCTCAGGATGCCGGCGTGCTCGCGGACCAGCTCGTCGTCGGGCCACTGGCCGGTGGCGCGGCACTTTTTGTAATGCGCCCACGTCTTCTCATGCTGGGGCGTCAACGACTTCATGGCGTCGGGCGTTCCCTTCGGACAACCTTTGGGAGTGCGGCAAGCCGTGCTGACTCCCGGCGGACGGCGGATCGGGTTGCCCTGCCGGTCCTTGGCGACGGCCCCCGACTCTTCGTAGAGCCATTCCTGGCAGTGTTTGCAGTCGCGGTGCGCTACGGCCGGCTCCGTCAGGACCAAGAGCGCACCGGAAATCAGTTTCCCGTTGCGGTCTCCGCGTAGTTCGTGCCGTCCGGCGGCCCGGACGGTGCCTCGGGGTCGCAGTCGGGGCGCTGATGCCGCACACGATGTCCAGCAGCCGCTCGTGCAGCGGGGGCGAGAGCCGGCGAAAGCTCCGCGGCTCGTTGCAGGCAATCGGCCGCCCCTTGGCGTCCTTCATGTCCCACTGCACGATTTGCCTGGCCAGTGCGCTCGTCGTGCGGCTGATTTGGTCGAGGGCCGGCAGCGTGGTCCAGTTCTCGAAGAGCCGCACGCGCTGCTCGACCGTCAGCGGCCGGTACTTGAACCGCACCGCCCCGAAGATGCCGGGCGACTCCTTCACAAAGCCGTCCAAGGTGTAACCGTCCTCGATAAAACCGCAGGCCATGAAATGGGTTTCCTGTTTGTCGAGTGATGAGTGGTGAGTGGCGAGTGGTGAGTGAAGAGTGAAGAGTGGGGAGCAAGCCCGGCACGCGAAGCGTGCCTCTCCGGCTCGTCACTCGCCACTCGGCCACTCGCCATCACCCATGCGTGTTGGTAATCGCCAGTTCCAGCGTGCTGCCGTTTTTGCGGGCGGTGGCGTCCAGTTCCAGGTGAATTTCGTGCGCCTTGCCGCTGACGACGGGCGACTTCGCGGGGTACTGGAACAGGCCGCCCATCGTGAAGGTCAGGGCCGACGGCGTGCTGCTGATGATTTCTTCCGCGTTGGTGAAGACGGCCGAGGCGGATCCGAAGTTGCCGACGGCCGTTGCGTACAGGCCGGCCTCCGTGCTGGTGAAGGGGGTCGTCAGCTTGCAGGTCACCGTGCGGTCGACTGCCGGGATTTGCGAGCGGGTCAGCTCGTTGACGAAGCGGTCGGCCAGCAGGTGGTTGTCGACCGTCAAATCGAAACCGAAGCTGCTGTAGGTGCTGCCGGCGACCGTGATGCCGCTGGCGCTGTCGGCAAAGAGGTAGGGGCGGTTCGTGTTGACGGTCATGCCGGTGGGGAAGCTGCCCGAGGCATCCACCGTCTCGGTCTCGGCCTCGATTTCCATGGTGAGCTTGAGCTGGTTGTGGTCGCTGCTGCCGGCGGCGGCCGAAAAGGTGGCCTTGCCGACGTAGCACGGGCCGTAGACGAAGACCTTGGCCACGCGGTCAATCATCAAGTAGAACGACGGCAGCGCATCGGTCAGCGGGTAGGCCTGCGAGGTGGGCGTGCCGCCCAGGATGTAGGTCAGGAAGACGTCGAGCACGTTCTTGTCGACGTAGCAGGACAACTGGCCGCCGACCTTGTACGGGCCGGTGCGGACGCGCGAACCGTCCCGCGAGCGGGTGCCGCGAATGCCGTTCGTGTCGAGCAGCACCCCCTGCCGGGCAATCGATTCGCTGATGATTTCGATCCAAGAGGACGAGCCGCTGAACGACGACGTGGCCGAGAGGGCGACTTGCGATTGAAAACCAACGGAAGGCGAGGTCATGGTTGCTCCGGGCGAGTGGCGAGTGGTGAGTGGTGAGTGGTGAGTGGCGAGTGGTGAGTGGTGAGTGGTGAGTGGTGAGTGGTGAGTACTTACGAGCCGCCGGGTTTATCCCGGCGGTCCGGCGGGATGAACCCGCCGGCTCGTTGACTGAGTTGTTTGATGATTCGCTGGGCGAGCCGTTCGGCTGCACAGGTGATTGGGTCCTGGTTGACGTTCAAAAAGGGCCGGGCGGGAATGCGGCGCCGGCCGACCGGGTCGGACGCGGCCGAGGGGACCGACAGGCCCCATCGCAGCGTGTCGGCAGTCATCTGCATGACGTTCCCGCTCCCTTCGCTGACGGCCGACAGGACAGGATTCATGGCATTGGCTCCTCAACCCCGAAGGGGCGACAGTCCTCTTGCCACCGGCGCGATGGCAAGAGGACTGTCGCCCCTGCCGGGGCTGAACCTTCGTGCTTCGTGCTTCGTGCTTCCTTCGACATTCGGATTTCGTGCTTCGTCATTGTGAATCGACGGGCAAGCGGACCGCCCGCCCTACGGCTTAGTCACGCGCGGCTCTGTGCCCTCTCCTTCGCCGACGCGAGTTCCACGTGCAGCGGCTTTGGTTCGCCGATGGGGCGGCCGTCGCGCCATTCGGTCACCTGGCCGGCAGGCAGCGGGGCGTCCGCGGGGTGGCCGTGACGCGCGAGATGGCGCCTGGACGGCGTCCTCGAGCTTCGCCTCGGGCCGATGGTCGGTGCCGTAGCGGCCCGTCGAAATCTCCCAGCGGCGCTCGGCCTGCATCGCGTGAAAACGGTCGTTGCTCACTTGGAGGCTGTCTTCGGTTTTCGGCATGGTGGTTATCCTTGTGCGCGTCTCGCGGCAAATTGCCTGCACGACGAGCATCGACAGGAACAAATTGGCGTACCAGGCGTCGGGATGCACCGTCGCCAGCGGCTTGACGCGGCACATCACGTTTTCGGTCGTCAGCGGACCGAGCTTCTGATTGTGGAACAGCCGCCGGACGTTTTGCCTCCAGTTCAGCTCCTGTTCGAAGTTGGCGGTTTGGTCCTGGTTGTCGTTGTTGATGAGGGCCAGCACGATGTTGTAGGTGATGTCGTCGCGGTCGTTGACCCCTGCCGAGGGCGGCATGTCTTCCTGCGTCGGCGAAATCACGACGGCCGGCAACGACTGGTTGCGATCGGTCGGCAGCTTCTGAATCACGACGTTGGCCGCACTGAGGCCGACGAGCGTACCGCCGTTAATTGCGCCCACGAGGCGCTCTGGACGTCTTGCATCGCTCGGTAAAGAACAGCGTCAGCCATAAAGCACGGAAACTAGCTGCCCGTCCGGGCCCCCGCGGGGAACCAGCCGGAGAATGTGTCGTTGTAATTGGAAAAACTGACCACGATGTAATAGGGGCTGCCGACGGTGAGGTGGTAGGTGCCCGGAATGAGTCCGCGGTAATCGCCGGGAACGCTGGAAACCATCGACATCGCGACGCCGCTGAGGGCACCAATCGCCGGGCCCTGAATCGGATTGCCGTCGGCGTCGTAGCCCCCCAGGTCGTAAACGGTGAAACTCGCCAGCGCGTCGGTGACCGGCACCCCCGTGGCCGCCACGCGGTAGCCTTGGAGGTAAACGTCGTTGTCGTTGCCGACATAAAGGGTCGCCGCCATGTCGTGTCCTGGTCGCCCGTGCTAGTGCGTTGTCAACTTCAGGGATTCGGGTTGGGTGCCATGCCCACGGCTTTGCGTGGGCATGCCTCGGCACGCCAATTGGATTCGCATGCCCACGCAAAGCCGTGGGCATGGCACCCGAAAAGTAAGGTGTGACGGACCACTCGTGCTGGTCGAACTTCCTTGTCGCGTTGAAAGTGACTCTTTTCTCGACGATTTCCGCCGCGGGACCGCTACGCTGCGGCTTGAAGCGGTCTATTGCACCGTGAGTGAACCGGTCCGATGCGGGGTGACTTTGAAGTTCGTGACCGAACGGCTTCCCTGCAGGGTGAGGAAGCCGAGCTTGGCGCCGGTGAACTGGCCGGGCGCTGTGGCGGTGCTCGAATCGTGCATCGCCGAGAATTCCCACAGGTGCCAATCCCGCCGCGGCAGCTCGGGCTGTTGGAACGTGTCCGAAAAGACGTACTGAGACGGATCGTCCTCGGTCGCCAATGCGCCGGCCGGCTGATCCATCCACAGCCAGTAGTCCTTGCGGCTGTCGGTCGCGAGCGGCAGCGTGTCGGAGAACGAGTCGCTGTCGATGGGAGCCGCGTCTGAAAGGGTCGCGCTGAACTCGTTGTGCGGCCAAATGTGCTGGTCCTTGCGGATCTCCACCGGGAGCGGGAACGTGTCCGAGAACACGTCCGAATCGGGGACGGGCCCGTCGGTCTCTCCCGCGAAGATTCCACCCGGATAGAGGAACGGTTTGGCCATTTGCCTACTTCATCGCGTCCAAAAGGGCCTTGAGCTCGTCCTTGCTGTAGTGCTGGGCAATCACGTCGGCCGACGGCTTGGGGGCCGGGTCGTCGGGCGCGTCGGAGATGTCGACGTAGTAGTGCTTGTCGCAGACGAAACCGTCGCCCGACTTGTCGACGGCCTGAACGAACAGGTTGGCGACCGGCGCGCCGTTGTTCCCGATTTGGCCGGCCCAGGCGGCCGCGTTGTCGGCATGCGCGGGCACGGCGCGGAGGGTGGCCGTGTGCATCACCTTGGCACTCCTTCAGCACTTCCTTGCCGCGCGGGTTGGCGGCGTCCTTGGCCTTGGGGTCGAACTCAAAAGAGTCCTGATGCTCTTCGTCGACGTTCGCACACGTCATTCGCACTCGAATTTTCACGTTCTTGTTCCTTTCGGAGTTTCGCTCGAGGTCGTTTCAAACGGGCCGCACGACTCGTAGGGTAAGCTGACTTCGGCGAGCTCAGTCGAGCCGCCAGCTTGCCCTTTCGTGCCGCTTCGTGCCGTTTCGTGAATCAAACGGGCAAGCTGGCAGCTCGCCCTACGGTTTTGAAACTCCCTCTATTTCGACCAGTCGAATCCGGCCGGCACGGCGACCGGAACGCGGAGGGGTTTATGGTTTTCCGCCTTGCCGCCTTCGACGTTTTCCAGCCATTGCTCGAGCGACTGGCACGTCTGGCAGCGGGCGCCGCAATAAAAGCCGTTGCATTGGCGGCAAAATCCCATGTCCTTGTTCGGCGGGAAGTGCTTCCCGCAGTGCTTGCACTGGACGTGCATCACCGTGCTCTGCACCTTGTCGGAGCCGCGCTCCTTCGTGATGACGATGCTCGCCTCGCGGCGCAGGAAATGGTCGAGCGACATGGTTACTCCAGATGCAGCGACCAGGCCCGGTACGTGGCGGTCGAGGTCCCCTGGTTGGACCGAAAGCCGAGACCGTTGTTCTGCGTGGCGGGGATTAACAGCTCGGTCCCTTCCCGGGCGATCCAGCGCACGGTGTTCCGCTGGTGGACTTCGAGCCAAATCAGGTCTTTGTTGGCGGTGTAGGTCGGTTCGACGGAGAAGACGCCCTGGCCCACGCTGCACTCGCCGGCCGCGCCGCCGCTGTCGATGTTATTGGGCGTGTAGGCACTGCCGGCCGTGCCCTGGGCGGTTGTGCGGCCGATGTAGAATTCGGCCGTGGCGTCGGCGGTCGCCTGCCCGCAGCCAATCACGCAGTCGGTGAGGCGTTTGCGCGTCACGGGGGTCGCGACGTTGACGAACAAATTCATCAGCGTTTTGCTGGTGCCGGCCGCCCCGGTGCCGTTCTCGACAAATCGTTCCATTGGCTATTCGCTTTCTTTTTGTGGCGCGGTTCCATCGAACCCGGCCATGGTTTCAATGTCCAGAAATTGCGTCCCTTCGACGACGGCGATGGCCAGGTCGCCTTTCAGGTTGTCCAACGGGGAAAGCAGGACTCCCATCACTTCTCCGGTGCTCCTGCGATAGACGAGGTATCGGCGGCCCATGGGGGGGGTTCCTTAGTCGTGGCAGACCGGCGTGGATTGGTAGCTCTCGACGCAAACCTGGTCGGCCACCTGCAGCGTCTGGCCCCAACCGCAGTTGCCGTCGTCGATGATTGCCGGCAAGTAGCTGACGACGCCGGACAGCTCGGAAATATAAAACGTCACGCTCCCCTCTTGGGTGACGACGGCGAAATAGGCTCCGGTCCATGCAACCGCGTTCTGCGTGACGCCGGAGTGCAGCCCCGGGTTACCGGTGTAGTTTGCAAAGGACGTCGTCAGGAACGTGTTCGGTACGTTAATCCCGAATGGACTGGACAGGAGCGTCGCGCCACTCCCGTAGAAAACCGGCGTGAAAGTCCCTGACTCGGATGCCGACGCTTTGCCTCGAATGGTGACGGAGATGGCCACCGCCGTCGTGAAATCGGAGGGAACGCTTCCGATGCCCAGCTCGACTTCGCTGGTGACCGGGGCCGAGATGTAGGTCGAATCGGACCCGTCCGTCAGTTGCGAGTAGCAGTTCGGTCCCGTGCTGGTCCACCCGGTCGTGCTGACGTCGGAGACCGGCTGAATGTTCCACGCCTTGTACGTCGTCGCCGTGACCGCGCTCGTGTACGAACTCAGGCCCGACGTGTTCTGGGCCGCCACCCGGAGATAATAGGGCGTGTTCTGCGAGAGCCCCGTGACCGTATAACTCGTGACGGCCGAGCCGGCGTCAATCGTCGTCCACGTGGCGTCGTCGGTGCTGTACTGGATCTTGTTGTCGGTGACGCTGCCGCTGCCCTGCGTAAAGCCGAGCGCCACGCTCTGGTAATCGACCGCCGTTGCCGTCAGGCCGGTCGGCGTGCCTGGCGGGCTGCCGGCCGTGTACGTGATGTTCAGCTCGGGCGCTTCGGACGCGGTGCCGTCGTATTGTTCGAAATTGATGTCGCAACCGCTCGACGGATTGTAGAGCAAAACGACGATCGAATTGCCGGACGCCCAACCGGGCCGGTTCACGACGGCCTGAATCGCGGCCGAGAAGTCGGCCGTCGTCACAAATCCCGTCGAGCTTTCCGCGGGGAACGACCAGGTCGACCCGTGGCCGGTGAGAGGCAGCCCGTACAGCAGGCCGTTCGCCGGACTTGCTCCAAATCCAGCGGCGTTATCGGCCGCTTCGCAGTCGAGCGTCCCGCTGCCGGTGGCCGCCCCTTTGGTCGACGCCACGTAGAGATTGAGCGAGGCGGCGGTGATGGTCGCCCCGTTGGGAATGGTGACGTTGTTGAACCGCTGTGCGCAAGCTTCCACCGTTCCCGGTGCAAAGGCCCCCGTCGTCGTGTTGTTGGTCGAGCAAGGGCCGCTGCCATTCCAGGCGCTTTGCTGGATGCAGTTGTCGGTCGCCTGCGAGACTTGTCCGCTGAAACTGCTCATGTTCCCGCCCGCGGAATCAACCGCAGCCCCTTGGACAACAGCCACTCGTCCTTGGTCTGACCGGTGACGACGAACTCGGGCATCAGCGGCGCGTGGACCGCCCTGCTGTACGCAACCATCTCATCCCACAGGGCCTGTTCAATGCGCGGGTACCAGCACAAATAGTGCGTGGGAGGCTCGGCCCCCGTCGGGCTCACGCGGTCCGGAAACCAACGCTGCCGCTTTTCGGACCGGTTCGGATGACGCTCCGCGTAGAATTGGGCCGTCTGGTCGCGGGCGCGCTCGATATCGGCGGCGGCGACCAGAAACGTTCCGGCCTGGTTTTGGTCGGTCACCTCGGGGTCTCCTCCGCCCTCTCGCGTTGCTCCGCATCGACGCGGGCTGTTACCGTGTCAAAGGGAAGGTCTCTGTGATGCGCGTGGTTTGGACCGGACTGTTTTTGGCTGCGCTCGTCGCCGCGATTTACGGCCGGTCGATGAGCTGGGATTTCGTCGGCATCGACGACCCGCGCTACGTTTCCCGGAACGCGCACGTGCCTCGAGGGCCTCGGTTCGGCCGGCGTGCGCTGGGCCTTCACCACGCTGCACGATGGAAACTGGATTCCCCTGACGTGGATCTCGCTCATGGCCGACGCGTCGGCCTACGGCGACTTCGCCGGCGGGTATCGGCTGACCAATTTGGTTCTGCACGCGCTCTCGGCCCTGCTCCTGTTTTGCCTGTTCGCATCGGCGACGGGCGACCGCTGGAGGAGCGCTTTCGTGGCGGCCGTCTTCGCGGCCCACCCGATTCACGTGGAATCGGTCGTCTGGGTGACGGAACGCAAAGACGTGCTCAGCGTCTGCCTGGGGCTTCTGGCGCTCAACGCCTATTTTCAGTTCGCAAAGCGAGGCCGCTGGGCATGGCTGGCCCTGTGTTGGTGCCTGCTGGCGCTCAGCCTGTTGGCCAAGCAAACGCTCGTCACCTTTCCCTTTTTGCTGCTGCTCTTGGACGATTGGCCCCTGCGCCGCTTCCACCGCGTGCCGACGCGACGGCTGCTCCTCGAAAAAGTTCCCTTTCTGGCCCTCTCGCTCGTGATGGCGGCGGCCGCCTACCGCGCGCAGGCGAGCCTCGGCGCGACGAACATGCTGCAGGGGCTCACGCTCGGCGACCGCCTCGCCAATGCCGTGGCAGCGTATGGTCAATACCTGGTGAACCTCCTCTGCCCCGTTCATCTCGCCTTCTTCTACCCCTACCCTCACGACAGCTTCCGGTCGCCGGCGGTCATCGCCTCGTCGCTCGTGCTGGTTGCCCTTTCCGTCGCGTGTACGGTCAACCTGCGACGAAGGCCGTCGCTCTTCGTCGGCTGGTGCTGGTTTCTCGGAACGCTCGTTCCCGTCATCGGCCTGGTGCAGATCGGACGCCAACAACTGGCCGACCGTTATGCGTATTTTCCCGCCATCGGTCTGTACGTCCTCGTGGCCTGGTCCGTTCCGCGTCGCGTGGCGGCCTTCGCGTTTCCGCTCGTCGTCGTTGGCTGCGCGATATTGGCCTTCGTCCAGGTCGGCTATTGGCGCGACAGTGAAACGCTCTTCCGCCACGCGCTGGCCGTCGCTGCCGACAACGAGACGGTGCGAGGGCTTTACGGACAAACGCTCATTGAGGAGGGGCGGACCGACGAGGGTCTGTCTCAACTGAGAAAATCGGTGGAACTGGCGCCGGCCGACCATTTCACGCACGCGCGACTCGCCAAAGGACTCGCGGCGGCCGGCCGCGATGAGGAGGCGATTTGCGAATTTCGGCTCGCCATTTCGATTCGCGATGACCAGCCCTCCGCCTACTGCCAACTCGCCGCCCTCTTGGCCCGCCACGGCCACGAGGACGAGGCGAAGGCATGCTTCGCCAAGGCCGTCCGCCTGATGCCCGAGTTGGAACAAATCGCCCGGCAACAGCCGGAAACGCGAAGCACGAAATCCGAATGACGAAGGAAGCACGAAGGTCCGAATGACCAAATGGGAAAGGGTCCCCAATCGCGCGCTTGCTTTTCCTTCGTGCTTGGTGCTTCGGATTTCCTTCGTCATTCGTGCTTCGTCATTCATTGGCCGTTCGTCATTCGTGCCGATGACTGTCCAGGACTCTTCAGCCCCGGAAGGGGCGGCGGTCCTTTTGCCACCGGACTTCGGCGAGCTCAGCCGAGCCGCGCGAGCCGATGGAATATGATTCCTCTCCGGCGTCCCAAGCCCCCGATAGGGGGCGACAGATGCGGGAAGAGTGTCGCCCCTGCCGGGGCTTTCGCTCGTGCTTCACTCACCACTCGCCCCTCACCACTCACCACTCACCACTCACCCACTCGCCACTCGCCCCTCACCACTCACCACTCACCACTCGCCGGTCATCGGTTCTGGATTCCGAAACATTTGTAGTCCGCTTCCTGCAAGCTGCTCTCGACGTGCTCGATAATCCAGAACGTCGTGCCGAAGGTGATTGAATCTCCCGGCTTGGGCACGATGCCCCCCAGCGTGGCGGCCGGGAGGAACCACACGGCGTCGGAGGCGTTCAAGAACGGGCCGCCCATCGCCTTTTCGTAGACATGCATGGGCCGCTTGCGCACTCCGTCGACGGAGACGCCGCTACCGGTGTTCTGCCGCTTGTACGTGACGGTCCCGCTGGGCCCCGTCGCACCGGGGACCAGCTTGTACGCGCCCGACATCACCCGCCCCAGAGTCGTCACCAGGTCCACTCCTTGTGCCGCTTCAAGAGCCCCTTGACGGAATCGAGGCACGCCGCCTCCGTCGCCGGGTTGCGTTCGTAGGAGTAATAATCGTATCTCTCTCGCTTGAGCGGCCCGTTTGCCCCCGTGGCGGCCGACCGCCGGAGCTGTCCCACGAATTCGTGGCAGGCCAACTGCACCTGCGAGAGGGCCCGCGTGTAGCCGGCCACGTACTGCACTTTGAGATTGCCGGCGCCGGCGCCGCCGCCGCTGTCTCGCGAAAGGGCCAGAAGCCCCTGCGTCCGCACGGTGGGACGGGGCCAGATGAAGCCGTCGATTCGCACGACCAGTCCCGAATGCGAGCAATCGCTGGCCGAGTTGTTGTCGCGGACGAGCGCGAAGTCGGTCCCCTCGGCCAGCAGCGTCGACGAGGCGAACGCCGTCGCGGGGTCTCCGTAGTAGCCGCCCAGGTCGAACCACAGGTTGACGACCGACTGGACGGGGACCTGGCAGAGCCGCAGGTACTTGGTTCCGTTGCCGCTGTAATACTCGGTGTACTGCCGCGCGAAGACGCCGGCCGCGTTGGCGTTGCCGCTCGTGGCCGTGACGTTGACCGGCACCGTGAACGTGAAGGGGTCGACGACCGTGACGGTTTGCAGTCCGTCGAGCGACGGCGTGGTGCCCGAGCCGACAATCGAAATGACGTCGCCCGTCTCCAGTCCGTGGCCGGGGCACGTCACCGCAGCCGGATTGCCCAGCGCAATGGCGCCGAGCATTCCGTAGAGGGACTGCGGTCCGCAGTGGTCGCGGATTGCCATCGAGGCGGCCGCCAGCCAGGCCGTCAGCGGGGCATCCTCGGTGGTGTCGCCGATGCCGAGATGCTGCTTCACGGCCGCCAAGGTCGAAAGAGCCACAGAAGCCTCCGGTGAGTGGTGAGTGGTGAGTGGTGAGTGGTGAGAGAAAACAACGAGCCGGCGGGTTCCGGCCATTGGGGCCGGGCGATTAACCCGGCCGCCGGTCCGCCGGGATAAACCCGGCGGCTCGTAGGTGCTCGCCACTCGTCACTCGCCACTCGTCACTCGTCACTCGCCACTCGTCCCTCGCCACTCGCCACTCGTCACTCGTCACTCGTCACTCTTCACTCGCCACTCGCCACTCGCCACTCATTCAGGGTGCGACCGGTTCGTAGTAGAGGAAGATTTGACCCTGCGTGGAGTTGCCGGCGCCGCTGACGGCGATGGTCAGCGCGTCGCCAACGACCGGATGCACGGCCAGGCCCAGCGGAGAGCTGTCTTCGCTCTTCACGAACAGGTACGTCTCGGCGGCGCAGCTGCTGGTTTGGTTGCCGGCGAGCGTTTTATCGCAATTCGCCAAGACATTGACGCCGTTTCCGTCGGTGATGGTGACCGTGTAGTCATTTGTCGGCGTGGGGCTGCGGGGGACCGTCACCACCTTGACCAGCCGCCCGACGATTTTTCGCGTCGTCGCGCTGGCCGTCCCCGCGCTGGAATCGCTGGTCCAGCTCGCCTCAACCTGGCTCACGCCCCCGCGAATCTGCTGGGCGTCGTCGCCGTCATCGTAAGCGAACGTCATGACCGAACCGGACATGGTTATTCCTCGTGGGTAAGCTGCGAAATCACCGTGCGCGGACAAGCCGGCGGGCTCCGGCCATTGGGGCCGGACGATTAACCCGGCCATTGGGGCCGGACGATTAACCCGGCCATTGGGGCCGGGCGATTAACCCGGCCATTGGGGCCGGGCGATTAACCCGGCCATTGGGGCCGGGCGATTAACCCGGCCATTGGGGCCGGCGGGACTAACCCGCCGGCTCGTTGGACGACGTGGGCCACGCCGCTCACGACAGGGGCGAGACGGGCACCGGCTGCGGGTGGCGGGTGAAGAGCAGGTACTTCATCTGGCCCAGCGCGCTGTGAGCGGTCTGGGCGATGGACGCCTGCACGAAGTAAAAGCCGTCGGTCGCGTCGAGATAGTCGGCGTTGATTTCAAAGACGACCAGCGACTGCTGGCCGGCCGAACCGGTGGCCGTGAAGGACGAGCCCAAGTTCTGCGTCGTCAGCGTGTAGATGCCGCCGGCCGACTGGTTGAGCGCGCTGGCCTGCATCATCCGCCAGCGGGAAATGCACGCCAGCGCCTTGGAGCCTGCGCCGCTGTTGCTGGTCGCCTGATTGACGGTCAGCACGAGGTCGTCGGCGGACGTTCCGCCGGAGGTCTCGACCAGCACGACCGCCTTGAAGTAGTCGCGCAGCGAAACCCACAGGCCGGCATTGGCGGCCGCGTCGAGCTGGGTCCCTTGCAGAAGCCCCATCTGAATCGATGCGACTTCTCCAAATTCATGGTTCACGAGGTCCATAAGTATCTCCGTGGGGCGAGCTGCTCGCTGGCCCGTAGTAACTCAGAATGAGAAGGAATGACGAAGCACGAATTCGTAGGGTGGGACAAGGCCGGCTCTGCGGCCGACGGCCCACCGTGCGGGACTCAGAATGAGAAGGAATGACGAAGCACGAATGACGAAGGAAATCCGAAGCACGAAGCACGCAGGAAAGTCATGCGCACCGTTGGCGGCACTCTTTCCATTTTGGCCATTCGGGCATTCGTGCTTCCTTCGTCATTCGGATTTCGTGCTTCCTGATTTCAAACCCGCCGGCTTGCCCCGCGGGTTTCCACCCCTACGACCGCGTGGCCAATGCCACGAAGCTCGACTGGGTGTTCGAGCCGTGAAACGGCGTGACGGGGCTGTTTTCCCAGGTCGAGCCGTCGACCCGCATGATGAATCGCAACGCGAGCTGGTCGCTCAGGAACTCGACGTGAATCGACTGGGCCTGGGCGATGCCCCCCTTGCTGATCGTGATGTACTGGTTGAGGTCGGCCAGCACGATGTCCCCCTGCGTTCCCAGGGTTTGCGCGAATTCGACGGGGATGACCGGACGGCCCAGAATCATGCCGTTGGGGGCCTGGTCGAACTCGCCCGGCGCGATGAACATCGGGTAGCCGCCGGTGCCGACGGCCTGGTTCAGGTCGAAAACGGCAGGCCACACGTCCTGGTTCATGAGCCACGCGCTCGTGGGAACGCTGCCGGCCCACAGCCGCGCGTACATGCCGTCCAGGTTCTCCTTGACGAGCGTGGCGGCCGCCTGGCCCGTCTGCTTGGCCACGACCAACAGCGCGCCCGAATTGAGAATGCCCTGCGGCTGTCCGCCGCCGACCCCCTCGAAGATGCCGTCGCCCACCATGAAGTTGAATTCCTGCGTCACCTTCCGCGTGACGTACTGCTCCAGCGCGATGCCCGCGTCGTCAATCAGCTCGTCCGTGAGATAGACCACGATGGCCAATTTCTTCAGCTTGAGGGCGAGCTGCCCCATCGCGGGCTTCGTTTGCGGGATGAGCGCGCCTTCGCCCGTCCAATAGGCCTGCAGACCGCCGGCCCGCTGCCCCGTCGCACGGCTCGTTTCGTTGAGCCGCGGGAAGGTCATGTTGTTGCCGACGACCGTGTAGTTGTCGGTGCGGTTGAAGAGGTCGTTCTCGTAGACCTTCTCGAAGATGCTGGTCGAGTATTCGGGCAAGACGGCAAAGCCGCCGTCGGCCCCAATCGACTCGGACATGCCCTGAATCGTCTTGGCGACGCTGGCGATGGGCGCGTAGGCCTTGGCGTACTTGTCCTGCCAGCTCGACGACTTCCAGTTGCGATAGCCGTCCTTCAAGAAGCTGCCGAACGCGCCGGGCCCGCCGCCGCCGGAAAGTCCCTTCCAGGTCGAAAACTTCTGGTAGCCGGGCGGATACGTGGGGATCAGGTCGCGGAAGCGCTGGCCCCGCTGGACGAGGACGGGCTGCTGCTCCTCGCCCATCCATTGGCTGAAGCCCATGCCGTCGCGGTGCGGGAAAACAGGCTGATTCAGGTCGGCGATTCCCTTGCGGATCTCGCCCATGTTGGCCCTGATTTCCGCCACAATGTCTTTTTCAGTGCCGTTGGCAGTCTCGGTTCCCATTCAAATGTCTCTCGTTGTTTGTCGTTTTTAGTACGAGTGGTGAGTGGTGAGTGGCGAGTGGCGAGTGGTGAGTGGGGAGTGGTGAGTGCTTACGAGCCGCCGGGTTCCGGCCACCCGGCCATTGGGGCCGGGCAATTAACCCGGCCATTGGGGCCGGGCAATTAACCCGGCCGGCGGTCCGCGGTCCGGCGGGATAAACCCGCCGGCTCGTTGTTCTCCCTCGTCACTCGTCACTCGTCACTCGCCACTCACCACTCGTCACTCCCGGCGGCCCGCGGGCCGCCGCGGGACGCTCTGTCGCAGCTCGTTGACGAGTCCGTTGAATTCCTGGAGCAGGTCCAGCACGACGCCCGTGTCGGCGCTGACGGTGACCTGCGACGTCGGCTTGCG
This sequence comes from uncultured Planctomycetota bacterium, assembly GCA_963761455.1. GTDB lineage: Bacteria > Planctomycetota > Planctomycetia > Planctomycetales > Planctomycetaceae > DASPSM01. The sequence goes on from CAVXHA010000002.1 coordinate 1,614,735, forward strand.
CTTCCGCGCCTGCCGGTAGACGTCGTTGATGCGCGTTTCGACCGAGACCAGCCGCGAGGCCAGCCTGGCGTCAAGCCCCTTCGCGCGCCGCACGGTCCGCAGCTCGGAGCAGCAGGCCAACAGCCCCAGCGCGCTCTTGCCGTCGATTTCGTGCGCTCCCTCGTGGGCGTCGAGCGCGTCGTCGCCCAGCTCCGCGTAGTAGGCCTGGTAACAGTGGCGGATCTCTTCCAGATGCCCCGTCAAACTGTCGGAAAGCTCCTTGCAGAACGACTTGACCGCGGGATGCTCCAGCGGCCCCGCGTCCGCTTCCAACTCCTTGCAGACGGCCGTGAGCATTCCGTGGCACTTCTCGAGCGCCTTGGCCCCCGACGGCTTGTCGGCCGTGACGTCCTGGCCGTCCTCTTCCTCGTCCAGCGGCTCGCTATCGGGCACGGGCACGGGCGCGGCGCGGGCGCAGGCGCGGGCGAGAATCCTTTGCCCAGCAGCCGGGTTTGCGGCGGGGGACACGCGGTCAAAAGCGATTTGCGAATCGGCTCGCAGATGGGCGACCCGGCCAGCTTGCCGCCGGCCAAAATCTTGCGGATGGCTTCCGGATTGTCGGGGATGCCGACCACCGACCATTCGAGCAGCTCCCACTCCGCAATCTCCATTCCCGGCCGGCCCAGCGTGCCGTCGTCCTTGCGGATCGAGTACGTGATGGGCGTCAGGTTAATCGAGGCGGCCCGCAGCACGGACTGTTTGACCAGCTCGAAAATCTGCTGCCCCTCGACCGTATCGGCGAAATAGCACGTCCCTTCGATTCCCTCCTCCGTGACGACGACCGCCAACTGCCCGCTCTCGTCCTCGCACTTGCCGATGGGCACCTGTATGCCGCTGAACCCGTGGTCGTAATAGACGACCGGGTTCTTGGCGTAATTTCCGAGCTTGACCCCCCGCGGCGAAACGACGTCTTCCGACCGGTCCGGCGTGGGCGTCGAAATCACGAACGTCGCACACCGCCGCCCCTCGTCAATCGAGGTCTGGCCGACCGGCGCATCGACCAGCGCGGCCGCCTTCTCGAGGGACGGATTGAGCCTGAGCACATTCGCGCCGCGGCAAGCGGTTCTCTTCGCGAGAACATCCTTCCAATCGGTCGGGCCTGTGAGAGTCGTCATGCTTTGAGTATGCCGAGCCATCGCCACTTGGCGAAGATGGGTTTAACAACCGTTGTTAAAGACTCAGCGAGTTTCTTTTCCGGTCGCCCCGCACTCGCGACATTTGAGATAGCGCACCGTCAGCGCGCTCGAATAGGCGTACATCGGCGAACCGCACTTGGGACACAGCGTGCCGGGCGTCCATCGGTACCGTCGCGGCTCCGTCAGCTTGTCAAGCGGTTTTCGTGCGGGCTTGCGCGGCGGGGACACAGTCATTCAGGGCTCTCAGAGATTGGAAAAATAATGACGCGTGCTAGTACGTGGAGAACGGCTCGCACTTGAGAATGAGATACCGGCAACAGGGATGTCGAAGTCGGCACCTCGGCCCGTCAGAATTGCGGCGCGGGGCTTCGGGGTCAGAGAATCAAAGGCGGAAAAGCGCGAACTGCCAAGCTGACCAGAAAAAGGGTGGTCGACGGCTAAAAAAAGCGCAGGCGGAGTGGCGGCAGTTGAAGGAGAGGCGGACTCTTTAGATTCTCATCTTAAGAATGTCACGCTGCCACGCCTGGATTTTTGTCTTCATCGTTGGATGATGACTTGAACACTGGTCGAGCAAGGTGCATATCCGGTTTGCCACTTCGACACACGCCCGCGCGAGAATCTGCTTACCGCAGTCGGCCGTTTTCAGGTCGTAATCTGCGTTTTTGCGGTATTCGTGAAGATCCCCCAACAGACCGCCAGCTTTTATTGCGTCGGCGTTTCCGGAATTGTTGAGTGCTTGTTGAACGAATGCGTGCGTATTTTTCTTGTCGCGCGCGGTCGGCAAGGTGATCTGCAATTTGTCCAACAGAACGCCCATTGCGACGTGGAACGCTCCGTAATAGGCACGGCCGATAGCGGTCCTCCAAACAGGTTCGCCATCGGTCGCGCTCGACAATGCCGCCCATCGGCTAGAAAGCGCAATGAAATCGTGACCCGTTATCATTCGAACGCAAGATTCAGGCGCACCCGGCCCACGGCCTCAGGCGCTGTCGATGCGAGTGCGTCATGCCAGCGTTCGTGCAACTGTGCCACATCGGCCGGATTTTCATGGGCGCCAACTCTGACCACCAATGTTGTGTACGGCGATTCCCCTGGATCTTCGACTTTCCGCACTCCAACCGGAGATCCAAAGAATTCCTCAGTCATTTTTCTTACGATCTCGACCAAAGCTTGCTCTTCGCGATCTGCATTGTGACGTGCGATGACTTCGTGAAGGACCTGGTCGTAGGCACGCATTGTCACATGCATTGCCGCGACTCGAGCTTCCAGCGCCCACATGCGCGCTGGTCCGTATTCCAGCAGTCGCACCTGAAGAAGCTCTTCCGGACTAAGAGCCGGAACGGTAATTAGTGCACTCTGGCTCTTCCCAGGACGTCGTTGCTCCCGCCACCTGTCTTCGCACCAGACTAAATCGGGGTCGACAATCCAACAGGCTGCCTGATTGCTTGGCTCAGCCGAGCATCGCTCATTGCCCGTGTCACCCAGGACCCAGCGTGGAGTTAGGCGGTTTGTCATTTCGTCATCCTCGAACGTCGCGTCGCTCTCCACCGAAAATGAATGCATCGAATGCGGGAGTTAATCCGCGCAAGGCACGCTCAAAAAGCTTGTCGTCGAGTTGCTCAGACGTAAAACCGACGACATCGACTATGATCGCTTTTTTGACGTCCATCGGGTCATCGCCGCGCTCACGAAGAGTCCACCATAGGCGATCCAACGGCGGGGTTTCAATTGAAAATTGCCCCCCGCTGACGCGCATGCTCAAGTTCAGCGACTTTGCTTCAATCTCGATCAATGGGATAACAATACTCGTCGGCGGGACGGCGGTCAGCGGGACAACAAATCTGGCGTCCCACCTGATGTCGGCGGACTCGCCTGCCAAGAGACCAAAGGCGGAGACAATGTCCGAGACCACCGCGTTCACGTTGGGCTCTTTGCGATCAACGAAAATCGCCGCGTCTGCGAATCGGATATGGATGTGAAGCGACCTGTTTGGTGCATCGCCGGCCCAACCACTCGAGAGTCCCCCAAACACCTTACGGCCATTGGCCTCGTAAGTCGCTGTTGAGTCGAGTTTTTCCCAGGCAGCGACCTTTGGGTTGCCTTCGTTCAAGAAGGCACAGATCTCGATGTATTCCAAATAGGGGTGCTCCGCAAATTGCGGAATTTCGAGGGTCATTCAGTCGATCTTTACGCAGGAGATTTCAGCGTTCGAGAAGGGGTGCAAATCGTACGCCACATTGAAAAATACGTCAATGTCGGGCAATCGGTTTGAACGAGGTCGTGTTCTTCCATGTTCAGCCGATACTCCTGTACGAATCTCAACAATTCTATCGTTTCCGTCTCGAGTTAGCCGAGCTGTCGTTAACCCCTGAAGCGTAATGGTCAGTATGAATAGGGTAACCGTCGAAAAGCAATTGGCCGGATTCGGGTGCTGGTCGAAAGCGGTTCGATTCGGGCGAGCATCCGAATGACTGGCGTTGCCAGAACACCGTAGTCAAACTGCTGAGCGATCTCGGGTGCGTTTGTTGCCGGTTTTACGATCAGTCATCCCAGGACGTGCCCTCCAAGCGCCAAAGCTCGGCCCGGCTTCTCTGATGTCCATTCCGGCTCAGTCGGCCATTGCGTTTGGCTGGGCCAGAGATGCCCGTTGCGATGCCAGTTGTCGAATGGTCGGCGTGGCCGATTGAGCCGAATTCCGGCGGGGCGTCGTCCTCGGTTGATTCTTGCGAATCCTGTGGACTTCTTGAGCCGACCAGCGCCTCGTCGCGCTCGTCGCCAAAGGGCGGCAGGCCGCGGAGGGCGCGGTATTCTTTGGCCGTCAGCACGTTGGCCGCCTTGATGTCGCGGTCGAGACGCTTTTCCAAGAGGTCCGGGTCGTCAATCGCGGCCGCCTCGTATTCGATGGTCAGCCCTTCGCCGAACTGCGGTGCCAGGCGCTCGGTGTCCTCTTCGGCCAGGAAGTCGAGAATCGGCTGGATGGTCAGTTCGGTGAATTGCTTCAGCTCGGCGTAAAAGGCGGCGTACGAGCCGCTGCCAGAGGCGCCGGCCGCGATGGGCGGCGTGCCGTGGCCCGCCATGATGGCGCGGCCCGCCTGGTCGAAGCCCGATTGATAATCCATCTCCCGCGGCGAGCTGCCGAGCTGCGTGACCTCGGCCTTGCTTGAGAGGAACATCGCTCGGCCCGCGTTTTCCGGTCCGCCGTATTTCTCGTTGAACCGCTGGGCGGCCCGGTCGAGCATTTTTTCGTTCGGCTCGACGTCCCCGCCGGGCGTGATGATGAGCGACGGGCTGGCCTGGTTCTTCATGGCGGCCCAGCGCATGCGGTCAATCTCGACGGCCAGGTCCGACCAGAGCGCGATGGCCGACAGGGGCGAATAGCCGTCGTCTTTGAACAGCGGGTGCGGCCAGCGGATGGCCTGGATGAAGCCGAGCGGGTTGTCGCAGTTATCGACAATCAGCCGGCCCTCCAAATCGTAGGGCGAAGCAGGAATCACCGCCCCCACCGCGCGGAAGTAGCCATACGACTCGACGAAGCCGTCGTCGACGAGCGGAAACGAGAACCGCGACGCGCCCGGGTCAATCCGCCAGCCGCCGTGCGGCAAGTTGGGCATGGGCGGCACGGGCGTCGCCATGGCCGTCGGAATCACGTGTCGCTCGATGGTGAGGCCCAGCTTGTTGGGCACGTTCCAAATCAGCACGGTGCCGGTGGCCTCGAGCTGCTGAATGCACTCGTAACGGAAGTGCGCCCCCGACTGCCGGCGGTTCGGCTGCTTCAACAGCCGCACGAGGCGGTGCGTTGCGGGCAGCTCGAGCGACGTCTCCTCTTCGCGGCCGTAGAGGGATTTCTGTTGCTCCCGTCGGTCGCCGAGCTGGCCGTAACCGTTGCGAATGCGTTTGCGAATCGCCTTGGCCTCGGGCGAGCGATTGTCCTCGTAGACGCGGATCCGGGCCTGCATTCCCTGGATGCACTTGGCCCGGATGGCGACGTAGTTCCAGCCGGTGACCTGCTGCGTTTCCTCACGATGGTCCGAGGCCCAGGCCCCCGGATGGCCATGCTGAATGGCATATCGCAGGCCGACCAAGAAACCCTGGCCCCCCACTCCGCGAAAGACGGCCGCCCCGGCCCGCTTGGCCAGAAAACCGACCCGTCGTGCGAACGATTTCAGTGTGTCGAACATATTCATGCTTGTCCTTCTGTCCTTCGCTTGGCTTGCTCGCGGGGCGACCTGACTTCGGCCAGCTCCCTTCGGGTCTGAAGCAGATTCCGCCGGGTGCCATGCCCACGGCTTTGCGTGGGCATGTCCGGGCACGCCAATTGGATTCGCATGCCCACGCAAAGCCGTGGGCATGGCACCCGACGTTGCCTATCGTGGCTGAAGCTGATTCCGCCTGCATCCTTCCGCCTTCCCTCTTCAATCTCCCGTCGCGACGAAGAAGCCGCGTTTTTTCGCGAGTTTCATGAACGCCCCCGCGCTGGCGTCGATTTGGTCTTTGTATTTGCCGTTGGGCGCGGCACAGTGTTCGTCGATATACGCCTTGTTCCACTCGCCGCGGACGAGGCGGACGTTGCCCGCCTCGAGTTGGGCCTCCCACGGCTCCCAGCGTGACTGCTTTTCGCCCGTCACGCGCTCGGTGTGGATGGCGAAGCCGGCCAGGTTGCGGACGGTGTTCTCGGCCGACTCTTTGCCGCCGCTGCCCGGCTCTTGTTCTTGCCAGACGGAATAGTTGGCCCAGAACTTGTGCGTCGCGCTCGGCGGCCGCTTTGATTTCGCTTTCGCGTTGGAGCGCGCCCCACTGGCCGCGCCGCACGTCGAGCACGTACCACACGCTTTCGTGCCGCGCCATGAACACGCCCGCCGTGTAGGCGCCGCCCCCTTCGGTGCCCGCCTTGTCCCAGTAGCGGACGGCCTTGGCGTTCGTGAGCAAGTCGGCGGGCAGACTCCTCTATGGACAACGACCGGGAACCATTCGCGCTTGAACAGCTCGCCCTGCGGAGCGCTGGGACGCTGCTGCAGCTGGCCGGCCGCGTGATGGGGCCGCATCGTGCGGACGCTTTCGTCGACGCGCTCGCGCGAGAAGAGGGCCGGCCAGAGTAGCTCGCCGACCTCTGGTCGCGGGTCGGTCCAGCCGAGCGACGTCGGTTTCATGCGGCCCGTCTCGAACTCCATCGGCAGGCAGATGTGCTCCCAGCCCCCTTCGGCGAGCAGATGGCCCGGCAGGTCGTCCTCGTGCAATCGCTGGCCGATCACGATCCGCCGCACGCCGCGCGAAACGCCGCGGGTGGGAATCGTCGCGTCCCACCATTCGATGCGGCGTTGTGCGTTCGGCCTCGCTCTTGGCCTGGGCCGCGTTCAGAAAGTCGTCCGCCACGAGCACGTCGGGGTGCTCGCCGGTCCCCAGGCCGCCCACCGACGTGGCAATTCGCCAGCCCAACGCGTCGTTGTCGAACCGCGATCTTTTGGTTCTGGTCGCCCACGATGCGGAACACGTGGCCCCAGTTCGCCTGATACCAGTCGCTTTGCAACAGCGTGCGGCACTTCCGCGAATCGCGCGTGGAGAGTTTCTGGTCGTAGCTGATGAACATCCACCGCGTCTCGGGCCTGGCCCGCGGGCCCCAGGCCCACATCGGCAGAAAGACGGCCGTCAGCAGGCTCTTCATGCAGCCGGGGGGGACGTTCACGAGAAGCTGCTTGATTCGCCCGTCGAGGACCGCTTCGAGATGCTCGCACAGGGCCTGGATGTGCCAGTTGTCGACGAAGGCAATGTCGGTTTCCAAATGGGGCCAGGCTTGCCGCACGAATTCGTGCAGACTCATCGCGGGCGTCTGGCTCGCGACGGCGGTTCGCCGACTGCACGAGCGGTGCGCGTTTGCGAGCCAGGTCGTCGCGCTGGTTGATCGCCTCGAGCTGCGCCACGCTGGCCGCCGCCCGCAGCTTGGTTTCGTCCTTCTCGTTCGACATGCCTTGATGCATCACCAGCACGGCCCGCTCGACGGCGGTCATTTCCGCTGGGAGCTTGCTCGGCCTTGCGGGCCAACTCGGCCACGCTCATCCGCGTGGGGAACCGCTGGCCTTTCCTCGTGGGGCATGCTGCTAGCGTGCCCGTATTTTGAATTCGGGAATTGAATCGCTCGAAAGAAGAATAAGACGGGCACGCTAGAAGCGTACCCCACGACGTGGAGGCCGTTGCTTTGCGGGGATTCAAACCATCATGGACTCAGGTCACTGCATTGACGGAGGGAAAGCTGCGAGCTTGCCATTCTCTTTTGTTTGGCTGAACGGTTCGTCGCAGAGAATTTACACGAGCCGCCGGCTTTATGCCGGCGGTCCGGCGGATAAACCCTCCGCTCGTCTAATCCCGGACGCGGCGGGCGATGTGCGGATTGAGTTTGGTCCGACGTATTCGAACGACGCCGTGAAGCGGTTGGTGGCCCGCGAACGGGCCAGGTGTTTGATGCGTTCGGCGTCGCTTCCGCGGCGAGCGGCTCGGCGGCACGAATCAGCCGCCAGTTCGGCGAGCGGTTCTTGGCGGCGATTTCGCCGGGATGCCCCGAGGCGCGTGAACGCGCGGTAACCGAGTCCCGCCCACAACGACGCGCAGAAGTCGGCCAAAGCCTGGCCGATGCCCACGCCCTGAAAGTCGGGCAGGCAGACCGTGCGATGGTTGCGGCGGGCTCGGCGTCCGTCTTTGAGCCGGCCCACGAAGGGCAGCCAGGCGCTGAAGGCCACCGGCCGGCCGTCGAGGAAGGCACAGAAGCAGGTCGCCGTTCGGTTCAAGTTGGCCGCTCAGATAGTGATGATTTCGGAACAGCCGCCAAGCCGACGGACCGACCCGCGCGATCTCCAGCGAAAGGCGGGGGCGGCCTCGCCTTTCTAACCTCCATTGGAAGCTCGTCGCTCGCCGGTTCGTAAATCCAATCGGGGTCGAGCCATTCCACGACGTCGTAATGACAGGTGACGGCCACGAACCGCTGTCCGGGCACGCGAGTGCGGCGGCGAATCGTCTTGGCGACCGCCGCCGAGCCGATTTGGGCCACGGTCCGGTCGACGACGGAAGTGAATTCGTCAATCACCACCAGGTCGGGCCGTTCCGCCGAGTGCCCGGGCAATCGTCGCCCGGAACTGCTCGCCGTTGGAGAGGACGCCGAAAGGGACGCAGCCAGCTCGGCGGACTGCTGAAACCGACCGAGGACAATAGCAGCGTGATTTCCTTCATCGGCATTCCGTCGGGGAACCCGTCGACAATCGAGCGGTCGGCGGGCCACTGGTATCCGCTCACGAGGCTGTCGGCAAACAGCTCTCGCGCGCGAGCGTCGTTTTGCCGCAGCCGGAGGGCCCGACGATGAGGCCAATCTGCCACGGCTTCTCTTCGATGGGCAGATGGACCCGCCACGTCAGCTCGCTCCGCTGCGTCGGCGGCACGTCAAACAGCCCCTCGAGCTGCACCACGCGCGGCGTGCGCTGGACGGGGGTGGAGCGGGTGATGTTGAGGATTGGCATATTCAGAAGGATGAAGGATGAGCCGGTGGACGATAACACTTGCCACGGCAAGCTGGCAGCTTGCCCTACGGTCGTTCAGGAAATCAGCGCCCGGCAATCGAACCCGTCGGCGAGCAATCTTTCGATGAGGTCCGCCTGCTCGGCTCGTCGGCACAATTGACGAGGACCTCGAACCGTTCGGGAAGGAGAACGGGGCCGGCGTCGTCCGTCTCGCGAGCTTTCGTCAAGATGCCGAGCGCTTCGTCAAACGACAGCCCCGCCTCCTTCGCCAGGCCGGCCAGCATTCTCTGAATGGCCTGGTCGCTGGTTTCGATGTTCCGCAAGAGCGCGTCGAGTTGGCCGTTGTCGGCCATCGCCAGGGCGGCCAGCGGATCGAGCGTCGCCAGGATCTTGTTCGCCTCGGCCTCGTCCACGTCCAGGATGAGCACCGGCACTTCTTGGTCGGGCGTCGTCTCGGCCCGCAGATGTCCGTCGACCAGCTCGAGCGAACCGTCCGGCAGCTCGCGGGCCAGGAGCGCGTCGGCGTAGCCGATTTCCGAAAGCACCCCCTCCAGCGCGGCCCGCTGCGTTTCGGGATGCGTCCGCCAGTTGCGCGGATTGGGCTTCAAGTCCGACGCCTTCACGCGGCGCAGTTCCTTGATGCGGTCGCGAATGGCGGCCGGCGCTGGAGTTGGGGCACCGCGTGTTGTTCTCCGGCTCTGTCCCATTCACCACACCCGTTCCATGATGTCTCTTTTCAGGGGGCGGCCCGGCCTCACGTGCTCCAGCAGGCCGAACGACACCAGCCGGCCGACCTGAATCTCGACCGACGCCTCGTGCTCGGCGGCCATTTGCAGCGCTTCGTCCGCGCTGGGGGCCCAGACGAGTTCGCGCATTCCGCCCGGCCGCTCGATGAGCTTGCGTCCCTTCTGTCTGCGACGATGGACCTCGTAGGCCGGCATTCAGTCAGTCCCCGTCGCGTTTCGCAGGGACTGGCCGGCCGCCGCCAAGCGTTGCTGGGCGGCGGAGACGCCCACCGCGTCGTCCCATCCGAAACTCAACTGCGAATCGCCGGCGAAGGCGCGGCCGTCTCCAGCAGGGCGGCGACCGAGACCGTCGCGTCGTCGTAATAGAAGACGTAAAGCTCGTCCCCCTTTGCGGACCAGGATCACGTTCATTGTCGGGTTCCCTGTTCGCGGCCCAGGTTGCCGTCGTTGAGATTCAGACGCACGTTCACCGTTCGTCCACGCAGTCGTCCGCGCGTCGGGTCAAAGTCCGTCACACGCACTTCGCGAATTGCCATGCGGACCCGCAAGCCCGCTCGCAGCCTGAGCGCCGTTCCTGCTCCTTCTTCCGGCGTCCAGGTGCTTTGGAAGTAGAGGCACCACTGGCGGATTTCCGCCAGCGTCGGCCTGTAGGCTCGTCGCTGGCATGTCAGTTTCCAGTCGGTGCAGGAGGAGTCGGATTGCTCGGCGACTGGCACGTTGATGGCGAAGCCGGCCGTCGCAGATCGCCGTGACGAGCGTGTCGGCCGCCGACTGGCCGGTCTGCTGGTCCGTGGTCAGCGTGCTCTGCGCGGTGGTGAGCGTGGACGTGGCGTCGGTCACGGCTTGCCTGGGCCGTCGTCACGGCCGTCTGGTCTTTGTCGAGCTGGGACATCACGCCGGCCAACGCGTTGGCCGCGGAAGCGATGGCATCAAACGGGGCTGTGATTTGGGACATGGAAAGCTCCCAGGCGAGAAATAGGGTTAAAGGTTTTGGGTGCGTCGAGTCGTCGAGAACCACCGAATCAAAATCGACCAAGCACGAAATCCGAATGACGAAGGAAGCACGAATGTCCAAATGACCAAAACGAGAAGTCCAACCGCGCGCCCGCCTTTCCTTCGTGCTTCGTGCTTCGTGCTTCCTTCGTCATTCGGATTTCGTGCTTCCCTCGTCCTTCGTCATTCGGAATTTGTGTTTCCAGCAGCGAGCTCCCACGGAGCGGGCGTTCGAGTTGTGTCGCCCCTGAGTAGCCCTCTTCGCTGCAGCCGTAGTCGGCCAGAGCATCCGGGCTGGCGTCGCGGTCGAAGAGGGCCGCGTAACGGGTTCGGTACCAGTCGAGCGTGAAAAGCGGCCGCGTCTCGAAGGCGAAGGCCCGCCGGTCGAGGGACTCCCAGCGGCCCTGATTGATGCGGAGGGCGGGCAGGTGCAGCCGCAGCGTCTTCCATCCGCCCCCATGGCGGACAGCGGAACGCGTTCGCAGCTCGACGTAGACGAGGACGAACTGGGCGACGGATCTGGGACTGGAGCACGTTCATGCTGTGGCCGATGACCGCCAGGTCGTTCCTCTGCCGTCGCGATGAGAACGAGGACCGCGGTTCGGGACGAGCCAATTCCGCGAAAGTTCGCGAGCGAAGCATCCTCGACGGTGCTACTGTCGTCGAGGGCCAGCGACAGCGTGGGCTTGCGAACCGGCTCCGCCGAACACAGCCGGCCAGGAGAGCCGGCAATGCAACGCAGAACGGCGACCGTCAGCAGGGCCAGCCAGACGCCAAAAAGGAGTGTGCTCGCTTTCACGTCAAATCCTCGAAAATGTCGTCTTCGTCGTCGTCCAGGTCTTCGTTCGGTCGTCATAGGCCGCGTCGGCTCCGGCACCCGGTCGGACGGAGGCCGTCGGATAGGTGCCCACCGAACCACTGAGAACCGGCAAGCCAAACAGGCTGATGCCGGCGGAATGCTGGGCAGGGAAGACGCTGAGCGGAACTGCCGCAGTAAGCGGGACGCCGAGCACAACGGCGAATCGTTAAGCGCAAGTGGGGCTGAATCGTTACCGCCGAGGCAGCTGCCATTCTGAGCCGGGAAGGCAGGCGCGAGTTGGGACCGAATGGGAGCAGTTCGCCATCGGGCGGTTGCCGTAGGCTGCGGCGCGCTTCTGGAAAGAGCGGATGCCTGGCGATGATGGCGTCGAGCTCGCCCGGGCCGGTTTCCGAACCCGATGACGCGGTCGTTGATCCGCTCGTGTCCGTCGACGAAGTAGAGCACGGCCGGCAGTCCGCCGATCGCAGGACGATCGAGGTCCGGCCGTTGGTTCCAATCGACGAGCAGAAACCAGCAGCCCTCGACTGCGCAGGTAATTTCCCGAAACCTTTGTCGCGCGGCTTCGCAAGCCGGCGAGCAACGCGCGGGCAATGCGGACACGTCGCCGCGTGGTAGACGGCCGCCCCGGTCCAACCCTTCGGAATGTCGAGCGTCTCGACCGGCCCCGGTTCCCGGCCGCGGCAAGCGGTTCGGCCGGCGGTGCAGGGGGAGCGGAAATCCTCACTCGGCTTTTGCCCCCGCTCCGCGGTGTGAAGTTCCGCGGGCTGAAGTTCCGCGGGCTGAAGCGCCGGCCGCAAGTGCGGCTGGAGCCGGCTTGGCGCTTTCCATGGTCTGCGAACGGCCCTGGGTCGGGGTCGGCTGTCGCGGCGGTCGCAGCTTGGCTTCGATCGATTCCACGCGGTCCAGAATCGTGGAGAGGATGCCGCTCGCTTGTGCGGGTCGATGGACTGTTTGTGCGAGACGTTGCCCGCCAGCCGTCGAAATCGGCGTCGGCGAGTGCCGGCGGCGACTCGGGAGGGACGGACGCCGTCTCGCCGCAGCCGGCAAAGAGAGGCACGAGCAACAGAAAAATGCGGGTCACGAAATGTCTCTTCGTTCGAGAATCAGAAACCGACGGGAACCACGAAGGGCTCGAAGGGCACAAAGGAAAAATCCTGGGCGGGAGAATGGGGGCAAGAGGCGAAGAGCGACGAGTCTCACGTTCGGTACCATGCCTTTCCATTCCGGATTTCTTTGTGCCCTCCGTGACCTTCGTGGTAGAATTCGTCTGCTGCGGACCGCGGCCTTCACGCATAGCATTGCGTCCAGTCGATGGCCGCGTCGGGATTGTCGAAGGACTGCAGGTGGGACATGCCGATGAGTTCGACGTTGCCGCCCCCGCCCCCGCCCTGCGACTGCTGGCAGAAGAAGTCCCACGCCTGAGGGTCGATGAAGAAGAACCCGCCGGCTCCCCACTCGTGACCCCACGAGTTTTGCCCGATCAGCCACCGGCGGTCGTCCGCCGAGTTGCCGCCGGCGGTCTCGGCCGTGACGTAGCCGATGACCGCCAGAGCGTGGCCCCCCTGCGGGATTTCGCGCGTCTTGACGCACGGCCTGCAGCGTGAGCGGCCCTTGGCAACTCTGAAAGGCGTTGCCGACCGGAATGCCGATTTGAATCACGCCGGCCGTGCCGAGATATTGAATCGCCGTGTCGTAGTCGCTGATGACGGTGTGCGATTGGATCAGGTGGGCTTTTCCCTCGGTCGCTGGCCGCGTCAGGAATTGCCGTGAAATATTGGCCCGTGTAGGGCATCAGCGATTCGTGACAGATGCCGTACTGGCCGGCCGCTTGCACGCTGCCGGCAATCGTCGCCCCGTTGTCCGCGCCGAAGCAGCCGCAGCACTTCTGATTCGTGAGGTAGGCGAACATCATCGACAGCAAGAGCTTGGCGGTCGTCTTGGTCGCAAGCTGATTGAGCCGTTCTTCGAGAGCGGTGCGGCTGGCGCCGCTGCACGAGCCGAGCTGCTGTTGGTCGCGGAGGCTCATGCAGGAGCGCGGGTCGACTTCCGCCGGCACGCGCAAGGTCTCGAAGGGGCTGCCGCGGAAAGCCAGTTGATGGGCCCGCAGCCACGCGCGGTCTTCGAGGTCGAAACGGTAGCCGAGTCCGTGCGTCATGCGGGGCCTCCGCTGGTCGCCGGCTTGAGCTGTTTAATCGCATCGTGGACCGCCGCCAGTTGCAGCCCCTGTGCGTCAAGCTGGGCCTGCTGCGCCTTCACGAGCGATTCGACGTTGGCGATTTGGTCCATACCGGCTTGGATGTCGGCCTGAATCTCCGCGTTGAAAATCGGCTTGACCTTGCCCATCAGGCGCGAAAACGCCGTCCAGGCCCCAAAACAGGGCGCTGAGCACGGAGCGCTCGTGCTCCTTCGTGAGATGGATGGCGTTCATGCCGTAGGCGCTCAGCAGCGAAATGAGGATGCTGGCCTGCGCCTGCGGCGGAATGCCCGTCGTCGCCTGAATCCACTGCAGAATGCCGTTCATTGTTCGAACTCGCTTTCCAGCCGGGCCGCCGCATTGTCGATGGCGTGCTCGTCAAACTTGTCGCTGTGGACCAATCGCCCCAGCTCTGCCCCCAGCGGTCCCGCCGCATTCGGCTCGACCTTCGTCCTGCAAAACGCGAAGAACCGCTCGACGTCATCCCCACTCTTGATTTCGTGCGACCGCAGACGAACTCGCAGATTCCGGTAGACGGCCGCCTGGTCCTTCCGCCACCGCTCGACGGCCTCCTGCCCCGCGCCCGAGCTGCCCGTGCCCGCACTTCGCGGCAGGCCCCGGGCGACCAGCGCCAAGGTCCCCAACACAACGCAAGCGGTGACGAACGGTTTCATGGTTTGGAAGGATGAAAAATGAAGGCGGAGGAATGAGCCCGACTTGCACGCCACTTGCGAACCGCATGGATCCGGTGCCTGGATTGATTCATTCTTCCGCCTGCATCCTTCCGCCCGCCGCCGCCGCCGCCGCCGCCCATTGGTTCAACTGGGCCGCGTGCTGCTCGGGCGAAGCGCCGCGAGCAGCGGCGGTCACGAACTCGACGGCCATCGACGCCAGCGTGAGCAGGATGACGCCGACGACCGCGTCGGCGATAAAGCTGGCGATGAGGGCCAACGGCGGACACAAGAGCGTGATGACGATGGCCAGGATGGCCGTCGCAATCGCCTTGATTGCCGCGTCCTGGTCGAGCTGCCAGGCGCTGTCGCCGTAACGCAGCGAGGTATCGAACGGTCCGTGCTCGGCGATGGCGCGGACGACGGCCGCGTGGACCTGGTTGAACGTCTCCTCGTCGCGGAGGTGTCCCCACGCACTCGCGAAGCCCAGCCGCTCCCAAATCGTCTCGTGATGCGCGAGGTAGGCGGCCTTCGTTTCGTCGCGGAGTTGGAAGTAGGTTTTCATGGTGCGTGCCCCACGGTTGGTTCGAACCGTTTACGCCGCGTTGGCCTGGTCGTTGAGCAAATCGATGCTGGCCGCCTGGGCCGCGGCGGTCGCCCCCATGTTGCCGGCCGCCACCTGAACCGCCACGGCGTTGAGCACCTGGGCCACGACGAACTTGACCGTCGCGGCCACCTTCGGAAGCATCGGCCTGAAGCCGGGAAAGACGACCGCGATGACGGCCTGATAAACCGACGTGCGCAGCGTGTTGGGCGTGTCGAGGTCGTCGAGGTCGCCGACCGTCGTCCAGTCAATCGGCGACTTGTCGCCGAAGTTGGCCAGCTCGTTCATGGCGAGCTTGTGGACCTTCCGGTACTGCGGGCCGTCCACCAGCGGCTCGAACACCTTGCCGTAAAGGGCCGAGCGCCCCAGGTTGTTCATGTCGAGGTAGTTGCGCTCGTTGACCGCCTCGATGCCTTCGTAAGTCGGGGTCGTCATCGTTCAATGCTCCATTTGGGTTTGTGTGGGTGAGGGAATGGGGCCCAGACGCCGCGTGGCGTCATGCGGGCTGTTCCGGCGTTTCGGCCGCTTCGGCCCGGGTCGCCGTCGAGGCGCGCCTCTTCGGCCTTGATGGCGTCGTAGACCTCTTGGCGATGGACGGTGATTTCGTGCGGCGCTTCGATGCCGAGGCGAACCTTGTCGCCGCGGATCTCCACCACGCAGATTGAAACGTTGTCGCCGATGACGATCCGCTCGTCTTTCTTGCGCAGAGAACAAGCATGGGACGATTCCTTTCAATGTCGGATTACGGAGTAAAGTTTTTCGCGTCCGAAAAATGCGACACGACCCAGTGGACGAACAACAGCGCGACCGAGGCGACTTCCCAGACGGTCAGGCTGCCTTCGACCGTCTGCGTCCAAATCGACAGCGTTTGGTAGAGGTTCACTTTCTGCGTCCCTTCTGAATCTCGGCCAGCCGGTCGACGGCGTTTTGCGTCAGGCCGGTGTTTTCCTGCAGCTCGCTGAGCAGCTTGCCGCAGCTCTCTGTGACGGCCGCCGTGTGCGATTGGACCGTCTGCCGCGCGTCCGACTTCGCGGCCTGAAGGGCGGCTTCCGTCGTCTCGCGATGCACGGCCACCGCGTCGGAGATACTCGTCGCGACGTGGCCGCGCAGGTCGGACAGGGCCGCCAACAGCTTCACCACCGCCCCCACGCCCAAGAGGTACGCGCCCACGGTCAACAAGAGCGCCCAGACGGGCAGCGTGCCGTCGTGGACCATGTATCCGCCGCCGACGACGATGAGGAGCGCCAGCACAAAAATCTGCCAGGTGCCGAGCCGGCTCAGGGCCCCGCTCCCGAGGCCCCCACTGATGACGGTGTCACTCTCAAAGCGGTCGCTCTCGACGCTGGGTTCGCTGGCGGTGCCGCTGTTCGTGCCGCTGTTCGTGGTGTTCATGATGTTCGTCTCCCGCGGGCCTCCAAAGTGGCCAGCCGTTCTCCGTGCTTCCCGACGACCGTTACGATCTCGTCCTGTCGTCGGCAGATGGCGTCGGTGATTCGTGTATGGTCGGTGCGCACGTCTTCAATCGCTTTCGACAGTCTTATCTCGAGCGCGGCCAACAGGTCGGGGAGTTCCGCCACCTTGATGAGCGCCCGGTCAATCCGTTTCATCCAGAGGGTGAATCCGCTTGCCAGGGTGACGACGACGCCGACCCCGGTCAGCACCGCCACCCATCCGTCGGCCGAAAGCAGCATCACACGCACGTCCGCCAGTCTCAGAAGGCGCAAACAAAAAACCCGGCTCAGGCAAAGAACCTGAGTCGGGCGCGGACAGGCTTCAAGAAGATGGGCCAAGAAGCAAAAAGAGCCGCGCCTCGACTCAGGCACGGCCCCGCTTGATGCGTGATTTACAGCGTTACGCTGTACCGTATTGATTTGTCGTCAGACTGTATGATGCGCACGCAGTGCGTTTCGTTCAAGATCAAAATCTTGAAATTTTCGCGCGCGATTGTTGCGCCAGAAGTCGGCGGAATCGAGCTGCCACCGGCGCATCCGTTTTTGGCGGCAGAAGCATTGAGGGAAACACGACGAGCACGACGAAGACCGTGTTAGAAAGAGAAAACCGTGCAGAACAAAACACAAGAGAATCTCTCGCAGAGGCGCAGAGCTCGCAGAGAAAGACCAGAACCAGGAAGGTCAAAAACCGCTCCTCTGTTTTTCTCTGCGAGCTCTGCGCCTCTGCGAGAGATTCTCTTCGTTTTGAGGAACCGAAGCACCCTCCGCAAGGTCACCTCGTCGACTTAGGCGGGCTTCGGAGGCCGGCGGAACGCTACTTCGCCGGGTGCCATGCCCACGGCTTTGCGTGGGCATGTCTTCAGCCTTGAGGCGTGCGTGGCAGAGAGGATTGGTCGAGGTGGAGGAGCCCGCTGCCGGGACGTTCGTATTCGGCAGCACTTGACCACGGCCACGCTACCGGAGTTTGACAGATTCCGTACCGAACCGGACATGCCCACGCAAAGCCGTGGGCATGGCACCCGGCGACCTGGAACTGAAACCGAAAAACCAAAGGTCTCTCGCAGAGGCAGGAGCTCGCAGAGAAAGACCAGAACCAGGAAGGTCGAAAACCGCTCCTCTGTTTTTCTCTGCGAGCTCTGCGCCTCTGCGAGAGATTCTCTTCGTTTTGAGGAACCGAAGCACCCTCCGCAAGGTCACCTCGTCGACTTAGGCGGGCTTCGGAGGCCCCTCTTGGCGGCCTTGTTCGGGCCGCGACTTTTCGGACGACTCGATTGGCAGCGGGTGCACCTCAATCTCGAACAGGGGTTCACCCCGCCGCACGTACAGCAATCGAAGCAGGCGATCGCCGATGCGATACACCTTGCCCGTGACGGGTCTCCAGCGTTCTGCCAATTGTCATCCCCCTACGCGGACTTGGGTTTCAAAGCCGTCAACAGACGCGATGCGTTCGGCTACAACCTCGCCGATGTCAGAGCCGCGCTCCTTCGGTCATCTTCCGCAGGTCATACGGGGAGAACGCCGTCGCCTGGGTCTTTTCGCCGTACAGCCAGTGCGGGAGCCGAGGCGGTTCGGTCGGCGTGTCGCTCTCCGGCGTCGGAGCGTTGGGAACCTGCGTGTCGACGCGAAAGGCGTCTCGCAGGATGGCCGTCGTGGTGCGCTGGATCGAAATGTCGCGCATGGGTCTTCTCCGCTGTTGGTCCACAGCGAAGGCTCGACGGCAGCGGCCGGAGACGGAAAGCTGTGGGCGTTGCGTTCATCCTCAACGCCCACAATTGTACCGTATCTGCTTACTATTTGTCAACTATTTGTATATTGATTCGCGACGTCATTTGGGCGGAAAAAGAAGCTGCGGCGAGCAGCCGAGGGCCGCGGCGATGCCCGGAAGCGAGTTGGGGTCCGGAAACCGAACGCCGATTTCCCAGCCGCTCACCGTCGCTTTGGTCACGTCGACCCCTTTGGCGTGCAGGCCCGCGACGAAGGCGTCCTGCGTATCGTAGCAGCGCAGGCGCAGCTCGCGCAGGCGCGCGGCAAATCTTCCGCGGTAAGTTGACGGATCGGAAACTCGCGGTCGGCGTCCCATATCTGCAGCCACTTTAACGAAACGGCCCGGGTTTTTCGACACGGCGGCGGTCGGCAGGCCGCTGTTGTAATCTATCTGTGTTATATACAATCATTTAGTGCACTTTATCAACCGCAACAGCGCAGGACGTCCGCACCCCGGAACGACAAAAGGCGGCGAAGCGTCTCTGCCATTCTTTCCCACCGCCCCTTCCGCACCGGGCCGCGACCCACGCCAAGATTTTGTGGATTGACGCCAACGGGACGCGCTGTATTATCTGTACTTACGTACACTATACCGTACACTATGCCAAGGCGGGCACCACTCATCGGTCTGGGACCGGCCTCGGGCGGGCGGAGCACGAACCCGCTGCTGTAGAAGGCGCCTTCCGACGATGGAGGCCCTTTCTGTTCTCAAGGCAGTTTGCACCGCCCGGTTGCGCCTGTTCAGTGCGCCGCCGTTTTGGCGGTGGTAAAATCTTACCGCCGCCGCCTTCTCCTCTCCGCGCGTGCCCCCGGTGCGGTCATGGACGGTCCGCGTCAGGCATCGTCGTCAGGTGTGCCCCGGATTCGTGCAATAAGCATCCAGCACCGAGCGGATCCAGGTTGCCAGGTCTCGCTGCCCGTCTCTCGCGGCGCATTGCTCGTAACGACGTCGCTCAACGGTGTTCATCGGCACGGCAAAAGCCTTGCGCTTCAGAGAGGGATCGATCGGGGGACGTCCCGACCGCTTCGCCAGCTTCTTCGCCATGGCAGCATTTTGCCGACCGCACCCCGCTTGTTCAACGCGAACCTTGACGGGCTGAATTTCAATGCGCAAAGTATGCTCATCGAAATTCGACGTGGAACGGACGCCACGGCTATGAAGGCCCTCGCCCGAAGAACAGCGCGAACAACATCAAGACCCGCTCCTCGGCCTCCGGAATTGATGCGGTTTCCCGCAATCCGGAGGCTTGCTGTTTTAATCGGACTGCGCCGGTTCGTATTGCGCCGGAGCCGCGCCGCCCCGGCACCTTGCGCGTCGCTCTACGCCGCCGGCCCTTTGCGCGTCTTCTTTGGCGCCGGCCCTTTGCGCGTCGCTGAACGCCGCGCCCGTTCCATCGCGCAACATAAAAGCCGCCGAGAGTCGTTACCTCCCGACGGCCGTTGTTGCCGGCTCAAGTCGACCCCGGTCAAGGGAAACACTCGTGGCCAACAACAGGAAGGCTACCCGGAGAGGCTGCGCGCGTCAAGAAAAAGCCCGCAAGCCGCCGGAAAAACTCGCGGTCGACCCCGAACTGCGCGATTTGATCCGCAATCTCAATTGGCTGCTCGGGTTCATTCGAACGGCTGTCGAATCCGAAGCGGGCCAGTTGCTGACCGAACGATTGGGACGTCTGGCCGGCGCCTCGTGCATCATCGACGGGCTGACGCTCGATTCCGCAGGCTGGGCGGCCCTTTTGGGACTGAAGAATGCCCGCAGCTTTTCCAAGATTAAAATGCGGAGGCAAATCGTCACGCACAAACCGGGCCAGTCGCTCATGTTTTCGGCGGGAGACCTGCTGCGCCCCTCGGCCCGGGGCGTGCTCGATGACGACGAAGACGACTCCGAATGAGGCACCGGCGGTCCAGAGGCCAGCACGACTCGTCGGGCGAGCCGCCGGCTTCGCCCGCTTCGTTTCACAAACAGGCCTTCCCGTCCACGCTGGCAGCTTACCCCACGGCACAAAATAAAAGCCCGGAAGCGACGGGTCCCAGGGGGGCAAAGGACTCCTGTCGCTTCCGGGGGCGATTGGCTCAATGGGCCGCGCAGGTTGACGCGCACGTCACGGGCGAGTAACGCCTCTCAGGGGCTTCAACGAACAGAGGCAAAATCGGGTTCGATGAACGGAGGCAAAAACGGTTGTGTCAGTTGTCTGCGATCTAGAGGTGACCCAGTTGAATTGCGGGCGGGACGATATGGATTTTGCCGAAACGCGTCAATGCGGAATTTCGCTTTTTCACAGTTTTCCGCCGACGCGCCGGACAACTCCGCCAGCGGCCTGACTTTCGGCAAAATCTGCCGACCGCAATCGCTCGTCGCGCTCCCCCGTTCACGAGATCCGGCCCCGGGGGCTTTGGAGCGGAGTTGGTCGAAAACTCAATAAAATTGAGAATATATCATTGATGGCCAACGCCTATTTTGAAAAGGGCGAGTACCGCAAAGCCCTCCCCTTGCTCGAACAGTTGGCCAAGTCCTACCCGAATGACGAGCAGGTCAAGCAAAAGTTGGCTCAGGCCCGCGCGGGGTGCCATGCCCACGGCTTTACGTGGGCATGTCCTGTGGATCCTTGGCAGAATGTCGTAGCCGGAAATCGTCCTGCCAGCACCCTGCGATGCATCTTTCTCGATGAGCCGAGATCGATTACATCCACGCAAACCCGGTTCGGCGCGGAATCTGTCAAACTCCGACAGCGTGGCCGTGCTCAAGTGCTGCCGAATACGTACGTCCCGGCAGCGGGCTCCTCCGCCTCGACCAATCCTCTCTGCCACGCACGCCTCAAGGCTGAAGACATGCCCACGCAAAGCCGTGGGCATGGCACCCGGCGCCATGTAGGGCAAGCGGCCAGCTTGCCGCGTCATAAAGGGCAAGCTGCCAGCTTGCCCGGCGGCGTGATTTTCGTCGCCCGCGGGCTTTCGTTCCCACATCAGGATGTAGGCGCGGAGCTGGCGCTGCTCGAAGAACTGAGGGTTGCCCACGGGGACGGCTTCCCATTGGGCGCCGGTGGGATTGGCCGGGCGCGAGTTGCCGTGGCTCCAGTCGACGACGAGGGCCGTCTTCGGCGTTTGATGCTCGCCCAGCGCCACCTTGAGCGCCTGGTCCCAGTCGCGAACGATGGTGATGTCGGCGGTCGGCCAGACCGATTTGAGCGCCAGCAGCAAGCGATAGGGCGGTTTGCTGTCGCTGATTAAGAGGCATTCACGCCACGAGGATTCCGCGTCGAACTCCGCGGGCAAGCTGCTGTGAAACGTGGTCAAGGCCCGCCAGTCCGCATCGTCGGCTCGAATGGTCGAAATGCCAATCGAGGCGTCGGCCACCACATAGGCGACAATCAGCCCGGCAAGGACCAGCCATTGCCGGGTTTCGCTCTTCTCGCACACGCGGCGCAGCACTTGCGCGGCAACGACGGCAAACACCAGCCCGCCCACCAGGATCCACGGCGACGGAGCGCCGCCCCGTCGGTTCTGGTGCACGAAAACGTAGCCCACCAAGAGCGCGGCCAGCGTGACGCTGACGAACAGCGGCAGTCCGATTCGCCGCCGCGCGATTTCGTCCAGGGCCAGTGCCGAGCAGGCCGTGCAGGCCGACATCAGGAAAAGACGCCACATGCTCAAGTAGAGCGAGCCCGGCGCGGCATCGCGGAGGCTGGCCGCAAACAAGACGAGGGCGCAGACGAACCAGGCGGCCAGGAAACGAAAGCTGGCCCGCCTGACCCCGTTGCCCGACGAGGCCAGTCCCCGGCCGATGGTCCAGAGTCCCAACAGCGTCAGGCCCGATTGGATGCGCGCCATGGCAAACAGCTCGTGCAACAACCGCAGCACAAAGGCCCCGGAGAAAAACGGCAAAGAGACGTGGGCCGCGCTCGACGGCGAGGCGCGCATTCCCCCCAGCCAGCCCGTCAGGAACTCGCCGCCGTAGGAGTAAAGCATCATCAACTCCCACCAGCCGCCGGCAGCGAACGCCGTCACGACCAGCACGCCCAGAGAGCGGAACGCCGGCCAGCCCGACCAGAGATGATAGCCTCGCCGCACGGCCGTCGTTCTCCGCGTCTCGGGAAGGGGCTCGACATGGCCCAGCACGAGCACCAAGAGCGCCGCCACGACCGCGAACGCCAACGGTCCCCCCGCCAAGAGACAAAGCCCCAGCGAAATTCCGCCGACCAGCAGGTCGACCGAGACCAGTTCGTCCCCGTGCCGCAAGTGCCCCAGAAATCCCCAGAACGCGCCCATCGCCGTGAGGATGGCCAATCCATGCGGCGTGGCATTCTGATGCTGCTCGAGGAACGTGGTGTGGATCGCCACCAAGAGCGCCGTGATAAATCCGATCCGCCTCCCCAACAGGCGGGACGCGAGAAAGTAGCTGGCCGGCACCAGGCTCGCGGCGGAAAGGTAGTCCACCAGCTCCAGCCCGTGAGAGCCGACGGGGCCGGGAAGGTGCACGGCCCCGGCGGCAATCCAGCTTCCCAACGGGGGCTGCCACTTCAGGTCCGTTTGCGAGATTCCGCTCGGGTCGATGACGTCGATGACGCTCGGGGCCGTGGAAATCTCCAGGCTCTTGAGCCGCCATTGCGCATCCAGCTCGTCAATCGATGCCGATTCCAGCGCCACGATGCCCGGCAGGAAGGTCAGCACGAACAACAGCGGCGAAAGCGAAGCGCTGCGCTCGAGAATCGGGAACAGGTCCTTGGGCCGGCGGGCCGCAAGTTGCTCCAGCTTAACGTCATCAACGATCGTCACGCGACGCAAAGTCCGTGGGGATAAGCTGCCAGCTTGTCCTGAAGGACGCGTTCCTGAACCCGAACGGGCAAGCTGGCAGCTTACCCCACGTCACTCCCGGAGAGTTATTTCGGACGGCCGTCGCGGGCCGCCCGCTTCCAGCGGATGATGTCGTCCAGGATCGTTCCCAGCGACGTCTGCGGTTTCATCCCGATCGTCTCGTACAACCGCGAAACGTCGGGAACGCGGCGCCGCACGTCCTCGAAGTCCTCTCCGTAGGCCCGGCTGTAGGGAAGATAGTCGATCTTCACGCCGGGGTCGACCCGGCTAATGATCTCTTCGGCCAGCTTGCGGACGGAAACGGCCTCGTCGCTGCCGATATTGAACACGCGTCCCACGGCGGCCGGCGTCTCCATCAGCCGCACGACGCACTCGACGACCTCCCGCACGTGGGCAAAGCAGCGCACCTGGCCGCCGTCGTCGTAAACCACGACCGGTCCGCCGTCGAGCGCCTGGTCGACAAACCGCGGAATGACCATCCCGTAATGGCCCGACTTGCCGCGGGCCGACCACGTTGAAGAACCGGCCGACGACCACCGAAAGCGAGTGCTTGCGATGATAGGCCAGCGCCAAAAACTCGTCGATGGCCTTGGAACACCCGTAGGCCCAGCGCGGCCGCGACGTGGGACCCAGGAACAGGTCGTCCTCCTCCGTCCAGCGTTCCTTCGGGTTCTTGCCGTAGACCTCGCTGGTCGAAGCCAGAAAGACCCGCTGTTTTCCCTGAACGGCCAATCGCAGCAAAAGTTCGGTGGGATAGATGTTGGTTTCAATCGTTCGCACGGGATCGTCGGCCACGAGCTTCACGCCGACGGCGGCGGCCAGATGATACACGACGTCGATCGCCGAGCATGACCTCGGCCAGCACGACCGGATCGGTGATGGAGCCGACGCGCAGCTCGCACCGCGGATGGTCGGCCACACGTTCCAGGTTGTCGCGTGCCCCGGTCGAAAGATCGTCCAGGATCTTCACCTGGTGCCCCAGCTCCAACAGCCGTTCGACCAAATGACTCCCAATGAAGCCGGCCCCCCCCGTCACAAGACAACGTGCCATGAAGTTTACCTGAGCTGCGAGCGGAACGACGACGCGGACGAACCTTCCACCATACCGCATTCCGGGACCGCGGTCATGTCTGCCAAGGTGAGATCTGCCAAGGTGAGAATCATCGCCTTGACTCGAACGGCGTCGGGAGTTTTTTGGGGTTTTTTGGGGCGCAAAAAAAGGGGCGAAAACGGCGCGGTGCGCTGCGACTCGCAGCCGCGGGCGTCCGATCGGGAATATCCCCAAGCGGATTTCTCTTGCGCTTCGGAGAACCACAGGAACTGCGCTGGCTCGCCGTGACCTTGGTACTAACCCTTAGTATTTCGGTCGTGAACGAATCGCTTGGCCCGCGCAAAATGAAGGGGTCGGGGGTCGGTGGCGAATCAAACGTCCGGCCGGGGAGCGTAGGGCGAGCTGCCTGCTGCGAGCTCAGTCGAGCTGCTAGCTTGCCCGTGAAGCGGTGTCCACGAATTCGAACGGGCAAGCTGGCAGCTTGCCCTACGAATGGCGGCTAAATCAGCTCATGAATCGGCGTCGGGTCGTTGAGGATGGGCGTGGGGCGGCCGTTGTGGTCGACGAGTTTGAGCGCCGGGTGCCATGCCCACGGCTTTGCGTGGGCATGTCTTCACCCTTGAGGCGTGCGTGGCAGGGAGGATTTGTCGAGGCGGAGGAGCCCGCTGCCGGGACGTTCGTATTCGGCAGCGGTTGACCACGGCCACGCTGTCGGAGTTTGATGCATCGCAGGGTGCTGGCAGGACGATTTCCGGCTACGACATTCTGCCAAGGATCCACAGGACATGCCCACGCAAAGCCGTGGGCATGGCACCTGGCGCAAAAAAAGGGGCGCAAAACGGCGGGGCGAGCTGGGACTTGCAGCCGGGGACGTCAGCCCCTGCGAGCGGTTCATTCGCGGCCAGTGTCGCGGGTCGACGGGAGTTCATCGGCGCAGTTCTGCGGTGTTTTGCCGGAGGATCTCTTCGTAGTTCGCCTTCATCGATTCGGGGAGAAACGAACGACCCACGAGGCGGAGGGCCGGCTCAAGCGCGTCGGCCTGCTCATCAATGACCCGCTTCACGGCTTTCGGAGGAATCTCGCAATAGCCGCCAAATTCGAGCCATTTTCGCTTGGTCAACTTTGCGTCGCGACCGGCAATCGGCATCGCGAGCCGGTCGCCGGGAATGACGAGCTGCGTACAGACAAGGTCATAGGCCGGCGACAACTGGCGCAGGCCGTCGGGAAGCGTCAGCATCGAAAAGTTCTTCAGGTGCATGTCCCCGTTCCCGCTCCACCAACAGAATAAAAAGAGACGGTAGAGCTTGTGGACTTCGATGAGCGGCTCCGAGGCCCATCGACGAAGCAGTTTGACGCATAATTCGCCCGAGCCTCGGTATTTGTCGCGGAGCGGCTTCCCGGCGAGCTGACAAAAGTCTTCGACTTGCAACTTACTTCCGTCGTCAAGGCGGTCGAAACGGCGGATCAGGTAGGCCCAGTGATTGCCTTTCATCCGGACGAGACCCAGCGGCGGCACGTCGATGCCGACCAGGCCGGCCATGCGCATCGTGACGTGCTCATTCTCCGGAATCGCGGAGAACCGGGACGAGCCCGGCTTCAAGATGTACCGGCCTCCCGTCGCAACGACACGCAGCTTGCTCTTGTCGTCATCGAGCGCGAGGGAAACCTTCTCTTGGATTCCCGAAATCGACATTTTGCCGGCCATCTTGTCAGCGGCCTGGCGATACAGTGTCGCCGGCTCAACGTCGAGGAGTGGGGCCGACGTGGTTCCAAAGAGCCCGCGCAGGCACCTTGCGTGTGCGTCCAAATCCCCGCTCGTGCCGCCAAGACAAATCGAACACGTCCCCATCGTCAGTCAGCTTCGGCGGAGAGCGGTTCGATTTCGACGGCTCCAATGCAGTCAGCACACGTCGCGAGCAGCAAGCCGAACGGATCGTCCTTGGAAACCTTGAGCGCTTTGCTGGAGACGTCAAGGTACCATCCCTCGGGGAGCAGATTTTCAAAGAAGGGATGCAGGCCCTTTGACTCGAATGCCTTGGCCCGCAGCGGCAACGTGACCGAAATTGGCCGGGCCTGCGGATTTTGCAGCCAGTCGGGCGAGTACGTAAATCGCGTTCGTCCGTCGACTTCTTCGATGGTGCCGACGGCCTCGCCCGACAGTTTGACCCGTCCCCTTCGCCGTTTCATGCCCCTTCGCCGTTTCCTGGTTGATTCTCTGCCCTTCGGGGAGCGTCCGTGGTGCCGAGCATCTGGCCAAAGATTCTGTAATACTTTGTTGACAGCGTCCATTCGAAGTGTCGTTTTGCCCCGTTCCAGGTCGGAGACAAGACGGGTTCCGACGCCGGCAAGTTCGGCCAATTCTCGTTGGCTGAGCGCGGCTGCTCGGCGGCGGGCGCGCACATAGGTGCCGATTTTTTGGGGACTCGCTTCAATGACAATTTGCGTCATTTGTCAGCCATCCGCGCGGTTGTTCCCGATTGGGAATACTCACAATACTACGGCTTCTCGGAAGCTCGGTCAACGTGCTGGTTCCACCGAGTTTGATTCCCGTTCGGGAATCTCCCATTCGGACGGCCTCTTACCGACTTAGCGAGACTCGGGGCACACCAAGGACCTTGGTGGCGGCGAAACGACTGAGCAAGCTGCCTCGCTCCAAGTTATTAGCCTATCATGCTTTATTACTGCGGCGCCGACCGCAGGCGCAAATGAATCCCTGAGGATCAATGGTTCATTCCCGACGGGTATTGCTTACTCTCTCGCCTCCCGTTTGGTTCCCGATCGGGAATATCCCAAAGCGGATTTCTCTTGCCCTTCGGAGAACCACAGGAACTGCGCTGGCTCGCCGTGACCTTGGTACTAACCCTTAGTATTTCGGTCGTGAACGAATCGCTTGGCCCGCGCAAAATGAAGGGGTCGGGGGTCGTCTAGGGAGTTTCACGGTCGAGGGTTTGCACGGGTGATAAAAACTTCTTGATTTGCCGCACAGCCTTGTTTATGGTCGCCCGAGACGGTGTTCGCCCTTCCGCTTCGGGTCCGGTTTGCGAGACGGACGTTGATGCTTCCATCGCACGTCTGTCGCAGGAATCGCTCCGATGCCGAGTCCATTATTCTTCGTCAATTGAGGGACCACCTGCGACCCGCCAAATTCCAAGAGCAGACCGTCACCGAAGCAAGTCGCGTGGACCACATTCCGTTTTCCCCTTTTTCAGCGACCTGAGGCGTTTTTGTAAACAACTTTTATTACTCCGGGGCGATAACCGAATGTGCGGTCGCGGCGTCCGCCCGGTTCGGGGGAAACAACCTGGAGCGGAACAACCTGGACCACGGAGTCAATCCTATGGAGCCTTCGTCAAATTCAAATGGACACCAAGACGCTGGCCGCGCGAGTTCTCTCCATCAAACCAGCGTGCTCGACATCGTGGTGGGAATTGACGGCACGGCATCAAACGAGTGGTTTGTGGTGGATAAAGCCAATAGCCTGCCTGGAAAAGCCGCCTCGAACAGTCATGTTTTCAACTTCGTGGTGGATAACATGGCGAAGTTCCAAAATAAAAAGTACCACGCGGGCACCGATGACCAGTTGACCGGTTGGGACGTCGAGAAAATCGTCGAGCATTGCCAGCGATTTATTGCCAGCCGATTGAAAGTGGCCCTGTCGGAGAAGGACCTTCACGGATCGGCCAGTCACCACACCTTGGCCGACGCGGGAATTCGTTTGAACCTCGTTGGTCACAGCCGCGGAGGTCTGGCGGCGATCCTGCTGGCCAGGAAGCTTCAATCCTTCCGGCCGCGGCCCGACATCCCGGTCACTCACGTCCATTTTCTCGGCTTGTACGACGCCGTCGATCGGCACATTGGCTGGGGGGCCGATACGATTCCCAACAACGTCCTGTTCGCCTGTCACGCCAGGCGCAACATCGGCATCAGCACATTTAAT
Source organism: uncultured Planctomycetota bacterium (assembly GCA_963761455.1). Lineage (GTDB taxonomy): Bacteria > Planctomycetota > Planctomycetia > Planctomycetales > Planctomycetaceae > DASPSM01. The sequence goes on from CAVXHA010000002.1 coordinate 1,642,449, forward strand.
CGCGGCCGTTTCGTGTTCGGCAACACGGGAACAAAGTATAAGGCTCCCACCATTTATCAGAGCCATACGTTTCGGTGTACGCATTCCGGTGCCGGAGGCGATCCCTGGGGCGGAGATCACCCAAAGGCATTTAGCAAGGAGTTGGACAGGTATGGCTCGGGACAAGTTGACATCTGGATGCGCGAGCGAGCGCAACACGCAGGTCTGAAGTTCAAGGCGGGTACGGCAACAAAAACCTCAATGGCCGGCCATTCCTAAGGGAGTTGTGCGTCCACCGATGCACGAGGTTTGCTCGCCCCGCCGTCATCTGTCCGACGGGAAGCTGATTCCAAAGAGCGGCGATAAACCAAAAAATCAACCACGGATTTCACGGACGCCACGGATAAAGGAGTAATAATCCGCCTTTTATCCGTGGTCTCAGTGTCATCCGTGGTTAAGAGAGAAACGGGAAAAGTGAAAAACGGGACAGGCGCAGATGTTAACGTTCGACCAACAGAAAGGACTCCCGTCGCCTTTGATTCGCTTCAAACGTCCGGCCGGGAGCGTAGGGCGAGCTGCCTGCTGCGAGCTCAGTCGAGCTGCTAGCCTGCCCGTGAAGCGGTGTCCACGAATTCGAACGGGCAAGCTGGCAGCTCGCCCTACGGGTGCGGCCAAATCAGCTCATGAATCGGCGTCGGGTCGTTGAGGATGGGTGTGGGGCGGCCGTTGTGGTCGACGAGTTTGAGCGCCGGGTGCCATGCCCACGGCTTTGCGTGGGCATGTCTTCACCCTTGAGGCGTGCGTGGCAGGGAGGATTGGTCGAGGCGGAGGAGCCCGCTGCCGGGACGTTCGTATTCGGCAGCAGTTGACCACGGCCACGCTGTCGGAGTTTGATGCATCGCAGGGTGCTGGCAGGACGATTTCCGGCTACGACATTCTGCCAAGGATCCAAGGACATGCCCACGCAAAGCCGTGGGCATGGCACCCGGCGCGAGCAAGCGCGACACGCAGGTCTGAAGTTCAAGGCGGGTACGGCAACAAAAACCTCAATGGCCGGCCATTCCTAAGGGAGTTGTGCGTCCACCGATGCACGAGGTTTGCTCGCCCCGCCGTCATCTGTCCGACGGAAAGCTGATTCCAAAGAGCGGCGGTAAACCAAAAAATCAACCACGGATTTCACGGACGCCACGGATAAAGGAGTAATAATCCGCCTTTTATCCGTGGTCTCAGTGTCATCCGTGGTTAAGAGAGAAACGGGAAAAGTGAAAAACGGGACAGGCGCAGATGTTAACGTTCGACCAACAGAAAGGGAAAGTGAAAAACGGGACAGGCGCAGATGTTAACGTTCGTCCAACAGAAAGGACTCCCGTCGCCTTTGATTCGCTTCAAACGTCCGGCCGGGAGCGTAGGGCGAGCTGCCTGCTGCGAGCTCAGTCGAGCTGCTAGCTTGCCCGTGAAGCGGTGTCCACGAATTCGAACGGGCAAGCTGGCAGCTTGCCCTACGAATGGCGGCTAGATCAGCTCATGAATCGGCGTCGGGTCGTTGAGGATGGGTGTGGGGCGGCCGTTGTGGTCGACGAGTTTGAGCGCCGGGTGCCATGCCCACGGCTTTGCGTGGGCATGTCTTCACCCTTGAGGCGTGCGTGGCAGGGAGGATTGGTCGAGGCGGAGGAGCCCGCTGCCGGGACGTTCGTATTCGGCAGCGGTTGACCGCGGCCACGCTGTCGGAGTTTGATGCATCGCAGGGTGCTGGCAGGACGATTTCCGGCTACGACATTCTGCCAAGGATCCAAGGACATGCCCACGCAAAGCCGTGGGCATGGCACCCGGCGGCTTTTTGGAACTCATTCCGCAACTACGAATTCCCGAGCGTCGAACTTTCCAACCCCAGGCCGCGACGCCTTTGGAAGCCGCTTTTTTGACTTCGCGGAGTAGAACAAGTTCCAATACTTGGCCGGAGCGGGACGAAAGATCGATTCCAGGTCGTTGTTTGCGGTGGCCGTGTCGATTTGAAAAGCACAAAGATCCAGGACGTCGTTCATCGCCGCTTCGGCGCTCGTGCCTTCCGCCACAATGTCTAACTCCAGGCAGTGCGCAAGCCACGCATTGCCCTCCCGGTACACGACTCCGCGAAGGTCGAGTTTGGGATCTTTGGCTTTGCTAATCACCGAAAAACAGCCTGATTGAAAGTGTGCACGAACCTGACGGCGGACATGCGAAGCGATTGTACTGGGCGGTCGTACCGCAGGCAAATTGGCGAATCAAACGTCCGGCCGGGAGCGTAGTGGTGCGACCACTTGTAACTGACAGGCGAGATTGCCGCTTTTTGGCCACGAAACTCGCCGTTGTGGCTGCAATTTTGCGTTGGACGGTGCAATAGGGCGAGCTGCCAGCTTGCCCGGGAAGCGGTGTCCACGAATTCGAAACGGGCAAGCTGGCAGCTCGCCCTACGAATGGGGGCTAAATCAGCTCATGAATCGGCGTCGGGTCGTTGAGGATGGGTGTGGGGCGGCCGTTGTGGTCGACGAGTTTGAGCGCAGGGTGCCATGCCCACGGCTTTGCGTGGGCATGTCTTCAGCCTCGAGGCGTGCGTGGCAGGGAGGATTGGTCGAGGCGGAGGAGCCCGCTGCCGGGACGTTCGTATTCGGCAGCGGTTGACCACGGCCACGCTGTCGGAGTTTGATGCATCGCCGGGTGCCATGCCCACGGCTTTGCGTGGGCATGTCTTCACCCTCGAGGCGTGCGTGGCAGGGAGGATTGGTCGAGGCGGAGGAGCCCGCTGCCGGGACGTTCGTATTCGGCAGCGGTTGACCACGGCCACGCTGTCGGAGTTTGATGCATCGCAGGGTGCTGGCAGGACGATTTCCGGCTACGACATTCTGCCAAGGATCCAAGGACATGCCCACGCAAAGCCGTGGGCATGGCACCCGGCGCGGCCCGTGCATAATGAAGGGGTCGGGCGTCGGAACGCACAGGACGCGGCACGGCTTTGCACAGAAACGCCATTTTGGCAGGGGTTATTTATAGTGCAAGCATGAGAGTTTTTGTGCAGACTTGGTTGACGTGGTCGGTCGGTTCGCTCATCGCCGCACTCTAAACCGACTTTCTGGGCACCGCGTTTTTGGCAAAAGCCCTCACGGAGAACATCAAGTATGGTGCTTGTATCACTTGTCAAGTGTCCACCATGAAAAATGCTTGGACTGTTGGCGCAAGTCGTTTGGGCATAGTTACTTAAAATCATCAAAATTGCTTTGCCAAGCCTCGCGCTGCGGGGTAGAATTGCTCATCTCACACGGCGGCTTTGGCCGATATGTGAACATTTTTGATCGTCGGAATCGACAAGAGACGCGCGCAGCCAGCACCCAATGGTCAACGGAACGCGCGTCTTTGAGCGCGCATTCTGACCGTTTCGTGTGAGCCAACTCGAGTGATTGCGCGTCAAACAATGGCTAAAAAGAAGCAACAAGAGTCGGCCAGGGAACATAACGGCGCGTCGGAGGACAAGATCGCCAGGCCAGCAATTGAATTAGAAATTGAGCACAGATTTCAGCCCGTTTCACAATTCAGCAATCATCTGATTGTTCAGGCAGACGGAGAGTGCGTCTATCTGTCGTTTTTCCAGGTGAATCCTCCGTTTGTTTTCGTCCCGAGCGACACGGATGAAGAAAAGCTGTCCGCCCTGAAGAAATCCGGCAGGTTGGTCGCCGAATGTGTCGCGCGGGTGGCGATTCCAAAGGGCAAGCTTGGACCATTTGTCGAGGCAATTCGCAAAATAACCTCAAAAGTCGAGTCGGGACAAGGGATAGAAATCAAGGGAAAATGACCACCCTACCGGACAATGCACATCTTTTTTGTCCGTCCGAAAGCCCTTCCTTCGTGAGCACATTCTCTATCGAGTCGTATTCTTACGAGATCATTGGCGGTTTTTATTTCGGCGGGCAGGATATGACCGCTCCCTATCGGGTTCCGATTTCCGATCCGAGTGGGACCGGACAGACTATTTGGGTCACTCCTAAAGAGTACGAATCGATCGCAGAAACGGCCAGCATCCTTGCAGACAAGACGATGATGGATGCACTCCGCAAATCGGAGATCGATATCGCAAACGGCAATACGATCACGAACGATGTGTTGAGGGCAAAGCTGGGCCTGTAATGCCGTGTATCAAGTCGAATGGACTAATGGCGGCGAAACTACGTTAAAAGCCGTCAAGTCGAAGGCGGTTCGAAAGAAAATGCTCGACAAGGCCGATGGCCTGAAGGTCTCGCCGCTACAGTCTGGCAAACGACTTGAAGATGACCTATCCGGGTTCCGTTCCATTCCGGCGGCCGGGCGATATCGTCTGATCTATCGAGTGGACAGCACTCCATTCACAGATCCCAATCCACCGCACACAGCATTTGAGGGAAGAGCTTCCATCTGTGCGGCGGGAATCCGCAAGAAGGGATCAAAGTCGGATATTTACAGGATTGCGTCCGCAATGCGGAGTCGCGGCGAACTGTGAGATTAAACCGCCGGTCGCTCCCGCGTGTCTCTGCATCATGCGATCTGTAACTCCGCTAAATCAGCTCGTGAATCGGCGTCGGGTCGTTGAGGATGGGGGTGGGGCGGCCGTTGTGGTCGACGAGTTTCAGCGCGAGGTCGATGCCCAGCAGCTTGTAAATCGTCGCGTGGATGTTCTCCGGACCGACCGGCCGCGTCAGGGGCCGGTGGCCCTTCGCGTCGGTCGAACCGACCACCTGGCCTCCGCGGATTCCGCCGCCGGCCAAGAGGCAGAACATCGCGTCGCCCCAATGGTCGCGGCCGGGGGTGCCCTTGCTGCGCGGCGGGCCGCCGTTGCCGCCGTCGTTCATCCGCGGCGTGCGGCTGAACTCGCCGCAGAGGATGACGAGCGTCGAATCGAGCAGGCCCCGCTGCGTCAAATCGGTGAACAGGGCCGACAGCATCGAATCGACGATCGGCAAATTCGTCTCCATGCCCGACTGCAGGTTCCAATGGTGGTCCCAGCCCCCCAAATGAACCGTCACGAACGTCGCGCCGGCCTCGACGAGACGCCGCGCCAAAAGGGCGGACTGTCCCCAACCGTGCCGGCCGTAGGCGTCGCGAATGCGTGGGTCTTCACGCTGCATGTCGAAGGCATTCCGCGCCTGCTTGCCGCTGACGAACTCGAAGGCGTCCTGGTCGAACTTATCGAGCGTGGCAAACCGGCCGACGGCGTCGAGCGTCCGCGGGACCTTGTCCAAGTGCTGCATGAGCGTGCGGCGATCGTTGAGCCGATCGATTGTCAGGCCGGGCGCCAGGCTGACATTCTCAACGCGGAAGTTCTTGGCGTTCGGGTCGCCCCCCGTGGGGAACGGGTCGTACTCGGCTCCGAGCCAGTTGCCGGCGAAATACCCGGGGGACAGGCCGATGCTGGCCGCATAGGGGACGGCGATGTAGGCCGGCATGCCGCGGCGATTCGGGCCTCGCTGCCGGGCGACGATCGAACCCACCGACGGAAAGCGTCCCGTGTTGTTCGCTCCGCTCACTCCGAGGTCCTTCCCCGTGAGCATGCGGTGTCCGCCGGCAAAATGGTCCCCCGTCCGATGCGCCAGCGACCGCACGATGGCGAACTTGTCGGCCAGCCGCGCCTGCTTGGGAAACAGCTCGCTGATTTCGATGCCGGGCACATTGGTGCGAATCGGCTTCCAGATCCCGCGGACTTCCTCCGGCGCCTGCGGCTTCATGTCATACAGGTCGAGGTGACTCGGTCCGCCGTCGAGCCAGATCAGGATGGCGCTTTTTTCGAGCCGCCCGAGTTAGAGTGGCCCGAGTTCGAGACGGCCGAGCTTGAGACGCCCGAGTTCGAGACGGCCGCGGGAGCCGATTGGGCCTTGGCCCGCAGCACGTCGCCCAGCCCCAACGTGGCCAAGCCGGCGACGCCGAGTTGCACGAAGCTGCGCCGCGTGAATCCATCGCAATACCGTTCGGTTCCACCAGCGTCGATGCGGAAGGTCATTCCAGCGTCTCCAGACTGCGGAAAGGCGGGCGAGAGTCGTGGGGCAAGCGTTCCAGCGGGTCTTGGCAGGCAAACCAGCGTCCGCTTCATCCATCAACGGATGCTGATTCGTATTTGATAACAAGGCCGGGGCGTGTACGTCAAGCGGGCCGGGGGCGCGGGCCGTGGGCTGCGCGACCGGCAGAAAAGGAGGCGGATGCGTCCCGCCTGCGCCCACCGGTCGTGGGGAAGGTCGCAGCCGGGATTTCCTTTGTGTCCTTCGTGTCCTTCGTGGTTCCTTTTTTCAATCACAAAGGACACGAAGAAATCAGAAGTAGGTTCGTCGTGGTGTAAGCTGCCAGCTTGCCCGGAAGAGATTTTCCACCAACGACAACAAGGCACGAAGAAAAGACAAGGAAAGGAAGGCATTGAACAGGAGGTAACAGAGGCAACGGAGAAAGACGCCGGACCACGCCTCTGTTACCTCCGTTAGCTCCTGTTAAAACCTGTCTTTTTCCTTTGTGTCCTTCGTGTCCTTCGTGGTTCCTTTTTTCAACCACAAAGGACACGAAGGACACAAAGAAATCAAAGCACAACGCGTTTTCTGCGGTCCTCTCTGGCCACTCGCTATCGTGGTCTATCCACAGATTTCACAGATTTCGCCGATTTGAAGAGGACCAAAAAAAGGAAGCGGATGCGTCCCGCCTGCGCCCACCGGTCGTGGGGAAGGTCGGTCGGGATTTCCTTTGTGTCCTTCGTGTCCTTCGTGGCTCCTTTTTTCAACCACAAAGGACACGAAGGACACAAAGAAATCAAAGCACAACGCGTTCTCTGCGGTCCTCTCTGAGCACTCGTTCTCGTGGTCTATCCACAGATTTCACAGATTTCGCCGATTTGAAGAGGACCAAAAAAAGGAAGCGGATGCGTCCCGCCTGCGCCCACCGGTCGTGGGGAAGGTCGGTCGGGATTTCCTTTGTGTCCTTCGTGTCCTTCGTGGCTCCTTTTTTCAACCACAAAGGACACGAAGGACACAAAGAAATCAAAGCACAACGCGTTTTCTGCGGTCCTCTCTGATCACTCGTTATCGTGGACAGGTTGTTCGGAACCGCAGGGCCGAGCTGCGGATTGCCAATTCCGGGGTTTTTTCGAGAAGGGAGTTATCTCCGCAGATCCCCGCGGCGGCGGAGGACGTTATCGTGAATGGATCGAGACGTTTCGATGGGGGTGAGCCGGCCAGGGGGACTGAAAAGAGAATTCGGGAGCGGCGCGCGGGTTTCAAGCGCTACGGGATTCTTGGCCCAGAGCGAGGATTGCGGGCGTATGACTCCGGATCGATCCCAATTTCGGCCAAGGCCTCATAATTGGATGCATGCCACGTCATCGCTTCGAATACGACTTCCCCAAGAGTGGGCCATCGTTCCCTGCCAACCCATTCCACACGCCCCAGATCGTCCGGCCTGGGTGGCCACCCGAAGATGTGCTTGTGGTGTTCGTCGCGATGGCCTTCGTAGAGAAAACCCGGGTGAAAATTATCGTAACGGAAAATATTTCCGCGGCCCTCGATGAACACATCATACGAATAGGCTATTGTCTGAACGAGTGGATTGTCTTCAGACGGATCTCCAAGGCAAATCAAATCTTTGTGGACATCGATGACGAGACAGCCTTTGCAGGCGACCTGGCCGTCAATCGAAATCTCCATGCCTTCGCGATCAATTTCGACGGCGTCGACCCCCACGAATTCGGACCGCTTGAGCTGGCCCATGATGCAGTTGTGGACGTCGATGTAACTGAAGTAGCGAGAAGGCCCGTGCTTATCCGGTCGACTTGGCGGCGCGTTCCAGGGCATTGACGGCCATCATCCAATCACAGATGTCCGAGGTTTCTTGCTCGTCACCGCGTTGGAGTTTCTCGCGCATTGCGATTGACGAACATCCGAACCGTTTTTCGTAGGCGGCGATTCTTGCACGAAGCCGCGAAAACTCGCCATTACTCGACGTGCCGCGTCCTGTAATCACATCACGGAGCCGCCCATGCTGCTCTTCGCGAGTCAGGTTCTGAAGATCGGCAAGCCTAATTGCCTTACCCATAAGGCACCAATTGGCATTGAAAGAAATAGAATTCGGCGCTGGCTGCGCTTGTGTGCCGATGACCCCGCCTGCGAGTCCCACCGTGAGCTGAGAGGTCGCAAGCTAAGGATACGGTGCAACTTAAGCCAATCCCGGGGGTTTACACCCTGATGCGCGTTCCGAGACCCTCGCCGAACCACACCGTCCAAAAACGTTGTACAACTGTAATCTATCATATCGAAATGCTGTCCAACGGCAACACGCTCGAAGCTGCCAAGGCACCGGCCTCCGTGCCGTTGGCAACGCGAATTGCGGCCACCTCGCCGACCTCGGGGAGGCAGGCACGATCTTGTGGGCAACGGTGGCAGCTCGATCACAAATTCGGAACTTCAATTCCTGATTTTTCGACAACCGAGTTATCTCCGCAGATCCCCGCGGCGGTAAGAGGACCAAAAAAAGGAAGCGGATGCGTCCCGCCTGCGCCACCGGTCGTGGGGAAGGTCGGTCGGGATTTCCTTGCTTCGTGTCCTTCGTGGTTCCTTTTTTCAACCACGAAGGACACGAAGGACACAAAGAAATCAGAAGTAGGTTCGTCGTGGTATAAGCTGCCAGCTTGCCCGGAAGAGATTTTCCACCAACGACAACAAGGCACGAAGAAAAGACAAGGAAAAGAAAGGCATTGAACAGGAGGCAACAGAGGCAACGGAGAAAGACGCCGGACCACGCCTCTGTTACCTCCGTTAGCTCCTGTTAAAACCTGTCTTTTTCCTTTGTGTCCTTCGTGTCCTTTGTGGCTCCTTTTTTCAACCACAAAGGACACGAAGGACACAAAGAAATCAAAGCACAACGCGTTCTCTGCGGTCCTCTCGGAGCACTCGTGATTGAGGAGAGGCTGTATTGAGGAGAGGCTGTTCAGAACCGCAGGGCCGGGCTGCCGGAGTGCCAATTCCGGGGTTTTTTCGAGAAGGGAGTTATCTCCGCAGATCCCCGCGGCGGCGGAGGACGTTATCGTGAATGGATCGAGACGGCGGGCGTGAATGGGCTGCCGGCCGGCCGTTGCGGGCCGTTTGAAGAATGGAAGACTGCGAGAATGAACTATTTCAGCCGTCTGACCGACATCGTCACCTGCAATCTGAACGAAATGCTCGCGCGCGAAGCGGATCCCGGCCGCCGCCCTGCGGAAAATCATCACGGAAATGGAGGCCGGCCTGGCGGGCGCTCGCCGCAGCGTCGCCACCGCGGCCGCCAATGGAGAACGGCTCGGCAAGGAAGTGGCCGAGCTGGACCAACAGACGGACCAGTTGACCGAAGAGGCCCGCGCCTGCTTGCGGGCGGCCGACGAATCGGCGGCCCGCCTGGCCCTGCTCCGCAAGCAGGAGGTGGCCGACGTCGTCGCCGGGCTTCAACAACAGCTCAAAGCGGCCCACGCGACTCGTGAACACCTGACGACCACGCTGCGTGCGCTGGAGGCCCGTCTTTCGGAAGCCCGCCGGCGTCAACTCGAGCTGGAGACGAGTCCCAAGTCGCGGGTTGGTTCATCGAAATCGGGGTCCACGACCATCGAGGACGACCCCCGCGCCCACGAAATCGAAACGGAGCTGGCCGCCCTCAAGCGAGAGCTCGGCCAAGCCTGACCGCGGTCCAACGACGCGTCTGCACGCCTTCGCGGAGCCGGCGCGCCTTCGCGCCGTGTAGGCCACTGCGCTTGGCAAGCCTCAAAAGGTGGGCCGGCGCTCGCTCCGCGAGCTGGTCCCACCCTAGCGCGACTGGACTATCATTGTCGCGCCGTTTTGCGGCTTAGAGGGCATTTCAAAACCGTAGGGCGAGCTGCCAGCTTGCCCCTTTTGATTCACCAAACGGCACGAAAGGGCAAGCTGGCAGCTTACCCTACGAGTCATGCCGCCCTTTTGAAACCGCCTCTTAAAGAAAGAATTGACCGTGACCTGTTCCCGGCCGATTCACTAGAATTCCATTTGGCGAGCTGGCGGCTCGACTGAGCTCGCCGAAGTCAGCTCGTCCCACGATGAGCCGGCAAGCTGGCCGCCTGCCCTCTCTTTGCGCGGTGCCGAAACGGAGTTGAGTGCATATGCCAACCCGCGGACACGCCTTGATCGGTTTGCTTGCCGTTTTGGGCGTGGCGAGCCTGACCCTTTTGTGCCCGTCCGCCCGGGCGGCTGAGGCTCCCTCCGTCGAACGGACGCTGAACCTCTTCAAGCCGTTCCAAAAAGACGTCGAGTACGAGACTCCCCCGCCGGAAGACTTTAAGAAATGCCGGCTCAGCGTCGAACGGACCGGCAAAACCTCGGGCTGGGTCGTCTTCGGGCCCAACGGGCAGGTGCTGCGGCGCTTCGTCGATACCAACGGCGACAACATCGTCGACCAGTGGCGCTATTACAACCACGGACTGGAAGTCTACCGCGACATCGACACGAACAATAACAACAAACCGGACCAGTGCCGCTGGCTGAACACGGGCGGTTCGCGCTGGGGGATTGATGCCAACGAGGACGGACGGATCGAATCGTGGAAATCGCTCTCGCCGGAAGAGGCCGTCCGGCAAGCGATCCTCGCCGTCATCCGCAGCGACGAAAAACTGTTGCAAACGGTGCTGGTGACGCGCGAGGACCTGGCGGCAATCGGCGTGGCCGACACGTATGCGGCCAAGATCCTCGATGCGGTCGCCGAGCCGGGCCGCAAGATGCAGGCGCTCTCAGTCGAGCTCGAAGATCCTCAACGAACACACCGTGTTCACGCGGGCCGACAACCTGACTCCCGCCGCGATTCCGGCCGAGAAGGGCAAGCTGCGCGAGGACATTTACGTCTATGAGAACGCGATGGCCATCGTGGACTCTGCCGGAAAGCCCGGCCTGGTGCAGATTGGCGAGCTCGTCCGCATCGGCGACGTGTGGAAGCTGACGCAGATCCCGCAGCCGATCGAAGGCAACGCCACCATGGCCGGCGGAATTTTGATGCAGCCCACGCTGGCCGCCACCGTCGCGGCCGCTTCCGACGCTCCGGCGGCCTCCGCCGAGGTGCAAAAAATCCTGGCCGAGTTGCAAAAGCTCGACCAGGAAAGTCCCCCCGCGACGGCCGGCGCCGCCAAGCTGACCGAGTACAACTCGAAGCGGGCCGACATTCTGTCGCGGCTCGTCGAGCGCCTCGTCCACGGAAGACGAGCGGAACCAGTGGATGCGGCAAATGATCGACAGCATCGCCTCGGCCGTGCAGATCGGCACGTACGCGGAGGGACTGGAGCGGTTGAAATCGCTGGAGGCCGACCTGCGTCGCTCCTCGCCCAAGTCGCCCTTGGTTCCCTACATCGCGTACCGCCGGCTGCTGGCCGACTATGCTTCGCAGCACCAGGCATCCAGCAGCGCCAAGCAGCAGGAAATCCAGAAGTGGTGGCGCGGCCAGCTCGAAAAGTTCACCAAGGAGTACCCGGCCGCCGACGATACGCCCGAGGCGATGTTGCAGTTGGCCATCGCGCAGGAGTTCATCGGCCAGATCCCCGAGGCGAAGCACTGGTACGGCGACCTGGCCGACCGTTCTCCGCAGACGAAGGCCGGGCGGCGGGCCGCCGGCGCGCTGCGGCGTCTGGATCTGAAGGGAAAGCCGTTCGACTTCTCGGGCCCCGCTCTGGGCGACGGACATGCCATCAACGCCCACGATTATCGCGGCAAGGTCCTGTTGGTGGCCTACTGGTCCACTTGGTGCATGACTTGCACCCAGGACCTGCCGGTGCTGCACGCTCTTTACGAGCAGTACCACTCGAAGGGATTCGACATCGTCGGCGTCAGCCTCGACGTGACGGCCGACCCCTTGGAACCTTTCCTGAAACAGAACAAGGTGACGTGGCCGCAGAATCTATCAGCCGGGCGGAACGGAAAGCGAGCCGGCGGCGGCCTTCGGCGTGATCGTCCCGCCGCTGATGATTCTCGTCGACCGCGAGGGAAAAGTGGCCGCCGTCACGACGACCATCGACGAAATCAAAGCGGCCCTTCCCGCTCTCATCGGCGACAAGAAACCCGAATAGCAGCGGTCCTGCCGTAGGGTAAGCTGCCAGCTTGCCCGACGTGATACGGCAAGCTGGCAGCTTGCCCTACGTTTTCAGCACAGCTCGAACAAACCCGCTAGAGGCCGTCCAAGGTCCAAAGTCCAAGGTCCAAGGTCAGGAAAAGAAAAAGAAAACGGCCCGCTTTGCAAGAACTTTGGACTTTGGACTTTGGACCTTGGACCTTGGACCTTGGACCTTGGACCAGCACGAGACGGAGAAAGATGCGCAGCGTGCCCGCAGGACGATTTCCGCACCCAACGCCGTCCCGCACCGGTTCCGCGACATCCGCTTAGCACAGCTCGAACAAACCTGCGGCTCCCTGGCCGCCGCCGACGCACATGGTGACGATTCCGTAACGCACGCGGCGACGCTGCATCTCGTTGGCGAGGGTGCCCACGAGGCGGGCGCCCGTCATGCCGAAGGGGTGGCCGATTGAGATGGAGCCGCCGTTGACGTTGAGCCGGTTCGGATCGATGCCGAGGCGGGCGCGGCAGTAGACCACCTGCACGGCAAACGCCTCGTTCAATTCCCACATGCCGATGTCCTGGATCCGCAGGCCGTGCCGCTTCAACAACTTGGGGACGGCGAAGACCGGGCCGATGCCCATCTCGTCCGGATCGCAGCCGGCGACGGCGAAGCCGCGGAAGGCGACCTTCGGTTTCAGGCCCAGCGAGCGGGCGCGGTCGGCCGACATCAACAGGGCGACCGAGGCCCCGTCGGAAAGCTGCGACGAATTGCCGGCCGTCACCGACCCTTTGCCGCTCTCTTTGTCGAAATAAGGCTTGAGCGCTAATAACCCCTCGAGCGTCGTGTCGGGCCGGTTGCACTCGTCGCGGCTCACATCGCATTCCTCGCGGCCGACGACTTTGCCCGTCGCCTTGTCGAGAATGGCGCGCGTGACGTGCATGGGAGCAATTTCGGCGGCCAAAATTCCTTCGCGCTGGGCCTGCGCGGTGCGAACCTGGCTCGAAAGGGCATATTCATCCTGGACCTGCCGGCTGATGCCGTACCGTTTGGCCACGACTTCGGCCGTGTCTCCCATCACCATGTAGGCGCCGGGGAAGTGTTCTTTGACCCACGGATTCTCGTCGCGATTTCCGGACGGGATTTGGGTGATGCTTTCGACACCGCCGCCGATGGCCGCGTCGGCCCCCTCGTGGATGATTTCGTGGGCCGCCATGGCGATGGCCTGCAGGCCCGAGGAGCAGAACCGGTTGACCGTCGTGCCGGGGACCGAGGTGGGCAGGCCCGCGCGCAACAGAGCGATGCGCCGACGTTCGACCCCTGCTGGCCTTCGGGATATCCGCAGCCGATAATGACGTCCTCGATGTCGGCGGCGGCGACCTGCGGCACCCGTTTGAGGACCGCCTGGAGACAATGGGCCACCATGTCGTCCGGTCGCGTGATATTGAACGAACCGCGAAACGACTTGGCCAACGGCGTTCGCAAACTCTCAACGACAACAGCTTCGCGTGCCACGTGTTTTCACTCCGAGAGGGAACGTGAGAAATGGTATGCTGAGCATATCCGATCGGCAGATCCCAGGGGAATCGAGCAGAATGGACCCGGTTGCGGTCGATGCCGTGCTGCAATTGTATCCGGACTGTTTCCGGTCGCGGGGCTGTTCTTTGCCGCCGGAGGGGTCGGGATTCAGCGGAGCGGTCGTGCTGCGCGTCGAGACCGACGCCGGCCCCCACTGTTTGCGCGGGTGGCCCTCGCAGGCCGACCCGGAACGCATTGGCGGGCTGCATCGCCTGTTGCATCACGTCGCGACTCGCGGAGCATCGATTTCGTCGCCCCTCCCGTGCGGGCCAACGACGGCCGGACGCTCGTTTTCATGAGCCGGCGTTGGTGGCAACTGGAGCCGTGGATGCCGGGGCGTGCCGATTTCTGGTCGCGGCCGAGCGATTCCCGGTTGACCGCGGCCGTCACGTCGCTGGCCCGGCTGCACCTCGCGATGGCCTCGTTTGAGCCGGCGGGCGCGGAAAGAACCTGGTTCGTTTCGGGCAATCACGATCTGGCGCCGGCCGTCTTGGAGCGCACCGCGCGGCTCGAGGGCTGGTCGGACGACAAGCTGGCGTCGTTGTGGATCAAGCTCGAGCGGAGCACGCAGGCGGGCGCGGGATTCCATGCGGCGGCGACGACAATCGTTGCCGGCTTTCATCGGTGTGCGAGAGGGATCGCGGAGGAATTGGACGCGGCGCAGCGATTTCGCGTGCCTCTGCAGCCGTGTTTTCGCGACGTCTGGCACGACCATATCCTGTTTGTCGAAGACGCCGTCTCCGGCGTCATCGATCCGGCGGCCGCCCGGACCGACACGGTCGCGGCGGACATCTCGCGGCTGGTCGGCAGTCTCGTCAGGGATGACGTCCGCGCGCTGGGACGTGGCGTTGGCCGCGTACCAGGCGGTGCGTCGCCTGTCTCCCGAAGAGGTGACCCTTGTCGGCGTTCTCGATCGCAGCGGCACGCTTTTGTCGGGCATGACATGGCTGGCCCGCCGATTCTTCTCGAACGCCGCTTTCGAACATCCCGAGCGCATCGTCGCGCGGATGGAGCAAATCGCGCAGCGTCTCGATCGATTGACCGCACACCGACCTCAAACTCGATGACAGGCGGTTTCAAAACCACGACCGCCCTTCGCCATGAGAGCGCCGGGTGCGATGCAGCGCCGTGAAGGATTTCCACTCGGCAAAACAGGGGCTTTTCGAAATGTAGGGTGGGACAAGCTCGCGGAGCGAGCGACGGCCCACCACGGCCACGCGCTTGGCAACCCTCAAAAGGTGGGCCGGCGGCCGCCGAGCCGGCCTTGTCCCACCCTACGGCCGCCTCGGCGGCCACCAAAGAAAATCCTTCACGGCGTTGCATGGCACCCAACCCGAATTGCTGAAGTTGACAAAGCACTAGCGGCCGCCGGAGACTTCGAGAATCAAGTCGATGGCCGAATCGAAGTCGCCGAGCGGCGTGGTCAAAAGGGCTCGTGCTTTGGCGTTGTTCAAGGAAACATCGCGCGGTCGGCGGGCTCGGCCGGCGATTTGGGCCGGCGGCCGCGGAACGACCGTGTCGGCGGAGAAGCCAAGCCGCTGGGCCAGCCGCCGCGTCAATGTGACGCGGTCGAGCGCCTCGCTTCCCGCTAAATGGAGGATGCCACGGACGTCGGACGCCGCCAATTCCCACAGCGCTCGGCCCAGCGTGACGACGTCGATGGGCGTGCGGATTTCTTCCGGCGGGACGTAAATTGTCCGCCCTTCGCGGAGCATGGGAACCGTGCGCTCGAAAAACGAGTTCCCGCCGCCCAGCAGTCCAAATCCCATCACGAGGGCCACGCGGGCGACCACCGCGTCGGCGACGCCGGCCGAGACAATCGTTTCAGCCGCGGCCTTCGTCCGCGCGTATTCGTTGACGGGCGCGGGGCGGTCTTCTTCGGCGTAATTGCCCTGGATGCCGTCAAAGACGTTGTCGGTCGAGAGGTAGATGAGGCGCGCGTGGTGGCGGGCACAGCCTTCGGCGACCGACGCGGTCATGCCGACGTTCACGGCGCGGGCGGCCTGCGGGTGTTTCTCGCAGAAGTCGATGTCGCCAATGGCCGCGGCATGCAGGACGACGTCCGGGGCGATCGCCTCGAAGGCCGTGCGAACGTCCGCGGGCTGATTCAGATCGAGCGTGTGCCAGACAAGGCCGGGACGCTCTGCCAGCGGCTGTTTGCCGGAGAGGGCGTGGACTTCCCAAAGGACGGGCGCCTGTCGGATGACGCTCCCCGCGACGAATCCGCCACCGCCGGTGATTGCCAGTTTGCGCATCGCTACTCGTTTGCGGACGGGCCGCGAAGGAAGCATTCTCTCGCAGACGCGCAGAGCCGTTTTCCTCGTGGAAGGAGCGGATGAAACTCGTTCGCTTTCTGACTAGAAGCCCCCTGTTTGACCTTCACGGGCGCCAGGTGTTTGTCGCCGCCGCGTTTCTTGCGCTCGTCGACTGCCTTCTGAAGCTGCTTCAGCTCAAGTTCGAGCTGGTCGAGTCGCTTCGTCCTGTCGGATCGGTCCCACGTGATTGCCACGACTTCGACGATCATGGCCGCGGCCATGGTGCACACCGAGGCGCAAATGAGCCACTGCTGCCGCCGGCTGAATTGTTTTTTTGAGGTCGAATTTTCGGGTCGGGTCGACATGTTGATTGTCCCCGCAGTTCGATTCACACTTGGCGCTGCCGTCGGGCAAGCTGGCGGCTCGACTGAGCTCGCCGAAGTCGGCTCGTCCCGCGACCCAACTCGCGGCGATCGTACCGCTGCAGAGGCCCTCAATCAACGAGCTCGGAAACGCGTGTGAGTTCGCATTGACTTTTGGATTCTCCGCGTCACCATTGATGGCAATTCAGGGGATGGAGTGCCCCCGTTGACCGCCTGTTGGGCTGATGACTCCTGCTGGTCCCTCCGCGACGGCAGGAGTTTTCTTATTGGTCAGTTACCCGTTCTGGGCCATGCTCAGTGGAAATCGTGCGATGAGCGACCAGGTTTTCCCTCCCAAACATGAGACGCGCCTGCTCACGACGTTCAAATATGTCGACGACGTTGTGACGCAGGCGGTTTTGCGGCTCGAATCCGCGGCGGCGGCCTCCCCGTTCTCCGAATACGTGGCGGACGCGGGGCCCGTGGAACGAAAGGTCGCGGCGGAATACCTGGATCGCCTGCGCGGCGTCATGTGCGGTTTCCTCGACAGCCACCAGATCCCAATCCCGAAAGCGTCCACGAGCGCCCTGTGGGCCGCCTCGACGTCCTGCCTGTACGCCGGAGTCTCGGTCGAGGAATTGCGCGGCCGCTACATGGCGCGCCTACGGGGGCGTGTCGCCCGCCGCCGCCGACGAGTTGGAACGGCTGGTGGCCGAACTGACCGACGTGCTGCAAAAGATGAATGGATATTTCGCGGGCGTCAAGAAGTAGTGCTTTGTCAACTTCAGGAATTCGGGTTGGGTGCCATGCCCACGACTCGACTGAGCTCGCCGAAGTCGGCTTTGCGTGGGCATGCCTCTGCGGTCGGAGTCAGAACGTGGATGAGCCCCGCAACGACGTCCTCGGGGAGCGGCGAACGGCGAAGTTCTCGCACGGTCTCTGCAACGTCGTACGGAATCCGCTTGAGTGTGAGCTGTCCCGACTCGAGCACCGCGTAACAGGCATCGCCGGCCTGGTCGCGGGCCAGTCCCACGCTTCCGGGATTGACGACCGTCGACCGGCCGAACGTCCGCATTTCCTGCACGTGCGTGTGGCCCAACAGAACGAAGTCGGCGTCGATGCCCTCCAGATGGCGCTCCCAATCATCCGCTGAAAGATACTCGAAGAGATTTCCATGCGGCGTGGCGTGCGCCATGCGGAAATGGCGGCCCTCCCACGCGAACCAGTTGACCGCCGGCATGTGCCGAAGGAATTCGAGATCGGCCTGCGAGACCAGTTGCCGGTGCCAGGCGCGCGTGGCGATGGAATAGGGGCGAAAGCTGCCCATGCAACGGCAGTCGAGGTTGAAGGCCAGGGCATTGTCGTGGTTGCCGCGGACGACGTGTTCACAATGCCGGCGCACCCAGTGCAAGCACGCCGTCGGCGATGGGCCGTAGTCGACGACGTCGCCGCAGAAGACGGCCAGATCGTAGTCGTTCTCGGCGTTGACGACGGCCCGCAGGGCGGGCCAGTTCGCATGGATGTCCGATAGGATCAGGAGCTTGCTCATCAGCGATCCCTTTCGAGTCGTGCAGGTCTTCTCGGCCGTCCGGCACCTGCGCGGATGCTGAAAAAAATGGGACCTGATTCTTGCCCCGCCAACAAAAAAACCCTGCGCATGGCAAGGTTTTTTTTGCGAGGCTCAACTCCCACCGCGCAGTTTCTTGCCGGCAGGAGTCATCAGCCCAAAATGAGCAATTACGGGGACTCCATCCCGATCCGTTTCTCATTTTGGGCGGCCAGCGGATCGAAGTCAAGCAGGCGCAATTCCTCTTGACCCGAAAATTCCCGAGGGCTATCTTCCCGCCCGCTTCAAGGCGATGGAGTTCGCCTTAACTGCCGGTTGTCTGCAACCGAGCTAATGACTCCTACGGACCAGGTTCAGTGGGAGTCCCTCTGCGGCATCGCTTCGCCGCCGAACGGATTCCCGCGTTTCATGGCTTGAGACCGTGGGAGTCGGCATGATGTCGCAGTCTTGTGACAGGCGTGTGGTACAGAAAGGGGAGCACGCGGCGCACGAACTGCGCAGCGGCGCGGCTTCTGCGCGCAGTGCCGCGCTCCGCAGGGAGCGTGTCGCGCACCCCAAATCCGATGCGCCGTGCGGCAGACACCGTCTCCCGCCGGCGGTTTTTTGCCCGGCATGTCCTTTGCTCCCCCAGCACTTCTTGCCAAGTAACATTCTTTTCGCATTGCGCGCCTCCTGACGTCGCGGAACCGGTATGTCGTTGCGCTCCAATCTGCGCGAACAGTGCGCCCTGGGCGGTTACCTCGCGAAGTGGTTGACCATTACCGCGGCGCTGGGAATCGTCGTCGGCTCGGCCGTCGCGCTCTTCTTGTGGTCCTTGGAACGGGCCACGCAAACGCGCTTCGAGTATCCGTTCCTCTTGTTCTTGTTGCCGCTGGGTGGGTTGGGCATCGGTCTCATGTACCACCTCTTCGGCCGGAGCGTCGAGAGCGGCAACAACCTGATTCTCGAGCAGATCCACGAGCCCAACGGCGGCGTGCCGGCGCGCATGGCGCCGCTCGTTCTGATCGGCACCGTGCTCACGCATTTGTTCGGCGGGTCGGCGGGACGCGAAGGGACGGCCGTCCAAATGGGCGGGAGCATGGCGGCGAGCCTGGGTCGTCGGCTCGGGCTCTCCCCTCATGACTCGCGCATCTTGTTGATGGCGGGGGTCGCGGCGGGCTTCGGCGCGGTGTTCGGCACGCCGCTGGCCGGGGCCGTCTTCGCCATGGAGGTGCTGGCCATCGGCCGCATGAGCTACGAGTCGCTGGTGCCGTGTCTGGCCGCCAGCGTCATCGGCGATTGCACCGTGCGGGGTTGGGGCATTGCCCACTCGCACTACTACATTACCTCGGTCCTGTCCTCCGCGGCGCTGACCGCTCATTCGCCGTTGAGCCTGCTGTTGATGACCAAGGTCATCATCGCGGCCATCGCGTTCGGCCTGGCGGCCGTCCTGTTCGCGGAACTGACGCACCGCCTGCATCGAATCTTCGCGGCCCTCGTGCCCTGGCCGGTCCTTCGCCCCGTGTTGGGAGGCGTTCTGGTCATTGGACTGGTCTTCCTGCTGGGAACGCGCGACTATCTCGGCCTGGGCACGAATGCCGACCCCGCGACCCCCAACGCCGTCACCATCACGTCGTGTTTTTCTGCCGGCGGAGCAACGTGGTGGAGCTGGTGGTGGAAGATCCTGTTCACGGCGGTGACTTTGAGCAGTGGATTCAAGGGGGGCGAGGTGACGCCCCTGTTCTTTATCGGCGCGGCGTTGGGAAATACCGCGGCGCGGGCGATGGGAGCTCCGGTCGACCTGTTTGCCGGACTGGGATTTGTCGCCGTCTTCGCCGGCGCGACCAATACCCCGTTGGCCTGCACGATCATGGGCCTGGAGCTGTTTTTGCCCAATAGTCCGGGCTTGTTGAACTCCGGGTTCGGCATCTATCTGCCGGTGGCCTGTTTTCTCGCGTACTTAGTCAGCGGGCATTCGGGGATTTATTCGTCGCAGCGAATTGGCATGCCCAAGATTGACCTGCCCGACGTGCTGCCGGACACGCCGCTGCACGTCGCCCGAGAAATCCGCCGGGTGTCGCACGATCAGCCGATCCTCCGGACCGGCTCCCGAACAATCCCTCAGACCTCTTCAAATCTTCCGGAAGGTGAAGGCATGTCGCATTCCACACAGTTGGGCGCCCACGAGATCGGCCAATTACGGATCTTCCTGACGGCGCGCGAGCGGCGGAATAAAGGGTTCCGCGGCCTGTTCGGCAAGCCGGTCTATCAGGAAATCATCCACGCCGCCAAAGAGGACGGCGTGTTGAACGCGATTGCGCACCGCATGCATTTCGGTTACAGCGGTCAAAGCAAGGTCGAACATGACAAGCACGAGATTCCCAACGAGTACCTGACGCTGTGCGTCGAGCTGATCGGCGCGGACGGAGCTCGAGACGTTCTGCCAAAAGCATTCCGAGTTGCTTTTGGGCAAGGTCGTCGTTTTCGAGAAACTCGAACGCTGGGAAATCGGCATGCTGGTCGCGACCGACGCCACTCCGACCGACGTCGACGAAGAGGCGGCCTGAAACGATCCTCGGCCCGCGGCAGCGCCTGTCACGACGTAGGGTGAGACAAGCTCGCGGAGCGAGCGACGGCCCACCACGGCCACGCGCTAGGCAACCTTCAAAAGGTGGGCCGGACTTCGGCGAGCTCCCTTCGGGTCTGAGCCTCAGGGTCGAAGACAGTCGAGCCGCGGCCACCGAAGAAAATCCTTCACGGCGTTGCCCGGCCGGGGCGAAAACGAAGAGAATCTCTCGCAGAGGCGCAGAGCTCGCAGAGAAATGAAGAAAACGAACCGAGCCGACCGGTTTGCTGCCCCAGCCCGCGGCTCGACTGTCTTCGACCCTGAGGCTCGGCTCGACTGTCTTCGACCCTGAGGCTCAGACCCGAAGGGAGCTCGCCGAAGTCAGCTTACCCTACGAGTCATGCCGCCCCTTTTTACTGTGGCATGAGGTGCTGCTAACTCCTGCGGAAAACTGCTATCCTTCGTGGGAGTTTTTTCATTCGCGCCTTCTGCCGAAGCGGTCGTTCATGACGCGCGTCCACACGGCCCGACGACGCACACGATGGCTCAATGCAACGGTGGTGGGAATCGGCCTGGCCAGCCTGTGCTCGGACGCCGGGCACGAAATGGCCACGGCCGCGATGCCCGCGTTTCTGGCGACACTCGGCGCATGGCTCGGCCACCTTGGGATTGATCGAAGGCCTGGCCGACGGGCTCTCCAGCTTCGTCAAGCTCTTTTCGGGCCTCTATAGCGATCGGCTGCGGCGGCGCAAGCCGTTGGCGGTGGCGGGTTATTTCGTGACCGCGCTCGGAATGGGGAGCTTCGCCTTCGCCGGACAATGGTGGCACGTCCTCTTGGGCCGCGTCGGCGGATGGATCGGACGCGGCGCGAAGTCCCGTCCGCAGCGTGCTGCTTGCCGAGGCGACCACGCCCGACGCTTACGGACGCGCCTTTGGCCTCGAACGCGCGATGGACAGCGCGGGAGCAATCATCGGCCCCCTGCTGGCGCTCGCCTTGGTGGCGAGTTTCGGATTCCGCACGATGTTCCTGTTGACGCTCGTGCCGGGCCTGTGTGCCGTGCTCTGCATGGTTCTCTTGGTCCGGGAGCGTCCACATGTCCCTCGGCCCCAGATGCGGCTTTGGGGAAGCGTCCGGGCGTTGCCTCGCGATTTCAAAGAATACCTCGTGGGCATCGGCATCGCCGGCATCGGCGATTTCTCGAACACCCTGTTGATTCTCTGGGCGACGCAAGCTTGGACGCCGCGATACGGCCTGGCCGAAGCCGCGCGCCTGGCGATGCTGTTCTACGTCGGCTACAACGCGGTCTACACCGCTTCGTGCTACGTGAGCGGACTTTTGGCCGACCGTTTCCCGAAACACTGGGTGCTGTCGATCGGTTACAGTTTCGCCGTCGTGCCGGCCATTGTCCTGTTGACGCCGGGGGATTCCCTTGCAAAGTTCGCCATCGTCTTTGGGGTTTCCGGTCTGTACATGGGCGTCTGGGAGACGTTGGAGAGTTCGACGTCGGCCTCGCTGCTGCCCGACAACCTTCGCGGCGTCGGCTTCGGCGTGTTGGCAACGGTCAACGGCCTGGGGGACTTTCTCTCGAGTCTTCTCGTCGGCGTTCTCTGGGCCATTTCCCCCGCCCTGTCGATGGGCCTGGTCATCGCCACATCGCTGACCGGCGCGGCCATCATCGCCCGAACCGGAGCGAAGCAGCCCGTGGGGTAAGCTGCCCGCCTCTTCGATTCCCTCAGCCCCGGCAGGGGCTACGCCGAAAACCAATGGTTCTTCGCCAGGCCGTCGCTCGACAGGAGCCACGGCTTTCCGTTCGAATTCGCGGACCAGCTTGCCGCGAGCGCGAGCGCGGCCTTGACCACGGCGTGCGTCACTTCGGCGGGCGAGCCGAGGCAGCGGATGCACGTGTCGCCGGAGGCCAGGGGCATGACGGCGGCCTCGACTTCTCCCCCCACGAGACGCGCCGCTCGTCGACCGCACCGGTCACGAACAGGCTGCCGCAGGCGAGATGGGCTCCGAGGTGCCAACCGATCGTCTCGGCCTGCCACGGACCTTGCCAGTGAAAGCGGTCGCGATAAACCAGCCGTCCCCGACGCCGCACCTGTGTCTCCTGGATCAGCGAGCGGAACTGGAACCGCTCGGAGAGGTCGCCGCGGTCGTAACGGCCCGGGTGCCAGATTTCCGCCCAGATGAAGCGGGCCTCCTCGTCGAGGTCAATCTCCACGCGCTGGTAGGAGCGGGCGCCCTGAAACGGAATTGCCGGACCGGGAAGCACGACCAGCTCGCTGTGCGGGGCGACGCGGATCTTCCATTGCTGCGTGGAAAAGTTTCGCGGACACGGATGGATCCGCGTGGCCGACTGTCCCGTCACGACGACTTTCGTGCCGGGGGCCGTCGCCAATCTCGAGCCAATGTCCGTCCCCGTCCATCAGGCCGGCGGTGGGGTTGAGCAGGTAGAGCAGTCCGGCCGGCTCTCCGTCGAAATGAAACGGCGGCAGCACGCGGACGGGAACCTGCTGGTAGCAATCGCCCAGCCGCGTTTTTACCACGGAGTTTGCGCCGGTTTTTGCACCGGATTTTGCACGGGAGGGCAACAACTCGAGCCGGACTCCGCCGATTTGCCCCGCGGAACGCTCTGCCAGCTTGAGGCCGTCGAACTCGGGAGGAGTTACGAAGGTTTCCGCCGCGATTCGAATTGCTGACGGAC
The DNA here is from genome assembly GCA_963761455.1 of uncultured Planctomycetota bacterium. GTDB lineage: Bacteria > Planctomycetota > Planctomycetia > Planctomycetales > Planctomycetaceae > DASPSM01. The sequence goes on from CAVXHA010000002.1 coordinate 1,665,504, forward strand.
CCAAGTCGAAAGCTCCTCGGCACCGTCTCCGTGGCGCAGGCTGATCATCAGGAACGGTTTTTCGCCCCGCATTTTTCGGCTGTCGCGTCGCATGACCTCCAGGTCGGCCCCGACGTGGGGCGCCAAGTCGATCTTGTTGATGATGAGAAGGTCGCTCTGCGAGATGCCGGGGCCTCCCTTGCGGGGAATCTTGTCCCCCTCGGCCACGTCGATGACGAAGATGTGCGCATCGGCCAGCTCGCGCGAGAAGCAGGCCGTCAGGTTGTCGCCCCCCGACTCGATAATGATCATTTCGAGCTCCGGGAACTGCCGCTCGAAATTGGCAATCGCGCCGAGGTTGGCGCTGGCGTCGTCGCGGATGGCCGTGTGGGGACAGCCGCCCGTCTGCACGCCGACGATGCGCTCCAGGGGAAGCACCTTGCGGCGCGAGAGGAACTCCGCGTCTTCGTGCGTGTAAATGTCGTTGGTGATGACGGCAAGGTTGATTTGCGGCCACAAATCGCGGCACAGCCGTTCGACGACGGCCGTCTTGCCCGAGCCGACCGGCCCGGCGACGCCGACGGTGAAGGTCCGCCGCACGGGCCCCGCGAACCGGCCGGCGTGCCCTGCTCCGTAGCCTGCCCCGGCGTCATGGTCATGGTCGTGGTCGCGATGAAAGGCGATGCCGAACCGGACCGATCGGCGGGGCGCGAAGAGGGCCGCCCTGCGGCGCGAGGCCGGCTCATCGTGATCGAAGCCGGGGCCGAAGCCGGCGGCAAGCTCACGATCGAAACAGGCGCGTATAGAGTCGTGGCTGTTCATGACATAACACCTCGTAATAAGGACAGCCGCTGCCGGCCGTCTGAAAATCCTGCCGGGCCAGCGACTGCGTCAGTTCTTCGATGTCGCCGTGCAGATAGGCGAGGATCTGTTGGGCATGCGTGTGGCCGACCGGAATCCCCCGGACGCCGGCGGTGATCATTCCCAAAACCGCCTGGTTCAAAAAGACGCCCAGCGCCTCGTCGGCAGCCGCTTCGGCGAAGGCGGCCAACACGCCGAACGCGACACAGTAGTGCCAGGTCTCGTTCCGTTCGCGGCTCCGGTCCAGCTCGGCGACCTGCGAACGGCTCCATTCCCAGGTTGCGGCCAGTTGCAGCAATTGTTCGCCCATCTCCCGGCTGGCGGTGCGCAGCGACACGGGATTGAGCGACGCGTCGACGAGCGAATTGGCTTCCAAGACTTGCGGCCAACGCGCCTCCGCCGCCGACCGGCAGACCGCCGCGACGATCACCCCCTCCAGCGGCCCGAGGGAACGCCGCAGCCAGGAGCGCGTCCAGCGTTCCAGCGAGGCGGCATCGTTGACCAGGCCCCGCGCAATGGCCGTTTCCAATCCCCAGGAGTGCGTGTATCCGCCGACCGGCAACGCCGAATCGCCAAGCTGCAAGAGCCGCAGGTTCATCATAACGACCGTGCGAGAATCCTCGACGCTCGCGATTGGAGCCGCGAGCCGGTTTGTCCACGAATCACGCGAAGATGACGGGGACAGGACCCAAAATATCGGTTTTTGGCCTTGACCGGAATGGCCGCAAAAAGAAAATGCTCTCCTTCTCTTGCCACAATTCAAACGAGTCAACGCGTCCCTGCTGTCCCAATGCAGATCGACGCGGTTCACAATCGCAAGTTGAGGGTGCCACCTGCGTCGTGGGCTCGCTCCACGGGAACATCGGACCACGGAGGGTCGCGTCATGAAACGCTGGATGATCCACTTGGGAATCGGCACCTACCTGCTGTCCCTGGCCGTCGGATTCGTCGCGCACACCCTCGACTTCGGGACCGACTGCCATCCCATCATGTACTTTCTCGTCTGGGACATGTTCTGCGGCTGGGCCGGCTACGAAGGCCGGATGGAATTGATCGGCGAGGGAGAAAGCGGCAAGTTCTATGAACTGGCCCCCTGCCCGTGGGGCGAGTTTCATCCCTACGGCCGCATCGACCGCCATCATTACGACCCGAACCAGACCAACGGATATCTCCTCGCCCAGAACTGCCTCAAACACACCACCCACGAGCCGATGGTGCGGCTCTTCGTCATCGAAGAAGAGTATCCGAAGAAATTCAACATCCCCGACGACCAATTCGAGGCCTACTACGGCAAGCCGAAGGTCCTGCACCCTTATTACCACACACGGTTCATTCTGACGCCGCAGGGAGAGGTGATGAGCCAACAGGGGACCTGGTTCGCCTACCAGTTCCAGACGGGGGTCAGCGACAACCCGCGGCTGATGGCCGACGCCTACCGCAACCGGCCCTTCATTCCGTCGGGCCCGCAGATTCACTCGCACGGAGCCTACGCATCCGGACACTTCTACGAGCCTTCCTCGACGCTTTCCGTCGGTCCCCCCTTAGCGGAATGAGGCCGATGATTTCCTCCACGAAGGCCGTTCGACCGGGCTTCCCCGCCCGCCCAGGAGCCGATTGATGAGTACGCTGGAAGTTGCCGTTCCCCGCGAGGGAATGCGGGCCCGCATCCGTGATTTCTTTTACAGTTCCGAGGTGCCGTACGGCGTGGCCCTCATGCGGATCGTGCTATCGATCACGCTCTTATTCGTGATGGTGCCGCGCTGGTCGTTTGCGCGCGAGCTCTTCTCGACCGACGAGCGCGCCGATCACGCTGTGGGACGCGTACAACACGCGTCCCTGGATTCCGAACCCGTCCGGAGCCGTGGCCGTCGCCGTCAATAGCGTGCTGGTGCTGACCTTGGTGACGATGTGCCTGGGGTGGTGCACGCGCCTTTCGGTCATTCTGACCACCGGCGGCTACGTGTACCTCAACATGCTCGACATCATCGGCACGATGAACAAGTACTCGGTCATCGCCTCGCATTTGTTGTTCCTGTTGTGTTTTTCGCAGTGCGGAGCCGTCTGGTCGGTCGACAACTGGCTGCGGCGCTCGCGTCTGCGGCGGCAAGGCGTGCCGCGGGAATTGGCCGACGAGCCCCAGCGGTTCTCCGCATCGACGCGGCGGATGCTGCAGTTCTTCATCGCGGCCGTCTACATCGGGGCGGCGACGACCAAGCTGCGGATCCCGGCGTATTTCACGGGGGAACAGCTTCAGACATGGATGATTACCGAATACAACGTCCCCAACTTCCTGGGCAGCCGGTTTGCCATGCATCCGTCGCTGTTGGTCATCTTCTCGTATATCGGCCTCGCCTGGGAGACGCTGTTCATTTTCCTCGCCTGGCGCGGGATTGGTCGAATCGCCATGATCACCCTGGGCGTGATCTTTCACATGATGACCTGGTTGACGCTGGGACTGTGGGTCTTCCCGCTGGTCTGTTACTCGGCCTACTTCGCGTACCTGAATGAAAACGACGTGGAATGGCTCGGCGGGATTTTGTCCCGCTGGCGGACGCGTAGCCGGGGAGTCCGCTCGGCGGTCGGACGCCTGTTCAAAGGCCGCGAGCTGGGGACGTTGCCGGCACTCGGGCCGGCATGGAACCTCGGGATCTTCGCGGCTCTCGCGGTCGTCACGACCGTGGGGGGAATCGGCCTGGAATACAAGCTCGATCGGTATGGCGTCCGCCGTCCCGAGGGACCCTACGCGCTCAAAGAGGCGAATCCCAAGCGCAGTCGGCGAGTTGCTCGGCCCGACCACCCGCATCCGAAACGAAGACAAGGTGCTCTTGTACGACGTCGGGTCGATCCTCGTCGGAGGGGCGGTCCTCGATCGCCGCACGCAGTTCCGCCAGGGCGAGACCGTGCGAATTCAGTGCGGCTTGACTCCGCCGCACGAGGACATGTGGATCGAATGCAACCTGCACGATTCGGAAAACCGGCTCGTCGACACCATCGGCGTTCTCGTCGCCAGCGAGGAGATGCGGGCGATGTTTTACTACAACCTGGGCGACTGCACCTTGCCGGGCGAATATTCGCTGGTGCTGAAGATCGCCGGCGAAGAGATCATGCGCCGGCCCATCACGATCCTGCCACGGACCACGGCCTGCCTGGCGAATTAGAGCGCCTGAAGCCACGGTGTAGCGGTCCCGCCGCGGAAATCGTCGGGAAAAGAGTCACTTTCAACGCCACAAGGAAGTGCTACCCGCACGAGTGGCCCGTCACACCTTACTTTTCGGGTGCCGTGCCCACCGCTTTGCGTGGGCATGCGAATCCAATTGGCGTGCCGAGGCATGCCCACGCAAAGCCGCGGGCATGGCACCCAACCGGAATTCCTGAAGTTGACAAAGCACTAGCACGCGACCCGCTCACGGGATTGTCGCGGTCTGCCTTTTGCCGGTCGCTGGATCCGTATAGGTGAACCGCACCGTGCTGCCCGGAAGCAGCTTGCTGGGAAAAATCGCCAGGTTCCTACGAGTCGGCACTTTCGCAGAGCAGGTCGTGAAGGCTTCCAAATCGGGAACGAGGTTCAGCGCGTGGCCGAGCCGCTGCGTCGGGACGCTCGTCCAGTAAGGTGCGGTAAGCGTTGGCGTGGGATTCCGGAGAAGATAGCCACGCCAGTCCCCCGTCAGTTCCTGGATCGACGTGCTAACAAGCCTCCGCTGCGAGGGGCGGCAAAGATCCACCACGTGCGAGAGGGTAATGTTGACGTTAATGAGGACCCACGCGCCGGCCGGATTCGGGACGTACGCGGCGCGGGAGCGGCGAGCCAAGTAAGGCTCCCACTTCGAACAGGGCAACTTGGTGGTCTTCCGCAAGGTAGAGAATCTCGAAACCGGGCCGTGTGGAGTTCCCCGCACTGAAACGGCTTGGAATCGTTCTCGTGTGTGCAGTCGCAAGCGACGTTGCCCAAAAAGCGGGTTGGATCGCCCGATACCAAGTTCCGGTAAGAGGTGCCGCGTGGAGAGCCGCGCACGCCGCCGGATTCACGTGGGCATTCCCTGCTTGATGGACCGCACCAGTTCTCTGACCCGCGGCTCGGACGGGGTGCCGACCAAATCGTTGGGTTTCTTGCCGCCAAGCTGATCGTTGGGCGTGTCCATCCAGATGTCCGGTTCCGAGACGACTTCGGCAACGAGGCACGCAAATCGCGAGTCTCGTCGGGGTCACGTTTCAAGGAAGCTTTGACCATGGGGTCGCCCTCTGTCACTCAAAAAGGCGAGTTCCAACCGAAGAACGGCGGGAGCCGTTTTCGGTCGTCTCCCTTTAAGTATAACGGGCGACTGGCACTGTTGCCGCTCAGATAAGATCCCAGCGAGCAAACGGCGAACGGATGCCTTTCGCGTCACGGGTGTTCTGGAGGCACGAGCGCCGAAACGGCACGCCGTCGGCTCGATTCGGCGGCGCAAATTATCCGGTAAAAAATGCGCACATTTGCTAAGACGCCCGTTGTCGCCGTAAGGATCCGCGCGTAGACTTGCCGACGGAGGCGTTTCAGCGATGGGATCCGCGACCTGGCCGCTGTTTATCCTCTGTCTGATCCTTTCGGCCGGCCTGTTCGGCCAATGGGTGCTCCAGCGGAGACGACGTCAGCTTGTCGCCTCGGCTGTCTTTCTGGCAGCCGGTGGAGCGATCTTTCTTGCCGACCGGTTCATCATCACCGAGTCGAAGCGGGTCGAAGCGGGCATTTACGGCCTGGCCAAAGCCTTTCAGGCCGGCGACGTCGAGCGGTGCGTCGAGTTTTTCTCTCCGCTGGACCAGAAGGACCGCCAAATGGTCGGCCAGGCCGCCGGCATGGTCCAGATTGAAGGCCCGATCCGGATCAGCGACTTGTCCATCGACATGAGCTCCGCCCAGTCGCGGGCGGTCGCCACCTTCCGCGCCAGCGCGACGGCGAAGTTTCAAGGCCACAGCGACCGGGGCCACACACGCTGGGAGCTGACCTGGCAGCGCGAGGCGAACGACTGGAAGATCATCCGTGTCCGCCGCCTCCGCTTCGTCGGCGAGGGAGAAGCCAGCCCCCTGTCCGTAATGGAATAGGCCGCTGCGAATAGGCACCTGCCGCGACACGCGCGGGGTACGCTCGAGACGGGTAAGCTCGAGACTGGCAAGCTCGCGGCTATCGCGCCTTTTTGATCAGCCAGATTTCCGCGACGGCGCAGCCGCGGCCGTTGTCTCCGAGGCCCGGCTGACGGCGCCACGTCAACGTGAGACGGCCGTCGCGCGTCGCCTCGCGCGGAATGTCGTACTCAACCAGGACGACCGGCCGCGGCTTGCTCCGCTCCGCGTGGATCTCGTACTTGTCATCCGCCACGAGACGGATTTTCGTCCGGGGAGAGTCGCCCGCGTACGAGATGCGGACGGAGTACTCCGCGTGGGGATCGAGGTTGTCGTACTGCATTTTGAGCGGACCGTCGTAGAGCATCTCCACGTTGTCCCACCACGACCGGGGATAGCCGCGCTGGTAGGTCCGGCCGGTCACGTAGCCGAAGCGCGGCGTGCGATAACAGCCCGGGTCGGCCTGAAAGCCGGCGCCGGGGAGCAAATGCGGCTGACGCATCACATTTCCCAGGTCGTCGTAGAACCCTCCGGGGCCCGGATCGGTCCAATGGACGATGGACCGGATGTCGCGGAGCCGTTCGTCCTCGTAAGCCAGCCCACGGATTTCCGCAAACCGCCGCTTCAGCCAGAGCCGGTTGTTGAGCGGCTCGTCGATCGTGTCGAGCGTCGCGCCGCGGTCGACCGCGATTGCCTTGTGCCGGGCCACGCTCAACTGCATGCGAATGCTCTGAAACAGCATGTCCCCCAGCTCGAAAACGCGGGCCCGCAGTGCCGGCGCGGCCGGATTGACGAGGGCGCGGTCCAACGTGTTCTCCGCCTCGGTCATGGCCAAGAGCGAGCCGAGCCGATCGGCCGACGACAGCCGGTTCATCGCCTGCTGTTCGAGTTCGTTCTCGTAAACCAGCCGGTCGTGGACATACGCGTCGTAATAGGCGCGGTAAAGCGCCTGCTGAAACCGCCAATTGAGCGACACGGCGGGGGGTGCCGTGCGTTCCAACCCCTGGAACTGCTCGAGCGTCGTCATCACCGCCGCGTTGGCGACGAGGGGTCCCCGCCAGTTCTGCTCCAGCGACAAAAGGCCCTGCGCGAAGTCGTCGGCAAACGCATCGCTGATGAAATAGCGGCCGTAATCGCGAAGGATGTCGACCACGGGCCGATCCGGATCCCAGGCCAGCCCGCTCCACACGATCTTGTTGACGTCGTCGTTGCAGCCTTCGGAGTACGAGATGAATCCAATCGCCTCGTGCTGCCAAAGCCCGAAAAATGTGGGCCTCGTCTTCTGGCCGGGGATTGATGACCTCGCGCCCTTCGGTGAGGGCGTACGCGGTGTCCCAGTCCTGGACCGGGTATTGGCACTGCCGCGAATGCGTGATGTCCGGATAACGCCGGATGGGGTATTTCTTGGGAACCGCCGCCCGCAGCTCCGGCAGGGTGATGCGAATCTGCGGGCCGTAGACGACTCCGCTCAGCCAGTCAGGCTCCTTCGTCTTCAAATAGACCAGAAACGAATCGAGCCATTTCTGATTGAAACTCTGCGGCGAGACCCACATCTGGGCGTGGGGATGGTAGCGATGCAGGTTGGCCGTCTGCTTTTCGAGAAAGGGAAGCAGGATATTGGGGTCGGTGTGACCGGGGTCGCCGCCGGGAACGAAAACCGCGTCGACCCGCGGCAACTGGCGGAAGACGTTCCCCCATTCGTCCAGCGCCTTCCGCACCGTGGCCGGATTGGAATAATCCGCGTCCATCGCCGGATACCAAATCCACACGTCCAGCCCGTATTGATCCAACAGCCGCGACATTTCGACCATCATCTGCATTTGCGGAAGCGGGAAATGAGGGCTGTTGGACGCATCGTCGGTCCGCGGGGGAAGCAATTCGACCGTGTTGGTGCCGAAGACGGCCAGGTCGCGGATGTACTGTTCCCACATCGGCACCGACCAGGCGTCGTAGGAGTTGGTCTTCGGTCGATATCCAAGCTGATGCCCGCGGAGCGGATACTTCGGCACCGTGGCCACGTTCAACTCCGCGGGAACCGCGACGTGCCGCCTTGCCATCCGCAGCGCGCGCAGCAAGCGGCCCACGCCAAAGAGCACGCCCCGCGCATCGTTGCCCGCGACCGCAACGACAGCCGGTTTGCCCGCCATGACGCGCACCTGGTACCCCTCAGCCCCCGGCAACCGGCGCGGTGCGGCCCCTTTCAGGCCGTGTTGTGCCAGCGTCGAATCCACGAACGGCGAAAGGCCGACCACGATGACGGCCGGCGACGCTTCGGGCCATCGGTCGGCGACGCTCCACGCGAGTTGCGTCCGCTTTTCGACCTCTTCGACCAGCATGCGGACGGCCTGAACCTGCGGGCCTTTTGCCGTTTTGTCCGCGACAACGACGGCCTTGGCCAGATCGATGGTGTCCGCCGCCAGAAGGGCTGACGTGCTCAAACAACAGGCCGCGACGGCGCCGGCAATCCAGCCCGCCGACGACGCACAAAGCGGGTCGCGCATGAAACGGTGCATAGGGATTTTGGGAAACGATCTGGAAGGAGGTTTGGTTTCGGGCGTGGAGCAAAGGCAACAGCGAGGGAGGACCTCGTTCACTCCAGGCTAACCCCTGTGCGAGGCGCGTGCAATCACCTCCTTTGGATTCCGGCGACCGGTCATCGGCAGAGAGTTTTTTGGGGTATTTTGGGGTCTAAAAAAAGGGCGAAAACTCCAAAAAACTCCGGAGCGCGCCCGCTGTGTCCGTTAGGCAGCAACCAAATCGCGCCCCGGCGGATGCGCGCTTCGACGCTGGTGCCACAACCCGCGGTGCGCGCCGCGAGTTTGTTGACAGCCGCTGGAAAACTGATCGTGAACGAACCGCGAGACTCCGGTATAATGGGGTTTGGACGTGGGGATTTGGGCGCCACGTTTTGGAACACGGCCGACCGCCTGCGAGGCACTCCACGCCGTTCTCCCTACGCCGTTATCCATCCTGGGGCTTCCGCCGAGCCCCAACGGGCAAGCTGGCAGCTCGCCCCACGATGCGGTTTGAGCGCGGCGTTGCTCGCGCCTGGTGCAAGGGCCCTTCGCGCTTCGCCTGCCAATTTTCTCTGCAAGGCGAGCCCGTTTCGTCAAACCGCCTGCAAAAACGAAGAGAATCTCTCGCAGCTCTGCCGCCGGGTGCCATGCCCACGGCTTTGCGTGGGCATGTCTTCAGCCTTGAGGCGTGCGTGGCAGAGAGGATTGGTCGAGGCGGAGGAGCCCGCTGCCGGGACGTTCGTATTCGGCAGCACTTGACCACGGCCACGCTGTCGGAGTTTGATGCATCGCAGGGTGCTGGCAGGACGATTTCCGGCTACGACATTCTGCCAAGGATCCAAGGACATGCCCACGCAAAGCCGACTTCGGCGAGCTCAGTCGAGTCGTGGGCATGGCACCCGGCGAGAGATTCTTCCCTCCCCCCTCAGAGCTTTGCCGCCCCGGCCGGGGGTTGGAGAATTGAAGAACGGCGGCCGCACGAGCCAGCGTTGAAACGCTGGGCTATTCCCGATTTTCCCACGCGGGCCAAAGACCTTGCCACTACTTGGCGTGCTCCGCTTCCTCGGGGCTTAATAAGCCGTCGTGGTCGGTGTCGAGTCGGTCGAAGGTGGAGCGCGGACCGAGGAACTCGCGCCACGACACGTCGCCGTCGTAGTTGCGGTCCATTCTTTGGAACCATTCCGGACCGCGGTCGCGGGGGATGACCTCGGAAGATTGGGTCCGCGGGGCGACGGCCAGCATGGCGCGGCGGGGGCCGGGGGGACGCTTGACCTCGACGTCCACACCAATTTGCGTCCGCAGCTCGCCCAAGGTGAGAATGCCGTCGTGGTTGCGGTCGAGCATTTGCAGCCGACCGGCGGCCGCGTTCAATTCGCGGGGGCTCAAGCGACCGTCGGGTCGCGTGTCGAGAAATTCGAACAGCGATTGGCTTTCGTCGGCGACCGCGATGACCACCTGGTTGACGTAGACGTTCGCTGTTTGTTTGAGGAAGTCGGACAGCTCGGCCGGCGTGATCTGCCCGTCGCCGTTGGCGTCGACGGCCGCGAATTCAGCCCCCGGCAGGCCGAGGGCGGCGAATTCCCGCCGGTCGAGGTAGTTGTTCTTGTCCCGATCGACGATGTTGAACCGCAGGGCGTAGAAGCTACTCATGTCGCCGGCCGAGCCGCGCGTCCGCTTGGCCGAGAGCGCGACCTTGAGACCGTTCACAACGAGCATTCCGCTGTCCGCCGATGATTGCTGCCACTGGAAAGCCGGCGGATGAGCGGCGGGCACGACCGACACGCGCGGCCGGCCGTGCTGTTGGTCGAATAACTCAAACGACAATTCGAGCTGCGGCGGCATTTCGACGACCAATTGCGCCAATTCGCGCACGCCCAGGCTGGCCGCGCCGCCGCCGTCGAAGCGACGGATTTCTTCCGGCGAAAGGCCCAGCGCGGCGGCCAGGAGCCGCCGGTCGGCCGGCCTGGCCGTCGCCGAACCGTACTCGCGGAGCAGGGCCTCGGCGAGCGCCTCGGCCGGCGTGTCGGGGCCGAGCAGCATCAGCGGGAGCCGGTCGGCCGGCGGGCGGCTGGTTCCGGCTTGTGCCGGCCGCTTGGGCGCCGCTTGGGCGGCGGGGCCGCGTTTGGGCGAAGCGGCAATCAGCTCGGCCGTGCTGATCGTCTCGTCGTCGTCCGCGTCCAGCGGGGCCAGGGCGACCCGGGCGTTGCGCAATTCGTCGACGGTCAAAACACCGTCCCCGTTGAGATCGAGATGCCGAAAAAGACTCGCGTCGACCTCGGCGCCGGTTTCCGTTCGGACCGAGAGGGCCAGCGGCGGCCCGAGTTGACGGTTGACGAAGGCGCCAAACTCCCGCGGCGAGACCTTTCCGTCGACAGGGTCGACATCGGCATCCTTCCAGGTCGGCCCCGGTGCCGCTTCCGCCTGCTGACTGAGCGCCTGCAAGAAGCCGGCGAGTTCCGGCTTGTCGAGAAACCCATCCCGATTGTGATCGAGTTGACGGAACCATTGGCCGACGGCCCGCTCGCGAAAGCGGCTGACGCTCTGGCCGTCGACCTGCACGCGCAGACGCAGAAAAACCGGGCGCGAGGGAGCGAAGAGCACGGCGGTTGCCGGAACTGCTCCGCGGCTGGGCGCAGCAGGATTTCCCCCCTCGGCGGCAAACGCTCCGCCGGCCAACAAGAGCAGGCAAACGAGCGAACGGACGATGTGCCGCACGTGTGCTCCTCCCTGACGCAGAATCACGCTGCGCAATGGGGCGACAGGCTTATCCCTTTCATCCCAGGGATTTTGGCTTTTCGACCGTTTTCGCCAGACAAACCACGCCAAGGGGAAATCTGGTTGAGCCGTGGGCTCTAGAACTACCAGTCCGATGAACCGCATGGGTCACCCGTAGGCACCCAATGCAATCCTTGGCCGTCGTTATTGTTCTGGCACTCCCACCACACACCGCTAAAACAACAGTCGGCGCCATCGCCCATCTCTGAACCGTTGCAATTGCAATTTTGGGGAGCAATCCCTCTCCCGTCGCCGAGGTGAAACGTCGAACGGCCGCGAGATACACTTTCTGACTGCGTGGGGATTCTCATGCCATTTTTCCTTCGGGTCAAAAATTAAGGTTATGGGCGGTTAAGGTTATCGGCGCAGCGCCATTTGACGCTACCCGGTCCGCCCGCATCAGTCAACCGATTTCCCGGCCAACAGGAGCAGGCAAACGAGCGAACGGACGATGTGCCGCACGTGCCAAAAAACAGCGGCGTCAACTTCATCCCCGGCAGGGGCGGCGGTCTTCTTGCCATCGGACTTCGGCGAGCTCAGCCGAGCCGCGTCAGCCGGTGGAATCGTGGCCTCGCGCGTGCCCACAAGCCCCCGAGGGGGCGACACTCGTCGCGCCGGGTGCCATGCCCACGGCTTTGCGTGGGCATGTCTTCAGCCTTGAGGCGTGCGTGGCAGAGAGGATTGGTCGAGGCGGAGGAGTCCGCTGCCGGGACGTTCGTATTCGGCAGCACTTGACCAAGGACATGCCCACGCAAAGCCGTGGGCATGGCACCCGGCGGAGGAGCCCGCTGCCGGGACGTTCGTATTCGGCAGCACTTGACCAAGGACATGCCCACGCAAAGCCGTGGGCATGGCACCCGGCGTGGGCTGCCACTCGACTGCCCCCCGTCAGGCCAGAATCTCGTGGATGGGGGTGCCCTCCGCGACTTTGATGGGACGGCCCATCGCCGTGACGTTTTCAGTCGTGGGGGGAACTCCGAGGGATTGAGCCAAGGTGGCCAACACGTCGCCCACGTCGACCTTGCCGCTGGCCACCGACATGCCGTCGGCGGTCGTTTTGCCGTGGGCTTGTCCGCCGCGGATGCCGCCCCCCGCAAAGACGCACGACCAGGCGCCGGGGAAATGGTCGCGGCCCGCGTTCGGGTTGATCTTGGGAGTGCGGCCGAACTCGCCCAGCCACAGGACCGTGGTGGTTTCCAGCAAGCCTCGCTGTGCCAGCTCGGTCAACAGGGTCGACCAGCCTTTGTCCAGCTCTTCCGAGAGTTGTTTGACGGTGGGGAAGTTGCCGGCGTGCGTGTCCCAGCTTGCGCCCCGCCAAAGGAGCCGAGCGAAACCTCGACGAAGGCGACCCCCTGCTCCACCAGGCGGCGCGCCATGAGGCAGCCCTGGCCGAAGGTGCCGCGACCGTAGGCGGTGCGGACTTCATCGGACTCCTCCGACAGGTCGAACGCGCGGGCGGCGCCGCTGTTCATCATCTCCAGCGCCCGGCGGTAGACCGTGTCTTGTGCGACGGGCGCCCGCGGCTTTCCCTTTTTCGCCAGAAAGTCGCTTTGCAGCGCGTTCCACAGTTCCAGACGGTCACGGACCGCCTCGGCATTCAGATGGGCGGGGGCCTGCAGGTCGTCGACCCGCAATTCGGCATAGCCGCGTGCCGGCGTCCTGGCCGCGGGGCCGATAGCGATTGGCCGAGGCGACCGTCAACGGGCCGTAGCGGGGGCCGAGGAAACCCGGGCCGAAGGCGGCCGGGTTAATCTGCTGATACGGGGCGACGCTGACGTAATTCGGAAACGAGTCGGTCGCGAGGCCCAGCTCTTTTCCCAGCGACGCGCCGATGGCGGGGTATTGGACCGGCCCGCCGGGGCGTTGGCCGGTGCGCATCAGATAGGTGCCGCGGCCGTGGTCGCCCTCTTTGGTGCTCAGGCTGCGGACGACGGCGATGTGTTTCCCGTGCCGGGCCAGGCCGGGAAGGTGCTCGCTGAAACGCAGGCCCGGCGCGGCGGTCTGGATCTCGTGGAACGAGCCGCCGTTGGCGTGGCCCGGTTTCAGGTCGAACGTATCCATCTGGCTGGGCCCGCCCGACATCCACAGCAGGATGCAATGGCGGCGGCGCTGGGTCCGCGCGGCAATCCGTTCGGCAAATGCGGGAAACCAGCCGCTGGCACTCCAGCCGAGAGCGCTCAGGAGAGCAGGATCGGGCGAGAAAACTTCGACGATCGATTCCCGACATGGAACACCTCCGTTAGTCGTGGGGCGAGCGGCTCGCTTGCCCGTTTGTCGTTCAACAGGACGAAGACGGTAGCAAGCACGAAATCCGAATGACGAAGGAAGCACGAATGTCCGAATGACCGAAACCAAGAGATCGCTCACCGCGCACCGCCTTTTTTTCGTGCTTCGTGCTTCGTGCTTCCTTCGTCATTCGGATTTCGTGCTTGGTGATTGAAAAGGCAAGCTGGCAGCTCGCCCTACGTTAAACTGCGTTAGTGGTTCACTGCAAATTCCGCACTGTTCAACAAGGCCCACAAGATATTGCCCAACGCGCGCGCGCTTCGCCTCGGCCTCCGGATGGGCGGCCACATACGCCTCGAACTTCTGGCCGATTTCGGGCGACGGCGGCCGCGAGAGCGTGGCCAAAAACAGCGTCTCGACCCGGTCCCGGTCCGTCAGGAAGGGCGCGTCGAGCGCGGCCAGAATGTCGCTGCGCTCGAGGTCCGTCGCGTCGTCCACGAGCCGCCCGTTGAGCAGCTTGAGGGCTTGCGGGATTCCGGCGAGATACTCGGTCGGTCCGGTGCTCGGGGCCCGAAACGAATTGACGAACGCGGCGCGATTGGTCATCGCCCGGCGAGCGCCGCTGGATGGCACGCTCGCCAGGATCTTGTCGTACGGTCGCCACGTGGCGACCGAGACGCACGTGTAAAGTTGCTCCGCCGTCAGGACCTTGAGCGGCATGGCCGCGAACAGGTCGGGCGGACGCTGGCCGGATGCCTCTTCGCTGGCCAGTTGGTACGCCTCGGTCGTGGCCAGCACGCGAAATAGCCTGCGCACGTCATAATTCGTGCGGACGAAATAGGCCGACAGCTCGTCTCAGCAAGCTCCGGCACCCGGGCGGGCTGATCGTCGCGCAGGTCGTCGGGCGGGTCGACGATGCCCCGGCCGAAGAGCTGCGACCAGACGCGATTGACCGCGGCCCGCGCGAAATACCGATTGGAGGGGGACGTCATCCATTCGGCCAAGAGCATCCGCCGCGTGCGGCCGCTCGTGTCGTTGGCGACGTTCCCCAAGAGAACCGGGCGGGGACGACTTCGCGGCTGTTGGGAAGCATCACTTCGCCCGTATTCCCGGTCGCGGACGACGAGAGGTCGCCATCATCGCCCGGCCGCCCCTCTTGCGAAACGCGTGCAAAGAAGGCGGCGTATCCCCAAAAATCGCGCTTGGTCCACTTGTCGAAGGGATGATTGTGACACTCGGCACATTGGATCTGAATTCCCAGGAAGGCCCGGGACGTGCTGGCCGCGAGTTTTTCGGGCTTCAATTCGAGGGCCGTGTAGAAGAGGGCCGGCCCCGAATCGCTCGGCCTGGCCGGTGGCCGAGAATCAGCTCGCGAGCCATTTCGGCATAGGAGCGGTTCTCGGCGAAGGCGTTGCGCAGCCAGTTCTCGAACCCGTCGCTGGTCGCCCGCATCGTCGGCCGCCGGCGTGTTGGTCAGCAGGATCTGCCGCCAGACGTCGGCCAGGTGACTGGGGTAGCCGGGGCTTGCCAAGAAGCGCGTCGATTAATCGTGCTCGCTTGTCGGGTGAAGGATCGTCGAGGAACGACCGGGCTTCACTCACCCGCGGAATCCGGCCGGTCAAGTCGAGGTAGGCGCGCCGCAGGAACTCCGCATCGGTCGCGCGGGGAGCCGGCTTGACCGAGGCGTCTTTCCAGGCGGCCGTCAGCAAGGCGTCGACGCGCGATCGCATCTCGGCATCGGCAACGGACGGATCGGTCGACGCATCACCCGCCTTGTCGTTGGCACAGGAGAGGGCGACGCGACGAGGGCAAGGGCCAGCCGCCAAGAGGACCAGGCCAACGTGCGCTCGTTCTGCGACAGTCGTTCGCGTGGCACCATTTTGGTCCTGAATCCCGCGACATACGTGGATCTCCTGAACCCGAAAGTTTGCGACGAATTAGGGGTTGTTGTTCGGATTGCCGCCGGGAGTGCCGGCGTTCTCTTTCCCATTCTCTTTCGCGGGGACCGCGGCGAGCGGCGTTCTCCGTCGCGTTTTTCGCGCCGGAAATCAGCTCGAAGTAGCGTTCAATGGCCCGGCGATATTGCCGCGGGGGCGTGTTTCCCCGTCCTTGGCGCACGGCATCCTCCAGCCGAGAACCCAGCGTATTCCAGCGAGCCGCGGTGGCCATCGGCCGCGCCCGGGTCTCCGACTTGCCGGCCTTGCGCACGGCGACGGAGGGCGTCCCGCCGCGCCTGTTCGATGAGTCGGGCCCGCCCCGCGGGCGCCGGCCATCATTCCCCTGTCCGACCCTGTCTCCATCGTGCGGGAGCCAGTCCCGCAGCGGCTGGAGGTTCGTTCGGGCGATCGGGAATTCCGAGCAGCTCCGCGAGATCGGTCTCGCTTTCGAGGCGGGCCAGGAGTTCTTCCAGCGTGGGAAGCTGCATGTTATCGAGATCGGGAACCTGCGGCGGCACTTTGTCTTGCTCCGCGATGACGCGGTCGATCAGCTTATTGAACCGCTCTTCGGCCCGGGCAAAACCTTCGATTGCCTTTTTCTGATGAGACTTCGCCGCCGCCAGGTCTGCCGTCGCGAAGACCCAGCTCGGCCGACATTTGCTCGACGAGCACATCGT
Organism: uncultured Planctomycetota bacterium; assembly: GCA_963761455.1. Lineage (GTDB taxonomy): Bacteria > Planctomycetota > Planctomycetia > Planctomycetales > Planctomycetaceae > DASPSM01. The sequence goes on from CAVXHA010000002.1 coordinate 1,681,569, forward strand.
AGCGCATGGCGTCTTTCACTTCGTCGAGCCAAGGTGAGGACTCGTCCGGCATGCCGGCCAATTGGGCGCGGCGGTTTCCAGCTTGCCGGTGAGCTCCAGCGTATCTTCCGACAGTCGGTGCTGGTCCATTTCGAGCGCCCGGTGGAAACGGCGTGCCGCCACGTGGGCGTTCTTTTGCGGTCCAGGCGGCCGTCAACTGCTGGAGCTTGCGGACGCGCGCGAGCCGCCGATTGACGGGGACCGCCAGTTGCGGATCGTCAGTGTTGGCCAGTTTCGCCAGCGCGGCTTCCAAGGATTTCAATTGAGGGCCAGCGCGTCGACTTGCCGGGCGGCCGTCGCGGCCTTTTCGGCGTTTCGGATTGCCGGCGGCCGTCGCGGCCGACGTCGCCAAGCGTCGAGATCTTTGCCGCTTGCTCCCGCAGCGGCAGCCAATGGTCGTCGGCCTTCGTTTTCTGCGGCAGCCACGTGCCGAGGTCTTCCTGAACGGTGATGGTCCCCGCGGCAATCTCGGCAAGATCGCGGGAGAGCGTAGCCTGCGGACCGTTTCCGCGCCGGCCGCCGTTTGCTCCTTGCCGTGGGCCGGCAACTGTCTGGTCCGTTCGCCTGGCTTTTGGCCGGCAACCGCTTCGGGCCGCTCGCCGCAACTGCTGAACGGGAACCAGCAGCTCCTGCTGGCGGAGGTTCAAAAGGGTCAACTGGTCGCGCAGGGAATCGACACGGCGGCGCGAAAGATTCATGTACCGCGACAAGAGCCGCGGGTCCTTGGAGAGCACCTTGGCCAGCTCGGCCAGTGTTTTCTCCCATTCCTGTTGCAGCTCGCGGTATTGCTTGAGGAACTCTTCGTCGAGCTCGAGCTGGGCCATCTTGCGGTCTTTGGGGTTCAGGGTCGGCCGGTTCGACGCCAGAAACAGCCATCGAGTTCTCGATGAAGACCTGGTACATCGTTTTAATCCGCTGCATGTCTTCGGCCAGCTGCAGGTCGCGCTTGACGCTTTCGTATTTGCGCGTGAGGTCGGCCAACATCTCCCGCGCGCGGGTCAAGTGAACCGCGGCCTGCTGCACGCGCTCTTTCCGGTCGGGCGTCGGGGCCTTGGCCGCCTTCACGTCGAGACGCGCAGGCGAAATGTGCAGCTCGGTGATGTCGACAAGCTGCAGGCCGATGAAGGCGTAAGGCGTGCCGTCCGATTTCTGCACAAGGTCGGCCACCAGCGATTGGCCGCGCGCAATTTGCGTGTCGGCCGCACGCAGCGGTTTTTTGAAGTCGCTCGCCGGACTTCTTTCCGTCCGCGAGGGCGTCGGCAACGGGTCGCAGCTCGTCGATCGCCTTGGCCAGGGCCGCGTCGAGCTCTTTGAGGACCGGGTCGATTAAAAGCTCCAATTTCCGGCGCTGTTGCCCCTCGAAGGAGCCGGCCCACTTGTCGATGTGAATTTTCATCGTCGAGCTGGCGGTCGATTGCGAATCGACATCGAGCTGCCGGCGAGTCGCGGCGTCTGGCGGCGCGGGCGCCGGTCATCTGGCCACGCTGCTCCTCGGCAGGGGCGGTCTCCTTTTTGGCCGAAGCTCGCTGCGACGGGGACGGCGAGGATTCAGACGCCGGCTGTTTGGCGGCGCGGGGGGACTGCTTGCTTGCCGCGGACTGCTTGCTTGCCGCGGACTGCTTGCTTGCCGCGGACTGCTTGCGGTCGGCCGCCTGCGCCGTCGGCTTGCCCGAACGCGGCGCGGACTTATCGGCTTTGGCCGTCTGCGGCCAGGCTGTCGGACGGCGATTTCTTCGGCGGCGCCTGCGGCGATGCGCCGGTTTCGGGCGGGCGGGTCGCGTTTGTTTTCTCCCCTTTGGAGTCTTGTCCGCTTGCCATCGATTCCCCCGACTTCGACGCGTCGCCGTAAGACTGACCGTTCGAGCGGGCGCTCCGCGAGTCGTAGACGCGCACCATGTATTGCAGTTGCTGGCCCTCTTTGAGATGAAACTGTCGCAGATCGAGCTTGATTTTGGCGCGCACGTTCTTCTCGCCCGTTTGGCCTGCCAGCGGAATCGGCATCACGATTGTCTGGGGAGCGGGCTGGGGAGTGGGGGTCTGCGAAGTCGTCTCGGAAGGGGGCGTCTGGGGAGAGGCGGCCGGGCGACTCGCCGCGTTGGCTTTGCCGTCGTCCTTGCCATCGGTCGGAGGCGTTGGCCTGTTTGCGGCAGTCGGCGATTGGCTTGCCTCTTTGCCGCGCTGCGGGCCTTTCCGTCGGTCGTCTTCTCCTCGCGGCCGGTTTCCGCGGCCGTGTCTTTCGTTTCCGCGGCCGTGCCTTTTGTTGCCGCGACGTGGCCTTTCGTTCCCGCGGCCCTGTCTTTTGTTGCCGTGACGGCTTTCGGGGCGGAGACCGTCTTGGAGTTTTTCGTCTCGTTTGCGGTTTGGGGCGGCAGCACGAGAGCGTTTTGCAAATCGGGCTGATCGCCGACGAAGGCCACAAGCTCCGCCCGCACGACGCCGAAATCGTCGCGAGCGGCAAACTCGATCGTGACTTCATCGGTGGGCCGCAACGAAATCTCGCGTTCGGGCGAAATGATCGCCACGTCCGGGCGGCCTGTCCGGATAGACGATCACCTGGCACGACGGGGGCCGCAGGTTCGACAGACCGTGCTGACTGACAAAGACCGGCGTCAAGCGGAGCGTTTTCTCCAGCTTGGTTTGAAACACATAGCGATGCGGGTCGCTTCCCTTGGGCGAAAGCCGTTGGGAGGAATCGGCCCCCAATTGGAGATCGAAGCGGTCGAGCGGCTGGTCGACGGAAAAAGCAATCTCGAGCTGGCTTCCTTCGACGGCGCGGAGCGAGGTCGGCAGCTCCGATTTCGTGACGGCGGGCAAGTGCGTGTAGTCGGGCGGCGTCAGCCGGAGCTCGACGTTCGTCAGGCGGGGACGATCGTAAATGGCGACGTCGTGCCAGCCGGTTTGGCCGTCGCCGGCGCGGAAGCGGTACGAAAACGGCTCGTCGGCCGCATCGATCGCATGGGCGAACTGCGTGCCGTCCGCGTCGCTGGCAATCAGCGGGACGCTTGTGACCTGGCCCTGGGAATTCCGCAGAAAGAGATCGGCCTTCTCTCGCGGACGGCCGGCAAGCGTTGCTTCCAGCCGGACCGGCTCTCCCCGCGCGACGGCAAGATCGCCGGCCGCCGTGACCTGCGTCAGGCTGACCGGCGCCGTGGGGGACGCAGAAACGCCGCAGCAAGACCCAGGTTTGGGCGGGGTCGATCAAAAACAGCACGAGATTCGCCCCGATGGCGGCCGCCAAGAACCACTTGTGCTTGCGGAGCCTGCCGGGCGGAACGACGCTCTCGGGGTCGACGAGACGGTTCCGTTCGATCGATTCGGCCACGACCCGGTCGATCAGGACGGGCGAGCCGGTGATCGTTTCGGGCTCGGACGAGGCGTTGAGCCGCGTGACCGTTTCCCAGCGTTCCTCGAGCTCCGGAACCGACCGATCGACCTGGGCCGCCAACTCGGCCAAGCGTGCGACGTTTGAACCGCGGGACGACCGCCAGCACCAGCAGGCCGACGCCGCCCGCGCCAAGCGCGAGCGTACGTCAGGGCCGCCCGGGCCGACGTGCTGAACAGCGTGAGCTGCCCAATCGACCACGAGCGCCACGAAGAGTGCCGCCAGAAACAGGGCCAGCGCATCGAGGAGACCCGGTGGTGAGTCGCAGCGACGCGTCGCGGCGACGGACTTCATCCAGTCGCGACGCGATGATCGGCCGGGAGAGCGGCCTTCGGCGCGGTGGTGTTGACGATGGTCATCGCGAACTCCTATGGAAAACGGTGGATCGCCACTCAGGGGAGCCCCGTCGCCTTGCGGAGGCCCCATTCAACAGTCAGAACGCCGCAAAACAGCCACAGGAGACCCCAACGGTTCCATAACGGTTGGCGGATTGTTTCTTCATGGACGGTCGGTGCCAGGTCGGTCAGCTCGACAAGCTGCCCGACCGCGGCCGGCGGGACGATTTGTCCCCCCGTCAAGCCGGCAATCTGCTTGAGCAGCGGCACATTTGACCGCGTATCTTCCATTTCGACCGAAGGTCTCGGCTCGACGATGACGGTCGTCGTCAAGGGCTTGGCGAAGCCCTCGCTCGCCAAGAGCTGCAGCAACGTCGGCCCCCGAAGGCCTCGAGCGAAAGCAGACCCTTCTTCCGGCGGGGAAATTTCGCCAAGGTAGCGGCCGGGAATCTTGGGATCGGGCGCAACTCGATGAGCGAGGCCGCGTGACCGTCCGTCGAGGCTTGGACGCGCACTTCGGCACTGGAAACGGGCCGACCGCCGAGCGTCGCTGAGATTGGCCATCACCTGGATATTCTCGCCGACCGTGGCCCGCGAGCGGTCGGTCGCCAGCTTGACGGTCTTCGAACCCTGCGACAAGTCGCGGGCGACCGCCCAGCGGATCAGTTGTCCCCAGAACCGGTAGTGATAGCGGTCGCCGTATTTCATGCGAAGTTGATAGACGGCCGGCGCGGCCAGGTAGACGATCCGCCCGCGCCCGACCATTTGCCAGCAGAGAAAGGCCTTGTCGTCCTTGCCGGGGTTGGCTTGCGGCAGCCACCGCGTTGATCAGCGTGCGAGCGGTCGGTTTCGGAGTCGCAGAATTGCGACAGCGAATAAACGGGCAATTGTCGCGACATCTCCTTCCAGACTTCCTCGGTCGAGTCGGGCGGATCGGCAATCTGCATGGCCGGATTCAACCGCCCTTCCGCGGAAAGGGCCAGATCATATCCCTGCGAGGGGTCCTGCGGCTTCGCCGGCAGTGACCGGCAGGAAATCGGCCAGCGGCATTCCGACAAAGGCCTGCGGCATCGCTTGGTCCCCCGCAATGAGGATGACGGTGCCTCCGCGTTCGACGAGATATTCTTTGAGCGCCTTCTGGCTCTCCTGATCGAGCTCTGACGGGACTCAAGTCGCCCAGGATGGCCAGGCGATAGCGAGACCAGCCGTCGACGTCGTGCGGGAACTGCGCGGGCAGCCGTTTTCGCCCGGGCCGCTGCTCGTGGGATGGAACAGCACCTGGTCGTATTGGACCCGCTTGTCCCGTTCGAAGAGCCGGACAAGGTAGCGGAACTCCCACCGCGGGACGTCGTCGGCCACGAGAATGCGAAGCGTGGCATCGATCACGTCGACGCCGAAATCGGCCGAGTTATTCGTCGCCACGGCTTCGCCCTTGACCGGGCTCACCTTCAGCGAGTAGTCGTGCCGGCCCACCCCCTTGGACGTCGTGGTCAGCCGAACGCGGAAGTCGCGGCGGGCCGAATTGATTTCGATTTCCTGGCGGTCGACGACGGAGTTGTGTTCGGACAGCGCGACGACGCACTTTTCACCCGCGCAGTCGCAGGCCGTGACAATGGCCTCGACCACCAACTGGTCTCCTTCGACGACGGCCCGCGGCGCATCGACGTGGTGCAGAATCAGGTCGCGCGGCGTGCGGCTGCTTCCGACCGGGCACCACGTAGACCGGGATTTCGCTCAGCGATTTGGCGACGGCGCGGGGATCTTCGGCAGCCGGATCGTTGTGCCGGCCATCCGTGAATAAGCAGGACGGCCTTGATGCCGGCCTGGGCCGCATCGCGGTTAATCGTTCCCAGCGCGCGACGACAAGTTCGTGACCCCGTCGCTCTTTTCTTGCGCTCTTGTTTTCAGACTTGGGCGCGGGGCCTTTCGGCTGCGTCGCGCTCGTCGCCAGCGCGACGGTTTGCTGGTCGAATGCGTACTGCCGAATGCGGCCGCGTCCCGTTGCGGCTGGAGAACCAGCTCGTTTTGCCCGCCTTGAGGAGACGGTCGACTTTTTCACGACGCGAAAGGATTTCGTTCCACGCTGGGCGGCAGGCGACAATCCCCCGTTGCTTTCCGCGAGGCGATTCGCAACCCGGTCCGCGAGCTGACCGAGTCGCACGGACGCTCTGCACAAGTTGACGATGCCACTTTTCAAGCGGTCGAGCGCGTCTCGATCGAGCGCGAGCGGGCGGGACGCATCCCGCGGCACGAGCGAGCCGATTTGATCGACGCCGGAGGCGACCAGGACCGAGGCGACCTCCTTGCCGCGGGAAACAAGCTCGGGGCCCAGCGTCGCCTGCCCCTCCTCGAGCAATCGACCGAAAGCGTCTCGGCGAGGTGGACCGCCGCCGTGGCGGCCCGGCCCGCTGTTTCCAAAGCGGAGCGCGACTCGCGGGGTTTGGCGATGTCGGGTCGGCGTTTCGCAAAAGCCATCCCAATTGGTCGCGAGCCAACGCCGTCGCACTCACGGCCCGATCGCAGATGGAAAGCAGCGAAGGTGGAGAGCCGGTCGTCCCGTCGCTCTGCCAGCGAAGGTCGGCCTGTTTGTCGGGCGGATCGACCACGTTCATGCTGCGGCTCACGTCGGTGACGACAGCCAGCGATTTGGGCGTGAAATGGCGGAAAGTCGTCGCCCGCACGGGGCCGAGCAACAGCCAGACGAGGACGACGATGGCCACGACGCGCAACGCGAATAAAACGGAACCCAGCTTGCGACGCGCGTCCCGTCCGACGCCAAACAGCGTCCAGAAGCACAATGCGGCCAGAATGCAGCCCAAGACGATTCCCTGCCACGCGGCCAGAGGCCCGTCGAAGGAGAGCGATTGGAGCGTTTCGGTGTGTCCCGTCAGCATGCAAACCGCCGTTTCGTCAGCACGTGCGTGCAGACAAGCTCCAGCAGAAAGAGGACGGCCAACAGGCCCAGCAGATAACTCCAAAACGGTTGATAGCGAATCGGATTCGTCGGCGTTCTCAGGAAGAGTCAGTCCATCCGCCAGGAACCGCAGGCCGCTCCACTGCGAGACGGCCGGCGATTTGTTCCGCGGAGAGGGGCGCGAGCCGCGATTCGTCCGGATCGCGACGCACGGCAAACGGGAATCCGCTGGCCCGGTCCGTCCGCGCCGTGACCGTCACGAGATAGTTCCCCGGAAAGACCGTCTCGCGGAACCGCGATTCGCTTCCGCCCTTTCGGTCCAAGGCGAAGGATACCTTTTCCTCCAGCGGAGTTTGAACGTGGGCCTGTTTGTTGCCGCCCGCTGTCCGGGGACGAAAAGACGATCGGCTCGCCGGGATCGAGATTGTGGCTGATTGCCGTGGGCTGCGTGAGATACCACATCCACTCGTGGACGAGCGGCACGAAGACCTGGCAAATCGGCAGATTGCTCCACGCGGTCCCGTTGGGGATGCCTTGGACAATGATCCGCCCCTCCCCCGCGAAGTGTTCGACGGCAAGCGGGAGTCCGTCGCCCGTTTCCAGCAGGACGGAAACGTCGTCGGCCGCTGTCCGGAATCGAAAGCTGCCAGTATTGGCTGATCCGGACGTCGTCAATATCGAGGCGCTCGGTGTCGCCCAGGAGGACCGTTGCCGGATGCGTTCCCTCCGGCGGGTGGACCGTAAAGAAACTGATTGTGGTCGTCGCCCGCCTTGACGCGCTGCCCCAAGGCCAGCGGGACCAGCCCGCTGCCATCGCGGAACACGACCGCATTGAATTGTTCGGCCGTCACATTCTCGCCGAGAATCAGCCACAGTCCGCCGCCCCGCGCGGTGAAATCGAAGAGCCGATCGACGACGTCGGCCGATTTCGGCAAGACGTCCTCCAGCACAATGCAGCGATACTGCGAGAAGTCGCTGGTCGCCAGCGCGTCGATCCCGACGAACGTCGGGTCGAAGACCGAGGACGAGTAATCGCCGTGGGAGCCTTCGGGGCCGCGGCCGAGGGCCGCTTTGAGAAAATCGGGCTGCGACGGGGGCCGTTCCAACTCGGCCTCGTTGCGGCAGACCAGGATCGGCAGGCGGTCGAGCGACTCGACGACGAGGGAAGCCGCATTGTCGCCGGGCAAATCGTCCTCCCGGACGAGCCGGCCGGAAACCGAAAACACGCCCGGCTCGTCGCAGGCCGTCTCGAACACGACATCGCTCGACTGACCCGGTTCCAGCGCCGCGACCTGCGATTCGCCGGACGGCTGGCCGTCGAGATCCCACTTGAGAACGGTCGCCTCGCGCGGCACGTCGCCCGTGTTCCGCACGCGGGCCGTCACGGCGAACGGCTCGCCGACCGCCAAGCCGCGTGCGGCCCATGCTGAGCTTTTCGATCGACAGGTTGGCGAAGGGCGACTTCGCGTTGCCGGCGATGACGACGTTGACGGCCGTCGGGACCGAAGCGTGCGACGCGATCTCGCGAATGGCCTGCCACTGGGGCCCCGCTTCGGCGCTTCCAGCCGTGGGCCGCTCCATCGGTCACAATCACGATCAGGCGACTGGTCGCGTCGGCCGGCGCTTCGGACAACAGGGCCGACTGCACGCACGCTGGCATGTCGGCGGCGGCCAAAGTCGGCTTGAGACCGGAAAGGCGCTCGGCGAGCTCCTGTTTCGTCGCCGGCTTCCCGGTCGACTTGCCGTCGAGCCACTGCGGAACCGAAGCCGCGAGCAGCAGACGGACATGGTCCGAGACGTCAAGACGATCGAGCGCTTCGCGGGCCGTCCGACGGATCTGGTCGAAAACGGGGACGCCCGCCTGCAGACGGCCGGTGGACAGCGAGGCATCGATGACGAAAATGACGTCGCGGCCCGGCGTCTTGCCCGACAGCAGGCCGGAGCGGAGCTTGCGGACGCGCGAACGCCAGGACGACGGCGGCGACGGCCAGCACCCGCAGCAGCATCAACAACAAGTCGTTGATGTGCCAAATCCGCCGTTTGTGCGGCACGCTCTCCAGCAGCAGTTGCATGGCCCCCCAGCGGACGACTTGCCGTCGCCGACGATGGAGCAGGTGGATCACCACCGGGACCGCAGCCAGCGGCAGAGCCCACAAGAAAAGGCTGCTAAGAAAGCTCACGTCGCACGTCCTTCGACCGAGACTGCTATAAAAGTAACCGCAACGACCCCCCGAAGCAATCCGGCCCTTTTTCCCCACGAACGCCTGACGCCAATGCCCGCGCGTTTCGTCTAGAATTCGAGTGAAAGGCCCCATTTTCCGCCTGTCCCGAGGGATTCGCCCGAGGGATTCGATTGACAGGCGGCCTGTCGATGGCCCATAATCCCGCGCACTTGAAAAAACGATTCGTGGTCGGTGTGATGTGGTGTTGACGGTCCCTCTTTCTAATGCCTGCGCCATCAGGGTTGCCGCTTCCCTGTGAAGGGCGAAAAAAAACAAGCATCAGGATTGCAAACCGCACTTCAATGATCCATCCAGACACGGACCTGCGTTACGTGAATGACGTCATTGGATACGGAGTCTTTGCCACGCGGCCCATTCCCCGCGGAACGATTACCTGGGTCCGCGACAACCTCGACCAGGCGTTCTCGACCGATCAAATCCTCCGCATGGCCGAGCCTTACAAGCAGATCCTCGCAAAGTACGGCTACACGGACCGGCATGGAGCGACCATCCTCTGCTGGGACCATGCCCGCTTCATGAACCATTCGTGCGAGGCGAGCTGCTTGAGCGCCGGCTACGACTTCGAAGTCGCGGTCCGCGACCTTCGGCCGGGCGATGAGCTGACCGACGATTACGGGACGCTCAATCTGGAAGAAAGCTTTCGGTGCGCCTGCGCGCGCCCAATTGTCGCGGCGAGATCCGCTCCGACGACAGTGCTCGGAACGCCGACCGATGGGACACAATTCTCCGGGCGGCCTTTCCGTCGATTCGACACGTGGCACAACCGTTGTGGTCGGTGGTGAACGAGAAGGATAAGACGGAAGTGCTTTTGGCATGTTCGGACGTGACGCGGATGCGTTCCTGCCGCTTTCACCATCTCATTAACGGCGCCGTCAATCCCGCGACTGGCCCCGCGATTGGCGACGACAGCTTGCGGATGGAGATTGAAACGGGCGGAAACGGCCGAAGCCATGACGGAGCGACTCGCCGGAACGCCGGTTGAGCACGCGCGCGAGTGATCAGCCAAAGACGCATCCGCACGCCGGTCGAAACCTGTCTCGCAAGTCTGATGTCGGCCAAGTCTGAATTCGGCCAAGTCTGAATTCGGCCAAGTCTGATTTCGGCCGGTCCGTCCGATCGCCGGCCGCCACAAGAGACCGTTTATGCAAAAGCGGGTCGCCATCTTGGGGGGCGGCGTGGCCGGGATGTCCGCCGCGCACGAGCTCATCAAGCGACGTTTTAACGTCAGCGTGTACGAAGCGAGCGGCGTGGTCGGCGGAAAAGCCCGAAGCCTGGGGAAACCGGGGAGCGGCACGGGCGGCCGCCCCGATTTGCCCGCGGAGCACGGGTTTCATTTCTTCCCCGGCTTCTACAAGCACCTGCCGGCGACGATGCAGGAGATCCAGGTCGGCCTGGTGAGGGCTTGCGATCATCTCGAACAAACCACCGGCACGCAGTTGGCTCGGACGGGGGGCGCAGCGGCCATCATCGCGCCGACGCAGTTTCCCACCTCGTTTCAGGACCTGATCCAAGCCTTTCACGACTTTACGCTGTTTTACTGCGACATGGGCATTCCCAAGTCCGAGGTCGCCGATTTTGTTCGTTGCCTGGTGATCATGCTGGTCAGTAGCGATTTGCGGCGGTTCAACGACTACGAAAAAGAGAGCTGGTTCGACTTCCTCGGCGCCGCGACCAAGTCCGACGCGTTTCGACGGTACCTGGCCAAGGGATTGAGCCGTTCACTCGTCGCGCTCAACGCCAAGGACTTAAGCGCGCGCACCGGCGCTTGTATTTTGTTGCGGTTCCTCATGGTTTTTACGGAGTACAGGCCGCTTGACCGCGTCTTGGACCTGCCGACGAGCGACGCCTGGCTTGAACCCTGGCTGGCTCAACTCCAACGCGACGGCGTGGACTTCCATTTCAATGCGTCGGTGCAAAGCATCGACTGCTCAGGCGGCCGCATCAGCGGAATCCGCGTCCAGAGGAATGGAATCGTGCAACAGGTGACGGCCGACTATTACGTTGCGGCTCTTCCCGTCGAAGTGATGCAGGCCCATCTGACGCCGGAGATCCTCGCGGCCGACCCGTCCCTGAGATCCATTCTCGAACTGCGCACGTCCTGGATGACGGGAATCATTTACTACCTCAATACGGACGTTCCCCTGGTCAACGGGCACTCCAACTATCTCGACTCGCCATGGGCGTTGACGTCCATCTCGCAAGCTCAGTTCTGGAAGACGATTGACCTGTCGCACTATGGCGCAGGCAACGTGCGCGGCGTTTTGTCGGTCATCATCTCCGACTGGGAGAAGCCGTTGGTGGGGAACGGACCGTCCGCCAAAGAGTGCAGCGAGGACGAGGTGAAGGCGATCGTTTGGCAGCAACTCAAGGACCATCTGAATTCCGCGGGGTCCGTTGTGCTGGACGACCACAACCGCGTCGACTGCTTCCTTTCGCCCTGCCTCGTCTACAATCCGGCCGGAAATCCGAAATGGACGGACAACGAGCAGTTGTTCATCAACACCAAGGACAGTTGGACCAAGCGGCCCAATGCGGCGACGGCCATCGATAATTTCTATCTGGCTTCCGACTATGTCAGGACGTACACCGACCTGGCGACGATGGAGAGCGCCAACGAGGCGGCCCGTCGCGCGGTGAACGCAATCCTCGACAACGAAGGGTCCGCCCAGCCGCGCTGCGAGATCTGGCCCCCCGACGAACCGGCCGTTTTGGTCGGCTGCCGAATGATGGACAAGTATCTCTGCGAAATCGGCAGCCCGCCGCTCGTCCCGCCCCTTCCCCCCCTGCCCTGGCCCTGCCCGTGAGGTGAACTTACCAGTCGCGCCGGAGCTCGCGTGGAATCGGTCGGCCGCGGAGGGCGGCGGCGGCCTGCAATCCCGACAGGACGGAGCTTTCGGCGCCGGACACGTTGAGGCGGGTGCGCGTCCAGTCCCCGCACACAAACAAGTTGCCAAACCAGGCGCGGCCCGACGAAAGACGACCACGTGTGCTGCCAGGAACGGGTTCTACGTTCCGGGCGATCACCCTCCATCGCGGGTCGGCAGCGATCAGGCCGGCACAACTGTGCCGGATTGCAGCCAGGGGGATGCCAAGCACGACCACATCGAAATCCCGCCTGGCGCGCAGTCGCCGGATTTCGACGGGCTCCCCGGCCGGCCGTGCGGATTCCAGATTGATGAGCCGCTTCTGCAACGCATCGCCTTCCGTGAGAAACTCGTAACGCGGAGCGTCGGGCCACCGTCCCAGGCCATTCACGGTGATTAACGGTTCGTATTCGCGCCGGCAGGTCGCTTGCCGTTCGAGTCGAATCTCGGCGACGCGCGTCCCGTCCCGGTTGAGCCGCACCTCCCGCACCGAGTGGAAGAAGTGGAACCGGACGCCTCGCTGACGAAGGATCTCGTAGAGCGGAGCAAAAATGGCGTCTTCGCTTCCCACCTCCATTTTCCAACGCGCGCGGCGCCGGGTCGGCCAGCGCAAGGCGGCACACCAATCGCAAAGCGACGCCCGCGGCCAGGTATTGCTCTTTCGGGTCGCCCTGGAAGGGGCTGAGCGCGAGATCGTAGACCCGCCTCAGAAAGTCCGATCGGAAAGTGATGGGAGAGGCCCCGTGCCGCTCGAGCCACGTTCGGAAATCAATGTCATCCAGAACGTCGAAGCCTTCAAAGGGCACCTGATCGCGAAGCGCGCCGCGAACAGCGGTGAGCGTGAAGTCGAGTCGGATCCAGAGTTGGCGGACCCGGTCATCCGCTGCCGAGAGCGACTTCACGTACGCCGTCAGGCTTCGACGAGTCTGGTCAAGAATGTCCGACGCCGTCTGCACCAGGGCTGCACTCGCGCCTGTCTTGCGGATCGCCCCGTCCAGATGGGAGGTGTACGCGGCGGCATACCGCACCCACTCGCCGGCCGAGGTTTGAAGTTGTTCGGCTGCTTCCCGCGGGCCGCGCGCCGCCTCTGTGCTCAGCTCGTTGTACCAAGCTTGCACAAGCTTGAGGCTTTGCGCGACGTCATCCCACGGCGACGTTCGGCGCCCGCCGCGCCGGGTACATTGTCGTGTGGCGTCGGGGATTTCACGGGAGCCGGCTCTGCGAAAAGAGCTTCGTCCGCCCTGCTGAAGTCGTGCCGGCGAAATGCCGACTGCCAGGCGCCGGAGCCTCACCGTGTGCGCGGCCCAGTTGTTCGTAGCACTGCCGCACGAGGCGGAATGCATTGTCGTCAATTCCGGGCCACAGCCACCGGTCGCGTTCTTTCGCGGGTGCGCCGATTTCCCCTTCCCGACCCGTTGCCGCCTCGGCGCCCAGGCGCCAGCCTGGCTGATAAACGGAGATTTCCGAGAATTCCTCCTTCCAGCAGGGGCGGCTGGTCAATTCAAAGACGGCCGCGAGGGCGGCCATGCTTCCGCCGAGAACGACAATTTTTCTGGGCCGCCCGATCGCGTTCGTCGCGAGATCCGATTCGCCGACAATCGCCCGCACGTCGTTCGATCGGGCGCGGGCGGCCCGGCGGCCGGAAATGACGGCGGCTTCGATGCAGCCCACGTTGAGGCCATTTTGCGTCCAGTCACCGGCAAGGGACAAGTTGTGAAAGCCGGATTGGTCGGGACTCAAACGGTCGCGCGTCGTCCCGGCCAGCGACTGCACATACCGCTCGGTGGGTTCGACGTTGGCTCGCCAGTATTGGGCCTCGAACCGCGCGACGCCGCTGCCGCCGGACGGGTCGTGCAGTTGGTCCCACCGCAACGCGCCGCTGCCGGCTTCGCACGCCGCGGGGAAGAGAGGCCGAGCCTGCGAACGCAGGCGCGGCAATCATGGCATCGTGGACGGCTTTCGCCTGCACTTGCGGAAACGGACTGGGACCGGGTGGCGGCGAAGGACCGGCATCCGGAAGCGTGGCACAAAAATAGGCCACGCTTCCCGGCCGGCCGCCGTTCGGCCAGTCTTCGTGCGCCAGCGTCTGGCTCATGTCGGCCCAGGTCTCGAGCGGACCGGAATAGCCGGTGAGGATGGGGCTCGGCAGCGGCCATCCCGTTTGAGAAAGCGTCGGCGTGAACCACAACTGGGCCGCTTGAGTCTGAACGGTCGCCACGCGGTCAAGCATGTCTCTCCACGAGGGATTGGCCCGCAACAGCTCGGAGCACGTGTCGCGGAGAGCCGCCAGCGAAATTCCGAGGACCACGATGTCGAATTCGCGGCCCGACGCGAGCGTGACTTCGTTCACGTCGGGCCAATCCGTCCAGATTGATTCGAGGTTGACGTGCCTCGTCTGAAGCTGGTCGCCTTCGATCAGTTGGTCATAGCGGGGCTGGTTTGGCCAGCAAGGAAGCCCCCCGACCTCAATCAGAGGGGCGTAGGTTCCATTCCTCAACGTCGCCTGCCGGCCGAGCCTGATCTGGGCGATCGATTGTCCGTCCTCCGCGAGCGTGAGTGCGTTGACCCGGTGAAAGAATTCGAATTGGACGCCGCGAGCCTGAAGCACCTGGTACAAGGGAGCGAAAACGACGTCCCCCATGCCGGCCTGCATTTTCCACATGACGGCCCCTTTGTAGGTAAACGTCATGCGCAGAATGAGGCGCAAGGCAACGCCCGCCGCAAGATTCGGCCGGCTCGGATCGCCGTTTTCCTGCGCGAACACGAAATCGTGCAGGCCCCGCAAGAGGGCGGAATCGAGCGTCAACTGCGAGGCGCCATGCCGGCGGAGCCAGGAAACAAAGGTCTCGCCGTCGATCCCATCGAATCCGTTCTCGAGGACGCCGTCGGCAATCGCACCCCGCAGCATCGTGTAGGCGAAGTCGAGCTGGATCCACAAATGACGCAGCCGGTCACCGAGCGCAGCAAGCTCGGGCAATTGCGAAGCGAGCCAGTCCATTCGCGCGCCCGGCGAGCCACAGCATCAATTCCTGGTCTTGGCGGGGACGGGGTTCGGTCCTTTGAACAGGCCGCCTCGCGATCTCGCGGGCGACATCCATCATCACCTTGTCGCCCCCCTCCGCCGCTCCGCCGAGCGTCCGGGAAAACCAGCGCCCCAGACGAGCCTCTCGAAGGGACTGGCTCCAATTGTCGAACCGCACGGCCGCGGACGCACGTTCCAGTGCAAGCAGTCCCGCATCGAAAGGCCAACCGCCGGGTGTCGAAATGGAGGGAAGACCAAGTTCAGCGACCGCCTGGTGAAACCAATTGACCATCAAATCGAGCGCCGCCGGAAACGTAATCCCCTGTGGAGGGCAATCCCGTCGCATCACCCGGAAGCAGCGCGTTCGACGGGGCCTGAAAGCCCCAGGGCTTCCACTGGCCCGCGACCTGTTCTTCCACGACGATGAAGTTCTGCGGCTTGAACGCGTCATCCCACCGCGCCAGGGGAGCGGTGGCCGGCCGGGCGAGTTCGTCGTAGCAGCGCCGCATCATTTGAAAGGCGTTGTCGTAGAAACCGGGCCAGACGTGCAGCCCGTGCTCCTCGATCCGTCCGCCGTGCTCTCGATTGCGTCCGCTGGCCCCTTTTCCTCCCAGTCGCCACCCCAGTTGATACACGGAAATGCTCTCGAAGCGGTCCCGCCAGTCGGACCGGTCGGTGAGTTCGAACGCCGATGCAAGCGATGCGATGCCTCCCCCGAGGATCACAACTTTCGGTTTTGCGTTGATGGATGACACGAGCACTCTCCTCGCCGGGCCGGCGGCGCTCGGAAGAGACCGGCCGGCACCTGGCTCTACAATCGAAATCCCCCCGCGTAGAGGCGCACCATGGCGTTGCAATCGCGAATCTTCTGTTGGTCCATCCACGCCTTGGCTTCGGCGACCAGCGCGCGGCCCGCGGCGCCCCCGAGCAGTTCTCCCTGTCGATGCCGTGCTGCCGCGGTGTAAAGTCCCATCTGCGCCTCCTCCAAATGCGAGACGGCAATACTAATCAGCGAAAGGGCTTGATTCCGATCGCCCCGTAAATCGGCGAAAGCCGCGCCGATCAGTTGGCCCAGCGCCACGCCCCACGGGGCTTTCTCGGCGGAAAGCCGGTTCGCACAACGTCGTGCAATTCGCACGTATTGGCCGCCGTCCGCCCCGGCCTCTGCGGCCGCAACCGCGCAACTAGCCCGGAGGTGCAGCATGAAAATGCGAATCGCTTCGATGTGCATCAGCATCGATCGTTTGAGATTTCGCCACTGCGACTCCAGACGGTCAAACGCGGCGCGATAGTCCCCGCCGTATAGATCAATTTGAGCGTAGCTGGCAAGGGCCGTGAAATGCTGCGTGCGAAACCCCAGGCACTCCCAGGGCCGCATCGCGCTGGCCAGATCGTCGAGGGCTTCCAGCGGCCTGTTCCTCGCCAGTGACATGAGCGTGCCGGTCAGATTCGTCAGGCTGGCTTCCGCCAGTAAATCGCCGCGCTGCCGCGCTTCGCGGAGCAGTTCGGGCTGGCGGACCATCAGTTCGGCCGTCCGACCCAGGAAGTAAAGGCTCCACAGGGCAAAGGAACGGGCGGTCGCGCGCTCCCAAACGACGCCCGTGCAATGCTCGCGGAGAATCGATTCCCCCTCGTCGCATCGGGCGAGGCCCTTGGTCCATTCGCCCTGGAAAAAGGCCGTGATTCCGCGGGCGATGACCAACAAACCGGTCGCGTGCGGGTTGTTGATTCGGGGCATGATCGATGCGGCCGCGTCCAGCAGGCGTTCCGATTGCCGGCGCGCCGAAAACCGCCCGTCGCGATGTGACACGCCTGCCAGGCGAGCGCCCGCGCGATGCGGTACGGCTCTCCAGCGCGCAGCGCCAACAGCAGGTTGCGGGCCTGATAGTCGGCGGCGTGAATCGTGTCGATCATGGTCAGGCCAATCGACACGGACCAGGTGATATCGATGGCGGCAAGCTCGCCGGCATCGAGATCGCCTTCGCGGCGCTCGCGAAAACCAAGGCCGCGACAACGCAGCACCAGCCGCCGCCAAACGCACGACACGATCGCCGTGCGCGGCGACTGGGGCAGCCGCATGCCAATCTTCAAGAGGATCGCGGCAAATTCATCACGACCCCGCGCAATGTGTCCGCTTGCGCAATAGTGGTAAGCGGCCCGGCGACGCAGCTCGAGTGCTTCCGCCGGCCCCGCGCCCGCCGCCAGCCCCAAATACACGTCAGCCGCCTCCCGGCCCCGCCCGGCATTGGCCAGCGCATCGGCCAGCTTCCGCTCGAGATCCGGCAGGGGACGCACGACTTGAGAATTCAAGTCGATCGACGCCTGGTACAGCCGGGCCGCCCGGTTGAACGCCAACGCGTCCGCGGCCCGATCCGCCGCCAGCGCATAATAGGTGATCGCTTTGTCCACTTGTCCGGCGCGGTGAAAGTGGGTGGCAATCATTTCCGCGTCCTCGTGGTCCTCCTCCAGGGCGGCCGCCAACCGCGCGTGACGCTGGCACAGGAGTTCCTGCGACAGCAAGGAGAGCACGCTGACGCGGAGGCGATCGTGGAAGACGTCGGCCTCGTCGCCGAGCTTGGGGCCCGCCGTCCGCAAGAGATGCGCCGAACACAAGTCCACGACGGCCTGCCGGTCCGCGGGGACCAGGGAGGCCGCCTTGTAGGCCGTCGCCAGTTTCACAGGCCGGCCCGCCACCGAAATGGTCTCCAATAACCGCCGCTCGCTGTCGGGCAATCGGCCGATGCGGGTCTTGAGAACCTGATCCAACTCGACGGTTCGCAGTGCGTCGGACGAGAGTGCGGCAGACGCTTCGCCGGAGACGTAGCGAGCGAGTTCCTGGACGAAGTACGGAGTCCCTTGGGACTGCCGGGCGACCATGTGGACCACGTCGTGCCGGGCCTCGAGGTTGTCTTGCAGCAGGTGGCCGGCGAGCTCCTCCGACTCCGCGTCCGAAAGCGGGCCGACGGAAATGGAATGCCGCACGCACCCGTGCGTTTGTCCTTTCCTGCCGGCCAGCGCGCCATCGATCGCCCGGAGACATTGCATGCGATCGGTCTGCTCGCTGCGAAAACTGAGCAGCAACAACAGCCGCAGGTCCTCCGCCTGTTGAATGATCGCCGAGAGCACCGCGGCGCTGTCGGCATCGTCCCATTGCAGATCGTCGATCCAAAGCACCAACGGAGACCGGTCGCCGATGCGCGTCAGAACTTCCCGCAGGGCCTGTGTCGCCTGCTGACGCATGTCCTGCGCGTCGGAGCTCTCCAGTGGCCGCCCCCGCGCCTGGGCCACGGCCTTCACGCGGCTCAAAACGGGAAACAGCCGGATCAGGGCCGCCACGTCGTGCGGCATCAGGACGTCGGATTCGTGTCGCGGCAGCGAAGCCAGGTAGCGGCTCAGCGAGTCAACCAGCAGGTCGAGGGCCTTGTAGGGAACCGATTCTCGCTCGTAGCAGCGTCCCTGCAGGACGACGGTCTTCGGCTCGCAGGCCACTCCCGCCAAAAACTGCCTCACGAGCCGCGTTTTCCCCACGCCCGAGGGGCCTGACACGTCGACGACGATCGTCGAGCATTTCAGCATTTCGCCGTACGCCCTCTGCAACTCACGCAAGTCGCGCTCGCGGCCGACGAACGGAGCGTCCCTCGCCGTGTCCGCTCCTCGCAATTCATCCACCGACGACACGCCCTCTTCCAACCGCGCAAGGATTTCCGCACCCCCGGGTCGCCGGGCAGGGTCGCGCTCGAGCAAACGCTCGCACAATTCGCTCAGGTGCGGTGGCACCTGATTCTGGAGGGTTTCTGGCCGCGGCGGGTCGCTGACTTGTTTCTTAAACAGGACTTGCTCCGTCGGACCGCCGAACGGCCGCCGGCCCGTGAGAACCAGGTACAACACCACTCCCACGGAGTACCAATCGGTCGCGGGAGTCAACGGCTTGCCGACCGCCTGTTCGGGAGACATGTAACCGGGGGTGCCGACGATCGACCAATCGGTGCCCCAGGGAGAATTGGCAAAGACGCGAGCCGGCCCTTCGAGCGACGGACCGGTCTCCTGGCCTGGCGACTCTTCGCCGATTTCGGCAATCACTCCAAAATCGAGGACCACCACGCGGCCGTCCGCACGCACCAGGACATTCGACGGCTTGATGTCTCGATGCAGCGTCCCGGCCCGGTGCAGCACCATCAGCGCCTTCGACCAGTTGGCGAAACACGTTGTTCAATCGAGCGACGTTGACGGGACCGGCCGGCAGCGTACGATCCGGGCCGACCGCCTCCGTACCCGTATCGTCCGGGTCGCCGCTGAACGCGCATGTTGTCGCGTCGGCCCGGATCGAGGCGCGGCGGAGATAGAACAGCAAATCCACCCCGTCAATGAGCTCCATGGTGAAGAACCATTTGTCGCCGCACGCGATCAACTCGTAGAGCGGAACCAGGTTCGGGTGGACCGTTTCGGCCAAAACGCGAAACTCGCGCTTAAACCGGTAGAGCCGTTCGGGACTGACGGTCGGCAAGGTCTTGAGCGCAACAATCCCCTGCCGCTCGCGGTCCAATGCCGCGTAAACTTCTCCCATGCCCCCGGCGCCCAGCTTTGCGCACCACGAAGAAGCACCCCGTCCCCTCGTAACTCTCGCGAAGACTCGCGGCGTGCGCCTGTCGGCTCAGCTCGTCGAGATCGAGGGCGTCAACGATTTTCGGAAATCGATCGGCCAATTCCCCGCGGGAGGGGGTCGTGTGGTAGGTGCTGCGCGCGAGGTACTCCGCGATCAGCAACTCGCGCGAAAAGGCGCTATCGATTCGGCCAGGCGGGACCAGACCCGGAAAATATTCCTCAATCAGGCGTCCCCGGCCGGATTGCCAACGACGAGCGAGATCCAGCTTGATGAGATCCACCAAGACCCGCTCGTCAACGGGATCTCGCAACGAGCAGACGAAGGTGGCCAGATCCGGCTCAAAACCGTCGTCGCAATCGCGGCTGAACCGCTGCAACGGATCGCGCGTGCCGCGGTCGGTGCCTGACGCGTCGAACGGTCGGCCTTCGTTCATCGCCGTTCCGCCAATACGGGGTGGGAACTACCGCCGTCGCGGCTCGCTGGATTCGGCAATTGACATCGTGCGGTCTTGCGGAGCTCCTTCCCTTAGCCCACATGCTCAACATCATGATACTGAAAGGCCCGATGCTGAAATCAGTTATTCCCGTTCCAAACCACAATTCTTGGCGTTTGGCCGTCTTTGCCGCGCCGTGTCGCCTCGGAGTCGACTTCGAGCTGCCAATTCAGGATCTGAATCGATTGCACGCCCGTTTACTTCGCCTTTTCGCGCCGTGGCGAATCACCCAGATGTCGGTGACGTAATGCTGCTGGCGCCAATTCAATTGCCGCTCGTCCGGCATCACCCAGTTCAGCGACGATGCGGCCGTCCTTGCAGAGTTTCGGGCGGGACTGAGAACTCCTGTTCGGTCACCTGGTCGTAGGTCTCCCCCGTGCGGATCAGGGGGGCCGGCATTGCCGTCGACCAAGAGCGACGGTCGGACGCTGCGAGAAAAGCTTCACCGTGTAGGTCGCCTGCGGATCGAGGGCCGTATAGGTCAGGCCGCTCGGAATCCGGTCGAGATACTTGTGCCAGGCGAAGCGGCACGCCGCGCCGCTTCTCGCCCATCCAGCGTTGCGTCGGCATGGGCAACTCGCGAAAGGTGCGCATGGCGTCGCCCGCGTTGAACACCTTGATCATGTGCGGGCGAGCGGCCCACGTCGCCGAGGACATCGTAATAACCCCCTTCACCGGGATTTTCCCAGTTGCGGAGGACGTCGATCTGCTTCAATTGGGCCGATCGGTCGGTCATTTTGGCGATCTGGTCGAACTGGTCTTCGAGCCACCAGCGGTCGTTGAGGGGATAGTTCACGAAATCCATCATGCAGCCCCGCTCGAAGCCGCTGCCGTGGTATTTCGGCACGCTCGTCTGGTAGCCGATCTTTCGGAAGAGCAGGTCGGCCAGGGCTTGCGTCCGTTTCAGCCAGTCCGGTTTCGGGTGCTCGGGTTGTCGTTTGTTCGAGGAGGTCGCGGGCCTCGCTCAAGGCCGTCGGGGACGCCGATGTGCTCGGCCTCGCCCAACTTTTTCAGGGCGAGCTTTTCCAGTTCGGTCTCGTAGAGCTGGCGATGCCGCGTGTAGGCGTCGTAGTACGCGCGGAACAAGTGCATGTCGAACCGCCAGTTGGTCGGCGTGCCCGCGCAGTTTCTGCTCGATTTCTTGCCATTGCCAGAGCGTGCCGTCGATCGAGCCGTTCACCGCGATGCTCCCCCGCAAATTCGGTTTCCAGAGCGAGGATCGCGTCGGCCCCCGCTTGGGCGACGTCCGGGCGGAAAAAGAACCGCGCATATTCGGCAGCGATTTCCCGCACCGGGCGGTCCGGCTCCCAGGCAAGCTGCGTCCACAGGTTCTTGTTGAAGTCGTCGTGAATGCCGTCGGAATAAGAAATAAATCCGTCGGTGAACCGGTAGTCGTTGTGGTAAATGGCGGCGAAGTCGACGGGCCGCGGACTGACCGGCTCGCGACCGATGCGTCACGCCCCAGGCCGGATCGAGCCACGGGATCGGGTACTGGCAGCGAACGATGTGCGTGATGTCCGGATACCAGCGGAGCTTGTACGGCTGCGGGAGCCGGCGGCGGTACAGTTCCATCGACGGGCCGCTGGGCCCCATCACCGCGCCGCCGAACCAGCTCGGCCGCTTGGTTTGCGAGATAAGCGAAAAAGGCGTCGGCGTCGCCCGGATGAGGCCGCTGCAGCGAGATCCACACCTTGGCCTGCGGATGATACTTGCCGCAGCAAGGCGGCCATTTTCTCGACGTAGGGCAAGCAGATCCTTGGCACGACGTTGTCGCCCGGGTCGCCCCCCGGAATAAAGACGGCGTCGAGCCGCTGGCACGACTTGTAAAAGTCCTCCTGCTGTTTGAGGAACTGCGGCCTACTTTCTGCGGGTTGGGAAGGAGGAAGTCGACCGGCACCCAGACCCAATGATCGAGGTCGTACTTGGCGCACAGCTCGGCGAATTTGAGATTCATCTCCGGTCGGCCGTACTTCATCACGGCGAGACGTTTTGCCCTCGAACGGGATATTCTCGACCGCGTTGGCCCCGAACACGACCATGTCGCGGAAATACTGGTCGTATTGTTCGACCGTCCAGGCGTCCCAACTGTTGGCCGTCGCCCGGTAACCGATCTGGTGGCCGCGGATGGACCCGATCGGGAGCAAGGTCGGCCGCAAAATCGGCCGGCAGCGTGATCGGGCCCGCTCCCCATTCCAGCACGCGCAGCAACTTGCCGACGCCGAACATCACGCCGCGCGGATCGCTCCCCGTGATGAAAACCCTGTCGGGCTGCGCTCCCGTCAGCCCGCAGCACGCGAATGCTGAAACCTTCCGGCTTGCCTCCCGCGACGTCCGGCGTCGCCGGGATGTGCTCCTTCCAATTGGGCGGAGCCGATTTCGTCGAAAGGCGCGATGACGGCCCGCTTCCCCTGCGGCCATCGATCGGTCACGGACCACCGGACTCCCGTTCGCTTGGCCATCTCTTCCGTGAGGATGACGGGCGCGATCTTCTCCGCGGCCGGCAACGCTCCGCCGCGGATCACGACGGTGGCGTGCGTCAAATCGATCGAGTCGGCGGCAGCCCGCCCGGCACCAAAGATCAGCGTGGCCCCGCACGGCATGACACCGCTCAGCAGAATCAGAAACAACACGGAGGCAAATCGACGCATTTTCGTTTCCGGTCCCTTCTATCGTGTGGTCTATTTTGTAAGGCGAGCAGAGGTCTTGGGGCGAGCTGACTTCGGTGAGCTCCCTAGTGCTTTGTCAACTTCAGGAATTCGGGTTGGGTGCCATGCCCACGGCTTTGCGTGGGCATACCTCTGCACGCCAATCGGATTCGCATGCCCACGCAAAGCCGTGGGCATGGCACCCGAAAAGTAAGGTGTGACGGACCACTAGTCCGTCTTGTGGCAGAGCACGCGATTCTCGAGCGTTAGGTACAGATCAATGAGTTCCTCGGCGATGCGAC
The DNA here is from genome assembly GCA_963761455.1 of uncultured Planctomycetota bacterium. GTDB lineage: Bacteria > Planctomycetota > Planctomycetia > Planctomycetales > Planctomycetaceae > DASPSM01. Next base: position 1,704,411 of record CAVXHA010000002.1, read on the forward strand.
GGTTGTATTGGTCCCAGGCGAAAGGCGTGCCCCTGCATCGCGGCCGTCCGAACGATCCCCTTGCGGACCAGCAGCTCTTTGAAAAACGCGATGGAGGTGCGGATCTCCTGATTCGTGTACGTCAGCACGGGCAGCAATTCGCGAAAAAGACAGAGGGCCGCCTCCCTCTGCCCGGCCCGGTGCAAGCTGGCGATCCGCACATAGACGGGCACCATCGAACATTCCGGCATGAGCGCGTCGACGCCGCGGTCCAAGGCCTCGATCATTTGCGGGACAGCCCACCCCCCGGCGATGTAAAAGTCCTCGCCGAGCCCTTCCCGCACCAGGCTGTACTTTGGCCCAGCGGGAACCGTCTCGATCTTGATGCCGGCGAAATTGGGAATCCGCGCCGCCAGCTCGGCAATGCACGCGACCTCCAGACCCGGCCCGTTCCACTGTAAATCCTGCACGACAATCGGCACATCCACGCGTGCCGCCAGCGACTCGAAAAACGCGACGACACGGCCCGGTTCGCCGTACAAACCGGCCGGCACCGCCACCAGCAGGGCCGCGGCCCCGTGTGCGAGGGCGATGCGCCCGTAGTCCGCACACACTTCGATCTGACTCGAAGAGCCGCCCACGATCAAGGGAACGCGGCCCGCACACGCCTCGACGATCAGCCGAACGACCTGTTCCCGCTCGGTCTTCGACAGCGATTCGACCTCGCTGGCGACGGCCGGCGCCACGAACCCGCCCACTCCCGCCGCGATGGCCGACTCGACCAACCCCACGAGACTTTCGTCGTCGATCGTGCCGTCCGACAGAAAAGGAGTCTGCACGACGCCGACGATTCCGCTAGGAAGCTCATGTTTCATCGTGCGGGTTGGACAAGCATGTGGCTGGAGTTGTGCGCAGGTCGACGAAATTGTACCACGCGACGAGGACGACGTGCGGCACGCGGACCGCTTGCCCTACGGTTGGTAAACCGGCGGTTCTGCGGCGCGGCGGCGGGCGTTCGAAGGTCCAAAAGAGGTTCGCTGGCACGAATTTGTCCTCTGGGAACTGCGAGATGCAACGGGAACGAGTAGAATCGTTGGATCGGCCGGAAGTTCGGATCCAAGGCGCTTTTGAGAGAGTTTGCTGATGAGAAAACAGACAAAGACCGTCGTCGCCTTCGCCGTTTGGTTCCTGATGTTTGGAATGCGCGGGGTGACGGGTATCTCACGTCCGTCGGCAAGGGCGAAAACGCGATTCCCGTCGTCGTCGTGCGGGGAACGCCCTATGAGATGGGAAAGAAACTGGGAGAGTTGACCAAGCGGGACGCCATCGAGTTCATTCACACCGCCCTCGAGCGCGTGCAAGCGAGCGATCCCAAGCGATTCTCCAACCAGGCGCTGGACGCCGCCTGGAAGGCCATCGAACCGCACACCGATCCGCGATTCCGGGAAGAGCTGCGCGGCCTGGCCGACGGGACCAGCCTTTCGATTGACGTCTTGCGGCGGGCCCACGCGCTTCCCGTCATCTCAGACTATGCCTGCAGCAGCATTTCGGCCTGGGGCGCGGCGACGAAAAACGGGCACCTGTACCAGACGCGCAACCTGGACTGGGAAATGAATTTGACGGCCCAGGATCACCCGTGCATCGTGATTTACATTCCCGACGCGGGCATCCCCCACGCCAACATCACCTTCGCGGGCTGCATTGGAGCGAACACGGGAATCAACGCCCGCGGAATTGTGCTTTCGGAAATGGGCGATTCCCCCGGTCGCGAATATCCCTACGACATCAACGGCGTGCATTTCACGACGCTCTTCCGCACCGTCCTCTATGACGCGGACAGCCTCGACAAAGCCATCGCCATATTCAAGTCGGCCGACCGGATCAAGAAGTATCACTTCGTCGTCGGCGACGGACTGCATCGCAAGGCGGTCAAGATGCTGGCCCACGCGCCGGACCTGATCATCTGGAAAGATAATGATCCCACCGATGAACTGGCACCCAAAGTATTCAAGAACATCGTCTACCAGGACGAAGGCCGCGGCGCGTACGCTCCGCTCAAGCGCCTGTACGGCAAAATCGCCGCGCCGCAGATGATCGGCGTCGCGTGCAAGATCCCGATCAAGGGGGACAATGTGCTCGACGTCGTCTACGACGCCACGGCGCTCGAGTTCTGGGTCTCGTATGCGAAAAAGGATGTCGAGGCCTACAAGCGCCCCTTCGTACACGTCAAATTGAAGGATTATGTCCGCTGACGACGGTCCAACCGTCAGTTGGAGAAAAGCGAGCGCGGCTCTAGTGGTCCGTCACACCTTACTTTTCGGGTGCCATGCCCACGGCTTTGCGTGGGCATGCGAATCCAATTGGCGTGCCGAGGCATGCCCACGCAAAGCCGTGGGCATGGCGCCCAACCCGAATTCCTGAAGTTGACAAAGCACTAGTGCTTCTCCGAATCGACGGCGGCCGCTTGTTTGATCGGTTGCACGTGTTTGATCGGTTGCACGGGGGCCGAGTCAGCGGCAACGCTCTTGGGGGCCGGACGGCAATCGTCTTTCAGGGTGTGCGCCGAATAAGCCGGGCGACAGCGTGACGCTGAGCGTGGCGTTGCCGCGCAAAATCCGCAGCTCGGGCGGACGGCCTCTGTTTCGCTCCAAGCGTCGGCGATAAATGAACGACACCCAGTCGGTGATCGGCTCGCCGTCATAAGCGGAGAGCACGTCATCGGGCCGAAGTCCGAGACGCTGGCCTTGCGACCCCGGACGAACGGTCATCACGACGACCCGGCCGGTCACCGGTTTGCCTTGGGCGTCGAAGTAGAGGGTTTTGACCGGCAGATTTCTTTCGTCATAGTCGGAAACGACTCGGGCATAGCCCTCCTTGCGGAGCGTCGGTTGCCCGTCCGTGCCGAAAAACGTCGTCTCGATCCGGTTCCCGCGGACGTCGAACTTGTTTGTCCATTTGGCGAAAGCGTTGTTCGCGAGCGTGGGCTTGCCGTCGGTGCCGAAATACGCCAGCTCCAGCTGGTTGCCGCGGGCATTATATCGGGCGGTCCATTTGGCATAGCCGTCCTTGAGCATGATCGGTCGACCGTCGAGACCGAAGGCCGCCGTATCGACCCGGTTTCCGAATTCGTCGTATTTGTAAGTAAACAGGGCGGCCCCCTGCTTGCCGAGCATGGGCTTGCCGTCGACGCCGAAATAGGCCTCCTCGAGCCGCTGCCCGCGCTCGTCGAACCGGGCCGTCCATTTGGCAAAGCCGTCTTTCAAGACGACGGGCTGGCCGCGCAATCCGAAGAAAGCCCTTTCGGTCTGATTGTCGCGGGCGTCATAGCGGGCGGTCCATTTTGCAGCCCCGTCGCGTTGAAGCGTCGGTTGGCCGTCGACCCCGAAGTAGTCCATCTCGATTTCATTTCCGCGCTCGTCAAACCGGGCCTTCCATTCGGCGATGCCGTTCCGGTTCAAAGCGGGCTTGCCGTCGACGCCGGAGTACGATTCCTCGACTCGGCGTCCGCGTTCGTCGTATTTGGCCGACCAGCGTGAAAAGCCCGCCTTCTGCGGCGTCGGTTTGTCATCGGTTCCGAAATACTCTTCTTCGATGCGGTTGTGGCGATCGTCGAAGCGGGCCTTCCACCGGGCGTAACCGTTCTTGTGCAGCGCGGGCGTGCCATCGACGGCGAAGTAGGATTCCTCGACTCGGTTCCCTTGGCCGTCGTATTTGGCCACCCACCGGGCGAAGCCGTTGGACATGGCGATCGGATTTCCGTCGGTTCCAAAGAAACTCGTATCGATCCAGTTGCCGCGCTCGTCGTACTGATAGGTCAGCTTCGCACAACGCAGGTTGCCGAGGATCGGCTTGCCGTTGACTCCAAAATAGGCATCTTCGATGCGGTGCCCGCGGTCATCGAACTTGGCGGTCGACTTCGCCAGGCCGCCCTTGCCGGCAATGGGCTGGCCGTCGACTCCCAGGTAAGCCGTTTCGATCAGATTGGCCCGCTCGTCGTATTTGTAGGCAAACCTGGCAGCGCCGTCCTTGTTGAGCGTCGGTCGGCCGTCGACTCCAAAGTAGGCTTCCTCGATTCGGTTCCCGCGGTCGTCAAACTTGGCGGTCCATTTGGCGAAGCCGTCCTCGCCCATCGTTGGTTGTCCGTCGACCCCAAAGTAGGCCGCCTCGATGTGGTTTCCGTGCTCGTCATAGCGGGACGTCCATTTGGCATACCCCTCCTTGATGACCGCGGGTTTGCCGTCCACTCCGAAATACGATTTCTCGATCGGGTCGTCGTGCTCGTTATACCGGGCAATCCACTTCGCAAAGCCGTCCGTGTGCAGCGTGGGCTGGCCGTCCACTCCGAAGTAGGCCTCCTCGATGAGATTCCCGCGCTCGTCAAACCGGGCGGCCGCTCGGGCATAGCCGTTTCTTTGGAGCACAGGCTTGTCGTCGGCTCCCAGGTACTCTTCGACGACGCGGTCCCCTTGCTCGTCGTACTGGCCATGCCATTTTGCATAACCGGCCGCCACGACGATCGGCCTGCCATCGGCGCCCAGGTACGCCTCTTCAATTACGTTGCCGTGCCGATCGTATTTGCGGACCCATTTGGCGAAACCGTCCTTGTGGAGCGTCGGCTGGCCGTCCGCCGCGAGGGCCACCGCCTCGATTCGATTCCCCAGCTTGTCGTATGTCAGACGGAAGCCGGCAATCCCCTCGCTATCGAGCGTGGGATTGCGGGCGGAGTCCAGAAACCGTCGCTCCACTTCCAGGCCGCGCTCATCGAACTGGCTCGTAAAGCCAAACACGTTGTCGGCGTTCGCCTGCGGATTTCCGTCTTTGTCGAGGTAGTGCGTCTCCCGGGCAAGGCCGGTGTCCGTGAAGACAAATTCCAGAAAGGCCGCTCCCGTTCCGCCGCGGGCGCGGGGAATTCCCCGTTTGTCGGCGTAATAGCCCGTGGTCCGCGTGCTGAAATGGAAGGTCCAGACGACCTCGCCGGCGCGATCGAAAGCCGTCTCCTCTTCCAGGTCGCCGTCGGCGTTGCGTTTGTAGACATAACGGCACTCGCGTTTGGTCTCGTTGAGACGATGGATGAATGCCGTGACGCCGTGCTCGACGGTCTGGTATCCGCGACCATTGACGGCCTCAAACGATTCCACTTGCCGGCCTCGTTTGGTGAGCTTCCATGTCACAAAGCGGTGCCGCGACTCTTCCTTGCTCAAACGTCCGATTCCTCGCGGTACGCCGAATTCCTTGGTGAAGTTGGCGTCGTATTCGACCTTGGTGCGAAAGTGCGCGTCCCAGTAGCCATAACCAAACACGAGGAGCGGCAGCGAAAGGAGGGCCGCGGCGACGGCCAAAGTTTTCGCGGGCCTGCGTTTGGCCCGCCGAAAGCCGCGGCGGACGAGGCCCACCGGCCGTGCCACGACCGCTTCCCCGCTCAAGAACCGCTCGAGGTCGCCGGCGAGAGCATCGGCCGTCTGGTAGCGCCGTCGCGGATCTTTCTCCAGGCACTTTTGGACGATCGCCTCCAAGTCCCGGGGAATGTGCGGGTGAAAGCTTCGCACGCCGGCCGGTTCGTCGTGCTGGATCTTCTCCATCAACACCGGCTCCGGCATTTCGTCCGTGGCGCCCAGGAAGGGATGCAGCGTCAAGAGTTCCCAGAGCGTCACTCCGAGGCTATAGATGTCGGTCCGCCGGTCGAGCTTCTCGACGGCCAGAACCTGCTGGGGACTGGCGTAGCGCAGCGTTCCCACGACCTGCCGCGTCCGGGTCAGCTTGCCGTCGACATCGTCGGCAAGCTGAGCCACACCCAGGTCGACCAGCACCGCGTGCGTGCCGTTGGCCGTGACCATGATGTTGCCCGGCTTGATGTCGCGATGCACGACCCCCGCTTCGTGCAGGGCATGGGCGCCGCGGGCGACCTGCAAAATGAGCTGCACGATCTGCCGCGGATAGTCGCGTCCCGCGCCGAGCGAAGAGGGCGCAAAAGCCGACGGCTCGTGGGCCAAATTGGGAATGGCCGTCCGTGGAGCGGTCTGCGGATCGCTCAGCGGCGTCTCGCTCAGGCGCGACGCCGCGCACGCGGTGCTTAACGCGTCGTGCCATGTCTTGAGATCGACCGCTGCGGCACTCGTCCTGCGCGCTTCGAGCCGTTCGCAGATCATCGACAGGGGGACCCCTTCGACGAGCTCCATGGCATAAAACCAGAGATCGCCGTCGGAGCCGGAGGTGAAAACCTTGACCACGTGCGGATGATCGACGCGGCCCAGCGCCTGGATTTCCCGGTTGAAGCGGGCCTCCGCCTTGGTCCCCATTCCGGCGAGCACTTTGAGCGCCACCTGCCGCCGCAGCGACGGTTGCCAGGCCCGGTAGACGACGCCCATCCCCCCCTGCCCCAACTTGGTGAGGAGTTGAAACTCTCCCACGGTCCGTTGCCGCGGCCGGGTGCTCGCTTCGGGCCCATCGACCGGCAAATCCTCCGCGGGACTGTCGGCCCATTGGCGGACCTGCGCGTCGTCGACCGGCATTCTCAGCACGCGGGCCAACAGTTCCCGCTGCTCGCCCCCCAAATCGGCGCGCTCCGTGTGCAAACCGGTCGTATAGCACAGGTAGCCGGTCCTGCGTTCGCTCGGCCGGCCGGCCAGAAAGAGCACCTGCTCACTTTGGGGCTCGTACATCATGAGCGGATGCAGCGGCCGCAGCCGTTCGATGGCCGGGGCCGAGCCGGGCGCCTCCAGAGAGACGCGTTTCCCGTCAGGCAAGCGGGCCGCCGCCGCACGGGGGAGTTCCAGCGGCTCGAGGCGGCGGGCTTTTTCCCCCACCAACTCGAAACGCTCGATCAGCCAGCTTCCCGAGACTTGGCGCACGTCGGCGATGTACAAAAGCCGCCGTCCTGCCAGAAAGTCCACCCGTCCCAGGATCTGGGCCACGCCGGAAAGCAGGGTCCGGGCCATCTTTTGATTGACATCGTCCGCCAGTTGACCGGGGGCCGCGTGCGCGAGCACTTTGTTTCGATACGTCACCAGATGATCGAACAAGTCTTGGAGGCGAACGGCGGCCTGGCTCCCCTTCTTCTGCTTTCCCAGCACGTCCAAAATTGCCGCATCGAGTCCGGCGGCTCGGGGCAAATCATCCCGAGTTCTGCCCAACAGCAGCTCGGCGATCTGCTGGAACGACTGATCGCCACGCGCCGCCAGCGCCGGGACGAGAAGCCGCACCAATTCCCACCACTGTCCCAAATGGGGCCGTGCGAGGTTCTTCAGCTTTTCGACGATTTGCGGGTCGGGGGCTTGCTGCTCGGCATACTCCACGATGGCCGTTGACGCCAGCAGGAGGAGTGCGGCCTCCCACAGATCGAAGGCGGCCAAATGCCGCTTGAGCGGCTCGACGGCGCCGTCGGCGCGGCGGTAGAGCTCCGCCAGGGGCAACGGCAGACGCCGTACCAAATCTTCGTCAAAAAGGGTGGTGTCATCCATGACTCACCGCACCGCGCCGTCGGGCGAGAGCTCGATTTTGTCTTGCGAGAGATCAACAACGGTGTTGTCGGCCGCAGGGGAGAAAGGGCAAGCCGGATTCGCTTGAGCCGACGGGCGACAAATCATCGGCAAATGTGGATTTGTCGTCAATCGCGGTTCTGCAAAGTCCGTGGCTCGCACCGTAGGGCAAGCTGACTTCGGCGAGCTCAGTCGAGCCGCCAGCTTGCCCTTGTACGCCGCTTCTTGAACGGAACGGGCTCGACTGAGCTCGCCGAAGTCCGCTGACCCCACGAGACCGTTCGCAAACTGGCCGTGCGTCGATTACGATTTGTGGCATCATGAGCCTGGCTCGTGGACGCGGTTTCAACGACCTGCTTGGCAACGCAAAGGGAGGCTGGCCATGGCTCAAGACACAGAGGTCAAGCATTTTACCGAACGCGGACACGACCAATCGGTCTCTTCGGGCCCTCCGCGCGCGGAAGACGCCCTGATCGCCATCTTCGGTGCATCGGGGGACTTGACGGCCCGGAAGCTCATTCCCGCGCTGTACCGCCTGTGGACCGAGGGCTTCTTGAGCGGCCGCTCGCCCATCGTCGGCGTCGCCCGCCGCGAAAAGAGCGACGACTCGTTTCGCCAAGAAATGTCCGAGGCCGTTCGCGAGAACGTCCCCCCCGGCTCGTGGTCCGAGGCGAAATGGAGGGATTTCGCAAAGCGGCTCTTCTACCGCCGCACGGACCTCGAAGATGCCCAGGAATTTGCCGGTCTGCGCAAAGGGCTCGACGAGCTGGAAAGGCAGACCGGCGTCCGCGGCAAACAAATCGTGTATCTGGCGACCACGCCGGAGCTCTTCACGCCGGCCGTCGAATCGATGGCCAACGCGGGGATGATTCCGCCGCCGGATTCCGGCCGGGTCTTGCGCGTCGTGTTTGAGAAGCCGTTCGGCCACGACCTGGCGTCGGCCCAACAGCTCAGCCGCGACCTGGGCCGCCGGCTGAGCGAGGAGCAGATCTATCGCATCGACCATTACCTGGGAAAGGAAACGGTCCAGAACATCCTGCTGTTTCGGTTCGGCAACGCGATCTTCGAGCCGCTCTTCAACCGCAACCACGTCGCCCACGTCCAAATCACGGTCGCCGAATCGCAGGGAATTGAGCACGGCCGCGGCGGATACTACGACAAGGCCGGCGCGACGCGGGACGTGCTGCAAAACCACATGCTGCAGCTCTTGTGTCTGGTCGCGATGGAGCCGCCGGCATTCTTTCGGGCCGACGAGATCCGCACCGAGAAGCTCAAGGTCCTGCAGGCGCTCGCGCCGGGCCGCCCGGGAGCGATCCCCGAATGGGCCATTCCGGGCCAATACACGGCGGCAACCGTCGACGGAAAGCCGGCCCCCGGCTACCGCCAAGAGGAACGCATTCCCAAGGATTCGCGCCGGGAGACGTATGCCGCGATGGAGGTGAAGGTCGACAACTGGCGCTGGGCGGGCGTGCCGTTCTTTCTGCGGACGGGGAAGCGGCTGCCGCAGCGGGTCACCGAAATCGCCATCGAGTTCAAGCTGCCGCCGCTCAACCTGTTCACCACGGTCGAATGCGAGGGGGACATCTGCGACCTGGTGGGGGCGCGGCCCAATACTCTGCTTTTCCGCATCCAGCCGAGCGAGTCGATCTCGCTCTCCTTCTCGACCAAGCGGCCCGGCATGCAGTACCAGATCCATCCCGTCGAAATGGACTTCGCGTACGAATCGGCATTTCACGGCGTGCTGCCGGAGGCTTACCAGCGCCTGTTGTTGGACGTGCTCCGCGGCGATTCGACACTGTTCACGCGCAGCGACGAGCTTGAGGCCGCCTGGCGGTTCGTCACGCCGGTGTTGGAATTCTGGGAGACCTCGCAAACGCAGCCGGAACCCTACGCGGCCGGCACCTGGGGTCCGGAAGCCGCCGACCGGCTGCTGGGCCGCTCCGGCTTCCATTGGCGGGTCCCCGCGCGACTAGATCGCTTCAAGCCAGAGTGCAGCGGTCGAGAGCGAGCGGCGTCGCTTGAAACGGACTTACGGCGGGCGATAAGCTGGCCCATCGGCCAAACGGTTACAAAATGGTATGGCCGAGCCGAGCTTGAGATCCCTTCCAGATGTGGCGGCCCCGCGGCTGAAACCCTCGGTCTATTCGAGGCTTTCATCGCGTCACGGAAGTGCTCGCACCACTCGTTGTGTAGGACCGGGTTCGGCTCGGCCCTGCTTCGGTTACTTGGTTGTGCTGGCTTGGGATCGCAATCATGCCCAAGAATCTTCATTTCCTACCGCCGCGAAGACAGCAGCTATCCCGCCGGCATCATCGCGAACCAGCTCGCCGCGGCTTTCGGCGAGGACGAGGTCGTGCTCGACGTGGACAACATCCCACCGGGTCGGGATTTTCGCGAATACATTAAGGCTCAGCTCGAAGCATGTGACTATTTGATCGCCGTCATCGGCAAGTCCTGGCTAACCGTTCACGACGAAAGCGGCCGGCCGAAACTGGAGAACCCCAACGATTGGGTGCGGCTGGAACTCGAGGCGGCACTCGGACGCGGGAGCCGAATCCCCGTCATTCCGGTGCTTCTTGACAACATTCCGCCTCCGCGGGACGAGCAACTGCCGGACAGTCTGAAGCCACTGGCGTACCGGCAGGCGTTTCCCATCCGCCCTCCAACGGACTTCGACCATGACGTCAAGAAACTGATCCTGAAGATCCAAGGGCAGGAGCGATCGCGGAAGGACGCCGAAAAAAGAGGCGGCGTCAAAGCGAGCCCGCCGAAACAATCCGCCTGGCTGCGGCGTCCCTCGGCTCGGTGGGGCGTGGCGGCCGGGGTCATCTTCGTGGTCGTTCTTTCGTCGGTCATTGCGCTCACGCGACGAGGCGAAAGCCCAGTGCCGGGTGATAAAACAAATCCAGCACCCAAGCAAAGCTTTGTCGAGCCGCGACAGACGATCGCCGGGGACAATTCCGTGTCGCCCGCCGCTGCAAAGGATCTCGGAACGAAGGAGGCGACTCCCAAGGCGAGCCCAATCGGTGCGCCGCAATCGAGCGTCACAGGTAATCCGGGACCGCCGGCCGTCGGACACGATTTGGGACAGGAGGGGGTGACTGTCACCGCGGGCGGCCAGTTCCTGATCAATTCGATCGGGATGAAGTTGACGCTGATTCCCGCCGGCGAGTTCCTCATGGGTGCGGCGGACGGCGAAAAGGAGGCCACTTCGGATGAGAAGCCTCAACACCGCGTCCAAATCACCACGCCGTTCTATTGCGGTGTTTACGAAGTCACTCAGACGGAATTCGAGCGTGTGACGGGAAGAAACCCGAGCGGTTATTGCACTCGTGGTGAGAGCCACGAAAAAGTCTCAGGCGTTGACACGAGCCGGTTTCCAGTCGAGAACGTCTGTTGGGCCGACGCGGTCGACTTCTGCAACAAGTTGAGTGAAAGGGAAAAGCGGCAACCCTACTACCACCTGCTCAACCTCGTGCGGAGAGACGATGGTTCCGTCAAGGAGGCCAACGTTACGCTTCGAGAAGGAAACGGCTACCGGCTGCCGACCGAGGCGGAATGGGAATACGCCTGCCGGGCGGGAACGACAACTCCCTTTTATTTCGGTGCCTCGCTCAATGGGAACCTGGCGAATTGCGACGGCACAAAGCCCTATGGAACCAAGGAGAAAGGGGTGAGCCTTCTACGGCCGACGACGGTCGGCTCGTACGCCCCGAACGCGTTTGGCCTGTACGACATGCACGGCAACGTCTGGGAGTGGTGCTGGGACTTCTATGACACGGAGTATTACAAAAAGTCGACCAAATCGGATCCGTTGGGGCCTCTCAATCCGTCGAGCGTCATCATGGAAGTGATGCGCGGCGGCGCCTGGTTTACCGGGGCCGACAGTTGTCGGGCCGCGTACCGCGGCCACGACGAAGCCGCGAATAAGTACGACGATACGGGCTTTCGGGTGCTTTGCGCACACTGATTGAGTGCTCCGTCAATGCCAGGAGTTGGGGTTGGGTGCCATGGCCACGGCTTTGCGTGGCCATGCGAATCCACTTGGCGTACTGGGCGATGCCCACGCAAAAACCGTGGGCGTGACACCCGAAAACGAGGGTTTCTACAGCGGGACATGAAGCTCCCGCGAGACCAAGGTCGCGCTCAATTCGCCGATAAACGTCACGATCACCCCGACGAACAGAACGCCGGTCGCCGCCTGCGTGTTGCGGTATCGCAGGATGCGCCAGACCATGAGGGCCAGCACGAGGGGCCCGCCAATCCCGGCCGTCCACCGCAGCACCAGCCACAAAACGGGCGTTCCGCCCGCCAGGCGGGGCCAGACGAGCACCAACCCGGCCAGCGAGACGACGAGCCGCAAGACGGCCGCCGAGCCGAAGCAGGCATTCACGCGGCCCAGCGGAGCGATCGACATCGTCGGCGCGGTCAGGTACCAGTGGCCCAACAGCATTCCGGCCGTCGCTCCGCCGATCAAAAGCGACGTGGCAATCTCCGAAACGAGCGCCAGCACGCCCACCACCGTTTCCGTCTCGCCGGCGGAAACGGACGAGAGCAACAGAAGCGAGGTCGACAGCACGGCCACTCCGTAGATGCAGCCGGTTCCGAACGTCCGCCGACTCGAGGGTCCAGGCGATCGACCCCACATAGGCAATGCCGGCCAGGACGCCGCACAATATCCGGCCCGCTCCGATGGGAAGCAACGCACTGTTCCCCGCGGTTTCCCCGGCAAATCGCCCCAGCGTGAGCGCGGCCAGGGCGCTTAAGCCCAGGGCCACCAGCATCTGGATGCGAAAGAACCCGGACGTGATTCGGTCCCGCGGCATCAGCACCCACATCAGGCTGATGCCGCAGACCAGTCGCAGCGCGAACTGGGCGATCATGGGCGGACGAGTCTGTTTTTGCGCGGCCGACTCGTGGCAGTCATCTTGCGGCGCCGTTGATCAGGGCCATCGCTTCCGCGCGGCTGGCCGGGTTGGTTTTGAACAACCCCCGCACGGCGCTCGTGACCGTCAGGCTGCCCGGCTTGCGAACTCCGCGGATCGTCATGCACGTGTGCTCCGCTTCCAGGATCACGATAACGCCCTTGGGGTCCAAATCGGCGTTGATCAGGTCGGCAATCTGGTGGGTCATGCGTTCCTGGACCTGCGGCCGCCGCGAAATGTCCTCCACCACGCGGGCCAGCTTGCTCAAGCCGGTGACCTTGCCGCGCGGCAGGTATCCGACGTGCGCTTTTCCCATGAAGGGAAGCAAATGGTGCTCGCACATGCTGTTGAAGGAGATGTCCCGCACCAAGACCATCTCGTCGTAGTCGTCGGTGAAAACCTTCTTCAGGTGTCGGCCCGGGTCGGCATGCAGTCCCCCAAAGAGCTCCGCGTACATCCGCGCGACGCGCGCGGGCGTCTCGCGGAGACTTTCGCGGTCGGGGTCCTCGCCGATCGCCGACAGGATTTCGCGGACGGCCCGCTCGATCCGCGGACGGTCGATCAAATTGGGCGCGACGTCCCCGCTCTCTTCGCCGACCCCGCAGTTGAGTGACGTCATGATGTGCCGCTTTGTGTCGAACAAGAAGAATGAAAAGGGTTAGGTCGCTTTGATTTCTTCCGGGCTGGCACCCACCGACAAGGAGACCATTCCCCATTCCTGCGGTTGCAATTTGTTCATGAGTACGGACCAAATCAAATCGTTTTTTTCCTTCATGCGGTGCCCATCAAACTTGCGACTGATGATCACGACATGAACGCTATCGTCCGGACCATCGGACACGTCAACGAGATCATCCGGATCATTGAAAGACGTGCTTTTGAGCACGTCTCGGATCTTCTGTTTAAGTTGAGCGTCGGCCACGCGAGCACCCTCCTTCAAACGTTGGTTTCGACCCAATGCGAGACCTTTTCAACCGCTTCCAAGAAATCCTGAGCGTCATCACGGGTCGACAGATCGGGGTTGTAGCGCCATGCGGGGACCCAGCGATTGACAATGTTGAACAGCGGCCAAAGCTCCCTATTCTGTCGAAGGCGATCCAAGCCTCCGGACATTCGAAGCAAAACCTCCAACTCATGAGTGAACACACTTGCGTTTGGCGACAGGAGTCCGCGGCCTTGTAATTCTTGCTCCAGTTCCCCGAGGTGACGGCAATCAAAGATGCGCATGAGCTTCGCTTTTAGAAGGCACTCGACTCGGTAACCAGCCATAGACATCGCGCCACGGCAGCGCACAGCGCTCAAAAGGGCCCTCGCGTCGTCGAGCCGGTGCTTACCCGCTTTCTCTTGTTCACTTACTCCGTAAAACAGCTTACGCATTTCAGGACGACCCGTCGATCGGAGCCAACGCGACGAGTCCGGCACCGATCGAGCATTGAAACGTTGCAACGTGAGTATAGCAATGATGAAAACGACGTCGCAAACAGCTCCTACAACGCGAACATCTCCTGCAAGATTCCCAGCACGCGGGTTGCCGTGCGCCTCTCCAGCCGCCCCAGTTTCTTGACCAGACGCCGCCCGGTCAACCGTTCGGATTTGATCGAGCACAACCTGCCCCTCCCTGCGCTGAAACCGGCACTTGACGCGCGTGGGATAGTCCTGACCCTTGGTGGTCATCGGCGCCACGATTGCGGTGTGGATATTGTGGTTCATCTCGTTCGGCGAGACGACGACGCAAGGCCGCACCTTCCGGATTTCGCTGCCGACGGTCGGGTCCAGGTTGACGAGGTAGATCTCGAAGCGATTTATTGCCACTCCCATTGCTCCTCATCCCATCGGGAGAGGGCCGGTGGATCGCCGTCGAGCAGCCGGTCGTCGGTTCGCCGCGTCCTCTTCTGGAACGCGGCGGCCCAACCCGTTCTCGGTTTCCGGAGGGGGTGGATCACCAGGGAGCCGTGCTCCGGCTTGATCTCGACATCGCCCTCGAGTCCGGTTTGCTCAAGAAGCGGTTTGGGAATGCGGATCCCCTGAGAGTTTCCAATCCGCACGATGCGCAGTCTTCATGGCTCCGGTTCCAGTCGTGCGTGGCGGGCGAGTGATTACAATGTATCTACCCGGTCGATCCGCCGCAACGGGCGGGCGCTTCGCCGGTCACTCGACCGAAACGACCTCGGCCCCCGGATAGTAATGGCGGATGATCGAGAGCGGTCCCGCGCCCCCCAGGGCCATGCCGCGGCCGCCCCACTGGCACAGGCCGACGCCGTGGCCGTGGCCGCGCCCCTCGATGACGAGTCGGCCCTGCGACATCCGCGCCTCGAACTGAAAGCTGTGGATCGACGATGGGAACAGCCGGCGCACGTCCAGCGCCGAGAGGCGATAACGGCGTTTGCCGTCGCTCAATTCGAAACTTGGCTCATGAACGTTCTCGGTGCGGGCGACACGGCGGATCGACGCCAGGCCGCCCAACCGCTTTCCGTGCGCCGCGAAATACCGCCTGACGACGTCCGACGCTTCCGCGGCGGGAATCTCCTGCGTCCAGCGGTAAAGCTCCGCGTCCTGGCACCCATCGCACGTTACGGGTTCGAGCGCTTGGACGGCATCGTCGAAGACGGCCGACCCCCCGCCGTCCGCCCGCCGCACACAGCCGTGTAATAGGTGCAGAACAGCTTTCCGTCGCTGAGGCAGATCATGCCGGCCGTCTGCTCGGCGGCGCGGCGGCTGGAGGCGGACTCGGCGGCGTAGCGGCGTCCGTCGCGGCCGCGATACTGGCAGCCCAGGTAATTCTGGCTGCGCGTCGTCGCATAGACGTCGTAGAAGGGGCTTGCGTGCGCGGATTGCGTCTGGAACAGAACGTACGTCCGCGCGGCGATCGCCTGCGCTTGCCGTGCCGCCTCGGGAAACGTGGCGGGCATTTCGCCGTCCACCACGCTGGCCACGTAGTCTTCCAGCGGCACGACGTTGACGACGATCATCTTGTTGGCGCCCTGGCGGAACAATCGCACGCGGCCGCGATACAGGTGGTCCTCGACCCAAATCGCGGGGGAGCGTTCCGCCTCGATTTCCAGCGACGTTCCGCGGAAGTCGCGTCGGCCGACCCGAAAACCGTTCGGCAGCACGGAGACGACGATCGTCCCCGGCGATTCGCGACGAAGCGGCTGCTTCGGGGCAACGCCGAGCGGCTGCTTAGGGCCGAGCGGCTGCGCGGTGTAGGGCTGGTCGATCGTCATCTGCACTTGGGAGACGGGAGCAGCCGTTAGACAGACGCGGATCTCCCGCGGAAAATCGAAGCCTCCGCGGGGCGGCACCGACGCCAGTTCGGCCGCCAGTTCGCCCGGACTTGCCCCGCCGCCGATAAAGCACTGCGGGTCGTGCGCGACCTTCCAGCCGGCGACGAGGCCGGAGACGGCCAAGAGAAGGACGAAGAAAACCAGCTTGCCCCTCATGGGCCGAATCGTTCCCGCGGCTTCCCAGCCGGACCAGTCGTTGCGTCCATCGTTCCCGGCGGATCAATCGTTGCGCAGTTTCAGGCTCATCTCGCCGAGCTTGGCGCGAATTTCGTTCAGCGAAGTCACGCCGAAATTGCGGCTGCTGAGGAGTTCGTCCGGCGTCTTTTGAACCAGCTCGCCCACGGTGTTCAGTCCCAACCGGGCCACGCATTTGCGGGCGCGGACCGAAAGGTTGAGAGCCGAAAGGGGCATCGAGACGATGGCCTGCTCCTGGGGCGACAGGCTGGCGGCGACGAACACCGGCTCGTGGAACCGTCCCGCGCCGATGTTCTGGCCGACCCGCAATCCATGCGCGCTCAACAGCTCGCGGACCTCCTGCAGCGACGTTTCGCCAAAGTTCCGTCCGTTCAGGAGATCCTGTTCCGTGACGTGGGTCAGGTCGGCCAGCGTTTGAATATTGAGCGCCTCGAGGCAGTTGCGGCTACGGACGGAAAGCTCGAAATCACTGATCGGCCGCGAGAGCAGCGCCTCCAACCGGGCGGCATCCCGTGCCGAGTCTTCGTCGTAATACATCTCGCCGACAGCTTGGATGTCCTTGAGATACATTTCGGCCCGCTCGTTGGCCGGGTCAACCTCCAGCACGCGTCGAAAACAAAAGGCGGCCGCTTGATAGTTCTGATCATCCTCGTACATCAGGCCGAGATTGATGAGCGCCCCCAGGTGGATCGGCGGATGCGACAAGGCCCGCTCGTACAGGCGGATCGCGTCGGCGTCGTTGCCGCGGCTGGCGTTTTCAACGGCCAGCCGGAACAGGGCCCGCGAATGACGCGGGTCGATGTCGACGGCCCGTTCAAAGTATTCAATCGCCCCGTAGGTATCGCCGCGGTCGGAAAGAATGCATCCCATCTGATACGAGTATTCCGCGCGGCGGGCCGCTTCCGTCACCACGCTGCGCAGCAGCGCTTCCGCTTCGGCAACGCCGCCCAGGCGCGCAGCTCGCCGGCCCGACGCATCGCGCATTCCACCCGGTCATAGCCGAGCTTGCCCGCCTCGGCGAACCGCTCCGCCGCCTCCTGATGCTGCTCCAGCGAGCTCAACGCCAGCGCCCGATAGAAGGAGGCGATCGCATCCCCCGTGACGTGCGAAAGATACGCGCTCCGCCTCGCGCGGGTGTCCGAGCAAGTACAGCCCGACGCCCAAACGCGCCAAAAGCGTCATCGACGGGCTTGGCCGATGCGCTGGCCTCGCGCTGCAGCGTCAGAAACTCCTGGCGGACTTCGCCGACCTGCGGCGTGGCCAAAAGCCGCTCCAGCAGACGCGCATCGTCCAGGTTGAACGCGCTTTCCCTGTGAACGAGCGATTTGATGTCAATACGCTCGGGCGGCTTATCCGGCGACCCATTATTCAGCACGGCGACGTCCCGCGAGAAGCCCAAGGATCCAGGTCTTGCCGTCGATCGGCACGACCGGCCTATCCCGGCGCGGCCCGTTCGACGGCCCGCGACCCAGGAACGACGTAAGCAGCGAATCTCCGCGGCACACGAAGACTCCGCTTGATGACCGGACAAAGTATAGCGAGGCCGGCACGCGATGCAAACCGTGCGTTGACAATCGCTTCTCGTTATACTCGATTGACTCCAAAGTGGGGCTCCCATGCGCAATGTCGGCCTTTGCATCCCGATTCTTTCCGCGGTCTTGGCGACCCTGGCCGCCGCCGGACCGGCTTCTGCCACCGACGGCCGCCCAAAATCGCCCCTCTTGGGGACCGCCGAGCATGGGCATTGGTCCTTTCAGCCAGTCCGGCGCCCGAACGTTCCCGACGTTGTGGCCCGCGACCGCGTGCGGACGCCGGTCGATGCGTTCATCCTGAATCGGCTGGAATCCCAGGCGCTCGACGTTTTCGCCGCCGGCCGGCCGGGCTGAATTGATCCGCCGCGCCAAGTTCGACTTGCTCGGGCTTCCCCCCACTCCGCAGGAGGTCGACCAGTTCGAGGCCGACTCGTCCGTCGATGCCTACGAGCGGCTCCTCGATCGGCTTCTGGCCGATCCGCATTACGGGGAGTCGTGGGGCAGGATGTGGCTCGACCTCGTCCGGTTCGCGGAGACGGCCGGTTACAACCACGACCCGGCCCGCCCGTTGGCCTGGAAATACCGCGACTACGTCCTCCGCGCCTTCAACGGGAACATGCCTTACGACCGGTTCCTTCGCCAGCAACTTGCGGGGGACGAGCTCTTTCCCGACGACGTCGACGCCCAAATCGCCACCGGCTACCTGCGGATGTGGCCCGATGAGAGCAACGCGTCGGTCATCGCGCTGGCCCGCCAGGACGCGCTCAACGACCTCACGGGCAACGTCGGCTCCGTGTTCCTCGGCCTGTCCGTCGGCTGCGCCCAGTGCCATGATCATAAGTTCGACCCGATCAAACAACACGACTTCTATCGGCTGCAGGCGTTCTTTGCGGGAATCGTCCCGGTCGAGCGGGTTGCGGTTGGTCCGGGCGACGCTTTAGCCGACTATCGGCGGCGTCTCGACCAATGGTTGGGCAAAACCCAAGCCGCTGCGCGACGAGCTGTTTCGGCTCACGAGCACGGCCCGGGCGCGAGCGGCCCGCGAACGCCGCAAACGGTTTCCCGCCGACGTGCTGGCCGCAATCGACACGCCGCCGGAGGAGCGCACGCCCCTCCAACGGCAGCTTTTCTTCTGGTCCGATCGGCAGATCACCGTCACCGAACGCGAGCTTCTCGCCAAAATGAGCCCGAAGGACCGCGAACGGCTCCCCGAATTGCGCAGAAAAGTCGCCCAGCTCGAGGCCGGCCGCCCGCAGCCCCCGATCGCGGCAGACGTCATGGCGACGGCCGAAGTCCCCGGCCCAATCCCCGCGACATTCCTGCTGGCCGGCGGCAGTTACGACAAACCGTTGCGGCAAGTGCAGCCCGGCTTCCTCTCGGTCCTTTCTGCCGAGGCCGAGCCGGCCGCCAAGATCGCCGCGCCGCTGTCCGGCGTCACGGGACGTCGCAGCGCGTTGGCACGCTGGCTGACCGATCCCGACAATCCACTCGTGGCGCGCGTTTTCGTCAACCGGGTCTGGCAAGGTCATTTCGGACGCGGTCTCGTCGACAACGCGAACGACTTCGGCACGCAGACTCCGCCCCCGTCGCATCCCAAGCTGCTCGATTGGCTGGCCCGCCGATTCGTGGCCGGCGGCTGCGACGTCAAGGCCCTGCACCGGCTGATGATGACGTCCGAGGTCTACCGCCAGGCCTCGTATCGCCGCCGGGCCCAGGAACCGGTTCCCTTGGCCGCTAAGATCGACGGGGAAAACCGCCTCTATTGGCACCACAGCCGCCGCCGGCTCTCGGCCGAGCAGGTCCGCGATTCCATCCTGTCGGTCTCGGGCCGGCTGAACGAGAAAATGCAGGGGCCAAGCATCCGCCCGCCCCTCCCGAAGAGTTATCCGAAGCTGGATTCCTGGCGAGTGACTCGTTCGCGGCTCCAACAGGATCGCCGCTCGGTCTACATCTTCGCCAAGCGCAACCTGCCGTTCCCCCTGCTCAAAGCGTTCGACCTGCCCGACATGCACGAAAGCTGCGCCCGCCGGTCGACGACCATCATCGCCCCGCAGGCGCTGGCGCTCTTCAACAGCGAATTCGTCGTCGACTGCGGCGACGCACTGGCCCGGCGGATTGTCCGCGAAGAAATGTCGGACGATTGGAAAGCGCGCATCGCCCGCGCCTACCGAACAATTTTCGGCCGCCCTCCGGAAGGCGACGAAGTGACCGACGCCCTTAATTTTTTGCACGCTCAAGCCGGACGAGTGCCCCCCGAACACGAACGGCTCGCCGACGACGGAGCCGCCGCCAGCCCGGACGAAACCGCACTCCGCACGGCATTTGCCGACTTGTGCCACACGTTGTTGAATGCGAATGAGTTTTTATTCGTTGAATGAGATCCGATCGAGGTCAGTTCTGTAGGGTGGGACCAGGCCGGCTTTGCGGCCGCCGGCCCACCAAGCAGGACGGCGGAATGAAAGTAGCGAAAAGCGATTCTTGCCTTCGATGGTGGGCCGGACTTCGGCGAGCTCAGCCGAGCCGCGCTCGCAGGCGCGAGCTGGTCCCACCCTACGTCCTTGGCGTATCCAGGCATGCCCACTCAAAAGCGGTGGGCATGGCACCCGAAAATTAACTCCCGTGAAAGTGGGTACCGTGCAACATTTTGAACGCCCGGCCAGCCGCCGCGATTTTCTCTGCCGCGCCGGCGGCGGCTTCGGAGCTTTGGCGCTTTACGGCCTGATGGCCGAGAGCGGACTTCTGCCGTCGCAACGCGCGGTCGCCGGGGGAACGAGACCGCCCGTCAATCCGCTTGTCCCGAAGCCGGGTCAGCTTCTCGGCCGGGCCAAGAGCGCGATTTTCCTGTTCATGGACGGGGGCCCGAGCCACATCGACACGTTCGATCACAAGCCGATGGTGGCGCGGTTCGCCGGCAAGCCCCTGCCCCGCTCGGTCAAGCGCGTCTTTACCCCCATGTCGGTGAGCGAAAACGCGGTCTTGGCGCTGCCGCGAACCTGGGAGCGCTATGGAGAGAGCGGCCTGGCCGTCTCCGATTGGTATCGGCACGTCGGCCCGTATGTCGACGACATTTGCATGATCCATTCCTGCGTGAGCACCGGCCTCAACCACGTGGGCAGCGTCTCGATGATGAATACGGGCAGCCTCTTGGGGGGACGCCCGAGCCTGGGGGCCTGGGTCAACTACGGGCTGGGAAGCGAGAATCAAAACCTGCCCGGCTTCGTCGTCCTCTTGGATAACGAAAAGGAGCCGCCGGGTGGCGGCCGGGTGTGGGGGACAGGCTTCATGCCGGCCACGTTCCAGGGAACGCGGTTTCGCTCGGGCCGCGAGCCAATCCTCGATCTGCATCCGCCGGAGCGAATCACCGACGAACGCCAGCGCGGCAAGCTCGAATTCCTCAGGCAGCTCAACCGGCGGCACTTGGAAGACCGCGCGGGGACCAGGAGCTGGAAGCGCGGATCGCCTCGTACGAGCTGGCCTTCCGCATGCAGGCCCACGCGCCGGAAGCGGTCGATCTGTCCCAAGAGACGGCCGCCACCCAGCGGAATTACGGGCTGGACGACCCCGTCACGTCGACCTTTGGCCGCAATTGCCTTCTGGCCCGCCGGCTTGTCGAACGGGGCGTGCGGTTCGTGCAGCTTTATTCCGGCTCGGGAAGCAAGTGGGACGCCCACAGCCAGATCGAAGCAAACCACGGCCTGCACTGCCGCGAAACCGACCGGCCCATCGCGGCCTTACTCGCCGACCTCAAACAGCGCGGCCTCCTCGACGAAACGCTCGTCATCTGGGGAGGCGAATTCGGCCGCACGCCGATGTCCGAAAAGGGCGACGGCCGCGACCACAATCCCTACGGCTTCACCACGTGGCTGGCCGGCGGCGGCGTGAAAGGGGGCCACGTGGTGGGAGCGACCGACGACTTCGGCATGCACGCGATCGAAAACCGCGTCCCCGTCCACGACCTCCACGCCACCATCCTGGCCGCGATGGGTCTCGACCACTCCGAACTCATCTACGTCCACCAAGGCCGCCCGGAACGGCCGACGGTGAACGAAGGGAACGTGGTCGACGAGGTGTTTGCGTGACGGGAAAGAGATCGTAGGGCAAGCTGACTTCGGCGAGCTCAGTCGAGCCGCCAGCTTGCCTTGTTTGGACCTGATCGCGAGCGAAGGGACGTCCGGTGGAAGCACGATCAGACGGGAAGAGTCTGAGACGCTTGACGCTTGCGTGCGTACTGGCGATTCCCGCTCTTTATGTCCTCAGTATCGGACCCATGTATCGGGTATTGAACTCGCGCATACCCGTCTGGCGGACAATCTACAGCCCGCTGTTTGCAATTGCCTGTCGACCGCAAATCGGTAAGACGCTGGCTTCGTATCTGAATGTTTGGACGGACAAGAGCTATCGCGCCACCTTCGATCCGGTCGATGGCATCGGCTTTTTGGACGACTTTAAAATCGAGTGATCCACGCGGGATCGGACGGACCTCTCTTGAAATGCAAGAGCACCCCGCACGATTGTTGTTCTTGAGAGTCCTGATCGCGCTGGCTTGGATCGCATTTGCGTTGACAGCATGGTTTTTTAAGGACTCGTTGTGTCTTTAGCTCCGAAAGGAGCGACAGTCTTTTTGCCACCGGACTTCGGCTCGCCGAAGTCCGGTGGCAAAAAGACCGCCGCCCCGTCGGGGCTGAAGGGTTCGCGCCGAGTACTCCAGCATTCTCGCCGAGTGCCACCCGGGACGATTGCGGGAACGATCGTCGGCGGATTATGGTGTTTGGTCACGGCCCTCCGTCGGCCGAGACGAAGCAATGGTCCCGCAGGTCAGTCAGATGGCCGGCAAATCTAAACTCGGGATTCTCGGACGACCGCTACAGCCGACATTGTTTCGGCGATGCGAGAAATGCCGACGCCTGCTTGCCATGCAGATTGTCCATCAAGAGGACTCTAAGTTGTCGGGCCAGATTCGCACATTTCGCTGCAAATACTGCGGCCACGAGCAAGTCTTCGCCGAGCGGCACCCGCCCGGAGCGTTGTGAAACGCACACACGCTTCCATTCGTTCTGGGTGGTTCGTTTCGCGGAGCGGAGAGAACGCCGGTGACGGATAAGACAAAGAAAAAAGACAATTTTTAACAGGAGCTAACGGAGGCAACAGAGGCGTGGGCCGGCGTCTCTCTCCGTTGCCTCTGTTACCTTCTGTTCAATGCCTTGCTTTTCCTTGTCTTTTCTTGGTGCCTTGGTGTCTTTGGGGGAAAATCTCTTCCGGGCCAAGCCGGCAGCTTGCCCTGTATGGACCTGATCGCGCGCAAGGAGATGCTCGTCGAACCACGTTCTGGCGACACGTTCTCCGACGCTTGACGCTTGGATTGACAAAGCGAAGCTCAGGAAACAAAAGCGGCCCGCGGAGAAATTCCGCGCGCCGCTCTGCATTCATTCTCACGTCGAACGACTAAAACTCACGAACTCTATCGAGCCGTCGCGTTGTGCTGGCCTGCATTGCCGCTGTGCGACGAGCCTGACGGCTGGGTCGCTCCGCTCGGAGCGGCCGAAGTGGCGCCGGGACGCCTCGATTTGCGTTACGATTGTTGAGGTTATTCGCCGGTGCGTTCTGACCTTGAGCTGTGCGGTCGACGCCTTTCGCGGCCCCGTTCATTGGAGCTTGCGACGGGGCGTTGGGCCGGTAGCCCGTGCGATAGGGCTGCTGATCGTAATTCTGGTTTCCGTACGCCTGGTTGCCGTACGGGTTGCCGTACGGGTTTCCGTACTGGTTGCCGTACTGGTTGCCGTACGTCTGGTTTCCGTACGTCTGGCCGTCATAAGGATAGCCTTGGTCGTAAGTGTACGATCCGTAGCCGTTGTACGGGTAGCTATTGTAGCCATAGCTGGAATACGGGTAGCCGTAGTAGTACGGAGTAGAGTTGTAGCTGTAATACGGGTAGCCGTAGCTGGAATACCCGTAGCCATAAGGGTAGCCACCCCAACCGTAGCCAGAATAGCCCCAACCCAGACCGTAGCCCAAGCCGTATCCCAATCCCAACCCTAACCCTAACCCATAACCGCCGTAGCCGTACCCGCGGCCGTAGCCGTAACCACCGCCGTACCCACGGCCGTAACCACCGCCGTAGCCATACCCGCGGCCGCCGCCCCAGCTCCCGCCACGATAGGCTGCGCCGCCACCAACGGCAGCGCCGCGGAATCCGCCTCCTCCGCCGCGCCCGCCACCTCCTCCGCCGCGCCCGCCACCCCGCGCAGCGCGACGCCGGCTCCCATTTCAGTGAACAGAAGGCCCGCTGCAGCGATCAAACCCACGAAGGCCAACAAAATACGTTTGCGAAGCATCATGGTTGCACCCTTCTCTCTCATTTCTCTGAAAAACGAACGAAAAGCGCGCGCCTCCGCTGGATCTGCGCTCCGACATTGCTCGAAGCGGGTCGGTCCACGCCAATGCGTCGTTGGTATACGGTACTGTTTGCTTCAACTACTGTTGCAAACACCGCGCCAAACCATCGGTTTTGGGGGAATAGACGACGGCTTTTCCGTATTCAGACGGGAAAGATCGGTCCGCCACAGCCCACGCCGGGTGCCATGCCCTCGGTTTCCCTGAAGGCCTTGTCGCATGTGCGAACGTCGGCCCCGAACCGAAAACGGTCTGGGCCGAGGTTGATTACATCCACGCAAATCCGGTTCGGCGAGGAATGTGTGAAAGGCCGACAGCGTGGCCGTGGTCAAGTGCGACCGAACAAGAGAGCCCGGGCAGCGGCCAGCTGCGCCTTGACCAATCGTCACTGCCACGCACGCCGCAAGGTTGAAGACATGCCCACCCAAAGCCGACTTCGGCGAGCTCAGTCGAGCCGTGGGCATGGCACCCGGCGGATAGAACGCCGGTGACGGATAAGACAAGGAAAAAAGACAATTTTTAACAGGAGCTAACGGAGGCAACAGAGGCGTGGGCCGGCGTCTCTCTCTCCGTTGCCTCTGTTACCTTCTGTTCAATTCCCTTCTTTTCCTTGTCTTTTCTTGGTGCCTTGTTGTCTTTGGTGGAAAAACTCTTCCGGGCCAAGCTGGCAGCTTGCCCCACGAGGAACCTACTTCAGCTTCCGCTCGCGGATCCAGTCCGTATGAAACGTGCCGGGCTTGTCGATGCGCTGGTAGGTGTGGGCGCCGAAGTAGTCACGCTGGGCCTGCAACAGGTTGGCCGGGAGGCGGTCGCGGCGGTAGCCGTCGTAGTAGCCCAGGGCGGCGGAGAAGCCGGGAATGGGAAGGCCCAGCTCGACGGCCGTCGCCACGACGCGGCGCCAGCTTGGCTGGGCCTTTTCGAGGGCCGCGCGGAAGAAATCGTCGAGGAGCAGGTTCTCGAGGGTCGCGTTCTTCTCGAAGGCCCGCTTGATGTCTTCCAGAAAGCGGGCGCGGATGATGCAGCCGCCACGCCATAACAGGGCGATCTGGCCGTTGTTGAGCTTCCAGCCGAATTCCTTGGCCGCCGCGTCAAGCTGGACGAAGCCCTGGGCGTAGCTGGAAATCTTCGAGGCGTACAGGGCCTGCCGCACGTCTTCGATGAACGTCTTGCGGTCGCCCTTGAAGGTCCCCTCGAGGCCGGAGAGGACTTTGGAGGCGCGCACGCGGGCCTCCTTCTGGGCCGACAGGCAGCGGGCGTAGACCGCCTCGGTAATGAGCGTCGTCGGCACGCCCAGGTCGAGGGCGTGCTGGCTCATCCATTTGCCGGTCCCCTTCTGCTGGGCCGTGTCGAGAATCTTGTCGACCAGGTAATCGCCCGTTTCGCCGTCCTTCACGGAGAAAATGTCGCGCGTGATTTCGATGAGATAACTTTCCAGCTCCGTCTTGTTCCAGGCGTCGAAGACGTCGTACAGCTCGTCGTTGGTAAGGCCGACGGCGTGCTTGAGCAGGAAGTAGGCTTCGCAGATGAGCTGCATGTCGCCGTATTCGATGCCGTTGTGGACCATCTTGACGTAATGGCCGGAGCCCGCCTCGCCGATCCATTCGCAGCAGGGAATGTCGTGCTTGGGTCCGACTTTGGCGCTGATGCCTTGCAGGATGGCCTTCACGTGGGGCCAGGCGGCCGCGGTGCCGCCGGGCATGATGCTGGGGCCTTTCAAGGCGCCCTCTTCGCCTCCGGAGACGCCGGTGCCGACGTAGAGCATGCCGCTCGATTCGGTTTCCTTGGTGCGGCGATTGGTGTCGCCAAAGAGCGTGTTGCCGCCGTCGATCAGGATGTCGCCCTCTTCCAGGTGCGGCTTGAGGTCGGCGATCAGCTCGTCGACCGCCGACCCGGCCTTGACCATCATCATGATCTTCCGCGGGGCCTTCAGACTCGTCGACGAGTTCGACCAGGGAGTGATAGCCGGTGATTGATTTGCCCTTGGCAGGCCCCTTGACGAACTCGTCCGTCTTGCTCGTCGTGCGGTTGAAGACGGCCACGGAAAAGCCGTGATTGGCCATGTTCAGAACGAGGTTCTGCCCCATGACCGCCAGGCCGACCAGTCCGATGTCATGCTGTGCCATGCCAATTTCCCTTAACGAGCCGGCGGGTTGATCCCGCCGGACCGGATCAAAGACCGCCGGCATCAAGCCGGCGGCTCGTAAAATTCAGGACTTTTTCGCGGCGTTCTTCTCCGTGCTTTTCCACGGAGTGCTTTTCCACGGAGGTATTTCGGGCAAATACGTGTCGAACTCGGCGACCAGGTCGGCTTCGTACGGACCGGCGTACTGGCCATTGAGGAACCGGTCGCACGCCTGCTCGTAAAAACGCTCCCAACTGGCGTCTTCGTTGCCCGGATTGACGGGATAGTAGCGTGCTCCCACGCCGCGGGCGGCGGCCATGTCTCCCGGAGCATCGCCGATCATGAGGACGTTTTCCGGCGAGTAGCCGGCCTTGATGGCCTGCGCGAGGATCTCCTTTTTGCTGCCGACCTCCTGCCCGCAGATGGCCGCCGTGTAGCGGGCGATGCCGTGCTCCTCCCATTCCTTCGCGAGCGCCTTGCCCGGCGTCGCGGAGCAGACGATGACGTCGGCCACGCCGGCGAGCTTGGCGAGCGTTTCGCGGACGAAGGGAAACGGGGGAACGCCGCGGACCATTTGATCGATGGCGTCGTTGACGGCCTGCGACCAGTCGTACGTCCGCACCAGGTCGGCATCGCCGGTCCGTTAGACCTCGGCCTTGAGCGCGGGCATTCCGAGTTTCGTTTCCCGCTTCATCCAGTCGTGCACGCTCTGGAGCTGCGCAATGCGGACGCCGCGCTTGGCCACTTCCGGACGTTCGCGCAGCAGGTCGAGCGTCATGGTGAGCGCGGGGAAGCGGTTGATGCCGCGCCATTTGGAGTAAAGGTTCACGAACTCGGCCGCTTCCCGGCCATACGCGCGACATGGGCTGCAGGTCGAAGAACCGGATGGTGTTGGGGATGAAGCACTCTTTGTGCTTGACCTCCATCGTGTCGAACGCGCAGCCGTCCGAATCGATGCCGACGAGAAAGTCGTGTTTTTTCTGGAACTGGTCGAGCGGGTTGGCAGGCACGCCGAATTCCCTCTGTTTTCAATTGCGCGCAGATGTCGATCGGTCCGACCGCAATATCGTCGGCTTGGGATTATTTCCGGTCCGCTTGCGGGATGTACTTGGGCAGCTTTTGGTCGGCGAAGACCGGTTTGAGCCGCGCGAGCCGCACCCGGCCGTCAACGAGCGGGATGCTGGGCCAATCGTCGCCGATGAGCGGCCGCGCGTAGCGGACGAAATCGTCCGTGACGTCGGTCCCGTCGGGCGTGATCCAGCTTGCGGGAAACGACCGCTCGCTGTTGGCGACTTCCGCCAGCGGGACCTTGTCGTAACGGACGTTATAGATCGGTCCCGGCTCGCGGAGGATGGTCGCCATGAAACCGCTCGTGCCCTGTGCCGCCAGCTCGGCCGCCTTTTGTCCGGCCCGAAACGCCTCGTCCAGGTCGACGGTCGAGGCGTAGATCATGTTGTGCCGCTGGTCGGTGCCGGGAACGTTGGCCCGTGCGGCCCCTTTGACCGGCACCCCCCTGGCGTTGAGGGCGTTGATGACGGCCTGCGCGACGGTCAACTGGCTGGAGCTGAATCTCGTGTGTCCGAAGGAGTCCTTCACCTCGCCGATGTCGGCCACTTGCAGCCCCTCGCTCACGACGACGATCGCCCGGCCCGCGCGGCGCAACAGGCCGTTGACGTTGTCGGCAATTTGCTCCAGCGTCACCGGGCCGCTCGGCCAGGTAGATTTGCAGGGGCAACTGGCGCGTCCGGGTCGGCCAGCCGGGCCGAGGCGGGAATGAAACCGATCTTCCGCCCCATCGCCTGCAGGACAAGGACGGGGTCAGTCGGGCTGCACCCCGCGTTCTCTTCGTTCGAAAACTGGACCATATGTGCCCAGTAGCGGGCCGTGCTGCCGTAACCGGGCGTGTGGTCGATGAGCTTGAACGCGCTGTCGCCGACGTCGTTGTCGATCGTCTTGGGCACGCCGACGCCGACGAGGCCCAGGCCGCGCTCGTTGGCGAGCCGGGCGACCTTGTTGGCGGTATCCATCGAGTCGTTGCCGCCGATGTAGCAGAAGGACCCGACGTTGTGCGCCTGGAAGACTTCGATGATGCGGTCGAAGTCCTCCTTCTGCGATTCGCGGAGCTTATAGCGGCAGGTGCCGATGGAACCGGCCGCCGGCGTCACTCGCAGCAAGGCGATTTCTTCGGCCGGCTGGCTGGAGAGTTCGAGCAG
The DNA here is from genome assembly GCA_963761455.1 of uncultured Planctomycetota bacterium. Lineage (GTDB taxonomy): Bacteria > Planctomycetota > Planctomycetia > Planctomycetales > Planctomycetaceae > DASPSM01. Next base: position 1,732,526 of record CAVXHA010000002.1, read on the forward strand.
CTCTTCCTTGAGGACCCCCTCGATTCCGTGCCAACCGGCGTAGATCGTGCCGATCTGCGGAAAGCCGCGAGCCGCCTCGACGAGGCCGCGCAGGCTGTTGTTGATCACGGGGGAGGGGCCGCCCGATTGGGCCACCACCATGTTTTTCGCTTTGGACACGCGCACCGGCTCCGGCAGGGTTTCTCGCGGAAAGTCGACATCTTACTAAAGGGCCGCGGGTTACTGAAGCATCGTGCCCAGCGCCTTTCGCCGGGCGAAAGCACGGCCGTGTGCAAACGCGCGATGCCAAATTCCATTATGCACGGGCGTCGCGTTTCGTTCACGATCAGTTTACTAACGGTTAGTAAAGAACTCGCGGTGCGACCGGTTCCTGGACGTAAAGTGCGCAGAGGGCGTGCTTCGGAGTTTTTTGGGGTCTTCCGGTTTCCCTTTTTCACGCCCCAAAATACCCCAAAAAACTCCCCGGCAAGCTGGCGGCTCGCCGAAGTCTGCTCGCCCTGCGATCCTGCTCGCGTTTTGAAACCGCCTTGAGTACAAGTGGGCCATGTCTCCGCCCGTCCTCGAGGCGATCCGCGATTTGCTCAATTCCCACGGCGTGGCGTTTCGCGAGGTTCATCATCAGCCGACCCTCACGTCCGAGCAATCGGCCCTGGCTCGTGGGGAGGAACTGCGGATCGGCGGAAAAGCCCTGCTCTTGAAGGGGGACGACGACCGGTACCGGCTGTTCGTGCTCCCCGCCGACCGCAAAATCGACTCGGCGGCAATCCGCAAACGGCTTGGTTTCAAACGGCTGCGGTTCGCCAATGCGGGCGAGCTGGAAAGCCTGACGGGACTCGTTCCCGGCTCCGTTCCCCCTTTCGGCCGGCCGATTTTGCCGTTTGATCTCTATCTCGATGAGGCCATCCGGTCCAACGAGCGGATTGCCTTTAACGCCGGCTCGCTGACCGATTCGATCATTCTTCCCATGGCGGATTACCTGCGGATTGCCGTGCCGCAGGATTGCTTTGCGTTTTCCGCGCTTCCGTGAGGCGGTCTCTCCTCCAAGCGGCGTCGAATCCGACAACAGCTTGTCGCCTCACGGTTTGACGGATATTCTTCAAGGAGGAGCACAAATCATGATGATTTCGCGAAGGGACCTTCTCACGCTGGTGGGCGCGTCGATGCTGGCCGGTCTCGCGTGCCGCCCCGCGCTCGCCGTTCCGCCATCGCGGAAGGATCCGAAAGTCGTGGAGGCCGTCAAGCGGGGTCTCGATTTTCTGGCCCGGGAACAGCGGCGGCAGGGCTACTGGGAGGCCACCGGCGGCCCGTATCGCGTCGCCATGACGTCGCTGGCCGCCAACGCCCTGGCCTGCGAAGGTTCGACCACGACCCGGGGCAAATACGCCGATAACATCAAGCTCGCCGTCGATTACCTGGTCGAGCTGGCCAATCCGAGCACGGGCCTGATCGGCTACAGCCGCGACTATCACTACACCTACGGCCACGGCTTCTCGATGCTCTTCCTCTCGCAAATTTACGGTGAAGAGGAGGACGCCCAGCGCCGCGAGGATCTGCGCCGCGTGCTGACGAAGGCGGTGGAATTCAGCGTGGGGGCTCAAACGCCGGCCGGCGGATGGGGCTACGTCTCCCAGAAGGACCAGCCCGATTTCGATGAAGGCTCGACGTGCGTCACGCAGGTTCAGGGACTGCGGGCTTGCCGCAACGCGGGCATTCCGGTCCCCAAGGAATCGATCGAGCGGGCCGTCGAATACATCAAGCGGTGCACCTCCCCCGACGGGGGCGTGCAGTACAGCATCCGCGGCGGCGGCGAGCGCCCGGCGATCACGGCGGCGGCCATCGCCAGCCTGTTCAACGCGGGCGAATACGACAACAGCGAATACGTGAAGAAACTGCTCGCCTACTGCGAGAAGAACGTCTGGCCGGGCAGCTCGCAGACGCGCTATTTCGGCCACTGGCACTACACGCACTACTACTACGCGCAGGTCATGTACCGCTTGGGCGACGAGAAGTGGAACCGCTATTTCGAGAACGTCAGCAAAGAGATCGTCTTCAAGCAGTCCCCCTCCGGCGCATGGAAAGAAGGCCCGTACGGCGCTGTCTATCCGACCGCCATCAACCTCACCATCCTGCAGCTCGACAACGGCTTCTTGCCGATTTATCAGAGGTGAAGGTTGGGTGCCATAGTCGCTCTGGGTGGCCATGTGGATTCCGCTTGCGCACGCCGTCACTTGCCCACGCAAACTGGCCCGCGCAAACATGCCCACGCAAAGCCGTGGGCATGGCACCCGGCGCTCGACTCTACCAGCGCTCGACCGGGCCCGACGGGACCGGCACGCGAAGGTCGGGTAAAACGCCCGTGCGGTCGCCTCCTTTGGGGCCGTAGGCATCGATTTCCCGCAGTGCGGCGTCGATTTCTTCGGCCGTGTTCGCGACCTGGTAGCGATTGCGAAGCCAAGAGGGAACGCGCATCGCTTTGAGGTGCCAGTGCGCCGTCTTGCGGAACATCACGATGGCCGACCGTGTGCCGCGGCTCTCCTCCAGGTAACTGAACTGCCGCTTGAGCAGGATCAGGCGATCTTCAAAACTCCCCGGCGGGTCGTAGCGGCCGGTCTCTTCCCAGGCGACGAGCTGCCGGAAGATCCACGGGTTTGCCAATGCGCCGCGGCCGATCGAAATGCCTGCGCAGCCGGTCTCCGCGAGCATGCGGGCCGCATCGGCGATCGTGCAGATGTCGCCGTTGCCGATGACCGGAATCCGCTCGACCGCTTCGACCACGCGGCGAATTCCGTCGCGGTCGACCTGTCCGCTGAAACCCTGTTCCCGCGTGCGGCCGTGAATGGCGACCGCGGCCACGCCGGCCTGTTCGAACTCGCGGGCGAACTTCGGCGCGGTGATCTGCGCGCTGTCCCAGCCGAGCCGCATCTTCACCGTCACGGGGATCGACACCGCCTCGACGACTTGCCGCACCAGCGTGATTGTCGCATCGGCCCGGCACATCATGCTTGCGCCGGCTCCGCCGCGGGTAATCCGATCGACCGGGCAGCCCATGTTGATGTCGACGGAATGGACGCCCCGCGCTTCGAGGTACCGGGCCGCGTCACAAAGGATGGCCGCCTCGCCACCGAAGATCTGTACGGCAAAGGGCCGCTCGACCGGGCACGTCTCGATCATCGACAGCGTCTTCGGGCTTTCCGCCACGATGCCGCGGGCGTTGACGAGGTCGGTCGTCGTCAGGCCGACACCCCCCAGCTCGTGCACGAGGCGCCGAAAAGAGACGTTCGTGAATCCGGCCAGCGGTGAAAGCAAATACCGCGACGGCAGCGCGAGCGAGCCGTATGTGAGCGGCGGTTTGAAAGCCGGGCGGAGAGGATAGGGGACGTCCATTGCCGACCAAATGTAACGGGGAGAGTGGTGAGTGGCGAGTGGTAAGTGGCGAGTGATGAGTGGCGAGTGAAAAACGTGGCACGCGCAGCGTGTGATTCTCTTGTCTCGCCACTCACCACTCGCCACTCACCACTCTCTTGAGGTGCTCGTCCAAAAACTGATACGCGACTTGGCGGGCGGCGGGAGGGAAGGAGTGCTTGGCGTCGGGATAGTTCGCCTGCAGATTCTCGGGATGGCCGTAAAGCGCGTAAATCGGCCTGGCCGCGGCCATCACGTCCCGGACGCCGGAGACGTCGAAATTGTCGTCATGCAGGGGTGAACTGGCCAGAAAGGCTCGGGGCGCGAAACAGGCCACGATTTCGGTGAAGTCGAAGGGGACGCGGTTCGGGTCGTTGCCGTAGTGGGTGGCGATTCGCGGCATGTAACGGGGGCTTGTCCAGCCCGCCAGCTTGCCGCCGAAATACTTGTGGAACCGGGTGAAGCCGCAGTTGGAGACGAGCGCCTTGATCCGCCGGTCGAAAGCGGCCGTGAACATCGTGTTGTGCCCGCCGAGGGAATGGCCGATGCAGCCGATGCGATCCGCATCGACCTGCGGCAAGGATTGGAGCAAATCGATCGCACGGATGTTGTCGTAAATCGCCCGCATCGTGCCGCTGGCATACCCCTCTTTGGGATCGAACGTCTCCGCATATTCGCCGAACGACGGATAATCGGGAGCCAAGGTCACGTAGCCCCGCTGCGCAAGCTCTCGGGCGTATTGCAGATCGACGTTCGCCCCAGGCCGGCCGGCTCATCCTTGCCGATTTTTATGGTCTGGTGCAGGCAGAGGATGGCCGGAACTTTGCCGTCCGTCTTGGCCGGAAGGAAGAGGTAGGCCGAAACGCGGCGCACGGGCGAATCGGTGTGATAGGCGATCTTGCGACGGACGATCGGGCCGAGCCGCGCCTCGTTCAGGGTCTGCACGTCGAGCGGGACGGGAACGGCGGGCCGCGGGAGCGGTCCCATCACCGTCTGCATGTGAGCCAGAATGTGCGATCGGCGGATCTGCCAATCGGCGACGGTCCGAATCGGGTGCCGCCGGCCTTGGGAGTCGAGGTAATAACTCAGGTCCTGATGCTCACGGTAGACGGGCGCTTTGTCAGCGCCGGCTGCGCGGACGGAAGGCAACTGGAGAACAGTGACTGCGACAAGGAGCAATCGGATCGTGGCTGTGTGACCGAACTCGAATTTCATGTTCCAACGCTCCCTCACGGTCGCGGCTGCGAAGCGACGCAGTCGGGCCGAACCTTTCACCTTCCAAGCCGCTTGCCGTACGGGTCAATTAGCCACAGCCAGTCGTCGAAGAGGAACTCGAGGCGGATGGCCAAAAGCGCAATGCGCCCCATGACCGTGTAGCCGAAGCCGGCGCCGAACGTGATCATCAGCACCCAGATCCCAGCCCGCGCAACCCTGCCGACCGTCCCCTTGTGCTCGATGGAGAAAAAGAAGTAGACGAGGCAAACCAGCGTGCCGGCCAGGAGCAGGACGTTTTCAATCGATTGCTGGAGTTTGAAAGATTTCGAGGGATCCAAGGCGACGACCGAGAGGATGCTGCTGCGAATTTGGCCCATGAAATCGGCTTGGACGTAGGCGACCAGCCGCAGTCCGGCGAACGTGCCGATGATGAACGCCAGCGGCCACACGGCAAGCCAGCCGCCTCGCGGCGAGAGCCGCAAGAGGAGCATGACGCCCAGAACGAGCGGGATCAGGTTCACCCACCACCATTGGTCGCGCTCCGGCGACAGGCCGGGCATCGCCCAGGCCTGGATCGCCGTGGGCCAGATCTTGTGGAAAAGGTTGGGAACCAGCACGTCCCAGAACGCGACGACCATCCAGTACGCGGCGGAAACGCCGATAAAAATCGATTCGGCCATCTTATAGAACGGATTGTCGCGATACAGGAACGAGAAGACGCTCAACGTCAACAGGGCCGCAACCCAGACCCCGATGGTCTGCGAAAGGCTGAATTGGGCGGTTCCGGCGACCGTGTCGGCCACGCTGGCCGAGGTCGTCCGGCCGTCGCTTTCGGTGACGTATTGGCTGCCAATGCCGACGCTGGCCGCCCGCCAGGCAAGGTAGGCTCCGGCCAAGACAAAGAGGGCAAGCCAAATGCGGGTTTCCGTTTTCATCAGGATCGGCCTCCGCGGCGCTGCAGGAAGTACAAGACGTTGCCAACGACGATCAGCCCGATCATGAGCAGATGGGCCACGAGCTGCGGGGCCATTCGGCGGTCGGCTTCGAGGTATTTAGGCTCCGGCGACGGTCCCGAGTACATGTCGTTGACGAGTTTTTCGTACTCGGCCGCCCCTTTGATGGCGACCAAGAGGCCGGGAAGCTGATTGGGAATGTACGGGAAGAACTGCGGCGCCTGCACGCCGGTGCAGCCGGAAACCATTTTCAACTTGTCGGAGTACGGGGTCACCGCGTACTGAATCCACTCCTTCGTTCCGGGATAGCCCGCGCTGACGGAGACGAGCAGGTTCATGCCCTGAATGTTCGTCAGGCCGCGGCACATTGGGATCTGCTCGATGGCCGTGCCGCGGGCGTCGGTCGAATAAAGGCTGGGCAGATCGCTGACGACGACCTTGATGACCCCTTCATTACCCGATTTGAAGCCCAGGTTGACGTAGTCCTGCCCGTAGACCATGTCCGGGAAGTCGGCGACGATCACCTTGCGGATGTCCTCCTCGATCAGGCACGGCGCGACGGGCCACAGCGCCATGAAGTAAATCTTCAGCTTCTTTTCACAGCACTGATGGACGAAGGAGGTGGCCATTGGTCCCAACTCGGCTTCGCTGCCCGGATCGTAATCGAAGGAGATGAGGATTTTATCGCCCGGCTTCAGCTTCTCGATTTCGTTGAAGACGGCCTGGGAGAGGTCGGTCGTGGTGACCGGGACGTGAAGCTGCAACAGGATCGGCACCGCGACGGCCAGAAACATCAGCAGAAAAATCCAGCGCCGATCCAGGTTGTTGAGCCACGCAAACATCGATCAGTCTCCTGTCCCCAGGTACGAGCGGTCGATGCCCAGAAGGATCTTGAGCGACGTCGAGGCGACTCCCAAGGCGATGCCGATCATGATGGCGCGGCTGCCGGCCGTCAGGAAGACGGCGATGAACTCCACCAGGTTTGTGATCTTGAGAGGAGCCAGCGGACTCGAATCGGGGATCCACGACGTCAGCCAGTAACCGGCAAACGTCTGACCCAGCAAAATGATGAACGCGGTCGCCAAGAGCAAAATCGCCTGCAGGTTCTTCGCGCGAAAGGCGCGAAACGCCGCCGAGGCCACGTAAAACGCCAGCAGCGAGAACATCGTCGCCTGCAGCGGCTTGAAACTGAATTCATAGAGCCAGCCGAACGCGGAGCCCGGCGAATTGTACGGACCCGACCAGGGATACTTAATAGCATGCGCCTTGACGAAGAGCTTTCCGACGATGTTCTGCCAGCGGCGCTGTTGGCGGTAGTCGTCGACGAGAAAGTCGTATTGCCGCCGGGAGAGCGGGCCGGCACGCAGCAGCTTCACGGCCAGATCGAGTTTCTGTTCGGCGGCGGTGGGGAATCTTTCGAAGAAGGCTTCGAGAGCCGCGGCCTGCCGGTCGTTGAACGGACCGGCGGCCCGCAGCCGTTCGGCAAAATCGTCCACGGTCATGGAAGGTTCGGCCGCGAAACGGTCCAGCTCGGACCGTTGCCGCGCGTTCAACGTTTGATCGGGGCCGCTCTTTTTCGGCTCGGCGGCTCGAGCCGCCGCCGAATTGTTTGCGGCGGCCTGTCGCGCCTGCTCCATCTCGCAGGGAGTTTTCTCGATCTCGACCGCCTTTCCCGCCTCGTCGAGCGCGACGCGAAGTTTGTCGACAACCCACGACTTGGCCAGCACGCTGTCGAGCGCGACGGCTTGCTCGGCGTTCAGCGGCGATCCAAGCGACTCCAGCTCGCGTCGAAATTTGCCGCGTGCTTCGGAGTTCCGGGGGTGGACCTGGGGAAAGTTGGCACCGGCCAGCTTGTCGCGATTCGCGGCCGACATGGGCCCGCGGATTGCCAGCTCATGCGTTTGGTCGTCGTAGGAGACAAAGGCCTGCATCGAGGCGGGGATTTTGTACCCGGCGGGCAATCGCGGGGCGGGAACAACCGTTTTGCGTCGTCCCGCTTCATAAAGCGTATCGACGGCCCGGTTCCAGCGATCGTCGCCCTTGAGATTTCGCAACGCATCGCGCAGCGCCAGTCGCTCACAAAACCGCGGGCGCTCAGAGCCGAATGATCGGCACGGTATTCCACCTTCCCCTTGATGGGAGACTTGGCCTGACTCGCCTCGAACAATTTTTGGACGGTGCACTGCCAGGAGAGCGAGTCCTTGAAATTGGACAACTCATACTGCTGGACGGGCCTCATCCATCCGTGAAAGACGAGTTGGCCGTCCTCTTGGCGAAGTTGCCGCTTCACGCTCAGGGGCAATTCTTCACCGTCGGCCCGCTGGGGAATCGACCCGGCGACTCTTGCGATGGTGCTTGCCGGCAGATCGGCGACCGCCAGCGGGGCGAACGACTCGCCATAGAACTCCTGTTGAATGGCCGGTTGCGACCCGACCTTTGACAGGCCGGCGAACAACATCACCAAAAACGCAAGCAGCGTGACGGCCGAATAGCCCCAGCCCGCCGCGCGGTCGCTGATCTTTTTCAGTTGCAGCTTGAACAGGCTTCCGCCCCCCAGCACGAACGCGACCGAGGCCAGGACATCGAACCAGATCGTCGCCACTTCGCCCCAACTTTCGGCCGCGGGGATGAATCGCGATGCGATCAGAACGACGCCGGCCAGCGCCGTGATCAAGAGCGGAAGCGTTCGTCTCATGCGCGACGTCTCCCTACTTCAAAACCGTGTTCCGTAGGTAATCGACCGCGGTCTGCAGGTCCGCGGCCACGTTGGGGGCCGACCACCATTTCGCCAACACGGCTGCCGTCGCCAGCAGCGAACCGACGATCAGCAGGGTGCCGACGACTAACTTGCCCAGGTCTTGTCCCTGCAGGCTGCCGAGTTGATCGGGATCGCCCGAAAGATAGGCCGAGGCCGCGAAGAACTCCTCGCCGATGAGCGTGTAATCGCAGGCCGCGACGAAAAAGGGGAGCTGGGCCGGCTCGGCGGTGCCGGCGATCTGAATGGCCCCGATCGAGTTCCCCGTCTCCGCCAGCATGAGCGATTCGGCGTAGAACGCCCCCAGGTAGAAGCAGGCGGCCGGCTTCTCGCGGACCATCTTGCCGGTGAGAAAGGCCACGTATCCGAATTGCTCGTCCGTCACGTAATAAATCAGGTCTTCGGCATACGAGTCAGGACGCCCGGCCGCGAGAAAGGCCGCCTGCACCGTTTCCCGCGCGGCCGTCATGACGAGCGAGCGGCTGGTCGGGACTTCGACTTTCGCGTCGTACTCGGCGGCAACCTTCGCGACCCGCGACAGAATGTTGAGCCCGGCCATCGTCTGGATCTCGTTGAGATCCATGATTCCCGGGACGAACAGGCACGACCGGCCCATCTCCGTCGCACGGCCGACGGCTTCCTCGATCGCCTCCAGCCCGGCTATCCGCCGGACCTTCACCGGCCGGCCTCGCCGGGCCCGTTCAATAAAGAAGAGGATCGCACCACAAAGGGCCATCAGGATGACGGCGAGCCACACGCGCTCGCCATCGAACCATTGGCGCATCGCCACGGCCGGCACGGTCGTCTCGATGGGTGCGGACCGGTCGCCATCGGGGGCGACCGCCTGCACGCGGAAATAATACGGCTCGCCGGGGCGGCATTTGTCGACCGTGGCTTTCATTTGCCGGCTGACGTAAGCCGCCGCGTCCGGCACGACCGGCGATCCGACGGCCTCGAATCGGCCATTGCGATCCCCTGCCCGCTCCACGACGTACCGGGCAACCTTCGGCGGCTCGAGATGCGGCTGATCGTCGGGGGAAAGCGAAAACGTGACGTCGATCCGCGTCCCGTCGTCCCAAGGATGGTCGGCCGCGGCGATCTTTTCGGGCGGTCGGGGCGGCGGCGGAGCGGCAACAACCGGGACGCAAAGGATCGCGGAAAGTAACATCGAAGCGAGATAGATTCTCATCGCCATCGCCTAACTCTCGATCAATTCTACGTTCGCCCGTGGGACGACGATCCGCTCTTGGGAATCGAACGACACCTCGAGCACGCGAGCCTTCGATCCCGAATCGAGCACCCGCAACTCCGGAGGAAGAGCGGCCACTTTGCCGATCCGGCCGAAATACGGGTCGCGGATGATCCGCACGGTCGCACCAAGCTCCAGCCTCGTGTCGATCTGCGTTTCGTCGATCGAGGCCTCTTTGCCCACGTTCTCGATGGGGATGACGATTTCCGGACGCATGACGCCGGCGCGAATCTGCGTCGCGCCGCTAACGGCGGCGGACGATCCCGACCGCGACGCCAGCAGCCGAAAGGTCCTCTCGGCCATCGCGATATCCCCGAAGCCCTCGGTGACGATCAGCGTCAGTCCGATTTTTTCCGAGCCGGTGACGGCAACGCCCAAATCGTATCCGAGCACCTCTCTGAGAATCCTGGTCGTCGATCCCGCCCGAGACGAGAGCCGCTACGCCGACCGCGACCGCCTTGCGAATCGCCTCCCCCTCCATCCGCCCGCCGCCGATGACGACGGCGCCTTTCATTTCGGGCTGGATGCGGGCCGCCGTCAGCTCCTCCGAGGGATCGCCACAGGCCATCTTGATCGGCCCATAAGCTTCGCCTCCGATGCCGAAGATCCCCTGAATCAAGGTCGCGTCGGCTTCGAGAACAACCCCCTCCTTGGGGAGGACTTCGACGACGGTTCCGCTCAAATAAGCACGGACCTGAACGGGAATCGGCTGACCGCGGAGAATGACCTGCCCGGTGACGGCGGAGACCGACTCGATCGTGCCGGCCGTCTTGGAACGATATTCATTTTTGAACAGGCCGAAGATTCCCTTCGTTCGCGCCAAAAGCTCGCCGACGGCGATCCGCTCCCCTTCGGGCTTGAGCAAACTGGCTTTGACGTCGCCCGGCGAAATGGAGAGGACGCTGGCCAAATTGAGCGGCGTGACGTCGCCCGGCATGAATGTCTGCGCGACAATTTGTTCGGCGTCGACGCGCTGGCCCACTTTGACCAGCACGTCCCCCGCGATCGGCAGCACGCGCCGCACGCGGTGCCGAACCTGGCGGACGACCTTCAATCCGGGAGTGTACGTGGCCATTACGGATAGAGATCCAGGGCTTTGACCCAATCAGTCAACATCTGACGGCGGAGCCGGGCGTCTGCCGGCAACGCCAGGGGCCGGCCGCGGCCGTCGAGGATCACGCCGACGGTTCCGCCGCGGATTTCTTTTTCGACTCGCTTTCCGGAACCCGCGCCGCAGTCGAAGCCGCGGGCCGGCTCGACCGTGATCGTCGCCGACTCTCCCGGCCCCAGCGGGATGCGTCGCATCTGTCCGACAGCGATCTCGCCCGATTCCGTGCCGGCGGTCGCGCCTTTCCCCGCGGTTCCAGTTTGAAGCGGAAGCACAGTTTGCCCGGCGAGCCGTTTCCCTTGGGAGAGACGCACGTCCCCAGGTAGATCAGACAGTCGCGCTCGAAGACCTCGATGGCCGCCTGCGGATGGACTTGCGCCAGGACGCCCAGATGGGGCATCATGAAGATGCTGTCCTTGGCCAAGGTCGTAATGCCTTCCGGCTCGAACGCGTCGATGAGCATGGCCGCCGTCTGCTGCATCCGCGGCGCGTGCGACAAGACGCCGCCGGAGGCGACGAGCAGGTCGAGCGCCATGTTGTCGACGATCGAGCGGCCCCCCTTTTCCTGGCTGAAGAGGTCCCCCACGGTCCGCTGCTGCTGCACGCCCTTGAGCGTGGTGGCGAACTCCTTGTGCTGCACGTAGGCCAGCCGCAGCGCTTCCCGCGCGACGGCCTGCTCGAAGATCAGCGCCTCGAGCGTCTGGGGGATCGTCGTGGGCCGGATCATCTTGTTTTTGACCCGGTTGCGCAGCGTCCGCTCGTCCATGTCGACGTGGACCCATCGCAGAATGTTCGCCATGCCCGCCTCGGCACAGACATTGGAGATGGAATAGCTCATCCCCAAGTTGGCGCTCACTGTTCGGTTGAACGTGCCGGAAAAGACGCTGAAGACGTCGGTCGTCGCGCCGCCAATGTCGACGCCGACGGCGTTGATTCCCTCCCGTTTGGCGATCATTTGCAAAATGTCGCCGACGGCCCCCGGCGTCGGCATGATGGGCGCGTCGGACCAGCGGATGAGCTTGTCGTATCCGGGAGCGTGGGCCATCACGTGCTCGAGGAACAAGTCGTGGATGCGGTCGCGGGCCGGCCCCAGGTTCTCGTGCTCCAGCACGGGGCGCAGGTTCGGAACGACGAACAACTCGACGCTGTCGCCCAGGGCCTTGCGAACGAGGTCGGCCGCGTCCTTGTTGCCGGCGTAAATCAGCGGCATGCGATAGTTTTTGCCGAAACGCGGCTGGGGACGGGCCGGGGCGATGCGCTCGGCAATCTCCACGACTTTGGCCGTGTTGCCGCCGTCGGTGCCGCCGGAAACGAGGATCATGTCGGGCCGCAGCTCGCGGATGCGCTGGATTTGCTCGTGCGGGAGACGTTTGTCGTTGGCGGCGATGACGTCCATCACGATGGCCCCCGCCCCAGCGCGGCCCGTTTGGCACTGGCCGCCGTCATCTCGCGGACAATACCGGCGACCATCATCTGCAGGCCGCCGCCGGCGCTCGAAGTGGAAATGTAAATATCGCAGCCTTCCCCGTCGCGCGCGGGCGGATCAGCTCGCCCTGTTCGTTCACCAATCGCCGGCCGGCCAGCTCGCCGACCTCGGTGGCCGCGTTGATCACTCCGACCGTAACGTCGGCCACGGGTTCCTCGACCGTCGTGGGGGCTTCGCCGCGGTACGTCTGCCGAAAGACGCCGTCGACTTTCTCGATCAGGATGGCCTTCGTCGTGGTGCTGCCGCAGTCGGTGGCCAGGATGACGTGAATTTTGTCGAGGTCCATCGGGTCACTCGGCTTCCTGGGCCTTTTGTTCCAGTTCCTCGATCCGGCGGCAGAGATGGTCGATGGAACCGCGGCGTTCGAGGAATTCGGCGAACCTGCGGTGCTCGTCGCCTGTCACCAGGACGGAAAGGACGGGAGAGAAAAAGTGGATCGCGTTGGCCGCCAAAAAATTGAGGGGCCGCGACATCTCCAGGAAGGCCAGTGCCGGGACCGTCAAATGACGGCGCACGATCTCGAGGCAGACGCGGTCGACGATCGGCCGCTCAGCCTCGGTCGGCTCGGCCGGGCCGGGCGGATCCAGGGCAAAGGCGTGGCGAAACCAATTCATGCTGGCGCAACAAGATAGCAGCCTGCCGCATGGAATGCATCCCGCGCAAGCAACGCGGGACAAAATGGTTGTGAACGCTCGGCGGCTGCTCTACACTGATTGATCCCCCAAGGCGGCTGCAAAAGGTTAGCTTCGCATGCGACACGTCCTTTCCGCGCTGGTGATGAATCAGCCCGGCGTCCTGGCCCATATTGCCGGGATGCTGGCCTCCCGGGCCTTCAACATCGACAGCCTTGCCGTCGGCGCGACGGAGAATCCGCGATTCTCCCGCGTGACGTTTGTCGTCAACGGCAACGACCGCGTCCTCGACCAGGTTCGCAAGCAGCTCGAAAAGATCGTCACGGTCGTCAAGGTCCTCGACTTCTCCGGCCAAGATTACGTCGAGCGCGACCTGATGCTGATGAAGGTCAGCACCCAAAACGGCAGCCGTTCGCAAATCAAGGAGATCTCCGAGATCTTCCGCGCCCGGATCGTCGACGTCAGCCCGCACCACGTGATGGTCGAAATCTCCGGCCGCGAAAACAAAATCGAGGCGTTCATCGAGCAAATGCGCCCGTTTGGCATTCTGGAAATGGTCCGCACGGGGCGGATCGCCATGCTGCGAGACGACGCCTTCACCGTGGACGGTGCCGGCGAGTGCGCGGCCCCGCTACAGCAGGAATCGACCCAGAATCCGGAATCCGCCTGACGTTTCCCGTCCGAATTCCCGTCCTAGATCAAAAGCAGAGAATCGAGCAATGCCCGCGAAAATCTACTACGACGATGACGCCGACCTTTCGTTGTTGAAGAACAAGACGATCGCCATCCTGGGCTACGGCAGCCAGGGACATGCCCAGGCCCAGAACCTCCGCGACAGCGGCTGCAAAGTGATCATCGGGCAGCGGAAAGGGAGCGCGAATCACGAGCTGGCCGTCACGCACGGCTTTGAACCCCTTTCGGCGGCAGAGGCCACGAAGGCGGCCGACATCGTCAACATTCTTCTCCCCGACGAAGTGCAGGGTGACATTTTCCGCGCCGACATCCGCCCCAACCTGCAGAAAGGGAACCTGCTGTTGTGTTCCCACGGGTTCAACATCCATTTCGGCCAGGTCATTCCGCCCGAGGGGGTCGACTCGGCCCTCGTCGCGCCGAAGGGGCCGGGACACCTGGTCCGCAGCGAGTACGTGCAAGGCGGAGGCGTCCCCTGCCTGATCGCCCTGGGCAAAGGCGCCTCCGACCAGTCGCGGAAACTCGCCTTGGCTTACGCCAAGGGAATCGGCGGGACGCGCGGCGGCGTCATCGAAACGACCTTCGCGGAGGAGACCGAAACCGACCTGTTCGGCGAACAGTGCGTGCTGTGCGGCGGCGTGAGCGCGCTCGTCAAGGCGGCCTTCGAGACGCTCGTCGAGGCCGGCTACCAGCCCGAGATGGCCTACTTCGAGTGCATGCACGAACTCAAGCTGATTGTCGACCTTTTCTACCAGGGCGGCCTCAACTACATGCGCTACAGCGTCTCCAACACGGCCGAATACGGCGATTACACCCGCGGCCCACGCATCGTCACCGATGAAACCAAGCGGGAGATGAAAAAGATCCTCAACGAGATCCAGACGGGCCAGTTCGCGAAGGAATGGATCCTCGAAAACAAGGCCAACCAGCCCACCTTCCAGGCCATGCGCCGCCGCGACCGCGAACACCTGCTCGAGAAAGTCGGCAAGGACTTGCGCAGCATGATGACCTGGATCAACGCGAAAGTCGTCTAGCGTCCTGACTCCTCAGTCGGGGGAGTTTTTTGGGGTATTTTGGGGCATAAAAAAGGGAAAACACCCCCAAAAAAACTCGGAAGCACGCGGCGGACCCCGCGGGAGTTTGGACGGCAGCGACCCCTTGACTCGTGCCGTACAATTCTTCGTGACGGAGTCGCGAGGCCCGCGCCCGATGGCATGGGGGCCTCCTGCGTTGGAACACGGCTGAGTTGAATTACGGCTGCGTTGAAATACGGCTGCGTTGGAAAACGGCCGATCTCTTCTGCCAGGACGAACGGCTTCCGCCTGGCCTCGGCCGCACGCTCAAAGACGGGTGCTCCGGCATTGCGGCCTCGGCCTGCACGGCCGCAACCAAATCGAGAGGCAAGCGACCACGGATCACACGGATTCCACTGATAAAAAACGGATGAAGAATGGCAAAATGAACCCCAGTCCGCTGAAATCGATCTCTTGTCTTCATCAGGGTCATCGGTGAAATCCGTGGTCCAAAAAGCCCTCTCCGAACGCCCGTAAAAGCAAGACCTGGCGAGAAGATGAAGAGGCAAGCGACCACGGATCACACCGATTCCGCTGATAAAAAGCGAGGAATGGCAGAATGAACCCAGTCCGCTGAAATCGATCTCTGCTCTCGATTAGGGTCACCGGTACGACAAACGTTCAATTTCGTTGCGTGGCGCGAAGATTCTCTGATCGCGAAGCTGCAAGTCCATATCGCCAGGTTGGTTGCACGGACGGCATGGGAAGGTTTCCCGACGACACCGATTTGAGGCGCACGCACAATCAATCGTCGGTTTCCTGCTCTTCTTATCCGTGCCATCCGAGTAATCCGTGGTCGCTCGGTTTTTTGGTTGCGGCTACGCCGCGCTATGAAATCCGTGGTCCAAAGAGTCCTCTCCGAACGCACGCAAAAACAAGACCTGGTGAGAAGATGAAGAGGCAAGCGACCACGGATCACACGGATTCCACTGATAAAAGACGGATGAAGAATGGCAAAATGAACCCGGTGCGCTGAAATCGATCTCGTCTCTTCATCAGTGTCATCGGTGAAATCCGTGGTCCAAAGAGCCCTCTCCGAACGCACGCAAAAACAAGACCTGGTGAGAAGATTGAGGATTTCTGTAGTACCGAGACCGACGATGAATCCTGAGCGACGGCAATCGGCCCTCATGCTGGGCCACGATCGATTGAAAGCGCCTCGGCTGCTGCGAGCGGCCCTCGTGCTGGGCCACGATCGATGGAAAGCGCCTCGGCTGCTTCGAGCGGCCCTCGCCGGGCTCCTGTCGCTGTGGCTCGTGCGGCCGGCGGCGGCCGCGCCGGGCCCGCCGGCCAAAGAGGCAAAGACCGCGGCCCCGAGGAGCGCCCTGACCGTCCGCGACATGCTCGACCAACTGGCGATCAGGTACACCCATCGCGTGGCTGAGAAACGGTCAAGACCACCTCCACGTTCCGCAGCCTCGCGAACTTTACCAGCAACGCATCCCCGGCTGCTTCGCCTTACCCGGCATCCGCGCCCGGACTGGGAAACGCGACACAGCATGCACCACCCTCGCTTCAAGGTCGACGAGAACGCCCTGCCAATCGACGCCGCCTGGCACACCCAAATCATTCTCGACTCGCTCGCCAAGCCGGCGGCGCGATAGGACGCGGCTAGGCCTGGCCGTGGTCTTGCTCCGTAGCACCCGGCGGATTTCTGCACAATCGGCCGCTTCGCATGCCAAATTTCGGGCATTCGAAGCGGTGGGGGATACGAATAGGGCTGCATGATATGCCGAAGGAAACATCGACACCCAAACAGAGCGGCGGTGGGGGATACACATTCGCGGACAAAGTGTCTGCTTTCTTTCTAGTTAAGATGCTGGCGGGAACTCCCCCTCTCGCTGCCGACTCCGGAGAGATCGAGTCGGCCCGATTCGAGAAACGAGTGGACGGTTGGTTTCTCGACGACTTAGTTTTGTCTTTGCGTACACAAGCCGACGAGATCGCGACCGTTGCCATCTCGATCAAAAGCAATGCGCAGCTCACTAAGGATGGCTTTCCTGCAGACTTCGCGAAAGCGGTTTGGGAACAACGGCTCCATGTGCAGACTCAAAAATTTGACCCGGAGACTGGCTACCTGGCTTTAGCGACGTCATCGCTTGATACCCGCGTGAGGTCCGCATGGGATGGTCTACTTACGAAGGCCATTGACGCCGATCCAGCCGACTTCGCTGATCGCATCGCGACGGCACGGTACGTAAACACAATTGCCCGTTCGATCTTCAACAGCCTCAACTGTCCGGACGACATCGATAAGTCGAGGACACCCGCCGACACGACCATGCTTCTAAAAAGGCTTCGGCTGTTCCAATTCGATTTCGAGAGTAATCCGTCCGTTGATGAGAACGACTGCGTCGCGCTGTGCTGGATTGCTGCGGAACGCTGCTCGGGCCGGCCCCTCGTCGCTGTGGACGCATCTGAAACAGATCGCTCGATCTCTCGCCACGTCCGGTGGCGATCTTACGCGGACCCAGCTAGCCGCCCGGCTGCGAACCAAGTTCTCACTCAATGAGTTCCCGAAGTACACGCCCGATTGGCGGAAGTTATCCGATGACTTCGGGATCCGGATGAAGCGTCTCAGAGGGACATTGGCAGGGACGCTTGAGCTTTCGCGGGTAGACGTCAATGTTTCGTCTTCCGGGCAACGGGTGATTGCGTTGGTGGGATCGAGCGGATCAGGCAAGACTGTTATTGCGAAGGGACTTGCGACTGAGGCCGCGAAGCACGGACACGTAGTCTGGCTAACGCCAGATGACTTGAACTTGAACAACATCTCAGAACTGTTATCCGGCCTCCGAATCGAGCACGTTTTTCCCGAACTTGTCGCGGAAACGGTGGGCCAGCGAGGCCTCCTTGTGGTTGACGGGGCTGAACGTCTCAACCAATTCGGATTGGCAAATGTAGCGGTGCTGTTGCGTCACGCCAACATTGAAACAGGACCCTCCGCATGGTCGTTCGTCTTTACGTGTGCGGTGGAATCTTGGGACATGACTTACCGCTCGATCAGAATAGAGTTTAGTGGCGACCTAAACATCGACGTTAAACCGGTTGAGTTTTCCTTCAACTCCTGTCGGCAGGCGGTGCTGAAGACCTTCCCGAACATGGCCCGTATGCTCCAACGCCCGAGCCTGTCGACACTATTCGGAAACCTAAAGATCTTGGACTTGGTGCTATCGAACGTCACCGACTACACGGACACCACTTCATGGGTGGGCGAATCAGACGTTTTCGATTGGTATTGGGCTCAGCACATCAGTGCCGGCTCGGATGGGATTGCACGATCGAGCTTGGTTCAGAAAGTGGCTTGTGCCGAAGCGGACCATTTTTTAACTGCAGTCCCAATTGACGGCTTGAGCAGTGACGAATGCCGGCTGGCGACCGGATTGAAAGATGATCGAGTGATCTGGAGTCGCGACGAGCGCCTCGGATTTGAGCACGATCTCTTTGGGGATTGGGCCCGCACGCGTTTCTTGATAAGTCGGGGGGACGCAATCGTCGATCAGATACGGATTAAGGCCGTTAATCCCCGATGGCATCGAGCCATCCGTCTGTACGGCCTTCGCCTCGTCGAGAACAAGCTCGACCATAATCAGCAATGGGCGGCGCTAATTGGTGAGTTGTCACGCGACGGGACGCACAAAGTAGAAAGTGACTTAGTTCTTGAATCGATTGCATTTGCTGCTAATGCTGAGAGCCTTCTTGAGCAGATATGGACCCGCCTAATCGACGATCGGGGAGCATTGCTGAACCGGTTGCTTACAAGATTCCTTCACGTTGCAACCTTTCCCGATCCGCAATATGCAACGTTGTCCGAGGACGTCGCAGCCGCCGCATTGCTCCGTATTCCGGTTTGGCCACTATGGCCGCCAATCCTCCGTGTCCTACACATGCATCGAGGCGACGCCATCCCATTGGCAACCGAGCAAATTACGCGAATTGCTGACCTTTGGCTCAAACACTCAGGCGAGCGATGGCCGCTTCGCGATGAAGCCGGCCAAATCCTCCTCGACGCGACACATTTTGCCATTGGAGAGATCCGGAAGAACCGGTGGCATGGTAATCACGACATGTGCGCCAATGTTTTGGCTCGATGTCTTACGGCTGCGACCGTCCGTCCTATTGAGGTTGCTGAGCTTGCAGTTCTACTCGTTGAACGCCGCGAGTACTCGCTGTTCCCAAAAGATAGTGACGACTTGAACGACGATCATCAGGGTCAGAAGAGGGCGACAAGTAGGAAGAACACAACAAAGAGAGAAGACAACAAAGTCGACCTTCCCAGTTTGTTGGGCCTCCGAGGGCCGTTGGCAGATCCGTGGCCAGATGGTCCTTTACGCCGTGTAAATCACGAGGTGCGTGACGGCTTTTTGTCAAGCAGCAATCCGCTGCAGTATCTGTTTAAAGTCCAGCCCAAAACGGCAAAAGAAGTGCTATTGGCCCTTTTGATACGAGAACCACTGCCAACGACGCGGGACGCCTTCGACAAATCGATTGTCGAGTTTCTGCCCGTTCACGACGAACACGGTTGGACTCCCGGCATCTTTTTTCACGGGCCCTTTCTTGCATTCCTTAAGACGGATTGGGAAACGGGAATTGAAACGGTCACTTCGCTCATCAACTTTGTCACCGAACGCTGGATTGACAAGCGCGATCCGCGGCCGCCGTCGGTCTCCGCGACCATCGACGGCGAACGCATCGAGTACTTCGGATCGAGCGAAGCGTACTACTGGTATCGTGACTCCGTGCGATCCCCGAAAGTTGTTGTGCCCGCCTTGATGGCCTTGGAGCAGTGGCTCTATCTCTGTCTTGAGCACGACGGGCCGATAAAACCTGCGATTCGGCAAATCCTTCGGTCGTCACGAAGCACAGCTCTGTTAGGCGTGCTGACAGCCGTAGGCCGGAAGGAACCGCGGCTGTTCGGCGATGAATTGCAGAAACTGGTGCCGATCTGGCAACTCCAGGCCTGGGAAGACGAGTACAAGCATCGAGAACTGGAGTCTCTGCTAGGAATTACCATGATGCAGTGGACTCGTTGGGGTGAACACATCTTCAACATGGCCAGGGACTGGCATACTCTCGAACATCGTAAAACAACCCTTGGCGACGTTCTGTTTGAAAGGTTCATTACGAGTCCGAAGTTCCGGTCAGCCATAAAGGCAAGTCAGGCGGGGTGGAAGAAAGAGCTTGCCGCGCTGGGCGATTCGCACGACGCACGCACGCTCGAGAAGATTACGCTTCGATTCGATAAACGTAACTGGAGAGCACGGAACGTTGCAAATGGAGTTGCGCTCGAATTCGTCGAACCGAAAGAAAGAACGCAGAGGCTTGCCGCGAGCGTGAAGAAAAGCGCGAACCATTTAGCTTGTCTGACATTTCCGTGGAAATGTCGCAAATTGATCGATGAGCGCAAAGCGACCACGTCGGAAGAACTGGAGCGATTCTGGCAACAACTTTGGCAAATAGCCAAAAACGGTGACGAAGCGAAAAAGCGGGGGGATGCACCCGAACATGCGATTATGGGCGGCATCGCAGTCCTAATGATACTCCATCGACCGTGGCTCGACGCTAGCCCTGACCGCGCGAGGTGGTGTTCAGAGCAATTCGTCAGAGTGCTCGAATGCGCCACCGCCCCATCCGCAGTTCCATGTAAAGGAATCCGTTACTCACATTTACTGGAACAATTTCGCCGGCATGGTTCTTCCGCGAATGCTCGCCGAAAACCCCGGAGATGGGAAAACTCGTTCCCTGTGCGCGGAACTTGCCCTTGCGTTCAACTTCACTGTCATTCAGGACTTGATGACGGCCGCATTCGAGCACCGCGAAGTGCTCGGTGACGATTTCCTGAGGCTCCAGCACATTGTTCTGGTCTCGTCAGGAATGCGCAACGTGGTGAAGGTCGCCAATGGCGGCAACAGCATTTGGCGTTGCCTCGACATTAAACCCGATATTGAAGTGCTCTATGCGAAACTAATCGACCGTTTCGTTCAGAGTGCAACGCCGACTGACTTGCCGAGCCTGGTCGACATTGCAGAAGAGGCGACAAGTACGATCGCCAAGCTGGTCGGTCAACAACACAAGATGTCGTACAGAAAGCCGATGACCGACGAACTTAAGGAGTCGATCACAAAAAGAGTAAAGCGAGGACGAGGGTTCGAGCCGCTCCACCTGCGAGCAGGCTTTAACTGGCTGGAGAAGATCGAGATCGTCAAGGACGCTGCCGAGCGGGAGCGTTGGATTGGCACGATTGAAAATGTCATCCACGGTTTTCTGCGACCGCTTGGAGGGATTGAAGAAGCGCTGTTCGATGACCACGATGACAGTACATTCTTCGCGTTTCCCGGTGACTGGGACAATTGGGTATTCGATTTAACCGCTTCCGTCATTCCGAAACTTGAAGAGAGTGAGTCCGCGCATAGGCTTTGGGAACCGATCCTTTCGTTCGGGCTTGAACGCATTCATTGGGTGAATGCGTTCCTATCGGCCTGGTTTATCCGCGGTCTGGCCGTCGAGGGTCGCGAGGAGCACTTCTTTCGCGAGTGGAAACAAATGATCGCCTACGCTTGGACGCGCGAGAACTGGCGAAAAACGGCGGTGAGGAACCATAGATTGAATGAACTGTTCCATCATTTAATGGGCTTCAGCGAGTTCGGGCGTGGTTATTTCAAAGACAAAAAGTATCGACCATTTGTTGCAGGTATGAAGCCCGAGTATGACAAGTGGGCCGACACGTTCTTCCCACATCCAGAGGCAACGGGTGCTTTCGCAAATTTTCTTACTTTTCCGTCGTCTGTCGATTATCTCGGCGACGGTATGCTCCGACTGGCCGAGGCTTCGGCCAAGTTCAAGGATTGGCACTGGGGCGACTTCTACCACTTGGATGATGCCTTACTAAGGCTGTTGCAGCACGTCTGGAGCACAAACTCTGCGCTGATCCGTAAAAATGCAGGGGTGCGCAAGCGGTTCTCGACGATTTTGAAAACGATGACTGATCGTCAAATCCCCCGCGCGCTGGAATTGCAAGACAAAATGATTCGAGCAAACTAGCGCTCCCATCGACGAGGACGCCGCGACCGCTGCCTGTCCAGTCGAGGCCAAGCGACGCGATCAGGTCAGGTTTTCCGCCGCCGGACCGTTACGCTTGAACGGGAGCGCTTTAAATAGGCTGTCCTTTGTGCCGGGACGGCGGCAGCTACGCAAAGGGTGGAGAGGAGAAAGTCGAGAGGAGAGGATTAGGGCGCGCCAGGTGCCACTGCTGAACGGCCGCCGGTCAGCAGTGCTTTTTCCGAAACGCGACTGGTCCCGCTTTCACGTTGAGTGCCGCAAGCACTTTCGGCTCGGGATGAGAGTCTCCTCTTCGTTCACGGTTTCCGCCACAGAACCGTTAGGTTTGAATGGGATCTCTTTAAGTGGGCTGCCGCTAGGGCGGGCTTCGCAGAAAGGCGAGAGGAGACAGCTGCGCAGAGGGTGGAGAGGAGAAAGTGGAAAGGAGACGGGCGGCTTTGCAGAAAGTCAAGCTAGGGCCGCGATGACGGCTTGCGGGGTTTGCCGTGACGATTTTGCCTTGCGGTCTTGGCCTGCTTGGTCCCCCTGATGCCGGTGCGGGCGATGGCGGATTGGAGTTGCTCGGAGACCCAGGCGTTCAGACTCTTGCCGGAAAGGCTCGCGGCCACGTTCACCTGGCGGTGAAGCTCCGGCGGAATACGAGTCACGAAGTGGCCGGAAAAGGGCTTGTCGGGTTCTTCGCCGCGCAAGGCGCAGAACGCCAGATAATCTCGCACCGAGTCCCGGAAGGCCTTTTTGAGCTGGGCCACGCTTTGCCCCTGGAAGGTGATCACGTCGCGCGTATTGACGACTTCACCGTGAAAGACGCCAGCGACGTCATCAAATTCAACCTTTCCGATGTACCCTTTGTACTCCATCATGGCATGACTCCCGCTTCGATTAAAAACCGCCGCATCGAGCGGACCGCTCCCTTGTCCGTTTCCTTCTGGGGATGCGGACGGTGAAAGACGGCCCGCACGCCGTTGAGCGCAATGCGAACCCTGGAACCTTCGCCTTCACTGACTTCGGCGCCCACCGCCTCTAACAGGACTTCGATATCTCGCCAGGCAATATTCGACCTGACCGGATCGGCGAAGATCGCCTCCAGCGTCTTTTGGTGTTTCTTGGCCAGTTCCGTTACCGCAGTATCATGTCGTGATATCACTGCCTATGTTACCACCGTCAAGCAATTGCGGGAAGGGCGGGCTGCGCAGAGAGTGAAGGCGGCTTCGCAGAAAGGTGAGAGGAGACGGCTGCGCAGAGGATCCGGCACTTGATGAGCCCGTTCTTTCCGACTTCAGCCCCAACCGGGGCGAGATTCTAAAGCCCGGGTCGGAGCGAAGCGAAGGCCCGGGAACTGAGCGCGTCTTCCCATTTGGCCGGAAGCCCCAAGCGGGGCGAGACAATCCCGCTACGGGCGCAACTGCGAAACCGATTCCAAGCGGGGCGAGAAGACTGTCGCGGCCCTTCAGGCCTTTTCTCCATTCGGGTCGTCTTCAACCCCGGGGCTGCGAGGCTGCGCCCGGGGCTTTAGAATCCGTCCCTTTCAGGGCCTGAAGGCGGACGCCGCGTGCCACTGGACTTCGGCGAGCTGAGTCGAGCCGAGCCTCAGGCAGACCCGAAGGGAGTTCGCAAAAGTCCGGACGACCGTCGGGCCGGGTTCAATGTCCGCCCCCCGTGGCCGGAGCCCGCCGGCTCGTCAGACAAGAATTCCCGGTCCGTTTGCTTGTTGGCTTGACGAAGATATTCGTCGTGATTCTGGCGGTGTGCCAATTTCTTCATCAGCCGTGTTGAGAGTCGACGGGCCGCACCATCGAGACCGGCAGTGACCCAGCGCGGCCTCGGTCTGCTCGGCCTTGCTCTGTCTGCCGCAACCAAATGAAGAGGATAGCAACCACGGATCACACCGATTCCACTGATAAAAACGGATGAAGAATGGCAGAATGAACCCGGTGCGCTGGAATCTGGATCTGCTCTTCATCAGTGCCATCGGTGAAATCCGTGGTCCAAAGAGCCCTCTCTGAACGCCCGCGAAGACAAGGCCGGGCGCTCGAACTCACAAAATCTGCGCCTGGTGAGAAGATATAGAACGCCGGTATTACGGAGAACCGCCATCAATCCAGAACGACAGCAATCGGCCGGCGTGACGGGGCGCGATCGATTGAAAGTGCGTCGGCTGACGCGCGACGGCCGCCTGGCCGGCATGCGGCTGTTGGTCATTCTGCAGGGAGACGCGTCGAAAGGCGTGAGCGATTTGAGCCGTCAAGCGGTCGATTACGAGGACCTGCCCGAAACCTTGCGTTACCTGACACTCACGGTTCCCGCGGACCAGATCGGAGCCGAAGCCGGCTTGCTGTCGCGCCTCGGTTGGGAACGGCCCAACCGTGCGCCGTTTTCGAGCCGATCGCCAGTGCCACCTAGCCGTGAGCAAGGCTCTTGTGCCGCTCCGCCGGCGTCTATAATGAATGGCGGTAACCGAATTCCGCTCCTTTGCGTTTGCGATCGCTTATGTCCGATCAGCCCCTTTCGCTCTACGCCGACCATGGGCGAACTTATCGCGAAAACAAGTTCGTGTACCCGGTCCTTTCGCGCCGCAGCGGGGGGATTTCGATCGGCGTCAATTTGAATCCGGACAAGGTCTGCAACTTCGACTGCATCTACTGCCAGGTCGACCGCCGGAGCGAGGCCGAGACGCAGTTCGTCGAGACCGATCGCCTGCTGGCCGAGCTGGACGCGATGTTGCGGTTCGTGAACTCGGGCGAAATCTTTCAGGACGCAAAATTCGCCGACGTGCCCGCCCCGTTGCGGCGGCTCAACGACCTGGCCTTCTCCGGCGACGGCGAGCCGACAACTTATCGCAATTTCGACGAGATCATCGCCGCGGCCGCCGCGCTCAAGACCAAACATGGCCTCGACGGCGTGAAGATGGTCTTAATCACCAACGCCACCATGTTCCATCGCCCGGCAGTCGAGCGCGGCCTGGCGATTCTCGATGCCCACAACGGGGAGATCTGGGCCAAGCTCGAGACGGGAACGGAGGAATACTACCAGCTCGTGGAGCGGACGAAGATCCCGTTCCGCCGAGTCCTCGACAACATCGCGGCCGCGGCGCGAAGGCGGCCGCTCGTGATCCAGAGCCTGTTTATGCGGATTCATGGCGATCCCCCGCCGCCCTCGGAGATTGCCGCCTTCTGCGACCGGTTGAACGAGATCACGGCGGCCGGCGGGGCGATCAAGTTCGTCCAGGTCTACACGGTCGCCCGCCAACCGGCGGAAAGCTTCGTCGCGCCCCTGACCAATGCGGAAGTCGACCAAATCGTCCAGACCGTCAGGGAGCGAACGGGCCTGCCGGCGGAGCCGTTTTATGGGGCGCCTTGCTAGTCGACAGCTGTGGACTGCGGTTTCGCATAAATATATCATATAATAATCATGTCAAATGCCAACCGTAACGCTGGAGTATGACGCGGCCATGCAGTTGGGCGAGTTGCCAAAACCGATCAAGGGGCGAATGGTCGAATTGCTGGTGCGGTTGGCCGATTGGCCCCACGTAAGCGGCGCGAAGCCGCTATCGGGCAACTTGGCAGGGCATTATCGGTTGCGCACCGGGGACTATCGGCTGCAATTTCGCATCCAGCAGGCGCAGGTGCTTGTCGAGCAGATCGGACATCGTGACGGTTTTTACGGCGAGTGACCGATGATCGGACTACAACGCATTGAAGTCGGCGGCGAGCGGTACGTGTTATTGCCGGAAGGCGAGTATGACCGCCTGTGCTCGAAGGCGGGGGAAGCCGTGCCCCTGAGCGACGATGATTTGCCACGACTCCCGCAACCCGACCCGCACGGAAACTTTCCCGCAGTCGAGTTCGCAAAGATTTCCCTGGCACGCGATATCATCCGTGACCGTCGCGCCGCCGTGCTGACACAGCAGGAATTGGCAAACCTCGTGGGCGTGCGTCAGGAAACGATCTCGCGGATCGAGACGGGAAAACACAGAGCGTCGGTGAAGTTGGTCGATAAGATCGACCGCGTGCTGCAGAAGGCGTTGGCCAAACGGAAAGTAAGGCGAAGACAGCGTCGCGTGCAAAACTCTTAAACGCGCACGGCCTCGGTTCCTCGGGCCAGGTCCGAGGCGTATTTGATGCGGATCGGCTCGACGATGTCCCGCACGAAGGCGTCGACCTGCTGCGGAGCGCGGCCGACGAACTGGCGGGCGTCGAGGGCCGCGTGAAAATCGACCGCTGCAAATGCCCGGTCGGCTTTCAGACGGTCGATCAGGTCGTTGGGTTCGCCCTCGTCTTTCACGCGGCGGGCGGCCTCTTGGCTGTGGACGCGGATGCGCTCGTGGAGGACCTGCCGGTCTCCGCCGGCGCGGACGCCGGCCATGAGGATCTCTTCCGTCGCCATGAAGGGCAGCTCGTCCCGCAGGTTTTTTTCGATGACCTTGGGATGCACGACGAGCCCCTCGACGATATTGCGGTACAGGATCAGGACGGCGTCGATCGCCAAAAACGCCTGCGGCAGCGACAGCCGGCGGTTGGCGCTGTCGTCGAGCGTGCGTTCCAGCCATTGCGTGGCGGCGGTCTGCTCGCCGTTGGCCCCCAGGCTGATCGCGAACCGGGCCAACGCGCACATTCGTTCGCTGCGCATTGGGTTCCGCTTGTAGGCCATCGCGGAGGAGCCGATCTGCTTCGTCTCAAACGGCTCGTCAAGCTCCTTGCGGCTCTGAAGCATCCGCAGGTCGGTCCCCGCTTTGTGGGCGGATTGGCCGATTCCGCTCAACGCGGCCAATATCTGCGCGTCGACTTTGCGCGAATAGGTCTGGCCGGTGACGGGGTAGCTTTCGGCAAAGCCCATCTTTTCGGCCACCCGCCGGTCAAGGGCTTCGACCTTCGCATGATCGCCGTCGAAGAGTGCCAGAAAGCTGGCCTGCGTGCCGGTGGTCCCCTTCGCACCCCGGAACTTGATCCGGGCCAGCCGATGTTCGACCTCCTCCAGGTCGAGCACCAGGTCATAGCACCAGAGCGTGGCCCGCTTGCCGACCGTCGTGGGTTGGGCCGGCTGTAAGTGCGTGAATCCCAGGCAGGCCAGATCGCGGTTCTGGGCGGCGAAAGTCGCCAAGGCGTCGATCGCCGTGACCAATCGGCCGCGGAGGATTTCCAGCCCCTCGCGCATCAGGATCAGGTCGGTATTGTCGGTGACGTAGCAGCTTGTCGCGCCGA
The DNA here is from genome assembly GCA_963761455.1 of uncultured Planctomycetota bacterium. Lineage (GTDB taxonomy): Bacteria > Planctomycetota > Planctomycetia > Planctomycetales > Planctomycetaceae > DASPSM01. Next base: position 1,759,346 of record CAVXHA010000002.1, read on the forward strand.
GATGAATGATCCCGCCGGCATTCGGGCAGCGGTCGCGATAAGCGTGGACGTGGGCCATCACGTCGTGTCGCAGCTCGCGCTCGTATTGGGCGGCCCGCTCGAAGTCGATCTCGGTGATCTCCTCTGCGGCCGCTTTCAGCTCGGCAATCTGGGTCTCGGTGATACCCAGGCCCAACTCGCGCTCGGCCTCCGCCAGCGCGACCCACAGCCTCCGCCACGTCGTGTGGATTCGCCGAGCCGACCAGAGCCGGCACATATTCTGCGAAGCATAACGTGCGACAAGCGGATTGTCGTAAATGTCGTGACGCGAGGCGCTTTGACTCGCCACAGGGGCACTTTCCTCCTAAACTGCGCGGTGTTGAAATTGAAATCCGCCGCAAGAATTTAGAAGACAACACCGGAAATGGTCAATCCGGGCACTCCATTGTAGCGAAGCCTCGTGCCCCGGGGGAAATGTCTCGGGGAGAAGAATCGTCGTCGCCCCGCACGCGTCCACGAACAGAGCAAGGAGAAAAACGATGACAACTCCACTGGAATCTCTGGTCGCCACCGGCACCAAGCTGTGGCTCGACAGCGTCGATCCCGATTTGGTGAAGGAAAATCGCAAGTTCGGCGCAACCGGCGCAACGTCGAACCCGATCATCATTTCCGACCTCATCAAAACGGGCCGTTTTGACGACAAGCTGACCGATTTCCTGGAGAAGGGGCTCACCGACGAAGAGATCGCCTGGCAGATGACCGATCTTTTCGTCCGCCAGGCGCAGGCCGTCTTTGCCGACGTGAATGCGACCACGAAGGGAAACGACGGCTACGTCAGTTTCGAGCTGGATCCCCTGCTGGAAGACGCGTCGTGCAAGCTCTCCGTGTCCGAAAAGGCGGCCCGCTACGTCGAGCTGGGGAAAAAATGGTCGGCGGGACACACGAACCGCATGATCAAGGTGCCGGGAACTGCCGGCGGATTGGCCGCGCTCGAGCAATTGGCGGCCGCGGGGATCACGCTGAACGTGACGCTCCTGTTCACGAACCGGCAGTACGTTTTGGCCCGCGACGCAGTCTGGCGCGGCGCCAGAAACGAAAATCGCTGGAGCGGTTCAAGTCGGTCTACAGTATTTTCATCAGCCGCATCGACGTCTATACGAAACAGCATGTTCCCGACTTGTCGCCGGCGGCCCAAGGGCTGGTCGGCATCGTCAACGCCAAGCGGCTGTGGCAAGAAAACCACGAATTCTGGAAGGACAAAAAGCTGCCGCTGGCCCAGGAGTTCATCTTTGCCAGCACGGGGACCAAGGATAAGGCCGATCCGCCGGACAAGTACGTCTCGGCTTTGGCCGGCTCCGACATCCAGACCAATCCCCCGGCCACCAACGCGGCCATCCAGGCGATGCCGAACAAGAGGTTCACCCGCACGGTCGATCAGCTTCCGGCCAAAGCGGTGCTCGACGAGGTCGACAAGAAGGTCGATTTTAAAAAGCTCGAAACGGTCCTCATGGACGAAGGCACCAAGAAATTCGCCGATCCGCACAAGAAGCTTTTGGCGCTGATCGCCCAGAAGCGGACGTCGCTCGCGCCAACGGGGCGCTAGTGGTGTGACCACTTCGAACTGGCAGGTAAGACTGGGGCTTTTTGGCCGCGAAACTCGCTGTTGAGGCTGCCAATTACCGTTGGATGGTGCACTAATGCCCCTTCGCACATTCGTTTTTTGGGTGCCATGCCCACGGCTTTGAGTGGGCATGCCTGGACACACCCAGTGGATTCGCATGGCCACGCAAAGCCGTGGCCATGGCACCCACCCCCAATTCCTGGCGTTGAGGGGGCGCTAGAACCGGATGCGTGGCAGCATGGGCGGAATTCAAGCGCGTTCGACGACCATTCTCAGCGTCCGCTGCCAGGGCAAGGTGGCTCTCGGCGGGGACGGGCAGGTTTCTTACGGCAATACCATCATGAAGGCGGACACCCGGAAGATCCGCTGGATTCTCGACAACAAGGTTCTCGTCGGGTTTGCCGGCTCGACGGCCGACGCGTTTGCCCTCCTGGAGCGTTTTGAGGCGCGGGCCAAGGACTACCCGGGCAACATCGTGCGGGCGGCGACCGAGCTGGCGCGCGACTGGCGCACCGACCGCATGCTGCGCCGGTTGGAAGCGATGATGGTCGTGATCAACGACGAGCACAGCCTGTTGATCACGGGCCAAGGGGACGTGGTGCAGCCCTCCGACGGGATCATCGGCATCGGCTCGGGCGGCACGTACGCGCTGGCGGCCGCGCGGGCCCTGATGCACAACACCAAGCTCGCCGCGGCCGAGATTGTCCGCCGGGCACTGGTGATCGCCTCGGAAATCGACGTTTACACCAATGCCAACCTCATCGTGGAGGAGATGAAGTGTTCGAAATGACGCCGCGCGAGATCGTGGCCGAGCTCGACAAGCACATCGTCGGGCAGGACGCCGCCAAGCGGGCGGTCGCCATCGCGCTGCGAAACCGATGGCGCTGGCAGCAGCTTCCGGAGGACGTCCGCAAGGAGGTGACGCCGAAGAACATCATCATGATCGGCCCCACGGGGGTCGGCAAAACGGAGATCACCCGGCGGTTGGCCAACCTGATGGGCGCGCCGTTCGTCAAGGTCGAGGCGTCGCGCTACACGGAGGTCGGCTATTACGGACGCGACGTCGAGAGCATCATCCGCGACCTCGTCGAGGCGGCGGCCAATCTCGTCCGCAATCGGAAGCGGGCCGAGGTCGAACGCCAGGCCACCGAGCGGGTCGAGGATCGGCTGCTCGAGCTGCTGCTGCCGTCCGGCGACGGGCAGAAGCCCGAGGAAGAAGGCGAGACGGCCCTTCCATCGGAAAAGACCCCCTCCGAGAGCGCCCAGCGACGCGAGCGGACCCGGGAGAAGTTTCGAGCCAAGCTCCGCGCGGGAGAGCTGGAAGACCGCTCCGTCGAGTTGAACCTGGAGCACCGCAGCAGCCCCGTGCAAATCTTCTCCAACATGGGGATGGAGCAGATGGACCTCGACTTGCAGGGAATGCTCGAGAAGCTGATGCCCCGGCAGAGCACCAGGCGGCAACTGAAGGTGCGGGAGGCCCGCCGCGTGCTGCTCGAGCAGGAGATCGACAGCCTGGTCGACAAGGACGCCGTCAATGAAGAAGCGGTGCGGCTGGCGGAGCGGGCCGGCGTGGTCTTCATCGACGAGATCGACAAAGTCTGTGGGCCGGAAGAGTCGCGCGGGCCCGACGTGAGCCGCCAGGGGGTGCAGCGCGACTTGTTGCCCATCGTCGAGGGGACGACGGTGCAGACGCGTTACGGCGCCCTCAAGACCGACCATATCCTGTTCATCGCCGCCGGCGCGTTCCACAAGTCGCGGCCCTCCGACCTGATGCCCGAGCTGCAGGGCCGCTTTCCCATCCGCGTCGAGCTGAAGGACCTCACGCGCGACGATTTCGTGCGGATCCTCACCGAGCCGGCCACGTCGCTCACCCGGCAGTACGAGCTCTTGCTCGCGATGGACGGCGTGAAGCTCAAGTTCAAAAAGGACGGCGTCGAGTCGCTGGCCGACATCGCCTACCACGTCAACCAGACGACGCAGAACATCGGCGCCCGCCGGCTCTACACGCTCTTGGAGCGGCTGCTGGAAGACGTCAGTTACCAGGCCCCCGACGCGTCGAAGAAGAGTATCGTCATCGACGAGGAGTACGTGAAGGACAAACTCGATGCCATCACGCGCAACGAGGACCTGACAAAGTTTATCCTTTGAACGATGCGGTTTATGCCAGACTCGGATGAAGTCCCTTCGCCCCCCGATTCCTTGCGGCAGCCGGAGGCATTCAGGCCGGCCAAAGCCAACACAACGGCCCTTCTCATCTGCGACGCCGATAAGATGCGGACGGGGACCGAGGCAGCGGTGCTCGAGGTCTCCACGGCGTTTTTGTCGCTCTCCACGCGCGGTCGCTTCGCGGTCGATGAGCAGGTCAAAATCCACTTGCAAAACATCGTGCAGCGGTTTGAGAAAGAGACCCGCGGCCTCGTGCGGAAAATCGATTCGAGCGAGGACGGTTCGACGACGGTCGGAATCGAACTTCTGACCCGGCTCTCGGCGCTGGAGGTAGCCCTGCTGAAGATGGGGATCGGTTCCTCTCCAGGTGGCTCAGGCTCGCGTTGGGTCTAAAAAGTCGTTACGAAAGAGGGCGGAGTCTGCCGCCCGAATCGCGGCGACCGAAAAGGGTCACAGCCGGTCTCGAAAAGCATGGCGAAAGACATCACTCAACCGGACCCGACGACCGTCCTCGATCTGCTCTTTGCCTTCCGCCGTTCCAAGACGATGTTCGACGCCGTCGCACTCGGCGTCTTCGATGCACTCGCGGACGGTTCCAAGACGACGGCCGCGTTGGCGGACGAGCTCGGGGCCAATGCCGAGGCACTGGAACGGCTCCTGGACGCCTGCGTCGGGTTGGAACTTCTGACTCGCAATGAAGCGCGCGTACGCCAATACGCCGGCCGCCGGCGCCTATCTGACTTCGCAAAGCCCCGACCGCCTCACGGGCTACATCAACTACTCCAACGACGTCATGTGGACTTTGTGGGCCCATCTGAAGGATGCGGTCCGCGAGGGACGCAACCGCTGGAAGCAGGCGTACGGTTGGGACGGGCCGATCTTCTCGCACTTTTTTCGGTCGGAAGAGTCGCGGCGCGAATTTCTGATGGGGATGCACGGCTTCGGCCGGATCAGCTCCCCGCACGTGGCGGCCGCCTTCGACCTGAGCCGGTTTCACCGCCTGGTCGACCTGGGAGGGGCAACGGGGCACCTCGCAATCGCGGCTTGCCGGCGATACCCGCAACTGGAAGCGGTCCTGTTCGATCTCCCCGAGGCGATGCCGCTGGCCAAGGAGATCGTGGGAGCCTCGCCGGTCGGCAGTCGAATCGTGCTGGCGCCGGGCGATTTCTTCCATGACCCGCTGCCGGAAGGCGACCTGTTTGCGCTGGGACGCATTCTCCACGACTGGTCCGAGGACAAAGTCCTGCGCCTGCTGGGCCGCGTGTACGAGCGGCTCCCGCCGGAGGGGGGGCTGCTCATCGCCGAAAAACTGCTCGATGACGACAAGGCGGGGCCTTCTTGGGCCCAGATGCAATCCTTGAACATGCTGGTCTGCACCGAGGGAAAAGAACGCACTTTGTCCGAGTACGAGGGATTGCTGAACCAGGTCGGTTTTCGCGACGTGCAAGGCTGCCGAACTCCCTCCCCGCTGGACGCGGTTTTGGCGATCAAGCCTCATGGGAACTGATTCGAGCCTTCCGGCCTCGTCCGGTCCTCCACCGATGATTCATCCGACGGCGTGCGTCGACCAGCCCTGCCAAATCGGCGCCGGGACCAAGATCTGGCACTACTCGCACATCATGCAGGGGGCCACGCTGGGAACGAGCTGCAACATCGGGCAAAACGTTTTCATCGCCAGCCGCGTGCGGCTCGGCAACCATGTGAAAGTCCAGAACAACGTCAGCCTGTATGACGGGTGCATTCTGGAAGACGACGTTTTTTGCGGTCCTTCGGCGGTCTTCACGAACGTCCGCACTCCGCGGAGCGCGATCGTCCGCAAGGGGCAGTATGGCCAGACTTACGTGGAGCGCGGGGCCACGATTGGAGCCAACGCGACGATCGTCTCGCCGATTCGCATCGGACACGACGCCTTTATCGCGGCCGGCGCTGTCGCCACGCGGGACGTCGTGCCCTACGCTCTGATGATGGGCGTCCCCGCGCGGCGCGTCGGCTGGGTGGGACGAGCGGGCGTCCCGTTGGAGCGATGTCCCGACGCGGGAGCCGACGTTTGGGTCTGTCCCGAAACAGGGGAGCAGTATCGCGAGCGGAATGCCGACCGGCTGGAACCCTTTCCGTCAGACGGCCCTCAAAGCTCGATCGCCCCAGCGTGAGATGTGTTGCCCATGTCCGCCCCCATCCCCATGAACGATCTCCAATCTCAGTTCCAGCGGATTGAAGGGCCCCTGCGCACCGCCCTTGAAAGAGTTCTCCGCTCTGGGCGATTCATCCTCGGAGAAGAAGTCGAGGCATTCGAGTCCGAGATGGCCGCTTACACCGGCGCACGGCACGCTGTCGCCTGCGGCAGCGGTTCGGACGCCTTATTGCTGGCCGTCCTGGCGCTCGACTTGAAGCCGGGCGACGAGGTGCTGACCACACCCTATACGTTTTTTGCGACGGCCGGAGCACTCTGGCGGCTCGGCTTGCATCCGGTCTTCTGCGACATCGAGCTGGCCACGTTCAACATCGACCCGTCCGGATTGGAGCGAAATCTCTCCCCACGCACGCGGGCCTTGATGCCGGTGCATTTGTTCGGCCAGTGCTGCCACATGGAGGATCTGCTCCAATTTGCCCGGATGCATGAGTTGGCGGTGATCGAAGACGCGGCCCAGTCTTTGGGAGCCCGCTGTCACGCGGGGATGGCCGGAACCCTGGGCGAATTTGGTTGCTACAGTTTTTTCCCGTCGAAGAACCTCGGCTGTTTCGGCGACGGCGGGATGGTCGTTACGAACAATTCCGAGCGCGCGGAGCAATTGCGCAGCGCTGCGGACGCATGGCGCCCGGAAAAAGTATTTTCACGAACACGTCGGCATCAATTCGCGGCTGGACGCTCTTCAGGCCGCCGTCTTAAGAGTCAAGCTTCCCCATTTGGAGGAATGGAACGCGGCCCGACGCGCACGGGCGGCCGATTACGGCTCCTTCTTCCGCGACGCTTTGCCGCCGGGTCGCGTCCTGGAGAGCGTGGAATTCCAGAACGGGGAAACGCCCGCGGGGCACGTCGTCCTTCCCGGTGCGGCTCGTTCCAACGAGCACGTCTATAATCAGTTCGTGATCCGAGTGCCGAGCGCGGCCCGAGACGCCCTGCGAGATTTTTTAAAAGCGCGGGGAATCGAAACGGCGGTCTATTATCCCCTCCCGTTGAACGGCCAGCCCGTGGCACGCCGAATGGGCTATTCGGGAGCCGAGTGCCCGCTGGCAATGTTGGCCAGCCGCGAGTCGATCGCACTCCCCATCTGTCCCGAATTGTCCGCCCAACAACAGCGCCGCGTGGTATCCTCCGTGGCCGATTTCCTGCGGTCCTCATTTTAAGTCGTCCGGCCAATGACTTCCGGTTCCTCCCAGGCTCTCCACCCGATACGCCTCGCGCCCCGACGGGACCGGCTCGGGTTTGCGCTGCGATTGGCCTTGCTGATCGGCGCACCGGCCATCGGCTTCTCTGCCGGGCTGGTTCACTTCGATTACTCGCTGACAGAATTCACGCCGTCTATCCCGAACGACCAGGTCGGCTACTTTCTGATGTCGCAGGCCTTCGACCGTTGCGGCTTCAACGGCGGCTACTTCACGTTGGGCGAGCAACCGGCCCCCGCCTCTTTCAGCCACATGGGGGTGCACGGTCCTCTCTTCCCCGTGCTGTACGGTTCGCTGGGCCGCTGTTTTGGCTTATCGTACAGGTCGGGGCTTTTCTTCAACGTGGGGCTGCTGTCATTGGCAATTGCCCTCTACTGCGCGCTCGCCCGGCCTTCGCCCCGGCTCGTCCTGGTGCTGGCCCTGTTCTTCCTGACCTACTGGCCTTACTACGCGTTTGTCTATTCGTGGATGCAGGACACCCTGCATTTGGCGCTGGCGGTGGTTTTTGCCGGGATCTTTTCGACGCTTCTGGCCCACGCTCCTTTGTCGCGCACGCTCTGGTTCCGAGTTGCGGCGGTCGTTTTCGTTTGCGCCGCGGCCCTGTTGCGAATCAGTTGGGCCTTGACGCTGCCGCCGTTGTTTCTGCTTTTCTTAGAGCGGTACACCTGGAAGTCCGTGACGCTGGCTCTGGCGGCGTCCGCGGGGGGAATTCTGGGGCTGATGGCGACGTTCCGTTGGCTGTGCGCTCCCTATCCGAACGTTCCGACCGCATTTTTGATGAACAAACTGCTGACGCTCGACGTCGCACCCCACGTTTTTTTGTCTCACGTCTGGGCCAACCTGCAAGAGTTCAGACATTTTTACCGAGCCCTGGAAAAGACGGTCGGCTACGAGCATCTGGGCCTGCTGGGACTCTTCTCCGTTTTGAGCGGCCTCGTCCTCACCATGCGGTTTTGGCCGTCGAAATGGGCCGCCCCCTTGCGGCGATGGGGCGTGACGGATCGTCCGGCCGACACGTTCTTTTGTTGTTACAACCAGCTCGTGATCACGGTGGCGACCGTCGCGACTTATTTCGTCGGCAACGGCGGCGCCATGCGACTCTTTGCCACGTATGTGCCGCTGACGCTTCTGGTCGCCCTCGCCAGCGGGAAGCGAATCTACCGCTACTTATTGGTCGCCGTGATCGGTTTCAACCTCCTGGTGTCGACGCGCTGCTTGAGACAAGTGAACGAAATAACCCGCGATTCTTTTTCCTACGCCGCGCGGACAGCCGCCTTTCAGGACGCGATTCGAGACAAAATTGTCTTCACACCGGGTGCCAACGCCTGGGACAATACACTTTTATCCGATCGTTTGCCGGGGGAGTTCGCCGGCCTGCCTCCGGGCATCGGCGTCAGCTACATCATCTCTCTCGAATCGCTGGCCAAACCGAAGTCCCGTTACATCCTGGCCGAGCGCGACGTCGTCGAACGGGCCCGGACCAAGGTTCGGCTCTTGTGCACTTTCCACGAGCTGGGAGGAGAACTCTGGTTGGCGAGCGGAAAGGAGCCGAACTTGTATCTTAATTTATCGCCGTCGCACTGACCGGGAAGCATCATGCCTCAGGGTTCTTCCGGTGTCGGAACGCCGGCCACGCCCGCACGGACGCTCTACGTCATCATTCCGGTGCTCAACGAAGCGGCCAACCTTGGCCGTCTCCTCACCGAATTGGGCCAGTGGGCCACGCGCCTCGGGGCCGCGGGGAAGTGTGCGCGGGTGACGGTGATTTTCGTCGATGACGGCAGCACCGACGGCACAGCGGAATTCGCCGCAGCGGAAATCGCCACACCGGGCCTCGCGGAAAATGTCCCATCGCGTTCCTTCGATCTCCTCGTGCTGCGACATGCCAGGAACCTCGGACCCGGCGCGGCCTTTGCGACGGCCTTCAAGGACCTGGCCGGACGCCTCGGCGACCACGACCGAGTCATTACAATGGAAGGCGACAATACCTCGCGTCTGGCCACTGCGGAAAGAATGCTCGTCCGCCAGCGGGAAGGGTACGACATGGTGCTCGCCTCCCCCTACGCCTATGGGGGCGGCTTTCGCCAAACCTCACTTCTCCGCCTGGTGTTGAGTCAAGTTGCCAATGGAAGCCTGAAAGGAATCCTCGGCATCCACGGATTCCATACGATGAGCTCGTTCTTTCGTGTTTATACCGGCGAGCTCGTGCGCCGGCTGCAGGGCCCTTTCGGTCCGGGAATCGTCGAGCGGACGGGATTTGAGTGCATGGTCGAATTGCTCATCAAGGCCGTGCTGCTCAAAGCATCGGTCAGCGAAGTCGAAATGATGCTCGATTCGTCGCAGCGGATCGGGAAGAGCAAGATGAAAATCCTGCGGACGATACGCGGTTATTTCAGCTTGCTGCGGTTACGGTACAAATGGTCCCGACAACTGGGCGCGGAGCCGTGGAGCTATGTCGTCCGGCCGCAGTGATCTCGCCACCGTCATCGGGGCCCGTCCGCAGTTCGTGAAGTGCGCGCTGGTGTCACGGGCGCGTGCGCGACGCGGGACTCATCGAGTTCTTGATCCACACCGGCCAGCACTACGACGATGCCCTGTCGGGTGTCTTTTTCCGCGACCTCGACATTCCCCGGCCCGATGTGAACTTGGGCGTCGGCTCGGGCACGCACGCGCAACAAACGGCGGCGGCCCTCGTGCGGATCGAGCAGGTGCTGTTGGAGCAGGGTCCGCGGCTGGTTCTGGTCTACGGTGACACGAACTCGACGCTCGCCGGCGCGCTCGCGGCCGTGAAGCTGGGCATCCCCGTGGCTCATGTCGAGGCGGGTCTGCGCAGCTACAATCGGGCCATGCCCGAAGAGTATAACCGCGTCGCTGCCGACCATTGGTCCGAACTGCTCTTCTGTCATAACGAATTGGCCCGCGATCGACTTCTTTCCGAAAACGTGCGGGGCGAGATCCTCGTCGTGGGCGACGTCATGCGCGAGGTCTTGAGTCGCTTCGCACCGCGCGCCCTCGCGGCATCGCCGTATCCGGCTCGGCTGGATCTGGAAGAATCGAGCTACGCCGTGCTGACCGTTCATCGCCCGGTCAACAGCGATCCCGCCGCGTTGCGCGAGATCCTCGCCTGGTGCCTCGAAGCGGAGTTTCCCGTCGTCTTCCCGGCTCACCCCCGGGTGCAGGGGACGGTGACCGACCTACTGAGCGAATTGGATCCGCTGTCCCAGCGAGTCCGGCAGATTGCCCCGCTCGGCTATTCGGACATGCTCTCGCTCGTCGGCCATTGCCGATTGGTCCTCACCGACTCGGGAGGACTGCAAAAGGAAGCCTTTTTTCTGCGAGTGCCGTGCGTCACGTTGCGAGGCGAGACAGAATGGATCGAAACGGTCGACGCCGGCTGGAACGTGCTCGCCGGCGACCGCCCCACGGCGCCCGCTCTCGACCGGGCGTACCGGGCGATTCGAGAGCGTCGGTCTGCGATGCGTCCATCGGCGGCAGAACACGAGACGCTGCTCGATCGTCTCTTTGGCCCGCCCGACCCCACGCGGCGCATCGTCGAGGCCGTCCTCAAGCGCGGCGCGAGGGGTAAACGCCGTTCTTTGTCGCGGTTAAAAGCCGATGAAAATTGCCGATCCGCAAGAGCGATTGACGACCGCATGGGGCGGCATCGACCGCCAGCACAATGAGCTCATCGCGGCCCGCCTGGCCGGTAAGCGGGTGCTCGACGTGGGCTGCGGCTATGGATCGCTGGTCGGCTATTTGGACGCGCACGGATTTCAGGCAGAGGGGATCGATTTCGACGCTGCCTCGGTCGAGGCGGCCCGCAAGATGTACCCCGCGGCCGCCGTCCACCTCGAAAATGCCGAGACTCTGGCACGGTACCCGGTCGCGTCATTCGATTCGATCATCCTGAAGGATGCGCTGCACCATCTCGTGTGCGAGGGAGATTTCCGCGCGGCATGCGGAACCTTCCGCCGGCTCCTGGTCCCCGGCGGCCGCCTGATTGTGCTCGACCCCAACCCGATGTGGATCCTGCGGCTGCGCGCGCCGCGTCGCTGCGCACGACGACGTCTCGGTCGACCCGCAGCGCGCACTCTCCGTCCTGCGAGAGAACGGTTTCGAGATCCGCGGCCTCGCCTACTACGAGGTGCTCGGGCTCCCCTTGAGCGGGGGTTACGTTGGCGTGCGACTGGTCCCAAATTGGGCGCCCGTGAACGCCGGCGTTGCCGGACTGAACCGGCTTGCCTCGTGGCTCGTCAATGCCTTCAGGCTGGGACCGCAGCTTTGCTGGCGTTACATCATTCATGCCGACCTGCAATGAAAGACGGGGTGTCGATGCCGCGGATTCTGATCACGGGTGCCGCAGGTTTTTTGGGATCGCATCTCTGCGATTCTCTCTTGGCGCGAGGCTGGGAGGTGGTCGGTCTCGACGATCTCTCACACGGCGACAAACGCAATCTGGCGGCAGCGGCGGCGCAGAGCCGCTTTCGATTTGTCGAGGCGGACGTCCGCGATGAAACGGCCGTCGCGCGGGCGGCGGAGGGTGCCGCGGTCGTGGCCCATTTGGCCGCGTACAAGATTCCGCGCTACGGAAGCCGGCTCAAAACGCTGGTCGTCAACGCCGCGGGGACCCAAAATGCACTCGAAGCGGCTCGGCGTGCCGGAGCGCGTTTTGTATTTGCCTCCACGTCCGACTGCTACGGCAAGAATCCGGCAGTTCCGTTTTCCGAGGACCACGACGGCGTCGTGGGGCCGTCGCGCATCGCCCGGTGGGCGTATGCCGTCTCCAAAACATACGGCGAACATCTTTGTTTTGGCTTCCGTGAAGAATATGGGCTGAAGGCCACGATCATCCGGGTTTTCGGGTCGTACGGCCCGCGGCAGCATTTGTCGTGGTGGGGAGGCCCGCAGGCCGTTTTTGCCGAACAGGCTCTGGCCGGAAAGCCCCTGACCATTCATGGCGACGGCTTGCAGACGCGGAGCTTTACCTTCGTGCGGGACACGATTGCCGCATTCCTCACGATCATGGAAAGTCCCGCAGAGCGGGTCGACGGAGAGTTGTTTAACGCCGGGGCCGACGAGGAAATCTCGATCGCCGATCTCGGCCGGATGATTTGGCGGATGGTGCGCCCCGGAGAGAGGGAACAGATCGAGTTTGTGCCCTACGATAAAATCGCCAACCGCCCGTACGAAGACGTACGCCGCCGTGCGCCGGACGCTTCGCGTCTGCGGAGCCTCGGATGGAAGCCGACTTATGATCTGGAAACGGGACTTCGTGAAACGTTGGACTGGCAGCGCGAACTGGTCAGGGAGCAGGCAAGATGAGTCATTCTGCCGCGAATCGGAGTCGCCTGCGTGGGAGCCGGCGACTGGGGCAAAAACCAGATTCGCGTCTTTGCGGCGCTGCCGAGCGCCGATCTCAAATACATCGTGGACGTCTCACCCCAAGCCCTCGCCTGGATGCGATCCCGCTATCCGGACGTGACGGTGACTTCCGATTTGCAAGCCGTGCTGGCCGACCCGGCGGTTCGCGCCGTTGTGATCGCATCACCGGCCCCCAGCCATTATGCCACGGCGCGCGAGGCGCTCTTGGCCGGCAAAGACGTCTTCATCGAGAAGCCGATGGTCCTCGACCTGGAACAGGGGGAGAACCTTGTCAACCTGGCAGATCGCGCGGGGCTCTTGATTCAAACGGGACACTTGCTGCTGTTCCATCCCGTTGTCACCTATCTCAAGTCGCTCATTCACGGCGGCGAACTTGGAACTCTGCATTACATTTATACGCAACGATTGAACCTCGGCACGATCCGCACGGAAGAGAACGCCTTATGGAGTCTTGCGCCGCACGACATCTCGCTGGCCAATTACCTGTTCGACGCGGAGCCGATTGCCATCTCCTCCGAAGGGGGGCGCTTCCTGCAAGAGAGCATTGAGGACGTCGTTTTTCTGCATTTGCAGTACCCGAACAACCGTCTTGCGCACATACACGTCTCCTGGTTGGATCCGCACAAAACGCGGCGGGTGACCCTCGTCGGCTCCCGCAAGATGGCCGTCTTCGACGATCGGGATCCGAGCGAAAAACTGCGGATCTACGACAAAGGCGTGGCCGGCGAAGGCTATGAGACGTTTCGAGAGAGTTTCTGCGTCCGGATCGGCGATATCGTCATTCCGAACATTCCCAACGCGGAGCCGCTCCGTTTGCAGGCCGAGCACTTTCTCTCGTGTGTCGCTACCCGTTCGCAGCCGCTCGTCGGCGGACGGGAGGGGCTCTCCGTCGTGAAAACTCTGCAAGAGGCCGATCGGCTCCTGAAGGGCCGCCGTGACGGCGATCCTTCTGCGAAATCCTGAACGGTTCTCTGAGACGGCTCGGCGGCGGCTGGAGCCCAGGGCCTCACGTCGAGCCGTCGCCCCGCAGCATTCGCAGCCGCCGCAGTTTTTCGCGGCACTCGTCCCGTTCGCGGCAACGTGTCAGGCTCTTCCAGGTCTCATCCTGGGCCGCCAGGAAATCGGCTTCCTCAAACGGGGGCGATTTTTGGCCGGCGCCGGCGGCCTCCATCAAGCCGCGCGATCACGCCCGCATCCAAACGTGTCAGCTCCATCGCCCCCTGCCGATAGTCCAGAAACGCTTCCCAGACGATCGGAAAGAGCGGCGCGATGATCTGCTGCCCGATCGCGCGGGCGTAATCGCGGATCTCCTGCTGCGCGTGCTCGTCCATCCGCAACGAGAGGAAATGCAGCAGATTGTGCAGATCGATCTTCCAATACGCCTCCGTGTAGGTCGACAGAGGGAAGATCCTTGCGGGCCTGCTCGCGCGCCACGCCCCGGTCCAGCCGCTCCTGGTAGACGCGGCGGCACTCCTCTTGCAGCTTCCGCTCGCCGGCGCTGAGCTCGGCGCCTGTTTCCGTCGGAAGCCGGACTCCGCTTCCCTGCCGATTGTCCTGGGCCTGGCTTCGCCACAGGTCGGGCGGGGTCGTCTGCGTCGAGTCGATGGCGATCGAATACCGCGTGCTGTACTCGTTGACCGAGGCCATGCGATGGCGGATCCATTGCCGCCAGCAGTCCATCGGCACGCGGACCAAGAGCTTGATCTCCGCCATCTCGAACGGGGTGGTGTGCCGGTGCCGCATCAAGTAACGGATCAACGTGCGGTCGTCGGAGACGCGCTTGGTTCCCTCTCCATAGCTCACGCGGGCCGCCTGCACGACGGAGCCGTCGTCTCCCATCACGTCGACGAGACAGACGAAGCCGTCGTCCAGCACCGGGAACTTTTTCCAGCGCAGCTCTTCCACCAGCGCGGCACGCGAAGCCATGTCTCTCCTTCTCGTCGTTCCCTTTTGCTGCCGGCGCCCTGCTTGCGCCGTTTCTTGCCGTGTCGCCGAGACGGCCGCACCACGAGCCAGCGGCGGAACGATGCGGGTGCGAACGGCAGCTTACTGGAGAACGATTGCGTTTGCAAAACGGGCGGGCTATGTTCGAGCGCAGAGCGGTCGTGTTACGGAGTTTCGCGGTCAGTCCGCTCCTGAGTCCTCCAGGAAATCACTGAACATGGCAGACGTTTCGATTCGCACGCGCGAGAATGGTCCGCTTTTGGTCACCGGTCCCGTCACGCTGGTCGACCACGAGGGGAACGTCTTCGAGTTAGGGAACAAGGAGACGATCGCCCTTTGCCGTTGCGGACAATCCAAGAACCGGCCGTTTTGCGACGGCACGCACAAGGCGTGCGGCTTCGTGGCGGCAGAAAAAGCGGCTGCCCGCTGACGGCGACGAGCCGCCGGGTTTATCCCAGATTTCGGCGAGCTCCCTTCGGGTCTGACTTCGGCGAGCTCAGTCGAGCCGAGCCTCAGGGTCGAAGACAGTCGAGCCGCGGTCCGGCGGGGTAAACCCGTCGGCTCGTTGCTTGTCACGAACATCGAGAACGGGGTGCCCTGCTCCCCGGCGGCGCTCAGCGAGGCGTGCCCGGCGTCGGCTCGCAGTATTTGAGCGCGAGCAAGCGCATACGCCGTCGACAGGTTCGGGTCCCCTTCGAGCCAGCGCACCTTGGGGTTGACCCAGCTTCCGTTGGACTGCTGGAGCGTGAACAACTGCTCGGCCAGCTCCTTCCGCCAATCGTGCTTGTCGCGTTGGGCGTCCTCGAACTCGTCCAGCTTGAGCACGGCCATCGTCTTGGCAAACGTGTCGTAGTAGTAATAGAGTCCCTGCTCGCCCAGTCCCCGGGTTCTCAATGAGCGGTGTAATTGCGGCGAATCCATTCGGAGGCCGCCTTGACCCGCGGATCCGTCGCCGTGAGGCCCGCATAAATCATGCTCTTCAGGCCCGCGTACGTCATGGAGCCGTAGGACCGCAGTCCGCCGTCGGCCGTCTTGCCGGCCGGCGAGCTTCCGCCCGCGGCGACCGTGTAAAAGAATCCGCCGTCGTTGACCTTCGAGGCAAATTTCGTCGTGTTGTGCGGCGATTCGAGGTTCTGGCAGCGCGAGACGAAAATCAGTGCCTTTTGTACGTTGGGGTCGTCGTCCTTGGCACCCAGCGTTTTGAGCGCCTCGACCAGGAACTGGGTGTTCGACAGGTCGGGCCGCTTCTTCGAGGGGCCATAGTCGGCCCCGCCGTAGCGGACGTCGGCCTTGTCGATCCCCTCCTCCTCGTCCCATTGAAGGCCGCGGAGAAACTTGTCGGCGCGGGCCAGGATTTTGTCGTACTTGCCTCCGGCGTCGGCCGCTTTAAGCGCCATGACCGCGACGCACGTCTCATAGTTCTTGTGCCCGGTGCCTGGGGCGTAGATACCGCCGTCTTTTTGCACGTACTTCTCCAGCGCGCGCCAGCCCCTTGGCGAGTGCCGGGTCATTCAGCGGCACGCCGCTGTCGATCAGGGCCGCCACGGCCAGGGCCGTCACGCCGCTGGAGGTGTTCGAGGTCCAGGTCCCATCGTTCGCCTGGCTCGTCTTGAGGAAGTTGATCGCCCGTTGGCGGATGTCGGCCAGTTTTTTTGCGTCCGGCCCGAACGTTTTTTGAGCGGCGAGGCCGCTCCCCGGAACGATCATTCCGGCGGCCAACAGGGCCAACAGAGCCCGGATAAAGAACGTCCTCCCTCTCGTCATCGCCTTCATCGGTCAGGTCTCCGTTTGCTCGCCAGTTTTTCAAGACGCCTTGCCGCGGCACAATCTCGAGGAGGAACGTCGCCGTCCCATTCCAGTATACGGAACGTTGGCGCCCGGCGGAAAGACGGCCGGCGCCGACGGCCCCAATCGGCTGTAAAAACAGCAATCGCCGTGCCTCCGATTAACACGTGGGATCTCTGCGTCCGGAGTTCGGCATCGCGATTCCGGCCGTATTTGGACTTCGGAGCCGGGCCCTGGACGCAAATCGCCGCGCCGGCCATCCGCAATCGGCGGAATTTTCACCGCAGGTGGCGGTTTTTTCGTCCTCTGGGGGTCATTGCGAAACGCGACGACCTCGGTAGCGACATCCTAACCTGCGCTGCGGCAGCATTCCTTCCGCGGCTTGCTATGATGGGAGCGAGACGTCGCGTTCGCCGGAGATGCAAAAGCCGGCGACGCGCGCTCATCGGAGGTCGCTGGGTGCGCTGGCCGATTCGCTATCAGATCTTCGTCCCGTTTGCCGCGCTCGTTTTGGCGGCGGTCGCGTCGATTGCCGTCACAATGGCCGTTTTGGCGGCCCGGCGAAGTGCCGAGGAGCGGATCGACCAACTGCACCGCGTCGAGTCGACGCTGGCGGACGCCGGCTTCCCCTTCACGCGCAGGCGTGCTGCGCAAAATGCGGGGCCTTTCGGGGGCCGAGTTCGTGGCCCTCGACGAGAACGGGGCGGTTGTCACCTCAACGTTCGACCGCCCCCTGGACCGAGCCGCCTTGCCCGCCCCTCTTCCCGCGTCCGGTCCCCCGAAACGTCTCGAAGAGTTCGACACGGTGGCATTTGCGCGGCTCGGCTTACTTCGCGGCTGTTCTGCCCGGCAAGGAATCGTCGGGCGTCGCCTCGCTGTTGATTTTGTATCCCCAGCAGAACCTCCGGCGGGCGCGGTGGGAAGCGGCTTGGCCGCCGCTGGCGGTCGGGGCCGCCACGACGCTGTTGATGCTGGCGATTTCGGCCTGGCTGTCGCGGCGGCTTTCCCGGCGGATCGAGAGCGTCCGCGCGCTTTTCGGACGAATCGCCGACGGGCAGTTCGCCCACGTCGACGCCCAACGCCCGTTCGACGAGGTTTACGATCTCGTGTTGTCGGCAAACCGATTGTCCGACCAGCTCACGGCCATGCGGGACCGGATCGCGCGCACGGAGCGGCTGCGTCTGCTGGCGCAATTGGCCGGCGGACTGGCCCATCAGCTCCGCAACGCGGTGACCGGCGCCCGGATGGCCATTCAGCTTCACCAGCGCCGCTGTCGGTCCCCGCGAGAAGACGAAAGCCTCGATGTCGCCCTGCGGCAGCTTGTCCTGACCGAAGAATACGTCCGAGGCCTGCTCGCTTTGGGACAACAGGACTCGCGGCCTCCCTCGGTGAGCCGCCTGTCGACCGTCGTGGCGGAGATCGAACGCCTCGTCCTTCCCGCGGCCCGCCATGCCCATGTCGGTTGGATCAGTCGTCCGATGGCGGCAGGCCTCGATTGCGACGTGGACAACGCGCAGAGCCTGCGCGCGGGCCTCTTGAACGTGGTCCTCAACGCGGTGGAGGCGGCCGGAAGCGGCGGCCGCGTGCGTCTTTGGGCCGATCGGACCGACAGCCACGTTTGCGTGCACGTCGCCGACTCGGGTAGCGGGCCTCCCGAGAGCGTGCGGGCCACGATGTTCGAGCCATTCGTGACGTCGAAGCCGGAAGGCGTCGGGTTGGGCCTGGCCCTGGCCAAAGCGGTGGCCGCGGAGCACGGAGGCGAAGTTTCCTGGTCGCGCGTCGGTGGGGAGACGGTCTTTACCATGTCGCTTTCGGCGGAGCCCTCAAGGACCGATCGGGCCGACCTACGTTCCCGAACGGTCGTTTCCTCGCGTGGAAGCGCGCGAGGACGAAATTGCGAGGTTGTCATGAGTCACGTTTTGATCGTCGATGACGAGCCGAGCATCTGCTGGGGCTTTCGCGAGCTTTTGGCGGAGGACGGTCACGACGTGAGCATCGCCTCATCGGCGGAGGAGGCGCTCGATATCGCCTCGCAGACGACTCCCGATGCGGTCATTCTCGACGTCCGCCTGCCGGGGCGCGACGGGCTTTCGGCAATCAAGGATTTGCGCGGCCGGGTGGGGACGCGCCGATCATCGTCGTCACGGCCTTCGGCAACCTCCAAACGGCGGTCCGCGCCGTCGAGGAGGGGGCCTACGATTACCTCGCCAAGCCTTTCGATCTCGAGCAGGCGGCCGAGATCCTCCGCCGCGCTGCGCCGGCCAGCGGCACCGGCACGCGACTCGCAGGAACCGGCCGCGAAAGCGCGCGACGAAGCCGAAGCGGCCCTGCGCGGGACGCTCATCGGCTCGTCGTTGGCGATGCAGGCGGTTTTCAAGCAAATCGCGCCTGGTTGCGGCAAGCGACGTGCCCGTCCTCATCACGGGGGAAAGCGGCACGGGCAAGGAGTTGGTCGCGCAGGCCATTCACGAACACGGCCGAAGAAGGGCCGCTCCCTTCGTGCCAATCTGCCTGGCCGCGCTCAGCCCGGGAGTCCTCGAGAGCGAGTTGTTCGGCCACGTGCGCGGGTCCTTTACGGGAGCGGACCGCGATCGGCAAGGATTGCTCGAGCTGGCTGACGGCGGAACCGTTCTCCTGGACGAAATCGGCGACGTGCCGCTGTCCGTGCAGGTGAAGTTGCTCCGCGCCATCGAAGAGCGCGAAGTCACGCCGGTGGGCCAGACGCGGCCGCGCCGCTGTGACTTTCGCGTGCTGGCCGCCACGAACCGTCCGCTGGCGGAGTTGGTCGCGCGCGGCGAGTTCCGCGAGGATCTCTACTACCGGTTGGGCGTGTTTCACTATCCACTATTCCTCCGCTGCGGACGCGGACCGATGATATTCCCTTGCTGGCCGCTCATTTTCTCAAGCTCGCAACCGGTGACGGGGCTTCCAAACGTCTGTCGAAAGCAGCGATTGCGGAGTTGGTCTCCCGTCCCTGGCATGGGAACGTCCGCGAGCTGCGAAACGCCGTCGAGCGGGCCGCGGTCGTCGCTCGCGGCGGCGAGGTCGAGCCGGAGCATTTCCCCCCGCCCTCCCCGATCCTGACCGCCGCTCCTCCCTCCCTCGAAGCACAGCTGCGCCGACTCACGGCCGACTGGGCCGCCGAGCAGCGGCTCGTGCCGTCCGATGCCGGTCCGGGAGATTTATACGAACGCTTTCTGCGCGTGATCGAGCCGGCTCTCCTGAGTTCGATTCTCTCCCAGTGCGGCGAGAACCGTGCGGCCGCGTCGCGGATTTTGGGCATCCATCGGGCCACGCTGCGGCAGAAGCTCCGCGACCACGGCCTGGATGACGCCCGCGCAGGCGACGTTTGACGTGAAGGTCGGCTGGACGCCACGCTGGGTGCCAACTGGCAAAGAAGGCGTTGTTCGCTGTTTCGAGGGCCTGCTAGAATCGAATTGCGAACTCTCAGAAAACGAGCCGGCGGGTTTACCCCGCCGGACGGCCGGGAAAACCCGGCGGCTCGTCGTCCAATTCGTCCGCCGGTTCTAGTGCTGGTCGCACTTCCTTGTCGCGTTGAAAGTGACTCTTTTCTCGATGATTTCCGCCGCGGGACCGCTACACTGTGGCTTGAAGCGCTCTAATCAGACGTGAGACGATGCCCGAACAGCTCCGCACGGTGCGCGATGCAAAGGCCCTGTCGGCGACCGTCCCATCGGCTTCCGAGCCGACCGGTCCCGATGCCGGCCAACGTCCCTTGGCCGATGCCCCCCACCCGGCACACGTCGAGGAGACAGTGATCACGCCGCTGGCGGGCTGGCCGACGTTGGGTCTCAAAGATCTCTGGAATTACCGCGATCTCGTCTTTCAGCTCACGCTGCGAAATATCAAGGTCCGCTACAAGCAGACAATTCTGGGCGTCCTGTGGGCCGTCTTGCAGCCGGTGTTGATGACGCTCGTCTTCGCCTTCACGCTGCGGCGATTGATTCCAATGCCAAGCGGAGAGCTTCCGTATCCGATCTTTGTCCTTTCGGGGCTGCTCCCCTGGATCTTTTTCCAGACGGCGGTGATGGCTGCCGCCAACAGCGTCGTCGGCTCCGAAGGATTGGTGACGAAGGTCTATTTTCCGCGGCTGGCGATTCCCTTGTCGGCCATCGCGGCGGCTCTCGTGGATCTGGCGATCGCCTTCGTGGTCCTCGTCGGAATGATGTTCTGGTATGGAATCGTGCCCACGGCCAGCCTGGCGCTGCTTCCGTTGGCGGTCGCACTGTTGCTGGCTTCCGCGACCGGCATCGGGACGCTGCTCGCGGCGCTGGCCGTGTCGTACCGCGATTTTCGGCACGCGGTCCCTTTTGTTCTTCAAGCGTGGATGTTTGCCACACCGACGATCTTTCTGCCTGTCGACGGCGGGAGGCTGTCGCAGTTCAATCCGATGACCGTGCCGGTCGATTTCTTCCGCGCCGTGACGCTCGGCCTGCCGATTCGCTGGGAAAGCGTGCTTTGCGTCGCGGGCGTCCACGCCGTGCTGTGCCTGGCAGGACTCTATTATTTCCGCCGCGTGGAAGACTCCTTCGCGGATGTCATTTAAGAAACGACGAATGAAGTCGCGAAGCATGAAGGGCGAACAGCGCATCGGGGCGATCGTTCAGGCGCGGATGAGTTCCCAGCGGCTTCCGGGAAAGTCGCTGCGCCCGCTTTGCGGCAAGCCGATGTTGCAGTACGTGCTGGAAAGTCTTGCGCAGCTCGACGCGCTGGCCGAAACAATCGTCGCCACGTCAACCGATCCCAGCGATGATCCGATCGCGGAGTTTTGCAAGCGCTTTGGATCACCCTGCTTTCGCGGGCCGCTCGACAACGTGGCCGAGCGTTTTCTGCAGGCGTCGCGGACGCACCGCTTTCTCCGCGTTTGTGCGCGTCGAGCGGCGACAGCCCCCTGTTGGACCCGCGCCTGGTCGCGCGGGCCGTCGCCCTGTTTGCCGAATCGGACGCCGACCTGGCGACCAACGTCTTTCCCCGCACGTACCCGGCCGGAATGTCGGTGGAAGTGGTGCAAAGCGAAACGTTCGAGCGAGTCGTGCCCGGATTGAACGATGCCGGCGACCGCGAGCATGTGACGAGCTATTTCTATCGGCACGCCGAGCAATTCCGCATCGTCAATTTTGCCGGCGAGGCGCCTCGCCGCGACGTGCACCTGGCCGTTGACACGCCGGAGCAGTTCGCCTATGTGGCTCGCATCGTCGGATCGATGAACCGGCCCCACTGGGAGTATTCGCTGGACGACGTGCTGCGGCTGTGTGACGAGTCTCCGGTTGCGGGCACGCTGGCCCCGTCGCAGGTGCAGCCGTGAAGCGGTTGGGTGTGGGAGTGATCGGACTGGGCGTCGGCAGTCAACATGCCGAGGTTTACGCCCGCCGGGCCGATTGCCAGCTCGTTGCGCTGTGCGATCTGTCGCCCGAGAAGCTGGCGGAAGTCGGCCCGCGGTTTCCGGCCGCCAGAGCGGACGACCGACGCGGCAACGGTGCTGGCCGATCCGTCAATCCAGATCGTCTCGATCGCGACTTACGACGACTGCCATCATGGCCAGGTGATCGAGGCGCTCGGGAACGGGAAGCATGTCTTTGTCGAAAAGCCGCTCTGCCTGGATCGACGCGCAGTTCGACGACATCAAGTCGGCCCTGGCCCGGCTCTCCGGAGCTCTTGCTCTCCTCAAATCTGATCCTCCGCAAGTCGCCGCGGTTCATCGAGCTGAAAAAGTTGATCCGCGACGGGGTCTTCGGAGAGATCGATTACGTCGAGGGGGATTATCTCTATGGCCGGCTTCAAAAGATCGTGAGCGGCTGGCGGGGAAAGATCGACGGGTATTCGGTGATGCACGGCGGCGGCATCCATCTCATCGACCTCTTGCTGTGGCTCTTGGAAGACCCGGTCGTTGAAGTCATGGCGATGGGAAACGCTCTCGCTGCTCGGGGTTCGGGCTTCCGCTATAATGACATGGTCGTGTCGCTCCTGCGGTTCCGAAGCGGGGTGCTCGGCAAGGTTTCCGCCAACTTCGGCTGCGTCCATCCGCACTTTCATGCCTTGACGATTTACGGGACAAAAGCCACCTACGTGAACGACGCGGAGGCCGCGCTGCTGTACACGTCGCGCGAACCCAACGCTGAGCCCAAGCGGTTGACGACCGCCTACCCAGGGACTCACAAGGGGGACTTGATCGACAGCTTTGTGGACGCCGTGCAAGGGGGCCCACCGCCCGAAGTCCCGGCGAGCGACGTGCTGCGGGCGATGGTCGTCTCGCTGGCGATCGACGAAGCGGTTCGTCGAGCCGGCCCCGTGCAAGTCGGCGAGTTGGAATAGGAAGATCGGAAGAGTCGTGGCAACGACGTCGAAGACGCGAAACATTCCCTTCGGCAGGCCGATGATCGGCGAGGAAGAACGGCGCGCCGTGCTCGACGTTCTCACCGGCCCGATCCTCACGCACGGTCCCCGCGTCCACGAGTTCGAGCAGGTCTTCGCCCGGTTCACGCAGGCCCCCTTCGCGGTTGCCACCGGCTCGTGCACGGCGGCACTGCACCTGGCGTATCTGCATTTGGGAATCGGGCCGGGGGACGAAGTGATCGTTCCCACGCAATCGCACGTCGCCACGGCACACGCCGTCGAATACTGCGGTGCGCGGCCCGTCTTCGTCGATTCCGAACCGCGGACGGGAAACATCGACGTCGACGCGATCGAAGCCTGCGTGACCGAGCGGACGCGGGCCCTCTCGGTCGTCCATTACCTCGGCCTGCCGGTCGACATGGACCGCGTGATGCCGATCGCCCGCCGGCACAATTTGTTCGTCGTCGAAGATTGCGCGCTGGCCATCGGAACGTATTACAAGGGGGTGCACGCGGGACTCATCGGCGACGCCGGTTGCTTTTCGTTTTATCCCGTCAAGCACATCACGACGGCCGAAGGGGGGATGCTCATCACCCGGCACGCCGACGTCGCCCGGAGCGCCTCCATGCAGCGGGCCTTCGGTATCGACCGCAACGTCGTCAGCCAGCGAAAGACGCCGGGCGATTACGATGTCGAGCGGCTCGGCTTCAATTACCGGCTCAACGAGATCGGCGCCGCGATGGGCCTCGCGCAGATGCAGCGCGTGGGAAGTTTTCTGGCCAAACGGCGCGAGAACGACCGGGCGTTGCGGGAACGGCTCGCCGACGTTGACGAAATCGAACTGCTCGAAACGAGCCGTCCGGGTTTCGAGAGCAGCCATTACTGTCTGCCGATCCTGCTGCCCAATCCGCTGGCCGCCAAGCGGCTCGACGTGATGGAATCGCTGGGCAAACGCGGCGTCGGATGCAGCGTCTACTATCCGCGGCCCATTCCGCACATGGCGTATTACCGCAAGAAGTACGGTTATCGCGGCGACACCTTTCCCGTGGCGGCCCGCATCAGCAAAAGTTCCATCGCATTGCCGATCGGGCCGCACGTGGAGGCGGAGGACGTCGTGTACATCGCCGAGCAGGTCCAAGCGGCGATCGCTGAGGTGAAATGACATGACGAGCGTCGCGGGACGGCGGATCGCATTGATCGGCGGGGCCGGGTTCATCGGACACAACCTGGCGCTGCGCCTCAAGCGGCTCGGGGGCGAGCCGTTCGTCGTCGACAGCCTTGCCGTCAACAACTACTACAGCATCAAGGGAGGGGCCGACGACATCCCGAACGCCTCCCTTTATTTGAAGATCATCGAACAGCGGCTCGACTTGCTGCGGCAGAACGAAATCCCGCTGGTCGAGGCCGATTCCCGCGACTATCACCGCTTGTCGGGCGTCATGGCGCGGTTCGACCCCGAAGTGGTCATCCACTTGGCCGCCGTCGCGCATGCGGGCAAATCGAACAAGGACCCTTATTCCACCTTCGACCACAGCCTGCGGACCCTCGAAAACGCGCTGGATGCTTCGCGCTCGCCGCGGCTCAACGTGAAGCATTTCGTCTATTTCTCCTCGAGCATGGTCTACGGCAACTTCATCGAGGGGACCGTGACGGAAGAGACCCCGTGCGAGCCCCTGGGCATTTACGGCGCCTTGAAGTACGCCGGCGAGAAAATGGTCATCGCCTATAACCAGGTTTTTGGCCTCGAATACACGATCGTGCGTCCCTCGGCCCTGTACGGCGAACGCTGCGTGAGCCGGCGGGTCGGGCAGATTTTCATCGAAAATGCCCTCCAGGGACTCGATATTTCGATCAACGGCGACGGGTCCGAACGGCTCGATTTTACCTACATCGGCGATTTGGTCAGCGGCATCGTCTGCGTCCTCGAACACGAGAACGCCCGAAACCAGACGTTCAACCTGACCTACGGCCAGTCGCGCAGCACGGCTGAAATGGCCGACATCCTGCGGCAGCACTTCCCCGAGGCGAAGATCAAGTATCTTCCCAAGGACCGCCTCACTCCCAGCCGCGGAACGCTGAGCGTCGAGAAGGCCCGCCACCTGATCGGCTACGAACCGAAATGTCCGCTCGAAAAAGGCTTCGTCGACTACATCGGCTGGTACAAGTCGATCTGGAGCCAGTTGAAAGACGACTGGCCGTCCGCGTCGCCGCCAGAAACTTCCGAAGCTGATCCCTTGAAGCACGACGCCTGGTTGTCAAAGCTCATCGGCCGCGAGGCGTACACGCTATCGATCACGCCCTCGCTTTTGGACGAGGCCAGTCGAAAGCACACGCGAGGTTATTCGCGGCTCCGCGAGTTGCAGGCAAATCCGGTCTTCATCACCGCGAAGGTCCCGGTCACAGACCGGGCGGCGGCCGAGTTCCTCGAAGAGCATCGGTTTCGCTTGATTGACACGAACCTGCAGTTTGAAAAACAGGCAGAAAGTCCGACGGCCATCTCGGGCGACTGCCTTTTGCGGTTCTCCGAACCGGCCGATCGGAACGCCGTCGTCGACCTGGCCCGCCGGAATTTCGTTTTCACGCGGTTCCATCAGGATTGTCTTATCTCGAAGAGCGTGGCGGACGAGATCAAGGCCCAGTGGGCGGCAAATTTCTTCAGCGGCCAGCGTGGCGATCGGCTGGTCGTGGCGGTCCTTCAGGGGAAAGATCGTCGGGTTCGCCCTCTTGGCGACGGCAAGCGACTCGAGGTGGTTATCGACCTGATCGCTGTCGACGAGGCCAATCGCCGCCGGGGAATCGCCGCCGAGATGATTGCCTTCGTCGATTCGCAGTGTGCCCCGTCGGTGATTTCCGTCGGAACGCAGGTCGCCAATCTGCCGTCGGTCCGGCTGTACGAAAAGCTTGGCTTTCGCCTGGCCGGCGGCCCAGTACGTATTCCATTTCCACAACCCGGCAGTCGGTTCGCCATGAAGGTCGGCTCGTTCGACACGGACCGCGGCGTGCTCGTGGTGGCCGAGATCGGCAACAACCACGAGGGCGATTTCGAGCGCGCCGCCGAGATGGTCCGCCAGGCGGCCGGGTGCGGCGTGGGAGCCGTCAAGTTTCAGACCGTGCGGGCCGCCCAACTCGTCCGCCGAGCCGAGACGGCCCGTTTCGAGCGACTGACACGATTTGAATTGTCGGAACGTCAGTTCGCCGCGATCTCCGATTTGGCGCACGAGCTGGGGCTGCTGTTCCTCTCGACGCCCCTCTCCGTCGAGACCGCCGCCTTTCTGCGGCCGATGCTCGACGCGTATAAGATCGCCTCCGGAGACAACGATTTTTTTCCGCTGCTCGAGCACGTCGCCCGCACCGGAAAGCCCGTGATCGTCTCGACCGGCGTCAGTGACGTTTCGCAGATCGACGCCGCCGTCCGATTCCTGCGCGGCCGGTGGGAAGCGCATGGCATTGCAGGCAATCTGGCCCTGTTGCACTGCGTGAGCAGTTACCCGACACCGACGGAACAGGCGAACCTCCGGTCGATCCCGTTCTTGGCCGAGCGGTTTGGCTGCACGGTCGGATATTCGGATCACACGCTGGGAACCGAGGCGGCGGTCCTGGCCGTCGCCGCCGGGGCGCGGATCATCGAAAAGCATTTTACGCTCGATAAGAACCAGTCCGATTTCCGCGACCATCAGCTCTCCGCCGATCCGGCGGAAATGGCCGAGTTGGTCAGGCGCGTTCGCGACGCCGAAGCACTGCTCGGCACGTGGGACAAGTCGATCCAGGCATGCGAAGCGGCGTCTCAATCCGCGATCCGCCGCTCGATCGTGGCGGCCCGTGATTTGAAATCCGGGACGCCGCTCGGGGCGGCCGACCTCAAGTGGATTCGTCCGGGGGACGGACTGCGGCCCGGCAACGAAGGGAAGCTCATCGGGCGGCGGCTTAAACGCGACATTCAGGAAGACGACGCGATTTCGCTCGGCGACGTGGAGTAACGGTCCGATGTGCGGAATCGCGGGCTACTTCGGCACCGAACCTCCGCCCCCCGAGCGCGTCGAACGATGCTCTGCGCTCGATGCATCGCCGCGGTCCGGACTCTGCCGCGTCGTACCGGTTTACCGCTCCGGCCGGCCGCCAGGCTGTGCTCCTTCACACGCGGCTTTCGATCATCGATCTCGAGGATCGGGCCAATCAGCCCTTCCGCGTCGGCTCGCAGGTTCTGGTTTACAACGGCGAGCTTTACAACTACGTGGAGCTGCGGCGGGAACTCGAGTCCCTGGGTCAACGGTTCCAAACCGAAAGCGATACCGAAGTCCTGTTGCGGACGCTGGTCCAATTCGGGCCCGATGGTCTCGATCGCTGCGAGGGGATGTGGGCCTTCGCGGTCCTGAACGAAGCCGACGGCTCTCTGCTTCTGTGTCGCGACCGCTTCGGCGAGAAGCCGCTCTATCTCTTCCGCGATGCGACGGGACTTTTTTTCGGCTCCGAGATCAAATTTCTGGCCGCCCTTCGCGGCAAACCGTTCGACGTCAATGACGAGCATCTCTACCGTTATCTCGTCAACGGGTACAAGGCGCTCGACAAGGTCCGCGACACGTTCTTTCGAGGAGTTTTCGAGCTTCCGCCCGCGACGACGTTGCGCGTCGACTCAGAAGGGCACGAGACCTCGTGGCGCTATTGGACGCCATCGTTCGCGCCGGACGAGGCCCTGACGTACGGCGACGCCGTCGAGGCGATCCGCGAGGGACTTGTCCGCTCGGTGAAGCTGCGGCTGCGGTCAGACGTTCCGCTGGCTTTCTGCATGAGCGGCGGGGTCGATTCGAACTGCGCTCATCAGCACGGCCAAACGACTCTGCGGATACGACGTCCACGGCTTCACCGTGATGAGCGACGACGCGCGTTACGAAGAGCGGGCCGAGATCGAGGCTGCCGTCCGCGAGCTGGGCGTCCGCCACACGCCGATCCCCATCACGGCCGACCGCTTCCGCGAGAATATGGCGGAGCTGGTTTGCCAGCACGACGCGCCCGTCTACACCATCAGTTATTACATCCATTGGCTGTTGATGTCCGAAGTGGCCCGGGCCGGCTACCGCATCGCCATCAGCGGGACCGGCGCCGACGAACTCTTCACGGGCTACTACGATCACCACAACCTGTACCTGTACGAGATGCGCGATCGGCCGGAGTTCGAACCGGCGCTGGCGGCGTGGCGCAAGCACATCGCGCCTTTGGTGCGAAATCCCTACTTGCAGAACCCGCGGCTCTATTTCGAGGACGCCGGGCTCCGCGACCACATCTATCTGGACGCGGCCAATTTTGCCGGGTTTTTGCAGCGGGACTGGCACGAAGCGTTCACCGAGAGCGATTACACGCCGTCTGTTCTGCGGAACCGGATGCTCAACGAACTGTTCCACGAGGCGGTCCCCGTCATTCTGCACGAAGACGACCTCAACGCGATGTATTTTTCGATCGAGAACCGCTCTCCGTTTCTCGACCGGCGCCTGTTCGAACTCTCTTGCCGCATCCCGACGCGGTTTCTGATCCGCGACGGCTATGCCAAGATCGTCCTGCGGGATGCCATGCGCGGGATCGTGCCCGATGCGATTCTGGACAACCGGCGGAAAGTCGGCTTCAACGCGCCCGTGACGTCGTTCCTCAAAATCGATCAGCCCGACGTCCGGGACTATCTGCTGGCTCCCAGTCCGATTTTCAATCACGTGCGGCGCGACAAAATCGCACAACTTCTGGGTGCCACGGGCGGGAGCTTTGGCCCGTCCGTACCCGGCCGGCGGACAGAGCTTCCCAACAGCCAGAGCAAGTTCTTATTCTATTTCCTGAACGCCAAGGTGTTCCTCGAAGAGTTTGGGTCGCGTCATGATGCCTGACGAACGCCTGCGGCGGAAGAACGAATTCGACGGCAACCTGGTGTTGGGCGTCGGCCGCTTTAACCGGCAGACGGGCCGGGACAAGCACCTGGCCGGCGTCAACGCGGGCCGCCGGGAGCAGTTCGTCGATTTGGCGACGGGGCTCTTGCGATCCGATCTCAGCCGGCCGCGCGTCTGCCCGCTGTGTGCGGCCGACCGGCCAAGGCGGCTTTTCGTCAAAGAAGGTTTCCCGCACAACCGGTGCCCCGAGTGCGGCATGACCTACGTCGCCCCCGTGCTGAGGGAAGAACGGCTCCACTCGCACTATCTCGGCGAGGACTCGTACACCCGCGTTCTCATGAACGACGTCCAGATGGAGATGGACCGGCGGAAATTCAACTACGGACTGGATCTGATCGAATCGTTCGTTCCCGACAAGGGCCGGCTGTTGGACGTCGGCTGCGGTCCGGGCGTGTTTCTCGAAGTGGCCCGCGAGCGCGGCTGGCGCGTCGAGGGCCTGGAGTTCAACGCCTGGTGCGTCGAGCGCGTGCGGGGATTGGGCATCCCGGTCGTCGATTCGCCGTTGGAAACGGCCGACTTGCCGACCGGCGCCTACCAGTGCGTCACGCTGTGGACGGTCTTGGAGCACATTGTCGAACCGCGGCCGTTCCTCGAGTCGATCCGCCGCCTCGTCGCGCCACAGGGCGTCGTGTTGGTCCTGGTTCCCAATGTCGAGAGTCTGGCGATCCGCATCCTGCACGAGAAGGCCGTCACCTTCGCCGGCGATTCCCACGTCAATCATTTCAGTCCGGCCACGCTCACACGGCTCCTCGAATCCAGCGGTTTTGCCGTCGAAGACTGCGAAACGCTCTTGACCGAGATCGGCACGATCAATAATTACCTGAGTTTCGAGGACCCCTATTTCGGCGACGCGCAGCCCGTGCTCGACATCGTGACGCCCGAGTATCTCCACCAGCACCGGCTGGGCTATCTGTTGCAAGTGATCGCCCGCACAGAAAGGCGTGTCGCCACGGATCACACGGATAGCACGGATAGTACAGTGCCTCTTGATCCGTGATATCGGTGAAATCCGTGGTTAATCTCTTGGGCATCATGGGCACATTCTTTTCACAGCCAATAAGGAGCGACGCCGTGTGCTGGTTTCAAGCGGCAGCCCGCGTGTCGGTCGGATTGAGCATTTTGCTGTCTGTTCTGACGGCCAAGGCCGATCCACGGCAGGGACAGATTCGGCCGCAGAAGACGCGCGCGGTGGAGCCCAACGGGGCCACGGAGGTCTGGCAGGTGATCTACCTCGGCAAGAGTCGCATCGGCCATTCGCGGAGCTATACCCGCCCCGTGACCACCGGGGGCAAGTCTTTCCTGAAGTGCGAGTTTCAAATGCACCTCGCCATCAAGCGGTTTGGCCAAGAGCTCCAGTTCGACACGCGGCGCGAGACCGATGAATTGCCCGATGGTGGCCTTCAGGCGTTTGTCTACGAGATGAAGAATCCGCCCGCGGCCCCGACACGCGCGTCGGGCCGGGTCCAGGGGAACCGACTGGCCGGCGAAATCAACGTCGGGGGGACGGCGAACGACTTTTCGATGCCGTGGGAGCCGGGGATCAAATCTCCCGCGTACCTCGACCGTCTTCCCGTAGACCATCCCTTCAAGCCGTTCCAGACCCTGGTCTGCAAAGAGTTCCTTCCCGAACAGATGCAGGTCTCGGAAGTGCATTTGTCGGCCGGCCGTCGCGAAGCGGTCACACTCCTCGACGGCCGCCGAAAAACGCTGCTGAAATTGACGGTTCTGGAGTCGATCTTGCCGCAAACGCCCAGCCAGTCGTATCTCGACGAGCGCGGCAACGTCGTCATGTCGACGGCCGAAATGCTCGGACAGACGCTGACGACGTACACCGTTCCCGCCGAGGAGGCCTTGAAGGAAATCGCCGGCGGCGAGCTCGACATCGCCGTCAACACGCTCGTCGGCTCGACGGTGATCCCGCAGGCACACCGCACACGGCAAGCGGTGTACCGCATCAAGATGCGGGGCGAGGATCCGACGCCCTACTTCCCGAACTATCCGTACCAGAAGGTGATCCGCAAGGGGATCGACGAGTGCGAGATCACCGTCCGAGCCGTCCCGCCGGTCGCGACGAACCGCAACATTCGAGTCGATCGACAATATCTCGCCAGCTCCCGATATTTGCAGACGACCGACTCCCAGGTCCTGATGCACGTCGACCGCGCAGCCCGAAATATCATCGAGCCCGCGCAGGTCGCCGTGGCGATGGAGAAGTACGTCAATCAGCAACTCCAAAGGAAGGATTTTTCGACGGCGCTGGCCTCTGCGGCCGAAGTCGCCCGTTCGCTGCAGGGGGACTGCACCGAGCACGCGGTCCTGTTGGCCGCCATGCTGCGGGCCCGCAATATCCCATCGCGGATCGCCGTCGGCCTGGTCTACATCGAGCCTTTGTCTGCTTTCGGAGGACACATGTGGACCGAGGCTTTGCTCGGCGACCATTGGGTTCCGCTGGACGCCACGCTGGGCCAGGGTGGCACCGGCGCCGCCCACATCAAATTGGCCGACTCCAGCTTCGCCGACAACGCCCCGTCGCCGATGACGACCTTCCTGCCCCTCGTCCACGTGCTGGGCCGGATCGAGCTGACGGTGGTGGAGACGTCGTTGCGGTAATCACATGGCGAATCCCTCGGTCCGTGCACCGAACGGACCATTCGCCGAGTCGGACGACCCATCACCATGGCCCGTTGGAGCGGCCGGTGCCGACAGCGGACCGAATCTCCAATCCCAAAGCCCCGATTTGTCGTTTTTGCAGTGACGACGCGGAACAAACTTGTAGAAATTGCACGGTATCAGCGACCGGAAACGAAATCGAATAGAACCTGCCGTGGCACCTCGTTTTTCACAAGTCCTTGTGTCAACGAATGTTGGCTCAACCGCGCCGTCAGACTTCTTCAACTTCGCCGGCTTTGGCACCAGAACTGCTTTTATGGTTTAGCGTGAGTGAGACCCAGAAGTCGCACGACACGGGGCCGGCGGAGTGAGAGACCGACGGTCAAATACGAGAGTGAGAGAGACGAAGTCCTACCGGCCCGTGGAGACGGGCTACATCCCACCGCTTTCGGCACCCCTTGCCGACACACCGATCAAGGCCGAGGTGAGCTCTGCTCCCTCGGCCTCTTTCCTTTCGAATGGCTCCCCGTTTGATGCGAAGACGACGGATGGTCCCGGCCGGACGAGAGTGCTCGTCGTGGCTCGCATTCGAACCTTCGGCATGGGAGCCGTGTCTCTACTCGGCGGGATTAGTTCTTGTCGGCACCCCTGTTGCCCCGTACACTGACTTTTGGGGATAAGCGAACCACGCGGGCCAAATTGGGAGAAATCGCGAGCAATTGACGACTGATCCGAAACGCGAGGAGCTGCGTGTCCAACAAACGAAGGCCGTCCTGGTCGCCGTCTTGGATGCCGCACAAAAGAACGGTCGGGATCACGCCTTGGACGAGTTGGCCGGACTGGTGAAGACAGCCGGCGTCAAAGTCGTGGGAAGGATGACCCAGATTCGCTCCAAGATGATTCCGGCAACTTGCCTCGGAAAGGGGAAGCTCGAGGAGTTGAAGCTGCTTCTCGATTCGAGCGGGGCCGACCTGGTCGTTTTCGACAACAATCTTTCGCCCGCCCAGAGCCGGAACCTCGAAAAAGAGACGGGGCGGATCATCGTCGACCGCAGCGAAGTGATCCTCGACATCTTCGCGAGCCGAGCGCGGACCTACGAAGCCCGTTTGCAGGTTGAGTTGGCCCAGCTTAAGTATTTCCGAAACCGGCTGAGACGGCGGTGGAGCCACCTCGAGCGCATCGAAGGAGGCGTGGGGGCCGGCCGTGGTCCCGGTGAAACGCAGATCGAGACCGACCGCCGACTGATCGACAGGCGGATCGCCGAGCTGAAAAAACGCCTGGCCGACGTCGAGAAGCGCCGCGAGCGGACAGTTTCGGCCCGCCGCGAGCAAATGACTGTTTCCATCGTCGGGTACACGAATGCGGGCAAGAGCACGTTGATGAACGCGCTGACGGGTGCTGACGTCTATGTGGCCGACAAGTTGTTCGCGACTCTCGACACGCGGACCCGCCGCTGGCATCTGCCGAAATGGGGCGAAGTCTTGTTGAGCGACACGGTCGGCTTTGTCCGCAATCTGCCGCACGACCTCGTCGCTTCGTTCCGCTCGACGCTCGAGGAAGCCCGGCACGCGGACCTGTTGCTGCACGTCGTGGACGCCGCCGATTCGGAAGCCGAGGCCCAGATCGACACGGTCAACCGAGTGCTCGACGAAATCGGCGTCGACAGCAGCAATTCACTGATCATCTTGAACAAGATGGACATGGTGCGCGATCGGGCCATCGTCGACGTGCTGCGACGCCGGTTCCAGGAATCGGTCTCGATCAGCGCGGCCACTGGCGAGGGGTTGGATCGTCTGGGCGATGCGGTCGCGGCGCGGTTGGCCAACGGGTATGTAGACGTCGAGATTGAAACCGGAGCGGGAAACGGCCGGCTGTTGGCGTATTTGGCGGACCACGCGGAGATCAAAAGCCGCCACTACACCGATTCGCGCGTGACGCTGGTCTGCCGCGTTCCGAAAGGGATCGCCGATCGCCTGGGCGACGATGAGACGGTCGTCACGGTGAGAAACGGGCTTTCCTCCGCCCCGGCGAATGGGCGGCCCGCCGTCTTAGCAGAGCCTGGATCGACCAGCCGCGATGGTTGAGGAACATCCCTGCAAACGGGTTCGCTGACGGCGGTCAGCTCGTCTTGTCCGTCACATCGTCGATGTACGGGACGCCGTGGGCTTCGAGCCAATCCTTCGCGAGTTGGAGCAGGCGCTGGTCGCGAAACTGGAACCATTCATTCGCGATTCGGCAACGAAAGAGGGCGGTTTCAAACGCCTCACGCGGGCTCGCGCCGGCGAGAGCCAAACACAGCCGCTGGCGATCGTCCGCGTTCTCGACCCTCCCGGAGAATTGCCGGGCAAGCTCAATCTCATCCGGCTCGGTGAGGGCCGGGAGCCGCTCGAAGCGCTCCGGCGAACGTGCGGGGTTAGGATCTGTCAGTCCGCCGGCTTCCTCAGTGTCTTGAGTCGGCGTCACGATCTGACCCGTCGTCCTGTCGAAGTCGACGACGCCTGTCGCGTCGCTGAATTGCAGAGCGGCGACGAGCTCGCTGAGTGAAATGGTGCGAGGCATTTCCAGGTCGCTCCTTTTTTCGCGCATTTTTGGTCGGCCTTGCTATCTCAAAATGAAGACGGCGGCGAGGGCAAGCGCCGCCGTTTCGATTCGCAAGATACGCGGGCCAAGAGCGACCGTGCGCGCCCCCTGCCTCGATCGCCTCGCCGAGTTCCATTTCCGTCAGCCCCCCCTCCGGTCCGACGACGAGAAGAAGGGGTCCGTTTTTGGAGCCTGATTCCGAAACATTCGGGAGGGGAAGCCCCGCGGGATCGGCCACAAAGGTGCATGCACTCGGGACGACGGCACTCACGAATTCCGACCAGAGCGTTAACGGCTCGAGCTGCATCAGTCGGTTTCGGCCTGATTGTTTGCAAGCTTCAATCACCGCCTGCCGCATCTTATCCAGCTTGACCGCCCCCGGCGCAACGACGCTCCGGGCCGTTTGTAACGGAATCAGCCGGTCGACCCCCAATTCCGTCGCCTTTTCCACCAACCAGCGGAAGCGATCGGCTTTGGGCACCGCGGTGGCCAGCACGATGTCGGGCCGCGTCGGGTGCGATTCACGGCGGCGAGTGGCGAGGCGGAGGGAGGCGGAGGCCTTGGACAATCGGACGATTTCGGCGTCGGCTTCGGCTCCCTGTCCGTCGAACACGGTCAGCCGATCGCCGGGGCTGCCGCGCATGACGTGTGCCAAATGATGGAATTCGACCCCCGCAAGCTCGCAGAGATCGCCTTCGGGAAACTGCGGCAGAAAATACCGGTCGGCCATCGGCCAATTATCCGGGAATCGTGGTGATGGTCGTCCAAACATCATGCCGGTCTACGGATTTTGCCGATTATACCTGATAGCGCGGAACCAGCGGTTCGGTTCGGGAGGGGAGCCATGTCTGCAGACGGCGGCGCTCGAGACGGCGTCCCCCGGGCGCCGGTTGAGACGCGCCTCGATTTTTTTGCCGGCGCAAGTCATCGGGAGGCTCTGGCCCGGCTGGAGTACCTCGTCGAGACCGGCCTGCGGTGCGGCGTCGTCATCGGCCCGAAAGGCGCCGGCAAAACGACCGCGCTGCGGGCGTTCATCGAACAGCCCTCGATCTCGCGTTTTACTAAGGTCCTGCTGGATCTGAGGGCTCTTGGCGCAGCCGAAGCTCTTAAGCGGCTGTGCCAGGGACTCGGGATCACCTCGCACGCCCGCGGCCGCCTGAGTGTCCTCTGGCAAGAGGTCACCGACGCTTTGGCGGGCCATCGGCATGCGAAAAGTCGGTGTGTCGTGATCTTTGACCATCTCGACCGTGCCCTTCCTGACTGCCAGCAGGCCGTCGAACGCCTCCTCTTGCACGACGCAGAGCCTGCTGCCGCGACGTTTGTGCTGGCCTTCTCGGGCCATTCGTTCCCGGTTATCGCGAGGGAGTGGAGGCAGGCGGCCGATCTGCGGATCGAGGTGGCGCCGCTGACGGCCGAAGAGACCGCCGCGTTCGTCGAACGGCTGCTTCGCGCTCTGGAACTTCCAAACGATGCGTTCGATGCGGGCGCTTCGGCCATCTTGTTCCGGCTGACGCAGGGCGTGCCGCGGGATGTCATCCGTCTCTGCGAGCTCTCACTGCTGTCGGCGATGCAGGATGACAAACGGTCAATCTCTGCCGACGTCGTTGAAGCGGCGATGCGCGAGTTGAGCCTGCTGCGCTCCTCGGCCTAAATGACCGTGCCGCGATTGTGCGACATTCCGTAGGTTATGCTTCGGCATAACTCTTCTGCGCCGACGCACGTTCTAGGAAGAGCGTTATGCGGAAGCATAACCTACAGGATCGCGGCGCCCCAGAATCGCGCACGGTCAATTGGCCACTCCCTTGCCGGCGAATAGTACGCGGGCGAGCAGTCCCGCGATGAGTCGGGATTTCACCGGCGCTGACCGGCACCGTTTCTCTAAGTTTCCCGTCCTTTGCACGGCCCCGCCGTCGCTCGTCAAGCGTTTCACCTCTTAACACAATCTCCACATCCGGAACACAAAATCGTCATCTGCCATCACTAGAGTGCTCTCCGAACCAACGCAATCGACAAGGAGATACTGGATGGCAATTCGAAGTGCAATTGGTCCTCGCAGCCGGTGCGCCGTCGCTGTTTACATCGGCCTTCTGACGGTGGCGATCTCCGCTGGGTGCGGCGGGAAGAGCAGGCCCGAGATGAAGGGCAAGCTGCCCCTTTTTCCCGTTACGGGCAAGCTGATGATGGACGGCCAGCCGATGGCCGGAGCCACGATCCTTTTCAATCCCACGCAGGAGTTTCCGCCCGGCGCAGCAAAGCAGCGCCCGCGCGCGACGGCTGACGCCGACGGGAGCTTTCAGGTCTCGACCTATGCGAATCAAGACGGAGCGCCTGCGGGCGACTACAAGGTGACGATCTCTTGGAAGGGGGATCAGGAGGGCGTCACAAGCGAGCAACAAGGGGATCTCCCGGAAAAGGCGCCGGAGACGGTCCAAGACGCCCGGTGGTCCAAACTCCGAGTTAAGGTCAAAGAAGAGGAGAACACGCTCCCAACCTGGGACCTTTCTGAACTCCAGCGCCAGGCTTCGAATACTCCGTGAACGATTTGAAGCCGTTCGCACAGCCTGCGTGCTCGTTGCCACGGCTTTCGTGTCCAACGTGTCTGCTTCAAACAGATTTCTTTCCTGATAACGGACTTCAAGGGGAAAAGTCGATGCCACGTTCCGTCAAACGAGGGTTCACATTGATCGAGCTGTTGGTGGTGATTGCCATCATCGCCATCCTGATCTCGCTGCTGTTGCCGGCGGTCCAAGCCGCCCGGGAAGCGGCTCGCCGGACTCAATGCCGGAATAACCTGCATCAGTTGGCGATTGGTGCGCACAATTATGCGGACGTCTTCCGCGGGTTTCCTCCTTCCAAAATCCTCGGCAACAGTTATTGGATAGGCCGCTTGCAGCAAAGCCGGATCGGTCGAGGCGACAGCCTACGAGACTTCTCCGGGGCAGAAATGCAGCGACGGGTACGCAAGCATCCTGATGGCGACGCTGGGCTACATGGAACAAGGCAACCTGCGCACAAGTTCAGCTCCGAATACCCGTGGACCGACCCGACAAACGTCAATGTCGAGATCCAGACGCCGATGCCCATGTTTATCTGCCCGTCAACCCCCAATGCCAACCGCACGGACATCCTGTTCATTCCCGGCGTGCCGGTGACCGACTATTCCTCCCCGTCCACAGGCGTCAATCCGAAATTCTACGCGGCCAACGGTATGACCCAACCGGCCGACTACAGTGGCGCGACTGGAGCCATGGCCGCTTCCGGCACGGCCATTCTCCAAGGGACTGTCTGTCCCTTGAGGAACATCACGGACGGACTGACGAACACCATTCTCTTTGCCGAGTGCTGCGGACGCCCTTACTGCTGGGTCCTTGGCGTACAGGTCACGCCGGCCGTGTATGACACGTGGACGAAATCGAAGAACTGGCTGCAAGCAGATTTTGCCGTCCAAAACAACGTCGTCTCTGCGACCACCAGCAATGCGTGGCCCGACCCCGCTGCGACGGGCTGGAAGGTCGACGGCACCGATTCGACCGGCGTTCTCACGCAGCTCGGCACGTGCGTCATCAATTGCAGCAACGACAGCGAAATTTACAGTTTTCATCCCAGCTCCGCGGCTGTCGCGATGTGCGATGGTTCCGTCCAATTCTTGAACCAGTACATGGACTACCATATTCTGGTGAACCTGATAACCGCGCGTGACGGTCAAGCCACAATCTACACCAACGATGGCGGTATCTGATCGTTCGCCGGCCGCGGCAAGCGCTCGGCGGCGAACGGTTGTCGCGTGCTCTTGACCACGCGGCTTTCGCGTCGGCCGCATTTTTTCCTCACTCCTATTTTCTTCCAGACGCGAATCCAGCGCGCCGATCGTCGTTACGATCGGTGCGCCTCTTTTGAAAAGGACTTTCATGTATTACCGCCGACAGAACTCGTTTGAATGGGCGATGGTGATCGGCCTCGCTGCGACGACGTTGATTTTCATACTTGTTTCCGGTGGCCTGGCGGCCGACGACTCGGTCCAGTTCCTGGGCCTCGCGGAACTTCCGGGAACTGCCGTCGACCGGTCGGGCCTGGACAATCCGCTCGAGGACGGATCGCCTCACAATCGCCTGGGCGGCCTTTCCGCGATCGAGTATTCGGGGGCGGACGACCTTTATTACGTCCTCTCGGACCGTGGACCGAAGGACGGCACCGTTCGATTCGCCTGCCGTTGGCATAGGATCGAGCTGAAGGTTCCGCGAGAAGGCCGGGGAAAAGGTTCCGCACGCGTTGTCGGCACAACGCTCCTCTCGGCTGCCGACGGCAAACCGTATATCGGTTTGGCCAGCGCGTTCGATCCGCATGGCCCCGACGGCGGCCATCGATTCGATCCCGAGGGGCTTCGCCGCGGTCCGGCAGGCAACTTGTTTGTCTCCGATGAGTACGGTCCGATGATTATCGAGTTCGATTCGTCGGGCCACGCTGTCCGTTCCCTGCCGGTCCCCGCGCGTATCGGATCCGCCATCCAAGCGCCAGCAAGGACGAGGAGATCGCCCGGAACTCCTCCGGACGGATCGCCAACGCCGGTTTCGAGGGGCTGGCGATCAGCACGGACGGCAGGCGGCTTTATGCTTTGGAACAGCTTCCCCTGCTTCAGGACAGCCAAACGACCAAGTCAGGCAAAAGGCGGGGCCTCAATTGCCGGTTGCTGGAGATCGACCTCAAGACCGACGCCACGCGCGAATTCGTCTACCGGCTCGAAAGTCACCACACCAAGTTGTCCGAGATTCTGGCCGTCGACGATGGCAATTTTCTGGTCATTGAACGGGACGGCGAGACGGCTGAGCGAGCCGCCTTCAAGCGAATCATGGCCATCGATCTGAAACATGCGACCGATACCAGCGGAATCGAATCCTTGCCCGCCAAAGCGGTCCCATCCGGCGTTCGGCCAGTGAAGAAAACGACGTTCATCGACTTGCTCGATCCTCGCTTCGGCCTGATCGGCCGGCAATGTCCCGAAAAACAGGAAGGCCTCGCCTGGGGACCCTCTCTACCGGACGGACGCGCTCTGCTGTGGATCTGCGTCGACAACGACTTCAAGCCGGCCTCGCCGAACCTGTTTTATGCGTTTGCCGTGCGCCGCTCGGCCGCCGTGACGGCACATTGAAAGGCCGATCACAAAGGAGCGCGCGTCGATCCGAGCGACGGGGGAATCGTGATTAGGGCACGGCGAGCGCGACAGGCTGGCCGCTGCGCGCCGATTCTAGAATTCCGTCCGTGAAATCGAAGACCGGCAGGGCGCAGCTCGGGAGGCGCGAAATTCTCCGTGCCGTTCAGCAGGGCATCGAGAAATGCGACGACCGGGTTGCAGTCGGGCTGGGTGACCGGAAGTCGCTCGGTCCGACCGTCGCGGCCAATCCAGATCTCGCCCTCCCGCAAGATCAGGTCCCCCCGCTCGCAATGGACCGCCAAGATTTCGCTGAAGTGCTGCGCATTTCCGACAAAGTCCATCGTCAGCGGCACGTCCCCCTCCAGGAGGGCCGAGATCGAACCGGTCGTTTCGACGCGGCTGCCGCACGTATCGCAGCGGGCGAAGACCTCCGTTGGCCTCAATCCGGTGACGAAAAAGACGGCGTCAATCTTGTGGCTGCCCGCGTCGCCGATAAAGCCCCCGGGGTTTGATTCCGGTTCGTCGCGCCACGTCCCGCCGATCGTTTGCTGCCAATTTTCGATATTGTGGGACAGCACGGCGCGGACGGCTCCAAATTCCCCCGATCCAACAAGCTGCCGCAACATCCGGTACGTGGCCCAACGCCGCCGCTGGTAGGCGACCGACAAGAGCGTTCCAGTCCGACGTGCGGCGGCGATCAATTGGACGATTTCCGGCCGCGCTCGGGCCAGCGGCTTTTCGCAGAGGACAGCGATTCCGCAGTCCAGGAACGCGGAGGCCTGCTCGAAATGAAGCTGCGTCGGCGTGCAGACGATGGCCGCGTCAATTCGGGCCTGCGCGACCAGTTCCTCGAAACGCGCGCCGATCACCGCGTCTCGAGCGGCCCCCTGACGCAGCGCCTCGGCAGAGGCCGGGTCGATGTCGAACAGGGCGACGACCTGGCTGCGCCCGTCGGCCAGCAGCCGTTCGCAATGCAGCCGTCCCATTCGCCCACAGCCGGCGACGACGACCCGCAACGGACGAGAGGACGATCGAGCCGAAATCGAAAAATGCGTCACGTTCCGTCCGACTCCCCTGGTTGCCGACCTCGATCGCTGGTACTGAGTCCGAATAACAACAGGATACCGATGAACGCTGGGAGCGACGACCTTCTCCGGCCCTCACAGGTGAAATGAATCCGCCAAGCCGACCGCTTGCGGTCGGAACCAACGGTAAACCGTCGGCTTGGGAATGCGGCGATCTATCTGCCGCAGCCCAGGAACGTCGCCGCGCACATCGGAGCATGGCTGTTCGCGCTGCTCCTCGGCGGTGAGCTTGCGGCAAACGTCTGAGAATGCAATAGTTCGGGCGAGCGGCGGCCGGCGGTCCTCCCGTTTGGGCCGCCCGGCGCCCCGGCCTCGTTCGCAAAAAAGCAGAGACGAATGACCGTTCCTCTGATCGTCACGCAGGATGAGTTCGAAGAGTTTTGCCTGCACGTCCGCGAAGCGGGGACCGTCGCCTTCGATACGGAATTCATCTCCGAAAACACCTACCAGCCCCAGCTTTGCCTGCTCCAGTTTGCGACCGCCGACCGGACGGCCGCGGTCGATCCGTTCGAGGTGCGCGACCTCTCCCTCTGGTGGCAGTTGATGACCGATGAAGCGACCACGGTCATCACGCACGGAGGCCAGGCGGAGATCCGATTCTGTCTTCACTACGCCGGCCAAGCGCCCCGCAAATTCGTCGACGTGCAGATGGCCGAGGGCTTGCGCAGCCGAAGCTACCCCTTGGCTTACGCGACGTTGGTCAATCGCGTGCTCGACCGCCGAGTGCATGGAAAGGAGACGCGGACGAACTGGCACCATCGGCCCTTGTCGAAGGCGCAAATCCAATATGCGTTGGAAGACGTGAAATATGTGCTGGCCATCTGGGAAAAGCAGCGGGCCTCGCTGGCCCGGCTGGGCCGGCTCGAATGGGCCCACGCCGAATTCGACCGGATGGTCGACGAGATCGCCGCCGAACATGTCCGCGAAGCCTGGCACCGTCTTCCGAAACTGCACAAATTGTCGCCGCGCGAAATGGCCGTCGTCCGGGAGCTCTCGCTGTGGCGCGAGGCGGAAGCGGCCCGCCGCGACCGTCCGCCGCGGCGCATCCTGCGGGACGACCTCGTCCTCGAGCTGGCCAAACGCCAACCGACGACCTCCGACGAGCTGTTCGCGACCCGCGACATGAACCGCGGCGACTTGCGCGGAATCGGCCCAGGAAATCCTCGAGCGCGTCGCACGCGCCGTCGCGATTCCCGAGGCCGAGCTGCCGCAGCCTCCGCGGCCGGCCGGACTCGAGGTCGACTCCGACGAGCACGTTGTCGGCCAGCTCCTGGGAATCGCCCTTTTGAACCAGTGCAGCGCGCTCAACGTCGCCAAGACGCTCGTTGGAACCAGCGCGGATCTCCGCGACCTGGTCCGCTGGCATCAGCGCGGCGGAAAGAGTCCGCCGCCGCGACTGCTCCAGGGTTGGCGGGCCAGCGTCTGCGGCGACCTGCTCCGCGACGTGCTGACCGGCAAGATCGCCCTCCGCGTGGCCGACAGCAAGTCGGACCATCCGCTGGTCTTCGAGCGGCGCGACGATCGGCCGGCCGCTCGCGGTAACGACGCCGGCCGAGCGCGACGTATAGAATAGGAAGTGCGGCTGCGATAGGGCTAAATCGCCGTGCGCAATTCGTGGACGGCCACGTCTCCTTCCCAAGCCGACCGCCTGCGGTCGGACCGGCGGCAGAGCCGTCGGCTTGGGTCCATTCGGCCTGTGAACCTTTCGGTTGTCCACGAATCGCGCGCGGTCGTTTTGCGCTTCGCAATCAAACTCGTCGCGATTTGGATCAAGCACTCATCGATGGCCTCTCCTCTGCTGCAACTGCCTCTCATCCAGAATTGGAGCTGTCACAGTTGCGGCGGCTGCTGCCGCAAGCATCTCATTGAAATCACCGAGGAGGATCGGCAGCGCATCGCCGCGCAGAATTGGTCGGCCGCCGACGGCATTGGGGATGGAGAACCCCTCGTCTGGCATGCCGGTCTGCCGTGGAGGAAGCGCTACCGTCTCGCGCATCGCGCGGACGGGGCATGTGTCTTTCTGAACGAACAGGGGCTGTGCCGCATTCACGCGAAGTTCGGCGAGGCGGCCAAGCCGCTGGCGTGCCAGGTCT
Source organism: uncultured Planctomycetota bacterium (assembly GCA_963761455.1). Classification (GTDB taxonomy): domain Bacteria; phylum Planctomycetota; class Planctomycetia; order Planctomycetales; family Planctomycetaceae; genus DASPSM01. The sequence continues at coordinate 1,801,405 of CAVXHA010000002.1, forward strand.
ATCCGTACGCGCTGCATCCGGGCGGCCGCAAGCTGGCGCTCAGCCTGCGTTTCAGTTGTCCGTCGGTCGTCGCCAACAAGGGGAGGCCGGTGAGCGAGCAAGTCCGCGATCTGAAGCGGATCGTGGAGCTGACCGTCCCGCCCGGCGCAAATCGGATTCCACCACCGGCCCTTTCGCCGAAGGTGCGTCTCGATTGGAATGATTTCCAACGGTTCGTCGACGCGCTCGACGAGACGCTGGCCGAGCCAGGCTCGGATCTGCTCATGCGTTTGCTGCGCGCTGTGTATTGGGTGCGCCTGGTCGGCCAATCGAACTTCGACCTTCTCCGGGGCGGCCGCCTGGAGGAATACCTGCAAATCGTGACCGAAGCCGCACGGAACGAAGTGGAAGAACCATCTCCCGTCCTGAGCGAGCCGAGCCGCGCCGGCCGGCTCCAATTCCGGATGCTCGCGGCCCAATACTCGAGGGTCGACACGTTCGAGAAGTCGGCCCGCGGATTGCGCGGTCGCGTCCGTCTGCTGCGGGCCGCGCTGCGGTTTGCCCGTGGGCGGGGCAACGTGCCGCCGCTGCACCCCGGTTTCCGCGAGGTCCCTTTCGAGCGGTTGGAAGCCCCGTTCGGGGGCATTGGCGGCGAAGCCGAAGCCATCCTGACCCGGTATTTTCGCGTCAAGATCCAGGGGCTGCACTTTTGCGGGCCGGCCTATTATTGGGTTCCGTTCGTCGAAGGCTTTTACAGTCTGGCCCTGGTCTTTCCGGTCGTCCTCTGGCAGGCGCGATGGTTGGCAATGAGCGAGTCGCGCGACCGCCTTGCCACCGACGACGTCGCCCGGGCCCTGGCGATTACTGACCACCACCACGGCTATTCGCCCGTCCTGGGGACGCGATCCTCGCGCCGCCGCGTGCGGCTTTTGACTCACGGCGACGACCTCGAACGGCTGTGCCGATGGTATGCACGGTAATATGGATCGAGACTCCGACGCCCATTGTCAGTTCATCTCGGAAATGTAGATAGAAAGGAAGACCACGTGACTCGTTTCGCAGTCGATGCGCGTGCCACCATTGCCGCATTCTTCGTATTCGGAATCGCTGTGGCATGCGTTGGCCCTTCACGAGCAGACACGGCAGAGGATGTCTGGAAAAGCCTCTTTAACGGCAAAGACCTCGACGCCTGGGTCGAGCGCGGGGGCCGCGCCAAATACACCGTCGAGGACGGACAAATTGTGGGCACCTCCGTTGCGAACACGGGTAACTCGTTTCTCTGCACCCGGCGCAATTACGCAGACTTCATTCTGGAATTGGAATTCAAGGTTCAGAACGGTCTCAACTCCGGGGTCCAAGTGCGCAGCGAGTGCTTCGACAAGCCAACGACCGTCGAACTCGGCGGCAAGAAGATCTTCATTCCAGCCGGCAGAGTGCACGGCTACCAAGTGGAAATTGATCCGTCGACACGCGCTTGGACGGGTGGCCTTTACGACGAGGGGCGCCGTGGCTGGCTCTTCAATCTGAAAAACAATGAGCAAGCCCGCAGGGCCTTTAAGGCGAGCGACTGGAACACGTTCCGCGTCAAGTGCAAAGGGGACTCAATCAAAACCTGGCTCAACGGAGTGCCCGCGGCCGAGCTGAACGATGCCGTCACGCCCTCCGGCTTCATCGCCCTTCAAGTGCATGGGGTGGGGAAGAAAACAGAGCCGCTCACGGTGCGATTTCGGAACCTTCGCATTAAGGAATTGAAATAGCCGGTTTCTCATTGTGCGGTGGGCTCTGGCCCCATCTCGAAGCGGAGCGATCCGCCGGCAGCGATTTCACCGTGCTTGAGCCAACGACGGTCGAGGACGTTGCCGTTCAGCCAGACTTTCTTCACGTAGAGATTCTGGGGACTGAGGTGGTCGGCGGTGACGACGAGGCGCCGACTTCCCATTTGGATTTCAGCGCGCTTCCAAAGCGGACTGGCGAGCTGGTACCGATCGGACCCGGCCGTCGGAAACAGACCCAGCGAGCTCAGAACATACCATGCCGAGAGGGTCCCTCCGTCGTCGTTGCCATCCAGGCCGTTTTCGCCGCCGCCGTATTTCACGTCGAGAATCCACCGGACCCACTTTTGCGTGAGGTCGGGACGATGGGCCGCGTTGAACAGGTACGCAGCGTAGATGTCGGGCTGGTTGCCGTGCCAGTAATAGGCGTTTGGGTTTCGTCCGACGTCGGGAACCGAGTGCGAAAAAAACTGTTCCAATTCGTTCACGAAATACTCGCGGCTCTTGAAGAGGGAAACCAGGCCGTCGGCATCGAACGCCACCCCCCAGCGCCACTGCAACGCGCTCCCCTCGACATACGCGCGCGTGTACTTCCCTCCCCGGTCGAGATAAGTCAGCAAGAGAGGACGGAACGCATCGTCGAAGGAGCCGTGTGAATCTCGAGGCTGAAAATATTGGGTCTTCGGGTTCCACACATTGCGATAATAGCCGGCGTGCTTTTCAAAGAGCGCGGCGTCCTCGCGATGTCCGAGAACTTCGGCCAGCAAGGCAATGGAATGATCGGCGTACGAATACTCCAGGGTCTTGGCAACGGATTCGTTCATGAGATCGGAGGGACAGTATTGGAACTTCAGGTAATCTGCGATCCCGCCCCGGCCGGAAAACCGAGATTTGCTCGTCGGGCCGAGGGCCGTTTTTGCGCATCGCCTGATAGGCCGTCTCCACGTCGAAATCGCGAATGCCCTTGAGATATGTTTCCGCAATGACCATGTCGGCCGGAGTGCCAAACATCGAGTTGCTGTAGCCGTTTCCGCAGGGCCACCGTGGAAGATATCCTCCTTGTTTGGCCATCTCGATCAGCGAGACAACTATGTCGCGCTGGTCGCCCGGTGAGATCAGTGTGAAAAGGGGGTGCGTGGTCCGGAACGTGTCCCACAGCGACATGTCGGTGAAATACGTGAACCCGGATGCTTGGTGAACTCCCCCATCGAATCCGAGGTACTCCCCGTTGACGTCATTGAAGACCGTCGGCATCTGCAGCGAATGATAAAGTGCCGTGTAGAAGATCGTCCGCTGCTTGTCGGTCCCCCCTTCGACTCGAATTCTCGAAAGTTTGTCCTCCCACTCCTCCTTCGCCTTCGTCAAGACCTGATCGAAACTCAGTTGGCCGGCTTCGGCAACCAGGTTGGCCCGGGCGTTCTTGATGCTGACGTAGGAGAGGGCAAGTTTCAGCTCGATCACCGGCCGAGCGTCGGTCTTCCCGAAGACCAAATCAACTCCGATGTCGTTTCCAGCGGCGGTTGCGTCCGCCGATGAGAAGACTTTCCCCTTCCAGGTTCGAAAGCTCGCAAAATGCGTGCTGCACCGTGCGACGAAGTAAACCTTGATGCCGCCGTAGCGATTCGAGAACGTCCCAAATGTGCGGACGGCCCCCTCGACCTCGTTTGCATGCGGAAGCACGCGAACTTCTCCCTCCTTGCTCGACCCGCGTCCCAGTGCGTTGGTTACGTCGATCAGCAAGTGGGGCGGCCCGTTCCCGGAAAACGTGTAACGGTGGACGCCCACACGGCGCGTGGCCGTCAGCTCTGCGGAAACCCCCTGCTCGGGCAAGTTGACGGTGTAATAGCCGGGAAATGCGACCTCCTCCTTATGCGAAAAGGTGACGTCGAGGCCGTGGCGACGAGCGTCCGGCGGCTGCCGACCCGCAGTTGGGATAACCAGGAATTGTCCGCCGTCGGTGGCACCGGTGCCGACGAGTCGCGTATGGCTAAAGCCCAGGATGCGTTCGTCGCGGTAGTAATAGCCGGCAGTGTTGAGGGCTCGGGCTCCGCTGTTCGACACGGTGTCTGGACTCAAACGGACCATGCCGAATGGCAAGCAGGCGCCCGGAAACTCATTTCCGCAAAGATAGAAAAGCCCGCCGGTACCGATGAACGGATTCACCTGTCGGCCAAGCGCACCGGGCCTCGCAGACGTCAGAGGCACGGGCGATTCGCCCCACAGGACGTGCGGGTCGGCAATCGCCACTCCTGCCAGGCAGAGAAGGATCCGAAGGCGACACGTCATCAGGCGGCTCCGCTCGATCCGGCATTGCGCACGAAACCTGCAACAACGACAACAACGGCACGCATGCCGATCGTAGCCCGACGCGGCCGCAGTTGCCACAAACTTTTGTTGCACGCTCCGAGGTCTCGTTTTGTTTCGACGTTCATTTGTCTGTCCCGGTCGACCGAAGTATATTGCCGAGTTCCGGACGGAGGGGCCGCCTGCTCAAGTAAGTGCTTCCTTGCAATTGGCACGAACGTGGAAGACGTAACGCGACGTGGATTCATTGGCTCCGCCGCCGCCTTGGCGGCTGCTTTTGAGTGCCCAAATGGTTGACGCCCAAACGGATTTCGCCTTCAAGAACAACGTTCCCGATCCGTTGCTCAGTGGGGACGAGCTGCCAACATTCAAATTCGAGCTCGAGAAATCGCACAGGCAAGGTCATCGGCCATAGCTTCGGCAAGGAAGCGACCGTCAAGCAGTTGCCCATTTCCAAGGGAATTGCCGGCGTGTCGATGAAGCTTGAGCCCGGCGCCATCCGCGAGCTGCATTGGCACGCGACCGCGGCCGAATGGGCGTTCGTTATCGAGGGGCGCATTCGGACCACCGTCATCGATCCGCAAGGACGCGCCGAGACCAATGACTTCGATCCGGGCGACGTTTGGTATTTTCCGCGCGGGCATGGGCACATGCTGCAATGCCTGGGGAACGAGCCGGCCCATTTCATCTTGATCTTCGACAACGGTTATTTCTCAGAGTTCGGCACGTTCAGCATTTCCGACTGGATGGGGCACGCGTCGAAGGACCTGCTGGCAAAGAACTTTGGACTGCCGGCGTCGGCATTCGCCGACTTCCCGACGGAAGAGGTCTACTTTGCCCGCGGAAGCGTCCCCCCTGCCGAGCCGACGCCCCCGCTGCAAGGACTGAAGCTTCCGCCCAACACGCACCGCTACCAATTGCTCGCGCAGCAACCTTACGGGGTTTACAAGGGAGGACGCGAGTGGCGCGTCGGCGCCGCGCAGTTTCCCATTTCGACGACCGTCACCGGGGTGATCCTCGAACTCTATCCCGGCGCCCTCCGCGGACTGCACTGGCACCCGACCTCGGACGAATGGTTCTACCTGATCGACGGCCAAATCAGCGCCACGTTATTCGGATCGCACGGCCGCTATCGGGTCGAGACGTTCGATAAGGGGGACGTCGGCTACATTCCGCAGGGCTACGGACACTCGCTCGAAAACGTCGGCAAGCAGAATTGCCGCATCCTGGTTGGTTTCAATACGGGGCATTACGAAGCGATCGATCTCAGCCAGTGGATCGCCGGCAATCCGCAGCAGGTGCTCGCGACCAATTTCGGCAAACCGGAATCGCTCTTCAACAGATTTCCGCACGGCGACGTGTTCATCTCTCCGCCGTGAGGAAGGACCGTCAATTCGATTCAACCCGGGGGGCGGTGTACATCGGCACCGCTGGTCGGCGATTTCATGCATTACGTTCTCCTTCCGGTCCCCTTCAGGTACAATGGTTCGTAGCTCTGTCGGATCTGGAAACAGACCCGGCCAGCAGCGTTCCGACCGCCTGCTCTTCCGAATGGAACCAGTCCGTCGATCTTTTTCGATTGACGTCTGGCGCACGCCACTTGCGAAGAATAATCGAACTCGAACACGCCCGCCAAAAGGCTCATCCTTGAATCCAATGCTCGCCGGTTGCCGACCGATTCGCCGTGGACCGCTCGCGGTTTGTTGCCGGGTTCTTGGCCGCTTCGCGCCGGCTGCTTGCCGATATGGGTCCATCGGTTTGCTGATTGTTCTCGCGACGGGAACGACAGCGCAGGCTGCCAACGGAGCCTCGATCAAGCCGGACAATCACGCAGGCCGCGCCGATGGGCCAAGCGCCCGCGAAGGCAAGCCGTTCGACGCAATCGGGTCCGAATACGCGCATGAAATTCGCCCGCTGATGACACAGTTCTGTCTCAAGTGCCACTCGACGGCGAAACAGAAAGGCGATTTGGACCTGCAGCGTTTTACGAAACTGGATGAGGTAAGGCGGGGAACCAAGGTCTGGCTCAAGGTCGCCGAGATGCTCGACAACGGCGAGATGCCGCCCGAGGATTCCAAGCAGCCGTCGTCCGAGCAACGGAAGCAGTTGCGCGGATGGATCGAGCGGTACCTGCACGCCGAGGCGTTAGCGAGCGCGGGCGATCCAGGGCCGGTCGTCCTGCGGCGGCTCAGCAATGCCGAATACACCTATACGATCCGCGATCTGACGGGCGTCGACTTGAATCCGGCCCGTGAGTTTCCGACCGACGGCGCTGCGGGAGAGGGGTTCACCAACACGGGAAACGCCCTGGTCATGTCGCCCGCCCTGCTGACAAAGTATTTCGACGCGGGCCGCGAGATCGCTCAGCATGCGGTGCTGTTGCCGGATGGATTTCGGTTCTCTCCTTCCACATCGCGAAGCGACTGGACGAACGACGTGCTCGCGCAGATTCGGGCGATCTACCGCGACCACACGGACAGAGCCGGGGCCTCCCAAGTCAACTTGCAGGGAATCGTCTTCAATACCAACGACGGCGGCCGGCTGCCGGTCGAACGGTATCTCGCGGCCACGTTCGACGTGGCGGCGGCCCTGGGTGTCGCGCCGGCGGCCTCGCACAGTGCCGGTGTCGCGCCGGTGGCGTCGCACGGCACGCGCCCATGTCCGGCGCCGATGTCCAGCAGGCGGGCGTCGATCGGGCGATTGCCGCCGCGGCAAAGAAGAATAACCTGAATGCGAAGTATCTCGGCATTCTTTGGGCCACGCTCAATGACCGGGAGCCGTCACTGTTGCTCGACGTCGTCCGGCGCGAACTGGCGCGGCCAAACCCGCAGACGTCGACCTCCTTGCCGCGGAAATCAATCAATGGCAGAAGGCACTGTGGCGATTCACAAGCGTCGGACACATCGGAAAAGTCGGCGGTCCCAAAGCGTGGCAGGAGCCGGTGATTCCCCTCACCGCGGCTCAAGAAGTGCGAGTGAAACTGCCCGCGCGCAACTGCCGGTCAGAAGGATGTCACGCTCTATCTCGTCGCCAGCGACGCCGGCGATGGGAACGCGAATGATTTCGTCGTCTGGCAACGGCCGCGGTTGGTCGCGCCGGGGCGGCCGGAGTTGTTGCTGCGGGACGTCCGGAATTTTACGCGCGAAATGACGGCGCGGCGCGAGCGGATCTTTGCTTCCACCGCCAAGGCGCTGGACGCCGCGGCTGAAGCCGGCCGCGCGACCGGGAAGGTCGATGTCGCGGCACTCGCGAAGACGTATGCGGTCGATGTCGATTCGTTGACGGCGTGGCTGGATTACCTCGGCATCGGTTCGAGCGGCACGCTGAAGCTTGATCATTTCACCCACAAGCTGACGACTGCGGCGAACTTCGACTTCATCAACGGCTGGGGAAAAAACGAGACGCCGCTGTTGCTGGCGAATTCGTCCGCCAGCACGTCCGCGTTCCGGGCAACATGAAGCCGCACGCCGTCTGCGTGCATCCGTCGCCGACGTTATGCGCGGCCGTCGGTTGGAGAAGCCCGATCGCCGGCGCCGTTCGGATCAAAGGCAAGGTGACGCACGCCCATCCCGAGTGCGGCAACGGAGTCGAGTGGCGGCTCGAATTGCGCCGCGGAGCGACGCGGCAGCGGCTCGCGGAGGGAACGGCCCAAGGCGGCACCGTCGGACGATCGGGCCGATAGAAAAACTGGCCGTGCAGCCGGGCGATATCGTGTCGCTGCTGGTCGGCCCGCGCGACGGCAATCATGCGTGCGACCTGACAGACCTGGAACTCGTCCTCAGCAACCGCTGGGCGAACCCGCGCGAATGGAGCCTGGCGCGCGATGTGTCCAGTAACATCCTGGAGGCAATCCCCACGCCGATCGTTTCGGCAACGAGGGCGTATGGCATTTTTACACGCGAGCCCGTAAAAGGCAGCGAAGGCCGGTGCCGTGATTCCCGCCGGATCGTTGCTGGCTCGTTGGCAAGCGGCCGACAAGCCGGCCGAGAAACAACGACTCGCGCTGGCGGTTCAGAAGCTGCTCACAAGCGGCCCGCCAAGCGGCGCCCATAAAAAAGCCCGGACGTGTCGCTCTATCGGCAGTTGGCGTCGCTGGGCGGTCCGCTCTTCATGCGAGCCTGGCCGCGCGTGGCGGCGGAACACCGCAGCGACGCAAATCACTGGCCGATCGTCGCAGCAAGTTCGGACTCGATCCGGCCTGTTCGGCAAGCATCCCAACGGCTCGGCGATCGAGGAGGCGAGCCTGTGCGTTCAGGCTCCCTCCGTGCTTGAAGTCCATCTGCCTGGCGACTTCACCGCCGGGACCGAGTTCGTGACCGTCGGCTCGCTCGATCCGCAGACCGGCGGCGAGGGGAGCGTGCAGCTCCAGGTGCTGACGACCAGGCCGAAACAAGACGCCGGGCCTGCTGCCGATCTCCGTGACGGAGACCATGGCGAGCGGCCCTTGGACTTCAAACAACCATCGACTTTCCCAGGCGACGCCGATCGTCGTGAATGAGGGAAGTGCCACACGCCGCCGCATCGAGGCGTCGTTCGACTCAATTCCGCGGCGTATTTCCGGTGGCCCTCTGCTACACAAAAATCGTGCCGGTCGACGAAGTCGTCACGCTGACGCTGTATTACCGCGAAGATGAACCGCTGCGGCGGCTCATGCTGAGCGACGCCAGAGGCTCGGCGGCTCGATCGCCTGTGGGAGGAACTGCACTTCATCAGCCGGGACGCCCTGAAGCTCGTCGACGCGTTTTTGCAATTGCTCGAGTACGCGTCGCAGGACGCCGACCCCAAAGTCTTCGAGCCGATGCGCAAGCCGATCAACGACCGTGCGGCCGCGTTCAAAAAGGTTGCTCGTCGATGCCGAACCGAGGCAAATCGAGGCGCTCATCGATTTTGCCGCTCGTGCGTACCGGCGCCGCTGACCGAGGCGGAATCGAAAGAACTGCGCGGCCTTGTATCGCCGGCTGCGCCAACAAGGGCTTTCGCATGACGAGGCCTTTCGGCTGACGCTGGCCCGGGTGCTCGTCTCGCCCGACCTTCTTGTATCGGCGGGAGACGGCCCGGCCGGAGCCGGATCCGCGCCGGTCTCCGATTGGGAACTTGCCAGTCGGCTGAGCTATTTCCTCTGGTCGTCACAGCCCGATGCCGAGCTCCGCACAGCGGCCGCGAACGGAACGCTGCACGAGCCGGAGCGTGCTGGCGAAGCAGGCCCGGCGGATGCTCGGCGATGCCGCGCATCCGGCGCCTGGCGACCGAGTTCGCCTGCCAATGGCTGCATATTTATGATTTCGATCGCTCTCGGAAAAGAGCGAGAAGTTTTTCCCTGAATTCACCGAGCTGCGCGGCGACATGTACGAAGAGTCGATCCTGTTCTTCACCGACTTGTTCCAAAACGACGGTCGGTGCTGAGCATCCTGGACGCCGACCATACCTTCGTCAACGACCGGTTGGCCAGGTTTTACGGCATTGCGGACCAGACACCTCGAGCGGCGCACCCGCGTCTCCGACCGCTTTGACCACAAATGGCTGGCGCCGCGTTGACGGAGTTCGTCGGTACGGTCGCGGCGGCATCCTGGGACTTGCCACAACGCTCGCCAAGCAATCCGGAGCCTCGCGCACCAGCCCCATCTTGCGCGGCAACTGGGTGAGCGAAGTGTTGCTGGGTGAGAAGCTGCCGAAGCCGCCAAAAGACGTGCCGCGGCTTCCCGAAAGCGAAACCGCGACCGACGGGCTCACGGTGCGTCAACTGATCGAACGACACATCAGCGACACCCGCTGCTCGTCGTGCCATCGGCAAGTTCGACCCGTTCGGCTTCGCGCTCGAAGGGTTCGACGCCATCGGCCGCCTCCGCAACCGCGATCTCGGCGGCCGCACTGTCGACACCAAGACGCAGCTCCCCGACGGAAAGCCAAATCGACGGTCTCGACGGCTTGCGGAACTATCTGGCGTGACTCGGCGCGACGCCTTTGTTCATCAGTTCTGCCGCAAGCTGCTGGGCTATGCGCTGGGCCGCGGGGTTCAACTTTCCGACGAACCGCTGCTGGCTGAGATGCAGCACCGGCTGGCCGGCGAGCGACTACCGATTCTCCGCGGCGGTCGAAACGATCCTCCAGAGCCGACAGTTCCGAGAAATCCGCGGAGAGACGCGACTCAGAGATCGCCCTGCAATTCATCCGCGTTGCGAGCTGACGTTTGAATTCGTTGGATTCAATCTGGACATTCCTGTCCAACCCCTGATCATCGAGAACAATCATGAACACACATCACTTTTCTCGCCGCACGTTCCTGCGTGGCGTCGGCGTCACGATGGCTCTGCCGTGGATGGAGTCGCTTGCCGTCTGGGGCGACGCGACCCGGGCGTCGAGTCGGCCGCCAGCGAGGCGCCGGTGCGGCTGGCCGTGCTTGTTTTCGGGCAACGGCTTTCACAGCAGAGAGTGGTGGGCCAAGGGCAGCGGCAAGCAGATGCAGCTCGGCAAGGTGCTCGCGCCGCTGGCCGACTTCCGCGAAAAGATGCTCTTCATCCGCGGGCTGTACAACGCCGAGGCGCTGAAGGGGAACATTCACAGCTCGCAGACCGGCAATTTGCTTTCGGGGGCGCCGCTGGCCTCGGGTGGCGAGATTCGTTCCGGCACCAGCATCGACCAATTGGTGGCTCAACGGCACGGGCGATCGACCAAGGTGCCGAGCCTGGTGCTCGGCTGCGAAAAGTCGAACCCGTCGGTCCACAAGAACTACTCGATGCTGTACAGCTCGCACATCTCGTGGAGTTCGCCGACCACGCCGACGCCGCTGGAACTGTATCCCTCGTTGGCGTTCGACCGGCTGTTCAAGGACGAAGTCGGACCCGGCGACAAAAGCGTGCTCGATGCGGTGCTCGCCGACGCCAAGAGCTTTCGGCTCAACATCAGCTCGTCCGATCAACAAAAGCTCGACGAGTATCTCGGACTCGGTCCGCGAAATCGAGCAGCGAATCGACCATGCCGGCAAGCAGGGGACGCTGGAAGGCTGGCGGCCGACGCTCGCCAAACCCAACGTCCCGCGTCCCCCGGACGGCATTCCGCAAAACATCGCCGACCATATGCGGCTGATGTGCGACATCCTGGTGCTCGGTTTCCAGACGGACGCGACGCGCAGTCGCGACCCTGAAGCTGAACAACGACCACAGCTCGCTGCGTTTCCCGCATCTGGGCGTCGACTACATGATCCACCATCTGCTGTCGCACTCGGACACCGCCGACTGGCTGAAGGTGAACCAGTTCTTCCTCCAGCAAGTCGGCTACATCGCCCGCAAGATGGATTCGATTCGCGAAGGCGAGCGGACCCTGCTCGATAACTCGATGCTGCTGTTTTGCTCGAGCATGCTGACGGGCGGCCACGACGCCACGAAGCTGCCCGTCGTTTTGTTGGGCGGAGCCGGCGGTCAGATTCGGGGCGGCCGCGTCCTCGACTTCCTCGACAAACCGAACCGCAAAGATGTGCAGCCTCTACCTGTCGATGCTCGACAAGTGCGGAATTCGCCTCAAGGAATTCGGTGACTCGAGGGAACGGCTGGCGGAAGTGTAATCGGCCGATGCCCCCCAAAGAGCGATTGCCGTTCCGGCGGGCGTTCGGCGAGATTTGCGAAAAGGGTGGGTAACGGGACTCGGACCCGCGACCTCCGGAGCCACAGTCCGGCGCTCTAACCAACTGAGCTATACCCACCGTCTGGAGCAGTGCGCGTAACATATCGCACCGTTTGACCCCCTGCAAGGCTTGATACGAGCCGCGATTATTCGGGTGCAGGCGCGAGCACGTCGTTGATAAACCGACTTGTCCGCGTCCCCGCCGCCCGCTTCAATCCTTGGACTTCCCCAGCATGCGGCGAAATGACGCGCTTCGCAGCCGCAGCTCGAAGTAAGTCAAAAGGGCGGCGGCGCCCAGGAGGGGAAGCAGGTAATAGATGACTCGAAACAGAACGATTGCCGCCAACACGGCCTCTTTGTGTGCGATCGGAGACATCTTGAGGATGATGACGTCAAACACGGCAACGCCGCCCGGCACATGACTGAGGACAACCACCACGATGGCCAACAAGTACACTCCCAGAAAATCCAGGTAGCTCACCGCTCCGGCGGGAAAAAGGACATAGAAGCACGCCGCGGCGACGACCAAGTCGCCGGCGGCCACGGCCAATTGGGCAGCCGACATCCGAAAACTCGGCAGCTTGACGTCCTTTCCCCACCGGCGGATCGGCTTTTTCCACGCGATCGTGACGGCGAGGTATCCGGCTGCCAGCGCAATCAGCGGGAACCCCAGCGGGAACGTGGTGGCAAACGGCACGTGCCAATCGCTGCTGATCTCGAAGGGGTGCCAGATAAAAATGACCCCCGCCAGCGCGAAGACGCCAAACCAGAACGTGACCCCCAGGATGACGACGAGCTGGACGATTTCGCCCGGCGCAAGACCCCACGCGGAATAGAGCCGGAAGCGCACCGAGCCCCCGCCCAACAGGGCGCCGAAGCTGTAGCTCGTCGCGAATCCGGTGAACGACGCCAACGCGATCCGTCGGAAGGGGAGCGGATGGGCGACCGATTTGACCGCCAACACGTCATATCCCATGAGAATGACGTAGTTGAGGACGGTCAGCACGCACGAGAGGATGATCCGGCCTCTCGGGATCTTAAGGATTGCGTCTCGAATTTCGGCCAGCGAGTAATGGCGGACCTGTCGATAGAGGAGCCAGACGGCCCCGGCAAAGACGAGCACGACAAGCAGCGGACTGATTCGGTGCAGAAACGTCCGAACGGAACCACTCCGCGACTCTTCCGACATCATCACCTCGCGCCCGTTGTCTCGATCAACGGACGCTATTAAACACGATCAGCCGCTGTCAAATCCACTCAGTCCGTCCGCGCGAACACGCGGGGTTGCATGAAATCGCAGGAGGCGGGCGATTTGGCGACCACCGCCCGGGACACGAGTCGACCGGAGCCAGGAACCAGCACACGCGTGCGGAAGCCGGCCGAGGCGACTCTGGCGAAAGAATCGTTTCTCGCACAGTCCCGCCGGTTCGGCTGAGGTCTGCGTCACGTCGAGACTGGCTGCCGCATCGAGCGAACCTTGCGGCTGGCGCTCGAACTGCGTCCCCGTGGCGGGCGGGGCGGACTGTTTCTTGATCGGCGTTGGCGGCCCCTCGGGAGACGTCTCGGTCGGTTCAATGATTGTGGAGGGGCCGGCCTTGTTGCTGGAAGTGGGCTGCAGCGCCGCCAGCGTCTCGAAAGTCTGCATGGGGTAACCGCCGGCAATGCCGCAGGGGCTTCGAGACTCCCGGGCATCCGCAGGCCGGCCCGCAACCGTTGCAAGTAGGCGCTCCGCAGGCGGGTCCGCAGGAGGGTCCGCAAGCAAGGCCGCAGGCCGGGCCACAGGTCGAACCGCAGGCGGAGCACGCGTAGCCTGGACAGCAATTGCCGCCAGGGAAGAATCCCAAGGGAGAACCTCGGACCCCCGCATCCGCACGAACAGCGTGGTCCACAGCACCCCGCGGGACGACAATACGACGGCGGGCAGCGACATCCAGGGAGGGCCAAAGGACAATGGCGTACCGCAATAGGGCGATCCACCGCAAGGCGATCCACCACAAGGCGATCCACAATACGGCGAGCCGCAACACGATCCGCCGGGCGCGTAACCCGGTGAGCCCATTCCGCAGCATTGAGCGGGGGCGGTGGCAGGCTCAAGCACGAATGTTCCGGCGGCCGCCGCGATCGAAAGCAAAACGTGCCAGGGCCATGCCAGGTTTTGCGACTTTGTGCGATACGGAACGGGAGGCACGATCCAGAGCGCAAACCGCCGTAATGCCCTGCTCGATTTGGCCCCTCCCGAAGGCTTGACCCATCTGACGAACGAAGGACTCCGTTTCGCACATTACAAGCGCGCAAGCCGCTTTCGTGGACCCGTTCATTTGCCACCTCTCCGTGCCAAGAGCCGACCGAATCAACCAGCGGCCCCGCAGGGAGTGCTGTCACACGGACACGCCGCGGCAAGTTGCAGGCAACCACTCGCAATCGCCGTGCCTCCTGGCAAATCTGCACGGGACGAATCTCGCTGCACGCAGCAGCGCCTTAAGAGATCGCCGTGCAACTCCTTTCGTATTCGGAGAGTTGAAGCAATCCACGGCACTGCGCCCCATTGACGCGCATTTGAGCAGCGGGCGCGCGATCGAGGCGCGGCGATTGCACTTTTTGCAACACGACCGTCTTAGAACGCCGCGGTTAGGACGCTTTGACAAAGCTCATATGCAACTCGGCGTGTCGCAGATTCAAGCGGTTTGATTCGTCGAGCGCCATTCGCCCCAAGAACGGATGCGCCGATCGCTTCGTTTCAGACTGGAGACGCTGCACCGATCCCCGAAGATGATCCAAGGCGGTGGCCGCATCGACTTCGTCGGGGACGAGAACCTGGGCGGCTTTTTTCGACAATTGGAACCCCGGCTTCAGGCCTCGTTTGAGAAACCGCTTTTTGAGGAACGTGCCGGCAATCATCCGCACGGGGAGCGGAGCCGAAAAGCCGAACCCGTCGATCGACTTCTCGTTGGAAATTGCTAGGTGTTCGAGAATTCGGCCCAATGACCAATTGCCGGTCGTCCCCGCTTTGTCGCGGACGGCCCGCTGAGCGTCTGCCAAGAACTCGTCGAACGAATCGTAATGCACCTGTCGGCGCCCGACTGTTGCCGTGGACATGACCGTGAGCCTTTCGGAGACCAATCAGCAATCCGCAGGGGCGGAAATGGCCGTAAATCATCTTACCGCGCCGATCCCCGGCAAAGAACAGTCTCCGTACCAACGACAGAAGGGCCGGGGCATTCACCCCGGCCCTTGTCTGCCGTCATTCTCGACGAGAGCGAATGGTACTCTCTTACTTCAAACCCTTCGCCTTGCAGAAGGCCTTGAAGTCTTGGACGAACTTCTGGTTCTCAGGCGTATCGATACTCTGGAAATAGTTCCAGGTCGCCAGGTGGCCGACCAGCGGCGGAACGTCCATCGCCCGCAACTCGTCTTCGGCCACCGAGAAGGCCATGATCGGGCAGTCGCCCGACGTCAGCCCCTGGTTGGCGAATTCCTTGTAAAACGGCACGTTGCTGTCGCCGTTGATCGTCGAGAGAACGCAGGCGCCTCCGCCGGTCGCGAAGTTCTTGATCTTCTGCACGATCGTCTGATAGTCCTGGTGGTGGAACGGCGTATATTCCTCGATGATGTTCGCATCGGGAATGCCGCGGTACTTCAAATACGCCTTGAGCACCTTGTTGGCCGTCCGCGGGAAGACGTAATCCGTCCCCAGCAGGTAGAACTTCCGAAAACCCTCGTCGAGCATGTAGGCCGCGGCCGGATTGAGCTGCTGGTTCGGGGTGGCGGCGGTGTAGAAGACGTTCTTCGACTGCTCTTCGCCTTCGTACTGCACCGGGTAGAACAAGAGGGCGTTATATTCCTCGAAGACCGGCAGCACCGACTTGCGGCTCACCGACGTCCAGCAGCCCTCGACCATCGCAACTTTGTCCTGGGTGATCAGCTTGCGGGCCTTTTCGGCGAACAACGGCCAGTCGCTTGCCGGATCTTCGATCACGGCCTTGATTTTGTAGCTCTTGCCGCCGACCTTGATTCCGCCGGCATTGTTGATCTCTTCGATCGCCAGCAGGTCCGCGTCCTTTAGCGACGTCTCCGAAATGGCCATCGTGCCGCTCAGGGAGTGCAGGATTCCGATCCGAACCGTGTCATCCGACAAATCGGGTTGCGGATACGTCTTGCCGGGCTGGGGACCGCCGGTGGGGGCCGGATACACACCATCCGTATTCGGAAGATTCGGGTCGTGGAGGTACTTGGAATACGAGTCCGGCTTCACCAGCCCCTTCATCGCTTTGATGATCTTGAACTGGCCGTTCGCCTTAATTTCTCCGATGAAGACCGGCTTCCAAGTGTGCTGGTTCTTCGCGTCCATCATCTTCTCGCCGCCCGGCGCCGCGAACTTCAGCCCGTAGACCTTCTCGCGGCACCTTGTCCACGTCGAACGAGTCGGCCTTTTCACAGGCAGTCGCCCAGACTTTGACGCCGAAATAGGCCGCCTCGATTGGGTCGTCGGTGACGCGTCCCACGCTGGCGTCCGGCAGATCCGCGCTCTTGACGTTATCGACGAAGACAATACCCGGATCATCCTTGATCTCCACCCTCTTCCTGGATTTACGGCCGCCTGCATTCGCGAGCGCCGGAGCGAGCACGCCTCTCACGTCGGCGGCCGACGCCAAGACCGTGACTTTGCGTCCGGCCGATTCGGTCGACGTCTTTTGCAAGTCGCCTGCTTCGCCTGACCTGGCCAGACACAGGCCAACACCCAAGCAGAACCCCCAATAACACAGTTTTCTCATCGCGCCACGTTTCCTTTTCTGAACGAGATCCCGGTCTACGATCATTGCCACCCCTTCACAGAAGCCCCGCTTCCGCTCCGTCAAATCGCACGCCGCGCGAAGAGTTCGCACGCTCCCCCCGATCGAAGGCCCTTCCGGATGACGTCCGGACGGACGCTTGAAACGCGAAGCGATCTTGCCGGTCTCACTCTGTCTGCGGCGGTCGATCTGTCGAGGCTTTTTTCCCTGAAGAATGAGCTTTCGTTTGACGCGCTGCGACTGCGCATTCCTGTCAATGCGCAGAGCCAAACAAAGCCGGCAATGAACCAGTCGGTGCGAAAGCAAGACGTCTCTGCACAATGACAGCGTCACCGGCGCCTTGCTGCCAAACCAATAGTCGCAGATTCCGGCTGATTCGACGGGCCATTCGGCAAGCGCAATCCAACCACCCGCCGTCTCGATGAGAGATTCAAGACGGGTTTTTAAGCACGAAAGAGTCAGAAGCCTGTCGAAATCGCAAGTTTGGTGCCGCCCGGATGATGGGCTTTAGGCAAAATGCCGTAAGTACCGATTTTTCCGGCGGTTCGGTTCGCGAACTGCTCCGCCTTGCGTGAACAGGCCTTCCAGAACGCCGGCATTTATGCAACGAACAGGAGCAGCAGTGCAATTTGAATGGGCAGCCAGCGGGCACGCTCGCTCTCCGCGAGGACGACCCCTGCGTTTTAGGTCTGGCCGGTCCAATCCGGCGCTGCCGCCTCGCGCCAACGGGCGGCGGATGGCCTTAAATTCCCGTTCGGGCAGAGGGCCCGCTTGGAGCAGGTCGGCGTTTTCGTGCCAGCGATTGGGGCTTTTCGTTCCGACGATCGCCGTGTGGACGCCCGGTACGCTCAGCGTGAACCGCAGCGCGATCGAAACGGCCTCCTGCAGATTGCTTTTGAGAAAGTCGTAATTGAGCGTCCGCAGACGTTCCCAATAGGGCCGGTGATAATGGTTCGAGGGCGACTGGGCGGACCGCCAGGCAGCGTTCGCGATCGGACGCTTGGCGATCACGCCCATTTGCGATTCGCGGGCCAGCGGGATGGTCAAGTCGACCGCCTCCTGGTCGGCAATGCTGACCGACGTCTGAAGGGAGTCGAATGCGCCGCAGCCCACCGCGTACCGAGCGGCCTGTCCGTCGCCGCTGTAGCCGATGTAGCGCGTATAGCCCTTCTCCCGCGCTTTTTGCAGGGCGGCGATCACGTCCCCCCTGCGCAGCTCCTCCTCCGAGCAGCTATGCAGGTGGACCAAATCCACGCGGTCCGTGTTCAGACGCGTCAGGCTGCGCGTGATCGTTCCCAAGAGCGACTCGGGACGCCAATCCCCCACACCGGGCGTCTCCGGATGGCCGCACTTGGTGAAAAGGTAGAATTCATCGCGCCGCCCCGAGACGGCTTCGCCGATCAACTCTTCGCTGGCCAAATAGCATTCGGCCGTATCGATGACGTTGAGCCCCGCATCGAGGGCGCTCGTCAAAAGGCGAGTGACATCCTCGATCGGCGCCCGCTCGAATCCGATTTCCGCTCCACCAAATCCGAGCACGCTGACCTGCATGTCGGTCTTACCAAACTGTCGCTTCTCCATAATGCGGCTCCCTCGTGCGCGATTGACTCCTTTCGCAAATGACATACCTGCGGAGAGGAGAATCGAAGCCCGGTCAGGCAGCACCCTTGGATGGGATGCACGGTTTGGCTCAGGCCGCCCGATGAGGCTTTAGACCGTCGAGTTCTTTTTTGGCCGCCTCGACAGTTTTCGAGCCTTCTGTCTGGGCGGATTTCGCGGCGGCCAGCTTGTCGGCCAGCGGCTGCAAAGCGGCTGCGGCTTCCGCGACCTTTTTTTGAGCGGCTTCGATGGCCGTCTTGGACTCGGCGAGCTTTTTCTCAGCCAGCGGGATTTGGTTCCTGGCGGCTTCGATTGCTTTGGGCTTTTCCGCGGCGGCTTTTTTTGCCAGCTCGAGCTCGGTCGTTTTCTTGCCGATCAGGGATTTGATCTCGGTCACTTGAGTCGTGACGTCGGCGTCGCCGGGGACGCGGCGAGAGGCTTCTTCCGCCTTGGCCAGCGTCTCGCTGAGGGCCGGAAGCAGCGCGTCGAGGGCGCCGGCCTGGCGGAGATTGGCCGCGCGTTCAGCCGTCAATTGCACGACGAGGTCTTGCGCCTTCTTCACGCCCGCGACGGCCGATCCGGACTCTTTTTGGGCCGCGACAACCCGCGCCTGCAGCTTGGCCACGTCCGCTTTGCCAGCGTCGCAAGCAGCCTGTGCTGTTTGGACAGCCTCGGCCAGTTGGGCCGTTTTCGCTTGCAAAGCGGCGATCGCCACGATCTTTTCCTGGAACGCCATTTCGTCCTTCCAGCGGCGCACGTGCTGTTCAGCCTGCGCGAGCGACTGGGCGGAAGAATCGAGGACCGTCTTCGCGGCGACCACGGGGTCGTTGGCCCGCTGTCTGGCGGCTTCGAAGGCCGACTTCAACTCGGCAACGCGTTTTCCCGCGGCGGCCAGCTCGGGCTTGGCCTTTTCAAGGCGCACGTTCTTATCGGCCAGCCCCCGCCTGGCTTCGTCGAGCTGTTTTTGCTTCTTGGCGTATTGCGACTTGACCATTTCGGCCGCGGCGGCGACGTCTTTGTCGCCGGCGAGCTTGGCGGCGGCCTGCGCGCTCTTGTCGGCCGCTTCCTTGAGAATCGGCAGCACGGCCGGCAGCGAGGCGACAATTTTGGCGGCCGTCTGGATCTCGGCCTTCAGCGAGTCGACGACCGTGTTCGCCTTCGCCGCCGCCTCGGTCGCCGTTTTGAGGCTTATTGCGACGGCCGCGACATTCTTTTGGGCCGCGACCAGCTCGGCCCGGTGTTTTGGCGACTCGGCCTGCGCGGCCGCCAAGCGCTCGGCGAGTCGTTGGTGCTCGGCCCGTCGCTGCGCGAGCTCGTGAGCGGCCGCGTCGAGTCGTTCGGCGAGGCGCGGAGGATTGGCGTCGAGCGTGCCGATCTGCTTGCCGCTGGCCGCGTCGAAGACGCGAAACGCGCCGGTCCAATCGCCCGCGATCAGCCGATTGGTTTCATCACAATAGGCAACGCACAGCGGGAGGTCGGCGAAGCCGGAATAGCCCGTCTTGGCCGCGCCGTTCTGGTCCCACAACCGGGCGGCCCCATCGCGGCCGCAGGAGACAAGGCGGCCGTCGCGGGTGAAACCGATCGACGTCACACCGCCGCCATGCGCGCTCCAGGTCTTGACCTGCGTTCCGTTCTCCATTTCCCAGAGCTTGATGGAGGCGTCTTCGCTGGCGGACGCGAGGATGTTGGAGTCGATCCGCCAGGAGAGCGAGGTGACGGCGCTGGCATGGCCGGCCAGAACGGCGTATTCGCGGCCGGTCTGCGCTTCCCAGATGACGATCCCGCCGTTGCGGTCGGCCGTCGCCAACAGCACGCCGTCGGGGCTGAAGGCGACCGAATAGATCCAGTCCGTATGTTTCTTCATTTGGGATTTGAGGGAACCGTCGGCCGTCGAATAGACGCGCACGATTTTTCCCGGCCCGCCCAGCGCGATGAGCGATTGATCGGCACTGATGTCGGCCCCGAGGACGGCGTCGAGCTCGTCGCCGACTTCGAACATCCGCTCGCCCGTCTTCACGTTCCACACGACGACGCGGCCGCTGACGGCGCCCCGGCCCCCGCCGGCCAAAAGCAGCAGCCCGTTGCGGCTGAATTTCAGCACCTCGGGGATGCCTTCCGGAAACGGCAGCACGCCGGCGAGCTCGAGCGTTTTGGTGTTGTACAGCAGCACCTGTTTTTGTCCCGGGATGGCGGCCAACGGAGACCAGGGGCTGGTCGCCAAGGTGCGCGGCGCCGTCGCGCGGGCCGTGCGGATGACGGGCTCGATGCTCAGCCGCTCGGGCATCGGCGGCGGACCTTCCGGCCGGCCGGTGGGGGCGGCTTTGAGCGCGAAATCGAGCTTGGGTTTCTTGCTGGCGGCGGCTTTGCTCCCCTTGCTCTCGAGGGCCCCGCCGTCGATCCACTTGGCGATCGTCGCCAGGTAGTCGGCGGGAAGCTTCTCGGACTTGGGGGGCATGT
Source organism: uncultured Planctomycetota bacterium (assembly GCA_963761455.1). GTDB lineage: Bacteria > Planctomycetota > Planctomycetia > Planctomycetales > Planctomycetaceae > DASPSM01. The sequence goes on from CAVXHA010000002.1 coordinate 1,821,923, forward strand.
GCGGTTCGGAGGTATGCGAGACGAGCGAGAAGAGATAGCTATCGCCGGAACTCCCGGCCTCGATCACGGCGCCGGAACCCCCGCCGGTCATCACGCCGGAATACGTGGTCAGGTCGAGGCCGGCCGTTTTCTTCTCGGTGTTGTGGCAGGCGAAACACCGCTCGCGGAAGATGGTCCGCACGTTGTCGTCATAGGTGAGCTTTGGCCCTTTCGAGGCCCCCTTCGCCGGCGTTTTCTCCGCGGGTACGGCGGCCGCCGGCACCGCGAGCAGAAGAGCCAACGCGAGCACGCGGCCCTGCGCCCCGTGTCGACGTGTAATTGCCAAGCCTCATCAACTCACCTATCAATGGTTGAACAAAAACTCGCGCGTGTTCAACAGCGCCCAGAACGTGTCTTCCAGGGTCTGCTTCTTGTCGGAACTTTCCGCCAACAGGGCGCTCAGCGCGGCGTGCTCCTTTTCCGTCGGACGCCGCGAGAGGCAGCGGATATAAAGCTCGTCGAGGATCGCGGCCGGCGTCTTCTTTTCGGCCAGCCTCCGTTCGATCAGGCGGCCCTGGTGGATTTTGCTGTTGACCGTGTCGCCGTTGAGCAGGTGCAGCGCCTGCGACAGGTTGGGCTCGACGCGGACTTCGCAGGAGCAGGCGGTGCCGCGCGTGGCACGGCCGAAGGTCGTCAGGAAGTAGTTCGACGTGTTGCCGTCAGCCACCTGCACCGCGCGGGCCCCGAGCGGCAGTCCGGGGAACTTGTTTTTCGTGTCGGTCGCCTCGCTGACGCAGTCGAGCATCACTTCCGCCCGCATCCGGCGCAGCTCGGCGTGCGCGAAATTGCGGTGATCGTCGACGTTCGTGGGATTGACCTCGGTCGACAATTGGTACGTCCGCGACGTGCAGATGTCCTTCACGAAGCGCTTGAAATCGTAATGGTATTCCGTGAACTTCTTCCCCAGCTCATCGAGAAGCTCCGGGTTGACGGGAGGATTGCTGACGCGGACGTCGTCGACCTCATGGATAATGCCCCGGCCGAAAAAGTGGCCCCAGACGATGTTGGCGAGGTTCTTGGCAAAATACGGGTTCTCCGGCGAGGCCAGCCACTTGGCCAAAACCTCGCGGCGGTCGCGGCCCTTGAGATCGGGCACGGCTCCGCCCAGGAATTTCGGTTGCATCGCCTTGTGGGTGACCGGGTGCACCACTTCGCCGCCGCCGCTGTTGAAGACGATCAACTCGCGCGGGTCTTCGGACGGCTTGCGGCCGATCTGCGAGAAGAAAGCGGCAAAGCCGTAGTAATCGTCCATGGTCCAGCGGTCGAAAGGATGGTTGTGGCACTGCGAGCACTGGATGCGCATTCCCATGAAGACCTGCGCGACGTTCTCGGCCGTCTTCAGCGTGTCGGTCTCGTTCTGGTAGTAATTCGTCGCCGGGTTCGCGAACGTTCCCCCCTTGGAGGCCAGCAGCTCCTGGACCATCTGGTCCATCGGCACGTTGCCGGCGATCTTGTTTTGCAGCCACGTGTAATACGAAAGCATCGACTTGGTGCTGATGTTGACGGTCGTGCGAATCTGCAAAAGCTCGGCCCACTTCATCAACCAGATTTCAACGAACTCCTTCCGCGAGAGGAGGTCGTCGACGAGCCTGGCCCGCTTGTCGGGCGACTTGTCGGCCATGAACCGCCGGTAGTCTTCGACCCGCGGCAGAGTGCCGGTGACGTCGATCGACACGCGGCGGAGGAATTCCTCGTCGTCGCAAAGGACCGACGGAAGGATCCGCAGTTTCTTCAGCTTGTTATGGACAAGCGTGTCGACGTAATTGTTCTCCGCAATTTTGGGGAACTCGAACTTGAGTCCCTTGGGAAGAACGATGAACTGCGTGCCGACGGTGTACGTCGAAAAGCGGACCATCACGAAGGCTTCGCCGCGGCTTCCGGCCGTTACCACGCCCTCCTGCGAGACGGCGGCGGAGACGTCGTTGTTCGTCATGTAGTAGGCCAGCGAGGTAACGTCGCGGTCGGTCCCGTCGGCATATTTGGCCCGCACGGTGAGCCGCTGCGTCGCGCCTTTGCCGTCCAGCACGCCGCCATTGGGGAACAGCTCGACCGCGACGACTTTGGGCACCGGGCCCGGGTCGACCGGGGCGCCCGCCTTCAGCCAGCGGAGCAGCGTCTGGTAAAGCTCGCTGCCTTCGGCGAATCGCTTGCCTCCGGTATGCGGGACTTTGCCCAGGGCCTTCTGGAGGATCAGGCTCTCTTCGGGGATGGCCAGATTGATACGCCGGCCGCTGATCTCGCGCGTCAGCCGTTGGTAGTCGCCGTCCGGATCGTAGCCGAAGAGCGACAAGTGGAAGCCGTCTTTACCGCGGGCCGATCCATGGCAACTTCCCATGTTGCAGCCGGCCTTCATGAAGATCGGCATGACGTCGAGCTTGAAGCTGAGCGGCGGATCGGCCTTGGCTTCTTTCACTGTCACCGGCAGCGTGACTTTCAGGCCCGCATGTTCGACCGTCAACTGCGTCGTGCCATCAGCGAGCGGGTACAGCGTGGCCTTGTCGAGACTGCGCCAGTGCGGCGTTGGCCAGCGTGAACTTCGCCTCGGTCGTGACGTCGCGGGTCAACCCGTCGGCGAAGCGGGCCTGCACGACCAGGGATTGCCGGTCGCGGGCCGTCGTCAATTGGACGTCCGGCGGGAAGACGCGGATCTCTGCCGGTTTGGAATCTTGGGCCGGCTTGGAATCTTGGGCCGGCTTGAGTTCCTGGGCCGGCTTCGCCTTCTCGGCCGCGGCCGAGGCGACGGAATTCATCGCCAGAACCGCCGCTCCCAGAACCACGGCGCATGCCATCCATTTATGAGCCAATCGCGACATCAGTCTGATCCCCGCATTCCAACGGATGATAACGGTCCGCCGGCAAGCCGGCGGCTTGGTTTCCGGTCACTTTCCGGCGGCCGCCTGGGCCTTTTGCTTCGCGTCCAAACGCAACTGTTCCAACCGCGTGAGCCGCTTGGCAGTGGCTTTAGGCGCTTCCTTTTTCGCGACCTTCGCCGCCGCGGGGGGCGCGGCCGGCTTGGCCACGGCCGGCAACGGCTGGTCGATGCGCAGCTCGGTGCCGCCGACGTTGTGCACGATCGGCTCACCGTTTTCCATGATCACGACCTGACAAAAGATATTCCTGTGCGTCCCCGCGGGGCTGGCCTTTTCCGTCTTCACTTTGAAGACCAGGTCCTTCATATCCTTTTTCAATTCGACTTGGGGGGCGACGACCTTCGGCGGAAGGCCCAAGAGATCAACCTTGGCGGCCCCGGCGAATGGCTTGTTGACCGTTACATTACACACGAGTTCGGTCTGCTGCCCCTGCTCGACGGCCGCCCGCTGCATGTTGAATTGCAAATAGGGCGTGGCGATCTCGAGATTCGCCAATTGCGACGAGGCGTAGGCGGCCCCGTTCACGTTGGCCGAACCGAGCGCGAAGATCTTCCACTTCTTCACCTCGGCGCCGCCGTTGGCACTGAGCGGAAACAAGACTTCATTCTGCCCTTTCGGAATGTCGACCGAAGGGACGCCGCCGACCCCCGGCGGAAGGAAAGGCACTTGCACGTTGATCGGTTCCGTAAAGCCCTTTTTGCGATGAGCGCGAATCTTCAATTGCATCGAGCCGCCCTGCACCAGGGGAACCTTCGGCTCCACGATCTCCAGCGTGTAGGGCAACTCCTCGACGACCACAACCGCCATCCGATCGACGTCGCACCAGCTATACAGGGACTGGCCCGGGCGCTGATGACAAACTCTGCGTGGTTGAAGAATCCGCCGCTGATCTTTTGCTTCGGATCGTTGAGACGTGCCTGGAAATCGACAAGTTTCCCCGCCAGCGGAGCGTCCGGCGCCGCCTCGAAGACAACCGGCATCGAGCTGGCGTTGGCGGGCATCGGATCGGCGATGATCTTCACTCCTTTGGGCATCCCCTTGGGGTCCATCAGCAGTTCGCCGCCGCAGTTCTCGCGAGCCGCCGTCATGAGGGCCCCGAACCGATTGCCGCGAGCGACATAAACTTGCTGCCGCAATTGCGAATAGCGGGCGACCTGCGGCAAGCCGGTCGTGATCTTCGGCTCGACCGGCAAGAATTCCACGCGGTAAACAAAGCCCGGACCGCCGCGGAGCAAGTGGTCGTAGACGGAGAGGAAATACTCGCCGTCGGCCGGAACCGTGAAACGGAAATAGGGGTCGGGGCCGCGGGAGTCGTCGTTGGAAGTGATCCCCTGCCCGGCCGCGTTGTACAGCACCATCACCGGGTCGATCGCCGATCGGAGCCGCCGGCCGAAGCATTCGACTTCGTACGTTTCGCCTTTTTTCGCCTTGAATTTGAAGTAATCCACGTCGCCGGGAGTCTGCAGGATGCCGTTGAAGGCCAGTGGCAGCTCGGCCGGCGTTGCCTCTTTGATCGAGTTGTTCGGCTCCTTCTCCAAAACGTTTCCATGCTCAGAGAGCCGGAAAGGGATCCCGGAAGGAGCGGTGCCGGTCGCGTCTTCCGGAACGAGTTCGTAGTTGGCAATCTGCTGGCTGGGGAGCTTGACCTTTTTAACGATGTCGCCCGTCGGATCGCCGAGGAACCGTACCTCGACCTGGTCGCCCAGCTTGCCTCCCGCGGGATAAACGGCGATCGGCCGCGGGAACGTGCCGACGTGCAGGCGGTAGTAAGAGTTTCCATCCCCCCCGTAAGAACTTTCGCGGACTTGGATGTAATACTTGCCGTCGGCCGGCGCGATGACCGAGGCAGCCGCGTCCTGCTTCAAGAGGGGTGTATCGTCGGCGGTGATGAGCTCGAACCGCTTCGAATCGAGAATGGCGATGTACGGGTCGAACATTGTGACGCCGAGCCGCATGCCCTCGATCTCGGCGCTGATCCGCTGTCCTTTCTTCGCATCGATCACGAAATAATCGACGTCTTCCGCCTCGATGATTCCGTTAACGGTCACGTTGAGGGGAATGGGCTGCGGAGTGGTGAACTCGGTGTTGGGCTCTTTTTCCTGAATCTCGCGAAACGGGCCGACGTAAAACGTCCGGTACTCGGTTACGCCGCTCGCGGTTCGCACATGCGCCACGTGCTCGCCCAGCCGGCAGTCCGGCGCGACCTTGATCGTCGCCTTCACGGCCCCGGGACTCGGTTCGAGCTTGGTCACTTTGAAGCCGGGCGAAAAGAACAGGATCTCTTTCGCGTCGGCCAACTGTCCCGCCCTGAACGTCAGCACGCTTTCCGTGCCGCGCTGCAAACCGCGCGGGCAGGATCACGCTGAGCGATGGCGAGGCGGCCTGCGCGGAAAGAATTGCCTGTGATAGCAGCCAAACGCCAGTGTCAGAAGGAGAGCCGATCGCATCCAACGCCCCATGGAAAATCTCCGGTGCGTGCCAAAACGCGGGGATGTAGAGGCAGGTCTCAGGGAAATACAAAGCACGAATGAGCGGTTAACGACGGAGCCCGAAATCCGAAACATGTCCTGTCTTTCAAGGTTTTCTGTTTCGGATTTCGTTCGTCATTCGGCTTTCGTGTTTCGGGTTTATCAAGGAACGTTCAGGCAGACGAAAGCATCACCTGCTTGTTAGGGTGCCGCCCGTAGTGCAGAGCGCCGGTCTTTGCGGCGCCTTACACCAGCAATTCCTTGCGGACCTCTCCGTCTTTGACGATATTGATCGGCCGGTCGCCCGGAGCCAACAGCTTGTTGTCCGGGTTGATGCCGAGACAGTGGTAAATCGTCGCGGCCCAGTCTTCGACCGTGAGGGGATTGTCCTCCGGCTCGCTGGCCGTTGCATTGGAGGAACCATACGCGATGCCCCCCTTGATGCCGCCGCCGGCCATGACGACGGTGAAGACCTTCGGCCAGTGGTCGCGGCCGGCCGTGCCGTTGACCTTGGGCGTGCGTCCAAATTCGGACGCGATGCAAACGAGTGTCGACTTCAAGAGTCCACGGCGATCCAGGTCGCGGATCAGTGCCGCATAACCCTGGTCGAACGCGGGCAACTGCGAGCGGATGCCGTTCTGCACATTGTCGTGCAGGTCCCAGCCGCCGTAGGTCAACGTGACGAACCGCGCACCCGCTTCGACCAGTCGCCGCGCCAAAAGCATGCGGGCCCCGGCCTGATTGCGGCCGTATTCGTCACGCAGCTTGGCCGGCTCCGCGGCGATGTTGAATGCTTCCTGCGCCTTAACCGAGCTGACCATCGAATACGCCCGCTGATAAAAGGTGTCGACCGCCTTGAGCGAGTCGGCCTTCTCCTTTGCGACGAAATAGTCATTCACCGCGTCGAGGATGCGACGCCGCTTGGCGAAGCGGTTGTCGGTTACGCCGCCCGGAAGCTTCAGATCCTGCACCGTGAAGCCGGCGTTTGCCGGGTCGCTCCCCAGACTGAACGGAGCAAACGAGGAACTCAGATAACCAGTCCCCGCGTATTCGTTCGGCATACTGGGGATGCAGACGTACTGCGGCAAGTTGTTCTTCGGCGGAAATTCGTGCGTCACCACGCTGCCCATGCTGGGGAAGGCCAGCGCAGGGCTCGGCTTGTAGCCGGTGAACATGTTGTGCGTGCCGCGCTCGTGCGCCGCTTCGCCGTGCGTCATCGAACGGCAAAACGCGATCTTGTCGCACTGCTTGGCCGTTTGAACCAAGTGCTCATTGAGCATGATTCCATCGACGTTGGTCGCAATCGAGGACATCGGACCGCGATACTCGACCGGCAGCGTACGGCTTGGGATCGAAAGTTTCCTGATGCGGAGCGCCGCCAGGCAGGAAGATGAAGATGACCGACTTGGCCTTCCCCTCTTTGCTTGGAGTATTGTGAATCTCGGCCTGTGCCCGGAGGCGCAAGAAATCAGCCAACGTGAGTCCGATGCCTCCGGCGAAGCCCACGTGCAGAAAATCACGGCGATTCGTGCGAATGGTCATTCCTTGGTTCTCCATTAGTCGCCCGTTCATGCATTTGCGGTCGGCCTAACGACTGCAACTTTCGTTCCCCAGCTCAGCAACGGCCTGCGAACGTTTGGACAGATTCCACCGGCCACCGGCCGCGGGGCAAACGCTAACAACCTCACAGACACTTACCCAGTGAACACCCCGATTGTTCGTCATGAATTTGACGCGATCACTCGGTGAGCGATTCATCAACGCGATTGCTGAGTCAGCGGGCAGCGTCTGTTTGCGGCAGGGCAACAACAAAAAGGCGGGGATTGATTACGGTTCTTCGGCAGTTCAGGCGCAGAAAAACCTCGCTAGCGACACATGAGAGCGTATCGCGCCGCCGAAGTCAAGAAACCAGGCCATTTCAGCCTGGACAAATGCAAACCACCCTGACTCAACAAAAACTGTCAGGAACCACGATGGACACGAAGAAGACGACAACAGGGTTGATTCAATTCCGTCCACCGGGCTCACTGTGTCTTCTTGGTGTCCTTTGGGTTCTTTGTGGTTCCCTCACCGGACCGAGCCGAGTCGCGCTTCGATGCCGCCTTGGTCCCCCCAGCGTGGGATCAGATTCTTTTCGACCCCAAGCTGGTCCAAGATTCGCCCGACAACGAAATCGACCAAGTCGCCGATCGACTTCGGCTGATGGTAGAAGCCGGGCATCGCAGCGAGCACGACCGCCCCGGCGTCCGAGAGCCGCTTCATGTTCTCAAGCGCAATGCTGCCCAGCGGCGTCTCCCGCGGAACGACGATCAATTTCCGCCGCTCCTTCAAATGCACGTCGGCCGCGCGCTGGATCAGGTTCGTCGATAATCCGTTGGCGACGCTGGCCAGCGTCCCCATCGAACAGGGGCAGATCACCATCCCGGCCGTCAGGAACGAGCCGCTGGCAATCGGCGCCGAATAGTCCCGGTAGTGATAATAGGCGAGCGTCCCCGGGTCGACTCGCTCCGCCGGCAGCCCGAGTTGGCCCGCGTCGAATCTTTCGAGATCGACCGCGACTCCCAACTCGGTCTTGAGCACTTCGACGCCGGCCGGACTAATCGTCAAATGGACGCGGCGTCCCGTGCGCAGCAGGATCTCGAGCAGCCGCGTGGCGTAAACCGCGCCGCTGGCGCCGGTGATTCCGAGGACGACATCCGTCGTTGCGATTGAGCCTGTCTGCGGCATGTTGTTCAGTGCGTTTCAAGCCCATCGACGGCCGTCGGTGGGCTTATTGTCGAACCGCTTTTTGTCCCCACGTAGAGCGTCGCGATCCCGAACGTCAGCGGCGTCCACGTCACGGGATCGAGTCCGCACGACTTCATCATAGCCGCCAGGCGCTCGCCGCAGGGAAATTCCGAGACCGAATCGGGCAAGTAGCGATAGGCCGACTGCCGGTTGCCCGACACAAGCTGGCCGATCCGCGGCAGCACGTGCCGAAAGTACCAGCGGTAAAGCCCGCCGATCACGCGGCTTTGCGGCATCGAGAATTCGAGGATGACCACGCGGCCGCCCGGAGCGCAGACGCGGGCCATTTCCCGCAGCCCCTGCGAGCGTATCGGTCACGTTTCGCAGTCCGAACGCGACCGAGACGATTTGAAATTGAGTCGTCGGCAAAAGGAAGCCGCTGCGCATCGGCTTCAACGAAGTCAATCGCCGGCGAACCTGAAGCAAGCGACGAAGTCTTCTGCCGGGCCAGGGTCAGCATTTCATGCGTGAAGTCGGCGCCGACGACGCGCACGCGGCCTCGGCCGCGGCGCCAATAGGCGACCGCCAGGTCGCCCGTCCCCGTGCAGACATCGAGCACGGGCTGCTCGCCCTCCGGCGCGGCCGATCGCACGGTCCTCCAGCGCCAGTAGTAATCGGTCCCGCCCGAGAGAAAATGGTTCAGGAAATCGTAGCGGGGCGAGATCTCCCCAAACATCTCCCGAATGCGGCGCTCCGACTTGTCAACAGGCATAAAAATCAGTCTGGAGTGCGGCGTCCGGAGTCCGGCGTCGAGAAAAGAGCACTGGGTGCCAGGTGCCAGTGGTGAACCGCTTCGGTTCACCCGTGCTTCGGTGCGCGGATGACGCCGGACCCCGAACGCCGAGCGGTCATCAGTCGATGATCTTGTTGATCGCGTACTCGACGATGCCGCGGCCGCCGGCGGTCCGCAGCTCGGGCATCATCGTCCGAACCAGTGATTCGTCGACGATCGTGTTGACGGCGACCCAGTCGGGATCGGAGAGCGAAGAGACCGTCGGCGTTTGCAGGGCGGGAAGCTTGGAGAGGACCGCTTCCATGTCCTTGCGCTGCACGTTCATCATGATGCCGACCTTCCCCTCGGCGGCCAGGCACGAGCGCAGCATGAGCGAGATGTTGTCGAGCTTGCTCTTGATCCAGGAGTCCTGGTAAGCGGTCCGGTTGGCGATGAGCCGCGTCGTGCTCTGGAGAACTTCTTCGAGGATGCGAAGATCGTTGGCTTTGAGCGAGCTGCCCGTCTCGGTGACTTCCACGATGGCGTCGGCCAGACGCGGCGGTTTGACTTCCGTCGCACCCCACGAGAACTCGACCTTTGCGCTGACGCCGTGCTTGGCGAGGAACGCCTTCGTCAGGCCGACGGCCTCGGTGGCAATCCGTTTGCCTTCCAGGTCCTTGACGCTCTTGACGGGGGAGTCGTTCGGAACGCACAGCACCCAGCGGACCGGGCGGCGGCTCGTTTTGGAGAAGACCAGCTCGCAGATCTCGACGACCTTCGCCTGCGTCTCCACGATCCAATCGTGTCCGGTGATGCCCGCGTCGAGAATCCCCTCCTCGACATAGCGGGCCATCTCCTGGGCGCGGATCAACAGGCACTCGATCTCCGGGTCGTCGATTTGCGGGTAATACGACCGGGATGAGAACGTGATGTTGTAACCGGCCTTTTTGAACAGGGCGGCCGTCGCCTCCTGCAGGCTGCCGGCCGGAATCCCCAGTCTCAGTTTTCGATTGTTCATGGCTCCCTTTTTCGCCGGGCAAGCTGCCAGTTGCAATCTCGTCGGCCAGGCTATTTCTTATAGACCACTTTTGGATCAAACACGCGTTCGCCGATCACCTCGACGCTGCCGGTCTTCGGATCGATCTTGCGGAAGAAGCAGCTCTTGTATCCCTCGTGGCAAGCCGCCCCGCCGATCTGGTGGACGCGAATCAAAAGCGTGTCGGCATCGCAGTCGAAATAGATGCTTTTGACCTCCTGAACGTTGCCGCTCTCTTCTCCCTTGCGCCACAACTTCTGCCGGCTGCGGCTGTAGTAGCAGACGCGTCCCGTCCGCAAGCGTCTCCTCCCAGGCGGTCTGATTCATGTACGCCAACATCAGCACCTCGCCAGTCGCGTCGTCCTGGGCGATGACGGGCAGAAGCTCAGCCTTCGAGAAGTCGGGACCGTTTTCAGCACTTTCGGCCATGCAAATCTCCGGCACGCGGACAGGGGCCTCGTCTGGCAGCAGGTTGCTAAGTTAGCACGGACAGCGCACCAAGGCCAGTTGTTCGTATCAAACGCCCGCAGGCGACGGAACCGGGGTCAGCGGCCGCCACCGTCGCCAGGGACCGGCTGAGCACCGATGCCTTGTCTTCACTCATCAGGAGGTTAGGGGTTAGGGGTTAGGGGTCAGGGGTCACGGACCGGTCCTGTAGGTTATGCTTCAGCATAACACTCGTCCCACGACACCCCCGCTAAGAGGGAGTTTCAAAACCGTAGAGCGAGCTGCCAGCTTGCCCGTTTGATTCACGAAACGGCACTACCCGTTTGATTCACGAAACGGCACTACAGGGCAAGCTGGCAGCTTACCCTACGAGTCATGCCGCCCGTTTGAAACCGTCTCTAAGCAATGTGGCGCGCGATCGAGTGATGCTGACGCAGAACCTACGGAACTCAATATGCATTCGACGCCGGACTCTCCGCCGAAGGCGGACCAGCCGCCAGACTCGTTACGGCCGACCGCCCTCATGATCAGCCGCGACCTGTTCTTCTCCAGCAAAGTCACCGGCACGGCCGCCGAGTTGGGATTTCGCGTCGTGGTCGAGGGCAACCTCGCCCAAGCGGCGTCGAAAGCGGCCGACTCGACGTATCGCTGCATCATCTTGGACCTCTCGACGCCGGAGCTGACAGTTTCCGACGTGATCGCCGCCCTGCCCACGGCAAACCGTCCCACCGTGATTGCCTTCGGCCCGCACGTCGAGGCCGCTCGACTGAACGACGCGCGCGAGGCCGGCTGCGACGAGGTCATGCCCCGCAGCAAGTTCTCGGCCACCCTGCCCGAAATTCTGACGCGCTCTCTCCGGGTTTAGACAATTGAGCACCGACACGCGCATCAGCGACGACGCGGTCCGAGCCTCGATCGACCAAATGCTCAGGCCGCCACGCTTTTTTGTCGCCGCGGCAGGCCGGCTGCAAATCGACCGTCGAGCGAGCGAGACGCTTCCCTGGGAAGTTTTCCGCGGACATTTGCTCGACGGATCGCAGACCCGCGAACAAAAAACGTTCGAGTCGTGGAACGTCCTCGTGCAGCCTGCTGCGGACAAGCCCCCTGAGCCGTTGCTCGCGGTCCTCTTTGCCCCTTCCGATCGGCTCGTCTACGTGACGCGGTCGATCGAAACCCACGTGCAAGAACCCTACGTGACAGAGGGGAACGTCGTCCTGACGCGGGAAGTTCAAAAATGGGTGCGGGAACTGGTCGCCACGATTGACCTGGCCGTCCTGGAGGGCGGCTGTCCGCCCGTTGCTTCCCGGTCCGCGCCTCACCCCGCGCGGACCTTCGAGCGAGAGCTTGGCCACGATGTCTTGCTGGCGGTGATCGGGACCAGCCGCTTGCCCATCACATCGGTCGAAACGCCCCTGCCCGGCTTCTCTCTGGGACAATTCGCCTATTTCCCGAACGCCGAGGCGGAGGATGTGCCCCCTCTCACGACGGCCAAGGAATTGATCGACCGCGGACTGACGCGCCAAAGCCCGCCCCTGGAACGGGCCAAGTTGCTGGAACTGATTCTCCGCACCGTCCCGCCCGACGAGCTGCCCGTGCTGGCTGAGCGATTTCTCGAACAAGGGCACAGCCTGGGAGGCACAAAGCCCGAACTGACGGCCACCTTGAAGATGCTCTTCAATCATCTGGCACTGACTCCTTACACGCAATTTGTCGATCGCTGGATCGATCTGCTGCGCGAGCTGGCCCGGCCGGAATTCCTGGGCGTCGAGGAGATCGTCGACCTGTTGAGCTTCCAGTTGCGATCTCTCGCCCGGCATCTCACCGCTTTCGATTTGACGACCTTCCACAACCAAGGCGCGAATTTTCCCGATCCGCTCTTCAACGATTCCCTCCTGCGGGCCTACCTGCAATTGATCGAAGAGCATCCCCACCTGTTCCAGCCACAAGACGGCGATCCCCAGCCCGTCGAGCGCCGAAAGCGGCTCCGCCGCCGCGCCCTGCGACAAGGCTGGCTGATGCGCAAAGAGTACGAAGGCCATCCGGTGCCCGACCTGCCGACTTCGCGCGGCGAGAACCGCTGGGTCCTGCCCGTCCCCTTTGGCCGCGTCCCCGACGAGCAACTGACCGATCCGCAGACACGCCGCAGAAGGCTGTTTCAAGGCCAGCCGGCCGAGCAAATGCTTTCCGACCGAGCCCGCCGCGTGCTGGAAACAAGCATCGACGATTTGGCCGACCCGACGCGGCCCGTCTCGGCCGAACTGCGAGAGCTGGGCATGGCCGTCTACTTGGACCGCCCGCTGGGCCTCTTCAAGGAACCGGCCGAGGTCGATCGCACCCCCCTCTTGTCGTACGAGGCGTTCAGCCTGAGAATCGCCGAATCGCGGCTCCAGAAGCTCTGCGGGACGCCCTCCGCAGGCAAAGCCGCTGATCGACCCCGCGCCCGCATTCGCTCACAACATGAAATCAGCCAGCTTGTAATGCGGCTGCAACAGGCGGCAGCCGACTCCGGCGGCTTTCCGGTCTCCCAGTTCACGGCCGCCCGCCGCCTCGGCTCAGTCGCCCTGGAAGACGCTCGGCTCGCCTCCGCCGATTTTCAACTCCTCCGCACGACGCCGGTTTCATTTCGACAATTCCTCGCACACTTTGATCTCGCTCCCCTCCAGGCCCGTTTCCCTGAAGTGGTCGGATGGTTACACACCACCCAGAACGTGCTGGCCATCCGCGAGCCTCCCCCGCTCGACGCCCGCGCAACCGGCCCCCACACAAAGCCGGCACTGACCATCTTCGACCAACGGCTCCAGCGCCGCTTGGTGCTCGGCATGCAACTCCCAACGGACACGACCAAGCGCGCCGCCGGCAACGCGTACATTGAAATCGCCGGCGTCGAACTACCAGCCGCCGGCCTGTTGGTATTGAGCGTTCCGACAACCGACGAGAATCACGCCAGTGATCGGCAAGACCCGCCCCAAGAACCGCTCCGGCTCCTCCCGCGACGATAGGACTCGATAACTCAGCGCGTCTGCGTCCCCCCCTCAAGCCCACGGACCGCCGTCCGTGGGCGTTTTCCGCGTGCGCCCTCCGCGCACCTCTTCACTCCCCCATCCGCCAGTGCCAAACCCACGCCCCCTGTTTCGCGTGCGCCAATATGTACCGATACACCTGCAACTGATGCTTTCGATCCTTCACGGGCAACTCTCTTCCGCGCCGAGCCCAGAGTTTCCCCTCCCAACCCCGATCCTTCATCTCAAAGGCCGCATGTTTCTTCGCCAGCCCCATCATCAGTCGCGGCTCCGATCCCCGCGGCACCTTCGCCAACACATGCACGTGCTGACCCGCAACAGCCAGGCACAGCACAAACGCCCCGCGTTCGCCGAGCTTCTCGCGAACGGCCACCCCCACGATCGGCCGCCACGCTTTCCCCAGCCTCACCGCCGGCTGCTTCAGCGACTGCACGCTGCGTTCGAGCTGCTTCGCATACAACCCTCGCGGCGGAGGATTCTTGTAATCCCCTTCGACGTGCTCGCGATGATGCCGCGTCCGAAATCCCCGCGGATCGCCATAAAGCCACGAGCCGTACGTATTCACGATGAAGTGAATCCACATCCCCCCAGGCACAACGCGCATCGCGTGCGACACCGTGTCATCGTTCTTGCGCATCGTCACTCTCCGACCAAGCCCACGGACAGCCGTCCGTGGGATTCCGTGGGCCTCCGCGCAACATCGTATCAAAATCAACCCGGCGCCAACTCGCGATTCCCGTTCGAAACGCAAAGGCCGCCGGGCCACAAACGAATTGCTTGTCGTTGCCGCCGTTGCCGTATGCTGAAAGGCCTATCCTCCAGGGCCATCCGCATCCATGACGCCCGAAGAAAAATCGCGCATAGAAATCGACGCGCAGCTCGACCAGTGCGGCTGGATCGTGCAGGACTACCGCCGCATGAATATCTCGGCCGGCCACGGCGTCGCGATTCGTGAATTTCCCCTCTCGACGGGCGAAGCCGATTACCTGCTTTACCTGGACGCGAAGGCGATCGGCGTTGTCGAAGCCAAGCCCGAAGGCCACTCGCTGAAGGGCGTCGAAACGCAATCCGGCAAGTACCTGGACGGGCTGCCGGCCAACTTGCCGAATTACCGCATCCCGTTGCCGTTCGCCTATGAGTCGACCGGCGGCGACACGCGCTTCACAAACTACATCGAACCGGCCGCCCGCAGCCGGCCCGTTTTCACGTTCCATCGGCCGGAAGAGCTGCTGCGGCTCGTCAATCTCGACAACCAGGTCCGCGCTCTCTTGCGGCAAATGCCCCCGCTCAACAGCGAGAAGCTCTGGCGCGTCCAGTCCGAGGCGATCGGCAACCTGGAGCACTCGCTGGCCGACAACCGGCCCCGCTCGCTGATCCAAATGGCCACCGGCAGCGGCAAGACCTTCACGGCGGTCAATTCCTGCTACCGGCTCATCAAGTTCGCCAAGGCCAAACGCATTTTGTTCCTGGTCGATCGCAACAACCTGGGCAAACAGACTCTCAACGAGTTCCAGCAGTTCGTCAGCCCGTACAACGGCTACAAGTTCAACGAAGAATACACGGTCCAGCACCTGCGGAAGAACACGATCGATCCTGCGTCCAAAGTCTGCATCACGACTATCCAGCGGCTGTACTCGATTCTCAAAGGCGAAGAGGAATTCCTCGAAGAGAACGAAGAGGGCTCTCTTTTCGAGACCGAAACGTCGCTCATCAAGGAGCCGCTGCCCGTCGTCTACAACGCCCAAATGCCGATTGAGACGTTCGATTTCATCGTCGTCGACGAATGCCACCGCTCGATCTACAACATCTGGCGGCAAGTCCTCGATTACTTCGACGCCTCCATTATCGGCCTCACCGCGACGCCGACGTCCCAGACGATCGGCTTCTTCAACGGCAACCTCGTGCAGGAATACACGCACGAAAAGGCCGTGGCCGACGGCGTCAACGTCGGCTACGACGTCTACCGCATCGAGACCGAGATCAGCAAGAGCGGAGCAAAGCTGGTCCGCGAGCCGGGCATTTTCGTTCCCCATCGGGACCGGCGGACCAAGCAGCGCAAGTACAAGGAACTCGATGACGACCTGACCTACACGGCTAATCAGCTCGACCGGGACGTCGTGGCCGAGAACCAGATCCGCCTCGTGATCCGCACCTTCAAAGAAAAGCTCTCGGAAATCTTCCCAGATCGCAGCGAGGTTCCGAAGACCCTCGTCTTCGCCAAGACCGACCTGCACGCCGAAGACGTCGTGCGGATCATTCGCGAGGAGTTCGGCCGCGGTAACGAATTCTGCCAGAAGATCACGTCCAAGAGCCATAAACCTGACGAATTACTGCAACAACTGCGGACGGCTTACAACCCGCGGATTGCGGTCACAGTCGACATGATTGCCACCGGCACCGACGTGAAGCCCCTCGAATGCCTGCTCTTTCTGCGGAATATCCGCTCGCTTTCCTATTTCGAGCAGATGAAGGGGCGCGGCTGCCGGGTCGTCGACCCCGACACGCTGCAGACGGTGACTCCCGATGCCCGCAACAAGACCCATTTCGTGATCGTCGACGCCGTCGGCGTATGCGAAGACGAAAAATCCGCCACAAAACCGCTCGACCGCAAACCCTCGGTCGCACTCGACAAGCTGCTCAACCTGGTCGCAGCCGGTGCAGCCGATGCCGATCTCGTCTCGACGCTTGCCTCGCGTCTCGCGCGGCTCGAGGCAGCAAGTCGACGCCGAACAAGAAGCCGCCATCGTCGACGCAGCCGGCGGCAAGACGCTGGCGGAACTCAGCAGCGAACTTTTACGCAGCATCGACGCCGACGGCGTCGTACAACAAGCGGCGCAGACATTTCAAATCTCCGAAGGCGAAGAGCCGAGCGAAAAGCAGCTTGGACAAGTCGAGCAAGAGCGAATGCGGCAAGCCCTCAAGCCGTTTCATAATCCCAAGCTGCGAGACGTCGTGCTCGGCACGAAACGGTCGTTGGAACAGGTGATCGACGAGCAGACGCCCGATAGACTCGTGCGGGCCGGCTTCGACGCCGCCGCGTTGGAGAAAGCCCGGTCGCTCTTAACGAGCTTCAAACAGTTTATCGAAGACCACAAGGACGAAATCGACGCCTTGAAAGTCCTCTACTCCCAGCCCTACCGGGCCGGCCTGCGCTACAGCCAGGTCAAGGAACTGGCGAAGGCGATCAAACAGCCTCCCCATTCGCTCTACCCCGAACGTCTCTGGAACGCCTACGAAACAGTCGAGCCGGAAAACGTCAAAGCCCACGGCGGAAAGCAACTCGTGGATGTGATCGCGCTGGTCCGCCACGCGATCGATCCGACCACGCCGCTGGCGCCAATGAGCATGACTGTCGAAGAGCGTTACCAGGAATGGATCGCCGAACAGGCGAAAGCCGGCGCCCGATTCACTCCCGAACAACACCGCTGGCTGGACGCGATCAAAAGCCACATCGCCACGAGCGTAAGTATCGAGCGAGACGACCTCGATGACGTGCCGTTCAACCAGATCGGCGGATTGGGCCGGGCGCATGAACTCTTCGGCGAGAAACTCAACGCCATCCTTGAGGAACTCAATGCGAGGCTGGCGGCGTGAGCCATCACAACGGACATCACGGCGAAGTAGTAATCGACGAGATTCTTTCGTTGGCAGTCCCTCACGGATGGTTGATGACAAGCATCGCCGCCGTCGGCGAAGTACGGCTCGGCAGGCAACGTTCCCCGAAGAATCGGTCGGCAGACCATCCGACGAAATATCTTCGTGCGGCGAACATAACGTGGTCCGGCATTGATGTGAGCGACGTTCTCGACATGGAGTTTCGACCAGCGGAACTGGAAACGTATCGCCTGCATCCCGGCGACGTTCTTCTTTCGGAAGCATCAGGGAGTGCATCCGAAGTTGGCAAACCTACAATCTGGAACAGTGAACTTGAGGAGTGTTGCTTTCAGAACACCGTGATCCGCTTTCGGCCAAAAGCTGTCGATTCACGCTTCGCTCTGGTCACTTTCCAGCACTTCGCAAGGAACGCTGTGTTTTCGCGAGTTAGCAAAGGCGTTGGCATCCACCATTTGAGTGCCGACCGCTTTGCCTCCATGCCGTTCCTGCTTCCACCTCAGAATGAGCAACGCCGAATCGTCGAGAAGGTCGAAGAACTGTTTTCCGATCTTGCGGCCGGGGTCGCGGCCTTGGAGCGGGCGAAGGCGAACCTCAAGCGTTATCGGGCGTCGGTCCTCAAGGCCGCCGTCGAAGGCGACCTGACCGCCGAATGGCGGGCGACAAATCCGAACGTCGAACCAGCGTCGAAGCTCCTCGAACGCATCCTCCAAGAACGCCACCGCAAATGGGAAGCCGACCAACTCGCCAAATTCGCCGCCGCAGGCAAACAGCCGCCGAAGAACTGGAAAGCCAAGTACGTCGAAGCCACGGCCCCTGACACCACTGACCTGCCTGGATTGCCGGAGGGCTGGTGCTGGGCGACGATGCCTCAACTCGGAACGCTAGATCGAGGTCGGTCGCGTCATCGTCCGCGAAATGCCCGGCATCTCTACGGCGGTCCGTATCCGTTCGTTCAGACAGGCAACATTCGACATGCGGAGACCTTTGTTCGAGATTACGAGCAGACATACAGCGAGGCAGGCTTGGCTCAGAGCAAGCTTTGGCCGGCTGGAACTCTGTGCATAACCATTGCCGCCAACATTGCCGAAACCGCGATTCTGGCATTTGATGCCTGTTTTCCTGATAGCGTTGTGGGCTTTCTGCCGGATTCAACGCAGGTTTCGGTGAGATTCGTGGAGCTTTTTCTGCGGACAATGCAGCAACGCCTCGAAGCATATGCTCCAGCCACGGCTCAGAAGAACATCAATTTGGAGACACTTGCCGAGGTTGCCATCCCGCTTCCGCCCTTTGCCGAGCAGGAGCAGATCGTCTCCGAGGCTGATGCTCGCCTTTCTGTGGCAATTGCTGCCGAGAACGAAATTGAGAGGAGCCAGACGAGAGCCGCCCGCCTTCGCCAGAGCATTCTCAAACAAGCCTTCGAGGGAAGACTGGTTCCACAAGACCCGTCCGACGAACCAGCCACTGTGCTGTTGGAACGATTAAGCACTGCTCAAAACGCCCGGCACCCTCACCACATCGGTCATTCTGCGAGGCGATGATGAAGTGGGTTACGGCTTGCATTTCGTACGTGACGCTCCTTGCTTTGGCAACTGCCTTCTGCATCGCGTCCGATACAGCGTGTGTGTGGTTCGTGCCATTAATTGGTCTTCTGCTTTGCAAACTCGTTGCCATAAGTGAGGGAATTGGATGGATCTGGATGCAAGGCCCAAAGTGGTGTCGGAGGCTGCCCAAACGAGACTTGCGGCTGTCACAGGCGTCGGCCTTCGAGCGGAAACAGATGGTTTACCGCGTTTTTAGCGTGTTTCGTCCAAGTTGGTGGCTCCTGGGCATAATGGATTGGAAGTGGTTTGCCGCAATCGATTTCTTAAGGACTCGGAATAATCGCGGTCTTAACTTCGCAGGGTGGCTGCTTGCTCTAACCCGTACGACTCTGTTTCGCGTCGAAAACCTCTTACTTTTTGGCACCCTAATGCTGGCCCTTCGCCCATACTCGCCATCCGATGGAATTGATACTCTTGAAGTGCTTGCATTCCTATCATCATTTTTATTGATGCTGCTAATAGCCTTTATGGGCACTGAGGTATTCATCGGCAACGTGATTCTTCAGCTTGGTTACAGCCGCTATTTTCATCTTCGGTTCGAGCGGGACCAGACACATTGGAACGATCCAAGGGATAGAGTCCGGGAAGTGCGGCATTTTGTGCGTTTCGCACTCTTATCAGTGTTGACGTTTACGGCCATTTGTCAGTCGTACTACGGGACACGCTTCAGTTTCGATGGAATAAAAGCCACTGGCTGGTATGGTGATTCATTGCAACCTATTGGACAGAAAGGACAATGGTTAGCGGAACTGTGGTCGTTTCTGATCGTCCGTGGTCGCCTGTTCGCTGAGTTTTTGTACTTTATGTCTACTACGTTTACAACAATCGGCTACGGAGATATTTATGCAAAGTGCGTCGGGAGTCGCGTGTTAATGATTGCGATTCACTGTCTCACAATCGCAATGGTCCTAGTCTTGCTGCAAACGATTCTCACGGTGGGTGCTCCGAGCGAGGACGAGGGCTAAATGAGTGCCATCAGTCAACAGATCGTCTCCAAAGCCTGGAACTTTGCCCACGTTCTGCGGGACGACGGGCTTTCGTACATGGCCTACACGGAGCAGATCACATTTCTGCTCTTCCTCAAAATGGCCGACGAGATGACCAAGCCTCCGTACAACCGAGCGGCCATCGTGCCTGCGAAGCTCGGTTGGCAAAGCCTGCTGCGGTACGAAGGGGATGAACTCGAAGTTCATTACCGGCACTGCCTCGAAGAACTCGGCAAGCAGTCTGGGATGCTCGGCGAAATCTTCAAGAAGGCACGACCCGACATTCAGAACCCTGCGACACTCCGGCGTCTCATCGTGGATCTCATTGAGCCAGTGAAATGGTCATCGATGGATGCCGACGTAAAAGGCGACATTTACGAGGGTCTGCTCGCCAAAAGTGCCGAGGAATCGCCGAAAGGTGCGGGGCAATACTTCACGCCGCGTGAACTCATCAAGGCCATCGTCGATTGCGTCCAGCCGAGCCCGGACGACACCATTTGCGACCCGGCCTGCGGTACGGGAGGCTTTCTGCTCGGTGCCTATGCCTACGTCCTTCAGCATTCTGGCAAAACGCTCGACAAGGACCAGAAGAGGCACTTACGAACCAAGTTCGTCAAAGGGGGCGACATCGTTCCCAACACGGCCCGCCTTTGCATCATGAACCTCTACCTGCACGGGATCGACGCCGAACCGTGTCCCATCAGGTCCGGCGTGGACAGCCTCGCGGGAGACCCCGGCGAGCGGTTCAGCGTCGTGATGACCAATCCTCCGTTCGGCAAGAAGAGCAGCATCGCCGTCGTGAACGAGGCGGGCGATCTGGAGAAGGAAGACAACGTTTACGAGCGGCAGGACTTCTGGACGGCCACCAAAAACAAACAACTCAACTTCGTGCAGCACGTCAAGACGCTGCTCAAGATCAACGGTCGCTGTGCGATCGTCGTCCCGGACAACGTGTTGTTCGAGGGCGGTGCCGGCGAAACGGTTCGGCGCAACTTGCTCAAGCAATGCGACGTTCACACGCTCTTACGGTTGCCGACCGGCATTTTCTACGCCCAAGGTGTGAAGGCGAATGTCCTCTTCTTCGACGCGAAACCCGCTCAGGAAAAGGCATGGACGTCGAAACTGTGGGTTTACGACCTGCGTACGAACATGCACTTCACGCTCAAGACGAACACGCTGAAACGTGAAGACCTCGACGAATTCGTCGAGTGCTACCGACCCGGCAAGCGGCACCTGCGCAGGCCGATCTGGAATCCCGAGAAAAACCCCGAAGGCCGCTGGCGATCGTTCGACTACGACGAACTGGTCAAACGCGACAAAGTGAATCTGGACATCTTCTGGCTCAAGGACACGAGTCTCGAAGACTCCGACGACCTGCCCGCCCCCGACGTCCTCGCCCAGGAAATTGCGGACGACCTGCAAACGGCCCTGGAACAGTTCCAGGCAATCGCCGAAAAGCTAAAGCCGTAACCAAGCTAAATCTTACTTCGCCCGTCGTTTGACGGTGTTGGACAGGACTCGGCGACGGTTTATCCAGTGGCGCTTCGTTTGCGGCGGTGATCTTGGGAGTCGGGCTCGCCATTCGGCGGCGGGCCGTTCCAGAGAACCGTGTCGGGACACAAATCCACGTCGCCGGGCCAGCAGAGAGTCCCTCGCTCGACCTTCACCTTGCGGAAAAACTCGGGGTCGCGGCGAATCGGCTCAAAAACCGGACCGCGCAGCAACGTTCCGACATCACGCTCAACGACCGACCCATCGGTGAGTGTCAGCCGCAGCCGGTAACCGGAGAGCGGGGTTGCCTTCTTGATTCGCAGCATGGAGATGGACTCATTCCGATTCTTTTCGCCAGGTTAAGCCTGTTTAGCGGCAGAGCCTGGTCATGATGAATGGCCGGCATCTTACTTGGCCCGCCGTTTGACCGCATAGCCGTACTGGATGGGCCACGCCGGTTCTGCGCCCAGTTCGTGCTGGGCTTTGAGGGCCCAGTAGGGTTCGCGCAGGTACTCGCGGGCGAGGAAGAC
This sequence comes from uncultured Planctomycetota bacterium, assembly GCA_963761455.1. GTDB lineage: Bacteria > Planctomycetota > Planctomycetia > Planctomycetales > Planctomycetaceae > DASPSM01. The sequence continues at coordinate 1,843,525 of CAVXHA010000002.1, forward strand.
TAGGTCGGCGTCGCCGCCTGTGATGATCTCGTCGGCCTGTTTGGCTTCGGTGATCAGGCCGACGGCGGCTGTCTTGATGAGGGCCTCGTTGCGGATGCGGCGGGCGAAGGGGACTTGGTAGCCCTTGGCGACGGGGATGTTGGCCCGGGGGACCATGCCGCCCGATGAGACGTCGATCAGGTCGACTCCGAGGTCGCGGAGGCGGGCCGCGAGGGCAACCGATTGCTCGATGTCCCAGCCTCCGTCGGTCCAGTCGGTGGCCGAGATGCGGACGAAGAAGGGGAGGTCGGTAGGGATCAGGCTGCGCAGGCTGCCGGCGACGCGCAGGAGCAAGCGCATGCGGTTTTCGAGGCTGCCGCCGTATTCGTCTTGGCGGCGATTGGCGAGCGGCGAGAGAAACTCGTGCATGAGATAGCCGTGAGCGGCGTGGAGCTCGATGAGCTTGAAACCGGCCGTCAAGGCGCGGCGGGCGGCCGCTTCGAAGGCTTGGACGATTGCGTCGATGCCCGCGTTGTCCAGGGGGTGCGGCACGGGGTTGTCTTCGCTGAACGGGAGAGGACTGGGGGCGACAACGGGCCAACCCCCCTCGGCAGCCGTCTTGAGGCCGGCGCCCCCTTTCCACGGCACGTCACAACTCGCCTTTCTGCCCGCGTGGGCGAGTTGGATGCCGGCCACGGCGCCCTGGCTGTGGAGGAAGGCGGCAATGCGGGCGAGCGGGGCGATGTGCTCGTCGCTCCAGAGGCCCAGGTCGCCGGGCGTGATGCGGCCGTCTTTGGTGACGGACGTGGCCTCGACCATCACCAGGGCGGCGCCGCCGGCGGCGCGGCTGCCGAGGTGGACCAGGTGCCAGTCGTCCGCGAACCCCTCGTTCGCGCAGTATTGGCACATGGGCGAGACCACGATCCGATTGCGGAAGGTGACGCCGCGGATCGTCAACGGGCTGAGGAGATCGACTTCCGGAACTTTGCGATCGTGGTCAGTGGCGGAGGGGCAGTTGCGAGTCGCAGCCGGCGGATTGTGTTGCTGCTGTCGGCTCGTCGTGGGCTCGTTCACACAATGGCCTCCCTTGGGGTGATTCGGTCAAATCCGTGCTGTGAGCATCGAACGGTCGCTTCGCTCCAGTGGCGAGGGGCGAGTGGTGAGTGGTGAGTGGTGAGGGAAGAGAAAAAATACGAACTGCTTGAGATCGGCCGTGTTGCGACGCGTGATCCCCGATGCGGCAGGGGGCTTACGCCCCCCGCTCCGGTCGCGCTGCTCCGGCCGCCCGCTCTGGTCGCCCCGCTCGCTTCGTCTTTCTGCGCCTGCGCACTGACCCCTAATTCCTCCATTATGCACGGGCCTCGCGATTGGTTCGAGACCGATTTACTAACGGTTAGTAAACACACTCGCGGCGAGCGGGTGGCACGGGCGCGGTCCGCATCGTGCCAAAACTTGTCCTGCCAAACGTACACGGAGCGTGTGTTCTCAGAGTTTTTTGGGGTTTCTTGGACCTCTTTTTTTGCGCCAAAAAACCCCAAAAAAATCCCGAAAACGGTGGAGCGTGCCCAACTGCCAACTGTGAATTGCGTACCTTTTCACCACGCCGTCCAGCCGCCGTCGATGATGAGGTTTTGTCCGGTCATGTAGCTGCTGGCATTGCTCGCCAAGAAAACGACCGCGCCCTTGAGTTCCTGCGGCCGGCCCATCCGGCCCAGCGGACATTTGGCTGTAAGCCGCGTGACCATTTCCGCTGGAGCCCGTTCGCCGGGGAACGGGCCGGGGCTGAGACAATTGACTCGCACATCGTCTTTCGCCCAATAAACGGCAAGGTGCCGCGTCATCTGGATGATGCCCCCTTTGAGCGCGTGATAGGCCACAGGACTAGCGGCCGAGACGTCGGCATAGGCGTCGGGGTACGAGCCAACGACACCGTACATCGAACCGAGCAGGATGATGCTCGCCGGTGAGTGCCGCTCGAGGGCGTGGTCTCGCAAAAGTTTCGACAGGAAGAAATAACCGGTGGCGTTGCCGAGTTGTCGTGAGAACTCTTCCGGAGTGACGGCCGTCCAATCGGCCGCGAGTGCCGCGTGGCCGTTGTTGACAAGGATGTCGACGTGGCCCGTCAAGGAAAGGGCCTCTTGAAAACTCGTCTTCAAAGAATCGGGCAGCAGATAGTCCAACGCGATGCCCAGATGCCGGCCGCTGCCGCCGTTCGGCAACGACTCGGCGACGGCGGACGCACGCGATCTATCGCGGCTGGTGACCACGACCGACGCACCGGCTTCAGCCAGACCGCGACACATCGCCGAGCCCAGATGTCCGCAGCCGCCCGTGACGAGCGCGACCCGGCCGGTCAAATCGAACAATTGTTGGACCGTGCATTCGGTGGTGTCAGGATTCTTCATGGTGCGGCATGAACTCCAACGGTTTTCCAGCCGCGGCATTCGAGACTCGCGAGAGCCGCCAAGTTGACCCGCAATGTCTGCAGACCTTCGTCGAGCGTACAGAGGGGCGGTGTTCGGCCGGCGACGGCGTCGAGGAAACGGCGGGCCTGCATGACGAACGCGTCGTCACGGGGTCGAGGTTCGTGCGGCTCGTCGTGCCAGGGCTCGTCGGGTTTGGTCATCCAGCGCCAACGCTGGGCGTGCGATTCCCATCGCACCGTGCCCCGTTCGCAAATGACTGTGAGCGTGATTTCGTTGGGCGCTTGATGCTGATTGAGGCTGTAGGAGCCGAGCACGTTGCCGTGTCGCACGAGGACGTGCGCCGTGTCCTCGATGACGACTCCCTCGAGGACTTGATGCGCGGCATCGGCGACGAGACGCCCGATCGGACCGACCAGCCACTCGCCGGCATTGAGTACGTGCGTGAGCGCGTCCTGGATCGCTCCCCCGCCGGTGGCGCGGTCGGCATAGTAGGTGTCGCGATACGCGGGCCGGTAGGTCGGGAAATGTTGGCCGCAAACGCCGACAATTTCCACCGGTCTCCCGAAGCGGGCGCTGCGGAGAGCGTCGCGCATCGCTGCCAGCGCGGGAAAGCAGCGATAGACATAGGCGACGGCAATGATCAGGTTTCGCTCGCGAGCCACTCGTGCCAACCGTTCGATACCGTCGGTGTGCGTGCTGAGCGGCTTCTCGATCAGCACATGCACTCCTGCTTCGGCGAGTGTCGTGGCGATTTCAACATGCCGATCCGCGGGAGTCGCAACGACGGCCACGTCGCAATTTCGTGCCGCCGCGCCGAGATCGGCGAATCCGTTCACTCCGTATCTTTGGGAGATTGTTGCCCGCAACGCATCGTTGATTTCGACGAACGACACGTCGGCGCGGCCCGTCGCCTGGAAACAGCGGACGTGTCGTTCGCCAATCGAGCCGACGCCGACAATCAAAGCGTGATGTTTTTGATCCATCTTGCTCGGCTTTTCTCGATGGACATGATTACCAGGTCCCTGACCGCAACCGGCAGAGGCTGGTGAAAAATGCGACTCGTGCGTCCGCCGGTGGCCGCGTGGAGTCATCGATCACGCCGCGATCTTCGATCAACAGTTGCGTCACGTGCGCAACCCCATTTCCTGATGTTGTTCGCGCGCAGACGTCAAATATCGAGCGTAAGCGGCTTCGTCCCGCTGGCACGACACGCCCTTAAAGACCACGGCGAACGAGCGGCGTTGCCGACCGCTCGAACAATTGGCGTCGGCGCGGTGGATGGTCATTCCGTGGTGGGCGATGACATCGCCCGGTTCGAGAGGAACGGCGACCTCGCGCAGGAAATCATCGGCGCCGTAGTCGACAATCCCTTGCGAGAAGCCGAGGATCGTCGACTTCGAATGAGATCGATAGCCCCGTTCGTGCGAGCCGGAGACATACCGCAGACAGCCGTTCTCGAAATCGACGGCATCGAGTGCCAACCAGATCGTGACAACGCGCGGCGGCGCCAGACAGAAGTAATAATTGTCCTGATGCGGTGGCGTGACATGGTTGGTGCCGGGCGGCTTGTTGAACCATTCCGGCTGATCCGGGTGGACCGGCTCGCCCACGAGGGCTTGAGCCAAGGCCGTCCATTTCGGATGCCGCACGTAATCGCCGAAGAACGGGTCGCGGCCCATTCGCTGCAACTGTTTGAGCGTCTTGGGCTGGGCTTGGTCTTGGTAGAACGCCTCGGTCTCGGAAAGCTTTGGAACAACTTCGCTAATATATCGATCGAGGTTGCGCGGAGCACCGCGAATTCGACGTCGTCCAAGAATTTCCGGACGACAACGAACCCCTGCTGATCGAACGATCGCTTTTCGAGCTCGAAGGGCATCCTGTTCTCCACGATTCAACGACCATCATCCCGATCACACGGGTGTTCGGTTCCGCCCTATTATATTGCGATTTCCCTTCCAAGCGACTGCGCGGCTCAGCGACTTGCGGACGAGGCCGTGATTGACGAGGCCGTGATGGGCGGCTGCCGAAGAGCACGATTACAATGGGAACCGATCGAAAGATTGAAGTCGGGACGCCGTCCGAAAGGAATGTGCCCATGAGACCGAGCCGTGTCAAAGCCAAATTGAAGCGCGGAGAGCCGGCGCTCGTCACCTGCCTGCACTTCGTCGATCCTTCCGTTTATGAGATGACCAGCCTGATGGGATTCGACGCGATCTGGATGGATCTGGAGCATCACGCGACCAATCAGGAAACGGCCGCCGGACTGATGCGAGCCGCACGCGTCGGCGTTGCGGATATTCTTGTCAGACCGGCCAAGGGCGAATTCATGCGAATGTGTCGGCTGCTGGAAGCCGGCGCCGCACGGGATCATGTATCCGCGCTGCGCGGATGCGTCGGAGGCTCGCGAGGTCGTGCGATGGGCCAAGTTCGCGCCGCTGGGCACCCGCGGCCATGACGGCGCGGGAGCGGACAACCCCTACTGCGCGATGCCGATGGCCGAGTACATCGCGGCTGCCAACGAAGAAACCTTCATCGTGATTCAATTGGAAGAGCAATCCGCGGTGGACCGGGCGGAAGAAATCGCCGCGGTTCCCGGAGTCGACGTTCTGATGCTGGGACCGGCGGATTTCACCGTGCTCGGTGGTTTCCCGGGACAATTCGATCACGCGCGCGTTCAAGCCGCCGTGCAGAAGATCGCAACCGCCGCACGCAATCAGGGCAAGCATTGGGGCACGCCCGCGTTCTCCGTCGAGCATGCCCGACAGCTCATGGACCTCGGTGCACGCGTTCATTTTCACATGGCCGACATCGTGCTTGTCCGTCGCGGTTTGCAACAAATCCAGGAGCAGTTCGCACCTCTGGGATTCAACTTTGCTTCAAAATAAGAAAACTGACGCGGATGCCATTGGACGACTCGCCGACTCAGTTTGGTCACAACGACGCCGAGTTCTTCGCCCGGCACTTGCGGACATTCGTGCCGCCGGGGGCGTTCGACGCGCACGCGCACTTGTATCGCCGTGTCGATGCCCCGGAATCGATGCCGCGCCGGCTGGAAGATGCCAAGTGCCGAGTTGCGCGGATCGGTACTTGTGGGCCACGAAGAATTGGATGGGGGACCGTTGTCCCGAGGCGGGGCTCTTCTTTCCTTTCACCATCAAGAACCTCGACGCGCCGTCAGCCAACCAGTTCCAGATTGAGGAGACGCGCAAGCGGACGGGCTCGCGTGCCTTGATGATGATCCGGCCGGCAGACGACCCGGACAGAATCGAGGCGACGGTCCAACGCGAAGGTTTTAGCGGATTCAAGGTGTATCACGTCTACGCGGCCCGGCTCGATACGATGCAGGCCGAGATCGGCGAGTTTCTGCCCGATTGGGCGTGGGACATCGCGAATCGGCATGACCTGTCGATCATGCTGCACATGGTGCGCTCGCGAGCGCTCGCCGATCCCCTCAACCAGGCATATCTCCGCGAACACTGCCGCCGTTATCCGAGGGCTCGATTGATCCTGGCCCATGCGGCACGCGGGTTTTGCGGCCAGCACACCGTCGAAGGGATCGCCTCGCTACGGGGTCTCGACAACGTCTTTTTCGACACATCGGCGATTTGCGAATCGGCCCCCTTCGAGGCGATCCTGCGGGAATTCGGCACGAGCCGGCTGATGTTCGGAACCGACTTCCCGGTGAGCGAGTTGATCGGTCGTTGCGTCAGTATCGGTGACGGCTTTTTGTGGCTTTACGGCGACAACTTTCCGTGGTCGACTTCGCAGTTCGCGCAGCCGCATCGCATCGGCATCGAGTCGCTTCTCGCGTTGCGTCAGGCGTGCGCAAGTTTGCACTTGTCGGATGCCGATGTGGAGAGCATCTTCTGCACCAACGCCCGGCAATTGCTCGACCTGATCCCACCGGCCGCGTTGAATCGGACCCAAGACCTCTATCAACACGCGAAGCAACTCATTCCAGGCGGCACGCAATTGCTCAGCAAGCGGCCGGAAATGTACGCACCCGGCCGTTGGCCGGCCTACTTCCGTGAGGCGCACGGTTGCGAGGTGATCGATCTCGACGGCCGGCGGTACGTCGACATGACCACATCGGGAATCGGCTCATGCCTGTTGGGCTACGCCGACCCCGATGTCACAGCGGCAGTCCAGCGGCGCATTGCCCTCGGTTCGATGTCGACGCTGAGTGCGGCCGAGGAAGTCGAGCTGGCCGAACTACTCATCGATCTGCATCCCTGGGCGGAACAAGTTCGCTATGCCCGATCGGGGGGCGAAGCGATGGCGATTGCCGTGAGGATTGCCCGTGCCGCCACGGGCCGCGACAAGATCGCGTTCTGTGGCTATCACGGCTGGTCGGATTGGTACCTGGCGGCCAACCTGAATCTGGATGGCGATCCGGACGGTCTGCACGACCACTTGTTGCCCGGACTCAAACCGGCCGGCGTACCCAAGGGTCTGGCCGACACCGCACTGCCGTTCGCTTACAACAACTTCGAAGAGTTGGAGCACCAGGCGACGCGATGCGGCCGCGAACTGGCCGCCATCGTGATGGAGCCGACGCGTTCGGCCGATCCCGCGCGAGGCTTTTTGGAACGGGTTCGAGAGTTATGCGACCGGTCTGGCGCGGCACTGGTCTTCGACGAGATTTCTTCCGGCTGGCGGATGCACCTTGGCGGCGTTCACCTCAAGTACGGCGTCATGCCCGACATCGCCGTATTCGCCAAGGCAATCAGCAACGGCCATCCAATGGCGGCGATCATCGGGCGTCGTCGCCTGATGGACGCCGCTCAGACCTCGTTCATTTCGAGCACCTATTGGACCGAAGCGGTCGGCCCAACGGCAGCGGTGGCCACAATCCGCAAGCTGCGTCAGGTCGATATCGCGGCCCACACAAGCCGGATCGGTGGCCTGATGCGCGACGGTTGGCTGACGCTGGGCCGACAATTTACAGTGCCCGTCAAGATTTCCGGCCACCCCGCGTTGCTGCACTTGGGTTTCGATCACGAACAATCCACCGCGCTGGGTACATTTCTTACCGCGAGGATGCTCGATCGAGGCTTCCTGACGGGCAGCGGCTTTTACCCCAGCCTTGCCCACACCGAACGGCACATCTCGGCATACCTCGCGGCCGCCGAGCCGACCTTCGCCGAATTGTCGGAAGCAATCCAAAAAGGGGACGTGCGACAGCGTCTGACAGATCTCGGCTGCACTGTGCGTCATACCGGTTTTACGCGACTGACATGATTTTCAAAGTTTCCGCGATGGGCGCGGCCATCGTAGACATCGCTTGCCCGAATTCGATGCTTGCCTCATGGCCGACTCAAATGCCAGTACGACGCAACAGGAGGCGACCGATGACGACTGTCCCCTTGCCCCTGGGCGACAAACGCGGAATATCCTTTGTTGCGCGGGATTATGGTGCTGCTATTATCTCGTGGCACCGGTCTCGTATGTCGGCGTAACCCACGCAAACTTGCTGAAGAGCCTCGGCTCAAGCGACACGGTCGCCAATTTGCCGCATGCCTTTTACCAGTGGGCATCGGCGTTTCCCGTGTTTGTCGTCTGGTTCTTCCCCCAGGTCCGTCTGCTCAAGTTTCAACTGGTGACGAGCCTGGTGGCGAAAGCGGCCAGTGCCGGTGCCGTCGCGCTGACGATCTGGTTACGGCTTCCCGCCGATTGGGTGATTGTTTCGGTTGTCACGTTCGGCGCTGTGTTCGGAGCCGCAAACGGTGTGATGATCATCACGCTGTGGGAACTCTTGCGACGTGGAGTTTCGACGGCGCGCCGTGGAAAGGCGCTCGGGTTGACGTTCGGTGTCGGACCGCTATTTGCATGTGCCGCCTCGGCCGCGCAGCAACTCGTCGCGGTCCAAGTGGTGCCGGACGGGCCGGGAGCGGCCGTTCCCTCCCTCAACAACTTCCTTGTGATTTTTGGCGCCGCTTGCCCGATCCTGCTCGCGTCCGCATTGATCGCGGCACAATTCGTCGTGCCTTTGCCCTCGGACGAACCATGCGCTGACGCTTAACGGAAATCACGACGGGGTTGCGGGAGTTCTTGACGTATCGCCCGGTCGCTCTGGCCACAGTCGCCTACATGCTGGTCTACTCGGGCGGCAACGCGATCATCGACACGGCGTCGATCCACGCCAGAGAGATGTTAAGCAGCATCGCGCCGGATACCGTCGGCTACCAGAATCTCCTGCGATTCGGATTCAAATCGGCGACCGGTGTGCTGCTCGGCTGGCTGCTTGCCAAAACCAATCCCAAGGCGACTCTTCTGGCGACGACCTGCATCCTGCTGTTGGGCATGTTCTGGATTCTGAATGTCGACGGACGTTGGTATCTGGTGAGCTTCGGTTTGCTCGGGGCGGGAGAATTGTTTGGAGCGTATTTCCCGAATTACGTGACAACGGCATCGTCGAAATCCCGGGTGCGGACCAACGTTGCCTACATGAATTTGACCGGATCGTTCGTCGGAACGGCGTCGATTCTCTTCGGGCTGATCTCGGACCACTACGGCCGTATCGCGACATTTTACACGGCTACGGGGCTTCTCCTGGCTGCCGCTTTTGCTGATCGTCGCCTTCTTGCCGGCGAATCCCCAGCCACGCGATAAATCAATAGCGCATTGACGATTGCACGTAAGGCGGCCGGCTCGGATGGGAATTGTTTCAAAGAGCGTAAAATCCAACCGGAACCACCAGGCCAAACGTGAGCCCAAGCCGGTCGAACCCATGTTGGCGGCAATGTGGTTCGACGACGAAGCGGGCCAGCCGATCGCCTTTCTGGTAAATTACGCCGCGCAGTCCATTTGAGGTTCCGCCTGGAAGGAGGCTTCCATCAATACGACCAATCTCAACCGCCGCGAATGGCTCACGACTGCGGCTGCGACCGGTATCGCAGTTGCCTTCTCGACCCAATTCACATCGTCCGCCCCTGCTGCGGTGAGCGCCTGCCGATTGACAGGCGACAGGCTGCTGCTGGCCATCGACGATGTGTCGCTGCCGTTCAGAAAGAACGTCGGGCTGTACCTCAGCAAGCCGAAGGTGCGACCCGAGCCGGTGCTGAAGCCCAGTCCGTTTGGAAGCGGTGCGCCGGATGACCTGGCGGCACATTTCTATGGCACCGTGCTCTGCGACGGAGGCAAATTCCGCATGTGGTATTACGCGTGTCACTGGGGCAAGAATCCAGACTGGCCTGCGCGGATGATGCAGCAGGTGGCGAAGCCCGCCGCCGGCGAGCTTTTTCAGGGTCCGCTCTGCTATGCGGAGAGTGATGATGGCATCACCTGGAGGAAACCCGTGCTCGGGCAGGTGCTCTTCAAAGGCAGCCGCGCGAACAACGCGCGCTGGCGCTGCCGCACACAGTGGTCAGCGGTGCCATCGTCATCAAAGATATTGACGAACCGGACCCGGCGCGGCGCTACAAAATGACGTACCAGTTCTTCCCCAACTACAGCGTTCCTCTCATCGCTGACTACGGCGGGATGCCTTCGGTGGCACTCGCGGTGTCGCCTGACGGGCTGAAGTGGCGGGTGATCGGCATTCCGTTTCGCGGTCAGTTCGTGGAACCATCGAGCTTCATCAAGCACGCGGGGCAGTACGTCATTCACTACCAAGCCGCGGGCAGTCTGGGTGGCAACTTCGCGGAAGGTGGCACGCCGAGCGGACGGACGGGCGTCGCTCGCGTCACCTCCGATTTCGTGCAGTGGCCCGACGTCCTGGCGGAGGCGTTCGCGCTCCCCGAGCCTGAAGACCGCAGCAAGCGTGGGCTGGGTGGCGACTACGATCAGGTCCATCTCGGCGTCGGAGCGGCCAGCTTTGGAAACGTCTGCGTCGGTCTGTATGGCCTGTGGCACAACGCGGAGAACGAAAAGACGTTTGACCGGATCTCGTGCGACTTCGGACTGCTGGTCTCCAACGACGGCGTGAAGTTTCGCGAGCCGGTGAAAGGGCATCGTTTTCTGCGGCGGCAGGATTCGCTGGTCACGCCCGTGGCGGGCCAGCAGCTTCAACACTATTCTCTGCCAGGCCAATGGCATCCTCAACGTAGGCGACGAGACGCGCATCTATCACGGACGCTGGCGCAACGCGGGCGGAGGCGACGCGCTGCGGCACTACTACGCTGAAGTCGCACTGGCCACTCTGCCGCGTGACCGCTGGCGCGCGCTGGCGCTCAATCCGGGTGCGAGCGAGGGCGCCGTGTGGACGGCACCCATCACGCTTGACAAAGCGGGCTGCAAAGTGACGCTCAATGCCGAAGGTGCGCAGGGCATCAGCGTGGAGATCGCCGATGACCGCTTCGCTTTGCTGCCGAAATACTCAGGCGATCACGCCGGTGCAATCACCGCGAAAGACGGTCTCGAATGCGCGGTGCAGTGGCCTGCTGGCAGCCTGGATGCATTGGCGGGCAAGACCGTGCGGGTGCGCTTTCATTTGACGAAGGGCGAACTGCGCCGAACCGCGATTGTATGCAGCGTCTGTGACCTGCGAAAAACAACCAGCCGGACAGCCATGAACGTCCACAAACATCTCCGCCGCATCGCCATCGCCGCGCTCCTGGGTGCAATCAATGCGTCCGTCGCCCGGGCGGCGGACGCCGTGGTGCCGATGGACATGCAACGCACGCCGGACAACATCCGCTTCGGTGTCATCGGTGGCCAACAGGGGACCGCTGCTCCGACCTTGCTCGTGGTAGCGATGAGCATGGAAGAAATGCAACGTGAACCAGTCTTCACCGACGTGGCTCGTTTGCTGGCGAAGAAGCACTGGATGAGCGTGGTGATCGAACCTCCGTGCCATGGAGAAGATCGCCAACCGGACGAACCGGAGGGACTGGCGGGCTGGCGGTATCGCCTGGAACACGGCGGCGTTGTGGTGCAGGCATTCCAGGCCAAAGCGCGTGCCGTGCTCGCCCACGTCATCGCACAGGGCCGCGCCGATCCATCGCGACTCGCGATCTGCGGGACATCGCGCGGAGGATTCCTCGCCTTTCACTTCGCCGCCGTTGAGCCGCGCATCAAAGCCGTGGCCGCAATCTCGCCGCTGACGGACTTGTTGGCCTTGCGCGAATTCAGCGGCAGTGCACCAGACAGCGCGGCGGCAAAGCTCGCACTCACGCACATCGCTCCGCAACTCATTGGCCGCCCGGTGTGGTTGAGCATCGGCAACGACGACCAACGCGTGGATACCGACCGCGCCATCGCGTTCACCCGCGCCATCGTTCATGCGAGCGCCCGGCAAAGCAAGCAGCCAGACCCTACCATTCCGGTCGAGCTGATTGTCGCCCCATCCGCAGGTCATCGAAAGATCGACCAAGCGCACGAAATGCTGGCAGCATGGCTTGCCACACAATTGCCCGCTGCATCGCCACCGCACGGGACGAGCGCGACTCCGAAACCGTGATGCCCTTTTTAACCAACCCAGTTCCGCCACACGTGACGCGTGAACAACCGGCGGTCGATCGCGACGCCATCGCACTCGGTGGCGATTTGGAGCAACGTCATCCCGCGCTCGGTCGGACGCTCGTAAAAGGAACCGGCAGCCTGTCGTACCCAACGTATCGGGTACCGGCCGCCGAGTCCCCTGTTTTCCGCAACAGCGTCACGGACTTCGTAAGAAACTGGAACCACGACCCGTCGCGAGTTCTCTCAAACCGGACCGACGGATCGACCATTGCTATTTCGACTGACCCTTCTCGCGATTTTCCTGAGCCGGGCGTGACGCGGGACGATTTTGATCGCCATGTCCCGCTTCTGCAGTTCGATGCTGCACATCTCCGGCGCGAGGAGCCGGTTGCGGTTGTCCTGCCTTACGGCTTGCGTCATTCGGATTGGCCGTGCGGCGCTGCCCATTCTCCATTGGTTGGCTTCCGCGATAGAACGAGTGCACGCGTTGCGCGAATTGTGCGTTATTCAATTCCGATATGTTGGTGAATGTCGGCAGGTCGCGGAGCCGGTTGTGCGCGATGCCGACCCGGAACGCCCTCCGGCCGAAATCGAAGTTCGCGACGCCCCAGGGCACCGGGACGAGTCGATTGTCGTAATTGACGATGGCATACTCGATGCAACCGCCGTTGCTGACGGCGAAGTCACGGACCGTTCCGAAGCTCGAACCGTCTTGGAGCGTTACCGGTGCGCCGATGATCGTGCTGCTCTGGAAGAACTGGCCGTCTTGAGCCGCGTCGCGTCTCTGACCACGATCCCCCCTCCAATCGCGGTCTCGTCCCACATCCTGATCGCGTCCGATACCGGCGCTAAGCGGTCCGGCCTGAATTCCGACGCCTCCAGGGCCCACTTGGATACCGACCTGACCGAACGCTTGAACGGCAGGAAGCATCAAGCAAGCAGCCAGACCCAAACGGACATTTCTTTGACGGAATGAACTCACGACTCGGTCTCCTCTAAATTGAGAACTTGGATGGTAAATTGAGAAGTTGGATGGTTTAGCCCTTTAGGAGGCGGTTCGATTACGCCGGCGGCTTCCTTGATTCGGCCTTTCGCCACGTCTGTCTTGCCCCCCACGGTGGCGACTCCTGTTGCTCGAGGTTGTTGTGTTGCTCGAGGTTGTTGAGAGAAGCGAGCGAAAAAAAAACCGACGTGTTCGACAGCCTGAGGCGTTCGAACACGTCGGTCTATTCGTTAATTGGCCGCCCGACACGGTCGGGCTGCCCTTTATCTAATCATCCGACGACTTCAACTTTGTACCAGAGCGGAGTCACCAAAGCCCCGCGATAGCCCATTATACGGCTCGGCGCGGCAAATGTAAGTGGATTTTCGGTTCTCGCTTGGTATTTCACGCGCCTCTTAACCCGTGGAGCGTTCCAAAGGCAGGATGCCGGTTGGCTCGCTGCAGTGCGCCGCCAAGCGGCCATTCCAAAAGGGGAGCCAAAACAAGATCAACGCCAAATGGCGGCACGGATCACCGATCTCACATTGCAGATCCGCGGCAGACGAGACCAAAATCTGTCACTCGAGGAGGTCCGTGATGCGTTCACGAAGTTCGACGAACTGTGGGACGAGCTCACCTTCGAAGAACGGCAATCCGCCGTTCGACTGCTCGTGAAACAGGTCGAAATGCACATCGAGAAGGGAAAACGCGAGGGAGCAGTAAAAACAGAGGCTTGGCGCCGAAGCCCCAAGCGTCTGTACATTCGTCTGGCGCGACTTCCGGGAAGGTCGAAAGTTGCGGAACCAGGTTGGAAGGCTCCCCGACTAGGACTCGAACCTAGAACCTAGCGGTTAACAGCCGCTCGCTCTACCAATTGAGCTATCGGGGATTGCGTGAAAATCAACGGCCTCCGAATCTCCCGACCGGTACCTGCAAGGACGACCGGCGGAGCGTCGGGTGGCCGTTAGATGAATAGATCATCATCCGGGTCGTTGCAAGGGCAGCGGATAAAGATTTTGGGCGGCCACCCGGCGAGTCACTGGGCGCGTCACTGGGCCGATTTTTCGTCCGTCCTGCGGACCTCGTCGGGCGGCAGGCGGCACGGTCAGGAAAGCGACGCGGCCGAGTCATCGTTGCGGTGTTTTTCGAGGACGACGCGGTTCCCTCGTTCGTTGTATTCCACGACGCTGAGGAAGGCCCGCATGAGCATGATGCCGCGGCCGCCGGGCTTTTCGAGGTTTTCGTCGTCCGTTGGGTCCGGGACGTCCTGGAGGCGGAAGCCGGCGCCTTGGTCTTCGATGACGACGCGCACCATCTCTTGGGAGATCTGACAGAGGACAAAGACCTCTTTATTCGGGTCGAGGCCGTTGCCGTGCTTGATCGCGTTGACCAAGGCTTCTTCAAGTGCCAGGCGGACGCCGAAAATGCCGCGGGGGGGAAAGCCGATCTCCTCCAGGCGCTTGATGATTCGCTCCTGGACTTTTTGTCCCTCAGTCGTGGAACTGGGGATTCGGACGTCAAATTCGTCGATCCACGCCATGGCGAAGAGTGCGCCGTCAAAAACCTTCCAGGGCCCGCTCCTGATCCTCGCAAATCTTGAACAGCCGATTCAGTTTCGTAATGGCGAACACTTCATAGATCTCGGGGCGGATGCAGCAGAGTCTCAGCTTTCCCTTGGTCGCTTTGACCTTTTTCTCCATCGTGATGAGCTTGCCCAGCGCGGCACTGGACAGATATTCCACATTGGAGAAATCGAGGATAATCTTTGTTCGGCGCGTCCTCGTCGATCAGGCCGAACAGCTGATTGCCGATGACCTGTATGTTGTTCTCGTCAAGAATTTTGCGATCGATGAATTTTGCGATGGTGACGTCGCCAATTTCCTCGATGTCCAGCCGCCGGGTGCTGCTACCCATCGTAGACTTCCGATGCCATTGATTTTACGTGTCTAGCCCCATTTCGACGATCATGCGGCTTGCCCCGGTTGGTGTCAAGGTCTTTGCCGCGATGGGCGGCCGTTTTTGGTGAGAAGCAAGGTCCGATGCCCAAGGAGTTTGCGGCATTGGTGGAATCCCTTAGGGCCACGTGGCCGCATCCTCGCCGTCGAGTCGAAGCGTCAGGCACTTGCGCTGCCCCCCGGCCTTGATGAATTCGCCCAACTCCGTGCTGTGTGGAACGAAACCTGCCGCACGCAAATCGGTCTCGAGCTGCGGACAGCCCGTGTTGAGCACCACGTTCCGCTTGAGGACGACCGCATTGCAGGCGAATCGGGCCGCTTCCTCGCTCCGGACCTCGATCAGTCCCGGCACATGCTGTTTTAGCGACCGCTGTGCGTAGTCGTCGAACGCCGCCGGGTAATAGATCGCCTCCGTTGCGCTCAGCGGGCAGAAACACGTGTCGAGGTGATAGTAATGCTGATCGACAAGCTGCAGCGGGATCGCGCGGCAGCTGATCTCGGCGGCCAGCCATTGGATCGCCCCGGCGTCGCTGCGGATGATGTAACCGCCGAAGAGCGTGTCGCCACAGAACAGGGCGTCGCCGGCCCCCTCGAAACTCCAGCGATCGGGAAGTGTCAGCCTTTGAAAGCCGGCCGCCCGAAACCAAGCCTCATCGACGGGCGTCTCGGCTTGTCGGGCCGGATAGCGGAATCGCGCCATAAACGACACTGTCGCGCAGGACGAGCCCGGCGTTTGCCGTGAAGACCAGATCGGGCAGCCCTTTGAGCGGCTGCATCAAGCGAATGTCGGCGTCCAACGATTCCAGCAGCGACCGCAGCGCGTTCCATTGCGTGCGCGATTCGGCCGGGTCGCTCTGCCGGCTGCGGCTCATCCACGGATTGATCTCGTATTCGATCCCGTAGAAATCGGGCGGGCACATGAGGATTGTTGGCCGACTGAATTCGGGCATGCTTTTCGTCCGTAGGACCGCTGGCCAGTTCCTCCGCGGGCAGCTTGCCGTGGAAGATACAAAGTGGGCCGATTCCGGTCAGCATCACTTGCCAGCGTCACTGCCACCATCAAGGGGGCCGATTGCCCGCGCGATGGTTTCGTGGGCACGCGCAACATCACTCGCGAAAGGCGAGGGCACCCGCCCGCGCCGGGACCTTCGCAAAAGCGTATTATTTTGCGCGCCGGACCGTGGGGGGCGCGTTTTGACACATCCTTTGGCATCTGCTACAAGACGCCGTTCCGAGGACATGGAGGTTTCGATGCGAGTTTACGGAGTTATTCCGGCCCGGCTGCAGGCGTCGCGGTTGCCGCGCAAGCTGCTTCTGGCCGAGACCGGCAAGCCGCTCTTGCAGTACACCTGGGAGCAATCGTGCCAGGCCAAGTCGCTGGCCGCTGTGGTCGTCGCCACCGACAGCGAGGAGATCGCCCACGTCGTCCGCGGGTTCGGCGGCCGCGTGGAGTTGACCGGCGAGCACCCCAGCGGCACCGATCGCATTGCCGAGGTCGTCCGCCGTTCGTGCCGGGATGCGCAAGTCATCGTCAACATTCAGGGAGACGAGCCGGAGATCGATCCTGCGCACATCGATCTGTTGGTCAAGACGCTGGCCGAGCGTCCGGGCGTCGAAATGTCGACGCTGGCCACGCCCATCACCAGCCGCCGCGAGCTTGACGATCACTCGTGCAACAAGGTGGTCTGCGCGGACGATGGCCGAGCGCCTCTACTTCAGCCGCGCGACGATTCCCTATGTGCGGGACGCCATTTGGGACGAATTACTCCAAACGAATTCGCCCTGGCTGTTGCACCTGGGTCTGTACGCTTACCGGGTTGAGTTCCTGCTCAAACTGACCAAGTTGCCGCCGTCTCGATTGGAACGGCTGGAGAAACTGGAACAATTGCGTGTCCTCGAGATGGGAGCGAACATTCAGGTGGCGGTGGTCGAACAACGGTCAGTTGGCATCGACACGCCGGAGGATTATGCTCGCTTTGTCGAGCGGATGCGGGGCCGAGCGGCAGCGTGACCCAGTGCGCCATTTTGCCGTCATTCGTGCTTCGTCGTTTTGAATCTTTTCTGCCCTGATTGGGGAGTGCAGAAAACGGCGAGCTGGCAGCTTGCCCTACGAAATCATGCCAACAAAACACATCTTTGTGACGGGGGGCGTGGTGAGCAGCCTGGGCAAGGGGCTCACCTCGGCGTCGATCGGCCTGCTCTTGGAACGCCGCGGACTGCGCGTGCGGATGCAGAAGCTCGATCCGTACATCAACGTCGATCCTGGCACGATGAGCCCGTACCAGCACGGCGAGGTGTACGTCCTTGACGACGGCTCCGAGACCGACCTCGACCTGGGACATTACGAGCGTTTCACCAACAGCCCGCTGTCGCGCGAATCGAACTACACGACGGGCCAGATTTATCTCCGCGTGATCGAGAAAGAGCGCCGCGGCGAATATCTGGGCCGCACGGTCCAAGTCGTTCCCCACATCACCGACGAAATCAAGGCGGCCGTGCGGAATCTGGCCGGTCCGGGCGTCGACGTCGTGATTACCGAACTGGGCGGAACGGCCGGCGACATCGAGGGGCAGCCGTTTCTCGAGGCGATCCGGCAGATTCCGCTCGACATCGGCAAGCAGAATTGCCTGTTCATCCATCTGACACTCGTGCCCTTTCTCAAGGCGGCGCGGGAAGCCAAGACGAAGCCCACGCAGCACAGCGTCGGCCAGCTTCGGCAGATCGGCATTCAGCCCGACATTCTGATCGTGCGGACGGAGCGGCCGCTGGGTCGCGAGAACTGCGACAAGATCGCCCTCTTCTGCAACGTCGAATCGCGGGCCGTCATCGAAGAGATGGATAAGGAGTTCTCGATCTACGAAGTGCCTCTGGGCCTGGCCGAACACGGGCTGGATGACCTGATCGTCGAAAAGCTGGGCCTGGCCGCCGGCACGTTGGAGATGGACGATTGGCAGGATCTCATGCAGCGGATCCGCCATCCGCAGCAGGAGGTGACGATCGCCGTCGTCGGCAAGTACATCGATCACCGCGATGCGTACAAGTCGATTTACGAAGCGCTCGACCACGCCGGTTTCGCCCATTCCGCCCGCGTGCTGGTCAAGCGGATCGAGTCGGAGGAACTGGAGACGCAGGGCCCGGACCTGCTCTTGGGCGGGGTCGACGGCATCCTGGTCCCGGGCGGATTCGGGATGCGCGGCGTCGAAGGGAAGGTGCAAGCGGCGCAATTCGCGCGCGAGTTCGGCATCCCGTATTTCGGAATCTGCCTGGGAATGCAGTGTGCCGTGATCGAGTTTGCCCGCAATGTGCTGCAATTGGACGGGGCCAACAGCACCGAATTCGTCGCCCACACGCCTCACCCGGTGATCTGCATGCTGGAAGAACAAAAGCAGGTGACGCACAAAGGCGGGACGATGCGCCTCGGGTCGCAGCCCTGCGTCCTGGAGGAGCAGTCCCGAGCGGCAGCCTGTTACGGCACGCTCCTGGTCCGCGAGCGTCACCGGCACCGCTACGAATTCAATCCCGACTACCGCAGACAGTTCGAAGCGGCCGGCTTCTCAATCACGGGGACGAACCCCGACCAGAACCTGCCGGAGATCGTCGAGATTCCCGAGCATCCCTGGTTCGTTGCCGTGCAGTTCCATCCGGAGTTCCGATCCAAGCCCCAACAGGCGCATCCTCTGTTTGCCGGTTTTGTCGAGGCGGCAATCGACCGCCACCAGGCCCGCCTGAAGGTGACGCTTTAACGGAGGGCAAGCTGCAGCTTGCCCCACGACGTGACGAGTTCGCGCCGCACTATGGCTGGCTCTCGGCGATTCGGTCTTCTGAACCTCACAAAGCCGGCGGGGCTGACTTCCCGACGCGCCGTCGATCAGATCGCGAAGCTCGTGCGGCCGCAAAAGGCCGGCCATGCCGGAACGCTCGATCCCTTGGCGACGGGCGTCCTTGTCGTCTGCGTCGGCAAAGCGACTCGACTTATCGAACTGGTCCAGCAGCAAGTCAAATCGTACGAAGCACAATTTCTGTTGGGTCGCCAAAGCGACACCGATGACGTCACGGGGAACGTGACGGAAGTCGCCGTGCCGCGGGAGGTCACGCGCGAGCGGATTGAGGCGTCGCTTCCGGCTTTTTGCGGGCGGAATCCGCCAAGTCCCGCCGAGTTTTTCTGCCGTTCACGTCGAGGGAGCCGCGCTTATGACCTGGCACGCAAGGGGCAAGACGTCGAGCTCGCTCCGCGGGAGGTCGACGTCTTTCGGCTGGAGCTCACGCGGTTCTCATACCCGGAAATGGAACTGACCATCGACTGCGGGTCCGGCACGTACGTGCGTTCGATCGGCGCGATCTCGGCCGGGTTCTCGGGTGCGGGGCCGTCTTGTCGGCCCTGGTGCGGACTCGGATCGGCCCGTATCGTATCGAGGACGCCGTCTCGCCGGAGCAATTGACGTCGGAGAGCATTGACCGGTTTCTTTTGCCGCCGACCACGGCCGTCGAAGCACTGCCAAAGTATTATGCCTCCGCGGAGGACGTCGCACAGATCCGAGCCGGCCGGCCATTCGGCTCGTCATTCGCCACGGGGGCCGCTATCGAAGCGCCGGACGGCGCACCGATTGCGGTCTTGGACGGCGACGGAGAACTGTTATGTCTTGCCGAGTTCGACGGGCCGAGAAGTCGGCTGCTGCCTCGTCGAGTGTTCGTTGACTTCGACAGTTGATTCGCCCGATTGAGCCGTCCGCTACAGGGAGGCGCCCGGTGTCGCAACAGGCCGATCTCGATGTGACGGATCCGGATCTCGGTCGGCCAAGCGGGGAATGCGCCAACCGCCTGGGGGACCGCCTGCAGCGTCGCATCGTGCTGAACGTCTTCCCGCAGCTTGCTCAGGGGTTTCTCGAAGACCGCAAACAGCGGCTCGGCGTGGAGCAGGAACCGATCGATGCCGAGTTGGCCGAGCTCTTCGAGGCGACACTTACGTTTCTTTACCGTCTGTTGTTTCTGCTGTACGCCGAGAGCCGCGATCTACTTCCGGTCGGCAACGCGAGGTATTTCCCCGTCAGCCTGAGAAAGATCCAGGAAGAGATCGCCACAGCGACCGGCCTTGTGGACGGCGACGTTCCGGGTCGAGTCGGGGAGGCTCACTCCGGCACTGAGACCGCGCTTTATGACCGCGTGTTCCGATTGTTCGAGGCGCTGGACAAAGGCGACCCCATTCTCAACGTGCCGGCCTACAACGGCGGATTGTTTAACACAGCGCCCCAAGCTCACGGACAGCCGTCCGCGGACTTCAATCGCGCCGACCGCATTGCGCGCTTCCTGCGGGAGCACCAAGTCGCCGAACGGCGCATGGCTCTGGCCATCGACTCGCTTTCCCGCGACCGAGACGAACGGACGGGGACTCTCGCGTTCATCGACTATAAGTCCCTCGACGTCCGTCGCCTCGGCTCGATTTACGAAGCGCTATTGGACTTCAAGCTTCGGCTCGCGGATGAAGACCTGACGCGCGCGGGCAAAAAACGCCGCCGCCCGAGCGGGGGCGCAAGCCCCCTGAGTCCGCGGTCATTCGCAAAGGCCAGCTCTATCTCTCGAACGACAATGCCGGGCGCAAGACCTCCGGCTCGTATTACACGCCGCCATCGATCGTCGAATATCTCATCGCCAACACGATCGGCCCGGTGCTCGACGAGAAGCTCGAAGCCTTGCGCCGCGACTTCCGCAAGGCGGCCAAAACGTTCGAGAAGGAGCTGCAAAACGCACAGGCCCACCCACCTGCCGAAGTCCGCAAGGGCTCGATCGGTCATCGGCAATGGGCCGCATTGCAGATGGAGAACCAATACCCCGATTTGGTCGAGCGGCTGTTCGATCTGAGAGTGATCGACCCGGCCATGGGGTGCGGCCACTTCCTGGTCGAGGGAGTCAATTTCATCACCGGGCGGCTGCTGGACTTTCTGAACGAGTTCCCGAGCAACCCCGTCCGCTTCGCCCTCGAGCGTACGCGGCAAGGCGTCCTGCAGTCGCTCGCCGCACAGGCAATCACCGCCGATCCGGCCACGTTGAGCGATCGTCCTCTGTTGAAACGGCGCGTCCTCAAACAATGCATCTACGGTGTCGATCTCGACCCGATGGCCGTCGAGCTGGCAAAGGCCAGCCTGTGGCTCGACGCTTTCGTTCCCGGCGCGCCCTTTTGCTTTCTCGACCACCATCTGCGCCGCGGAAATGCCCTGGTTGGGGCAACGTTCGACGACCTGCGACAGCTCCTTTGCGACTCGCTGCACCGCGTCAGTTTCGACCCATTTCTACGGGCGCTGCGGCGCATTTCCTCCATCAACAACAGGGTTGACCTGAACTCGGCGGAAGTTCAGCAATCGGCCGACGAACACGTCCAGGCCCGAGAGGATCTGTCCGGCTACGAAGTCCTGCTCGATTTGCTGGTCGCGAAGCACTTCGGATTTCCCGACTGCGCCGGACGTGCTGTCGCACGGCTGGAAAAATCCGAAATGGGATCTTTCCAGCCGCAACAGCTTCCTGCAAAGCGTGGAGATGGGCGGCGGACGACTCATGGCCGAGCAAGCCGGCCAGCTCGGGCAGCGGCGGGACTTAAGGTTCTTCCATTGGGAGATTGAATTTCCCGACGCCTATTACACGTTCGTGGACTCAGGCCAACGGCAAATGAGACCCAGGAACGACTGGATCCCAGGCACCGCGGGCTTCGACTGCGTGGTGGGAAATCCGCCCTACGTCCGAATTCAGAACCTGGACGAGGCGCTCGTCGAGTACCTCGGCCAAAAGTTCGAATCGGCCGGCGGCAAATTCGACCTTTACATTCCCTTCCTGGAGCGCGCGCGCGACCTTGCTGCGGCAAAACGGCCTCTTGGGAATGATTGTCCCGAACAAGTTCCTGACGGCCGATTATGGCGCGGCATTCCGCGGGTTCGCCGTGCGCAACCGGCTCGTGCAGCAGCTTGTCGATTTCGAGTCCGAGCGCGTCTTCTCCGGCACGAGCACCTATTGCTGCCTCGTATTTCTCGGCCGTCGTGCATCGGACAACATCACTGTGTCACGCGGCTTCTTGGAGCGCCCCATTGCCAGAGAGACCGCCGTGTTGCCTTCCGAACGCTTCGGCGGGGCACCATGGAGCGCGCGGGCCGGGGCGCCGATGGCTGCTGCCAATGGGATGCCGCTGAAGGCCGCGTGTCAGTCGATTTGTCAAGGATTGATCACGGGGGCCGACCGCCTGCTGATCGGGGAGCGCGACGGCGACAGCATTCGGCTCGGCAGGGATTCCGTCGATTTTGATCCGGGGATTTTCCGCCCGGTCTTGAAAGGCCCCGACGTCCGCCGGTTTGCCCTGCGGTTCTCCAATCACTACGTCCTTTACCCGTATCGGGTCGTTGACGGAAGAACCGAATTGATCGCCGAGGAGGAGATCGCGGCACGCCATCCCGGGGCGTACCGGTATCTCTGTAAGCATCGGCGCGAGTTAAAAGAACGGGGAAGCGCATCGATGGCTTATCCGGCCTGGTACGCGCATTGGTGTCCGCGGACCATCGACCGCTTCGCGGCGCCCAAGATCGTGACCCAAGTGCTGGCCTCGAGAGCATCGTTCGCGTTGGATCTTCCGGGGACCTACACGTTCGTCGGTGGGGGCAATGCCGGCGTGTATGGAGTCGTTCCGGATGTCGCGGACGAAGACCGCCTCTGGCTGTTGCTGGCCATTCTCAATTCCCGCACTTTTGACGCGCAGGTGCAGGCGCGCAGCTCACGCTTCCGAGGAGGCTATTTTTCATATGCCCGCCGCTTCATTGAGAACGCCGTAATTCCGCACTTTCAGGCGATCGATCTCTCCTCGAGCCTTCCACGGCGAATCGTTAATTTGGCGAAGCAACGCGCGGAGTGCGAAGCCGAAAGCAACAATCCACTCGAGGGCCGAGCTCGACCTGGCGGTCGATGAGTTGTATCAATGTGGAATCCGTTGACGCTGTTCTATCAAAGCGCGGCCAGCCGAGACGAGTTTCTGCGCCGGCGGGCCGAACTGCTGGCCCATGCGCCCATTCCGTGCTTGTGGCTGTTGGGGAAGACCGGCGGCGGGAAGACGTCGATCGTCCGCTACCTCACCGGCGCCTCCGGATGCCGTGATCGGGATGGGTTTTCGACCCGAGACGCGATACTCGCGTCTCTTCAGTTTCCCCGACGAGGAAGTGCCGATTGTCCGGTTTCTCGACACGCGCGGCCTGGGCGAGGCCGGCTATGATGCGACGGCCGACTTGGCGGCGTTCGACGAGCGAGCCCACCTGGTGATCGCGACCGTCCGCGCCACCGATCAGGCCGCGGAGGAAATCGTCGGGCCATTGCGGATGATCCGGCAAGCCAACCCGCAGCGCCCCGTGCTGCTTGCCGTGACCTGCCTGCACGACGCTTATCCGGGCCAACAACAGCCCGATCCGGATCCCTTCGATTCCAGCCCGCGGCCGCTCCCTGCCACGCTTCCGGAGGATCTTCTGCGGTGCTTGCAGGCGCATTACTGCGCGGTTCGACGGGCTGTTCGACCGGGCCGTTCCCCTGGACCTGACGCCGGCGAGCGAGGGATTTGCCGCACCCGACTTTGGCGGCGAGCGGCTGAAGCAGGCGATTCTCGATCACCTGCCGACCGCCTATCGGCAGACGTTGCTGCAGATGGACGCCCTGCACGAACTGCTGAGCGAAATGCACCAGCACCGCTCGGCGCCCATCATTTTGGCCCACAGCGTGTTGGCCGCGTCGGCGGCCGCCGTCCCCATTCCCTGGATTGACTTGCCGGTTGTGATGGCCATTCAATCGCATCTGATCCACCGCCTGGCGAAGGCCAACGATCAGCGCCTGGACGCAGCGACCATCGCACAGGTCAGCGTCGCCATCGGCGGACGGATCGCCCTGCGGATGGGGCTCGCGAGCTGTTGAAATTCATCCCCTGGGTCGGAATCGCCGCCAATGCGGCGGCGGCTTTTGCGTTCATGTACGCGTCCGGCTGGGTGTGGTACTGGTATTTTCTGCAGATCCGACAGGGGCACATCCCGTCGGCCAACGAACTTCGCGTCGTCTATCGTCAGCAATTGCAAAAGGGAGTCGAGCTCTGGCGCATCACCCGTCGGGAGCCTCAGCCGTGATTTCCCGACGGTCCCTCGTCCTCGGCGCACTCGTCTTTCTGCCGGTGCTGGTTTACGCCGTCCTGGCCGGCTACTCGCTGTGGGCGACCGGGCTTCTGCGAAGGGTTTGGTGGTTGGGACCGGCGTGCTGGGTGTTGGCTTGGGGTGTTGCCAAACTGTGGAAGGCGGCCCACGCGACGCCCGAGCAGCATGCCGTGGCCATTCCCTCCCATTGGACGCCACGCGACCGGCAGGCCGCCCAGATCGTCCGCGCGTTTCAGCAAAAAGTCGACCAATTCACTCCGGCCCAGCTCACCGACCCGCAGTTCTATCAGACCCAAGTCCAAGCGCTGGCCGTTGCGTTGGCCGGTCATTATCACCCGGGGGCCAGCGATCCGTTCACGTCGCTGACCGTTCCCGAAGTGCTGGCGGCCGTGCGCCTTGCGGTGGATGACACGGAACAGTGGCTCTTAAACTCGGTCCCGGGAAGCCGACTGCTGTCGATCAGGCAGTGGCTACTGTTGCAGTCGGCCCCCACCTGGATTCGTCGCTTTCAAAATGCGACCTGGGCCGCCTCGATGCTGATGAACCCCGTGAACATCGCCCGGTATTGGTCCTCGAGATTGACCGCCGATCCCGTAACGACGGAACTGCAAACGGAGCTGTTGGCCGTCATTTATCTCCGCTTCATGCGGCAGATGGGATTCTATCTGATCGAGATGAACAGCGGCCGGCTGCGTGGCGGGGCCGATGCGTACCGTCGCGCGTTCCCGGCGGAGGCCGCAAAACCGCAAGCTCCGGCCGCGGGTGAAACGCCGCTGAACACGGCCACCGTCCAACCCGTGACCGTCGCCCTTGTCGGACAGGTCAGCTCGGGCAAGTCGAGCCTGATCAACGCCTTGACCGGGGTGCACCAGGCCGCCGTGGACATTCTCCCCGAAACGCGGAACGTCGAGCGCTACGAGGTGCGAGTCGGCGAACCGCCGGTTTCCGTCACGCTCCTCGATACTCCCGGATACGGAGAAGCGGGAGCCAGCGCCGACCAATTGAAGCAAATCCGCACGGCCCTGCAGGAATCGAATGCCGTTCTCGTCCTGATGGACGCCCATTCGCCGGCCCGCGAAGCCGACCGCCGCACGATCCGCGAGCTGGAAGCGTGGTACCAATCGCAGCCGAGACTCAAACCGCCCCCCATGCTCGGCGTGCTGACCCACATCGACCTCTTGCGACCCGTGCTCGAATGGTCTCCCCCCTACGACTGGCGAGAGCCGAATCGGCCGAAGGAACAGAGCATTGATGAAGCCGTCCGTTACGTGGACGAACTCTTCGCCGGCTCGTTTATCGGTTTGGTCCCCGTCTGTTCCGACGCGGCCCGGCAACGGACGTGGGGCATTTTAGAGGAACTCATTCCCGCGTTGACGGCAATCTTGGACGACGCCCAATCGGCCGCCCTGCTCCGGGCCTTCGAGCGGGAGCTCGACCGGGGCCAGCTCAAAACGCTGTTGAAACAGGTCCACCGCATGGGCAGCAGCCTGTTCCGGGCCTGGATTGAGGAACGGCTGCGACCCGCTCAGAGTGACAAAATGGCCGATTAGCGGGCGAGGCCCCAGGCCGGGGCCGAGCACGCACCAAGCGCCCGGAAACGTTACAAAGCGCTCGATTTTCGAACATTTATTTGGGGTTTTTTGGGGCTATAAAAAAGGGAAACCTGAAGACCAAAAAACCTCCAAATCGGCGCACTCGTGTCGAACAACTTGAACCGCCTCACCCACCACCGATCCTTCCCATCCAGCCCTTTTTTCCCAAGACTCCGTTCCGTTCGTATCCCCTTCTGTGGTGATAAAGGCGTCACGAAATGTGGGATCCGCCGGGATGTTCGGCGATTCGACTGGAAAAGACCATCCTGGACCCGTAGAAATGAAACCTGACCGCCCGTTTTGCGGTAACCTGAAAGAGGCCCGTCCGGCCGCCGAACCGTGACGTCGCCGGAGTCGTTCGTGACTGGCCCCGTTCGTGCGTGCGACTGTCCGCTCGTGGAGAACCGTATGCGATCGATCTCGTTCGTCTGTGTGGCCGCTTTGGTTTACGGCCTGCTGAGCGGACCCGCTTGGGCGACAGACGTCGCCGCGGCGAAGCTCGGACAGAAGAGCGCCGACGTCACGTTGGCCGATCGCGCGGGGAAAAAGGTCGCGCTTTACGACCTGGCCGGCACCAAAGCGACCGTCGTCGTCTTCGTGTCGTTTGAATGCCCGATCTCCACATCCTATTCGCCCGTGCTGGCCGAAATGGCGAAACGATACGCCGCGCACGGCGTCGCCTTCATCGGGGTCTGCGCGAGCGAAGGTGAGACGGCCGAATCGGTCGCCCGGCAGGCGCAGGAGTTCAAACTCGGTTTTCCCGTGTTTCATGACGGCCAGGGAGCGGCGGTTGCTGCCTTCAAAGCCGAAAAGACGCCCGAGGCGTTCGTGCTCGATCACAACTTCGTGCTCCGCTATTGCGGCCGGATTGACGACGCGTATGCTGCCCGCCTCAAGAAGAACCTGCAGATCAAAAGCCACGACCTGGAGAAGGCGTTGGACGAAATCGTGGCCGGCAAGGCGGTCAGCCAGCCCATCGCCGCGGCCATCGGCTGCCCGATCGGCGTCGAGCGAAAAATCGAGCGGGACGGGGCCGTCACCTATTACCGCGACGTTGCGCCGATCCTGCAGAGCCGCTGTCAGGAGTGCCATCGGCCCGGCCAAGTGGGGCCCTTCTCTCTCATGACGTTCAGGCAGTCGGTCAACTGGGCCGACGACATCAAGGAGTACACGACGTCTCATCAGATGCCGCCTTGGAAGATCACCGCGGGCCTCCCCTTCCGCCACGATCGCCGCATGACCGAGAAGGAAATCGCCACGCTGGCCGCCTGGGTCGACGGCGGAACGCCTGAGGGAAACCCGGCCGACGCTCCGCCGCCGCGAGAGTTCGTCACCGGCTGGCGGCTGGGAACGCCCGACCTGGTCCTTTCGACCAACGAGGATTTCGTCGTCGGTCCGGGCGGTCGCGACATCTTCCGCTGCTTCGTGCTTCCGACCGACCTGCCCGAAGACAAGTTCGTCGTCGCTTACGAAGTGAAGCCCGGCAATCCACGGGCCGTGCATCACACGTTGAACTTCATCGACACGGATGGCGAGGGGCGTGTACCTCGAGCGCGCAGCCCAAGCGCGAGAAAAGAGAACCAAGAAACCGACCGATCACGACCGCGGACCGGGGTATTCGTTTGCAATGGGCGTCGGCTTCGCGCCGCGCGGCGGACTGGGCGGCTGGGCTCCCGGCCAGGTCCCGCAACTGATGCCGGAGGGCTACGGTTTTCGGCTGCCGAAGAAGGCCGACGTCGTGGTCCAGGTCCATTATCATCGCGACGGCCGCGTCGAACGGGACCGCCTCAAGATCGGCCTGTATTTCGCCAAGAATAGCAAAGGGATGAAAGCTTACAAGACGGGCATGATCGCCGGCCGGTTCTTTGCCATCCCGCCGAACGACGCCCATTTCAAGGTGACCGGCACGACGTCGGTGAAATACGATTGCGTCCTGCATTCGATCATGCCCCACATGCACCTGCTTGGCCGAAAGATCAAAGTCACGCTGACGCCGCCGAAAGGCAAAAAGCAAACCCTCCTCGAGATCGGCGCCTGGGACTACAACTGGCAGGAGACCTATTTCCTCAAAGAGCCGATGCCGTTGAAGGTCGGCACCGTTTTGGCGGTGGAGGCGGTCTACGACAACAGCGAGGGCAATCCCAACAATCCGAACAGTCCGCCGCGGATCGTGACGCTCGGCGAGCAGACGACCAACGAAATGTGCTTCGTTTTCTTGGGCTCCACGTCCGACAGCCCCGGCCGCAGCCCCTTCGCCGGCCCCTTCGGCGGCCGCCGCCGCCGCGATTCAGAGGGGCCCCGCGCGCCACGAGAAGCAGCCGCAGACAAAAAAACCAGCGGCAGCGAAGGGCGAGCCGGTCACGAAGAACTGACGGGCGGAGGGATCGCGGGTCGGTGAGCGAACGACGGGGTCGGAGGGGAGACGTAAGCCCCCTTGCCTGTCCTCGCCACTCGCCACTCGCCACTCGCCACTCGCCACTCGCCACTCGCCACTCACCACTCACCAATCGGTGCCACCCCCATTCCAATACGGGTGCCCCGTCAAACGCCATCACCGTCAAACGCCATCACCGAGCCGGCGGGTTAATCCCGCCGGACGTTGGGGCGGCCGGACGTCGAATCGGCGATCGCCGACGGCGCGGCGGTACTCATTGACAAGGGATGAAACAGGCGTCCGCGGGGACCAGGCAATGCTTCGGCAACGTCGTGGAAAGGCGGAGCTTGACGATGAATGGGTCGCTCATCGCAATTGAAGCGCAGGGAGGCAATCAAAGGGGACGCAACTGCCGCGTCCCCTTTGATTGCCTGCACCTCGTCGGCCACAACCTGATTCGGCGGGCGATGGCGTTGGCTGGAATTGCGTCGGGTGCTTGTCCGTGGCAAGTGAGCTTCAAAGGGGCACTCCAGACGTTCGGCGCGTTTCCTGCCGACGCTCTGCTCAATCGCGTCGCTGGACGCTTGGTGCGACGCCCTGGTGGCCGCGATCGCAACCCACGCTGTTGGGAACCGCCCGGACCGATACGAACCTCGACTCCTCAAGCGCCGGCACAAACCCTACAAGTACCTTCGCAAGCCACGAGCCAACTACAAAAGCCGTGCTGCAAGAATCACTTGCAAAAGTTTAAGTGCCATTCGAGCTGCGTCCCCTTTTCCAGCCTTTTCCACCCGTGGTCTTTTTGCGCCAGAGATGCAGTCATGCATTCAATCTTCGCGCACGATGAAATTGCCGTCGAAGTTTTCGGTACAAGTCGTTGGCCGACAATCAAAAATCCGTCGTCGTATTGCCGGCGGCGGGATTTGTGCCCTGCTGAATGCACCGACTAGGCAGATTGTATGATCGCCCTGGGCTCTGTCGTTTGAATCGGACCGTCCACACAAAGCCCGGCACGAGAGATGCAGCAAATGGAGCGAGCAACTGGGATGAACGATTCGGCGGCGTGGGAACCTTGATAGAAAAACAAACTCCGATTCGTTGCGGACTCGCCAGATGGGAACCGAAGTCCCCTTGGCCGTTCTCATCAGCGCAGGTCATTCGTTCGGCAGGGAGGTCAACGTGGCAGCGATCGGATGGGTCTGGTTTGCGTTCGTCGCCCTATCGGCACTCTTCGCCGGAAGACTGTGGGCGACGATTATCGCAGAGCTATTGAGAGAGCGCAGCCGGCAGAGCGGGCCCGCATCGACGAGTACCGGTGTCGCGTTTGCGTCGCGTCGCGATGCGCTTTTTGCCCGGCGATTTCACGCCGCGGGGCAACGACACGGCCTCTTGGAGGCGCTCGAGTGAGCCGGCAGCGAGCCGACGTCGTCGCGCAGTATCCGGTCGCGAGGCCAGTGCATGGCGTCGCTGGAAGCGATCCGCAAAAGGACCGAAAGACGCCTCGCGGGGAGCCGCCGTGCGGAGCGGGGACATCGTGCGTGAGCTTGCCCCGCGCGGAGTTGTTCGATCCGCGCGGCCCGGCTGCGTTCGAGATGAGCGGCAGCCCGACGGTCGGTCATCAATTCCTTCAGGACGGCGTTGTCCGTTTACACGATGTCATTCCTCGAAGGCGATTCCAACAAGGGCGCAGAGCTCCCGCCGGCGTCATACCAGAGTTTCTGACCACGGATGACGCCGATAACACGGATAAGAGACGACGATCGCGCGACGGATCCGCGGTCGCCGTGAAATCGGCCGTCGACCGCTTAAGAAACTGGCCGTGGCCGGCCGGACCTGGGTGAGCCTGGTCGAACCGCGACTCGACGGGCGAACCTGGCCCACAGGGTCTATCACCCGGGGCCTATCACCCACCCGGGGCCTATCACCGCAGTTGGAGGGCCGTCAATCGGATGTTGATCGTCTCGCCCTTCTTCAACGTTGTGTGGATCTTAAGCTCGGATTGAAACATTCCCTCCGGAATATCTTTGTTCACGGTCACGTTCAAAGCATAGCCGCTTTGCATCCGTTCCTGGCGCAGCTCGTTTGCATTCAACGGCCGATAGTCGGCCTTGACGAATTTACTCGTCGATTCGATGGAAACAATTCGGAAGCTGCCCTCGAGATCCGATCCAATCTTGCCCGTGAACTTTCCGTCCTGATTGCCTGTGATCGCAGGGACTTTCCATTCATCACTGGGTTCGACCCGGACCTGTGCGACGGGTCGAGCGTCGATCTCGAATTGGATATCGGGCAATTTTGGATCATTCGTCCAGATGGTCGCTCTCTTTGCGAACAGCGGAGTCGGCTCAGTGAGCCGGAAGCTCACGTCAATGTCGGCGAATCCGCCAGGCGGAATCTCGCGCTGCTTGGGCGGACTGCCGTGGTCGTACAAACTCGACGTGAATAACAGCCGCCCTTCGCCCTTGTTTTCAATCCGGAACGCGTGCTTCCGCTCCTCGCCGACTTCCACAGTGCCGAAATTGTAAGTCCGTTCGGTGACGACGGCCTTCGGGAAGGGGGGTTTGTCGGCGATCGGCGGACGCCCAGATTGAGGTCCAGCAGCCGGTTTCTCTTGATCGATGGGCTGGTCTTTCGAGTTCGCTTCCACCTTTTTTCGGAGCGAGACCGGTTCGCTGAGCCCGACTCGGGATATTCGCGGGTCGGGGTATTTCTCTGCCCAAGGAGAGTATCGTTCAAACCAGACGACCGTCGAAATAATGACGGCCGCCGCCAAGATTCCCACGATCGACCCCGCTATTCGCACGACACGAAACTCCTGCTGACGTTGGGGAGAGCGAGATATGGGCCGGGAAAGGGCCCCTCACCGAGCCTTAGTCTATGATCGCCCCTTCTTCACGACCCTGCAACCCGATACGTCGAAGAGCCGACGCGCAGTTGGAGAGTTCCTTCTGCAAAAGGGCGTTCGTTTGCAGGTCGAAACGGTGTGGGCGGCACCGGGTGCTCGGGGTCCGATTTTCGTCCCGGGATTTCCGGAAGATTGTTCGACGTCTGCAGGACTCGGATCGCCGTCATGTCGGTTCATTTTCGTGTCCGCAGAAGCCGTGCGCTCGAGAAAGGCGCGCATCGCCTGGCCGATCTCGGCGGCGTGCGTCTCCAGCGCGAAATGCCCCGCGTCGAGTAATTGCACTTCGGCCTCCGGAAGATCGCGCCCACGACGGCCGTGGCCATGCTCGCTCTCTCGCCCCGCTGGGAAAAGCTGGAATCTCACATCCGCGGGCGAGAGCCGTCCCGTCCGATGTTGCCGACAGGCCTGCGCCCGCCGACGGCGTTGCGCGGGCTACTTTGCGAACACCGAGTCCAGCCAGTCAAAAGCGCGTTGATTGAACAGGGATCGCGCCCGGCCTCGCAGTGGGCGCCCGCCCCTTCCCTGGCCGTGAAGACGAGGAAGGCCTTTTCGCAGGTAAGTGAATCATAGAGCTTTCCGCGGTGACGCCGATCTCATCCTTTTCGGCACAGCAGATCAGGGTGGCGCAGCGGATCTGCTCGACGCGGCCTTCCAGGCTGTAATCCTGCGTGAGTCGGACATAAGCCAGCGGGCTGTCGACGCCGTGCACCCATAAGCCGCGGCGCAGACCCCAGCCGGCGGTCGTGTGGCGCATTCGCCGGCGGAGAATGAAGTTCAGCAAGGACAGCACCAGCCGGTTTCCCTGTGGAAGTTCCCGCGCGATGAGGGCCGGCAGGCGGCTCTTGATTTCGTCGAAGAGGGAAAACTCGCCCGGATCGGCGATGCAGGCAGCCAGGCGCGGCTCCCCGGTTGCGGCACGCGGGGCCAGATAGCCGCCGAAACTGATCCCCAAGAGAGCAATGCGCAACGGCGCCACTTCCGGCCGAGCCAGGGCGAAATCGACCACGGGGCCGATGACGGCTTCCCAATCCGGGCGAAACACCATCCCGTCCTCGATGATTGCCGCGCCCTGGCCCGGTCCGTCGAAGACGATGCACGTGTAGCCACGCGCGACGGCTGCCGCTCCGCTGAAGAAATAAAGCTCCTCCGCCGTGCTGTCGTAGCCGCCCGTGATGATCAGGGTCGGCCGGGGTTTGTTATCGTCCGCCGCGCGGAAGAGGTAGCCGTGCAACGTCCGACCGCCGTACGGAATGGCGATCCGCTCGGCGGACGGTTTCATGAGGTCGGCCGCACTCTCAAACGCGGCCCGCTGGCGCCGGTAGGTGTCGATGACACGCGGATCGACCGGCGCGCCGATCAGAAACGTGTAAGCGGCCCGGAAATAGTTCGACGCCCGCAAATAGGCGACCAGCGCGCTGGTGCGGCGTGCCTGAGTGCGGCTCTTATCCGCCTCGGCCAACACGCCGGCGGCCAACTCCGACCACGCGTGAAACCAACTTTCGGCGTCCGGCTCGCGGATGTTGCGCGCCGCGGCGAAGCATTCGCCAATGTCGGCGCCCCCGCTGCTGCTGTGCCCGGCGGTCCGCAGCCAGTGGGCGTCGAACAGAGAGTCCTTAAAAACCAACGGCACGGCCGCACGCTTGGAGTGAACGTGGTTTGTGGTTCGATTGTTCGACCATCGTATCCAGCCGGGGCGCCCGGCGCAACCGCCGCCGCGCCCGAACAAAATCTACAAACGTAGAGATTGTGCTTGAAATCTCTACTGGAGTAGATATACTGGCGCAGAACAACGGCGATCGGTCGGAACGACCGCAGGGAGAACGGAATGACGACCGAAGAGACGCTGCCCGATGCGGAGCTGGAAGTGCTCGCCTGCCTGTGGCGGAAAGGCGAGGCGACCGCCCGCGACGTCCGCGAGGCGATGGCCGCTTATCGCCCGCTGACACACAGCGCCGTCTCCACGCTTCTGGCCCGCCTGCAGGAAAAAGGGCTCGTTGCGCGGCGGAAGGGACCGGTGGGCAAGGCGTTTTTGTTCCGCGCGGCCGGCCGGCCGCAGCGCACCCGCCGCCGGCTCGTCGGCGACCTCCTCGAGCGCGTCTTCGGCGGCGACGCCTTGGCCGTCGTCTCGTCCCTGTTCGAGACGCGGCCCCCCAGCACCGAGGAGCTCGACCGCTTGCAGCGGCTCCTCGACGAGCTTCGGTCGACGTCGCCGGATTCCACTTTGACGGGCTTGGCTGCCATGCGCAAGAACAAGAAGGGGAAACGGACATGAACGGCCTGGTCGACGGGATCAATCGAATCGCCGAGGTTTGGTGGTTCTCCGTGATGCACGTAGCCTGGCAGTCGGCCCTCATCGGCTGCGTCTTGTTGGCCCTCGTCGCCTGGGGACGCCGCTGGCCGTCGTCGGTGCGGTATTGGCTGCTGGTCATCGCGCTCCTCAAGTTCGCAGTGCCGCCCCTCTGGTCCGCCCCGACGGGCCTCTTCAGTCATATCGCCGTCGCCGAGCGGCACGCGGCGACGGCGCCCGCGGCTGCAAATGCGGTCGCAAACGCAAAGACGGAAGAGACCAGTGCAACCGCGCTCTCACCATCCGAGTTCAGACAGCGACACGAGCCGCCGACAGAAATCGCGTTGCAGACTCCTTCCTCCGGAGGGGCGCATCACGATCCGATCGAATTCGCGGCAAACACCGGCTCCGAGAGGCGGAGCGGCCAATCGGCGGCTCGCACGGTGACGGCGGTGTCCGGGCCGTCGTCGCTAAGCGTCGACAGCCCTTCGCTCACGTGGAAGAGCCTCCTGTTGGGCCTGCACTTGCTCGGCACGGCGGTCGTCTTCGTCTGGGTCGCGGTGCAATTCCGTTCGGTGCGGCGGATCATCTCACGTTCCCGCAGCATTTCGTCGGGGCCGATCGCCGAATCGCTTGGGCGAATCCATGTTCGGCTCGGAATGCGACGCACGGCGCGAGTCCTGCTTTCGCCGGATGTCGCCAGTCCGCTGGCAGCCGGTGCTCTTCGGCCGACGGTTGTGCTGCCCGAATCGGCCGATGGCCTTCCGCCCCGGGAGCTGGATGCCGTTCTCGTCCATGAACTGACCCACCTGCGCCGGGGGGACGCCTGGCTGGCTTGGGCGCAGGTGCTGATGTGCGCGGTCTGGTGGTTCCACCCGGTTATCTGGCTCGTCAATCGGAGTCTTCGCCGCGTGCGGGAAGATTGCTGCGATGACGCGATTCTCCTTTCCGGCGTCGCCACCGAAAGCGAGTATTGCGATATCCTGCTTCGCGTGGCCCGCGACTCGACGGCGCGCCACGCCGACCTGCTGGCCTGCCACATGGCCGGCCGCCTGCACCCCCTTGGCGACCGCATGCGACGCATCATGGACGCTCGCGTCCGCCGCTGGCGGCGCACGCCCTGGGCGGTCGCGGCAGCCGTGGTCGTGTTGGCGTGCGTCGCCCTGCCGGGACTCGGTCGCCACGCGGGCCAGGGCATCGCGGCACCTTCTGCCGTCCAAGTTGCAGATCGAGGCGCGGCAGACACCGCGTCGAGCAACAAAAAGGGCCCGACCACGAAGCAGTCGGCAGGCTCCGCCAAGGGCGAAAAACGAGCCACAACGGCCACTGCCGGCGTTCCACCGGTTACCGATCCCTTCGCACAACAACTCAAAGCGGCCATCTCGCGAGGCCGGTCTTCCCTTGCCGGGGCACAAAATCCAGACGGTTCCTTCGTCGTCGGCCAGGCCACGAACGACGGGCCACTCAACTTTGCGCCGGGCGCACGCCCGCCGGAGACCGGGAATTCGCCGAGCTATTCGATCGGAGCAACGTCGCTGGCCGTTTTGGCTCTGTTGGGTGCGGGAGAGAAACCAGATGCCCCCGTCATCACAAAGAGCCTCGATTTCCTCCGAAATGCGCCCGCCACGGCATCGTATTTTTCGACCTACGAGAACTCACTCGAAATCGCCGCGCTGGTTGCCGCAAACACGGGAGATCGCGACCGCGGTCGGATAACGGCCCTGGTCCGATCGCTCGAAAAGGATCAAATCAGAAGCGGAAGCCATGCCGGCATGTGGAACTACGGCCAGCGCGACAAGGCCGGCGAGGGCGACAACAGCAATACGCAGTTTGCGCTCTTCGGCCTCCACGCTGCTGCCGCCGCGGGCATTCCCATTAAGCGAGAGACCTGGGAACGCAGCTCCGACCACTTTGTGCACTTTCAAAACAAGGATGGTGGCTGGGGGTACCGCAACGGCAACTCGAGCACGGGGAGCATGACCTGCGGCGCCATCGCGTCGCTGGCCCTTTGCGACCAGATACTGGCCGCGGGTCGGCCCCCCGACGGACAAATTACGCCGGGCGACGGGGACGAGAAAAAATCGGGCCGCGACCGTGCGCTGCAACGCGGAATCAAATGGATGAGCCGCTATTTCATCATCGGCATCAATCCCGGACAGCGCTCGCAGTGGGTGCTGTATTATCTATTCGAGATGAGCCGAGCGGGACGTCTATCGGGCCGGGCGCGATTCGGCGCGCATGACTGGTACCGCGAAGGGGCCGCTTACCTTGTCGAGGGGCAATCCGTTCGCGACGGCAGTTGGGAGGCCTGGGGAGGACTCGAATCGGACAAACGCGTCGCGACCAGCTTTGCTCTCTTGTTTCTTTGCGAGGGAAACAGCCGTTCTGAGACCCGCAAATGAGCGGAATGGCCGCGCGGCAGTTCTCCGGCGAGAGCCACCGCGGCGGGCGTTATCTGGTCGTCAGACCGACGTGATGACGTTTCGGGACCGGACAAATCGCGATGACAAAAAAACGCGCCCGGCGAATGGCCCGGCGCGTTCAAAGTTGTCTCGATTCATGATCTGCCGCTTGTCGCAGTCAGACTTTCGGACCCTGAGCGTCCGATTTCGGGGCCTCTTCCTGGTTCAACGGCGGTTCTTCGCGCTTGGGGCGGGTTGACTGGTTTGATCGTCTCCAGCGGGCCGCTCGGGGCCTGGCCGATGGGCTTCTCGGTGCCGAAGGTCGGCGTGACGCCCGGCTGCTGAGGCTGCGGCGCGGGGCGCTGCGACGGGATCACTTGCGGCGGCAGCGACGAGTTTCCGCAGTCGCCGTTGGCGCAACTCCCCGAGCAGGTCGTGCATTCCGGTTGATTGCACACGGTCACTGGGACCACGTGGCAAACTTCGTAAGCGACCTGCCGCGGCACGCACTTGGAGACCATTTGCGTGCACGTGACGGGAATCGTCTTGCAAACCGTGCGCGGAACGCAGCGATCGACCGTGTAGGGCACCTGCGTCGGCACGCAGAACGGAACCTTGCAGGTGTGCACTTCCTGCACTGTGTGGTACGTGACCACCGGAACCTGCCGCGTGTGCTGTTCGCAGACCGTCCGGCAAATCTGGTACGGAACCCGCTGGGTCCTCTGCTCGCAGACCCAGTTGCAGCGGCGCACCGGATATTTCTCGACGACCTCCTGGCACACTGTCTTGCAGACTTGAACCGGGACCAGAACGGTTTCGTTTCGCGGCACCATCCGGCAGACCTGCACCGGCACGCACTGCCGCACGACCTCGCAATGGTATGTCGTGCACGGGATCTGTTGGCAGACGACGTGCGGACACCAGACGCGGCGGCAGCAGTTGAAGCCGGGGGCTTGCACCATGCACATCCGCCAGCCGCAGCACGGATCGCACACGAACTTCGGCACGACCGGACCGGGCTGGTAGTAGCTTTGCGTCGTCCATTGGCCGCAGTCGCGCTGCACCGAGTTGTAGGTCGTGACGGGCCGCATGACCGTGCAGCACCGCTCGGTGTTGACCGTCTCGACGACGCGATCCATCACGGTGCGGCAACACGGCTGCTGGACCGTCTCGACGACAGGATGGTAAACGAGCCGGCGGCACTCGCGCTCTTCGGTCGTCCAGATCGGTTTCTGGACCGTGTAGTGGCATTCCTGAAACGCCGTCTCAAACACCGGCCGCATGACGGTGTAGTTTTCCTGCCGGCAGCTCGTTTCGCAGACCGGCTTGCAGACCGTGTACTGCTGGTCGCGGTACGCCGTCGAGAGCACCGTGCGGTAACACGTCTCCTGATGGTGATCGAAGACCGTCTCGTAGACGGACCGGTTGACCGTGTACTGCTGCGGCTCGCAGATCGTGTCGTACACGGTGCGGTAACAGGTCTGCCGTTCCACGCGGCAGGCCGTGTAACAACAGGTCGGCTGACAGGCCGGCGGCGGACAACAACTGTAGCTGCACGCGCCGCAATACTGGCTGGCATTCGCATTCGACCCGGCGGCCAGTGCAAACGTCAGCAGTGCTGCAATCAAGATGCGTTTCATGCTCTTCTCTCCCGTTTTGGCTGCACGAGGTCGCGAGATGCCGTTTGCCCCACTCCGGTTCTCGTCGTTGCACTCCCGTTCCTCGGCGCGATCCTTCTGATCTCCATTCTCAGCACGCCAGTCACGAATTGCAAAGGAAATGCGGGCGTGAAATTCCGAGTCGTTCGAAGTGATCGCCCTGAGCACTCATCCTGCCAAGCATAGACCATGTGATCTAGGAAGCTTGAGGAAGAAACGGCATTCTGGGGAGACTCCGACCTGAATCGCTAGACGTCCGCGGAACAACCCGCATTCCTTAACAGCGGCCGCCCGCAACTATCGGCGATGCCGTCGCTTCGGTGCGAAAGCAGACAAAGTCGGACGAGGGAGCGACCACATTACCGATTCTTTTCATACCGCTTGACCGTTAAAATCCGCATGACTGGAACGTGATTCGCAATGCCGGCACCATCTACTCCTTGCCGTAAGCCAGCCAACGAGGTTGGGGTCGTCGTCATTGGTCGCAACGAGGGGGAGCGGCTGCGCTGCTGCCTGAACGCGATCGCCGGGTCACGTGCGACGATCGTTTATGTCGATTCCGGCTCTTCGGATGAGAGCATTGAATTGGCCAGATCGATGAACGTCGAGGTGATCGAGCTCGACATGTCCCGTCCGTTTACCGCCGGGCGGGCGAGGAACGAAGGGTTCGCGCATCTCGAGTGGGTGGGTGAGAACGTCGAGTTCGTCCAGTTCCTTGATGGCGATTGCGAGCTGAGCCCCGAGTGGCTCACGCGCGCCACCGCGGAGATCAAGAGCTGCAGCGAGCGTGCAATCGTGTGCGGAGCTCTCCTCGAGCGATTTCCCGAGCGGTCGATCTACAACAGGATCTGCGCGATCGAGTGGAACGGCCCGGTCGGCGAGATTACGACTTGCGGCGGCAACTTTATGATCCGTGCCGCGTACTTCAAGAAGGTCGGCGGATTCAATCCGACAATCATCGCCGCCGAAGATGACGATCTCTGCCTCCGGGTGCGCGGTGTGGGGGGCAAGATTGTCCGTGTCGATCAGCAGATGGCCTGGCATGACGCGGCGATGACGCGTTTCAACCAGTGGTGGAAGCGGGCGGTTCGGTCCGGATATGCCTTCGCCCAGGTCTCGGCAATCCATGGCCGGGGACCGTTTCGCCACTTCGTGCGTCAGACGCGAAGTGCCTGGTTCTGGGGCCTCTTTGTTCCGGTGTCGATCGTTGCACTCGGAATGCTGACCCATGGCTGGGCCCTGTTGTCGATGCCGCTCATCTACCTGATCGCCGCGTATCGGATCTCCCTCAAGAACCGCTGGCGGCGATTGTCGCCGGCAATGGCGTGGGTTTACGCAGGCCATTGCCTTGGCTCTAAGTTCCCGCAGGTGATCGGACAGGTTAAATTCTGGTGGCGTCGCGCACGCAAGGCGCCGAACCTGATCATCGAGTACAAGCACCCGCGCGGAAAGTCGTCAAAGTGAGCTCCCTCTCGCGAAAAAATGATGCCGGCACGACGGCTTCAGCAAGGACGACGTCACGGACTGTCCCTTTCGTCACCGCGCGCCCGGTCAAAGAACTGCTCCGCATTGGGCTCGTGGGCACGGGTTACATCGCCGACTTCCACGCCGGCGCGCTCCGGGCGATCGAGGGCGTCCAACTCGTCGCCGTCGCCGACCAAAGCCGCAGTCGCGCGGAAGCGTTCGCGCGCGAGTGGCGAATCGACGGGGTCTATGGATCGCTTCCCGAGATGCTAGAGAGGACCACGCTTGATGCCCTCCACATTCTGACGCCGCCGGACACGCACGCCGATATCGCACGCGAGGCGATCGAGGCCGACGTGAACGTGCTGATCGAGAAGCCGATGGACGTCCGGTGGGAGAAAGCCGTCGCGCTCTGCGAGCTGGCGGAGCAGAGGGGCGTTGCGCTGGCCGTCAGCCACAACTTCCTCTTCGCCGAACCGTATGTGCGGCTGCGAGAGGACGTCAAAGCGGGCAGGCTGGGGCGGATCGACTCCGTAACGATCACTTGGAATCGAGAGCTTCCGTTCGTCAATCGCGGACCGTATGACGTCTGGATGCTTCGCGACCCGTCAAACATCATGCTCGAAGTCGGCGTACACTCCGTGGCACACGTATTGGACCTGCTCGGTCCTTGCGAACAATGGGCGGTGGACGCGTCCAACCATAAAGTGCTGCCCACGCGGGCGACGTTCTTCCGCCGATGGCAAGCGCGCACGTCGGTCGGCGGCGCCGCCGCGGAGCTCAATTTCTCGTTCGTTCCGGGGGTTAGCGAGCACACGATTCGTCGCGCGGAACCTTCGGGAGCGCGACCGCCGATCTCGAGAACAATACCTACAATCTGGATCGCCTGACGCCCTATTCCATGGAGTTTGATCGGTTTGTGCGGCTGCGGCGCCGCGGAGTTTCGCTCGCGGTCCAGGCAGGGACGCACGTGTGTCGGCACGTCCTTTCGAAGTTGAAGCTTTCCAAGCACGGCAACGCATACGGTTCGAGCATCGCCTCCGGCGTCGCGGAATTTTATCACTTGATCCGGGGCAATCGATCGGACAGCCGCATTGCTCCCCGATTTGCCGCGGAGGTCGTGGAAGCGGCTGAAGAGATCGGCCGGTTGGGCGCCGCGCAGTGCCACATCAAAGCGTTCAATCGGGATTCGCGTTGCCGCCAAGTGTTGCGTGCAGGCCGCGCGTGCTGGTTCTGGGCGGCAGCGGCTTTATTGGGCGCGAGCTCGTCGCGGAGCTCATGCGGGCCGGCCATGCGGTGCGCGTTCTGGTCCGCAACCCGGCTTCGGTCCTCCTGGATCTTAGCAATCCACTCCTGGAGATCGTGCCCGGTGATCTGCGACGGACCGAAGACCTGAAACGCGCGCTGGATGGCATCGAACGTGTTTACCATTTGCGCGGCCCGCTGCAAAGAGCTGGCAGGACTATCAGGAGCAGGATGTCGAAGTGACTCGCCAGATCGGCATGCTGTGCCTGCAAATGCAGGTCAAGCGTCTGATTTACACGGGCACAATCGACTCGCTGTACTTGGGCCGAACGGCGGGAACGATCACGGACCGGACGGCCTTGGATGTGCAGATCGCAAAACGCAACTCTTACAGCCGCGCCAAGGCCGTCGGAGAAGAATTGCTGATGCGGATGCACGGGGAACACCGGCTGCCACTGGTGGTTCTGCGCCCTGCCATCGTGATCGGGCGCGACGGCAGCCCGTGCCATTGGGGCGTCGGGAAATGGAACGGGTTGGGCGTGGTCGAGCTGTGGGGCCGCGGCGAGAATCCCTTGCCGCTCGTGCTGGTGCAGGACGTCGTCTCCGCCTTGGTGGCGGCATTGGAGAAGCCGGGAATCGACGGGCGCATCTACAATTTGAGCAGCCCGGCGATGCTCACGGCCCGGCAGTATATTCAAGAGATCGAATCCCACGCGGGAATCGAAATTCAAGTGTTCGCCGTGCCGATTTGGCGCCACTATCTGAACGATCGGCTGAAATGGCTTGCCAAGAAAATGACGAATCACCCGGACGCACATCGAACGCCAAGTTTTCGCGACTGGGATTGCCGCAGCCAGCAGGCAACCTTTGACTGCTCCGGCGCGCGTCGCGACCTCGATTGGCAGCCCCGGTGCGATCGCGAGGAACTCATCCGGCTTGGCATCCAGGAACCGCTCGACCGCCTGCTCGCCTGAGATCCAAATGAATTCTGACTCGACGCGACTCGTGCCGAACCTGTTTCTCGTCGGATCGATGAAGTGCGGCACCACGTCGTTGCACAACTATCTCGGCGCATCCCCAGATTTTCATGACCCGCGAGCCGTGGAAAGAGCCGGCCTTTTTCGTTGACCGGCTGAACTGGTCCAAGGGCGAGGAATGGTACCGTCGTCTGTTTGACCAGGCGGGTGATGCGGCCTACCGCGGCGAGTCATCGACCGATTACACGAAGTTTCCGTTCTACCAGGGCGTCGCCGATCGAATCGCCCGGTTTGTCCCGGGGGCGCGAATTCTCTATCTGGTGCGCGATCCCGTCGAACGGTCCATCAGCCACTATTGGTGGGAAGTGCAATGGTCGGCCGAAGGCCGCGATATGCTGACTGCCGTCCGCGATCGCCACATCATTCGCGACGTCAGTTTTTACGCGATGCAGTTGCGGCAGTTTCTTCCGCACTTCGGACACGATCGGATCCTCGTTCTCTCGACGGAGGAACTGAGCACGCGCTCCGGCCGAGACGCTCTCGAAGATCTATCGTTGGCTGGGGCTGGATGACGCGTTCGTTCCGTCGAATCTGCACGAGCGGCACAATGTCTCCCCGCAAAAGGTGCCCAAGGTCATCGGCTCGGAAGTGTTTTCCCATCTGCACGGCACCGTCGTGTGGAAGGCGGCCAAACGCTTCCTCCCCGCGACTCTCCGCCACCGGGCGATCCAAGCCCTCTCCCGACCGGTTCCCCGCGACGAAAGCCGCCTGCGGGAGACCATCGAATACTTGCGTCCCATTCAGCGCGAGCAGACGGCCGAACTGGCCGAAATGCTGGGGAGGCCGTTTCCGGAGTGGACTACGCTTTACGGCCAAGTGGATCCGGGATGAGCGGCCGCCTTCGCATCGGCTGCTGTGCCGAAACCATCGAGCCGAACTGGCGCTGGGTCGCCGACGCGTTGGCGTCCGAGGCCCTCGATTGGACCTTCTTTTCCAACGTGCCGCGCAATGCGGTCGAGCGCGTCATCCGCAGGCCGCGCCTCTCGCGTTATCGAGCGTGCCGCGAGCTCGCAGCGGCTGCGGTCGCGGGCCGATTCGATCTCGTGATCACTCATCATCCCCTTGTGTCGTGCTGGACCGAACTTTTCTGCCGTCGTCGCCGTCCTTGCCCGCACGTCGCATTCGCTTTCAATTTCACTCGCTTGCCGCGGATCCCGCGAAGATCCGTCATGCGGCGTGCGTTTTCTTCGGTCGACGGGTTCGTTGTCTTCTCCGAGTTCGAGCGATCGCTTTATGCCAGATACTTTCAGATTCCGGTCGCCCGGTTTGAAATGATCCACTGGGGCGTCCGCGAGCCGGAAGGAGCGACCGCGGCCGACGCTTCGACTCTCGGCGAATCGAACTCGGACGCCATCTGTGCCGTCGGCAGCCAGGCACGCGACTATGCCACTCTTCTGGAAGCGATGCGAAGGCTGCCGCAGATCCGTCTGATCCTCGTCGCGACCGCTGCCAATCTCCGGGACCTGAAGGTCCCCCCGAATGTGACCGTGCGCTCTGGATATCCCGCGTCCCGAAGCCGAGGCGGTCATTCGCCGATCACGCTTCATGGTCCTGCCGCTCTTGCACTCGCAGGTTCCCTGCGGACACGTCACGATGGTCACGGCGATGTTTTGTTCGCGAGCCATCGTCGCGACCGACTCCCGAGCAATCTCCGATTACCTGATTCCCGGGCACAACGGGCTCACGGTTGCCGCCGGGCGATCCGGCCGCGCTCGCGATGGCAATCGAAAAACTTTGGAACGATCCCGAAACGGCGAGTCGGCTCGGCAGCAGCGGCCGCGAGTTGTGCGCTGACTTTTTGCACGGAGGCGCGAACCATCGGCTATGTGCGCGATCTGACGAACCGCCTTCGCGCGACGGGACACGTGTGATGAGCGCCGGCCCACAGGATTCAAGTCGACGTGCAACGAGCCGGCGGCTCGTCCCACTGCGCGATGAGTTGGCCGGGCGCAGGCCGCCGCTATACTCGACCGCGCAGCTTGCGGGCACCGCGATCGTTGCCTGAGAGGAGATTATCGTGCGAATGGAGTGCAAGCTCACGATCGCTTTTGTGTCGGCGGCCGTGTTGCTGTCAGGCCTCGAAGCGCGTGGGTTTTGTGCGGGCGCATTGGAGCGCCGGAAAGAGGCCCGTTTCAAGTCGAATTGAAACCCGACGGCACATTCTCCCTGCTTTTCCACCATGTCCCGCTGATCACCGCGGAATTCAAGTTTTGGGAAGCGAACTGGAAATGGGCCAATCCAACCGCCGAAGTCGGCCCGATGCAGAATGGCTTGGCCCCGTTTAGCATTCGCATTCCCACTCTCGCCGCCGAAGCCTCCGGTACGATCGACCTGAGCTCACCCGAGGTCATCAAATACGACCTCACGTTGCAGCACGCCGCCACCCGTGCCGGAGTGATGGGGGGCGGGCTCGAGTTCGTGCTCGACTTCAAGTCGCCGCTCTTTAACGGTCAGGCACCCCCGACCCAACCCTTTCTCCCGACAACACGGGGTGGTCCTGGCCGTTGGGGTCGGGCCGCGACATCAAGGCCGTCTTTTCGCCGGGCGTGAAAAAGGTCTATTTCGAGAACAAGAACAAGGGCCGGATCCGCGCGTTTTTTGTCGGCGAGGCGACTTCTCCCGGCGTCGACAAGATACGGCTGGCCGTCACCTTTCCGCGGGGAACCCAGCGCAAACCGACCGAGGAAGAAGAATACGGTCCGGCGGGCGGCGGCTGGCTGCCCAATGCCTTCCCGTTTGTGCAATCTCCGGTCGATCTGAGCACGTTAAACCACCAGCCGGGGACGCATGGATTCCTGCGGACGGCGGGGGACCGGCTGGTGTTTGAAGACGGCACGCCGGCGCGATTCTGGGGCATTGACGTGATGGCGTACGCCTTGTTCTCCTCCGAATGCGCAAATCGACCGAGCATGCGCGGCGCTGGCGATGCTCGGCTTCAACCTGGTGCGGCTGCATCATCACGACACGACTTCTTGGGTCGAACCGACCGTCATCAACAAGCATTCCAACAACTCCCGGATGCTCGACGAGCGGGGCATCAACCGCATCGACTACTGGATCAAATGCCTTCGCGAGAATGGGATTTACGTCTGGCTCGACATGCACTCCTACCGCCAGTTTCGCGACGGGGACCGGTCGACCGAGCTGGGAGACGTCGTCACCTATCCCGAATTCGCCAACGACAAGCGAAGTAAGCACGAGGCGAAGGGCTTCTGCCAGTACGATCCCGTGCTGCAAAAGTTGATGGCCGAGTTCCAGCAGAAGTACCTGTCACACGTCAACCGGTACACGGGTCTGGCTTATAAGGATGACCCGACCGTGGCCTTCGTCCTGATCACGAACGAGAACGACATCACGCATCATTACGGCGTTCTGGCGATGCCCCGTTCGGGGAAGCGTCCGGAATTGACCCGGCTGTTCAACGAGCGGCTCAAGCTGTTTGCCGAGAAGACGGGGCTGAACCAAAACGAGATGCGTTTCCCCTGGTCGCCGGGGCCCGCCAAAATGTTTTTGAACGATCAGGAACACGCATTTTACTCGACGATGATCGGCAGCATCCGCGGCACCGGATCGCGGGCACTGGTTGCCGCGGGAAACATGTGGGGCGAT
Organism: uncultured Planctomycetota bacterium; assembly: GCA_963761455.1. GTDB lineage: Bacteria > Planctomycetota > Planctomycetia > Planctomycetales > Planctomycetaceae > DASPSM01. The sequence goes on from CAVXHA010000002.1 coordinate 1,887,997, forward strand.
AACCCGCTCTCGTCGATCCCCTCGCTGACCACCGGCGACGTGATCGACGTGCACGCGTACGACGGGCCGGAAATTCTGACGGCAGACCCCCGCTACAAGCCGAACATCGTCTCGATGATCGGCATCAACCAGGTCACCGGAAAGCCGCTGACAGTTTCGGAATGGAACGTGGAGGCCTCCCTGCAGCCGACCGTCGACCGGTTTCTCGCGCCGATGTATGTGGCGTCGATCGCGGCCTTGCAAGGTTGGGACGCCCTGATGCTCTACGGCTATTGTCAGCAGACTCTTTCGGATCAGAATCGGATTACCAGCGTGTGGGATGCGTTCAACGACCCGGACCTCATGGCCTCGATGCCGGCGGCCGCCCTCTTGTACCGCAACGGGCACGTTGCGCCGGCGAAGAAGGAGTATTGCCTGGACTTGTCGCGGGAACAGATGTTTGGGCCGCCGATTCGACCCGAATCGTGTGCGGCCGGCACGGACCCTGATGGAACAGAGCCGCTTCACAATCGGGATTCCTGCGGTGCCCGCGCTCGACTGGCTCAAGCCGAGCAGGCCGCCCGAATCGGCCCACGTCCTCCACGAGCCGGAGGAGAGTTTCCTGTCACCCACGGCCCAGGCCGTGACGTCGGACACCGGCGAGCTCCGCCGCAACTGGGACCCCGGGATTCAAACGATCGATACGCCGAAAACGCAGGTCGTCCAGGGAGCGATCGGAGACCGCGAGTTTAAGCTGTCGGACGTCACGGTTTTGGTCGATGCGCGGCATGCGGCTGTGGCCGTCAGTGCGCTCGACGACCAGCCGCTTCGATCGTCCGGCCTGATCCTGATCACGACGGTCGCACGAGCCATCAAACCCAAACGCCTTCCGGGGCGAGCCGGCTGGTACCAGGATCTCACCGTCTACTCGGAGCCGGTGCGGGGCGAGGTGACGGTGCGGGCCCCCCCGGCCTGGAAGCGGTCAAGTTGATGGCAAACGGGCAGGCGATCGTTTTGGACGACGCGGTTTACCACGAGGGGCGCTATCGCATCCCCCTGCAGAAAAAGCTCGGACTCTGGTACCTGCTGCGCAAACGGGAAAGCCCGTAATCCGCCGGCCGTAATTCTCCGGCTAACCGTCATTCTCCGGCTCAGACGTGTCTTGCAGTTGAATTGTTCGTCGCCGATTCAGGATGCACTCAAATGGAAAAAAGTCGTCATGACAACGACTCTCGAACGTCTTGTTTGGCGACGCCCTCCATGCGATCCGACGAAAAGACCTCGACCGGCCGGCCGCGTATTTTCTACGCGCTCGGGCCCGGGCGATGCCGTTGACTCGTATCGAAAGTGGAATGCGGGGATCGACTACACGACCGAAACAAGCCTCACGTTTTCCAGCCAGTTCTTCGATTTCTGCCGGGCTCACGGAGTACAGGCCTACGCCGTCTCCTCGCATCCATCCCGCGAGCTGCTGCGCGATGGGCCGTTCATCGTCGAAAACCGACCGAAACCCCTCTCGCGATCCCGACGGCCTCGGCTACCATTTGAACCAGGTCTGGTACGGTCTCTCCTTGCTCATTTCGGCGCTCCGCTATCGCGCGGACGTTGTCATCGTCGATTCGGGCACGACGCACTGGTTCGTGCTCTCACTGCTTTCGCTCACGCGGGTCCGAGTGGTGGCGCTCGTTGCACAACTCCTACTGGGCGAGCGGCTTTGTGCCCTCAGGTCTGAGCAAACGCGTCATTCGCGCTCTGGACGGCTGGTTCTGGCGGACTCGCGCGGACGCGACTGTCTGCGTCTCGCCGGAGTGTCAGCGTCAGGTCGAATCGCTCGCCCGGAAGCGCAACCGCCCTGTCTTTCAGTTCCGCTGCCAGTTTCGACCTTGCGACTTCGAGTCGGTCCCGCCGCCGCCTCCCCACGGCGAGCGGCCCTTCCGGGTGATGTTCGCGGGCGCGTCGAGGCGCAACAAGGGCGTTTTCGATCTCCTCGAGATCGCCAAATCTTTCAAGCGTGAGTCGCCCGGCCGCGTGCGCTTCGAGATCTGCGGCGGCGGGGATGCCCTGGAAGAACTGACGAAGGCGATCGCAGATCAAGGGCTGGGCGATGACGTCCGAGTTCGGGGTCGATTGAAACGGCCTGAGTTGCTCGCGGCGTACGGAAATTCGCACCTGGTCATCGTGCCCACGCGGAGCACCTTCTGCGAGGGCATGCCGATGGTCGCGGCGGAAACCGTCCTGACGGGACGGCCCGTGCTCACCAGCCGGCTCTCAAATGCGCTCGACGTCCTCGAGGGAGCGATTGTGGAGGCACAGCCGGACGATCCGGCAAGCTATGTGGAATGCCTCCGGCGGCTGATAACGGACCGCGACTATTACGAGGCGTGCTGCCAGGCCTGCTCGACCGTCGGGCAGCAATTCTATGACCGCGAGCAGGGTTTGGCGGCGGCCCTGGAACGGATGATGCAATCGCTCGACCCGATGCTCCTCGCTCCTCACGCGTGAGACCCAGGGAAAACGTCGTCAAGAGGAGCCTGCACGCTGGCCTATGGCGTAGGCGCTCCTCGGCCCGCTTCCTCGGATGCCGCTTCTGCCGGCAGCACCCCCGCCCTCGAGACAACGGCCCGTTGCCTGGCCCGCCGCAGCACGAGCCACAACGCCGCAACGACGATGGCGATCACAGGCAGCCACGGTGTCAGGGCGACGGCGATAAGAATCAGCGTCTGGACGAACGTGATCAACCCTTCCAGGGAACTCGAGAACGTGCGCGAAATGTTTCTGCCGAACGACGGCGATTCCGGCGGGACGTACCCCTTGCGCTCGTGCATGGTGATGTTCACCGTGGCGAGGGCAACCTGATTTTCCCACAGCTTGACCGTTCCCTTGAGTTGCTCCAGTTCGGTCGTGACACGGCCCAGCTCCCGTTCCGCCTCCAGCAGTTCGCTGATCTTTCCCGTTTGTTCCTTGATGATTTTCTGTAAGCGTTCGACCTGAACTTTTTTGTTTTCGATGCGGACCTGGAAATCGAAGTACTTGTCGGTGATGTCTTCCGAGTCGGTTTTGTTGTTGAGCGCTGCACCCAGTTTGGCGACTTGATTGACAAAATCCGCGAATCCGTTCACGGGGACCCGTATCTGCCAGCTGGCGGACCTCGGCGCGCCGGGATTGCTGTTGATCTCCGACTGGGCCAGGAGACCTTGGTGATGCTTGACCAGGTCCTCGAGCTTTGACGCGGCCTTTGACAGGTCGTCCACGACCAGGTCGATGCTGGCCGTGTAGATGATTTTGCGGGAGATGAGTTCGGAATTGGCTTGCTGCGAGGCCGGCACTTCTCGCTTCGCCAGGGGCGCCGCCGCCTCGTTGAAAGCAATTGGTGCCGACTGGCTACAACCCAAAGCCAGCGAAAGCAGCACCGCGGCGACAGGAGAACGTATCATGAAACTTGCGCCTTTCTGAGACCGACACGGACCGGCCCCCGCCTCCTCATTTAAAAGGACGCGGAAAAAGGCACTTTATTCCCTGGTTTTTCCACCGGTACCGACCAGCATGAGAATTGGGTCGCTAAGGGCGATTCCGACAAAACCCCTGGGAATCCGCCGCACCGTAGAGCGTGCCAAAATCATCGCGATCTCCTGGCAGCAAGAACCTGCGAGAAATCTCCCTTGACCTGTTCGAGAACGGACTGGATAAATGGCGCCATCCTTGGCCTCCTAAGAAAATGGGTGTCGAAGCAACCTCATTCCTGCAGGAGGCCGAGATTCTTCAGAGGCCGATCCTCAGCCACTGCCTCCGGTCACAACTCCCCACCTGCAATGCCCTTCCGCCTTCCGTTAGTGCCATGTGCGCCTGTCCCCTTGCCGCTCACCCAAAGAGTGGCGGAAAACCAAAAAGAATAACCACGGATTTCACGGATGCCACGGATCAAGGAGTAATCAGCCGTCTTGTATCCGTGGTATCGGTGTCATCCGTGGTTAAGACTTTTGGTCTGTTTGCGGCCTTTCGCGTGCCGGGAAATCTACGGATGGACCGCTCCCCTTTCCGCCTTCCCCGTTTCTTGGCGGGTGCGAGAAACCTTGGCGGTTTGAGGACAAACAAAAGGGACAGGCGCATATATCGCGACATCTGAGGTGCCGCAGAATACTCTTCGTTCATGTTCGCATCGCCAGAGACGGACCTCCCGCGAATCGACCAGCCAGAACATGACCATCGATGGACCTTATACCGAAAGCAGCTCCCGTAATACGCGCCTCTCCCCCTTTTGTTCCCACAAGTGAGGGTCGGCGCGATCAATGAGCACGCATCGCCCGTTGCACACGGTTTAACCACGGTCGTCCGGCCGCTGTCAGTCCGTCAGACCGGAGAGCCAGTGCACGATGTTGAGCGCCATGTTCCGGTTGTCGCAGCCGGGGACATTCATGCCCATCGGGGTGGGAGGGTCGCCGTAGACTTGCGCCGACAAGTCCCCCGCTTCGCCCATGACAACCACGCGGCCCTTACCGAATTTGAACGCGATCCCTTGGGCGCGCCCCGCGGCTGAACGCCGATCGCTTTGGCCGACGTCCACGGCCGTATCGGCGAATTTCAATAACTCGACGCTCCCCGGCGGACCTTTGAGCGATTGACCGGTGAAGGTCAACACGCGGTTTACCCGTTCCGATTCGTTCCGGCCGCGGAGGATCGGCTGGTCTCCGAGTTGATTCTTCTCTCGCGAAAAAAGCAGCCCGTTGTCGGTTTCGTTGGCCGGATCCACGGTCACGCGGAGGCTCATGTCGACGCCGAACCGCTTCCCCAGCTCGTCCGAGCCGGAGCCGAACGGCTCATGGTCGGTGATCAGCAACAACGAACCGCCGTTTCGCACCCAGTTGACGACGCTGTCGCATTCCGCCTCGGTGAAAGCGGACTTCGACGGACGCGACGTGGCGGGCGCGTTGGCGGTGATCAGGAGATCGTACTTCGCCAGTCGCTCGGCGGTGAACGGCACGCGGTTGGGAGTGACCCGATAGCCGTCGTTGGTGATCAGGTCGGCAAAGGCCTTGTAGCGGCCGCTCGCCGTGTGGAAGTTATCGTGGGCCTCATCGAAGAGGACCGTGGGGTGCTTTTGAGTGTAGGCCGGATGGGGGACCGAAACATCGAAATTCGGATCGGCGCGCTGCCCCAACGCTCGCAGTGCGATTACGAGGCGAGGCAGTGATTCCTTGAGCCGTTTGACGCCGGCATCAGTAATTTTCGTCCCGACCGCGGCAAGTGCTTTAAGCGTTTGAGGCCTTTCAGCTCTTGCAAGCCGGCGTCGGTGATTTTGGTTTGGCTGAGGTCGAGATCGGTCAGCTTATCGAGCTGACTCAGTTCCTTCAGTCCCGCATCGGAAACGGCCGTCCCGAAAAGCGAGAGCTGGTACAACGCGGGAAGCGATCGAAGCTCCCGAATGCCGGCGTCGGTGATCTTCGTTTCGTCCAAATCGAGTTGCCGCAGGCGTGGAAGTTTTGCGAGCTCCTTCAGACCCGCATCGGTGACTGCCGTCTCGCCAAGCAGAAGGATCCGCAGGTCTTTCAACTTCGCGATTTGTGACAGACCGGTATCAGTGATTGCGGTATTGGCCACAAAAAAGTGCGCAGCTCTTGGAGCCCGGTCAGCGAATTCAGGCCGGCATCGGTGATTTTTGTTCCGACCAAATTGAGCAAGGTGAGATGCTTGAGCACGGCCAGATGCTTCAGGCCGGCATCCGAGGTCGACGTTCGGCCGAGATACAAATCCGTCAGGGCGGGAAAGGAGTCGACGCATCGCAGGTCTTCGTCTTTGAGGTCCTCATTGCCGATGAGAGACACGGTCACGACAGGGTTATCGGCCGAGGCGACCGGCCGCCCCCCCAATAATCCGAACCGGCCGCTCAGCCTCGGTCCGTCATTCTTTCGCTCGACCTGGCCCCCCAAGGCTTTGATCTTGGCAATCGCGGCCTTTTCATCGGCTTTGTCCGCAGCGCGAAGTTGTCCAACGGGCAGAAGAGCCAATGAAATGAGCAAGGCGTTCGCAAAGCGCATGGTCCGACTCCAGCTTGAGAGAAGCTCTGGCCCACAACGTAGACGCCGAACCGCCGGGAATTTGTCTAGTGGTGGCAGCGTACCCCACGAGCCGTGCTGGCCTTAAAACCACCATGACTCGAAATAAGACGGCGACCGCCGCGTCGCCACATCCGTGAGGTCGTCCTCCGGTCAGCCGACCGGGGATCACGCCGACACAGGGGCTTCCCCCTGTTCGGATTGCTCGAAGAAAAGCACTGCGAGCTGTCTGCCGAACCGGTCAAGGTTCTGGGGCTCCCAGTGAGCCGCCTTCAAGAGCGGCCGCGTTCTAACGCGTCGTGCCGCTAACTCTATTATACACGGGTGATGCGATTCGTTCACGATCACTTTTACAGCGATCGTAAAAAAAATTGGGGCGAAAGCGGGGAGCCTGCTTCGGCGCGGTCCGGTTGCTGTGAAAATCCACGCAGGGCCGAGCGTCGAGAGTTTTTTTGGGGTGTCTGCGCCCTTTTTTAATACCCCAAAATACCCCAAGAAACTCCCGGAGCCGAAATCCGCCGCCGTGGGAAGTTTAGCTGTCAGTCGCGGATCAGGGGCAATTCCCAGTCGGCCGCCTGAGTCGCCTGCGGCGGCGGGCTGGCGGCCTGTTGTTGCGGCAACGACTCCGGCGCAGGCTCCGCGGGAGGCGCGGGCTGAAGAGTGCCGGCCGTGGGGAGATTTCCAATTCCGGGCGATCCCTCCGAGGCCGTCATGGGACTTGGAAGAAACTGGATGTTGGCCGCCGGCAGGCTGGCGGGGGCCGGTGGCGGCAGCGGTGCGACGGGTGACGACGACGACGGGCTGCTGGAGGTCGGCACAGCCTCCGAGGCGGGGGACGGGGGCGCACGGGGGGCGGCGAGTATTGGAGGTTGGGCCCGTTGGGAGCGTATTGGAAGTTCCCCGCGTTGGGAGCGTATTGGAAGTTCTCGCTTGTCGTCGGCGGGAATTGATAACCTGGCGTCGTCGACTGTTGGAAGGGCGGAGGTGATTGCGCGTTGGGCGAATACTGGAAACCTCCGCCTTGGCCCATCTCGGTCGGCGTCTGCGGCGGCACGTAATAGCGGACGTCCGGCACTCCTTCGGGCGGCTGCATGGCGGCCATATCAAGGGCGCTCGGGCCGACGGCGTGGTCTTGCTGGGCCGCCACTGTTCCGTGCGTAAAGCCGTCGGACCACGCTTGTGCGTTCTGACGTTCGGATTCCGTCAACCGGCCAATGCGCCAATAGTGTCTCAACTGGGGCGGCTCGCACGAGTCGTAACCACCGCTGGCAAATCGGTAGCCGGCCTTGAAGCCCGTCTTGAAGCTCCCTCGGCAGGGAATGTCAGCGTACATCCACCGGCGGGCCCGCCATGCTTTCTCCGCGGACCAATTACGGCCCGACCAGGCGGCGACATCGTGGTAGGTCATTACCAGGCAACCGCAGCCTGGCAGGGCCGTGATGATCGCCAGCGTCAGCAAGGCTTGCGCGATTTTCATGGATTGGAGCCCGCTTTCGACGCGCCCGCTTCGCTCTCCAGGAGGAAGATCGAGGTCGGCGCCGGCGGCACGGAGGGCTGGCCGGTCGCAGGCTGAGGCTGAGGCTGCGGCTTGGCCTGGGGCTGAAGCTGAGGCTGAGCGAGTGGCTGAGGCTGGGCCTGAGACTGAGACTGAGACTGAGACTGAGACTGAGACTGAGGCTGCGCGGGTCCAAGTGTGGCGGCCGAATTGCGTCCGCGGCGCAGGAGTCAGCAGCTTGGGGGGCGCGTCGACAGCGGTCGCGTTTGCGGGAATCGCGTCGTCGTCGGCCAACTCGGGAGCCGGCGCCATTGAACGCGAGCCGACAATCCGATCTGCCGGAAATAACTTCGGGGGCGCGCTGGCCGCGTCACTGTCGGGGACGTCCGGCTCGCTCGTCATCTCCGTCGGCGGCTCGTCGCTCAGCGTCACACGACCGCTCAGTGCCGCGGCAGGCAGCGGTGCCGAGAGCGTCGAGGCGAGCGGCTTGAGACCGAAGGGGTCGTCGCGCCCGACCGCAGTTTGCCGGTCCGTGGACCACTCGCTTTCGCTCCCTCGGATAGATGCCAACGCAAGGGAGGCGGCCCGCTGAACGCTCGGCACGTCGTTGGCCGCCGCGGCCTCCAATCGTGAAACGGAATCGGCCGCCGCCGGTCCAAAGAGGGCGAGGCTCGCCGCAGCCGCGGTCCGCACGCGGGGATTGGTGTCATCCAGGGCATCCGTCAGACGGGCGATGGCAATCGAATTTCGTCCGGAGGCCGCACCCCCCAGCGCGGAGGCGGCGTTTTGGCGCAGCTCCCAATCGTTGCGATCCGACAGCAACTCCGAGAGGCACTCCGTGGCAGCGCGGTCATTGGGCTGCACCTTGAGCACGGTCTCGGCGATCCGCAGACGGACCGTTTGATCGGTTTCCGCCGCTAGCAGTCTCCGCAGCACGGGCAGCGCCGTTCGCGCATCACGACCGGCCGCTGCAATCCGCATCGCGCCCAGCGCCCGGTGCTGCGGCTCGGGCCGAGCGAGCAGCTCCAGACCTTCCAGGACCGGCCCGGTATGGATTTCTCGGAATTCCGGAGTCGCCACCCAGGCGGCCAGATCGAAACGGGGCGGATTGTCGCTGAGCGGCGCGCTGAGGACTTGAAGGCGTTCGCTGTTCCGCGGCATTGGTCGCCGCGGCAACATTCGGCGTCCCTCCCGAGTTCGTCCTGTCGGCCGCCGGCGCATTTGTCGGTCGATCGAGCGGATTGTCGAGGCTGCCGTCGGTTTCCGGCTTCAATTGCAGCGCGATCCGCTGGCCGGGGATGATTCGAATCGCATTGGCCTGTTTAGTGAGTTGTTGAGCGGCGTCGCGATCCGGCTCAAGCGTCTCGACGTTTTTTTCCGACATCGGCCTCAAGCGCATCGTGGGCGGTGTCGCCGATTCGCTCTCGGGGACGACCAGCGCTCGCCGTTCGGCGGACGCGACCGTCGGCGACATGAACCGCGCCGGCTCCGAAGTCGCGGACCTGCGCGGCAACGGGGGTGGAAACTGCATTGCGGCCGCACCGAATGGTGGAACCGGAGCGATCGGAAGATCGGGCAGCGAACTCGGTTCGGCCACAGCTGGACCGCCCGCCCGAAGGCCGATCAGCCTCGATTCCGGCTGCGCGCTCCCGCCGCTGACCTGTTGTTGCAGCGTCATTGTGGAGTCCGGTTGTCCGGAACGCAGCGCGGCCGGCAACGGGGCCACGGCGCTGTGCCACCCTTCCGTTTGTTCGGGCGTGATCGTTTTCGGTGGAGGCGTGACCTCTCGATCGATCACGAACGATTCGCTCGGCGGAACCTGCGGCGCAGGAAACAACCGGCGGAACTGGCGAGGTGGCCGCTCCACGACTGTCGGAGTACATGGGGGGGCTGACCTGCGGCGCGAGTTGCATTACGGGAGCCGCGACTTGCCATCGGCGCGGGTGCCGCTTGCCAGGCGCCCGAGGAAACGGCCGCTTGAGGCACCATCCCGGGTGGGGCTTGAAACGGAACGTTCGGAGGCATCCTCATCGGTTGTTGAAAACCTGCCAGACGACGACGCTCAAGCTCCGTGTAGATCCGTTGCGCTCGCGCGTATCGCCCCTGTTGCTCCAACAAACGGCCGACGGTCAAAAGCTGCTCGTCCGTCTGATTTCCCGGCTGCGGACGTGCCTGTTGCATGTAGACTGGCGTGTACGGCGGGGTGTACGGTGAAGAGTACGTCTGGCCGGACGACGGATACTGCGCAAAAGCGGAGGAGGCTGCTGCAGAACCTGCAATGAGCGCCTGTCCCAGCCAAACAAGTGCCCTGCGGCGGTCGAAGTGCCTGGCCGCATCGCAGGTTTTGCGAATCGCCGAGTTGGAACCCGAGGCGGGCATAAAGGGTCCAGTTTTCATAACCGATTGGCGGATCATGCTTTTCGGCACGCCGTTCCCGTTCGCAGTGGGAAGAGAACCTGAACGCAACAATCACCTTTTGTCCCTTATCGACTGTATCGGTTGAAACAATTAATCCGATTAGACAAGGCGAGCGGGCTTTTCCAAGTCCTGTGTCTCCGTCCTTTGGCCGGAGAGCGCTCACCTTGACTCGATCCGGTTGCAGCGTCCCATGAATCGCGGGGCTCGATCTGCTAGAAAAGAGAAGAGCATGAAGCACGTTGCGTTCAACGAGACGTGGGTAACACAGGGCGACTCGTGAGCCTGCTGTATTTGGTCCGTCACGGCCAGGCGTCGTTCTTCGCGGAGAACTACGACCGCCTGTCGACGCTGGGCGAGCTGCAGGCGCGGCGGCTGGGCGAATTCTTCGCGGCCCGCGGCGTGCGTTTCGATGCCGCCTATTCGGGGCCGGCGGTCCGGCAGCAGCGGACGGCGGAAATCATCGCGGCGACGATGACCGATCTCGGCTGCCCCTGTCCCGCCCCGAGCGTGGTCGCGGGATTCAACGAGCACTCCGGCGACAAGCTGCTCAGCGCACCGCACGCCCGGGCCTTCTTCGAACAACATCCGGAGCTCGGTGCGCTGGCAAAAGCCTTTCGCGAAGCGCGCGAGCCGGACGACGTGCAAAAGAGCTTTCAAAAACTGTTCGAGGCGGTCGTCACGGCGCTGGACCGACGGCGAACTGACGGTTCCCGGCGTGGAGATGTGGCAGGAGTTTCACGAGCGGGCCCGCGCGCGCGATCGAGTCGATCACGTCGCATCCCGAGCGGGGCCGCACGATCCTGGCGGTCTCTTCCGTCGGGCCGATCACGGTCGCTTTGCAAACGGCGCTCAAGACGTCGATCCCGGTCAGTCTCGACCTGGGCTGGCGGCTGCGGAATGCGTCGGTGACGACGTTCCTCTACACGCCGGAGCGCATCACGCTCGACGGTTTCAACTCCGTCGCGCATCTGGCAAATCCGGACAGGAGATCACGTACCGTTAGGCAATGACGACCGTTTTCCGCGGCAGGACGTCTGACTTGTCGGAAGAGGTCTTCGCTGCTTGACTCCCATCGGAGCCTCCCATGGACTTCTCGATCCCCCAGCCGCTGCAAGAGACGCTCAAATCGGTCCGCAAGTTCCTGATCGACGAGGTTTACCCTCTCGAGCGGGATCTCTTGACGAGACCCTTCCGCGAATTGTTGCCCGCTTTGGCTGCGAAGCGGGATCGAGTCCGCGAAATGGGACTCTTCACGCCGCAGGTTCCGAAAGAGGCACGGCGGGGCCGGCCTGCGATTCATGGAGCACGCCCTGCTCAGCGAAGAGCTCGGCCGCACGCCGCTCGGCCATTTCGTGTTCAACTGCCAGGCGCCGGACGCCGGCAACATGGAGATCCTGCACGAGTTCGGCACGCCCGAGCAAAAAGAGACCTGGCTCAAGCCGCTGGTCGCCGGAAAGATTCGCAGTTGCTTCTCGATGACCGAGCCGGGTTATCCCGGATCGAACCCGGTCTGGATGGCGACGACCGCCGTTCTGGACGGCGACACTTACGTGATCAACGGGCGCAAGTGGTTCACTTCCTCGGCCGACGGGTCGCGGTTCGCCATCGCGATGGTCGTCACCGATCCGAAGGCCGATCCGCACAGCCCGCGCCAGCCAGATCATCGTCCCGACCGATACGCCGGGCTTCAAGATCCTCCGCAACATCTCCGTGATGGGGCACGCCGGCGAGGATTGGCCCAGCCACAGCGAAGATCTTCTACGAGGACGTGCGCGTTCCGCGGAAAAATCTGCTGGGCCGGTCCGGGAGCCGGGTTCGAGATCGCGCAAGCCGCGGCTCGGTCCAGGGCGGATTCACCACTGCATGCGTTGGATGGGGATTTGCGAACGGTCGTTCGATCTGCTCTGCGAGCGGGCCGCCCGCCGCGACTTGGCACCGGGCGACAAGTTGGGAACGCGGCAGACGATCCAGAACTGGGTCGCGGAAAGCCGCGCGGAGATCAACGCGGCCCGGCTGATGGTGTTGCAGGCCGCCTGGAAAATCGATCGCGAGGGAGCCAAGGCGGCCCGCGAGGAGATCTCGCTGATCAAGTTCTACGCGGCCGACGTGCTGATGAAAGTCGTCGATCGGGCACTCCAAGCCCACGGAGCGCTGGGCATGACCGACGACACGATCCTTGCGTACTACTGGCGGCACGAGCGGGCCGCCCGCATCTACGACGGTCCGGACGAAGTCCACAAGAGCGCCGTCGCCCGGCGGATCCTCCGCGGGTACGGGCTGTCGTGACACGAATTCTTGAGATTCTGCGAATGTCGAAAAACGAATCGCGTTATCTCGACGCCACGTCGCCCGTGCGCAGCGGTGAGGAGCTGGATGCCGATCGCCTCAAGGCGTATCTCGCCGCGAACAATTGGGGCATGCGGTCGAAAGTGTGGACGTCGAGCAGTTTCCGCAGGGGTTTTCCAACCTGACTTATCTCGTCCGCTGCGGCAAGCGACGAATATGTGTTGCGGCGTCCCCCTTTCGGCAACCAGGTGAAATCCGCGCACGACATGGGGCGCGAGTTCAACGTCCTCTCGAAGTTGTCGCGCGTCTACGAATTGGCTCCCAAGCCCGTGTTTCTACTGCACGGATGAATCGGTCCTGGGGGCCTCGTTTTATCTGATGGAGCGCCGCCGCGGCGTGATCTTGCGGCGGAAGCTTCCCCAGGGCTTTCTGCCGGATCCCGAGACGTTTCGGAAGCTGGGCCTGGCATTTATCGATAATCTCGCGCGCTCGCACGCTCTCGACTATCGGCCGCCGGACTTGGCGAGTCTGGGCAAGCCGGAGGGTTATGTCGAGCGGCAGGTGAACGGTTGGATCCAGCGATACGAAAAGGCAAAGACCGATTCCTGGCCGGCGATGGACGACGTCGCCCGCTGGCTGGTGCGAACACCGGCCGGCCGAGTCGGGGGCCGCGCTGATTCACAATGACTACAAGTTCGACAACGTCGTCCTCGACGAAGCCGACCTGACGCGGATCGTCGCCGTCCTCGATTGGGAGATGTGCACGCTCGGCGATCCGTTAATGGACCTCGGCTGCACGCTGGCCTATTGGATCCAGGCCGACGATCACGAATCGCTCAAGCTGTTCATTCCCGGGCCGACTTATCTTACCAGGAAACCTGACGCGGCGCGAGCTGATCGACCGCTACGCGGCAACTTCGGGCCGAAACATCCAACACGTTCTCTTCTATTACTGTTACGGCTTATACAAGCTGGCCGTCATTATCCAGCAAATCTACGCACGCTTTGCGCGGGGATTCACGCAGGATGCCCGGTTTGCCGACATGAATCGGCAGGTCGACAGCCTGGGCCGTGCGGCGGCACGTGCGATTGAAATCGGGCGGGTTTCCTGACACAATCATCTTCCGGGACCTTTGTCGGCAGACCTTTCGGCCGCCTTAGGCTGGTTTTACCGTCGGCTTCCTGTCGGTCGTGTCGATTTCGTTGTGTTGCGATTCTGATTCATCCATGTCGTGAGGGTACGTTCGCGGCCGTCGGGCGGTGCCGTCGCTTTGGCTTCGGCCTGCGGGAATCCGTTCTTTCAGGAGCTCTCCGAGTTCTGATCGCAGGGAACGGTCGGCCGGAACGTTCGCTTCGGAGGAAAGGCTAGCTGTCCATGAATCCGCAAATCCGCGAGTTAGACGAGCCCGCGACCAAAAACGAGGCGAACTTCGTGGAAACGGCCCTCAAGCTGGGGGGGGCAAGCGAAGAAGAAGCCAAGAAGACAGGGGCCCTCGACCGGGCCGACGAGCAGGTCGAAGACCTCTTCGCCCAAGAAATACCAGACAGCCGGCAGCCCGGCCCACCGCGCGGTGTGGGACAAGGAATTCCCGATCGAGCTCTTTTCCGGCCAGAGCCGGCCCGCCTCAGCCGCGGCCGATGAAGTGATGCGCAAGTCGATCGAGGTCGTCCGCCGTCGTCAAAAAGACGGCACCTTGATGAACGAACAGAAGAAGATCACGGAGGAGACGATCGACGAGCTGGCGAAGGTCGGTTACTGGGGCCTGTTGGTCGAGCCGCAATACGGCGGATCGGGCGCTCCGTTCGGAGCCTTTGCCCGGTTCCTCGTCCGCATGGGCACCGTCGAGCCGACGATCGCCGGTCTCGGCCTCGGTCCACGGCTGCATCGGTGCCGTCGACCCGTTGCGTTCGTTCGGCACGCCGCAGCAGAAGGAAGAGCACCTTCCCAAGCTGGCCCGCGGCGAACGCGTCTCGGCATTCGCCCTGACGGAGCCGTGCGCCGGCTCGGACCTGACCGCGCTCCGCACCAAGGCCGAGTTGGTCGGCGATTATTACGTCGTCAACGGCGAGAAACTGTTCATCACGAACGCGGTCCCCGGCCGGACGGTCGGTCTCGTCTGCCAGATCGACGGCAAGCCGGCCGTGCTGATCGTCGATCTGCCGCAGCAGGAGGACGACTCGTTCCGCATCGTGAAGTACGGGCTGCACGCGCTCAAGCACTCGTACAACCAGGGATTGATCTTCAAGAACTTCAAAGTGCCCAAGGGCAACCGGCTGCAGCCGACGCACGGCGACGGCCTCACGGTCGCGTATCACGGCCTCAACCGCGGCCGCGTCGCGGTGTGCTCGACGGCCGCCGCTTCGATGCGGCTGATGATGGCCAACATGCTCCCCTGGGCCCGCTTCCGCAAGACGTACGGCGAGACGATCGCCAAGCGGGAATTGGTCCGTCGCCGCATCGGCCGGCTGGCCGGCTTCATCGTCGGCTGCGACGCCCTCATCGACTGGTGCTCGTGGCTGTTGGATGAAGGTTACCGCGGCGAAATGGAATGCACCGTCGCCAAGATCTTCGGCAGCGAATCGCAGAAAGAGGCCGTGATCGAACTCTTCATGAAGACGCACGGCGGCCGCGCCTTCCTGCACGGCCACATGTTCGGCGACAACGTGCACGAGTACCTCGCCCCCTGCATCTACGAGGGCGAAGGGGAGATGCTCTGCATGGGCTTCTTCAAATCGCTGATCAAGGACCATGGCAAAGAGTTTTACGAGCCGATCGGCAAGGCCCTGTACGCGGCGGGCATCAAGCAGCCGAACATGGCCAACCCGGCCCACTTCATGAAGCTGGCGCCGGCGGCCATGCCGTGGCTCAAGTGGCGGGTGAGCGAGATGGTGGTCGGACCCGTCCGCGCGAAGCTCCCCTCGATGCCGCCGTCGCTGACCGAGTTGGCCCAGTTCGCGGCCGACAACCTGCAGCACAGCCGCCTCGAAGTCGACCGCTTGATGCAGCAATACCAGCTCAAGCTGGCCGACCGGCAATGCTCGATGGTCGAACTGTCGCAGCGGATCCAGAGCATGATCGTGATGCTCACGACCTGCCTGTGGGCCGCCAAGCAGTCCGACGAGCTGGTCAAGACGGCGGCCATCGTCCTGGGCCGCGAGATTCGCAGGAACCTCACCGGAAAGCGTCCAACGGCGGAAGATTTCCGGCTGGTGACGAAGCTCGGCGCCGACATCGCCGAAGGGGGCTTCAAGGCGATTGCCGGCATCGACGAGTTCGAAATCCTGATGCCGTACCAGCCATAACTGCCGCTCGACAGCCCGCGCGGCGTGCGGCACGCCATTGCTGCGCCGCCGCGCGGACAGTCCCTTCGTCTTCTCCCCTCACCGCAATCGTTGCGGATCATACGTTTTCGCGGAGCAGCAATGGCCAACGCGTTCCGACTCGAGGAGCTCGACGGAAAGATCGCGCTCGTGACTTTCGATGTGCCCGGCAAAAGCGTGAATACGTTCGGCCAGCCGGTGCTGCTAGGAACTCAGTCGGCTGGTCAACGATCTGAGCCAAGCGGACCGATCTTCGCGGCCTGTTGCTCAAAAGCGCGCAAGCCGGGGCAGTTCATCGCCGGGGCCGATCTCAACGAACTGGGCGCCTTGGCCTATTCCACCAAGGAGCAAATCGCACCCGGCACTGGCCGCCGGTCACGACCTGTTCAACCGGGTGAGCCGACTTCCCTTTCCCACCGTCGCCCTCATCGACGGCAACTGCATGGGAGGCGGAACGGAAATCTCGCTGGCGATGGATTACCGACTGGCCGCGGCGAACCCGGCGACGAAGATCGGGCTGCCCGAGGTCAAAGTCGGCATCATCCCCGGTTGGGGGGGAACGCAGCGACTGCCGCGCGTCGTCGGCGTCCAGCAGGCGATCCAAATGATCACCTCCGGCGAGCCGATCGGCGCGGCCGAAGCGGCCAAGTGCGGCCTCGTCTTCGACGCGGTTCCCAGCGAACGGCTCGTCGACGAAGGGCGACGGCTGATCGAGTACGCAGAAGAAAGCGGCGAATGGAAATAACTCAGGCAGCGCAAAGAGGAGCCACTGGGCCTCAGCGACGATCAGTTGAATTTCGCCTTCGGCGTCGCCGAAGGGGCCGTCCGCGGCGCGACCAAGGGCCAATACCCGGCCCCGCTGGCAGCCCTGCGGGCGATCCGCGACGGGATCAATCGGCCGTTGCCGGAAGCGATTGCAAATCGAGCTGCAAGAGTCGCTCGGCGTTGTCGGCACGCCCATTTCGGCGGCGCTGATCGGCGTCTTCTTCATGCAGAACCTGCTCGCCCGCGACCGGGGCGTGACCGATCCCAACATCAAGTCGCGGCCCGTCAGCCGCGTCGGCGTGCTGGGGGCCGGGCAGATGGGTGCCGGCATCGCCACCGCCCACGCCCGCTCGGCCATTCCGACTGCGATGGTCGACGTCGACGACAAGCGGATCGCCGACGGACTTGCGGCGGGCGACCGACGTCGTCGCCGGCCGGATGAAGATCGGCCGGGCGTCGCTGGCCGACATGCAGACCTTGTTCTCGAACCTCGGCACGTCGGCCTCGCACCAGGTCTTCTCCGACCGGGACGTCGTGATCGAAGCCGTCACCGAGAACGAGGAATTCAAGACCAGCCTTTACCGGCAGTTGGCGCCGGTCCTGCGAAAAGACGCCATCCTGGCGACGAACACGTCGACCATCTCGATCACGCGGATGGCCGAAGTCCTGGCCCGACCCGACGCCGTTTCATCGGCATGCACTTTTTCCTGCCGGTCGACCGGATGCAGCTTGTCGAGGTCATCCGCGGCAAGAGGACCAGCGACGAAACGGTGGTGACGATCGTCGAGCTGGCCAAGCGGATCAAGAAGACGCCGATCGTCGTCAACGACTGCGCCGGTTTTCTCGTCAACCGCATCCTGTTGCCCTACATGACGGAGGCCCTGGCCCTGTTGCTGGAAGGGGCCTCGATGGACGCAATCGACCAGCGTCGCCACGAAGTTCGGAATGCCGGTGGGGCCGATCGCCTTGCAGGACATGGTGGGACTCGACACGTCGTGCTTTGCCGGCAAGGTGCTGGCCGCCGCTTACAGCGACCGGGCGCTCAAGCTCACGCTGCTGGACGATTTGATCGCCGCGGGCCGGCTGGGAAAGAAATCGGGGGCGGGCTTCCGCAAGTTCGCCGGGAACCAAGGGAAAGCCCTCCGACGATCCGGCCTTCCAGCCGTTTCTCGAAAAGCACCGCACGGCCAAACGCGACGTTTCGGACCAGGAGATCGAGGACCGGCTGTTCCTGTCGATGCTGTTGGAAGCGGTGCGGCACGCTCGAAGAGGGGATCGTCCGCGAGCCGGCACACGTCGACATGGGCCTCATCCTGGGGGTCGGCTTCCCGCCGTTCCGCGGCGGCATCCTCCGCTGGTGCGACGCGACCGGCGCCGCCAAGCTGGTCGACCGGGCCGCGAAGTACGCCTCGCTCGGCAAACGCTTCCAGCCCAGCCCGCTTCTGTTCGACATGGCCAAGACGAACAAGCTGTTTTATCCGCGACCTTCGATTTCTTCGTGATCGGAGACATGACATGCGACACGCCGTGGTGATCGACGCCGTCCGCACGCCGATCGGCAAGGCCTCCTCCGACAAGGGGATCTACCGCGACGTCCGCGCGGAGGAGCTTTCGGCCCACGTGATCGACGCCGTCGATGAAGCGGACGGGAATCGATCCGCACCTGGTCGACGACGTTCGCTGGGGCTGCGTGCAGCAGCAGGGGGAGCAGGGGTTTCGACGTGGCGCGGACCGTTGCGCTCATGGCCGGCCTGCCAATCGAAGCGGGCGGCGTGACGATCAATCGCAACTGCGCCTCGAGCCTGCAGGCCGTCAACGACGCGGCCATGAACGTCGCCGCCTGCTGCGAGGACGTGCAGATCGCCGGCGGCGTCGAGCACATGGAACACGTGCCCATGAACAAGGACTACAACCCGCCGCCCGGCGCTGTTCTTCAAGCACAGCGAAGCCATCATGAACATGGGGCTGACGGCCGAGTACATGGCGCAGAAGTACCAGATCCCCCGCCAGAAGCAGGACGAATTCTCGTTCCGCAGCCACCGCCTGGCCGCCGAGGCCACGACCAGCGGCGCATTCAACTCCGAGATCGTCCCCACCTGGGGACGCGACGAGGCGGGCCGCAAAGTGCAGATTCGCCAGGACCAGGGGATCCGCTTCGATTGCTCGTTGGAGGGTCTGTCGCAGCTTCCGCCGGCGTTCAACCCGGCCGGCGGTTCGGTGACGGCGGGGAATAGCTCGCAGGTGAGCGTGGGCGCGACGGCCGTGCTGGTGATGTCCGAAGAGAAGGCGCAGGAGCTGGGACTCAAGCCCATGGCCCGCATCCGTTCGATGGCAGTGGCCGGCGTCGACCCGTCGGAAATGGGCATCGGTCCGGTGCCGGCGGTCCACAAGGCACTCAAACGGGCCGGGCTTGAAGCTGTCCGACATCGGCAGCCTCGAAGATCAACGAGGCGTTCGCCGTCCAGGTCCTCGCCGTCTTGCGGCTCCTGGGGGGCGACGAAGAGCGCGTCAACCGGCGGGGCGGCGCGATCGCAATCGGCCATCCGCTGGGGGCCAGCGGTGCGCGCATCGTCACAACACTGCTTGCACCGCATGCGGGATGAAGGGCCAAGTTCGGCCTGGCGACGATGTGCGTGGGCCAGGGCCAGGGAGTCGCCACGATCTTCGAGGCGTGTGAGTAGAGCGTTCCAATTCCGAGTCGCAGGTTCTGCCTCATCACGTGCTCGAGCGAAGCCATGAAATATCCCAATCTGTGCACGATGCACCGCAGCCAATGCCGCGTCCAAGGCCCGCGGACCGCGCTGCGCTACAAACGCAACGGCCTCTATCACGACGTGACCTGGTCCGAGTATCGCTGGATGGCCGACCGCGCGGCCGCCGGGTTGATCGAGCTCGGCGTGCGGCACGGCGACCGCGTCGCCATCCTTTCGGAGAACCGCTACGAGTGGATGGTCGCCGACGAGGCGATTCTCTCCACGGGAGCGGCCGACGTGCCGCTGCACGCACCGTTGGCCCCGCGGCAGGTCGAATACCAGGTCGGGCACAGCGAATCGCGCGGCATCATCGTCAGCAGCCAGGAACAGGCGGACAAGGTGTTCCAAGTCCTGCCTTCGCTCTCCCAACCTTGAATTCCTGGTCTCGTTTCGAACCCGTCGCCGCGCCGCGATCGGCCAAAACTTCGCGTGCTGACGCTGGAACGGCCTGATGCAACGCGGCGGCCAGGCCCGTCTCGAGAAACAAATCCTGGCCCGCGAAGCGGAGGTGACCGGCAGACGACTCTGGCGACCATCATTTACACCAGCGGCACGACGGGCAATCCCAAGGGCGTGATGCTCACGCATCGGCAACCTGGTGCGGAAACGCCGAAACGACGCTGGCGATCGGCCCCCAACCGCCGACCGACGTCCTCTTGAGCTGGCTCCCCTACAGCCACATCTACGCACGGACCTGCGATCTGTATGTCCCCGTGATGGCCGGCTCGACCGTGGCGCTGGCCGAGTCGATGGACACGCTCGTCCTCAACCTGGCCGAGACCCGGCCTTCGACCCTTGACGTCGGTCCCCCGCTTCTACGAAAAGGTCTGGTGCCGCGTCGAACAGCTTCCGCCCGAGGCGCGGGCCGCGGCTCTGAAGAAGATTTTCGGCCCGCGCATTCGGCAGCTTTCCTCCGGCGGCGCCCCGCTGCCCAGGCACGTCTGCCAGGGCTTCTTCGATGCCGGTCTCCCCCTGCTGGAAGGTTACGGTTTGACGGAGACCTCGCCCGTCGTGAGCTTCAACACGGTCGACAACTATCGCATCGGCACGGTGGGCCGCGCGATTCCCGGCGTCGAAATCAAAATCGCTCCGGACGGCGAAATCCTGGTCCGCGGCCCGAACGTGATGCAGGGCTACTGGAGGAATCCCGAGGCGACGGCCGAGGCGATCGAGAAAGACGGCTGGTTCCACACGGGCGACGTGGGCCACCTCGACGCCGACGGATACCTCACCATCACGGACCGCAAGAAGGACCTCATCATCACGTCGGCCGGCAAGAACATCGCCCCCAGCGAGCTGGAGCGGCTCTTGGTCAGCGACATTTACATCGACCAGGCCGTCGTCTACGGCGACGGGCGGCGGTTCGTCAGTGCGCATCGTGGTGCCGAACTTCGAGCAGCTCCGGCAGAAGGCGGCCGAGCTCAAGTGCACGCTCGACTCGACCCCGGACGGTTTCATCCAGGTCCCCTGCATCCACGATTTTCTCGCCCAGCGCATCGACGCCGTCATGCAGAACGTGAGCAATCCGGAGCGCGTCAAGAAATTCCTCGTTCTCGACCGGCCCTTCCAGGTCGATGCCGACGAGCTGACCGCCACGCTCAAGGTCCGCCGCAACCACATCATCCGCAAATACGAGCGGCAACTTGGCCGCATTGTACGAGAATTGAGACACTGGTGATCCGTGGACGGGCCGCCAGGCTTCGTCCTCCTCGTCTTGGATTATTGGGTTTCGGCCGCCCGCTTAAGGACAAACCGGCTGCGCCGGGACGTTTGAAATGGAAAACGGTCTGAAGAAGCGGGTCCCGAACACGGCGTTCACCTTCCGCGGGTACAACATCACCAACCTCGGCAGGACGCCGGAGCTTCTGGCCCATCCCGATTACGGCCCCGTCGTCCGCCGCTTTCTCGACGACGCCTCGCGGATCTGCACGCACACCACGGGCCGCAAGGTGAATCTGCTGGGGCGCGTCCATCGCAAGGCGAAGACGACGCTCAACACCTACTCGCAGGACATCTGCCTGATCGTCGCCGTCGAGCTGGCACAGCTTCAGATCCTGAAGGACATGTTCGACATTTCGCTCGCCGACGCCAAGCTGGCCTCGGGCTACAGCCTGGGGGAGCTGACCGCACTCGTGGCGACCGGCGTCTATTCCTTCGAAGCGGCCATCGCGCCGATTCTCGCGCTGGCGGACGAAGCGGCCTCGCTCGCCAACGACGTCACGTTGGGCATCCTTTTCTCCCGCGGTCCGGCCCTGGGTTACGACAAGATTTCGCAGCTCTGCCTGCAGATCACCAACGAGGGAAACGGAACGATCGCGATTTCCACTATTCTCTCGCCCGACACGTGCCTGTTGATGGGACAGGGTAAGCACGCTCGAGCGCTTTCAGGAGCGGATGGTCGGCGTTCTTGCCGGAGAAGAGCCGGCTCCGCAAGAACCGCCATCGCTGGCCGCCGATCCACACACCCATCGTCCGGCAGAAAAACATCTCCGATCGGGCCGCCGTGCTGATGGAAAAGGTGCCCGGCGGATTCCGAGCGCCCGTCCCGCCCATTCTGTCGTGCGTCACGGGGGGGACCGATTACAACGACTTCAATAGCCGCGAGATCCTGCACCGCTGGATCGACCAGCCGCAGCGGGTCTGGGACGTCGTCGACAAGACGCTGGCCTCCGGCGTGGAGACGATCGTGCACGTCGGGCCCGGAGCCGAACATTTTTCCCGACACGTTCAAGCGGATCGCGACTCAACGTCGCCAATCAGTTGGACTCGCGACCCTTCGCCCGCTTCGGTGTGCGGGCCATGCAGACCATCATCCGCCGGCGGAGCTGGCTGCAGCGGCTCTTGTCGACCGACCCCGTCCTGTTGCGAGCCCCTTACATCGAGCAGATCATGCTCGAAGACTGGCTGCTGGAACAGCGGCCCGTGTGATGGAACACGCACATCCTGTCAGCGCGCCTGGACGAGACGGTCCGATCGTTGACACTTCCCAAGTCGCTTTTAGGATTGAATGAGAGCGGGCGTACGGGCTCGCAATTATGCTGCGAGATAAAAACTTGCGTCCCGCCCTTGAAACCGGGCTTCTGCCTGTCAGTCGCATCGTCCTCAACACGCGGCATTTCCTTTCATCCGCTCTCCGGCGGGTTGGCCGTCGGTGAAGGGATCCGCGATCTCATGTCAGCTGCTCGCCGCCGTCCGATCAGGCACTCCGCAGGATCTCCGGCTCCGCCGGTGATTCGGGTGACGAGCTACGACCAGCGTCTGGTCGACGCTGGTGGCTTTGGTCGCGGTGTTGTTGGCGGCCGTGTGGTTCCTGTACCTCGTTGTGGAAAGCTTTCAACCTCACGTCCCCAAGCACGAGCAGATCATCGAAATCATCCCCGACGAGACGAGCGGAGGTGTCGAGGGAGGCTCGCCGACCGACTCGCTCAAACTGGAGGGAACCGGTCCCGAGCGGGCCGACGCGACTCCGGGACAGTCGATCGCCGACGAACGGCCCGAAGTGGAAGAAGTGCTCAAGGACGTCTCGCTGGAGAGCTCCAGCAGCGACGCGGCCGGCACGGTCACCTCCGGCTCGTCCGACCAACTGCAACTCGACGTGGCCCCCGTCGCCTCTTTCAAAGGGGGCAAGTCGCTGGGGACGGGGACCCGGCCGGCTCTGGGGGCGGCCACGGATCGAAAGGGGGCTGGCCTCGGCAGCAACGGTGGTACGTCCAGTTCGCCGAACAGGGCTCCCTCGATCAATACGCCCGGCAGCTCGATTATTTCGGCATCGAGTTGGGGGCGCTCCTGGACGACCACACCATGGCCTACGTCTCGCGAGTTGAGCAGCCAGAAGCCCGTCGTGCGGCGGGCGGCCTCGGGAGAGGGGGAAAAACGGCTGTTCTTCACCTGGCAGGGGGGAAAACGACGGCAGGCCGACGTCGAGTTCTTCACCAAAGCCGGCGGTCGCCATCGGGCCGGATACGATCATTTTTCATTTCTATCCGCCGGCAGACGGAGAATATGCTGGCAGTCAAGGAGCGTGACTTATCGCAACCGCCCGGTCCGGCAGATCCGGCGGACGTTCTTTACGGTCGTCCCCTCGGACAACGGTTTCGATTTCGAAGTCACCCGCCAGGTCTATTACTGAAGGAGCAAGTCGCAGAAGGACGAGTCGGAGCACGCGACTTTTCGTCCTCCTCCTTCCGCCTCCATCCTCCCCATGAACGGGCAGCACCGCGATGCTGGACCTAGAGATCCGATACGGCGATGGAAAGCCGGAAGTCCGGCAAATCTCGAAGTCGCAGCCGGTCTCGATCGGCCGCCACGGCTCCAACGACATTTGCATCGACGAGCCGGACGTCGCCCCGATTCACTGCCGCGTCATCTGGAACAAGAGGCAAGACATACTTCGAGGTCGCCTCGGCCAACCGCGACGGCGTCGACCTCAACGGCACGCTGGTCCGCGTCTCCGGCCTGAAAGGGGGTGACGTCCTGCGGATCGGCTCGGTCGACCTGGTCGTCCGAGAACATCGGGCGGCGACTCGCGAGCCGGCCGAGTCCGCCGCCGACGCTGCATGAGCAGCGGCTTGTTCGATGCCCCGCTATCGCCTCCGCCGGCGCCGTCGCCAACGACAGACGAATCCGGACCGAAGTCCCGCTCAAGCCCGTCACGGAAGAGACGCCCGCCAGCCGCGAAGGATGGGACCGAAGAGTGCTGCGATCGTCCTCGGCGCGGGCGAAGCACGGTCCAATCCCAGGCACGAAGACGTCTGCGAAGCGGAGCATCGCCTCCGGTCGACCCGCCTCGGCGGAATCCGCAGCTCGCGCAAGCCATCCGAAAGGATGGCAGAAGCGCTTTTGCGACGGAGGTCGGAGAGGATGAGATGATGTCGGAATCGGACGTGCCGCTGGCGATCTGGCAGCGATCGGGGCAAGGCGCCCCGGAAGAGTCGTTCGCGGTTCGCCTGTCGCAGCGATTCAGCGAACGACAGCACGTCCGGCCCGGCGAACAGGAGGCGCTCCGGTCGCCCTTCATCCTGGGAATGCTCGGCCTGACGCTGGCCCTGGCGCTGGCGGCCGGGCGCGATTTACCTGGTGATCGGTCGCGAGTCGACCCAGCAGGAATACGCCGCCGCGACAGTCGGAGTTCGACGCGAAGCGTTATGGTCAGTCGGCCGATCTGTTTGACAAGTTCCTCCAGCGACTATCCACGCGACAGCCACGCGGACGAAGCCCAGTACCGGATGTGGAACGCCCGCGTGCTCAAAGAGATCGCCGGCGGCTCGCCGGCCTGGAAGCGGGGCCTCGAGGCGGTCGACAAATACGTCGAGGCGAACCGCGACCGCCGCGATTTTCACGAACACTATGCCGATCTGGCCGGCTTTCCTGACGCAGATCGCATTGGGAGCGGCCCACTCGGCGGAGAGCGTCGAAGGACCGTGAATCTGCTCGACACTTCGTCCGCGGCCCAGGCGATGGCAGCCCGCTATTATCCGGACGGCAAGATGCCCGCGGAACTCGCCGCCCGCATCCAGGCCGCGCTTCACGAAGGCGCGAGGACGCGATCGTCGAGCACGCGCGGTTTTCCGCCAAGGTCGCCGAGATCGAAAAGGCCAACGCCGATCGCCAGCCGATGGCGGCGCTGGCCGCCCGGCGGAGCATGCTGGCCCTCTATCCCGAAGTCGCCGGCGACGCCCGGCTGGCGGCGCTTTTGGAAAAGACCTTGAACGTCGAGAAGTCGCTCGTCGTCCGCGAAGATCCCGGCACGCCGGCCCTCACGAAGGAGACCGCCGCGAAATCGCCGCCGCACGTGAGCCTGGTCCTCAACACACGTTCGCACACCGAGGAATCCGCCGGGACGCGGCCCGTCTTCGTCCTGGCGAAGGACTGCTGTTACGCGGTCGATCACGTCACCGGCGAGCCGATCTGGCGGCGCGTGATCGGCCTGGACTCTCCCTTCCTTCCGATCAGCGTCGCCACGTCGGAGCCCGGCCTGTCTGCTCTTCGATACGAATCGGCTGTCGCTCGTCCTCGTGTCGCGCGCGGACGGGGAAGCTCATCTGGGAGCAGCCGATCAACGAACCGGTTTCCGGCAGCTCCGCTGGTCGACCAGGGACAGATTTATCTCGCGACACAGGGGAACCACCTCGACAAGATCGATCTGGAGACGGGCCGCCTCGTCTCGCGGCTGACGTTCTCGCAGAAGAATCCTCTCGCCTCCCGCGCTGGTCCGCAACAACGAGCGCCTCATCGTCGCGGGCAACGCCTCGCTGATCTACACGCTGACGACGTCGCCCCTGCAATGCATCCGCGTCAACGACCTGGGGCATGCCGCGGGCACGCTCGTCAATGGCGTGATGTCCATCGGATCGCTTGTGCTCATCACCGAATCGGGCCGGCCCTCGGGAACGCGGCTGCACGTGCTGGACGCGGGGAGCGACGAGACGTGGCTCAAGCCGGTCAAGGTGGAGACGGTCGAGGGACAGGTGCAGCGACGCCCCCGTCATCTACGGAAAAATGTTGTTCGTCGCCTCGTCTCCCGCACGGATCAGCGCCTTCTCGGTCTCCGACGCGTCCGGGACAGGAGTCGCTCGTCGCCACGACCAGCCTGGTCGTTCCCAAGCAGGAAGGAAGCCCTCTCTTCCTGTCGGCGGGTCCCGACGGGCAGCTCTGGATGGCCGGCAGCTCGCTGCGCCGCCTGCAGCTTAAGCTCAATGCGCAAAGCTTCGTCTTGGATCCGGCGGAAACCGCGATCGGAATCAGCTCGCAGCCCTTGCAGGTCGTGGGGCAGTACCTCTTCGCCGCGCGGCGGCTGCCGTACGCCTCCTCGGTCTTCTTTTCGCAAGTCGATCGCGAACCAATGGTTGGCCAATGGCGGACGATCTTCGGTTCGTCGATCATCGGCCATTTGGCCGGGACCGGCGGAGACATCGTCGCCGTCGGCGAGGCGGGCGAGGTCTTCACCGTCAGCCTGGCCGCCATTGATGCGGGCGGATTCAAGCGGTCGGCGGCGACGAGCCTCGATCCGGCGGCCGGCACGAGAACGCCGCTGCGGGCCACGCCGCTTGCGGACGGCCGCCTCGCCGTCGACTGCGCGGGCCCGAAGCCGACGCTCTGGTTGATCGGTCCGGGCGGCCAGCTCGACGGCTCCTTCGGCGTCGATCAACCGCTCGAAGCCGGGCCGGTGCGGCTGGCGGCCGGCCTGGTGCTGCCGCTGCCCGGCCGGCTGCATCTGACGAGCGCCACCAGCGGACTGGCCGCCGGCGAGGATTATCTCGCGCCCGTCGAGAACAAAAAATCGGCCCGATGGTTCGCCGTGGCCCGCGTGGGGCAAGAACGGCCTGCTCGCCGCCGACAGCCGCGGCCGATTGACGCAAATTCAATACCGGGCCGAGCCGGTGCGCCATCTGGCCGAAGTGCGGTCGCAAGAAGCTCGACCGGCCGCTGGATATGCCGTTTGCCGTCGTCGGATCGCGCGTGGTTTACGCCGATGCCGAGCGGCGTGCTGCACGTTCTCGATGCCGACACGCTCGATTCGGTCTTTATCGCAGAAGCTGCCGGCGCCCGCGGTGAGCCGCCTGTGGACCGTCGGCTCGACGGTGCTGCTTCGAAACGCGGGACCATCAACTCCTCTGTTACGAACTGAACGGCCCGCCCAAGCTGCGGTTTCACGTTCCGCTGGGGAAAACGGGACCGGCCGGCCCGCCGGCCCTGCTGCGGAACCGGCTCGTCGTGGCCAATCGCGACGGCACGCTGCTGGCCCTGGACCCATCCACGGGCGCCGTCGCGGCTCGGGCCGTCCGTCGGGCAGCCCCTCTCCGGCGGCGTGATTTCAGCCGGACGGCCAGGCCGTCGTCGCGTCGATCGACGGCACGCTCTATCGCGTCGACTCCGTCCTCGAACAACAGAAGACAAGCTCCCTAACCTCGCGCCGATTCAAATGACGACATGTCGCATCGACAGCCAATGACGAGACGACGCACCGAAGCAGGAAGCCTGCTCCTTCGTTGTCGCGTCTGGTCTCGGCTCTGTCTCGCGCTGGCCCTGCTGTTGCTCCTCGCGCCTGTCGGTGTGGCCTGGCAGAAGTCGAGGGAGGCGAGGTCGAAACGGAAATCGGCCGACTCAGCGGCCCCCAAAAAGCCGCGCCCGAAATCCAAGAGCGAAGCCAATGACGACGAGACGACGCCTCCGACGAGCACGGCAAGCTCGCCGACTTGAAGTCCGACCAGCCCCTTCCCCACTTGCAGGATTTGCACCGTTCCGACCGTCGAACAACTGCACAAGTCGCCCGTCGACTGGATCGTGCTCAAAGGACCCAACAAGGAAAACGAGCTGGTCGTCGTCGTCAAACAGGTCTTTCCGCGGCCCGACACGTTGAAGAAACTTCAAACAGCCCTGGACGAGCTCCGCCGGCAGCCTCCGCCCGACCACGCAAGCCGAACGCGAAAAGCGGACCGCCCAACGGAACGAGCTGTCCAAGCTCGTCGTCATGCTCCCCGGCGAAGGCGAAGGGCAGCTCTATGAAATTCCGACCAACGTCATCGATTCCATCATCTATCACGAGGACCTGATCGTCCGCCGCGCCGCGGTGCTGATCGACGGCGGACAATTCCGCGACGCGTTCGAGCTGTTGTGTCCGCTCGCCCGGCAGTCGCCGGACTGGAAGGGGCTCAAAGACCAGACTCAGCGGCTCGTGTTCCTCGAAGCCCAGCGGGCCCTCAAAGCCGAGCGATCTCGAGTCGGCCCTCACTTCGTTGGAGGAACTGCACCTTCAGAACCGCGACTACCCGCAGCTGCCAGAGCCTGTTGGGCGAGGTCGTCGACAAGCTGATCGTCCGCGGCCAGAGCACGGGGAACTTTCCGCGAAGCGCGTCACTTTCTCGGCCGGCTGGCCCGGATCGAGCCGCAGCATGAAATCGTCGAGAAGTGGACCCGCGCGCTGGGTGACGAAGCTCAAAAGCTGATCGTGGCCGCCGACGCCGCGGGAGGCGCCGGGCGTCACGAGGAGGCCGATCACGCTCGTCGATCGCGCCGCGCGAATCTGGCCCGCGGCGCCGGGGCTGGGCGAGCATCCATCGCAAGTTGAGCGACCGTTACCAGCGTCTCTCGGTCGGCGTGCTAGAGCCTCGCCCCGCAAAGCGTGGCCGGCGGAGCCGATCACGTTTCCCCGTCGCCACGTTGGCGGATAGTCCGCGAGAGGCGGCTGACCCAATTCGACCTGTTCGAAGTCGACCGCATCGACGATACGACCCATTATCGAAGCCGGCTGATCGAGCAGTGGGAGCCGACCGACCTCGGACGCCGCGCCGTCTTTACCCTGAAGTCCACTCGCTCCCGCTGGGAGTCGCGGCCCATTCTGACCTCGACGGCCGTTCTGTCGACGATGAAATCGCTCTTCGATCCGGCCAGCCCCGCTGTACGACGAGCGGTTCGCCAATTCGATCGATTCGCTGCATTTGCGATCGCCGTTCGAGTTCGAGGTCCGCTTTTACCCACGCGCCGCCGCGCACCGAGCTGCTTGTTTCGCTTCCCGGTCACGGCGCCGGTCGGCGAGCCGGAGCGGACAGGATTCCCGAAGCAGGCGGTTCGGGACCGGTACGCATCCTGTCCCGCCGCTTCGAACGAGTGCGCGGGACCGACCACGAAGCCGTCTATCGCCGCGCGATTCCCGAGCCGGATGGGCTGGCCGAATATCACGTCGCCGAGATCGTAGAACATCGATACGATTCTCCCGAGCACGCAATTCAGGGGCTGATGCGCGGCGAGATCTCGCTGCTGCCGGACCTTCCCACGTGGGCCCTCTCGCTCGTCCGCGACGATCCGCGGTTTTTCGTGCTCAATTACGCCGTCCCGACGACGCATGTCCTGCAACTCAATCCGCACAGCGCAGCCGCTCAGCAGCCGCGAGCTGCGCCTGGCGATGGCCTTCGCGATCGACGCCCCGAAATCCTGTCCCGCATTGTGCTCCGCGACCCCACTCTGCAGAACGGCCGGATCGTCACGGCCCCGTTCGCCACGACGAGTTATGCGTACAATAGCCTCGTCGCCTCCGCGGGAATTCAGTGCCGGCATGGCGGCCAGTCTGCTGCTCGGCCGCCTCGAAACGGCTCAAATCGGTCCCCGTGCTCCGCATGGTCTGCGAGCCGGGGCCGACCGCCCAGCTGGCGGCGGCGGAGATCGTCAACGAGTGGAAGCGGGTCGGCATCCGGGCCGAGTTGGTCGCCGGCCGATTCACTCGGCCGCCGGCGGCGAAAGTGGGACGTCGCCTATCGCACGCTGCGGATGGAAGAGCCGCTGGTCGAGCTGTGGCCGTTTCTCACGGTCGACGCCGGCCCGCGGCTCGAAAGCCTGCGCCACTTCCCGATTGGCTGCGGGACGAGATCCTGGGGCTGGACAACGCGGCCGACTGGAAATCGGCCGTCAACCGCTTGCAGCAACTGCAGGCGCACCTCTACGCGGAGGTTGAGTGCATCCCGCTGTGGGAGATGGACGATGCGCTGGTGCTCCGCAAGAACATCCGCGATTTTCCGCCGGTCAAGTTCGTCCACACCTATCAGGACGTCGAACGCTGGATCGTCCAGTCCTGGTATCCGGAGGACGAACCGTGACGCCACGCGCAGCAAGCCATCGCCGTCGCGGGCAAGCGGCCCGCTTGCCATCTCTGCGACGCATCGCGTGGCAGGCGCCGGCTTTGTCAAGCAGTCGCCTGGTTGCTGTGTCTCACAGCATTCTTCGGCACGCAAGGCATCCGCGCCGACGACGACGCCCCGTTGGGCCGTTTTGACTTGGCCCCCTACCGGGTGACCGTCCGCGCGACCTTTGCGATCGATCCTTCGGTCACCCTGCGCTGCGCCGAAACTTCGTCGCGTCGCTCACGGCCCGGATCGGCCAGACGTTCGGTGCGGCCTGGAGCTTGCTTCCCGCCGACCGGCAAGCCGTCTTGGAGGACGACGAGCTGACGCCCGCCGGACGAATCGGGACTCGAGCGCCTCACCTACGCGGCCGTCGCAGAAAAGATCGGCAGCGTCTCACTGCGACAAAGCCTATCTCCTCGTCGTCCGGCCCCAGGGGCCGGAGTGGCTGATCGCCGGGCGGGAATGGGACCGCACATTGCAGTCGCTGGGACCGGTCTTGACGTCAACGACCTTCGACCGCCGTGCCATCGCCGATGCCGCGGTCGAACTTTTGCAGCGGCTGTTATTCCCCCCTGTTGATCGTGAACGACGCCGACCGCGATTCCAAGACCGTCACCCTGACCGTTCGCGCCGGATCGATTCCGCTCGGGCGATCCGCGGTGGCGCGCCGTTCAAAGAAGGGGCGATCTTCCTTCCGGTTTTTCGCTTCCTCGATGCGAAGGGCAATGTCCGCAAAATCCAGCCGGTTCCCTGGACGTACCTCGTGCTGGACGAGATGAAAGACGGGCACGCGCAAGTGCACGCTGGCCAGCTCGTATCGGCGCGCCGTTGGCCGCCAACATGCGGCAGCCGCGTCGAGGCAGTCGCCGTTCTGCTGCGGCCCGAGTTGCCGGAGACCCGTCTCAAGCTGGTCGTCGGCAAAGAACGGGCAGCGGCCGCTGGCAGGGATGTTTGTCGACGTGCGATCGACGCTTCCCGACCAACCGGAGAAAGCGGCCGGTCCGCCGGACCGGCAAGAACTGCTGAGCGACCGCCGCGGCACCGTCACAATCCCGGCCGATCCCCGGCGGCCTTTGCGGCTCTTGGAAGTTCGCAGCGGCTCGGCCATTCTGGCCCGGCGGCCTTTCGTGCCGGGCGTCGACGCCGAAGTGACGCTCGATCTGGTCGACGACGAGGTCCGACTCAACACCCAGCGCGACGTCGACCTGCTCCGCGTGCAACTGATTGAAACGGTGGCGCGACGGGCCGCGCTCATCTTCCGCACCCGGGCCTCCCTGAAGACCAGCGACGCGGCGACCACGCGGCGGCTGCTGGGCAGAGATGGAACGCCTCCCCGTCGGCGGATTCGTATCTGGCGAAACTGAACGAAATCCGCGTCCTCTCAATGGAAGAGGCTGAATCGCCGCAAGGACCGCGTCTCGGAAAGGCGCATCGACGACCTCTGCCAGAAAACGCGGGCGCTGATCGAGCAATACCTTCCCGAAGATCGCCTGCAAACGCTCCGCGAAGAGATCAGCGTCGCTCTGGCCGAGTCGCAAGCGGCCGCGGCGGCCAAGCAGGCGCCTCCGCCGCCGGCCCCGCTTCCCAAGCCTGCGCTCCAAGCCCAAGGCAAAGCCCGCCGCCGCTCAAAAACCGACGGGCCTCTAAAGCAAGTTGCGTACTCGCGACAGACGTCGGTTGGGACCAGGGCGTGCCTGCGATTCTTCGGCCCGCCATCGGGCTCACGCGGCCTCAGTTCAGCTTTGTCCGTTTCACTTGCCAACCGTGAACCGTCTTCGTGCCGTTGAGCGAACCCTGCCCCGGGCCTTTATTCGCCGCCGTTGATCGATCGTTCCGGCCGCTGTACTTTATGCGCCGTATTTTAGGCGTCGATCGCTTCGACCCGCGTCGATTCGGAATCCCTCTGGAAAATGTCGATGCAAAATGTCGATGTGGACATGCAATTCGGAAATCGGCCTCAGCCGCAAAAAACCGGCTGGAACTGTGGTCGCGCATCATCAATGCAGGCAACCTGGCTTCCTGCGCGGAGATTGGTGTCTTTCGGGGCGATTTCGCGAAGCATCTCTTGTCGAGCTGCCCCAGCCTTGGAACCTATTACATGCTCGATCCATGGCGGCATCTCGATGATTGGAACAAGCCCTCAAACACGACGGATGACGAGTTCGATCGGATCAAGGCGGAAGCACTGGACAAGACCCGCTTCGCAGAAAGCAAGCGGCGCGTCCTTCAAGGCACGACCACCGAAGTCTCGGAAGGCCTCCCTTCGGAAGGCTTGGATTTCGCCTACATCGACGGCGACCATACCTTGAAGGGAATCACGATCGATCTGTTGAGAATCTGGCCGAAGTTAAAGAACGGAGGCATCCTGGCCGGCGACGATTTTTGCCCCTCCGTTTGGCAGCACGGCTTGGAATTCGAGCCGACGCTCGTTTTTCCGCTCGCCGTTTATTTCTCCCAAGCGATGGGCTGCACCATCTATGGCCTTCCCTACGACCAATTCGCGATCTACGTTGATCGCTCGGGCAAGAACGCGTTCGAGTTCCATGACCTCACCGGTCAATACAAGTCGACCACCGTGCGCGACGCCTTGCGCTCGTCGCGTTTGCGTTCTGCCAGGAAACGGCTTGGCACTCTGAAGCGTGCCATCGTCCGCAAGCTCTCCGGTTGAGCGCGTTGTTTTCAGCCTCGACTTGCGCTTCGGTCAACCGCTCGGCGATCGAACCGCATGGTCCGAAGAGGGGTGCCTGAAACGGCCCATCAAGGGATCGAGTGCGGCTGACCCGACTCATGCCTGCTTGCGCGAGCGGCGGGGCCGCTGCAGCGGCTGACGGCGGGTGATCGAGTGCCGAATCTCGCGGAAGACCATTCCTGGAAGGGCCAGGCCGTCGCGGACATAGCGGCCCGAAAGCCGCCTGGGCTCGGTGGCGACGCGGTGCATCCATTCCAGGCCCGAGCGGCGCATCCAGAGCGGGGCCCGGCGTTTCTCGCCGGCGATGAAGTCGATTGTCGCCCCCACACACAACGCCATCTTTCGCCTCGGATCGCATCTCTGTGCCGATGGACCCAGAACTCTTGTTTCGGGGCGCCCAAGCCCGACGATCAACACGTCCGGGCGGGCCGCCGCGACCGCGGCCAGGATCCGGCTGTTTTCGCTTGGGCTCCGCTCGAACCCGAGCGGAGGGCTGTCGCGGCCGACGACCTTTACGCCCGGCCAGCGCTGTTCCGCCATCCGGGCGGCACGCTCGCTCACTTCGGGACGCGCCCCGAGCAGGAATACGCGTATCGGACGCTCCGCCCGGCCTCGCTCGAAGAGCCTTGGAACCAAGATCGCTGCCGGCGACGCGTTCGGGAAGTGCGCGGCCGAACAACCGCGATAACAAGACGAGCGGTGCGCCGTCGGCCAGAACGAAGTCGGCGTCCGCGTAGGCCCGCGCAAACCCGCGGTGGCGCTGGAGCAGAACGGCGTGGTTGACGTTCGGCGTCACCACGTAACGGCACCGATCAAGATCGGCAGCGCCGATCCATTGGCAAAGTTCGTCGACCGCCTCATCCAGGCGGCACGGATGCAAGTTGATCCCAAAGAGATCAACCGTCCTTGGAACAGCCATCGTGGCTTGGTTTCGCCTCCTGCCCGCTGCTTTCAATCCATTTGGCAGCCCGCTAAACTCGGCAAGCCTAGTGATCCGGTTGAGAGATTGCAAGGCGATGTGACTGGGCGTTGGGCTTTCGGAGTCCGGAGTCGAGTGGAACGGCGCGCCGCTCTCGGGTTCGCGCGATCGGCGGCGGCCGCACCGGCTCTTGCGGTAGGGCTTCCAAATCGTCGTGTCGGAGCGTGCCGATCGATGCAGGAAATCTCGGCGAGCGTTCCTGACTGGTCGCGCGAACGAGTCCGGAAATACTTCGATCCTTCGCGGAAACTTCTCCGTCATCTCCGCGGTTACCAGCGAGCGCGAACAAAGGGGACGCTTCCGACGATCGCTTCGGACCGGCTGGCACGTCTTCTGGTTTCGCGTGTGGAGCGTCGTGACCGGGGCGGAGATCGACTCTCGCCACGCAGATCGGCGGGGGCTTGCTCCTCCCGCACCCCAATGGAATTGTGATTCATCCGGAAGCCGTCATCGGGCCCAATTG
The DNA here is from genome assembly GCA_963761455.1 of uncultured Planctomycetota bacterium. Lineage (GTDB taxonomy): Bacteria > Planctomycetota > Planctomycetia > Planctomycetales > Planctomycetaceae > DASPSM01. The sequence continues at coordinate 1,921,811 of CAVXHA010000002.1, forward strand.
CTTGATCTTTCAGCAAGTAACGCTGGGAACCGGCGGACGCATTGCCGGGCTGTCCCACGCTCGGCGGACACGTCGACGTCGGGGCGGGGGCCAAAATTCTCGGGAGGCGTGACGATCGGCGATCACGCGAAAATCGGCGCCAACGCCGTCGTGCTCGATGACGTTCCCGGCGGGAGCGACGGCAGTCGGCGTGCCGGCGCGGGTCGTCGCATCGGAACCGATGATGACAAATCGTGTTAAGGCGTGAGTTGGATTAACCAACAAAGTCTCCGCAATCCGAAAGGTGAATCCAACTTCGCCAATTGACGCAGACCCACAGGAAACTGGCCGGTGGACGCCGGGACAATTGACAATGGGACGGATTCGATACCATGACGCCTGGAAGTGGAACGACAGCGGGCTGCAGTGGTTCTACCAAGGAGGGGACCGGACGTGCGTGAGCCAATTCGACTTTGGCACCTTTCTTGCCGCGCCGCTGTTGCTGTTCGCGGCGGCCCTTCCCGCCCATGCAGGTTTCGTGGCGAGTGTCACGGGTGATGCCGTCGATCATTTCGACGCCCCCGCTTCGTCTGTCCCAGGAGCCCTGGTCTCCAACGACCTTCAAGTCTGGGACGAAAGGACTGGCAAGCTCTCAGTCGAACCTGACCCTCGATCTCGGTGGACAAACCGGGAAGCTACGACGGCCTGACGAATTACACGCCGCTCGACACCACTCTGACGGCCAGGGACGGCGCTACGATTCGGTCATGATTCAGCTGGATCCGACGTCGCCCTATTCAACACGCCGGTGACGGCCAGCATCACATTTACGAACAAGATCATCGGCATCGCGCTTGTTCGGTGCATCGCTGAACGCCAGCGACATCTACGGCTATCCGAAAACGATTTATCCGACCGGTTTGCCCAACTTGTTTCTGCAGACGCGCGGCATCGACTACACGCATGCCGACATGCTTTCCATTTCATCCAACGGTAAGACGTTGACTTTGCAGTTGCCGGCAAACTACGGCATTTTTGACCAAATTCGCGTGTTTACCGCCGCTTCCGGAGCTCCGGAACCGGCATCGTTGTTCATTTGGTCGGCGATTGGCTTGGTTTTGGCGGGCGTACGCTGTCCGAGCCGTTTGCTTCGCCCGTATACTTTGGGCCGTCCGAAGCAGGCGCAGCCGGATTGATCTGTCAAAATTGGGAAAAATTTGCGGGTCGGGGACTTGACGGGAAGTGTACGAGTGCTTAAGGTGCTTGCGGGTCTTGGCCATGCCCGTGGGATACGGTGCATGGTTGGATGTTTGATCGGGCCAATGAGGGAATCCGAAATTCATCCGACGCAGTTGGTTCGCCTTGTTTGCAGGGCACCTGCGGGAAGCGGGCAAAGAACTTTAATCTGACGATCAATCGACTCAAGACTGGGGAAGGATCCATGGGAAAATCGATTCTTTGTCGGCGCGGCTGCGCTGACACTTCTTCTGTGCCGCTCGCCGACCTTCGCGGGATTCGCGACCAGCGTCGCGTACCAGGGGCCGGCGGTCGGCAAGGTGCGGCACTGCTTCCACCACTCCCTCATCGGCGTTGGGGGACATTAGCACCGCTTACCAGGTCTGGAACGAGTCGAGCGGAACGATTGTCGACGACCGTGACTCGGTTGAAAACAACGGTCCTATGGGACCGTCCGGCTCCTATTCGGGTGTATCGCCAGGCACTTCAGCCACGTTGACCGCCGGAACACCGTACGGCACGACGTTCATTCAATTGAACCCTGGCGTCGAACGGCGTGGTTAAATCGGGCGAAGCGATTATCAATTCAGCTCGAAGATCATCGGCATCGCCCTGTCCGGGCGACGACGGCCGGCGTCGCCGGGAAGCCTCGACAAGACCGACCTGTATGGAGCGCCGGGCACGACCTATCCGACTGGCTACAAAACCCCAACAACAACCGGGGCATCATCGGCAAGACGAACGATCCTTCCACGATCACGAATGGCGGCACCGAGTTGAGGTGCAGTTGACCGCCAATTCAACGGCTTCAAGGAACTCCGCGTCTTCACGGCTGACGGCTTAGGCGCGGCTCCGCCAGCGGCGTGCCTGAGCCGGCTTCGCTGGCCATCTGGTCGCTGGTCGGCACCGTCTTGGTCGGCGGAAACTGGTGGCGGCGTCAGCGGCCGGCTGTGTAACGCGACGGCTCTCGTTTTCGTGCGAGTCGCAACTGTAAATCAGACAAAAAGCTGCCTTGCCGCTCTGTGCACAAGGCAGCTTTTTTCTATTACCGCTATCACTGCGACCGTTGCTTCCATAGGCCCGAAGGATCATGGCCACATCGCAGCCTATGGCGTCAATAACCACCGGAAGTCGGACGTACCGCAAGCGGTTTCGCCCTCTCCCGAACCGCATCCCGCGGATTTGGTTGACAGTCGGGATCGTTTTGCGGGCGTGCTTGCGTGGTCCTATTGGTCCACGCTGGAAGAGCTCGTCCGCATTTGGAATTCGAGTCCCGATTACTCGCACGGCTTTCTGGTCGCTCCGCTGGCCGCCTGGTTTCTTTGGCGTCGCCGTGCCACGTTTCCCTGGTCGCTGAAATCGCTCCGAGTTGGGCGGGCTGTCGTTGATTGCATTGGCGGCCGTCGCACGCATGGTGGCTGCCCGGTTCTATTTTCCCGAAATTGACGGCTGCTCGTTGCCGCTGTGGCTGGCCGGAGCGTGCTGGCTGTTCGGCGGATGGGCCCTGCTGCGTTGGGCCGCTCCGTCGCTGGCGTTTTTGCTGTTCCTGGTGCCGCTGCCTGCCACCATGGAGACGCTCCTCAGTCAGCAGCTGCAGGCGACCGCCACGACGATGAGCACGTGGACGCTGCAGTCCTTCGGCCAGCCGGCCATCGCCGAGGGAACGACGATCCTGCTCAATGACAATGTCCTCGAAGTGGAGCGGGCCTGCAGCGGTCTGAGGATGTTCTACGGCATCCTGGCCCTGGCGGTCGCCTACATCATCGTGAGCCGTGCGAAGCTGGCGTGGTGTCGCTGTTTTGTTGGCAGCCGTCGCGCCGGTGGCCATCGCTGCCAACGTCATGCGGATCACGCTGACGGGGTTGATTTACGAATATGCCTCGGGCGAGGCGGCCCGGCAATTTACGCACGACCTGGCCGGCGTGCTCATGATCGTGTCTGGCCGTGGCCCTGTTTCGGTCTCGTGCTCTGGGCCGCCCAGAGCACGTTCCGGCAGTTTCGCCGCAGCCGTTCGCGGGCCTTGTTGCGGATGGCCGTCGTGCTGCTCGTTTGCGTCGCCCCGCGTGCCGGCCGGATCGTTCTGGCACGAAGCGCAGCAGAACCGGACGGTCGACAAATTTCTCCGCCGCGCCGACCAACTCGAAGAATCGGGTAAGCCGTCCGAGGCGCTCGTCTACCTCGATCGCTATCTGCGCGTCCGCGAAAATATTGACGTGCGCGTGCGATTCGCCGAGACGGCCGACCGCGTCTTCTCGAGCCCCCTGCGCCGGCTGCACGTGATGGAGATCTATCGCGAAACGTGGGAACGTGCTCCGGAAAAGATCGAGCTGGGCATTCGCGCCGGGGAGATTGCCGTCGAACTTGCCCGCTTCGACGATGCCGTGACGATCGCGGACCAACTCGCGGAGTCGACCGGCTCGACCGCCGACGACGCGGTCGAAGGCTCAAGCCGCCGCCAGTTCGCATCCAGGCGCTGGCCCTGTTGGGACGCGCGCAACGCGCCCGACATCGTCGGCTCGGAGTCCGAATGGAAAGCGATCGTCGCGGCGTTCCAGGAGGCCATTCGGCGAAATCCGCACGACATCGATCTCGCCGTCCGCCTGGCCGATATCGACCGGCACCGGCTCCGGGAGCCGGCCGCTCCCAAGCGACAAAAGCTCGCCGACGACGTGATCGACGCGATGGTTTCGCGCAATTCCGACCGGCCGGAAGCCTTTCTGTCCCGTTACGTTTATCGCAAATCGCTGAAGGCGGCCGGCGAACCGGTGTCGCCCAACGCTCGACGCCGACCTCGACAAGGCGATCGAAATCGGCAGAAAGACATCCCGACCAAGGAACAGGGAGACGTCCTCCTCTATGCGGGGCAGCGCGCTTCGACAAGAACGACCGCGCCGCGGCACGGCAGTATTTCGAGCAGGCGACGCGCGTGCAGCCGTCGGACTTCCGCGGCTGGCTGCGCTTGGGCGAGCTGGCCTCCGCCGAAGGGACCGACGCGGCTCGGACTCGGGCCGTCGACATTTGGAGCAAGGGGCTCGACAGCGTCGGCCACTGCGGAAATCGATCTCGTGCTGCCGCTCTCGGCCACGCTGATTCAATTGCAAGCGGTTTGCCGACGCGGAGGAAAAACTTCGCCCGCTCGACGTGGCCCTCCAACGGCTGAGCGAGCCGGGACGCAGCCTCGTCGAGCTCGGCGTCACGCGGCTCCGCGCGGGGCCGCCGCGGCCAAGGGAAATCGCAGTGGCCGCCGCCACGATGCTGCGCGACGTGCTGCACGCCACGCGCGACGGTTCCGCCAGCGCCGTTTATCGAACTCAGTTTGCCGACGCCTGGATGCAGCTCGGCGACTACTATGCCGATCTGCGATTCGACGATCAGGCGGCCGACGCGTATGAATCGGCGGGACGCCTCGATCCGGAACGTTCCCAAGTGGCGCGAGAAGGCGGCCCGCGCGATGGAGCGAAACGGCCGGCCGGGCGAGGCGGTCGCAGCACTACCGCGAGCTTGCCGAAACGAATCCGAACGATGCGGCGCAACTGGCTGCGCGCTCGCGCGGGCGAGCTTTCTCGACCAGATCACCGTGGCCCCGGCCGAACGCAACTGGCACGAATTCCGCGAGGCCTTCAAAAAGGCCGTCCGAAATGAAGGCGAACGGCATCGCCCTCTACATGCTCGAGGCCGACTATGCGGCGGCCGAGGGAAATTCGATCAGTCGGTGAGCGTCCTCGAGAAGGCCCTGGCGCGGGCTCCCAAGGCGTGGGAGTTGTGGCAGGCGATGGCGATCATGCAGGAGCGGCGCAAGGCCGACGCGGAAGTCAAAAAGGCCGTCGCCGGCTTTGAGAAATCGGCCGCCGAGCCCCGAAACGGTCGCCGCTGTTCTACGTCTCGGCTCGCGATGGAAGCCGGACGTCTTGACGAGTCGCGGACCATTCTCGTGTCGTCTCTGGCGTCCCTGTCCGACAAGGGCAAGGCGCTCGTCAACACGCAACTCGTCGAATTGGATCTGCGGAAAGGAAACCGCGCGGACGCGCGGCGGCGGCTCGAAGAATCGGCCGCGAGCGATCCCGACAATTTGCAGACCCTCGATACGCTCGCGCAGTTTCTGGCCGACGACCGCGACTGGAAGGCCCTGGAAGACATCGAGACGCGGCTGAAAAAGATCGAGGGCGACGACGGCACCCTGTGGCGGGCCGTACCGCGCGCGGCGTCTCCTGGTCGAATCGACCGAGCTGGACGATCCGCTGTTCCGCGAGGCCGAGCGCCTCGTGCACGAAATCGCCGGTCTCCGGCCGACCTGGCAGCGGCGCTACGTCCTGCAAGGCGTGCTCGCCCGCAAGAAGAACCAACTGGATGAAGCGATCGCCTCCTATCCAGCAGGCAATCCGCCTGGGCAACCACAGCATCGGCCTCTCCGAAGAGCTGATCGACCTCCTGGTCGAACAGCGCCGCTTCACCGAGGCTGACCGCGAGTTCCAGCGCGTGCGCCAAGCCGTGGCCCGCTCCAGCCGGCTCTCCACCGTCGCCATCCCGATCTTCGTTCGTCGCGGCGAACCGGAAGAGGCGCTGCGTCTGGCGGAGGATTGGGTCAAACGCGAGCCGCAAGACGCGGCCAGTTCGATGCGATTGGGACAGACGATCCTGCTGACCACTCCGGAGAGCGCGCCGGACTACTGCAAGTCCGTTGCGCGGGCCCGGCACGACTTCGAACGGGCCGTCGAGCTCGCGCCCACCGACGTCCGAATGTGGATCGCCCTGTTTCGGTTCTACACCGGCGTGCAGAAAGACGGCGAGGCCGCCGACGCGATGCTCAGCCGCCTCGCCAAGCGCATCGACATCCCCGAACCGCAGAAGGTCTTCGTGCTGGCCCAGCTCCACGAATCGATCGGAAGACGCACCGAGGCCGCGCGGCTTTACCTCGCCGCGATCAAGCTGAATCCCCAAGAGCGGCAGACCACGGTCCTGGAGCGGGCGGCCCAGTTCTTCGTCGCCGACGATCCCGCACAGGCGGAAGCCTACTGCCGCCAAATCCTCAAGCGGCAGCCCAAATCGGTCCCGGCGCGGCGAACGCTCGTGCGGGCCTTGGCCGAGCAAGGGGGAGAGCAGCGGCTGCGCGAGGCGGCCCAGGTCCTCACCGAGGTCGGGCGGCTCGGCGGAAGCACCGCGTCCGACCGGCGGCTGGAGGCCATCCTGCTGGCCCGCACGGGCCGCGCCGAGGACCGGCGGCGCTCCGCCGAATTGTTGGAAGGACTCGTCCAGATCCCGCAGCAAGCGCTCGACCAGGACCGCGTGCTCTTGGCTTCGCTCTATGAGACGGACCATCGGCTGATGCCGGCCTACGAACAGTTCCTGGCCCTCTCGCGGCAGGACGATGCCCCGCCCGTCGACCTCGTGCGCTATGCCGAGTTTTTGTATCGCAACGCGGGCGATCAGCCCCAGTTCGCCGATTACGCCGAACCCGTGCTCACGCGACTCGAACAGGATCCAAAAAATCGAATCAGCGCCGTGCGGCTGCGTCTCGTGGCGGCCCGAAGAATCCCGCAAGAGCCGAAGCGGCAGGCACGGATTCATGAAGTCGTCGAAGACGCGGCCAAACGGTTTGTGCGGGACGAGAAGAATCCCGCAACGCGGCGGGAGATGCTTTCCAGTCTCCTGATCCTGCTGGTTCGCGAAGACCTTTCGGAAGAGGCCGTCGGCCTGGTGACGCACGCGAGCACCGGCTCCGACGCCCTCGAAATGGCGATCGCGCTTGCCGATGCGCTGACACCCCTTCCGCCGGCGTCGCGACTGGCCCGCCAGACCGAGAGCTTGCTGCAGACGGCCATCGAGAACAATCCCCGCTCGGCCGATCTCGCCTATTCGGTGGCCAACCTCCGCTACGTCAGCGGCTCGCGCGACGAAGCCATGACCTTGTATCGCAAGGCGATCGAGCTCAAGCCCGATCACAAGCTGGCGATGAACAACCTGGCCCTGGCCCTGGCCGACCGGCCCGACGGCATTCAGGAAGGGCTCAAAATCATCGACGCGGCCGTTGTGAAATTCGGCATCCGACTGCCACCTTACTCGACACCAAGGGACAAATCCTCGTCCTGCTCGGCCGCCCTCAGGAAGCACTGCCCCTGTTGGGCGAGGCCCTGTCGTCGCAGCCCGGCGATCCGATCCTGTTGCTTCATCTGGCGAACGCCTATCTGGCGGCGGGCCGTCCCGCCGAGGCCCGAACGGCCTATCGGCGGGCGCGCGTCTTCAACGTGGCGGCCGTCATCGTGACGCCGAGCGATCGGGCGATCCTCGAACGGCTCGAGGCCCACGTGCGGAAAACGGCGGCCGCGGGAGATTGACATGTCGTCCGATTCCAATTGTCCGGCCACGAAAGTTGACCGCGGTGGCGATGGTCGCCGTGACGTTGGCGCTGACGGCGGCTCCGGCCGTGGTGCACGGCGTCTGGAGCCGGCGCTGGCGCGACCCGGCGGACATCACCGCCGCGGCCCAAAGCGTCGAAGGGTTTCCCCGCCAGTTCGGCGATTGGAAGCAGCACGGAGACGAGGAGAAGATGCCGGAAGAGGCCCTGCCGCGAGCTGCAATGTGCCGGCTATTTCGACCGGCACTATGTCAACCAGAAACTCGGCCGCGACGTGACGGTGATGTTGATGGTCGGACCCTCCGGACCGCTCGATCCGTCATCCGCCGGAAATTTGTTACGGCAGCCGTGCCAACAAGCTGTTGCAGGACCCGGTCGACGTCAAGGTCGCCACGCCCGACGCACGGAACCACACCTTCCGCTTCCTGAGGTACAAGAACCCGGGCACCGCTTCCGGCGAGTTCTCTGTCTGCTATGGATGGACGGCGGATGGAACGTGGGACGTCCCCGACTATCCCCGCCTCCGCTTCGGCGGCGCCCCGCTCTTGTACAAGGTGCAGGTGCTGACGAGCGACGCGGTCCCCAAAGACGGCAGCCTTCCGGTTGCCACATCGCAATTCCTGAACGAGTTTCTGCCCCTCTTGCGCGACCGGCTGCGTTCCGCCAGCCCCTGAAGGGACCGGAGATGGAGATCCGGCAAATCTGGCGGAAGCTGCGGGGTGTCGTCCCCGTCTCCTGCTATCCGCTCTTGGCTCCCGCGTACCGCTGGGACCGTCGGCGGACCATCCGCCGGCTCGAGCGCGACGATGCGCGACTACCTGTCGTCGCATCCGGAGCTCGTCGTGCCGGGGGCCGAGCTGCGGTTCAACGTGGTGGGCCCGATCGACGTTCCCGGCTTCGTCGACGGGTGGACGACGGACCGCCGACGACATCGAGACCGCCCTTGCGCAGGCCGGCTCGTCGATCGAGCGGATCGGCTGCGCGCTGGATTTCGGTTGCGGATGCGGGCGGCTGCTGTTGGAGGCGGTCCGCCGGTGGCCGCACGTTCGCTGGTCCGGTTCCGATGTGGACGAGCGGGCCATCAAGTGGTGCGCCGCGCCACCTGGCCGGCGCCAGGGTCTTGGTCAATCCGCCGCTTCCCCCGCTTCCCTTTTCGGACGGGGAGTTCGACCTCATCTGGTGCGGGTCGGTCTTCACCCACCTGGATGAGGATCGCCAGGACGCCTGGCTCAAGGAGCTGCGTCGCACGCTGGCTCCCGACGGGCATCTCCTCGCGAGCGTCCACGGGCCGGACTGCTGGTCCGGACTTCCGCAGCCAACGGTCCGGCGAATCCGCGACCGCGGCTTCGTCTTCGCCCGGACCGCGGCCGACGAGGGGATCCACCCGGCGTGGTATCAGGCCGCGTGGCACTCCCGCGACTATATCCACGAGCCACTGGTCACGGTTCGTCGAGATCGCCGCCTATGTCCCGCGGGGCTTCGGCTTGCAGGACGTCGTCGTCGGAAAACGGCGGGACTGATCGCCCCTTCTACAACGAGCCGGCGCGTTGATCCCGCCGGGCCGGGTTCGTTGCCCCGGCACAACGCCCGGAACCTGGCGGCTCGTACCACCGCGAGTCTATTTGGCGCCGCTGGCTCCCACCTGGCCATTGATGAGACCATCCACCAGGGTGCCAAGCTGCTCGCCACGGGCGGCCAACGAGATGACTTTGCCGTCCCGGTTCATCAGGAAGACGGTGGGAATGCCGGAGATCCCGTACTGGTCGGCGATCGGGTTGTCGAAGCCCGACGGATGCGGTTTGGTGCTCACCAGGATCTTCCAGGGGAGATGGTTCTCTTTGAGGAAATTGACGAGGTCTTCCTTTTTGTCGTCGAGGCTGACGCCGACGACTTCCAGCCCCCGGTTGTGGTACTTTTCGTAGACGGCCTTGAGGTTGGGCAATTCCGCGCGGCAGGGACCGCACCACGTGGCCCAGAAATCGACGACAACGACCTTGCCTTTATACTCGCTGATATCGAACGGCTTTCCATCGAGGGTCGTTCCCGACACTTTGACCGGGTCGCCGCTCAACAGCCGCGCGCGGCGGACGGCTCCCGTCTTCATCTTTTCGCCCACCGACCGAATGTTTTCATCCAGGTTCTTGCTGAGGATGTCGCCGAACTTCGCGTACGCGTCGGCCGCCACGTCGCCGTCCCCCAGCGTTTCGAGCATTTGCCCCAGATTGGTGGCGAACTCGTAATAGTCTCGCGGCTTCCTTCGCAGTTGTGTGGCGACGATGTCCACGACGGCACGGCGTTCCTTGGCGTCGCTCGTGGGGATGGTCGACATCTTGAAATCGACCCACGCCGCCTGACCCAGCTCGGCCAGGACGGGCCGATGGTCCTCCTTGAGCTGTTCCGCAAACTTGAGCGCCTTGGGGAAAGCGTCCTTCACGCCGACGACGAGCAGCACTTGATAGGCTTGCAGCTTGGTTTTGAGCGCCTCGACTTGTTGCTCTTCGGACGGTTTGCCTTGGAGGAGTTGATCCGCCGCGGCGATGACCGCGTTTCGCGAAACGGTCAGAAACTTCTCGGCATCCGTCTCCGATTGGAATTCGGGACGCAGGGCGGTGATCTTGTGAATGAATTTCAGCAATTCACGGGGATCGGCCTTGGCCGGCACGACATACGTCTCCGGCGGAATGTCGGATGTCTTGATCGCCGGCTCTTTCGTCGCGTCGCCGGGGTCGCTCTTCGAAGTCGGCGGCGTCTCTTCGGAGGCAGAGAGCAGCGTCCGCGATGCCAACCAACCGACAAGCGACATCGCGACCAATCCCACAAGCACTAACTGAGTCGAACGCCGTGCCAAAAATCGCATACAGAACCTTTCCCTTGTTTTGCAATCGGTCCGGTGGACCCTGATGGAGGATTGGTCGTTCTTCGCCCCCCCCTCCACGACCGCGGCAGCCGCCTCGCCCAGCCTACGGATCATAAACAAATTGGCCGTTTCGGGGCGAGAGCGAAACCGGGTGGGCGGCGCCCTTGGCAATTATCGGGGCAAGTGCGGCGAAGTCGACCCCTGAGCGGAAAATGGAAACAGCCGCCGGGCATTTTCCGCCGTCAGATCGGCAAACTCGGCCGGGGTCATATTGCGGACCGTCGCCAGGCATTCGGCTGTGTGGCGGACGTAGGCCGGCTCGTTGCGCTTTCCCCGAAAGGGAACGGGGGCCAGATACGGCGCGTCCGTCTCGATCAGCAGCCGATCGAGGGGAACCTGGGCCGCGACGGCCCGCAGCGCGTCGTTCTTCTTGAACGTGACCATGCCGGCAAAGGAAATGTAAAGTCCCAGCTCGACACAGGCCAGCGCCGTCTCGGCATCGCCTGAAAACGAGTGCATCACCCCGCGGAGCGGTCCGGAAGCGGCGGCCGACTTCAACTGGCCGACGACGTCCCGCTCCGCTTCACGGCAATGGACGACAAACGGCAAGTCGTGCCGCCGCGCCAGCTCGATGTGCTTTGCGAAATACTCGGCCTGGAGGTCGAAGGGCGCGTGGTCCCAGTAGCGGTCCAGGCCCGTTTCGCCGATCGCGACCACCCTGGGCCGCGTGGCGAGCTCCTCGATGACCTCCCAGTCGCCGGGCGCCGCCTCGGACACGTAGTTGGGCTGGATGCCGACGGCCGCATGGACCAACGGATTCGCTTGCGCAATCTCCACGGCCTCGCGGCTGCTGGCGGCCGTCGTGCCAATCGTCACGATGCATTCCAACCCGGCTTCCCGGGCCCGGGCAATGACCTCGGCGCGGTCGGGCCGAAACGCCTCTTCGTCGAGATGGGCATGCGTGTCGATGAGCGTCAAGTTGAACTCCTGGCCCCCGCGGGCCCGTTGGGCAACGCCGTGAAGGATTTTCGCTCGGGAAAATACGTGCTTTTTGAAACGTAGGGTGGGACAAGCTCGCGGAGCGAGCGACGGCCCACCACGGCCACGCGCTGGGCAACCTTCAAAAGGTGGGCCGGACTTCGGCGAGCTCAGTCGAGCCGCGGCCGCCGAGCCGGCCTTGTCCCACCCTACGGCCGCCTCGGCGGCCACCAAAGTTCTCGGCCCTGTAGGGGCCTGATTCTATAGCCCGGGGCGCAGCCTTGCGCAGCCCCGGGTTGTCGAAGGCGCGAATCAACAAAAGCCCTGAAAGGGCGCGACAATGCCAACGCGTCGGTTGCGCCCGGATTGTCGAATTCCGGACGCACATTGTCACGCCCGCACATTGTCACGCCCCGTTGGGGCTCCGGACAAATCGACGGTGGGGGCCCCGGATCCCAGGCCTGCGCTGCGCTCCGACCCGGGCTATAGGATCGCGCCCCTTGGGGCTGGGGAGCTGACGGTCGGACGCGGGCACGGATCGATTCCCAGACCAACGCACCGTGGCAACCGGGGCACTCTCAGGGTGCGACGCGGCGGACACGTGACGTTCTCGGCCCTGTAGGGGCCTGATTCTATAGCCCGGGGCGCAGCCTTGCGCAGCCCCGGGTTGTCGAAGGCGCGAATCAACAAAAGCCCTGAAAGGGCGCGACAATGCCAACGCGTCGGTTGCGCCCGGATTGTCGGATTCCGGACGCACATTGTCACGCCCGCACATTGTCACGCCCCGTTGGGGCTTCGGACAAATCGACGGTGTGGGCCCCGGATCCCAGGCCTGCGCTGCGCTCCGACCCGGGCTATAGGATCGCGCCCCCTTGGGGCTGGGGAGCTGACGGTCGGACGCGGGCACGGATCGATTCCCAGACCGATGCCCCGTGGCAACCGGGGCACTCTCAGAGTGCGACGCGGCCGACACGTGACGTTCTCGGCCCTGTAGGGGCCTGATTCTATAGCCCGGGGCGCAGCCTGCGCAGCCCCGGGTTGTCGAAGGCGCGAATCAACAAAAGCCCTGACAGGGCGCGACAATACCAACGCGTCGGTTGCGCCCGGATTGTCGAATTCCGGACGCACATTATCACGCCCGCACATTGTCACGCCCCGTTGGGCAACGCCGTGAAGGATATTTTCAACATGCGGGGTGCCACTGGCGGGGGCTTTGGCCCGCCAGTGCCTTCGCTCACGGGCGATGTGGACTCCGACGTCCGCGGTCCAACGACCGGCGCGCATTGCGGTTCGTTTGTGCTTCCGCATTTCCTTCGTCATTCTTCGATTCGAATCGCCGCCCTATGTTTCTCCACGACCCAAGCGGAAAAGACACTGGCGGGCCAAAGCCCCCGCCAGTGGCACCCGCCTCACTCCCAAAAACACTCGTTTCCCCGAGCGAAAATCATTCACGGCTTTGCCCGGCCGGGGCGGCAGAGCTGCGAGGGGGGAGGGGAGAACCTCTCGCAGAGGCGCAGAGCACGCAGAGAAAGCCAAGACGGGGGAAGGTGAAAAACCACTTCGCTCGATGAAGTCTTCGCAAGCTGACAAGATTTCAAACGTTTGCAAAGCAACGAAAGATAAAAGTCGAAGGTCGAACCTTGTCCCCTTGTCTTTCTCTGCGTGCTCTGCGCCTCTGCGAGAGATTCTCTTCGTTTTTGCAGGCGGTGTGACGAAACGGGCTCGCCTTGCAGAGAAAAGCCCGGGCCGCATGAGCCCTCGTAGCCGTTCGCGCCGGGTGCCATGCCCGTTGGGGCTTCGGACAAATCGACGGTGTGGGCCACTGGGGGCCTGTGTCCCAGGCCTGCGATTCAGGCGTCAACGATTTCTTCCACCACGCGGGCGTCGGTGAGGGGCGAATCGGTGAGCGTTTCGTCGCGGCCCGAGTGGCGGTAAATGAGCGTCTCGTGGTCGAGGCCGAGCTGGTGAAGGATGGTCGCGTGCAGGTCGGGGACGCTCACCGGGTCGACCGCGGCCCGATAGCCGACGTCGTCGCTGGCACCGTAGACGCAGCCCGACTTGAACCCGCCGCCGGCCAACAGAAGCGAGAAGGCGTTGCGGTTGTGGTCCCGGCCGTTTCCATTTTGCGAGACCGGCAGACGGCCGAATTCGCCCGACCAGATCACGATCGTCTCGTCCAACAGGCCGCGCTGTTTCAAATCGGTGATGAGGCCGGCCGTCGGCTGGTCGGTGTTGAGGCAGATTTCGGTCAGGTCCCGCTTGAGATTCGAATGCTGGTCCCAGGGCTGGAACGGCTTGGGATGGACCTGGATGAAGCGCACGCCGGCCTCGACCAGTTTGCGGGCCATCAGGCACCGCAACCCGTAGGGTTGGGTCACCGGATCGTCGAGTCCGTACAGCTTGCGGGTCGCGGCCGTTTCGTTCGAGAGATCGAGCACGCGGCCGGCCGCCAACTGCATCCGCGCGGCCAGCTCATAGTTCTGGATCCGCGTTTCCAACACCGATTCGCCGGGGTATTGCCGCTGGTGCACCCGATTCATACGGCCCAGAAAGCGGAGGTTGGCCTGCTGCACGCCGGCGGGCTGAAAGTGCGCGGGCTTCAAGTTCAAGACGGGCGAGCCGGCGGAGCTGAACTCGGTTCCGCGGTAAAGGGCCGGCAGCCAGCCGGAGCTCCAGGTCAGCGTGCCGGTCGTGTTGTAACCGGCCGGGTCGCGAAGCACGACGTACGCGGGCAGGTTCTGGTTCTCCGTCCCGAGGGCATAGGTGATCCACGAGCCGAAGGTGGGGCGGCCCTGAAAGATCTTGCCCGTCATGAACATGATCAGCCCTTCGGTGTGATTGTTGTGCTCGGAGTGCATCGAGCGGACGAGGCACAAATCGTCGGCGACGCGGCCGATGTGCGGAATGACCTCCGAGAGCTGCATGCCGCAGCGGCCCCGCGAGTGGAAGCGGAAGGGGCTTTTCAACAGCGTGTTTTTTTCGCTCCCCTGCTGAAACATCTCGACTTTGATCGAGTGCGACTTGCCGTCGAATTTTTCCAATGCGGGCTTCGGCTCGAAGAGGTCCATCTGGCTCGGCCCGCCGTTCTGCATGAGCAGAATGACCGACTTGGCCCGCGGCGCGAACTGGGGCTGCTTGGCGCGCAGGTCGAGCGGCAACGGTTTTCCCGACTCGGCGCGGGCCCGCTCGGTTTGACCGAGAAACTGCACCGCCAGCCATCCCAGACCCAGCCCGCCGGCTTGCAGCAGGTGCCGGCGTGAAAGGGGGAGCCACGAATCAATCGAGCGGGACGCTTCACGTGTCATGGCTTTGACCTTTCATGCTCTGCCAACGTCAGGAATTCAGTGCCGTAGGGCAGGCTGTGCCTCTTGTTCTTCAGCCCCAACCGGGGCGTGATCCTAAAGCCCAGGTCGCAGCGCAGCGAAGGCCTGGGATTCCGAGCCTGCGCAAGGCTGCGCCCGGGCTTTAGAATCCGCCCCTTTCAGGGCCTTGATACGATGCGCACACACGCTTACCGAGTCGACTCGGCCGGCTTTGCGCGGCCATGCGAATTCGCTCGGCGTGCCCCGACATGCCCACGCAAAGCCGTGGGCATGGCACCCGAAAACGAGGGGTTCAGGGCGCGTAGAGGAATTCATTTGTGTTCAAAAGCATCTGGCATAAATCGACCAGTGCGGCCCCGGCTGCCGTGGCGTCCGTTTCGGCCGAGCGGTCGCGCGTGTTGGTCGTGGGTTTGGAATCGGCATGATGTCGAGCCGCCTGCTCCTTGAGGAGCGTCGCGGCAAGCTGTGTCTCTTCTGCGGAAGGCAACCGTCCCAGGGCGATGCGGAAGGCGGTTGCGATCTGTTTCGGCGCCGCCGTCCCCGCCGTTCCCTCGACGCGCCGCGCGAAGAGCCGCGCCTCCTCAAAGGCGAAACGGCCGTTCAAGAGGGCCAGCGACTGCGAGACGACGGCCGAGCTTGTGCGGCAGGTGCAGTTGGTCGCGACGACCGGCTGGTCGAAGACGCCCAGCTCGGTGAGTTGATAATTCCGCCGCGCGAACAGGTAGACGCTGCGCCGGCCGGCGTCGGCCGGCGAGCGGAGCTTGGCCGCGTCGACCTCCACGCTGCCGTCGGCGTTCGGCTTCAAGGGGACCGGCGGACCGCCCATCCGGGAATCGAGGGTTCCGCTGGCTGCCAGGATCGCGTCGCGGACGATCTCCGATTCGTGCCGCTTGAGCGGCATCTTCCACAAGAGGATGTTATCCGGATCGATTTCCATGTTCCGCGTCTGGACTCGCCAGGGCCGGACTGGAGGTTTGTCGATAGGCCGCGGATTTCAGAATCAGCCGTTGCAAATGTTTGACGTCCCAGCCCGACGCGATGAATTCGCGGGCCAGCCAGTCGAGCAGCTCCGGATGCGACGGCGGCAAGCCGCTGGCGCCGAAGTTGTCGGGCGTCGGCACGATCCCGACGCCGAAATGATGCATCCAGAGCCGGTTGACATACACGCGGGCCGTGAGGGGATGGCGATCGCTCGTCAGCCACTTCGCAAAGGCCGTGCGATAGCCGGTCGGGCCGTGCGGGCCGCCGCTTGCCGGCAACCGAAAGGGATGGGCTGGATCGTCCAGCACGGCGATCACGCCCGGCTCGATCTGCGGGCCGGGGTTCCGGAAATCGCCGCGGCGGTAAATGTACGTCGGCGGAGCGGGTCCCACGTCCCATAACGCCTGGATGAGTCCGTAGTTCGTGCGGCTCTTTTCCAGCGCGGCGATTCGGCGGCGCAGCTCGAGCCGGCGGAGCTTTGTCCGGGAGTCGAGGGCGCGGTCGACCTCATCCGAGTTCGCGGTGGCGAATCGGCCGAATTGGGCAACGAGCGCCTTTTGCATCTCGCTGCGGCCGGCGTTCGGCGTCCGAACCGCCGTCAGCAGTGCCTTGCGCCTTGCCTGCGGGAACGGCCGCCAGCTTCGCGGCGCGAATTCGGTTCTCGAACGGCCGGCGGAGGCTCGGCCTGCTCGTCGCGGAGTGCGGCAACCTGCCGGTCGATGCCCGCGTTGGCCGCGTCGATGGCGGCCCGCTGCCGCGGCGGGACGTCAAACGTGGTCCGTTCCTTCGAATGCAGCCAATTGTGCGGATCGTAAGCGGGCAGGAAGAGGCCGGCCAGCCGATAGTAGTCGGCATGAGAGATCGGATCGAACTTGTGCGTATGGCACTGGGCGCAGTGCACGGTCAACCCCAGCACGTTCGACGCGACAGTCTGGACCGTGTCGAACAGCACCTGGTGCCGGATGTCCGACGTGTTGAGCTCGGGCGCATACGTGACGTCGGCCGCCTGCCGCAGGAAGCCGGTGGCGATCAAAAGCTCGACGTCGCGCGGCCGATAGCGGTTCGCGTCGCGCCAATCGAGCTGCTCGTCGCCGGCAATCTGCTCCAGCAGAAAACGGTCGAAGGGCCGGTCGTCGTTGAAGGCGCGGATCACGTAGTCGCGGTACTTCCAGATGCCGTCGAGCGGCTCGATGATGCCGCGTCGTTATCGGTGCCGCGCGTATCGACGTAACCGGCCGCGTCGAGCCAGTGACGGCCCCAGCGCTCGCCATAATGCGGCGAGGCCAACAGCCGCTCGATCAATCGGTCAAACGCATCCGGCGCCGCGATCGCGAACGAACTCGTCGACTTCCTGCGGCGTGGGCGGAAGTCCAATCAGGTCGAACGACGCGCGGCGGATCAGCGTTGCTCGATCGGCCGGCGGTGAGAAGGACAGGCCGCGCTCTTCGAGCTTCTTCAGCAGAAACGCGTCGATGGGAGTCCGCACGGACGGACTCGAGACGCGCGGCACTTTCGGCCGGACCGGCGGCTGGAAGGCCCACCGGCCCCGGTCGGCCGCCGTCAAGGGCGGCGAGTCGGCCTTGCTCAGCGGGCCGCCTTCATCGTCGGCCGGCGCTCCGGCGTCGATCCAGGCGCGGAGCGTGGCGATGTGTGCCTCCGTCGGCCGCGAGGTTCGCGGGGGATGTTTGGCCAGGTCGCCGCCGAACTTCTTGAAAATCAGGCTCTCTCTGGCCGAGCCGCGGACGATGGCCGGACCGCTCGTTCCACCCCGCAGAACGAGGGGAAACGTACGGAGATCGAGGCCGGCCAGGCACGCTTCGCCGCCGTGACAATGCCAGCAATAGGCTTTGAAGATGGGCACGATGTCGCGGTCGAAGGTCGGACCGGCGTGCTTGTCGGCGTTCGGGCCGGCATTGGCCGCTCGTCGCCGAGCGCAACGAGGCAGCCGATCAGCAGCGAGCGTGGCCACGGTTCTTCGAACGCGTAAGCCGGTTCGACGCGCCATAGGTCCCTCGAAGAGTGGCGTGGGATGAGTGGACCAGGGGCGCGAGACAGGCATGCGACTCACGTGCGATGGATCAACAAATCCTGATGGGATGATACCACGTCCGAAATCATTTATAAATGGACGTCGTTCTGGTGGGCCGATCGGGTGGTGGCAGTTTCGAGGAGGGAGGCAGCCGTGCAGGATCGGTCATTCGTCGTCATCATCAGCGAACGCGCTTGGGCGCCTCGGTCGAGAACATCGGCAAAGGGCTGCTCGCACTCGACGGCAAGGCATCGGCTTCGGGAGCCCGCGCGATTGACGCCGTGCTGCACGACGTTCTTCGCGGCGTGCGGGACAACGTGCTGCTCAAGACGCAGCTCGAACCGCCGGACCTCGAAACGCTGTTGCGAAAGCAAATCGGCCGCGACTTCAGCCTGTGCAAGATCCAGTGGGTGTGAACCTGTGCAAGATCCGTGGCCCGAACCTGTGCGAGATCCGGTGGGTCTGAACCTGTGCAAGATCCGGTCGGTCTCGCGGTTTCTGACGTGCTCCGCTCCGTCACGCGGTCGTTCCAGATCGAATTTAACAGCGGTTGTTAGACTCGCGGCGAGCGGCACGTGATGCGGTGAGTCGGGAAAAATTGGCGTTTGCCGCGCGGCTTTTTCGCTGGCAAGCTTGGCAAGAGGATGTGCTGCGGAGTTTTTCTGGGGTCCTTTTCCCCTTTTTTACGATACCGCAGAAAACCCCCGATCCCTTTGCCAAGAAGGGCAACGGATCACTCGTCTGAGAGTCGTCGTTTTTCTCGTCTAGAGCCAGAGCCGCTGGCGGATGAATTCGATCACGTCGCCGAAGAGGACGTAACCGAGACTCCGTTTGCCGCAACTGATTTTGGCCCGGACCTCGGCCCCGATTCGCAGGTTGGGGATTTGCGTGGCGTCGGTCGAGACGAAGCACTCGAAGATGTTGCTCTGCTCGGAAGAGACGGCCGAGCGGGTGGCAATCTGGTCCAATTCGCCATGAAAGGTCGACTCGGCGGCGGTCGCCGGGATGAAGTCGACGGCCAGCTTGTGGTCGGGGCTGGCGTTCCAGGCGCGGAGCACGTGGCCCATGCGGCTCCCCTCGACCTCGAGCTCCAGCCGCCAGGGCCCGTGTCTCGTCCATGACTTCCAACAAGCAGTTCTCCCTGCTGCACGGGCCGGTTCTGCAGAAGCTGTTCGAGCTGAAAGCCGGCGACAATGCCGTCGATGGGCGACGTGACTTTCAGCGAGTCGACGCGCTCGCGCTGGATTTTGAGGATGCGGGCAGCCCGTCGGCTTCGAGCATCGGACTTGAGCGCGGCCGGCGGCCGCCTGCAGTTTCGCCTTGTCATCGCCGTCTCTCTTCGGCCAGATTTTCCTCGCCGCGTACGAACTGGCCTGCTGCAAGGCCTGGTTGAGCTTCGATTCGTTCTCGTTGAGTTCGGCTTCAACTGCTCATTCCGCAGGACGAGCAGGGGCTGGCCCTTGCGGACTTTCTCCCGGTCGTGGACGTCGATGCGGATCACGTCGCCGTTTTCAGGGGCAAAGATCTCCTGCCGGCGGATGGGCATCAGTTTGCCCTTGCCCACGACTCGATATTCCCAGGGAACAAAGCACAACGCGGCGACCACGAACGCGGCCACGGCCAGGATCGGCCAGCGTCTTGGCCAGCTTGCGGCCGTGGAACCATTCCAGCCCGTGCCCCAGCTTCTGCCACAACCGCAGAAACAGGATGCGGTCCTGCCGGCGGGCATGCGTGAGGACCGCTCCCACATGCTCGGCCAGCAGGGTGGACCGTTCTTCGAGGCCCGGGCGGGGCCGGCTGTCGGCCGTCTGCTCGATCACCAGGCAACCGATGACCTCGCGCGGTCGCGAATCGGCGGTCGGACGGTGATCTTCCGAATCGTCGCGATCGGATCAGGGGTTCCGGCTCGATCAAGCGGGATGAGCTTGACCAGCCGGGAGCCGCTCTCTTGGATGAAATTGCCGAGCGGCTCTTCGATCTGCGGGGGAAGGTTGTCGATCCGGCCGCTGAAGGTGAGCGGCTCGCGGAGCGCGACGATCCGCGACGGCGATGGCGGCCATGGCCCGCGTCAAATTGGCGCGGGCATTGACCTCGTCCTGGCCGCTGATGGCGACGATCGAGGTCTTGCGGCCCTTGTGCACGGCGACGCTCAGCCGGTCGCAGCCCAAAAGCTGCCGCCCGTCGTTGGCGGCGGTCGCGGCGATCTCGGGACGTTTTCCCCGCGCTGCAGTTGCAGGATGAACTGCTCGAAATCGGCCAGAAAACTCGACGAGTCGCCGGGTGTGGTCGATTCGGTCTGGCGTCGTTCGAGATACGCGCGACGCGTGGCCGGTCATCTGTTCGACGAACTGCAGAAAACCCGGGCCGCGCCTCGCGCGGCGCGTCGGGCCGTTGGAAGATCTCGACGGCCCCGACGCAGTCCTCGCCAATTTGCAGGGCCGCCACGATGATCAGAAAGTCGACCGGCAGCTTGCCCGCCATGGCCGGATCGTCGGGCGAGAACGAGGCGGCCTGCCCGGTCGTTATGGCGTCGTTCAGAAGACGCTCGTTCAAGCCGGAGGGCGTTCGGGTTGTCGCGAATGCCCATGTCGGCGAATAACGCAATTCGTGCGCAAGCGCCAGGCGGCCTGCCTCGGCCAGCCAGATCGCCCCCGCGCGGCCGCCCATGGAGCCGACCAGGAGCCGCAGAAACTCCGGGAAGAACGTTTCCGGAGGGGAGGCCGACTGCGAGAGCTCCTCGATTTGCCGGGCCATTTGCAGGACCCGGTCGCGGGCTTGTTGCACGCCGGTGACGTTGGACATGCGGACTTCGCGATTTATGAGAAGTGAAACGGGGCGAAGAATTACGCCCTAGAGTATCTTACGTGAAAGCACGCCCGTTCGGTGCAAGGCCGATCAGTCGGCCCGGACGTCGAAAAACGGCGATTTTTCCAGCAGTCCATTTTTGCAGGAAAAACCGGCGCAAAATACGGCGACTTTTGAGTCGCTTTGTCCTACGAGTCGCGGAGGGCCCGCTTCAGGATTTTGCCGGTGGGGCCTTTGGGGAGCGAGTCGATGATTTTGACGACCCGCGGATACTTGTAGGCGGCGACAAGCTCCTTGCAGTGCTGGATGATTTCCTCCGCGGTGGCCGCCATTCCGGGCCGCAGGGCGACGACCGCCTTCACCTCTTCGCCGAGCCGCGGATCGGGGACGCCGATCACGGCCGCTTCCGCGACGGCCGGATGGCTGTAGAGGGCCTCTTCGACTTCGCGGGGATAGACGTTGTAGCCGCCGCGGATGATCAGGTCCTTTTTGCGGTCGACGATGAAGAAATCCCCTTCCGGGTCGACGTAACCGATGTCGCCCGAGTGGAACCAGCCGTTTCGCATCGCTTCCGCGGTCGCTTCGGGCCGTTTGAAATAACCCTTCATGATGTTGTGGCCGCGGATCACGATTTCTCCGCGCTCGCCCTGCGGAGACTTCGCGGTCCTTTCGTCGAAGATCTTCATGTCGACGCCCAGCACCGGTTTGCCGATCGTGCCGGCCTTGGCCGTCTCGTTGGGACGCTGAATGCAGGCCAGCGGCGATGTCTCGGTGAGCCCGTACCCCTCCTGGATCCGCAGGCCGAACCGTTTGAAGAACTGCTGCTTCACTTCGACGGGAAGGGCCGCTCCTCCGGAGACGCAACGCGTCGACGTCGACAACTGGTCGTCGTCACCCCGGGATCGTTCAGCAGGCCGATGTACATCGTCGGCACGCCGGCGAAGAACGTGACCCGGTCGCGGGCGCACGCAGAGGCCGCCGCGGCGGGACAGAACCGCAACAGGTACGACACGGTACCCCCGCCGAACAGCACGGCGTTCTGAATGTTCGACTGGCCAAACGCGTGATACAGCGGGCAGAGCCGCCAAGCCGACTTCACCCGGACCCAGAACATGGATCTCGTCGGGCCACAGGCTCGAGAGCCCGCTCGGCGATCAACTGTGCGTTGTAATAGAGCCCGAAATGCGTCAGCTCGGCCCCTTTCGGTTTGCCCGTCGTGCCGCTGGTGTACAGGATGACGGCCGTGTCATCGCCGGGCGTCTGGGCAATGTCGGCCGGGGCCGCGGTTGACGATCACGTCTTCAAAGCGCCTTCGCCCCGGCGGCCCCCGTTCCCCGCCGTCCATCTTCGACCGTGTAAACCAGTCGGCAGCCGGCGAACGCGCTCGAGCGCCTCCCAGGCGACGGCGGCACACTGACGGTGCACCACGCAGGCCCGCGCCTCGCTGTCTTCCAGTTGAAAGGCGACCTCATTGGCGACCAGCAGCGTGCTCAACGGCACGACCACTCCGCCCGCGCGCAGCACGCCGAAATAGGCGATCGTGAAGGCCGGCACGTTCGGGCACCATCAGGGCGACTTTGTCGCCCGGCTTGATGCCCGCCGGCCAGAAGATCCCCGCAAACCGGGCGGCGGCCTCCTCCACCTCGCGAATAGCGAAGACGCACATCGTCGTAGATGACGGCCGGCGACTGCGGATGAAGGCAGGGCCGAATTGCTGAAGAGAGAAGGCCAGATTCAAAGACATGAAGTGCGACTCAGGGTCGAGTTCGAGCGATGCCCGTCGAGTGTCACGCTGGCAGGGTGCCCTACGAAGAATGGCCGACGAGGCGTCGTCTCCGTATCATACAGCCGTTCGCAAACCAATTCAGCAACCCGATGCACGGCACGAAAATGACCACACCGGAAAACCAGGCCCTGCTGGCCGACGTCGAAGCGTATTGTCAGGAAGTCCGGCCCGCCGAAGAGATTTGCTATCTCGAACACCGCTTCAACGCGGAGGCGATCGAGCTGGCAAAAAAATACCGGCTCTTCGGCATGTTCACGCCGAAGGAATACGGCGGCCGCGGCTGCGACCTGCCGACCTACGTCAAAGCCCTGGTCCGCATCGGACGCGAAGGGACCGGCCTGCGGACCCTTTTTTCCGGCCACATCTCGATCGGCCAGATGCCGATCGTCGAATGGGGCAACGCCGAGCAAAAGCAGCGCTACCTGACGGCCGCCGCGTCCGGGCGAAAAAATCATGGCCTTCGGCCTCACCGAGCCGGAGGCCGGCTCCAATCCGCTCGAATTGCAGATGACCTATCGCCGCGAGGGGGACCGCTTTCTGCTCAACGGCGTCAAATATCTGATCTCCAACGGCGGCATCGCCGGCGCGATCGTCACGTTCGCCTATCCCGAGGGACGCAAGGACCGGATGAGCGCGTTCATCGTCGACACGCGCGGCCCCGGCTTCGAGTGCGAGGACCTGACGGCCAAGCTCGGACTCCCGACATCAAACACGGCCATGTTCGAGCTGACCAATTACGCCGGTGCCGGCCGGCAATCTTCTGGGTGAAGAGGGGAACGGTTTCCGCATCGCCATGAACACGCTGATCAGCGGCCGCCTCAGCGTGGCCGCCGGCTGCGTGGGCGTGATCGAGGATTGCCTGATCGAAGCGATCGCCTATGCCAAAGAGCGGCACCAGCACGGCAAACCGATCGCCAAACACCAGCTCGTGCAGGATCACATCGCATCGATCGAGATGGGCCGCCAGGCGGCCGAAAGCCTGCTTGGCAAGCGCCGTCGCGGCAAAGGACGCGGCCCGCGCCGACCCCAAGAACGCGGCACTCCGCGAGCGGGCCGACATGCTTGCGGCCCACGCGAAATTCTTCGCCAGCAACGCCGCCTGCGAGGCAGCCGACCGGGCCGTGCAGGTCCTCGGCGGTCGCGGATACTCGGAGCTGTATCGCCCCGGCCGGCACTGGAAGGACGTCCGCGTCTGCCGCATCTACGAGGGGACCGACGAAATTCTCAAGCTGAAGATCGCCGCCGCCGTGCTCGGCAAGGAATACGCGGCCTTTCGTTGAGCGAAGAGGCCGGCCGACGCTCGAAAGACGAGGCCTGCGGTCGCGAAGCTGGCCTTCAGGAGACCGTGCCACAACACGAGGCGCGAGAGATGGCCAGTTCTGATTTGGCTCAAACGGTGACCGCGGTTGCCGTTCCGATTGCCGACGGAGCTCAGAGTACGCCGGAAGACATCTCCGCGTTTCGCCGCGTTCCGTGGCGGGTCCGCGACGTCGCGATTGGATTGGCCCCGCTGTTGGTGTGGCGACTCGCAGTTTCCATCGATCGGGGATGGCTTATCTCGCTTCCTGTCTGGGCCTATTGGGCGTTTTACGTTTTGCCGCCAATGATTTGGATGATGCTGTTTCCCGTTTGGACTGCGAGACGAAGATCGTCAGCCCGACTCCTGGTGTTCCCTCGAACGAAGAAGCTCTTTAAAGAAGCAGCCATGTCGCTCCTGGCGTGGCTCGCGATGTGCGTTTTCGCGGTTGTGGCGATCGCCGCGGCGTCGCTCATTTTTGGAAAAGACGCCATTCCGGCCAATCCCTGGGAACGTCTGCCGGGCTCGAATCACCTGGCGTCAACCGTTGCATTTCTCCTGATGGCGATCTCTGTCGGGCCTGTTTCCGAAGAGGTCTTCTTCCGGGGATTCCTCTACAACGCTCTTCGTCGTCGCTGTCCGACCAGCGTTGCCCTCGTGCTACAAGCACTCGTGTTCAGTCTGATGCACGCGTATGGAATCGGCCATTCGGTGATCGCATTCTTTCTCGGCCTTGGTTTGGCTGTCATTTATGACTGGCGCAAGACATTGCTCGCGCCAATCTTTGTGCATTGCATTCAAAACTCTGTCGCTTCCATACGGGCTGCCCTCCTCATGATTGCAACGATGAATGCGCCGCTTTTGGGCGTCAATGGAACGGCCGTCGAGCGCGGGTGCTTGATCGCCGTCGTACAACCCGGCAGCACCGCCGAAGAGATCGGGCTCCGGAAGGGCGACATCATCGCCAAATTCGATGGCCAGCCGGTGCGCGATATTGCCGATTTGGCCACTCTCGTCCGCCAGAAGCAAGTCGGCGACGAGGTCGATATCGAGGTGATCCGAGATGGCCGGACCATTTTGAAGAAAGCTTCGCTGCGCAGCACACTCGAGCATTGAACGGAAACAGGACCCCTACACTCTGGCTTGAAGCGCTCTAGTGAGAGGGCGCCGCCAGGTGTTTGCGGAAGGTGACCCAAGACTCGCTGACGATCTTCCGGGCCGCGCCTTCGATTAGGGAGCGGCTCACCGCCTTGATCAACCCGCCGAGTTCCGTCACCTGGCTCGACCATTCGAGCCTCGTTCCTTCCCTCTCCGGCGAGAGCCGGATCGACGTCTCGATGGTCACGCGTGGCTCCGATTCCTTTGCCTTTCACCTGCATGCGGGCTGACGAAGGTCGGTTTGACTCCAGCACGTCAAAGACCATTCTGCATGCCGCCGGTCAGAAATGAAAAGGGAGGCTTCACGCGGCACTCAAGGTGCGTGGGCGTGAGATTCTCGACGCGCTCCAGTCCCGGCAACGTCTTTGCCGTGAATTCGAGATTCGTGATTTGATCGTAGACGGTCTCGACGGGTGCGTCGAAGTGCTCGAAGCCGGAAAGGTTCATTCGTGGCTGTCCCTTTATCCGCGAGAACTTGGAGAAAATGGCAAAACCTGTCTCGGGGTCATGCTCAAACTGCGGACGCCCACACGGGCCTTTGATTGAGTGGCTGGACCGGCCAAGTCGATCATTCCGATAGTGCCGGTTTTTCCGTTACCAGGCGGTTTGCGCGATGTCACGCAGTCTGTCGCTTATCATGCTCGGTACGTCGCTCTTGGCGATGTCTTCCTGTTGTTGCACCGAACAGGGCAACCACTCGGTCCGCAAGGTGTGGGCTGACTATAACACGTTGCGGTGCCCCGCGTTCTACCTGGAGCAGGAAGACCATCTCCCGTATCCTGCGGCGCAGGTCGGATATTATCGCTGGATGTACGACAAGGATCCCGGCCACCAGCTTGCCTGTCTGGGCCCGATTCCTCCGCGGACTTGCCGAACTTGCGATCCCGTGCCGCCGGGAGATGAACCGTTTGAATATGAAGTTTGCTTTCCCACGGGAGTTCCACGGCAAAGCGACCAGTTATGGGGAAACAGGCTGCCGGAGCCAATCAACGTCCCCGGCGGCCCGAGATTCGCGGCACAGTCACGCGGGCCGGCCGGAGCCCTCGCGAACGCCCCGCCGAAAAGCACGCTCGTTCCAATTCTGCCCCCCGTCCCGCGACCGGTCGAGGAACCCAAGGCGTCCGGCGGGCCAACAATCTCCCGCTACCGATTCGGCCGACGGATCGCGGCCGCCGAAAACGCCTTCGCGCCTTCCGACCTTCGATCTTCCGGCTCCCCAGCCCAAGCCAATCGATGAGAACCCAGCGCCCTCCTCATGGTCCGGCGGCGCAGCAAGGCCCCAGTCTGCGGCTGACGACGGACCAGCCTCCCTCCTCGAATTCGGAATTGGCCCCGAGTCCAAACGCCGTCTGGCCGCGTTGAAAGGGCACCTCGCAGGACTCGCAGAGCCCGATTCACACGCCGCAGCTCACACCTCGCGAATGTGCACGGCCCGTGCGTGATAGGTGACAAACTGGTCCCGCCCGATCTGGTCGGGCAAGCGACATCTTCCGCGACCGGATTGTGTGATCGCCCAGCCGCATCTCGATCCAATAGCCCCCGCGCCTCTTGGGCTGCCAGCGATGGCACCAAATCCCGTACTCGGGATTGGAGGTCTTGCTCTGGCAGAATTGGACCGGTCCGTATCGCGGCGCGTTTCCGTGCACAAAACGGATCAGCAGCTTGTCGGTCCGCCTGGGACCGCCCCACGTGATGCCGACCACGCGATAGGCCAGCTTGCCGTCAAGCCTCCACGCTTCGACGCGCACCGGCAAGGCAACCTGGTCGATCGTGGCGGGCCGGTAGTCGCGTGCCTTGTCCGGTCCCAATCCAGGCGGCCTGGGATTCGCTTCGTCCAGGTGCAGTGGCTGGAATGTTCGACTGGCGAACTCGTGCATCTGCAGTGTCGCCGGCTGGTTGTCGTCGACGAACTTGATTTCGTTCACCCACTTCGGCCTCGGTGCAGCCGTACCAGCCCGGAACGACCAGCCGGACCGGCGCTCCCTGGTCCTTCGGCAAGGGCGCGCCGTTCATTTCCGTCGCCAGGAAGGCGCCGGCCTCCACGAGCTGGTCGAACGTGAAAATCCAACTGCACGTCGGCCAGGAATGGGTCTCGATAGGGGGGCGCATGGTAGGGAAGATTCGAATCGTCATCGAACCCGTTGATCGAGGATCGCCTTGGCCTTCGCCGTCGGCTGGGCCAGCTCGATGATCTTCTTGATCGGGATGCCGGCCCATTCGGCCACGCTCAATAGGCCAAACCGCAACTCGCGCGCGTTTTCCGAGCACTCGAGCAGCACCGGCCCCTTCGATTCGACGGCCGGAAGCAGTTGTTTGAGCGGCACGGCTTTCGTCTGCTTCACCTCTCCGTGAATCTTGATCGTCCATTCGGGAGGAGCCTGGAGCTGATCGGGATATTCCGTGCGAATATAGAACGGTCTCCCGGCGTTTTTCGCCCTTCCGGCGTCAAAAGCGAGGCCAGATCGATGATCCGCCGCGCATTATGTCCTTGCCGAAACGCGATTTCCCGGCTTCATGGGACCGTGTTCCCCTCCGCCTCGAACGGCAGATAACCGAGGAACTCGCCTCCCGCGAACGGATCGGGAAATCGGTGTCGAGCAGCTTTCCAGTCGGCCGTCAAAGCCAGCGGCTCGCCGGGAATGAGATGCGGCAGCGCGCGATTCTTCGAAGTACTGCCGCGACGCCAGCCAGCCCCCGGCGACCACGGCTGCCGGCCGCGGCAGTGGACGCCAAAAAGCCTCTCCGAGTGATCCCGCGACGCGCCACCGACGCCACCTCTGTGAGAAACGCAGCTCAGACTTGCTGCTGCGAAAGCCGCCTGACGCCGATTCAGGCCGACCCGATGTTCTGGAGTTTCTCAATGCAGCCGCGGCGCCGGCCGCCGCCACCGGAAACAAAAAGCCGTCTCGGTCGAATTCCATCTCGAAGGGGCCGTCGAGGATTTCCAGGTCGCTGCGCTCGGCGATTTCCGGCAGATAGGCCTCGCTTACGAGTACGTCGGCCACCTGCAACGTGTTGGAAATCTGGACAACCTTCGCGTTTTCCGGCTCGTCGAGCCCCACCGTCTGCAGGGCCGCTTCGAGCACCTCGCGGTCCGTGTCGAAAGTGACGGGAATGGCGGCCGCCGTCGGATGCCCGCCCGTCAGCGCATTGATGCGCGTCACGTGCGAGATCCATCTGATCGACTGTGCGGCGATTGGTGAACTCGGCCAATCCGATCCCGCAGGCGTTGCCGTGGGTCTCTTCGGTCAGTCCGCGGATGAAGATCCGCTTGCAGCACACGTCATCCCGGCCCTCATCCGGGTTGCCGATGAATTTCCGGCCGATGACGTTCGTGTCCATTCCCGACCCGCTGATGTTCTTGCCGATCTCATCGACGATCAACAGGCCGATCTCGCTGGAACGGCAACCGCGGCATCCCCTTGCGGGCCAGCTTCAGGAGCTCTTTCTCGCGCTCGTAAAACCTTTCCGGCGGGACCGCTTCGATGAGCGCGGTCTCGTCGTAAGCGTTCTCAACGATGGCTACACCGCACAGGACCTTGCATTTCTCAAGGACGACCGCGGCCACCGCCGCAATGATCTCGCGGAAACTGTAATCGAGGATCGCCCGATGATAGATCTTGGCCCCGGAGTGCTTCCCCAGGCCGATCAGCATCATTTTGTGCAGGCCCGATTCGATCTCCCCCGCGAAGCCGGTGTGCGGCTTGACGCGGCCTGCCACGATCACGTGGTCGCACTCGTAACGCGTTGCGATCGAAATGGACCGGAATTCCCTGCGGCGTCCGGTCGACGATCACCGTCTCCATCGAAGAGCGGATCTCGGCCCCCGTGTACTCCTCGGTGACGCCGTACGACTCGATGATTTCGCGCTGGCCTTCCGCCGTTCCGCCCCCGTGGCTTCCCATCGCCGGAATGATCACCGGCGTGGCCCCCAGCCTGCGCACCTGCTCGCAAATCGCCTTGGTGATGAGGGCGACATTCGCGATTCCGCGGCTGCCGGCGGTGATCGCCACCGTTTGACCCGGATGGACCTTCCGTCCCAGATCAAGCTTTTCGAGCTGCCGCGGCGACTTCGCTGGCCACGTCAGCAAGCCGCTGCGCCTCGAACGTTTGCCGGATTCGCACCATCCGCGGAAAGGTCATGCCCGAACTCCAGACGCCAGGGGAACCCCGTCTCCAGTCTAGAGCGAACCGACCGATGCGTCCACCGGAACCGTCAGAGTCAGCAATTGGGTGCGCGCGTCAGAAAATTGGTGGCCCTTTGTCCTGAGTTTTTCGGGTTATTTTGGGGTGTAAAAAAAGGGAAATCTTCTCTTCCACCCAGCGGGCTCCTTGCCGTTGGACAGCGGGACATTGGACAGCGGGACATTGGACAGCGGGACATTGGACAGCGGGACATTGGACAGCGGGACATTGGACAACGGGACATTGGACAACGGGACGAGGCCGTCGTGTGGAAGGGGTGGCGGAAGGGGTGACCGTGCCCGCGGGCGCTGGCTGCTCGGCCATTGCACAGAACGGCCATTGCACAGAACGGCCATTGCACAGAACGGCCATTGCACAGAAGGGCCATTGCACAGAACGGGGCGGCGGCTCACTTCGGGATGCTTTCAGCCTGCGGGAGATCGCGAGCGACCCGGAAGCCGATACCTCCCTCCCGGCGATCCGGGGCATCGAACATTCGCTTGGCGGAGCGACTGAATTCCGCAAAGCTGCTCCAGCAGCCACCCCGGTTCACGCGGAATGTTCCGGTCGCCGGTCCCTGAGGGTCGGTCGGCGGCGAGCGCTCATAAAACGTCTCGTCGTACCAATCCTGGCACCATTCCCAGACATTTCCGTGCATGTCGTACAGGCCGAAAGCGTTGGCCTGGTACTGTCCCACGGTGGTCGGCCTCCGAAAATACGGCCCTTGTGCAGCGGTTCCGTACGGGTGTGACGCATCGACGTTGCTGTCTTGCCCGTTGTTGACCAACCCGAAGTGGAAGGGCGTGGTGGTGCCAGCACGGCAGGCGTACTCCCACTCGGCCTCCGTTGGCAGGCGATATCCGCGACCCTTTTCCATGCTGACCGTCGCGTTTCGGATGGAACCATCGAGGTTGCGTTCGACGTCAGAGATTCGATAGCGCGGGTGCAGACCCTCCTGTTGGCTCAAGAGGTTGCAAAACTCGATGGTGTCGTACCAAGAAACTGTCTCGACGGGGAATTTGCTGGATTCAATCCTCGGAATTTCGTCGTTGGGCCTGCCGCCGCGCACGAATAAACTGGGGCTTCGCTTGGCGACGCGCTCAAACTCCTCTTGAGTCACTTCGTACATTCCCAGGTAAAACGAGTTGGTGACCTTAACCGAATGCTGCCGCTCATTGTCGCTGCGATCGTTTTCCGATTCGGGCGACCCCATCAGGAACTCGCCTGCCGGAATCAGCCTGAGTTTCATGCCGATGGAGTTGGTCACCTCGGTGGAAGTTGTGAGATATTCGGCCCACCGCTGCTGGGCGTTCTTCGCGGTGGTTCCATCGAACGGTGAGCTCAACATGGCAGGGCGATCTTCCGTGCGGGCTGCAAGAGCTTTCGGCTTGTCGCCGCTCGGACGCGAGCTGGCGCCGACGTTCGCGACGTCGCCACCCCGCACCGGCAGCGCGACACGGAAGCCAGTGCCGCCGGCACGCAGGTCGGGGCGGTCATTGCTCCGTGTCGAGGAACGGGAAAACTCCCCGTGGCTCATATAACAGCCGCCGCGCTCGACGCGCCTTTCGCCTGTTTCCGGTCCCTGAGGGTCGTCCGTCGGCGAGCGGGCATAATACGCGTCGTCGTACCAATCCTGGCACCACTCCCACACGTTTCCGTGCATGTCCTGGAGGTCAAACGCGTTGGCAGGATAGCTCCCGACTTCGACCGGCCTCCGCACCAGAGGGCCTTTATCCTCTGTTCCATACGGGTTCTCGCCGTCGACATTGGCCTCGTGGGCATTGTTCGTTCGTCCGAAGGAAAACGGCGTTGTCGTCCCCGCGACAGGCATACTCCCATTGCGCCTCGGTCGGCAGGCGATCTCCGTTTCCGCCGGCAATCGTCACCGTCGCCGCCCGGATGGATCCGTCGTCCTTACGTTCGATGCCGGAAATCGCGTAATACGGCTGTCGACCCTCGATCTGGCTGAGCTGGTTGCAGAAGTCGACCGCGTCAAACCACGAGACGGTCTCCACCGGAAAGCGGCGCGTGTCGGCGTTCATGTCCTCAGGGCCTGCGCCGAAACAAGCTCGGATTGCGTCCCGTCACGCGTTCAAATTCCTGTTGCGTCACTTCGCAAATGCCCAGGTAGAAGGGCTGCGTGATCTGCACCCTGTGTTGGGGTCGCTCGTCGTCCCTGCTCGAGGGTTCCGTATCCGAGCGCGGCGCGCCCATGTGAAATGTCCCGGCCGGAATGAGCGCGAGCTTCATTCCAAGGGCGTTCGTCGTCTCCTCGCCAACGTGGTAAGACCGTGCCCAGGCCGCCCGCGCGGCACGAGCATCGCTTTGATCGAACGGGGCGATGAGCGGTGCCGGATGAGCGGTCGTCGCAAGTGTCGTTTCCGCGTCGGTACCGGCACGTTCGCGCGGCAACGGCGCCGACCGGACGTTCTTCCAGGATCTCGTCGCCGAACTTTGCCGCCAGCTTCGAGTCGACCAGCTCGACCGTGACTGCCTTGTTTTGGCCCTTTTTCAGCGTGAAGCTTTTGGTCGTAAATCGGAGGTTGGCGAGGGTGATGGTCAGCTCGTTTTCACCCGGCTCGACTTCAATCTCCTGGCCCGGTGCCTTCAGGACTGCCGTCCGTCCCTTCACGGTAACTTCCACGCTCGGGTCGTTGATCTCGACCTTCACGACGGCCTTCCCCGATCGCAGATAAATCGTAATGCCGAACGTCATCACGCCGAAGACCGCCAGGCCGAAGGCCAGCGCGCTCCACGGAATCCAGCCTCCTTCGCTCCATGGCCGCGTGAACTGCCACAAGGGGCCGATCCGCGCCGGGTCCGTCTTGCGACGCGAGGCGAACTCTTGTTCGAGGTTTCGCGCGATGGTGCCCCGGCTTGATCTTCAGCAGTTCTTCGGCCTTCCGCATCGCGGTCCGTTCGTCGTTGAGGCGCACCGCGTCGTCGATCTCGCAGATCAAAAACGCGACCGCGTCGGCCCGATCGCGGGCCTTCTCCAACAACGTTTGAAGTCCTGCGCTGCGGCGATCTTCCGGAATCCGCTCGACGATTTGAATCACCTGCTCATCGTCGTGCCGGGCAAGGCACTTGCGGGCCAATTCCTCCAGCGCCGCCAGGTCGCTCGCCGTCACCGCCTTCGGCTTGAGCGATTTCAGAACCTGGGACGCCGCCCCCGTCCGCCCGCCTACGATCGCCCGCCGGCGAGGACGCGTGCTTCCCCTTGGACGTGGCCTTCGCAGCCGGGCTCTTCAGAATGGTCGCGAACTCGTCGGCCACTGCCGACAAGGATGGGAACCGGTCCGGCGTGTTCTTGGCCAGCATCTTGAGGCAGACCGCCTCGATCCGCGGATCGAGGTCAGGTCGCAACTGGCTTGGAGAAGTCGGTTCCTGGGTGAGGACCTGCCCCATCACGGCGACGATCGATCCACGGAATGGCAACTCGCCGGTGAGCAGTTCGTACAGAATCACGCCGAGACTGTATTGGTCCGTCGCCGGCCCAATCTTGTCCGGCTTCCCTTCGACCTGTTCCGGCGACATGTAGGCCGGCGTGCCGATGATGTTGCCCGTCTGCGTCAGGCGGATATCGCCCTCGCGGCGGGCTTGCTGCGCCAGGCCGAAGTCCATGATGATCGGCTCGCTGTTCTTGTCGACCATGATGTTGGCCGGTTTCAGATCGCGATGCACGACCCCGTGGTCATGCGCCTCCTGCAAGGCCAGTGCGAGCTTGCGGACGAGCAGTAGAACTTGCCGCTCCGTCTGGGGCTTGGCGGCCTGACTGAAGGCCGAGAGGGGATGCCCCTCGATATAGGCCATTGTGATGAAGTGCTTCCCGTCGATCTGGCCGAAGTCGTGGATCGGACAGATATGGGGGTGCCGCAAGGTGCCGGCCGCACGGGCCTCGCGAAAGAATCGCTCCAATTGCTCGCCCGTCGGATCTTCGGTGAAGTGGGGCGTTTTGAGCGCGATCTGCCGTTCGAGTTGAGTGTCCTCGGCCAGATAGACCGTCCCCATCGCACCCATGCCGAGCGCCCGGATAATCCGGTAACGGCCGAATCGGCCCGTCAGCCCACTCCCGCCGGACTCGGCGTTCCACTTCCCGGCCGATTGCGGCACGACGGTTTCCTGGCCGTGAATGGCAAACGACTTGGTGGAGTCGTGCGAGTAATCGAGCGGATTCCCCGCTCCAGCCAGCTTCCGCACTTCGTCTTCGGCGGCGATAAATGACCGGAGCTGGTCGGCGATCGGCGCGTGCCGTGCGAGAAATTCCTCGCGGTCGACCGGCTCGCCGCGATCGACCCGTTCGAGGTAGTCGCGCAGTGCCGCTTCAACCCGCGGGTCTTGCGGCTCGGCACGCCTCGATTGATCGTTCACAGCGCCGACTCCCGACATACATTGTTCAACAGACCGCGGGCTTCGTGATTCGTCCTCGCCAGAATAAGCACCTTCGGTCGGCGGACAGGTGTGATTTTGCGGAAAAACTTCGCGGAATTCCATCATTGTATTCGGAACGCCGTAATTCGGAACGCCTCGAATGAGGGCATCCGTGAATTCCGCATCGACCGGCGGAAAGCAATGGAACAGACCAAATTGATCCGTCAAACCCACCGAAGTGGCACACCTACGTGATGCCATCCGATGCGGCGATGAACGGCACGAAAGTGATTGGGCAAATGGCGTTTTCCACCAGACCCACCTACTTCTTCTGCTCGACGATATGGGCAAATTTGCCTAGCTCGGGCTTGGGTGCTTTGCATCAAAAATGCGCGATAATGCGTAAGGCACCAGATACGCTTCCGGCCAGAAGAGCGTTAGGGTCCGGTCATGTCCGGAACGCTTCCGGATTGCCGCCGAAATCAGCGAGCACTGTGACCTGAACGTGTTAAGGCTTCGGGCGGTAATCCCGCGGATCAATGCAGGCGTCGTACATGGCCTTGTCGATCGGACACCAGTCGGTTCGGTTGATGCCACGTCGATTAGCCGTGCTGGGACCGTCCGGAAAGGCGCTGGCGATCTTGATCCACCGGTTCTGGAAACCTGCGACAAGGCGGACTAGCGAGCCGAGCTCGCTGAGGTCCTGGTCCTGGCTGAAGATCAATGCCACGTCGAATTCGTTGCGATGGGCGGCGTCCAGGGCGTCGAGCGCCAACCGCACGTCGATTTCCCTTTTCCTCGCCGCTGAGGAAAGTGTGATTGCCGAAGCCGGGAACCTGGAGCGTTTTGTTGCGGTAGACCAATGGGCGGCTGTAAACCACGACGCCACGGCGACCCATCATCGCCAGCTTGTTCGCCCAGAAGCCGTGCCAGAAGGCGTTATCCGTGACGGAGGGAACGCCGGTGTAAAACTGCACGCGTTGCAACGTCCATCCGTGTGCGGTGCAGACGGCCTGGGCGAGCTTTTGGACGTCGTAATTCGGGTACGTGTAGCCGAAAGCGTTGCGGGCGTTGTGGAAGAGATTCTGTCCGTCGATGAAGGCGATCGCGCGTTTGACGGCTGGTTCGGCTGGCATCTGCGTCTCAAAAAAATAACCCGACTGAGGCCTTGCGGCGGGTCAGCCGGGTAAGAAGTGATCTAGGTATCGGCCAGCTTCGGTTGGAAATCAAGCAGAATCGGCAGAACATAAATTGGAGCCGCTGGGACGCGAACCCAGGACCTACGGATTAAAAGTTTGAGGCGTCCATGCCGACGTCGCCCCTACTCGACCGGAGATCCCTGAAATCAAGCGGTTTCCCGGAAGTCTCATAGCGTACAGTATCCCTGGCTAGGCCCCTCAGTTCGAATGGTGCGGTCAGACGTCGACTGAGTCCCAGATGGCGGGCCGGAGTGCCGCTGCGCGAGCCGGTCCCAAACTACGCGGCATGGTTCCATCGGCGCCCAGCCGCTCCTGCCGCGTTATGATGGTGCCAACATGGTGCGAACCTTTCTCCCTGACCCCGAAACTGGAACAACTCCGATGAAGCGCCCTCTCCGTTTCTTCTCCCTCATCCTTGCTCTCCTGCCTTGGCCGGCGTTCGCCGCTGATCGGGCCGCCTCGGATTGGTCGGAGCAGCAAATCCCGAAACTGCCGGCAACTGAAAAGCCGATCCATCTCTTCAACGGCATCGACTTGTCGGGCTGGGAGGGGCAGACTGCAAAATACTTTTCAGTCGATGATCGCGAGATTGTCGGTCGCAATACCAAGGAAAACGCGCCGGTCGCCAGCACCTATCTGGTCACGAAAGAAAAGTATCGCAACTTCCGGCTGATCTTTGAGGCCAAGCTCGTCATCGGCGAAACCCATTCGGGCATTGCCCTGTGGGGAAAAACGGTCGAGAAGGCGGGCGATCCCTACAGTTACATGGGCCACCTGGTGATGTTCCCCTCCAGTTACGGGTACTACGACCTGTATCGCCGGAATTCGATTTACCAGGACAAGGCCGGTATCGCCAAGAAAGCCGGCAAGCAGCACGACTGGAACCGGATGGAGATTCTGGCAATCGGCAACCGCATCCGCCACGTGATCAACGGAAAACTGGTGGCCGACTGGAGCGACCCCAAGCCCGAGCTCTGCCAACCCGGCCCGATTGGGCTGCAGCTTCACTCGAACAAAGTTCCCGAAGAAGTGCGTTTCCGCGGGCTGATTCTCACCACCGACCCGGAGGACCAGCTCATCACGGTCAGCCCCAACGGCAAACCGTAGTGTTCGGCTGCGCCGACCGGCTCTCCCATGGACCCTGGTGCCAGAATGATCCGTTTGAGCTACCTTGTGCTGCCGCGCCTGACGGCGTTCGACTCACCCGAGCGGTTCAAAGGCGTCCTGGCCTACCTGCATGAGTGCGGCTATGAGGGCGTTGAGCTGAACATCACCGAGCCCTTCGGAATCGAGCCCGCCGTGCTCGAGGGGATGATTGAGCAATTTGGACTGGCGATCCCCTCCTTTCTCACCGGAGAAGCGTATGCGGACGGACTGTGCCTGAGTTCGCCGGATGCGTCCGTTCGCCGGCGGACGGTCGAACGGCTGATCGCGTATGTCAGTGTTGCCTCTCGGTTCAACGCCGTTCTCGTCGTGGGATTGCTCCAGGGCCTGAGGCGCGATGAGCCCAATCCGAACGTCGCCAATCGTCGCATCGCCGAGGGGCTGAAACCAGTCGCGGACGCAGCCGGCGCAAAGAACGTGGACCTCGTCATCGAGCCCGTGAATCATCTGCAGGTGGGATTCAATAACACGGTCGCGGAAGTGCAGTCCCTGATTGCGGCGATCGACTCGCCGGCGATTCGGCCGATGGTCGACACGATTCACCTGAACATCGAAGAGCGCTCGCTGACCGATCCCATCCTCGATTGCGGCAAATCGCTGCGTCACGTTCACTTGTGCGAAAGCAACGGCGGACCGTTCGGCACCGGACACATCGACTTCATGGCCGTCGGCCGGGCACTCAAGCAGATCGGCTATACCGGCTTCGCCTCGGTAAAAGTCTACCGCCAATCCGACCTTGAAACCGCGGCCCGCGAAAGCATCGCCTATTTGCGCCGGGTCGGCTTCGCCGATTGATTTGGCGGCGTGAGAAAGGGTGAGACTTGGCTCGCGAAGCCAGGCAGAGAAACGTCCTTTCCTGAACTTCGAGACAGCGATCGCTCGCGATCAGCGCAACTCTGGTGCCGAACGGGCTTGAAGTGGCTCTTTCCTTTTTTCAGCTCTCGGTAACGGCGACGCGTCTTCGAGGTGAATGTCTTCGGGCTCGAAAGTGGTCAGCAGCGCACGTGTGACGGGAACGATCTTAACGATTCGATTCGCCATTCGTCCCACGGCTCGTTCGAAAAGGTTCCGCGCCAAGCGGCCATTTCCAAAATACTCATCACGATCGGCCACAAGCGATTGAAAGACCGAATGCAGTTTGTCCCGCGCGGCGTCGTCAACGCGTATTGGCCCCTGACGCACAAGCCGTCAAAGATCTGGACCAGTTCCTCCGCGTCATAATCGGGGAAGTCAAACGTCCGCTGAAAGCGTGAACGGAGGCCGGGGTTCGAGCCCAACATTCGCTCCATCAGCTTTGGATAACCAGCCAGCACGACGACCAATCGCTCTCGATCATCTTCCATCCGCTTGAGCAGCACCTGAACGGCCTCGTTGCCGAACGGATCATCGCCGCTCTCGGCAATCAGGCTGTAGGCCTCGTCAATAAAAAGCAGACCGTTGAGCGCCTCGTCCACTCGTTTGTTAACCTTCGGACCGGTCTGGCCGGCGTATTCCGCCACAAGGCCGGCACGGTCCGTTTCAATGGTGTGCCCTTCTTTCAGAATTCCTAGTCCGGCAAAGACCCTCGCGAGGATGCGGGCGACGGTGGTCTTGCCCGTACCCGGATTGCCAAGGAACACCGTGTGCAAACTGATCTGGGTTCGCGGCAATTCATGCGATTGTCGCTGCTGCTGCACATTCAGAAAATTCACCAGGTTTCGAATGTCTTTTTTGAGCGCCTTTAAACCGATCAGTCGATTCAGTTCCTCGAAGGCTTCCGAGAGCATTTCATGTGGCGATTTCTGAAGCTTCGCCGGAGGCTTTGCTCCTGAAGACGCCACGGCCCCTCGGTTCGGATCGTTCGTGCTGTGGCCGTGCGGCCGCGGTGGCAAAAGCTGCGCGACCTGTCCTCCCGCGTGCGCGATACCGGGCAAAGCGGCTCCGGCAACTGGACCATTCACTCGGAGGATTCTTTCCATCGTGGCTTGAACAGACCTCAAGCGTTCTGCCTCGGCGGGCAACAGATGCGCGTCGGCCTTGACGATCAGGTTGGCGATGCGCATGACGCACGTGTTGAGCTCGGCGACCTGATCCGCCAGCGCGGGGATGCGAACAAACGGCCCGAGAACGCTCTCCCACTTGAGCGTCTTGTCGAGTTCCGCCACGTTGTGAAGGACGTGCAGCAGGTTGTCCCTTTCAATGTCGGCCCCCCACACGTGATTCAGGAGTTCGTGGGCCAATTCGCCTTCTTCGGGATGCCAGCATCGCTCGCAATCGGAAACCTCAACAAACAGCTTGATCAATAGCCCGCGATGCAGATCGACCATGAGATCCAAGAATTTACTCGGATCGCCCTCGATCTTTTCCGGACATGTTTGCCGGCAAAGATGTGCGCCGGCGCGGTAGATGGATTCGCACTGGTTCATTTCCTCGCGAAGTTGAAACACCAATTGCGGATCGACGACGAGGGACTTGCGCTCGTCGCTGGTCGAGGAGAACAAACTGGTGATCCAATCAAGCATGCGCGCTGCCGCTGCCGTCGCACCCATCAACCGACATACCCAGCCGTTGGCCGTCCGATTTCGCCGGCTCAGCAAGTTCGATCGTACTTCTGGACGGTTGGCCGATCAAACGGATCTCTCAGAAGGCGGTTTCTTTTGCCAATTGACGTTGCCGCTTCGATGCCGGCAGCGAAACGGTCGCATGGCGACTCACCGCGTCGCTGCCAAGACGCTGGTCTCCGAGCTTTTTGCCGAAGCCGCGTACTCAAGACGGTCAGGGAACGGCCAAGGCGAATCGTCGTAAGTGATTGAGGGCGCTGGGATTCGAACCCAGGACCTACGGATTAAAAGTCCGTTGCTCTACCAACTGAGCTACGCCCTCGAGTGCTTCTTTATTTTGCCGCGGAAAGCTGTTTCCTGGCTTTCTCTCCTCAGGAAATTGAGAAAGTTGAGGTTGCGGCGATGGGCAAGTCTAGCAACTCACCCCGAACCGGCAAACCAACGAAGCCCGATGAGGCCATTCCCCTCAGGATCGCGTTTTTGCGAGGATCGTCGGATCGCTTCGCTCCAATATCGCCGGCCGGCCCTGCACGCTCACGAGGCGCGCTTCCGCCAGAGCCGTTCAAGACTTACGGACTGGCTTGCAAGGTCCGCGCCGCCCTCGAAGCCCTGGGCGAATCCGGAAAGGACGAAGTCGAGAACGCGGCCGGTCGCAAGGGGGATCAAGGCGGCGCCAGAATGAAAGACGCCCCGGTGCGATCGCCGGGTCAGGCGGCACCGGGGCATCCAAGACAAGGTAAGACAACATTATCGACTGGAGCCCTCGAGCGAAATTGGGGTTTGCACTACCGAGGGTTTGCACCGATGGGCGACTCAATGCTCAGCGGGCAACGCCTATCGCGAACTGAAGAACTTGCGCCGTCGCGCCCCGGCGGCGGCCGAAGATCGCCGGAATCGCAAGCCATTGTCGGCCCGAGCGCACAAGCCGACACAATAAGGGCAAGCCGCGGACGTCTCCCGTGGCGTGAAACCTTGTGCCGGCTGCCGGGCGACGGACTCGCGACCGTCCCCGGTGGCTGGCTCTTGCGAGAGAGGGAATCACATGACCGGCGATGAGAATCGTCAACCCGATCCGCGAACGACCGACATGCAGTTGCCGATCATCCCCAAGAACCTTGTCGAGTTCGCGACAGAAGTCCTCAATCTCCAGTATCAGATCCTGACTCCCGACGGACCGCTTTCCGTGTATCCGGACGGCATGACCGATCACGACCTGGATGATTGGGCGCAGAGAATCGCGGATTCCGACGATCCGGCGGAACAACGCACGGAAATCCGCAAAATCCTGGGGGAGCAACGAGCGGCGGCGAAGAAGGCGAGGCTCCTGGCAACGATGTTTCTGACGTGTGCGGAAAGGATCATTGCCCTTTACCCCATGGTCGGAATCCAGCAGCCGGAACAGGCCCCGAAATAGCAACCCACAAAAGACTGAGAGCGCTCCCCTTCCAGGCGTAGCGATCCCGTGGCGGAACCGTCGGTAAAGATGTCGGTCGTCTGGATGTTCTTGCATCGTGGACGGGACCAGCGGCTCCAGTTCCCGCTCCCTGACCCGCACTCCCCTCCCTCCGACCATTTCGACGCTGGTGAAGTCTTCCCGCAACGCGTAGAAACAGAAATGTGGAGACCACACTCAATTACTGCTACTGCGCAAAGAGAAAGAAAGGCGAGACGGATCAATGACGAAAAAGGGGGACTTCACCGCAAACCCTCGACTGATCTGGATCACCGGGCTTGCCATCCCGGTCGGGG
This sequence comes from uncultured Planctomycetota bacterium, assembly GCA_963761455.1. Taxonomy (GTDB): domain Bacteria; phylum Planctomycetota; class Planctomycetia; order Planctomycetales; family Planctomycetaceae; genus DASPSM01. Next base: position 1,961,800 of record CAVXHA010000002.1, read on the forward strand.
CGTTGTGTGCATTCGTCGCCCTGGCCTTGCAGCGTTTGATCGGCCTGTTTACCAATCTTTTCTACTACCACCGCCTGGCGATCCCGAACGAGTTGATTTCCCCGCCGATTCACGCGGCCGGCTGGGCGGCGGTGGCGATGATCTTCGTCCCTGTCGTCGGCGGACTGATTGTCGGCCTGATGGCACGCTATGGGTCCGACCGCATTCGTGGCCACGGCATTCCCGAAGCGATGGAAGCAATCCTCATCGGCCAGAGCCGGATGCAGCCCAAGGTCGCGATCTTGAAGCCCTTATCATCGGCCGTCTCCATCGGGTCCGGCGGACCCTTCGGCGCGGAGGGGCCGATCATCATGACCGGCGGAGCCCTCGGCTCAATCATCGCTCAGTTGTTCCATATGACCGCGGCGGAACGTAAAACTCTGCTAGTGGCCGGTGCATCCGGCGGCATGGCGGCCACGTTCGGAACCCCGATTGCCGCCGTGGTCCTGGCCGTCGAGCTGCTGCTCTTTGAATTGAAACCGCGGAGCCTGATTCCGGTGGCCGTGGCCTGTGCGGTGGCGGCGTTGTTTCGCGGGATCTTCGCCGGCAGCCCGGCCTTGAGCCTCGGCCCCGATCCGCTCTTTGCCATGCCGTTGCATGCGCTGCCGGATGTCACCACCCTGCTGTCTTCGGTGCTGGTCGGCCTCATCGCGGGTCTTCTCGCCCTGGTGCTGACGGCGGCCGTTTATGCGGCGGAGGACCTCTTTCAGCATCTGCCGATTCACTGGATGTGGTGGCCGGCCATCGGGGGACTGGCGGTCGGCATTGGCGGTTACTTCCAACCCCATGCCCTGGGAGTCGGCTATGACAACATCGCCGATCTTCTGAAGGGCAATTACGCGCTGGCTCCCATTTTGAGCCTGATTATCGTGAAGGGCCTGATCTGGGCCATAAGCCTCGGCTCGGGGACCTCGGGCGGCGTGCTGGCGCCGTTGCTGATCATCGGCGGCGCCCTGGGGGCGATCGAGCACACTCTGGGCTTGCCGGGCGGCGACCGGACGTTATGGCCGCTGGTCAGCATGGCCGCCGTCATGGGCGGGACAATGCGATCTCCCCTGACGGGCGTGCTCTTTGCCCTGGAGCTTACGCAAGACGTACGCGCGCTCCTGCCGCTTTTGATTGCCTGCACTTTCGCTCACGGGCTGACCGTGCTGGTGATGAAGCGATCGATCCTGACAGAGAAAGTCGCCCGCCGCGGGTTCCACGTCAGCCGCGAATATGCCGTTGATCCCCTGGAATTGTTGAGCGTTGGCGAAATCATGTCGAACAACCTCGTCACCGTTCCCGCGTCGCTGTCGGTCAAGAAACTGCTGGAGGACTACTTCCTGGGCAGCAGCGAAAGGCGGCACCCGAGCTATCCGGTGGTGGATGAAACCGGCAACCTGCTGGGCGTCATCACCCGGGCCAACCTTCTGGAAGAGTGGGTGGTCGACGGGTTACAGCGATCCGAGCAAATGCGGGCGATCGACGTCGGCCCGGTCATCACCTACGACCTGATCAATCGCGAGCCGATCATCGCTTATTCGTGGGAGTCGGCCCGGGGGGCGGCCGAGCGCATGGTCGAGCACGGCGTGGGGCGCCTCGTCGTGGTGGATCCGGAAAACCCGAGCAAACCGATCGCCATCGTCACCCGCAGCGATCTGCTGAAGCCGCGCGCCCGAATCGTCGAAGCGGAAAACCGGCGCGAACGCGTCCTGCACGGTTTCTCATTCCGGCGAAAAAGGTCGTGAGCGCTCTCTTGAATCCGGGTGGAATGAGGCTGCGGCAGGGGGGCCCTTATCCTGCGCGACGATCTTCGGAAACGACAAAGCTCATGTGCAGCTCGGCGTGCCGCAAGGCGAGCTGGTGCCATTCGTCTCGCGTCAGTTTGCCGAAGGCAGGGTGCCTCGTGAGCTCGGGCGCGGATTGAAAGCGGGAAACCGCCTCGCGCAAGTTCTGCAGGGATTCGCCGGTTGTGAGCCCTTCGCCGGGCCGAAGCACCGCTTCGAGGTTCTTCGGAACGCGGAAGCCCGGTTTCATCGGGCGAGACATGATCCTTTTGCGGACGAAGCGAAGCACGAACCGCGCCGGCCAGGGGAACCGCGCGTCCGTCCCCTCCACCGCCACCCGTAGCGAGCGAGAAAGATGGTCGAAGATTTGGGCCAGCGTCCAGTTCCCGAGCGCGTGCGAGGTTCCGGTCGCCCGGCATTGGGCATCGACCAAGAAATCGCCGAGGCTCTCGTAATGCAGACGACGTCGATTCACGACGAGCCTGGTGTCAACGAGCTTCGTGTCAACGAGCTTCGTGTCAACGAGCCTGGTGTCAGCGGCCACGGCACCTCCAGAGGAAGACGTCCCCCCAAGAGGAAGATGTCTCAGAGAGGCAAGCGGTTGTTTCAATCTTCTGGCGAAAAAGGGGCCGGCCGCGGGAATTGCGGGACGTCATCGCGCAAATGTGCCAACTCTCAACTTGAGGAATCGATTCTGCTGGAACTGACGAACGTAGTGTCTGACGCAGATTGAAGCTGCTGTGTGCAGTCCCCACGGCTTTGGGTGGGCATGCGATCGCAGGCCAGGCGGTTCCGCATGGCCATCCCGAGCGGTGGCCATGCCACTCAGAGCCACAGCAAGGCTGCCGATTGAGTCATCGGCCGATACCGCGGACGCGGACGGCGCAGGCTTTGTACGCAGGCTGTTTCGAGTAGGGGTCGAACACGGCGTCGGTGAGGCGATTGGTGGCCGCGTCGTGCATGGGAAGAAAGATTTGGCCGGGGGAGATCGTCGGCGTCAGAAAGGCCTGGGCGCGGAGTTGGCCGCGGGACGATTCGACGAAGATCCAATCGTTCGGACCAATGCCGAGCCGGAGCGCATCGGCCGGATTGATTTCCGCGACGAGATGTTTTGGGAAGAGCGGCGCAGGACCGGAGACTTGGCGGTGCGGGTTTCGGTGTGCCACTGGGCGACGCTGCCGCGACCAGTCAAGAGCAGGAACGGATAGTGTTCGTTCGGCGGCTCCGTCAGGGGGCGGCTCGGTGGCTTGCGGCGGAGCCGGGCCTGCGTAGGGCCATTGGATGCCGCCGTGGGTCGCGACCATTGGTCGAGCGTCTTCACCGCGTTGTTTGCCGGAGCGGGCATCGAAGGGGGACGTGTGCTGGGGCGATCGGACGAGATCGGCGCCTTTCCGACGTCGCGCGCGTTCTCTCTCTACGATCCGGCGCGACGATCTACGAGGTGCTTGCTGTGAGTCCAGAGCGCGCGATCCGAGACCAATTCGGTCGTTCGCTGCCGCTGAGTCACGGAAAGGTGATGAGCGAGTTGTACGCGAGCACCGACGTTTGACAGCCTGCAAACTGGCTGAACGGCTCTGCTCTCCCCGCTGGCGTAGCGCGATTCTGCTCTTCAGCGGCTTACACGGCGAGCGGCTTGGCTCGCACAATTCGGTGGAACCTGGCTCTCCGTGGTTTCTGCGTGTCGTGAAGAGTTGGGCGATGAGGGACTCG
>CAVXHA010000003.1:0-1350000 GCA_963761455.1 uncultured Planctomycetota bacterium
GGTACGCTCCCACACCGCCGCGAGGAACGCGGCGACGCGAGGAAGCCACGTTGAACCAAACCGGTCCGCCGGCTCACCAAGGCGCATGGATCGCGGCCGTTCCCGACTGGCTGCCGACGCCTGGCCTTACGCTTCGCCAGATCTGCCGATACTGGGGCTGCAGCAATAACTCCGCGCGATCGTTCGTGAAGACGCTCCCGGTGCTTCGCGTAAACGGTAAGGGCCAGCAGTGCCGCTACCAATTCCGTGTGCGGGACATGCCCTTCAAATACTTGGTGGCTCACCGGGGCGACCTCGAGTCCCTCCTTTTCCCAAACCCGCCGATCGACGGTGATTCACGGCTATCTGCCGTTCCACGGACCCCACCCGACGAGATAAACGACGCAGCATGATTCTGCTGCACGAAGACGAGGCTGCCGACGCACTGACAATCATGCGCCGCGAATTCGCGAGCTCGTGAGAAACCGGCGGGTTCCGATCGTCGCGGTGCCGCTCGATCACGGCGAGGCCGTTCGCTTCGACCAACAGGATTTGCGCCGCGTCGTCGAGAGCTGGAAGCGGCCCTCGACGGGAGGGAGTCGAGACACGTGCAGGGGACGGTAAATTCGTTGAGGCTCGACCGCGGCTTCGGCTTCATAGTCGCCGTGGGGCCCATCAGTGTCAGGCGCGGCCCGAGGCATGCAGGGCCGAAATCTTTTTCCATTCCACAGGACTGCCGAGCCGAGCTCCCGTTCGACGAGACGCTGGAGCAGAGGTTCGTCGAGTTCGAAGTGATCCAGACGCCACGCGGTCCACAGGCCATCAATGTTCGGCCGGCTTAGGCGCAATGGCAGACGGACTGACCAGAACGGCAACGCACTGAGGATTACGAAATGATCGCTCAACTGAGAAACCGGCGGGTGCTTGCCTGCACGCGGGGCGGGCATCCCGTCGAAGGGTACGGAGCCAGGCGTCAGGTCCAACTGGACATTGCGTACCGGCAGGTGATCGCTGCCCAAGGCCAAGTTGCCAATGCGGACCGTGGCTCGCCGCCGATCGCGGGTACCCGCGTCTGGCCGACGCCCGGGGTGAGCTGTATGAACTGCGGCCCGAACTCCGTCCACGCACACCCCCGACAGCACGACGAGCGCAGCCGTTGGCGCGACGCCGGCCCTATGCCAGGCCCGCCGCAGCGGTGGCCAAGCGGCTCTCCCCGAGCGAGCTGAAGCTGTTGGACGACATCGACCGGTTTATCGAGGAATGCAAACGTTACTTTGGTCCTACCATCTGATTCAGTCCACGCCATAAGGACCGCGAGCATAGGTTTTTAGGCTGTCCGTTGCTGCCGAAAGATTCAGCGAGAAAACATCCGAAATCACACGCGTCGGGGTAGGGGCATCCGGATCGCTGGCCGCGGGGGCTCCAAACCGCATTGGAACCAGGGAACATTTTTCGGCGAAATTCGATGGGGGGGGGGTCAGCCTACCGACACCCGCCAGAAAGGCACATTCGATGACCGCGATCGCGACCAATCTTTCCGACGAACTGGCCGGCAAACGCGAACTGGCCGAGCTGCGAACCCGCACAGCAGAGCTTCTCGCGGAGAACAAAAGCGAGCGCGAAAAGGTCAATGCCAGGCATGCGGCGGCGATCAAAAAGGAGGCGGCCAATGTCGAACGGGCGCAATGGGGGTTAGAGAATGCGCGGGCGATCCTCCGTCGTGCACAGACAGCCGCGGAGTCGGACGAAAAGACGTTCGCACGCCGGGATGACGAGTTGCGGTCCACCATGCAACGCACCGCGCCGCCCAAACTGCGGGCTTTCATCGAAGCGACTCAGCGAGCGATGGACCTGGCACGCAGTCGCTTTGCAGTCCGCATCTTTTCCACCGATCGCCGGCGCCTCGATGGCTCGCAGCCCGAGCGAATTGAAACCTCTAATGCGGACCAGATCACCGCTTACGTCGCGAGAGTGAAGGAAGCCCGTGCCGCGGCAGAATCGCTGCTGTTCAAATCGATCGACGAGGGCGATCTGGCGGCCGAGATGCAGAGACTCCGCGACATGATCGGGAACTTGCCTGGTCAGCCCGGACCCGTCTTCATGGACGTCGATTGACAAGCAAACGGCGAGGCGCGGGGCCGGCGGTGCGAGCTGATGACGTGCCGCCGGCCGCCGCCGCGGTCTGAATCGAGAATCGGGCGCGGCAACAGGATCGATCGGCGACAGATCAAGCAAATCAACGCCGGCCGCCCGGGAGCTGCAAGACCATCCAGCGCTTGCGGCGGAATCTTTCAGCTAATCCGTTCCCTCGAGGAAGGACGAACACCATGGGAAGTGGAATCGGCGATTTAGCGGCCACGCTCTCGATGGACTCGAACCGGTTCACGGGCGGTCTTCACGACGCTGGGCATGCGCTCCACGGATTCAAAGACATCTTTCTTGAAGTCGGCGCGGCGCTCGGCGTCGGGTTCTCACTCGACAAGATGGTTGAGGGGGTCAGAGGCTCGATCGACACGATTGTGGAACTGTCCCATGCCTCAGAAAAGCTCGACATGCCCATCGGTAAGCTTCAAGCGCTGCGGCATGAAGCAATGATGAACCACGTCGAGTTCGTGTGCTCGAAACGGGCGTGACAAAAATGATGCGGAGTCTTGGAGAAGTGGCCGGCGGTGAGGGACAAGAGGCAGCCGCCGCTCTCAAGATCATGCACATCAACGTGAAGGACATCATCGACCTGCATTCCGATAAGCAGTTTTCCATCATCGCGGAAGCGATCAGCAAGCTCGACAACCGCACCGACCGCGTGAACGCCACGATGAGCATCTTCGGCAAGGGCGGTGCTGAATTGTTGAACGTGATCGGGCAGGGTGCGAAGGGGATCGACGAGGCCGCCGGCTATCTGGACAAGATGGGTCTCTCAATTTCCGAAGTCGACGCCGAGAAGCTGGTCGAGGCTGATAAGGGGATGAAGCTGCTTTCGGAATCCGTCGAGGGCCTCTATCGCGAGTTCGCCGTCGAGCTGGTTCCGTCCATCAAATCGGCCACCGATGCGTTGACCGAATTCATTTCCAAGAAGGGGGGCCTCGCCAAGAAGGGGGGGTCGGACGTCGGTTTTCTCGAAGCGGCCGGCGGAGTGGCCAAGCTTGCGGGCAACGCTGTGAAATATGAGTTTGCCGGAGTCCAGGGAATACTCGGCGCGGGGGTGTGGGCCGCCGGCGGAGGCACGGGAATGGGCGTGGCTGCCAAGCAAAACGCGATTGAGGGCAAGGCCGGCTTTAAGGCCGCCTGGCACGACCTGATCGAGGGGCCCGCACAAGGAGGGTTAAACCCTGGTGATAATCCGCACCCGAACGCCATCACCAAGACCGCCGAAAAGTCGGGCGCCAGTCTCGCGGCGGCGGCGAAGGAAGCGGGAAAGATGACCAAAGAGCTGGCCGACATGGACAGCGAGGCCGACAAGCTCAACACGGCATTCGAGACGCCGCTGGAAAAGGTGCGCGAGCAATTCGGCCAGGTCTGGGACCTTTTCGAGGCGGGCGCGGAAATTAGCGAGGAAACCGTGTCCCGCGCCTTCGCCAAGATAGGCGAAGAGAACGACAAGCTCCGGGAAAAGCTCAATAAGCCGTATGAGGAATTTGAGAAAGGACTGCACGACGCGGCCGACCGGATGCACGAGGAGCTGGAGACCCCGCTTGAAAAAATGAACCAGCAAATCTCCAAGATTCAAAACAATCCATTTCTCAGCGACGTCGACAAAAAGCGCGGCATCGACAAGGCGACCAAGGAATACCAGGACCAAATCTCTAAGCGCCTGAGCACCAAGCGCTGAAGGGGCTGACGGCCGATAGCGCCGAGTTTCAGCAGAGGCTCGCGGAGAGAATGCGCGGGGACGGCGTGAATGACGCGGCAAAGCAGACGGCAACCGCTATGCAACAGGCCGTTCCGCTCTTGCAGACGATCGCGAAGCACACCGATCCGTCTCAAGACATCAATCCGGCGGTTGTCAACGTTTCCGGCAATTCAATGGACGGTTTGCCTTCAGGATGAGCGCCGTGGACCACGACGTGCACCTGGTCGTGCCCGCCATCACCAGCGTGACCGTGAACCTCGTCGTCGTAGTCCGTCAGCACGGTCACCAAGGTCGTGCTGACGAGCGTGTTGCTGGTGGACCACGACGTGCACCTGGTCGCGCTGGCCATCACCAGCGTGACCGCGTGGATCTCGAAGTCATAAGCCGGATGGCTTTCGGGGATTCGCCATAATGGCACCCGCCACGTCTGGGACGCGGCCGATCGGCATAGGGCGTTGGCCTGATCGGGTTTAGACTTGCCTAAACCCGATCGCGAGGCCCGTCTTTGAGCATCGTCGACGCGAACGGCGAAGCGGTCCAAATCCCGCGAGGTGGACGCCGCCCTGCCGGCCAGGCGGCAGACGGTTATCTCCGCGGAAGATTCGGCGCGCCCGATGCGTAAGGGCCCGGAGGCTGCTGGCGTTCGCCGGTCACGAAGCTTTCGGCATGACGGTCTCTGAGATTGCCCGGGCTCTTGCACGCTGTCCCCAGCTTGTCTCTGACGACCTGGAGGAGGTCCGCGGGGAGCTCGAGCTGCAGCTCGAGTCTCTCGGGCTGCCGGCGTCGACGGTCCTGCGGCGAAATCCGGCGGCCTTCATCGGCGGGGATGGAATTTGACGTCGCCCGTCGGGCAACACCCGAAATTGCAATCGCCAGGCACATTTTGCAAATTCGGCGGCCCGGTCGTTTGTAGGATTTGCACCCGTCGGCGGGACGTTTGGCCAATCCTTGTTGACACCCGAGCGAAAAGAGGGTTCCATGTAAGGCGCAGGGCGGGGAGTTTGTACCTCCCCGCCCCACTTCCAAAACCTGCTTTCCAGGAGCAAGGTCATGGCGAACGCCATTCTGCCGCACGCTGGCATTTCCGCAAGTCTGGACGACGACGCTTTCCTCGTGAGCAACGCGTCCATTTCCCAGCCCGAGCAACCGCCCGACTTCGCACCGTCGATCGTGCCGGTGCAGGTCAACGAAATCGATGTGCGGGAGCTGCGGCTCATTGGCGACGTCTCGAGTGACGAGCGGCCAAGGGCCGCCACGAACACCCTGCAACGTCTCGCCGCCGGCATGGGCCTTCCGTCGAGTGCTCGAGTGGGCCTTCCACCGAAAGAGTGCGGGCGATCCGTTCACAGACAGCGAACGCCGCAGACGGAGATTGGTAAACCCGGGGAAAGGTCCCCCAATAAAAAGCGATCGCGGCCGCAACTTGGACCTGGCTGGGATGCGAGCACGGTCGAGCGGATTCTTGCGGCCGCACGCAGCAGCCGCGGGACCGTCGGGGGCGTTCCCACATCGCGGCTGATGCCGGCAATTATTCTCATCGCGATCGACTCCGGCTGCTCAATGAGCCTCCTCTTGCAGCTCAGCAAAAGCGCGTTCGATGCAAAGAGGGGCATTCTCGGTGTCGAAATCGAGTCCCATTGGCGTAGCGTCGTGGCGCCGCTGGCTCGGGCTGTCGAGGTAACTGACACGGCAGCCGGAAAGCTTCTCAAATTTCCACTTCACCCGTTGACCATCACCGCGTTGGACGATCTTCAAAATGCGGTCGAAGCCGCGGCTCGGAAGACCGACCTGCTTCTCGCATGGTCGCAAACCTACGCGTCTGTGTTGCTGCGGATCCGCGACGTCCTTTTCCGCGCAGACGTCTCGACGGACGGCGGACGGATTGTGAAACGCCTGCAGTCGGTGCTGTGTGACGCGCCGACGTTGCTCGACGACGTCGATCCAAACGCGGCCTGCCCAGTTCGAGTGACTGGCCCGGTGTTTTCCAAAAAGCGGGCCGCGAGGCCTCAACCACAGAAGCCAGTACTCAACGGGCGAAGCACGGGCCATTCCGGCCACGTTCGCACTCTTCCACTATTGGCTGAGAGTGGCGAAACACTTCGTGCGCCGATTGTCGACAAAAGCGAAGCCGAGCCGCTTCTCTTCCTGGGCGAAGTCTCAAGCGACGCGAGGCCGCAGAGAGTGAACGGACACGGGCCACGGCCGCTTTTAGACCCCGGCGTGCCCGATCTGAATCCACACGCTGCGGTTTTGGAAGACCAAGCTTCGCCGACGTCGCCGCGTCGAGATGCCACGGTCCATTCTGACGCCGGACCCCCAGCAGCGGGATCGCAATCGGCGGACGCGCTAGTCTCCGCGGTCATTGGCCGCCTGGCCGAAATGTTCGCCGGGTACATTGCCAATTCCCAGATCGGCGCCGCTCATCGGCCGCCTGGATCGCTCGCCAGCATGGGCGGCCGATTCTCTGCAAACCAATTCTTCGCGGGCGCCGCGGAGAGTGTGTCCCTTCGCGGCGCCTACACCGCGTATTTGGCCCTGGGTCAAAACGACAATTCCGTAAGCAATCGAAAGAAATTCGATACGGTTCTACGGGCGTGGGAGCGGTACATGGGCGACGGGTCGGCCAATTCCGGCCCGCCAATCGGCGAGGTGACTCGCGAGACTCTTCGTGCGTTCCGCGATTCGCTCATGCGATTGCAAATGTCGCCGTTCACGATCAATTCCTACCTCGGTTATGTCCATCAGATTATCAGGCGATGCGGACCTGCCGACGGCTATCGAAACCAGGAAGGATGCGGGATTCTGCCGCATGTCCCCCGGGCTAAGCGGCTGCAGACTCCAGGACTCCAGCCGCCGGGGCGTTCCCTTCGCCCTGCTCGGCCGCTGGTACGACGCCTGCGAAGTTGCGATCTGGCCGAAGAGCATCATGTTGCCCGCGCCTCTATGGTGGCGGACATTGCTCTCCTTGGCCGTAACCTACGGTTTTCGCACCCGCGACCTCGTTCGCTCTGGCAGGCTGGACGGGGGCCTGTCCTGGGATTCCGTGTTCTTCACGCCAGAGTGCCCGATCGACGATACGGGCGGGCTGGACGACGCATCGTGCCTGGTCAACAAGGAAGGCTGGCTCAAATTTGTGCCGCATAAGACGCACGTGAAGAAACCCGAACCGCTGATTTTGCCGCTGACGTCGGTGGTGCGTCGGCACCTCGATGTGATTGGCAGCTCTCGCCGCCTGGTTCTCCCGTGTGGCTCGGGCCACGGGCAGTTCCACGACCAGAATATTGCAATTCAAGAAGCGGCCGGCTTCGTCCTCCCAAAAGTCAGAAGAGGGGGAAAGGGCAGAGAAAAGGATGGAGAAAAGGAGGGGGGCAAGAAGGCCTTTACGCTGCAATCACTTCGCCGAGCCTGCAAGACGCGCGCTGGAGCGGCATAAGCGACGAGATCGCGCAGTTACGTAGGCGGATGGTCACCGCGCGGCGTCGACGAGGCTTACTACCTCTCTCCGCTTTCGGCGTTGCTCGATCCAGATGCCGATGGCCACCGTCTAATCGATCGTTTCCGTTATCCGGATTCCTTCCTGAAGGGCCCGGATGGAGAAGCCCCGGCGCGGCTCCGATCGAAACGGCCAGCGACGCCTGACGGGTTTCAAAAAGGGTGAGCACGGCCCGGCCTGCCCAATTGCCGGACGACGAGGGATCGCTCCCCTGGCTCGATTGATTCGATCCGAACGCACGCGGCGTTTTCAAACACCATCCGGCCGACGATCAGGCCGGCAATTCGCGAAGGAACGCCTGGCGTCGGGGTCCTGCGATGCCGGTTTTCAAATCGGAGAGGGCGCGACGGAGTTGGATCCAGGCCGTCCGCGTCGAGTTGCTTTCGTTGAACCCTTATTGCTGGTATTGCGGCTGCAATCTTCCGTTCGCGGAGTGGGCCACGATCGACCATCTGACGCCGCGAAGCCGCGGCGGCGCCGAAGAGCCCGACAACGCGGTCCTGAGCTGCAAGCGGTGCAATCGCCGCAAAGGGGCGCGCCTTCTCAGTGAAGGCGTGATCGTCCAGCCGCGGCGTTCCGCCGGACTTCTGAGCCTGCGGGATGCGATCAGGCGCGGCCTGGTGACGGCGGAGGAGTTGATTCAAGAATTCTCGACGGTACAGTGAACGCACGGGAAGGCATGAGGGACGGCCGTCTTTTCGTGCCAAGCGGTTTGGGCGGTCGGTTGCAAGGCTTTGCCTCCGACGCGACCCCGCCCGGACCGGCCCGTCTTACACGGAGGCAAGATCATGGCAAAGGCGGCCAAGTTCGAGGTCAAAACCGTCAAACGCGATGGGAAAACGTTCGTCGTCGACCGCCGCGGGAACGAGAACGAGTCCCGGACGGAACATTCTGCGGAGGGCCGCTGGCACAACTCTGCGGCAGTCTCGATCAAGTTCCGGATCCCGATCGATATCGTTAAGTGGCGGCTGCAAACGAAACGATGGCCAGGCCTTCCCGACGGATCGCTCCAGTCGCGGCCGATCCGTGCAAAAAATCCTCGAGACGGCTTCTATTGCGAAGAGTTCATTCTCGAAAGTTGGGTCGCCGCAGCGGTGAAGGAAGGCGAAAAAAAGCGACCGGGCGAGACGCCGGCCCGCTTCCGCATCGGCGAAAGATGGATGCTGCGCCGTTGGGAACTCTCCCGGCTTTTCCATGTGGCGGCGGGCGCGAGGGCAAACGCGATCTATAAAAAAAATGGGTTGTCCTTTGATCGACTTCGGTCGCCGATCACTGCAAAACTCGTATACGCCTGCTTCGAGGATGATGCGCATGACGCGCTGAAACGATTTCGTCAACTTCGCTTGCAGTCACCAATGTGCGACCATCGACCGACGGTCAGCGCAGTCGATTTCTCCCGTCGCATTTGTCGAATCGTGACCGGGAACGAGCCCCCCAAACAATGGTTGCCGCGGGTTCCAAAATCGTGGTATTTGCCGCGGACGAGGCTTCTCAAATGTGGCGATGTACGAACCTTTCCGCCGCACTGCAGGCATCTCTGCGGACGCAAGCTGCGATTCGTCCGCCGGCACACGACAAGCGGCGGTCCGCAGCTATTCTTCGACGCGGAGGATGTCGCGATTATCGAGGCGTCGCTCAAGGCCGAAGTGAAAGGCGAGATCCCGGATGGCCGCGGCGGATTGGGCAAGGCCGATGTTCGAAGGCAGTACGGCTACACGGCTCGGATGCTCGAGAGATGGGGGCAGGCTGGCCTGCTACACCCCGTCGAGACATCGCACATTACGCCTGGCCGAAACGTCGACCGTCGCCAAAAGGTCTATTCGCCTGCGGAACTTGACACACTGGCCGCCACAAAATGCGGGAAGATACGTGCCTTTGACGGGGTGTACGACGCCACACCCGGCAATCGCCGGACGAACATCCGCCGCGCATCTCAGGAAAAGGGGATCCCGGTCGGGACAATTCACAGACGGCTGAAGAAACAAACCTTCGGCCGGGAGCGGTTGGCCGGCACGAAGGTGACCAGGCCGGGGGCATCCTCCTTAAGGAATACGTCGTCTCTGAAGCGGAAGTTGACCAGGCCTTTGCGCCATTCGACCATACGCCTGACCCCGGAAAAGAATCATTCCGTGATCTGGCAATCCGGCTGGGCGCCGACACAACGAAGAAACGCCGCGAGCTTCAATCAAAGTTGGACGCCGCCCACGTTCCCTTCGTGCGGCATCCGCAGTTTAGAGCACGCCGCTTGTATGACGTCGCCGCAGCGCTCGCCGCCAGCTCCGCGACCTCACCGCCGAAGACTAACCTGACGGCCAAACGCGGTCGAGGGCGGTCGACCGTTTGCGATCCGCTCTATCGTTACGCCCTGGAACGAACGGCCGGGGGCGCCACGATGAGAGTGGCAATGGAAGAGTACAACGAGAAGTTTCCGACAGACCGCGTCCCCGTTAATTCCTCGACTATCCACCGAACTCGCGTGGGCGTCGGTCGGCTGAAAAACGTGGAAACCACGTCTCCGAAGTAGCCGCGCGCCCGGATTTTGTGACCCCCCACCGGGATTTTGTGACCCCCCCCCGGGATTTTGTGACCCCCCCCCCCGGGATTTTGTGACCCCCCGTCACATTTGAAAATCGATCGATTTTGTGTAGGGGCTGGGCATTCTTGCAGCCTCACGGGGCGCGCATCATTGCGGCCATGCGATCTCATGGCCAATCACGATCGTTAGAAGCCGCCCCAGCGAACGGGCACACGACCGGCGTCGATAATGCCGCCGCTGTCCCCGTTCTGGCGTGGCGGCTCCGCGATGCTGCCAAGGCACTCGGGGTCAGCGATCGCACCCTTTGGACCTGGACCGACGAGGGGAAGGTTCCGCACGTCCGCATCGGTGGGACGATTCTCTATCCGGTCGATGCTCTGCGGGAATGGCTGCGGGCGAAGAGCGCGGACGTTCAGCGCGCCGCCGCCAATCAACTGGCCGACGCTGGCCCGGCAACGGATGTCGCGGCCGGCGACCTCAAACGCCAGCGGCCGAACTCCATGAAGGGGCCGGCCGCTGGTTGATCCCACTGTCCGGTTGGCAAACGACCATCTGAAGGATCAGCGATGACTTTAAATCAAACTGGAATAGACGGCCACGCCAAGGCCGATGCATCCGGGACCCGGGAGACGCAAAAGTTCCTCGATTTCGAAAAAGACGAGGATCGCGTGAGATTGATCTGCGGACTGCCGCAGGTCAGTGATCGCTTGAAGAGTTTGATAATGGGCGCCGACACGCTATCGCTGGCGGAGGGAGTGCGGGATGGCGCCCTGTCGATCGTCGACCCGAGCACGGAGCAGCTTATGGAGGTGATGAAGTGTTCGAAGCGGACGGTCTACTATGCCATTGAAGAGGCGGAGGAAGAGGCGAAGCGCGGCCGCTGCCCTTACATCAAGGTGAGCCGTAATCGTGGGAGACGGGACCTGCTCACCGTCAACTTCAGACCAATCATTGAGCACTCTCGGCCGCCGGCAAAAGGTCCCGAGCGAAGGTGCAACCCGACCGTTGCACAAGTGCAAAGCGACCCTGTTGCACAAGTGCAATCGTGCAAAGTTGCACAAGTGCAATCGACTTCTTTCTTAGATTCAGTTCTCCAATCAGATCCAGCCCATTCAGAAGAAAAGAACGCGCCGCCGCAGTTGCACGCCGGCCAGCGACGGCAGCGAGCTGAGCCGGACCGACGCGACCTGGCGCTCGCCGAGTTGATGCTCAGCATGGTCCGCGAAATCGTTCCGGGAAAGGAAAAGCCAAGCCTCCGCAACTGGGCGAACGAATTCCGTCTTCTCCGTGAGAAGGACGGCCACAGCCCTGACGAGATCCGCGGGATGCTGGAATGGATATTTCACGACCCGGCCAGCGAAGGCCGCGGTTGGCCCGGTTGGCGGGGGGTTATTCTCTCGCCGAAGAAGCTGCGCGTGGAGGACCGGTGGGACGAGCTTGAGGCGTTGCGGGCATCAACGCAGCGCCGATCCTGCAACTCTGAATCCGATCGGCGCCAACCGTACGAGGACTTCGTGAACAAGGGGCGGCCATGATGACTCGGGAAGAATACGCGAGGGTGCACGCGGTGCTGTTCGAAACCTACGGCGCGCGACGACGGGACAGCAACTCGAAATCTGGTTTCGCGTGCTCCAGGACCTGGCGTTCGAATCATTGGAACGAGCCGTTATCCGCTGGATTTCCGAGTGCGAGAGCGCGTTCCCGACTCCGGCCGCACTCCGCCGGTTCGCGGTCGAATCGGAAGAGGGGCGGATTCTCGACGTCGACGAGGCATGGCTCGTCTTTTGGGACGTGCACTCAAAGGCCTCCCCGCACTACGAAGCACAGCGGTTCCTCAATTTGCTTCCACCAATGATCCGCCAGACGGTTCAGGCGCTCGGCGGACCCGGTTCGATTTCCGAATGGACCACCGAGAACCGAACCGCACAGCACGCTCAGTTTCGCGACGTCTACCGGTCGATCATTGCGCGTGCCGAAACCCAGCGCAGGCTTCCGGAGAGCTTGCGGCCGCGGCTCGCTCCGTCCAACGCGGCCGTGAAGAGGATCGCCGATGCTTTCGGGATTCCACAACAGCGGTGTCCATCGGCGATCGGAGAGGAGGCAGCCGGCCGTGAGACTTTAGGAGGGGTGAACGGTGGATGAATCCGCAAATGACTGGGGCGCCGACGAGCGAACGCTGATCGGCTGGTTCCAGGCCAACCGCGATCGCTTTCCGCGCGAGCGGTTCGCGCTGTCGCCTGGCGTGGTTGTTTCCGACGTGGATCGGTTTCTCAAAATGTTGGAATGCGACATCCATGCCGGACCGACGGGCCCGAGGGGCCGGCGTGGTGCCGTCCGTGACGAACTTCAAAGACTCCGCGAAATCTTCGGCGATCAGCTTCCCCCCACCAGTGTGCAGAAAAAATTGCCGGTTGGATTGGAGGCCGCGCCGGTGTAGTGTGTGGGCTCGGGAAGGATCGGAGCTCGTCACCTTTGGGAAAGGAGGCCCGTTTGGAAATCAGCACCCTTGCCGGCCGGCGCGGTTGAGTCGAGTCGCAACCGACTCCCCGCGTTTGGGCGGCCCGTTGCGAAAGGGCTTTTTCGATGGCCAGCATTTCACGCGATCCTAATGGCCGACGGCGGATAATTTTTGTCGGACCGAACCGCGTCCGCCGGGCGATCTACCTGGGCAAGTTTCCCCAGAAAGCGGCCGAGACGATCCAGCGCCACGTTGAAACGATCGTCTCATCTCTCAACTCACGCTCCCCCCTCGAGGCCGACACGGCCGAATGGCTCGGCGAAATCGGCGACGACCTGCACGCCAAGCTCGTGGCCGTCCATCTCGTCGCGCCACGGCAAACGGCGCTGCCAGCCGGCGCGACGACTCTCAAGGTGCTGGTTGAAAGTTTCAATGCCGGCAAACTCAAGGCAAAACCGTCGACGCGGGTTTCATGGGGTCACACACAACGGAACCTGACGACGTTCTTCGGCGAGTCGAAGGACGTTGCGAAAATCACTGAGGCGGACGCCGAGAGATGGGCGGAATGGATCGAGGTTGACCAGGAACTTTCGGCGCCGACGATCCGCAAGCGGTGCGGGTATGCCAAGCAGTTTTTTTCGTTCGGCAAGAAAAGCCGGCTGATCCAATCCAACCCGTTTGCGGAGTTGAAGTCTGGGAACCTGGCCAACCGAGAGCGCGACCACTTCATCAGTCGTGAGGACGCCGAAGCCGTCCTTGAGAAGTGCCCCGACGTCGAGTGGCGGCTCTTGTTCGCCCTGAGCCGCTACGGAGGGCTGCGCTGTCCCTCCGAACATCTTTCGCTGCGGTGGGACGACGTCGACCTGCCGCGGGGCCGCATGCGCATCATCAGCCCCAAGACGGAGCACCACCAGGGGGGCGGATCGCGGCTGATTCCTATCTTCCCCGAGCTGCGGCCGTTTCTCCAAGACGCATGGGAACAAGCCGAAGACGGCGCCGAGTGGGTGATCACAAAGCGCCGGGATTCAGCCGCCAATCTCCGCACGACCATGATGAAGATCATCCGCCGCGCCGGTCTGGAACCGTGGCCGAAATTGTTTCACAACCTGCGGGCGACACGGCAGACGGAGCTCGAGGAATCGTTCCCGTCGCACGTCGTCTGCGCCTGGATCGGCAATTCGGAAAAGGTCGCGCGGGAGCACTACCTGCAGGTCACCGAAGCCCATTTCGCGAAGGCTCAAAGCCTGGCACAACGACCGACAGCGCGCGACACAGCGCAGCAACCGTCCGCAATGATTGAAATCGCTCGCAATACGTCGAAGCCGCGGAGCGAGAAAACCCTTGAATTAGCGGGAACCGCTGTAATTCAAGGGTTTTCGTCGACTGCAGGCATGGGCGATGCAGGACTCGAACCTGCGACCTCATGGGTGTGATCCATGCGCTCTAACCAACTGAGCTAATCGCCCGGGCGGTCGCGGATTTTTGGGACCGCGCCCATTCCTTCTATCGTTTTGACGGGAGCGCTGCAACCGAGCTTCAGCACGGCCGCAAGCTCGGTCCGGAACCCGTTCAATGCATCGCCAGGGCGGGTGCCCCTCGTTCTACACATTTTGGTTCCGACGACCGATAATCGCCCGCCAGACCGCATCTCGCGGCGGAGATTTTGGCCCCTGCGGGGCCCGCAGAAAATAGCCCAGCGTTTTCAACGCTGGGTCCGATGGCCAATGACAACTCTTCAAGCCCCGGCCGGGGCGGCAGAGTTCGCGCGGAGCCGCCGGCCCAGAATTCTGCCGCCCCTGTCGCGCAACGCCGTGAACGATTTTCGCTCGGGAAAATACGTGCTTTTTGAAACGTAGGGTGGGACGAGCTCGCGGAGCGAGCGACGGCCCACCACGGCCACGCGCTTGGCAACCTTCAAAAGGTGGGCCGGACTTCGGCGAGCTCCCTTCGGGTCTGACTTCGGCGAGCTCCCTTCGGGTCTGAGCCTCAGGGTCGGAGACAGTCGAGCCGCGGCCGCCGAGCCGGCCTTGTCCCACCCTACGGCCGCCTCGGCGGCCACTTCGGGGATCATCGTCGCATCCACTGACTGGATCGGGGTCCTCACTCGCCGATCACTTTGACCAGCACCCGCTTCGGCCGGCGGCCATCGAATTCACCGTAGAAAATCTGCTCCCAGGGGCCGAAGTCGAGCTTGCCGTTGGTGATCGCCACGACGACCTCGCGGCCCATCACTTGCCGCTTCATGTGAGCGTCGGCATTGTCTTCGCCCGTGCGATTGTGGGCGTACCGCGTCGGCGACGGGTCGAACGGAGCCAGCCTCTCGAGCCACTTCTTGTAATCCTCGTGCAGCCCCGGCTCGTTGTCGTTGATGAAGACGGAAGCCGTGATGTGCATCGCGTTGACGAGCACCAGCCCCTCGCGCACGCCGCTTTTGCGGACGATCTCTTCCACCTGCGGCGTGATGTTCTCGAACGCCATCCGGGCCGGCAGGTTGAACGTGAGGTACTCGGTCTGGGATTTCATGGGCGGGGGATGAGGGGCTAATGCTGGTAGCACTTCCTTGTCGCGTTGAAAGTGGCTCTGTTCCCGACGATTTCCGCCGCGGGACCGCTGCACTGTGGCTTGAAGCGCTCTAAGGGTGAGGGGAAAACAAGGAACGCGTCACGCTGAGAGAGATTTTGGCCGCTGAGAGGGCAAGAGGCAATCGCCCGGCGACTCGAACAGGAGGCAACAGAAAGAACAAAGAATGGCCTTTCTCATCTCCGTTTCCTTTTCCTCCTGTTCAAGCCTTCATTGCCCGGCCGACCCTGGAGCGAAGACGGATACCAGTTACATGGTCGTGGTCGGGCCTCGGACTGCGTTCCCCGGCTCGAAGTCGCGGTCGACGGAGGAGATCGAAAAGGGGGACCCAGCTTCTGCAGATCAATGACGGCGGCCCGTCCAAGTTTCCTTGAGCCGACGTTCGCAGCGGCGCGGCAGCTTGGTGTGCCGTCACCCCAGGTCTTGCGATCAAATATGTACATATGAACACATAACAATGGATCGCGAGACGTCGGACCGTAGCGCAAAGCTATCTGAGGACCGTTGCGCAAAGCTTTCTGAAGTTTCTTGGGGTCTTCAGGTTTCCTTTTTTTAAGCCCCAAAATAACCCAAAAAACTCCAAAAAGTGTATCAAAAGCGGTGCATTGTATCAAAAGCGGGCGCATGTCCGAGTCACCAATCCCTGACCGTTGAGAACGCACTAATGACGAAAGTGCCGGCGGCCGGTGAGGACCATGGCGATGCCGAGCTCGTCGCAGGCGGCGATCACGTCGTTATCGTGTGCGCGAGCCGCCCGGCTGGACGATGGCCGCGATGCCGGCGTGAGCGGCCGCATCGATCCCGTCGCGGAAGGGAAAGAAGGCATCGGAGGCCATGACGGACTCCCGGCTGCGGTCCCCGGCTTTCTCGCAGGCCAGCCGGACCGAATCGACACGGCTCATCTGTCCGGCTCCAACGCCGACCAGGCCGCGGTCCCGGGTGAAGACGATCGCGTTGGACTTCACGCGTTTAGCGACAAGCCACGCGAATTTGAGATCGGCCAACTGTGGGGGGACGGGCGATTTGCGCGTGCACGACCCGCCACTCGGCCCCTTCCGCCTCGCCCGCGGACGGCCGGCTGGCGCGGTCAAACTCCGCCTTGTCGCGATCCTGCACGAGCAGGCCGCCGGAGATGCTGCGGTATTCCAACGTGGCGGGCGCGGGTCGCACATCGCCGGGCAACTGAACAGCCGCACGTTCTTGGCCCATTTGGGCCGCGTCGAGAGGATTTCGAACGCCGCCGGCTCGTAAGCTCGGGGCGATGACGGCTTCGATGAACCGGTCGGGCTGGCTCATCTGCTCGGCGGTGGCCGCGTCGAGCGGGCGATTGAAGCCGACGATCGAGCCGAACGCGCTCACCGGATCCCCGGCGTAGGCTTTGGCAAACGCTTCGGAGAGCGTCTGCCCCAGGGCGCAGCCGCACGGGTTGTTGTGCTTGATAACAACGGCCGCCGGCTCGGTCAAACTCGCGGGCCAACTCCAAAGCCGCGTCGAGGTCGAGCAGATTGTTGTAGGAAAGTTCTTTGCCGTGCAGGATTTCGGCCTGCGCCAAAGTCGACGGATGGGCGTCGGGCTCGACATACAACGCGGCGTCCTGGTGTGGATTCTCGCCATACCGAAGTCGGGCCGCGCGGTTGACGCTGAAGTGAAAGCCGGGCAGGGAATCGCCGGTCTTCGTCGCCGGCGGCCGTCTGCGCGCTGAGGTAGTCGGCGATGGCCCGATCGTAAGTGGCCGTCCGCTCGAAGGCGGCCTGCGCCAATTGGCGGCGAAATTCGGGCGACAACCGACCGGCACGGAGGTTCTCCAGCACGGCGGGATATTGATCGGGATCGGTGACGACCGCCACGTAGGCATGGTTCTTCGCCGCCGCGCGGACCATGCTGGGCCCGCCGACGTCGATCTGCTCGATCGCCTCTTCCAGCGACACGCCCGGCTGGGCGACCGTTTTTTCGAACGGGTATAAATTGCAGACGACGACCTGAAACGGAACGATCCCGTGGTCGCGAATGGCAGCGGCGTCAGCGGGGAGATCGGGTCGTCCGAGAATGGCGCCGTGCACCTTCGGATGCAGCGTCTTGACGCGGCCCTCCATGATCTCCGGAAAGCCGGTATACGACGACACGTCGATCACCGGGATGCCGTTTTCCTCCAGGAATCGCCGCGTTCCGCCGGTTGAGACGATCTCGAAAGCCCAGCTCGGCCAGCCCGGCGGCAAAGGGAGCCAGACCCGTTTTATCGCTAACACTGACCAGCGCGCGTTTGGGAAACGCGTTCATGGAGACCGATCCGTCGAAAAGAGAAGAGTAGAGACGGCTTTAATACCGTGGGGTAAGCTGCCAGCTTGTCCTGGAAGGCGTCCTTGAACTCGAACGGGCAAGCTGGCCGCTTGCCCCACGACCCATGGTCGCCTTTGAAACCGCCTCTTGATTGTCGTGCATGCTTCGTGCAGCCGGGACGGCAGCAACACAACCTGCACGGAAGGCCACGCCGGGCGAGTGGGCGATCCTAACCCGGAGGTCGCACGGCGTCAAACGATGCCGCGGCGGAGCGGGGCGGGCCGGATGAGGCAAGGATTCATGGCAAACTGAGACTTTTGGTTCCGATCCGAAGGGCGGGCACGCGTTCTGAACGGGTGCGTCGGAACCGACCACAAACGGTCGGCTTGGGTTCAGAGGACGGCAACGCCATGAACCGTTGCTGCACCCAGCGGGGCAGGCGTCTTGCGGGCGAACTCGCACTGCGGGGCGGCGGAACGACTCGGAGGCCGCATCGCGGCGTGCTGGCGGCCGGGTCCGGTGTTTCGCGAGGCATCCGTTCGAGGGTGAGCATCATCCGCATGACGTCGCGGCGGGCGAGATTGCCGACCAGGTGACCCTCGTCGTCGATGACGGCCATCCGTGCCAACCGGCCATCGCGAAATTGCGGGACAAACCGCCATGGCGCTCTCTTCGGGCCGGACGGTCGGCACATTGCGGTTCATCAGGGTCTCTGCGGTTTGCGTTCGGTCGCCGCCGAGGACCTGATGCTTCAGGACTTCATAATCGGTCACGATCCCGGCCAGCCGGTTTTCATGCGTCGTGACGTAAACCGACGGAACCCCTTCGGTTACAAGCGTGTCGAGCACCTGGTCGATGGTGGTTTCCGTCGGGGACGGCGATGGGCGATCGAGTCATCACGTCTTGAACTGTCACCTGCATGGCGAATGCTCCTTCAGCAGGACAGGGGATATACGAGTCTCCAGAAAACCCTAGGTTGCGTTTGGGCAACATGCGGTCAGAATCCGATCGAAAGTGCCCGCCAATGCGTTCGGTTTGTGCGGAAGATTCGCACGGAAGCGAAGAGGCCGTTCTGACCGGGGCAATCGAACGGAAGACGGCAGACGGTTTCAACAGCCGTAGCGCAAGGCTCCTGCCGAGCCGTTGGAACCAAAATGCAACGAAAATCGGCTCAGCAGAAGTGGCTTCAAGCATTCCACGTTTTCGGTCCTGAAACGGGCCTTGAAATCGCGCCTGATTTTGGGCACGCTTCGGCTCAGTCGTGCTGTGCACGATCTGAATGAGAAATCGGCACCGTCCCGCTTCGCCGATGTGTGAGAATGCGGATGGTCTTTGCCGGGAATATTTCTGCCGGAATTCCCATGAGAAAGTCGTCAATTGTGTTTAGTCTAATTGCTTTAGTTGCTTGGGCCGGGAGACGGTGGCCTGGACCGATGACCGGCCCGCGCGGCTGCGGCGAAGGGGCGGGCGGTCTCGCTCGAAACGAAGACCGATCGAGGTGCAAGAAGTGCCCGATCAAAGCGGTGAAAACGGCGCGGCTGGCGACCGATCGGCCGGGCGTGCTGGCCGCGGTCGAACCGAATGAGGGGGACTCCGTTCGCGAAGGACAGCTCGTCGCCCGGCTGATGGACGAAGTTGCCAAAGCCAGCCTCGACGTGGCGAAACTCGTGGCCGACGACCACGTCGAAATCCAGTATGCGACGAAGCTCAACGCCGTCGACACGGCGGAATATGAGAAAGGACCTCGAGGCGAATCGGCAGCACCTGCAACACCGTTCCGCGATCTCGACATGCGGCGGGCGAAGCTGGACGATGGAGACGCAGCCAATTGCAGATCGACAAGGCCAAGCACGAAATGGACGTCAACAGACTCAAGGCCAATCAGGCCGACGCGGAGTTGAAGACGTTACCGCATCATGGCCCCGTTCGACGGAGTCGTGACCAGCATCATGAAGCATCGCGGCGAGGCCGTCAAGCAGGGTGACACGATCCTCGAAATCGTCAACACCGACGTCGTTCGGGTCGAAGGGAATGGTGAACGAACGGGAAATCTGGAACGTGAAGGTCGGCTCTCCCGTCATCGTCCGCCTCAGCATTCCCGACGCCGATTTGGACGTCGAAAAGCAAGCGTCTTTCACGGCCAGCATCGGTTTTGTCGACGTCGTCGCCAACGCGTCGGCGAGACGCGCGTCTGGGCGGAAGTCGCCCAATCCGAACAACGTGCTTCGTCCCGGCTTCCAGGCGACGATGACCATCCTGCCGGCCTCCTCGGAGGCCGGAGGGCTGAAGACCTCGATGATCGTCTCGTCGCCGCAGTCGCTGCGACCCTCGCGCCCCGCGTCTGCCATGAGCCTGGTTGCCTCTCTCCGCTGGTGCTCTTCGACACGGCGTCCGATCCCGATGCGTCGCCGACCCGATCTGGTTGTCCGGCGGATCGAGTACCAGGGGATCGGCTCCTGGGTCATCAAGGATCCGGTCGGACTCAAGTATCATCGTCTGCACGCCGAACAATACTGCGTGCTGGGCCTGTTGGACGGGACGCGCAACCTCGAGCAGATCCGCGACGAGCTGCTCCAAAGCCATCCCACGCTGCACGTGACGCTCGCTGACGTCCAGCGGCTTTTGACCGATCTGCACGAAAAAGGACTGCTGCAAACCCTCCGCTTCGGGCAGGGGGCGGCCCTGTTGAAACACCACCGCAAGCAGCGACGGCAGCAGATTCTGGAACGCCGTCCGCAATGTCCTGTATCTTCGCTTGCCCGGCTGGGATCCGGAACGGACACTGACTTGGCTCCACGGTTATCTGGCGTGGGTTTTCCGGCCTTGGGCCGTTGCTCTCTGCGTCAGCCTGGTCGTCGCGTCGCTGCGCGCTGGTCTTGACCGAGTTCGCGGAGTTCCGCCGCCGGCTCCCCGAGTTCCACCAGTTTTTCTCCTGGCCCAACCTGATCTACCTGTGGCTGACGGTCAGTGCGACCAAGATCCTGCACGAGTTCGGGCACGGACTCTCGTGCAAGCATTACGGCGGCGAATGCCACCAGATGGGCCTGATGCTCCTGGTCTTCAGCCCGGCCTTGTATTGCGACGTTTCGGACGCGTGGATGATGCGGAACAAGTGGCATCGCATCATCATCGGCGGGGCGGGGATGTATGTGGAAACGGTCCTTTCGGCGGTCGCCATCTTCGTCTGGTGGAACACGAATCCCGGGCCTGTTGCACTACTTGTGCCTGAATGTCTTTTTCGTCTCCACCGTCTCGACGGTCATCTTCAACGCCAACCCGCTGATGCGCTACGACGGCTATTTCATGCTGGCCGACTTCCTGGAGATCCCGAATCTGCGGCCGAAGGCCGACAAAATGCTGGCGGATCGATTCGGCTGGTATTGCCTGGGCATCGAACAACAGCCCGACCCCTTCATGCCGGAGACGGGACGCGTCTGGTTCGAGATCTTCGCGGTGGCCGCGGCCATTTATCGCTGGGTGATCCTGTTCGGCATCACGCTCTTTCTGTACCGCGTGCTGAAGCCGTATGATCTGCAGAGCATCGGCGCCACGCTGGCGGTCGCGTCGTTGGCGGCGATCGTCGGCAATATGGTCTACACGGTCTATCAAATCGTGACTCGGCTCCGCGGACCGATCCCTTGGATTATCGCAAGCTGGGGATCAGCGGATCCGTGCGTGGCTGATCGTCGTGGTTGCGGCCCTCTTTGTGCCGTTGCCATTGCACGAAGAAACGGCCTTTCTCGTCGAGCCGACCGACGTGGCAAAAGTGTACGCGACGACTCCCGGCCGAGTGAGCGAAGTCCATCGTGCGCCCGGCGCCCACGTGACCAAGGGCCAGCTGCTGGTGCGGCTCACGAATGACGAGAAGGAGCAGAAGCGGCGGTCTCTGGAGATGGACCGCAACCTTCAGCAGAAGGAAGTCGAGCTGGATCGCGCCCTGGAGGACCAGGCCCAGGAACAAGTCGCCCGGCGGACATTGGACGGGATCGAGAAACAGCTTGCCGATTGCGAGCGACGAATTGTCACAGCTCGAGATCCGGGCCCCCTGCGACGGCGTCGTCGTGGCCCCGCCGCGCGTCGCCGGAGCCGGTCGCGCGACGACGTCCGCCGCCAGTTGAGCCGCTGGTACGGCACGCCGCTCGATCCGCAGAACTTCGGCTGCTATCTGACGGAGCGGACGCCGGTCCTCTCGGATCGCGCCGTCAGACACGTGCGACGCGATTCTGTACATCGATCAGGGAGACCGCGACGACTTCCGCGTCGGCCAGGAGGTCCAAATCAAGCTCGAACACATCGCCGACCGGACGTACTACGGGACCATCGAAAAGATTTCCGAACGCGAGTCGGAAGTCGCCCCCGAAACCCTGTCGAACAAAGCGGGGGGCGAGCTGGCGACGGTCACCGACAAACAGGGGCACGAGCGACTGACCAGCAGCGCCTACCAGGCCACGGTTCGTCTCGACGGCGACACCGACCTTTTGCGTCCCGGCATGCGGGGCCGTGCGCGGGTCACCGTGGACGGCGCTCGGCCGTCGGTTGGATCTGGCGGTATTTCCGCCGCACGTTCCATTTCCGCCTGTAGCCCGGCCGACATTCGCTGTCCTTCATCTCTTCCCTAAGATTCGGCGTTTTTCCTTGACAATCGAGTTGCACGCCGCTCGCGATTTCAGCATAGTGTCGGAAGCCGCGATCGCCGCAAAAGGATAGATGTCGCCGGGCCTTCGGCCGCTGCCGACGCTCGGCTGCGTTCCGGGCCTATTCAATCCGGACCGACGGCGCCTGTTTCAAGTCACAATGCCAGAGGAGAACGTCATGGTGCGAAGAGGTCGTATTGTGTTGTGTTACCGTCGCCGCGCTGTTGCTCGCGGCCTCGACGGTCCAGGAAGCCCAAGCCCAGGGACGGCGCGGAGGAGGGATGATCGGCCGCTGGGAGTTTCGCCCGCTGACGGTCGTCGCCGAAACAAGGCCGTCCAAAAGGAGCTGGGCCTGAGCGAAGAGAACGCCGCCAAGATCAAGGAGATCGCTGAGGACTAACCGCGAAGAGATGCAAGAGCAGCTCGCCGGCTCGGGCATGGGCGATTTCCAAGGGTTGCGAGGACTTCGGGAGAAGAACGGGAAAAGCGGATGGCCGAAATCCAGTCAAGATGGCCGAGATCGCAAGAACATCAACGACAAGTTCATGCCGAAGATTAACGAGATCCTCGACAAGAATCAGCAAACCCGCTTGCACGAAATTGCCATTCAGGCGCCGGTCCGCGGCCCTCGAAGATGCCGGCGTGGCCAAGGACCTGGGCCTCTCCAAGGAGCAGACGGACAAGATCAGGACGAACGGCAAGGATTTTGCGGCAAAACACGGGCAGGCATTCACCGCTGGCGGCGATCGGACGCGAAGCATGGCAAAAATGACCGAGTTGCGCGAAGAGCAAACGGCAAGAGCGACCGAGGTTCTCACCAAGGACCAGCAGGCGAAATTCACGGAAATGAAGGGAAAGCCGTTCGACGTCAAGCAACTGCAGCCAACCGGAGGCGGCGGCGCCGGCGTCGCGACAGCAACTGACCGAGCGGCTTGAGCGACCGAGTTTTCATACGGTGGAACACCGGCAGCGCGTTGGATTTGCGGGTCAGGGCGGCCCGTTGAATCCAGCGCGCTGCAGTGTTATAAACCGAAGTCGACTGTCGCACGCGATCCGAAGTTCTTCGGATCGCACGCTCTTGCGACGGGATCGACCGGCGTGCAAGTCGCAGCAAGACTCGCTCGAGACTCGTCGTTCGAATTCGGAAAGGGACAAATGGCAGTCGACAGAACAAAGGGAGCCCCGGCAGAGCCAGCGGGCGGACAACAGGCGGCCCCGCAGCCGGCCGCCGGTGAACAGGCCGGTCAGGCGACCATTCACGTCGACGATTCGCAGTGCTCGGCCGGCTACGCAAATTTTTGCCGCGTTTCCAGCACTCCTGAGGAAATGATCCTGGATCTCGGGCTCAACCCGCATCCGTACGCCACGGGCGAAACGACCGTGAAGGTTTCGCAACGGATCATCATGAATCATTACACAGCCAAGCGGCTGATCCACGCGTTGGGTGTTGCCCTTCAGCGGCACGAGACGGCGTTCGGCTCCATTGAAACCGACGTCCGCAAACGTGTTCGCCCCACGCCGTGAAGGACCCACAGCCGGGTTTTTTCTCCCGGTGAGTCCCAGTTCGAGACCGCTCGCCTGGTCGCTGCCGCGATGACAGACGCACGACTCGCCGGATGATTCTTTCCACGCTCCTGGGCCTCCCGACGAGGAGGGTCCGTACTGCGAAGAGATCCAGCATTCGCAAGTGAGCGCCCTCGTGCCGGAGCGGGTGGCACGGGGCGTTTTCAGCACCGGCGCCGTCGTCGTGCAGGGGGCTCACGAATTCATCCTCGATTTTCTGTTGAGGATGTCCCAGCCGCAGCAGGTGGCGGCCCGTGTCGTTCTCCCTCCGGGTGTCGTGGCCCAGTTCATCGCCGCCCTCACCGATAATTTGAACAACTACCAATCGAAATTCGGACAGCCGGTCGTGCCGACCGGCCCGACTGCCCGTCGAACTCGAACGGCCCGGACCGGACAGCCGGGCCGGACAGCCGCCCGCGGCTCCCCAGTCGCCCGTTTCCGCCCAGGATCTCTACGAGCAACTCAAGCTCCAGGACGACGTCCTTTCCGGCAACTATGCCAATGCCGTGATGATCGGTCACACGCCGTGCGAGTTCTGTTTCGATTTCATCACAACCTTCTTTCCGCGTTCGGCCGTTTCTGCCGCGTCTTCATGGCGGCTCCGGGCGTCCCGCGGCTGCTGGATTCACTCAAGCACTCGTTCGAGAAATTCCAGCAGAAGGCCCAGCAGCAGCGCAAGGAATCCGCCCCCCGCCCCCGCTCCGCCTGAAGAGCCTTGACCGCACACGTCGACGCTCGGCTCCGCCGAGGTACCTTTCTCGCGTAGGGGGTTGCAATCGGCGGCTGTTTTTCGTCTGATCGTTACGAAGCGTGTGAAGCCGTCCGATCCCTTCGGCGGTACTCTCAGATGTCGTCGCGATTTTCAATCGGTCACTTCGTCTCTGCAACAAGGCACGATCCATGACACGCGCTTGCGAATTTCGCCGATCTGTTTCTCGCGCTGCTGCTCACGTCGGCGACGACGCGGCTCTTGGCGGATCGCGGCGGTCGACGCCCGATCGCTGGCTCCGTCGGTGACGATCCACCGCGACGAATGGGGTGTGCCGCACATCTACGGACCGACTGATGCCAGCACGTCTTTCGGACTGGCCTACGCACAAGCCGAGGACTACTTCTGGCAGATCGAGGACACCTATCTCCAGGCACTGGGCCGCTATGCGGAAGTCGTCGGCCCGTCCGGGACTCGGCTCGGATGTCCTGATGCGCATTGTACGAGGTCCCCGCGCGGTCGAAAGCCGACTACGAAACAGCTCGATCCCGGATCTCAAGGCAATCGGCGCGGCGTACACCGCCGGGCTGAACTACTTTCTCGAAAAGCATCCGCAGGTGAAGCCGCGGCTGATCAAGCATTTCGAGCCGTGGCACGTCGTCGCGTTCGACCGCTTCACCATGCTGTCCTTCATGTATTCCAAGTCGCACGCGAAGAAGCCGGTGCCGGCCGAGTACGAGGAGCGCATCGCCAAGACGATCGGCTCGAACGAATGGGCCATCGGTCCCAGCAAGACGAAATCCAAAAAGGCCATGCTGTTCATCAACCCGCACCAGCCTTGGTACGGCTACGGCCAGTTTTACGAGGCGCACGTTGAGAGCGGCGAGGGGCTGCACTTCTCCGGGATCGTGCTTCTTCGGATCGCCCGTGCTGACGATGGGCCACAACGAGTACCTGGGTTGGGCCCACACCGTCAACGAGCCCGACATTGCCGACGTCTATCGCGAAACGTTCGACGATCCGCAGCATCCGCTCAATTACCGCTACGGCGACGGGTACCGGACGGCGGTCGAATGGAAGGACACGATCCTCGTCAACAAGCGGCGGCGGAAAGCCGCGTCGAGCATCACTACACGTTCCGCAAGACGCATCACGGGCCGATCGTCGGCAAGGAGGACGCCACGCACGCGCTGACGGTGAAGATTGCCCGGATCTTTGACGCGGTCGCGGATTCGCCAGGCGCTGGCGATGACAAGGCGAAGAACTTCGCGGAATGGAAGGCGGGCATCTCAATGCTCAACTTGCCCATGTTCAACACGGCTTACGCCGACGCCGACGGGACGATCTTCTACGTCTATAACGGCTGCGATTCCCATCCGCGATCCGCAGATATGACTGGACCCGTCCGGTCGACGGCAGCGATCCGCGGACTGAGTGGAAGGGGCTGCACCCGTTCGACGATTTGCCGCAGCTTCTCAATCCGACCGACGGTTACGTCCAGAACTGCAACTCGACGCCCTTTCATGACGGCCGACGACGGAAATCCCGGCGGCCAGCGACTTCCCGCAATACATGGTCGAAGACAAATTCCGCGATCGGCGCAGGTCGCAGATCTCCCGCAAGCTGCTTACGCGAAGCGCACGACGTCACTTTTGAGATTGGCAGCGGCTCGCCTTCGACACGACTCTCTATTGGCCGATGGCCGAGCTTCCTCGCTACACGCAGCAATTCGACGACTCTGAAACAGACGCATCCGCAAGCTGGCCGCGGAGGTCAAGCCGTATCTCGACCACCTGTGCAACTGGGACTGCCGCGTCACCAGGGATTCGACCCAGGCCACGCTGTGCGCAGAATGGTACGCCGAGCTTTACGGTGACCGTTATCCGGCGGAGGACCTCAAGCCGCAGTACGTCGAGGACGGTCTCCAAGCGGTTCGCCGCGCTGGTCGGAGTGGCCAAGAAACTGAAATCGCTCCACGGCGATTGGAAAGTGCCGTGGGGCAAGATCACGCGGACGCAGCGTCAGCCCAACGCCGGCAGCATCGAAGAGGCCGCTTTGCTCTTCCGCGACCAGAAGCCGAGCCTGCCCTTGGTCGGCGCTCCCGGGACCGTTGGGAGTCGCCTTCACGCTCTATTACACGCCCAGCATTCCGCTGCGAAAGCAGCGTTTCGGCGTGGTGGGCGGCTCGTTCATGGGCGTGTACGAGTTCGGCCCGCGGGTCAAGGCGGCGACCGTGCTGCAGTACGGCGAAAGCGGCGACCCGAAGTCGCCCCATTACTTCGATCAGGCCAAGCTTTATTCCGATACGAAATTCAAGCCGGCCTGGTTCTACAAGGACGAAGTCGACTCGCACACGGTCAACGAAATATCATCCCGGTGAAGAGAACGGATTGCAGCAGGCTTTATCGAGATGATGGCTGGACGCGTTTCAATGACAGTACGTTGATTCCCCGTGCCATGAATAAGAAGGCGAATTGGACGACGTGGATCCTTCACGCCGCGCGATGCTTTTTCATCCCCGTGCCGGCTGACCGATGTCAGGCCTGCGCGCGCTCGTTAACACGGGGCGACGGCTGGGCGCCGTCAATGTTGTTGGTCGCGCTCGGCGGTATCGTACTGCCGATTCATTTTTGTGTCGGCCGATTGTTCAACGTCGCATGGATTCAACACGTCAGTTCGCTCGCGTTGTTGACTTGCGCTTTCGTCGCTGTGTGCGGGCAGCCGTTTCCAAATCCAAGCGTCGAGGAACATCCCTCTTGGAGGCGATGACCTTTTTTCCTTCGCGGAACGATGGTTTCGTGACTGTTTACCATCAACTGAAATGGGTCGGATGCACCTATTTTTTCGCCTCCTGTCTTGACGCTTCCCGCTTGCAATCTGCAATTTACAGCTTGAAGCGCGGCTGAATGCCACGACTTTCGCGGCCATTTTGGCTCCGAAGAGCCCTGCTCCATTCCTCGCAGCAACGTGCCGCATGGTGCAACGCCTTTCCGTGACTGAACCTGTGCCGCCGGCCGCACGGGCAGAGTCGGCGCTGGCCGCCGCGGAGCGGGCGATCCACGAGGCGGACCCTTGCGGCGTTTCCGGTTGCCTCGCGCATCGTGCGACGGGTCATCCGGCACGAGATCGATTTGCCGGCGCTCAGTACGCGGGTTCCGCATCGCAAGAGCTTTCACCTCTCGGCCCAGAGGGCCCGTCAAATCGTGGCGAATGACGAATTGGGGCTCGAAAACGGCGAGCTGCTTCCTGAAACGGTCATCCTGCTGGCCCGCCCCGAGGAGCACGAGCTGGAAGCGATGACGGTTCGCCGCGTTCCGCGAGCATTGCGCCGCCTTCATTTCCACGCCCGGGTCCACGTGGCGTTCGATGAGCGCCGGGCGGCCGGCCAGCTCGACGAACGCGCCGTTCGCGACCGGATCGAGCCGCATCGGCTATACGGCATTCGATGAAATCGCGGTCCGTGCTTGGGACAGGAAGCCTTTCTCTTGCCTCCCGTCGACGCCGTGTCGGAATACGTGGAGTTCGCGGCGGTCTTTCTGGAGCTGCGTTATTTCGCTCCCGACGTTCTGGCGAGCTACTTTCCCTCGCTGGACGACATCGATCGCGCCGAGGAGATTCTGGCGGAAGACGTCGACGCCGATGCCATCCTCCAGATGACGGCCGAGCTCGAGACCGATGATCCGGCGCGGCCGACCCGCGGAGTCCCGTTCGGAGTGGCGACCGGCGGACGGCGTCAGCCGCCCACGGCCGGCGTTCGCCTCGGACGATTATCAGAAATTGCTGCGGGACGCCGAACGGGCCGCCAGCCGCGGGAACGACGTGCGGGCCGCCATTTTGCACACGCGGGCCGCCGGGGCGCGGAGCCTGGCTTTGGCCGTTCAGGCCGCCGCGCTTGCCGCCGCGGACATCCGGCGGCTGGCGCAGCGGCTGCGACAAGCCCTGAAGAGCGGAAGAGTCCGGACCCGATCCGTGGCGCAGACCTCCTGGCGGCGCTGTTGGAGAGGTCGACCTACGGATTTTGGAACTGCTCCGCACGGCTGCTTATATGACTTGCAGAAAGTTTGCCTCGATTCCGAACGGGAGTCGTACGTCATCGATTTCTTGAGCTGGCTGCTCTCTTTCGGCCGCCGGCCGCTGAAGCGACCGCTGCCGGCGCAGCGCGAAGTCCTGCTCTCGAAGCACCTGCGGGTCGCCACGTCGCGGGTGGCGAAGAGTTTCGATTTCCGCGGGCGAGCGCGAACACCTGGCGATCTTTGCTTCGTGCGGCGGCCGTCTCGGCCGAGCATCGCCTGCGCGAACGGCTGCGTCCGCCGCTCGAGCAGACGCTGATCGAAGTGGGCTTTCGTGCCGCAGAATCTGCCCGAGCGGGTGTCCTTCCGCAAGATGGTCGAAGAGTTGCTGGATGAAGTGGTCGAGCGCGGCTTTTTCGCGATGGGCGACATCCGCGATGCCATCGCCCGCAGCAATTTGAAGCTGGACGACGTGGCCGATCCGCTGGAGCTCGTGGCGGGCGACCGCTTGCTGCGGGCCGATCGCCGCCTGGCCGACGTGCTCGACGGCGTCTATCAGCAGGGCGCGATTTATCTGCGGGGTCTGCAGCGGCTCAGCTCATGTGCCTTCGGCACGAAGGCGGGCCGGACGCTCACGTTGTATGCGGCCATTCCCTTCGGCGGAGCGTATGTCATTCTGGCGTTCGTCGATCATCGTGGACGAAGCGGCCCGGCGTCTGGCCTGAACTGGTGGGCCGGGACGAGCGTCGCGCAGCGGAGGCTCCGGCCGGGCATCCGAACCCGCTGTTGACGATCGCCCTGGGACTTTTGATCTTGGGACTGGTCCATGTGCCGCGGTTTCGCAGCGGCATCTGGCACGCGATGCGGCTTGCCGGCCGGTGGACTGCGGTTGCTCTTTTACGACATGCCCAAGATGGCTGGCGGAGGTCACCTTCATCAACCGCCTGTTGCGCAGTCCCGCCTTCGTCTTTTTTCGCAAGCGGCTGTTGACGTCGCTCATGCTGACGGGACTTTTTTGCTGGCTTTGCCGGCCGTGGGCTGGTATCGGCTGCCGCGGCCCAGCGTGACGGCTATGCATTTTCGTGGTTCTGGCGGCGGTGCTCAATTCGCGGCTGGGCCGCGACTCGAAGAGCTGGCGGCGGAGCGGCTGCAACTGATTGTGGCACCGGATCCGCGTCCACGTCTTCGTGGCGCTGTTCGACCTGGTGATGGACTTTTTCAAGCACGTGCTGGAGGGTTGGAACGGGTCCTGTACGAAGTCGACGAATGGCTCCGCTTCAAAAGCGGCGAGACCGAGCTGACCCTGCGCATCAAGGCGGTGCTTGGGCTTGCCGTGGGCCATCGTGCGGTTCGTCGTCGGCTTCCTCGTCACCGTGCTGGTCGAGCCGCAGATCAATCCGATCAAGCATTTCCCCGTGGTGACCGTGTCGCACAAGGTCATTCTGCCGATGCAGCCGATGCTGGCCGCCCCGCTCGGTCCCGTTTTCGGCAACGTGCTGGCCAATACGATCGCCGGGGTGACGGTCCTGTTGCTGCCGGGAGTCGTCGGCTTTCTGGTGTGGGAGCTCCGCGGAAACTGGCGGTTGTACGCCGTCAACCGCCACCGCGAGTCTGCGACCCGTGGTCGTCGGCAGCCACGGCGAGACGCTGGTCCGGCTGATGAAGTTGGGCATCCATTCGGGGACGATTCCGCGATTGTTTGCCCGCTTGCGGCGGGCGGCCCGGCGGGCGAACCCGACCCGTCGCATCCGCGGCCTGATGGGCTATTACGCGAAGCTGCACCATCTGGAGCTCGACGTCCGCCGGTTCTTCGAGCGGGAGTTCCTGGGGTTTCTTGCCGAATCGACGGCTTTCAGCGGCATCCCGATCGAGGTGGGCCGGACCGAAGCTCGGGACGAACAGCTTGCGCGTCGAGATCCGCGCCTCGCAGCTGGGCGAGGAGCCGTCTGTGGATTGGATTCGTGGAGCAGGCGGGCCGCATGGTCGCCGGCGTGTGGCGGGCCGGATGGATCGCGCAATCTTGACGGGGCCGCAAAGGGCCGTGCTCGCCGGCCTTCTCGCCGGCTTCTATCGAATCGGGGGCGTGGATCTCGTGCGGGAGCAGATCGACGCCTGTCTGGGACAACGAGGCCCGTCCTTACGACGTCACGGAGGCCGGACTGACCTTGCTGCCCGGCTCCGACTCGCCGCGAAGAGGTGATTTATGACCTGGATGAGTCCCGCAAATCGTCCCGCGGGTCGAGGGTGCGTCGTCCGCCGACGAGCTATCCCGCCGTCGATGCGCGAATCGCTCGTCTTTGGCCGCACGCGAACGCTTTGGATCGACTGGATCGCGGCCTGGTCGCGACGAGGATGCGGGCGAACCGTTCCCGAATTTGCTCCCGCCGAAGGCCCATCCAGAAGTGCTCACGCTCCGCTCCCTGACCGCCGATCGGATGGAGAAATCGGCAAATCAGGCAATTTGGAGGGCCGGAGGCTGCTCCGGGCGTTTTTCCAAGCGAGCAATTGTGCACGGACCGGCCCGTATTTGCCGATAGTACGGAAAGAGCCGATTCTGCCGGCCGCGCACCCGGCACAGAAATCTTTCAAGCGGCAGTCGAACGAATATCCGTGCGTCGGCGACGCATCGAAGCCTGATCTCAGAAAGGGAGTTCGCGTGGAAGATCGTCTTGCAAAAAGTCTTCGGGCCGCGCACGACCGGCACGCGCAACATCTCGCCGCGGAACATGAGTCCCCCACGGAACACGGCGAGCACCACGTTCCCGCGCAAAAGCACGCGGCCACGGAACACCACTGACCACTGTGGCCCAACATCATGTCGGCATGCGGAACATGCATGTCACCGGCTGCGGAGCATCACGCTGCACACGGAACTCCGGCGTCGCCGGGCGCATGCACGCACCACGCCGCGGCTGCCGAGCATGCTTCTCAGTCTCGAATCACCATGCCGGCTCGCGCTCCGGCGGCCACGATGGCACGCATCTTGGCAGCTCCGGCGGCTCTGCAGCGGCCGTGGCTTCGCCGCTCATTCCGCGCCGGCTGTCCGCTGCACCGCCCATGCGGCTGCCGGCGCTACCGGTTGCACGTCGTGCCGGCAATCGCAACCGGGCCGGCGGCTTCAGAAACCGATTTAGGTGGCAGGGTGGCCGAGTTTCGATCGTCGGCACATTGGCTCTGAGCCTTTTGATCAGCACGGGACTCTTTTCACTGCAGATGATCTCGAAGTGGCGGCGGACAAAGCCGTGAGAACCGAGGCGAAGGCGGCCGGACTGGAGCAGCCGCTCACGATCGCGCAGCCAGGACGAGCGCCCAGCCGACTGACGGGGCTGGCCGATGCGTCGTCGACTCCTCTGCACCGCGCAATCTCGGTTCCGGCGAGCTCGCACGGCCAATTCGGAGGATGCGGCTCAGCGGGGTCTGGATGAATTCTTCGCGACGCGAACCACAATGATGCGACGGAAAATGCGGCCGGCTGGTGAGGCAAAAGGCGGTCGGGCGTCCTACGCGCCCGACCCGATCGGCCTGAGCAACGCGAGCGGCACCGCCGTTGATGACCGGACCGTAATGGCTCCCGAGGCCGATGGCGAGCGGGGCTCTCTTCCGGGCGGGCGGCCGACGGCGCCGCCAAGCGGCCAGCCGACGCCGCCGCCGATCGGCCTGGTCGATCGCGATCAGAACACGGCCGCCAATGTCGGTGCCGTGCCTGGGCAGCCGCACGACCTGGCTGGACGGCCCGCCGCAGAGTCGCCCGGCAAGCCTACGCCAGGGGGTCAATCGAACGCGGTTTACGGTATATCCGACCATGCCGGCAGCGTCGCGAAACGCCCGCGGGACGGCTGTCACAAGACACGGCGGGGCCTCGCCGTCGAGCCAGAGACAGGAACCTGGCCGACTCGAAGAACGTGAACCTCGTCGAGTGGAACCGACCTAGCGCCGCGACTCCGCGCGCTTCGCGGCCGTGACGCAAGTTCCGGATGTGTCCGATGCGGCGCGCAATTCTCTCGATGCCCCTGGCCCCGTGATTGTGCCGGGCCGGACTGCGGCCGCGAGCTCTCCGGCCGACGAGCGGCTTGCCCGCGGGCACGCGCGGCGCCGGCATGACGAGCCGCAACGACATGCTCCAAGCCGATGCTTCGCCGCAGCTTCGAGATTTGACACAGCGACTCCGGCCGATCCGGCACAGCCTCCTTCGCCGGCTGCGGTCCAGACGACGGCCGGAGTCGACCCCGTGTCCGGACTCTTCGACCACCGGCCGCGGAACGGCGGTGCCCGATGCGGCCCATTCAGACATCACAAATCCGCTGGCGGCACTCGACCGCACCAAGGTCATGTCGTTCCAGTTCCGCAATGCTCCGTGGACGGTGGTGTTGTCGCAGTTTGCCGCCGAAACGCACCTCGAGCTGCGGATGCAGGCGGTTCCTCAAGGCGTCTTCAATCGATGGGACGCGGCCCGCTACTCGCCCAGCCAGACGCTGGCCATCCTGAACAGCGAATTGGCCCGCACCGGCTGCCAATTGAAGCTGGAAGGAAGCGTGCTGCGAGTCATGCCGCTAAGCTCGGCGACAACGGCGGCACGCATGCCGATCGATCCAGTCGGCGGTCACTCCGGCGTCGTGGCTGCCGCGCCGCAGTCGTCGCCGGCATCGTCCCCGCTTCGGGCGCTACTGAGATGACGACTCATTGATACAAAGGCCGTGGTCGTGCCCGGCCATTGTTTAGTGCACATACGGTTGAGCGCGCCGCCGCAGGACGTCTGTCGCGGATCAGGCAGGGACCGCCCAGACTTTGGCGTCGGGATTCGCTGGAAATTGCGGGAAACGCCCAACGGGCGCATTGGCCCGCAATGTGCTGCGACCCGCCAGACACGCGCTTGCGCTGGTCATGCGCACCGTTTTCCCCTCCTGCAGGCCGGCCGTCCAATGAGAGAAGTCGAACGTGTCGCCGTCGAACAGGATCTCGATCCGTCGCAAAACCCGGTGACCGATGCTCACCCCCTCACCTTCGAGGCGATCTCGCAGGTCGTCTCGCGGAAGGGGGATCCGGAGGAGACGCTGGCCAACGTCGTCCGGCTGATCCAGGAGCAGTTTCAGACCGACGTCTGCTCGATCTACCTGATCAAGCCTGACCGGGCAAACCTCGTGTTGGCGGCGACCGTCGGCTTGCGGCCGGAGAGCGTCGGCAAGGTGTCGATGAAGCTCAGCGAGGGGCTGACCGGCCTGGCCGCCGAGCAGCTTCGGCCGATCGTGGTCGAAGAAGCGACCCAGCATCCGCGGTTCAAATACTTTCCCGAGGCCGGCGAGGAGTCGTACCACACGTTCGTCGGCGTGCCCCTTGCTCGACCAGGGCGTGATCCAGGGCGTGCTCGTCGTGCAGAACCGCGAGCCGCGCAGCTTCTCCCGCGAAGAGACGCACGATGCTGGTCGTGGCGGCCAACCAGGTCGCGCCGACCGTCAGCGAGGCCCGCACCCTGGAGCAGTTCATCGCGCCGGCCTACGAGCGGATCTGGGCGCTGGCCCGCAACTTGTGGTGGAGCTGGGACCCCGGGGCCGAATCGCTGTTCCGCGATCTCGATCCGCTCCGCTGGGAGCAATTGGACCATAACCCGATCGCGCTGTTGAGCGAAATCTCGATGGACGACTTCGACGCGCGGTCGCGCCGGCACGTCTCGTACAGCACGCTGAACTACGCCTATCGGCGGCTGCAGGAGTATCTCGCCTCCGACCGACACCTGGGGGGCGGCCAACGCCGGCGTGCTCTGCTCGCGGCCGGTCGCCTATTTCTCGGCCGAGTTCGGCCTGCACGAGTCGCTGCCGATCTATTCCGGCGGCCTGGGCGTTCTGGCCGGCGACCATTTCAAGAGTGCGAGCGACCTGGGCGTGCCCGCTCGTCGGCATGGGCCTGTTCTACGACCAAGGCTATTTCCGTCAGCGGCTCAACGCGGAAGGCTGGCAGGAGGAGGATTATCTCGAAGTCGACGTCGCCAAGCTGCCGATGGAGCTGGCCCTCGGCAAAGACCACCGCCCGATCACCATTTGCGCTCGAAACGCGCAGCGGCAAGCTCTATGCCCGGCGTGTGGCGAGTCACCGTCGGCCGCAACCCGCTCGTACCTGCTCGATTCGGACGTCGAGGGAAATGCGCCGGAGGATCGCGGCCTGACGGCGCGGCTCTACGGCGGCGACCAGCGGACGCGGATCCGGCAGGAGCTGCTGCTGGGCGTCGGCGGCGTGCAGGCGCTGCGGGCCTTGGGCATCGTCCCGGGCGTGCTGCATCTCAACGAAGGGCACAGCGCGTTTGCCTGCCTGGAAATGATCCGCCAGCGGATGCAGGGCGAAGGGCTGAGCTTCGAGGAGGCCCGCCGCCGCGTGGCCCGGCAGGTCGTCTTCACGACGCACACGCCCGTTCCGGCCGGCCATGATCGCTTCCCGGCCCATCTGATCGAAGAGCACCTCGGCCCCTTGCGCGAAGGACTGGGCATTTCGCACGACCATTTGATGTCGCTGGGCCGCGTGCAACGGCGGCAACCAGGGCGAAGACTTCTGCATGACCGTGCTGGCCCTGAAGAACGCCCGCCGCTCCAACGCCGTCTCGTCGCTGCACGGCGACGTGAGCCGCTCGATGTGGCAGCCCCTCTATCCGGGCCGCGCGGAAGAAGAAGTCCCCATCGACCACATCACCAACGGCGTTCACGTCCCCTCGTGGATCGCGCCGCAGATGCGGCAGCTCTTCGATCGGCACCTGGGGCCCGATTGGATCCGCAACAGCAGCGATCCGGCCCTGTGGGACAAGATCGGCCCGATCGACAACGGCGAACTGTGGGAGACGCACCAGGTCCTCAAGGCGGCTCTGCTCGGCTTTCGTCCGCGAACGGGCCATGCGGCAGGCCGAACGCATGCGGCGCGCCGCGGATCGACCGTCCAGCGGCTCGGCCGGGCGCTCAGCCTGGACGCGCTGACCATCGGCTTCGCCCGGCGGTTCGCCACGTACAAGCGGGCCAACCTGCTGTTCCAGGATCTGGAGCAGATCAGCGCGCTGATCAACGATCCGCAGTTGCCGGTGCAGTTGGTCTTCGCCGGCAAGGCCCACCCGCACGATGGGCCGGGCAAAGCAGGTGCTCCGCGAAATCGCCCGCTTCGCCCGCGATCCGCAGTTCTTCGGCAAGATCGTGTTCGTCGAAGACTACGACATCAACGTCGCCGAATACCTCGTGCAAGGGGTCGACGTGTGGCTCAACAATCCTCGCCGCCCGCTGGAAGCATCGGGCACCAGCGGCATGAAGGTCGTCCTCAACGGCGGGCTGAATCTCTCGGTCCTCGACGGCTGGTGGGCCGAGGCCTACGACGGCACGAACGGCTTCGCCATCGGCGCCGGCGAATCGCACGTCTTGACCGACGTGCACGACCGGATCGACGGCCAGGCTCTCTACCGCGTCCTCAAAGAGCAGGTCATTCCGCTCTATTACCAGCGCGACCAGGACGGCTTGCCGCTGGCCTGGATCGCGCGGATGAAGACCGCGATCCGCACGCTCGGTTGGCGGTTCAGCGCCAATCGCATGGTGCGGGACTACGTGACCAACTGCTACATCCCCGCCGCCGGCGGCAAATCCAGCGACTGCCGGCACAGCTGAAAGGCGGAAGGATGAAGATCCGCGGGGGGATGAATAAAGGTGGCCGCGACCGGATCTTTCTGCTTCATCCTTCCGCCTGCATCCTTCAGAATGCTCGTTCTCATATCCTTCCGCCTCACGATGCACTTCAGAATGTCTCATGCCTTCTCTTCGCAGCTCCCGCTGGTTTGCCGGCAAGAATGATACCGCATTTCAGCATCGCGCGGCCCTGCGCTCGATGGGAATCGATCCGGACGCTTACGCCGGGCGGCCCGTCATCGGGATCGCCAATAGTTGGAGCGAGCTCAACAACTGCAATTCGAACCTCCGCCAGGTGGCCGACGCGGTCAAGCGGGGCGTGCTTGACGGCCGGCGGGTTGCCGCTCGAGTTTCCCACGCTTTCGCTGGGCGAAGAGTTCATGAAACCTTCGGCCATGCTGTACCGCAATCTGATGGCCATGGAGGTCGAGGAAACGCTGCGGTCCAACCCGATCGACGGCGTCGTTCTCCTGTGCAACTGTGACAAGACGACACCCGCCCAGCTCATGGCGGCGGCCAGCGCCGATCTGCCGGCCATCCAGCTCAACGGCGGCCCGCGCAGCTCCAGCCGCTGGCGCGGGACCGAGGTCGGCACGGGGACCGATTTGTGGAAATACTGGGACGAGTTCCGCGCCGGGCGGATCACCGAGCAGGACTTTCAGCGAGCTGGAAGCGTGCCTGGGCTGCTCGGCCGGGGCCTGCAATACGATGGGGACGGCCTCGACGATGACGGCCCTTTCCGAAGCGCTTGGCATGATGCTCCCCGGCACGTCGGCAATTCCCGCGACCGACTCCCGCCGCCTGGCGGCAGCCGAGGCGACCGGCCGCCGAAGTCGT
Source organism: uncultured Planctomycetota bacterium (assembly GCA_963761455.1). Classification (GTDB taxonomy): domain Bacteria; phylum Planctomycetota; class Planctomycetia; order Planctomycetales; family Planctomycetaceae; genus DASPSM01. The sequence continues at coordinate 36,570 of CAVXHA010000003.1, forward strand.
CGGCGCTGGTGCACGACGATCTGCGGCCGTCGCGAATTCTGACGCGGGCCGCGTTCGACAACGCCATCCGCACGCTCTTGGCCTTGGGCGGTTCGACGAATGCCGTCATCCACTTGATCGCGATCGCCGGCCGGCGGAACATCGATCTTGCCACTCGATCGTTTCGACGAGTTGGCGCAAACGACTCCCTTTCTGGCGAACATGAGTCCCTCCGGCAAACACCTGATGGACGCTTTCTTTGCCGCCGGCGGACTGCCGGCCCTCCTGGCGGAGATCCGCGATCTGCTCCATCTCGACTGCCTGACCGTCACCGGCCGCACGCTCGGTGAGTCGCTCGAAAACGCCCGGTCTTTCGATCGCGACGTGATCCGGCCGCGAGCCGAGCCGCTTCTGGCAGGCGGATCGCTGGCGGTCGTCCGCGGCAACCTGGCCCCGTGTGGGGCCGTGATCAAAACGTCGGCGGCAACGCCCGGCCCTGCTCAAACACCAGGGCAAGAGCCGTCGTGTTCGAGAACTACGAAGACATGCTCGCCCGGATCAACGATCCCGGCACTTCCCGTCGATCGCGACAGCGTCCTGGTGCTGAGGAATGCCGGGCCGAAGGGGGTTCCCGGATTCCCCGAATGGGGCATGATCCCGGTGCCGACCAAGCTCTTGCAACAAGGCGTCACCGACATGGTCCGCATCAGCGATTCGCGGATGAGCGGCACCAGCTACGGGACGGTGGTGATCCATATCTCCCCCGAGGCGGCCGCCGGCGGCCCGCTTGGCCCTCGTCCAAAACGGCGATTGCATCGAACTCGACGTGCCCCGCAGCCGGTTGGAACTGTTGATCGACTCGGACGAACTGGAACGCCGCCGCCAAGTCGTGGCGGCCGCCGGCCTCGCCGCATCGCCGCGGCTTTCCGCGGCTCTATATCGACCACGTGCTTGCAAGCGCACGAAGGGGCCGACTTCGACTTCCTCCGCCCGCGTAGCGACGAGGATCTGGACTTCATCGAACCGACCGTCGGGCGGTCATAGTCCTGTCGAGTGCGTCCTGGCCAAGCCGTCGCAAAGAGTTTGACCAATACCGCAATTTGTTCGACAATGGCTGCCGAAGAAGGAGCTTTTGAAATGGCGTTCAAACAACCCGACGACAAAGGTCGGCAGTCCCCGCCCTTCCCGGCCGTCCAACCTCCGTCCAAGCCGGCAACGGCGCCCGCGGAAAAAGTGGGCAAAATCGCCACACGGCCGAAGAGTTCTCCCGAGCGCTTGATGTCGCTCGACGCCTTCCGCGGCTTGACGATGTTGTTAATGGCATCTGGCGGCCTGGCGATCGGGCGACTGGTCGAGAGGAATCCCGATTTCCTTCACAAATACGACGGAAAGTGGTTCGGCAAGCCCTGGGCTCTGTTTTGGCAGACGACGGCCACGCAATTGGAGCACGTGACTTGGACCGGCTGCACGGCCTGGGACCTGATCCAGCCGTCTTTCATGTTCATGGTCGGCGTGGCGATGCCCTACTCGTACGCCAGCCGCGCGGCTCGCGGCGATTCATGGGGCAAGCAGTTCGCTCACGCGGCTCGTGCGCTCCTTGATCCTGATCCTTTTGGGGATATTTCTACGCTCCACGCATTCCACGATGACTTATTTTACGTTCGAGGACGTGTTGACGCAGATCGGGCTCGGGTATCTCTTCGTCTTTTTGCTTCTGAGCGCTCCGTTCATCGCGCAGCTTGTGGCCTTGGCTGTCATCTTGGGCGGTTATTGGTTCATGTTCTTCCACCAGCCTTTGCCGCCGCCCGAAGGCAACCTGGTCACACGGTACATGACCGAGGTCAAACACATGAACCCGGAACAGTGGAACCAATTCACCGGTCTGGCGGCACACTGGAATAAGCACACGAACGCGGCCGCGGAAGTCGATCGCAAATTCCTCAATCTCTTTCCGCGTTCCGGCGAGCCATGGGAAGGAAAAAAATTCTGGATCAACAGCGGAGGTTATCAAACGCTCAATTTCGTGCCGTCGATGGCCACGATGCTGTTGGGTGTGATGGCAGGCCAGCTTCTCCGGGCACCGCGGACGCCTCGTCGCAAGCTGGAGATTCTCATTGGAGCCGGTGCTCTCTGCTTCGTCGCCTCAATGGCGATCGACACCACAATCTGGCCCTTCCATTTCGACAAGCTGACCTATTCCTTGTGTCCGATTGTCAAGCGGATCTGGACCCCTTCATGGGCGATCTTTAGCGCCGGGTGGACGTTCTGGTTTCTGGCTCTCTGGTACTGGATCGTCGACATGCGGGGGCACCGCTGGTTCGGTTTTCCCTTTGCGATCGTTGGCATGAACTCAATCGCAGTCTATTGCATGGCCGACCTGATTGCTGGAACCGATGGCTGGCTGGCTTCGATGCTGAAGATTCATTTGAAGGCGTTTGACGCCGCTGCGCACACTTCGCTCGTTGACGTGCTTTACGGGGGAACCGCCGTCGCGGCCGTCTGGCGCGCGTGTGCGGTGCTGTTCCTCATCTGGCTGATCTGCCTGTGGATGTATCGACGGCGGATCTTCGTCCGCATTTGAGGGTGTGCGGGGTCCGCGGTTCGGAGCCCGGCCTCGGCGGATTTCGTCCGCATTTGAGGATCGGTGTGGTGGCGCCGTGATGCGCCGCCGTGGACGAGCCGAGAGCGATGGCTTGTTTCGATCGTGCGGTCTGTACGGGGGGTGACCGGCGGAACGATCGAAATTCTTCTGTCGACCGTGCGGTCGTTGCCGCCGGGCTAAAGCCGCTTTGCTGCAGCCGCTGCCGCCGCGAAGGTTCAAGTGACCTACACTTTTCGCGGCAAGACGTGGGCCAGACATTCTCGTCTGGCGAGTGGGAGCCGGTTTTCGATAGGCCGCTTGCCAGCCTGTTTATAACCGGAGCACTATTCGCGGAGGCCGGGCCGTGCGGAAAGATCGAGAGCGGGTCACGCGGGCGTTGGATGCCCTGTCGACGGGGCTGGCGCCTTATGTCGAACGGGAGCTCCAGACCGTTTACCAGGACCAATGGCGTGAAGTGGCGCAGCAGAGCTTCCGGGAGGACCGGGGGTCGGGCAAGCCCAGCCCCGACGCCCGCTGGGACGCCCACGCCCTATTGACCGTGATGTGGGACCAGTGGAACCGCGTCTTCCGTGGTCGGCTGGACCATGCCGAGCGGAGTCTGGTGAGCGAGCTGCGCGAATATCGCAACCGTTGGGCCCACCAGGTCGACTTCAGTTTCGACGACACCTACCGCATTCTCGACAGCGCTGAACGGCTGCTGGCAGCCGTCCGGGCCGAGGAAGAAGGAACGGTCGCCCGCGAGAAAAGCGACCTTCTCCGCGCCCATTTCAGCCAAGAAGCGCGAATCGCCTATCGCAAGGCGCAAATCAATCGGCGGAAGTGGCACGACCTGACCGTTTACCTGGTGTGTGCCGTGTCGCTGGTCTTCGTGATGACGGTGCTCTTGGGCTGGGCGTATTGGTTCTTCTCGTTCTTCATTCTGCTCCTCTTTAGCTATTTGGCGTACACCCGAGCCACCTCGCCCGCCCCTTACTTTTACGGCCCGCACGAGTGCAGTGACTGCGGCAAGGTTATTTATGGCGAAAAATGCCCCTACTGCGACGGGCTGGAGTCAGGCCGCCAGGACTGATGAGCTTGGCATACGGCCCTGGCGTGCTCCCGCGAGTTAGGCCGTTGATGGGAAGCAGAGAGAACGGTGACCGCGACAGTTTGCGTCGAATCGGGGTAAATAGCTGTTGAGGAAGGTAACACGGAATGGATAGAATGGAGTCGGCGTAGAAGTATCGGTCGACTTTAACGCCGCTGGATCGTGTGTTTACACCGCAAAATCCGCAATTGACCTCGGCGGAGATTCGGAATAAGTAGCCTCTTCCGAAAAAATGCCCCGCGCGCGGCCGGCTGACGCGCAACTTGCCCCGACCAAGAGCATTTTCTGACTTCGACAAAACGCCTGGGAACCGGCTCATGCATGTCTTCCCGCGTCCCCTGGAGAGGGGTCCATCCAACGGCCCACAGCCGGTCACGCAGGGGCGGTTATTCGACTTTGTCGAAGATCCGATGGCCTGCATGCTGGCCCTTCGCAAGAAGCACGGCGACCTTGCCGTTCTCGAAGAGGAGTCTCAGCGGCTTGTCTTCGTCTTCGGGCCGGAGCTCAATCAGCACGTCCTCTCCGACTGCGACACGTTCCAATCTCGCTTTTTCGCGATCCGGGGGCCTCGCAACTCGGCTCAGCGCCGGCTCACCTCGGGCATCATGAGCATGAACGGCGAGGAGCACAAAGAGCATCGCCGCATCGTCAAGGGGCCGTTCGAGAAGAAATCGCTTCCCTTCCACCACGGCCCGATCTGCGACATTACCCGCGGCCTGCTCGATTCCTGGAAGGCGGGCGACACGCGCGACATGCACGTCGACATGACACGGTTCATGCTCCACGTCACCAGCGCGATTCTCTTCGGCGTCGATCAACCGGAATTCGCGTGGAAAATCGGCGACATGATCGACCGCTGGGTCGCCATGAACCACGACACCGGCATGGGGGCCTTTGTCTCCGATCCGCGGATCAACGGCCGCTACGACCGCCTGCTGGCGTTTGCGGGGGACCTCGAGGTCGACGTCCGTGAAATGATTCGTCTGCGCCGCCAGAACGCCAAACCGGCCGACGACGTTCTGTCGCTGCTGATTCGGGCCAACGAAGAAGGGAACCGTGTCAGCGACGAAGAGCTCATCGGGCACGTGGCCCTGCTTTACGGGGCCGCCCACCTGACGACCGCGAACACGCTCACCTGGACGCTGTTCCTCCTGGCCCAGCACCCGGCCATCATGCGGGACCTGCACCGCGAGATCGTCGAAACGATGCAAGGGGACTGCCCCACCTACAGCGAAATCAACCGCATGCCGGTGACCGAGCGGATCCTCAAGGAAAGCATGCGGATCCTGCCGGCCTCGTCTTATTCCCAGCGGATCTGCACCGCGCCGACGATGCTGGCGAACGTGCCGCTCAACCGCGGCACGCCGGTCGTTTTCAGCCAGTACGTGACGCATCACATCCCTGAGCTCTATCCCGAGCCGGAATCGTTTTGGCCCGACCGCTGGCTCAGCGGCCCCGTCTCCCCCTATGCCTATCTCCCCTTCGGCGCGGGGGCCAAAATGTGCATCGGCGCGGCCCTGGCGATGACGGCCCTGCGGACGGTCCTGCCGTCGATCCTGAAGCGTTACCGGCTGACGGTTGTTCCCGGGTGCGAGATCAACGGCAAGATCGTCTCCACCATGCTTGGCCCCACGACCGCCGTGCCGATGCACGTGGCCCACCAGGACGGCCGATTCCAAAGCAGCCCGGTGACCGGAAACATCCACTCTATGGTGTGTCTTCAACAAGCTACCCAATCCCATCTGCGCCGCGCCGCCTGATCCGGACGGACATCGTCCCGCCGGGCAAAATGCTGATTATTTAGCAATAACGCGCCAGGATCCACAGACGGCCGGTCTTCTCTGCGCCCGCACTTCCGGTGCCCGCCCCTTGGAAGGCCGAATAAGAGCGGTTTTGAATTCGCCGCTTCGGATGCTTGGCTCTGAAGGCCCGATCTCCTCGCTGATCGCGGGTGGCACAAATCTTGCCAAACCGTAACATCACGCCGCCTCTCGAGCTGCGAAAACGGACATTGACCGTCACCTCGTCAGCCAATAAACTTTTCCACAGACGGCAGTTATGTCTCACCTTCTTTTGCCGCTCTGGGGACCGAGCGAAGGCCGCGGCGATTTGGCCGACCGACTTTGACAGAGACGGGCCGCGGCACTGCCATTGTGACAGTCGGGATTGGAGCTATGGATTTTTTCAACGTTCTCGGCGATTGGTTTCAAACCGCGACCGTCGCGATCGAGCGTTTCATCACCATTGTGTTCGGCTCGGCCAATCGCAGGCGAATCCGCAAGTTCGGGTTCGAGCGCGACGAGCGGACCGGCAAGCAGCGGATTTTTCCCGGCTCGCTCCTGGACCGCATCAACTCCCAGGAGTCCGACTGGCAAACGCTCTCCGACGAGGAGCTGAAGCAGACCGCCACCAAGCTGCGCCGCGCCTGGCCGCGGGCGAGACGCTCGACGACGTCCTTCCCGAGGCGTTTGCAGCCGCCCGCGAAGCCGGCCGGCGCTTCCTCAAGATGCGCCACTATGACGTGCAGATGATCGGCGGGTACTTCCTCCACAAGGGGATGATCGCCGAGATGGTCACCGGGGAAGGCAAGACGCTCGTCGCGACTTTGCCGGCGTTCCTCAACGGGCTGGCCGCGCCGGTCCACATCGTCACGGTGAACGACTATCTCGCACGGCGCGACATGGAATGGATGGGCCCGTTGTATCTCGGCCTGGGACTCACCGTCGGGGCCATCCAGGCCAATATGGATTCGGAAGAGCGAAAGACCGCCTACGACAGCGACATCACCTACGGCACCAACAACGAGTTCGGCTTCGACTACCTCCGCGACAACATGAAGCCGGGCAAAGAGATCCAGGTCCAGCGGCCCCTCAACTTTGCGATCGTGGACGAGATCGACAACATTCTGATCGACGAAGCGCGGACGCCTCTGATTATTTCCGGCTTCGCCCACGACGACACGTCGAAATACCCCAAGGCCGACCGGATCTCGCGGCAGCTTGAAAAGGGGGTCCACTTCGAGGTCAAGGAAAAAGAGCATACCTGCAACCTCACGGACGTCGGCGTGCGCGAGGCCGAGAAGCTGGCCGGCGTCGAGAGCTTTTACACGGCCGGCAACATGGAGTGGCCGCACCTCATCGACAACTCGCTCAAGGCACATCATCTCTACAAGCGGGACGTGAACTACGTCGTCGAGCAGGGCCAGGTCATCATCGTCGATGAGTTCACCGGACGGAAGATGGAGGGCCGTCAGTGGAGCGACGGTCTGCACCAGGCGGTCGAAGCCAAGGAAGGCGTGACGATCAAGGCCGAGACCCAGACCCTGGCCACGATCACCCTGCAGAACTACTTCAAGCTCTATAAGAAGCTCGGCGGCATGACCGGGACGGCCATGACCGAGGCCGACGAGTTCTGGAAGATTTACAAGCTCGACGTCGTGACGATCCCCACGAACCGGCCGCTCAGGCGGCTCAACGCCCCCGACGTGATCTTCCGCACCGAGCGCGAAAAATGGAACGCCGTGGTCGACGAGATCCGCGAGGTGCACGGCACGGGTCGTCCGATCCTCGTCGGTACGGTCTCGATCGAAAAGTCGGAGATGCTGAGCGAGAAGATCGGCAAGTACGGAATCAAGCACAATGTCTTGAACGCCAAATATCACGAGCGCGAGGCGGAGATTATCGCGCAGGCCGGTCGCGAGGCGGCCGTCACGATCGCCACCAACATGGCCGGACGCGGCACCGACATCATTTTGGGAGGCAACCCCGAATATCTCACCTGGGACCAACTCCGCCATCATTACGCCTCCCGCCTTGACGTTCCCAAATCGGTCTGGGACGAGCTGACGACAAAGATCGGCAAAGACGAGGGGATGGTCGACGAGGGCCGCCGGGTCGCCGAATTCGGCGGTCTTCACGTGATCGGCACCGAGCGTCACGAGGCCCGCCGCATCGACTTGCAGCTCCGCGGACGCAGCGGACGCCAGGGCGATCCCGGCTCCAGCCGCTTCTTCCTGTCGCTCGAAGACGACCTGATGCGGATCTTCGCCGGCGACTGGGTCAAGAACATGCTCACCCGCCTGGGCATGCAGGAGGGGGAGGCGATCGAAAGCCGGATGGTCACCCGCCGCATCGAGTCGGCCCAGAAGAAAGTCGAAGAGCGGCACTTCGACGTGCGGAAGCACCTGCTCGAATACGACGAGGTGATGGACGAGCAGCGCAAGCAGGTCTACAGCTACCGGCAGCGGATCCTCGACGGCGGCAACTGCCGTCAGTTGATCCTGGACATGATCGACAAGCAGATCGAACACGGGGTCCCTCACCTCCTCGAGCCGGCCTATCGCTGGGAAACGGTTGTCGGTTGGGCCGCGCACGAGATGGGCCTGGAGGTCGACGCCCGCACGATCGACGGGATGGACCGGGAGCGGCTTGAAGATCACTTCCGCCACGAAGCGGCCCGGCAGGCCGAAGAGAGCATCGCCGAGAAGATCGAAGAGGATCTTCCCGAGACGGCCGAGGACCAGTCCGAATGGAACTGGTTGGCCCTCTCGAAATGGGTCAATGTCCGGTACGGGCTCAACACGAACGACCGCGAGCTGAAGAAGATCGGCCGGGAGGCGCTGCAGGCCGACCTCACGGGGCGGGCCCTCGAAGCGGTCGGGCGGTTCGACTATTCTCCGTTGGCCATCTTCACCGACGAACAATTCGGCCGCCGCTCGCTGTGCGGCTGGCTGCACCAGCAGTTCACGCTCGAAACGCGGCCGGAGGAGTTCGAAACCCTCTCTCCGGAGGACGCCCTCGCCCTGGTCCACCGCAAGATCGAGGAGCTGTACCGTCAAAAGGAGATCGAGTTCCCGGTCGCCGTCGGCATGACGAATTTCATGGCCGAGGGCCCGGGCGGCGGCGGCGAGCGCTATAACCGCGAGGGACTCATCCGCTGGGCCAACGACCGGTTCCAGGCGTCGCTCCCGCTCGAGCGAGGTCAAGGATCGGCCGCGCAACGAGATCGAGAGCCTGCTGAAGGAGTCGAGCCGGCGCTTCTTCGTCAACGGCGAGCTCATTGAGAAGACCGACGCCTATCTCGATCAGGCGTACCCCGATCGCGGAGAGGCTTCGCAGAACGGCGACGTTCCGCAGAACGGCCAAGCCGGCCGCAGCCAAGTCTTGGGCGAGCTGTCCCGTTGGGCCAAGAATGAGTTCGGACTCCAAATCGATCCGGGCGAGCTGGAGCCGCTGGACTATCACTCGGCCCGCGAGCGAGTCCTTCACGCCTACGACACGCGTTACCGCCCCGAGCTCTACCAGGTCGAACGCGCCCTGATCCTCGAGGTGCTCGACACGGCGTGGAAAGACCACCTGTATTACATGGACCACCTGCGGTCCGGCATCGGGCTGGTCGGCTACGCTCAATTGGATCCGAAGGTCGAGTACAAGCGCGAAGGGCGCAAGACCTTCCTGGCCATGTGGGACCGTGTCGCCCAGCAGGTGACGTCGGCGATTTTCCGCATCGAGAAAGAAAGCCCTGGCTTCGTTGGCTCGCTGTGGCAGATTACGGCCGTGAGCCACGCCGAAGCCGCTCCCATGGTCAACGAGACAGCCGGCTCCGACGGACAGGAGGGCGTCAGCCCCACCGCCACCGTCGTGGAACCGATCCACAATCGCATTCCGAAGATCGGGCGAAACGATCCCTGTCCGTGCGGCAGCGGTAAGAAATACAAGAAGTGCTGCGGTTCCAACGCGTAGGTTATGCTTTCGTATAACTCCAGACGCGGCGCGTGAAGTTGTTCATGCTGAAGCCGAACCGACCGGTTGCTTAGCTCATGAAGGCCCGGGAAAGGACTCCCGCATGTCGTGGCTCTTCGATCTGGCTTACCTCGTCTTGCTGGCAGCCGTTTCCCCGGTCCTGTTGTGGCGAATGGCGCGTGCGCGGCAAATACCGCACGGGGTGGAGCGAAAAGTTCTTGGGCCGAGTTCCCGTCCGCGAGGGCCGGGCTCCCTGTCTCTGGTTCCATGCGGTCAGCGTGGGCGAAGTGCTGCAGTTGGAGCCGGTTCTCGCCGAGCTGCGGCACAGGCTCCCCGCCGTCGAATTCGTCATTTCGACCACCACGCCGACGGGCCGCTCGGTCGCCAGGGCGAAGTTTCCCGGCGACCACGTCTGCTATTTTCCCCTCGACTTTTCCTGGGCCGTCCGCGAAGCCGTCCGTCGGCTGCGCCCGACCGCAATCGTCCTGGTTGAGCTCGAGCTGTGGCCGAACTTTGTGCTTCACGTGCATCGGTGTGGAATCCCGCTGGCCCTCATCAACGGCCGGCTCAGCCAGCGCAGCAGCCGCGGCTACGCCCGCATCCGTCCCCTGATGGCCCGCTTGCTGGGTTGCTTTGAGGTCCTCGCCGCGCAAAACGGCCTTTACCGAGATCGGCTCGCCGCTCTCGGCGCGCCGCACGACCGGCTCCACGTCACGGGGTCGATCAAGTTTGACCGTGTGACGACGGATCGTGGCAATCCCCGCACGGCCGAGCTGCGGCAGTGCTTTGGCATCGCCCCTTCGGAGCAGGTCTTTATCGCCGGCAGCACCCAACAGCCGGAGGAGTCGGCCGCTCTCGACGCCTACGTCGCCCTGCGGAGGACTCATCCCGAGCTGCGTCTGATCGTTGTCCCGCGGCACAAGGAGCGCTTCGACGAGGTGGCCCGGCTCATCGAATCGCGCGGGCTGCCCCTTCTTCGCCGCAGCCAGGCCGCTGCGGTCACTGCGCGGCCTGGATCGCAGCCCCCCGTTTTCCTTCTGGACACGCTCGGCGAGCTGGCCGCGTGTTGGGGCCTGGCCGATGTGGCATTTGTCGGCGGAAGCCTCAGCAATCGCGGCGGCCAAAATATGATCGAGCCGGCCGGCTATGGGGCGACCCTCTTGTTCGGCCCCAACACGCAGAATTTTCGCGACGTCGTCGAGCTGCTTCTGACCGAGAATGCGGCCCGCGTGGTCCGTGACGCGGCCGAGCTGGCCACGGCCCTCGCCCAATGTCTGGCCGATCCGGCTCGGCGCAGGCGGCAGGAGCCCGTGCTCAAAAGCTCGTCCTCGCACAGCAGGGAGCCACCGCGCGCACCGTCGACCTTCTTGCCGGCCTTCCGTGCTTTGCACGTCGCGCGGGCTCTGCGCCGCCTGATTCAGTCAAGGTTGTCCGGGTTTCGAATTCGGCACTAGAATCTAGGGAACTGACGTTTTCGAGGGAGCCGTGCATGTCGAAGATGTTGTTCACCAGCGAGTCCGTGAGCATGGGGCATCCGGATAAGGTCTCCGACCAGATCTCCGACGGTATCCTCGACGCGCTTTTGGAAAAGGACCCGCAGTCGCGCGTGGCCTGCGAGACGCTATGCACGACCGACCTGGTCGTCCTGGCCGGCGAGATCACGTCGCGGGCCAAGATCGATTATGTGGGCGTGACGCGCAGCGTCGTCCGGGACATCGGTTACACCAGTGACGACGTCGGCTTTAACGCTGACACCTGCCGCGTCTTTCTGGCCCTGCATAGCCAGTCGGGCGACATCGCCATGGGCGTCGACCGCGACGGGGCCGGGGACCAGGGGCTGATGTTCGGGTACGCGTGCAAGCAGACCGAAGAGCTCATGCCCCTCCCCATCGCGCTGGCCCACCGCATCCTCGGCCTGTTGACCGAAGCGCGGAACCGCAAGGAGGTCGACTGGTTGCGTCCCGACAGCAAGAGCCAGGTGACGGTCGAGTTCGAAGGCCGGAAGCCCGTCGGCATCCCGGCGATCGTGGTCTCGACCCAGCACGCCGAGAGTGTCAGCCAGGGCGAGATCGCCGACTACATCCGCAAGCGGATCGTCCCGCGGGCCGTGCCCGAACATCTCCTCTCCCGCTCGACGCAATATCACATCAACCCCACGGGCCGCTTCGTGATCGGCGGGCCGCACGGCGACGCCGGACTGACCGGCCGCAAGATCATCGTCGACACTTACGGCGGCTGGGGCCGTCACGGCGGCGGCGCTTTCAGCGGCAAGGACCCGACAAAGGTCGATCGCTCGGCCGCCTACATGGCCCGCCACGTCGCCAAGAATGTCGTCGCCGCCGGATTGGCCGACGAATGCGAGATGCAGCTTGCCTACGCCATCGGACTGGCCGAACCGGTGGGGATCTGCGTCAACACGCATGGCACCCACAAGGTCTCTGAAGAACGGATTGCGACCGCCGTCCGCGAGATTTTTCCGTTGACGCCCAAGGGAATTATCGAATACCTGAAGCTCAGGCGGCCCATCTTCCGGAAGACGGCCTCCGGCGGCCACTTCGGTCGCAACGACCCCGACTTCACTTGGGAAAAGACCGACCGGGCAAACGATCTGGCCAAGGCGGCGGGCCTGTAGTCGGTTACCGACGTTGAGCCCGATCCCAGGTCCATTCCTGTTCCAAGGACGGAACCCATGTCGGCAAGCGTCTCAGGCCGGCTTCCCCCGCGCAGCCGCGACGATTTTCGCGTCGTTTTTGCGATGACCGTTTGGTCGGCGATCACGCTCATTGCCGCCGTGTTGATCTCGCGCCGCGTCGGCGGCGCCTTCCGGGCCGACATGGGAGCCGTGGCGCCGTGCCTGGCTGCGACCGCGGCCGTCCTCTTTTCGCTGGTCGCCAACGCTCTCTGGTGCGCGGCCAATTCGACCGCATCGGGCCGAAACCAGATCGTCGCCAGCGCCGTGACGCTGATTCCGCCGCTGGCGCTCGCCGCCGCCTTATGGACGTCCCCCTCCGCCTTCATCGGCGGCTATCTGGCGGCCCTCTTCGTGCTTTCGGCCCTGGCCACGATCGTAATCCGCGATCTCTCCCCAAGCGCAGCCGGCCGCACGCGACGGTTCCGAACGGACATGCGGAAAGAACCGGTGCCTTCGCCAATCACGGACCAGAGAGCGGGGTACCCGCCCCGCGGCGATGCGGCAGGAGCGTCGTGTCCGCTGGACGGGGCACCGGAGGCTAGCGATTCTTTGGCGGTTGACGAGCGGATCGACGAAGAGGCCGGCGAGGGCGACCCGTCGATTCTCCAATGGATGACCAGGCGACAACTTGCCGACGGTGCCGAGGCCGTGGAGGGGTCTGTTCGGATTCACTTCGGCCCTGGCGAGCGGTCCGCGGTCGCGCATGTGTCGTTCATTCCGCCGCTCTCCGATCGGCCCCGCGCCGAGTGCCAGGTCCTCGCCGATTTCGATGGCCGAGTCCGCATCGGTGTTGCCCAGGCCTACGGCCTGCGAATCGAGGGCGCGCCGCTCCGAATCCGCCTCCCACGCAATCAGCATCGACGTCGGGTTCTCCGCCAACGTCCGCGCCGTCCAAAGCGCGGCGGCCTGAGCAGACAGGCCGAACATGTGAAAAGTGGAGAAGCAGTGAAGGGAGGCAAGTTAACGTTTTTATGGCCAATGAGGCCGCTCGACGATCGAAGCCGAGGGACGCTTTTTTGAGTGTCGATCTCTTTGAATCTTCCGGTGGGACAGCGGCTGTCGGAGGTGACACCGGGACGGTGACACCGGGAGATTGATGAGATCCCTGTTCTTTGGTAGAGAACAGGGATGAACGTCCCTCCCCTCGACCTAAGCCGCTTGAAGATCTTCCCCCTGTCCGAGCGGAAAAACCTCACGCGGGCCGACGACATCCTCATCGACCCGGACGCACCCGCGAAGACGTGCTCCGATCCGAGTGCCGCGTTGATCCGGCAATGCGCACGCGATATCCACGCCGCCCGCAAGCGGGACGCCGCGGTCATGCTGATCTACGGGGCCCACCTGCTGCGCAACGGAGCCGCCCGCATTCTGGAACGGATGATGGCGCCGCGGCTGGATCACGCACCTGGCGACCAACGGCGCCGGCACGATCCACGATTGGGAATACGCCTGGTTTGGCGCCTCGACCGAAAGCGTGGAAATGAACGTCGCTAGCGGGACGTTCGGAACCTGGCACGAGACGGCGACGAACATCCATCTGGCGATCTATGGCCGGCGCTCGACGGACTCGGATACGGCCGCGCGCTGGGCCGATTCATCTCTGAAGACGGCGCCACGCTCCCCGCGATGGCTCAGCTTGCCGCCGACATTGCGCCGGGAACCGGCACATCCGCTCGCCTCGGCCCGGGCCGACCTGCTGCGGGCCATGCGCGAGCAGTCGTGGCCGGAAGGGCGCATCGACGTCGAGCACCGCTGGAAGCACGCCTCGATCCTCTGTCAGGCGTTCCGGCACGGCGTGCCGCTTACGGTCCATCCCGGGCATCGGCTACGACATCATTTCCAACCATCCGGTGTTCAACGGCGCGGCGATCGGGCGGGCCGGCGAATGGGATTTCAAGCTCTTCGGCGGCTCGGTCGCGCGGCTCGACGGGGGCGTCGTGCTCTCGGTCGGCTCGGCCATCATGGGACCGCAGGTGTTCGAGAAGACGCGTCAGTTGCGTCAACAACCTGCGGCTGCAAAATGGCCAAAGCGTCCTGGGCGGCCATACGATCTTCGTCGTCGACATTCAGGACGGCGGCGGCTGGGACTGGACGCAGGGAGAACCGCCCAAAACGAACCCCGCCTATTACCTGCGGTTTTGCAAAAGCTATTCTCGGATGGGGGGAGCCATGCACTATCTGCAATGCGACAATGTCGGCCTTCATCCACAATCTGTATCACGCCCTTTTGGCCGCGGGGTAATTCTCCTTCCTGAGAGCGGACGTGCCCGTTCCGCTCCAATTGTGAGATTTTAGAGGTCGGGAATTGACCTGAGATTGCGTCGCCTCTATGTTGGAGCCTGCGGTATTGCCACGGTGAACGCAGCCGGTTCCTTCCGGCGCTGAACTCGAAACGGTTCCAATGAGCGTGCGGCTCAGACGAGTCGCGGCACGAGGCGCGAAGCGACTCCTTTCCATCCTGCTGATGTCGGCGCTGTCTTGTTGGAAGCGCCGGCATCCCCGTTGTCTCGCGCATTCCCAAGGATCGCTCGCAGCCCTTCCCCTGCCAGGACAACCCGTGCGGCTGTTCTTCGGCGGACGAGTGCTGGCACAACTGCTGCTGTCACACCAATCGGCAGAAAATCGCCTGGGCGCGCGAGCATGGCGTGACCCCGCCCGATTTCGTCGTCGCGGCGGCCGAAAAAGAGGACGAGTGCGCTTCGCACGCTTGCTTCCACCGCCCCGCGTGTGAAAAGTGCGCGGCCAAGGTCGCTGCGCATCACGACCCGTCACAGGCCGCGGGCCAACCGGGCAAGAAGGGTTCCCTGCGAACAGTCCTCGTGTTGGTTGACCTGGCCCGTCACTGCCGGAACATGCCCCAGTTTTGGAGCCTCCTCGGCCTCGGCCTTCCCGTGCGGATTGAGACGGCCTGGTCATTTGACCAAAAAATCGTCGGCCGCGTAATCGACGCGCCTGTGCTGAAATGTCGCGTCGAGCTTTCTCCGCCTGTTCCGCCTCCCAAGCTTGGTCCCCTCGACGGCTGAACCGATCGCGGGAGCAGTCGCGGGCGTTCATTTGGAGCGTTGCGCGGCGCGGCGGCTGTCCCAGATGCGCTCCGGGCGCTTTGCCGTTCCGCATCTGCGATTTGGCCGGGTTTGGCCGTCGTCATCGCATTGAGCCGACCTCGGGTGCGCGCCAGCACCCGATGTTGCCATGCAAATGATGCGCCGCGCGATCGAGCGTCAAATCTTGCGCGGTTGAATCTCAGTATTTCCCCCGGGAACGGACCGCATTCATAGAAACAAAGGACGGCGCGACGCGCGGCGACGGTTGTCGAACCGCTCGCGTCCGGCAAGGGAATCAGGAACAGATAGATGAACCAAACACGCAAAACGCAGACGGGGCTTGCGTCCCGCGCCCCCGACCGGCGTTTACATTGATCGAGTTGCTCGTCGTCATTGCGATCATTGGCATTCTGATCGCGCTTCTGCTGCCGGCCGTCCAAGCAGCACGGGAGGCCGCACGCCGCACGCAATGCCGGAACAACCTGAAACAGCTCGGCGTCGCGATGCATAACTACCACGACGCATTTCGAATGCTGCCACCCCTCATTTCCTCGTTCGGATCGACGGACGCGTACGATCCCGATTACGCGACGAACCAGGATGGGCTTTCTGTTCAGGCCCGCCTGTTGCCGTTTTTCGAGCAGGCGAACCTGCAGAAGCTCCTCGATTTCTCGCTGCCTGGGTTTTATGGCGCCTACAACAACGAAACTCCTAACCCGCTCTTCGTGACGGCATTCGCCACTCCGCTGGAGATCTTTCTCTGCCCCAGTGACCCGACTCCCACTCAGGTGAACGGTTACGACGGCTATGTGTACGGCTGCAATAGTTACATGATGAGTTACGGAAGCGGGACCGGCGTGAACAACGATATGCGGATGCCGACGGACGGTGTCTTTTTTGGGAACTGGGGTGCCAGATTCCGTGATGTCACCGATGGCCTGTCAAATACCGTTTTCATGAGCGAGTCGATCCGCAGCACGGGATCGGATGAGACGTTACCGGCCGGAACGACGCCGACGTTTCCCTATCAAAAAACGCTCAATGGTTCGACAGGGCTCAATTCCACCCAGCAGTTCAACGGAGGACAGCCGATCCAAGGCCTCCCCGTCACCGGCGCTCCATGGACGCCTTATACCGGTCCAGGGGGCATGGTCTACAATCCCAACCTCTCGACGGTTTGGTCCCAATTGACGGGGTGGCGCGGCGCGACGAGCAACGCGCTTCGGGGACGTGGCACGTCGTGGGCCTTCCCGGGCGTGTGCGCCACGCTCACGAACGGTTACAACCCGCCGAACTACCAGATTCCCGATATCGTGACGCACTTTACCGGCTTCTACGGGCCGCGGAGCTGGCACCCTAACGGGGCCTTTGTCCTGATGGGCGATGGTTCCGTCCAGTTCTTGGGTGACAGCCTCGACGTGGGCATTTGTCACGCCTTGCACAGTCGCGACGGCGGCGAGACCGTCAGCGGGGTGTTCGCGGAGTAGTGACGCGGCGCTTGGCCCGCGCGCCGCCGCCTACTTCCACTGAATCCCGGCCGCTCTCCCGCATCGTCAGGAGAGGGCCGGGATGGGGCCGCTGGTGATCGCCGCCGGACAGAGTGAATCTCCGGCCATCAACTTTTTACCACGAAGGCATCGAGTTGCATCATGAACGAAACTCAGCCGGCGACGGATGGCAAAACCTGGCCCGACTATCGGGCCGTCTGGCGCTGGCATTTTTATGCCAGCCTGTTCTGCATCCCCTTCGTCATCATCTTGACGATCAGCGGAACGATCTATCTGTTTAAAGAGGAGGTCGAGGGCTGGCAGGACCGGCCTTACGACCATCTGGAGATGCAGGGGACGCCTGCCACCGCTGCCCAGCAGATTCGCGCGGCGCTGGCCGCGGTCCCTGATGCGACGCTGGACGGCTACGAGATACCGAAGGCCGACAACGCCGCTTCGCGGGTAATCGTCCGGCAGAACGGCCAGGCGATCCGCGTGTATCTGCATCCCGAAACCTTGCAGGTGCTCCACACGGTTCCGGAAGACGAACGATTCATGGGTTTCATCAAAAAGGTTCACGGCGAGCTCCTCATTGGCGACCGCGGGTCGATGGTGGTGGAGCTGGCCGCGTCTTGGACGATCATCATGATCATCACGGGGTTGTATCTCTGGTGGCCACGTCATGCCGGCGGATTGGGGGGAGTCTGTATCCCCGTCTCCGCGGCGGCTCGCGGATGTTCTGGCGCGACGTCCACAGCGTGACGGGTATCTGGATTTCCTCTCTGGCGCTCTTCCTGCTGCTGACCGGATTGCCGTGGGCTAAATCATGGGGGACGTATTTCAAGGCGGCGCGTCAGCTGACAGGCACTGCCGTGGCCAGGCAGGACTGGTCGAGCGGCAGAGAGCCCGGCCATGTTGGAAGTGGCGATGGAGAATCGAGTGCGCACAGCGGTCACAATCACGGGGGCGGTTCCGGTCCTCGGCGATCGGGGCGCAAGACGCCTAAGGATTTGACGGCCGTGGATCGGATCGTGGCCACGGTCCGGCCGCTGGCTTTGCCTTTCCCCGTGGTGATCGCACCCCCCGAACGCGGGTCTTCACACTGGACGGCCAAGTCGATGACTCCCAATCGGCCGCAACGGGTGAACCTGGTGGTTGACGGAGCCACCGGCGACATCGTCAGCCGCCAAGATTCCCGTGATCTTCACCTCGTTGACAGAGTCGTCGCGGTTGGGATTGCCGCCCACGAGGGCCGGCTCTTCGGCTGGCCAAATCAGGCTCTCGGACTCCTGACGGCCATCGGCCTGGACCTGATGTGCGTGAGCGGCCTGATCCTGTGGTGGAGACGACGAGACCAAGGCGTCTTGGGCGCCCCCAAAGTGACGCTGAGTCCTGCGCATTTCGTTCGGCCTGATCACTCTCATTGTGCTGTTTGGAATCTACCTGCCGCTGTTCGGCGCGTCTCTGCTCGCCGTGTTATTGGCGGAAAAGCTCGTTTTGAGTCGGATCCGGCCCCTCCGCGATTGGCTGGGGCTCCGCGTCTCTGGGACCAGCGTCGCAACCTGAAGGCAGAATTCGTGGAAGGCATTGAGATGTTACTGAGATCGCGAATCATGGCGCTGGTCATGGTCGCGGCTGCACTGGCAGGGTGTGGCGTGCGGCCAGTCACCGGGGGGACCAAGGGAGTTCTCCGTTGTGCTGGGAAGTTGCTGAGCGATATTCAGGTGACGGTGTATCAGGTCGATGGCAGCTCAACGCAGCCGATCGGGTTCGGAGTGACCACCAACGATGGCTCATTTCGCCTGGTAAAAAACAACGCCAGCGGGTGCTCTGGCTCTCCCCAGGAGAATATCGTTGCACACTCGAATCGGCCGGCACGCCGATTCGGCTTGCGAAAGAATACGCTCGAGCAGACACCACGCCGCTGAAGATCTCCTGGTCTGCCAGCGACAGCAGCTTGGATCTCGAAGTTCCGGCTTCGCCAGGCCGCTAGCAGTTCACGCAGTTGAACACCGGTCAAATTGAGGAACGACGACCAAGGCGTGGACTGCACACCCCTGGTTGTGCACAAGCAGCGTGACTCCATTTGAGCCATGGGCCGGACGCTTTTTTGTTGCACGCTCAGGGGATGGCTAAGCTCCGGCTGATCCGTTTTGCCCGCTTTACGTCCCGCGTGCTCGCGATTCTGAAGTCGCCATCACTTCGTGAGCTGCTCGTTGATCCACTTGCCGAAGTAGTTAAAACTGTGGCCGCCGTACGGTTCGGCGATGTCTGAAACGCGGACAGCTTCGTCGCGGTCTTTCACGGCGACGGTAAACGAATAGTGGCCGTGTTGCAGTTCCTGGATGCCTTTGTCTGCCACGGCCCGTTCCCAGTCGCCGAAGAAGGCGACGTCTCGCAGGCGTTCGAGCATTTCCACACCGCCCGGGCCGTGAAGTGCCGTGATTTTTGAATCGGGATAACCGGCGTCGTTGAGCGCTCGGGTAATGGCATTGAACTGGGTTTCGGTGTCGACAAAGCCGATGGTCTTTCCCTCCGGCACCGGCAGTTCCTGGCCAAAGTCTTCGGTGGGCTTAATCATGGGACAAACCTTCAGAGCCGCTGGAGTCGCCGCTTGGGGGGCACATGTTCTCGCTGAAGCGGCCGGCTCGCTGCCTGCTTCGGCCATCGAAAGGTATACGCAAGAGTCGTTCCAGACGGCACCGGTTTTTTGGCCAGGCCCCGCGGAAAACGGGATTCAAGGGATGTTACTTGGCCCGATCTTGGTTGCCAGCCGATGGTTTGACAAGACTGGGCACTCTGAACGGCGCAGAACCGAGGCGTTGGATTGTACCGATTGATCTGCCGATGCTGTTTACGAGGCCAAACCTTGCCGCCCTTCGAGTCCTGCCGCAAACAGTAAGTCGGCGGAGCCGGGGCTGCTAAGAGTTGGTTCGCTTCGCGCGCGAAACGGATCGACCGCGAGCGGAGAGTTGACACGACGCTCGCCACCGGGGGGAAAGGCGATGAGACGATTCGGCGGCTATCTCTTCTTGATGACCGTGCTGACAGCGGCTGTGGGCTGCTCTCCGTATAACGTGGACATGAGTCTGGAAGGGATCAACTGGTACGTGGTCCACCCCCGCTTGTACTGCTTTGAATATCCCTACTCCAATCCGCGCTGCCCGTATTACGATTACGACGATTGCGAGTGGGGGCCCGAGACCCAACAGCCATCGGTGAGCGCGGCGAACAGCCTCGCCGTTGTTCCCAAGTTGGAACAGAAGGCGTATTGATTCGAGCGATTCCCGTCCCGACGTCGCGGTCCCGTCGGGAAACCGTCGGTCAATACGAGACTTTCATCGCGTCGCCGACGTGCTCGTCGCACGAGAGCGGGTGAAGCCAGAGTGTAGCGGTCCCGCGGCGGAAATCGTCGTGAAAAGAGGGACTTTCGACGCGACAAGGAAGTGCTCCTAGCACTAGAAATCGCCGCCGCCCCCCGTGTCGCCGCCGAAGTCTCCTCCTCCACCAAAATCACCGCCCCCGCCGAAATCACCGCCCCCGGAGTCACCGCCCCCGAAATCTCCACCGCCGCCAGAATCTCCGCCGCCGCTGTCGGCCTGAGAGGAGTCGCCGAAGTCGCGGCCGGTGTCTGAATAGTCTTGATCGACTCCCCCGGAGGAATCATCCCCGGAAGAGCCCCGCATTCCGTCGAGAGAGCGACCCCCACCGCCTCCGCGGAAGGAATCGTACAGCCAGTTCCCGGCCGCCGCGCCGAACAGCCCGCCGAGCATTCCGCTCATAAAGCCTCCGCCTCCGCCTCCTCCCGCACCGTATCCATAGCCGCCGCCCCCCGGCATGCCACCACCCGGCATACCACCACCGGGCATGCCACCCCGCGGCATTCCGCCCCCGCCCCCAAACGCGCGGCCGATCCCTCGCAACAGGGCGAAGAAGATCCACACGCCGATCACAATCACGATGAGCCATATCACCCAACCCATTCCTCCTCCCATTCCTCCTCCTCCGAGCGGAGCGATGCGGTTGACATCCCCATGGGCCAGCGGCGCTCCGATGATGCCGCTTGGTCGGGTCTTGGCGCCGAGGTTTTCGGCCATCGTCTTCTGCACAAAGCCGACGGCTTCGAGCAGGCCCCCGTCGTAGTCTTTTCGATTGAACGCCGCGGTGAGGCCGTCCGCCAGGCGGTCGCGGTCATGCAGCGTGAACGCGCGGCGTTGTGTCTCGTTGCCGACGAGGGCCTGGATATGCGGGGGTTCCTTCGTGATGATCACATAGACACCGTTAACGGCCTCTTTCCGAGCCCGCTCGAGCGCCCAAGTGTGAAAGAATTGACCGCGGGCCCGCGGGTCCATTTTTTTCACCTGCTCGACCTTGTCCGCCGGGACGGTGGGGAAAGTCTCGATCAACAGGTCTCTATGGAACCTGCGTTCGATCTCAACGATCTCCCGATTGGCCTTCTCGATCGCCGTGGCCGAAAAGAATCCGCCGCGATCCCTGACCTCGGGTGCCAAGGCATGGGCCGACGACCCCATCCACAGGCTGAAAACCATCGGTAGCCAAAGCCACCGAGCCACAGACGCACGCTTGTCGCGGCAGAGAGCGGGCATGATTGCAACGCGTTGGTCATGAGTTGCCTCAAAGGTTGGATCTTCAACGCCGCCGGCCAAGTCCACAGGCGGACCAGCAAACGGCTGGAAAACGGTTTCCTCCCACCGTTCGACGACTACGGAAGAACTGTACAGACATTATACGGTTCGCACGCAAAGCGGAACTCTGGGTCAACGCAGCGGCAAGGCCCGCGGATCAAAATCTCCGTCTGGCGGCCCTGGATTGCCCAAAAACTTCAGCCTCGCTTCACACTTCGGCCTGTCCCGCGCGGAAACTCCAAAAACGTTACGCGGCTTCACGTTCAGTTAAGGTAGCACTGCTAAGGTTACACCTAGCCGCAATTGAAAGAACGTCGTGAGGTCAGGCGAAGGAATGATCGAATGCGAAACAATGTGTTGATGTTTCTGGGTGGGATTGCGGCTGCCACTTTGGTGCAGTTCGCGACCCATATGGACTGGCGAGCGCCGCAAGTGCAACGAGGCCCGAGCGGACGAATTGACGTACAACCGTGGCGACGACCGAAATGACGTCCGTCGCGGCAGGGACGAAGGCGATTGGCGGGACGACGGACCACGCAGACGCGACCGCGACGCGGATCGCGAGCAAGCCGATGACGGACCGCGGGCGCACCGTGGCCGGCGCGGCGACGGCGGATCGGGACGAAGTTGCCGAGCGCGGCGACGACGAACGCGGCGAGCACGGACGGCGAGAGCATGCCGAGCGTGGCGGCGCGGCCATGACGAAGAGCGCAGGAATGCGCCACGAAGAAGGCGATCGGGGCCACCGCGACGGCGGGCACGAATGGGCTCGGCACACTCAATCGCAAGGCGAGTACCAGGCTCATTGGGGCGGCCATGAGGGACATCATCGCCAGGGCGGGCACCACCGAGGATACGGGCACGGTCATCGCGGCGGTTACGCCTGGGCGGGTCACCACCACCACCATCATCACCGTCATCACCATGGCAGGGGTCAAGATGGCGGCCGTGGTTGGGCGCGTCACGGTGGTCATGGACATCACGGCGAATTCGGTTGGGCGCGTCATGACGGACGGAGGGGTGGCCACCGGGGTGGACACCGGCATCACGGCGGGCACGGCTGGGCTCACCATGGCCGAGGCCATCGCGGTGCGTTCGGTTGGGCCCATCACGGCGGACACGGATTCGGACACGGATTCGCACACCACCGCGGGCACGGATTCGGGCACCATCGCGGACACGGCTTCGCCCATCACCACGGTTTCGGCGGACACGGTTTCGCCTGGGGCGGTTTTGGCGGACAGCATCGCGGCGGCTTTGGGCATCGCGGCGGGTTCGCCTTCCACCGCGCTTTCCACGAGGGACGCGAGCACGGCGGTCCGATGGGCTCGCACGGCGTCGGTCCCGGTCCGTTTTGGATGCGGCACGTCATGAACGGACAATCGCCAGTCGACTTCCTGTTCTCGCAGGCCGACACGAACAAGGACGGAAAGTTGACCAAGGACGAAGTGGCGAACTTCGTCTGGAGCCGTCTTTCCAAGGCCGACGACGAATCATCACAACGCCGTCACGAAAGATGAGCTGAAGGCCTACATGAAACAGCGGTTCGAGGAGAATGCGGGCCGAGCACCAGCGAGAAAGCCCACAAAGCCCATAAGGACCATGAAGGGAAACAAGCCGGCAAAACCGGCTGTTAAGCCAGCAAAGGAAAAACCAAAACCGAAAACGGAGTCGAAAGCCGAGGTGACGCCTGAGCCCAAAGACCCCGGCGAAATCCGAGTCGAAAGCCGAAGCGAAGCCGGAATTGAAGGGGAATTCCAAACCGGCGGTGAAAGCCGCCGCGTTGGAGCGGATGAAGGAACCCAAGGCCGGGACGTCGGCGACGTGAGGACGGGTGGGGGCGGCTTTGTTCGCGGCACGCCGTCTCCATGAGTTTGAATCGTCGCTGACGAACCGGTCGTCTTAGCAGCCCGGCCGCTTCCCCTTGCGGCCGGGCTGTTTTACTTATTCATTTGTCACGATAATCGACGCGATGAGAATCCTGGTCATCGAGGACGATCCCGACTTGCTGTTCGTCGTGGCCTGCACGCTGCGCGAAGAGGGTTACGCCGTCGACACGGCCGAAGACGGCGACGAGGGGTTGTTCAAGGCCACCAGTTGGGATTACGATGCAATTGTCCTGGATATCATGCTGCCCAAGCTCGACGGCTGGACGCTTTTGGAACGGTTGAGACGCATGAAAGCGGTCCCCGTCCTGATGCTGACCGCGAAAGACCGCGTCTCCGATCGCGTTCGCGGGCTGGACGGCGGGGCCGACGATTACCTCGTCAAGCCGTTCGAGCTCACCGAATTGCGGGCCCGGCTGCGGGCGCTCATCCGCCGAGCGGCGGGCAAGTCGCATCCGGTAATCGAAGTCAAGGGCGTGGTGATCGACACGCGTTCGCGGTCGGTCTCCCGCGAGGGAGCCGAGGTCGAGC
Organism: uncultured Planctomycetota bacterium; assembly: GCA_963761455.1. Lineage (GTDB taxonomy): Bacteria > Planctomycetota > Planctomycetia > Planctomycetales > Planctomycetaceae > DASPSM01. Next base: position 60,265 of record CAVXHA010000003.1, read on the forward strand.
TGACCGCCCGCGAATACGCGCTGGTCGAGCTGCTGGCCCTGCACGCCGGGCGGCTCGTCACGCGGACAATGATTTACGAACACCTCTTCGGCGAGGACGACGACAGCCTGTCGAACCTCGTCGAAGTCCACGTCTCCAACGTCCGAAAAAAACTGGGCCGCGACTTCATCACGACGCGGCGGGGCCACGGCTACCTCGTCCGCAACTGAGCGACAGGACGCCTCGTTTTATGTTCCGTTCCATCCGCTGGACCCTGCAGATGTGGCACGCGGCCATCCTGGCCACGGTCGCTCGTCGCCTTCGGCTTTGTGGTCGTTTCACCTGCTGCGTCTCACCGAGTTCAATCGGATCGACGAAGACCTGAGTCGCAGTGGCGTTCCGGGTCGGGGCCAGCCTGCGGCCCGTCGTGCCCCCGAACGGCCCGCGGCCGGGTCGCCGGCGGCCCGGTCGGCGCCGATATATCAGAATCTCGCCACGGCCCTGAATTCCGGCAAGTTGGCCGACGCGCAGCAGGCCTTCGCCCAACTGCAGAAAGACGTCCAGTCGCAGCAGGGTCCCGGCGCGCCGTCCCCCCTGGGCGGAACGTTTTCGGCCGCGCGATCCGGCGCAGGGCTCCGGCAAACCGCGGCGTGAAAAGAAAACCGCTCCGCGAGAAACCGAAGGGGAGACACAGCGAGAGACGAGCTCCCAGCCGGCCGCCAATGCGGAGGCAAACTCCGGGCCCGACGCGTTCCGCGAGGGACCAGGGCGGGGACGCCGATCGGAGCGTCGAGCCGAGTTGGCGGAAGATCTCAAGTCCCTGTTCGAGGACGAGACGGAGAACCCGTACTACTTCATTATGTGGCACCCCGACGGGGGCATCGTCTCCAAGTCGAAGTTCGCCCCGGATGAGATCGTCTTGCCCCAGCTCCCTGCCGCTCGGCGCCGGCCGTCGCCGCTGACCCCCCTGCCCCCCCCCGTCAACGGGGCGAGTTCCGTGAGGTGGTGCGGCAAAGCGGGGGGAACCAACATCCTGGTGGGCCGTTCGATCACAAGTGACGTGGCCGCGCTGCACGAAAAGGAGTGGCTGGTGGCCATGGTGGGCATCGCCGTGCTGGCGGGCGGATTGCTCGGCGGACACTGGTTCTCGCGGCGGGCGATCCGGCCGATCGAGGCGATCAGCGCGACGGCGGCGGAGATTTCCCTCTCGAATCTCTCGCGGCGGATCGACGTCACGGGGACGGAAACGGAGCTCACCGGCCTGGCGCGAACGCTCAACCAGATGTTCGACCGGATCGAGTCGGCCTTCGCCCAGCAGGTCCGGTTCACGGCGGACGCCTCGCACGAGCTGCGGACCCCCGTCGCGGTGATCCTCTCGCACAGCGAGCTGGCCCTCGACAAGCAGCGGCCGGCCGAAGAACTCCGCGAAACGATCGAGACGTGCCGCCGCTCGGCCTTGCGGATGCGATCGCTGATCGAGTCGCTCTTGACGCTGGCCCGGTTCGATTCCGGAGAGGTCACGCTCGATAGCCGTCCGTTCGACCTGGCCCGCACGGTCGGCGATTGCGTCGCCCTGGTGCGTCCCTTGGCGGCTCAACGTCGGATCGCGATCCAGGCGGATCTCTCCCCGGCCGCCGCGACGGGCGACCCGGACCGGATTGCCCAAGTCGTCACGAATCTCTTGACGAACGCCATCCGTTATAATCACGATCAGGGACAGGTGATGGTTTCCATCCAGTCCTCGCCGGTCGACGTGATGCTCATCGTCTCCGACACGGGAATCGGAATTCCGCCGGAACACCTGGCACACATCTTCGAGCGGTTTTATCGAGTCGACAACGCCCGATCGCGGAAGGACGGCGGCGTCGGGACTGGGGCTGGCCATCTGCAAGTCGATCGTGGTGGCCCACGGCGGACAAATCTCCGTCTCCAGCCATCCTCGACCGCGGAACGAAATTCGAAGTCCGGCTTCCCAAGGCCGGCTGCCGCCCGCACGGAACGGAAGACGTTCGCCGGGAGCCGGAGGAACGACGAACAAACGCTTTGACGGCCGGTGCATTCAGCTAGGCGAACTTTTGATGGCGATGACTTTGAAGGCCCGCTTTTTCCGACGTGCAGCCCCTTCCGGCCGCTCCAACGGCGCGGCGCGTCTTTCCGGCCGGAAGTCCTTGTGGCTCTTCGGCGGTATCAGCCTGGCGATCCTGCTGGCTTCCGGCCTGGCCGCCCGATGGTTCCTGCTGCGTTTTTCGGCCGGCCGTGACGGCATGGAGACGCAGCGCGTCGAGCGCGGCCATTTGATGGTCTCCATCTCGTCCGAAGGAAATCTCGCCAGCGCGAACAACGCCGAATTGAAGTGCCAGGTCGCCGGCGGCGCCCGGATCATCTCGATCGTTCCCGACGGCACGCAGGTGACGGCCGGCATGGAGTTGGTGCAGCTGGACCGGTCGAGCTTCGATCAGGCGCTCGATGCCGAAAAGATCCTCTACGAGCGGGCTGTCGCCACCCAAATCCAGGCCGAGCAAGACTACCAGGCGGCCGAGATCGCCGTTCGCGAGTACCTGGAGGGAAGCTACCACAAAGACCTGCAGGCGGCCCAGGAACAAATCGTCGTCGCGCAGCAGAACCTCGACACGGACAAGAACGTCGTGAGCCATACCGAACGGATGTACCGCAAGGGGTTCGTCACCGCGTTGCAGCTCGAGGCCGACAGGTTCTCGGTCGAGCACGGGCAGCTCGACCTGGATGCGGCAATTCTGGCCAAAAAGGTGCTCGAAGAGTTCACCCGGCCCAAGACGGTCAAGCAATTGGAGTCGGTCCGCGACGCGGCCGATGCCCGCCGCCACGCCGAACTGGCCTCCGTCAACCTGGAGAAGACCAAGCTCGAACGCATCCAGCAGCAACTGAAGTTCTGCGTCATCAAGGCGCCGCAGCGCGGCATGGTGGTCTACGCGAACGATCCGGACCGGCGGTCAAGCTCCGACGCGCCGCAGATCGATGAAGGGGCCATGATTCGCGAACGGCAGACGATCATTCGGCTCCCCGATCTCAACAACATGCAGGTCGAGACGACGGTCCATGAGTCGCGCGTGCCGCACATCCGTCCGGGAATGCCGGCCCACATCGAGATCCTGGACCGCACGTGGAAAGGGCACGTCAAATCGATCGCCAGCCGGCCGGCCCCCCCTCCGCGTTACTCGACGCCGACGAAAAACTACTCCGTCTATATCTCGATCGAAGGGGACCTGAGCGGATTGCGGCCCGGCATGACGGCGCAGGTCGAGATCCTGCTGGCCGACCTGCACGACGTCTGCACCGTCCCGGTGACCGCCGTGGTCCAGCAACAGGACAATATTACGCCTGGGTCAAGGAGCCGGACGGCCCGCACAAGCGGCTGGTCACGATTGGAACGACCGACGACAAGGTGATCGAGATCAAGAGCGGCTTGGCCGTCGGAGACAACGTGATCGTCAATCCGCGGGCGACGGTCTCGGACGCCATGCACTTCGATGAGCCGGCGCGCCAGGCGTTGGAAGACGACTCCCGCTTCCGGTCGAAGGCGAAGCGAGTCGAGCCTTCAAAGAGCCGCACCGACGCGCCGGCCGTCTCCCAGCGCACCCCGTAATCGCGGCTGCTCGCCGCCGACGTCGACCCGAGCGCTCCGCCGCTCTGTTCGTCGTTCCGCCTTCAGGCGGCGTCTTCATCGCTCCGTTCCGAGAGCGCTTCAAGCCAGAGTGTAGCGGTCCCGCGGCGGAAATCGTCGGGAAAAGAGCGACTTTCGGCGCGACGAGGAAGTGCGACCAGCACGAAATGGCGGTGTGCGCGCGGCCTAACGCCGTTAATCCCGGTTCAACCAGCCGGATTCGTCTTTGTTTCGCGGAAGAGGCACGGCTGGGCGAGCGTAAAGACCATGACTTCTTCGCCGGTTGTGGTGCTGATGTCATGGTGCAAGCTCACCACCTTGATGCCGGTGACGTTCTCGACCATCGCCTCGATGAGGGGGCGCGCCGTTTCGATCAAATGGGACCGCACTTCTTTGAGCAGGTCCCTCCCTTTCGCGGACGGAAGCGACTTGACCAAGTGCTTTTCGGCCGCGGTCAACACGCCCTCGAGGCGGACGACGATGAGATCTCCGAGCAAGTGGGCATGAATGTTCTTGGGGCCGCGGCCCATGTGATCCTGCTCGAAACGAGTGATCCCCTCGCAGATGGCGGCTTCGATCTCTCCCTGCGTCTTCATAGAATCCTCCAACGCGTCCAATTCCTGTTCGGAGGACCACACAGAGATTCGCCTCGGGCAAGACGGGGGGACAAAAGCACCGCCAATTGTCAGGTGACCCAACGACAGTGCCAGAAGACGAATCCGCGTCCTCTTGAGTTTCCATGATTCCTGTGATAGGATCAAGCGCACGTGCGGCCAGACGAAGCGTCCGGCCTCGCACGATAGCGCCGGATGACTAGATAAAGGGCAACCCAGCCGCGCTGGGAGGCCCGTTAACGAGTAAGCCGACGTGGTCGAATACCTCAGGGTGTTTAACCACGTCGGCTTTTTTTGTCCCTCAAGGCAAGAGCTTGGCTCTGCGGGCAAGCGCGTCGTCTGTTCATGAGACAAAACACGCTTTTTGGGAAAGAGGCCTTCAATGCCGAGCCCAATTCTACGCAGACGCGAGGAAGGTCAGGGCACGATCGGGAACACCCAGCCCGATCGAGCACTCTGCGAAACCAGCCGGCACATGCACGAGTTCCTCGCCGAGTTGGGGCATGAGTCTGCGCACCCCTTTGGCCGCGATCTGTAACGCTCTTCAGGTGCTTGCCCTCCAGGGGGAGGATGCCGCGATGCGGGAGTGTGTCCGGGGCTTGATGGAACGGCAAACCCAATGCATCGGCCGCCTGGTTGATGGTCTGCTGGAGGTCTCCCGCATCGAACATGGCAAGATCCAATTGCACAAGGAGCCGCTGGATCTGGCGCAAAGCATGGCCCGAGCGGTCGAGACGGTACGCTCCTCCATCGAGGAGCATGGTCACCGGCTTGAAGTCACCCTCCCGCGGGAGCCCGTCTCCGTGAACGCTGATCCAGGCCGGCTGGAGCAGGTGCTGACGAACCTCCTGAACAATGCGGCCAAGTATATGGAGCCGGGCGGCCGGATCTGGCTGACGGCCGAGGCCCGAGGGGGCGATGTCGTGTTGCGGGTTCGGGATACCGGGATCGGCATCGATCGGGAGATGCTCCCGCATGTTTTCGACTGCTTCTGGCAGGCGGAGCGCACGCTTCATCACTCGCAGGGTGGTCTCGGCATCGGCTTGGCGCTGGTTCGGAAATTGGTGGAGATGCACGGGGGTAGCGTGAGCGCCTCCAGCCCTGGGCGGGGCCGCGGAAGCGAGTTTGTCGTCCGCCTTCCCCTCGTATCAACGCCGCGAGGCCAAGACGCGGCCGCGAAAGCGTGTGATCGCCCGGCAGAGTCCGCATTCCACCGCATCACCATTGCGGACGAAAGCGGAAACTTGATCGAGTGCGCCAGACCGGTCGGGACTGGGTTTATCGCTTCCTCAAAAGCTGGTCGAAGTTCATCGCGGGAAACCGCTTTTGCGTCCGGATTTTTTCCGAACGAAGAACTGCAATGCTTTGGACGATCCTCGTTGTGATCTTGATTCTGATGCTTGTGGGGGTGATTCCCGCCCGGCCTCCCAGCAGAAACTGGGGCGACGCGCCCGGTGGCGGACCAACGGCAACATTTAGAGGCGCATCCCATCCAGGTGTCGCGGTCCCTGGCGGAAATCATCGGGAAAAGAGAGACTATCGACGCGACAAGGAAGTGCGACAGCACGAGTAACTGACAGCTCCGCGCGTCGGTGCGTGTCCGGATGTCGCGGCGGCTGTGTTTCACGCAGATGACGGAGACTTCGATTATGAGAAGGCGGATGGCGACAGTCGGATTGGCGGTCGTGGCCGCGCTCGGGAGCATCGCCTTCGCAGGCAGCTCGCAGCAAGAGGCCCCCAAGATCGAGCCCAAGGCGGACCAATACCTAAAGGCCATGTCGAGCTATCTGGCGGGCCTCCACACCTATTCGTTCCAGGTCGAGGAATTCTTCGACGAGGCGCAGGACGACGGTCAGAAATTGCAGCTCAGCAACCAGCGCCAGATGTCCGTGAGTCGGCCCGACAAGGCGTTCGGCGAGACCGAGGGAGACACGGTCAACTCCCGATTTTACTACGACGGCAAGACGGTCACCGTCTTCGACCGCCGCCAAAAGACGTACGCCGTCGAGAAAGTGCCTGACACCATCGATGCCATGCTCGACGATCTGCACGAGCGATTCGGGACAGACCAGCCCCTGGCCGACTTCCTGTTTGCCGACCCCTACAAGATACTCACGGAAAACGTGCGAGAGCGGCGCGTATATCGGCCTGCATTACGTGGGCAAGGTAAAGTGCCATCACCTCGCGTTCCGGCAGAAGAATCTGGACTGGCAAATCTGGATCGACGCGGGCGACCAACCGCTTCCGCGTAAACTCGTGATCACGTTCAAGCAGCAGGCAGACCAGCCGCAATACACCGCCCTCATGCACCGCTGGGACGTCAACCCCAAGTTGAGCGACGAGATGTTTCAGTTCCAACCCCCGGCCGGCGTGCGGAAGGTCGATTTCCTGAACCGGCACGCCGAGCCTAAACCGGCGAAGAATCCGGAGGGCAAGTGACCGGGCAAGTGACCGGGCAAGTGACCGGGCAAGTGACCGGGCAAGTGAACTTGTCCCAACGAGGACGAACAATTTCACGTTCGGGAGAAACAGAGTAAAAAGTAAAAGAAGTGTCCCACGTCGGATGACATTGGGCGCGGCGGCGGTGGGCGTGTTGTGAGGCGCCGGGTCCGTGTGCAGTTGCACCGACCGCTCAATTTCGGGTTCTTCTTGCGGTGATAAAAGGAAAAGCGATCATGAGGCGTATCTTTTTTTGGACCGGCACTGTCATCCTGGGTCTGGCCGCGTTGATGTGGGCGACGGCCCCGATTAGCGCCCAGCGTGGACGCGGCCGTGCTGGCGGCGTCCGCGCCGCTCCCCGCAGCTCCCCGGGCCGCTCCCCGGGCCGCTCCCCGCGCAGTTGCTCGCACAGGGTCGATCCATTATGGCGGCATGATAGGCCGTGACCCCGTTGGCCCGGCCGTGCGGCCACGCAATGCGGGTGGGGGCTTCCGCAATCCTTACCGAGGCGACTATGCCAGGCACTTTCGTCCCGGATACCGCCCCATCGTGCTCGGCGGCGCGCAGTATTACATCTATGACAGCCTGCCGGACGGCTGCCAAACGGTCCTCGGGAACGGCATTACCTATGATTTGTGCGATGGCGTGTACTACCAGCCCTATATCTACGGAGGGCAAACGGTGTATTTGGTGGTCCCCTCTTAATGGCTGATCCGCCAGACGGAAGCCGACGCGCCTCTTGGAGCTACTCCTGTTGCGACGGTGGCACGTCTGCACCGCAGTTGACATTTTCTCCAGGCAATAATTAGTGCCGACGCGATGACGTATGAGGGCCTTTTCTATTTTAGTAGAGAAGCGGCAAGATTAGACGCCCGTGGGCTCGCGCGAACATCAGTTCGTGGTTCTCCCATTTCTTGCTGAAAGGCGTTCGTCAGCCGCGTTGGACACTGGGCGATTACTTTGGTCATCGGGCCGCAGCCGCCGCGTGAGGCTGGGCCGCGGCCGGTTGCACGGGGGCGCGCCACCACAGCAAGGATGAGGGCGACGGCAGCCACTGCGAGATAGAGGACGAAAACGATGATGTGCGCGAGAATCCAAAGTTCGTTCGATCGAATTGATCGCCCGCAGTGCGGGCAGATGAACGCCTTGCGGCTGATCATGACGTCGCAATCCGGGCACGGTTGAAGGTTCAGCGGTTTCTGATCGTCTTCATCGTCTTTCGCCGGTTGCATCGTTCCGCCCTCCGATGCCCATCTTGCGTCGAAGAGTGGATGGCGTCAAGCACTTCTCTTCCGCTTCGGATTCCGCCGGACTCCCGTGCGAACCCGCGAAATTCGCTTTTCAAACCCGCACAGTTCCCTTGCCTGGGCATTCCCTCGACGAACCAGTTCCGATTGATGATCATGTCAGGCGCCCACGCCGCACTCCTCGCGGCGCGAACGATCTGACGGTGTGGAAATAATGGATCAAGATCCGGAAACACCCGGCAAAGCCATCTGGATTTCCGCCTTCGTGCTCAAGAAGGGCGGTAAATACCGCGTCAGCCTGGGGAACGATCTCCCTTCGGAAGGCTGGGAAGTCGCCGAAGAGCACTCGATTTGCCTCGAATCTTCGGCGGACCCGGGTGCGTTGAAAAAAGCGGTCGACCAGCTGTGCGAGAAGCCGATTTCTTACGCGCAAGCGAAGGCGCTGCTCTCGGAGCTGAGCGGCCAGGTCTTCGGCCGGGAGATCACCTTCAGCGCAGCGGAGAAAGGAGGAATCTACGAACTCATGCCCGAGGAAAATCGTCAACTCAGGCGACGCAGAATCATTTTCCTGTGCTGCATGTTGTGCATTCAGGGGGCGGTGTTGATCGGAGAAAAGCTGTTGGCGCCGGATCCGACGGCTCTGAAACCGCGGGACTTCTCGCTTCTTGCAATGAGTCGGCTGCTGGGGTTGCTACTGCCGTTGCTGACTGCCTACGGGTTCGGCTTGCTCGCCGCAACGCGCGGCTGGTGCGTCCTGGCTGGCCTGTCAGTTTGGATGATCGCAGTTGCCATCGGAGTGATTGTCGCGATCGTGAAGGGGCCGGCTGTCGGGATTGGATTGTGGGTGGTCAGCCTGGTGTTCGGGCTCGCTTTCAACGCGTTCCTTGGACTTGTCGGGGGCTGGCTCGGCCAGAAGCGGCGTGCAGGACAGGCTTTCGATATTGGTTGTGGCGTCCTTTTAGTGGCTGGCCTGGCCGTCCTAGCGTTTGCCTGGGATTTCGGGCGCTTTTTTGCACCATCCGAACTGCAACATCCATCTGTCGGCGTCGGCAAAGAGTTTTTGGACAAGTCGGTGTTTTTGACCGATCCGCCGCTCGGTAACGTCACCGACATCATCCGCGACCCGATCCCCGGTGCCGCGCTCGGCGTAGCGGGGCTGCAGGGAGCGGCTTTCCTCAAGCCAGATAACGCGGTCCTTTCGCGTGTCAAGTTCGCACGGGCGACTGGAAAGGTGGCTTTCTTCGACCTCCCGCTCATTCCGACCCACGTCCAGTTCGTCGACTTGGACGGCCATGGCGACTGGGCGTTTCTGAATCGTGGTGGGCGGGGGTGGAGTACCGCTTCACTGTATGGAAGGGACGGCCGCACGCTTTGGACGTATGGCGGCACGCCGGGAGTCGACGACATGACCGCCGGCAAGCTGGGCCGAGACGATGCTGCGAGCTTCGTTGTCGGGTTTAACGGCGATGGAGGCATTCGGCGCCTGAACAAGAATGCTCAGGTCATGTGGCAGCAACCGGACGGGAACGTCTGGCACGTCGAGATCGTCGATGCCCAGGGGGACGGCATTGGAAGGATCATCCATACGAGTAGCGGCGGGCAATTCACGATCCGCGACGCAAACGGAGCCGTCATGCGCCAATTTGGCGCTGACATTTATTGCTCGCATTTCTCGGTGTGCCGTTGGCCGGACGCGAAGAGCAGTCCCAAGCTTCTGCTTGCCCGTAAAGGGCAAGTGCTGTTATCCGACTTCGCTGGGAAGACAGTCGCAGAGTTCGAGCTTCCCACATCGGCGAAATCGCCGGACGAAATCCATGGGACGGCGGTTCGTTTGAAGAGCAGCGAGCCGGAGTTTCTCGCCGTCATTGTCGATTACTGGCTTTCGCATGCGTCGGTGCTGTCTGTGTTCAGCCATGACCAGAAGCTCGTCTATCAGGAGGTCATCGCCGACAATTGCTGCTCAATCCTTGCCCTGCCGCGGAAAGATTCGCAGCGTGAAGACTTACTCGTCGGCAGCACCGGCACCATCTGGCTCTACGCTGCCGCCAAATCCAAAGATCAAAAGCCGCCCCATGAGTAAGTAGGAATACGGGCGGCTCAAACGGGGGATGCCGGATGTACGAGCAATTCTCCGATCCAGCCCGGGTCGTGATGCAGCTCGCCGAGCAGGAAGCGCAGCGCTTCAGCCACGAATACATCGGGACCGAGCACATCTTGCTTGGACTCGTCAAAGACGGATCGGGGGTCGCGGCCAACGTCTTGAAGAACCTTAACGTCGATGCGCGGCTGGTCGCCCACAACGTCGAAAGCATTATCCAGCCGGGCTGCGCTCCAATCGCCAGGAAGAAGCTGCCGCTGACGCCTCGCGCGAAAACTGTCATTCTCTTTGCAATGGCAGGCTGATCTTGATTTCACCAACACAAGACGGGGCCTAGCCGATGAGCGACAAGCCGGACGGCTCGGAAGTCGACAAGGCGAAGCGGTGGTTTGTTTTCTGCCTAATCATTGCCGCCACTTGCGGCATTAGCGGCATCGCTGCCTTGTGCGTCCGTCTAATGCTGTCTGACGCCGAGAATTTTGAAATCAGGATGGCTCTTTTTCTCCTTGGCTCCTTGCTCATTATTTTCGGCGCTCCATTCTCTTTTTTGGCATTGTTTGCTCTTGTCGACTGGCGTTTGATTCGGAGGCAACAATGACGTGCCTTTCACCAACACAAAACGGGGACACGACCGGCACGCGGGTTGTGTTGCCGGATCAGCAACGCAACGCTGGGATCAGCACCCACGATAGCGCGGCCGTGATAGCAACCGTCACAACGACCGAACCAAAATCGCTGATTACCGCGACGAGGTGAGCGTACCACGGATCGGCGACGTTCATTGTGCGGCTATGAATGAACGTCAACACGCCAAGCACGACGACCAGCGACACCGCGATGCAGAGAGCGCGCTCCCGCCCCCAGCGCTCCCCGTCCGGATTCTCGGCCATCTTCAACCCCGTTTGAGCCGTCCGCATTCTACCACACTGCGTGGCGGGGTAGTGTCCCCGTTTTGTGTTGGTCAGGCGTGACGATTAAATCCGCCGATTAGACAGAGAACGGTAATGGGGGGTAAGAATGTGGACGGGGGAGAAACAGAATTCATTGATGCGTTGCCCGACATTTGCGGACGGCACACGGCGTTCCCGGATGATTTGATCGGGGCGAGCTTGGTCCAAGCTTCCCGACGTCGCAGTCGACAAGCTGGTAGAATCTGGTAGAATAGGGTCTCCTGGACGATTCGGCTGCCGTGGGGCTCGAATACACGCACGGCTATTACTCGGGACGTCAATTGAACGACCTGGTGAACACGCTGAGCGACTTCAGGCCGAGGCGGTTCGGAGCGTAGCGGTCCGTCTGCTCCCTATATTGGTGGGTGCCGTGCCCACTGCTTTGGATCACCCTGGAGGTGCCTGGCGATGGCCAATGTCTACCAGTATCAAAAGAACATCTTCATTCTCGAAGATCCCATCGCCTATCGGCGCGAAGTGCAAAAGATCTTGGACCTGATTCTTACGACGCACTCGGGCGCACGCTGCTGAGATACATAAACCTGCGCAACGCGGCGCCTGCTCATCATCCCCTATGTCCCTTCTCAAGAGACAAAATTCGGCCCGGTCAACGCCTATGCGTCGCCCGATGACTGGGACGGCGCCTTCACGAAGGGTTATCCCGTCATGGGCGAGTTGGCTATTCCCGGATACGGCACGCTGAAGCTGCCGACTGGTTTTGGCACGGCGCGGGGACCCCCGCCACGGTGAAATATCATCCGGCGATTTTTCGGCAACTGGCGAAAAATCGGGGCTTCATCGCGCCCGGCGACGGAGCGGGCGAGGTGCTGTTTCATGAAATGGTGCATGCCATGCGGATGATCCACGGCAAGTTCTTGCGGACGAACGTGACCGAAGACGCGCACATGGATGATTTCGAGGAGTTCTGCGCGATCCTGGCGGCCAACATGTACCGTTCCGAACGCGGATTCCACCTGATGCGCGCCAATCACAGCGGAAGTCAGGCTCTCTCCAAAGACTTGAGCGACCCGGGTCACTATGCGCAGTTCTTCAATGACGAGATCGAAAAATGGTTCGAGTCGCAGCGCGACTTCTGCCTCGAGCTCGCCAGCAGCCCCGCCCGCTTCAACCCGATCAAATACGTCGCCTACGGCCTCGATTTGCCCGTGGTGACGCCGATGGCGGTGTGACAAGCGGGCGGGCTCCATCTAGCAACTCTGCGAGTCGATGAGCGTGCGAATTGCTCTTGTTATTGGTTCGCTCAAACTATTCCAGGCGACGATCACGCGTTGTAAATCCGCGTCAAGCGACGACATGAAATGACAATTGAGACCGCCGGATGCAGCGTCCGTGCAGCGCACGGGTGTTGGCATTTGACTCAACCGCATTAATCAGACCGGGCTGATGAGATTGCACTCGGGCGTGCGCTTGAACGCGTCAACTTGCAGGACTGCGAGCCGATCGTGCAGACGGACTTCGCTCAACAGTGTTTCTTGTAGTGCGCAAACAGGCCGGCCGCCTCGAATCGCATGACGTAAGAGGACTGCTGGACCGAGGCCGTTCGGCAATGGCATCTGGCACTGGCGAACGCTCGACGCCTGCTTCGGCGCTTTGATTTCCAGCGGCACACGAAGCGTTGTCTTCGTCGGAGGCAGGCAGCGGCTCTCGTCGCATGCCTGGTAGGTGACTTTGCACTGAATCTCGACCTTTCCGGCGGCCGCGTCTGCGCGAACCCTCAACGGACGAGAGAATCTGACCGCTCCGGAATACGTTGGGCCGGACTTTACGAGTCCGATATCTGGTTTCGGCGCATCCCACGCGCCGTCCGTCGTCATCGCTTCAGGCAGTTTCAAATCGAAACGAGTCGGAATCGACAGTTCGCTCGAATCGGCGACGGAGTTGATGTGCCAGCCGATTCCAATCTTGATGTTGACGGTCAACAGGACGAGATCCCCAGGCTGGACCTGCGCCGGGTGGACCGCGACAACAGCGACGACCGGCTCGCGTTGGGTCGGTTGTTCGATTGCGTCCGTCGCAGCGGGTTGTGCAGCAGACGCGGATAGGTTCGAAGCGTCTCCTGTGACAAAGGGCTTCCGTCGGTACAGCCAAACGTATCCATGACAGGTTGAAGGACCGCTCACCCATCGCTGCCTCGGAGGCGTTTCGAGAAATGATTTCAGTTTGATCTCGAGGGTTTCCCTACTGGTTTCGAGGTCTTTGTACGCCTTGCTGCCGTGCATCGCAAAATACGCCTTGGTCCACTCCGCATCCGCCTGCTTGCTGTTATTCGCGTCGCCCGGATATTTTCGTTTGAATTCCGCTTGTAAGGCTGCGAATTTCGCTCGCAGACCGTTCGTGACGTCCTCCCTTTGCTTGACGAGTGCGAGCATTTCGGTGCGTTGTTTCGCCGTCAACCCTCGCTGGGGCGTCAGGGTCAGACAAAAGTCGCCAAGCAGCAGATCGATCCGGCCATCGCCGTCGTAATCGACGGCTGCGATTTGCGATCGGATACCGGGCACCGGCTCCTCGTCGATGTCACGAAATTCGTCGTACCCGGTCCCGCGATGCTCCTCTACGAGAGTCTGCGGCGCGGCGAAGCGGGGAGCCGACGGCGTTCCGACGTTGCGGTACCAGTAGACCGATCCCTTTGCGCAACCGCAAAGAATGTCCCAGCGTCCGTCGCCATCCCAATCGACGACAACCGGGGCCGCATGTCCACCGGGAACCATCAAGTCTTTTCCGCCGGCCTGGACCTTGAAGTTCGCGACTGCAAATTGCGGTTGTTGCCGTGTCCCTTCATTCAAAAAGACGCGAATCGTCCCATCGAAGCTTCCGATCAGCAGATCGAGGTCTCCGTCCGCGTCCCAATCGACCATCGCCGGCCAACTGCCGAAGGATTCGATGCACCTGTTGCTGCTTGGGATTTCGCAACAGCGGTTTTTTTGTCTTGTCGACAATCGTTTCTCTCGCGGCGTACCGGCCCTTTCCGAGGCCGCGGAACAGGTAGCACTCTCCTGGATCGTAAGACCCGCTGATGAGATCGAGATGACCGTCCCCGTCGAAATCCACGAACTGCGGGCTGGAGCCGATACAGCAATAGATGGGAACCTTTGCAGGGATCCGGCCCGCCGTGAGATAGGTCATCCGTCCAAGTCGCGGTGATTCCGAGTGCGCGCCAAATTGCGGCAGACGCGGAACTGACCGCTAAAATCGCCGACGACCAGGTCGCCGTCGCCGTCGCCGTCGACATCGGCCATGGTGGGGCCGGCATGTCCGGAATTGTCCCCGGTGTCGATGACCTTGCCGTCGGCTTCGAGGCGAACTGGTTTCTCAAAAACCGCCGTCTCGTCGGCAAAGGCCCGTTGCGGACAACGTAGGAAAATCAGGTTCGTCAGCACGAGTGCTAAGACTTTGAGTCGCTTCATCAGAGAAGGTCCAAGACTGCAGGCGACGACCGGCCACGACGGCGTCCCAGACTGTGGGACGCCCGCCGATGAAGACGCGCGGAAGGCGGGAATTTGTTCAGAAATTCAGTGGCGGACGTTTCGCCCGCCCGGTCGCCCGTCGTTCTGACCCTCGTCGCTGACCCCTGCTCCCTTCATCATGCGTGAGCCTCGCGATTCGTTCAAGACCGATTTACTAACGGTTAGTAAACGAACTCGCGGTGAGGGAGCGGGTGGACGGCTTCGTCCGTTTTCCCTTTTTTGACGCCCCAAAATACCCCAAAAAACTGTCCAGAAATTGGGCACTTCAGGGCTTGGCGAGGATTTCTTTCCAGCGCTTCCAGGCCTCGTCGCGCGCCTTGCGATTGTCGGGCTTTGCGTTCGGATCTTCGCCGGCACGCATAAAGCCGTGGCCGGCGCCGGGATAGATCACGACGTCGTACTGCTTTGCCGCCTGCTTCATCAGCTTTTCGGTTTCCGGGACCGTGGCGGTGATGCGCGGCATCGTTCTCGCGCGTAGAAGCCGTAGACCGGGCACGCGATTTTGGCCATCGCCTTTTCGTCGGGCGGGCTGCCATAAAAGACAAAGGCCGCTGCCAGATCCTTGCGGTGCGTGGCAAAGGCGAACGATTTTCCGCCTCCCCAACAAAAGCCGGCGACCGCAACTTTTCCGTTGGCCGCCGGTTGGCTTTTGATGTAGTCCGCCGCCGCATCCAAGTCCGCCATCACCTGTTTCGCCGGCAAAGCTGCGGACCGCTTGCATGACGTTCTCGCCGGGATGGGGCCCCACGAGATCGGGGGCGATGGCGATGTATCCGGCCTCGGCCAACTCGTCAGCAGCCAGCCGGGCCCAGTCCGACAGTCCGAAGATCTCGTGAATCACGACAACGGCCGTCGCCTTGTGCGAGACTTCGGGATAAACCACCCACGCCTGAAGAGTGCGGCCGTCGTGCTTGAGCTGAACGTACTCGCCGTGCCGGGACGATTTCTCCAACTTCGCCTTGGCCCAGTCCGGCCCCGACTCCTGGCCAAATGCACAAGAAGCCCACAACGCCGTTGCCGCCAAAAGACCGCTCGTTGACGCATGGAAACCTCCGCCGGGACGTGGAATATCGACCGCGAGGCAATTCTTGCGCACTTTCACCATTGGCACTGCGCACGACCAGTATGTTGTGCCCGCGCGGCTCGACGCAACTGGACAGACACTTTTCCCGGAGATTCTGATCCGATACAATGCGGCATCTCATTCACGGGGCTGCCATGCCGACAGTTGTGTTGACCGGATTTCCCGGCTTTCTTGCGTCCGCCTTTCTGCCCGAATCTGTTGTCGCGTCTGGACGCGGCGACGAGCGTGACGTGCCTTGTTCAATCGCACTATCGTCCGCTTGCCGAACGCCGGCGGGCCGAGATTGCCGGCTCGAATCCGGCGTGGAAAGATCGTATACGCCTCGTCGAGGGGGACATCACCAAGAGCGGCCTGGGACTGGCGGAGTCGGAGAGTCCGCTTCGGACCGAGACGCGCGAGGTCTACCATTTCGCGGCGCTCTACGACCTCGCCCTGCCCCGCCCCTTGGGGATGAAGATCAACGTCGAAGGAACGGTCAACGTCCTCGATTTCATCGACGGGTGCTCGAGCTTCAGCCGGCTGCATTACATCAGCACCTGCTATGTCAGCGGGCGGCATCCGGGAAGCTTTACGGAGAACGATCTCGTCGTCGGCCAGCGGTTCAACAACTATTACGAAGAGACGAAATACCTGGCCGAGGTCGAGGTCCAGAACCGGATGAAACGGAGCCTGGCGGCCACGATCTACCGTCCGGCAATCGTCGTGGGCGACAGCCAGACCGGCGCGACGCAGAAGTACGATGGACCGTACGGCGCCCTCCGCTGGCTGCTCCGCTGCCCGCGGATTGCGCCCATGGTAACGGTCGGCGATCCCCGGAATTCCACGTCAACCTGGTTCCGAGGGACTTCGTGGTCTCCGCGATCAGCCGGCTCAGCGCATTGGATGTCTCGGGCGGGCGGGTCTACCAGCTTTGCGATCCCCACCCGTCGAGCGTGGACGAACTCTACGGCATTTTCAGCGAGACGACGGGGCGGCGGCTCGTGCGTTTTCCCCTGCCGGGCGCCTTGGCCAGAGGAGCGTTCAAGTACCTCCCCGGAGCGCGACGCACGACCGGCATTACGCCTGAGTCGCTCGATTACTTCACCCATCCGACCGAATACACGTGCGAAAACACATTGCATGACCTCGCAGGGACGGGCATTTCGTGCCCGCCGTTCCGCAATTACGCCCCCGCCCTGGTCCGCTTCATCCGCGAGCATCCCGAGATCGGCGCCGAGGCGATGCATTGACGAGCGGGCCGACCATTCGGAGGGATCGCTCGCGTTGGTACATCTGACAAGCTCGGTTCGCGATGCGCTCCGGCCGATTCGACCTGAGCACCGAGAAGAGGCGGTCGTCGCCGCGCTCTCGCGCATTGAACGCGGAAGCTCGAACCGCGACCCTCGGTTTTACAGCACGGCGATCTCTCAGTTATGCTTGAGCATAACGCTCTTTCCACGTACGGGGTCGCTCGCAAAGAGTTATGGGGAACGCATCACCGACCGAGTGTTCGATGCGGAACCGACGAAAGCCAGTCATCTGCAGAACCGCCGCGCGGCCGCAACGGCACCGAATCGCGATCGGTCTGGCCGTCCCGATTCTCCTTCTCTTCTCGGCTGTTGCACCTGCTGCCGAGGATTCTGCGAGAGCAATCCGCCAAGCCAGTCTTCCGATCGCCCGACAGCCGGCCGCGCCATGACGATGCGAACCTGAAGGAACTGGGGATCGCGTCGTTCGAGTCAAAGCGGCTCAAGCTCTATACCGACGTGCCGGCGAAAAAAGTTCAATCGCTGCTTTCCGCGGTGGACGCCGAGTATGACGCCCTGGTCGACTACTTCGGTCCGCTTCCGCCTAACCCGGAGAGGACGGAGTTTCAGGTGACCGGCTACCTGATGGCGGACAAGGCACTCTTCCAGCGGGCGGGTCTGCTGCCCGAGGACCTTGCCCCCTTTCTCAACGGACGCCATCAAGGGCAAGAGTTCTGGGTCAATGAGCAGGAGACGGACTATTACCGCCGCCACCTGGTGATCCACGAAGTGACGCACTGCTTTATGTTCGCCGTTCCAGGCGTCCACATTCCAAGCTGGTACATGGAGGGGATGGCCGAACTGTTTGGCACGCACCGGATCGACGCGCACGGCCGATACGAGTTTCGCGTGATGCCCGATCGGCCCGAACGCTTCGACGGCCTGGGCCGAATTCCCCTCCTCCGGACCGAGGTGGCTCAAGGTCGATGGAAATCATTCGACGACTTAGGAAGGCTGACACCGGCGGAGTTCCTGAACAACAGGGCCTACGCCTGGTCGTGGGCGGCGTGCGCGTTTCTCGACGGGCATCCGCGGTACTCCCGGCGTTTCCGCGAGCTGGGTAAACACACGCTCGGTGGCGAGTTTGCGTCGACGTGGCTGCGCCTTTATGCAGCCGATTTGCCCGACTTGCGCACGGAGTGGGCCCTGTTCACACATGAATTGCAATTCGGATACGATCTCACGCGGGCGGCGATCGATTTCGAGACCGGCAAGCCGCTCGGTCGCGGCGAGTCGCGACCGCCACTTGGCGTCGCCGCAAACCGCGGCTGGCAGCCCGGTGGAATCGCCGTCGAGCAGGGGCACAAGTATGAAATCACCGCCACGGGCGATGTCACGCTGGCGACACTTCCGAAGCCGTGGATCAGCCAGCCTCAGGGGATCAGCATCGTCTATTCGGAAGGGCATCCCATCGGCACGCTGCTGGCCACCGTCCGCCGCGAGCCGGCCGCCAAAGGCTCAGAAGAAACGATGCTGAAGGAGATCGTGGTGGGCCGCAATGCCACGTTCGTGGCCGCGACCGGCGGCACACTCTACTTCCGCATCAACGACCGCTGGGGCTCGCTCGCGGATAATAAAGGGCGTTATCGAGTCGTCGTGCGTGAGCTTGCCGGCAAAAGCCCGTGATTCGACATGCGGCGCGGCGTCTACTCCGGCCGCCGAACGACGCGCAGCATCTCATTGCCGCCGCGCTGAAATTCGTAGGGAACGCGCTCGAGCGCGACCGCGAAACCCGTATCGCGCAAGCGGCCGATCACGCCGTCGACATGCCGGCTGCGGCCGCCGTCGAACATGTCGAGGATCGGAAAAATTCGCGCCTCCCCTGCGACGCGGCACATTTCGCCAATCGCCGCCACGTGGTCGTCCTCGCTCAAAAGACGGCTGTACGTGAAGAGCAAGTGGGAACAGAGCGCCAGTTCGAATTCGCAGGGACGGAAAGGAAGACGCGGTAACGCGGCCTCGATGTAGCGACCCTGCAGGCGGCCGGTCGGAAAATCGGCCAGAAAGGTCTGCATGATTTCCATCCGCCGGCGGCCGAGCTCTTCCGGTGAGCCGAAATCGGTCCAGTTAAACGCGTCGGCTTTCGAGCGGGCTCCTTCGACCATCTGGTCGCAGACTTCGTGGATCCGCTGTCGAATCTCGTCCGCCGCAAATCGATAAAGCGGGTCGACGGACACCACGCGCTTGCCCCGTCGGGTCATCTCTGCATTGAACGCCGCCGGCCCATCCCCGCAGCCGATGATCCGCCGATCGAGGTCCGACTCCCCGAGCGCAAACATCCGCAGATATTCGTCGAACGATCGCCCCCAGGGGACGGTGGCATGTAGCTCCACCGTCGATCACTCCTCGCTGGGCCGAGGCGGATTAGCCCAATGGCCGGAAGGGTCACGTCCGCTGACGATGACTCCCTTTTGGTTCCAATCCATTCCGGCCCGCACGTCGGCGGCACAGTAGCGCAGGGTCAGACCGCAGCGCCGCCGGTCCGACTCGTTTGCGTCGGAGCCGTGCAGCAGCAAATCGCTATGGATGGAGATCTCGCCCGCATTCAGTTCGACGTCGATCGGCTCGCCGAACTCTTCGGCGTTCTCGACGGTCTGGTCGAGGACGTTGTCTCCGTCGTTTTCCGTCAGTCGATAGGTGAGATGGCCGAAGTGGTGCGTCCCCGGGATGAAACGCATGCAGGCGTTTTCCCGGTCGGCGTCGTCAATGGCCAGCCAGACGGTGGCCGTCTTCGAGGGCGACAGGGGCCAATAGCTCGCGTCCTGGTGCCAGGAGACGCGCTTGCCGTCGTGGGGCATCTTGCAAAAGAAGTGCGAGCCCCAAGCAATGACGTTCTCGCCGAGCAGGTCGCGCACGCAGGCCACAATCCGGCGGTCGGTCAGCAGATCGTAAACGCGGCCATACTTCAAATGGGCCGTGCTGATCGAATAGCTCGTTCCGCCCGAGGCCAGAACGCGGGCGAGAAGACCGTCGAAGTAGCGGCGGTTCTCTTGGCTCTCCGCCTCGTTGAAGATGCGGATTCCCTTGAGGAATCCCGTCCGGTTGAACTGTTCGATCTGCGCGTGCGACAGAGTGCGAGGAACCTCGTTGTCCACAGGATGGAACCGCAGGTCGCGGTCCATCTGCCGAATGTCGTCCTGACCGGGAATCATTTTGAAGTCGGCCGGACGCGTCATACGAACTCCTCGGCAGGGGGTGCGCTGACACGATTATGGCATGACCTGTTGGCCGCTCACAGGCAGATTCTGCATGTCGCAGCATTTCATGGTGCCGACGGTGATGGTGATAAGCCAGGCCCAGGAAGGCGATCGCCAGCCCGACGCACGCGACAATCGTCAAAAAGACCATGGCAAACGCCAGCGGTGTGTCAGTTTGCCAAAGATGCAACTGGACGGGACCGCTCGCGCTCGATTCCCTGGAATTGGCTGTAGCGTAAACCAAAGCCGACTGCCGAAAGGCCAAGGCCGATCAAGGCTCCGGCCGTAATAATCGCTCCGCAAAGTGCTCGCATTGCTTCCCCTCCGCGTCAAACCCAGGATTGAAAGTTCATTCGACGAACGGGCCCGCGGGCCGCATCGTCAACGTCTAAAAATTGAACATCCTCAGGCAGCCGCCGAAGAGCAGCAGCATCCCCGCCATCATGATGAAGAACGTGCTGCAACCGCAGCCCGGCCAAGCCCCATACGGACCGCGAGGTCCATCAGCCACCGCCCAGATTTCCGCCCATCATTGGAAGATCCCCTTACAGATTGACAGACCCTTACAGATTGACAGAGTTGTCGGACGCGAATGCCTGCCTTTGCAATAACGAAGACCGCCGGCATTGCAAAGCCAAAAAACACCGTCAGGCCAGCCACTGACGGTTCGCAGTCGGCAGCGGAACGAACAAGCAAGTAACCGCGGCGTATCGCAAATTACATGCCGAGGCACTCACAACATTGCTGGTGGGGAACAGACCATTCTGCGCGGCTTATCGCGCGCGACGATGGAGAAGACTCTGGAGGACGACGGCGTTATTATGCTCTTCGTCGCGGGAGGCAAAGAGCAGCGTCACCGTTCCCTCTTTGCATTTCTTTCTTAGCAGGGCGAGCGATTCAGCTTGCTCCTGGATTTCTTTGCGATAGCGAGCCTGGAAATCCTTCCATTTGGCCGCGATCGTGGCCGAACCATTTTCGCAGCTCGTGGGTCGGCGCGATCTCTTTCAGCCACGAGTCGACGCCGGCCTTTTGCTTGTTCAAGCCGCGGGGCCAAAGGCGATCGACCAGGACACGCAGGCCGTCATCCGGGGACGCCTCGTCGTAGACGCGCTTGAGTCGGATCATGGCTGGCAGCGCCCTTGATGTTCATTTTGGATCATCGGCATGCTTGATCAATTCGCGGTGCTTGTCGCGGACCGTGCACACTCTCGGGATGGCATGGTATTGAATGTAGGGTTGATCGGGATGCCGCCGGGCATAGTCCTGGTGGTACTCTTCCGCCGGATAGAACTCTTTGAGGGGTTCGAGCGTGGTGACGATCGGACGGGGAAAGGCCTTGGCCGCCGTCAACTGCTTGATCTTGGCCTGGGCGGCGCGCTGCTTCGATTTCGTTGACGTAGAAAATGGCCGAGCGGTACTGCGTGCCGGCGTCGTTGCCTTGACGGTTGAGCTGGGTCGGGTCGTGTGCGTCGAAGAAGATGTCCAGCAGGCGGTCATAGCTGATTTGCTTCGGGTCATACGTGATGCGGATCACCTCGGCGTGCCCCGTGTCGCCGTTTGAGACCCGTTCATAAGTTGGCCGTGTCTTTCGCGCCGCCGGCATAGCCGCTTTGAACGTCCAGGACGCCCTTGAGCTGCTCGAAGGCGGCCTCCGTGCACCAGAAACATCCGCCGGCGAAGACGGCCGTCGCCGTCGTCATCGGCCGGTTCAGCGGCTTCCCTCCCGTCGCCGATTTCGTGGCTGCCGTTGCCGACACGGGCGTCGTTAACGGCTCGGGGTTTTGGCCCAGTCGTTCGGCCGCCGGATCGGCCAGCGAAGCCAGCTCCCCGGCGGGGGTGAACTTCAGCGATTCGGAATTGAGGCAGAAACGAAGGCCCGTGGGCCGAGGTCCGTCGTCGAAGACATGGCCCAAATGTCCGCCGCAACGGGCGCACAGGATTTCCGTCCGCCGCATCCCAAGATCGTCGTCCGGCCGCTCCTCGACGTTCTCGCGGCGCGATCGGTTGGAAGTAGCTCGGCCAACCGGTCCCCGAATTGAACTTGGCGTTCGAAGCAAACAGAGGCAGCCCGCAACCGGCGCAGCAATAGACCCCCTCCTTTTTGTTATCCAGCAGCGTTCCGCAAAATGCGCGCTCCGTCCCCTGGTTGCGCAAGATGCGGAACTGTTCCAGGCGTCAAGCCGACGCTTGCCATTCTTTCTCGCTCAGAACCAGCCGCGGCGAATCGACGGGTCCGACGAGCTTTCCATTCCGATCGAAGACGTGCACGCGAACCATACCTTGCCGCTCCTGATGAGAACCACGAACGGGAACACCCCGTCCATTGTCCGCAAATTGCCAAGCGCGATGCCGACGTAAAGAAATCGATTCGCTGCTGTTCGTTTATTTATCATCATTCCAGCGGTTTACCCGAATTATCGGCCGCAGGGCAAGTCCGAGTCGATGTTGCGGGGACCGTCCAGAAGGCGCACTTAAGGCGGGCCGCATCGGGCCGATCCGAGCGTCGTGAAGTCGGGCGGCCCGGACCTGCCGACAGGGTGGTGAGCAACTCTCCGAGCGCTTCCAGGCTGACCGGCTTGACGAGGTAATAGTCAAAGCCGGCCTCCCTTGCCTGCCGCCGGTTGCTCTCCTGCCCATAACCGGTCAAAGCCACGAGCAGCAAGCCCGACAGAGCGGGATCCTCGCGCAGGCGTTTGGCCAGCTCGTAGCCGTTCATGTTCGGCATGGCCAGGTCCGAGATCACGAGGTCGGGCCGTTCGTTTTGGATCAGGGCTCAGGCGCCGTCGCCGCGTCGTCGGCCGTGCAGCACGTGTTTGTCCCATCGTTTCCAGCAGCCGGGCCAGCGTGTAGACGTGCGGCACGCGTGTCGTCCACGACCACGATGCGGCGCACTCGGAAGCGGAGCGTGGCACCAACCGGAGCCGGCAAATTCATCGCACGCTCCGAGCGTGGCCTCGCCTGTGCGAGCGGCAGCCGCACAATGAACTCGCTTCCCTGCCCCACGCCTTTGCTTTGGGCTTCGACGCGGCCGCCATGCAGCTCGACCAGCGCTCGGACCAGCGACAGGCCAATCCCCAGTCCCCCCTGGATTCGATCGAGCGACGGCGTGACTTGGGAGAACATCTCGAAAATCCGCGGCAAATGTTCCGCGTGCGATGCCCATTCCGTTATCGCGCACCGACACGACGACCTCGTTTCCCTCCGGACGCGCGGCGAGCCAAATTTGGCCGTTCTGCTTGAGTGTACTTGGCGGCGTTATTCAGCAGGTTGGAGATGACCTGCGTCAGCCGGACCGGGTCAGCCTCCAACGTCATCGGTTCCGGATGGACGGAAATCGCCAGTTGATGTCCTCCCGCTTCGATCAAGGGCCGGCTCATCTCGACGGCGCTATGGATCACGGCGGCCAGATCGACCGGCTCCTTGCGCAGCTCGAACCTGCCCGCGCGTCACGCGCGAAATCTCCAGCAGAGTCGTCGACGAGTCGGACCATGTAGCCGACCTGCCGCTCCATGATTTGCCGCACGCGCTCGGCGCCCGGACTCAGGTCGCCCGTCAGCCGCAAGAGATGCAGCGAATTGCTGATGGGGGCCAGCGGGTTGCGCAGCTCGTGCGCGAGCGTGGCCAGAAACTCGTCCTTCCGGCGGTCGGCGTCCCAAAGCTGGCGATAAAGCCGGGCGTTCTCGATGAAGTCCACGGCCTGGCGCGCACACAGTTCGATCAGGTGCGTCTCCCGGTCGGTTGGCCTGTGCGGCTGCCGGAAATGCGTCGACAAGACCCCGACGATCTCGCCCGCCCGCGTGATGAGCGGGGATCGCGTGGACTGCGCGAAAGCCGCTGCACCGCGCCGCCTCCCGCTCCGCGGCGAAGAGTGGGTCCGTTTCGATGTCCTCCACGACGACGCGCCGCCGTTCTCGAAAGCACGCGCCGCAAGCGCCGCCGGGCGGAATGCTCTCGAATGCCTTCAGAGTTTCCTCGCTGAACCCGAGACTGGCTTTGACGCGCAGATTGTTCTGGTCGGCGTCGCACAGAGCACAACAGGCCCAGGTCGGTCCCTTCGATGGCCGCGGCAGTCCGCAGAGTTTCGTCCAGAATGGGCTGCAGCTCCAACGTGGTCGAAAGGTGCATGCTCATTTCATGCAGCCGCCGCATATCGGCGAGCCGGGCGGCCAACTCGTCCTTCAGAGCGACCAGCGCCTTCTCCGTACTTTCCGGGCCGTGATATCGCGTGCCACCTTCGAGGCGGCCGTGATGCGGCCCGTGCTGTCGCGGATGGGCGAGATCGTCAGCGAGATGTCGAGCAGGCGTCCCTGCTTGGTGACGCGCACCGTCTCGAAATGGTCGATCCGCTCTCCGCGGCGCAGCCGTTCCAGGATCGCGGCCTCCTCGTCCTGTCTCTCCGGCGGGATGATGATCGTGATCGGGGAACCGATGACTTCGTTCGCCGCGTAACCGAATAACCGCTCGGCTCCGGCGTTCCAGGAGAGGATTCTGCCCGTCGAGCGTTTTGGCGATGATGGCGTCGTCGGACGACTCGACGATCGCCGCCAGCAGCCGTTGAGCCGCTGTCGGCCTCCTTGCGGTCGTTGATATCGACCAGAATGTTGACGGCCCCAATCACGGCGCCCGAGTTGTCATGGAGCGGATTTGCGTGGGCCAGCACGGTGACACGGCTGCCGTCAGCCCGCTCGATGATGGTCTCTTCGTCCCGGTATTCTCGGCCCGTTTTGCATCGCGCAGGGCCATCCAGCAGCGATCGTGGAGCGATGGGCAGGCCGTCGGAAGAGAAGAGCTTAAACGAACCGCAATATCGATTGTCCGGGTCGTTCAGCTTCGGCTCGCGGCCCCAGAGTTGCACGGCCTGCCGATTGAAATAGGTGATGAGTCCCTGCGGGATCGCAGGTGTAGGCCCCGGCCGGCATCGCTTCCAGTAGCTGGCGGAAGGGAATCTGATGTTCATCAAACCCAGTGGCCATCTGAAGGCCCGAATAATTCCTTCGCCATGCCTCAAATCCAGCCAGCCTCCGGTGCACCGGAAAGAGTTCCTCAAAACGGACGTCGAGAGCGGACGTAAGAAACACCGTGAGAGCCGCAATTTTCGTTCCCCCAACACGCGGG
This sequence comes from uncultured Planctomycetota bacterium, assembly GCA_963761455.1. Lineage (GTDB taxonomy): Bacteria > Planctomycetota > Planctomycetia > Planctomycetales > Planctomycetaceae > DASPSM01. The sequence continues at coordinate 85,399 of CAVXHA010000003.1, forward strand.
TGTACAGGACTCACGCCTGGCGGCCTATGGGCGGCCGCCGGAGCGCAGCGGCGCAGGGGCACGATTTTTGCCAAAACCGTCCGTTTCTGCATCCATCGAGAGACACCGAGAATGATGACATTGCTTTTTTACCGCTCGGGCGACAAACCCGTTCATTCAGCCGGCCCTGTTCCTTACATCCGAATCGTCGGCGGTTCGTTGCGGGTCGGTCCAGAAGGAAGCCAGCTCGCCCATTATCGTGGAGGTTTCTGGCGAGTCAGTGGGCGTGAACGCCCAAGTTCATCGTGACTGGTTCCGGGGCGCTCCGGCTGGAGGCGGAGCGACCAGACGAACCGGTCGCCCTCGGGGAGTTCGCTCAGTTGGAGTTCGTTGACGGTGCGGTCTATTCCCGACCGGGGAGCGCTCTTTGGCGCAACTCGACGAATCGGCCGCGGCTTGGTATCTCTACGCGGACTCGAGTCTTCACTCCTCGCTGATTCTCGAAGAGAGTCATTTTTCCGGCCGCTCCGGGACAGGCTCGCGACTCGCCGGCGATCCACTCCCCCCGGCATGAGCGCGGCTTAATTTCGCTCGTTCGCGCCTTCCGTTTCGGCACTCACGTCGACGGATTCCACGTCCACGGTTTTGAGTGGGCATGGCTCTCTCTGCGGCACGCCCGCGCAAAAGCCCTCGGAAATCCCTGGGCGTGGCACCCAGCGAAATATCGATTATCTGTTGTTTCCCCGCGAATCCTTGGGCGCCAAAGCCGTCACGCGCACTTCCTTGGTCGCTTCGACCGTCGTCCCCCTGCGCCGTGGAGTTCGGCCGTCACGTGGATCAGGCGCATCTTCGGGATCTGCGTCCCGATTGATTTCGATGTGGACGACGGCAGTCCGCGAGCCGTCGAGGCGGGCGGCGGAGATCGGCCACGTCTCGTCGGCGTAGTCGGCCGAACGGGCAAGCTGCGCGGCCGCTCGGTCGACGCCGGCTTCCACGAGCCAGTCGGCCTGATGCGTCAGCTCCAATCGCGACGTGTATGTCCGCTCGGCGAGGCCGGCCTTCATCAGTAGCGTGGTGACAACTGTCGCAAAGGAAAGACAAATCAGGACGAACAGCGCGGCCGCTCCGTGCCGCGGGGAAGATCGGACAGTTCGATGACGATGCAGGCGTCGCCTCATGGGCGTTGTCCCTTCTCACCTGGCCTCAGAGGCAAAGCGGGCCGGGGCGGCTCTTCGATGCGCCCGTCGGCGACTTTTCGAAGCGGCGATCTCGTCCGACGACCGCCTCGATCCGGATCGTCGACGTGGTCCCCTTCATGACAGGCCCGCCGGAGATGGTGAAGGCGCGCGGCTTGTGCACAGCGGCAACCGTGCCATCCTTTGTCGCCGGCTCGAAGCGTGTTTGCGTCCCGGCAAGCCGGAATTCCTCGCGACGCTCGATTCGTGAACCATTCTGCACGGTACGGACGATGACCCCGGACGGCTCGGCGGCATACGAGATTGTGCCGCGGTGAATCGAGCCTGAAGATCGCGCACTGCCGCGCCGGAGAGCGGTCGTCGTCGACTTCGACACTTTGGGCCGCATGGACATCCGCGCGAAAGGTGCGGGCGAAGCGTGAGAGGGTCATTGCATCGGAAAAGGAGTCTGCGCTGGCGGTCTGCGCGCGAGCAGAAGATAGACCATCCCGCCCGCCATCGAAACGATCACCGCAAAGAGCGACATCGCCACGAGCAATTCAATCAGCGTGAAGCCACGGCGGCGTCTCATTGGTTTGCGCACCCTCATTTGTCCATTCCTTTCACCGGTGCTCGACGAAAAACCCAAGTCGCGAGTCGCACGTGCTCATTTTGTCCCCCGCGCAGTGCGCCCAGGTCACTTCGACCGAGATCCGCTTGGCAGGCGGCGATCCGTTCCCTTCGGCCCGAACGTCGTCCGACAAGCTGCCCGCTTGCTGTTTGTGGGGCAAGCTGCCCGCTTGACTCCGCCGGCCCGGTGGACCGATTTGTTCCTTCTCTTCAGCGACGGTGACAAACAGGCGCGGATCGACCAGAAACCGCCCGGCCTCGGCCGGCAGACGGATCGCAGCGGCATTTTCCGCCGTGATCGCCGACCAGCCGCGGACCGTGAACCGGTCGAGCACGGTCGTGGCGGCCTCCAGCGCGCAGCGCTTCCGTTGGGCCGCGCGGTGCTCCGCCGCCGACCACTGGATGACCTGGGCCACCGTGGTCAAAACGGCCCCCAGCACAACCGCGGAGACGGCGACCTCCAGCAGCGTCATTCCGGATCGGGTCCTCGTCACCATAGTTCGCTCGTACCCAATAAATGGATCAGGGGGAGGAAGATGGCGGTGCAGATGCAGAAGACGACCAACCCCAGCCCGATCACGATGGACGGTTGAACCATCTCGGCAATCACTTGTTCGCGCGCCCGCTGGCGGCATTCGATGTTGTCGGCGATCCCTTCCAGCGCCCAGGCCAGGTTACCGACCCGCTCGGCGGAGACCAGCACGGCCGCTTCGCGCGGACTGATCAACCCGTACCGGCAGAGCGGTCCGAAGCAATCGCGCCCGCGGACCACCTCGTCGCGCACGCGGCGGATGCGATTGCGAACATGGCGGCGGCGATGGTGCAGCTCCAAACCGGCGAGCGCCGTCGCCAGCGGACGCCGGACTGCCACCGCCTGCGCGAGGTTTCGCAGCACGCCGGGCGTCTCCAGCCGCGGATAGACCGCGCTCAAAAAGCCCCAGTCGATGCCCGCCCATCCGCCGCGGCGCACGAGCACGATCGCCCCCCCCACGATCGACACGGTGATCCAAAGGCCGATCGCCCCCGCATGGTCGGTAAGGTAATCGGAGATACGAATCAATCGAGTCGTCGCCGCCGGCATCGGGACGCCGAAATCCACAAAGATTTTCTTGAACTTCGGCATGATCCAATACATCAGGAAGCCGACGATCCCCTGGACCACGCACAGCACGCAGCACAGGTAAAAGGCCATCCCCGCAGCGGAAAAGCGGCCCTCGAGCCGGCTCTCTTCACGGCGCCGCAGCCAGAGTGCCTCCTGCTGAAGCACCGGAACCAGGTTGCCGAGGTCTTCCCCCACGCGGAGGGCGGTGACGGTTCGCGGCGGCACAGCTCGGGAAGATCGTCCAGAGCGTCGGAGAGCCGTTCGCCGTTGCGCAGCCTTTCGGCCAGCTTACGGAGCCGCCGGCGAAACCGCCCGCGCGACGAATCAGCCAGGACGTCGATCTCCTCCGCCAAGGGCGCCTGCGTCCGCACGGCAATGGCCAGGATCAACAGCAGCGATTCCTGCTGCACGCGCATCGACCCGCCGAAAATCGCCGCAATCGCGAAGTACAAGCCCGCAAAAATCCCCAGCGGCATTCCCAGCGGCATCAGGGTCAAAATCCACCCGATCACGCGCAACAGCGAGATCCGCCATTCGTCCTTGCGCTGCTGTTCGATGGGGGGCGGCGTCAAGAGCGAGCGGGCGACGCGGGCCTGCAGCCAGCCGCCGGCAAGCAGGGGGACCGCATAGAACAAGGCCGCCACATATGCCAGCGGGACGATCGTCGTCGAGCCCTGAAAAGCCATCACAGCCGCCAGCATCACGACCGCCCAAACCCCGAGGGCCAGGCTCGAGCAGCCGAGCACGTAGAGCACGATATCCACCGATCGGCGGGGCGCATTGATGAGCCGATTGCACGCCACCGATGCGGTCGCGATCATCGCCACCCCCAGGCTGACCTGGACGACCAAAATCAAGTAAAGGATCGCGACGAAAGTCATCATTCGAACGACTTGAGCAGCATGAACATTGGCAGAAACAGCGCCACCACGAACGTTCCCACCCCCCCGAGCACGCCGATGATAACAATCGGCTCCAACAACATTCCGGCCAGCGTGATTTGCATCCGCGCCTGGTTCTCATAGATGCGGACGGCCGCCAGCAAGGCTTCCGTGAAGTTCGCCTCGCGGCTCTTCCAGTGGAAGACGTGGATCAATTGGGGAGAGATGTTGGCGAGCCGGACGAAGAGATCCGTGTCGTCCTGTCCCTGTTCCAGGCTTTGGGCGATCGCGTCGAATTGCTCCTGGAGGTCGGCGTCCCGACATCCCTCGCCGGCCAACCGGACAGCCTGTGACAACGGGAGCCGGGCCGACACGAACATCGACAGCAGCTCGCAGAACCCCGCCAGGGCCGAACAGCGAAACATCGTCCCGACGAACGGGGTTGCCGCCAACGAGCGATCGACGAGCGGCTTGCCTCCGAAAAGCCACACGAGTAGCGGGACGCCCCCCAAGACCAACAAGAGGGCGGCCAGCACGCCGAGTCCGTAATGGCGAACAAAATCGGACGCCGTCATCAGGGCGATCGTCAGCCCGGGCAGTTCCATGCCCATTTCGGCGTACACCTGCCGCACGGCAGGGACAATCAAGAGCAGTCCGAACAGCGCGGCGGCGACGCCGGCCGTCAGCAAGACCGTCGGGTACAATAGGCTCGCCCGGCACCGCCGCCGCAAATCGGTCTGTCGACGGACGTGATGCAGAAACCAGTCCATCATCTCGCCCAGCCGTCCGCTGCGAACCCCGACCACGATCAGCCCGCTGAGATGCCGTGGAAGCGACGCCCCATCCTCCCGGAGGGCCTCTTCCAGCGGCTCGCCCCGCTCCAAACGCAGACACAGCGCGCTCAGCCCGCGGCGGAGAGATCCGCGAGGGCAATCCCTCGCTCAAGGCGCGCAGCCCGGGTAACAACGGCAATTGCGATTTGGTGATGCCCGCGATGCGGCCCGCGATCTCGGCAAGTTCCTCGATCCCCAGGCTCACGTCGGCGGATTCCGGCTTCCCGGCTTTCGCGGCACGGTCTGCCTCTGCAACCGGCAATCCCGATTCTGGGTTTTCCTCTGCGGCGGCGGCCGGATCTTCTTCGTCCGCGAGCCGTTCAACGCGCAACCCGCGGCGGCGGAGTTGGTTCATGGCGTCGATCGCCGTATGGGCCTCCAGCGAACCGGCGCTTTTTTCGCCGGCCGACCCGCGGGCAATGTAATGGAAGGTCGGCATCAAAAAGTGACTCGATCAAAGAGTGGCCAGAGAGAGCACGGCACGCGATGCGCACCATTCGCTTGACTGGTCACTGGCCGCTAGACAGCGGCCACTCGAATTAGCCGCTGTTCGTCAACTCCATCAACAGGTTTCGCATCGGCACGAACAACAGGAACGCGTAGGCGGCGACGGCGCCGCCTCCGAGCACGACGGTCAGGATCAACGGGGCCGACATGCGGAATAACTCAAGCCGCGACCGAGCCCGCAGGCGATAGACGTCGCCCAAGGTGGCCATCACCGAAGGCAAGGCGCCCTGGGCCTGTCCGGCCGAGAGCATCCAACGGGTGAACGCCGGCAGCCGCCGCGACGTCTGCAAGGCCTGGTTCAACGGCAGCCCTTTGCGCAACTCGGACGCGATCTGTCGACATTCGCGGGCGAGCCTTTCATCCGCCGACGCGGATCCGGAGACCTCCAGCGCCTCGGGCAGCGGGACGTCCCGTTCGACGAGAAGCGCGAGCAATTGACAGAAGCTCGCACTCTGAACGTCGTTGACAATCCGCCCCATCCAGGGAAGAAATCGCAACCGGTCGAGCATCGCCGCCGGCCGCTGCGAGACGCCGAGCGGAACGAGCCCCATCCAGATCGCTCCCAACAAAGCGCCAGCGGGAAGGGCCGGACCCCAATATACGACGGTCTGCGACAGGAACTGCAAAGCTCGCACCAGGCTGTCCGGTGTTGCGTTCGCCTCGGTCAGCATGTTGATCATCCGCGGCAGCAGATCGCTCAACATCACCAGGAAAAAGCCGTAGGCGACGCACAGCACGAGGACTGGATAGACCAAGGCGCTCCGCAGGCCCCGCTGCATTTCCAGCAGGGAGCGGGCAAAGGCCGCCGACGAGATCAAGGCGTCCGAGAGGCGGTTCGACTTGAGACCGGCTTCCACCACCGCCAGATACGACGGAGGCAAGTCGGCCCCGCACCTCTGCAGGGCCTCCGGCAGCGAGCCGCCCCGCTCCATTTCCAGCCGCAGCCGCTCGGTGATGGCCCGCAAGTTTTTCGGCGTGCCGCGCGAACTCCCCAAGCCCAGCTCCAACGGGATGCCGGCGCGCACCAGGGCCGCAATCTCCTCGTTGAGCGCGATGAGATCCTCGAGCGAAATCGGTACGGCTTTGGGCGATTCGAGTCCGGACATGGCCTCTCTTCCCCGAGAGATGCGCGAGGCGGCGGTTTTTGTCTACAAAAGCGGTTCCGAAATCTGGAAATGGCTGACGATTCGGAGGGCGAAGCTCCTGCTGGTCCTTTTTATCGCGTTTCGTAGTCAGCGCGGCTCGGCGGGAGCCTTGCCCTCCCGGTTTTGAAACCGCCCTTAATTGAATCCCAACACGCGGCGGATCTCGGCCGGCGACGTGTGGCCGGCCGAGACAGAATCGCAGGCCCCCTGCCAGCGCGTCTTCATCCCCCCGGCAACCGCCTTGCGTTCGATCTCGATCGCATCGTCCCGGTCGAGAATTCGTCGCCCAATGGCATGCAATTCTGGAATCAGGAACTCGGCGATCAGAAAACGGCCCAAATAGCCGGTGCCGCGGCATTTCTCGCAGCCGACCGGCAACCGCACCCGTTGAACGGCGAGTCCCAGCTTCGCCGCTTCTTCCGTTGAGTCGGTTGCGCAGCCGCAGAGCCTGCGGAAAAGCCGTTGGTTCAAGACAGCCACGAGCCCGCTGCGGACCTGGTACGGCTCCAACCCCATTTCGAGCAGCCGGTTGATCGCTTCGGCGGCACTCCCAGCGTGAAACGTGGTTAGAATCAGATGTCCCGTCAGGGCCGCCTGCACGGCAATTTGGGCCGTCACGCGATCGCGGATTTCTCCCACGGCAATTACCTCGGGATCCTGCCGCAGGAGGGACTTCAAACCGGTCTCGTAATCAAAGCCGGCGATCGGACGGACCTGCGACTGGGCCACGCCGGGCATGACCGCCTCGACCGGGTCCTCCAAGGTGGCCACGCTCCGCGGCTCGGCGGCGCGCTCGACAATCTCGCGAAGGCAGGCGTAGATCGACGTCGTTTTGCCGCTGCCGGCGGGGCCCGTGATCAAGATCACTCCGCCGCGCCGCTCGAGCATCGTCTTGAGGGCCTTGCCAAGCTCGGGCGAGAAGCCGAGGTCGTCCACGTAGCGAAACCGGTGCGAGCCGGCAAACAGCCGGATGACGCATTTTTCGCCGAAGATTGTCGGAAACGTGCTGACGCGCGTCTCGGCATCCCCTTCAACCTGGTGGATGCGGCCCTCCTGCGGGACGTCGGTCTGATAGGTTAAAAGCTTGCGCCAGCACCTTGAGCCGCGCGACGACGTTGGGGGCGAGGTTCCGCGGCAACAGGTCGATCGGATGCAAAACGCCGTCGACCCGCCACGACATGGCCAAGCCGTCTTCACCGGGGAGCAGATGAACGTCGCTGGCCCCCGCATTCCGTGCTCCCGTCAAAATCGCGTCGACGAGCTGAGAGACGTACTCGGGATGAGTCCGGGCGACGTCGGGGGACTCTTCGCGGAATTGCTGTTGAAGCGTCAGAGACATGAAATTCATCTTGGAACACGCAAGACCCTCCGTCAACGTCGTTCGCGCGCGGACGAGGACTGTTGCGAATCGCCATTCTTGCTTTTGATCTTGATCGCATTTTTCTTGGTGCCTTTGTGCCTGGTGGTAAAAACTTTTCTTTCAACCGGGAAGAGAATACGATTGAACGGCCAAGACACCAAGAAAGACCGCGGAAGAAGACTTGGGCGCTCCCATGACGACTCGCGAAGGTCGGACCGAGCACAAGGGCCGTACGGCTTTCTGGGTTTATGCCGCCGGATGGCTTGCCCTTGGATTGTTCGCGGCCCCCTTACTTGCCGCCGATCCCGACATCACGATCGAGCAATTGCGTCCGAAAAATGTGGGCAAGCTGGAGCTGAAACTGAGACCCTCGCTCGCGGCGATCCGGTCCGACGCGCCCTTCACGATTGAGCTCGATCTGGATTCGACGTTTCCCAACCTGATGGAGGGAGACCTGGAACTCACGTTTGTCGACGACGGCGAGGTGCGGCTCCGGCTGCAAACGGGCCCTCTCGCCGTCCCGAACGGCCAGCAGTCCTTTCGCCTCTTCCTCCCCGCGATGGCGGCCAACCAGGAACGGGCCAATTTCGTCGTGCGCGCCGCCTTTCATGGCCCGCGCGGACCGCTCGATTTGGGGACGCACGACCTCGTCGTCCCGCTCAAGGGCCAGCGGCAGTTTCTGTTGGCCGCCGCGGGTCTCGGCGATGCCACGGTCAATGAGCTCACCCGGCACCTGGGGCTCGACACATTTCGGCCTCCCGACGCCGGCCGCTCTGTCCTCTTGACGCTTCCGGTCGAGTTCGACCCGCACGCGATTCCCGTCGACCCCGTGGGACTTTATCCGTTCGACATGCTCGTTTTTGCCGGCGAATACTTCTCCCGGCTGTCGGCCCGGCAGCTCGACACGATTGCCGAGTGGGTCCAGACGGGCGGAGGCGTCGTCGTCGTTCCGACCGGAGTCTTGACGCCGGCCCACACAGAGTTCCTCGAGCGGCTTGCCGGCCGCGATGCGAAGGCGCCCCGTTTCATCCCCGACCGATTCGGACGCCTGCCGGCGCGGAAGCCCGGCCTCAAGGATTGGCTGATCGCCTGCCGCTACGGTTACGGCCGGGCGCTCATCCTGCAATCGATGCCCCGGTTCGGACGCGACGTCTCGCTGATGGAAAGCGATGCCGCGGCCTGGACGCGCGCGGTCTGTTTTTTATGGAACGTCCGGCCCAAACAGACAGAGGACATCTTGAAGGGGGGAACATGGCAGATCCTGGCCCCGCCAACAGGGGACGAGCCGATCACCCTGGCTCCCCAACGCCAAGGGGGCATGACGCGGCCGCGTGTGTATCGCGCGCGCTATTCGGAATACGACGACCGTACTCCATTGCATCCTGAGAAGTTCGCCCAGGCGGACGCGCTGCGGGCGTTGCTCTTCCCCGAAGAGGTGCGCGTCGTGCCTTTCCGCGTCGTGGCCGCGATCCTTACGCTCTTCCTCTTGGCCATCGCACCGGCCGATTATTTGATCCTGGGCCTCTTGCGCCGCCGGAAGTATACGTGGTTCGTCTTCCCCGCACTGTGCATCCTGTTCACCGTGGCGACCGTCTGGGTCGCCCGTTACTACACCGGAACGATCGATCACCGGGGCGCCCTGGTGATCGTCGACGTCGGCGAAAAAGGCAAACCCCTGCGCACAACGCGGATCGAACACATCATCACGGCCGGCACCCATCCGATCTCGGCTGAGGTCAAAGACGGGCTGTTTGCGATGACCGACGTCCAACCCCTGCGATCCGACGGCACCGCCACCGCGGCATCCGGCCGCCTGGCGAGCACAGACAACGTCGGCAGCGCGGAGGCCGACGAGCCGCTCGACTACGCGGGGACGTTGCCGTCGGCTTTCACGGTCGCTCGCTTGTCGCGCCGAATGGAGTCCGAGCATGGATCGGGTGACCACCACCGGCGCGCAGCTCGCCGTTCCACCGATCCGCTGGTCCGAGTTCGACTCGATCGACGCGTCCACCGAGCGCGGCCGGACGGCGATCGCCGAACGCGTGCGGCGCGTCGTGCCGGACTGCGAGGTTCTGTTTCTCACGGGTTCCCACCGATTCGCGGTTCAATCAGCGATCCCGACCGCCATCGCGTCAGGGGGACACGGCGAGCGGTTTCGGAACTGGCCGACCGTCCTGGCAGCCCTTTCGCAGCGATCGGAGGGCCGCCTCTTTTCGATCGTCGCGCGAATTTCACCCAACGGCGCCGGCGACCTGGAGGATCTCTCGATTCTCGACGCAGCCGAGCCAAACTCTTGCCTGCTGCACGTGGCGATAGAGCGGGGCAACGACTTGCTCGTCTTCCGCCGACTCCTGCAGCCGAACCGGCGGCTCGATCTCAACTGAGCCCGTGACGCCCGATAGAGCCGGCAGGGACAAGTCATCGACGAAGAAAGTCGTAAAGTGTCCGCTGCCCGCGAGGACCGGAGACATCCGCGGGGTCTGTGCAATCGGCGGTTCATTCTGCTGATCGGCGTTGCTGCATCCGGCCCGGCCAAATAGAATCCCGTCGGCGGAGCGGACGCAGCGGTTGACTGTTCATTGCGTGATTCCCCGGCGTGCCGAAGCTGCGAATTGCCTGATAGTGCCCCCCACAGGGGGTCCCGGGCTACAGGCAAGACGCCTGCGCCACGAGGTTGCTCTGCCGGTACGGGGGCGCATTCCGGGACTGCAAAGAGACGCATGCCGATTTTGCGAACGAGCCAGGCTCCGCCAGCGAGCGTCTCGAAATCGGATCGGTTGCGGTCGTTGCGCGATGGCGTCTTCCGCTCGGTGCCCGCTCTCGACTCGCTGCGCCACTATTCGACCGGTATGGCGGCATCCGACGCGATGGCGGGCCTGACGGTTGCCGCCGTCGCCGTGCCACAGGCGATGGCCTATGCCCAGATCGCCGGCCTGCCGCCGCAATACGGACTGTACACCGCCATCGTCATGACGGGCGTCGGCGCGCTGTTCGATTCGTCCAAACAACTGATCAACGGCCCGACCAACGCCATCTCGATTGCCGTCTTGAGTGCGCTGGTGGGGTTCGCCGAAACCGATCGGATTCACCTGGCGATCGTGCTGGCGTTCCTGGTCGGCGCGGTTCAGATGGGGATTACGCTGTTGCGGCTGGGCGACCTGACGCGCTACATCTCGCACGCGGTGATCGTCGGCTTCACGCTCGGGGCAGCCGTCTTGCTGGTGCTCGACCAGCTCAAGAACCTTTTTGGGCTTCCCTCTCTCGGCACGGGCGAAGATCACTTTCTTAAACGGTTCTGGCTGTCGATGTCGCATATCGACCAGACGAACCGCGCGTGCGCTCCTCATCGGGCTGGGAGCGATCGGCATCGCCCTGGCGCTGCGCTGGATCAATCGGCGGCTGCGAATCCACTTGCCTGATCTGCTGCTGGCCGTCGTTTGCATGGCGGCCATCGTTGGGACTTGGGGACTCGATCGGCAGGGCGTCAAGGTCGTGGGAACGATTCCGGCCCAGCTTCCCTCGTTCGAGTTGCCGCATTTGGAATGGAGCCGCGTCCGCGCCCTGATGAGCAATAGCCTGGCGATTGCCCTCCTGGGCTTGCTCGAAGCGCTGGCGATGGCCAAGGCCATCGCCGCCCAGACCGGGCAAAAGCTCGACATCAACCAGCAGTGCCTCAGCGAGGGCGTGGCGAATTTAGCGGGGAGCCTGTTTCACTGCTATCCCGGCTCGGGGTCACTCACCCGCTCCACGATCAACCAGCAGGCGGGCGCTCGCACGCAATGGTCGGGGGTGATCGCCGCCGTCGCCGTCGCGCTTACCGTCCTCTTGTTTGCCCCCTTCGCGTATTACATTCCCAAGTCGGCCCTTGCCGGCATTCTCATGCTGGCGGCCTGGCAGCTCGTCGATCGGCACCAGTTGGTCTACCATGTGCGGGCGACGCGGTCCGACGCGTGGATCGTGGGCCTCACGGCCCTCTCGGCGGTGGTCGTCTCCGTCGAGTTCTGCATCCTGATCGGCGTCTTTCTCTCCTTCGTGCTGTATGTGCCGCGGGCGGCCCGCGTCCACATGACCGAACTCGTCATGACGCCCGAGCGCGTCATCCGCGAACGCATCTCGACCGACGTCCCGTGCGGCCGCATCCGCATCTTCAGCCTGGAAGGGGAGTTGTTCTTCGGGGCGGCCCCGGAACTGGAAGAGCACCTGGACACGGTCGTGCAGGCGGTGCAAGGGGGCGTCCGCGTGGTCGTGTTGCGGCTGAAGCGGGCCCGAAATCCCGACGCCGTCTGCCTGAGCGTGCTGGACCGGTTCATCGATCGGATGCAGGATGCCCACGTCACCGTGTTGATTTGCGGCGTGCGGCCCGATTTCATGAAGGTCATCGATTCCAGCGACCTCCTCGGCCGGCTCGGGCGGGACCACGTCTTTGTCTTTCAAGAGACCGGCGCGATCTGGTCCAGCACGCTGGAAGCGGTGCGCTTCGCCTACGAGATCGTCGGGGGCGACATCTGCCCAACGTGCCCGCGCCACGCGGAGAGTCTGAACGAGAAAGACGGCTGGTACTACATGATCTGATCCGCGGCTGCGAGACCATCAGAACCTCGAACTCGTCAATAGAACCTGTCAGTCGTCGGATCGCCGCTTCACTTTGACGTCTCCCAGGTCGATGGTCTTTCCGGCAGCGATCACCACCTTTTCGACGGCCGTCGCAAATCCGAATCCTGCTCCTTGTGCGTGAAGAGAGTAGTACTCACAGCCCGGTGCGAGATTGGGATAGACGAACCGGCCGTTGGCATCGCATCGCACTTGCCCGGGCGAACGCAAAGATCCGAAGGCTCCATTCGCATTGGCAGAGATGGAGAGCCCTTTGAGGGGGGCACCGTTTTCGTCGACCAAGGCCCCTTGACGGTCGCGCACGGCTCGAGCGTCGTCGTGAGCGTGCGGGGAGCCTTTTCGTCGTAACTCACGGTGAGCACCTTTCCGATTTTTCGTCGGGGCTGGCAAATGAAGAGCGTGTGCAGCTCATTCGGAGCCAGACCGGTCAGCTCGAACGTCGAGTCGAGCGATCCTCCGGCCGTCACCCTGTGCGAGTTCGCCGTTGTATGGTTGATGAGGCAGCGATCGACCGGCTTGCCGTCGCGATCGACCAGCTTAATCCGGAAGCGCGCCACCGGAATCGAGAACCAGATTACAAATGACGGCCGGGGTCCCCACCGGCGGATTGATCTCCTTGAGTGCGTCTTCCCGTTTGGAGCTTGCAGGTTCCATATTTCGGTACGTCGCGAAACTGCCGTCCTTGTCCATCCCCGGAATTTCGGAGGCGCCCACGCCTTTGCGGTACATTCCGGCCAATGCGCCCCGTGTGGGTCGCGACGCCCAAGGAAGAGCGTCCGCCGCGACGATCCCGCGTCCAGGCAGTCCAACCAGGCGAAATGTTCCGTCGGAGCGGGTCAGATACCGCATGTTGTCACTGGCGCGATGGGAATCGCCAGTCATGAACCATTGCTTGAACTGTGGAGCCTTGCGCGCGAACGGATTGGACAGAAAGGGATAATAGGTCAGTCGCGAAGGAACAGGCTGGCCGGTCGCCTTGTCGGTCACCTGTCCGATGATCCACAGCCCGCGCGTCAGTTCAAAATCGAGCGTGACCGGCGCGAGCCCCGGTGTGTCCGGGACTTCCCTCCGGCGTGCTCCGGTGTGCGCGGAACTTGCGCGGAGGACGCTTCAGAGTTTTCTGGGGTGTGCTCCCGGTTCGCCCCCTTTTTTTGCGCCGAAAAAACCCCAAAAAAAAGGTCTGGGATGAACGGCACGATCAACAGGTTGACGGCGTCGGGCGCCCATCCGCGGCCATTCGAGGGTAGAATGGTTCGCGGTCCCATCAGACGGCTCGCGGGCCTGGGCGAGCGTGCTTTGCGTCCTCTCCGCTTTCGATCAACGGCCGGAGTGCCGTTTCTTCCCGCGATGATCTTGCGCCAGGAGTAAGTGCGCGTGCCGAGCGACCACGTCACGGTTGACGAATCGAGCGACCTGGTGAACCGGGTCATTCACGGCGACAAGCGCGCGCTGGCCGAGCTCTTCGATTTACAGCGTCCGCGGTTGCGGCGGATCGTCAATTTTCGGCTCGACCGGCGGATTTACGGCCGAGTGGGGGCGGACGACGTGCTCCAGGAGGCTTATCTGAATGCCGCAGGCCAGATGAAGTCCTTGCTCCGCGACCATCCGCCGACGGTCTTCATCTGGCTCCGCCAAATCGTCAATCAGACGCTGTCCGACGTTCATCGACGGCATCTGGGGGTGAAAAAGCGGACTGCCAAGCGCGACGTGTCGATTCACGGCGGCGGTCCATCGGCATCGACGTCGGAGTGGCTCGCCTTTCATCTGCTCGGCCATCTGACCTCGCCGAGCCAGGCGGCACTGCGGGCCGAACTCGCGGAACAGCTCGATGCGGCTCTGAGCGTCCTGAGCGACATCGATCGGGAAGTGCTGGCCTTGCGGCACTTTGAAGAGCTGACCAACAGTGAAACGGCCCATGTGCTCAACATGACTGTCCAGGCGGCGAGCATGCGTTACGTTCGGGCAATCAGCCGGCTCCGAAAGGTCCTTGAGTCCATTCCCGGCTTTCTGATCCCCTATGACCAATGAAACACACAATTTCGAGGCCGCCATTTACGGCCTTCCCGTGGGACGACCGGCCCCCTTCTCGTCCGGGCGCGATCCGCTGGAAATCCTGGCAAGCGAATTTCTCGGAGCGCTCCGCAGCGCGAAGCGCCCGGACATCGATGCGTACGTCCAGCGGCACCCCGACCTGGCCGACGAGGTTCGCGAGCTGTTTCCGCTCTTGGCCGCCATGGAGGACTGGAAGACCTATCGGGAACGGACGTCGTTCGAGCATCGGTCCCTCGAAATCTTACCGAACGAGCTGTTCGGCAACTTTCGCATCGTCCGCGAGGTTGGCCGCGGCGGTATGGGGATCGTCTTCGAGGCTCAGGAGCAGCTCACCGCTCGCCGCGTGGCCATCAAGGTGATTCCCTTTCTGCAGTCGAACAAAATGCGCGAAGGCTTCGAGCGCGAAGCACACACCGCCGCTCGGCTGCGGCACCCCCACATCGTTCCTGTCTTCGCTTTCGGAGAGCATGACGGTCTCTGCTATTACGTCATGCGATTGATTCAGGGCGTGGGACTCGATTGGCTCATTCAGCAGCTTGGAACAGAGGGGCTCGTCTTGCCGCACCACATCTCAGCCCAATTCGCCGCGCCGTCGGAAGGCCGCCCTCCGCGGGCACAAGGGAGGCCCAGTGTGGACCGGTCGACCGTCCCAAGCACAAGTGAGTTTTCCACCTTGCGTCAGTCGCCGACTTTCGCGGCCGGTCTTCGCCGAGATTCCTGGCTCGAAATCGCCAGGATCGGCGCAGATCGCCCACGCGCTGCATTACGCACATACGCGCGGGACGTTGCACCGCGACATCAAGCCGGCCAATCTACTGCTCGATGCGAACGGACGAATCTGGATTACCGATTTCGGCCTGGCACATAGCACGGAGGGACTTCCGGCGCACCAATGTTCCCGCACGGCCGGCACTCTCCGGTACATCGCACCCGAACAATTCGCGGGACAGGTTGACGTGCGTAGCGACATTTACTCACTCGGCGTGACGCTTTTCGAGCTCTTGACTCGAACTCCCGCCTTTCACGCTCCCGACCGCCAAAGTCTCATCGCATCGATCAAGCGGTCGTCTCTGCCGAGGCCGCGGAATCTCAACCCCAAAATCCCAAGCGACCTCGAAGCGATCATCATGAAGGCGACGGCCAAAGAACCGGCGTCGCGTTACGCGTCGGCCGTCGAGCTCTGGGCCGATCTCTTACGCTTTCTCAAGGGCCAACGTGTGCGAGCCCGTAGCCGCCTCCGCTGGCTGCGAGGCAAGGGATAAGTGAGAGCGACAGGACGCAAAGGCGTCCCGCCATCCTCCGGTCCTTAATCCCTGTCCTCTGACCCCTCTCCCCTCCAAGACGGCAGCCCGCGGGCGAGGAGACCATCTTGGCCAACCCGCGGGCCGCCCAAGTTTTCCGGCTCGACTCACGACTGATCGTCGCGTCAACAAGCCGTCGAAGCCGGGGGCCTCTTGCCTCACCGGCCCCGCCCTCCGCCGAAGCCACGCGACCTTGCGGCCGCGGAGCTCAGACTGCCAAACGCCTGGTTATTCGCCGCTTGAGCGATGGAACCGGCCGTGCCCGTCGATTGGCCGGAGCTTGTCGTTCCCGAACTCCCGCTGCTGCATCCGCCGCTCATGCTACCGGATTGGCTGGATGTTGTCGTCCCGGTGCTCGTCGAGCTGACCAGGGGCGTTGCTTGCAGCGTCGATGTCGTCGCGGCCGCTTGGGCGAGCTGCCGTAGCAACATGGCCTGTGCGAGGGCGAGCTCGGACTGGTCGAGGACTCCGTCGCCATTGAGGTCGAACCTCTGGAAGGCCAGCTCCTGGGCGGTAGCCGCGTCAATTCCGGTGGAGGTCAGTTGTTGGGCGGTAAAGGCCACGGCGGCCGAGGGGTCGCGCGCGATCGAGGCGGCGGCGCTCCAACGGTCCGAGACAGTCCCGGTTGCGTCGGTCGCCGCGGAAGGTTGTGCGCGCCCCGCGGGGTGCGACGTCGCGTTCACCGTGGCGAGGGCGGTTCGGATTTCTTGGCGTTCCAACTTTCCATTGCCGTTCTTGTCGAATCGAGCCAGGATTTGTGCTCGCAGGGCATTTAGTTCTTCATCCGAATCGTCGTGGCTGGTCAACGCGCGGATGGCCGCCGCCTTTTCCTTGGAATCCAAGCGGCCGTTGTGGTTCGTGTCGAAGCGTTCCAGAACTGCGTTCCGAAAGACGGTTGCCTCAGCCCTTTTCTGCACCGCCTTCGCATCGCCGGCCCCGCTGAGGGACGCCGATAAACACAGGATCGCCGATCCAATTGCCAGAATCGCGTTTCGCAATGTTCGACTAGACATGGTTCTCTCCCTAGGCCGGATTATTCACCACCGCCGTGCGAAAGCGCCAAGAAGGGCAGAATTGCATTTGGTGAATCCCTTCGCACGCTGACCGAAGAAGGGAAGAGTAGTGATGAAACCGGCTCTTAGGACTTAATCGCCGAATGCAGCCGCGGGTAAACGGCGAAAATCGAAAAATAACGGTGGATGCCGTGACGGCCGTGCCTATGCCGACCGGACGAACTGGGGCGAGATCGAACTCAATTGGCCGTCGACCGATCATTCGCTGCCAAACGTGCAAGTAAGTGAACGACGCGCTTTGTAATTGTTGCCGGTAACCTCCCGGAGTCGCTGCTGCACTTCCCGACTCACCGGCTGCTTCGCGAACGCCATCCTTGGCCTCCTCCATCCAGAACCCTTCACCCCACCATTACTTCCCGCGGCGATACGCACCGCTACTTCCCGCGGCGATACGCACCGCCATCCCGACGCCAAGATCGAAACGATCCTCGCGCATGCGCAAAGTGTGTCTTGCACTCGTGGTGCAGACGCCGCGCTAGTCAGCCTTGCAACGGCGGGCGGCTCTCTTTAGAGTTGCCGTTTCGTCGTTTCGTGGTGTCTGGTTGCTGGTTTCTGGGCCGGTTCGGTTCCGAGGAGCGTTTGAATGGGGCGCTATACGGCGCAAAGGGGCGGATCAATCGCCGCCTGGCAACGATGGTTTACGAGAGTGCCGGCGCGGTCCGTGCGCTGGAACGGCGCGAGACGCCGCCGGGCATGTACGGCCGCCGAAAAAAGACGACGACGTACGGGGCCGCGTTCGCCGAAAAGCAGAAGATGAAGCACTATTACGGCGTCCGCGAGGCCCAGTTGCGGCGGTACTTCGAGCTGGCTCGCAAAACCAAGGGGAACACCGGACAGACGTTGATGCTTTTGTGCGAGCGGCGTCTGGACAATGTGGTCCGCCGCGCCGGCTTCGTCCACTCGCGCCCGCAGGCCCGCCAGGGCATCGTGCACAGCCACTTCCAGCTTAACGGCAGGACCGTTTCGACTCCGTCGATCGTCGTGAACGCCGGCGACGTCATCACCGTGCGGAATCGTCCGAATTTGCAGAACGTCTACCGTGCGGCCGTCGAATCAGGGACGCTCCCGCGCTGCGACTGGATCTCGTTCGACCCGGCGGCGCTCAAGGCAATTGTGACGTCTCTTCCGGGGTCGAACGATATCAGCGTCCCGGTGGACATCGGCCAGATCGTCACCTTCATGGCACGTTGACGCTGCGACACCAAACTGCACTTCCGGCTCTTCCGAACCCCAATGGCCTGTCACGTCCGGCTGCATCCGTAATGGCGGATTGACGCCGGTTTACTGCGCGGGGCTATCATGAAGTTGGCAATAAGAGCGAGCGAAGTCGTGGCCGGCAGAGACCGCGTTCGGTTCTCGACTGGCTCGCCAAGAGTATAAACCCGATGTCCCGAGTTCCCCAATTGCCTCAACCTGACCTGATCAAATCCAGCTCCCGCCACACATGGCAGGACTTTTATTGGTTTACCGACCGGGGAGGCCTTGGCCGCTTGGGGAACGAGTTCAACTAAGTCAGTCGTTCATCCACAAGATTCCGAGGCCCTGAGATCCCCGTCGATTTCAGGGCCTCGCTCGTTTACACCTTCTTCGTTCATGACCGTCTTCGAGCCAGGCGCCAGCGAACACGCCCTTTCAAGGGAACGTCCGATGATCGTAGTGATGAAACGCAACGCGACGCAGGAAATGATCCAGCGAATGGCCCGGCGGGTGGAGTCGCTGGGGCTCAAGGCACACGTCATCGTGGGGACAGAACGGACCGTGATTGCGGCCATTGGCGACAAGCGGGATGGAGCCGTCGAAACCCTCTCGTCGTATGAAGAGGTCGAGAAAGTCATGCCGATCCTGGCTCCCTACAAAGTCGCCAGCCGCGAAACCAAACCCGAGCCGACGGTGGTCCGTGTCTTGGACCTTGCGATCGGATGCGGTCATTTTGGCGTGATCGCCGGTCCTTGTTCGGTCGAGAGCGAAGAGCAGATCATGCAGGCGGCCCGCGCCGTCAAGGAATGCGGCGC
This sequence comes from uncultured Planctomycetota bacterium, assembly GCA_963761455.1. GTDB lineage: Bacteria > Planctomycetota > Planctomycetia > Planctomycetales > Planctomycetaceae > DASPSM01. The sequence continues at coordinate 104,060 of CAVXHA010000003.1, forward strand.
CAAGGGGCTCCGTGGCGGCGCCTTCAAGCCGCGGACAAGCCCCTACTCGTTCCAGGGATTGAAGGAAGAGGGGCTCAAGCTGCTCGCGGCCGCCGGGGACGCGACGGGGCTGGCGGTCGTGACCGAGATCATGACGCCTCAGCACATTGACGTGGTGTGCCAATATGCCGACGTCCTCCAGATCGGCGCCCGCAACATGCAGAACTATCCCTTGCTGCAGGCCGTCGGCGAGACCCGCAAGCCCGTGCTCTTGAAACGCGGTCCGGCCGCCACGATCGACGAGTTCCTGTTGGCTGCGGAATATGTACTAGACCAGGGGAACGAGCAGGTCGTGCTGTGCGAGCGGGGCATCCGCACGTTCGAGGGGCACACGCGGTTCACGCTTCCACTGGCGACGGTCCCCTACCTTCACGAGCGGACGCACCTGCCAGTCGTCGTTGATCCTAGCCACGGCACAGGCATCGCGTCGCTTGTCCCGGCCATGTGCAACGCCGCGGTGGCGGCGGGCTGCGATGGGCTTCTCGTGGAGGTCCACCCCGATCCGACGTCCGCTTTCAGCGACGGCGACCAGTCGATCACGCCCGCGGTCTTCGCCAAGATCATGGAGGACTGCCGCAAGGTAGCCACCGCCCTCGGCCGGCCGTTCTGATCTGGACTCGGTCCCCTTGCAGCTCGTTCAGCTCTTTCCGTTCCGTCCCGTGTAGTACCCGGGAAGCGGACCGCTTGGCGGTTGGGCGAGCGTCGGAGTTCCGTGGCGTCTCAAAAGGTCGACGAGCTGCTCGAGGTGCGGCTCTCGTGTCCAGACCTTGTCGACCTGTCCTTCGTTATACATCACCTGCAGATGTGATTCGCCACCCTTGACGCTCGGGCGTTGGAAGAACCCATCGTTGGCGAGATCGACGAAGAGTGCGCCCAATTCGGTCTTCGGCAAATCGATGACGAGCCATTCCTCGCCCGGCTTGGGGCCGCGATTGACAGGGGGACCGACTGTCGGCGAGAGCAATCCGCCGCCTCGGCTGTTGGCATTTGAAAAGCCCCTCAGGCCGGCCGGCGGGGCATCGCGAACGCCAAGGTCTATCGAACCGTTCGAGCCGGCCGGCATGACTCTCAACGTGGCGTGTACAAAGTCCGGGTGAATTCCAGGATAGGGATATTGGATTTCGAGGCGGAGCCGAGTGCTCGGCGGCGGATCCGTGAGACTGGAATCGTTAAGGCCTGCGGGCCGCACAGAAGGGAGTTCGTCCAGGCGTGCAAGACCGCCAACGGAGTTGACGTCGTAGACAATCTCAAGCCGCTGAAAGTCCGGCGCACCGCTTTCCGTGAGTCGAATCTTCTCCGTCGACGAGCATCCCGATTCGGCCAGGCCGAACAGCAGAACGAGTCCGCAGGAAATAGCGAGCGTCCCTCTCACGGCAGCCCTTCCATGGTCGCGCGAGTTTCCGCAGGCTCACAGTCGAGGAAACCGGCTCATCGCCTGCAATTGGTTTTATCGACAAATTGGGCAACCCGATTGAAAGTTCGACAGCGTGCCGCGCAAGTCGGCCCTCGTAACCGGGGATCGCTTGCACCAATTTGTCGCGCGCGAACGAAACCATTCGGTCCGCTCAGTGCGGTCGATCGGCGCCTGCCGGGGGCTGAAGTGTTCCGATGACCTCGCGGAGGTCGCCCCAGCCCTCCGCTTCCATGAGACCCTCCAGTTGGTCGACCAACCGCTCCGCGATGCCCGGATCGTAAAAATTCGCGGTCCCAACCTGAACGGCCGAAGCGCCGCAAACCAGATACTCCAAAACATCGTCGACCGAGGCGATCCCGCCGACGCCGATAATCGGAATTCGAACGGCCCGAGCGACCTGCCACACGGCGCGCAGGGCGAGCGGTTTAATGGCCGGCCCGCTCAATCCGCCCAATCCGCCACCGAGAATCGGCCGGCGGCGGCGCCAGTCCACCGCCAGGCCCTGGAACGTGTTGACCAAGGAGATGGCGTCTGCCCCGGCCGCGGCGGCCGCCTCGGCGATCGGAATGATGGCAGTGACATTGGGCGTCAGCTTGGCGATCACCGGAAGTCGGCATGCGGCGCGAACGCGACCCACAAGCTCGGCGGTCAGCTTGGGATCGGTCCCGAAGTCGACGCCACCACTCACATTGGGACAGGAGATATTGAGCTCCAGGGCGGCGATCTGCGGGAACCCGTCGAGCCGAGCAGCCAGCGTCACGAATTCGTCGGCGTTATGGCCGGCAATATTGACGATCACCGAAGTCCCGAGGCTCAACAGGTAGGCGAGATGCTTTTCGAGGAAGGCTTCCAAACCGTCGTTGTCCAATCCGATCGAATTCAGCATCCCGCCGGCGGTCTCGACCGTTCGAGGGGGAGGATTGCCGATGCGAGGCAGGGGAGTGACGGTCTTGGGAATGATTCCGCCGAGCCTCGAAAACCGGACGAACGCCTGCATCTCGCGGCGTAGCCGAAGGTTCCGGACGCGACCAGAATGGGATTGGCAAGTTGCAGGCGATTCAGCGTGACAGCGAGCCGGCTCACCGGAGTCATCAACCTCCGCGGCCAGCATATCAGGCGGTGGAAGCGGGCGAAACGGCGGCAGCAGCCTTTGAAGCTTCGCAGAGGGATGCGGTACAAAGAGCGCGCAGGAGGGGCGGGGGCAAACAGCGATCTGACGGCGCGGCAACTGAAGCGCCTTAGATTACGCCGCCATGCGTACGATAAGGAGTCTCAAGATCCGGCATATCGAGCCCCCAGATTCGCTCCCAGCTTTCCGGGATGTGCCGAAGGCCTTCCGATACGTAGATCAGTTCCCGCGCACGCACGTCGGGCGACGACGAGTAGATCGGCACAAAGCAGCCGACCTGCGACGTGGCCGCCAGAAGTGTCGCGGTGATGAGGAGCTTCCGCATCTGTCACCTCCACCGACGGCCGGAGGTGGCATGGCGTCTAGTCGACGCAACGACCACGATCCGACCGCGCTCGGCTGCAAAGCCGAGTGTCGAAACGAATCAATCAGCCATTGAACTGGAAAGTGGAATCGATCGAGACGTCCCCGAGGAGGGACTTTGTTCGGAAGGGTCGTCAAACTGGGAATGCGGGTTCCCTATGTTCGATCCGTTGTGTCTTGAACGGGTTAGGGCTCTGCCGGTTAGCGCGTTGGTTGTACCAGGTTGTGAACTCATCAGCGTGGCGATGGCCGCCATCTTCACTTAAATCGGCAATCGGGCGCGAAAAGTTAAGCGTGATGTGCCGGTTCTGGCGTTGGGGTGGACCCTGCGGCGGCGCGGGCCGCCGCGTCGGCCGCCTCTTGTTCCAATTGGCGAACGCGTTCCTCCATCTCCTTACCGGGCTTGAACGTAACCACCCATTTCTCAGCCACATCGACTCGTTCACCCGTTCGCGGGTTGCGAGCCTTGCGTGCCGCCCTCTTCTTCACTTCGAACACGCCGAAGTTGCGAAGTTCAATGCGGTGGTCGGCAACAAGCGTTTCAATGATCGCGTCAAACGTCTTTTGAACAATCTCTTTGGTCTTCAGTTGGGTCAGACCAATCTCGTCGGAAATCGATTTCACGATTTCTTTTTTGGTCACGGTTCAATTCTCCCCCGAGTGATGCGACCGGAGCAGCAACCCCGTCCTTTGAGCAGTGCCGAGTGAGTCTCAACTGTAATGCCAAGTTGGACTTAGTGTCAAGTCGTTTCCCGGCGTGCCACGCTGAGAGCTTTTTTGAGGCGTCGCCAATTCTCACCAGACGGCTTGAGGAACGGCCGAGAGACCGCCACACCAACGGCCCGTCATACGCGACAGCGCTGCCGATCGCCCATTCCTTTGCGGGGAGTTTCATGACGTGCAATCGAAGAGAAAATCAAATAAGCCATGATGGCTTAATGGGTTAGATAAAAAACGAACCAAGCCGAGGACGTTAAAACTGTAAAAACTCACGGTCGACGCCGACGATCAAAGCGGTCGGACAGCGAGAACCTTGCTTTAAATCATCGACAGCCCCAACCGCTACATTCAATAAAATCATCAAAGTCGAATGTAATTCCTTAAATTATTGACAGTCGCCTGGACGGACGTAAGTTCCCCGTCTCATTCAGCTTGCTAAAAGCCCACATTGAGCTGGGATCGGGACGCGCAGACCTGACGACGATAAGTTGTCACATTCAGACGTCGATCACGCGGGCCAAGCGTTCGATCTCTTCAAGCGGCACGAACTGACCGTTGCCAGCCCCAGGGCATGATTGCTGTGTTGTCTTCCAGGCATCGCGGCTTTCGAGATTTGAGTTCCAGAAGGGCCAAGTTCGGCACTGGGAGGGCCGCGCCGAGTAAATCGTGCATCGCCGCGTTTCAGGATCGAAGAAGGTACAGTCACCGTTCTTACGTTCCGTGAGCGAGACGCGCCCCTCGACCGGCCGCGTGTGAAGCTGCCGCACTTCTTCGACGGTTGTGCCGCGCAATTCCGCGATTTGCGCAATCTCCTCGTCGTTGACCCACACGACGCCCGGTGCACCGGTGCAGCAGTTGCCGCATTGCGTACATGTGAACTTGAGACCGTCTTGATACCAGGGCAATCGCTTCGACATGCGGCCAGTGTACGCTCCCGCTTGCGATGCGGCAACGATTCGTGCCGGCCGGCGAACCGTGCATCGTCGCCGTCGCGATGGTAGTATGGCCAGTTCAGCCGTGAATTGACCGCACGTTGCACCCCGATTTGGGATTCGCAGTTCCTTGAGAGTCGGTATGAATAGGCTTCGATTTGCCACGTTCTGCAGTGCGATGATTTGCACGGCGATGGCGGCCGTCGCCGACGACGGGATTCGGATCGAGCGCGTCTTCGGGCCGGAGCTACCCGATGCCTATAAACATCCCGTGTCGATCGCCGAACTGACCAACGGCGATCTCTACCTTGTTTATTACGGGGGTTCCGGAGAGTACGGGGACGATACGTGGGTCCGCGGTTCGCGGCTCGTGAAGGGATCGAACCATTGGACCAGGCCAGCGATCATTGCGGACACGCCGTTCCGGTCGGATGGGAACGCGGTCATCTGGCAGGCGCCCGACGGCATCGTTTGGCTCTTCTATGTGAACCGTTACGGACCCACGTGGTCCAACTCGCGGATCAAATTCAAAATCTCGCGCAACGGCGCCAGAACCTGGTCCGATCCCGACATGCTCTCCTTCGAAGAAGGGACGATGGTCCGGGGGCGGCCGATTGTTCTCAACAACGGCGATTACCTCCTGCCGGCCTACCGCGAGACAGGAAACAATCCGGAATTTGTCGGGCCCGACACGGCGTCGTATTTTTATCGCATGAAGAAAGGATCGCATGAATGGGTCGCCACAAAGCTGATCCATTCCCGGTTCGGCAACCTGCAGCCCTCCGTCGTTCAGATCACCGACGATTACTTGATCGCTTATTCGCGGCGGGGCGGGGGTTACGGCCCGAAGGACAATGGACGCCTGGTGCGCTCGGAGTCGCACGACGGCGGCTTTACCTGGAGTCCCGGCAAGGTGTCGCAGTTTCCCAACCCGAATGCGGCGACCGATTTCATCAAGCTCCGCAATGGGCACTTGTTGCTGGTCTACAACGACAACGCGAACAGCACGCGGATGCCCTTGACGGCCGCCATTTCAATCGACGGCGGCAAGACCTTTCCCTACCAGCGAAATATCGTGAACAAACCGGGCGATTCGGCGGCCTACCCGACGGCCATCCAGACCAGCGACGGCAAGATCCACGTCGTCTACACGTCCGAGAAGCGCACGCTGATCAACCACGCTGTCTTTGACGAGACTGCCGTCCTTTCCGCCGGGGGGCATTGATCGGTTTCCATGTCTCACGATCGCTTCGCCGCGCGCCGCGACCGTCTGCTACGCCGCATCAAGACGGCAGGCGTCGACGCACTCCTCGTCACCTCTCCCGTCAACGTCCGTTACTTGACCGGATTCACCGGCGAAGACAGCAATTTGATCGTCGGCCGCAACCTGACGGTCCTCGTCAGTGACAGCCGATTCGAAGCGCAGATCTCCGAGGAGTGTCCGACACTCGAGGCGCACATTCGTTCGACCGCGCAAACGCTGACCGAGGCCGTCGCTCAAGTCGTCGTGGGCGCGAAGCTCTCCGCGCTCGGTTTCGAAAGCCGTTCGACCTCTTATTCACAATGGGAGTCGCTTACCACGGCGGTGAAACCGCTGCGACTCGCCCCGCAACTCGATCAGGTTGAGGCTCTGAGGCTGATAAAGGATGCGGATGAAGTTACGCAGATTCGCGAAGCGATCCATCAAGCGGAGCGTGGCTTCACCTTACTGAGGGCCTCACTGCGGGGCGATATGTCGGAGCTTCAGGCGGCGAACGAACTGGAGCATGCCATGCGACGCTTCGGCGCGAGACAGGCAAGTTTCGAGACGATTGTCGCGGCTGGCCGTCGTGCCGCTCTTCCACACGCTCGGCCGACCTCCGCTCGCATTGGTGAGGCAGATTTTCTGCTGGTCGATTGGGGAGCGACCAACGGACAAGGTTATCGCAGTGACTTGACTCGGATCCTGACCACCGCTACCATCTCGCCGAAACTTGAGAAGCTACATGGAGTTGTGTTGAGCGCCCAGCAACACGCTCTCGAGTCGATTCGGCCGGGGATCCCTGCCGCGCAGGTTGATCGGATTGCGCGGGAGCTTATTGCCAAGGCCGGTTGGGGAAAGAACTTCGGTCACGGGCTGGGGCACGGTATCGGATTGGAGATTCACGAAGGGCCGCGCATCTCGCGAACTTCCAAAGATGTATTGAAAGCGGGTATGGTGGTGACGGTCGAACCGGGTGTTTATCTGCCGGGTTGGGGGGGAATTCGAATTGAAGACGATGTGTTGGTGACGCGCAACGGGCACGAGGTACTTTCGTCGCTGTCGCGTGAATTCGCCCGGGGTGAATTCGATCGTCAAGAAATGAGTCTTTGAGTCGCGAACATGTCTGACGCCGACACATCATCCGACGCGCCATTCGACTTCGATAGGTTGCTGGCGCTCGTCGAACTCATGGAGAAGCACGGTTTGACGGAGATCAGCCTCCAGCGTGGGAGCGAGAAATGGCGACTGCGGCGCGGGCCGGAAATGAGCGCCTCCGGCGATGACGGCCAATCTTCCCTCGCCAGCCTCGCTTTTGCCGCCTCCCGCCAGCTCCGCTTCCCCCTCCGTGCCGCCCGTCCCGGCGAAAAACGACGGCACCGTCACGATCAACAGTCCCACGGTCGGAACGTTTTATTCCTCGCCGACCCCCGACGACCCCTCTTTTGTAAGCGTCGGATCCGCCGTCCTGCCGGAGACGGTTGTGTGCATTGTCGAGGCGATGAAGGTGTTCAATCAGATCCCGGCGGAAGTCAGCGGGACGGTCGTCGACGTCCTGGTGAAAAACGGCGATTCCGTCGAGTTCGGCCAGCCTCTTTTCCGTGTCCGCCCCGGTTAGCCGACAATGTTTCAGCGAATTCTCGTCGCCAACCGGGGTGAAATCGCGCTGCGGATCATCCGCGCCTGCCGCGAAATGGGAATCCAGACCGTCGCGGTTTTCAGCGAGGCCGACCGCGGCGCGCACTACCTGTCGCTGGCCGACGAAGCTTATTGCATCGGACGAGCGCCCTCGTCGGAAAGCTATCTGCTGATCAACCGGATCATCAGTGCGGCGGAGATCGGCAACGTCCAGGCAATCCATCCCGGATACGGCTTCCTGGCGGAAAATGCCCACTTCGCCGAAGTGTGCCGCAGTTGCAAGATTGAGTTCATTGGTCCGCGTCACGAGGCAATGGCCCTTTTGGGGGACAAGGTCAGCGCCGCAAGGTCGCCAACGACGCCAAGGTGCCGGTCGTACCCGGAAGCGACGGCCTCGTGGGCAATGAGCAAGACGCCATCGCGATCGCTGCGAAGATCGGCTATCCGGTCCTGATTAAGGCGACGGCGGGGGGCGGCGGCAAGGGAATGCGCGTGGCCATGAACGATATGGCCCTCAAGGCGGGCCTCAAGGCGGCGGCGGCCGAAGCCGAGAAGTCCTTCAAGAACCCCGGCGTCTACATTGAGAAGTACCTCGAGCGGCCGCGCCATATCGAGGTCCAAATCCTCGCCGACAATCATGGGAACGTGCTCCATTTGTGGGAACGCGACTGTTCCACGCAGCGGCGCCATCAGAAGTTGATCGAGGAGACGCCGGCTGTCTCGCTCCCCGCGGCCATTCGGGAGGATATTTGTCGTGCGGCCGTTCGGCTGGTCAAAGCGGCCCAATACACCAACGCGGGCACGGTCGAATTCATCGTCGACTCGGACAACCGCTTCTATTTCATTGAAGTGAACGCACGCATCCAGGTTGAACACCCTGTAACCGAACAGGTGACCGGCATCGACCTGATCCAGCAGCAGATCCGCATCGCGGACGGACAGCCCCTGCCGCTGAAGCAACGCAACGTCCCCTGCAACGGCGCCGCGATCGAGGTCCGCATCAACGCGGAAGACCCCGAAAACGCCTTTCGCGGCAGTCCGGGCAAGATCACAAAATGGCGTGCTCCGGGCGGCCCGGGAGTCCGGCTCGACACGCACTCGCACGAAGGCTACACAATCGGGCCGCATTATGATTCACTGATAGGCAAGCTGATCGTCCATCGACCCTCTCGCACGGAGGCGCTGGCCTGCATGCGGCGAGCTTTGGACGAGTTCGTGGTGGAAGGCGTGAAGACGACCATTCCCCTGTTGCGGAAGATCGTGGCCCACTCGAGCTTCATCGGGGGGCAAGTCGACACCACCTTTATCGAAAGAACGTGGCCCTCATGAAAGTGGGCGTATTGACCGGCGGTGGCGACTGTCCCGGATTGAACGCCGTCATCCGCGCCATTGTCCGTACGATCCATAACGGCGGCGGCGAAACGATCGGCCTGCTGGAAGGCTGGCGGGGCGCCATCGAAGGAAACTTCGTGCACCTGGCCCCCGAGGTGACCGACGGCATCATCGACCGCGGGGGAACGATCCTCGGCTCCTCCCGCACCAACCCTTACAAGAAATCCGAGGATGTCGAACGCCTCGTCGAGACGTTCAAACGGCTCGAACTGGACGCCTTGATCGCTATCGGCGGCGACGACACGCTCGGCGTCGCCAGCAAACTCTTCGCCGATCGGGGACTGACGACCGTCGGCGTCCCTAAGACCATCGATAACGACCTCAGCTCCACCGACGTCACGTTCGGCTTCGACACGTGTATCAATATCGTCATGGAGGCGATCGACCGGCTGAAAACGACCGCCGAATCACACCGGCGGATCATGGTCATCGAGACCATGGGACGGCACGCCGGTTGGATCGCCTGCTATTCGGGAGTCGCATCGGCCGCCGATTACATCCTGGTCCCCGAGGCGGTCGTCGACATCGACCGTATGTGCGAGCTCCTCAAAAAGCGGCGAGCCGGGGGCAAGCCGTACGGCATCATCGTCGTCAGCGAGGGGGCCAAGCTCCCCAACGAGGCCGAGTTCGTGACCCGCGCGGCGGAGATCGATGAATTCGGCCACGTGCGGCTGGGAGGGATCGGCGAAGTGATTGCCGATCTGATCGAGAAGCGGACCGGAATCGAGACGCGCGTCGTGACGCTCGGCCACCTGCAGCGCGGTGGAACCCCCACCGCTTACGATCGGGTTCTCGGCACGCGGCTGGGAATCCACGCGGCGCGGTTGGTGCTGCAGCGGAACTTCGGCCGGATGGTCGCGCTCCGGGGCACGAAGATCGTCAGCGTCCCGCTTTCGGAAGCGGTCGGCACCATGCGGACCCTCGATCCCGACTTCCTCAACGAAGCCGAAGAGTTCTTCCGTTAGGACTCACCAGGGTTTGCCTCTTGACACCCTTCGGCCGACGCGGATAGTTGTGGAAAGTGGCCGCGGGCACTTCGTGGGGGACCGTTCGATGCTCCGATACTGCCAATTCTTCATTCTCGCGTGCCGCCTTGCTGGCGAAACCCTTGGCAGCTCTTCGTGGCGACGACGCCTCCGCGAAAGCCAGGCTTGCGTCCAAGGGAATCCGCGTGACCCACTCCGGCCTTTCCTTGACCGACGAGATTGAGTTGGCCAAAGAATTTCGCGAGGCGGCCTCGCTTCGACGGAAGCTGCTTAGCGCCGTTCGGGAATTCAACGCCACCCAGAGCGGGGTCGATGAGCTCAATGAGAATCTCCACGAGCGAATGCAAGCCAACGTCGCCATCAACGGCCAATTGGCAAACTCCGGCCAGGCGAACATTCTCCAGCGCAATCAACTCGTCGGTGCCGCCAACGCCAATGCGAGCGCCATCAACCTGTTGATCCAGGAACAGGAGCTGTCGAAGAAGGAAGTGGACAGGACCCGTGCGGCGGCCAACTCGGCCCGCGAAAAATATGTCCAACAAATCCTGAAAATCCGCACCGCAGCCGATCGACTCTCATCGAAGTACGTGGAGCTCGAGAAGGACGAAGACGCGCAGTCCGCCGTCCGGGAGTGGAACGCCGCCGCTAACACGTCGTTCGAGATCAAGCCTTCGCGGGCGTTCCAGGCGGAGCTGAAGCGGCTCGCCGACCTCGAAAAGTCCGTCATCTCCGAGAAGATTCCGCTGCGCCGCGAGGGGAACAGCTATTACGCCTCGGTCGTCGTGAACGGCGATCATGCCGTGGAAATGGTCGTCGACACCGGCGCCAGCTCCCTGGTACTGCCGTACAAAACCGCCATGGACTGTGGAGTCAAGATCGACGATTCGGCCATGGCCGTGCAGATGATCGTCGCCAGCGGGGCCAAGTTCAAAAGCAAATTGGTCACACTCGACTCGGTCCGCGTTGGCAAATTCACCGCGGAGAAAGTCGAATGCGTCGTCCTTCCCCCCGAAGCGACAAACGCGCCGGTCCTTCTCGGAATGACCTTCCTCGGGCGGTTCAACTTTTCCATCAATGGGACGGATCTCGTCCTTTCGAAGATCGACGTGGAACGTTCCGCTTCTGTCCGATCCAAAAAAAAGGTCATGCCAGCAAAACCTCCAGGAAGACGACTCACCGTTCTGATTCCGATTCGGCCGAGTGACTCCTTTGGAACGGCAGATTTTGCCGGTTCTATCAGAAACGGCCTTGCGGCAGATTTTGCCGGTCGCTAATCTCCGGCACCCTTCACTCACGACTCTCTGACTCAGACCCGCAACCTGCTTAGTCAAAGGTGTTTCCATGTGCGCCACGCCGCACGGTGCGAAACACGTCCCGATTCCGCGCCCGCGGTGCGACTCGCCGGGCGTTATCCGGCCTGTGGAAGTCGCCGGCGCCGGCTGGCCGCGTCGAATCTCCGGGATGTGCCTGATGGCGCTCCTGGCAGTCGGTTTTTGCGGCTGTAACTCGATGAGCGGGAATCTGAACAATCAGGTGGGCATGTGGAACTATCAGCAGGGAAACTACCAGGCGGCACGTCAGGAATTCTATCGGGCCGCGGCGGACGATCCACAAAACGCCTCCTTCAGCTACAACCTGGCTTGTGCGATGAGGCGGCAGGGCGACCTCGCCGCGGCGGAAGAGTCCTACATGCGAGCCATCCACGCCGATCCGTCGCATCAGCCGTCGTATCACGCATTGGCCGAGTTGATGATCAAAGAGGGACGTCGTGCCGAAGCCACGCAATTGGTCTCCTCATGGGCCCAAGCACAGCCTTACCATGCCGGTGCCCAGATCGAGATGGCCTGGATCCAGCGTCGAAAACGGCGACATGAGCGGCGCCGAACAATCACTGTACCGCTCATTGGCGGCTCGTCCCAACAACCCGATCGCCACGGCCCAACTCGGTCAGCTTTATCAGGAAATGGGTCAAACCGATCGCGCGGCCGTCATGTATCGGCGCTCACTGCAAGCGGACTGGCTTCAGCCGCAGGTGCAGTCGCGGTTGGCCTGCGCTGCAAAACCCAAATGGATGGAACAGCGCACCGCCCACGATGTTTGCGTCCAACTTCGGCGGACCTGCTGTGGCGGCACTGCCCTTCCCCGCGGCGACTCCGGCCTACGTCCAAGTGCCGCCAGAGGCGCAAACCGCACTGGCTCCCTCGCAAACGAACGATGATCCGGCCCATATTGCGAACTGAGAGTTCGACGGCGCCCAACGTCGATAAGCTGACGTCCGGCTCTCCCCGCGGGGATATTGGTGAGCGAGTCCTGGGCTTCAGCCAGTTCCCAGGATCAGGCTGGTCACCAGAAGGGCCAAGACGCACAAGGCGATTATTCCAAATCGCCATTGTCTGCCGATCAGCCAGCCGACCACGAGCACGACGACGCGCGAGACGGGCGTCAGCATTAAGATCAAGATCCCCACATCGAGAATTGCGACACCGTCGCCACTTGTGGCCTTCGAAACGATGACCGCGACGCTCACGGGCCGATTCTCGGGATGGGACTCATGCGAAATCAGAGCCAGCGTCGCTCCCAGAACAAGCAGCGCGGCACTGATCAGTAAGCCGGCCAGCAGACTGATATGGACGGCCCAGGCCAATCGGTCAACCGTCTCGTGGTGAGTCATTGCGGAGCCTCAGGACCTCACGACTCTGACAAACATCTCTGCGGCGACGGCGATCAAGAGGACCGCAAAGGTCCGCTCCACCGCGCGGCCTGCGACAAATCGATTGACGTAGCTGCCGACGGCCGAGCCGACGAGCACGCCCAGAACAACCGCGGCGGTGAGCATCGGTCGGACTTCGCCCCTGCCAAAATATAGAAACGCGCTGGCGGCCGCCGTGACGCCGATCATGAAGTTCGACGTCGCCGCCGCGGCCTTGATCGGCACTTTGCAAAACAGATCAAGCGCCGGGACCTTGAAGACTCCCCCGCCGATTCCAAGCAGGCCAGACATGATTCCGGCCATGATTGAGACGGTAAATCCGGCCCAAAGCCTTTGGACGCGATACACGACTTCGCGGCCAAGCTGTGGATCTTGATACCGTGCGCCGAACCAGCCGGGCGAGTTCGCCGAGCGGAGCGGCTCCGACTTCCGAGAGGCGTGCGAGCCGGTTTCCTCTCTTCCGCGCCACATCAGAACAGCCGTGGGCAGCAATACGAGAGCGAATAGCGTTTCGAGAACCGGGGCCGTGAGCCAGCCGGCCGCAAGTCCCCCACTAATGGCACCGAGCGACGTGCCGATTTCCAGCGTCATCCCCAAGCGCATGTTGGCCGTCCCGCGCTCCACGTTGACGGAGGCCACCGCAGTCGATGTCGCAATGACGGCCAGGATGCTGGTGCCGACGGCATAGTGCATCGGGACCCCGAACGCCAGAACCAGCAATGGAATGAGAAAAACGCCTCCACCCGTCCCGAGAACGGCCCCGGCGATTCCGGTCACCGCTCCGACGGCGACCAGAAAGGCAACATTGGCGGGGGTCGCGTACATGCGTTTTCGAACTCAGCGGAAGCCAAGACAAAAATGAAGACGCAGACCGTGCACTTTTTTGCAAAGAGACCCCCGCCCGACCCCCCGCGGGGCCAAACGAGGGTCGTGCATCAGAAGCTTTAAAATTGGCCGGACGAGTCCGGCTGCTGCGATTCGGTCTCGTCCGGAGCGAATTGATTGAGATCAATCACTAAGCCTTGTCCCGGCACGAACCTTACGCCGGGAAAAGCCAACGACGAATTCTCCGAAATGTCGAGGGGCGCGCATCAGATGCGAGCGTTCGCTTCCGGGCAAATCCTTCTCGTTCTGAATGTCTTTATGAATCTGCTCGCGAGTTCCCGTGAACTGGTGTTCCTCGGACTTGCCGTCGTCGTTCAGATACCGAATGGACACTTTGAACTGATCCTTGCCGGTCTTCTCGAGCGACATTGAATCGAATCGCTCCCACTCGGCGTTTCCGGAACCTCTATGGACGTTGGCGAGTCCGCGCGGTCGCGCCCTATTGCTGTGCGCCCGTCGGCTGCCATGGCGCATGGACGGTGCCGATTGTTCGCCGGCTGACATGCGCTCTTGCTCGGTCATCGTCTCCAACGTCACGTCAACCTTCTCGCTCTTGCCGTTGCGCAACACGGTCAGGGCCACCTTGAAGCCCGGCTTCGCGGCATGCACGAGGTTGAAGAGTTGCTCCGTCGAAAAGAGCTTCTGGTCGGCAAACGATGCGAGGATGTCGTACTGTTTAATACCGGCCTTTGCGGCCGGAGAATCGGCAGCCACTCTCTCGACTACTAGACCCTGGTTCTTGAGGAGGACGTCCTGGAACTGGGCCGCCAACGCCGGATGGATCGGATGCACCGGATCGATAGCGACGCCCAAAAAGGCGGTGGGCTCGTCGGCTTGCTGCGGTCTTGCCGCATGTTGATCCGCGGGCCGGTTCGCGTCGGCTGTGGACTTGTCTGCAGCCGATTGTTGCGCCCCGAGGCGAGCAGCCATCAATGCGACAGTCGCGCCCGCGACTGCAAGTCCTGCAAGTGTCCTAAACGCTTTCATCACATATCCTTCCACTTGATAATGCCGAATTCTAAACACACACACGGTACGGTTCAGGGCAGGAACCGAGCGTCCGATATGCCTGTATCGCTCTTCTCGAATCAGCGGTAGAGAGCGTTCTCTGTGACGGACTGCGCTGGCTGGCGGCGCTCGGCGCTGACCGCACGCGCACTTCGCTGCGCGAGAAGAGTCAAACAGTTTGTTCCCCGTCATAGCCCCGCGTGAGACGGGCGAACAATCGATTTGCGCAGTGGTTTGCCGTCGGAACCGAAGCCAGGATGCCGACGATCATCGCTGCCAGCGCTTCACTGTCCGGGTGGTTTGAGACAGATGCTCCCACACCAACGGCTTCAATCAGGAGCAGGCCGCAGTATCCAACGACATGGAACACGTTTCGCCTCCTTTCCTCGAAGAAATTGCCGGTTCTTCGTGAACTCCGTGTAAGGGCGGCGATCATTGCCGCGCGGTAAGCACAACCGCAGCTTTCGGCTGTTTGGCGCGCCGAATGCTGGCCGGTCCTCTCGGCGTCACCCAATGGACAACACCGAGCATTTCCCCTCTCCCGCGGATTGATCGCAACAAACGTGCCGAAATGATCTGCGCCAATGGGGCATTGGGAGGCGCGTTTTCATTTCGGTTCCCGATTCTGGTCCACGCAATGCTCGCCCAGGCGCTGGACGACCTTCACCCAATTCCCCGTCGCGTTCTGCGGCGGGGCGAGCACGCTCACGCGATGTAGGCATGCGCTCTCGTAAGGCCCGTTCGCCGGTGGGTCCATCCCGGCGCCCCCGCTTGGAAGAACGAGAGCAAGGCACATCTTTTGCACTCTTCGGGGGCCTAACAGAGCGAGCGATTGAAGAGGCTCCCGGTCCGGTGAACTGGTCGGCTCCTGCGGCTGAGCAGGAGGAGCATTCGAGGAAACGCAGGCAGGATGGGTCCAGGGGAGATCGGCCAGAAAAAGATCGTGCCGGTTTATGTCACCACCAATCTTGCTCAGGCGGAAATCGTCAAGCACGCGTTGATCGCGGAGGGAATTCAGTGCGAGCTCCAACGGCAGACGCAAGGAGGCTTCGCTGAGATTGTCGATGTCCGCGTGATGGTCCGGGCCGAAGATTTCGATCGTGCACGTTCGGCGATCGAAAATCACGACCGGAGTGCCGGAAGCGGGTGACACTTAGAGTCAGCCCGGCGAGGACGTGAAGTGATACTCGCGCGACTCGGACGGTTGGTTTCTCGGGGCTGGCCCGCGTGGCTGATCGGGTGGATCCTTTTGCTTGCGATTCTCCGGAGCTACGCGCCGTCGTTGAAGAGTGTCACGCGCCCGGGCGAGTTTGATTTTCTGCCTTCCGACGTTCCCAGTCGGCGGGGGGCGGAGCTGTTCCAAACGGCCTTCCCCGGAGCAGGATCGGGGAGCAGCGTGGTCCTCGTCGTTTACCGAGACGCAGAAAAACTGCGCCCGGCCGACCGGCAGTTTGTGCAATCGGTGTTAGCCCCCCGCTTGGAGTCTCTACCAGCGTCCGGCAAAACAGACGCGGGGGGGGAGCCCGCTGAGGCGAAGCCCGGTCAGGTTTCGAATCGGGCTGACGAACGGCCGATCGTCGCCGGGGTGCGGACCGCGTCAGACCAAGGGATGGGGCCGCTGCTTAACAGCAGCGACGGCCAGGCAACGCTGGTGGTCGCGGAGCTAAGGACCGATTTCCTGTCCTACCGCGCCTTTCCTCTCGTGGCGCGCATCGACGAGGTTGTCGAAGGCTTGCGACGAAAGCATCTCGTCCCGGACGGTTTGAAAATCGCGGAGACCGGCAGTGCCGTCGTGGGACGCGACATGGGCGTCGCCAAACAGCAAAGTGCCCAACAGACCTCGTTCTGGACGGTCGCTCTCATCATCATCCTACTGGTCTTCGTCTATCGAGCGCCGCTGTTGACCCTGGTTCCCTTGCTGACGTTATACGTCAGCTTCAACGTCTTCCTGGGTCTGTTGACACTTGGCGCCCGAGCGACTGGCATCGGTCTCTTCGAAGGAATCGACGTCTATACGATGGTTCTTGCCTACGGCGTCGGTGTCGATTACACGCTGTTTCTGATCTCGCGGTATCGGGAGGAATTGTCGACCGGAGCTGACCGGCCGCAAGCGACGATCACAACGCTCTCCAAGGTCGGATCGGCCGTTGCCGCCAGCGCCGCCACCGGCATTCTCGGGATTGGAATGATGGCGTTCGCCTCATTCGGCAAGCTCCACCAGGCTGGCGTGAGCATCGCCTTGAGCCTCTTTGTAATGCTCTGCGCGGCGCTGACGCTGATGCCCCCCTTGTTAAGACTGGGAGCCCGTTGGGTCTTTTGGCCGCGCGCGCCCACACCTCGAATTCGCCGGAACGCGGTGGCTCGATTGGCCCTGCGGCTGCGGCGAACGTCGCCCAGCAAGGGATCGGCCTGTTCGATGCCCTTTGGCGCAGAACAGCAGAAACTGTTCTGCGTCGCCCCGCGACTCTCTGGCTCATCGCCTTTGCACTATTGGCCCCTTTCGCCGTTGGAGCAATCGCCTGTTACAACCACGTCGATTACGGGCTGATCACCGACTTACCTCGGCAGGCGCCGAGCGTTGTCGGGACCGACGTCATTCGTGCTCATTTCCCGGCAGGAGACACCGGCCCGGTGACGATCCTGATTCAAAATCCGCGCGCCGATTTCCGCGATCCCGACGCCATCGACATGATCGGCAAGCTGAGCGAGCAGCTCATGTCTCAAAAAGACCAGTTGCGAATTGCCGACGTCCGCAGCGTCGCCAACCCCCTCGGAATGAGCCAGAAGGCCGAACAGTTCCTGTCCTCCGGCGTCGCGGCGGGGATTGCGGCGAGGGCCGCGCTGCGCGAACGGGCCTTGCAGCACTATGTGGGGCAGGGGACCGGCGGCCCGCCGGTGACCCGCCTCGATATTGTGCTCTCCGTCGATCCGTTCTCCCGGCAGAGCATCCAAGTGCTCGATCGAATCGAAGACGCCATTCGTCGGGGGCT
The DNA here is from genome assembly GCA_963761455.1 of uncultured Planctomycetota bacterium. GTDB lineage: Bacteria > Planctomycetota > Planctomycetia > Planctomycetales > Planctomycetaceae > DASPSM01. The sequence goes on from CAVXHA010000003.1 coordinate 121,506, forward strand.
TCCGGAACAGCTCGCCGGCAATTCGGAAATTTATCCGATTGGGCCGACCGCGAGCGTCCGCGACTTAAAAGTGGTGGCCGACCATGACCGGCTGTTGATCAACGGACTGGTGATCGCGGTTGTCCTGGGCGTGCTGCTTCTGCTGCGGCTGGGCGTGGGACTATCGCTGTACCTCGTCGCGACCGTCGTGTTCAGTTACCTCGCCTCGCTGGGAGTGACGTTCGCGCTCTTCTGGGCGCTCGATCCGCAGCGGTTTACCGGCCTCGCCTGGACGGTGCCGCTGTTCTTGTTTACGGTCCTGGTGGCGGTCGGTATCGACTACAACATTTTCCTGCTCAGCCGCGTGCGGGAGGAATCGGAGCGTTACGGGCCAGTTCGCGGCGTCGGCGAGGCATTAGCAAGGACCGGGACGATCATTTCCAGTTGTGGCATCATCATGGCGGGAACGTTTTCCTCACTGTTGATCGGGGGGCGCCTCGCGGAGATGACGCAGCTCGGGTTCGCTTTGGCCTTTGGGATTTTGCTCGACACGTTTGTCGTGCGCCCATTGCTCGTTCCGAGTTTCTTGGTCCTTGTCCGCAGCGGACGCCTCAGCAAGCTCCCCAAGAATCCCACGCCAGCTCTCGAGCGTCACGTCCCCGCTCGATAAGTATCCGGCACCAATGAGATAACGAAGCAAACGCTTCGAAGAGTGCCCGCATACAAGGCGAACGCGCTTGCCCGTCGTGCACAGTCAGAGGGGCCGCCCATTTCCGGTAGGTGGCTTTGGTGACGCGATCACGTCCGCGATTCTCGTTCGAGATCCCTTATAAGTCATTGCAAGCAAAACCGTTATGGCCGGCGGTCACGGGCAATCGTCGACTTATCGAGTCCGGGAGAACCTGACGAAATTCGATTGGCATACCGAGTGCATCTGCCGGAAGGGCTCACCGCTCCTCGTACGATCGAAGCGACTCTACAAGCGCGAAACCTTCGATGCGTCCCGTGTCCGCCATTTCTAGCTTCGATCTCAAGAGCTTGGCGCGGGTTTATCAATCGCGGGAGGCTTCGCCACGCGATGTGATCTCGCTGGTCCTGGAGCGGATCGCCGCTTACCCAGACCCCGCGGTTTGGATCTTTCGCCTTCCACACGACGCTGTCCTTGCCCAAGCCCGTGCCGTTGAGAGACGGCGAGATGCGGGTGAAAAGCTTCCCCTGTTCGGCATCCCCTTCGCGATCAAAGACTCGATCGATCTGGCCGGGTATCCGACCACTGCGGGCTGCCCTGCCTATTCCTATGTGCCGGAGCGCTCGGCCACGGTCGTCCAGCGGCTTCTGGACGCCGGTGCGATCGCGGTGGGCAAGACCAATCTGGATCAGTTCGGCACCGGTCTGGCGGGCGACCGGAGTCCATACGGGGCCTGCCGTAACGTGTTCAATCCCGAATTCATCTCCGGAGGCTCAAGCTCGGGATCGGGAATCGCGGTGGCTGCCGGACTGGTGAGCTTCGCGCTGGGGACCGACACGGCCGGTTCGGGCCGGGTGCCTGCGGCGGCAAACAACGTTGTCGGGCTGAAACCGTCGCCCGGGCTCCTTAGTACGGCGGGTCTGGTTCCATCGTGCGCCTCATTGGACTGCATTTCCTTTGTGACCCTGACGGCGGACGACTCCGCTTTCGTGTATTCCGTGGCGCATGGTCGCGACGCAGCGCCCCTGGGCGACGGTTGCCTGGGCACGTTTGCTGCGCCGTCCGAATCGGCTCTCGATTTTTGCGGCGATCAAGAACGCGCGGAGCTCTTTCGGCAGTCGTTGGACCGGCTCGAGGAAAGCGGGGCCCGGCGGATCCCCGTCGACTTTGCGCCCTTTCGCGAAGCCGGCTTGCTGCTTTACGGCGGCCCCTGGGTCGCGGAGCGCTTGGCGGCGCTCGAAGCTTTCATGAGCGCGCATAGCGACGAGATGTATCCCGTCACGCGGACAATCATCGCCGGCGGCAGTCAGTACCGGGCGGTGGACGTGTTTCGCGCGCAGCAGCGGCTCAAATCCCTGCGCGAGGTCTGTCTGCCCACCTTCGATCAGGTCGACGTTCTGGTCGTCCCGACGATTCCCACGCTGCCCAAGCTTTCAGACGTCGAGCAAGATTCGGTCCTCTGGAGCCGGCGGCTGGGGACGTATACGAACTTCGCCAACCTCCTCGGTTTGAGCGCCCTGGCCGTTCCAGCCGCGTTCACGGCCGGCGGCTTGCCGGCCGGCATCACGTTTCTTGGTCCGGCTGGCAGCGAGCGACGGTTGTGTGAGATCGGGATGGCCTGGCAGCGGCAGATCGATCTGCCGCTGGGGGCGACCAGCAGCCGTTTGCCGGCCAGGGCCGCCGGGGCCGTCCGCAAAACTTCCGCGCCGACGGAGGGTTACGTGCGGGTGTCGGTCGCCGGCGCACACTTGCAGGGCGAGCCGTTTCACCCGGCGCTCTGCCGGCTGGGCGCGCGATTCGTGCGCGCCTGCCGCACGGCCTCAAAATATCGCTTCTATGCGTTTCTAGATCTCAATCCGCCGCGGCCCGGCCTGTTGCGGGCCGACGAACGCGGCGGCGCCGTCGCGGTCGAGATTTACGACCTGCCTCTGGAGGGCTTCGGCCGGCTCGTCGATTCAGTTTCGCCTCCCCTCGCGATCGGCACGGTCGAGCTTGAGGACGGCGAAGCGGTCAAAGGATTCCTCTGTGAATCGTGCGCCGCCCGTCGGGCGCGAGACATCACGGACTTCGGCGGATGGATCGCCTTCCGCAGCCAATCGTCGCGGAGCCCCGTGACGAAAACGCCCGCCTCGTGCTGAACGAGGGAGCAAAGAAAACAGATTTACGAAAGGTCCGCTTCATGGCCATCGCCAAACGTTCTCCGTTTCACGTCAGACTGTGCGCGGTCGCCGCGGCGGTCATCCTCTCCACTGTGATTACCGGCTGCGGCAAGACGTCCGCAACCGACGCGACCACGACCAGCGGCGGTTCAGCCGCGGGCGGTCCCTCCGCCGGCGATGCGGTCGCAGTCGGGTTCATCTACGTCGGGCCCAAGGACGACTACGGCTATAACCAGGCCCATGCGGACGGGGCCGCCGCCGTTCGCAAGATGGCCGGCGTCAAGGTCATGGAAGAGGAGCGCGTCCCGGAGACCGCTGACGTGCAGAAGAGCATGCAGAGCATGATCGAGCTCGACGGCGCGTAAGATCCTCTTTCCCACGTCGTTCGGCTATTTCGATCCACACGTGCTCGTGATGACCAAGAAGTACCCCGATGTGATGTTCCTTCACTGCGGCGGGTTGTGGAACGAGAAGTTGCATCCCAAGAACGTGGGCAGCTACTTCGGATACATCGACGAATGCCAATACCTAAGCGGCATCGTCGCCGGTCACACCACCAAGTCGAAAAAGCTCGGCTTCGTGGCAGCCAAACCCATCCCGCAGGTCCGCCTCAACATCAACGCCTTCACGCTGGGCGCCCGCAGCGTCGATCCGTCGATCACCTGCACGGTCATCTTTACCGGCGACTGGTCGATGCCGGTCAAGGAGGCCGAAGCGACCAACAGCCTGATCGATCAGGGCGTGGACGTCGTCACGTGCCATGTGGACAGCCCGAAGGTCGTGGTCGAGACCGCGGAACGGCGCGGCATCTACACGTGCGGCTACCACTGCAGCCAGGCCCCGCTCGCGCCCAAGGGCTACCTCACCGGCGCCGAGTGGAACTGGGAGAAGGTCTACACCGATTACATCAAGATGTATCAGGCGCACCAGAAGATTCCCAATCTGGTGCGCGGCGGCCTCAAGGAGCAAATCGTTAAGACGTCGCCTTACGGGCCGGCGGTTAGCGAAAAGGCCAAAAAGGCGGCAGAGGCGGTCAAGGCGAAGTTCATGGAGGGGACCTTCGTGATCTTCAAGGGCGAATTGAAGGACAACACCGGAAAAGTCGTGATCCCCGCCGGCAAGCAGTATGTGCAAACAGCCATTGAGCTGGAGAGCATGAACTATCTCGTCGAGGGGGTCAAAGGCGAATAAAGCGAAGACGACGATCCTGCGCAAGGGCGCCGGAGTTTAAATATGCACGGGCGCGGTTTGATCGAAACGTTGACCATCACCCTTGCGGCCCTCCTGGCCTCTCTGGTGGTCTTTAGCGTCTTCATGTTTTTGTTCGCCCACGTGGCGCCGACCGAGTTGGTTCATTGGATGTACATCGGGGGGTTCGGCAGCAGCTTCTCGTGGCAGAACACGCTGACGCGGGCTTCGCCGCTGATTCTGACCGCGTTGTGTACTGCGCTTCCAGCGCGATTGGGTCTGATTGTGATTGGGGGCGAAGGATCGCTTGCCCTGGGAGGATTGGCGGCCGCCGAAACGGCTTTGCTGCTGAACGGCCTGCCGTCATTCGGAATTCAACTCGGAATGGCCCTGGCAGGCATGATTGCCGGCGGATTGCTGATCGCCCTGTGCGGCGGCCTCCGGCATTGGCGCGGCGTGAACGCGACGATTTCGAGTTTGCTCCTGGCCTACGTCGCCATCTATGTGTTCAATTTCCTGGTCGAGGGGCCGCTGCGCGACCCGGCGAGTCTGAACAAACCGTCGACCTACCCCATCCCGGAATCGGCCATGTTGGGCTCGATGTTCGGCATGGACGTGCACTGGGGCTTGGCTTACGGCATCGCGGCCTGCTTGCTCGCGTGGGTCCTCATGGATCACACGACGTTCGGCTTTGCGGCCCGCATGGCCGGCGGGAACATCCGCGCGGCGCAAGCAGCGGGACTCCCCGTCGGCTTGTTGATCCTGGGGACCTGTTTCCTGGGCGGAGCAGCCGCCGGACTGGCCGGCATGGTCGAGGTCGCGGCCGTCCACCACCAGGCGAATGCCGCACTTCTGGCAGGTTACGGCTTTACGGGCATCCTTGTTTCGTTCATTGCGCGGCATCATCCGCTGGGCATTATCCCAGCCGCCGTGCTCTTTGGCGGGCTGAGCGCTTCGTCCGGCATGTTGCAGCGGCGATTGCACATTCCCGATGCGTCGGTGCAGGTCTTGATGGGCATCATCTTCGTGATGATTCTCCTTTCCGAGGCGTTTTACGGCCGTTTGCGCGTCTTTCAGCCGCGCGAAGTCCGGGAGGCGATCACGGCATGAGTGCGTCGGCCATCGGCTTGGGGCTTGGCGGCCTGGTGCTTGCCGCGGATTCGGCAACAGACCTGGGACGCTGGGGATTGCTGCTGGCCATCATCGGCGGCGCGATTCGGGTCGGCACTCCGTTTCTGTTCGTCAGCCTGGGCGAATGCATCACCGAGAAGTCGGGCCGCGTCAATCTCGGCTTGGAGGGAACCTTGGTGATGGGCGCCATGACGGGCTACGCCATCAGCTACCAGACCGGCTCGCCCTGGTTCGGAGTGCTGGCGGCCGCGGCCGTCGGCGTTCTCCTCGGAGCGCTCCACGCGGTGATCTGCAATTTGCCGCGCGTCAACTATGTGGCCGTCGGAATCTCGCTGATGCTTTTTGGGATGGGACTGGCCTTCTATCTCGGCAAGCCCTATATCCAGCCGAGCGCGCCGCGGTTGCCGGCCCTGGAACTCGGTTATTGGTCTTCGATCGAACAGGTGCGGACCGCTCTGCGGATCAACGGCCTGTTTGTCGTGGGCGTGGCCTTGGCGCCGTTTCTCGCATGGACCCTGAAATACACGCGCTGGGGGCTGATCCTTCGCCTGGCTGGCGAGAGCGAAGAGGCGGCCGCCGCGATGGGCTATTCCGTGCCGCGCATCCGGATCATCGCCACGGCGATCGGCGGCGCGCTGGCCGGGATCGGCGGCAGCTACCTCTCCTTATACTATCCCGGCTCCTGGAATGAGCAGATCTCCTCCGGCCAAGGGTTGATGGCCGTGGCGCTTGTGATTTTTGCCCGATGGGATCCCATTCGCTGCCTGTGGGCCTCGCTTTTGTTCGGCGGCGTGGGATCGCTCGGCCCTGCACTCCAGGGACAAAATCTGGTGTCGGGCTCGGTGAGGTACTTGTGGTACGCCGCACCCTACATTTTGACACTGTTCATCATGATCGTGACTTGCTCCCGCCTCCGCGCAATGGTCGGCGCTCCGGCGGAGCTGTCCAAATCGCAATAGATGGCTGGCAGCGAGGATGATCTCTGGGAACCATGACCAACACCTTCGTCAACGCCAACCCTTATCCGTGGCCTTTTGACGGCGACCTGGCCCCGGCAACACGGCGCTGATTGTGATCGACATGCAAACCGATTTTTGCGGCAAAGGAGGCTACGTCGACACGATGGGCTACGACCTGTCGCTCACGCGGGCACCGATTGAGCCGATCGCCGCGGTCCTGGCGACGATGCGGGAACGGCGCTACCCGATCATTCATACGCGCGAGGGACATCGGCCCGATCTGGCCGATCTGCCGGCCAACAAGCGGTGGCGATCGCAACGCATCGGCGCGGGCATCGGCGACCAGGGGCCTTGCGGGCGCATTCTCATCCGCGGCGAGGCCGGCTGGGAAATCATTCCGGAGCTTGCCCCCCGCCCGAACGAGCCGGTCGTCGACAAACCCGGGAAAGGCTCTTTCTATGCCACCGATCTCGATCTGATTCTGCAACGCATGGATGTGAAGAATCTGATCCTGACCGGCATTACCACCGACGTGTGCGTGCACACGACGATGCGCGACGCCAACGACCGCGGCTACGAGTGTCTCCTGCTGGAAGATTGTTGCGGGGCCACTGACCGCGGCAATCATCTTGCGGCCCTCAAAATGGTCACGATGCAGGGGGGCGTCTTTGGCGCCGTCGCCCGTTCAAGTGCACTCTTGGAGGTCTTGCGATGACGACCACCGTCCCGGTCAATCGCGACGAGACGTCGCCTGTCGAACGGTCGACGTCTCCGCCGAGCGAACTCCCGGAAGCACCGCCCAGCATCGAGGTCCGCAACATCTCGAAGCGGTTCGGCGCGCTCAAGGCCCTTACGGACGTGTCGTTGAAACTTGGCGCCCGGCTGTTTCCGTGCCCTGCTGGGCGAGAACGGCGCGGGCAAGAGCACGCTGGTCAAGTGCATCATGGGGACATATCGAGCCGACAGCGGCTCGGTACGCGTCGGCACACAAGAGGTCGAGCTCAAGAACCCCCGCCAGGCCCACGCGCTCGGTATCGGCATGGTCTACCAGCACTTTACGCTGGTCGAAAACATGACCGTCGTCGAGAACCTGATCATGGCCCGGGAGCACGTGCCGGCGGTCATGAACTGGAAGGCCGAGACCGAGCGGCTGGAAAATTTCATGGAGACGATGCCTTTCCGCGTCGATCCGCGCGCCCTGGTCCGCAACCTGTCGGCCGGCGAAAAGCAGAAGGTGGAGATCCTCAAACAGCTCTACCTACACCGAAAGGTGCTGATCCTGGACGAGCCGACCTCCGTGCTGACGCCCGACGAGGCCGACGAAGTGCTCGGCATGGTGCGCCGAATGTGCGAGCAGGGGCGGTTGAGCGTCCTGATGATCACGCACAAGTTTCGCGAAGTGACGGCCTTTTGCGACGAGGTGACGGTGCTGCGGCACGGCCGGCTGATGGGCGAAGGGGCCGTGCGCGACCTTACCCGGGAGGCCATGGCCCGCATGATGATGGGGGATGCCGAGCTCCCGCAACAGGCCGTGCGCCTCGATGCGAACGGACGCTCGGCCGCCGACATCCGCTTGGCGATTCACGAGCTGTGCGCCGACGACGAGATGGGCGTCGAAGCTCTCTCCAGCCTTTCGCTCTCCGTCGGTGCCTGTGAGATCGTCGGGATCGCCGGCGTCTCCGGCAACGGCCAGCGCGAGCTGGTGCAGGTCCTGGCGGGACAGCGCGACGCGAGCCGCGGCCGGATCCTCGTGCGCGGCCAGCCCTACCGCCCGGTCCGCAACGAAATGCGACGGCACCGATTTCATGTTTTGCCCGAGATGCCGCTGCACAACGCCTGCGTGGGGAACATGACGGTCGCGGAGAACCTGGCCTTCCGCGTCTTCGATCGGCCCCCTCTCACGCGGCTGCGAAAACTGATCAAGCCGTGCGCGATGCGGCATCGCGCGGTCGAATTGATCGAACGTTACCGCATCCGGCCCCCCTCGCCCGCTGGCGAAGATTGGCCACCTGTCAGGGGGCAACATCCAACGCGCGGTTTTGGCGCGCGAGCTGGGCGAGGGCGTGGAGGTGCTGATCGCGGCCAACCCCTGTTTCGGCCTCGACTTCACCGCGGTGGCCGAGATTCGTTCACAGCTCATGGAAGCCCGCAACCGGGGGGCGGCCGTGCTGCTCGTCTCGGAGGACCTGGACGAGATCCTCGAGCTGGCCGACCGCATCCTGGTGATCTCTGACGGACGCATCGTGCATGAGACCACCAGCAAAAACGCCGACCGCCACGTCATCGGCCGCCACATGGCGGGCCACTAACGCGGGGGTTTGATGGCAACCATCGCAGCCCAGCCTTACGCGTATGTCTTCGATCCGGCTCATCACGGCCCTGGTGATCATCGACATGCAGCGGGACTTCGTCGAGGCGGGCGGGTTTGGGGCGGCGTTGGGCAACGACGTGCGCCGCTTGGCGCCGGCCGTTCCAGCGGTGGCGTCGCTGCTGGCCGCGTTCCGCAAGCAGGGGCTCACCGTGATCCACACGAAGGAGTGCCACCAGGCCGACCTGGCCGACTGTCCGCCCGCCAAGCGCGCCCGCGGCCATGCGTCGCTGCGGATCGGTGACAAGGGACCGATGGGACGGATTCTGATCGAAGGGGAACCCGGCAACGACTTCGTGGATTCGCTTCGGCCCCGGGACGGCGAGGTGGTGATCGCCAAGCCGGGCAAGGGGGCGTTCTACGCGACCGATCTGCAGGAGCGCCTCGAGCGGCGCGGCATCACGCATCTGTTGATCACGGGCGTCACGACAGAGGTATGCGTCCAGACCACGATGCGCGAGGCGAACGACCGCGGCTACGAGTGCCTGCTCGTCGAGGACGCCACCGAGAGCTATTTTCCCCAGTTCAAACAGGCAACGCTCGACATGGTCCGCGCCCAAGGCGGCATCGTCGGCTGGACCGCCACGAGCAAGCAAGTGATCGCGGCGCTCGACGCTTAGTGCTGGTCGCACTTCCTTGTCGCGTTGAAAGTGACTCTTTTCCCGGCGATTTCCGCCGCGTGACCGCTACATGGTGGCTTGAATGGCTCGAGTCGAGTTCATTGCAGGCCGGCCGGGTTGCGAGTGGTGGCCGTGTTGTGCGACCAGGTATTGGCCGTGCCAGCAGTGCCGGAGCCCGTTGAGGCGTCGAACAGATCGTCGGCCGTGTTTTTCAAGGCCGTGTTATTACGGATGACGTTGCCTGACGAACTCGCGTCCACATCGATTCCATCGTTGGCGTTGCTCTTGGCCGTGTTGCCGGTGAGCGTATCGGTCTGACAGTTCACCAGATGGATGCCGTCGCCGCCGTTGTTATTGGCCGTGTCGTTCGAGATGGTGCTGCCGTCGAGAGTGTCGAGCAAGAAGCCGTCTCCCGTATTCTTAGAAGCGGAATTCCCGGAGAGCGTGATCGGGCCGCCACTAATCACGAATCCAGCATCGCCCGAAGCGGCCGATCCCTGATTGGAATCGGCCGTGTTGCCGCTGATTTTGCCCTGGCCGACGCCGAGGTCAAATCCATCGACCGCATTGGCATCGGCCGTATTGTCCGTGATAGTGGCCGAGGTGCCGGCGGCGATGACGAATCCCGAGTCGCCGTTGTTGCTTGCGGTGTTGCCGGTCACAGTGGCCAGAGCGGTTGCGATCACGACGCCGCCGTCCGGGTTGGCATCGGCCGTATTGTCCGTGAAGGTGACCGAGGTGCCGGCGGCGATGATGAATCCCGAGTCGCCGTTGTTGCTTGCCGTGTCGCCGGTGACAGTGGCCAGAGCGGTTGCGATCACGACGCCACCGTCCGGGTTGGCATCGGCCGTATTGTCCGTGAAGGTGACCGAGGTGCCGGCGGCGATGACGAATCCCGAAATGACGTTCTTGTTTGCCGTATTGCCAGTGGTGGTGACTGAGTCGACGACGGCGATGATGAATCCCGAGCCGCCGTTGTTGCTTGCCGTGTTGCCGGTGAGAGTGGCCGCGGTGCTCGCGATCTGGATGCCACCTCCCGGGTTGGCATTGGCCTGATTATTTTTGACGATGGCCGTTGCGGTGCTGAGGCTGATTCCCCCAAACGTATTGTTGTCGGCCGTATTGCCGGTGAGAGTGGCCGTGCCGCCGATGTCCAAATCGAACCCTTCTTCGCCGTTCTTGTTGGCCGTGTTGCCCGCGAGCGTGGTCGAGTTGTCGATGAAAACAGCGATGCCACTGTCGCCGTTGTTGTCGGCCGTATTGTTGGTCAGCGTGTTGCCGTCCGAGACGCTTTCGATCCCGTAACCGCCCGAGTTCTCAACCGTGTTGCCGACGATCGTGTTGCCTGTGCTGGGGGCGTTCACAAAAATGCCGCCGTCGAACCCGTTGATGACGTTGTTTGTAAGATGATTGTTGTCGTTCCCCGCTGTCGAAATGGCGGAGACGACGAAAATGCCGTCGGAACCGGTTTGCAAGCTCGCGGCAATTGTGGTGCTGAAAGCGTTATTGGCCACCTGCGTGCCGGTCACGCCACCGGCCAGGAAGAGTGCGTCGCCGTCCGGGTTGATGACGATATTGTTTTCAATCTCTGACCCCGCGGTGTTGACGACCAGGATCGGTGCGTCGTTGTCGATCTGATTGTTGAGGATCTGCACGTTCGACTGGCTGGGTCCGTCCAGCTCGATCGATTGCACGACGTCGCCCGTGAAAGTGTTCCCGGTGATCCGAGCATTGGACAGCCCCAGAGTGGAGGCGATGGCGACCTGGTTGTCCGAGAACTGGTTGTTGCTGACCGTGGACGTTTGGACGGTGCCGGTCGTCGGGCTGTTGAGCGAGATGCCGTCGAGCTCGTTTTGGATCATATTGTTTTGGAACGTATCGCCCGAGTGCGCGGCATCAGTCGCAATCCCGATGGCCGCCCCGTCGCCGGCCGCCGTCTGCGGCCGGATGGTAAATCCCTTGATCGTGATGCCGTTGGCCGAAAGCATGAAGCCGGTCGTATCGCTCTCGACGATTGAGGGGCCGCTCTCTCCGGCCAGGTGAACCTGGCCGCCTATGATCGTGAGGGTGGTTGGTACGGTCACCGACTCGGCGTAGACGCCGGGGGCGACCTTGATGGTGTCGCCGGCGACGGCAGCGCTTACCGCGGATTGGATCGTGTGAAAGTCTCCCGCATGAGTCGATGCGGCGTCGACCCATAACGTGGCCGACAACATCTGCCGCGCTTCCAACACGTCGGCGGTCCATGGACAGAAGCGCCGCGACCGGCGGTGCGCACACCGCTTCCTGGCACGGGAACGGTCAAACAACTGCGTGAGGAGTGTCAAAAACATTGGCGGGCCCTTGTCTGGATGAAAACCGGCTGTGACGACCGCAGAGCTGCGAGCCGGTAACGAATGTGGCTTGCACGGCTGACCAACGCGAAGTCAGACCGTCCGCCATAAGCTCGCCAGCCTACCCATTCCAACAACGGGAAGCAATCGGCGTGCGCGTTTCGGCGTGGCCGGCGCATGACGGTCAGATGGCTGGGCCATGTTCTGCAGGCAACGCGAGCGTCCGAGCAATTACTTCCCCAAAAGCTGGGCCGCTTTGTCGCGATCGGAGGCGGCGTCGAACGCGAAAAGCATCACACAGCGGGCCTTGATCACGGACGCCGAGACGCTCCGCAGATTGATCCCGGCCGCGGCCAGCTCGGAGGTCAAGCGGTGCAGGAGCCGCGGTTGATCCCGGGCGACGACGCGCAGGCCCGTGCGCGTCGTCCGATTTAACGAAGCCGGCCAGGTCGGCGGCCTTGGCCTGCTTGGCTCCCCGCGGGCCGCCGAAGTAAACAGTCCCCGCGCCCGGTTTCTCGAGACGGCGCGTGCCGATCACGAACGAAAAATCGACCCCCGCGGCCACCAATGGGGCGAGCGCCGAGGCCAGGCCCCCGGTTTCGTCCCGAATCTCACCCATCCAGATGTCAATCTTTTCCACTTTCATCGCCGTCGTCCCCCTCATCACGGTCAGTTTGAATTCCAAGATTTGTTTTGCGAATTCGCATCTTATCAAAAGGCCCGGCCAAATTCGCGCGGCCGGGCCATTCGTCCCATTCCCTCCCCCGGACCGGGTCCTACAATGGGTGAGCGCAACGGAGATGTGGTGGATTTCTCTACGCTGTTTTAAGAGAATCGCCGAGACGGCGCAGGGGCGATGGTTTTAGAATAACCACTCGAGTTTGCACGCGCACGCAGACACGCAAAATGGACATCCCGATGGAGCGACGGGCAATCACCGTGCAGGGAATTGTCCAGGGAGTCGGCTTCCGACCTTTTGTTTACGCCCTGGCGCTGCGGACTTGGCCTCTGCGGATTCGTCAAGAACCAAACCGGGCGCTTGGTGATCGAAGTCGAGGGGGAGCCGGCCTTACTCGATCGCTTTTTGAAAGAGCTCGAATCGTCTCCGCCTCCTTTGTCGCGGATTGAAGCCATCGCCTGGCAGGCACGGCCGCCGCGAAATGATGCCACGTTTCGCATCGAGCCGAGCGACGCCGATGCCGAGAGTCCCATCTTCATTTCGCCCGACGTCGCCACATGTGACGAGTGCCTGGCGGAGTTATTTGACCCGGCCGATCGCCGTTATCGCTATCCGTTTCTCAATTGCACGCACTGCGGTCCGCGGCTGACGATCATCCGCGGCGCACCCTACGACCGCGATCGAACGACAATGGCATCCTTCGCGATGTGCCCGGCGTGCCGGGACGAGTATGAGAATCCCGGCAACCGGCGATTCCATGCACAGCCCACGGCGTGTGCCGATTGCGGCCCTCGCTTGAGCCTGAAAACCAGCAACGGCGAGCGGATTGAAACGAGCGATCCGCTCGCTTTTTTTGTCGACGCGACTCGCGGCGGAAAAATCGGAGCGATCAAGGGCCTGGGTGGGTTTCATGTCGTTTGCGACGCGGCCGATGAGAGGGCCGTTGGGAAGCTTCGGGGGCGAAAACAGCGCGACGAGAAGCCGTTTGCCGTCATGGTCCCGGACCTCGAAGCGGCCGAGCGGTTTTGTGAGATCGATTTCGAGGAGCGAGCGCTCTTGCTCTCCCGCGACGACCAATCGTCCTGTTGCGGAAGCGACAAATTCCCGCGGAAGCTTCCCGCCCCGACAATTCCTCGGGTCGGATCGAAATCGCCGATGGCGTCGCGCCGGGCAACCCCTACTTGGGCGTCATGCTCCCTTACACGCCTTTGCACCATCTTCTCATGCGGGCCGTGGATCGCACGCCGTTGGTGATGACCAGCGGCAATCGCTCGGATGAGCCGATCGCCTACCTGGATGACGAGGCGATCAGCCGGCTGGCATCGATCGCGGACGTTTTCTTGACGCACGACCGTCCGATCCACGTCCGCTGCGACGACTCGGTCACGCGGATCATCAATGGATGCGAGTCGCCTGTGCGGCGATCGCGGGGTTACGCTCCCCAACCGGTCAAGCTGCCCGTCGCTTGCCCGTGCTCGATTCTGGCCGTGGGCGGCCAGCTCAAGGGGGTCTTCGCTTTGGGGCGTGAGCGCCAGGCGTTTCTCAGTCATCACATGGGCGACTTGGACCATTGGGACGCCTACCGGGCCTTTGTCCGGGACGTCGGGCTGTACCAGCAGTTGTTTGCGATCGCGCCGCGAGTGATCGTTCACGACATGCACCCCGATTATGCGTCAAGCAACTACGCACGCAGCGCGCGGCGGGCGAGGGGCTGCGCCTCGTGGCAGTCCAGCATCACCATGCCCACATGGCCAGTTGCATGGCCGAGCACGGCCTGGATGAACCGGTGATCGGCGTCTCGTTCGACGGCACGGGCTTGGGGACCGACGGGGCCATTTGGGGGGGCGAGTTCTTGGTCGGCGATTACGCGCAATTCCGGCGCACGGCGCATCTGCGGTACGTCGGCATGCCGGGCGGCGACAAGGCCATCCGCGAACCGTGGCGGATGGCCGTCGCCCATTTGCTCGACGCCGGTTGCAGCCATTCCACTCTCGACTCGCGGATTACTCCCGCGGCACGGCGCACGATGGAAACGATGCTCGAACGCGGTTTCAACGCTCCGCGGACGTCGAGCGCCGGCCGCCTGTTTGACGCCGTGGCTTCGATCGCCGGAATCCGCGACCGTGTCAGCTTCGAGGGTCAAGCCGCCCAGCAGTTGGAATGGCTGGCCACCGCGGCCGAACCCGAAGCGCCTTACCCCTTCGAGATCGAGGAAGGCAACGCCCTGTCCAATGATGCCAGCACCTCGTCCCTCGTGTCCAACGCCGGCGCAGCGGGTTGGAATTCTACGGGCCGAGTCGACGTCATCGATACGCGGCCCGTGATCCGCGCCGTCTTGGAAGACGTCAATCGCGGGAACGACCCACGGCGCATCGCACGGCGTTTCCATTCCACGGTTGTGGAGATCATTCATCAGACGTGCTGTGCGATCCGAGACCGGACGCAACTCGAGGCGGTCGTGCTGAGCGGAGGCGTGTTCATGAACGCTCTACTCGCCCGCGAGGTGGCACACAGTTTGCTAAAGGCGGGCTTTTGCGTCTATCAGCACCGCCTCGTGCCGCCCAACGATGGCGGCTTGAGTCTGGGACAGCTTGCCGTCGCGGCGGCCACCGTCGTCCAGCGCACGAAAACAATGCGGTCGCCCCGGCGGACGGGCGGCGGCTGTCGGACCGCAGCAGGTATCTCTCTCCTAGTCCGAGTCTCCCAGAGGAAGAAGCGGAGGAACAAACGCATGTGCCTCGCCATCCCCGGTAAGGTCGTTGACACTTACCAAGAGCACGAAGTCCTGATGGGCAAAGTCGACTTCGGAGGCGTCTTCAAGCGCGTCTGCCTGGAACACACGCCCGGCGTGCAACTGGGCCAGTACGTCATCGTCCATGTCGGGTTTGCCCTCGAGGTGATCGACGAGGCGGAAGCGAAGCAGGTCTTTACCTTCCTGGAGGGAATGAACGAGCTCTCGGAGCTGCAAACGGAGGACGAGGCATGAAATATCAGCAAGAATATCGCGATCCGGCGGCGGCGAAGAAATTGCAGCAGGCGATCGCCAACGTGACGACCCGGCACTGGACGATCATGGAGGTCTGCGGCGGTCAGACCCACACGATCGTGAAATACGGCATCGACGAGCTGTTGCCCCCAAAGGTCGAGCTGGTCCACGGGCCGGGGTGCCCGGTCTGCGTGACGCCGCTGGAACTGGTCGACAAAGCGGTCGCGATCGCCTCGAAGCCCGATGTGATCTTCTGCTCGTTCGGCGACATGCTTCGCGTCCCCGGCAGCCGCCGCGATCTGTTCGCGGTGAAGGCCGCGGGAGGCGACGTGCGGATCGTTTACTCGCCGCTCGATTGTCTGAAGATTGCCGAAAAGCCCCCGACTGCACGGTGGTCTTTTTCGCGGTCGGGTTTGAAACGACGTCGCCCGCTAACGCCATGGCCGTCCGACAGGCGAAGAGGCAGGGGCTGAACAACTTTGCCGTGCTGGTCTCGCACGTGCTGGTTCCTCCCGCGATGACCGCCGTCTTGTCTTCGCCGTCCAACCGTGTCCAGGGCTTTTTGGGCGCGGGGCACGTCTGCACGGTGATGGGCTACGAGGAGTATGAACCGCTGGCGGAGAAATTCGGAATCCCCATCGTCGTGACGGGGTTCGAGCCGCTCGATTTGTTGGAGGGCGTTTACCGCTGCGTGTGCATGCTCGAGGCCGGGCGCTCTGGGGTCGAGAACCAATACGCGCGGGCCGTCCGCAGGGAAGGCAATCCGGCGGCCCGCCAGTTGGTCAACGAGGTGTTCGAGGTCACCGACCGCAAATGGCGAGGAATCGGCACCATTCCGCAAAGCGGCTTCCGGCTCCGAGCTGAATATGCCCAGTTCGACGCCGAATCGAGGTTCTCCGTCGAGCAATTGGAAGTGCTTGAATCGGACACGTGCATCAGCGGACTGATCCTGCAAGGGGTGCGCAAACCGCACGATTGCCCGGCCTTCGGCAAAACGTGTACGCCGGAGCGTCCACTGGGAGCGACCATGGTCTCTTCCGAGGGGGCTTGCGCACGCTTACTACAACTACGGCCGATTCCGCCAGGCTGAAGCGGTCCATGCGTAAAAGGCGAGGGGCTGCGCCGGCGCGATCGAATGCCGGAGCGGCCGAATGCCAGGGCGATCGAAAGTGCATTCATGCCGGGACGCAGCGATGGCAAACCCGATTGACATTGACCGAATGACGTGCCCGACCCCTTTGACCGACTACGAGCACGTGCTCTTGGGTCACGGCAGCGGAGGCAAGCTGACTGCCGACTTGATCCAGCGGGTCTTTCTCCCCGCGCTGGGCAACGACGTCCTTTCCCGGTTGGAGGACCAGGCGACGGTCCGCCTCGCTCATCCTGCAACAGGGAATGGGCGGAAGGAACCACGGCTGGCTTTCACAACCGATTCGTTCGTCGTCCGGCCGTTATTTTTCCCGGGGGGCGACATCGGCCGGCTGGCAATCCACGGAACGGTGAACGACCTGGCCGTCGGAGGGGCCACGCCGCTGTTTCTGTCGGCCGCCTTCATCCTCGAAGAAGGACTGCCGATGAGCGACCTTCGCCGGATCGTCGCCTCGATGCGCCAGGCCTGCGAGGAGGCGGGCGTCCAGCTTGTGACGGGCGATACGAAAGTGGTTGACCACGGCAAGGGGGACCAGATCTTCATCACGACGTCGGGGATCGGCTTAGTCCCGGAAGGTTTACATTTGTCAATCGGGGCGGCGCGGCCGGGGGACAGAATCCTGATTTCGGGCACGCTGGGCGATCACGGAATCGCCGTCATGTCGCTTCGCGAGGGGATTGAGTTCGAGACGGTCCTGGAGAGCGATACGGCTCCCCTCAATGGTTTGACGCGAGCCATGCTGGCCGCCTGCCCGTCAATCCGCTGCATGCGGGATCCCACGCGGGGCGGTCTGTCGAGCGCGCTCAACGAACTGGCGGCGGCTTCCAAAGTCGGCGTCAAGATCGATGAAAAGGCCATACCCGTTCGGGCGGAAGTCGAGGCGGCATGCGAGATGCTTGGTTTGGACCCTCTTTACGTGGCAAATGAAGGGAAACTGATCGCCGTCGTGCCTCCGAACGACGCCGATCGATTGCTGACGGCGATGCGCGACGATCCGCTGGGCCGCAACGCGGCTGTGATCGGCGAGGTTGTGAATGACCATCGGGGGATGGTGATCATGCGCTCTGTGATCGGCGGCGATCGAGTTGTGACCATGCTCGCGGGAGAGCAGCTACCACGGATCTGTTAGGAGATAAGTCATGGCAAAAGCCGACGGCAAGACGAGCAACGCCCCTGCAATTCAAGCCAAGCGTGCCCCCGATGTGAAGGAGATTCACATCGTTTGGATGACGACCGGCTTGGGCTGCGATGGCGACAGCGTGTCGATCACCGCGGCCATGCAGCCCAGCGTCGAAGACGTCGTGATGGGGGCGATTCCCGGCCTCCCCAAAGTCCACTTGCACAACCCGGTTCTCGCCTACGAAGTGGGCGACGACTTCATGAAGTACTGGTACATGGCTGAGCGCGGGGAACTCGATCCCTTCGTGCTGGTTCTCGAAGGCTCCGTCCCCAACGAGAAGATCAAGGAGGAGGGTTATTGGGCGGCGATGGGGACCAACGCCGATACGGGCCAGCCGATCAAAACGACCGAGTGGATCGACCGGCTGGCGCCGAAGGCCCTGGCGGTCGTCGCGGCCGGAACATGCGCCACCTATGGCGGTATCCACGCCATGCAGGGCAACCCGACCGGCTGCATGGGACTGGCCGACTATCTCGGCTGGGACTGGAAGTCGAAGGCGGGGCTGCCGATCGTCAACGTCCCCGGCTGCCCCGTGCAGCCCGATAATTTCATGGAGACCTTGCTCTACCTGCTGTATCAGGTCGCCGGACTGGCTCCGATGATTCCCCTGGACGACCAACTGCGGCCAACCTGGTTGTTCGAGCGCACGGTGCACGAAGGATGCGACCGGGGCGGCTACTACGAGCAAGGGCAATTCGCCGAGGAATACGGCTCCCCCGAATGCCTCGTCAAGCTCGGGTGCTGGGGGCCGGTGGTCAACTGCAACGTTACGAAACGCGGGTGGATGGCGGGGATCGGCGGCTGTCCGAACGTGGGGGGAATCTGCATCGGCTGCACCATGCCGGGCTTCCCCGACAAGTTCATGCCCTTCATGGACGAACCGCCCGGGGCCAGGCTTTCCACGTTGACCTCCACCATGGTGGGCCGCGCCATTACGGTACTGCGGCGGATCACGAATCACACGGTCAACAAGGAACCCAAATGGCGCCACACGGGAAGCGCCCTGACGACCGGGTATGCACCCCCTTACTGATCGGTTGTCGCGCCGTCGCGGAGATTGGGCGGATGGTTGATTGAAGCGGCGGCGGCCGAGGACCAATTTGCGTTTTTTCTGCATTGCGTTTTTTCTGTACTGCGTTTTTTCTGTACGAAGACGACACGGCGAAAAACCCTGACAGACACACTCGCCGGACGGTGCTTCCGCCCGGTCAAGCTAAGGGAGTCAGCGTTATGGCGACAAGCGTACTTCCCAAGACCGAGGCCGAGACGAAGGGAAGCAATCTGGTCGAGATGAGCTGGGATCCGATCACGCGGATCGTGGGCAGTCTTGGTATCTACACCAAGATCGACTTCGGCAAACGGGAAGTCGTTGAGTGCTACAGCACCTCGTCGATCTTTCGCGGTTACAGCATCTTTATGAAGGGCAAAGACCCCCGCGATTCGCACTTCATCACGAGCCGCATCTGCGGCATCTGCGGCGACAATCATGCGACGTGCGCCTGCTACGCCCAGAACATGGCCTTCGGCGTCAAGCCGCCGGCGCTGGCCGAGTGGATCGTCAACCTGGGCGAAGCGGCCGAGTACATGTTCGATCACAACATCTTCCAGGACAATCTGGTCGGCGTCGACTTCTGCGAGCAGATGGTCAAGGAGACCAACCCCGGCGTCTGGCAAAAGGCCGAACGAACCGAGGCGCCCAACGCCCGGTCTCACGGCTACAAGACCATCGGGGACATTATGCGGGCGCTCAACCCGTTTACGGGCGACTTTTACCGCGAGACGCTGCAAATCAGCCGGCTGACGCGCGAGATGTTCTGCCTGATGGAGGGGCGGCACGTCCATCCGTCGACGCTTTATCCCGGGGGCGTCGGCACGGTCCCCACCGTGCAGCTCTTCACCGACTACATCGTCCGGCTGATGCGCTATGTCGAGTTCATGAAGAAATGCTTGCCGCTGCACGAGGACCTGTTCAACTTCTGGTACGAGGCGCTGCCTGGCTACGAGGAGGTCGGCCGCCGGCGAATCCTGCTGGGCTGCTGGGGCTCGTTTCAGGATCCGGCCGTCTGTGATTACGACTACCGCCACATGAACGAGTGGGGTAACTCGATGTTCGTCACGCCGGGCATCGTCATTGACGGCAAGCTCGTCACCACGAACCTGGTCGACATCAACCTGGGTATTCGCATCCTCCTGGGCAGCTCTTACTACGACGATTGGGCCAACCAGGAGATGTTTGTTCACGAAGATCCGCTCGGCAACCCGGTTGATCAGAGGCACCCCTGGAACCAGACCACCGTGCCGCGCCCGCAGAAGCGGGACTTCAGCGACAAGTACAGTTGGGTCATGTCGCCCCGCTGGTTGGACAAGCGCACCGGCGATCACTTGGCGCTCGACACGGGGGGCGGACCGATCGCCCGCTTATGGGCCACGGCACTGGCCGGCAAAGTCGACATCGGCTACGTTAAGGCCACCGGGCAAAGCGTGAAATTCCTGCTGCCCAAGACGGCGACCAAGCCGGAAGTCGAATTCGAGTGGAAAATTCCCAAGTGGAGCAATGCCATCGAACGCGACCGTGCACGCACCTTCTTCCAGGTTTACGCCGCCGGATGCGCCGTTGTACTTTGTGGAGCAGGCACTCAAAGAGCTGCACGCCGGCCGGACCAAGACCTGGACGCCGTTTGACGTCCCTGACGAGGCGATCGGCTGCGGCTTTCACGAGGCGGTGCGCGGCGTGCTCTCGCATCACGTGGTCATTCGCGACGGCAAGATCGCCAATTATCACCCCTATCCGCCGACGCCCTGGAACGCCAATCCGCGCGACGTGTACGGCACGCCAGGGCCCTACGAAGATGCCGTGCAAGGCATGCCGATCTTCGAAGAGAACGGTCCCGACAAATTCAAGGGGGTCGACATCATGCGGGCCGTCCGCAGCTTCGATCCGTGCCTTCCCTGCGGCGTTCACATGTACCTGGGTCCGGGCAAGACGCTGGACGTGCGGCACCAGCCGATGTTCGGCATTCACGGCGGCTCCTGACTTTCGTCCCACATTTCCCGATTTTTCCAAACGGTGTGGAGAGCGACATGTCCCAAGACGGCCTCGGGCCGAAGCAGATCGCGCGCATCGAAGAGTTGGTCCACGAAATCGAGGCCCTACCGGACGCAAATTCGCGGGCGACGGCCGTCGAGCTCGTCCAACTGCTGATGGAACTCTACGGCCAGGGGCTTGCGCGGATCCTGGCCATCGCCGGCCAGGGGGGCGCGGCGGGTGCCGGCATTGTGGACGGCTTCGCCCGCGACGCCGTCGTCTCCCAGCTCTTGATGCTTCACAGTCTGCACCCGGTCGACCTGCCCACGCGGATCGGACAGGCCCTCGATAAGGTGCGACCCTTGCTTCATTCGCACGGCGGAGACGTCGAGTTGCTCGGCGTCGAGAACGGCCTGGTGCGGCTGCGGCTGGAGGGAAGCTGCCACGGTTGTCCGTCGTCGGCCATGACGCTCAAGCACGCGATCGAAGAGGCCCTTTACGAATTCGCCCCGGACATCGGCGGGCTGGACGTGGCCGGCCTCGTCGAGCCGCGGCCTCCGTCGGGATTCGTCCCTCTGGAAACGATTCAATTGCGTTGAGGTGGTTTTTTGGCTCCGCAAGGGGCCGCAGCGCTCGCGGTTTTGAACTCGGCTTCAAGGGAAGTGATGGTGACGGGTATTTCATCGCTGAACCGCTCGTTGGCTGCGCTGCGAAACTTGTCGCCGCCGCGTGAGCCGGCCGTGCGTTGCGAGATGTGCAGCTTACCGCTGGCAGACTTGCATCAGCATCTGTTCGAAGTGGGCCCTCAACGGCTGCTCTGCGCCTGCGACGCGTGCGCCCTGCTCTTTTCCGGCGATGCGGCCGACGCGAAGTACCGCCGGGTCCCGCGTCGAATCCTCTTCCTGCCTGATTTTTGCCTGGGCGACCCGCAGTGGGACGGACTGTTGATCCCGATCAACATGGCGTTTTTCTTTCACAGCACGCCGCGGGCGCGGCCCATGGCCCTGTATCCCAGCCCGGCCGGTGCGACGGAGTCGCTGCTGGAGTTGGAATCCTGGAACGAGATCGTGGCCCAAAACCCCGTGCTCCAGACGATGGAACCCGACGTGGAAGCGCTGTTGGTCAACCGGATTGGCCGCCCCGGGCAACAGAATCCAGGGCAGCAGAGTCCGGGGTCGCAGGGCCCGGGCGCCGACGGCCAGGAGGCGAAGTATTTTCTGGCCCCCATCGACGAGTGCTACAAGCTCGTCGGCGTGATCCGCGCGAACTGGCGCGGCTTGTCCGGCGGGAAAAAGGTCTGGGGAGAAATCGACGCGTTCTTCGTCGACCTGAAATCCCGGTCCCGTACCCGCAACGAGCCGCCCCGCAACGAGCCGCCCCGCAACGAGCCGCCCCCCAACGAGCCGCCCCCCAACGAGCCGCCCCCCAACCAGTCGCCCCCCAACGAGCCACTGCAGCGAGGCCCGACACGATGCACGATCTGAGTTTTGCCGTCGAAGGGGCCGCGCCGGTGCCGTTTGCCGCCGCGCCGACGCTCGCGTTCAAGCTGCGGATCGTCAACGACGACGCTGCCGAGCACATTCAGAACGTGCTCTTAGCCTGCCAGATTCAGATCGAATCGACGCGGCGCCGCTACAACGGCGAGGAACAAAGCCGGCTGCTCGACCTGTTCGGCGAGCCGTCGCGCTGGGCCCAAACGCTCCGTGCGATGCTTTGGACGCACGCCAGCGTCATGGTGCCCCCCTTTGAAGGCGAGACCCTCGTCGACCTCTTGGTCCCGTGCACGTTCGACTTCAACGTGGCGGCGACCAAATACTTTCACGGACTGGACGAGGGCGAGGTGCCGCTCAATCTGCTGTTCAGCGGCACGATCTTCTTCGCAGGCGACGAAGGGGCGCTCCGCGCAACGCGCATCGCATGGACCAAGGAGGCCCGCTACCGTCTTCCGGTGTCCGTCTGGAAAGAAATGATGGACGCCTATTATCCCAACCGCGCCTGGCTCTGCCTGGAGCGCGACGTGTTCGAGCGGCTCCACGAGTACAAGCGCAGGCACGGAATACCGACCTGGGAGCAGACCCTCGAGGACTTGCTCTCGCTCGACAGCGTCCCGCCGAGCGGGGAGCATCAGCCCCCTGAGCAGCCCGCTCGCGTCGAGGCCGCCCCCGTCGTCGGCGTCATCGTCGCCGGTCCCGCCGGGAAATCGTCCTCATGAACCTGCAACTCGCCAAGAAAGTCGCCGACTCGGTCCTGTATGAGGGCTACCTCCTGTATCCGTACCGCGCCTCGGCGGTGAAGAACCGGCAGCGATTCAATTTCGGCGTGCTGCTCCCCCCTGCCTACGCCCGGGCGCAAACAGGGAACGACGCCTGGAGCATGAGGACCGAGTGCTTGCTCGAGGGGGAAAGGCCGCGGCTCGACGTCCGGATTGGTTTCCTGCAAGTTGTCGTCCGCGAGGCCGGCCGGCTGCTGGAACCGGACGAAACGGGCGACCTCGAGACGGGCGATCAGTCGATCCGGTATGAAATCGTTCCGGAACTCACCGTGGACGGCGAAGTCTTTCAGACCTGGCAGGAAGCTGTCGAACGCGAGGTTGCGGTCCTCGATTGCAGCGTCATCGAGCTGGCTCGTGAGCCGGGGCAAGTTTTCTCCAACAGTTCGCCGGCCGAGGCAACGGAGATCTTGCACGACGCGGCGGGACGGCCGGCCGGCGTTCTGGTCCGTCGCCACGAGCAGCTCGTTTGCTCGGTCAATCTCAGTGCCACGCCGCTGGGAGACCGTCTGTGGAAGATCGCCGTTGCGGTGGAAAATCAAACGTCCTGCGATAGCCAAGTGACGCGCGACGCAGCGCTGCCGCACTCGCTGATCGCCGCGCACACGCTTCTGACCGCGCGGGACGGAATGTTCGTCTCAATGCTCGATCCGCCGCAAGCCTTCGCCGCCGACTGCGCGGCTTGCCGCAACGTGGGGACCTGGCCGGTGCTCTTGGGCAGCGAAGGTGAGCGCGACTGGATGCTCTCTTCCCCATCATCCTCTACGACTATCCGCAGATCGCCCCGGAAAGCGAAGGCACATTCTTTGACGGGACCGAGATCGACGAGATGCTCGCCTTGCGCGTGATGACGCTCACCGACGACGAAAAGCGGCAGATGCGGAACGTGGACCGCCGCGCCCGCGAAATCCTCGAACGCACCGAATCCCTGCCGCAAGAGCATTTGTTGAAGCTCCACGGCACGATCCGCGGCCTCAAGCCGGCCGGCGGCTCCTGAAACAAAATCCGAGATTCGCAAGGACGGCTCGTCACGAAAGCCAGCCATATGGCCGAATCCGACTGGAACAACCGGGAAGCCCCCTGGGGCGACCTGGAAGGGGGGCGCCCGTCGAGAGCGTTCGCGTCTACGGCCGCGACTTGCGCGCCGGCGACCGCGTGCGGTTGTGGCCCAAACGGGGGGCCGACATCATAGATATGGCGCTGGCCGGCAAAGTGGCCACGATCGAGGCCATCGAACGGGACTATGAAGACAACGTGCATCTGGCCGTCGTCGTGGATGACGATCCGGGCCGCGACCTGGGACTGCTCCGGCAGCCCGGCCATCGCTTCTTTTTTTCCCCGGAGGAAGTAGAACCCATGACCCTGCCCGATAACCGGCCGCAGGACTGATCGCTCTTGGCCGCTTGTCGAAACGTTTTGAGATCGGATATGGCGAACCCCCCGAGCATCTTGATTGCCGGCATCGGAAACATTTTCCTGGGCGACGATGCCTTCGGAAGCGAAGTGGCCCGCCGCCTGGCGCTGCGGCCCTGGCCCGAGGGGGTGCGCACCGTGGACTTCGGCATTCGCGGGCTGGACTTGGCGTATGCGTTCCTGGACGGCCACGATTTGACGATTCTCGTCGATGCCGCCCCGCGGGGAGGCCCGCCGGGAACGCTTTACGTCATCGAGCCGGACCTGTCCGTCCTGGATGATTCGGCACAGAGCGCGACGCTGTTGGACGCCCATACGCTTGATCCGCTCAAGATCCTCGGGCTGGCCCGAGTGATGGGCGGAGCGTGGAAGCGACTCGTGCTGGTCGGCTGCGAGCCGGCCGATCTGGGCGGCGACGAGGGACGCCTCGGCCTCAGCGACCCCGTCCGGTTGGCCGTTAACGAGGCCGTCGACTTGGTCTCGCGGCTGGTCGACGAGTACCTTCAGGGCGGCCTGTCCGCGTTGCCCGGCCCAACCGCTCTTTTCGGAATGCTGCGCCCGGCGGGTGCGGCGAAAACGCGTCTTCATGAAAAAGTGATCGCAAAGGAGCCGAATCATGGCGGGAAAACAAGGTTTGCATAATTACGAGCTGCTCTATCTGGCCGGCGGCCTGGCTCTCGGCGTGGGGGCGGGGTTGGTTTTGGCCAATCGCGAAGTGCGCGAGAACGTGAAGACGTCGCTGGCGCATGCGATTCCCCACCACAAGGGAGTGGCCCTGCCGCTGGGCCTTCTCACGATCGGTGGAACGCTCGCCGCCGGTGTCGCCAGCCTGGCGCCCGATATTGCCCGCTACATCAAAATCAGCTCCATGTGAGCGGCGGATGCCGAGAAACCGCGACACCTTCGACTGCAAGGCAGGCGGCTTCACGGTCCATACCGTCGTGGTGCTATGCACGAGCTATCGATTGCCCTCAGTATCGTCGACATCGCGGGAGAGGAGGCGGACCGCCGCGGTGGAGTTGCGATCCTGGCCGTGCACGTCAAATTAGGCCCGCTCTCCGGCGTTGTGAAGGAGGCGCTCACGTCGGCGTACGAACTGGCCCGCGAGGGTTCGGCAGTGGCTGAGTCGCGGCTGGTGATCGAAGAAACTCCGCTCGTCATCCGCTGTCCCCGCTGCGAGATCGAGTCAGCCGTCCCGTCCGTCTATGACCTGTGTTGCCCGCGCTGCGGCACCCCGTCGGCGGACGTCGTCAGCGGACGTGAATTGGAAGTCACCGCGATGGAGATCCAAGAATGACCGCTCAAACCCGCGCCCCCCAAACCCGTTTGGTCGAAGTCCGCACGAAGATCCTCAAGGAAAACGACGTCGTCGCCCGCGCGCTGCGGCAGTCCTTCCGCGAGGCGGGCGTTTTCGTGGTCAGCCTCGTCTCCAGCCCCGGAGCGGGCAAGACGATGTTTCTTGAAAAAACCCTGCTCCTCTTGCGCGACGAGTTCCGCGTCGCCGCGCTGGTCGGCGACCTGGCCACCGACAACGACGCGCGCCGCCTGGCCCGTGCGGAAGTCCCCGTCAAGCAAATCACCACCGGCACGACGTGCCACCTCGAGGCGGAGATGGTGCGCACCGCGCTAGCCGGCTGGGACCTCCGCGATCTCGATCTGCTCTTCATCGAAAACGTCGGCAACCTCGTTTGCCCGGCCAGCTACGACCTGGGCGAGAATCTGCGGCTGGTGTTGTTCTCGGTCACGGAGGGGGAGGACAAGCCGCTCAAGTACCCGACCATTTTCAACACGGCGGATCTCGCCGTCATCACCAAGGCCGACCTGGCGGAAGCGACCGAATTCGACGACGCGGCGGCGCGGCAAAACATCCAAACGGTCCGTCCCGGCATGCCAATCCTCGGCGTCTCGGCGAAGGGGGGCGAAGGCATGAGCGAATGGCTGGCCCTGGTCGAGTCGCGCGTCGCCGAATCGCGCCTGGCGGCGTCCTAGAGCGCTTCAAGCCAAAGTGTAGCGGTCCCGCGGCGGAAATTGTCGGGAAAAGAGAGACTTTCAACGCGACAAGGAAGAGTGCTACCAGCACTAGTGCTGGTAGCACTCTTCCTCAAAACTCGGCGCAGCGGGTGCGGGGGCTCTCCCTTTTTAAACGGAGTTCCCTTGAACGGGGGTCCCTTCGCGGCAACGGAGTCCAATCATTTTGTCGTTCGGCCGCTTGCTTCCAAGAAAGTCCGCCCCCGTGACGTGAGTTCAACCAGCGGCTCCCCGCCGGCCGACTGCCTGCGAACGACAAACCCCCGGTCGTTCGCGTCTTCCCAGATGGTGAGCCTTGGGCAAGAGGTGCGCCACGCATCCATCACCTCGCCGTAGGTCCGTGGTCGAGCCGCGAGCCATTCGAGGAGGTCCAGGATCAATGGCGCCAATGTGTCGGTCATGGAGGGACCCATGGTAGAGCAGCCTTTGAGACGCCAAAGCAGGCACCGCATAGAGGCCGGCCACGCTCAAGCCGGCAACACTGCGATTCCTCTTGTTGATTGCAATCCTAAATCAACTTTGAGCGTTGCATTGTTGCACGGAAAAAGGGTCTCCGGCCACTTTCAACGGGCAAACGCGGCTATTTGCACCCAATGTTGATTGAGGAATTCCCTGATTCCTTGCGATTCCCCGCCTATAAATCCACTGCGAGTTCCGCACATAGCCCTGATTCGCTCGCGGCCCCCGTCATCGACACCGTAGGCCGTTGTAAAGTAATGGAGCCGTTCTTCTTGGTCCACGGTGTCCATTCCAAGTCGTCGGAAATTCACATCGTCATACCCGAAACCAAGTATCACGATTGCTACAGCCTTAGCGATTTTGGAACGTGCTTGTTCAAACTCCGACGACGTATCTAGTTCGGTATCGTGAACAATCTTGATTCCTTTCGCCGCTCTTTCGACGAGACCAGGTTCGCGCGAAGAGGAATATTTGCCAAACTCTATTTTTTCAACTGGCGCGCCTAATTGAAAGGCCAATTTGCCTAGCTGGCCGTGAACGTGAATGATTGGGTTGTCGAGCAGATACTTGTGGATAGCTTCGTTATCTTTGGGCTCTCTGTATTTCTCTTGAAGCCACTGCCAAAAGAAAAAGTCAAACGACCGGTCATAGTTGAACGTGACAAACGTTACGGGAATCTTGGCGAACAACTCGAAACGTGGCGATTTGGGTGTCAGCAACTCGAATAATTGCCCATACCATCGTCCGAGCGCGGGGTCAGCAGGCGTTAGCTTTCGGCCGTGAAGAGACAAATCTTGGACATTCTCGCATCCCATCAGGTGAGTTGCAATCGCGAGCCGACCAATGTCCCAAAGGTCTTTGCGCGTTTCCATCACGCGGTCAATGCTCGAATGGTCGAGCGTGCGAATCGCGTACTTTAGCGTGCGAAATTGTTCCGCAACGCCGAGTTTGCCGAACGGGTCTACATTGTCCGAGTATTGGCAAATCTCAGTCACAAGAGACGGGCCAAGAGGATAACCGTATGCGCGGCTCGCGCGGCACCCAAGACAAAAACGACGGGTTTGCTGAACATAACCGGGGTTTACCGCATCGGCCGCGAGTTGTCGAGTGATAGGCCGGCCTGAAAGAAATGCGCGCCGATTTCGGGGCATCTGCTTTGAGAGACGGCCAGGGGGTTTGCCGCCCAGAATATTTTGACCTTGTTCCTGGCGTATATCTGTAAAAGTGAAACGGGGCGGAAGAGTTCCCAGGAACGCGGTTTTTAGGTGCGACAACGCAATATGGAACACCTGTCCACTTAGACTCGACAGATTTTGCTCGATGCGGTAGAACGACGGGTCATGGAAATCATAACACGTCCGACATTGTTCGTTTTGGGCGCTGGGGCGAGCGTGCCATACGGGTATCCGACCGGTGCAGGGCTTGTTGACTGGATTCTCAATAAGCCTCTCGGCCCGGATACAACTCTGGATGGCGCCGAGTATCACGATTTCAAGGATGCTCTTGCCTACGCACCGGACGACTCTGTTGATGCCTTTCTCGAAAGTCGCGTAGGGCAGGCTGTGCCTGCCGATCTAGTCCCTGCTGAGGCATGCCGTTGGCGATCCGCGATTGCAACAAGGTTGAACGTCCATTGCCGGTGAGCACGGCCTGCCCTCCATCTCGACACCGATGCGGCACTCTCCCGTCGAGCGGTCAGGTGGTGTTGTAGAGGCTTCGAAGGCTACAATTAATGTAATGGCCCTTGAGTCGTCGGTGCGAGTTGTATTGATAAAACCTTCAGTGTTTGTGAATTGGCTGAAGTTGAATGTGAGGGTCGTGAAACTGATGTGGCGTGAAGAAATAAGTATAGGCAATCCATACCATTGCGGTCGCCAACGTTGCGGCCAATGTAATCAGTAGGATGCGGTTGATAGGGTCTCCGTTTTGTGTTGATGAATTCAGTGAGCCAAGACTCGGATCAGTGCCCATGAGAGCGCTGCCGTGAGAATGATCGTCAAAGCGGCGGAGCCGGAATTGGTGATTACCGCGACAAGATGAGCGGACCACGGAGCGGCGCCATTCATTGTGCTGCGGTGATTGACGGTCAGCACGCCGAGCACAACGGCCAACGAGACCGCGATGCAGAGAGCGGGTCGCCACACCCGCCACTTCCCGTCCGGATTGCCGATGAGCGGCTGTTCCCCGTCTGGTGGTGGCCGACGGATGGCCCCATCCAAAGACCATAACATGCCGACGATCAGTCCGGCGACGGCCCCAATTGTCCCGCAGGAGATGACGTCGCGCCAGACGTCCCCCCATGTATCGAGGTGATCGTAGGGTTTGTATAAGGCAGCAACGCCGACGAAAGTTACGGCGAGCACGATGCTGCAAATAATGCTTCCAAAAAAGCGAATGACCATTCCGCAGTATGAACCGGGATTTCCCATTTGCAGGGTGCCGCTGCTGAGCCCTGATGCACCTGAGTTTTCATCAGGAAACTGATCACGGCGGGCTCGCACGCGGTGCCGACAGTGGCAACTCAGCGTGGGCAGCGGTGAGCCGCTTGGAGTTCAGCCGTGTTGCGTGCCACACATTTAGTTGATTATATCCCGGCGTCGCGCCTCGGTCTAGATCAGTTTGTCGAGATTTCTTGCGACAAGATCCCGGCGTCCGGCGCATGGATGGCAAGTCGGATACGGCACGAGGAGCGAGCGTGGCGTTCGCACAAAAGTGATCCGGTTTTCTGCCGAGCTTGCCCGTGTCAAACTTGCATTCGGGCGTCGTTGAGAGATTATTGGGGTCGGCTCCCCTTTTTTAGCGCCCCAAAATACCCCAAAAAACTCCCGACTCCCTCGAATTTTCAAATGGCAACGATCGACACGCCGTAGGGTGGCGACCCCGCTTGGACGCCGATCGGATTTAGACGTTTGGGAAGCAGACCGGAATGCGCTGCGGCAAGACGGTCATCGAAACGGCCGCTTCGCCGATTACGTCGCCGTCGACTTCGGCCAGGAGGGGCGGATCCGCGTCGATCTCGATGCGGCAGGCGGTGAGCTTCTCGATCGTCGGCTCGTTGTGAAGCTTGCCGCTATAGAGCTTGGGCGTTTTGACGAGCATCTTCCAGACCGGCATGGGACGAAACAGCGTCACCTCGAAGCGGCCGTCATCCAAAGCCACCTGGCTGCCGAATCGCATTCCGCCGCCCGAATAAGCCCCTTTGGCAACCATGATGCAGATAGCCTCGCGCTTTAGAACCTGGCCGTCGACCGTGAGCCGCACCCGCGACGCCCGCGCGTGAAACAAGCCGCGGACGGTCGGCAACAGGTAGCGCAGCGACCGGGGCCACAGCGGCGACATCGACGCCTTGCGTCGCACAACTTCGGCGCTCATGCCGAACGTGGCCATGTTGAGAAAATAGAGCGGCTCGCCGCCCGCGCCGGCCGCCGTCTCCAATCGGGCCACATCGACCAGGCGGACTGCCGGGCAAAGCACGATGTCGCGCCAGTCATGCCGCGCGGACTTCGTCAACCCGCGAAAGTAGTCGGAGCCGGACCCGGCCTGCGCCACGGCCAGGCACGCGCCGGGACGGACAAGCTCCCCGCTCTCAAAGAAACCGTTGGCGACCGCGTTGACGGTCCCGTCGCCGCCGACGGCGACAACCTGCTCCACACCTTCCCGCAGCGCCTCGCGCGTGCGTTGGATGACGTCTTCGCGGCTCCGCGAAACGATCGCTTGGAAGGAGCACCCGCGGCGACGAAAGTACGATTCCAGCCGCTCCAGCCCGCGCCGCCCCAGCCCGGCGCCCGCCTTGGGATTGATGACGAAGATTCGCTTCACGGCCGCGACTCCGCCAACCCGCGGCTCATCAGACCGGCTTCTTGCCGATCGCGGAGCCAATGTTCGATCTTTTCCCGCAGATCGACGTCGGGCGCCAACAGGAACGTGCCGAGCCGCCGGTCGAGAAGGTCGTCGATCCGCTCGACGTACTCGTTCTCCAGCGCGTAGATAACTTCGGCCCAGAAATACGGCGCGCGGGCATCGATCGGCTGGGTCAGTTCGGGCGCCTTGCGGATCAACGATTCGATCAAAAACGCCTCCGAACCATATCTCTGCCACAGTTCGCGTAACGGAGCCGGCGCGTTCGGCGGCAGCGGTCGCTCAGCGCCGGTCAGCGGCCCGGTGGTCAAACACGGTCCGAGCCGGCGGCCGCCAAAGTCTTGGCGGACGACCTGGTCGACAATTCGTTGGGCCATCGCGCGGTACGTCGTCAGTTTTCCGCCGGTAATGGCCCACCGCCCCGGCCCGGAGGAAACGATCTCGAAGTCTCGCGAGAGGGCGTCTTCCGATTCGCCCCCGCCGCTGCCCAAGAGAGGCCGGGCGCCGACAAACGACGCCAGCACGTCGCCGGCCGTGAGCGCCACCCGCGGGAAATAGCGATTAACGCCCGCCAGCAGATAATCGATCGCCTCGGCGGTTACAGGCAACGCGTCTTTATCGCCGGCGTAAAAGGTGTCCGTCGTGCCGATCAGGACCATTTGGTCCCAGGGGACGACGTAGATCATGCGACCGTCTTTGGGGATTTCCAAGGCCGTTGTCCCACGTGCCGGAAGGCGCGTGCGCGAAACGACGAGGTGGATTCCAATCGCCAGTTTAATTCCGAAGCGCTCGGCCGCACCCAACCGCGCTTGAACGTCGTCGGCCCAGGGTCCGGCGGCATTGATCACGCATCGGCTTCGAGCCCGGTGCCGCTGGCCGGAAAGCGTGTCGCACAGGGTCGCCTCGAAGCCGGACTCCGTCTCCGCCAGGTGCTCAAGCTCTGCGTAGTTCAAGAGGTGTGCGCCGTGCCGTTCGGCCGACTTGAGCGTGTCGATCACGAGCCGAAAGTCCAGAGCCGCACAGTCGGAGTAGGAGACGCCGCCGCGGGAGTCCCGGCGGTCCAGCTCCGGTTCCAGCTCCGCCAGCCGCCGCGGCGAGAGGACGCGGAAGTGCCCGCGGTTACGGCCCAGGGCCAAAAGCTCGTACATCAACAGGCCCAACGTCAAGAGCCAGCGCGGCGTGCGGCTGGCGGCATAACACGGGACGACGAAGCGGATGGGGCGGACGAGGTACGGCGCGATCCTCGTCTGCAGCAGCCACCGTTCGCGGCACGCTTCAAACACCAGCCGCCACTGCCGGTACTTCAAATAGCGCAAACCGCCGTGGATGAGTTTGCCCGATTTCGAGCTGGTCCCGGAGGCGAAGTCGCCTTTTTCCACGAGCAGGCAGCGGAGCCCGCGGCCCGCGGCGTCGCGGACGATTCCCGCTCCCGTGATGCCTCCTCCGACGATGAGAAGGTCGTAGGTCGTCGCAGGCAGGTCCGCGAAGATCGCGCTTCGCCGCTGGCTCATAGGAGTTTACCGGGGTTCATAATGCCCGTTGGATCGAGCGTCTGCTTGAGCTGGACGAGCATTTGGCGTTCGATCGGGCTCCAACCGGTCTGCGACCGGTGATCCATCCCCACGCCGTGATGATGGCTGATCACCGCGCCGTGGGCACGGATCGCCTCGCCGGCAGCCTGCTTGATGGCCCACCATTGGCCGATCGGGTCAGAGCGTTTCTGCCGGCCGAGCAGTGAAAAGTACAGCGAAGCCCCGTCCGGATAAAGATGCGAGACATGCGTGAAGACGACAATCGGCTCTCCCTGGTTCCGGGCCGCATCCTCGATCGCCGACCGTACCGCGGAATACAGGGCGGGCAAGCCGGACCACGTCGTGGCGGTCTCCAGCGTGTCGACGAGCAGATGGTTGTCCAACAGCTCGTCGCGCAGATAAGGAAGCTCGAACCGCGAGGCCAGCCAGCGCCTTCCCAGCGAACGGCCCAAAGAGATGCAAACAAACCGTGCCAGATGCCGGCGGACGGCCCGGCGTTGCCGGCGATTCTGCTCCGCCGAGCCTTCCAATCCGACGAGCAGCGTCGCCAATTGGGGGGGCCGAAAGCCCTTCCGCGCCAGCAACCATTGGCCGATCCGCCGGTTGAGCGACCGCCTGCCGCGAGCGGGCCGTTGTCCCAGGGCCAGCGAAGCGGCAGTCTCCTCCTCGTCGGCGATCCGCAAGAGGGCAGGGGCGACGCCCGTTTGCACCAGCGTGCGGCTGGCCTCCAAAGCGGTGTGGAAATCCTTGAAGGCATACATGCAGTAGTCCTGCGCTTCGGCTCTCCTACGAACGCGGATCGTTGCCGAGACGATGACGCCGTAGGCCCCCTCCGAGCCGATCAGCATCTGCGTGACGTCGGGGCCGTCACCCCGGCGGGGAACATGGAGCGTCTCGACCGTTCCCTGCGGAGTGACGATGCGCAGGCTCTCCACCAGCTTGTCGATGCCGCCGTAACGCAGGGAGTTCTGCCCGCTCGAACGTGTCGCGATCCAACCTCCCAGGGTGGAGAACTCGAACGATTGCGGAAAGTGTCCCAGCATAAAGCCGCGCTCGGCGAGGCGGGCCTCCAACTCGGGGCCGAAGATGCCGGCCTCGACCGTGGCCGTCTGCGAGATTTCGTCGACCTGAAGGACGCGATTCAAGAAGGCCAGATCGACCGTGACGACGAGCCGCTGCTCCCCCCGCTCGGCCTCCAGACCGCCCACCACGCTGGTTCCGCCGCCGAAGGGGACGACCGCGACGCGCAGTTCACGGCAGCAGGCTAGGACCGCAACAACTTCGGCCTCATTTCGCGGGTACACGACAACGTCGGTGGCCGTCTCCAGCTCGAGCCGGCGAAGGCGGACCAGGTCTTTGTAGCCCTTGCCCACCGAGTGCAGCACCCGCTCGCGCTGATCGCTGCGACAGTTCTCCCGCCCCACGATGGCAGCGAGCTTTTCCCGGAGCGGTTCGTCGAGGCGGCTCTCGGGCAGACGGACACTTTCGAGCCGCAGGGCGGAGGCTGCCTCAAGCCGTTCGACCCCCAACCGGCTGCGGAGGTAATCCAAGGTGGCCGGGGATTGCGACAGGGCCGCGCGGACGTTCTCCGCGCCCCAACCCCACCATTTCATCTTGAACCGTCGATCGGCAGGTTCCAACGTCGCCTCCGGAACCGCCGATTGTAGCAGGCACAGAATCTCCTGCGATTGTTACCGGCCTCGACCCCGACTCCGACCCCCTGGATCCCGCTGGCCCTGCGATGTGGGCGTCAGAAAAGCTGGTGGAGGCGGCCAACCGTTCGCGCTGGCTGTGGGATTGTTGACACCTTCGATCCAATGCTATAAAGAACTGGATCAGGCCCCCATCGTCTAGCGGCCCAGGATCCGGGGTTCTCAGTCCCGTGACGAGGGTTCAAATCCCTCTGGGGGTACTCGCATTCGTCGTAAGTTGTTTTACATAAACGACTTACGACGATTTAATTAGTTGGGAGACTCGACTCCATAAGTCTTCGGTCGCATGGAGCTTGCGAAGTCGTCCCGCTTCATTAGCTGGGAAGAGTATCCCCGCAGGCATACTCTTCCGCACCGACGTTTTCGACGACCCGTCGAGTGCCTGGGCCTTTAGCTGTCACTCAAACCGCTTCGGCACCTTTATGGACCTCACTTTTAACGATCTTGAGAAGCGTGTCTTGAGATTTCTGGAGGCCGAGTTTCTTGAGAAGGGCGGCAAGCCGCAAGTGATGGAGGACCCCGTCACGTACCACAGTGACGTGATGGCAAAATTCAAACTATCCCCATCCGAATATCGCAAACTGATCGCCCGATTCAATGCCCTGCGAATCGTGAATTTCAACTCTGTGGCCCTCGAATTTCCAAATGGCTGCCTCGGAATCGAACCCTACGTAGTCGAGGTCGTTCGCCAGCTTGACGAAGAGGAGCTTCGCAAAAAAGAAGTTCCGATCAAAGAACGCCGGAACGGAGCGGAAAAGACGACACGGATTTTCCTGAGCCATAAGGGTGCCAACAAGCCGATGGTGCGGCGCTTCTATGACACGTTGAAACTCCTGGGCTTTGATCCGTGGCTTGACGAAGAGGATATGCCCGGTGGAACGAACCTTCACCGTGGCATCTTGGAGGGCATGAAGAATTCGTGCGTGGCGGTTTTTTTCATAACGCCGCAGTTTCAGGATGAGAAATTTCTGAAGCGTGAGATCGATCTCGCGGTGGCCGAGGAAACCGAAAAAGGCGGACGGTTCAAAATACTGTCCCTCGCCATGATCGACGAAAACGGCCAAAGGGGAACGGTGCCGCCGATGCTCCACCGATGGGTGTACAAATCACCTGACAACGAATTGCAAGCCCTCAACGAAATCATCCGTGCTCTTCCAATTGAGCTTGGTCCACCAGCGTGGAAAGCGGAGATTTGAGCCCATATGTTCGACGCTGAATACTTCTCAAAGCACATCGACACACAAATTCACGAACTTGGGGTCGGTTGCGCCAGTGTTACAGTTCATCTAAACACCGGGAATGAATACCGAGTCCAGAGCATCGGCACGGCACATCCCGGTTATTTGCTGATTGCCGTTTATCCCCCCGAAGGACAGGGCAAGAAGCATCGAGACAAGAGAAGAAAGCCCGGCGACAAAGAGATCTTTTACGATCGGGTGGCGGTCGCTTACGAATGGATCACAGACGTTTTCATAACGATCAAAGACCCGGAGGCGAAAGAGCCCCTCATCGGATTTCGACCGGAGAAAACCTCCCCCAACTAATCCCAACGAGTCGTGTCATCAACCGTCATTTTACTGTCACTTGAGCCGCAAAATGTGCAAAAGGTCAAAGAGCGACTTTCCCCTATTTTTGTAGCTGTTTTTAGCAAAAAACCGAGGAAACAACGGTCTCCCTTTGGGGGTACTTAAAAAACCACAGATTTTTGCCGCGAGCGAGCATGAGGGGATGGCGAATACCTTGTAAAAAAAGTCGCGGCAAGCAGTTGCATTTGGCACGCCTAGCTCAATTGGCAAGCAAAGTTCAATCGTCGTAACGCCCGGCCCTCTTGGGCATCGACCAAGGGGATGTCCATCGAGTCAGAATATATCTGGATCATGTTGACTGACCGTCTTCGGCGACAGAAAAAGGCATCGAGTCCAGCGGGCACAGTATTCGATGAACGAATCGCGCCAAACGTTGGGCGGGTCCAGCCCGAATCTCTAGCCGAGCAGCTCCAGCACGGGTGCCTCGGCAGAGATTTGCCAGGGGCGACCGAGCAGTGTTGGAACGCGGGCAATTGGATCGATGCCCAGGGCATGGAAGATCGTGGCGGCGAGTTGGCCTGAGCGTACTGGTTTTTCGATCGGGTAGGCTCCGTGCTTGTCCGTGGCGCCGTAGAGGCGGCCGCCCGGGATGCCTGCTCCGGCCAAGAGCACCGAGAACGCCCATGACCAGTGGTCACGTCCGGCGACTGCATTGATTCGGGGCGTGCGGCCAAACTCTCCCGTCACGACGACTAGAGTTTCCGACAAGAGGCCTCGGTCAGAGAGATCCTCCAGCAGGGCGGCCACGCCACGATCCGCGCGCGGCAGCAAGGGATGCTTGAGCAACTTGAAATTATCTTTATGAGTATCCCAGTTTTCGAGGCCCCCAAAGATGCTTGACATGCAGTTCACGTGGACCAACCGCACGCCTGCCGCGATCAGGCGCCTCGCGAGGAGCAGCGATTGACCGAAGAAATTACGCCCGTACCTCTCCCGAATCGAAGCAGGCTCCCGGCGGATGTCAAGCGCCTGCGTGGTCAGTCCGGATTCCAACAGGGCAAACGCTTTCTGATAGTTCGTATCCAGGGACTGGAGGGCGGAGCCGTTTCCTAGCCGGCGAAAGTGATCGTTGACAGTTTCCAGCAGGAGGCGGCGATTCCGCAGATGCTCAGGCTCTAGCGAGGCTCCCAGGCCGAGATCGACTGGTTTGAAGTCTGGGCTGTTGGGATCGCCCCCAGTCACGAGCGGGTCGTAGCGGCTCCCAAGAAAACCGGCATTCTGACCGGAGCGAAACTCGCCGTTGACCACCAGATACTGAGGCACCATGGCGAACGGGGGCACGGGACAGTGGCTGGCCTCCACGGCGGCAACGGCCGAGCCGAGATGCGGATGGTCCTCCCGCGTGCTCTTGCCGCTCAGGTTTGTCGGACGCGGGTAAGCATTGCCCGTGGTCATCTCATAGGCAGCACTCGCATGATCGTTGTCAGCATGGCACACTGCGCGGGCAATCGTGAACTTGCTCGCTTGCCGAGCCAGCAACGGAAGCTGCTCGCTGATCATCATTTCAGGGACATTTGTGGGAATCGGTCGGAAGTCTCCGCGGATCTCTGCCGGAGCATCTGGCTTCATGTCGAACGTGTCGAGCTGGGATGGTCCCCCCTTCAAGAAAATGACGATGCACGACTTGGCCTTCCCAAAGGAGGCCGGTCGGCGACCAAGCCGTTCAAAGGCTCGCGCTTGACCACGTAGTAGTTCGGGCAGAGAAAGCCCCAGCAAGCTCAGGCCGCCGACACGCAGCAGGTCGCGGCGGCTTGCCAACACCAGAGGGCCGCGAGGAGACTCAGCGCCCGATGACATGGTACGACCTCGGCACCCACCCGCGCGTCGCGTAATCTGAATCGCTGCGAAGTATAGGTGATCGACTCCGCCCTCGCTACACACTGTTGGTCCTTCCGAGGACGAGTCATTGATGACAGCCTCCGGGCAGTGCGATCGCGGTCGGCAAGTGCGCAGCGGCGCCTGCATCCAGGGAGGCCGCGACCGGCGTGGACACTCGGGCGCTTTTGCGCGGAGGCTGTTTCCGGGGGGCGCGCGAGCGGACCGCCGTGCGGTGTCATCAACTCAAGCGTTTTTTGGGGCAGCCGAATATCGACCGTTCAGTGACGCCTCAGCAGGCCCCGGAAAGTCATCCCTATTTCGGCACGCGGTTCCGCGCACCAGATTGTCATACGTTTTGGCGGAATCGGGCGCGATCGGGTGACGGCGGTCAAAACGCTTTAGAGGTAATCCGACCATTTGACGGAGCCGAAATCCACTTGGGGAGGCATGTGAGCGGCCGTCGGAGACATCGAGTTGTTCGCGTCAGCGCGCGCGGCACGTACGTTGGTGTCACAAACCGCTTCGGCAGGAGGGGCGTGGAATCTGCTAAGGTAGCGGCGCTAACGCGACCCCCCACAATTGGCGACCGCTTCGAGTGTTTTGCGCCTGGACCGAATACTGCACCCGTTCCGCTCCGTCGCTTTGCTCAACCAAGGCTTGGCGCCCCACCGAGACGCAAATCACGTCGCCGCGCCAATAGGGTTTGGACGGCAGTTGTGCGCGCTCAAAATACTCAAGCAACGCCTGGGGTTCCTCTGGAATTATCAGGATTTGACGCATTCCTCGCTCCGCGACCCGCGCCGCGAAGCTATAGACCTCTTCCATCGAGCGCGCTCCTGAGTCTGGAAAACCCTCACGATCAAAAAAACTCGGCCGATGGGCAGCTGAACCTGCCACGGAGTCACGGCGGTCATCTGACGTTAATTCGGCCTGTCCGCCCTGATCGTATCCGAGCGGACGAGCGGTTGCCACGAGTTTTGACGAATTGGCCGTGTCTCATGGAGATGTGCGACGCCGGAATGGAAGCCGAGGAGTTTTTAACGTGTCCCGTTCTTCACCTTCAACCCCACGGTGATCCGGGGGCGTTTCTCAAGAACTCAATCGATTTTCGGGAACGCCATCAAACGACCGTTTGATGACGTTGGCGCAACATGCGTCGCCACGGCATCGGCGGCCGATTCACGCTCGCACATTGCGGCTGCCGGCCGGGTCGCGGTCGTTTCGGCGACGAATGGACGACGGTACAATACGGCCATCAATCGCCCGCCGCGCGAACGGCGTGTTGAAAAAGCGGCATGGTCGGCCGCATCCCAGCTAAGCGAGCGACGGAGCCCACCAACGTTGCCATCGTTACCGCTGGCTGCCCTTCGCCCGCCAGATGGCCTGCACTGATGCGTCGCTTATCGGTCGGTTCTCGGCGTTCCCAAGAAAGGTATGAGATCCTGCAACTGGATCTGGCCAAACAATTGCTCGTCACCTCAGCTCCGCCACCGCACCTTCCAGTACGCGGCGCTCCAAAACACGTTGCTGTTCCAGGGCCGCGCTAAGACGGGCTTCGGTTTCGCGCAACTGCTCTTGCAGCCGGTTCGTCAGCGTGGCCTGGCCATCAAGCTGGGAGTCGCGCTGGTGAAGTTGTTCGATCACGAATCGGAACGTGCCCGCGAAATGCTCCTGAGAAAGTCGACCGTCTTCTGTGAGGGAGCCCATCAGCAGGGCATGTTCGCGGGCGAGAGATTGGACATAGTGCAGCATTGGAGACCAGGTCTGCACACTCTCGCGGAGCGCTGGGGTATGGGGGAGAGGGCCTCCGCGGAACGCCAGCGGATCTTCGACAACTCGAGGAACGAAGCTGGCGGCCTCCGATGAGGGCATGGAATAACGCCGAGCCGGTTCAGCAAAGTTGGCGAGGAAGAAGTCGGGATCTTGCTTCATTTGCTCGAAGTTGTCCCGATGGTGGAAGCCCCAAAATGAGGGGCGATGCGGCATCACTTCATTCTGCAGGTGGCCGATCACCGTCTTTGACACGAATTGCCCGCGACTGCGAATCGGGAAGTGCGCCAGGCATGCATGACCGGCGCTCATTCCCTCGCAGACGCGTCCATGCAATACGAGCGCGTGGCTTCCTTGAGAAATTGCGGCGCCCTGCCGGCCCAGCAGCGCGGCTGGAACGATCACTTTCACCCAGGGCCAACCCTCTTCGACGAGGCGGTGTCGAATCCGGACGACCGGATTGATTTCGCGGAGGTCATCTTTTTCGTCGGGCACGTAGGTTCGCCAACGCAGGTTCAGCGGTTGGTCTGGCGGCGCATCTTCGGGGACCAATCGATGCCCCTCTTGCAGCACGAGGAACTCATCAGCGTCCAGTGGGAGGACCCATTCGGCGCGATACCGGCCGATGGCATGTTCCTGTGCCAGGCGATTCACCCGCTGTGACAGAAACTTGCCGAGAGATCGGTCTTCGAGCACGTCAATCGGCAATCCCTCGCGCTCGAGCGCATGCAGCACGCTCAGCGTACCGTCGGTGCTCCCATTATCGAGCACGATTAACCTGGAAACGAACGCCAGGTTGTGACGTACGAAGGCCTCAATAACGTCGATTTCATCCCGCACGCAGGCGACCGCGACGATGTTCATGACTGACTCCATCCTAGCTCGCAGGGGAATAGCTCTTGCCCAGCAGACGTTGACCAAGCTTGAGGCCACGATAGAGCGCCTCATCCGCATTGATGTAAGCCCATTCGCCGAACCGACCGGCAAGATAGATTTGCCGTTCTTCCAGCCAGGCCCGCAGTTCCCGCACCGCATCAGACCGAGTATGAGTCGGTACCGGGTAGGCGCGGGCGACGCGGAGCGTCTGGATTGCGCATACGTCTCCTGGCGTCCGAAGCAGGCCGATCTTGCAGAGCCCTTCTACGACTCGTGCCTGCAAATCGCAATCCGACACATCGAAACCCGGAGGAGCCGAGATTTCGGCGAGAATCCCGTGGCGCGGCAGTGAGCGAAGCGAAGGGGAAGAATTATGATTAACGACGATCTTGTGGGCTGGGATTCGTCCCCGGCGCAATAGACCCTCTGAATCGGATGCTCAACCTGGCGTGTGACCACGACGAGCACCAGCACCAGCCGGAGCGCTTCCAGGCAGGATGCTGCATCCACAATGCGGGTCGGAACATCGGGGAGGAGTTTGATGAGCTCGTCCAGCGGCAGGGTGGACACGATTTGGCGCCAGCGGAGAATTTCTCCCCGACTCGTCAGCATTTCACGGCGTAACGGGTCGATGCTCATCACCTTCCGACCCAAACGAAGGCAGGGCAGCCGACGCGCAAGCGCCACCGTGATTTCGCCAAAGCCTCCGTAGGCAGGATACGCTACCGTGTTATCGGCCTGAAGTGGTGTGCGGCGGCCGCCGGTGGTGGCGAAATTCTCGCGCGTGTGGCGGGCTCCGGCGACTCGCTCGCTGGTCCAATCCACCGCCAGGCGTTGCAGGTCACACCCCCAAAGTTTCCGATTGTAGGGCAAGAGAAAATGGCGGGCGATCCCCGGGCCGAACTTGCGCAGGGTCCATTCCTCGAAGTCCCCGGCGCCGCTCGCGCCGTCCGCGACTCGGAGTCCTTGGTGGCATTCGCGGACGAGCGTTGGGTCTGCAACCTGCTGGAAGTGGGCCTGGAAGGGGTACGGGATCAGGCCGCCGCCGACGAAGCAGAATGCCTGTCGCGGCTGTTCGTACATCGCAAGTGACTGGAAGACGAGGTCGCGAATCTCGGGATGGGGTGTGTGGAAGGAATGTCCCCCCCAATCGAAGACGGCCCCCTCAAACTTGATTGTTCGGCACAGTCCGCCGGGTGTCGCCGCCGCATCCAGCACAACGCCAGCGGCGCCGAGTGCCAGACCGGCGGCGATGCCGGCTGGGCCGGCGCCTAGCACCAGGACCGGGCGTTCCGCAATTCGATCAGGTTGCGCGAACGCGGGAACGAGAGTCGAGCAATTCGGGTCAACGGCCTTCACTTAATTCTCCGGTGGAGGCGAACCCTTGGGATAGGCGCCCAGCGGATCGTGGCTCCGATCAAGAAAGACTCCCCGTTTGACGTTCAACGCGACAGACGGATCGCGGGAAATGTTGACCCAGACGTGGACGTGCGGCGCCGCGGAAATACCAGACGAACGCGGGGCCCTCCAGCCGCCAATTGTCCCACTCGCCGTCGTCACCGAGGTCGTCCTCCTTGTAGAACGCCAGGCTGCACTTCTCCAGGCCGCCCTGTTGCTGTAAACACTCCGCCACTGCATTCCGATCTTCTTGGCGGAAAAGCGCGACGAGGGTTTGCAGCACCTCTCGTAACTCTTTCTTCTGGTCTGCGGACATTTCCGTCACGGGAAGCCCCGGGAAGGTGCCGGCGGGTCCCTGGAAGCCGATCGCCACTTCCACCGGGAGCTTTTCTACCAGCGCCTTGCTTCGCTGACGGACGTCCAGCATCTGATAGACTCGGTTCGCCTTGACGGCCTGAGGCCAGAAAACATTGCCCGGGTGGTGCACCTCTTCTGTGTATTCCGAAGCCGCGTGCCCGTAGAAAATGGGACCGCCGAAAGCGACCCGGCCTTCGGTGCCACCATCCGTCCGAAGCGTCAGGTGCCGACCGCTGATCACAAACTGGAATTTCCCTTCGACGGGTTTGCCGAAAATGGCGATGCTCTGGTCGGCGCCCCATTCGTGTCCGAAGGTGTCGTCGCGCAACTGCTTCAAGAATCGGGGATACCACTCCGGGGCGAGCAGGCTTTTAAAGATATCGTGAATGATGAATTGTTGCTTCATTGTATAGAAGTCACTGCGAATGCAGGGCCGCATGATCTGCCAGTGGTTGGCGAGGAAAGTCCGCAGCAGGCCCCGCTTCTTGTCAC
This sequence comes from uncultured Planctomycetota bacterium, assembly GCA_963761455.1. Taxonomy (GTDB): domain Bacteria; phylum Planctomycetota; class Planctomycetia; order Planctomycetales; family Planctomycetaceae; genus DASPSM01. The sequence goes on from CAVXHA010000003.1 coordinate 163,519, forward strand.
GATAGTCCCAACCAAAGCAGATCTCGGATTTCTGCGCGTCCGTGAGACCTTTCCAGAGTTCCTTGACGGCGGTTTCACTGGGGCTGCCGGGCGTCGTGGTCGCGACGGCGCACGGCATAGACTTAGACGGCAATCCGCCCGAAGCGACTGCCGCCGCCGCGGCGGCGAGGGTGGGAAGAAAGCGACGCCGGTCAAGCAAGCGCTCGCGATTGGTCCGCTCAACTCCGTCGACGTTCATCCATGACTCGCGGCGCTAAACATGAACCGGTTTGCGACGTCGCTTCTTAGCCACGCCAACGCGGAGTGTCAAGAGGAAGTTGCACAAGCCGTTTCGTGACTAAACATTGATGGCAGGACACTCTCCGCCGCAGCAGGCGAATTTGGTCGTCACGCCGGCCGCCTTCCCGAAATCTCAAACGTTTTCCGGAATCACCGAAAATCGACCGTATTTCGGCATGCAGCTTTCGCCGAAGCGCTCGTCATGCGGCTCACCTCCGCCCCCGATCATCACCCCGCCGGAAAGCGGCTGGCAGAATGCTGCGATGAAAGCGCCCGTCGTGGACGCGGCCGGGATGGATGCGTCGCCAACCGGGGCGGTCTGCGACACTCGTGCGTGCATTTTCGTCGACTCGGGCACGCAAGGCGCGTCAGCTCCACGCTCGCCTGAGCGCCGGCTTCCGATTCACCGTGGTCACAGTGTCCAACGGCCGAATCGCAGTTTGCTGCTGTTTGCCACGCTTTGCAAATCGAGCGGCGAGTCAGCGGAGCCGCGGCGAGACCGGAGCCGGCCCCTGCCACCAACCTGACCGCCAAGACCCCAGGCTGTCCGCAGGACGCGAGCTCGGAATCAGGACGATCGAAGCGAGGCCCGGCTCGTCTAAGCGAATGGTGCGGCCAGAACGGCAATTCGGCGGGACAACCGAGCGAGTGAGCTGCGAATCGCGGTTTTGCTACGGAATGCGCGGGTTTGCAAATGGGGCAGCCAGAGAGTCGCGGTGTTCGCCTGGCGGTGACTGAAACTGCACCTCGGATTGCTCGCGCCCAAGTTGGGTGCGTCCGGATTCCTGCCGATGAGGGAATTCAGGCAAGCAGTTCTGGGATGGGCTGTCCTTCATTCAGAATACGGATCGGACGACCGCTGCGAGCATGGAATTCCCGGTGCGTGTCGACGATTCCCAAGAAGCCGTATACTGTGGCCAGGACGTCTCCGGGCGAGTACGAATGGGTCATTGGATGCATGGCGAGGTTGTCGGTGGCGCCGACAACCTGTCCGACTTTCAATCCGCCACCGGCAAACAACACGGAAAATGCCCCGGGCCAATGGTCGCGACCGGCTTCGCGTTGATACCAGGCGTCCGCCCGAATTCGCCGGTGATAAGGACCATAACACGGCGGTCGAGTCCGCGTTCGTGCAGGTCCGAGACCAGAGCAGCCAGGGCACGATCCACAAAAGGCAGAGATCTCTTCTTGAGTGTCGAGAAATTGTCGGCATGGGTATCCCATTGACCTCCCGACAGGACCGTGACGAAGGTGACGCCCGCCTCGACCAATCGACGAGCAAGCAAACACCCCTGTCCGGCGGACGTGCGACCGTATTGATCGCGAGTGGCGGTCGGCTCCCGGTTCAGGTCGAAGGCTGCTTGAGCGCGGGAGTTGGTGACCATCTACAGCGCCTCGTGAGAGAACTTGTCGAGGGTCGCGAATTCACCATCGCGGTCAGCGTCGGTCCGCAGACGATCGAGATGTCGCAATATGTCTTCGCGATCCTCCAAACGGGCGGCGTTCATGCCGCGGGGAAACCGCAAGTTCCGCACAGTATATTTTGGGGAATTGGGATCGCTCTCGATGGTGAATGGGTTGTACGCAGCACCCAGGTAGGCGGAGCCTCCCAGCAGTTGCCTGCGCGGAATGCTGACGTAGGCCGGCAGACCAGCGACATTTGGACCTCGAATTCTCGACACGAGCGCTCCGCATGACGGATTGACGTTTGTCCTTGTCAATGGCGGAGGCTGATAACCGGTCATCATCCAGTGCGACGCGGGCAGATGGCCGGCATCCCGATGTGCGACCGAGCGGATCAGGGCGACGTGCTCCATCGCCTGCGCCAGATACGGGAGATGCTCGCAGATTTGCACGCCCGGCACACTGGTCTCGATGGCGCGAAACTCCCCGCGGACTTCCGCAGGAGCGTCCGGTTTCAGATCGAACAGGTCGATATGGCTCGGGCCGCCCCCCATGAAAACCTGAATCACGGCCGTCTCGTTGGCCGGATGAGCTGAGGTCGCAGCAAAAGCGCGGCAGCGAAGGTAGTCCGCCAGCGTGAATTTCCCCAACGCCAGCGATCCAACCTGGAGCAGTGTTCGGCGGGAGATCCGGTGAGCCTTCGAATCGCCCAATTCCCAAAGCGGGAGCATATTGTTTCTCGGGGTAGATTGTTGAAGTCCACGGTTTCGCGTTCAGCGTGATCGTCTCCATCCTACCGTTGGACCATCTTGGCGACCAACGTGTCCGACGCGCAAGTGACGTTATTCCCTCTGGTCGTGTCCATCTCGGCGGCCCATTTGAGTCGCATCGTGGACCCACGGACGGGCGAGGGCAAAGCGGATGCAGCGCTGGAGGCATTCGTCGGGGGACCGCGTTCTGTTCGAGCAGCGATATCCTCCTTCTGCTCGCCGTCGATCGGGCACACATTCGCCTCCGGCCGAGCCGTCGCTCAATGCCGACATTCAGCGGGTCACGCCGGACACGGAGGGGCCAGTCTCGACAGCGTGGTTCGACTGGGGGCCGCTCCGTCCGCCGCGGGGTGTGGGCTACACTCTGCGGCAGACGGGGCTCCCAGTTCGACCGGATCGAGCCGTGGGGTGGGACTCCTTTCACTTAGCCATCAGCGAAAAGGCCAGCGGAGCCCAGCTCTGGTCGTGCACTGCAGGGGTCGGCCGTCGAAATCTGCTGACCCGGAGGCTTCGAGTGAAGGCGTGTCGTATTCGCGAGCGCCAAACGTCCGATGCTCAACCGACTCGCTGAGGCGAGAACGCGGCGCGACCTCGTTCACACCCGTGAAGGAGGGGCCAATTGCCAATTCGGACGACTTGGAATGATCGCATTTGTTATCATGGCGACCGGTAAAGCGATACTCGATCTCTCTCTCATCCGAGCGAGATTGCGAGTTTTTAGCCCTGGAACGAGCGGATGCGTAGACAGGTTTCGGCAGCGACTGGACGCTGGCGTTGGTCGCCGAGAGTGAACGTCTCAATCGTCGCGATGGTTCTCTTTGCCATGCTCGCGCCCGAGAATCCTCCGCGCAGACGACCGGGCCGCCGTCGAATACTTCGAGAAGAGCGTTCGGCCGCTACTCGTGGCGAATTGCTACACGTGTCACTCGGCCGACACGAATTCCAAGGGCGGGCTTCGCGTCGACGATCGGAATGGCCTGCTCGTCGGGGGCAGTCGCGGGCCTGCCGTCGTTCCGGGCAAGCCGGCAGAAAGCTTGATGATCAAGGCGGTCAGTTACACGGGCGCATTGAAGATGCCGCCCGAGCGGCGTCTCTCTGACAACGACGTCGCGACACTCAAAAAGTGGATTCGCGACGGCGCGGCGTGGACGAAGGTCGAATCGGTTCCGGCAGATCGGCATGCGGCTGTCGATTACCAAAAACTCCGCAAGGAACACTGGGCCTGGCAGCCTCTCAAGAATCCGCAACCGCCGGTCGTGTCCGACTCTGCATGGCCGCGCGACGCCATCGACCGGTTTCTCTTGGCCCGTTTGGCGAAAAAAGGAGTCAATCCGGTCGGCGACGCGATCCCATTCCTTCTCATTCGCCGCGCGACATTCGATTTGACCGGCCTGCCTCCAACACTCGACGAGATCGACGCGTTTCTCGCGGATCGGTCCGCGACGGCGTTTGAGCGGCTTGTCGATCGGTTGCTGTCCTCGCCGGCGTTTGGCGAACGTTGGGGCCGACATTGGCTCGATGTCGCCCGCTATGCCGAGTCGACCGGATCGGCCCGCAACCTGCCCTTTCCGCACGCCTGGCGATATCGCGACTACGTGATCGACGCCTTCAACAACGACAAGGCCTACGATGAATTCATCCGTGAGCAGATCGCCGGTGACTTGCTGCCGGCAGCCACGCCGGCTGAAAGAGCCGAGCATCTGGTGGCCACCGGATTCCTTGCGCTGGGCATGAAGGACGTCAACCAGCGATTCAAGGTCCGTTACATCATGGACAACATCGACGAGCAGATCGATACGGTCTCGCGATCGGTCCTGGCTCTGACGGCCAGTTGTGCCCGGTGCCACGATCATAAATTCGATCCGATTCCCGCCACCGACTATTATGCGCTGGCGGGAATTTTCCGCAGCACGGACTTGTGCGCGGCCCTCCGCAACAAAATGGGTGGGGGCGGTCTCGACTACTACGACCCGCAAATGCTCCTGCGCATCGGACCGCAAACGGCTGCGGCAAAAGGCACGCCGGAACAGATCGCACGCCTGCAAACGGAGCTCGCCCAAGCCCGGGACGAGTTCGCGGCAATTCAGAAATCGGCGGAAGGGTCTCAGCGAACCGCCGGCGGAACTCAGAAAGTGGCCGCCGCGAGACAACGGGTGAATCGGCTGCAAGCCGATCTGGTCCGATTGAACGATCCTGCGGCAAACGGCCCAGTGGCTCTCGGCGTTCGCGATTCGCAAACCGTCGGAGACACGGAGGTGCGAATCCGCGGCATCGCCGAAAAGCACGGGGCGGTCGCGCCGCGCGGATTTCTGAGCGTCGTGCACTACCCCGGTCAGCCTACGGTCAACGTGCATCAAAGCGGCAGGCTGGAGTTGGCCGAATGGTTGACCAGCCCGCAAAATCCGCTCGCTTCGCGGGTCATCGTCAACCGAGTCTGGCACCACCTCTTCGGAGACGGATTGGTGAAATCCGTCGACAATTTCGGCGTCAACGGCGACTTGCCGTCGCACCCCGAATTGCTCGATCACCTCGCCACGCGGTTCATCCGCGACGGCTGGTCGATCAAGCGGCTCGTGCGAACGATCGTTCTGACGCGGGCGTATCGACTCGGTTCTGACGCGTCGGTGGAAAACATGGCAGCCGATCCGGAGAACGAACTCGTTTGGCGCCACAACCCTCGCCGCCTTGACGCTGAAGAAATTCGCGATGCGACTCTGGCCGCCGCCGGACAATTGGTTATGGCCCGTCCCGAGGGTTCGCCGGCGATGAACCTGCCCGTCATCGAGTTGACGAACAACGGAGTGCAAGCCAAACGCCTGTCCGCCCTCGCTCAGTCCAGCCGGCATCGCAGCGTTTATCTTCCCTTGTTGCGAGGCCTGACACCCAACTCGCTGGCGATCTTCGATTTCGCAGAACAAGGCATGGTCACAGGAGACCGGGATACGACAACCGTTGCGCCGCAGGCCCTCTACTTGCTGAACGATCCGTTTGTGCGGTCGGAGTCGCGGGCATTGGCCGACCGATTGCTGCGTCGGTCCAATTTGAGTGATGCGCAGCGCATCGACCTGGCCTACCATCTCACCCTGGGCCGCTCGTCAACCACGCCGGAAACCGGCCGGGCTGCCGAGTTTCTCGTGGACTACGCATCCGCCTTGCAGAATTCCCAACTCGCCGCGCGCAGTACGTCGCCACCGGCAGTGGCAACGTCAGGCAGATCGGTGCGAGCAAAGAATCAAAAGCGGGCAACTCACAAGGTGGTCGCCAGGTCCGTTCGACGGCAAAATGGAAAAGACACTCGATCCGATAAGGCGATCGACGACGAACCATCGCCGACGCCGCCCGATCCGAGAACTGCGGCTTGGGCGACTTTTTGTCAGGCACTTTTCGATTCGGCCGAATTTCGGTATTTGAAGTGATCGAAAATGGCGGAAGGAACAAACGGGCCATGCCGAACGTTTTGACCCCCTCGCTGTCGATGGGCCGCGCGTTCTCCCGCAGGGACGCTCTGAAGAGTGCGGGCGCCGGATTCGGCCTGGTGGCGTTGGCCGGTCTGCTCGGGCAGAGCGCTCCGAGGAAAGCGGCCGCCGCCACGGGCAGAGCGTCGGCCCAATCCCTTCTGGCCGCCAAGCCGCCTCACTTTCCCGTGAAGGCCAAGCGGATCATTTTTCTGTTCATGGAAGGGGCCGCCTCGCAGGTCGACACGTGGGAATACAAGCCGAAGCTTCAGGCCGACGGCGGCAAGGTCGGTCCGGGCGGCGGGATTCTCACTTCGTCGAAATTCAAATTCGCGCAGCACGGCCGGACTGGCACCTGGGTCTCGGAACTGTATCCGCATCTGGCGAAAAAAGTCGATCAGCTTTGCTTTCTCCGCGGACTGCACACCGACACGCCGGCCCATCCCCAAGCCGTCGTCCAGTTGCACACGGGAGCGATGAACGCCACGTTAACGCGTCCATCCATGGGCGCGTGGCTGTTGTACGGCCTCGGTTCCGAGAATCAGGATCTGCCCGGTTACATCACGATCAATCCCTCGCCGAATTTCGGCGGCGCGCTCAATTACGGCACCGCTTTTCTGCCGGCCCACTTTCAGGGAACGCGCATCGACGACACGGGCCAAATGCCCAACCTGCGGGCGCAGATGGACCGGCGGCTGCAGCGCCGGCAAATCGACCTGATTCAGGCGATGAACCGCGACTTCGCAGCGTCCTCCGGCGCACCCGACGAGCTCGACGGCGTGATCCAGTCCTTCGAGCTGGCCTTCCGCATGGAGGGCAAGGTCTCGAACCTCCTCGACATTTCCCGGGAACCGCAGTCGGTGCTCGACGCTTACGGAGTGAAGCCGGGTCCCGCCGGTAGTTTCGCCCGGCAATGCCTTTTGGCCCGCAGATTGAGCGAAGCGGGCGTCCGGTTCGTCGAGATTTGCCAATCGGGTTGGGATCACCACTCCAATCTGCACAAGGGGCTGATCGACAACTGCCGCAAGACCGACCAACCGACGGCCGCCCTGCTGACCGATCTCGAGGTGCGCGGTCTCTTAGATGAAACGTTGGTCCTCTTCGGCAGCGAATTCGGCCGCCAGCCGACCGCCCAGGGACCCGACGGCCGCGATCACAACATCACCGGTTACCCGATGTGGCTGGCCGGCGCCGGAGTCAAGGCGGGCTACTCCTATGGTGCGACCGACGAATATGGTCTGCGTGCCGTCGAGGGCGCGATGCACACCACCGACCTGCACGCGACACTCCTAGCCCTGATGGGATTGGACCACGAGCAATTGACCTATCGCTATGCCGGTCGCGACTTCCGGCTGACCGATGTGGCTGGAAACGTGGTCAGCGAGATATTTGCCTGACCCAAGCGGACGCAGCCCTCGGCATGCAAGTCCCTGGGCTCCTTGTCGCTTCCAGGAACGCATCCGCGGCCGAGCAGGCACAGGATGCCGTCTTGCCGAGCGGGCCGCCCCGAGATTCCGCCAAGAAGCTCCTGGGGCCTTTGTGAAAATGGGTTCGACTGCATTGCATGTCTCGAATAGCGGTCGTCCTTCCATAGAAGCCCGTCCCACGTCGATCGGCAGGGCGGCCACGATCGCCGCCGCCGGCCTCACAGGAAGCGGCTCTACCGGTCTGCGGCCGACCAGTTCACGATAAGCCAGCTCAATTAACCAGCCGCAATGAGCCATGCGGACTCCAGTTTTGCCTGCGCGGCCCACGCAACGTGCGCCTGGCGGCAATCTGGGTGGCTGACCGGAACGTGGTCTACCTGTACGATGCTCGCGGGACGCGCTATGCCAAGCTCCGGCTCAGGAACGGGCTGGCCCTTCAGGAACGTGCACGTGCGGCATAGGCCGCGGTTCACCCTTCCAGGCTGGCCGCCGCCCGATCCAAGAGCGCTGCCCACTCCCGGAGCCGCACAGCGACCTTTCGCGCCGGTTCATGCCGGAAGTCTGCCATCATTTCAAGCGGTTCGATTCGAAGCTCAAGCCCGTAGCGTGGATCTTGATCGGCACTGGACAGGTCGCTGGGTCTCAATCGTATCGGTGCCGTGCAGCGGACGAACCGGAGGCCGGCCGCAGCGTTGATCGTCCTTTGAATTCGCTGGGCCTGTTGGCGGGCCTCCGAGCATTCCTGCGATGTGAGATGTTTGGCCGGCATTCTTCATCACCTCCTTGCAGGAACGACACCGATGAGATTCGCTGATGGCGATTCGCTGAAGCGACTTATTGGCTCTGGCTATCCGCTGCCCTTAAGGCGTGCCCGTCGTCCAGAGCGTGGGCTCGCGCAAGTGCGTTTGACACGGGATTCAGGCGGCTGACGGCATTCCGTGGCCGATGGGCAATGACGAGTGCAGGATGCTACCTCGTTTCGTCGAACTGGTAACCGCAGACGCACGTCATTTTGCGGAGGTGCAGTTGTGCCTGGCATTTTGGACAACGTTTGTGCCAGTAACTGGGGGACAATGAGTTTGCCGGTTTTCCCTTCCGTTCGTCGACCTTCTTATCCGCCTTCACGCGTTCCATCCGCGGAGCATCGGCTCGACGTTCGGCACACTGGGGATGGATTCCCCCGCGAATAGCTGACAGCGCCGCAGACGGGACACAAGCGACGTGGCGGGGCGTCCACGAGCAGTAGCGGAACGGGCTTTTTGTAGCACATGGCGTCTGCTCCGGCACGTGATGGGCGAAGATCTCCGCCCGGGCTGCCGCAGGGAACGGCGGTAAGCTGTGCAGCTGGCCGCTCATTGTACCGCGACACCGGTCGCCCGCCTCGATCGTTGCCCAGCGGGAGGGCGTTTGCCACGAGTTTCCGGCTGCGGGCACCGTTTTGTCGTGGGCTCTGCGTCCTAGAATCCAGTGGAATTCTGCCTCTTGCAAAGCTGCTAGCGGCTGGAGCGAGCGCCTTGGACGGACCAGCCTGCGTACCGAAACCAGGGTGATCCGTCTTCGTTGCTGTCCTGGTCGTATCTCGCGGTGAGTGAGTCGGCATGGCGCACAAAGATCGCGTCCTCCGGCGCGTCCGGCTCGATCTCCAGAAGTGCGATTAGCGCCTCCCGATATTCCGGGTCCGGTGTGTCAGCATGACAACACCGGACGCTCAACTCGACGCGCTCCGGCAGGCGGTCGCTGAACGAGAATGACGCACCGTCGTATGGACCGCCGAGAAACGGCACTCCGCTCATGTCGATCCCCTTCTTAGCTTGGTGTGACTGCGGTCCGCGCCGCCGGCCGGCCGCCCCGATCGTAGATGCTATGTGGGAGCAAAAGGGCCGTGGGGGTAAGCTCCAACGAGTTTTCAAAATCTCTTTTCGAGAAGGAGCGTTTCGATGCCAGCAGCCCTTGAAAAGGATTTTACCCGGTTTTGGGGGATGTTGTATTTGGCGTTCGACCTCGGCGAAGTCTACTGGACCCTGGGGTTCACGGTTGGACCGGGCCAGCGGCCGCGAGAGGTGCGGATCCTCTCAGGAAACATGGTCCGGCTTGAGCGAGAGATCGCCGAGGCGAAGTGTCGTTTCGGCATGAAACGAGCGCAAGACGGAACCGCCCGGGAGGAGTACCGGCAGGCTGCGAGGCAGCCTACCGGCCGGGCGGACCAATGGGGACGGTCCCGAGTGGGCAGTGGCATCACGCGACATGCGCAATGCGCGCGGAGCCGTTTTCGCTGCGGCCGTCCCACGGACGACCGCAGCTCCCCAGTGGGGCTAAATTGCGATCGGTTAGACGATCTTCCAATTCTACGTGGAGAGCGCACGAAGCCGCCGCAATCCATCTTGTGTGCAGGACCTGCTGTCGAAGCTCATTTCAAATTTTCGGCGGCTTGGACTGCGACGCCGTTCGTCGTCTTGCAACCCGCTGGAATCCAAAGCGCAAAAGGATCGCCGATGTTACGGAGGCACCCGGAATTCTGAGCCTGCGATGCGAACCGGGCTGCTGCTTCGTCCGCACGGACAAGAAAACCGTCTGCGGACAGAGCCGCCGGACCGTGGCCATCGGCATGGCGCTGTGGACGCCGAACGGACGGGCCTCGTACGAGGCGGCGCAGACCACGCCCCGACCGCCGACGATAACCGGCCGGCCACGAAGCTCGGGCCGGTCGTGCTGCTTGACGGACGGATAGAATGCGTCCATGTCGACATGCAGGATGGCAAGCTGAGCTTAAGACATGGCGCCCGTTCTCATCCACGGAAGCAGATCGCTGCACAGTTTGCGTCGGTTTGCTAAGGTTTGCAAATCGACCGACGAGTCAGCGAAACTGTGACGAGAGCGGAGCCCACGCCCGCTCGCGAATATGGAGGCCAGGGCTTCTGCCTGCCCGCAGGACGCGAGCTCGGGATCCGGACGATCGAAGAGGCCCGGCTCGTCTCAGTTCGAGTGCGGCGGGCATGAGGCAGAATGAACGCGGCCACCCGGACCGTCGTCCCCGTGATCGATGTCATGAGAGCAAGTCCTTTCGCAAATGACTGATAAAACAGCCTCTGCGATCAAACCTTGCCTCATCGCGGGCGAGCGTGACCGTCGGTCCGCAACGACCTTTCCCGTCCTGAAGCGGTCGACCACGAGCAGGCCAATGCGCTCGCCCGAGTGGACTCGCATCACGATGTACGTTAGGACACTCCGCTTTGATCCGCGGACAATTGGTTCAGTCACAATCTCGGTTTTCTTTCCAGAGGAAAGAAACATTTCGATTGAGAGGGATTTGCAGATCGTTCAAACAAAAACACATTTTATGCTTTGACCTCGCGAATGAGCCCTTCGCCCCCACGCACGGCCGTCAGGGCTTGAAAACAAGGAAAACTTGTCGACGTTGGCTCAAGTTATGGTCAACGTATTGCGTCCCCAAATCCAACGAGAAAATGGTGACTTATATTAATGGACGAAGCACAAGGCCGGCCGTCACATGTCCGCGCGGTTATCTGCCGGAGTCTGTAGGAAATGTTTGGGACTTCTCCGATCTACGAGTAAACTCTTCCGGTCTCTTGTTCCGTCAGTCTACCTCATCCAATCGGCACCATGACGTGACTCAACCTCTGTCCACAGAAGAGAGATGAAAAGCTCGTTGAGAGCCAATCACGTCCGAGGCACATATGGTCGATTGGAAGCGTTTGCGCGTGCAATTGATGGGGAAAATGGAAAAGCCTCCCCTTCCGCCAAGGCTCGAGGTGCCGAAACTCCCCCAGGTCGTCTCGGCTGTCTGCCAGCGGGCGAATCTTCCTGACTGCACGGCCGCTGATCTGTGCGAAGTTCTGGAACGGGACACGGCCATTACGGTCGATTTGCTGAGACACGTCAATTCGGCCGCAACGGCCTTGCGAACGAAAGCCGCGACGGTGCGGCAGGCGATCGCTCTGCTGGGGATCAAAAACACCCGCCTGTTCGTGATCACGACGGTGCTCGAACAGCATATGCGGAATACCAAATCACCCCTCATCCTGGGGCAGCTCTTTTGTTTGTCGGCAATGGAGAGGGCCCTCCTCGCGCGCGAAATCGCCAAGGCCACCAAGCGCGACACGGACTTGGCGTTCGCGGCGGCCCTGATTCAGGACTTCATCCTACCCTCCCTCACGCGCCAGCATGTCGCTGAATACGCCTCTTTCATGCAGCGGCTTTCGGCCGGCGACGGTGAGCTGACCGCACTGGAATTTGCCCAGTTTGGATGCACCCATGCAGAATGTGCGGCGTATCTGATGCTGAATTGGGGTTTTCCCGATGATTTGATCTGCTGCGTGCTGCTGCACCATCGGGCCGCGCAAATCTGGTCATTGGAACCCTTGCGGAACACGGTCCTGCCCGCCCTGGCGGTGACCTCCTGGCTCCCCTGCGTGCTCTCACCCTCCACGGTGAATCTTGCCAAGTTTTGCGAATTCGTCACAGATAAGTTCGGCCTCGACGTGGCGGCCCTCGCACAATCGGTCGATGAGCAGCTCCGCGGCCTGATCCCTAACCTGGGCAGTTACCTGACATTGAATCAGCATCTCGAGAACTCAACAGCAGGTGTTTGAGAAATGACGTCCAGCGCTCATCAGACGGTCAGCTTTTCCATCGACCGGCTGCAGGCCGGGACGACGTTGGCCGGGCCGATTTACGAGGATAATGATGGGTCGGTTCTCCTGCTGCAGGCGGGCGTTTGCGTCACGGCAGAGCAGATCGATCAATTGCGGAGCCGTGGCATCACGCAGATCCGCATTGAGAAGCGTTTTGCCGATTCGCTGATCTCTCCGCGCCGTCCGACTCATCGAGCGGCCAGCCAGCGCCAGTCCTCCGGCGCCCTGGCTGAAAAGACAGCCCCGTCGATCGCCCGCCCCGCCGCTACGGTGACGTGGTCGTCTCAGGTGTCGCAGTCGGTGGGCAAACTCCGCGAGGTGCAATCCCAACGACTCACTCACGTCTATTCGCTGCTGGAAAACCAGAATTCGCTCAATCCCGAGGTGCTCGGCGATATCTCGGACGAGTGCATCGAGCAGCTCGCCGTGGACATCGACGTCTTCGTCAAGAGCTCGATCGAATCGCAGATGAGCGAGGCGGTGGCGGAACACTGCGTGCGCGTCGCCCAGCTTGCCGTCGCTGTCGGCGCCACCTCCGGCCATACGCGAGAAGAGCTGCGATGGCTGGCGATGGGGTGCCTCGTGTCCCGCTGCCGGGAGACCGCCATGGCGCGGGAGCTGAGCGACGAGCCAAGGGCTCTGACCGCGGTGGAATTCGCGGAGATCAAGCGGACCCCCGGCCGCGTGTTCGACATACTCTCCAAAACCGATTTCCCGTGGGTCGCCCGAACGGTCGCTTACCAAATTCGCGAACGGTGGAACGGATCGGGATATCCGCGCGGCAAGTCCGGCTTTCAGATTCACCCGTTAGCGCGAATTGCAGCCGTCTGCGACGTCTATGTCTCTCTCAGCTCGCCGCGCCCGCACCGTCCGGCCTACTCGCTGTATGAAGCGGTCAAACAAATCCTGAACGACGCCCGGCGCGGCCTGTTCGATGTGCAAACGATCCGGTTCTTTCTGCGAACCATTTCACTCTATCCGATCGGAACCTACGTCCGGCTCAACAACGGCCAGATCGGCCGCGTAGTGCGAACGAACCCACAAGCTTACGATCGTCCATCAATCGAAATTGTCGGGGAGGTGCCGACTCGCACGGTCGCTCTCGTGGAAACGCCAGACGTCCAAATCGTTGAGGTCATTGACGCGGACGAGGCCGCAGAGGAAATCTTCGTTCCTCAGACCGATCAGTTGGGTTCAGATGACATCAATTTTCTCCTGGACTTCCGGAATACAGACGACGCTGTTCGCAGCTAAATTGAGGATCGTCCAGGATAAGTCACGGCTGTTTGTTCGGTACTCGTCGTTTCTCCCGCCTGTATTCCCACCGTGGCACCGGAGTCAGGTCCGCCCACAAGCCCGCGGCGTTTCGCTCGGGCGTCGCACTCAGCGTCGGTGAACTCGCCGGCCCTGTCGTACCGTACATAGCGCCAGGCGAAGCCGGCGCGGACCAGTTCCTTTTCGTGCTCCATCTTGTCGCTGTTGGCCATCAGCGACAAGAGGCCTGTAGCCCGCCGACCGCCCTTTCGAGCTCGTCGCGTCGAGCCAGCCGGTCGAGCCAATCCGGGGGAATTCCAGCGACGCCTCAATAGGTGCCGGCCAACTGTCCACAGACGGCCCCTGTCGTGTCCGCGTCGTCCTCGAGATTGACCGCCTTCAGAACCGCGTCGCGGAAATGCTCCGCACTGTGAACGGCCCAAAGGGTGGGCCCGAGTCGTTGCGACAGAAGAAATCTCGTAAATCCACCGGTCCGATCGCTGCATTTTGGCCGGTGGTTAGCGTCGAGTCAGAATCCCTCTGAGAAATGTCGGCTCGTCGAGCGTGCGCCAGCCGCTGGCGTTGTGAACCGTCCACACATCTGTCGATTGAGGGCTTAATCAAATTGTTACTCAACCTGTTTGGCCGCCTCGATCAGTTCCGCCAAGCCAACAAGTCTTTCCCTGGCTGCTTCAACACCGCCTGCCAGCACGATGAAATGAAGGCCAGCTTTCATGATGTGGTCGGCGCTACCGTTCCCGGCAACAAGCCGTCCCGGTTTCCGTCTCTTGACGACTCTTCGCTTCAGTCCCTTCGCCTTTGCGTTGCTTTTGATGGTGGAGACGTATTGCGCGTTAACAGCGAATCCTTTTGCCTTCAGAGCCTCTGCAATCTCTGAAGGCGACTTGTCAGGATGGGCCTCGAGCGCGTCACGGATCGCCTGGCTCTTATTGACTGTTTCCCTTTTCGACTTTGCCATTTTCATCACTCCGCAGTTGAGATGGGTTTGTGGACGGAGCATTTTTTCGATGCACCGCCGTCGACGTCAAGGATGGTCTACGGCAACAACCTCTGTGACTTCAACGACGTGCCACGACAGGTTCGAAGTTGCGGCAATTGTCTTGTGGAAGCGGAATTCGCTTTTTCGGAGCGCCGTCTGCAGCACGATCTTAAAGACTTAGGATGCATTGCCGCCGCAAGATTCCAAAAGCGAGTGTAATCTTGCCGCTGGTGGATGGCGGTAGCCGCTGGACTTGGATCGCTCTGGCGTCGGCCGGCTCCACGGCAGAACTTGGCGAGCAGGAGGGCGGTCGTTTGTGGCGCGCTCGGCGGCCCCCGTATACCGGCCACATCCATGCCGACGCGCTACGGTTTCGTTCGCGCGGAGGCTTGTGGTTGGTTCGCTGCCAGCTTCAGCAGCAATCCGTTGTCGACGAAAGGCTGATTCCCAGTGTAGCTCCAGACGATGCGTCCGCTCTTGTCGACGACGAACGTCCCATGCTTCAGATCCTCATCGCGGTCGCCGACCGCCGGGGTGTAGACGCCGTATTGCTCCCCGACCTTGTTGCCGCGATCGGAGAGGACCGGGTAGTGAAAGCGGCCGTACTGGCGGAAGCGGGCGGCCGTTGTCTCCGGGGGATCGGCACTTAGAGCGACGATGTGCACACCGCGCTCGGCGAACTTCGGCAGATCCTCCTCGAGCCCGAAGAGTTGGGCGACGCAGTGGCTACAGTAATATCCGTAGTAAAAGACGACGACCACCGGGCCGGCGCGCCGCAAGTCCCGCAGCGCGACCCGGTGGCCCTCGGTGTCGCTCAACTCGAAATCGGGCGCCGTCGTTCCGACCAGCGGGCTCGCCTGCCCTACAGCTGCGCGGCTCTCGGCGAGTTTCTGGGGCGGCAGAGATTGCGCCCGTGCCGCAGCCAAGAAGGCTTTCGCGTCCGCCGCGACGTCGCCGGTCGGCACTAATCCGTATTCATCGGCATCGCGCGGGACCGATTTGCGGTAGGCAATGAGCGCTAAGCAGGCGACCGCGCCGAGGCCAAGCAGCCCGAGAAAGAGCCAAGTGCCCGACGACCGCCGCGGCCGGCGCATCCCCGTCAAATTGCGCCGCGGAAGCGTCCGCGCCGGGCGGCAGATCCTGTTGAAAGCATCGAACCGATCTCTCCGTCAATAAGGCGTTGCCACGATTTCAGCCTAGCAGATTCCAATGGTGGCGCTGAGGCTACGGGGACTTCCGGGTCGAAGCGCGGATCGAATCTACATCCATGAAGACCGACTCACGGCCGAAATCTGACTCTTGCCACTCGTGACCGCCGCCCGACCTGACTCTCTCCGCCGTCGATCAGACCCAGGGCACGGCGGCGCGCGTGGCCCTCCCAAGGTGCCCGAGGAACGACAGACGGGCGACAAGTCTGGGGCGCGTCGAGTGCGTGAGCCCAAATGCGAATGCCACTCATGGCAGGCGCAAACAATTCCGGTGGTCTTCCAGCCATCGAGGCTGGGAGAATTCATCCCGCGTCGGGTGCGACGCCCATGAGGCGCAGCGTCTTGTCGTCGCGGGCGCCCTGGAAGTATTTGTCGAGCAGACGGTCAAAGACCGAGCCGGCCGGCGACACGTGCGCGAAAAGCGTTGTGCAGGACTTCAGCTTTACGTCGTCCGGATAACCGAATATTTCGTGCGCGGATCGCCCCTCGACGCCGAGCACCTCCTCGCAGCACTCGATCAGCCGCGGCCCGAGTAGAGGATGCCGCAAGTAAGCTTCGGCCTCGCCTACGCTCTTGATCGAGTACCGCCTCGACATCGAACTCTGCCCCAGACCCTCAAACTGCGGAAAGATGTACCAGATCCAATGCGACCTCTTTCGGCCGCTCCGGATTTCGGCGAGCGCCTGCGCGTAGTCGTGTTGCTGCGCCTGTACGAAGCGGTTCAGGTCATAGGGATCATTCGTGTCGCCGGACAGGTTCTCGCCTGACATGGGTTGAGTCTCCGCTGGGGCGCCTGCCCCGGCACAGGCTGGTAAAGATACCCCGTCCAGACCACCTCCCCGTGCCATCTGATCTCGGCGGGATTCACCGTGCACTTCACATGCGGGGACGACGAAATTGTATCAAGCCACGAATAACGCGCATCCGCTGGGGAACGCTGCTTCGTCAACAACCACTTGGCCGGCGGGGCATGATGAGCCACGCCCTGGCCCGCACCGGAAACTCATACGTATTTCGGCACATGGTTCTGCGTACGGGATTCCCATCCGTTTTGTGGGAATCGGGCTCGATCGCGTGACGGCGGTCAAAAGGCCTCAAAAGCGAGGTCAAAATTCCAACGTTATTTGAACCGATGTTTCGCCATCCCAAGTCGATTTTTCGTGGTGGCCGTTTGGCCCGTCGTCTTAAAATGCCGGCATGACACCGACCGACGAAATTCAGCAGCCCGGCCCATTCGGCGCCGGACACTTTGCGACAACCCGCTGGAGCCTCGTGCTGGCGGCCGGCAAACGCGACTCACCGCAATCCGCGGCCGCATTGACCGCTCTTTGCGAAGCCTATTGGTATCCGCTGTACGCTTACGTTCGCCGACGCGGTTATGATGCCCACGAGGCCCAAGATCTCACACAGGCATTCTTCACCCGGCTTTTAGAAAAGAACGATCTCGCCACTGCCGAACGGGAGCGAGGCAAGTTCCGCTCGTTCCTGCTGACTTCGCTGAAACACTTCTTGTCCAACGAGTGGGATCGGGGCCACGCAAAGAAACGCGGCGGATGCCGAACCCCGGTTTCGATCGACTTCGCGACGGCCGAAGGCCGTTACCACCGCGAGCCGAGCCACGAGCTGACTGCCGAGAAGATCTTCGACCGTCGCTGGGCGCTCACCCTGCTGGACCAAGTGCTGGCCCGGTTACGTGACGAATCGGCCCAGGCGGGGAAATCCCAGATGTTCGAACTCCTCAAGGTCTTTCTCACGGGAGAGAAGGCCCTCGTGTCCAACCGCGAATTGGCTGGCGAATTGTCGATGACCGAAGGAGCCTTGAAGGTGGCCATCCATCGGCTTCGCCGCCGTTACCGTGAGTTGCTGCGAACGGAGATCGGCCAGACCGTTGCCGGTCCCGAGGAGATCGAGCAGGAAATCCGGGACCTTTTTGCCGCAATCAGCTCATAATCGTCTCGCTGAGCGTGTAACCTTTCCGGCGATTTGCTTCAGTAAGAGGTGGAAGTCAGCATTTCACCGAGGAATCCGCCCATGGCTGAAGGACGGCTGTGTCCGCAGTGCGGTGCCGAACTGCCGGTCGATGCGCCGGCGGGGCTTTGCCCGCGATGCCTGCTGCGGCAAGGGATCGGAAATGGCAGCGGCACTCCTTCCACCACAGTGAATGATCCGACACTGGCGCCGCGAACAACCAACCCGGGCGGCCCGGGGCCGGGCGCCGCAGATCCGCTACTTCGGCGATTACGAAATCCTCGAAGAAATCGCCCACGGCGGTATGGGAGTCGTTTACAAAGCACGGCAGATGAGCCTGAACCGGCTGGTCGCAGTGAAAATGATCCTTGCCGGCGAGTGGGCGACTCCCGAGGCACGACAGCGTTTTCGCGCGGAAGCGGAGGCTGCGGCGAATCTGCAGCATCCGAACATCGTCGCCATCCACGAGGTGGGCGAGCACGAAGGGCAGCAATACTTCTCGATGGATTTCGTTGCCGGGCAGAACCTGGCCGAGCTCGTTCGCGGGAATCCGCTCTCGGCAGAGCGGGCCGCCATGTACGTCAAGACCATCGCTGAAGCGGTTCACTTCGCCCATCAGCGCGGCATCCTGCACCGCGACTTGAAGCCCCAGAACGTGTTGATCGACGCGGACGACCGGCCGCGCATCACCGATTTTGGGCTTGCCAAACGTGTCGAGACCGACAGCGGTCTGACGCGGACGGGCGACGTGATTGGCAGCCCGAGCTACATGCCGCCGGAGCAGGCCTCCTCGTGCCCGGACGAGGTGGGGCCGCAGAGCGATGTCTATTCGCTCGGCGCGATTCTCTACGAACTACTGACCGGCCGCCCGCCGTTTCGCGGTGCGACGACTTGGGAAACGATTTGCCAGGTACTCCAAACACCGCCGGTCTCGCTACGGAAACTGAATCCGGCCGTGCCGCGCGACCTGGAGACGATTTGCCTCAAATGCCTGGAGAAGTCGCCGCCGAAGCGGTTCGGGTCTGCTCACGAGCTGGCCGCGGAGCTGGAGCGGTTTCTGCACGGGGAACGGATCTTGTCGAGTTCTCGACGGCTGGAACCCGCTCGCATGGGGATGTGGATGGGCTGGGGGGCGCTGATCGGGGCGGTGGTCTGTGTTGTTCTCGGCGCGATCGGCTGGCCGCCGCAATCCTTCCTGTCGACATCCATGACGAACCCGGAAGTCCACGTCGTTTTGCGAGCTCTGGGTGGATGCCTGCTGGGCGTTCTGGGAGCCGTAGTCGCTGTCGTTTTGTGGAACACGATCGTTTTGCCAGCGTGGCTCCTCCGCCACACGACGGCCCCTCTCGCGAAGGTCGCGCTCGGGTTGGGGCTCCTCTTCAACGGGCTGGTGCTGAACGCGGTTCAGTTCTACGTCAACGTTCATCTGACGTCCGCGACGGTCGTTAAGGTGCCGTTGCTGCTCGAGACTGTGGCGACCTTGCTCGCCGTGCTTGGCCCGATCCTTTGTCTCGAGATCGCGCCGAAATCGCGGTCCAGTGGCATACTCCTCTGGGCCGTCGTGCTTCAGGTCTCGGCTCTAGTGATCGGGGCCAACCCTGCGCTGAACGAATGGAAGATCAGCAGGAATAGTCAATTTAACTTGGCAGGCCTGCTGACTATGGTGTCTCTGCCGCTCTTCCTCGTGTTCCTTCAGAGATTAGCCCGCACTCTGGAACGGCCGGACCTGGAACAGAGAGCTCGCTCCATCCTCAATGTACTGGCCTGGTGCTTCGGTGCGATGGGGCAGTTCGTCGCAGCCGCCTTGCTTTACGCCTTCGTCCCGGGGCTGGCCGGTTACGTACGGTGGGTCTGGCCCCTGAGCTATTTCATCGTCCTGTGCGGCATTTTGGTATTCCTTCCGTTCCTTTTCCTTCGCTCCTTCCGCCTGATCCGCGCTTTGCAAAGGGAAATCACGCAACGTCTTTGAGCGAGAGGCGGCGACTTCGCTCTTCGCGTCGGTGCGCTCAGATCACTTCAACTGATCGGCTCGGATTCGTCGAGCAGGTACATGGGTGGTCCCCTGCGATGGGGGACGGCCGGAGGCCGAGAAGAAAGGACAGGAATTGCGCAGACGAGAAAGGACGGGAGGACACGGGCATTGCGCGGGCGACTCGTCCACGCCAACGCGAGTCCAGCCGATCACGATCGGAATAACCAAAAGAGTCGGAGAAGCATCGGCATCGGAAGCACCGTCCGAGGAGTGAGACCATGACCCGCCAGGACATCCTCGATCACTTAAGGACCGAGGCCCCGACCTTGCGCCTCCGGTTCAGCCTGAAGCACCTCAGACGCCTTCCCGAGATTGAAGGTCAAGCCAAACGGATCCCTGATGTAACAGCGCGGCAGCGAAGGATCTTCCTCGACGATCGTGCAGCCGGCGGCCAGCAGTCTGCGCTTCGCCGCTTCGATGTCGGGTGTTTTGCGTCCTCCTACTTGTCCTTCTTGGCCGCCTGAAACAGTCCTTGTTGATGGTTGATCCAGGTTTCTTTGTCCCGGATGATGACCTGCGGGGGCAGCGTGTTCGAGACGGTCTTCAATCCGTCAAACCGTTGCACGGCCGTGCCGATCGCCATGAACTCGAGCAGTCCGCCGAGCTCGTGCACATGAGTCTTGATGCTGATCACATCGTCGGCCCCGATCGCCGACGCCTCGTCGTGGATGAGCCCGATCGCGTCCTTCATAGACAGTGCAGTTTTCCATCTGCTTCAGCCACTTTTCGGTCCCGACCCTAGACGTTTGCTCGCGGGCCTCGTAAATCAGCGACGTCAACTCGGAAGCGGAAATTCAAGAAGCCGCGTTTGCCCAAGTTCGAGCCGCCAGACAAGCCGAAACGCCACCCGTTTGCCGCCACGATCAAGAAGGAGCCAGATTTGTATCGAGAGGCGCTGAGACTTTTGGCGGATTCGAGCTTTGGGCGGCTGTCGTTTCTGGGCTGCGTGCGACCACGGAAATGCGGCTTACACAGTCTCAAATACCCGTGGTAACTGACACACGTCGAAAAACCACCGTTAAACGGGAAACGCCGCCTTGGCGCAGGCAGTCGCCGCGCGTGCCGCAGGCCTTCGTTGAAATCAATGATCCGATGCGCGTTGGTCCGACACACCGAAGCGCTTTAGGCGGCACGCGGCTAAACTTCCGGCAAAATTGTCGCGCGTGAGATGAGAGCCGCCTCCGCGACGTCCGATGACACATGCCGCTTGACCGGTTTACTTGCGCGTGCTCTTGGGAACGATTCGCTAGCCCTTGATAAAGGGCATCGACATCGCGATGGGCCGCCGACCGCTTATCGGCAGCGGTTGCGCGAACGCTCGATTCATCGGTCGCTGTACAATTAGGCCAAAAAATGATAGGTGTACTGCCAATCGGGGAGATGCCATCGCCGTAAGGCCTTTCAAATAAATAATTTGCAATCAGGCACCCCTAGCTCAATTGGCAAGCAAAACGCGATCGTCACAACCCCTGTCACAGCAGGGGTTTTTGTTTTCTGGGAAAATTTTCTGGGCTGCCCTTTTTTACCCCTGTTCTCGCCTGTTTACGCACCGTTTTTTGCCACTTATTGCCAAGCACAAACCCACGAGCTGATCCGCCAACAGGCGGACACGATTCGGTTCTCACAGCGGAAGATCGAGCAACTGGAACACTACCTGGAGCAACTGCTCCGCCGTCAGTTTGGTCCGCGCCGCGAACGACTCGATCCGAATCAGTTGGCCCTGTTTGAAGCTGGGTTCGAGGGGGAGCCACCGCCGAGGAATCCTGTGGCCAAGATGAGTCCGAAGAAGGGTCTACATCGCCGCGACGCAAAGGGGGCGGCCGGCGACGGCTTCCCGATGACCTGCCCCGTCAGCGGATCGAGTATCAACTTCCCGGGGCAGAACTGCCCTGTCCTGAATGCGGTGAGCTCGGTGTGTGCCCCTCTGTTGTTCGCTCCGTTTCCTCCTGTTCTCGACGACGTGCACCAATCGTGTCTCAGCGACTGGGATCGACGATCCGTCCCAAAAAGAGAATCGTGTCGGTTCGGTCATCGCGAATCAGAAACACGAACGGGTGACCGGCCCAGAAAGCAGCGGCCTCCGGTTTCACGCGGGCCGCCGTTTTGCCGGTTCTGCCTCCAGATCCCGCGTGTTGGCTGTGCAGTTACTGGAGTGGCATAATGGATGTTGTATTTGGCGAACTCGGCCGGATCTCGCTACTGATGCGCTCGACGAAAACACCAGCTCACGTCTATTGCACCGAGACTACCCTTTAAGTTGTCGGGGTACAAAGTCGGATCAAATTGCTAAAGCGAGCACGAATGGGGAAGGGCCGATGCACCAAGTCCTCATCAGCTATTCGACGAAGGATAAACTGTGGGCGGACGGCCGCCTGTGCCGCACTGGAGTGGCGCGGAATCCGCTGCTGGATCGCGCCGCGCGACATTATGCCGGGCACGGAGTGGGGTGCGGCTATTATTGGCGGGATTGATGCCTGCAACGTCATGCTGCTGATCTTCTCGGCGTCCGCCAACGAGTCTCCCCAGGTGCGCCGCGAAGTCGAACGGGCTGTGAGCAAAGGGCTGACCGTCGTACCGTGCCGCGTCGAGGACGTCAGGCCGGTTGGCGCGATGGAATACGCGCTCGGCAACACTCATTGGCTGGACGTCTTTACACCCCCCGTTGAACGACAGATGGATCGAATCGCGGAATCAGTCCAGGCATTGCTGTCGCAAGACAGCCTCGCCTCCATTGCGGCCGGCAGTCCGCCCGTCGCGTCCGATTCCAGCCCGCAGGTCCAGAGCCTTTACGAGAGGTTTCTTACCAAATGGAATGGCCAGCGAAAACACAGGCGAGTTGCGGCGGTCGGGGGCATCTTGATCCTCGTCGTCGCGGCAAGCCTGGTAGTCTTTTGGCCCCGGTCGTCCAAGGACGCGGCGTCATCGTCGGAAAAAGCGGCTTTCGCGGAGCGCCTGTTCCTGCTTTGCAAACGGCATCGATCGCGAAATCGGCGGCCGCCGCTACCAGCGCGACCGCGGCCCCGGCAAACGTCGGCATAACGGCACTGCCATCGCCTAGTGCGCAGTCTCTCTTCAACGGTAAGGATGCCACCGGTTGGCAGGGCGATCCGAGTATTTGGACGGTCGCCGACGGTCATATTCTGGCGCAAGGTGGGCACAACCCAGCCAAAGCCAGGAACGGTAACTCGTACTTCATCCATGAGGGAGATTACGCCGACTTTGAAATGACTCTCGAATTCAAACTCTCCAATCAAGGAAGGTCGGGCGTGCAATTTCGCAGTGCGCTCAACTCTAACGGACAGATGCAAGGGTGCCAGGTCCGAATTGGATTCGACAAACGAGGAAAGTCAATCACGGGAAGCCTTTCTGAAGAGGGAACGGGGCGGAATTTCCTGAAAAACCGCACCGACAATTACCGACCAGGCGACTGGAACAAGATGTCCATTCGCTGCGAGGGGGACCACATCGTCATCAAGATCAATGGATACATCACCGTGGACTTTCGGGACCCACAGGGTCGGCGATCCGGGGTTTTCGCCTTGCAAAGCCACGGGGGGCGGAAGCCACTCATCGCCTTTCGCAACATCCTTGTTTGCAATTTGACTCCGGCTCAAGCGCGGCCGGTCGAGCCGCAGATTGCCAAGAAACCAGCCAACGATTACGAAACGCTCGCCACGGGCCGCTGGGATCACCTGCTGGCGACTGCGCGGCGGACTTCGAGTGCATCTTGGCTGAGAAGGCCTACGGTGGACGTGAGCCAAAATTCGATAACGGCATTCTCGACCTGCGTGCGCCTCATGGGAAGAGTGCCGACCTGAGCTTCCCGAGCCCGCAGGCGAAGAACATCATCATTCGCGCTCAAGTGAGGAAGCTGTCACCTCGACAGCCCGGCGCCCCCGACAGCTACTTAAGGTTTCCGGCTTAAAAGGGGATTGGAATCGGACTGCACTTGCGCGTGCTCTTCGGAACGATTCGCTAGCCCTGGAGAAACGTCATTGACGTCCTCATCGGCGGCCAACCGCTTTTCTGCGGCGGTTCCGCGAACGTTCAATTCATCGGTCGCTGTACAATCAGGTCAAAAAATGATAGGTTTATTGCCGATCGCGGAGATGCAATGGCCGTAAGGCTTTTCAAAGGAACGATTTACAATCAGGCACCCCTAGCTCAATTGGATAGAGCATCGGTCTACGGAACCGAAGGTTGCAGGTTCGAGCCCTGCGGGGTGTACTTCAGAAGCCCTTGTTCAATAAGGGCTTCTGTCGTTTCTGTGAAATGGTTGGGCGAGAGCCAGAAGTAGATTTCACAAGCACTGCTTCTGTTGATCAAGAGCCCTGTAAGGAGCTCGGGTTAGCGGTTCGTCTGGAAACAGTTCTTGACGCTCGCGCGTCAGTCAAGTGGTCGGTGTGATCGGTCAGCCGATCACGAGATCACTCGCGTTATTCCTCTCGATTTGGTTTCGTCTGCAGGCCGGACCGGATCACGTTTTCCGGTGCAGAGCAGTCGATCGCTACCAGCCAGCCACTTTGCAGGGACGCCGTGCGGTTCGCCACAAGGGAATTCGGCGTCTTGCCTCTGCCAAGTCACGCCGGCCGGCTGTTGGCGGCCTGTGAATCCGAGGTATTCCTCCAGGCGATCGTGGCGTTTGACGTTAGCACCGTCGTTGAGGAACAGCAGATTTGAATTCTCAAGTCGGCTCGGAGTGCTTTCTGGAGACGGAAAGTCGTTGATTCAACGATCC
The DNA here is from genome assembly GCA_963761455.1 of uncultured Planctomycetota bacterium. Classification (GTDB taxonomy): domain Bacteria; phylum Planctomycetota; class Planctomycetia; order Planctomycetales; family Planctomycetaceae; genus DASPSM01. Next base: position 187,706 of record CAVXHA010000003.1, read on the forward strand.
GACGCACGTATTTTGGACAGCGACGGTGTTCACCAATGTCGAGTCAGAATCCATCTGGGAAATGTCGGCTGAAACCGCGGGCGGCCAAGATCAGCCAAAGCAGCGCCCGATCCCGCCGCCGATCGATGACAGAACAAGACCGGTTCCATGATTCCGACTTCACCCGGATGCCGTCCAGTGCCACGTTTGCGTTCTTCTTTCTTGCGGCCGGCCCAATTTCGCGGCCTCGCGCCGGTGGCCGGCATCCTGTTTCTGATTTTGCCCTTCTCTTTTTTTCAGGACGTCGCCGATTTACGCGCCGGCCAAGCGGCCAAGGCACGCGATGTCCGGGACCAGCGTCCGAACATTCTCTTTCTGATCGCCGACGATTGGGGCTGGAATCATGCCGGGGTCTCTGGCTGCAAGTGGGTCAAGACGCCGACGTTCGACCGGATTGCCCGCGAGGGAGTGCTGTTCCGCAACGCCTTTACGTCGAACCCCAAATGCAGTCCGAGCCGGGCGACCATCCTCACCGGCCGCAATACGTGGCAGTTGGAAGACGCGTGCTGCCACTACGGCCGGTTCTCGGCGAAGTACGCCGTCTATCCCGACCTCCTCGCGCGAGGCCGGCTATCACGTCGGCTGCACCGGCAAGGGCTGGGCGCCGGGCGACTGGAAAAGCGGCGGCTTCCACCACAATCCGGCCGGCCCCGAGTTCAACCGCCGCACCTTCCGCCCGCCGTTGAAGCACCTCGGGACCGGCGACCTGGCTGAGGAATCTCGAGGATTTTTTGAAGCAGCGCCGGCCGGGCCAACCTTTCTGCTTCTGGATCGGCTCGAACGAGCCACACCGTCCTTACGAGCGCGATTCCGGCATCCGCGCGGGCAAGCGGATCGAGGAGGTCGCCGTTCCGGCCTATCTTCCGGACACAGACGTTGTCCGGCGGGACCTGCTCGACTATGCGATGGAAGTCGAATGGATGGACAAACAATTCGGTCGGGTGCTGGCCGTGCTGGAGGCCGCCGGCGAGCTCGATCGGACGCTCGTCGTCATGACGTCCGACCACGGCATGCCGTTTCCGCGCGTGAAGGGGCAGATCTTCGAGGACGGGTTCCATGTGCCGCTCGCCATGCGCTGGCCCGGCCACATCGAGGCGGGGCGGGTCGTCGAAGATTTCGTCAACTTCCGCGATCTGGCTCCGACATTTCTCGAGCTGGCGGGCTCAAGCCGCATCCTCAAATGAGCGGCCACAGCCTGGCCGGCCTCTTGGCGTCCGCGAAATCGGGCTGGGTGGATGCGACGCGCGACGTGATGCTCATCGGCAAGGAGCGGCACGACCTGGGACGGCCGCACGATTGGGGATACCCCGTGCGGGCCATTCGCACGCCCGAGTTCCTGTTCGTGCACAACTTCGAGCCGGAACGCTGGCCCGCGTGCAATCCCGAGACGGGTCTGGGCAATTGCGACGACGGACCGACGAAATCCCTGCTCGTCACGTGGCAAGACCGCTTCTACGACCTGGCTTTCGGCAAGCGGCCCGAGCTCGAGCTCTATCGCGTCTCGGAAGACCCCGAGTGCCTCCGCAACTTGGCCGCCGATCCCCGGTTTGCCGCGACGGTTCGCGGCCTGCGCGCCCGCATGGAGGGCCTGCTGCGCCAGGAGCAGGACCCGCGGACGCTCGGGAACGGCGCGGTCTTCGACACGTATCCGTACACCGGCCCACGAGACAAAACACGGCTACGACGAATGGCTCGCCTCGCGGCAGTCCGAGCAATCCGAAACGCACGCCGCCGGCCCGTTACAACGTGCTGTTCATCATGGCGGACGACTTGAACTGCGATCTGGGCTGTTACGGAAACCGCCTGGTCCAGTCGCCGCGGATCGACGGCCTGGCGAAACGGGGCCTGAGATTCGACCGCGCGTATTGCCAGTTTCCCCTGTGCGGACCGAGCCGCGCGGCCCTGATGTGCGGGCTGTATCCGGACCAGACCCTCATTCACCGCAACTCGATCCGCATCCGCGAGCATCTTCCCGACGTCCAGACGCTGGCGCAGATGTTCCGCAACAGCGGCTCGATTGCCGACCGCGTGGGGAAGATCTTTCATTACAGCGTGCCCGGCGGCATCGGCACGCCCGGACACGACGATCCCTCCTCGTGGGACCACACCGTCAACCCGCGGGGACGCGACAAGGACGACGAACCGAAGATTTTCACCTTGAGACCCGGCAATTTCGGCGCGACGCTGAGCTGGCTGGCGGCCGACGGAACCGACCTCGAGCAGACCGACGGCATCGGCGCCACCGCGGCGATCCGGTTTCTGGAAGGACATGCCGCGCAACAAGACCCCGTTCTTCCTGGGAATGGGCTTCTATCGACCCCACACGCCGTACGTCGCGCCCAAAAAATACTTCGATTTGTATTCGCCGGAACAGATGCCGATTCCTCGCGTGCCGCCGGGCTATCTGCAGACGCTCCCGGCGCCGGCTCGGGCCACGGTGACCGACCATCCGGAACAGCTCCATCTTCCGGACAAACTGGCTCGGCGAGGCCATTCGCGCGTATCACGCGGCGACCACCTTCATGGACGCCCAGGTCGGGCGCGTGCTGGACGCGGTCGATCGGCTGGGACTGGCCGAGAGCACGATCATCGTCTTCACGTCCGACCACGGCTATCACCTGGGGGAGCACGGCCATTACCAGAAGATGACGCTCTTCGAGAATGCCGCCCGCGTCCCGCTCATCATCTCGGTCCCCGGCATGAAGACCGCCGGACAGAGCACGACCGCGCCGGCGGAGTTGATCGACCTGTATCCCACGCTGGCCGAGTTGTGCGGCCTGCCGGCCCCCGCCTACCTTTCCGGGACCAGCCTGGTTCCCGTGCTCCGCGACCCATCGGCCAGACCGCGAAGCACGGCCTTGACGCAGCTTGGCAGCGGATACAGCCTGCGGACGGACCGCTTCCGCTACACCGAATGGGGTCCGGACGGCCGAGACGGCGCGGAGCTCTACGATCACCAGACCGATCCGCAGGAGATGGTCAACCTCGCCGGTCGGCCCGATCACGCGGACACGGCGGCCGTGCTCTCCGGCCTGTTGCACGATCGCGTCCGTCGTGCCCGCCGGGTTCCACTGGGCGTCAAGCAGATCAATCAGCCGTCTTCCCAGCAAAGCGGCAAATGACGCCGCGGCAGTTCACGGCGCTTCAGACAATCGGTCGATGCCGATGTCTACCGGCAGAGTCAGGTTCGGCGGCGCCAATGACAGGCTTCATTCGAAGTCGAGAACCGGCCCGACGTCGTCCTGTTCCGACTCAAGTCCGTACCGCCTCAAGGCCCAGAGGGCCGCCGTTATGATCTTTCGAGAGATGTCGGGCGGATTCGCGAGAAGTTGGATCGCGTCGATGCGGCCCGTCTCTGGATCAGTAAGGGCACTCAACGGCACGATGGTTTAGATAGTCCATTTTGCCGCCTCAGTATGAGCGTTCTCTTTGGGGCCGGGGATTCGGCGCGATGATCAGTGGAATCCGACTCGACGCCTCCACGGCCAGGTCAAAGTGCTCCGACGCAGAGAACCGCCGCTGCCACAAGGCGACAACCATCGGCGCCAGCTCTTACAATGGGTGAGGTGGTCCCCAAGCGTTGGACAGTTTCGGGGCCTTGATAAGGTGGTCTTTGAGCGGCTCCGCGAGACCCTTCAAAGGTCTCGCGCGGCAGCATGGCCGGAGGGCGTCCGAGCCGCCTCCGCGCATCGATTGCCGGTACAATGCTGCTGCGTTCGAGTGCAGAAAACTTGCCGACCGTTGAGCAAAGCAGCTTGCCTCGCAGGAGTTGATCCGTGATTGCCGTCATCAGAGGCCTGGCCGCGATTGAGGCGCTGCTGTTATTGCTGACAGCCAGTTCGGTCGGAATGAGCGCGGACGATTCCACAAAACCGATCGCGTCGGCTGTGGCAATCCAAGTCGGTCCGAAGCCGACCGAGGTGGAACGCTATGCGGCACAAGAACTGGCCAAGTACCTCGACAGCCTGTTTCACATCCAGGCCCGGCCGGCCACGGCAGCGGCCAAATCCGCGCGGACGATCTTGGTCGTGGGCAACCCACAGAGCAATCCTGCTGTCGTCAGCGCCCTCGGCAAAGATGGTTGGCCACGGGTCAGCGAACAAGGGATTGTCCTGAAACCGTGCCGGCTCGAAGGCCGGTCCGCTCTGGTGATCGGCGGAGGGAGCCCGGCCGCCACGCTGTGGGCCGTTTATGAGCTGGTCGAGCGGTGGGGGGTGCGTTTCCTGCTGCATGGCGATGTGCTCCCCGAGCGTGCTGGTCCGTTTCGACTCCCCGAGGCGGAGGTGGTGCTCGAGCCCAATCTCAAGGTGCGGCAATGGCGTGCGATCGACTGCCTGGCCTGCGGGCCCGAGTGCTGGGGAATAGCAGACTACCGGCGAGTGATCGACCAGCTCGCCAAGCTGCGTTTCAATCGCATCTTCGCCGACATCTACACCTATTCGCCTTATATCGATCTCGAAGTCAGAGGAGTCAGGCGGCAGTCGGCGGCACTGTGGTTCAACTGCCACTACCCGATCACCAATGACATGCCGGGACGGCGCCTGTTCGGCCAGGAGAAAGAATTCTGGAACCCCGATCTGCCGCGAGGGGGAAGCTATCAGGAATTTGCGGCCGCTGCGCGACGGCTGCTGCAGGGGATTTTCACGCATGCCCAGCGTCGAGGAATGCAGTGCGCCCTGGGCGCCACGCTGACCGAGTTTCCCGTCGAGTTCGCTCCGTTGCTCCCCGACTCCGAAGAGATGGTCATCGCCGGCTCAAAGAGCGTCGTCCCCGGCGCAAAGTCCCGGCCCGACGACCCGGCCGTCACTGAGTTGGCATCGGCCACGCTGCGGGCGATTTTGGATGAGTATCCCCAAGTCGATTACTTGCTGTTGGGAATGCCCGAACATCGTCAGTGGGTCGGCCGCTACCAGGAAGCCTGGCGAACACTCGACCGGAAATACCGGCTGAGCCAAGCCGCCAGCGTCGACCAGATCCTGGCCGCGGCCGCCAAACGTACCGGCTATCCCGGCGGAGCCGCACGCGCGGTGAGGGAAGTGAAGGGAGATATTGTTTCGCTTTATTTCTATGACCGCTTGCTGACGGACGTGAAGGCATTGCAGCGGTCTGCGCCGGCCGGACGTGAAGATCATTCTCAATCTGCGCCGCGGAAGAACTCTTCCCGGTGCTGCCCAAGCTGTTGCCGCCCGGCAGCGAAACGCTGAATTTCGTGGATTACACGCCGGCCCGGATCGTGAAACGGTTGGACGCTCTCGGCCGCATTCCGGCCAGGCAGATGCCGGCGAGTCTCATCTATACCTTGCATGACGATAACGTCGGCCTGGTGCCGCAACTGTCGACGGGATCGTTGCACACGATCACCCGGGAGCTGCGCCGCCTTGGCTGGGCGGGGTTTTCCACTCGCTACTGGCTGATCGGCGATCACGACATGTGCGTCGCCTATCTCGCCCGTGCGGCATGGGATGCGACGGCGACACCCGACTCCGTCTACCGCGACGAAATCCAGAGTTTGTGTGGCGCCAGCTGCGTGGCGGACATGCTGGCACTCTTTCGCGAGCTGGAGGCTGCGACAGTGCAGCTCGAGTGGTACGGACTCGGCTTCACGTACCCCGCGCCGGGCATGATGATGAACCAATGGCAGTCGCAGCCGCTCCGGGCCGAGCTGGCCTCGGTGCGCGAGCGTTACAAGCAGGCCCTGGCGGCGGCGCGGCGGGCCCGAGTCCAGGCGTCCCCGCGTGGTCGGGACTACGTCGATTACTGGATCGGCCGGCTAGAATTCGGCATCGGATACTTCGACGCCGTCTGCTCGCTCCGAAAGGCCGCCCGCGCCGCCTCTGCCGGCGACCGCGCACAGGCTCGCGAACAAACCGATGCGGCGCTGTCACAGGCACGGACAGCCCTCGAAGCGTACGCGCGAGTGGCCCGCGATCAATCCGACCGCGGGGCCCTCGCCGTCATGGCCGAGTACGTTTATCGCCCGCTCAAGCAGAAAGCGAGCGAAGTTTCGGGAGGCGGCGCCGTGCGATTGCAGGCGGAAGCTCCGCTGCGGCCGTCGATCAGCGTCGTCCAGAACGGAGAATCCGCCGTTCGCCCTGAGAAATGCCGTGCGACGTTGATCGGTCCCGGCGTCAATCAACCCGATCCCTTCCCCGGCTACGGCGGCTTTGTCGGCTGGAACTCGCCGGTCCGCCTCAAGAAGGGCGACTGGCTCATCGGCTTCAGTGCCGGCTACTGGCACGCCTCGCCACCGACGCCGCTGCGATAGTCGCCCAAGACCATTGAAACATACCACCAGATCGGATTGCCGACGGAACGTCGTCGCGCCGACCGGCGGCCGGGCGATGGTCATCCGCTCCACGGATGGAGGGAAAACCTGGAGCAAACCCGTGACCTTGATCGACACTCCCGTCGATGATCGGCATCCGGCGTTCCTCGAATTGAAGGACGGCACCCTGCTCTGCTCGTTGTTCACTTACACGGGCACGGAAGAGGCCGAATTCGCCAGGCATCCCGAAGAGGCCAACCGCACGGTCATCGTCCGCTCCTTCGACCACGGCAAGACGTGGGACAAGGCGATCATTCGACCGGCGTCGCCCTTGCTCGCGGACGAGAGCGACGGCCCGATGGTGTTGCGGAAGGACGGCTCGGTCTTACTGACAGTCGACGGGCCGCCGAAAGATGGTGGACTCAGCCAGGTCGTGCTGCTCGACAGCCACGACCGCGGGGCCACCTGGCAACTGCTTTCGACACTTAAGGCCGATCATGACATGTACGAGGCAAACACCGCGGAATTGCCGGACTGGTCGGCTGGTGATGATGGCGCGTCCGGAAGGAGACATCAGCTGGTCATCCGACGGCGGCCACACCTGGACGGCGCCCGTCACGTTCGGCATGCGAATCTGTTCGCGCCGAGCCTCTACGTCTTGCGCGACGGAACGCTGGTGTGTCTCCATGGATCCTACGCGCCCGGGAACTCGGGATTGCGGTTGATCTTCAGCACCGACGGCGGCCACACCTGGATTGCACCGGCAAAGGACCACGGTTTTCTCGTCGACGGCTGCTACGGTTACGGCAAGGCGATGGAGTTACCGGACGGCTCGCTGTTCGTGACCTACCAGGACGCCGGCGGCCACAGCACTCACGACGCAAATAATATGTCTTTACGATGTCTCCGCGTCCGCATCCGTCCGGACCATTCCGGCATCGATCTGCTTCCGGCTCCAAACCGCCCATAGTCGCGGACCTGCCTCCGGGCATCAAACGCCGATACAATGCTCGTGAGGCCGAGTGCCGAAACATTGGCCTCCTGATCAATTCGTCTTCTGATCAATTCGTCTTCGCTTCGGCGCTCTTCGCGGTCATCCTCATTGCCCTCACCCATTACGTCACCCCCCGTGCCAAGTAAGGAAGGTGCTGGTAGGTGGGCAAAGTGGGCTTCGACCGCTCCGGTGACGAAGGCGAAGACGTTGCGGGACTGTTGCCGGCACGTTTCGACGACGGTCAGGATCGTTTCCACGAAGCGGCTTCCCGCTGCGCTCTGTGTCCCGAACGACAGTTTTCGCCAGATGACTGCGTGACGCAAGGCGCGTTCGCTGGCATTGTTGGTCGGCGCGACACGCTCCCGGTGCGAGTGGTGCCACTCGCAATCGTGCGATCCGCCGCAAAATCTCCCGAAACAATTTGTGAGAGATGGCCACCTCCGCCATCTGGAACGTCACGTATCGAGCGTGACGCACGATCTTGGCCCCGATCTTGATCAGCTTCTCCCGCAATGTCGTCTGCGACCAGTGCCGCACACCCCGTGGTAGTGCCAGACAACGCAGGAAGTTGGCCGGGTCGTATGCCAGAGCAAATAGTTGCAGCCGAACCTGGTTGGCGTCGAAGCGGTGGCAGGAGAGACGCGTCCATTTCAAAGCGTACTTGCCTTCTTTGATCCACTGCTCGGCAGCAAACCGTAGCAAATCGCGATTCGGCCGTCAGACACCGTGTCCGTGGCGAATCGGCAGCCCGATGATCGGGCGGACGCGACGGCACCTGCCTCGCGTGACCGTCGAAACGTTAATGCACGCACAGGTGTCGGAGGTCGTCCCGCTCTGTGATCCATCCTTCGGGCCCCCGTCCGCCGACGGACGCCTTCATCGCAGCATTCTCCTGGCAGCCGCTCTTCGGCGCGGTGATGATCGGGGCGGGCGGATCGATGGGACTCGTCCAGGAGAATGCCGGCCGCCCTTGATCGGAACAGAGTCGACTCGACGCCACAGGATTCAAATCTCAGGCATGACGGTCCGCGTCAGTGAACGGCCGTTTTCTCGAGGAGCCAGCGGACAATGTGTTGCCGCTCCGTGGCCCATTGGGGCAGGTTCTGCCAGTTGCCATGGCCGCCGCCGACAATGCCGATCAGCGTGCAGTCCGCGCCGGTCTCCCTCATCTTCTCGCACATGCTCACGGACTGCTCGAAGGGGACGCCGTAATCGCGCGTGCCGTGGATCAGGAGATAGGGTGGCATGTCCCTTTGGACGTAACTGACAGCCGAGGCCTCGCGCAGCCGCTGCTCCTGCTCGGGTGTTTTGATCTCGGAAAAGCCTAAGAGACGCGGCAAGTCCGCCCGAGAGGCAACCGCCGGGCGGCCGCGGCATCACGCGACCATCCATGCAGCACGGGTTCTCCGAGGCCCGCAGGACCAAGTCGTGCTCGCCAAACATCGAGATCACGGCCGCCACACGGTTCTCCGGGCGGTGCCTCGCGCCGACATACGAGACGATCAAACCCCCGGCCGAAGGTCCCAGTAGGGCCAGACGTCGCGGGTCGACGCGAAGAGCTGGCGCGTGCTGTTTGACATACGCGATGGCCGTTTCGACGTCGTCGGTCGCGGCGGGAAAGGGATGTTTCGGCGCCAGCCGGTAGTTCACGCTGATAATCGAGAAGCCCCGTTCGGTGAGCCGATCGAGCAGATCGTGCGGATAGTCTGTCTTATCGCCGCCAACGAATCCTCCGCCGTGAACGAAAATGACAGCCGCGGACGGCGTCAGCGATCGTTGAAGGTAGGCGTCCAAACGCAGAGCAATGCCGGCTGGCCGTGCGAATTCGATATTGCGGCGGATTCGAGATCGGCGGCAACGGAACGTGCTGCGTTGGCCGGCACAATCGACAACGCAAACCCGAGGACCACGGGCACTACAAACGTGCGAACGTTCATCATGGCGACTTTCCGACAGGGTGAATTCGGAATTGCCAAACATGTGCACGGTGTGCGCAGATTGCAATGGTTCGGCCTCGCGTGGCGGTACGTGCGGCACGACAAGCCAGGGGAATTCTCTGACGCTGAGCGCGAGGCACGAGCGCATCGACAGGGGTCGTGGGCCGATCCCCGTCCGGTGCCTCCTTGGGAATTTCGACGGGCAAAGCGTCAGCTGGCGCTGCCGCAGTAACGCCGTTGATCGTCGCGGCGCCCGTACCTGGGTCAACCCGCCCGATCCCGCGACCGTTGATGCGCTTTGTATCGGCTGCTACAAGGTTGTGCTTCCACTCGGGCATGGTGCCGAGCGACCTGCGGTCGCGTGCCCATCTGGCGGCGGCCAGCGTTGCGGCGAGTCGAGCGGCCAACGACAATTGAACTCCCCGATGGATCTTCCGAGAGGGCGTAGCTCTGTTGGTCGAGCAATGGACTTTTGATACGTGTGGGCTCTTGCTCTGAAACGCTGAAAAAGCCTTGTTTGAGGATGGTCGGTCTCAACTCGAGGCGTTTCAGCGGGATGACGTCATGAATCAGGCGTTCCTACAACGACGAGTTCCGACGTCGTGCCGCGTGTTGCCCATGACGGCGGTGCTTTTACTGTCTCATTTCGTGATTGGCAGCCGAGCGGGCCTTGCCCATGACGTAGTCCTTGCGAGTCGCGCACAAGCCCTGCTGAAGGCGAAGTGCGTCCGGTGCCACGGGGAAAAGAAGCAGGAATCAGGCCTCGATCTTCGTTCGCGAGAGACAATCCTCAAGGGAGGCGCGTCGGGGCCGGTCCTTCTTCCGGGCAAGCCTGACGAGAGTCTGCTTTACAAGCGGGTGCGCGACGGCGAAATGCCGCCGAAGAAAGTGGACCGGTTGTTTCCCGAGGAAATCGCGACGCTCCGGCAGTGGATCGTAGCGGGTGCTCCGTCTGAACGTGTTCACCAAAACCACGACGTGGAGGATCGACCGTCGCCAAGGGGCGCGCGAAACTGGGCGTGGCAGAAACCGGTACGGCCCGCAGTACCGAACGTGGAGTTGCCCGCGGCGGAATTTAGCGGCAACGCAAAGGATCGCTCACCAGATGTCAATCCGATCGATGCGTTCGTGCTCGCCAAGCTGAACTCCCTGCGTCTTGCGCCGGCACCGTTGGCCGATCGCCGCACGCTGATCCGCCGCGCGACGTTCGATCTGCTCGGCCTCCCGCCCACTCCGGAGCAAATCGAGAAATTCGTCAGCGACCCGGACCCGGAGGCCTACCGGAAGCTGATCGACACGCTGCTGGCCTCTCCGCAGTATGGCGAGCGCTGGGGCCGCCATTGGCTCGATGTCGCCCGATACGCGGACACGGGGGGCTACGAGACAGACATTTATTTCAAGAACGCCTGGCGCTACCGCGATTACGTGGTGAAGTCGTTCAACGACGACAAGCCCTACAACATCTTCGTGCAGGAACAGATTGCCGGTGATGAGATCTGGCCCGACGACCTGGCACTGGAAGGCAGCTTCGTCATTTCGCCGGCCAAGCTGCGACACCTCGAAGCGCACATCGGCACGGGTTTGTATGCGCTCGGCCCGCAAATCCACGAATCGAACATGGACGGCCGCAAGATCCTGAACGAGCGTCTGACCGACTGGGTGGACACGACCAGCGCGGCCTTCATGGGAATGACCCTGGGCTGCGCGCGTTGTCACGATCACAAGTTCGATCCGTTCACGCAGCGGGACTATTACAGCCTGCAGGCGGCTTTCGCCGGCAGCATGGAAGTGGAAACGCCCGTCGTCAACGCGATGGAAATAACTGACCGGAAGCAGCACTATCCAAAGCTGATTGCCGTGGACGAGGCCCGCCGCGCGTACCGTCTTTTCGAGCGGTCGGTGGCCGGCCACCCACTGTCAACAAGCGAGGAACAGCGGCGAAAGGATCTGCTGGCCGCCATTGGACAAGCTGTGCTGAGTCTGCCCGAAAATGGAGCGTCGGCTCCCGGGACGCCTTTCGACGGCCTGATGGAGGTTCCCACGGCCACGGTATTGGGCCACGAGCAGCCCGAACTCGTTCCCACCGTTTATGTGTTGAAGCGCGGCGATCTTTCCCGGCCTAACGAAGCGGTGCAGCCGGCACTGCCGGCGATCCTGGCACGGAACACGGGACGCGAGCCCGCGCTTGCCGGTCCGTTTGGCAGCCGCAAGGAATTGGCGCTCTGGCTCACACAGCCCGATCATCCACTGACGGCCCGCGTGATGGTCAACCGCATCTGGGCGTGGCATTTTGGCCGTGGGATCGTCGCGACCCCAAACGATTTCGGCAGAATGGGACAGCCGCCGACTCATCCCGAACTACTTGATTGGCTGGCCACCGAGTTCGTGGCACGTGGGTGGAAGATCAAAGAGATGCACCGGCTGATAATGCTCTCGCGGACATACCAGCAGCGCAGCGATTTCTTCAGCGAAGAGCACGGCCGGATCGATCCGGACAACCGTTTCCTGTGGCGGATGAATCGCCGGCGGCTGGAGGCGGAATCGTTGTGGGACGCCATCCATGCCGTCGCGGGGACGCTCAACCTCAAGATGGGGGGCCGACCCGTCATGCCGCCGCTCGCGGCTGAAGAGCTGACGGACAAGGCCTTTTGGGTCACAAACGCTGATCCCCAGGAGCACACACGCCGCGGATTGTACATCCTGGTCCGCCGTAATTTTCGTTTCCCGTTATTCGACATCTTTGACGCTCCAGTGAATGCCGTCAGTTGCGCGGGCCGCGACGTCTCGACCGTCGCACCGCAGGCGTTATGGCTGATGAACAATAAAACGGCCTTCGGCCAATCGCAGGCGTTTGGCGCGCGGCTGCTTCGGGAGGCGGGAAACAAGCCCGAATCCTGGATCGACCGAGGATGGCGGCTGGCGCTCGGCCGGCACCCGACGTCCGAGGAGATGCGTGAGGCGCTGGCCCTCCTGGCCACGCTGGAACATACTTCCGCAAACGCAGCCCAGCTCTCGGGCGTGCCGGTGGAATATGCGGCCCTGCCGCCGGCCCGCGCGGCGGCGCTCTCGAAGTTGTGTCTGGCTCTTTTCAACCTGCACGAGTTCGACTACGTCGATTAAGGATGGATTCCATGCAACCGAACTCCAGTCATTGTGGGCGATTCGAGACGTTTGACAGCCGGCGGCAGTTCCTCGCCAGGTCCGCGGGAGGATTCGGTTCGTTGGTGCTCGAGTATTTGCTCTCTTGCAAGACGGCGCGAGGCGATTCGCAAAGGGAGCGGGCCGCAAATGGCGGCCGGCCGATGCCTGGACGCGGTCCGAAGCTTCTGGCGCCCCGCCCGCGCCACTTCGAGGCCCAGGCGAAGAGCGTGATCATGCTCTTCATGACGGGGGGTCCGAGCCAGCTCGAAACGTTTGATCCAAAGCCGGAGCTCAAGCGGTTCGACGGGAAATCGCTGCCGCCGAGCTTTAACCCGGCCGGCCTCTCGCTGCAATTCATGAAGCCCACCGATGGGAAGCTGCTGGCGTCGCCGTTCGCGTATCGCAAGCACGGTCAATCCGGGTTGGAAATCTCAGACATCTTTCCGCACTTGGCGAAACATGCGGACCGTCTGGCGGTGATCCGATCGTGCTACCACGAGTCATTCATTCACGGTCCGGCCATCACGTTCATGACGACCGGTTCGCTGCTGCTGGGGCACCCGAGCGTCGGAGCGTGGGTGACCTATGGATTGGGCTGCGAGAGTGATGAATTGCCCGCTTACATGGTGCTGACGGACGGTGGATTCCGCGGCGGCAGTCCGATGTATCAGTCCGGTTTTTTGCCGGCCGTTTACCAGGGAACGGTCCTGCGAGACCAAGGCGCCCCGATCCAGAACCTGTCGCCGCCGCCGCAGATCAACCGGGATGACCAGCGCGCGATCCTCGACCGGATCCACCGCTGGAACGAGCGTTACGCCGCCGCCAGGCCAGGCGACAGCCGGCTCGAAGCTCGAATTGCCAACTACGAATTGGCCTACCGGATGCAAACGGCAGGGCCTAACCTCATCGATTTGTCGCCGGAAACGCGGGCGACGCGCGAGTTGTATGGCATCGACCACGAGCCGACGGCCCGCTTCGGCAAGATGTGCTTGCTGGCGCGGCGGATGGTCGAACGCGGTGTCCGGTTCGTCACGCTCATCAACAACGACTGGGACGGACACGGCCAATGTGCGAAACTCCATCAATCGAATGCCGCCCGCGTCGATCAGCCGATTGCCGCGCTCCTCTCCGATCTGAACCAGCGCGGCTTGCTCGACAGCACGCTCCTTGTCTGGACCGGAGAATTTGGCCGGACGCCCGTGATGCAGGGCAACCTGGGCCGCGATCATAGCCCTTACGGCTTTTGCACGTGGATGGCCGGCGGCGGCATTCAGGGTGGTAAGACAATTGGCGCAACCGACGACTTCGGATTCCGGGCAGTCGACGACAAGGTCCACGTACACGACCTGCACGCAACGATCCTTTCATTGCTGGGACTGGACCACACGCGATTGACGTATCTCTTCGAGGGACGCGAGCGGCGTCTGACCGACGTCGGGGGACAGAACGACCTTTCCGCTCGCCTACTGCGCGCTTGAGCGCGGAACCGCATCTGCTGAGATGGCTGATTTCGATCGCGCAAGTAGAACTGGAGAGACTCGTCCTGCGACAGAGGTTCTCGCTCCTGCTTACGAGTTAGGCAAACGTGCGGTGCTTGATAGCCAGTCCGTTGCCTGCCCCGTGAACGGGATGTACATTGGGAAGCTCGGAATCGCCCTTCTCTGCAGCGACCTCTTGTGTCCCGAGGGTTCGACAATGCCACTCTTCGAAGGAGAAGGCTGGCCCGTTCCCAGACGGGATCGCGTTTCTGCACGGTGAAGACTCGTCAAGCAGGACGTTCACTACGGGCTACGTCGAGCACTGATCCTAAAGGCCATGACTGAACCGACCTTGGGCAAGGCGACCTTGAAGCATTCGGCGTCGCCCGAGGGGCTCGATGAGTTGATGCAGGTGACCAGCCCCCGGGGCTGGATTGCTCTCCTCGGCTGCGCGCTGTTGCTCGTCGCGGCGTTTGTCTGGAGCGTGGCCGGCACCGTCACCGACACCGTCGATGCCCAGGGGGTCCTGCTCCGGGAAAACGGCCTCACACCGGTGACGGCCCCGTGCGACGGCGTGATCGAGACCTTCCTGGCCCGAACCGGCGTTCCCCTCGAGAAGGGAACGCCGCTGTTGCCATCAAGCCCGATGACGGGCAGCCGCCGCAAACGGTTCTGAGCCGGTTTTGCTGTCGAAATATTGAGCCGCAGCGCCCGGGAGGGGACTCACGTGACGAAAGGGGCCACGCCGAAAGGGGCCACGCTGTTGCTGCTGCTCGAGAATCTCGACAAGCCGCTCCTGGCGCGTCTCTATGTCCCCGTCAACGCGGGCTACACCGTCGATACGAACATGGCCGTTCAGGTCTCGCCGGTCAACGTCAACCCGTCGGAGTTCGGCTACCTGCAGGGCCGCGTCGTCAGCGCGGCCCGGTTTCCGATCACGCAGCAGGAACTGGCCGAACGGCTGCAGAACCAAGACTTGGCGCAGCAACTGACGGCAGGGGGGCCGAAGCTGCAAATCCTCGCCACCCTGGATTCCCCTTCGACGGCCACCGGGGCCGATAACAATGCGAGCGGCGCCGAAAACAAGACGACCGGGGCCGACGGCAAGGCGACTGCCAGCGATTGCACCATGACCGACGCCTATCAATGGTCCGCGTCAGCGGGTCCGTCGCTGCCACTCTATAGCGGCACGCCGTGCCAGGGCCGGATCATCGTCGCCCAGCACAGTCCGATCCACCTCGTTTTTCCTTCCTTGGGAAAATAGCGGGGAGCGCCGCATGGGAGACCTTTCGGCGGCGAAGCGCAAGACAACGCGCAGTCAGGACTCCGACCGTCCTCCAGATGCAGCCCATTGAAAGCGGCGCCGCCGCCCTGGCCATGATCCTGGCCCATTACCGCAAGTTCGTCCCCCTGGAGGAGCTGCGCGTGGCTTGCGGCGTTTCCCGCGACGGGACCACGACGGCCCACCTGGTCAAAGGGGCGGCCCGCTGCGGTCTCGCGGCCCAGGACTCGAAGTGCGAGGTGGCCGACCTGCGCACGATGACGCTTCCGCTGGTCGTGGGCTGGGGCTCCAACCACTTCGTCGTCCTCGAGGGTTTTGGCAAAGATTGTGTCTATTTGAACGACCCGGCGCGTGGGCCCACCTCCGTCCCCGACGCCGAGTTCTCCGAGAAATTCACCGGCGACGTCGTGATCTTGGAACCGGGTCCCGATTTCAAGCCGGGGGGGCATCCGCGAGGCCTGATCCGGCCGCTGCGCCAACGCTTGGCTGGCATGGAGCTTGGACTTCTCTTCGTCGTGTTGGCCAGTTTGCTCCTGATGCTGCCGGGGTTGGTCGCGCCGATTTTGACCGGACTCTTTGTCGATCGCTGCTTGGTCGCCGGGCACAAGGACTGGGTGTTTCCCTTGATCGAGGGGATGCTCTTGACCGCGGTCTTGCGGGCCGGGCTGACGTGGCTGCAGGGGTACTACTTGCTGCGGCTGGAGACCAAGCTGGCACTTACCTCTTCCTATCGATTTTTCCGCCATCTCCTGAGCCTCCCTTACGAATTCTTCACGCACCGCTACCGTGGCGAGATCGGCTCCCGCGTCGGCATCAATGACCGCATCGCCGTGCTCCTTTCCAGCCAGCTTGCCTCACACGTGCTGAACGCCCTGATGGCCGCCTTTTACCTGATCCTGATGTTCTGCTACGACGCTCTGTTGACCTGCGTGGGCCTGGTCATTGCGGTGCTCAACATTCTTGCGCTGCGCTATGTGTCCCGAAGCCGCCGCGACATGAACGGTCACTTGCTCCAGGAGCAAGGAAACTTGTGGGGAACGTCGATGGCCGGTCTGCAGGCCATCGAAACGTTGAAGGCGACCGGAGGCGAGTCTGATTTTTTCAGCCGCTGGTCGGGGATCCTGGCCAAGGTGATGGTCGGCCAACAGCAAATGAACCTATACGGCATTTTTCTGAGTACAGTCCCATCGTTGCTCTCCGCCCTGGGGACCGTGGCAATTCTGGGCATCGGCTCGTGGCATATCATGCGCGGGTCGCTGACGATCGGCGGTCTGGTGGCTTTTCAAAGTTTCATGGCCAGTTTCCTGGGACCGCTTAACGGACTGCTCAATCTTGGCGCCTCCCTGCAAGAGGTCGAAGGGGAAATGAACCGGCTCGACGACGTTTTGCATGCCGCGGTCGCTCCCGAGTTTATGGAGAAAGAGTCCGCCGGGGAACCAGCTCGCCCAGACACGATTGGGCCCGCGGGCTCGGGGTCAGCATCAAAATCGGAATTCCCATCGCCAGCCCGTTTGTCGCAGTCGTCCGTGCCGTCACAGGCGGTCAAGCTGGCCGGGCAGCTCGAGCTGCGAAACGTCACATTCGGGTACAACACTCTGGACCGCCCTCTCATCGAGGATTTCAACCTCAACGTAGAGCCAGGAGCGCGGGTCGCACTGGTGGGACAGAGTGCCAGCGGCAAGAGCACCCTCGCCAACCTGATCGCCGGCCTGTATCAACCGTGGTCCGGCGAAATCCTGCTGGACGGCCGACCCCGCGCCGAGATCGCACGCCGGGTGATCTGTAATTCCCTGGCGATGGTCGATCAGGATTTCTTCCTCCTAGGCGGGACGGTCCGCGAGCTTTTGACCCTTTGGGATGAGACCGTGCCGGAATCGCAGATCATCCAGGCCGCCAAGGATGCCTGCATCCATGACGATATCGCGGCGCGGCCCGGAGGCTATGCCAGCAAGGTCGACGAGGGGGGAGGCAATTTCAGCGGCGGCCAGCGGCAACGCCTTGAGATCGCCCGCTCTTTAGTCGGGAACCCGACACTGTTGGTCCTTGACGAAGCAACGAGTGCTCTGGACCCCGTGACGGAAAAGCAGATCGACGACAACCTGCGCCGCCGCGGCTGCACGTGCGTCATCGTCGCCCACCGCCTGAGCACGATCCGCGATTCCGATGAGATCATCGTGATGGACCATGGCAAAATCGTCGAGCGCGGCACCCACGACGCGCTCTGTGCCGCAGAAGGGGCCTACCGGCAGTTAATCAATGCTTGAATGGAACGACCAATCATGATGCCCGACTGGCTGCTGGCTCTGGCCGAGCAGGGAACTCCCAGAGAGGTCGCTGGAAATACTCCCTTGTGGCTTGACGCCCCGGAGAGCGTCTGGCTGATCCGCGCCGGCCGGATCGACGTGTTCGCCGTCCCCTCGCTTCCGGAGGGAGTTCCCGTCGCACGCCGTCACCTGTTCCGCGTGAGCGTCGGCTGCCTGCTGTGCGGCGTTGTTGTCGACGGACAAGATCGACCGCGACTGCTTGCCGTGGGAGGCCCAGGGTGCGAGGTTGTTCATTTGCGCCGCGAGCAGCTCGCAGGGCTGACGGGGCCCGATCTGGAATCGCTCTTGAACGGCTGGATCCGCAGTCTGACCGATAGCGTCGTCCTTCGCCGCGCGAACGGCAAGGTCACTCCCTTGGAGCCCGGGCAATTGCAACTGGGGCCCGATCAGGCCGCGAGTCCGGGTCAGCAAACGGTGTGGGCGCGCCATGTGAAGGGGGCCTCGCGGTTCCTGGGCAAGTCGGAACTGACCTTGCGGAACGAGCATGGCTTTCTTCCGTTTTCCGGGGCCGGCTGGCTGATTGCCGGCCCAGACGGCGCGCATCTGGAAGTGGTCACCACGGACAACCTGCCGGACGCTCGCGAGTGGGCCGCTCTTTTGGACCGCTTTCACCAGGTCATGCTGGTCTGCACGGCGCTCAATTTGTCCGATGCGAAGAGAGAAGAGCGCGAGCGACTCGAGCAGCGGACCGAGAGCGACGAACGCCTGACGGCGACCACGCTGTCGCGCCTCGCACATGTCGACAGGCCGGAAACCGACGAGGAAGAGGAAGCCGATGATGTGGATCCCCTCCTGGGCGCCTGCCGACTCGTTTGTGCCCGCCTGGGAGTTGCCGTCCGCAAACCGCAGCTTGTCGGCCAGAGCCGTCAGCACAGCGATCCGATCATCGCGATCGCGCGGGCCACCCGGGTGCGCGTGCGCCGCGTCGCGCTCAAGGGGAACTGGTGGCGACACGAGAACGGTCCGCTAGTGGCCTACCGCGCCAAGGACGAAGAGCCCGTCGCCCTTTTACCGACGTCTTCGACGCGCTATGAAATTGTCGATCCGCGGAGCGAGACTCGCACGCCGCTGACGGCGGCCAGCGCGGCCGCTTTGCAACCCTTCGCGCACTCTTTTTACCGCCCGTTTGCCGCGAAGGCGTTGACAATGTGGCAAGTCTTGCGGTTCGCTTTGAAGGGGAGTCACCGCGATTGGGTGATGATCGGCTTGATGGGGCTTGCCGGCAGTCTGCTCGGCCTCGTCACCCCCATCGTCACCGGATGGATTTTCGACTGGATTATTCCCGGAGCAGAACGCGATCAATTGCTGCTGGTCATCCTTGCTTTGACAGTCAGTGCACTGGCTGCCGCCGTGTTTCAGATCACAAACAGCATCGCCTCGGTTCGCCTTCAGACAAGGATGGATAACGACGCTCAGGCCGGGATCTGGGACCGCTTACTTGACTTGCCCGCCCCCTTCTTCCGCCGCTTCACCGCCGGCGACCTGGCCGATCGCTCCATGGGGATCACGATCATCCGGCAGGTGCTCACCAACGTGGCCCTGTCGGGCGTCCTTAACCTGGCTTTCTCGTTGGTCTATTTCGGACTCCTCTTCTACTACGATGTTCGACTGGCACTGCTCGCCTGTGGCATCTTCGTGGCGCTGGCGCTTATCACCAGCGTGTCAGCGATTGCGCAGACGCGCTATCAGCGGCATTACTGGGCGGTGCGGGGCGCAATCGCCGGCTTCGTCTTTCAATTGGTCAGCGGTTTGTCGCGGATCCGGGTGGCCGGCGCAGAGAGCCGGGCTCTCGCTGTCTGGACCCGCAAGTTCACCGTGCAGCGCCGGCTGGCGTTCCGGACGCGCTGGGTGGCGAACAACCTCGCGGCGATCAATTCGGTCGTGCAGATCGTGGCGACCACGGCCCTCTTCGCGGCATTTTTCCTGAAGTCTCGACAGGATCTGTCGCTGGGCTCCTTTCTGGCCTTCAATGTCGCGTTTGCCCAGGTCCTCTCGGCCGCCGTGGTCGTCAGCTCCCTGGTCGGCCAGGTCGCGTCGGTGATCCCGCTCCAGGAGCGCGCCAAGTTAATTATCGAGACGCCGCCGGAGGTCGACTTGGACAAGGCTCAGGTCGGCGAGCTGGCCGGCGACATCGAGCTCGGCCATGTCTCCTTTCGCTATCATCCCGACGGGCCCTTGATCCTCGACGACGTGAACGTGCATATTCGGCCCGGAGAGTTCGTCGCCTTCGTGGGACCGTCCGGGGCGGGGAAATCGACCATTATCCGGATGCTTCTCGGGTTCGAGAAGCCGACGTCGGGGTCGATCTATTACGACCGGCTCGACCTGGCCGGGTTGGACCTGCAAGCGGTGCGGCGGCAAATGGGAGTCGTACTGCAAGATGCGAAGCTCATGGCGGGAGACCTCCTCACCAACATCACCGGCTCCGGCCGTTTCACCGAGGAGGACGCCTGGGCGGCGGCCACCTTGAGCGGACTCGACGACGATATCAAGCAAATGCCGATGGGGATGTACACGGTGATCGGCGAGGGGGGAAGCACTCTTTCGGGCGGGCAGCGGCAACGGCTAATGATCGCACGCGCCATCGTGTCCAAGCCGATGGTTTTGATTTTCGACGAAGCGACCAGCGCGCTCGACAACGAGACGCAAGCGACGGTGAGCGCCAGTCTGGAGCGGCTCCGGGCGACGCGCGTGGTGGTCGCGCACCGCTTGAGCACCGTGGTGGCGGCGGACCGGATCTATGTGCTGGACCACGGGCACATCGTTCAGTCGGGAACTTACCAGGAACTGATCCGGCAGGGGGGCCTCTTTGCCGAGTTGGCCCAGCGACAACTGGCGTGAACCACAGCGTCACAGAAGAATGACTTGAAGCCGAAGAAATCCAGTAGAAGGCTGCGTGATCTGTTGATTCGCCCGACGTCGAGGGCCTGGCTGCCGATGACCCACGGCCGGAACATACCGACGCGGTCTGGTTGACTCCTCGCATCGTCGTGAAAAGACGCTCACGGATGGCAGAGAAGACGGCGAAAGAGGATAACGAACCGACTCAGGGCAGCGTCGAGAGCAACTGCCGGCAGCGCTCGGCTGCTTCCAGCGCAGTTTGCGGGCGCTTCGACGGCTTCTTCGCCAGCAGATTCATCACGAACGCTTCAACCTCCTTCGTCGCATCGGGACGAACCGAAATCAAGGGCTTTGCGGCACGTTTCACGATGTCCTTGGCATTCTCGGCGAGCGTCGTGCCGGCCGGTTCGACCGGCAACTCTCCACAGAGCCACTCGTACGCCGTGACGCCCAAAGCGTACAGATCGCTGCGATTATCGGCACGATTGCCGGAGAGCTGCTCCGGAGCCATGTAAGGTAGCGTTCCCAGGAATCGGTCATCGCCCGACGCCGGATGTCCGGGAACGGAGGCGATCCCAAAATCTACCAAAACCGGTTGGAAATTGTTCCGCAGGATGATGTTGTCCGGCTTCAGGTCACGATGAATGACGTTCGCCGCGTGCAACTCGGCCAACGCCGAGGCGATGTCGGCCAAACGGGTGAGCACCTCGCGAATGTTGCTCAGAATGTGCTTTTCTTTATTTTGCGAGATCACTGCTCGCAGCGACGGGCCTTCAACGAGTTCCTGCAAAACGTACTCGCACCCATCGTCGAGCGTCCCGATTGCGAGAATGCGGACGATTCCGGGGTGGAGAATGTGCGATGCGGACTCCAGCTCGCACCGGGCCGACTCGATCAGACTCCGACGCCTGAGGGGATCGTACTCGTCAGACAAGTAAAGCACTTTGAGGGCGACGACCTCCGCGCGCTGCGAATCGTAGACGCGATAGACGTCGCCGAATGCCCCGCCTCCCAACCGTCCGAGCTTTAAGAAACCGCCGCCGACCAGCGTCGGGTCATCGCTGAGCGTCCTCCGGGTCTCCCAGACGGCTCCGTCGACGATTTCGAGCTGAGTCATCATTCGATTGAGGACCGGCAGAAACCGCTGCAGGCCGTGCGTGCGAGCCAATCGCAGGCCTTGTGTAAGGCATGCCTCGGCGTCCGAGGACTTTTCCGCCGCCAGCAGGGCCTTCGCCAGCTCGATGCGCGCGTCGATTTCGTAATCGGGGAGCGACAGCTTCGCGAAGTCGCCGACGGCCTGCTGCAAGGGGCCGACCGCCGTTTCGCGCCCCTGGGCGGCCAGCAATGAGCCTTGGGCCAACGTCCAATACACCTGAAAGGAGGGTTCCGCGGTGGAAGGGATTGCCTGGCGAGCCAGCGCCAGCGTTTGCTCCGCCTCTTCCAGGCGACCCGCGGAGATGAGCACGTGGACCAGATCCTTGAGCCCGAAAAACTGAAGGGCGTGGAATTCACACGTCCTCGCCAGCTCCAGGCTGCGCCGCAAGGCGTCCTCTGCGGGGCCCAATTGACCGAGGCCGTGGAATGCGCGGCCGATCGCATTGAGCACGGACGCCTGGCCTTGCGCGTCCTGCATTTCCTCCGCGATGCGAAGGTCGGCCTGCAGACATTCCAGAGCGTAGGAGTAACGGCCCGCCTTCAATTGAACGCGCCCCATATTGCCCAGCGAGATGGCCATGCCGTAGCGGTCTCGAAACACCGCTTTGCCGGCAATCGACAGCGCATAGTGGTGGACGGCGTCGTCCAACCGGCCCAGCGACTCGTTCACCATGCCGAGCGAGTCGAGGACTTGCGCCTGCCCCAGCTGGCAGCCGCACTGGCCGTAGAGACTCTTGGCCTTCATCAGACAGTTGACGGCCTCTGCGGTGTGCCGCAACTTGTCTTCCGCGAGGCCGGCGATGTGAAAGGCGCGGGCAGCCAGCACGAGGTTTGAGCTTGGGGGCTGCGAGGCGCGATCAGCGATTTCGCGTGCTTTGGCCGAGACCGCGGCCGCGGCTCCGGGGTCTCGTAGATCGAGAAAGGCCAGCTCGATCGCCGCGGGATCGCCGAGGGTGGGCAAGGCGGCTTGGAAATCCGCCCGTGCGTCGGGCCAGCGGCGGGCCACCACGGTGCGTGCAAGGCCGCGCGCATAAAGGCCCACGGGCGAGCTCACCGCATGATCGACGACGTCGGCCGGTCGCCCCTCGTCGAGCGCCGCTTGGAAATCATCCGGCATGGGAACGGCGTACATCATGACGTGACCTCCACTCGGTTGGGTCTGGCGGTCCGTAAGCGTTTTTCGCCCGCCTCATTCTGCGACCGGCTTGCCAACGACGCAAGAGGCAGCTTTTTCCAGAAAAGTGATTGCAGCGAGAAGGACGCGGCGGTAGCTTCGAATGGACTGATGAGATTCCGCAAAGGAAGTTCCGCGAAGGGCCGCGGTTTGGGCGGCCGCGCGGGATTGGAGCCGCCCGTGGGAGGCGGATCGGAAAGCGGTTGCGGCGGCCGGCTGAACCTCCCCTCACCCCGACCATTCCTCCGCAGGGGGAGAGGGAGCAAATTCATTGCAACCGCGCGCTTCCGGTCGTGGCTCCAGCGGCCGACATACGGAACCGAACCCGAAGGGATCATTTTTCCGTCTTGACGGCCGACGCAATCGCGTTGGATTCAGACGATCAATACGCAAGCAAAGAGGTTAAGGGAGGGCCCGATGCCGATCACCATCCGTTTGCAAGGTCAGGATGGAGCCGAGCCAAGCAAGAAGTGGGAGTTCAATGACGATGTGCAAAAAATCGTGATTGGTCGGGATTCGACTCGTTGCCAGGTCGTGTTTCCGGAAGACGACGTTCGCGTCGGCAGAGAACATTGTCGCATTGGTGCGTCGGTTGGGTAGATATCGCTTAGAGTTCAACCGCGATCATTCTGTGTGGATCGATGGGCGGGATGCGTTCCCCGGCGAGCAAATCCCGCCCCGATGCAATCTCCGAATAGGCCATGAGGGCCCGACGCTCTTCTTTGAAACACCGTCTTCCACGAACCTTAAGGAAACCTTTAAGACGCTAAAGAACACGCTCAAGGCGACAATGGGCAAAGTGGCGCAGTTCGGCCTGACCCAACGTCTAGAAGGGCTCGTCCGCGAGGCGCGGCGCAGCAGAAATGCGGCGCTGGCCGCAGTGTCGGGCCTGCTGGCGCTCGCCTGCATCGTCGCCGGAATCGGCTATTTTCTTTGGGTGCGACTGCATAGCTACTCACAGCAAGTCATAGACGTCAACAACAGGGTTAACGAGCTGACCCCGCAACAGCGGGAAGAATTGAGCGTTGGCACAGGGAAGGTGCGAGGGGCAATGATGCTCATCAGTACTCCGGCAGACCCCAAGGTCCTCGCGGTGGGGTTCTTGATCGACACCAGCAAGCGATTGGTGGCCACCAATGCTGACGTCGCCGACATTTGGTCAAGGGTGCCAGTGTTGTATGCCACCCCCAGCGGCAGGCAAGAAAAATACGTCGTGGACGAAGTGTTTTACCATCCGGCCGTCATCCGAATCAGCCCCCTGGGTCCGCGGAGACGCGCGGAGACTCCAGGGGATGGGGACGCCGACCAATTTAGTCCCGCGGTCGCCGTGCTTCATCTGAAAAAAGACGACCAAAATGGTTTTCCCAGTGGGGTCACACAGGTCTCTCTGGCAACGCGGGACGAGATTCAAAAACTTCAGGCGCGTCCGGTGCCGGTGGGCATGTCGGGCTATTCTGGCGCGGCAACGGACTCGGCGGCAAACGGCAAGCCGATTCCGGCGGACCTCTCCGGAACCGTCAATCAGGTCACAGATTTCGGCAACGACCCAAATTCCGAGTGGCCGAACAATCAGCTCGTGGGATACACCGTGCTCGGAAACGCCGTGGCCACGGGGAGTGGTTTCAGCGGCTCACCCATCTACCTGGAGAGCGGCGCTGTGGTCGCCATCAATCAGTCGCACGAGAAGCCCGAAAGCGCCAACACGCTGGCCTATGGAATCCGCATCGATTGTCTCTACGAGCTGTTGCAGCACCACGGACCTGACAAGTTGATGGCCCCCCCCCAGGGATGGGAGCAAGGCCAAATGAAAACGCACGTCGATCAGGTCGAGCAATTTGACCAAAGTCCTTGGGAGGCGATCCAGACACTTCAAACTGCTCACCTGCTTCAATTGTGGGATGAACCGACTTCTACGGAGCGAGATTCCCAGAAAAAGGAGCAGGATTTCCAGAAAAATCTGATGACTTGCAACCAGGCTGTGGACAAACTGGAGAAAGCGAAAAACGCATTTCCATTCGTGTACCTGGCGCGCGGCCGCCTCTACGCGAAAAGGTCCTTTGATGAAGACGTTCCCGACGAGAAGCGTAAGGAGTACCTGGAGAAGGCGATAGCCGATTTCAACAAGGCCAATCTCAATCAAGACTGTCTGGAAGCAAAATTGTGGCTTCAGCGGATCGAATACCTTCGGATGACGATGGACCATCCAGCCGATCAAGGCGACAACTCAGCTCTTGACAGGTATTCAGATGTTTTCAAGAACGTTGACCAAATCATGAACGAACCGTCGGCGAAGCGGAGTCCGGCACTCCAAGCCCTTGGATGGCAGATCAAAGCGCAATGCTACTGGACTTCGCCGAGTGACGAGGCTGACACCTTTTTAGACAACGCGATCAAGGCCTTCCCACAATGGTCCGAGACCTATCGGCGTAGGGCAGCTTATTGGGAGGGGCGCCGAGCATTTGAGCAAAAAGAAGCAAGAAGCGGGCCAGGGCGACCAGGAAGCAATCACGAAGGCGCAAGTTAATAAAAAGCAGTACCAAGACACAGAGGACCGGATCAAACAGGGGATCACAAAGGCACGTGCCGCCGTTGAGAAAGCGCGGATCTGGAGCAAAAGGCAGAACACTGGTGATCGATCGGAGATCGATGGGGCCGTTTCTGACGCCGTGGATGCATGTCGTCTGACGCAGAGTCAAGGATGGATTTGCCTTGACTGCTATGGCCACGTTCTTGCCTTCGGTGCTGAATACAAGGATGCCATTTCAAAGGCGCATCGACGCTTTTGGGGTTTCACCCGATGCGACAGCAGCTTTTCATTCTAAAGGGGACGTGTACGAATTTCGGCACAACAGGCCGAATTCCCAGTGAAAGGCTCGTTTGCGGTGCGGAGGGTCCACTTACCTTCTCGGGGAACGCACGGTCTTTAACTCGACGCCAATTTGCGGAACGTTTTATGCGCCAATTCGCGATTTTGTTGTTTGCAGGCTCCTGTTGCATCTCTGCCTCGCTTGTCCGTGCGGCGGATCCTTGGAGAGGCGCGAGGTTCTGCCGAAGTCAGCCCACGTCCAATTGGTAGACGAAGCCGGTCGGGCCGTCGGTTCCGTGGTTCAGATTAGGTGGCCGGCAAGCGTCGAAAGCGTCGATGGACAGTGGATTCGAGTTCGCGATTCCGGAGGCTACAGCGTTCCGCCGGTTGTCGGTTGGGTTCGCAAAGACGAAATGCTTCGCTTCGGCGGAGGCGACGACCAGGTGCCGCGCACGGAGGACCCGCGGTCATATTACACCGACACGCTCGAAGAAAGCCCCGCGCCATCGGATGCCGGGGAGCTGCATTGGCTCCGCGGTATCTATTATGAAAGTCAAGGCGAAACAGATGCCGCGATTCTGGACTACTGCGCGGCCGCCGGCCCCGCACTTCCTGAATCATGTCGGGCGACGTGCCGGTCTTGTACGCAACAAGCGAGCAGCCCTCGTGCTCGCACATCTCTTCCTCTGGACAGTCCAGCTTCATTTGCCGTCGCCGACGCGTGCCTGCGTCTCGGGGGGATGCTCGCTCAAAAAGAATCGCAGGACGACAGCATAAAGGACGACGACTGGAAGTTCGCGTTCGGCGCTGCCAAGAGTGTCTTCAACTCATTGGCGCCGGGGCGGCCGAATTCGGCTCCCCCCCAACTCCATTTCGCATGGGGTAGCGCCGCTTATCAACGATACAAGGCTGCTCTCAGTCTTGCTAATAGTCTGAACCCGGACGAAGGGTCCATCGACGCCAGTCCACCACAGGGAGGGGTTCGGGCGCCGGTCGATTACCGTGTGCTCGCCAAATGTTACCGGAAGGTGGCCGAGCGGAAGTTTCAGGATGCAACGGATCCGAAGACGGGCAATCCGATCTGGTCCGACCCTTTATTCAGTTTGGGCGAGCTTTACCTCATGCAAGCCAGGGACGAGCTACGCATCAGAGGGAAGCAAGAGCGCCGGGAAAAGCCCCGTCGAACCAGTGTCCGACTGAGGATGATTCGCCCAAGGACGCTTTCTCCACGGCTGTTGCAGAGTTCGATCATGCCATTCAAGTGGAGCCACGGCGAGACGACGCATACCGCGAAAGAGCCACAGCGCTTTACCACCAGGCAACGGCCTTGGAAGCGAACAAGCCGGATCAAGAGCAATCCCCCCGGCCGCATCCTACTAAGAATTCGAACGATCGCTCCACGGCCGGGTCACATTTGGATGGCAGTAAGGTCGCATCGTCCGTCACAACCGTTGGATCGGCCGCAACCCGTCGATCGTCGCCCGCGAAGGCTGGATTGCCGGTCGAAGAAGGCTGGAGCGCTGCCCGTGAAGGCGAAAAAGAAGATCTCGGTCCAGGACGTCCTCGCGCAAGCGAAAAAAGAGACGCTTCTGTCGAAGGCTGCCGACTCGGCCATGACTGCGTGCAGACTTTCGTATTTCCAAGATCCCCAGAATCTGGAAGTTCTGGCACAAATTAAGGCGGGAATGGCGGCGGCAGAGATGACGGGGGCAGAGATGGCGGCTCCTCAGAAGCCCACCGACCAGAAGCGCATTGACCGCGCCAAGGGTTATTACGAGCAAGCGGCCGACTACGCCCTGCAAGCGGCCGATCTTCCCGAAAGTGATGCCAGCGACAAAGTCCGCCTGCAGAGTTTTGCGAAGGAGTGTCTTCAGAACAAGAACCAACCGTCCGCGAAGGCGCCGCAGCTCGAAATTCGACAACCGTCCACCACGCCACTGCTCCGCTCGCGGGCTGGGTCGATTTTCTTTTAGTGAGTGAGGCGTTCACTCTGCGACGCGCGGCGGAGGCGCCTGCGGCTACAGGTGCTCAGGTTCGGCCTCAGCCGCAGAAGCGCCGGCCGAAGTCAATTCCGATCAGGGACTGATCGATGGCTGCGGCACTGCCGTCCCTTGGATCAAGTTAAACGGCAGGAGCGCCGCCCCGGGAGAGACGGCGGGTCCGACCGAATAGTAACGCTGTTTCAAGCCGGGAGTGATGAGCTGCTCGCGCAGGTAAGCGAGCTTGCCTTCCAGCGACTGTTTCTCGTCAAGCAACTGCTTGTATCGCTCGAAATTGGGGTCGTTTCTCGGAGCGGAGCCTGTTCTGTCACCGGGCGGCTTCGCTCCTTGTTCACCAGGCGGTTTTGCTTCGTTGGCATTCTTGATTTCAGTCGTCAGGCCTACCATCTCCCCGTTGACGGCCTTCAGCCGAGCAGTGATGATCCGTTCAATCCGCGACTCTTCACGAGTCGTCGTCGTACTCAGAAGGCTGGCATTTTGCTCGTCGATACCGATGCTGGCAGTCACCTGCCCGACCGACGCTTTTTGTTGCGTCGGGATGCCGTATTCGTCGATGTAGTAAACGACCTGCTTTGTCAGTCCGACCGGCGCTGTTGCCAGCGCGTAGTCCAGAATGGCCAGAGTCAGCTTCGTCAACTGATCGCGCCCTTCCGGGAGCACCCAGATGTAAACGTCGCCGCGGCGGCCGACGCAATCACAGTGCTTCGGCACACATTTCTTGCACCCGGTGTGGAACCAGCAAACCTCCGATTTCAGGCAGTCCGACGTCGTAATGCCCTGGGCGTGGTCCCGAATAACGCCATTCGGGTCGCCGGTATAGAACTTGTTGAAGATGGCCTCGCAGTCGGGACATCTTTGCGATTCTTTGCCGCCGGCCGCCGGATCGAACGTGGCCGCCATGGGTCCATTCGCGGCACCAGGGGGCCCGAACCCGCAACTGGCCACCGCCCGTTGGTACGCGCACCGCATCAGCTCAAGCTTGCGCGGATCATTGATGGGCTGAAGGGTGAACGATTCCTGAGCCTGTCTTGACGTCGTAAGCGAAAGGCCCAGCGCAGTGAACAGGAATTCACCTGCTGTGGGTCCTTGCACAACTCGACTCCAATTCGGCGCCATCCCGGCGTTGCCCGCATCGGTCACGATGGAGCTGCCCAGGTTAGGATAACAAAACGATGGCATTGAATTGTAATCGCAGACGAACTGCGCGAGATTATCCAGAACTTGCTGCTCGTCGATTTTGAAGGCCGTCAGCGATTCACGCACCGTGTTCACGCGCAGTTGTGAATCGGTGCATCCCGTGACGCAGATTGCTCCGATCAAGATCAGTCCCAGCGATGGCTTCATTTCTTTTTCACAATGAGGCAATGGAACGGGACCGCGTCTGACGGCTGGCGATTCGCCTTTCCTGAATGTATCGGGCTGGAGAACCGGTGAGAATAAGTAGAAAAAGGCGACTTTTCCGAAGATTTCGGATTTAGCAAGTGGATGGACCTGTGCGACGGCCAGAAAAACATTGGAGATTGCCGGTCGCGGGCAAATTGCGAGTCGATGACAGGGATGCGATTCCAATACGACGCAGGCCGTCTGGCCTTCGCAGCCAAATCGGTGTGGACGAGCGACCGCATTCCCAACGCGCAGTCAAATGACCAAGCGAGAACGCGACTTGAGTTGTCCTCTTGTAGCAAACGACGAATCGGCCGCTGTGTTGAGGGTGGAGTCGTTCATGAGCGGGCTCAAACGGACCACTGGTTCGGCCCTCTCGGCCCGTGGTGAACATGCCCTGTTCATCGAAGCGAGCCTCCGCGTCCTGGCATACGCCCTCCGGCTTTAGCCGGACTCAACAAGCTCAATCACCTTTCAGCAGAGCAAGCACGAGTCAAAACGCGGCCCGTGCTCTCAAAGGAAATGCGATTGCCATGCCCACGCAGAGCCGTGGGCATGGCAATCCTCGAATTACATTTGTGCAGGAACGGGATCCTACGGCCGTCGCTCTTCCAATGGCAGGAACGAAAAGCTGCCCGCGGCCGGCTTGAAGATGCGTTCTCGCTCGACTTTCGTCAAGAACGCCGGATAAACCTTGCCGCGTTCCAGGAGCGGCGGCTCGCCGGGACCGGGAACCGGTCGCTCGCGTCGGTGATGAACGTAGGTGATCTTGATCACGTCGCCTTCGTGGATTCGCGCCGACGTGCGATGGATGCGGAGCACCTTCGCGTCGACCACGACCTCGGACTCCCTCTCCCGCTCGCGGAGCGGATGCTCATGGACGCCCAGCACCTCAATCCGCAGCTCCTCGGGGGCTTCTCGTTGCATTCGGCGGTACTCGCGCGGCGAAAGATCGGCCTGGATCGTCACCGAGAGCCCAAGCAAAACGACGAGGCCGCAAACGGCTCGAAGGCCCCACACACTACCCCTGTCGAACGCGTCCGTCATTGAAATCCTCCTTTTCTTGTCGTCCATCTCGTTCTGTCGACAGATGACTCGCGTCTCCTTTCCATCGACGGCATGCGGCCGAAAACCGGCCTGGAGTCACTCCCGTCCGCTGGGGCGACCAACAGTGGTCGTTGAGACGGATTGCAGCAGGTCGCGGCTCGGCTGTCGCAGGAATGCTAGCAAATCGGCCATCGCATGGGGACTGATTTTTGCCTCGAATCCCTCGGGCATCAACGATTTGTTGCTGGCCCGCAACTGCTCGATCGCCCGCACCGGGACGACGATCTCTTCCCCTTGTGCGCGGCGCAGCCGCACGGAGTCGCCGGTCTGCGAGATCAGCAGCCCCTCGAAGGTTTTCCCTTCCTGCGTCACCAGAACGTAGCTCACGAAATCGGTTGAGATCTGGGCGCTCGGATCGAGGACGTCGTGCAGCAAGAGCTCAAGCGGCCGGGAACTGACGCCGGATAGCTCGGGACCGACCTGTTGGCCGAATCGCTGGATCGTGTGACACGCAAGGCAGTTTTCTCGAAAGATGACCGCTCCGCGCACCGGATCGCCGGCAAGCGCGATGGCCGGTTTGTACCGCTCGACGACTTCCCGTCGGTTGGCGACTGGGGGTCGAAAAAGAGCCGCCACGCGCTTGCGGGTCGCATCGGAACCTGACCGCTTGAGCCGCTCCACGACGTCGATCGGAACTTCAACAGGGCGCACCAGGTCGGCGGCGACGGCTTCCAACAGCGCGGCCGTCGCGGTTTCCGAGCGGGCTGCCGCGGCCAGCATCGACCGGCGCGCGTCGCCCGGCAACCGGTCCCAATCGTGATAAACGGCCTTAAAGGTCTGAACGTCGTTCAGATCGGCCAGCGCCTCGGCGATTGAAGCGCGCAGCTCCGACGCCCTCGGATCCTTGAGAAGCTGCACGAGGCGCACGGAGGCTTTCCCGCGGTTGGCCAACGCGATCAGCCGCACGCCGGCGCTGCGGACGGCGGCCGGCTGGGCGGCGTCCCCCGCGATTGTCGCCGCCGCCCCGGCGATTTGCGTGCGCTGTTGTTCGCTGAACGACTGGAACACCGCGGCGGCCGACGTCGAACCGCGAAGCCGTTGCTGTCCGCGCACGATTCCGCCCAACAAAACGAGCCGCCAAACGTCCGGGGACTTCGGCCCCACTTCCCATTCGGCCGCCCATGCCGTCATGGCAGAGAGCTCTTCGCCGTCGGCCTGGCCGCCTATCTGCTCACCGGCGTCGAGCAAGAATTGCAAGACGGAGGGGTTGGAACTGGAAACCATGCCAGAATCGACCTCCGAGAGCAGCCGAACCAATCCGGCCACCTGTCCAGTCGCACTGCTGAGAACTGCGGAAAGGACCCACGGGTCGTTCGGCCGCAGTTGGGCCAACCGGACCAGCGCGGAGAGCCGCACTTCGTCGGCCGGCATATTGCCCAGCGCCAGCGCGAGGCGGAATCGGAATCCCGCGCTGTGTCGTCGACGACAAGCTCGAGAAGCTGCGGCAAGAACGCGCCGATCCGGGCCGGCTTTTGTTCGATGATCGCGATGGCCTGCTCGCGGATTGCCGGCTCGTTCGAGCCGATCGCCGTCCGGAGGATCCGATCGTCGGCTGCTCCCAGTCCGTCCAGAGTCCACAGTGCGTGGATCGCACCGAGCGGAGTCTTGCTTTCGTGGAAGGCGCCCTGGACCGGGCGAACGGCCGCCTGGTCCTGCCGTTCAACGAGCAGCCGCTGGGCCGTGTCGCGCCACCATCCCACCGGATGCGACAGGGCCGCCGCCAGTTGTTCGTTGCTGGCCCGGGCCAGCCGCGGCTGCCGGGCCGTCGGCGGACGGCTGTCGCGGCGGCGGATGCGCCAAATGCGCCCGTTTTCAGCACCGTTTCCCCAAGGAATCCGCTTGCGGATCTCCTCCGAGGCCACATAGATCGGATGTTCGACGTACTCGCGGTAAAAGTCGGCGACGTAAAGCGCCCCGTCCGGGCCCGTTGCCATGAAGACGGGATGGAACCAGGGGTCCTTGCTGGCCAGGAACTCGCGGCCGTTTTCCGCTCTTTGAGAAACGAACGTGACCCCCTGCGGTTTCAGAATCCGCCGCGTCACGAGATTCGACAGCGACTCGCCCATAAAGGCGTTGCCCTGGTAGGCGTCGCCCAGCGCGTCGCCGCGGAACAGGGTCAGCCCGCACATCGCGTTATAGTAGTCGGCCCGCTCGGCGTTGAATTGCCGCGGCGGGGGGCTGATCGGAAAGACGCGGCCCGAGTCGTCCGGCGACGCGATGTCGAGCACGCCGCGCGTCTGGAAGAGCGATCGCTGCATCGCATAAGGCTCCGGCACGACCGCTTGGCGAATCGGGATCACGTTCCACGACAGGAACCGGTGTCCGTGATCGTCGTGGCACTGGCCGAATTGACTCTGCCCGGCGATCGCCTCGAATTCGCCCGCGTGCGTTGCGTTGCCAATCGGGAGGCGAAACCGGAAATCGTGGCCGCGGATCGAGACGGCCGCACTCGGCCCGCCGCCGCCGCGCCGGATTTCGCCGTCGCATCGTCCGTTCGCGCCATAGATCCAGTTATCGAGTCCCCAGTGAAGGGCGTTGGCCCGCAGTTGCTGCGAACCGGGATAGAATCCGGTCCATTCGACCCGCCGCTCGTCGGCCTTGCCGTCGCCGTCCGTGTCGCGGAGGTACAAGAGGTCCGGCGAGTCGATCGTGAGGATCCCGTCGCGGTACGGCATCACGGTCGTCGGGAAGCTCAAACCGCTGGCAAAGACGATCGATTGTTCGTAACGTCCGTCGCCGTTATTGTCCCGCAGTTGCTTGATGCGGCCCTGGCGCTGGGTAACGGGGTAGCCCCCCATTTCCGCCACGTAAAGACGGCCGTCGGCATCCCAGGCCAAGGCAACCGGGCTGACGACGTCCGGCTCGGCGGCGACCAATTCGATCATGAGATCCGGATCGGCCAATTGAAACGATTTTTGTTCGTCGGCCGGACTTCTGCGTCCCACACGGACGACCGGCTTGGAGACCGGCTCTGACGGCTTGGTCTCGGCTGTCTTTTGCCCCTTCGGTTTCTCCAGCTTTTCGGACTGTTTGGTTTTGTTGGCGGCAAGCTCGTTCAGCAATTCGACGGCCAGGTCGGCCACCCGTTCGCCGGTCCCAACATCGGCGTAGCTGTGCAGACCCATCCAGGTCTGGTAGCCACCCAGGTGATGTCCTTCGCGGTCGGGCAGATAGCCGATCCAATCGTTCGCCAGTTCGGCGATGTACGTGTACTTGAACGGCGACCGCTTCTTGATGTCGAGGCCCAGCGCCGTGAAATACTCCGCGGGAACGCCGACGAGCGCTACGTCGCCGATCCGCAGGGCCTGCACGTACGTTTCACGCTCCTCTCCCTGCTTGTCTTTGAGCTTCTTCCGCATGGCGGCGAAGACCTGGCGGATGCGATTGGAAGAGGCCGGCGCGTAACGCATCGTGTAACGGGCGATTTTGGCGTCCTCTTCGGCTTCGTCGAAATGTCGGACGCGGAACTTCATCGTCCGCCGGATCGCCCTGAGTTGATCGACCGGATGGCGCGTCGCTTGGGTCCGCGCCTGCTTGACGGCTCGTTTCATGCGGACGACGGCCTCGGCCACCGGCACATTTGTGATGTTATGCGTCGAGCCGGAGGCCCCTTCGAGAAAACCGACGGTGCCGCCGATCTCGGCTTCCAATTCCTGGGCCGCCAGTCCGTAGAAGCTGGGCGAACGGACGTTCTTGCCGCTCCGCGTGCCGATGGTGTGGGTCGAGTGATTGAAGAGCAATGCCAGCGTCTTGCCGGCCGAATCGCGAAATTCAAAGACGGGGAGCTGAGGATCGAACGGCCCGGTCGGGAGACCGGTCGGCCCTCCTTCGCGCGCCGGATTGAGCCACGTGATATTGCCGTCCGCGAGCTTCAGCCGACTGTTGGCTCCCACGGTTCTTTCTTCTCCGAGGGCGAAGAAAAAGGCCGCGTCGCCGCTGGCCAAACGCCGATTCGCCTGCTGGACTGCGCGGATAATGCCCCGCCTGAGCTCCTCACAGAACTTGAGCGAGACGCCGAAATCGTGGGCCGGCGCGGTGCTCGGAGCGTGGTGCGTGTGCGTGGCGTTAATCAGGACATTTTGCGGCAGGATGCCGGTCGTCTTTTCGATCTCGGCCAGCGCGGCGTCAATGAGATGCCGCGGAATCCACAAGACGTCGCAGGCGACGATCGCGATTTTATTGACTGGGATTTTATTGAATCCGGGCTTTTCGATGACGACGGCAACGGCTCGCAGCTCGCCTTCCTGCTCGTCGGCATAGCGGGCTTCGATCATGCCCGCCAGGACCATCGACGCGTCGCACTTCAAATTCACGGCCGAGGCGCCGACGCGGAGATCCGTCAGCGACGATCGGTCAGCAGCGTGGCCGGTGATTGCCGACGTCCAGGCGATCGCTCCCGCGAGCACTGCATGCATGACGTGGTTTTTGAGCATTGTTTCTTTCCTGTGGGAGATCCCCACTCAGAGGGCAAGCTGGCAGCTTGCCCCACGAGGCGCTCGATTATACTGGGTGGATTCCGTGAGAACCGCTTCCGCTCTGGAGAGAAAGGAACAGAGATGGCCGCGAAACCGATTCCCGATGGCTTTCATACCGTCACACCGTACCTGGTCGTGCAGGGAGTCGACAAACTGATCGATTTCCTCAAAAGGGCTTTCGGGGCGAAAGAGCGATTCCGCCACCAGCGCCCCGATGGGACGACCGGACACGCGGAGGTCACGATCGGTGACTCGATCGTCATGATGGGGGAAGCGGGCGATCCGTCGAAGGCGATGCCGGCCATGATTTACCTGTACGTCAACCGCGTCGACGAGACCTACAGGCAGGCGATCCAAGCGGGGGCCAAATCGATGATGGAGCCGGCGGACATGTTTTACGGCGATCGAAGCGGCGCCGTCATCGATCCCTTCGGGATCCAGTGGTGGATGGCAACACACACGGAAGATGTCTCGCCAGACGAGGTGGCCCGACGCGCCAAAGCCCAAGGCAAATAGCCTGTTGTGGGCAGGCCAGGCTTCCCGACGCCCAAGAGACATGCATCCCAAGCCGGCGGTTTACCGTCGGCTCCGACGTCAAAGCGGTCGGTTTGGGGCGGGAGTGCGAGACTCACCTAGTTTGGTTATCGAACTCAGATTCCTTCATCTGCCCTTCGCAAGCTCGCCACGCTCGCAAAATGTCGTAAAATAAATGAAAGTTGATGTGAGTGAGACGCGATGACGGTCCCCCGGGTCGGATCCCGGTGGTCTTTCGGTTCCGGCGGGGTGAACCCGTCGGCTCATTGGGTGATGGGGAAAGCTCCGTGCAGAGTCTCCGCGTTGGATGTTTTATCGTTCTGATCGGGACAATCGTTGCTGCAAATGCGGCAAAAGGAGCAGACCGCCCCGATTTTACGCGCGACGTCCGGCCGATCCTTAGCGAACATTGCTTCAAGTGCCACGGGCCGGACGACGCCGCCCGGCAGGCGAAGCTGCGGCTCGATCTCCGCGAGGCGGCCCTGGCGAAGACGGAATCGGGCAGCACGCCGATTGTTCCGGGCAAGCCCGATGCCAGCGAAGTCGTGCGGCGGATTGTTTCCCACGATCCCGACGAGATGATGCCGCCTCCGGCCGCCAACAAGCCGCTGAGCGAGGAAAAAAAACGCGTCCTGCGCAACTGGATCGCCGCGGGAGCCCAATATAAGGCCCATTGGGCCTTCGTTCCGCCCAAGCAAGCGGTGCCGCCCCAGGTGAGCGAGTCCGCCTGGCCGCGAAACCCAATCGACCGCTTCATCTTGGCCCGGCTGGAGTCTGCCGGCCTGAAACCGGCCGCGGAGGCGGACCGGTACACGCTCGTCCGCCGGGTATCGCTTGATCTCATCGGCCTGCCCCCCACTCCGGAGGAGGCCGACGCTTTCGTCAACGATAAAATGCCTGACGCCTACGAG
Source organism: uncultured Planctomycetota bacterium (assembly GCA_963761455.1). Lineage (GTDB taxonomy): Bacteria > Planctomycetota > Planctomycetia > Planctomycetales > Planctomycetaceae > DASPSM01. The sequence continues at coordinate 223,552 of CAVXHA010000003.1, forward strand.
CGGCTGGTGGACCGGCTCCTGGCCTCTCCGCACTATGGGGAGCGCTGGGGGCGGCGTTGGTTGGATCTGGCCCGCTACGCCGACACGAACGGTTATGAGAAAGACCGCGTCCGCTCGATCTGGCCCTACCGCGACTGGGTGATTGGGGCGATCAACTCGGGCCTGCCGTTCGACCAGTTCACGGTGAAGCAGCTTGCCGGCGACATGTTGCCGGGCGCGACGGTTGCCGACCGGATTGCAACCGGTTTTCACCGCAACACCATGCTCAACGAAGAGGGCGGGATCGATCCACTCGAGTTCCGCTTTTACGCGATGGTCGACCGCGTCAGCACGACGGGCGTGGTATGGCTCGGCCTGACGGTCGGCTGGCGCAGTGCCATACCCACAAGTTCGATCCCATCCCCCAGCGTGACTACTACCGCCTGATGGGGTTTTTGAACAACGCCGACGAGACCGAGGTCGACGTCGCCGATGGGCACATGCTGGCCCGGCGATCGCAAATCGAACGCAAGATTGCCGCCGCCGAGGCCGCTCTTCCCGACCGTTTTCCGCCCGGCGGGAAGGCCGGGCGCGCGAATTTTGAAAAGAAGCAAGAGGAATGGAACCGGACGGAATCGGCCCGCGCGATCCGCTGGACGCGGCTGCACCCCAGCGCGGCAAAAGCCACGCTGCCGCATCTGCGCGTGCTACCCGATCACTCGGTCCTCGCCAGCGGCGACGAAAGCAAGAGCGACCGCTACCAAGTCGTCTTCGACAACCTGCCGGGCGAGATCACGGCGTTGCGGCTCGAGGCGCTGCCCGATGCGTCGCTCCCCAAACACGGTCCAGGACGCGTTTTTTACGAAGGTCCGTTCGGTGATTTCGAGCTGAGCGAGTTCACCGCGACGGCCGACGGTTCGCCGGTCCATTTCAAGGCGGCCGCCCAGTCGTTCGCGTCAAATCCCGGCGGAGCGGCGGCGGCGATCGACGGTAGCCCCCTCACGTCCTGGACGGTCAACGGCGGCCAAGGGAAGGCGCACGCCGCCGTCTTCATTCCGGAAAAACCGCTACGAAACGTCAGGCGTCTCTCGGTGGGAATGCTGTTCGAGTATTACTATGCGGCCGGACTGGGGCGGTTTCGGATTTCGGCGGCAACCAGCCCTGTCGCCGCCGATCGCCAGGTTTTGCCCCCGGAAATCGACGACCTCCTCACGATCCCCTCAGACCGGCGGAGCGCCGAGCAGCGGCGAGCGTTATCCCGCTATTTCGCCTCGATTGTGCCGGTGCTGGAAGCGGCACGGAAAGAAATCCGCGCTCTTCGCGAAGCCGAGCCGGTCTTGCCGACGAGCCTGGTGATGTCCGAGCGTCCGGCCGAAAACCCCCGCGCGACTTTCGTGCACAAGCGGGGCGATTTCCTGCGGCCGACCGAGCGCGTGGAGGCGGGACTTCCTTCGATGTTCGGTCCGCTTTCCCAACGGGGCCCGCATGACCGCCTCGGTTTCGCCCGTTGGCTCGTCAGTCCACAGAATCCGCTCATCGGCCGAGTGACGATGAATCGCCAATGGCAGACGTTTTTCGGCCGTGGGCTGGCGCAGACGACCGAAGACTTCGGCTATCAAGGCTCGCCCCCCACGCACCCCGATCTGCTCGATTGGCTGGCAATCGAATTCCTCAGGCAGGATTGGTCGATGAAGGCGATGCACCGCTTGATCGCGACCAGCGCGACTTACCGCCAGTCGTCAGAGGTCACGCCACAAGCGCTGGCGAAGAATCCGGAGAACAAGCTCCTCAGCCGTGCGCCGCGGGTGCGGCTCGAAGCGGAGCTTGTCCGTGACACCGAATTGAAGGCGGCAGGACTGTTGACCGAGAAAATCGGCGGGCCGAGCGTCTTTCCGCCCCAGCCGGCCAGCGTGACGACCGAGGGGACTTACGGCGGACTTTCGTGGAACGTCAGCACGGGGCCGGACCGTTACCGCCGCGGGCTTTACACGTTCACGAAGCGGACCGCACCGTTCGCCATGCTGTCGACGTTCGACGCGCCCAGCGGCGAAGCGTGCGTGGCCCGCCGCGAAGTCAGCAATACGCCGCTGCAGGCCCTCACGCTTCTCAACGACGTCCTGTTTGTCGAAATCGCGCAAGGGTTGGCGCGCGACGTCGTGTCGCATGCGGATGGAACACCGGAGGAAATCGCCCGGGCCCTCTTCCGCCGTTGCCTGACGCGTCCGCCCGACCAGGACGAGCTGGCCGCTCTCGTCGCGTTCCAACGCAAGGCGCTGGAACGATTCGACCGCGACCCCAAAGCGACTCAGGCCCTCGTCAAGGGAGACAACTGGCCACCGCGCGGTCAAAAGCGCGCCGCGCTGGCCGCCTGGACGGCCGTCGCCCGCGGGTTGTTGAATCTCGATGAGACGATCACCAAGGAATAGTCCATGAATTGCCAGGACGACTTGTACCGTGGATGCGACCCGAAAGAGGTCACGCGCCGCTGGTTCTTCCAGCAGTGCGGCGTTGGGCTGGGCAGGATCGCGCTTGCCGGCTTGTTTACGGGCGCCTTAACCCGCCGCGGGATAAGCGCACTCACCTCGAGCGCGGCCCTGCTTCCCAAGCGGTCGCATAACGTCGGCCGAGCGAAAGCCGTGATCCACCTCTTCATGGCCGGCGCTCCGAGCCATCTCGATTTGTTCGACCACAAGCCAAAACTGGCCGAGTTTGAGGGGAAGCCGATCCCGCCGTCGATCATCGGCGGACAGCGCTATGCGTTCATTCGGTCCGACGCCGCCGTGCTCGGTCCGCGGTTCCACTTCTCGCGGCACGGCCAGAGCGGGGCGGAAATCGCCGACATCCTGCCCCACTTGGGGAAGATTGTCGACGACGTCTGCCTCATCCGCTCGATGCACACCGACCAGTTCAACCACGCGCCGGCCCAGCTCTTCATCAACACGGGGGCGGCCCAGCCGGGGCGGCCCAGCATGGGGTCATGGGTCGTGTACGGATTGGGGGCCCAGGCGAGCGATCTGCCCGCCTTCGTTGTGATGTCGACCGGCTCGGGAATCAGCGGCGGGGCGGCCAACTGGTCGGGCGGATTCCTGCCCACGCTGTATAGCGGGGTCCGGTTTCGCAACCAGGGGGATCCGATTCTCAACGTTTCACGGCCGCCCGGCGTGAGTGCGGGGCTGCAGCGCGACACGCTGGAGCTGGTGCGATCGCTCAATCATCGACGGCTCGACGTCGTGGGCGATCCCGAAATCGCCACGCGGATCGCGTCGTACGAAATGGCCGATCGGCTGGAGACGTCGGCCCCCGAGCTGATGAACCTCCGCAGCGAAAGCCGGGCGACGTTCGAGTTGTACGGGGCCGACCCCGACAAGCCGTCGTTCGCACGGGCCTGTCTTTTGGCGCGGCGGATGGTCGAGCGGGGCGTGCGGTTCATCAACATCTATCACGAAGGATGGGATGCCCACAGCGATTTGAACGGCAACCACCGTCAGAACTGTGCCGCGACCGACCAGGGGGCCGCCGCCCTCGTCCGGGATCTCAAACAGCGCGGCCTCCTGGACGAAACGCTGGTGATCTGGGGAGGCGAGTTCGGCCGCACGCCGATGGTCGAAAGCCATCCCGTCCTCATGCGGAGTCTCGGCCGCGACCATCACCCGCAGGCCTTCACGATGTGGATGGCCGGCGGCGGCATCAAGCCGGGCATTGCCTACGGCGCCACCGACGACCTCGGTTTTCACGTCGTCGAGAACCCGGTCCACGTTCATGACCTGCAGGCAACGATCCTGCATCTGTTGGGCCTGGACCACGAGCGCCTGACGTTCCGCCACTCCGGCCGCGACTTCCGCCTGACCGACGTCAGCGGCCAGGTCGTCCGGCCGATTTTGGCGTAACAGCCGGTTGAAGTGCCGGGAGTTTTTTGGGGTATTTTGGGGCGTAAAAAAAGGGATAAAGACCCCAAAAAACGCAGCGAGCACCCCTCCGCGCCATCTTGGCAGGAACCGGACCGCGCCGGAGCGAGAAACACGTCCGTCCGCCCCTCGCCCCTCTTGCCCCACCCCGCACCGCTCAGCGGCAATTTACTAACGGTTAGTAAATTGATCGTGTACGAATCGCGAAGCGCGTGAATAATGGAGGGAGAGGGGTCAGAGGTCAGAACGACGGCCGAGCGGGGCCGGGCCTCGGCGGTCATCCTCCAACCTGCACGGTCTGTGCCGCCGCGGCCGGTCGGATCGCCGATTCCACGCCCATCCTCAACCCCCCGCGAGGGCGGATGGCGACATGCGGTTCGACAACGATTGGCGGAGAATTCGGCAACAGCGCCAGCCGAAAGCGAGGAACGACCGTGCTGACGGCCAGCACCATTTCCATCTGCGCAAACGTGTTGCCGATGCAGACGTGCGGCCCGGCTCCGAAGGGGATGTAGGCGTGCTGCGGGATCGTTTCGACGCGGCCCGGCGCGAATCGCTCCGGGTCGAACCGCTCCGGATCGGGAAAGAACCGCGGATCGTGATGCAGCACCCACGGATACATGTAGACCCAGCCCCCTTTGCGGATCACGTAGTCGCCCAGCGGAACGTCTTCCACGGCGACTCGCGGGATCAGCGCCCAAGTCGGAGGAAAGAGCCGCAACGATTCCTTAACGACCATCGCCGTGTAGGGAAGCGACAGCATGTCGGCGTACATTGCCGGGCGGCCGCCAAGCACGGCTTGAGCCTCGTCGCGCAGTTTCTCCTCCACCTCGGGATGCTTTGCGACGAGATACCAGAGCCACGTGAGTCCGGCGGCCGTCGTGTCCTGCCCGGCATTGAACAGCGTGATGGCTTCGTCGCGGGCCTGCTCGTCGGTCATGCCCGTTCCGTCGCCTTCCTCATCGACGGCCGCGAGCAGCATCGACAGCAGGTCCCCCCTGTCTTCACCACTGGCCCGCCGCTCGCGGATCACGCGGCGAATGATCTCGTCGAGGACTTTCGTCGCTCGGTGTTTTCGCCGGTTGTCCGGGGTCGGCAGCCATTCGGGCCATTGGACGAGTTGACCCGTCTGGCGAGTGACGATCGCGGAAAGAGCCTCGATCGCCGAGCCGATACGCCCTTCGACGTCGATGATTTCGGCATCGAACAACGTCCGCGCGATGATCCGCAGGGCCAGCCGCCGCATCTCCGCCGAGACTTCAATCTCCATGCCCGCCCGCCAGGACTCGACCATTTCGCGAGTGCAATTGACGGCCGTTCTCGCGTAGCCGTCGAACCGTTTCGTGCTGAAGGCGGGTTGAACCAGCCGCCGTTGCCGGAGCCAGAAATCGCCCTCACTCAAGACCAATCCGTTGCCGTCGATCGAGCGAAAGGCGCGAAGAATGCGCGGCAATTTGCGAAAACTCTTGCCCCGCGTGATGAGGATTTCGCGAACGAAAGCCGGGTGATTTACGAAATAGAGCCGCTCGGGCCTCATCCGCACGAAGACGAGATCGCCATACGTGCGGGCCAGTTCAGTCGGAAAGCCGAGCAGGTCTTCCCGCATCCGGCGGACATGCGCCAGACCCAGAAACTCGGTCTTCGGCCCCGGCGGATTGCGGCGACGGGCTGACATGATTTCCCCCCCCCCCGTAAGCCGGAAAATGACGTCTTGCCGCCTATTCTATTGAATGGCGCCCGTTATGAGAAACGGCTCGCGGCGATGAAGAACGAAATCCGAATGACGAAGGAAATCCGAAGCACGAAGGAAAGGCCTTGCGCGTGCTTGCTGTTTTCCCCATTTGGTCATTAGGACATTTGTGCTTCCTTCGTCATTCGGATTTCGTGCTTCATCACCCGCGCTGGCGGCTCCGTTATCTCTGTTCCCTCCTGTTTTTGTTCTTGTCCGTCTTTCCTTGGTGTCTTGGTGAATTGGTGGTAAAACAATTCGTATTCTCTTTACTCCGAATTGAGGCAAACGATGAAGAACTCGCTGTTCGATCTGTCTGGCCGCGTGGCCCTGGTCACCGGCGGAAGCAAGGGGCTGGGCAAGGCGATGTCGCGGGCCTTCGCCGAAGCGGGGGCCGACGTGGTGATCGCCAGCCGCCATGAAGACGAATTGAAGGCGGCGTTGGCCGAGATTCGGTCGGGGACGGAGGTGCGGGGGACGTACGTGGTCGCAGACATGACCCGCCGCGCCGACGCCGATCGGCTGGCGAAAACCGCGCTGGACGAGTTCGGGCGCGTCGACATCCTCGTGAACAATGCCGGCTCCAACGTGCCGGAAGAGATCGACAAGATCACCGATGCCAATTGGGACCGGATCGTCGAGCTGAACCTGTCATCGTGCATGGCCCTCACGCGAGGCCTCGTCCCGCAGATGAAGAGCCACAAATGGGGCCGGGTGATTCACATCTCCTCGATCATGGGGCTGGCGTCCAAGGCGGGGCGCGACGCCTATTCGGCCACGAAGTCGGCCCTGATCGGCCTGGCCCGCGCAGCGCGCTGGAACTGGGCCCCTACGGCATCACGGTCAACTGCATCGCGCCGGGTCCGTTCTTGACCGATCTGCCCGGCAAGATTCTAAGCGCCGAGGAAAAGGCCGTCTTCGCCAAGCGGACGGCCCTCGGCCGCTGGGGCGACCCCCGCGAACTAGCCGGCCCCGCCCTGCTCTTGGCCAGCGACGCAGGCAGCTACATCACGGGCCAAACCCTCGTCGTCGACGGCGGCACGCTGTGCATGACGTTCTGAGGTCGAGGTGACGAATCGGAAGAAGCGGCATTTTTACCACCAAGGCACCAAGACACCAAGAAAAGGCGGAGCCCCAACAGGAGGAAACGGAGGGAACAGAGCCTGCTGATGCGTTTTTTCCTCTGTTCCCTCCGTTTCCTCCTGTTCAACCTTTGTTGTGCTTTTGGTCGAAAAAAAACGGGACAGGCGCAGGTGTTGACGGTCGTCCAACAGAAAGGACTCCCGTCCTCTTTGATTCGTCTGTGCTGGAGAGCACTCAAGAGTTAAGGCGGCGATCCACAGATTCCGCCGATGACGCAGATTCCAATGAGTGGCAGCAAACCAAAAAATCAACCACGGATTTCACGGATGCCACGGATCAAGGAGTAATTATCCATCTTTTATCCGTGGTATCCGTGTCATCCGTAGTTAAGACGAGAGAAAGGGGAAAAGAGAAAAACTGGACAGGCGCCGATGTTTACGTTCGTCCAACAGAAATGACTCCCGTCCCCTTTAATTCGGCTCCTTTAATTCGGCTTCGGAGCTGGATACACTGCCCGGCTGTGCCTCTGTGAACGCTTCGCCTGGAGAGTTGCCCCTCCCGACGCATCACTCGAGGCCGAGGCGACTGGCTAGGTCTTACCTCGCGCGACTGCCTCATTCGCAACTCTCTCCGGCTTGTGCCCGCACTCCGTCCCATTTTTTCCGTTCTTTCTCCTTTAGTTCCGTCTTTATTTCCGTCCCTTATTGCCGTACTCAAAGAGTGGCTGAAAAACGAAGAATTAACCACGGATTTCACGGATGCCACGGATCAAGGAATAATCAGCCGTCTTGTATCCGTGGTCATCCGTGAAATCCGTGGTTAAGAATCTCGGTTTACTTTGCGGCTTTAATCGTGCAAGGAAAAATCCGCGGAGGGACCTGCTTTGATTCGGCACGGATGCTGAACCCGATGGTGGGCCGGCGCTCGCTCCGCCAAGCTGGTACCAGCCTACGGGAGCTACCTGCTTTCCGACTCGTGCTTGGCCTCGTCCTTCCACGAGTAGGTGACCCAGCCGATCATCATTTCTTCCCAGGTCTGGTCGCCCCAGCGGACGGCCTTCTTGGGATCGGGGTTGGCCGGGTTGTCCTTCGAGTTGTCGAAGTGGGCCACGCAATGCAGCGTCGAGCCTTTGGGGACGGCGATCGGCTGCTCAAGGCGATACGTGTTCTGCCAGCCGAAATCGTATTGCGGGACCGAGAGGAGCGTTCTGGGTGCGTCCGTCGGGAAGCTTAGCTCGTACAGGAAGTCCTTCCCGCGCCAGTGCATGTGGGGCATCAACTGGTAGATCATCGCGTCGTCGGTAAAGCGATACGACGACTCGACGCGGTAATTCGGATCGCCGGCCGGGATGCGAAACATCGGTGTTCATGACGGGGCGCGTCTTGGCGGCCATTTCGGTTTCGCGTTTCTTCTCCCCTTTGGGGCCCCGGTAGAGGACGAAGCCGACTCTCGAGCGGTCGGTCGTTTCCTTGCCGTTGGGCGTGTAGTGCATCTGGAAGATCAGATCCGAACCGGCCGGCAGCCGCCGTGCGACGCCCGGGGCAGAACGAGCGGCGGATCGCCCGGGGCCGTCCCGCAGAGGTGCTTATCCTCGAGCTGCCGTCGTCCCCCGCCGTTGGGATCGCGATAAAAGACGATGATGTGGTGCACGACGGCCGGATTGCCGGCCGCGCTTCGGCCGCCTGAATCCAGACGTCTTCTTTCAAATGCGTGGGAACGATGTAGTAGCGATAGGGGACCGTTCCCGTCGCCGGCACTTTGACCTCTTTGCGAAGCTGGAAGACGAGATCGGGCTTGCCGATTTGCCAGCCTTGGGCGTATTCGCGCGGCGGGGGAAGCTCGTTCTTGTCGCCCAGCGGAGTGCCGGCCGTCGGTCCACGCGACGAGCCGGTCGATTTCGTCCTGCGTCAGTCGGCGATCGTTGGTGAACTTGCCCTACCGCGGATCGGCGTGCCAGGGGGCATCCGCCGCTGGATGACGACCTCTTTGATCATGGCCGAGTGCTCGACCGCGTCGTCGTAGCTCTCCAGCGCGAAGGGGGCCACTTCGCCGGCGCGGTGCCACTCCTGGCAACGCTTCTGCAGGATGCGGGAAATGTCCTTGGCATACGTGACGTTCGCGGCGATGCTCGGACGGTCGTCGCGCGTGATCAAGCAGCCGCGCGGCGTCGTCTCCGCGACGGTGACGGGCTTGCCTGCCAGCAGCTCCTGCACGGCCTGCTCGAGCTCGCGCCGCGTCGGTTCGCCGCGCTTGAACGTGTAGCCGTAACGATCGTCGATCTCGCCGTGATAGCGGACCGTCCGCTGCCGATCGAGCACGAAGACCTCGGCGGTCCGCGTCGCGCCGAACTGGCGGGCAACCCGCTGGCCCGCGTCGATCAGCACGGGAAAAGCGACTTTGAACTGGCGTGCGTGCTCGGCCGCGCGGGCGGGCGTCATGCCGGCGTTCGATTGAATGCCGACGATCTGCACGCCCCGGCTCTCGTAGCGCTTGGCAAGCTCGGCCAAATCCTTCAGGTAGAGATTGGAGATTGGGCAGTCGATCCCCATGAAATAGATGATCGCCAGCCCCTTGTCGTGGTTTTTCTCCCAAAAGTCATGGAGCGCGACTTGCTTGCCCGTCGTGTCCGGAAGGAGGAAATCGGCCACGTGCCGGCCGACGATCGGCGGCGTTCGGCCCACGTCTACCCCGACCGTCTCACCGGCCAAGAGCGCGGGCGCCCGGCGACAGCACTGATCGCAAAGCACCCGAGGGCGACAAATGCGTTCGGAAGCAGCCGCCGTGAGCCGTTCATTATTTGTTCCCGTTCCGACAAATGGGGCCGCCTATGGCACGCTGCGGTTCAGCAGATTGTACCACACGATTTGTACCACACGATCCCGAGATCCGTTTCGCGTTTCGAGTCCCGGATGCGTTAGAGCCGTATTTTGCCCAGGCCGCACGCATTGCGGACCCGGTCGAGCACTTCCCGTCCTTTGGCACGGGCTTTTTGGGCGCCGGCTTTCAGGATGTCATCGACCGCGGTCGGGTTGGACGCGAGTTGTTCCCGACGGGCACGGGGCTCGGCAAAATAGGCGAGCGCTGCGTCATAGAGCGCCTGTTTCGCTTCCCCATAACCCATTCCGCCGGCACGGTAGCGCTTGGCCAGCGCCGCCTGCTGTTCCGGAGTCGCAAAGAGCGTGTAGAGCGCGTAAATGGAGCAGCGGTCTGGGTCTTTGGGTTCTTCGACGGGAGTCGAATCGGTCTTGATCGACATGATTTTTTTGCGGAGCTTTTTCGGGTCCTCGAAGATGTCGATCGTGTTGCCGTAGCTCTTGGACATCTTCTCGCCGTCGGTCCCCGGCACCTTGGCCGTGGCCTCCACGACGTGCGCATTGGGCAAAGCGAGCACTTCGCCGTAGATTCCGTTGAACCGCTGGGCGATGTCGCGCGTCACTTCGATATGCTGCACCTGGTCGGCTCCGACCGGAACGAGGTCGCTGTCGTAAAGCAGGATGTCGGCCGCCATCAGCACCGGATAGGTGAAGAGCCCCGCGTCGGCGGGCTGCCCCTTGGCCTTTTTATCTTTGTACGCGTGGCACTTTTCCAGAAGGTGCATCGGTGTCACGGTCATCAACAGCCAGGTCAGCTCGGCGACCTCCGGCACGTCGGATTGCCGGAACAGCGTCGCACGCTTCGGGTCCAAGCCCAAGGCCAAATACGTCAGGGCCATCTCACGGGTATATTCCTGCAGCAGTTTCGGGTCGCGGACGGTCGTCAGCGCATGAAGGTCGGCGATGAAGTAAAACGCCTGCTCGTTGTCCTGGAGTGCGATGTGCTGACGGATAGCGCCGAAGTAATTGCCCCAATGAGGGAGGCCCGTCGGCTGGATTCCGGATAAAACACGCATGAGGTTCGGCGTTGTACTCAATTCCGCAGGCATTCAACAAGTTTGAAGACATGCCCACGCAAAGCCGTGGGCATGGCACCCGAGGAAAAATAAGGGGTGACGAACACTAGCGGCTGACGTCCGCGGGCGATCGCACGCAACGGAACCCCGTGTGGTACGTCCCGCTGTCGGGCGTCCCCTTCATCCGCGCGGCGACCCGGTATCCGCGGCAATAGTTGTCACTGCACATGAAAGAACCACCCCGCTGGACACGCTTGACGTAATTCGGTTCATTCGGATCGAAGCTGTCCGACGGACCGGGGGGATTGCGCATCGGACTGTAGCGGTAATAGTCGGGTCGATAAAAGTCGCTGCACCACTCCCACACGTTGCCCGCCATGTCATACAAACCGTAACCGTTGGACGGAAATGAGGCGACCGGCGCCGTCGTGCGGAAGCCGTCCTTCACTTCGTTGGTGCCGGGGAACTCTCCCTGCCAGATGTTGAGCATCCATTTTCCGTTCTGTACCAGCTCGTTGCCCCAGGGATAGGCGGCCCCCTTCAGGCCGCCGCGGGCCGCGTACTCCCATTCGGCTTCGGTGGGGAGCCGATTGCCGGCCCACTTGCAGTACGCCACCGCGTCGTCCCACGAGACATGCACGACCGGATGCTGCATGCGGTCGGCAATAGTCATCTGAGGCCCTTCCGGATGTCTCCAATTCGCCCCTTTGACGTACTTCCACACTTGGTATGGCCACAGCGGATCGTCTTTTGTGAGCGACCGGCGATCGAAGCGCTCATTGAAACAGATCGAGCCGGGGACCAGGTTCTTCGCGGGAATGTCTTCCAGGTTCGGGACCAGTCCGCGGAAGTCTTCGCGCTTGGGCGTCCGCTCTGCGACGGTGACATATCGGGTCGCGTCGACAAACGCCTTGAACTGCGCGTTGGTGACTTCGGTCCGATCCATCCAGAAACCGTTCAGCGTGACGGAGTGCGCGGGACTCTCATCCGGCGGACCGTCATCGTCCCCCATCACGAAGGCGCCGCCCGGAAGCCAAACCATGCCGTCCGGCGCCGGCCCAGGCGGTTCAACTGTTCGTGGATTTGGAGCCGTCGAACTGCCTGACGGAACTTCCTGTTTTGGCGCCGCTTCGGCTGTCGGCGTCGCTCGCGCCGAAGTCGCCGCCGGGCGCCGGGGCAAGCGAGACCGGTGGATTGGAGGTCGCCGCCGACCGGGCCGGAACCAGGGTCGCATAGGCAACCGCGCAGAGACCCGCCACCGCGAGGATCGCGACGACCGTCACGTGCCGGCGATTGACATCGAATTGCAAACGCTGATTCATGGCTCGACCTTTCCGCCAAGCTTATTCTATCGCGGCCGGGGCGCCGGTCCAAAAGGCCGGATGGTCGAGCGCTCGGCCAACAGCCGATCGCTCCGCCGATTCGTCGGCGGACAGAGCGTGTCTTGCGACAATCCCCGGGACAAGGCATCTTGGGGCTCTGGACACACGACACAGGGAATGAAGCCCCATGACGCACGATCGCTCAGAACTCCGGCAGTGCCTGGAACGCGACGGGATCGAATTCCTGCTCGTTCAATTCGTCGACATCCACGGAGCCGCCAAGGCGAAAATGGTTCCCGCGGCGTGTCTGGATGACGTATTGGACGTCGGGGCCGGTTTTGCCGGCGGAGCCGTGTGGGGAGCGGGACAAGGCCCGCATTCGCACGACATGCTCGCCCGCATTGACCCGAGCACGTACACGCGGCTCCCCTGGCAGCCGAACACGGCCCGTTTTACCTCCAACCTGTTTGTCGACGGCCAGCCCCATCCTTATTGCTGCCGGACGAACTTGGCACGCGTGTTGGCAGACGCCCGCTCGCGGGGGTACGTCTTCAACGTGGGGATGGAGCCGGAATTCTTTCTCGTCACTCGATCGGAAGAGGGGGCAATTCGCCCCTGGGACCCGCACGGCGTCGACCGTCTCACCAAGCCATGTTACGACTTCCGTTCGATGGCCCCGGCGATGGACTTTCTGCAGGAACTGACCGGGTCGCTCAACGGGCTGGGCTGGGGCGTGTACCAGGTCGATCACGAAGACGCCAACTCGCAGTTTGAAGTGAATTTCAACTACGCCGACGCCCTGACGACGGCCGACCGCGTCACCTTTTTCAAGATGGCGTCCGGGCAAATCGCCCGCAAATACGGCGCGATCGCGACGCACATGCCCAAGCCGTTTGCCGACCAGACCGGCAGCGGTCTGCACGTCCACTTTCATCTGGCCGACGCCAAGACGGGCAAGAACCTGTTTTTGGACGAGACCGACGCGCGGGGCCTGGGCCTGTCGCAGACGGCCTACCAATTCTTGGCGGGCGTGATCGGCCACGCCCGGGCTGTCTGCGCGGTCACCAGCCCGACCGTCAACTGCTACAAGCGACTGAAGCTCGGCCAGGGCCTCTATTCGACCCGCTCCGGCTTCAGTTGGACGCCGGCCTTTGCCGGCTATGGAGACAACAACCGCACGCAAATGATCCGCGTGGCCGGACCCGGCCATTGTGAAGACCGCACGGTCTCGGCCGGCTGCAATCCGTACCTTGGACTGGCGGCCCTGTTGTCCGCGGGCCTCGACGGCATCCACCGCCGGCTCGATCCCGGCCCGCCCAACCTGGGCAACATGTACGAACGCTCGCTCGACGACATCCGCGCCGCCGGCATTCGCCTGCTCCCCCAATCCCTGCACGAAGCGATCGCCGAGCTTGAGCAGGACGAAATCGTCCGCGGAGCGCTCGGCGTGCTGGCCGACGACTACATCGATCTCAAAACAAAGGAGTGGGAGACCTACGACAGGCAAATCACGCCGTGGGAAGTCGAGCACTACTTGACGTGGTTTTAGCACGCCGGGCGGCGTCGAGATGGTCCGGTTTTACGAACGTCGCGGGTTGCTCAAACCGGAGTTCCAATTTGACCTTCACCACTGGGTTCGAGCGTGAGGAAGAACGTGGCGCCCTGGTCCAACTGGGATTGGGCCCAGACTCGTCCGCCGTGGCGGCGGATGACGCGGTCGACGATCGCCAGGCCCACGCCGGTCCCCTCGAATTCCTCGGTGCGGTGCAAGCGCTGGAAGACGCCAAACAGTTTGTCGGCGTACCGGGAGTCAAAGCCGGCGCCGTTGTCCTTGACGAAATAGACCGGGGGCCGTTGGCGTTCCCCCTCCTGCAGGCCGATCTCGACGATGCCGAGGTCGCGCTTGCCCGTGAACTTGATGGCGTTGCCGATCAGGTTGACCAGCACCTGGGTGAGGAGTCTCGGATCGGCCTGGCAGAGACCGAGATTGCCGATCGTGACGTGGAGATTGCCGCGCCTTGGGATCGGGCCGGAGCTGATTGACCACCTGGCCGACGAGGCCGGTCAAATCAACGGTCTCTTTCTGCAACGGCTGCCGGCCCAAGCGGGCGAAAGCCAGCAGGTCCTCGATCAATTGGCCCATTTGTCGCGTGTTGTCGCGGACGCGGATCAAATGGTCCAGCGCCTCCGGCGGAAGTTGTCCGGCGAAGTCTTCCAACACGATCGTGATGAACCCGTTGATGGCCCGCAGGGGGGCGCGCAGGTCGTGGGAGACGGAGTAACTGAAGGCTTCGAGCTCCTTGTTGGCTTGCTCCAAGTCCCTGAGGAGCGAAGCGCGGGTCTCGGCCAATTCTCGCAGGACCAGGGCCTCGGCCGCGTCGGCGTCCTTTCGGAACATTTCTTCACGGATGCGGCGGTTCTCGTCCTCGTACTGCTTCCGACGCAATTGAGCACGCAGGCGCGCTCCCAGTAGCTCGAACTCGCTGGACTTGCAGACAAAGTCGTCCGCCCCGGCGCGAAAACCGCCCAACATGGCCTCCCGGTCGTCCCGTGCCGTCAGCATCACCACGGGGATTCCACGCCAGGCCGGCGTCTGCTTGATGCGGCGGCACGTCTCGTCGCCCCCCAAGCCGGGCATCACGAGGTCCAACAGAACGCAGTCCACGGGCTGCACGGCCAAAAGCTGCAAAGCCTCGTCTCCTGATCCGGCGGGAATGACGTCATAGGCCTCCTCGTTGAGTGCCTCGATCAGAGCCTGCAGATACGTCGGACTGTCGTCGACAGCCAGGATTTTGTTTGGTCCGTACAGGCTTCGGCCCGGCTCCCGGAGGGGCCGTTCGTCCGCGGAACGCAGGATGGCCTCCAACCGGGCCAGGATGAGCTCCGTCCCCTCGCCTTTGCGCATGAAGCTGTCGGCACCGGCTTCCAGCGAATGGAATTCCTCGGATTTCTCTTCGGACCCCGTCAACAGCAGGCAGCGAGTTCCGCGCAGCGCAGCGTCGGAACGCAGGCGGCGGACCACGGTTGCCCCATCGATTCCCGGAAGCTGTCCGTCGACCACGACGGCATCGGGCCTGGACTGGACCGCCAGGCGCAGCCCTTCCTCTCCGGTATCCGCGGTCTGGACCGCGTACCCGCGGGATTCCAGGGTCGCTTTCAGCTCCTCGCGCACCGAGACGCTGTCATCGATCACGAGCACCCGCGGCGACCCGCGGCTCGGCAACTCGCAAGGAAGCGAACGGAGAAGCTCCTGGGCTCGATGGATCATGTAGCCGCGGTCGTACGGCTTGCCGACAAAGTCGTCGGCCCCGATCGCCAATCCGCGGATGCGGTCCTTGACTTCTGCCTCCGTCGAGAGGACCAGCACGGGAAGTCCCGATGTTGCCGGGTCCTGCTTGAGCTGTTGCAACCACTCGATCCCGTCTCCGTCGGGCAAGAGAACGTCCAGCACGACCAGTGCGAACGGGCCATTTTCGAGAGCGAGACGAGCCGTTTTCAGGTCGCCGCGCAGAACCGGCACAAAGCCGGCCGCGGCGAAGGCCTGCTCAAGGTCCATGCGGACGGTGAGGCTGTCGTCGACGATCAGGACTTGCGGTTTCATGCTCGTCTCTCGTCTGTTTGGAAGCACTCGCGAGGGAGACCAACGTGGGAGCCACTTCGTCCAGGGCCAGGACTCGTTTTGCCGCGCCGATGAGGATCGCCTCCCGCGGCATGCCGAACACCACGGACGTCGCCTCGTCCTGGGCAAGCGTGACCCCTCCGGCATTGCGCACGGCCAAAAGTCCCCGTGCGCCGTCGCGTCCCATGCCCGTCAGCAGGACCGCGATCGCACCATCGCCCACCTCCTGCGCGACCGAGTTGAACAGCATGTCGACGGAAGGCCGACACGAGTGGACCTCGGCATCGCGGGTGAGCCGAAGCCGCCCGCCGCGCACGACGAGGTGGCGATCGGGCGGAGCCAGCACGACGCGCGGCGTGCCGCAAGGAGGCAAGGCCTCGCCATCGACCGCGGCGGCCACTGGAACCGGGGATTGATCGTTCAACCATGCGGCAAAGGCCTCGCCAAAGCCTGGGCTGATATGCATGACGATCAACACCGGGAGAGGGAAATTGGCCGGCAACTGGCGGAGGAGCGTTGCCAGGGCCTGCGGGCCGCCGGTCGACACGCCGATCACCACGCAACGGTAGGCTCGGTTCGGTTCCGGCGGCGGACAAGCGGCGAGCTGGGCGGAATCCCTCGTTACCGACCGGAGCCGGGCGCGCGGATGGGTGATGACTTTCACGCGGGAGACGAGCTTGACCCTTTCGATAAACCCGCGTTCCCAATGGCCGTCGAATGTGTCTCCCGAGGGCTTTTCCAGGACGTCCACTGCGCCGGCGGCCAGCGCCTCGTAGGTCTTGAAGACTTCGCCGCGGTTCAAGGAACCGGAGACGATGACAATCGGCGTGGGACAATAGGCCATGATGTATTCGGTCGCTGCCAGTCCGGTGAGCGACGGGAGCATCATGTCGAGCGTCACCACGTCCGGCCGCAGCCGTTCACACAGCTCGATCGCCTGCTTGCCATCGTCCGCCTCGGCCACGACCTGCAGGTCCGAACTCGCCTGGAGCACGTCGACCAGGTAGTTGCGCACCGTGGCGGAGTCTTCGACGACCAGCACGCGGATCTTGGTCATTGAGAGACCTCCGCAATCAAGTCTCGGACAATCCGCAAAAGGCGCGACTCGTCGAACTCGCTCTTGACGATATAGCCGCGAGCCCCGGCCTCCTGCGCCACCGCCGGTCATCTGCGGACGCGCGGGAGGTGACCATGATGGCGGGCGTTCCCTGCAACTGGGGGTCGCCTCGGAAGCGGTGCAGCAGCTCGAAGCCGTTCATTCCGGGCATTTCGACGTCGACCACGAACAGCGAGTGTGGTTTCTCCCGCGCCTTTTCGCAGGGCCTCTTCGCCCGAAGTCGCCAGGTCGACTCGGAATCCGGCCGCTTCGAGGATGTTCTGCTCGAGCATGCGCGTGGTGAGCGAATCATCCACCACGAGGACCGTCGGCTGCGGAGTGGGAACGGCTTTCGCCTGCGGGCCCGAACCGGCCAGAACGGCGGCGACAAGGCTGGACGTATCGAGCACCAATTCGGGATTCCCCAATCCGTTGAGGGTGGCTCCCGCTACGAGCGGCACAGAACCGCACAGGTTGGGCAGCGGACGGACCACCACGTTCCGGATTTCTTTCAGCCCGTCCACGCCGACCGCCGCCCGGCGCCCCCTGCCTGCAGGATGACGACGGACCAAGGCCGCGGCTGTGAGGAAAACCCATTGGGACCTCTGAGGCCCATGACACGACCGAGCGGCTGAAAGGGAATCGCCCGGTCGCCAACGAGGAGTGCCTCTCCCGTCGCGGAACGCACCAGGTCGCCCGCCGCCGCACGCACGATCTGGCAAACCGCGCCGAAAGGGATCAAGACCGTCATGTCATGGACGTCAGCAGCGAGCACCGACAGGGATTCAATCGACACCGGGACGGAAATCTCGAGGATTGTGCCGCGTCCCGCGTCGCTGCGCAGACTCGGCTTCTCCTTTCAGCCGGGTTGCCGTCGCACGGACCACATCCAGGCCGACTCCGCGACCCGAGAATTCGGACACCGCGGGAGACGTGCTCAGGCCCCCCTGGAACAAGAGTTGGGCCACTTCGGCCAGACCCATCGATTCGGCCGTCGCCGGGGCGGCCAATCCCCGCGCAACTGCGGCCGCTCGAATGCCGCCCACGTCGAGCCCGCGTCCGTCATCCTCGACGCAAAACGAGACTCGCTGGCCGGTCCTTTGGACACGCACGGAGACACGTCCGAGCGGCGGTTTTCCAGCAGCCGCGCGCTCGGACTCCGATTCAATTCCGTGGGCAACGGCGTTCCGCACGGCATGGATCAGGGGGTCACGGAGCGCCAGGAGAACGTGCGCGTCGAGGCGCTGTTCGCCCCCGATCATCTCGAACGTGACGCGCTTTCGCAGGGCCTCGCCCACGTCGCGGACCGACCGCTCGAGCGAACTGAGGATCGTACTTGCCGGCAGCAATCGGAACTCGCTCGCGCGATCGCGAATGCCGACGAGGTCGCGGCCCACCCGTTCTGTTCCGGTGCGGATGGCTCCGTAGATGGACTCGACGCTGGTTCGCAGCTCTTCGGCAAGCGACGCGACGTCCGCCGCCTTCGTCGACGGCTTTCCCTCGCCGCGGCCATTGGGCCGTCCCGCCGTGCGCTGCACAAGACGCCTCGTGGTGTGTCGCAGCTGTTCCAGGAGCGGGATCTGCTGGCAAACCGCCTCGAGATGGACTTGAGCTTCCGCGAGGTCGCACAAGGTCGTGTCGAGCTGGGCGATCTCGACGCGGACGCTTTCAATCGGTTCTTCGCGTTCGCGCCCGGTCGCGGGTTTTGCCACATCGGCCGGTGCGCCGGCCAGGGACTTCAGATGTTCGCCGCAGCGATCGATCAAGTTGAGCAGCCGTCCGGCCTCATCGTGCGGCAACTGCCCCTCGCCGTCGCGGTAACGGGCCAGAACGTCCTCGATGCCGTGCGCCGATTCGGAGATGCCGACCTGCTTCACGACGCGGGCGGCGCCTTTCAAGGTGTGGGCCTGGCGCAACATGCGGCTGACGACCTCCTTGCCGGGGCCGTCCTTTTCGAGCGACAGAACTCCCTGGGCGAGCCCCTCGAGGAGCTCGCGGGCCTCAACGCGGAAGTAGGTATAAGGGTCTTTGGCCATCGGTCAGGCACTCAACTGCGGCCGGATGAGCCGCGACAGGTCCTTGGAGAGAGAGGTCAATTCCGAAACAGTCTGCAAGGTCTGTGTGCAACTGACCTCCGACTCTTTGGCGGCTTGGGCGACGTTGGCGATCGCCACGTTCACCTGCTCGACGGCCGTCGTTTGCTGCTTGGTGCTGAGCTCGATTTCGCGCGACGCCTCGGTCGTCGTCTCCACCAAATCCATGATCTTCTGGAAGGTGGCGGAGACCTCATTGAACTCGCGGCTCCCGGCGTCAACGGCCTTGGAGCCACTCTCCGTGGCCATCACGGTTGTATGAACCGCCGAGCGGATTTCCTCGATCAGCGATTTGATCTCCTTTGTCGAGCCGCCCACGCGGTCGGCCAGCTTGCGAATCTCGTCGGCGACCACGCCGAAGCGCCGGCCCGATTCGCCCGCACCGACGGCCTCGATCGAGGCATTGATCGAGAGGATGTTGGTCTGTTCGGCCATTTCATTGATGATTTCGAGAATGCCCCCGATTTGCTGCGACTTCGCCCCAAATCGAGCATGTGCGTCACGATGAGGTCGACCTGGCGCTTGATGTCGGCCACGGCGTCTCGGGCTTTTTGCACCGTCTGATCGCCGGAGCGGGCGCCCTGGGCCGTCTCGCCGGCAATGTTCGCCACGCGCTGCGCGCTTTCGGCGATTTGGCGGGCCGTCGCCACTAATTCCCGAATCGTCGTGGCGATCTCGTTTGTCGAGGCAGATTGTTCCTTAGAACCGGTCGTCTGCTGGCTGGCCGCCGCTTGCAGTTCGTTCGACGAGCTTTGGATGTGCTGCACGGCGGAGCCAATCTGCCGCTTGAGGATGCGATTGAGAACCAGGGCCAGCCCCACGGCGACGGCAATTCCGGCCAGGCCAAAGCCCAGCACCAGGTTTCCCATCGTCGCCGCGGCCACGTTCGACTGCTGTCGCGCTTGTTCCATCTGCTGTTCTTCCAGCTCCACGAAGGCGAGGATTGCCGCGGTGACTTCGTGGTTTTTTGGAACGACCTCATTCTGGAACTGCTGGACGACGTCCGCGAGGCTCCGCTCGGTTCGTCGGCGCTCCATCACGCGGTCTGCGATTTCGATTTGCGCCGTCGAGACGCCCACGATGCGCGCGAGGCGCTTGTTTTTCCTCGGGCGTGGTCACGTGCCCCTGCATCGAACCGGTCAAGAGATCGAAGGGCTTGCGCGTCGATCGCAAATCTTGAAGGAAGTCCGAATCTTTGCTCAAGAGATATCCGCGGTTGTCGGCGATCCGGCGGTTGGAATCCGATTCCAGCTTGGCGGCATCCACGAGGTTCTGCGCGTAGACGGCGATCACGCGATCCTTTTCGGCGACGATCGTCCGCAGGGCGTAGACGGACAGGCCGCCGATCAAAAGAGCAATGGAGGCCACAACCAGGTAGCCGAGCGCAATCTTCTGCCCAAAAGTCAACGTCTTGCCCATGGCTAGGTTTCCTTAAGGGCGCCGCCGGCGCCCAACGCGGTCCTGTGGAGGACCGCCTGAAGAGGACGAAGTTGGACGACGTTTCGCACCTCGGCCGCGAACCGCACCGCGCCTGAAAAGGGTCCTGCGCCGCGCTCGCCGCCCAACTCCAGAATGTTTTTCCGCGACACCGAAAAACAGGCGTCGAGCGACTCAAACGCCAGGCCAAGCGAATCGGGAAGACCGCAGACGGCGATCCACCGCCAGTCGGCAACGTCGCGGCCCAAACCCAAGAGCGAAGCGAGACAATAAATGGGGACCAACCGGCCTTGAATGCCGGCGATGCCCAACAAATCCCGATTCTCGACCGGCAACGCCACGATTTCGCGGCGGGCCTCCAACCGGGTCAGCTCGGCAACCCGCAACGCCAACGGTTGGCCGGCGGACCGGATCGCGAGAAACTGTTCCAGGTCGGCCTCCGGCACAGCGGCGGGAGCGGCAAAACTGCCGTCGAACGCCTGGCGCAGGTCGTCGATACTTGCGAATGGACGCGGCTGCGATTTACTCATGCCGGGCCTCCCGCCGCGCGCACCTCGGTCTGACACAGTTGCGTCAAGGCTCCGCGGCCAAATCCCCCGCCAAACAACACGATCCGCGAGGCGTCTTCCTGCGACAAAAGGAGGGCCGCTTTCCGAAATGCCTCCCGGGCGGTTTCGCGGTCGCCGACACGCTTGGCCAGCAGACCCAAATGCAGGCGTGGCATCGCAAATTGGGGATCCAGGTAAATTGCCATTTGATCTTGTTCCATCGCGGCGGCGACCTCGCCCGAGTGTTCGCGGCAGAGGGCCAGGAGGTAGTGCGCCTCGGCATTCAGCTCGTCATTGGCGAGCACCGTTCGGCACAGTTGCTCGGCCTCCCGCACGCGCCCGCCGTTGGTGAGAACCGCGGCGCAGAGCAGTTGCACGTCGGGGTTTTGTCCCTCGTTGCCGGGGAGGGCCTCGAGCAGCCGGAGGGCCTCGTCGAAGCGCTCCTCCCGAACAAGCTGACGCGCAGGCGCCCAGGCAACGTGATGTGGCCGCCGCGGGGTCCTCCGCGCGGTGACTGGGCCTCTCGTTGCCGGACGCGCCGTTGGACGAGCTGGCAGACGAATGGGTGGCCCGTGCCTGCCGACTTAGCGAAGCGACCCGTTCAGAAGCGCGGCAGATCGTCGTGACCCACGACTCGTCAATCGCCGCCGCAACGGGCAGAGAGCGCTCGGCCATTTGGATTGTCGGACCGGCAACCCGAGCCCGCCGCGGCGCCGGATCATCTGCTAACCGGCGCTGATAGTAAAATGTTTCGTGCGAATGTTGCAGATGAAAATCGTGCGACACGCCCCGCAGCGTCTCCGCGGGACCCAGGAAGAGGAATCCGCCGGGGGCCAGAGCGCGCGTCAGACGGGCGACCACGGCGCGGGCCGCTTCGGGGGTGAAATACATGATGACGTTGCGGCAGAAGATCACGTCAAACGCCTCGGGTTGCCATACGCCGCCGTTTTCTTCGACCAGGTTGCAGGGGACGAACGTGACGAGTTCCCGCACCGGCCCCCTCAGCGCGAAATCGCGGCCGGCGATTTGGAAATGACGCTGCCGGACGTCTTCTGGAACGCCTCGCAGCGACCAGGTGGTATAGCGCGCTCGGCGCGCCCCTCTCCAACAAGTTGGCGTTGAGATCGATTCCGAGCACGCTGGCGTTTATGCCGGCGTCCTCGGGTACGTTGTCACGAACCAGGATGGCGAGGGAATAGGCCTCCTCGCCCGACGCGCAGCCTGCCGACAGCATCCGCAACCGACCGGGGGCCTGTCCGCGGAGCCGCTCGAAGACCGCCCGGTCCAACGCCGCACGAAACTGATCCGGATGCCGAAAGAAATAGGTTTCCGCAACCGTGAGATCTTCCACCAACGCGGCGATTTCGGACGGGGAGCAGGCACCCTTCTCGAGACGCCGCACGTAACAGCTCGCATCGGCATCGCCCGTCCGGTGGACGGCGCGCTCCAATGCCTCTGCAATCCGATCGTAAAGCCCGTTTTCGAGGTTCAGGCCAAATCGTTGGGCGACATGCTCGCGGAATCGATCGACTTCCGTCGCCCCGATCGTCAAATTCATGACGCCACCGCTCTCGACTCGAGCTCCTGCCAGAGTCCGTCGGGGATGATTCGCGCCACTTCCAGCACGAATAGCAGGTTCTGATCGCTCACGCTCACCCCCGCGACGAACGCCGGGTTGGCCTCTTCGAGAATCCGGGACAAGCTCAGCAGCGAGCAGCCGAGCGCACGCAGACCGGGCACGGCCTCAACGGCAATGGCCACGCGCCGATCGTTAAGGCGGAGGACAACGAAACGGTTGATGAGAGGGTCGTCCGCTATTCCCAGCAGGCATCCAAGGTCGAGAACCGGTACGGGTGCGCCGCGGATGACGGCCAGCCCCCGCAGAAAGGGGGGAACGCCCGGTAGCAAATCGGTCGGAAGCGGCCGCATAATCTCTTCCACGATTGCCAACGGGATCGCGCACACGCGGGTACCTGTGCAGACAACCAGCACGTGCTCATGACCAGACGTGTCCATCGCCGCCATACGCTATCGGTGGCTTTCGTCAAACAGGACCGCGTTTCGACGATAATTGAGGCCCTCCCACGTCGCCGCCTTTGCCGGGCTCAGATAGCGACCTAAGCCCGAACTCTCGCGGAAAGAGGGTCTCTTCGGTTTCGACAGTCTGTGGACGCGAACACGAATCGATTTCGCGCAATCCCTAAAACCTGCGGAAACCCGTAGTTCGGTGCGGCGAGCGCAGGGCCGCCACGCCCGCGGGGGGCGGGCACCCTCATCTATGGAAAAAATGGATTCCAACGGAGCTGGGGGCACCTGGACGGTCGTTCGAGACGCAGCGTGGTGAGGCGCCCTAACTCAACCTCACTAAAACAGAGGCGCCCTTCCCTGCACACGCCGCCAAGCGGAGATTTGGCCGAGATGGCCAGCCAGATGCGTCGTCATCAGATGGGCCATGACGTCGCCGATGGTCTCAACCGGCGTGTCTTTGAAGATTTCGATGTTTTGCCGTTCGCTCATGCGTGCCGGATCGGCCTTGACGACGGCGGCGACGAGATGTTGGCGACCCTCTGCGAGCTTCTGCAGGAGCTCCGCTTTTGAGGGGAGTGGGCTTTGATCGTCTTTTGGCGAGACTCCGCGTCCGAAACGCTTGTGCCATTCCGCCGGAGCGATCCGCGGTTCGCCCAACATCCGCAGGGCATAGTCGTTGGCCACGATGAGGTGTGCCAGAATCCACGCCGGCGGATTCCCTCCGCTGGCGATCGGCACGCTAAGTTGTGCGTCGTCCAGATCCTGGAGCAGGCGCGAAAGATACCCATTCATCAGGCCGTTCAGCCGTAATTCGCGCTCGAACATGCCTGGTTCCTTCGCGACGTCTTTGAATTCGGGCACGCTTCGACGGATGAGAATAGCCGCATCCGGCAGTGACCTCAATGCGCGGCCGAGGAAGGGTCAGCCGTTCGCGCGCGGTGGCGGGGTCTACTTCGCCTTGGCAATGACGATTGTGAGATCGTCGCGGAAAGGCATGCCATCGGCAAAGGTGCGGGTCGCATGCAACAGCTCATCGATGATTTTCTCGACCGGACTTCCGCAATGTGCAGCGATCAGGCGAATGCAATAGTCTCGTCCCAGCATCGTGCCATCGGGGGCGGCCGTCTCGAAAAGGCCGTCGGTGGCCACCAGCAGGACGTCATCCGTTGTCAGCGACACAGGCGTGCTGGTGGGCACGACGAGATCATCGAACAACCCGAGGGGCGGCGTCTGGCTCTCCAACGACTTGAATTGGCCGGACGGATGAATGAGATATGCCGGATGTCCGGCAGACGCGTACGTCAGCGTCCGCGCGGCCGGATCGAGCCGCCCAAAAAAGAGCGTGGCGAATCGGCCGCCAATCACATCTTCCCACAGCAGCCGGTTGACGATCGTGGCGACCTGGCCGACGTCGGAGCTGGTGCGGCTCAAGGCGCGGAGGTACGCCCGTGTCTCCGCCGTCAAGAGCGCCGGCCCAATCCCGTGACCGGAAATGTCGCCCACGACGATTCCGAGGGTTCCGTCAGCCATGGGGAAATAATCGAAGAAATCGCCCGCGGTCTCCTCGATCGGCAAGCAGACGCCGCAGAAGTCGAAGCCCTCGACTTGCGGGGGCATGGAGGGGATCAAGTTCTGCTGGATGTCGCGGGCGATCTGAAGCGAGGCTTCCAATTCGCGCCGCCGCCTCTTCTCGGACCGGTATTCGCTGCGCAGCCGCTCGCGGGCATCGATCTGCCGTCGCTGGCGACCGGCCTTGTCGATCGAACGCTGGATGGCCCGGTCGAGCCGTTCGGCCGAGAACTCGTTCTTGCTCACGTAATCCTGCGCGCCCGCCTTCATCACGGCGACAGCCGCCCCGACGTCGCCCTGTCCTGTGAGCATCACGACCGGGGCCCGCTGCCGGAAGCGGTCGAGCAGCTCCAGGGTGTCCGTGCCGGGGATATTGTAGTCCAGCAAGACGCAGTCGGGGGGAGCGGCATCGAAGGACTGCCGGGCCTGGCGTCCGTCCTCGGCCTCGATCACCACGTACCCGGCCCCAAGCGCTCGGCGGACGGCCCGGCGGTCCACCAGGTCATCGTCGACCATCAACACGCGGACCTGCGGTCGCTCAGGGGCGTTGACCATGGGTCTCCGATTCGCTGAGCCCCGGCGGGAACTGCACGCTCAACACAAAACGCTCCAGCATCTGGATGGCTCTGAGAAAACCGTTGCCGGTATCCGGCTTCTCCAAGTAACCGGCAATATGCTGCCGGTAGGCCGCGGCTTTGTCCTCGTCGGCGCGCGATGTCGTCAGCACGAACACGATGCTGTCCGTGAGGTTCGAATCGCCGCGGAGCTCCTGCAGGAACTGAAGCCCGTTCATCCGCGGCATGTTTAAATCGAGCAGGATGAGATAGGGGCGTGGAACTTTAGTTCGTCCCCCTTCACCGCGGAGCATGGCCAGCCCCTCGCGGCCGTCCGGCGCCGCGAAAACGGGATTCACGATCCGCTGCTGACGCAAGGCGCGCTCGACCGCCCGCGTGTCGACTTCATCATCGTCCACAATGAGGATGGTTACTTCGGACTCGGTCATCAGTCAGGCCTCCGCCAATTTCGGCCAAGTGAAACGGAAAGTCGCGCCGCGGCCCTCGGCGGACTCGACATGAATGGCTCCCCCGCGGTTTTCCACGATCTTGCGGACCATCGCCAGCCCCATGCCGCTTCCTTCCACGACGTCGCGCGGCTTGAGTGTGGCAAACATTTGGAAGATTTTTTCATGGTACTCGCGGGGGATTCCCGGTCCGTCGTCGCGGACCACAAATTCGACGTCCTCGCCGTGGTCGAAGGCCGAAATGTCGATCTGCCCCACCGCGAGGTCATGATGCTTGATCGCATTGCCGATCAGGTCTGCGCAAGACCTGCGCCAACGGCGGCCCGGTGCGTGACGAGCGCCGGCATCGCGCCGACGGATACGGTGAAGCCCGGCGGCGGAGCCAGCAGTTCGACGATCTCGTGGACGAGGTTTTCAGGATCGACCTGGCTTAGCTCTCCGTCCTGACGGCCCGTCCGCGCGTAGTCGAGCATGTCGTCAAGCAATTGCTGCATACGCCGGACGCGGCGTTCGATCAATCCGAGGTCGCGGCGGACCTCTTCCGGCAGCTCTTTCCCGTGGTCTTCCGTAATCCACGAAGCCATCTGACCGATGGCTCGGAGAGGGGAACGCAAATCGTGCGACGCCGAATAGGCGAATTGATCCAGCTCGCGGTTGCTGCGTTCGAGCTCGGTCGCGTAGTGACGGATTTGCTCCTCGGCCGCCTTGCGCTGGGTGATGTCGCGGATGAAGGCGCTGAATTCATAACGGTCCGGCAACGACAGCGGCGAGATCGTCAGCTCAACCGGGATTTCAACCCCGTCCCTGCGGATCGCGGCCAGTTCCAGTCGCCGATTCAAGAGGGGCCCTTCGCCGGTGGCCAGAAATTGCTCCAACCCCCTTCGATGGGCATCGCCGATAGCGCTTGGGGATGATCAATTCCGCGAGGTCGGCACTCAGCACCTCCTCTCGGCTCCAGCCGAAGGCGGTCTCGGCTTGCGGGTTCCAGCCGGTCACTCGTCCCTGCTCGTCAATGGTCACGACGGCGTCCAATGACGAGTCCAGGATGAGGCGGATCCGATCGCGCGCTTTCCCGGGCCGCTTCGGCGTTGCGCTGCCGGTGCAGCTCTTCCGTCATGTGGAAGAGGTCGGCAAAGACTTTGACCTTGGCACGTAACACTTCGGGCACGACGGGGGTCTGCATGTAATCGACCGCACCGTGGGCATATCCCTCCGCGATCCGGAAGTCGTCCGCGAAAGCCGTCATAAAGATGATAGGCAGGTGAGCGAAACGCTCGTCGCCGCGAATGCGCTTTGCCGTTTCAAGCCCGTCCATGCCCGGCATGTTGACATCGAGGAGAATTACGGCGAAGTGCTGAGACTCGACTTGCTTCAGGGCCTCTTCGCCGGAGTGGGCCATGACGAGCTCTTCGTCGAGCTCGGCGAGAATCACTTCGTAGACGAGGAGGTTCGCAGGCCGGTCATCGACCAGCAGGATTTTCGCCTTCTCGTGCGGGGCGCCTCCTTCGTTGCCCTTTATCGACCGGCGTCCCCGTGCCGGCTGCGGCAAATCGCTTGCTGAAATCGAGGGACCGGTGGAAATGATCGTGTCGCCCTCACCCCATTTCCCCCGAGTTTCGTCCATGAGTGTTCCTCCTGGCGCGACACCGACGCCACGCGTGTTCCAACATTCAGTGCCGCTGACTCCGAAAACTTACGGCCGAAAGCTTGCTCGCTGATGCGTTGAGGACCGACGTCTGGACATGGAAGCGTCAGGTTGGCCAGCGGCCAGCCACCTCCGCCCATTTCTTTTGGGCTTGGGAGTACCCACAAACCGCGCGTGCAAACGGTGCGCCAAGGCGTGCGCGTCGGCGGGGCGTCCAAATCCCCCCGGCGTTCGAGTCAATCGCCCAAAAAAACAGCTTAGTGAATTGAAGCGAATGCCTCTGGTTCACAAAATTGACGTTCCGCGTCGAGACTGAGAATTGAGGGGATGATGAACGAACCGATCGTTGATTACTGGTCGCTGTTGTTCGTGTTCGTGCTGGCGACGTTTATCGGCCTGGGCGTGATCGGCCGCGTCTCCCGGTTGCTTCACACGCCGCTGATGTCACTGACCAACGCGATTTCCGCGATCGCGGTCGTCGGTTCGATCATGGTGACCGGCAGCGACTACCCGGAATCGATCCGCCTTTTGGGGGCCGTTGCGCTTTTTGCGTCGATGACGAACATCGTGAGCGGCTTTTTGATCACGGACCGGATGCTCAAGATGTTCAAACAGACGCGCCAGCGGGAGAAATCATGACTCGCGCCGTGGAGCACCTCGCGTACCTCGTGGCGGCCGTCCTCTTCATACTCTCACTGCACTGGATGAACACTCCGAAAACGGCGCGGCGGGGCGTGCTCGCCGGTGTGGCCGGCATGACCCTGGCGATCCTGGCGACCTGGATCCAGCCGCAAATTGTCCACCACGGATGGATCGTGCTGGCCATGATCGCCGGGTTTCTCGTGGGCATCCCGCTAGCGATGGTATCTCTCACCGCCGTGCCGCAGCGAACGGCGCTGTCGCATGCATTCGGCGGCCTCGCCGCAGGGCTGGTCGGGACCGCGAAGTTTTATTTGTGGACGGGAGAGGGATCCGATCAACTGACCCACTTCCGCATGTGCGCAATCGTCGCGGAGGTCATTCTAGGGTTCCTGACTCTCACCGGCAGCTTGATGGCGGCGGGCAAATTGCAGGAAGTCTGGTGGATCCCGCAACGCCCCGTGACCTACCCGCTGCAGAACGTCACCAATCTCGGGGTGCTGTGCCTGGCGGCCCTTTTGGGCCTTTTGCTGATCGCGCAACCGGCCGCCACTTGGGCGGCGATGACCTTTCCCCTGATGATCGTGCTGGCGCTGGCGTTCGGGGTGCTGCTCATTATCCCCATTGGCGGAGCCGACATGCCGACCGTCATCTCGATTCTCAACGCGTACGCCGGGCTTTCCGCGGTGGCGATGGGCTTCGTCTTGGACAGCAAGCTGCTGATTACGGCGGGCGCTTTGGACGGCGCCAGCGGCTTCATCCTCTCGATCATCATGTGCCGGGCAATGAACCGCTCCTTTACCAACGTGTTGTTCGGTGGGTTTGGGCAAGTCCAGGCCTCCGGCGGCAGCGTGGAACAGCGGGCGTATAAAGTGGAGACAATCGAAGACGCCGCCGAGATGTTGGAACAGTCGTCGCTGGTGGTCGTGATCCCTGGATACGGCATGGCCGTCGCCCAAGCCCAGCACCGTATCCGCGAGTTGTACGACCAGCTCACCAGGCGCGGCATCAAGGTCAAGTTCGCCATCCATCCCGTGGCCGGCCGGATGCCGGGGCACATGAACGTCCTTTTGGCGGAGGCCGACATCCCGTACGGCGACCTGGTCGAAATGGATGAGATCAATTCCGACATGCCGCAGTGCGACGTCGCGTTGGTGATCGGCGCCAACGACGTGGTCAACCCCGCCGCACGGAAGGACCCTTCATGCCCGATCTACGGGATGCCGATCATCAACGCCGATCGGGCTCGAACGGTCTTCGCGATCAAGCGCGGCAAGAATCCCGGTTTTTCGGGGATTGAAAACGAACTGTACTTTCAAGACCAAACGTACATGCTTTTCGGCGACGCCAAAACGGTGGTGGGGGACCTCGTCAAACAACTCTCCGGCGACGAACAGGCATAATGCTGCTTCAAACGATCAGCCATTTATGACTGCCATCCGTTTGAAGGCATCGCTGTAATCGACGTACGGCGTCCGACAAGGTGGGCCGGAGGAGTAATGGTATTGGGAGTGCCGGGGGTCGCCGGCAATCGCGGCGATGGTCGAGCCGACAGTGCCCCAATGGTCGCGGTGAAGACACATGCCGGGGGCGCCTTCGGCCGAATGGAATGCGGCAGATTCGCTCGGCGCGGTCGATGTAGGCTTTCCAGTCATGCTCCTCATCGACCATTCGGCTGACAAGCGATTGCGCGAGGTTGATGCGCGGGTCGTCGCGAGCGCGGAGGGGGCCATTGGAGAGGGAATGGATACCGGGACCGAGCTGCGTGGCGGACGTGGAATCGGCCGCCTCGATGACCCAGGCGGCTTCGGTGGTCACAATCGCCAAATTGAAGCCGGCATAGGGGTGCTGCGATAGCTCGCGGAGCACCCAATCGACGGCGGCCGTGGCCGTCGCGTGGCCGAGCACGTCGCGGCACAACAGGCCGCGCGAGCGCGGGTTTGGCGGGGTCGGCTCTTTCGTCCGGTTGGTGACGGCTGCCAAGAGGCCGTGCTCGTTGATTCCGAACCAGGTCCCGCCCGCCCTGGCGTCAGCGCCCCCGAACCAGCGGGTGCCGTGCTCCTCCGGGCTGAAGACCTGCGGCGGAAGCGAGGGCCGCTCCGTCGACTCGTCCCGATTTGTCAGAACGAAGATCGGACACTCGGGAACGACGCGGTAAATGAGGGAAAAGATGCACATCCGCTGACTGTTGTCGCAGACGGTCGGGTGCGGGGCAAGGTGAACGGACCTTGAGATTCAGTCCGTTCCGGCCAGGCAGAGGGATGGCCAGTCAATGTCGATGCGGGTGTGGAGACGATCGGCCAACTCGGGGTACTCCCGCCGAGAGCCGACGAGCTGCTTCACGATGCGATTGAGCGGGACCTCGGCGATTTCCTGGCAAACGACGATCTCGCTCCGCGCGTGCTCCAGAACGGTGAGCGACTCCTGCGGAATGTCACGATTAGCCTGGATAAGCCGCTCGCGGTTCATTTCGGCAGGAGCGAGAACCAACGTCCGCCGGGCGCCTCCGCAGGCGATGAGCTCGGGGGCAGCGCCGCAGCATTTGTCGGCCAGCGATGGCGGGCGCGCCGTCAAGCTGCTGGGTGTCCTCAACGTCGGTTCGAGTGTCTTCCGCGGACTCTCCGCTCGGCGCGTGCAAACCGTCGTCTTGTTCCGGCTCGACGTCCGGCGCGTCGAAAAGCGCGAGCCCGAAGGTTCGTAGCCGATCGGCCGCGAGCGAATTCTCGTCCGTTCCGTTCCCCACGACGCGCCGCGACTCGTCGAAAAAGAGGGCGCCCGGCGCGAGCGTGTTTTGGTACAGGTACTCGGCCAGCCGATCGGCGGCCGACTCGAACTCGCGGTCACCCAGCTCGTTGCCGAGGTGGACGAAGTAGGTCTCATGGAACGTGGCGTGGTTTTCATAGAACGCCGGCAGGTCGCAGGAGGGATCGCCAGGAAAGTAGCCGCGACGCGCCGCCGAAGTGCCGCAGCTCCTGGAGGGCAGCCAGCGTGTTGGCGATCGCCAGATCGCGGGATGCCGCTTTGCGGCTCGTCGAATGCGTGAGAACACCAAAGACGCGCTGATCGGGCAATTGCAGCTCGCCCAATACTTTGCGGACGGCGTAACCCAGATCGAGCGCGACACCGCTTCCGGTTCCCCCGGCAAGCGACGCGATGACAAACACGTTGGGCGATTCACCGGCGAATTCGAGTCCTGTTGTTTGCCGCGATCGGTCGACGGCTTCCTCGCTCGTTGCCGTCTGGAGGGCGCTGCACAGACGGTCGAGAATCTTCGGGCAGTGGTCGACAAACGCGAGCCGGCCGAACGGACGCAGACCTTCCGTCTGCAGCGACCGGGGAATGTTGTAGAGCCAGCGGCGGCTCGAGCCATTCCAAAAACCGCTTCGAGTTCGCGCGGTAGTCCTTGGGCGCCCGCAAGGGAATGGCCAACGTGTTTTGGGCAGGAATCGAACCGTCGCCCCGCTTGAAGATCATGGCTGCGAGGTCTTTCGAGTCCGTATCGAGCAGCAGCATCTGCAAGGCGGGGACGGCCGCTGGATCTCCGATAACGAGTACGCAAGCGGCATCGCAACTGCGAGAGGATGCGTCCCGCCGTTCGGCCGACGCCGACGAAGACGGTCGGCCGAGAGCGGCTGTCAGCCGATGCGAGATCGATGCGCGGAAGGTCGCGGATCTCCGAAGCAGCAAGCCGCACCTTGATTGTCGAAGAAGAAAGGCCGGGAGCGGCGTTCGCGTTGGGCGAAGCCGGCAAACTCAAAGGCTCCGTCTTGGCCGCACGGGAATAGGGGATGGGACGGCGGGCCGCTGGCACCGGGCGGCGAACGGAGGTCGACCGCGATTCCTCAAACGCGACCAAGGTGTCAGCAAACATCCGGCAGCTTGGGAACCGTTGGTCGGGATTCTTGGAGAGTGCCCGTGCGACGATCGGCTGATCCGAAGGCGGCAAGACAGCCAGCATCGGCGGACTGTGAAGATGCTGAGCGGCCAGTTGGGCGGCCGTGCGCCCTCCGAAGGGAAGTTGGCCGGTCAGCATTTCCTGATAAACGATGGCGAGGCTGTACTGGTCGCTGTGCCCGCTTGGGCGTCCGTTGAGCGCCTCCGGCGGACAGTAAAGCGCGGTCAGGCCGCCCACGGACGAGAGCGATTCTCCCAAATCCTTGAGTAGTCCGAAATCGGCGACCTTGACGTGGTTCCCAATCGTCAACAAGTTTTCGGGCTTGATGTCGAGGTGCTGCAATCCGTGGCGATCGTGGATGAAATCGAGCGCATCGGCTGCATCCCGGATGTATCCGAGCAGCTCGTCGCGGGGGATTCCTGCAAGGCCAGTCTGGCGGCACTCGTCGAAGCGGGTCTTGAGACACCCCTGGGCCAGCTCGGTCACGATCACCAGGCGGCCGTCGACGATTTCGATCCGTTCGATCGACAGCAGAAACGGATGACGGACCTCTTTGATCCGGCTGAGCGATTTGAGCTCACTTTGAGCACGGGCTTCGTCCAGTCGGCCGTAAATGAATTTAACGGCCTTCCGCAACCCTCCCGTGCCTTCGGCTTCCCAGACCTCTCCATAACCGCCGCTGCCCAGACGCGCCTTGAGCACGTAGCCGGGAATCGGCTCGTTTCTCGCGCGGTCGGCCCGACGGCAGGCGTCAAAATCTCCATGGGACGTCAATTCGGAGGTTTCAGGACTTCAAAACGGTAGCGAAATAGCTGCCGACAACGCGGTCAAAATGCTCCGGCCGCACTTCAATCGGCAGATCGTTATAAACACAGTAATTTCGAACCTGCTGCAGGAGGTCGCGTGGATGGCAGCGGCGCATTGCTCGGTTTTGCGGACGGTAGTGTTTTGCGATCAGGTGCTCGACGTCGTCCCGGCGGCACTCGATCCCCATCGAAGCTGCGTGGAGCTCGAACAAAAAGTGAAACTCGTCCAGGTCCGGGTCGGTGATTTCGATCTTGTACGGAATCCGCCGCAGAAAGGCTTCATCGACGAGGTCGGCCGGTTCCAGATTGGTCGAAAAGAGGATCAATTGCTCGAAGGGAACCTCGATCTTCTTGCCGGTCGAAAGGGTCAGGAAATCGTGATGGCTTTCGAGCGGGACGATCCACCGGTTCAGCAGCTCGGCCGGGGCGACCCGCTGTCGGCCGAAGTCGTCGATCAGCAGGCAGCCGCAGTTGCTTTTCATTTGCAGCGGCGCTTCGGAAACGTTGCTCCGCGGATCGTGCCGGATTTCCAGCGCGTCCATCGTCAGCTCGCCGCCGACGACCACAGTGGGACGTCGGACCTTGATCCAGCGACGGTCGTGGTCGGCCCGTTTGAGGAAGTCGCTCTCGGGGGACTTGACCTCCGTGTGGTAGGAAGCGTCAAAGACCTTGACGATCTGCCCGTCCTCGATGATTGCGTGGGGCAGCCAGACCGCCTGGCCGAAACACATCGTGATTCGCTTGGCGAGGGTCGATTTTCCGTTCCCCGGCGCGCCGTACAAGAACATACCGGCCCCCGAGTTGACGGCCGGCCCCAGCGAGGCGAAGAGTTCGCTATTAACCGAGATATCCTGGAAGGCCAGTTCGAACTTGTCGCGGCGAACAGCCTCCGCACGGATCGCCTGGGCCTCGACCGAGATGATATAATCCATGAGCGGGACCGGAGCCGGCCCGGTGTACGAACACAATTTCGCGTGTCCTTGCCCATGCTGCCGGCCCGATTCCGTCAGCGTGTAGTAATAATCGTTGAACGGCGCGGGCCCCGCATGCACGACGAGTTGCCGCGCTCGAAGCGAACTGAAAAACGATTCGATCACGCCGAACGGGAGGCACATCCGGTCCGCGATGCCGCGGCCGCTCGCCGTCCCCGTGATCAGCAGCTGCTTGAAGATCAGCGATTCGACGAACGGCTCCGTCAGTCCTGTCTCTTCCAGGGAATGCGGTTCTGACGGCCAGAAATTCTCGTCCGCCAGCACGGTCGCCAGAACAGGGGAGTCCAACTGTTGCGTCTCGCCAGTGCTCATGCCATCCGCTCCCGAACAGACCGTTTGTGGAATGAGCCGGCGGGTTGATCCCGCGGCGCCGCCGCAGTGAACGCGGCGCTGTTCAATTCCGTTTGCCGGTCTTACACGTGTCGAGAAATCGACAAATCGGCGCATAAACATAGGCCACGAATGGGGAGGGCACGGGGCTCGAACTCGGAAATCGCCGCTGGTTTTTCGTCCCTTGACGACGTTATTCCCGGTGCAGGCGTCAAACTTGCTGTCACCGAGCCGCTCACGGCTCCCCCGGGCCGAGAACGAACCGGCCGCGTCGAGCGTTTTCCTGCCATATACTTGCGGCGGCTCTACAACATCGCCCCCCAAAATGCCCTCTTGGTCTGTTGTCATGCACAGTTCGCCGAACGTACCCCTTCGCGATCTTGCGGCTCGCAACGCGGTTCCGGAGGGATCGGGCGGCGAGCCGGCTTTGCGCGCCGACGCCATTCGCCAGACGCATGCCTTGTGGTTCTTGTCGGGGCAGACCTCGGAAGGCGAGGCCGTCCGCCACGTGCCGATTTATTCCTTTCCGTTTCGCATAGGCCGCCGCACAGACGTCAGCTTGAGCCTGGCCTATTCGACCGTGTCGGGCGTGCATGCCGAGATCCTCGAGACCAATGCCGGGCTGCTGCTCCGCGATCTGGAGAGCACGAACGGAACGTTCGTGAACGGCATCCGTGTCGACGGCCAACTTCTCCTGGCTCAGAACGATCTTGTTCAAATCGCCGACGTGCCGTTTCGCGTGCGGCGGCAGTCGTCCGAAACTGGCGGGATGACGGTCGCAACCCGCGTCTGCGACTACGCGCTGGCGTTGGTTCAATTCGACCAGTTGATGACTCGCCGGGCTGTCATCCCCTGCTTCCAACCCGTGGTCGATCTCCGTAGCGGGCAGACCGTCGGCTACGAAGCGCTGGGACGCAGCGCCGTCTACGGACTTGAAATGCCGGAGGCCATGTTCCAGGCCGCCTCGCAGCTCGATCTGCAAGTCGAGCTAAGCCGCATGTTCCGCTGGGAAGCGGTGCGGGCCAGCTCGGGCCTCGAGAAGCCGCCCCATCTCTTCCTCAACACGCATCCGGAGGAGCTTTCCGATCCGGGGCTGGTCGAAGCGCTGCAGGGACTGCGGACCGTCAGCCCGCGGCAGCCGATCACTCTGGAGATCCACGAGTCGGCGGCAACCGACGCGTCCAAGATGCGCGGCTTGCAGTCGGTGCTTACCGATCTCGACATGAAATGGGCTTATGATGACTTTGGGGCCGGCCAGGACCGCCTGGTCCAGCTCGTCGAAGTCCGGCCGGATTACATCAAGTTCGACATGGGGCTCATCCGCGGCATCGACCGGGCCTCCGCGCCGCGTCAGACGATGCTGGAAACGCTGGTCAAGATGGTCCTCGACCTGGGAATTGTGGCCCTGGCGGAGGGGATCGAAACGGCGGGTGAAGGAGCGACCTGCCGCCAGATCGGCTTCCAGCTTGCCCAGGGCTTCCATTACGGCAAACCTGCGCGTGCCAGCTGCTTCGAGGCCGCCTGGCAGAACGCCGCCCGTCCGTAACAGACCGTTAAGCCGTCCATCCAGGCGATCTCGCGACGTTTCCAAAGGGAGTCGGGACCGCGCCTTTTCCACGCACCTGGGTAGGGCAAGCTGCCAGTTTGCCTTTGACGTCCTTTGATTGGTTCCAGTGGCAAGCTGGCAGCTTCCCGACACGGCGATCATTGTGAAGGAACGCTTGCGGCTCTCCTTCGACCCGGGCACTGATCCCGCGAACGTCACTTCGGGTTATACTGCCGCAAAGACGTTTGATAACAACGAGTTTCTCAAGGCATCTTCGTCATGCGCCTGGGGTTGGCCATTGCCCGGTTCTCGTCGGCGGCGTGGGTGGGAGCGGCCGTTCTGTTCGTCGTGACGGCACTGCGGGAAGTCAGCCATCCGGGGTTCGATTCGGAGACGAAGGACGCGCTGGCCCTTTTGCGGTTCCCGGCCTATTACGTCTTTGGATTCACGCTGGTGATTCTGGCCCTGGTCGGCGCGCTTGTGGCATCCTTCAGCCGACCGTCTGGCCGCGACAGTAGGTCGGACGACTCTCTGTGTCGTGAAGGACGCCGGCGAATCTGTCTCGCTTCCGGGCTTCTTGCCGTCGTGCTGCTGTTGATGGCCGCCGATTTCATGGCCGTCTACCGTCCGATGGTCGGCTTGATCACCCCGCCGGGGCGGGCGCACGGTGCCGAGTTCCGGTCGTACCACCGCGTGTCCATCTGGCTCAACGTTGGTCACGTGGGGTTGTCTGCCGTTGCGGCCGTTCTTTTATGTTGGCCCGGCGATCGCAGGGGCGTTGCCGCCGGGACTTGCGTTGAGTAAATTTGAGGGTGGCGATTCAATCGCGTCGCGGTCGAGATTTCGCGACGCCGCGGGCTGCGTTCGGGCGGAGGGGAGCGTGCCGGAGCAAAACGGGCCGACCGACCGTCCCGGTTCGCACGGCTTGCATGGAAAGGCGACGGAAGTGAGCGCCCCGGTTTCCGTGAGCAATCCGCGGGCAGAATCCGCAAGTGAGCCGGTTCCTTTTCCGGACGGCTTCGCGGGATCGACCCCATCGTGGGTGATCAGCCTCATCGGTCACCTGCTGATTCTCGCATCCCTGTGGCCGATTCAAATGGCCACGTCGGTGTTTCGCGAGACGATCGTCTCCGGCTCCGTGGAGGATGAGGAGCCTGTCGCCCCGCTGCAGCAGGATTCGCTTCGTTTCGACACGGCGATTGCCGAAGAGATCGGCACCCGTGGCGATTCGGCCTCGGATCCGGGCGAGCGGGTCGCGCCTTTGGGCCCGGCAATCGAGACGCCCCGTGCGCCCGTGCTCAACGTCGTGGGAACGGCGACGGCGCTCGGGACGAACCAGATCGCCATTAAGCGGCCCATGCTCGACGTCGGGGCGGCCACCCCTGACCGCGAGTTGAGCGACGTCGTCGAGACGACCGGATCGAGCGAGCACGCCGGCGGCATCCGCGGCGCTATCGACCGGCTCACGATCGAGATCGAAGCATCGCTGCGCCAGGAGAACACGCTGGTCGTATGGCTCTTCGACGCGACCCCCTCGATGAAAGAGCGCCGCGAGGCGATCGCCGACCGGTTCGACAACATTTACCGGCAGCTCGGCATCCTGGGCGTCGCTAACCGCGGCGCGCTCAAGACGGCGGTGGCGACGTTCGGGCGGACGGTCCAATACTTGACGCGAAAGCCTGTGGACGACGTCGCCGCCGTCCAAAAGGCAATCCACAAGATCGAGGACGACGGGGACCCCGACAAAGACTCCGTGGAGAACGTTTTCGGGGCCTGTCTCAACGCGGCCGAACGGTTCCGAAGCTTCCGCACCGGAACGAAAGACCGCCGCCGCGTGATGATCGTCGCGGTCACGGATGAGCGCGGCAGCGATTTCGGCCGGGTCGAAGAGGCGATTGTGAAGCTCCGCAAGCTGGGTATGCGCGTTTATTGCGTGGGAGACGATGCCGTCTTCGGCCGGGAGAAGCATTTCTTCCCCCACATCTTTCACGACGGCTATCAGGGACTGGGCTACACGTTGCGAGGTCCGGAGACCGCCCGGCTGGAGAACGTGCAATTGCCCTTCTGGGGGCACGGCGGATACGGGGAGATCACCTCCGGCTTCGGACCGTATGCGCTCTGCCGGCTGTGCGCCGAGACGGGAGGGCTGTTTCTGATCTCGGAGGAACTGCCCGGTCCGAAATTCGACACCGCCGTTTTACGCAATTATCTTCCCGATTACCGGCCGCTGCGTGAATACGAGGCGGAGCGCGGCCGAAACGCCGCCAAGGCGGCCCTCGTCCAGGCCGCCCTGCTGAGCGAGCAGGACGGTTCAGCCGTCGAAAGGATCCCGCAGCCCCGCACGCAGTTTCGCGCGGACAACGACAATACGTTCCGCAAGCAGATCACCGAGGCGCAGAAGCCGCTGGCTGAGCTCGACTATCGATTGACCCAGCTACACGCACTGCTGGAGGCGGGCGAGAAGAGCCGGTCCCAATTGGACACGCCGCGGTGGCGGGCCACGTTTGACCTGGCGCTGGGCCGCGTGCTGGCCATGCGGGCGCGGGCGCTGGGGTATAACGTGATGCTGGCAGAAATGAAGACTCTGCCGCGCCAGTTCCAAACTCCGGGAGACAATACGTGGCGGATCGTCCCCGCCTCGGAAGAGCACGCGCCGCCGCGGAGTCAAAAACTCGCCAAGCGGCGCACGCCAGTATCTCGAAGGAGTGATCGAGGAGCACCGCGGCACTCAATGGGAGCTTTTGGCGCGCGAGGAGCTTAGCTCGCCGATGGCGTGGGACTGGCACGAGCTGCACATCGACTATCCGCCCCCGGCCCCTCCCAGGCCCCCCCGCAATGGGATTCAGCTCGAGGAAAATCGGCAGCGGGAAATGATGCGGCGGCAGCAGCAGGAAGAGCACCTTCCCGTCAAGCAGTGAGGCCGTCCAATGAACTCGAACCACGGGTCACGATGAAGCCGGCCGCCGCTGCTCGTTTCCGCAGGATATCCACAGCCGTTCTGGCCTGCTATTGGCTGGCGATGTTCGCCGGCACACATTGGCCCAATTTCAGTCTCGAACACTATCCCCGGAACACCGATAAAGTCCTGCATCTCTCGGCCTACGCCGGCCTCAGTTTTCTGATCGCCCTCCGGTTGGAGCTGAAGCGGGATCTCCGCTTGCGAGACGGCCTGTGGATCCTGGCCGTCATCGTCGGTTATTCGATCTTTGACGAGGTCACTCAGATCCCCGTCGGCCGCGATTGCGATTTCTTCGACGCCCTCGCAGACTGGGCAGGGGGCATCTTTGGTCTCGGTGCCTTCGCCGTGCTCCGCCGCACACTGCGGCGGTTCGCGGCGGCGTAATGTCACGGAGGAAGTCAGGCCGTTCGCCATCGCGGCCGGCATCTTGTCGGCCGTGGCGACGCGGCCGTATACTCCGCCATGAAGCGCCGTCTTGCAAATCTGCCGCTGCACGGCGGGAAGGCTCCGCCTTGGCTGTTTCGGCGGATGACGCGGCTGGCCGGGGCCGTGACGATGGCCATCGTCGACGAGTTCGGACCAGGCGAGATGCTGCGGCGGTTGGCCGACCCGTGGTGGTTCCAGGCGTTCGGTTGCGTACTTGGTTTCGATTGGCACAGTTCGGGCGTCACCACCGTCACCTGCGGCGCCCTCAAAGAAGCATACAAATTCTTCGGAGCCGACCTGGGAATCGTCGTTGCGGGCGGAAAAGGGGCGACGAGCCGCCGGGCGCCCGACGAGATCGCCTCCGCGGCCGATCGCCTCGCCGTTAACGAGGGTGATCGCCTCGTCTACGCCTCGCGGATGAGCGCGAAGGTCGATTCGGCCGCCGTGCAGGACGGTTTTCAACTGTATCACCACGCATTCCTGTTCACGCCGGCGGGCCAGTGGTGCGTGATCCAACAGGGGATGAATGCAAAGCAGAAAACGGCCCGCCGCTACCACTGGCTGGGCGAAGCAGTCGACGATTTTGTCTGCGAGCCACACGGCGCAATCAGCGACTTCGCGGGGCCGAAGGAAGCGTCAAGCCCCGGAATCGGGCAGCAGTTGACGCTTTTGAACATGGTGGCCGGCGAAGCGGGAGAGAACCGCGACAAGAGCGCGGCGCTCGTTCGCGAGAATCCGGATTGGCTCCTATCGCAAATCGAGCGCTACACGGAAGGCCCGACGCTTTTTGCTCCGAAGCACCACCGCCTGCTGCCGGAAGACGTGAATTCCCGCCACCTTCGCCGCATCCTGGTCGATGCCCACGAGCGACACCCGGAATCGTTCGAAGCACTACTGGGGACGCGAGGCGTCGGCCCGGCGACAATTCTCAGTCTGTCGCTTTTGGCGGAAGTGATTTTCGACGCGCCGGCGTCCCATCGCGATCCGGCCGAACGATTCCGCCGGCCGGCAGAAGGGTCCAACGAGCTCCGCGTGCCGACAGAGCAATCAACCGATCCCCGGCTCCCGGCGGCGCAATCTCCGATCGACTCAGATCCACACCAGCCAGACCGGAATTGGGCCGACTACGCTTATGCCCACGGCGGCAAGGACGGCACGCCGTTCCCCGTCGATCGGGCGACGTACGATCGCAACATCGCGATCCTGATCGAAGCAGTCCGCAAAGCTCGCGTCGGTGACAACGACAAGATAAACGCCCTGCGGCGGATCAGTGCCCGTGGACGGTAGGGCTTAATGTCGCCGCAGACTGCCGAGCTTGTTGACAATCGGTCGTGAGTAGATAACCTTACTTTTCAATATGGTGTTGCCGGAAGCTGGGCCGCTTTTTTGGCAGGCCACGCCAGACCACGGCGCTCGATTCGGAGCGCCGCGGCTCCGAGTGCACGGATGGTCACCAGCTTGAAGTAAATGGAGTTGCCATGAAATCGATACGGAGATCTTCGAGATCCGCGTTGCGCGCCGGGCAATCGGCAATTGAATGCTTGGAAGAACGAACCCTGTTGACCGGCAACGTGTTAGCCGCCGTCTTGCCCGGCGGAAACCTGGTCGTGCTGGGAGACTCCAAGGCCAACCAGGTCGGCATCCAATCGACGTCGGGCGGCGGTTTGCAGATCTCCAGCCTTGACGG
Source organism: uncultured Planctomycetota bacterium (assembly GCA_963761455.1). Taxonomy (GTDB): domain Bacteria; phylum Planctomycetota; class Planctomycetia; order Planctomycetales; family Planctomycetaceae; genus DASPSM01. The sequence goes on from CAVXHA010000003.1 coordinate 263,795, forward strand.
CACGACGAAGATCAACGGCACCGCGGGACCGTTCACCGCCAACGGTGTCACAGGGAACGTCTACATCTTTCTGGGGCAGGGGAACGACCTGGTGCAGGTGGGCGGCGGCACGCTGACCACCAGCATTCCCCAAAACCTGCTGATCGCCCTGGGCAACGGCAACGATACGGTCCAAATCGCCACCGCCACGATCGGGGGGAGTGTCTCGATTTTCGGGGGGACCGGCAACGACACAGTGACCGTGGGCAGCGCAGCAACGGCGACCGCCGTCAGCGTGGGGGGCAACTTGCTGATCGACGGCGGATTCGGCAACAGCACGCTGGCTGTGTTCGATGCCAACGTGACCGGCAACCTCACGCTCATTGGGAACGGCAGCAACGACCACATTCAAGTCGGTTACGATGAGGGCTTGGGCATCATCGGCGATGAGTCCGACACCGGCCACGTCAACGTCGGCGGGAACCTGACCATCACCGACGTCGGGGGTGGGTTCGGATTCACGCTTGCCGAATTGGGCGGCCTCGGAACGATCGCCTGCGCCACCGACCCCAGCGCCTTTGGCATCGCCGGCTGCCTTGCCTATGCAGGCAAATCCGGCCTGAACTCGTTCGCCGGCGATTGCGGCCCGAACCTTCTGGGGTGTTTCAACGCGTTCCTCTGCTGCGGCCTTGGCTGCGCCACGACGGGCGGCACGCGCGGCGGCGAGCACGTCGCCATCGTCGATGTCGACGTAACCGGCAACCTCTCCATCCAGACCGGTTCGGGCAACGACGAGATCCTGATCGGCGCGGCTCATACTCCGACGACCGATTCCAATCCCTTGATCAACCTGGTCTTCGGGCCGGTTACGGTCGGCGGGAATTTGAACGTCAATCGGGCGCGGGGAACGACACCATGCTCCTGGTCGAGGTCAGCGTGACGTGCAACACGCAGCTCGACGCGGGCGCGGGGAATGACGACATCGGCGTTCTCGACAGCTCGTCCTTCACGGGCGACTTCACCATCCACGCGGGCCGCGGAAACGACTCGGTCGTCCTTTCAACTGATACGTTCCTCGGGAACGTGAGGATTTATGGCGGCATTGGAACCGACACGATCGGCTTGGCGGACAGTTACTTCCAACAGACTGTGGCTATCAACGGCGGCCCCGGCAACGACACGTTCCTCGAGACGCAAACTTTCCCGAATGGCTTCGAAGATGGAACACCGATTTTGACGTCGGTCGAGACGACCTCCGACGTGAGCGCGACAGACTTCGTAGCCGCCTTTCCGTGGGTCTCGAGCCTGCTGGGTATTTGACGGTGCGAAGACAAGCTGGCAGCATGCCCCACGAAGATCACGTCAGTTCAGGTCGATTCTGGCCGTGTAGAGGGTCTGGCGGTCGGCGCGAAGGCGGTAATCCTCGAGGATCGCTTCGACGGATGGATGCACCACGCCGTGGAACTTCTGCGTGCCGCGGACATGGATCGAGACGCGCTGGGCGAAATTAACCAGATCGGGCGAGAGCCAGACACTGTTGCTCTTGCCGCCGGACAAGAGGTAGATCGTGTTGCCCGGCGTGATTTTGGCGCGCAGCACCATCGGTTTGACGACGCCGCGGGCCGGTCCGGCCAGGAAGGTCGGCTGCAGGACTGACTGTGGCAGCCCATCGGCGCGGAGCCAGTAAAACCGGCTCTCGCTGGGACGCAACACCGACATTCTGAACTCGCGCGGCGGCTTCTGCCGGCGCACGGCGTCCATCCAATCGAAAATCCGCGGGCTCTCCTCGTGGTACGATTCGTAGCCGCGCTGCACGAACTCCACCAAAACGACGTCCATCGCCTGGCGCATCATGCGGCCGAGCGTGCTGGCGTTAGCGACGAACGTATCGCGGCCGTCGAACTCACCCGTGACGACATACCACTGCGTATGGCCGGCGTTTTGCGTGTACCATTTGCAGACCCCGTCACACAGCCCGTTGATGGGAACCACGCCGGCAAACTGGTCAGGGTGCGACATTCCGATATCGAACGCCGCGTCCCCCCCCATCCCGTGTCCCACGAGAAAAACGCGGTCCGAATCGACGTTGAACCGTTTGCGGGCATCGACGATCGCCCGCAGGACGGCATCGTGGGCCGTGACGGAGTAATTGTAAGTCCGCTGCCGCGCCTCGGCGTATTCGGGCGCGATCACAATGTATCCGCGCTTCTGGGCCATTCCAGGCTTTTCCGAATTCCCGCCCCACCATTCCAGCTCTGCCTTCATTGAGTGTTCTGCCGGATGCAGTGCGACGATCATCGGGTAAGCATGCCGCCAGTCGTATTCTGGCGGCACGAGGGCGCCGTAGGAGGGGCGAGTCTCGGAGTCACGGCCGGCGACCTGCAGCGTCGCGGGGACGGTCGGCCGCATCTCGACGGTGTCGATGACCGGGGGAAGGCAGCGGATCAATTTCAGCACCACGTCGGGACTCACGCCGTCAAGCCCTGCGATCTGGGCCAGACGCTCCTTCCGGTCCTGCGGGTTCTCGGCGCGAAGGTAGTCGAGGATCGCATGCTGGGCCTGCCACATCCGGACAGCCAATCCCAGGTCGGTCACGGCTGACGCGCTCCCCACGACCCAGCCCGAATAGGCGAGCGCAAGCTTCTCGGACGGCTTGAGCGTGGTGTCGTCCATCAGGTTGAAGAAGGCCTGTAGGCGATCGAGCGATTCGATTGAGAGCTGATCGTCCACGACCGAACGCAGCGGCATGACCGCCTTCACCAGGGCCGGGTCCGTCGAGCTTGGCCTGCAGCTCGGCCAAGAGCAGGCGGACCCTGGCGATCCGTTCGCGGGCCGTGTCGTAATCCCGGAGAAGCTCGCCGACGTCGTGCAGGACGGTCGCGCTGGCCTCGTTTTGCGGGACCGCCAGCGCGAAGGCGTGCGCCAGCTCGTGCTGTCCGGCCGCCTTCCGCCGGCCCAGCTCCTGCACGATCAGCCGGTGCTCATAGTTCTGCAGCTCTTTGCGGGAATCGGCCACGCGCGGGGCCAGCTCGGGAAAGTCCTTCGCGATCGACTCAAGCTCCTTGCCCGACTCTTCGTAAAAGCCGGCCTGAAGATAAAACCGGGCGATCGCGAAGCGGTGATCCGGGTTTTTCTGGTCAGTCACCTTGCGGATCATGACGTCAAGCTGCGCCGCGGGGATCGACGTGGTGGCGACGCCGTAGTCCCACTGGTCGGTCAGTCCCGTGATGGCGACATAGCGAGGGTTGATTTTCGTCACGCCGACGACGATCTCGTGAGGTCCGTGCGCCGTCTGGAGCGTGTGCCTCCGCTGGCCGAACTCGTCGAAGGGAGTGGTTTCGACCACTTGGCCGGCGGCCACCCGCGCGCCGGTCTTGTGCTGCCGCAGGGTGAACGTCTCGAACCGGCCGAGCTCGTCTCGTTCATCGAGCCGCGCGACTTGTCCCCGGGGGACGAAGATCCGCTGGTAGCCGTTCTCGATCATGACGAACGGCAAGCTGAGCGTTTCGCTCTCGCGCTGGTGGACGCTGTCGAGCGTCAGGGCCTGAAGCCGTTTGAGCTTGCCGCTGATGACCAGGCCGTTCTTGAGGGTCATTTCGCCGGCCGTGGCGGGCCGCCCGCCCACGGCAGCGCCGATCGCCACGCCGAGAAGGCAGACGACCGCGCCGGATCTCCTGATGTGCCGCATATTCGTGTCCGTTCTGGCCCAACCGCTGTCAATGACGACAGTTCAATGATACGACACCGGAGGCGCGGGAGGCACGTGAATCGGCCCGCTCAGCCGACGGGGGAGCACGACCGGCGCGCGATCCGCGCGGTTGACTTGCGTGCCATGTTCGGCTTTTGAGCGCAGCTTTCACCCTCTTCGGCTCGGTATCGAGCTTCTCGATCGTGCCCGGCCATCCCGTGCGCTTCCAAGTCCCGATGCTGCAAAATACGCCACGAAGGGATCGGGATCCGCACCGCCGCCCGGGACCGTGCACTTCATTCGCAAATCGACCGCGATGGCTGCGCGCCTGAGCAGGTCGTCTTCCGAACCGTGTTCGCCGAATCGTGCGATCGCATGGAGCCGGACGCCGTAACGGAGATACGGCCGCAGAAGGTGTGCGCTCACCGAAGCTCGGCCGCGCGCCAAAGTGGCCGTTCTTGACGCATGTTGCCAAAAAGCAACGTCTTTTTTTCGAGCGAGCAAGAGAATTTCAAGGTCGCTCGGCCGCAAGGGGCGCGGCTTAAGCTAGTCTTGCACTGCGAACCGGCGAGCGGTCGGAAGGAGCGGTCGGAAGCACTCCGGCCCGCTGGCCAGCAGCCCGGTTCCCTAAGACGACACGTGAACGGGAAGCCGCCGCAATGGGCTACTTCGCATTAACCACCATTTTCACCCTTCAGTATCTCGGCTACGTGCCGATCCCCACGGGGGTGCTTGTCGTGGCGTGCGTCGGATATGTCTTGTACGACACGTTCAAACGCTGAAGGGCTGGAAAACGGGTGCGGCGTCCGGCGTCCTGATCCCGACTTTGGACTCCGCACGCGAGACGGCATTCCGCGGAGAGCACGACTCGGCACAAATGCGGGTCGATGTACGGCAGGCCTTCTTTGCAGGTGGCGCAGCCAGCCATTAGAATGGAATCGACAGTTGGCTTCGCGGCGATTGCGGTCGAAGCCGCCGCCAGGAGCCGCGAGTTTGCGCGCCTCGTGCCCGCCCGGATTTTGACATCCCCCCAATAAAGCCTACCGACCTCTCTGCCTAATGGAGTTTGTCCGGCGGAGTCATTTCCGTGGAGTCCTTGATGAGAGCTATCGCCGTTTCCGGATTTGTCCTGGCCGTGCTCCTGTGCTCTCCCTGCCGCTCCGCTGAGCAGAAACATGAGGCTCAGTGGATCTGGTACGATGCGGGCGACCCGGCCCACAGTGCGCCGGCGGGCAAGGTCTGGTTTCGCCGCGAAGTGCGCGCCTCCGAGCCGTCGACGGGGGCGGCCCGCGTCCTGTGCGACGACCGGTTCACGCTGTGGGTAAACGGGCGGAAAGTCGGCGGCGGCACGGCTGGAAAGGTGTTCCGGTTCAATTTGAACGGCATCGTCGAACGCGGGCCGAACGTCATCGCCGTCGAGGCGGAGAATCTCGGCGGCAAGGCAGGCTTGTACATCGACGGCGAAGTCCGCGGCCAGGGGGGCCAGGTGATCTCGTTCGACACCGGGCCGGAATGGGTCGCCACCTTGTCGCAGCCGCGAGGAGACGGCTGGCTCGCAGCCGAAATTCGATACGGCCGCCTGGAAGGCCGTGAAAGTGATCGGCCCGCACGACCGCTCGCCCTGGAAGGAAATCGTCCTCAAGGAGACGTATCTCGACCGGTTCGACGTGCCCGAGGAATTCGAGCTGCTGCGGATCGCCGAGCCGAAATTGGTCGGTTCGCTGGTGGCGATGACCTGGGGGAACCGGGGCCGGCTGATCGTGTCGCGGGAGCGCGGACCGATCCTCAGCGTGATCGATGACAACGGCGACGGAATCTACGACCGCGTCGTGGAATACACGAAGGAGGTCAAAAACTGCCAAGGGCTGTGCACTGTCGGCGACGATCTGTACGCCGTCGGCAGCGGGCCGAAGGGGGTCGGCCTCTATCGCCTGCCCGACAAAAACCACGACGACAAGGCGGACGAGGTGCAGTTCCTCGTCCATCACAAGGCGGGATGGGCGATCATGGTCCGCACGACGTGGTCTTTGGTCCCGACGGCTGGCTGTATCACAACATGGGCAATCACGCCCACATCACGCAAGAAGCCGGAGCCGACGTCGGCCGTCCGCGATTACGACGAGGACTATCTGCTCGTTCCGAAGTTCGAGGATGCCGGCGGGCACGCGGCCGGCATCAAAGCGCCCGGCGGGAACGATCTGGCGGTTCACGCCGGACGGCAAGCACTGGTGGCTCGAGACGAGCGGATTTCGCAACGAGTACGATTTCGCCTTCAACGCGGCCGGTGACCTGTTCACCTTCGACAGCCGACATGGAATGGGACGTGGGGGCGTACTGGTATCGCCCGGTGCGGGTGAATCATTGCACGGCCGGCGCCGAGTTCGGCTGGCGGAGCGGTGCGGCGAAATGGCCGCCGTACTATTTCGACTCGCTTCCCGGCACGGTCGACGTCGGCCGCGGATCGCCGACGGGCATCATCTTCTACGACCACACGCAGTTTCCCGAAAGGTTCCGCGGCGCGTTCATTGGCTGCGACTGGTCGATGGGGCGGCTGCTGGCGTTTCACCTGAAGAAGTCGGGCGCGTCATACACCGGCACGTTCGAGACGTTTCTCTCCGGCAATCCGCTCAACGTGTCCGACATTGAGGTCGACCGCGACGGGTCGATCGTGTTCACAACGGGCGGGCGGGCGACCGAGGGCGGAGTCTACCGCCTGCGGCATAAAGGGGGCTCGACGCACCGGGCCGACGCGGCGAACGTGGCGGAATTGCTGACGCTTCCGCAGATCGAGTCGGCCTGGGCTCGCGAGATCGCGGCCCGCGTCAAATCGACGGCCGGACCGAAGTGGGAAACCGAGCTGGCGGCCGCCGCCCGGTCGAACGACCCGGCCGCACAAATCCGCGCGTTGACGCTGCTCAATCAACTCGGGCCCAAGCCCGATCTCAAGTTGCTGCTCGACGTGTCGGCGTCGAAGGACGCCACGGTCCGTGCGTTCGCCACGCATTTGCTCGGCTTTCACACGGGCGAGCAAGTGCATGCGGCGCTCGTGCGGCTGTTGGCTGATCCCGATGCCACGGTCCGCCGGCGGGCCTGCGAGGCGTTTGTCCGCAGCGGGATTGAAGGGCCGGTCGACGGCTTGTTGGCGTTGCTCGGCAGCCAGGACCGCTGGCTGCGGTTCGCGGCACGGCTGGCGCTCGAGCGTGTCCCGCCGACAAATGGTTTCACAAGGCCCTCGCGCTCGTCCAACCTGCACGTGGTGACGGAAGCACTCCTGGCCAGTTACCGCCGCGACCGGCGCGGCTCGGCCAAAACGATCCTCGAGCAGACCGTCCAAGCTGCTCACGGCGCCCAGTCGACGATTTCAGTCGAGTTGAGGCTGGCGGCGTTGCGGCTCACGCAATTGGCCCTGTTGCAGGGCGTGCGGAATGCCGACTCGCGACCGGATCGGCCACGCGCTTCTGGCCCAATTCCCGACGCGGCGAACCGCGGTCGACGCCGAGACCGCCCGCATCCTGGCCGTGCTGAACGTCGACGGGGCCGCGGCCAAGATCATCCCGCTCGTGGAGAAGGCACGCACGAACGGCGAGCAACTGCACTACGCGCTCACGCTGCGGTATCTCAACGCGGGATGGACCTTCGACATCAAGCGGCGGCTGATGGACTGGTACGAAGGGACGCCCGGTCTGGGAGGGGGGCAACAGTCTGACAGGCTATGTGCGGAACGTCGTCGGTGCGACGAGCGAGAAATTCACGCCCCAGGAGCGGAGCTATTTCGTGCGGCAATGGCGGAAGCATCCCGGCAGGGGCCGCGCTGATCGTCGCGCGTCAGCCAGCCGGAGCAGATCGCCGACTTCGAGAGGATCATCGCGGATCTCTTCGAAGACGCGCGGGCGCAAGGCCGCGCCGGGAGAAGAGGACCTGATCGCCGCCGGCGATTGCGTCGCTGGGCAACAGCCGCTCGCGCTCGGCCCGCGCGAGTTTGCGGCGATTGTACGAGCAATACCCCGATCGCCGCGAATCAATTGCGCGGGCGATCGCCGCCAGCCCCGTTGCCGACGATTGGCCGATGCTCATGCGAACGCTGCCGTTCGCCGACGAGACGACCCAGCAATTGTGTCTTGGCGGCACTTGGCCGAGCTCGACCGTAAGCCGGACAACGCCGACGGGTTCCGGACCGTGATCCAGGCGGCCGTCAAGCTGGGAGACAACGGCGGGTTGGCCGCGACGGGTCTTTTGCACACGTGGACACAGGCCGACGACAAATCGGGCCGGGACGTCGCCAAGGCGATCGCCTTTTACCAGAAGTGGTATCGCGAGAAATTTCCCTCGGCCCCCCCGCCGGAGCTGCCCAAGGCCGATTCGGCCAAGTCGAAATACACTTTCCAGCAGATTGCCGACTTGTCGGAGCACGACGGACGGGGGAGTGCGGAACGCGGCCGGCTGATCTTCACCAAGGCCCGGTGCGTCAAGTGCCATCGGTTTCAGAGCGAGGGGGAAGGCGTCGGCCCCGATTTGACGTCGGTTCGCCGGCGGTTCCAGCGGAAGGAGATCGTCGAATCGATCGTTTATCCGTCGCAGGTGATTTCGGACCAGTATCGCATGGTGCAGGTGGAGACGAAGGAGGGGCAGGTCTACGTCGGGATGCCGATCCCCGGCGTCTCCAAGAAGCGACAAGCTCGTGCTGCTCTTGTCCGACACGACGAAGCTGGAAATCCCCAAGAGCCGCATCGAAGAGCAGACGGCCTCGAAGACTTCGGTGATGCCCACGGGGCTATTGGACCCACTTTCGCTCCAGGAAGTGGCCGACCTGCTTGGCGTTCCTCGAGACGAGCAAGTTCAACGCGCCGGTCGACCCAGGCGGCGAAAAAATAATGCCTGCCAACGCCTATTCCGCAGTCCGGCAAGGATGTCGCTCGAACTCCGACTTGGTAAGGAATCCGACTCGATGCGGCAACTTGGAACGGTCACGGACGAGCGTGCCGCCCAGCGGTTCGCGGACTATCTCCTCACCAAGGGGATTGGCGTTTCGGTCGAGCCCGATCCGACGGCTGCCGGATCTGGGTTCGCAACGAAGACCACCTGGAGGCGGCCCGCCGCGAGTTTGCCGAGTTCACCGCGTCGCCCGACGCGCCGGTCTACCAGGAGGCCGGCCGCGCGGCCGAGCAATTGCGCGTGCCGAGGAACGGCGCCGCGCCAAGGAGGCGAAGAAGAACTTCGTCGAACGTCAGCACGCGCTGGCGCGGCGGAATGGCCCGGCGGCTTCCCGTGACGATGCTGCTGGTGGCGGCGTCCGTCGTGACGGCGGTCTTTACGAACCTCGGAGCAAAGAATTCCGCCGTCGCCGAATTGTCAATTGTCCCCTACGAAATCCGGGGGCCAATTGGTTCATTATGCGCTGCTCAGCCAAGTCCTGGTACCGCGAGCCGTGGCGGCTCATCACGCCGATCTTCGTGCACTTCGGCATCCTGCACATCCTGTTCAACATGATCATGCTGCTGCAACTGGGTGGGCCGATCGAGGCGGTGCGCGGCTCCTGGCGGTTTGCGATTTTTGTGCTGTTGATTGCCGTCCCGTCGAACGTGGCACAGTATTTCTGGAGCGGACCTCTGTTTGGCGGCATGTCTGGCGTCGTGTACGGCCTGTTCGGCTACGTCTGGATGAAGAGCCGCTACGAGCCGGGCAGCGGCTTTTATGTCACCCAAAACACCGTCATCTGGATGGTCGGCTGGTTCCTGATGTGCCTGTTCGGAATCATTCGGCCACGTCGCGAATGCCGTGCACGCAGCCGGCTTTCTCGTGGGAATCATCCTCGGCCGCTGGCCGAGCCTGTGGCGCTCGCTGCGTTGAGCATGGTCGCCAGATCGCTGAAGAGGGCCTCCAGGCACAGCGGAATCGCGACGTTGCCGGCCAGTTGCTCCTCGGCCTCCACGCAGCGGTCGATCGCCCGGCCAATCAGCTCGGCCATCTCGGGCTCTCCGGACGGCAACCTTCGGACGAAGTCCGCCGCCTCAGCGACGTGCGGTACGCCGGGGGTGGGACGGTCGGGAGGCTTCGCCCCAGCGAACGAACCCGCACACCACTGGCGCAGGCGCGTCTTGGAAGAAATCGACAAGAAAGCGGACGACCCATTGCGCGTTGACCCGTTGCCGCTGGGTATCGCCCCCGATGCCGTCCAATGCACCAAGGACGGTCTGAGCAATGGTAAACGGTTGAAACGCGGGCTGGCTGAGACCGGCGAACAGGGCCGCCCGGAGCGTGCGCAGCTCCGGATTCAAAAGCTGCTGCGCCACTGCCAGGCTGCCGCCTGATAACGCGCCGGCCGCTTGGGCTTCGTGGGGATCTTCCGGCCCATTCCAACTCCGTCACCAGCCGCGCAACCTGCGATGGGTCCAGCGGACCGAAGCGCACGGTTTGGCAGCGAGATCGGATCGTCGGCAGGATTTTGGAGGAATCGGCGGCGATCAGAACGATCACCGCGTACGGAGGGGGCTCCTCGAGCGTTTTCAACAAGGCGTTGGCGCTCTCGTTGCTCATTCGGTCGGCATCGTCGATGAGCGCGACCCGCCGGCGCCCCGCCATCGGACGCAAGGACAGGTCATGGCACAGACCCTCGCCGCCTCGGTTCTCGCGGCTGCCGACCAAAAGCTCGATCGGCAATTCGCTTTTCCCCTCGGGACACGCGACGCTGAGGAAGTCGGGATGCGTGCCGGCCTGCATCATGCGGCACGAGGGGCATTCGCCGCAGGCGTCCAACTCGCTTTCGGGAACGCGCTCGCATAGCAGGGCCGTCGCCAACGTCCGCGCGGCAAGCCCCTTTCCCACGCCGGGCGGACCCACGAACAACAGCGCATGGGCCAACCGTCCGGAAGCCGCGCTGCGGTGGAGAACGTCGATCGCCTCCGATTGACCGATGATCTTCTCCCAAATCATGCCGGCTCCTCGTCGGTTTCGATCCATCCGAGCACGTCGCCTGCGCGAACGACGGAATCGAGCGGCCGTTCGATGCGCGTCACGGTGCCGGACTGCTCGGCCGTCACGTCGAACGTGACGCCGTCGCAGAGGATCTCCACGATGCGGTCCCCCGCGTCGACCGCATCGCCCAGATCGACCAGCCAGCAACTCACGCGAAGCTCTTCGTCGCCGGCACCGAGGTCAGGAAGAATCACCGAGGTCCGCATCTCGTGGTACCAACTCAGGCAGGAGTTTTTTGGGGTATTTTGGGGTGTAAAAAAAGGGGCAAAACCCAAGAAACTCCTGTTCGTCGCACCCAGCGCCGCTCGCCGCGAGTTTGGATACAACCGCTGAACAATTGATCTTGAACGCATCGCGCGGCTCGTTCATAATGGGGTTTGAGCACGCGCGATGGCTGACGGCGAAAAGTGTCCTCCGCCGCCAATTCAGGGCCGTTGGGCCGCCGAGGCCATTTCCCCGGCGTGGTAGCTCGAACGGACGAACGGGCCGCTGGCGACCAGTTTGAAACCCAGCCCGCGGACAAGCGCCCCCAGTGCTTCGAATTCCTCGGGCGGCACGTAGCGTTCCACCGGCAAATGCTGCGGCGAGGGTTGCAAGTATTGTCCAATGGTCAGCATTTCGCAGCCGACCGACCGGAGGTCGGCACACACGGCCAGAGATCTCCTCCAGGGTCTCGCCCAGGCCGAGCATCAGGCCGCTTTTGGTCGGAATCTGCGGGGCCCGGTCCTTGACGCGGGCCAAGAGGTCGAGGCTTCGCTGGTAGGCGGCGTTTCGCCGCACGCGGTGATACAGGCGCGGCACCGTCTCGACATTGTGGTTGAAAACGTCGGGGCCCGCCTCGATCACGCGGTCGATCGCCTCCGCGTTGCCCAGGAAGTCGGGCGTGAGGACTTCGACCGCGGCCCCCGAACGGGCGCGAACGGCCTGGACACACTGGTAGAAATGGTCGGCTCCTCCATCGGTAAGGTCGTCGCGCGTGACCGACGTAATGACCACGTGCGCAAGGCCCAATCGCACGGCCGCCTCGGCCACGCGGGCCGGTTCGTCCGCTTGCAGCGGTTCGGTCTTTCCCTTGGGAACGGAGCAGAAACCGCAGGGCCGCGTGCAGACGTTGCCCAGGATCATGAAGGTGGCCGTCCGTTGCGACCAGCACTCGGTGCGGTTGGGGCACTTGGCGCTTTCGCAGACGGTTTCGAGCCGGAGGTCTTCGATGACTTGGCTTGTGAAAAACATTCCGGGGGCCGGCAGCGGCCGCTTCAGCCACGGCGGCAAACGGCGGCGCGGCGGCACTTCCGGAAGAATCTCAAGCGTAGACATTCGTCACCCTGCGCGTGCGTTTGAGCAGCGGGTGCCCGGTGAAGATTTGGTATTCGGCGTAACCCAGGCGGCCCGTGAGATTGCGAATCAGGCTTTCGCGGACCGTCGACATGGGCGTCTGGCGGCCGCGGACGGCTTCCAGCGAGGTCGGCCTTTGCCCGTTCGGACCGGGGGAAACGATCCGCTGCATCCGCAACAGCGGATGAACGTTCAAGAACAGCCCCTGGTAGGCCACCCAGCGTTTGACCGCGGCCCCGATGAAGGCGAACTGCCCTCCCCGGCCGGCGACTCCGGCGGTCTTCTCCACGGGCCAGGCGGGGAGATTCAGTTCGCGACAAACGTCAAGCACGCTGCCGAGCAGGTGTGCGCGGTACTCTCGCAACTCCGAGTCCCAGTCGATCGAGAGGAACGACCGGGTAGACGGCCAACTGGCCTGGCGCGTGCACGAGACAGCCTCCGCCCCGATTCAGCCACCGCACGTCCAGGCGCGACGCTGTCAACTCCTTCTGATCGACAAGGATGTGGGCCCGGCTGCCGGCGCGTCCGACGGTGATCAGCGGCGGGTGCTCGCACAGCAACAACCCGCCAAACAAGTCGTCGCGACCGCTGATCTCGTAGACCAGCCGCTCTTGCAGAAACAGGGCCGACTCGAAATCGACCGTCCCCAGCAGGCGGACGTCGAGCGCGGCGCTGTTGCGCCACTTCGACTTCTCGGCTGGAGAGATGCGAGACACCTCGGAGCCTCCCTTGCGGACGGTTCCCGACGGACGTTCAATTTCGTGCTCGGCGACGGCATGGTTGCACCGATTCGACGAATTGATTCGCGTCTTCGGACAGTCATGATTCTAGCAGAGCGATTTGGGCCGAACAACATGCCGTTTCGACGACCATCGGAAAGGCCGCAGGCACTCGCGGGAGTTACGACACACTTTGTGCCTCGTCGCGGAGCGGGTGCATCGTCGCGGAGCGGGTGCATCGTCGCGGGGTGGGTGCATCGTCGCGGGTGCCACTCTACGCCGTTAACCCTTTTTCGATGAGAGAAAAGAAGTCTCGATGCGATTTGGAGTTTCGATCATCCTTTTAGTCGTCAAACAAAAAAAGGGATCGGACTCCACCCCGAAAGGAAGCGGGAATGTCGCATCGAGACCGTGTGTGCTTGAATTCGTCGTCGTTGCGTGCGGCCTTGGATTGGTTGGCGGGCGGCATCAACTGGTCGTCGATTCGGTTGCGAGGGGATTGTACGTGGACGCCACGCTTGCTGGCTACCACAGCTTTGCTGTGGGCTTGGTCCGACGAAGGGACGTTGGTCGATCGATTCTGGGCCGTTCGTCGGATCGTGCTGCACCTGTTCACGCCGGCGACGGAGACGGCCCGCACCTACCAGGCCTTCACCAAGCTGTTGCGCCGATGGACGGTGGAATTGGTCGGGTTGCTGCAACGAGCGCTGCGCGAGCGCATGCGGAAGGAACTGGCCGGCTCTTGGCGGGTCGGCGGGTTTGTGACGTTCGCCGTCGACGGGAGCCGGGCCGAACTTCCCCGGACGCGGTCTCACGAAGAGGCGTATTCGTTCGCGCGTCGAAAACGTCGTTCCCGCAAGGGACGCCGCGGCCACAAGAGCGGGGGAATCCACGCCAAGAAATCGAATTCCCCGCAGTTGTGGCTGACGACGATGTGGCATGTCGGCACGGGGTTGCCCTGGGATTGGCGGATCGGTCCTGCCGACAGCAGCGAACGCGGGCACTGGCTCGAAATGCTGCCGGCCCTTCCGCCCGGGGCCTTGATGGCCGTCGATGCCGGGTTTGTGGGCTACGAGTACACCCGCGCCGTCCTGCACAGCCAGTGTCACGTGCTGTTGCGGGTCGGCTCGAATGTCCGACTGCTGAAAAAGCTGGGGTTTGCCCGCGAGCGGGCCAGTACGGTCTACCTCTGGCCGGATCGCGAGGCGCAGCGGCGAGAGCCCCCGCTCGTGTTACGGCTGGTGGTGGCTCACACCGGCCGGCATCCGGTGTTTCTCGTGACCAGCGTGCTCTCGACGAGAGACCTGACAGACCAACAGGTCGTCGAACTGTATGCGCGCCGTTGGGGAATCGAAGTCTACCAGCCGGAAGACGCATCAAGCGCACGCTTGTATCAACTTGCCGGTTGAGGTTAGGGTTTCGGCCACGGCCCTGCTGCAGCTAGCGTGCTGGTGTCGACGGCCGACGGCTGAAAGCGGGATTTCTGCACGTCCAGACGAGCATGGAGGCTCATCATGGCCCACTCCGTCCCCCCGCGCCAAACGATCCTGTCGCCCAAGTCGGAAACCAGTGTGCCGCTGGAGGAGCTGTGGAGTCGGCTTCCTTCGATCAGGCGGCAGGAGATCCTCCTCCAACTGACGCGGATTCTGGCTCAACGGTTGGCTCCTCCCGACGACAAGGAGGGAGCCGATGAGTAACGCCACGGTTCATTGCGCGAGGCGAACTGAGGCTGAGCCCACAGATTTGACCCAAGCGAGGCCGCCGGCCGCGCGACGCGATCCGCCTGCGGCCCGGCTTGGTTCCGAGAAGATCACCGACAAGCATCTCGAACGGTCCGCGATTGTGTACGTGCGGCAATCGACGCCCCAGCAGGTGCTCGAACACCGAGAGTCGACGCTGCGGCAGTACGCCTTGGCGGATCGTGCGGTGGCGCTCGGCTGGCCCGCCGCGGCGGTGGAGGTGATCGACGAAGACCAAGGGCACAGCGGCAGTTCGGCCGAGGGGCGCAGCGGCTTCCAACGCATGTTGGCGGAAATCAGTTCGGATCGGGTCGGTCTGGTTCTGGGCTTGGAGATGAGCCGGTTGGCGCGCTCCTGCAAGGATTGGCATGCGTTGTTGGAGCTGTGCGCCATCTACCGCACGCTGCTGGCGGATGCAGACGGCCTTTACGACCCGAGCCAATACAACGACCGGTTGCTGCTCGGCTTGAAGGGAACGATGAACGAGGCGGAGCTGCACATTCTCAAGAGCCGCCTGGTGCAAGGGATGTGGAACAAAGCCCAGCGTGGGGAAGTGCTCAACCATGCACCGATCGGTTACGTGCGGACCTTGGGCAGCGACTTCGCGATCGATCCGGACGAACAAGTTCAAACGGTCGTGCGATTGATCTTCGAACAGTTCGAGCGTCGCGGTAGCGTGAACGGCCTGTTGCGGTGGCTCGTTCGCCACGAGATCATGCTGCCGGTTCGACCGCACGGCGGCGCCAACCGTGGCCAACTCGAGTGGCGGCGACCAAATCACGTGACGCTGTTGAACGTGCTCCGTCACCCAATCTACGCCGGCGCATATCGCTGGGGACACCGGGAAATCGATCCGCGCAAGAAGGTTCCGGGAAGGCCCGGCAGCGGCCGCACGTTCAAGGCCCACGACCAGTGTCGGGTACTCATTCGCGACCGCTTCCCGGCCTATGTGCCATGGGAACAGTTCGAGAGAAACCAGGCAAAACTGGCCCAAAACTGCACGTTGGGCAAAATGCTCTCTGCGCCGCGGCATGGCCCGAGCATCCTGGCCGGATTGGTGGTCTGCGGCCGTTGCGGGCATCGCATGCTCGTCGGTTACACCAACGCGTCCGGAAAAAAGACCCTGCGTTACAGTTGCCTGCGTGAGGCGATCGACTACGGCGGCGCCGCCTGTCAAAGCTTGTCAGGCCGAGCGTTGGAATCGCTGGTCGTCGAGCGGCTGCTGCAAGCCGTCTCGCCCGCGTCGCTGGAACTGAGCCTGGCGGCGCGAAGCGATGTGGAACGGGAGCGAAAACAACTCGACGATCACTGGCGGCAGCGGCTGGCGCGTTCGCATCACGAAGTCGAACAAGCACGGCGCGCCTACGCGGCAGTCGATCCCGATCACCGCCTGGTGGCGCGCGAACTCGAGCGCCGTTGGGACGAAGCGCTCTGCGCGGATGAACGGCTACAAGCCGATTACGCCCGCTTCCAACGCGATTGTCCAACGCAACTGTCATCCTCTGAGCGCCACCAGATTCACTCGCTGTCGCAAGACTTGCCGGCGCTGTGCGCGCACCGTGACGACCGCACCTCAAGACCGCCAAACGATCGCCCGGCTGTTGCTGGAGCAAGTCAGTGTGACCGTGGAAGGCCAGACCGATCGTGTCGAGGTCGAGCTGCGCTGGGCCGGCGGATTTGTCAGCCGGCACGCGCTGTCTCGTCCGGTGCAGACGTACCAGCAGTTGTCGAACTACGAGGAACTCGTGGCGCGTATCGACGCCTTGCGTGCCCAGCGCAAGACGCTGTCCGAAATTGCCGAGACGTTGAATGCAGAAGACTTCCACCCCCCGAAGCGATCGCCGCGCTTTACGAAAGGGATTTTGAGCAACCTCCTCCGTGAAGGGCGTGCTCGCAACGGCTCGTCGCCGCAATGCGTCACCAACGTGCACTGCCTGCGGACCAACGAATGGTGGCTAGCCGACCTGGCGGCTGAACTGGCGATGCCGATCGCCACATTGCACCGTTGGCAACGTGTCGGCTGGGTCCGGTCACGCAAGGCCGCGGAGGCGGCCGGCCGCTGGGCAATTTATGCCGATGCCGACGAACTCGACCGCCTCCGCCGCCTCCGCGACACACCCCGCAGCTGGCCGCAGCCTTACCCGACGCCGTTGATCACCCCGAAGACCGCACCCGCGGCATCGTTGCACTAAGAGCCCGATAAAAGTGTTATCTTGGGAGGTCCTATGAATGGCACACTGAACTCTTCTATCGCCATCTGAAGCAGACGTTTCAGCGTCGCAAGCTCCGCAGTGCCCGCGCCGAGAATGCGCTCTTCGAGTTGGAGTGGTCGCTGGCCGGACTCTGGGCCATGGCGGTTTACTGCGCTCGTCGCGAACCGCGCTCGGGACCTTCCCCCGCCGCGGCTGAGCATTGCCGGCACATTGCGTGCGTTCCGCCGGGCGCGTGCACGACTACAGGCATCCGCGCGAACGGGGTCGCGGCTTATGCGACGCCCTGAGAAAAGCGGTGATCGACGACTACCCCCGAGGACCGAAAGCCAGCCGCGACTATCCTCGCAAAAAACAAGAACGCCCACCCGGAGCGCCCCGAATCCTCAACGCTTCGCCAGCGCAACTTCGATGGTCAAAATTACTTCTCAACCAATCGATCCAAAAGGGTTAACGGCGTAGGGTGCCACTGGCGGCAGCTTTGGCCCGCGCCAGATGGGGATGTGAGTCTGTTGCTCTGGAACCGGCTACGATGCCGGGACACACCTTCCGCTCCCGCGGCCGACTGGGTTGTAAGGATTCTCGCAGCGTGCGACAATCGAGTCGAGGCGAGTCCATTGTGCATGTCTTCCGCCGCCTGGCCTCGCACGAAGACGATGCCAAGGCATCCCCTCACAATGAATTTGGAAGCCTCGTCATCTGGTTTTAGCGACCGCAACTGGGAACTGCAGCGGCCCTGGGCGACCGAGGAAAAAGATCGCATCGGCGGCTGGCGGCGCACGGTCGGTCTTCCGCTTCTTCTAGCAATTTCCACACTGCTCGTTTACGCGCAGGCCTGCTGGTTCGGCTGTGTGGCGCTCGACGATTCCATCTACCTCAGCAACAACGCCAATGTCCAAGGGGGGTTGACTTGGCGGAACGTTGAGTGGAGTTTTACTACGTTTCGCGACGGAAACTGGTTTCCGCTCACTTGGCTGTCTTTGATGGCTGACAGCGATCTCTTCGGCGAGCACCCGGGCGGATTTCACTTGACGAACATCGTGTTGCACACGCTCAACACGCTTTTTCTCTTTGCCTTTCTCGCGCGGGCAACCGGACAAAGGGTACCGAGTGCCTTGGTTTCCGCCCTGTTCGCCCTCCATCCTCTGCGCGTTGAATCGGTTGTCTGGATCGCGGAACGCAAAGACGTTTTGAGCATTTTTTTTGGGCTCCTCTCGCTGCTCGCCTATCTCCGCTACGCGACGCGGGGCAACCGATTGAGTTTGTTTGGTTGTTTCCTGTTATTCGTGTGCAGCCTGATGGCGAAGCAGACGCTGGTGACGCTGCCCTTCGTTTTCCTGCTGCTTGATTATTGGCCCTTCAATCGAATTCTTCGGAGCGAAGGGCTGACGCCAGCGCGGGCTTTCGAGGAACCGGAACGCGCGGCCCCCTCAGCACCGCGTTCGATTTTCAGGGTCTCAGGCATGCGGCTGCTGGTGGAAAAGATCCCGTTTTTGGTCGTCTCAGCCGCATTTTCGACTGTCGCCGTCATCGCGCAATCAGGGAATGGGGCAGTCCACACATTTACGATGCTGCCGCTGCGAGTTCGCCTGGCCAACGCCGCATTGGCTTATGTGGCGTATCTCGGCAAGGTTTTTTTTCCCCATAATCTGGCCGTCTTTTACCCGCACCCCGGACAGCAACTGAGTGGGTCGGCCGTGTGGGCGGCGGCCACGATTCTGGCGGCAGTGAGCGTGTGCGCGATCATTTGGCGGCGGCGTCATCCGTACCTGTTCGTGGGATGGGCCTGGTATCTCGGCACATTGGTGCCGATGATCGGCATCGTGCAGGTTGGCTCCCAACAGATGGCCGATCGCTACACGTACTTCCCCTTGATCGGCCTCTTCATTGCACTGGTTTGGACGGTCCGTTCGCTCATTACCCCGTTCGCACCTGTGGGGAGCTTTCGGGCCGGCCTCGTGCGGATCGCCGCGCTTTCCATCCTGGCTATCCTAGCCGCGACGACGTGCTGGCAGATCGGGTATTGGCGGGATTCCGTGACGCTGTGCACCCACGCGTTGGCATCGACGGCGGACAGCGGGTTTATGCGGAACCAGCTCGGCTGCGCTCTGATCCAGCAGGGGCGGGCGCGCGAGGCGATCGAACCTCTCGAGTTGGCGGCCCGATGGGACCCGGCGATGGTTCAGCCGCAATACAATTTGGGCATTGCCTTCGCGAAACTGGATCAGATCGACCAGGCCGTCGTCCATTACCGGGCGGCGCTGGCCATCAACGACGGGCACGCCGGCGCGCACAACAATCTGGGGCTGATTGAAAACGATCGCGGCCATTATGCGGAAGCGAAAAGGCAACTGCGTCGGGCGATCGAAATCGATCCCGGATTTGCCGATGCTCACATGAACCTAGCCCTCGTTTGCCTCAACAGCCGAGACTTTGCGGCCGCGATTTCGTCCGCCCAGCGTGGTCTGGAATTACAACCGCGCTTGACGAACTGCCATCGGATCATCGCGCGGGCTCTGGAGGCCCAAGGCCGATTTCAGGAAGCGAGCCGCCAGTTGGAGGACGCTTTGACGCGTTTCCCCAACGACGCGGGACTCCAGTACGAAGCTTGCGCAGCTCCTTGGAGGATCCAACCGCCGGGACCTTCGATGAGCCGATGCCGGGCCGGCAGGTCAGGTTTGCCAAACCGTTGCGTCAGATTGGATATGAGACGTTCGGTTGCCCGTTCGCTTTCGGCGGGCACCGCGACCGGCCTTCGCCGACTCTTCGACGGCCGCCGAACCTGGCTTCGCCGCCGCGTGACCCGGCGCGAGGGGGACACGCTAATATAGAGGTCATGCCGCAGGCTGACCGTCCGATTTATCTCGATCATCACGCGACGACTCCGGTCGACCCGCGCGTCTTGGACGCCATGCTCCCCTACTTTGGGGAGAAATTCGGCAACGCTTCGAGTGTGAACCATGCGTTCGGCTGGGAAGCGGCCGAAGCCGTCGAGGCGGCGCGAGAAAATCGCCCGTTTGTTGCAGGCCGATCCGCGAAGCCTGATCTTCACCAGCGGCGCGACCGAGGCCAACAACCTGGCGCTCAAAGGCGTGGTGCAAGCCGCGCCTCACCAAAGCCACGTCGTCACGACGGGCGCCGAGCATCGTTCGGTCCTCGATCCGCTGCGCCGCCTGGCCCGCACGGGGACCGACGTGACGATACTCGCGGTCGACTCGCATGCGCGGGTCGGCCCGGACGACGTCGCCAAGGCCATTCGTCCGAATACCGTGCTTGTCTCCGTCATTTGCGCCAACAATGAGGTGGGCTCGCTCAACCCGATCCGCGAAATTGGTGAGCTGTGCCGCGAGCGGGGCGTGTTGTTCCATACCGACGCCGTTCAAGCGGTCGGCAAGATGCCGCTTGACCTGTCGGATCTCCCCATCGACCTGCTGAGCGCCAGCGCTCACAAGCTGTATGGACCCAAAGGCGTCGGCGTCCTCTTTTTTCGTCGCGGTGGGCCGAGGATTGCGATCGAACCGCTGCTGCACGGCGGGGGACACGAACAACGCCTGCGCAGCGGGACGCTGCCGGTACCCTTGATCGTCGGCTTCGGCGAGGCTTGCCGGATCGCCTCCAAGGAGATGCTGGGGGAGGCGGCAAGGCTCACCGAATTGCGCGAACGGCTGTGGGCCGGCCTGTGCCGCGAACTCGACGGTCTCGTGCTGAATGGTCATCCGTCGGAACGGCTGGCCGGCAATCTCAATGTCAGCTTTGAAGGCGTCGACGGGGAGGCGCTGATGACGGGGCTGTCGGGAATCGCCGTCAGCTCCGGCTCAGCCTGCACGTCGGCCGACCCAGAGCCGAGCCACGTGCTCCGCGCAATGGGACGCAGCGACGCCCTCACGCGGGCCAGTCTGCGGTTCGGATTAGGGCGAAGCACCACGGCCGCACAGATCGATCAGGCGATCACCGTCGTGGTGAATACCGTTCACCGCTTGCGAGCCGCTCGCACCGCATCTACAAGACCGGCAGGAAGTTAGAAACGAACACGGGCCATCCGCATGGGTCAGCAGCGTTTTAGAAAAAAGCGAACAACTGTGAAATCTCGCACAGAGACGTTTCCGGTGTCCTGCGTATAGTGGTGAGGGTCGATTCAAGGAGACTTCACCTTCGCAATTGCTCGGCAGGCGGACTTGTCATTCGCCGTCATCCCTAAACTCATATACTGCGCCGCCTGCTGGGTGATTGGCATTTACGAAATAGAGAGACGGGAAGGACTGTAGCAACGGCCTTCCCGTTTTTTGTTTTCGCGGTCGTGACGGCTTGCAGATACGGTCGGTTGGCGTGGAGTGTTCCGACTCCATAGAATCGCCGTTCGAACATTGCGATTGTTCCTCGATTTGGATCGTGACACATGCCGCGCGCCCTTGCTTCAACCTCCCCAACCCGTGCCACGACGCAGGTCCCCGACGCCGACGGCCGATTCGGCGAGTTCGGCCGCCGTTTTGTTCCCGAGACGCTGATGCACGCGCTCGAGGAGTTGACGCGGCAGTACGAGCAGGCCCGGAACGACCCCGCGTTTCAAGCCGAATTCGAGCGGTTTCTGAAATCGTTTGTCGGCCGGCCCAGCCCGCTGCACTTTGCCGAGCGGCTCACGCGGCTTTGCGGCGGCGCCCGCATCTATCTCAAGCGGGAAGACCTCAACCACACCGGCGCGCACAAGATCAACAACACCATCGGCCAGGGACTCTTGACTTTGCGGATGGGCAAGAAACGGGTCATCGCCGAAACGGGGGCCGGACAGCACGGCGTCGCCACTGCGACGGCCTGCGCCCGGTTCGGCCTCACCTGCGTCGTCTACATGGGGGAGGAGGACATCCGCCGCCAGCGGCTCAACGTTTTTAACATGCGGATGCTCGGGCGCGGAGGTGCGTCCCGTGACGACCGGCTCGCGGACGCTCCGTGACGCCATCAACGAAGCGATGCGGGATTGGATGGCATCCGTCGCCGACACGCATTACATCCTGGGATCGGTCGTCGGGCCGCACCCGTTCCCCATGATCGTCCGGGACTTTCAGTCGGTCATCGGCCGGGAAACGCGGGCGCAATGTCTGGAACAAATCGGCCGGTTGCCGGATGAAGTCGTCGCCTGCGTCGGAGGCGGATCGAATTCGGCGGGCATGTTTTATCCATTCATCGAGGACGATGCGGTCGCTCTGACGGGCGTCGAGGCGGGAGGCCGCGGGCCGGCCCCCGGACAACATGCCAGCACGCTCTCGTATGGGGCCAAGGGAGTGCTTCACGGAAGTTACAGTTATGTGCTGCAAGACGCCGACGGGCAAACGCTGGACGTCCATTCAATCTCGGCCGGCCTCGATTACCCCGGCGTCGGCCCGGAGCACAGCTACTGGAAGGACACGGGGCGCGTAAATTACGTCAACGTCAACGACCAGGAGGCTCTCGAAGCGTTTGGGACGTTGGCACAGCTCGAAGGGATCCTTCCCGCGCTGGAAAGCTCCCACGCCATCGCCCACGTCCTCAAGATGGCCGGACAGCGGAGCAAAGACGACGTCGTGGTGATCTGCCTCTCCGGCCGGGGCGACAAAGACGTTTACGAAGTGGCCCGCCTGCTCGGCAAGGAGATCTAAATTAAGCCCACGGACCGTCCTCCGTGGGCTTAACGATTTATAGACTTGGGATCCTGCAGGAATCTGTGAATTGACTGTCCCCTCCCGCATCGCCGCCGTATTCGAATCCCTGCGCTCCCACGGACAAATGGCCTTCATGCCGTTTGTGACCGCAGGCGATCCGGATGTTTCGACGACAGTCGAACTGATCCGGCTGCTGCGGGACTGCGGCGTCGACTTGATTGAAGTTGGATTTCCCTACAGCGATCCGATTGCCGATGGGCCTGTCATCCAGGCCTCCTACACGCGGGCATTGGCCAAAAAGGTTCGCTTGCCCGACATCTTCGGCGCCCTGAAGGCGCTTTCCGGGGAATCGATTCCCCCTCTGTTGGCGATGGTCGCCTATGCAATCGTTTTTCGAGCCGGCCCCGATCGGTTCGTTCAGGCGGCCCGGGAGGCAGGGTTCTCGGGGCTCATCGTCCCCGATCTTCCCGGAGACCAGGCCGGCGCGCTCTTCGACCTGGCGCGGTCGCACGGGCTCGACCTTGTCTCGCTGGTTGCGCCGACGACGACCACCCAGCGAGTCGACCGGATCCTGCAATCGGCGAGCGGCTTTATCTATTGCCTGTCGGTCGCCGGCACGACGGGCGTTCGCGAAATGCTGCCCGAGGAACTGGCACAACAGCTCGAGGAACTGAGGACGAAAACAAAACTTCCTCTGGCTGTTGGTTTCGGAATCGGCCGGCCCGAACAGATCGATTCGCTGCGCGGTCTGGCCGACGGCGTGATCGTCGGCTCCGCACTCGTCCGGCAGATCGGACGGCTCAGCGGGCCTTCGGCCGCACCCCGCGCGCAGGTTCTCGACGAGGTTGCCAAATTCGCCCGGGCGATGGCCGCCGCCGCTCACAAAGGGCGCGGCTCGTGCTGACAGCACTCTGGTGCCGCGGCGGATGCCGCTCTTTTTCCGGCCATTTCCGCCGCGAGCCCGTTACACGTTAATGGAATGCGCT
Organism: uncultured Planctomycetota bacterium; assembly: GCA_963761455.1. Classification (GTDB taxonomy): domain Bacteria; phylum Planctomycetota; class Planctomycetia; order Planctomycetales; family Planctomycetaceae; genus DASPSM01. The sequence continues at coordinate 287,056 of CAVXHA010000003.1, forward strand.
CTAATAGTTCTGCACGGTTTCGGGTTCGATCGCCTTGTACATCGTCCGCATCAGCTCAAAGCCGATCGACCGATAAAGCTCGACGGCCGGGACGTTCTCGCCGGTGACCTCGAGATAGACGCGATGGAGACCCGCGCTGCGAAAGCCGTGCAGCGACTTGAGGACCAGCGCCCGGCCGAGACCGAGTCCGCGGTATTGAGGCAAGACGCCGACGTTCTGCACGGCCCCCAGGTATCCCGTGTGGGCCAGCCCCTGAATGGTCGCGCAGTCCGCCCGGTCATTCCACCCGGCCGCGTCATGCGTGATCAGCCAAGTCGCGTCCGCGAGAAACGTCTCCTGCCGCACGATCTCCTGCATCAGCCGCTTGCAGCCGGAAAAATCCCCCAGGCACGGAAAGACGCGCGAGTCGATCTCGTCCCGAAAGCTGTAAAACTTGGCGGCGGCATGGCGGCTCAAAAGGGCCGGATGCCAGGCCAGCCAACGGTATCCGTCGGGAAGCCGCGGTTCGGCCAGCCGCGTTGCCGCCACGTCGATTTCCATGCGAAATCGCCGAATATATGTCATACGCTTCCTGGCGCGACGGATCGGCGGAGAACGGCTCAAATGGGGAGGGGTTGCCAAGTCGAAATCCACCGAAGCAGGGCCGAACTCCAAGATTTTAACACACGGAAAGGGCGGGTCAAACGGCCTTTGTCGAACAATTGTCGGCAACACTTCCCGTCACACGGATTTTGCTTGCTTCCCTCGCCGCCCTCACTTTCCGTTTGAGGCGAACAGCTTCCGTGCGCGAACACGGACGGACGCATCGGCAGCGTGCGTCAGCTTCCTGATGCGAGCCGCGTCCAAATCGCCCGGTTTGACCGTGCCAGCCTCGACCGCGTCCAAAAGGATTGACATTCGCCCCGCGTCTTTAAGGAGCGCATCGAGCGCAAAACCACGGTTCTCTCGGCTGTAATTCGCAAATTCCGACAAAATCGCCGAAGCGACGTGCGGTGAGCGCGCATGGTTCCCAAGCCGCCGATGGCCCCTTGCACGAGCTCGTCATCGATCCCTTTTCCCTTTTTCAAGTAGCGGCAGAGCTGCGCCCCACGCTGGTCCCAGATGTCCAAGCCGATGATCCGCAGCGCGTCGTAGCGTGTCCCGTTGAAGACGTTTGGGTCGTCCGCCATTGCGGCGGCCAGCGCGAGCGCTCGCTCCCACCGCGAGCGCAGTGCCGGATCGTCGGCAACCATTTTTTCGATCTGCTCGTCCGGCCAGGCGCCGACCAGACTGATGCCGTTGATGATTCCGCCGCCGAGTACGACGGCCTGCCAGTCGCGAAGAGGCTTGCCGGGTTGGGGAAGCGAGAATTCGACGATCGGTGTCATCTCCCGAACGTTGTTCCGCTTCGCGGCCGCGACGGTCACGCGCCAAATCCAGGGAATTCGGCGGTACTCTTCCTTCGCATCGTGGGCCGGCATGTCGCCCACAAGGGCCTGGAGCAGCTCCAGCGAGAGCTTCGGGTTCTCGGCGATGATCTTCTTCCGCTCGATATCAGGGCGGCGATCATCGAGGATTTGGCGCGCCAACCCAGCGGCGTCACGGTGAGAATCAGCGGCGGAGACGCCCATCGGCAACACGAGCGAGCTCGGGGCGAGGGCCAGGGCGCCACTCATCACGAAAATACGGCGGATTCGTTGCAGGCGGGACATGTGACAACTCCCGAAAGGCAGATCATAACGGCTTCCTCGCTCTACGAAGATGCACCAAAACGGACCGGCAGGCAAGCAAGGAGGTGCGAACGGCAGAGCCGCGACGGCTACGCGCGATCGAGGGCGACCGCACCACAAGGCGAAAAGGCGAAAGGTGATTGCTTCCGCCTCGACCCTGGACCGGACTTCGGTCGGCCTTTAGAATCCGCCTCCAGCACGGCCCCAGCCGCATTCCAGCGTCGCACCACGTCGGATTGGAGAGAGCTTCATGCAAGGCAAACAGACCGTTATCGACGCGCTCAACGCAGGCCTGACGATCGAGCTCACGGCCATCAATCAATACTTCTGCCAATCGAAGATGTGCCGCAATTGGGGCCTGAATCGACTGGCCGCCAAGCATTATCACGAGTCGCTTGGCGAAATGAAGCACGCCGAGTTGTTGATCGATCGGATCATTTTCCTTGAAGGGGTACCGGAGATCGCCCGCTATGACGTCATCCGGGTCGGGACGAACATTCCCGAGCAGCTCAAGAACGATCTGGAGCTCGAGATGAAGGGGGTCCGGACGTACAACGACGCCATCGCGCTGTGCCTCCGCGAGAACGACGGCGGCAGCCGCGAGCTGTTGGAAAAGATCCTCGTCGAGTCAGAAGAGCACGTCGACTGGCTCGAATCGCAATTGGATCTGATCGCGAAGATGAGGCTTGAGAACTATCTCGTCACGCAGGTCGGCGAAGACGCGGAACCGTCGCACTGATCGTTCAATCGCTCCTGCAATCGCTCTCGGGCCAGAATGTCCTTGATCGCCCGATGGCAGCACGTGCAGCCGGTGCCCGCTCCAGTCTCTCGCATGACGGACCGCAGACATTCCGCTGTTCCCTCCATGAGAGCGCAGCGGATTTCGGATTCCACGATTCCGAGGCAGTGGCAAACAACACGATCCGTGGCGATGTCGACGGTGGCCATGCGATCTAGCACCCAGGTCAGGAGGCGATGGCGACAGTTTGCGTGAGATCAAACCTTGGGAGGCAGGCAGTGAGATTGAGTCTCAATTGCACTCCATCTTATCCGCATCGCCCTCAAGTGTCTACACCATTTGCGCAGTCAGAGTTGACATTTCATCAGATCAGCGACATCTTATTGGTTCAACGCGTGCGACGTGAGTTGCCCAACGTGACATCCCCAGTCGAGTCGAAAGGGTCCCAAACATGCGAAAGACGACATTTTTGAGCGTGATGGTTGCAGCGGCTCTTTGCGTTTCTGTCAGTGCCAGGGCGGCTGACACGACTAAGTTGAAGTGCCCCGTCTCGGGCAAGGCCGCCAGCAAGGACCACGCCCTCGCGTACAAGGACGGCGAGGTCTATTTTTGCTGCGACAAGTGCCCCAACGCGTTCAAGGAGAACACCGCGAAATACGCGACCAAGGCCAATTTGCAATTGGTCGCCAGCGGACAGTACAAGGAAGTGAAATGCCCGCTGACCGGAAAAGCGCTCAACCCGGAGACGGCAACAAAGATCAGCGGTGTGAGCGTTGAATTCTGCTGCAATGGTTGCAAGGGTAGGGTCGCCGCGTTGAAAAAGAAGGGCGCGAAGCTGAACCTCGTCTTCAATGACGAGGCTTTCGCCAAGGGCTTCGAGAAAGTCCCGGCAGCCGACAAGAAGTAAGACTGCTTGGTGGACCCTTCCGCCTTCGCTCTCGACGACGATTGAAATCAAACGGCGATGCCTCGCTCTTGGGGCTTCGCCGTTTTTTGCGCCTCACTCCGAATGCGGCGCCGCTGACGTTGGGAGAGGTCCCGCCAGGAGGCGCTCCAGTTCCGCCAGCCGACGATGTTCGTCGGCAATCGCTTCCTCCTGTTTCCCGCGAAGCTCAATGAGTTGGCGCTGGGCCTGGGCCATGCCCAGAAAGGTGGTCTTGCCGACGTCGTAATTTGCGCGCGCCACGGCAACGTTTTGTTCGGCGGCGGGGAGCATCCGTTCCGCGTACAGATGAACCGTCTTTCGGCTCTCCTCCAGTCGTTCGTACGCGGATCGAGCTTCATATTGGATATCGAGGACGCGCTCCTCATATTCGGCTTTGCGCTGGTTCAGGCGACACAGGGCCTCGTTCACGGCGGCGTTGAGCTTTCCGCGATAAACGGGGAGATTGAGACTCACGCCGATCTGGCCACGCAGATCGGCCATGCTTGACGGCTGCCAGAATGTGTCGTAGCGTCCAAAGACTTCGACGTCGGGATAATACTGCTTGCACGCGAGCGTCACCGCGGCTTGTTCGGCCTCGACACGCGCGTGGAGGGCTGCCAAATCGGGCCTGGCCGCAAGCGCAGCTTGCTCCAGTTGGTCGGGCTGAGGAACCGCGTCGGTTGCAGGCAACCGACGCGGGGCGGCAGGCAAAAAGGCGTTCGGACGGCGCCCTAGCAGCGTGTTGATGCGGGCCACGGCCACTCGCTGCATGCGGTCGAGCTCAATTCGCCGCCGATCCAGATCGGCCAATTCGACCTCAGCCTGCAGGACGTCCTGCTGTGTCACCTGGTTGGCTTGGTATTTTGTGAGCGCGGTTTCCCGAAGTTCCCGCATCACGCGGACGTCTTGGCCGTTCAACTCCAGGTTCCGCTGGACGAGGTAATAATCGAAGAAGGCAAACCGCGTCGCTTCCCGGAGCCGGATGCGGCCGTCTTCGGCATCGAAGTAAGCCGCGTTTGCTTCGGCGGTCGCCGCTTGTCCGCGAGCGGCCCGCTTGCCGTACCAGGGAAGCTTCTGAGAAGCCTGAATCGTGTAAGCCGGTTCGACCTCGGAAGAGCCCAGCGAGGCGGGCGCCATCATGAATTGAAGCATGGGATCGTCGAGTGCGACGGCCTGCGGATACCGCTGTGCGGCGGCCTGCCACGCGGCGATCATGCCCGCCAGAGACGGGTTGCGCTGTTCCACGGCCGCCAGGAGCGCGTCGAGGGACAGTTCGGCGCCCGCAAAGAGCGGATCGTCGCCTTCAACGTTCCCCGGAGCGTGTGCAGCGCTCGTTTCCAATTCTTCATGCGAGACGCGGACCACGGTTTGAGCTTCCGGCGTCAGCACGCTGGATTGACCGGCGGTCGGCGGAACTTCACCGGGCGGGGCCTCCGCGGGTGCGATATTAGCCGTCAAAAAGTGGGCGACGGTCGGCTGCGATTGGCATCCGGCGCTCGAACAGGGCCAGCGCGAGAAGGCGGCCGCCAAGCCGAACAGCCATAAAAACGCCTCGATGCGTTTGCCCCGACGTGCCCTCCGGCCGAATCTGCCGGTTGCCGTCTCCTGGTGGAATCGCTCAAGAACTGCATCGACAATCGTACGGTCGGAAAAGAAGGAGACACCGTTACGGTCAGCACAATGGGATCGTCTGTTACTCTCGCCTCAAACGCCCCCTTTTGCCGAACGCGGCGACGGGCCAGCGGCTGTCCGGAATTGGTACAAAGCGCCTCGATTTCGGACATTTTTTTGGGGTATTTTGGGGCATAAAAAAGGGAACCTGAAGACCCCAAAAAACTCCGCGAAGGGGGGCTCCGTCCCGAGCCCGTACAGGCTTTTGAGGATCTCGCAATTGTCCTAGCCACCTGGCGCAAGTAGAATCAAGGTGTTCGGATGTTGCAGTTCTGATTTGCGGGGGCAGGACGTTTTCCCCCCGAAACCGTCAATTTACCGGTCGAGACCGACTGAATGCCCTCGTTTAGACCGCGTGTCCGATGGCATCGAGCGCGAGCAATCCTCGTCTCTTTGATGTTGCCGGCATTGACGTTGGGAGCCGTTCCTGTTGGAGCGGCCTGTTGCGGTTTCGGCTGCGGCGCCTGCCGCTGCTCCGGCGACAACGGTCTTGACCGTTCAGCCGCCGGCCGTGTCGCGTTTGACGCTGCTGCACCTTCGCCGAACAAGGTGCGCCCCTGTTGCCGTCTCGGGCGGGGCCATTGTCCGGGGTGTTGTGCCCAATGTCGATCAAAGCCATCCCGATCTTCTTCCGGTCCGACTGCAGTCGTCGCACGGCGACCGGGACGAGCTGCGGACTGCGGTCGAGTTCCCACCAGGGGAGAACACTCGCCTGCAACACGTTGTTGTTGCGTGCCGCGCGGCGATCTCGACGTCCCCAAGCAGGCAGGCCCGTTGCACGGTCCGGTCTCCGAAAGGGCGGTCCACGAGCATTCCGGATTTCCGCGCATCGATCCGTGTTTAGCCGACGACTTTGGCAGCCGGTGGAATTCCGCTTTGGGTCCGTCATGCCGTGCTGACCGCGTCATCGCCTTGTGCCGCCTGGTGATTTAGGCGGCCTCTTTCCAAGTGGACTGACGAGATTCGCCTCCACGAGGCGCCCCGTTTCTTGCGGCGTGCGGCGGGTCAACTCACCCGTTCGTTGCACAACGACTTTCGCCGTCTCATTTTTAGCGACTCCCGCTGTCCGCACAGACGTCTCGATCCCCAACCGACCGCTCGCAATCTGCCACGCAGGAATCATTTCATGACTGGTCACGACTCGTTCCCGAACCCCGCCCCCAATCGGGCGGAAGGCGGCCGGGAGGGGGGATTGCACGCCCCTCCCAACTTGAGCGGTTGGCGAAAGGCCTGGTGGTGGCTGGCATTCGTCGTTCGCGTGAACCTGGCGAGGCTGCGTTTCATCGCGGCGCTCGCGGTGATCGGATTCATCCTGACGCAATGGGACAACTTGCTTGCGCGCTATGAAAAATGGACGCGGCCGGCGAATGCCGGAACCGCAACCGCGGAAAACGAATTCGAAATGGTTCTGCCCCATGCACCCGTCGGTCGTGCGTGACAATCCTCGAGACAAGTGTCCCATCTGTTTCATGCCGCTTTCCAAGCGGAAGAAGGGGAGCGGCCGCGAGGAGCCGCTGCCGGCGGGGATCGCCAGCCGCGTGCAGCTTTCGCCGTACCGCGTGGTGCTTGCCGGCATCCGCACGTGGGAGGTCTCGTATCAGCCGTTGAGAAAGACGATCCGCACGGTCGGCTACATCGAGTTCAACGAGCGCGGGCAGCGCCAGGTCTCCGCCCGCGTCGCCGGACGGATTGACCGGCTGTACGTCAACGAGACGGGCCAAATGGTGAAAGCCGGGGACCCCATGGCCTCGCTTTACAGTCCGGATCTGCTCGTCACGGTGCAAAACCTGGTGAGCGCAAAGAAGAGCAACAATCGCGATCTGCTCGCCAACGCGCGGACGCGGCTGGAACTGTTGGGGATCGGCGACGACCAGATCGACCAGATCCTGAAGTCCGGAAAGATTGCGACCCATCTGACGATCCGCTCTCCCAGCGCCGGTCACGTGATCAAGAAATACGTGCGCGAGGGACAGTACGTTCAAGAGGGGATGCCGTTATTCGACGTGGTCGATCTCTCCAACGTGTGGGTCGAGGCCGAGGTTTACGAAGATGACATGGCCTTTCTCCCCGACGGCCACACTCAGGCCGAGGCGGCGATGCCGGAGGCGGAAGTCACGGCCGCGTCGCGCTCCTCGCCCGGTGAATTGTTCCGAGGCAAGCTGACGTTCATTTATCCGCACATCGATCAGGAAACCCGGACGGTCATTGCCCGATTCGAGTTGAACAACCCCTATCCGCACCGGCTACGTCCGGGCGCGACGGCGAATGTGGCGATCGAGGCGCTTCCGCAGGCGGTGTCCGTGTTCGTGCGGGCCGCCGCGGAAAACAGGATCTCTGCAACCAAGCTGAAGGAAGGGCTGTTGCTTGCCGTCCCGGAGAGCGCCGTCATCGATACGGGGCTGCAGACGGTCGTCTATCGGGAGAGGGCGCCGGGCATATATGAAGGCGTGAAGGTCGATTTGGGTCCGCGGATGGACGGGCCGGAGGACGTTCCGTTCTATCCCGTGCTGGCAGGATTGGACCCCGGCGCTCGCGTCGTCACGTCCGGGTCGTTTCTGGTCGACGCCGAGACGCGGCTCAACCCGGCGGCCGGCTCGATTTATTTCGGCAGCAACGGCTCGAAAGGCGATTCCTCTTCGCCGGCGCGTCCATCGGTGACAAGCGATCGTGAGGCCCAAATTCACGGCAATCTGGCGAAACTTTCTGCAGAAGACCGGGCCTTGGCCGCCAAGCAGATTTTTTGCGCAGTGCTCGAAGAGAGCCGCCTGGGAGCGATGGGGATCCCCATCAAGCTCGAAATCGAGGGGACTGCCGTCTTTCTCTGTTGTCCCGGATGTCGCGCCGGGCGCTTTCAGACCCCAAGGCGACGTTGGCCCGGGCGGTTAAGCTTCGACGTGCCAACCAGGCCGGGGAAGGGGCGCCGTCCCGGTGATCGAACGCATTATCGAGCTGTCGATTCGTAATCGCGCGTGGTCCTGGTCCTCGCGGTCGCACTGACGGCGGCCGGGATTTTCGCCGCGGTGCGGACGCCGATCGACGCAATTCCCGATCTCAGCGAGAACCAGGCGATCGTCTTCACCGACTGGATGGGACGCAGCCCGCGTGAGATCGAAGATCAGGTGACTTATCCGCTGTCGCTCAAGCTCGAGGGCCTGGCCGGCGTCCGCACGATCCGTTCCTCCTCGGAATTCAATTTCTCGATGATCACGATCATCTTCGAGGACGGGATCGACTTTTATTTCGCGCGACAGCGGGTCACCGAGAAGCTGACGCAGGCCGGCACCTTTCTTCCTCCGGGCGTCGTCCCCTACCTGGCTCCCGATGCGACGGCCCTGGGGCAAATCTTCTGGTACACGGTCGAGCCCAGCCCGTCCAACCCCGTCGATCCGCAGCAGCTTTGGGCGCTCAACAAGTTCTACATCGCTCCCCAGCTCAATTCGGCCGCCGGCGTCGCCGACGTGGCGACCGTGGGGGGCGCGCCGCTGGAATACCAAGTCGACGTGCGTCCGGAAATGTTGCGGGCCTACGGGGTCACGCTGGGCGAGGTCTATGCCGCCGTCGGAAAGAGCAACCTTCCCTCCGGTGGCGGCGTGATCCAAAAGAACAACGCGGAATATATCGTCCGCGGCGTCGGCTGGATCCGCGACAAACGGGACATTGAAAACACAGTCGTCCGGGAGCTCAACGGCGTCCCGATCTACGTCAAGTCGATCGCCAAGGTGCAGCTCGGCACGCAGTTCCGCCGCAGTGTCTACGAGAAGGACGGAAACGAAGTGGTCGGCGGCGTCGTGCTGATGCGCTACCAGGAAAACCCGCTTGCCGTCACCGAGAACGTGAAGAAAAAGATCGAGGAGCTGCAATCGGGCCTGCCGGAAGGGGTGCACATCGTTCCCGCGTACGACCGCACGCGGCTCATCCATGGGGCGATCGACACGCTCACGGGTGTGATGGGGCATGAAATGATCATCGCCTCCTTGGCCGTGCTGCTCATCCTGTTGCACGTTCGCAGCGTCCTGGTCATCTGCGTGACGCTCCCCCTGGCCGTGCTGTTCTCGTTCCTTTTGATGGCGGTCCTGCGGGGGCTTGGGATCGTCGACATTCAGGCCAACATCATGTCGCTGGCCGGAATCACGATTTCGATCGGCATTCTGGTCGACCAGGCGATCGTGATGACCGAAAACGCGACCCACCACCTGAAGGCCCGCTTCGGCGACCGGAAGGTGACGGGCGACACTCGTGAGATGGTCATCGAGCCATGCCGCACCGTCGGGCGGCCCATCTTTTTCTCCGTGATGATCATGCTCTTGTCATTCGTCCCCGTCTTCCTGCTCTCCGGCCGCGAGGGGAAGCTGTTTCACCCGCTGGCGTTCACCAAGAGTTTCGCCATGATCGGCGTGGCGATCATTTCGATCACGCTCGTGCCGGCGCTCATCCCCACCTTCATTCGCGGCCGCCTGAGGAGCGAGGAAGAAAATCCGATCGTCCGCGGCTTCATCAACGTCTATCGGCCGCTCTTGACGTGGGCATTGCCGCGGTGGAACTTCGTGATGTGGATGTTCGCCGCGCTCTTGATCCTGGCAGCCGGCATGTTCCCCTTGCAGGCGATCGTGGGACAGGGGACCTCCGAATTGGCGTGGCGGACTGCGTTCCTCAGCGTCTTTGCGCTGGTCACGGGGCTCACGGTGGTTTTTACGCGCGGGCGCACTGGCAGGCGCTGTCGCTGGCCAGCCTGCTCGTGGTCGGTCTGTGGGCTTACCACTTCCCCAAGATCGGCGTCGCCTTCATGCCGCCTCTGGACGAGGGGACGACGCTCGACATGCCGATCACCGTGCCTCGCGCCAGCGTGACGGAAGCGGCCGACGACCTCAAAGCGCGCGACGCACTTCTTCGCGGGTTTCCGGAGGTCGAGTCGGTCATCGGAAAGGCCGGTCGGGCCGACACGCCGACCGACCCGGCGCCGCTGGACATGGTGGAGACATTCGTCAATTTTCGCCCCAAGGAGCTGTGGCCGAAAAGGGTGCTCCGATTTGAGGACGCGAAAAGGCAGACGGAGGAGATGTTGACGCTCCTCGAGCAGCGCGGCTTTGTCCTGAATCCTGCGGAAAAGCCGGGGCTTGGAAGCGGCAAAAAGGCCGACGACGCGCGAGAGAGCCTGATCAACGACGCGACCCAAAGGGCGCTGGAAACGTTCGACCGCGAAATGCGAGAGCTGGCGCTCAAGCGGTATCAGCAGTTTGAACAGCGGTTGTCCGTCCACATCACGCGGTTCGCGATCGAAGATTTTCTGCGTCTGGAGCGGGATGCCGGCTGGCTCAAATGGCCCCACGGAACGGGGTCCGATGGAACGACCGAAGCGCAGCGGATCGATGAGCTGACCGACCGGTTCGCGCCGGAGCATGGCCGTTGGTTGGCCCTCAATCCGACGCGGGAAGAAGTCGGCCGCCTGCTGCAGCGCGTGGCCCACGACCTGAACGAGCGCGGGGCGCTCGACGATCTCGTGGGAGCCATGGAATTCAAGGAGCGGGGCGCCGCCCGATTGTGGTCGCTGGTCGTCGAAGCCTTTGGGGGCGAGCACAAACCGCTCGCGGCGAAACTCCTCCAGCGGATCGAACGCAAGCGGCTCGATTTCTGGCGCGACGCCGTGGCCACGATCAACTGGGAGCTCTTCGACCGGGGAGTCGAGGCCTATTGCCGGCACGCGCTGGAGGAATTGGCCCAGGGTGCAAAGCGCCAGGCGCCCTGCCCAAGACCGACGCGGGAAACAGATTGTCAACGTTTGCCGAAGTGTCGCTCAATGACGGGGCAGAGCTGGGCGACAGACGTAGGGTGGGACAAGCTCGCGCGAGCGAGTGCCGGCCCACCGTCGGACCGCCAAACAGCGAGGAAAGGTGGGCCGGCGGCCCCAAAGCCGGCCTTGTCCCACCCTACGAATCGGAGACAGCAGTCGGAGACAGGGTGCGGCGGGGTGCCGACGAATTCGCCGCACTGCTGGCCGAAGTCGAAAAGTCGTTCAAAAATCGGGTCTTGTTCTGGCCCGCGCCGCGGGGCCGAAAGGCGACCTGGTGGACGATGAAATGGGCCGCGTGCTGCAGGTCCCCGGTTGGAGCAACATCTTCACTCAGCCGATCATCAACCGGATCGAGATGCTTTCGACCGGAGTGCGGACCGACATCGGCGTCAAGGTTTTCGGCCCCGACCTGGAGACGATCGACGGCGTCTCGAAGGCGATCGAAGCGGCCCTCAAACCTCTTTCGGGCGCTCGAGACGTCGTCGCGGCTCCGATCATGGGCAAAGGGTATTTGCAGATCGACATCAACCGGGAAAACGCGGCCCGCTACGGAATCACGGTTGAGGATGTCCAGAACGAGATCGAAATGGCGCTGGGGGGCAAGGCGGTCACGTTCACGGTCGAAAAGCGCGATCGGTTTCCGGTCCGCATCCGATATGTCCGGTCGCAGCGGGACGATGAAGACGCCGTTCGTCGGCTGCTGATCAGTCCCAGCGTCGCAGGACGGGCCTCGGGTTCGATGGCGATTCCGGCGGCAATGACCTCCGCCTCGCCGGGCATAGCGACAGGAGCGGCCGCCGAGCCTCCGACGGGAGGCGCGCCTCATGTCGCCGAGCCACGCCACGCGAAGCGCGGGAGCCACCTGATCCCGCTTTCGGCCGTGGCGGACGTCCGCATTGTGGAAGGGCCGGCGATGATCAAGAGCGAGAACGGCCGCCTGCTCAACTATGTGACGCTGAACGTCCGCGGCCGCGACATCGTCGGCTTCGTCGACGAGGCGCAGCGGACGGTGGCAGAGATATTTCCGCTTCCCGAAGGCGTGCACATCGAGTGGAGCGGCGAGTTCGAGCACCAGGTCCAGGCCGCCCGGACGCTGCGGTTCGTCTTTCCCATCGTGATCGCGCTGATCTTCGTGATCTTGTATCTCACCTATCATGACCTGGCGGATGCCGGCCTGATGATGCTGGCCGTGCCCGAAGCGCTCGCCGGCGGAGCGTTTTTCATGTACCTGTTTCCCAAGGTGCTCTCCGGCTGGAGCGCTCCGCCGCTCGATTTCAGCGTGGCCGTCTGGGTCGGCTTTATCGCCTGTTTCGGAATGGCGACGGAGACGGGCATTATCATGCTCGTGTACCTTCGCGAGGCGATCGCCAAACGAGGCGGCCTGGAGAACGTGAAATCGCTGGCCGAGCTGCGGGAGGCGGTGATCGAGGGGGCCGTCCACCGGCTGCGTCCCAAGTTGCTCACGGAAGGTGTCGCCATCATGGCGATTTTTCCAATGGTTTTCGCCCAGGGAGTCGGCGGGGAGATCCTGGCTCCCATGGCGCTGCCCGTCCTTGGCGGCCTGTTGATCTCGGACGAAGTCGTGGATCTCTTCCTGCCCGTGCGGTTTTACTGGATTCGCCGGAGGCGCTGGCTCAAACTCCAACAGGAGAAACAGGCTCTTCAGGAAGCCTAAAGGTTCCTTGACCGGCTGCTGATCGGGCCGGGGCGCTGTTCGTGAAGCTGGCCTTGCCAGTCCGGGTCGTCAGACGGAAAATGGTAAGCCACGATAGAGGGAGACTAATCAGCCATGATACGATCGCTGGTCGTTTTGTTGAGCCTGGCGGGCCTCGGCGGCGGGGGCGCGGCTTGGTATCTCTATGAGCAGGCCGAGCAGCCGAGTTCTTTTCGCACGGTCGCCGTCGAGCGCGGAGACTTGCAAGCGACAATCAGCTCGACGGCAACGATCGAGCCGGAAGAGGTGGTCGACATTGGCGCGCAGGTCGCCGGGATGATCAAGTCGTTCGGCACAGATCCCCGGGACTCGAGCAAAGCGGTCGATTACGGCACACCCGTCGACGTGGGGACCGTCCTGGCGAAGATCGATGACGCGATTTACCTGACGCAGGTGCATCAGTCGCAGGCGAGTCTCGATAACGCGATGGCCATGCTGGCCCAGTCAAAAACCAAGCTCGAACTGAGCAAACGGAACTGGGACCGCGCCCAATCATTGCGCAAGAGCAACGTGATGACCCAAGCGGACTACGACGCGGCCGATGCCGACCTGCAAACAGCCACGCCGGCGGTGGAGGCCGCCAAGGCGGCGGTGGAGCAGGCGAAGGCCAACTTGGAGCAGGCGCAGACGAACCTGGCCTACACCACGATCAAGGCGCCCGTTAAAGGGGTGATCGTCGATCGCCGGGTGAACGTCGGCCAGACCGTCGTCTCCAGCCTGAACGCCCCCAGTCTTTTCCTGATTGCCAAGGACCTGACGCGGCTCCAGCTTTGGGCGTCGGTGAACGAAGCCGACATCGGGCAGATCCATCCCGATCAGACGGCGAAATTCACCGTGGATGCTTATCCGCACAAGACGTTTCACGGCGTCGTCTCGCAGATTCGCCTCAACGCGACAATGACGCAGAACGTGGTGACTTACACCGTCGTCGTGAACACGGACAATTCCAACGGACAACTTCTTCCCTACCTGACGGCCAACGTGCAATTCGAGATCGCCCACCGCGACAACGTGCTCCTGGTGCCGACCGCCGCCTTGCGCTGGCGGCCGCAAACGTCGCAGGTCGTGGCCGAAGCGCGCGACGCCTTTATCCAGTCGACACGCCGGCGCGATGCGGCCAAGGATGGGCAGGGTGCGAAGAAGCACGACCACTCCAAGCGCGAGGGCCCCTCCGTTTGGGTGGAAGAGGAGGGCTTTGTCCGGCCGGTCCCCGTGCAGACCGGGTTGTCCGACGGAACGCGAATGGAGATCGTCTCCGGCGATCTGAAGGAAGGGACGCAAATCGTTGTCGGAGAACAGCGACACGAAGAGGGCGCAGCCACCAAGAACCCGTTCCTGCCATCGTTCTTCCGCGGCGCCAGCCGCAAGGGAGCACAGAAGGGGCAATGAAAATGGTCCACGGTTCAAAGTCCAAGGTCCCAGGTCGGCAAATTAAGAACCGGCCCATTTGCTGGACGTTGGACTTTGGACGTTGGACTTTGGACCTATTCCGATGGAACTGATTCGGCTCGAGGAAATCACCAAGACCTACCACATGGGCGAGATCGAGGTCCCCGTGCTGCGGGGGGTCTCGCTCGAGATCCAGCAGGGGGAAATGGTCGCCCTGATGGGGACGTCCGGCTCGGGCAAAACGACGCTGATGAACCTCCTGGGCTGCTTGGACCGGCCCTCCTCGGGACGCTATTGGTTTCAGGGGGAGGAGATTTCGCAATACACGCCCGACCAGCGAGCGCTCTTGCGCAACCAAAAAATCGGCTTTGTCTTCCAGAGTTTCAACCTGCTGCCTCGGACGAACGCCCTCGACAACGTGATCATGCCGCTCACCTATGCGGCTACGAAAATCGCCGATCGGGACGCGAACGGTCGGGGCCGAGACTTGCTGGAGAACGTGGGACTCGGCGATCGGATGCATCATGAGCCGAGCCAGATGTCCGGCGGACAGCAGCAGCGCGTCGCCATCGCCCGCTCGCTGATCAATCGTCCGCCGCTCGTGCTCGCCGACGAACCGACCGGAAATCTCGACTCGCGGACCAGCGAAGAGATCCTCCGCATGTTCCAGGAACTGAACGCCGGCGGGATCACGATCATCCTGGTGACGCACGACCTGGCAGTCGCCCAGCATGCGCAGCGGATCATTCGCATCCGCGACGGCCGAATCGAGGACGACGGGTCGAGAGGAGCCCGAAGCGGTGACGACCCGATCGCGGACCGCCTGTCGGCGAATAAGCCCCGGTTTCCGGTCGGGCTTTCGGAACGGCAACCCGAGGCCGCAGCAGCGGGATTCTTCGGCTTTCTCCGGGAATGGCGGCGGTTCCTCTGCTGCGACCGCTCTGGTCGCTTTGCCCGAAACGAGCGTCGCTGCCGAGCGACTGCCCTCATCTGTCGCTGCTCATCCCTCGCATCCCGTTCCTCGCTCCTCGGTCGGCCACCTCTTGCCACGATCCCTGACCGTCGCCTTGAAGGCGCTCACCCGCAACAAGACGCGGTCGGCCCTGACGACGTTGGGCATCCTGATCGGCGTGGCCGCCGTCATCGCCATGATGGAGATCGGACAAGGTTCCAAAGATGCGCTGCAGCAGACGATCGCCAGCATGGGGGCCAACATCCTGTTGGTGCAGCCCGGGGCGGCCTCCAGCGGCGGCGTCTCTCTTCGGTTCGGGGAGCGTGCTGACCTTGACCCCCGAGGACGGCGTCGAAATCCTCCGCCAGTGTCCGGCGGTCGTCGATGTGGCCCCCATCGTCCGCGCCCGCACGCAGGTTGTGTACGGCCACAAGAACTGGGTGCCCAGCTACATCCAGGGAACTTCCCCCGCCTTTCTCGAGGTGCGCGACTGGCGGGACATGGACCTTGGCGACATGTTCACCGACCAGGACGTGCGCAACTCGACCAAGGTGTGCGTGATCGGCGAGACGATCGTGCGGGAGTTGTTTGGCGGCGAGTCGCCGATCGGGAAGGAGATTCGCATGCAGAACGTCGCCTTCAAGGTCGTCGGCGTCCTGTCGCGAAAAGGCGCCAACATGGTGGGGATGGACCAGGACGACATCGTGCTGGCGCCCTGGACGACGATCAAATACCGCGTCAGCGGCAGCACGCTGACGAACGTCAATCAAAGCAGCACCACGGTCGCGTCGACCGACCCGACGGCCACGACCGTCAACACGCTGAGCAACCTGTATCCCGGCACGACGGGAATCTATCCGGTGCCGGCTGCCAACCAGACGGCCGACACCCCACAGCCGGTCCGCTTCATTAACGTGGACCAGATCCTGGCAAAGGCCGCCTCGACCGAGGAGATCCCCCAGGCGATCGCTCAGATCACCGACTTGCTCCGCGAGCGACACCGGATCCATGGGGGGCAGACCGACGACTTCAACCTCCGCGACATGACCGAGATGACCAATGCCTTGTCATCCACGTCCCAACTCATGGGAAAACTCCTGTTGTGCGTGGCCCTCATCTCGCTCGTCGTGGGGGGCGTGGGCATTATGAATATCATGCTCGTCTCCGTGACCGAGCGGACGCGGGAGATTGGATTGCGGATGGCCGTCGGAGCGCGGGCCGCCAACATCCTGCGGCAGTTTCTCGTCGAAGCGGTCGTTCTCTGCCTGATTGGCGGCGCCGTGGGCATCGTGATGGGACGGACTTGCTCGATCTTTGTGCAGCAATTCCTGCATTGGCCCACCGAGACGTCGCTGCCGGCCGTCATTGCGGCCGTGGTGGTCTCCGCCAGTGTCGGCATCATCTTCGGCTACTATCCGGCCTGGAAGGCGTCCCGCCTCGATCCGATCGACGCTCTGCGTTACGAATGAGGCGGAATGAGCGACGCCAAATCGGGCGCAACGAACGCAACGGCCCCTTCCCCGCAAGGGAGCCGGCTCCGCGAGATCGGCCGCTCGCTGGCCCATCGGAACTTTCGGCTCTTCTTTGCCGGGCAGAGCGTTTCGCTCTTGGGCACCTGGATGCAGCAGACGGCCATGACGTGGCTGGTCTACCGGCTGACCCAGGAACACGGCCAGGACTCGGCCCTGCTCTTGGGCGTCACCGGTTTTGCCGGGCAGATCCCCGTTCTGCTCTTGGGTCCGTTTGCCGGCGTCTATAGCGACCGCTGGCATCGGCACCGCATCGTCATCGCCACGCAGACCCTCTCGATGCTGCAGGCCTTCCTGTTGTGGATATTGACGATTGCGGGCCTGATCACCGTCTGGCAGCTCATCGTTTTGAGCCTGTTTTTGGGCTCCGTGAATGCCTTCGACATGCCCACGCGCCAGGCGTTCATGACCGAAATGCTCGATACGAGCGAAGACCTGGCCAATGCCATCGCGCTCAATTCGTCGATGGTCAACGGGGCCCGCTTGATCGGGCCGTCGATCGCCGGCATTGTGATCAGCGTGGTCGGCGAGGCGACTTGCTTTTTGCTCAACGGGATCAGTTTTCTGGGCGTCATCGCCGCGCTGTTGGCGATGAGAATTCCCCGCAAGTCCCGAGATGAGCTGCCCAGCTCCGTCTTGCAGGGCCTGCGGGAGGGCTTTCGTTACGCGTTCGGCTTTCCTCCGGTCCTGCGCGCTGCTCTTGCTGGTCGCATTGATTGGCCTGGTGGGGATGCCCTACGTCGTTCTCATGCCGATCTTCGCGGGCCAAATCCTGCACGGCGGCCCGAGGACATACGGCCTTCTGGTTGGATCCTCGGGCGTCGGCGCCTTGGCGGGAAGCCTGTACCTGGCGTCGCGCCGCACGGTCGTCGGGCTGGGACGGTGGATCGCCGCCATGACCGCCACGTTCGGGATTGGCCTGATTGCCTTTTCATTCTCGCGGGACGTGTCGCTTTCGATGGCGTTCCTGGCCGTAATGGGATTTGCCGTGATCGTGCAGTTGGCCTCGTGCAACACGATTTTGCAAACGATCGTCGAGGAACGGCAACGCGGCCGCGTGATGAGCCTCTATACGACGGCCTTCCTGGGTATGTCCCCCTTGGGGAGCCTGGTGGCCGGCAGCCTGGCCTCCGCGGTGGCGCCTCCAATACGCTGCGGATCGGCGGAGTGTGCTGCATTTTGGGCGCGGTCGCTTTCGCCCAACAGCTTCCCGTCTTGAGACAGTTTATCCGGCCGATCTACACCCGAATGGGAATCCTTCCGGCCGTGGCCGCCGGCCTGCAACAGGCGACGGAACAGACGGTGCCGCCCGAAGAGGGGTGAGGGACGATTGGCGAGCGGCGAGCCGGAACGAAGGCAAAGCGTGCCCGCGTCTTTTCTCACCGCTCACCGCTCACCACTCGAACCGCCATATACGGATTTGACCCTCATCCGATATAGTTCTGGTTGCGGATTCGCGTTTTTTGGAGTGCGGCGATGCCGTTCAAAACGGACCCGGTGGAGGAGCCTCATATCAACCTCACGCCGCTGGTCGACATCGTCTTTAACCTGCTGCTATTTCTGATGCTGGCGACGCGTTTTGCCGCCGATGACGATGCCGAGCGGAAGTTCGACGTGCAGCTCGCCACGGCGTCCAACGCCAAGCCGCTCACGGCCTTGCCGGACGAGATGGTGGTCAATGTGGCGGCCAACGGGCAGATCACTCTCAATGGGAAACCGCGGAAGCTCGGCGAGCTGGAGGCCGCCCTGACCGCCGCCAAAAAAAACTACGCCGATCAGGCGGTGTTGATTCGCGGGGAGGCGGAGGGGCGGTATCAGAACGTGGTGGACGTCTTGGCGGCGTGTGACCGGGCGAAGATCAACTCCGTGTCGCTTCCCGTCCGACTCAAAGCCGAGGCCCGTCGATGAAGCAGGTCGCCGACGTCATCCATCGATTCCTGCAGGGAAACCGCCTGGAACCGAAGGAGGTTCTCTGGGGTCTGTTGATCTGCGCGTTCCTGTTCGCTTCGGTTCACTTGGTGACGATGTTCCTCACGCGGTGGGGCGATCACCGCGTGACCGGCAAGGCGCTCCTCTTTTCCTTGATGCTGCACTTCGCGTTCTTGGTCAGCTTTGTCGCGGTCCCCATACCTCCCGGCATACCGGGCGGAGGCGCCGGCGACGATGCAAAGGGCCGGGAGGAAGAACACCGGGTTGTGATCCACAGCGTTTCCGAAAAAGCGGGCCGCGAAGCACGGGACGGAAAACTCGACGGTGCAAAGGCGGCGGTCTGGGACCGTCTTCCCCCAGTCAATACCACGAAATTGATGGGACCCCAGCCCCAGGAGCCGACGACGGCAGCGCCCCGGAACGTCGATCGGATCGAAGAACGGCCGCAGTCGGCGGACCTCAAGCCGCCGGACCTGGCAAGTCTACCCGAGACTCAGCAACCCCCTCGCACACCGGCCTCAGCAGAGGCTGCCCCGATTCAGCGCTCGGCGCAAACCCCCGAGGTCGAGACGCCGAAAACGGCATCGAGGCCGCGGCCCGAGCCTCGTTTGCCGACGTTGCCACAGCGCGAGGTGGCCACCGCTCCCACCGCGGATCTCAATGTCGAGCGACAGGGCTTGGAACCTGGGAACGGCGCACAAAATCGTGAGGCGGGATTGCCGCAGGACGTCGCGTCGCTCCCCGTGGCGCCAGCGCCGCAGCCGACAGTGCCGCAGCCGACGGCCGTCCCCAGCCAATCGGATGAGCCGATTCGCGGCAAGGCTCTCCCGGCGCCGACGGCCATTCCCTCTCCAGAGTCGCTTCCATTGCGAAAACCGTCGACAGGAGCTGCCGCATCCCTGGCTCGCGATCCGGTCGATGCCCGCATCCCGGAGGGCCGTTGGATGGCCAACGTCGACCGCCTGCGGGCGAGTGACCTGGACTCAGGAGGATCGGGCCCGCCGCCGAATTCGCCGCCGGCGGGGAACTATCAGTCTGCCGACCCGCGGCCGCCGGCGCCGGAAATTCAGAATCCGGGCGCCGTGCCGCTCATCGTGCGGCGCAGCGCCGGCATCGCCCCCACCTACCGCCTGCGTAAGCTCTCCAACCGCAAGGCCAACGCGCGGCAGTTCGGCGGGAACGACCAATCCGAGCGGGCCGTCGAGGCGAGCCTGCATTGGCTGGCCAGCGTGCAAAATCGAAACGGCTCCTGGGAGGCCAAGGCCTTCGGCGCCGGCCAGGTGAAAGTCGACGAGAACGGCGTCGACCGCGATTATGCCGGCCGCGACGCCGATAGCGGAGTGACGGCGCTGGCGATCCTCACGTTTCTCGGAGCGGGTTATACGCACGAAGAGGGGCAGTACGCGGACAACGTCGATCGCGCCTTGCGCTGGCTCATCGGCCAGCAGCGGCCGGACGGGAACTTGGGGTTCGGGGCCGGCCACTTCGCCACGATGTATTGCCACGGGATCGCGACCTACGCCGTCGCTGAGGCCTACGGTATGCAGAACGATCCGACATCCAACACAATGCTCCGCGATCCGCTGGCGCGTGCCGTCCGGTACATCCTCGAAAATCAGAACCCGGACGGCGGATGGCGGTACGTGAAGGGTCAAAAGAGCGACATTAGCATGTTCGGCTGGCAATTGATGGCCCTGAAAAGTGCCGAAATCGCCGGCGTCACGATTCCGCCGGAAGCCAAATCGAGGATGGTCGGCTTCCTCAAAGAGCGGAGCCTGGGCGACCACGGCGGACTGGCGGCCTATCGAGAAGAAGAGTCCCCGACCCCTTCCATGACGGCCGAAGCGCTGTTTTGCAAACAGATGCTCGGCCTACGACGGAACAATGCCGCCTCCCAAGAGGCCGCCGACTACCTGCTGTCCCGTTTGCCCAAACGGTCCCAGTTCAACGAGTATTTCTGGTACTACGGCACGGTCGCCATGTACCAATACGGCGGGGCCGGATGGCAGTCGTGGAACGAGGCCGTGCGGGAGATTCTGATCTCGGAGCAGCAAACCGCCGGAGAGTTTGCCGGGAGCTGGGATCCCATTAGTCCGTGGGCGAAGTACGGCGGGCGAATCTATGCGACCGCGTTGAGCACGCTGTGTCTGGAAGTGTATTATCGGTTTTTGCCGCTCTATAAGATCGGCAGCGCCGTTACGGATTGAGCGGCTGCCACGCGGGATGGTGGGGCATCCGCCTCAAGCGAACGGCCCGGTGCTTTGTAGCCGTTGCCTGTCGGGGCCATCGCAAGGCGAGGAGCCCGCCACCCAACACCCCAGGGGATCCGGTCTGAAATGAGCCTTCTCTGGCACTTCATAAATTTCTGTCTGCACCTCGATACGAAGCTGCCCGAGCTGGCCGAGAGCTTCGGCCCGTGGCTGTATGTGATCATGTTCGCCGTGATCTTCTGCGAGACGGGATTGGTCGTCACTCCGATCCTTCCGGGCGACTCTCTCCTGTTCGCCTTCGGCGCGGTGGCCGCGCGCGAAGGGTCTCAACTCGACCTGCCCTTCTCGGTCGGCCTCCTGATCGTGGCGGCAATCGCCGGCGACGCCGTCAATTACACGGCGGGAGCGCTCCTGGGCCCCAAGGTCTTTCACTACGAGAATTCCCGGCTGCTGAATAAGAAATATCTCGTTCGCACCCACGAGTTTTACGAGCGCCACGGGGGCAAAACGATCGTGCTGGCGCGGTTCATTCCCATCGTACGGACGTTCGCCCCGTTTGTGGCCGGCATTGCGCGAATGGGTTACGGTCGGTTCTGGCAGTTTAACTGTGTTGGAGGGGCGGCGTGGGTGTCGGTCTTTTTGCTGGGAGGTTACTACTTTGGCAACATCCGCATGATCAAAACGAATTTTCATTTGGTCATGGTGGCCATCGTCCTGATCTCGGTCGTGCCGATGGGATTGGAATGGATTGCGGCGCGGCGGCGCACAACGCGATCGATGGCGCCGGCGATCCCGGCCGAGGCGACGCCGGAGCGCCTCGAGGCCGAACTGTAAGGCAAGTTGCCAGCTTGCCACGAAATGCGTCGAGGTGAACCAAGAGAAGCTGGACTGCGCCCACTGCTGCACAGAAATCAAGGGCAAGCTGGCAGTTGGCCCCACGACTTGCGGTGCGACCGCAAGATTATTGTTGCGAAAGTGCTGGGGGTGACGAGGAGGGGGCAATGGCGTCGACCAACGAGCTTTACGAAGAACTGCTGGAGCATTGGCGCAAGGCGACGCTCCTGGCTTCCTGCTCCAGCCAACTTTCGTGGGACGAGCAGACCTACCTGCCCCCCGGCGGGGCCGCGCATCGAGCTGAGCAGCTCAGCCTGTTGGCCGGAATGGTCCACGAGCGCATGACCTCACCCCGTTTGGGCGAGTTGATCGGCGAGTTGGACGAGCACGGCGACCTGGGCGAACCGGACGGCCCGCGGCGCGCGAATCTCCGCGAGGCGCGGCGGCGTCACGACCGCGCCACCAAGCTGCCCACCCGGCTCGTCGAAGAAATCTCCCGCGTGACGTCGCTGGCCCAACACAATTGGGTCGAGGCGCGAAAGAATTCGCACTTTGAGACGTTCCGTCCCTGGCTCGAGCGGATCGTCGCCTTGAAGCGCGAGGAGGCGGCCGCCCTCGGCCACGGCGACGGCGTCCCCTATGACGCCTTGCTGGACGATTACGAGCCGGGCGCCAAGACCGCCGACGTCGCCCAGGTCTTCGCCGGTCTGCGGAAAGACCTGGTGCCGCTGGTGCAGGCGATCCGAAATTCCTCGACGCGGCCGAATGTCTCAATTCTCTCCCGCCGCTATCCCAAGGATGGGCAGCGCTCCTTGCGCGGGCCGCGGCGGCCGCGATCGGATTCCGCTTCGACGAAGGACGCCTGGACGAATCGCCACACCCGTTTTGCACGGGAATCGGCCCGGGGGATTGCCGGCTAACGACCCGCTACGACGAGCGGCATTTTCCGGCGCGTTTTTCGGCGTGCTGCACGAGGCGGGACACGGCATCTATGAGCAGGGCCTCGATCGGACCGCCTTCGGAACGCCGATCGGCGACGCCGCGTCGCTGGGCGTTCACGAGTCCCAATCGCGGATGTGGGAAAACTTCGTCGGCCGCAGCCGCGCGTTCTGGACCCATTTCTACCCGCAGGCGCAATCGACTTTTCCGGAAGCGCTCAACGGGGTGGGGAGGGAAGACTTTTATGCGGCCGTCAACGATGTGCGTCCCTCTTTCATCCGTGTTGAAGCGGACGAAGTCACGTACAATCTGCACATTATGATTCGCTTTGAATTGGAGCAGCGGCTGATTGCCGGCGACCTGCCGCCGGCCGACGTCCCGGCCGTCTGGAACGCCGCCTACACCGAGTCGCTGGGAATCACTCCGCCCAATGACGCCCAGGGTTGTTTGCAGGACATCCATTGGAGCGGCGGCCTCCTGGGCTATTTTCCGACGTATGCGCTGGGCAACATGTATGCGGCCCAATTGTTCGAGGCGGCCCGCCGATCGCTCGGCGATCTCGACGCGCTCTTTGCGACGGGGGAATTTACGCCGTTGCGAGAGTGGCTGAATGTCAACGTCCATCGCTTCGGACGGCAGTTCGTGCCGAGTCGGCTGGTTGAGCGGATCACCGGCGCGCCGCTCTCCCACCTTCCGCTGGTGTCGCATCTTAAGGCGAAGTTTGAATCGATTTATCGGCTGTAGCCTACGAGGGAGCCGGTTCTGATGTCTCATACGCGGCAGCTGAAAAACCGCAGTTTCATCACCCTGTTATTGGTCGCCGTCGCGGTTGCCATTTTGAGCATTTGTTTCGCCCTGCTGATGCGCAAGGAGACGGAGCCGCGCGGCGGATTCGGCGCAGGCGCGCCGATGCCGCCGGTCCGCGTCGAGGGATGGCTGAATGGGCCGGGGCCCTCGCCAGCGAGCCTGAAGGGAAAGGTGCTGGTCGTGGACGCGTGGGCCGAATGGTGCGGTCCCTGCCTGGCCGAGGCCCCTCACCTGGTGACCGCCTACGACACGTTTCACGATCGGGGCGTCGTCTTCATCGGCCTGACGGGCGATCCAGGAACGGAAATGCAGGAGATGAAGCGGTTTTTGAAGGACGCGAAGATTTCGTGGCCCTGCGGATATGGGGCCTCGGACACTCTCAGCGCGCTCGGAACGCAAATGATCCCCCAGGTGTGGGTCGTCGGAACCGACGGCCGAATCCGTTGGAACTTCGATGCCGAGGGATCGTTGGACGCCGCCATCGAAGACGCGCTTTCCTCTTCTTCTTCCACGCAGGTTGCCGATCGAAGCAAACAGCGGAGAGACCAGAAATGACATCCGTTTCGGGCGAAAACATTACCAGCGTATTGCAGGAGTCCCGCGTCTTTCCGCCGCCGGCGGAGTTCCGCGCCCAAGCCAACATTAAGAGCGAGGACGAATACAACCGGATGTGGCACCGGGCCAAGGACGACCCGGCCGGCTTCTGGGGCGAAATGGCCGCCAACCTGCACTGGTTCCGCAAGTGGGACAAGGTCCTCGACGGAGCCATGCCCAACACCAAGTGGTTCGTCGGCGGGAAGATCAATGCGTCGTACAACTGCCTCGACCGGCACCTGTCGACGTGGCGGAGAAACAAGGCCGCCATCATCTGGGAGGGCGAGCCGGGCGACTCGCGCGTGCTGCGGTATCAAGACCTGCACCGGGAGGTCTGCCGATTCGCCAATGTCTTGAAAAAACTGGGGATTAAAACGGGCGACCGCGTCACCCTTTATATGCCGATGGTCCCCGAGCTCGTCATCGCCATGCTGGCCTGCGCGGATCGGCGCCACGCATTCGATCATCTTCGGCGGTTTCAGCGCCGATGCCATCGCCGACCGCAACAACGACGCCAAGTCGCGACTCGTGATCACCGCCGATGGCGGTTGGCGCCGCGGCAAGGAAGTTCCTCTCAAACAGACCGTTGACGAAAGCCTGCCGAAATCGTCCACCATCGAGAAGGTCGTCGTCGTCCGGCGCACCGGCTCGCCCGTCACAATGGTTCCCGACCGCGATTACTGGTGGCACGACCTGATGTCGTCGACGTCGGCCGAATGCGACCCTGTCGAGCTCGACGCCGAACATCCGCTGTATATCCTTTACACCTCCGGCAGCACGGGAAAACCCAAGGGCGTGCTGCACACGACGGCCGGGTATCTCCTCGGCACCATGATGACATCGCAGTGGGTCTTCGATCTCAAGGACCATGACACGTACTGGTGCACGGCCGACGTGGGCTGGGTGACGGGGCACAGCTACATCGTCTATGGCCCGCTGGCCAACGGTGCGACCGTCGTCATGTACGAAGGAGCCCCCAACTGGCCGGACGAGGGCCGCTTCTGGCAAATCATCGAGAAGTACCAGGTCACCATCCTCTACACGGCCCCCACCGCGATCCGCGCGTTCATCAAGTGGGGTGACAAATGGCCCGAAAAGTACGACCTGTCGAGCCTGCGGCTCCTGGGCTCGGTCGGCGAGCCGATCAATCCCGAAGCCTGGATGTGGTATCACCGGGTCATCGGCCAGGAGCGGTGCCCGATCGTCGACACCTGGTGGCAGACCGAAACGGGCGCCATCATGATCAGCCCGCTCCCGGGCGTCACCGCGACCAAGCCGGGAAGCTGCACGAAGCCGCTGCCGGGCGTTGTGCCGGACATCGTCACCAAGTCCGGCGTAAGCCTTCCCGCCAACCAGGGAGGCTTCCTGGTGATGCGCCAGCCGTGGCCCTCGATGCTGCGGACCCTCTACGGCGATCACGACCGGTTTCTCAAAGGCTATTTCAGCGAGATCAAGGGCTGCTATTTCGCCGGCGACGGCGCACGGCACGACGAGGACGGCTATTACTGGGTGATGGGTCGCGTCGACGACGTGTTGAACGTGGCCGGCCATCGCCTGAGCACCATGGAGATCGAGAGCGCCCTCGTCTCGCACAGCAAAGTGGCCGAAGCGGCCGTCGTCGGCTATCCCCACGAACTCAAGGGGGAGGGAATCTGCTGCTTTGTGACGCTCAAGGTGTCAGGCGGCTCGGACGAGCTGAAGGACGAGCTCAAACACCACGTCCGCAAGCAAATCGGCTCCGTCGCCACGCCCGACGCGATCCGTTTCACCAATTCCCTCCCCAAGACGCGCAGCGGCAAGATCATGCGGCGGCTCTTGCGCGACATCGCCGCCGGCCGCGAACAGGTCGGTGACACGTCCACGTTGGAAGATTTCGCCATTCTGGCCAAGCTCAGGCAAGAGGAAGAATGAACGTCGGGTGCGTCCAGCGTCGGGACCCACCACGATGAATGGCTCTTTACGGCACCTCGTCCCGCTGTCCCCACGGAATGGGCATCGACGGCGGCGTGCGCTGTTCGCGGTGGCGTTTGTCGCGCGGCCGGGATTGGAAATACTCGACGAAGCGGCAAAGCTGCTTGACCGCCTCGTGGTAGGCCCGTTCGCCCTTCTCCTTCGTCGCCTTCGCCGCGTCGCCGAGCACCCCGGTCTCTGAATAGCTGCTGGTCCAGGAGATGAGCGTGCCCGGACCGGCGCCGAACAGGTCGACCCAATTGAACGGGTTGTCCTCCTCGTTGATCGAGATCGTGCCGCTTTTGATCTTGTCTTTGCGGACGCCCGCTTCATCGAGATACAGGTAAAGCGACGTCTCCAGCTCGCAGGCGTGAGAGCAGCCGCCGGGAAACTTGCTTTCCCGCCAACTCGGCATAAACGATTTGTCGACCGTCAGCAGGTTCCACCAGCCGATCAACACGCAGTCGGCGTCGGTCTCGAGATTGGTGCGGCGGGCCGCCAGGTCGAGGTTCGGCATGTTCGAGCCATGGCCGTTTAAAAGGATGATCCTTTTGAATCCGTGATAGGCCAGCGACTTCGTCACGTCGAGCACCTGCCGGATGAACGTTTCATAATGTGTGTTGATCGTGCCGGGGAAGTCCATCACATGCCCGGTGTAGCCGTAGGCGATCACGGGGAGGACGAGGATTTTTTCCGGGATTTGTCGGCCGGCGCCGTTGGCGATTCCGGTCGGACACATCAGATCGACATCGAGCGGCAAGTGCGGCCCGTGCTGCTCGACCGCCCCGCACGGGACGATGCAAACTTTTTTGAGCTCGACCGCGTCGTTGATCTCGGGCCAGGTCAGCTTTTCGTAACGGTGTTCGCCAGCGGCTCGCGACGTCATGGGAATTCCTCGCAGGTTAGACTTCAGCATCATGATTTTGGCGTGCCGCCCCGCGCAGCGAAAGTGGCTTTTCGCTCTTCCGGTTGAAAAGGAGTGACGCGGAAGCGTAACCTACACGGCGATTTGCGCTGCACGTTCCGCTTGGTCATGACTCACAGCATCATCGAGGCCCACCATGAAGCTTTGCCCGCAAGCGACGATCGGACTCGCTCTGTTGACGTTGTTATTTGTCCGCCCGGCTTACGCAGCCCACGGCCACGCGTATTTGCATCCGAAGGACGCCGGCCCTGACTTCGCCGTGCAGGGCGAATACGTCGGCCAGATTGGGGTCAACGCCAAGGTCGGCGCCCAGGTCATTGCGCTGGGCGACGGAAAGTTCGACGCCGTTCTTTACACCCACGGGCTGCCCGGTGCGGGTTGGGACGGAAAATCCAAGGTACGCCTCACAGGAGAAACCCGAGAGGGGATCGCCCACTTCAAAGGCAAAAACTTTCACGGAACGATTAAAGACGGCCTCTTCAGCGGCACGGCCGAGAACGGCGTCCGCTTCGCGCTAAAGAAAATCGAACGGACTTCGCCAACGCTCGGCGCGACTCCGCCGCCAGGTGCGATTGTCCTCTTCGACGGGACGAACACGGGCGCCTGGACGGTCGGCAAGATCGAGGACGGGCACCTCCTCGGCGTGCCGGCGATTACGAAGGACAAATTCGAGAGTTTTCTGCTGCACATTGAGTTCCGCACCCCCTTCATGCCGACGGCTCGCGGCCAGGGGCGCGGCAACAGCGGCGTTTATCTCGAGGACCAGTACGAAGTCCAGGTGCTCGACTCGTTCGGCCTGGAAGGTTTGGACAACGAGTGCGGCGGAATCTACCAGCAAGCTCGTCCCCTCGTGAACATGTGCCTGCCCCCCCTCTCGTGGCAGACCTACGACATCGAGTTCCGGGCCGCACGTTTTAGCCCCAACGAAAAGGTGAAGAGGGAGAACGCCATTGTCACCATTCGGCACAACGGCGTGACGGTTCATTACAACCTCGAGCTCAAACACCCGACGCCGGGAGGACACCGCTCCGATGAACATGCCGGTCCGATCTTCCTGCAGGATCACGGCAACCCGGTCCGTTACAAGAACATCTGGCTGGTCCCGCGGCCGTAGCGAGCCGGGGGCCTAAGCCCCCGGAGATTGTGACCATCGAGATCATGCCGTCCGTTTGTTGACGTGTTTCGTTATGGAAGCGTCTCATCGAATGGATTCGGCCGACGTGAACCCGGCCCAGTTGTGCGCCCGCATCCAGGAGCTTCCCCGTTATCCGCTCGCGCATCGGCCGACGCCCTTGGAACCGCTCCCCCGGTTCTCGGCGGCTGTTGGCGGGCCTTCGATTTCTATCAAGCGCGACGATTGCACGGGCCTGGTGTTCGGCGGCAACAAGGCGCGGCACAACGAGTTCATCTTGGCCGAGGCGCAGCGGCAGGGTGCGGACCTTTTCGTCTGGGGCGGCGGCGTGCAGAGCAACAACTGCCGCCAGACGGCAGCCGCCTGCGCGAAAGCCGGCATCGACTGCCATCTTGTCCTGACGCGTGGAAAACCGGGTGACGAACCAATTCCCCTTCAGGGAAATCTTCTTCTGGATCATCTGGTCGGGGCCAGCTATGAATTCGTGGACGTCGCTTTCGGCGAGGCGCTGGAACGGCGAATCGCCGAGGTCGCCGAACGGTTCCAGTCGCAGGGCCGCAAGGTCTTCCGCTGGAACCGCCACGTCGTGACGCCGCTGGCCGCCGTCAGCTACGTCGAGTGTCTGGCCGAGATCGTCGAGCAGTCTCACTGCGCTCGGTTTCGTCCCCGACGCGATTTACGTTTCATCGGCCGGCTCGACCGGCGCGGGCCTGACCCTCGGCTGCGCGGGCGCTGGGTTACGACTTCCCCGTGCGAAACGTCGCCTACGTCCATTGGGAATGGGACACGCGGGCCGACATGGCCGATATCGCCAACAAGACGGCCGCAATGCTTGGTCTGCCGACGCGGCTGTCGTCCGGGGACATCGATGTGACGTTCGATCACATCGCCCCCGGCTACGGCCAGCTCTCGGCGGGATGCCTGGAGGCGATCTCGCTATTGGCTCGGACGGAAGCGGTGCTTCTCGATCCCGTCTACACGGGCAAGGCGATGGCCGCCCTCATGGACGACGTGCGTCGGCGGAAGTTTGCCGCCGAGGCGCGAATCGTCTTCGTTCACACGGGAGGCGCGCCCGGCCCTGTTTGCTTATGGGGACGAGTTCGCCCGCCTTCTCTCCGCCCGTCGTTCGGCAGCTTCTGCCGGTCTTTGAAGTCGGCGAGCGCCACGGGCTGTTTAGGCCCCCACTTTCGGCCGCGCGGCCTTGTCGGCACGCGGTTCGGGGATTAATCTCCGCCCCTCACCTCTCTCTCTTCCATGTTCCCACCCGATCCGACAATCGGCGCTTTGCAGCGCGCCGGCCGCGCGGACTGCAGTTCGCCCCCTGCGAGGCGCCCGGTCAAAAGGAAAGACACTCATGGCAGCGACCCGAATCGGAGCGCTCGTTGTGATCGCAGCGGTTGTGATCGGAACGGGACTGTTTTCGGCGGCGACCGCCGTTGCCCAGGACTTCCACGTCGACACCACGGTCGAGGCGGTGACGCGACGAGAGACGCAGGAGTTGACTCGCAGCGTCACGTTGTTTCACGCCGGCAAGACCTACGACTTCATCCAGGATCTTTCCGAGTTGGTCGTCTTCGACCCGTCACACGATCGATTTATCCTGCTCAACACGCAGCAGCGTCGCGCAACTCAGGTGCACGTCGACGAGATCAACCGGATGTTGCAAATCGGACGCCAGGCGTTGGCTGACCATGTGAAAACGCTCCGCGCTTCCGGCAAGCCCGATGCACAGGCCATGGCCGATGCGATCCTCTTTCAGTTCCATCCGCAGTTCGAGGAGGCCATCTCACAGACGAGCCGTGGTCCGCTGCTCGAACTCAAAAGCAAGTATTTTCATTATCAAGTCCTGTGCGCCTCGCCGCCTACCCCCGCTCACGGAGAGGCGTACTTGAACTATGCCGACTGGATCATTCGCCTGAATTATGTTTTGAACCCGGGTAAAACTCTGCCCGAACAGCGGATCAAGCTGGATTCCGCTCTGCGGCAGGCCCAGCTCATTCCGGTGGAAGTCATGTTCGGCGACGCAAACGCCGTCCAGGTGCGAGCCAGGCA
Organism: uncultured Planctomycetota bacterium; assembly: GCA_963761455.1. Taxonomy (GTDB): domain Bacteria; phylum Planctomycetota; class Planctomycetia; order Planctomycetales; family Planctomycetaceae; genus DASPSM01. The sequence continues at coordinate 316,844 of CAVXHA010000003.1, forward strand.
TCGCATCTACTGGGACCTCAGCGAAAGAGACCGCGAGCTGATCCGCCAATGGGACGGTCTCCTGATGCGCACCGACCTCAAGAAAGTCAGCTTTCAGGACTATCAGCGATCGCTCCTGCTCAGCGTCGCAAGGCAGAAATAGAACAAAGGATGAAGGATGAAAAAAGCCCGAACCAGGGCCACTTTTCCTTCAACCTTCCTCCTTTCGCTGCGTCGCCGCTTCCATCAGCGCCTGCTCGCTGAATTGGCCGCGGCGTAAAGGACCCGGTTAAGCGTCCTTCGCACAAGACCAGAATTCGGTCGCACAGCGCGATCAATTCCGGCAGCTCGCTCGAAGTGACGAGGATTCCCAGACCGTCGCGGCACAGGCGGTCAATGACGCGATACAGCTCGGCCTTGGCGCCGACGTCGACGCCGCGGGTCGGATCGTCCAAGAGCAGCACCTTCGGACGCGTGCGCAGCCACCGCGCGATGATCGACTTCTGCTGATTTCCGCCGCTCAGGCCGGTGATCGGCACTTCGGTCCCCGAAGTCTTGATGGACAAGAGATCGATCGAGTCGCGAGCGGCCCGGCGTTCCTTTCGGCCGGCGATCACGCCCGCCGAGGCCGTCTCATCAAGCATGCAGATCGTGATGTTCTCGCGGACGTTCATTTGCGGAAAGAGGCCCAAACGCTTGCGGTCCTCCGTCACAAGCGCCACGCCGGCCCGCTTGGCGTCGGCCGGCGAGGCGAAACGCACTTCGCGTCCTTCAAGCACGATCCGCCCAAGGGGAGGCTCCGGCGACGTGCCGAACAGGCATTCCATAAGCTCGGTGCGCCCGGCTCCCATCAGGCCGGCCACGCCCAGCACCTCGCCCCGCCGGAGCGCGAAATTGATGTCGCGGAGCCGCCAGGCCCGTGCGTGTCCCGTCCAGGGCAGGGAAAGCCCCGCGACTTCCAACACGACTTCGCCGGGCGAGCGGTTCTCTGCCAGGTTGATATTCTCGATCTCCCGCCCGACCATCAGGTGCGTGATCTCACGCGGGTTCGTTGCCGAGCGGTCCAGCGTTTTGACGTGCCGCCCGTCGCGCAGGACGGTGATCCGATCCGAGCGGCGAAAGACCTCATCCAGCTTGTGCGAGATGTAGACGATCGTGACGCCCCGCGCCAACAGCCGGTCGATGATGCGGAACAGCCGCTCGACTTCCGATTCGGCAAGCGCGCTGGTCGGCTCGTCCATGATGAGGATCGAAGCGTCCTGCGAGAGGGCCTTGGCGATCTCCACAAGCTGCTGGTCGCCGACGCGGAGCGTTCGCACCGGCTGCTCGGGCCGGATTTGGCACTCCAGTTCGCCGAAGAGCGCGGCGGCCGCCCGCTGCATGGCCCGGTCGTCGAGCAGGCCCAAAGCGGTCCGCTTTTCGCGGCCGAGAAAAACGTTCGCCGCCGCCGAGAGGTCCTCCACAAGGTTCAGTTCCTGGTGGATGATCGAAATCCCGGCGGCTTCGGCCTTGCGCGTGCTCGCGAAGCCGACGACCTCTCCGGCGATCCGCAACGTTCCGTCGTAATCGGTGATGACGCCGGAGAGAATCTTCATCAGCGTGCTTTTGCCCGCCCCGTTCTCTCCCACGACCGAGTGAAATTCGCCGGCCCGCACGTCGAACGTCACCCCGTCAAGCGCGGTAACGCCCGGAAATCGCTTGGTGATGTTCTCGACGGAGATGAGCGGGATTGCCGAATTCATATCACGAATCAATGAGCAAAATGCGAAACGCGCCGGATGAATCGCGGATCGTGGGCTGTTTCAGTCGACGATCTCCACGTCCGGCAGCGAACGTCCAAGGATTGTTTTCTCAGCGCGCGAGACCTTTGTTCCCGATAAATCGAGGTGTTTCAGCGTCGTGAGCGCGCCGGATCGATGCCATCCCTCGGTCCGTGATTCTCGTCCGGGCGAGCGACAGATCGCTGACGTTCGGAAGAGAACGCAGGCGGTCAACGACCTGCTTGAGGGAATCGTCATCGAGGTCAGTTCCGCTCAGGTCGACGGATGCACCGTCTGTCGGATCCGTCGTCATTTTTCCGCCGAGCGATCGCACGACGGACATCGCCGCGTGCAATCGATACGCCGGCACGCCGCGATCCAGGCCGAAAAACAGCGCCGACACGCCGATCGCCAGGCCGACGGCCGCCAGGCGGCGATGGAGACCGCGGAGGTCGCTTCGCAGCAACATGAGAAGCGCGAAGACCGACGCGGCGGCCCATAATCCAAGAAAGGGTCCTTCCAGCGACGTCTTGCCCTCCAGCAGCGTCGGACCGACCAGGAGGGCCATCGCCCCGGCCATCAGCGACAGGTTGACGGCGGCGACAAGGCCCAGCCCCCCGGCGAAGAACGGCGTCCGCTGCCGCCGCCCCTCGGTCTGACTGAACGCGACCGCAAAGACCACGACGACACCCACGATCAGCCCTTCGTAGACGTCGGCCCCTGTCTTGATGATCTTGGCGACGCCGTCGATCACAATCCGCAGAAAGAGCGCCCCCAGCACGGTTCCCGGCACCGTTCCCACGCCCCCTTGCAGGCTGCATCCGCCGACGACGGCCGCCGCGATCGAATTGAGCTCGTAACCGCGGCCCAGGGTCTGCGGCTCGGCGACGCTCACCTCGCAGATGTAAAGGATGCCGGCGATCGAAGAGAGGACGGCACTTGCGCAATAGGCGAACCATTTCATCCGATCGATGCGCACTCCGCTCAGGCGGGCTGCCTCCTCGTTACCCCCGAGCGCATACAGATGCCGACCGAGGACCGTTTTGCTCAAAACCACCCAGGCAACGACCGACAGGGCCAGGAACAGGGCGGCCGGGATCCAGACCGACGTGGCCAGATAGCGAAAACGAGCGTCGAAGATCTGGATCTGCGTGCTGCGCCCGCCGATCGCCGTCTCGGTGACGTTTTCGCAGATTGCGCGGGCGAAGCTTCTCAGCCCGACCAGCGTCGCCAGCGTCGCCACGAAGGGGGGAAGGCCGACGACGGTGATCAGCCACGCGTGCAGGCTGCCGATCAGCAGTCCCACGATCAAAGTCCCCGCGATGGCGACGGCAACGATCGACAGGTCGATCGGCGCGTCGCGGCTCTGCATTTGCTCCGGCGCCAAAACCAGCAGCAACGTCGCGCAGATCGTGCCGCTGAAGCAGATCACGGAACCGGACGACAGGTCGATCCCGCCCGCAATAATGACGATCGCGGAGCCCAGCGCGAAGATCCCCAGCAGCGAGGCTTGCCGGGCGATCTGGACGCAGCTCGTCCACGGGTCGTTGAAATAGTTGTGCTGCGAATCGAAGATCGCCGTCAGTGCAATGACCAGCACGATGGCGATGAATCAGACTCGGCTCGTGGCGGCGCAGAAAGCGGAACGGGTCACGATCGGCCACTGGAAGATCGACCATCGTCGCCTATGACCCTTCGAGACTGTAACGGGCGAGCCACTGTTTGAACGCGTCGAGCGTCAGGAACTCGGTTTTCGCACCGAATAACTCGCGCGTCAGCGGCGATTGGCCGTTGGGCACGACGATCTTGAGCCCCGTGTCGTACAAATCCCCGTCCGGCTGTCCGTGGTGGGGAAGCATCTCGTGCACGGTTTTCCGGTCGCTCTCATGGAGCGCCTTCATCAGGCGGACGCTCTGGTAGCCCATTTCATACGGGTTTTGGACCACCATCGCGTCGATGTATCCGGCGGCGATTTGCTGAATGGCGATCGGCTCGGCATCGAACACGACGATCGTAAAGTCCTGACCGCTGGCCGAGTTCTTTGACGACGTCGGCAATGGCCGGCGCGTTGTAGGACCAAATGCCGACCAGAACCTTCAGCTTGTCCTTGTGGTTCTGGATGGCGTTCCGCACGTTGTCGCGTGCGCGGTTTCGATCGGTGTCGTCGGCCATGCTATCGAGCGAATGGAACCTTGAACCAGCCCCCTCCTTAAAGCCCTCGATTCGCTCGATCGCGTTTTGCGCCCCCGTCCGCCCCACGAACGTCACATAACCGCCGCCGGCCGGGCGCAACCCTTTCGCACAGGCCCCCAGCTCGCGTCCGCCGACGCGGTTGTCGGTGCCGATGAAGGCGAAGCGGCAATCGCGGAATTTCTCACGGCCGACGTCCGAATCAACCGTCACGACTTGGACCCCTTTCTTTTGCAGCTTGCGCAGCTCTTCGACGACCGCAACATTGTCGGCATCGAGCGCCGAGACGCCAACGCCGACGATATCCGACTGGCTGTTGAATTGCTGCAGCTTTTCGAGCTGCCCGCTCGGGGTGCCGTCGTTCACTTCCAATGTGGCTCGCAACCCGGCCTGCTTGAGCTTGAGCTCTTTGGCCGCGTCTTGCAGGCCGGCACGGGCCGCGTCCCAGAACGGGGAATTTCCGTTCTCGAGGATGATGATCCGCTTCACATCGCCTGCGCTGGCGGCACGACCTGCGCGCAGAGCATGCCTGTAAGAATTGCCGCAGCGGCGGCACACGCCGCAAAACTACGGTGACGCCTGTTCGGCTGCATGAAAGATCCCTCAAGAGTAAGCCGGCATCGAACGCGAACTTTCCGCGAATTGCGAATGGAACGACGATTTTTCAGGATATAGCTGGCGAAAACCGGCGTCAACGAGCGGCTTGGCAGGGCAAGCTGCCCGCTTGCCATTCGCGATCGTTTCGTTAGCGCAATCCCGGCAATCGACGGGCCGTGGGATCGCTGGGGTGCTTGTCGTACGACAGAAATGTGAACAGGTCGACGATCTCTTGGGGCTTCAATTGGTTCTCAAGCTGCTCCGGCATGAGCGACACGTTGCTGACCTTGAAGGAATCGACGTCGTCGCGGGGGATCGTCTCGATCTTGCCGCCCTGAATTTTCAGTACGATTCGGCTTGGGCTGTCCTCGACGACCAACCCTGTGAGCACGCGGCCCTCCTTGGTGACGACGATGACGGCCCGGTAGGCCGCTCCGATCACCAGGCTAGGATCGAAGACGTTTGATAATAGCTGATCGATCGAGCTGCGCCCGTTGAGCGTCAGGTCCGGTCCGACGTCGACCCCTTCGCCATGAATCTTGTGGCACTGGGCGCAGACCCGCCGGAAGACCTTTTCCCCCTGGGCGGCGTCTCCGTGATTGGCCCGAACGAGCTTCCGCATTTGCGTGATGATTTGCTCGCGCTGCTGGATTGCGCTGGTCGCGGACGGTCCCCCATTTTGCCCGGACCTGCTCGGCCAGATCCTTGTCGCCGGAAGCCAAAAGCTTTCGGACCTGCGACAGGTTCAGCGCATGGGCCGGAATTTTCCCGTTGCCGATGGATGCCAAAAGCTTTTTGCTCCACCCGACCCGCTGCGTCAAAAGCTCGACGGCAACTGGCTGCACGGCCGGCTCCAGGGTGCTGTAATGGGCCAGGACGATGTCCGCTACACGCGGAGAATCGAACCGGCCTAGAGCGGCGATTACGCGGCTGCGAAAGCGAGGGGAGATCTTTTGCCGGGCGGCAAGAGTGGCTTCCGCCTGCGCGAGAACAGAGGCGTCGTTGGCCGCGATGAGTGCGTCCAGGGCGGCAATTCTCCGCCGTTCGGGGACCGACGAATCGGCAAGGAGAGCCCGAGCGGCCTCGAGTCCCGCGGGCTCTTTCCAACTGGCCGCCAACAGGGCGACATCGACGAAAAGGGGCCCGTCGTGCCGGCCTGAAAGAGCCGCCTCCAACACCGGTCGCAGCGCGTCCCGCACCGATTCGAGCCGGCCGCCGGCAAGCTCCCGGTCTTGAACTCGCGCGGCAAGCATTTGCAGACACCGCCGCGCGGCGTCGGGACGCTTGGCTTGAACCGCCCGCAGCAGCAGCGCCCGCAGCGCCCCGCGATCGACGGTTCGGGCGGCAAGCATCCGCTCGAACGTCGCGCGACAAGAGCTCGCCGAACGACGGATTGCCGTCGAACTCGGGCGCGGCGGCCAGCGCCTGCGCAATCGCGCCTCCTTGCTGCTCCATCAACGGTTGGAGGTTATTCCACACGATGTGCGGAATCAGGCGGTCGTCCCCGGAATGCGCCAGCACGTCGATGAGAACGGGAACCGGATCGATCCCATCGACCTTCCGCGCGGCGATGGCTGCCTGGAGCCGCACGTCCGGAGACGGATCACCCGCGGCCTCGACCACTTTGCGCCGCACGGCTTCAGAATTCCGCCCGATGTTTCCCGCCGCCCGCACGCCCCAAGCTCGGAACGCCGGTTCGGGGTGCCACAGCAGGGTTTGAAGGAACGCGTCGTCCAACGAATCGGAGCCGATGAGCGCCCAGAGCGCGCGGATGCGTACTTTCAAGGCCAGCTTCTGGTCCAAGACCATCTTCTCCAGCTTGGGCCGGGTCTGGGGGTCGCGGCGCTCGCTCAAGAGCCGCACGATTGTCGTGCGGTAGTAGTCGTTAGGCGCCGTTTCCAGACGCGCCAAAAGGGCGTCGTCGGTCTCTTTTGCGAGGTCGAATCCCCAGACGCGCGGCGCCTGCTTGTAGCGGATGCGATACAGCCGCCCCTTGAGTCGATCGATCCCCCGCGGATCGCGTTCGGCGTCCTGGTAGCAGTGATAGCGGTCGTACCAGTCGAGGATGTACAGACACCCGTCGGGTCCCGTCTTTTGCGAGACGGGCATGAACCAGGCGTCGTTTGCGGTCAGGAAGTCGGGTGCCGGCTGGGCCGAGTACGTCGAACCTTCGCGAGACAAGACGTCGACATTCACGCAGCCGCCGTGGATGTTGCCCATGTAGAGCTTCGCGCGGTACTCGGGCGGATAGGCGTCGCTGTCAAAATAATGCAGGCCGGCATAGGCGGCTTTTTGGTGCTTGTGGTCGACAATCGAACCGATTTTCCAAGTGAAGGGGGGATACGGCCCTCCCTGCCGGTGGTAATAGCCCGTCTCGACCAGATGCCAAAGATGGTCGATCACGCACGCACTGACAAATGCGCTGCCGAGGTCGTCCCAGGCGATGCCCCACGGGTTGCTCGTCCCCTCGCAGAAGAGCTGAAACTCGCGCGTCCGCGGGTGAATGCGGAACATGGCACAGGTGAACTTGAAATCTTTGTTCCCTGTCCGCACGTGGCTCTGATTAAACACTCCGTTGAGGCCGTAGAGCCACCCGTCCGGCCCCCAGTTCAGCGAGTTGGGCAATTCGTGCGTGTCGCGTCGCCCAAAGCCGGTGACGACGACCTCCCGCCGGTCAGCTCTTCCATCGCCGTCGGTGTCCTGCAAGAAAAGAAGATCAGGCGAGTTGGCGACCCATACTCCGCCATGCCCGACCGCGATTCCCGACGGAATGTTCAGGCCCTCGGCAAAGACCGTGAACTTGTCAGCCTTCCCATCGCCGTCGGTGTCCTCCAGGACCTTGATCCGGTCCCGGCCCACTCCGGCCGACTTCCGCGGATACTCGAGACTCTCCGTGATCCAAATGCGCCCGCGCTCATCGAAGGTCATTGCGACCGGGTTGACGATATCCGGCTCCGAAGCAACTAATTCGACCTGAAAGCCTTCAGGGACCTGCATTCTCCCCATGGCTTCCGCCGGCGAAAGCGGGGGGCCCGGCGGGCGATCCTGGCCGTGGGGAATTTGCTTTTTCGGTTGGCTGCGCAGACCGTGGATTTTTGGAACTTGCGCAGACGTCGTCGTCGCGGCCGCCAAAGCCACGGCTGCAAAGATTGCAAGTCGCTTCACCACGGTCCTCTCGATTCGAGAAAAACATGCGGTCGATCACCGCGTGACTCGCCGATTGACATCATCATCGACGGCCCACCATGACGCCAGCTCTCCCGAAGAAGTCGTGGACCGCACGGTGGACATGGCGTTCCCAGTGTGCCGGTGGCTGTCGACATTGCTGGCACCAAAGCATACAGGTCCCTTCGCATGTCCGCGACCGCCTCGGTCTTGCCGTGCTTCAACTCGCGGAACGGTTCGTAGAAACGGAACCTTCGAGCGGCTCAGAGCGGAGGAAAGACGACGCCAGCGCATTGAACGCGTGGGGACCCGAAGCAGCGAAATGCCAGGACCGGCAACAGCGTCGGGGAGCCGCCTGTGTCCCTTTGCACGTCGATTGCTCACGGCGTGGAATTAGCCGGCAGTTGTGCAATCGGATTGGGTAACCGGTTTTCCTGTGGTTACCGTGGGGGTGAAATGGAGTCAGGCTGCTGGGAAGCAGCCTGAGCAGGGGCATTCGGGCCGACGGTGCCCCATGGTGCATCTGGTGCCCGGCTGCGTCTCGGCGGTCGCATTGTCACCGCCATTGGCTATGCCGGGTCCGACATCAGCCGAATTTCGGGAATGGCCGTGAGCATTTTTGCAAACGCGGACCGGGAGAGGGGTGGATTATAGGGAACCAGAAAACTGCAGAAGGTCGAATTGTCCTCCTCCGTCATCGGATCGAACGTCTTGAAGACGAACGATTGGCTGAGCACGTTAAGCAAGCGTCGCGCATTTTGCGCCGTCGACGCGTACGCGGCAAAAATCGCCGCTTGGTCGGATCCAGACTCGGTACGGTTTCATCGGCCCTGCCCATCCGCGGGCCGCTGAGGGCGGTTCGACCCCGCGTTGCGTCCAGTGACCGGCTTCCCGGTTCGAGGCTTTCGCGTTGAAGAACGCGATTGACCAGGCGGAGCCGAATCGTGTGCCAGGCGACGCTGGCGGACCGAGTGAAACGGCATTCCTTCCGGACGTTCATAGCGCTCGGCACGGAGAAACCAAAACGCCAGACCTCCCGTATTGTGGTAGGTCCCGGGCCTGCTCGTGCGGCCGGCCACGGCGGCTCGGACGCCCAAAGAGCCCTTGCGGCCGGTCTTTCGCCACCCGCGGCCCTCCATGATCATCCGGACCACCACGCCGACGACCTGCCTCAAGCGTTTTGTCCGCCGAGGATGCTCGGTGCCGAGGAATCGATCGACCGGCTTGAGCGCCTCCAGGTCGCGCACGACGCCGGCTAAGGCCGGACGGTTGTGATGGATTTCCGATTCCTCCATTCTTCGTTGACGTTGTTGATCGTTGAAGAATTCGAGGACTTGATCGAACGGCTGCTCCGGGTCGTTCAGCACGTCCGCGAACGTTCGACCTTGGCGGTCCCCAAGAAAATCTTTCCGCGTAATCCGGAAATCAGGCATCGTCCCATCCTCCGCCGTTCAATTCGAGCGGCGCGCGCCGTCCCGAATCAGAGATACAATATTTGTAAGTCCAATTATTGTATCTCAATCTGCGCCGTGCTTCAAGGCAACGATCCACAGGCGCAAGAACGGCCGGCACCCGCGTCGGAGGTCACCTTTGACTCAGCGCGGCAAACCTGCTATAGTTTGCTCACGTGTATTCCACTCGGCCGTTGCCCATTGGAACACTGTCAGGTCCAATGGTTCTCTGAAAAATGCAACGCGCGTTTCTCACATTTGGTCCTGTGCTGCACGTCACTTCGTAGGACCCCGAATGTCTTTCCCTGAACTCGGACTTTCCGAGCCCCTGCTGCGCGCCATTGAGGCCGAAGGATACCTTGTACCGACCCCGATTCAATCCGCCGCGATCCCGCTTTTGCTCGCCGGACGAGACCTGCTGGGCAGCGCCGAGACCGGGACAGGCAAAACAGCCGCCTTTGCGCTGCCTATCCTCGATCGGTTGACGGCCGTGCCGCCCGCCGCGCGAGGCCGTCGCCCTGCCATCCGTGCCTTGGTCCTGTCTCCAACGCGTGAGCTGGCATCGCAAATCGGCGAAAGCTTCCAATCCTACGGCCGCCATTTGCACCTGCGTTTTGCGACCATTTTCGGAGGAGTCGGCCAGTCCCCGCAAACGCGCGGCGCTGCGACAGGGCGTTGACGTTCTCGTCGCGACGCCGGGACGCCTCGTCGACCTGATGAATCAAGGGTTCGTCGATCTCGGCGGCGTCGAGATTTTCGTTCTCGACGAGGCGGACCGCATGCTCGATATGGGCTTTCTGCCGGACCTTCGCCGCGTGCTCGCGAAGTTGCCCGTACGGCGGCAAACGATCTTCCTTTCCGCAACGCTGCCCGAATCGATCGTCTGCCTCGCAAACTCGATGCTGCAAAAGCCGGCACGCGTTCAGATCGATCCCATCAAGGCGACGACCGAGCTGATTGACCAGTCGATCTGCCACGTTCCACGGCAGCAAAAGACGGATGTACTTGCAAAGCTTTTGGCAACTCGATCGATCGAGCGCGCCCTTGTGTTCACGCGTACAAAACGCGGTGCAGACCGCGTCGTGAAACAACTCGCCCAGTCGGGCATCCGGTCCGAAGCCATCCACGGCAACAAAAGCCAATCGGTTCGGCAGCGGGCGCTCGCAAACTTCAAGTCGCGCCGCACGCGAATCCTTGTCGCAACCGACCTGGCGGCACGCGGAATCGACGTTGAAGGAATCTCGCACGTCTTCAACTATGATCTTCCGCATGAGCCGGAAATGTACGTACACCGAATTGGCCGAACGGGCCGGGCGGGCGCCTCCGGAATCGCCGTCTCGTTATGCGACCCAGAGGAACGCCAGCATCTGAAGGCCATTGAACGCTTGATCCGCAAGACGCTCGTCGTCGACCGTTCTTCGCGGCTGGATGCCGCCGAACCGGCAAAGCCACAAGCCGAGCAGAAGAGGTGGAGACCATCGCGTGGACGCCGGTATCAAGGGTCTCGAACTGAAAGGGAGTGAGTTATCGCAAAGCAACGAAACACATTCGCGAAGCGCCAGCGTGAGAATGACAAGAGCGCAAGGCCGAGGACAAACGTTCGAAGCGTGCCGACAAAAAGGCGGGGCATGTTCTCGATCCGAAGCCGTTCACAGAGACGAGGGAGCCTTCAGACGAGCAGTCGGCAATCTAAGGACCGCAACGGCGAAACGCGCCACGGATGAATGATCGAATCCGGAGAACTCCCATCCGACTGGTTAACCAGGACGGAAAAGGCCGGGAGTAACGGCGATCGAACACCTTGCGGATGGCTGCCCGAGCACGTCTCGATCGGGTCGAAGTCACCCCGATGTCCGGCCCCGATGTCCGGCCCCGATGTCCGGCCCCGATGTCCGGCCCCGATGTCCGGCCCCGATGTCCGGCCCCGATGTGCCGAATCACGGGTTACGGCGAAGCCGGAAACGAACGCCACCACGTCAAAAGGAAAACACCGATCCGCACATCCATCGAGCTCATGGCGATTTTTGACGGTCTGAACGATAACGAGTTTCGGAATGGCTTCCCTTCTGTTCGTCCGACAGCTCGTCGCGCGGGGCATCTCTGAGTTGCTTGAGGCGGCAAACGGAAGCGCGCAACGCCGAGCACATTCTGGCGGACATTTTCAGCCACGTTGCCCGATTGGTTGCCTTTGCGGAACATAAGATTGCGGATGGCAAAATGCCCCGGCGACACGAGTCGGCTGTCTTGGACCGAGAGGCGCTTGTGCGGTTGCTCGACGATGACGGTGCGCTGCTCGACGAGGCCGTCAAACACGAACGCGAAAGACATCCCGCTGGCTGAGTCAACGCGTCTCACGAGACGACCGGACGAAGGGATCGGATCGAGCCCGGGCCGTTAGGCTTTTTCTCAGCTTGCTTGTGAAGTGCCGATCGTGCAAATATAGTGGTGGGTGTTCAACCGACGCTCCGTGGTTCCTGGATTGTCCCTGGCACGAACCGTAGCCCATCGGCGCCCAGGTTGACTCTCAGAAGGTTTGGGACTCTCGACATCGATTCTAGAGCCGCCGCAACCGATTCTTGTCTGTTTTTACTGAAGGAGCCTTGAGTGGGTAAGAAATTGTACGTTGGGAACCTGTCGTACGACACGAGCGACAGCAAGCTGCAAGAACTGTTTGAAGAGTACGGAGCTGTCCAGTCGGCACAAGTCATCATGGACCGCGAGACAGGCCGCTCTAAGGGTTTCGGTTTTGTCGAGATGGGCAGCGATGAAGAGGCACGAGCCGCGATCAACGCTTTGAACGGCAAAGAGGTGGGCGGGCGAGCGCTCACCGTCAACGAAGCCCGGCCACGCGAAGAGCGCGGCGGCGGACGGTCTGGCGGCGGCGGCGGCCGCGGCGGTTATGGCGGCGGTGGCGGCGGTGGCCGCGACCGCGGTGGTTACGGAGGCGGAAAAGGCTACTAAGAACCCTTTCACGCAATCACATGCCCTTCCCACGCCCCATGGCTGGGGAGGGCGTTTTTTTTGTCATTGTGCCGGAAGCCGGTCTTGATCGGACCGCGGGTCAAGCGAAGCAGCACCGCCAGCGGCGTGAACTGCTGCCGATGACACAACGCAAAATCCGCGTCACTGCGGCGGGATGAGCAGGACCGATTGCACGTTGGCCAGGGTTCCCTTGAACGGTTCGGCTGCCTTCAAAGTGAGGCGTTGTCTCCCCTCCTTGAGCCGAATCTTGCCGATCTCAACCGGAAAGTAGACCCCCCATGCCTTTCCGGTCCCTTCCACGCGGGACGTGATCCGCTGGTCCTGCGATTCGAACAAGAACCGGTTGCCAGCAGCATCGTTGCGGCACGAGTAATGGACGCTGACGGTGAACAGGCCCGATTTGGGAACGTCGACTGTCCAGACCGCCCTGTCGTCGGCGCTGTGCCAGGCTCCGAGGTATTTGCGCCACGGCTGGTAAGCGAGCGAATCGCCGTAAATCTCGCAGTTGGTCGCGTTGAGCTCCAGCGTTCCGTCGGGTGAAACGGTGACAATTGTCGGCCGGTTTCCCGGAAACGTCTTGCGGCTGGGACCGGTCGACGCGACGTAGGCCATGATGTCGGCCACGTCCTTCGGCTTAAATCCTTTTCGAGCCCTTCGGGCATGAGGGACTTGCCCGCGCTGCTGAGCTCCTCCAGCTCGCCCCGCAGAACGGTGGTCTGCTTGCTCTCCTGCTGCATGAGGGTGATGCTGCTCCCCGTTTCGGCCGCTAGAATTCCCGTGTATTGCCGCCCCTGGTTGGTCACCGCCGTGTAGACCACGTACTTCTGTTCGACCGCGCGGTTCGGATCGAGCATGGCGACCAAGAGGGCCTGCGGGGACTTGTCGGTGAGCGCAACGAGCTCCGGTCCGATCGAATGCCCGACGTCGTTCAGCCGGTGGCAGACGGTGCACGTCTTCTCGAAAAGCTGGCGGCCATGTCGGGCGTCGCCGTGAAGCGAGAGGGCCGCGTGATACCGCTGGATCACTTTCGCGCGGTCTTTGTCGACCGAGGCGGCCAGCAGCTTGGTCGCCCGAGCGGCCAGCGCCCGGTTCTTGAGAGACGCGAGTTGCTGTCGACGTCCAATGTCAATCTCGTGCACGTTGATCTGCTTTTTTTCCACATGGTCGAGGAGATCGGCCGTCCACTCATCCCGGCTAATGAGGACGTCGAGAATGCTCGAACGCAGGGCCGGCCCGACGCTTCTCCACTGCGCCAGCAAGACGTCCGCGGCTTTGGGCTGCCGCAGTTTGCCGAGCGCAGGACGACCCCCTCCTGCAAGACGGCCGGCGTTTGCGGCGACAGCAGGTCGCCCAAGACGACGATGTCCTGATCGTCCGCGCGGCTCCCGCTGCGGCCGAGAATCTGAACGGCCGCCAAACGCGTTTCCAGAGGAGCGCCCGGATCGGCGGCCGCCTGGCGGGCGTACGCCGCCATCCGCGCAAGTTGGTCGATCGTTGCCGCTCCACGCTGGCCCAAGCGTCGGCCGAGCGCCGAGACGGTCGTCTTCTGCTGATCCAAGCCGTCGAGCAGAGCGGCCACGGCCGAAAGCTCCCAGGCCGGATACGGTCCCGCGCCGCGTCGCGCCGTCGACGCAATGAAATCCGTCAGAACGCCGTCATTGTGATAAGCGGTCGCCATGGTGAGGAGGTCGCGATAAAGCTGGGCCGGGGCGTTGGTTCCCGGGTCGGAGCCGGCAACCGCGGCCGCCACCCGTCCGAGATTCTTCCGAGTGACCGAGCTCATCGCGGCTGCAAAGATGTAAGGCTCCTGCTGATTGGCCAGCGCGATCCGGCCAATCGCGTCGCCGGCGCGAGGATCGTCCCATTCTCCCAGGGTACAGGCGACCTGCAACCGGACTTGGGCGTCTGGATCGTCGGCCAGCGCGGCAATCCCCTCGCCCAATTCGGGAGACGTCTTTAGGAAAGATTCGCACAGGCGGACCGCATTGCGCCGGACTCCCGGATGCGGGTCGCGCAGGCGATTTTGCCAGGATGGCGGGCGTCAGGGCCTTGAGCCCGTCCAGCGTACACAAGGCCTGCAGGCGCGCTTCGGGACGCGGACATTCGGTGGCCATCTGCACGAGGGGCGGGATCGCGGTTCGATCACCCCGTCCGACGAGCATGAACTGCACCATGTCGCGCTGCCATCCGCCAGGGCTGTCGAGCGCGGCGACCAGTTCCTGGGTATTCTTGGCGGCAAGACGGGGAATTGGCCGGGCGGGACGGTTTTCGGGCACGACGCGATAGATGCGTCCCATTGTGTCGCCTGCGCGGACGTTGATGCGAGCCAGCCGATCGGCCGTGATCCACTTCGGGTGCTCGATGATCATGCGATACATGTCGACCACCCACAGGGCGCCGTCCGGGCCGTTCTTCAAATCGACGGGGCGGAACCAATTGTCGGTCGACGCCAGGAATTCCGATTTTTGCTCGGTGGGGCGCGGACGCCGGCAAACGTCGCCCCCAACGGCTTGAGGATTCGCCGGGTGACGAGGTTATGCACCGGCTCGCACATGAAGGCGTTGCCCCGGTACTCGGGTCCTAGCAGATCGTCGCGATAGATCACCGGACTACAGGCCGACGTCACCCGGTTGGCGCTCTCCGGGTGATTGAATCGCCGCAGCGTGCGACTGGCCGGATACAGATGGTCCGGATCTTCCTTTGGAACCAACACGATCGGTTCCGGGGGGGCCACGTACGGGTTTCGGCTGACGTACCGGTCGGCCAGCGGCGCATTCAACAACAGCTCGCTGTTCTGATTCGAAAAGTAGTTGCCCCAATCGTCGCGGGTGCGGCCCTGCTGCGTGCCGCCGCCGGTCTCCAGCTCGAACAGATGCCTGTCGGGATCCATCCGAAAGTCGCGGATGCCGAGCTTTACGACGAAATCGGGCCTTGCCGGGCAGCGAATTGTGCCGCCGATCAGCCCGTTGGCGCCGTGAACCCAGTTATCCAGGCCGTAGCTCAGGCTATTGACGCGCGCCTGCCAATTGCGCGAATCGAACCCCGTGAAGACGACTTCGCGCACGTCGGCCTTGCCATCCCCGTTCGTGTCTTCCGCATAAATGATGTCGGGGGCGGCACAGATGAGCACCCCTTTTTTCCACGCCGTGATGCCGTTGGGGAAGTGGACCTTGTCGAGAAACACGGTCGACTTGTCATATTTGCCGTCCCCGTTGGTGTCTTCGAGCAGGCGGACGCGTCCGCCCGGCTGGTAGTCCCCCTTGAGGCCGGCCGGATAATCGAGCATTTCGGCGACCCACAGTTTGCCATCGGGACCGAAATCGATCGCCACGGGCGAGATCACCAGCGGCTCCGCCGCCACCAGCTCGACGCGCAGGCCTTTCGGAACATGGATCGCCTCGCGGGACTGCTCGGGCGACATGGGGGGAGGGAATTTGTCCGGTCCCTCCTGCGCCAACGCGCCGGCGGACAGGCCGCCGAACAGAAAGACAACCGCCAAGCACCGCTTGAAAACACTTCGAAGTTGCATGAAGTCATCCGAGGTCAGAAATCAAAGGTCGGTCCGTATGCGGTCTATGCCAGATTGTTGGGTGCCACGCCGACCGCTTTGGGGGGTGGGCGTGCTTTGAATGTCCGCCGGTAGCGGATGGATAACTCAGTCCTGGCACCCGAATCAGGATTTAGCGTAGACGGAACGGAGTTTGGCTGGCAAGTGCGCGGGCAGGAGGACCGTCGAAAGCCCGCCGCCGAACGAGGAACAGGTGGGTAATGCCCGCCTTTTTAGTCTACCGGCCGCACGAGAGAATTTTTAGTCAACCGGAGGCGGGGCGCGCCGCTGATCTTGTGAACCTTAAAAAACTGTAAGTTGACTCTCTGGACTGTTGTGCCGCGCCAAATCAGTCGTAGTCCAGTCCACGATCCGCCAATCCATCCAGCGGCGGTCGGGATCGATGCCGCGCTTGCCGATGTATCCCAGATGGCCGCCATGCCTCGTGATGCGCAGCAACACGTGTGGCGGTAGCCGAAGGCCGTCAAAGCAGGCGATCGGGACGAGCGGATCATCCTGGGAAGCCAGGATGAGCGTGGGAAGCCGGATCCGCTCGATGTGGCGTGCGGCGCTGTTGGTCGCGTAATAGTTGTCCGCCGATCCGAATCCGCAAACAGGCCCCGTGTAGGCATCGTCGAATTCGAACAGCGTTTTCAGCCGGCGCGGCGCGTTGATGGGGGCCAGGTCGGACCGCGATCGGCGATTCAAGCGGACCTGCCGACACAACAAGCGGACAAAGTGGCGGTCATACAGCCGCTGGAACGGGCCTACCAGCGAACGTGCGCAGCGGGCCAGATCGACAGCCGGGCAGACGGCAGCGGCTTTTTCGACGTTTGCCGGGACGTCGTCCGGCGCTTCTCCGAGCAGTTTGAGGACGATATTCCCCGAAAGAGAGAATCCAACGAGCGTCACCGGCGCATCGGGACAAAGTTTCTGCACGAACTGGAGTGCCGCGATCGCGTCGTCGGAACGGCCTGCGTGGTAGGGATGCGAAGCCAGCCCCTCGCCCGCTCCACATCCGCGGAGGTCCATGCGAAACGTCCGCACGCCGGCCCCGTTTAGCTTGCCGGCGATCCGTACCATGTAGGCGCTGAGTGGCACCCCGCGAGACCGTGAAGTAGCAGCGCGGCGCGGCCGCCGGCCAGCCATCCGGGAGGAAGATCGTCGTGGAGGACGACGGTGTCTCCGTCGGGAAGTACAACGCGGTGGTGGACGGCCCGGTAGGGAAACCGCCGGTCCCGCAGATACGTCCCCGCCAAGGTTTGGGCGTGGGGATTGCGCAAAAGCGGATGCGGCTCGAACGGCGGAGTCTCGAAGCGCAGCGGCATTGGAATACTTTTCGCAGCTCAAGCCGCCTCGGTACCGTCGCCAAACGGCATGCCGTGCCGGCGCCGTTTGATCAGCACCACTTCGTTGCCCCGGTCGTTGTAATGGACCTCATCCATGAAGGTGCGGATCAACAAGAGCCCGCGTCCGCAGGGGCGTTCGAGGTTCGCTGGATCGGTCGCATCGCGAAGAAGGGCGGGGTCGAAGCCGGGACCCTCGTCGCGGATCACGAATCGGCATTCCTCAGGCGTCAGGAGGCTTTCGATGTAGATTTTGCGACTGCAGTAGGGGGCTTCCTGCGACCGTTTCTTGGAAAGCTGATAGTAGGCGTTGTGATCGGACTCGCGGAGATCGGAGCTGATTTCCAGGTTGCCGTGGTAATACGAATTGAGGAGCGCCTCTTCCAGTGCCACGCCGACGCGGAGGCAATCGGTGTCATCGCAGAACCGCATCCGTGTCATCGCCTGCTGAATATAGTTGACGACCGATGGGACGAGAGACGAATCGGTCTCGAGGACGAACGTCGTCTGCTGCCTCGCGACGCGGTGCATCAACCGCGATTCCGACCGGTCGACGTCGGCCGTCCCGAGCACGCGCTCGACCGTCTCCCGGAGATCCTGGCCAACCGGCGCTTGGGGACGTAACTGGCCGCACCCTGTCAGGCGCCTGGACGGCAATCTCCTCGCTTCCCTGGGCTGTCATCAGGACCACGGGAATGAGCGGATACTCTTCCTTGATCGCCGTCACCAGCTCCAGCCCGTTCATCTCCGGCATCTGCATGTCGGTCAGGACGAGATCGGGGATGTGCCTCTCGACTTCGACCAGGGCCTCCTTGCCGTTGACCGCATAGATGATGCTCCAGTCGGGATTCTTTTCGAGAATTCCGCCGACGAGGCGGCGGTCCATCGCCGAATCATCGACGACCAAGAGCGTTGCCATACGCACGTTACTCCACAGCCAATGCGAACCGCGGTGGGTCCCGAACCCACGGCTTGCGTGGGCAGTTGACGCAGGCCAAATTCACTCGCATGGCCGCTCAGAGCGGCGACCATGACGCCCCCAAACGGTGAGGCGATTGCCTTTGTTCTAGCGTGTCCGACCCGTGCTGGCAAAGGCTTTTGCCTCGGGCAGGATTTCGTCGAGCTGCGATTCGAGACGGGACAGGATGGGAGGGGCCGCGGACAGGTCGCTCGAGCGGCCCATTTCCTCCAATTCAGCGGCCAGCGCGCCGGGCATTTCCAGCCCGAGGGTCAGCATGATGCCTTTGATCGTATGGGCGCTGCGCCGCAAAAGGATCGCGTCGGCCGCCGCCACGGCGGCCCGCGCCTGGTCCAGTAACTCCGGACACTCTTCGAGAAACGCCTCGACGACCTCCTGCAAGAGCTGGCGGTCGCCCGCGACGGCCGTCATCGCGGCCTCCCAATCGATAGCGTTTCCGGAGGCCGTCCCCTGCAAATCGCTTGGCGGCCCCAACCGCGATGCGGCGCAGCGATGGAAAGAGCGCCTCGACCTTGTCGTAAATCTCTCGGGCCCGAACCGGTTTGACGAGATAATCGTCCATGCCGACCGAGAGGCAACGCTCGCGCATTCCCTTCATGGCCTGAGCCGTCATCGCGATGATGGGGACGCGCCGGCCGCGTCTCCGGTTCGTGCGATCGGATGCGACGCGTCGCTTCCAGGCCGTCCATCTCCGGCATCTGAATATCCATGAAGATCAAATCGAAATCGTGGGCCGCCGCCAGCGCGACCGCCTCGTGCCCCGTGTTGGCGACGGTCACGTGATGCCCCCGCTTTCCCAGAACGCCCACTGCCAACTTCTGGTTGAACGGACTGTCTTCGGCCAGCAGGATGCTGAGGCCCGTCACGCGGTATTCAGGCTCCGCGGTCGCCGCTTCCGCAATCACCACGGCCGCAGCCGTCTCGTCGGTGCACAAAAGCGCCAGCAAAGTGTCGAACAGCTCTGAATGGTCGATCGGCTTGACGAGATACGCCGCGGCCCCGACCTGGTCGCAGCGTGCCGCTCTCGGCGGCTCGATTGACCGAACCGAGCAGCATGACGAACGAGTCGACCCGGGAAGGTTCCTCGCGGTTGATCTGTTGGACGAGGGCAAAACCGTCGAAGCCGGGCATATGCGCGTCGACCAGCGCCACGGCGAAGGGCTTTTCCGTAGGGGACATCTGCTCGATCAACTGGATCGCGTTCCGGCGTCGGCCACGGCCGACGGTAGCATGCCCCAGGCGCGCAGGCATTCTTCCAGGGCGGCGCGACTGGAAGCGTTGTCGTCAACGACGAGCACCCTGACGCCGCTCAGGTCGACGCGCGGAGGCCGGCCTCGGCGCCCGGAATTCCCGCAGGAATACCGAAGCGCCCCGTCGCGTGAAACGTCGTTCCGCCCCGCGGATTGTCCTCGAACCAAATGCGGCCCCCAATCAGTTCGACCACCTTGCTGCAGATCGCCAATCCGAGGCCTGTGCCCCCATACTTGCGGGCCCGCGACCCGTCGACCTGCTCGAAGGGAAGGAAGACGGCGTCGCGCTTCTCGGCCGGGATTCCGATCCCCGTATCGCTGACCGACGCGTGCAACAAGACGGTCTGTTCTTCGCGGGAATCGACCGCGACCCGGACGACGACGTCCCCCTGTTCGGTGAATTTGATCGCGTTGCCGACGAGGTTGACGAGGACCTGCCGCAGCCGCGTCGGGTCGCCCACGACTCGATCGGGGACCGCCGGATCGACCCGCAGGACGATCTCCAGTCCCCGTTTGTGGGCCGACACGGCCAGCGACTTGAGAATGCCGGCGATCGAATCTCGGAGCCCGAACTCGATCGCCTCGATATCGAGCTTGCCCGCCTCGATCTTCGAGAAATCGAGGATGTTGTTGATGAGCGACAGCAGCGACTCGGCCGATTCTTGCACGACGGTGAGATAATCCCGCTGCTCGGGGTTGACCGGCGTGTCCAGCAGCAGCTCGGTCATGCCGAGGATGGCGTTCATCGGCGTGCGGATCTCGTGGCTCATATTGGCGACAAAGGCGCTTTTGGCCCGGTTCGCCTGGTCGGCCGCCTCTTTGGCCGCCTTGAGCTGCGCTTCGGCCTCCTTTTGCGTCGAAATATCGACTACGAAGCAGAGGCAGCGGTCGCGGCTCCCCCTGAGCACGGCAAGACCGCTGAGCACGTGCACGCGGCGGCCGTCCTTGCAAATCAACTCCTTCTCCCAGGGGGCACAGTCGCCGGTCGTCGTGAGTTGGTCGATGCCCCGCAGGTCCAACGGCGGCATACTCGGGGGCCGTCAGCCGGTCCCACCGCAGACGGCCCGCTTCAAGGTCTTGCCGGTCGTAGCCGACCAGGCTGAGAAACGCGTCGTTGGCCTCGCTGATCGATCCGTCCACGTGCACCATGAGAATGCCCATCACGTTCGACCGTACCAGGCTGCGGAAGCGCGCGTCGCTGGCCCGCAGCGCCTCTTCGGCCCGGCGGCGGGCCGAGACGTCCCAGAACATCCCCTGAATGCCGACGACATGGCCGTGCGCATCGTAGACGGGCGACTTGAGGACCTGCACGTAGATCGTTTCGCCGTTCGGCTGGCGATGTTCCTCGACGTCCTCAAAGACCCGCCGCGACGCCAGGACGGCCGCATCATCGCGGCGGTACTTTTCGGCGAGATGCGACGGGAAGAGGTCGTAGTCCGTCTTTCCGCAAAGCTGATCCCACGACAGGCCGATCTCGTGCTGATAATTCTGGTTGGCGTAAACGAGCCGGCCTCCGAGATCCTTTCGGAAGACATTGAGCGGCAGGCTCTCCACCAGCGAACGGTAGCGGGCCTCGGAATGGCGCAGCTCGTCGTCGGCCCGTTTGCGGCCCAGTGCATAGCGGACCGCGTGTTCGAGGATCCCCTCCTCCAGATCGTCCTTGATGAGATAGTCCTGCGCCCCGCCGACCACCGCCTGGGCCGCCACGGCCTCGTTCGCCACATCGCAAAACACGACAACCGCCACTTCCGGCGCGGTCTCACGGACCTGCGTCACCGCCGCCGTGGCGTCGCATCCGGCTTCCGTCACGTCAATCAGGACCGTGTCGATTCCGCCGCTCTTGAGACGCGTCAAGCCGTTTGAGAGAGTATCGACCCGCTCGACCGCGAATCGGATCCGCTTGGCGTTGGCCAGGAGCTCGCAGATCAGCCGGGCTTCCTGGGAATCGCTTTCGATCAGCAGGATCTTGACCGAAGCATCGCTCATGATTGCGCCGAAGCGAGGAGTCTCCCAGCGAGTGTAGTCCTGTTCACGCGGCGTTTCAATGCGTTATTCGTCCGAGCATGCGATTCTCGAGAGGGGCAACTCCGCACTCGGAAAGCTCCCCTTGCCCCGCCGGCGTTCGCCCGGGGAGATCCTCGGCATACCAGCGCGTCTAGGACGGATTGCCAGTCCCGGGGCTGCGCCACGGCGATGAACGCCTGCTTGACGTCGGGGGGACGGGGATGCAACTGCGCGTATTTGATGCCGAACTTCCGCATCATCGCGCGAGCTTCGCTTCTCGCCGTACATCTCCTCCGAAAGCCGGAAATGCTCCGCCAGGACTTCGCGCTGCTCGAACAGGCCGGGCCAGCGAACCGGTCTTCCGGCGGCGGCATCCCTTACTTGTTGAAAGATCCACGGATTGCCGATGGCGCCGCGGGCGATGCTGACGCCGTCCACGCCGGTGTGCTTCATCATTTCGACGCAGCTTTCCGCGGAGAAGAGATCTCCGCTGCCCAGCACGGTGCGGTCAGCCGCGTGCCGCTTGACCTCCGCCAAAACGTCCCAGTTGCTGGGGCCGACATAGCGTTGAACGACTGTTCTCCCATGCACCGTAACCGCGGCCGCACCGATCCGAAACACTCCGTCGAAGATCGTGTAAAAGTTGTCGGCGCTCTGCGGCGAATCGTCGAGTCCGCGGCGCATTTTGACCGTCACGGGGATTTGGGGCGGAAGGACGTCCCGGACGCGCGAGACGATCTCGAGAGCCGTTTTGGGCTGGCTCAGCAGATACCCGCCGCGGAAGCGCCCGAGGACTTTCTTGACCGGGCAGCCGAAGTTGATATCGACAACGTCGAAACCCGCCTCAACCAGCCGCCGCGCCGCCGGCCCGAACTGTTCCGGGTCGGCTCCCATCAACTGGCCTCCGACCGGATGTTCCTCGTCCGTGACCTTGAGTTGCCGGCGGTTGGCCCGCTGCAGGTGCTGATCCAGGACGAACTTATCGAGCAGGACCTCACACAACGTGTAGGGAGCGCCCAGCCGGCGGGCGATCACACGCATCGGCCAATCACTGTATCCGGAAAGCGCGGCTTGGACGGTGGAAGAATTAATCTCAATTGACCCGATGCGCAACGTCCGTCACCTCCCTGATGGCCCGAGCCTGGCGGCCCAAAATCGACTTAGATTCCGGCATCCGCCAGTCGTCGGTGGGCGTCGAGGATCAGCGATTCGGTCTCGTCCCAGCCGATGCAGCCGTCGGTGATCGAGACGCCGTACTTGAGATCGGCCCGGTTTCCGGTGAGCTTCTGCGTGTCGGGGAAGAGGTTGCTCTCCAGCATCAAGCCGACAATGGTCGCATTTCCGGCGATCCGCTGGCTGATGACGTCGTTCCAGGGGACGTTCTGACAACGATAGTCCTTGTTCGAGTTGGCGTGGCTGCAATCGACGACGAGGTTTGGCGAAAGGCCCGTCTCTTTCAGCCGGGCCGCCGTGCTCTGGAGGTGCTCCGCGGAATAATTTGGGCCCGAGCGGCCGCCGCGAAGAATCACATGGCCCCAGGGATTTCCCTGCGTGTTGACGATGCATGTTTTGCCGTCGGGATCGATCCCCAGGAAGCTGTGCGAGTTGCGGGCGGCAAGCAGCGCGTCGATTGCCACCTGCATGCTGCCGTCCGTGCCGTTCTTGTATCCGACGGGCATCGACAGGCCGCTGGCCATCTGGCGGTGCGTGGGCGATTCGGTCGTCCGAGCGCCAATCGAGGCGAGCGTAATCAGGTCCGCAATGTACTGCGGCGTGATCGGCTCCAGCATTTCGGTCGCCGCGGGTAACCCCATGTCGGCAATGACGAGCAGGATCCGGCGAGCCAGCCGCAGACCGGCCGCAATATCGAACGTGCCGTCCAAATGCGGATCGTTGATCAGTCCCTTCCAACCGAGCGTGGTCCGCGGCTTCTCATAATAGACCCGCATGACGAGAAACAGACGGTCGCCCACCCGGTTGGCCAAGTCGCGAAGTCGCTGGGCATACTCCATCGCCCCCTGCGGATCGTGGATCGAGCACGGCCCGACCACGACAAACAGCCGGGGATCGTCCCCCTTGAGAATTCTCTTGATCGTCTCGCGCGATTCGACAACCGTGCGGTTGGCGTTGAGAGAGATTTCGGTCTCCGCACGCAGCGCCCGCGGGGCAATCAGCGGAACCGTGCTGCGGACGTTGAGGTCCTGGGTCGGCTGAAGTTGTTCGTCCACGATCATCGAGTGTCCCTGTCATCTCCGAAAAGCCCGATTATAGACGCCGCCCCCACCCCGTGCACGGCCGATCGCGGACGCCCCGGCACCTCATCTGTGCCCCGGAAGAGTTCGTGGAGTCGGTTCCCGGGCCCCCTGCCTGGAGTTTCTTGGGGTTTTTTGGGGTATGAAAAAAGGGACTCGCCACCTTAAAAAAATTCGGCCGACCCCATTTTGACCTGAATTGGTCTTGACGACACTATGGCATTGTGTTAGAATGAGGCTTGTCGGCCTAAGCCGGGGGTCATTCGGCCGGTGAAGGGGGTTTTCGAGGGGACGGTCACCGCCCAGCGGCGGAAGAATCCGGAATGAGATGGCGGGTGTGCGAACCACCCCCATCCGTCATCGCCGCGCTCTTTACAAGAGTCAGCCGGAGCTTTGGGACCATTTTTGGCGCCGCGTCTGCTTTGGCGTCGCGTCTGCGCCGAAGCCGCCTACTTTCGCGATGCACCCAAGCGAGCTTCCGCACGACGCACATTGCGCATCGCCACGGTGCGGGTCGCTGTTCCATGACCGCGAACGGTGCGGGCAATCGCCCTCGCCGCACGTGCTTTGGAAACCTTGTGTTGGCGCCGCGCCCTCCTTTGGGAGATGCTGCTTGTCATTGGCTCCCCTGCGATGGGTTCGCAAGACAGAAAACTGTGGAATCCGCACATGCGAACCGGTAGTATCTTGGTTGCCGGCCGCCGCCTTGGCCGGCATTCGCTCCCTCAAAAGATGCATCGTGCCGCATTAGAGCTTTGTCCACGCCAGGTACTCCGGTTGGGTGCCATCCGCCGCAGGCGGAGGACACCCGAAAACGAGCGTGTGATGAACCACTCGTCCACGATGCGCTCGGGCCACGTGTTTCCGTTTCGGTCGTGGTATCGACTTCCAAGGTCTTGAGACGTGAAGTGACCGGCAGCTCCAAAGGGCGCAGCCCAAACCGCACACATCATCCTTCTCCTACTTGACGGGGCTCACGGTGACGTCGCGCTCAATCACGCACCGCCCACGTTCTCATCGTCCACGTTCTCATCGTCCGCTGTTCTCTTTTGCCGCTTCCGCGATGGCAATTGCCATCTTCGCTGTCGGCGGCTCGCTCAGGCCCGTGCAGGCCGCCGAGCCGAGGTTTGTCGACCTGTCCCTGCTCCTGGCGCCCGACTACCCCGCCACCTGGCCGGCCGGCTTTCTTCCGTTTGAAATGATTCCTTACGAGCGGATCGGCAAGCTCGGACCGTACAACAGCGATCTGATCCTGTTCGACGAGAACACCGGAACCCAGTTCGACGCGCCGACGCACTCGGTCGCACCGCCCGGCTCCGGCCTGCCCAACGCCGGCCCATTCGGCACGATGTCTTCGGAGAAGGTTCCGGCCTGGCAGTTCGGCGGCGAGGCGTGCGTGATCAATGTCCGCGATCTGGCGACGTCGGGCCCCAAAGGACGCAGCGACCTGGTCTCGAAGGATCGCGTCATCCGCTGGGAGAAAGATCACCGCCCCCTCAAGTTCGGCGACGTGGTCTTTTTCCGCAGCGATTACAGCGATCGCTTTTACAAGCCGCTCCCCGAAGGCCGCCGCTACATGGCCGATCCCATCGAGGGCGTGACGCCGGCCTGGCCCGATCCCAGCGCCGATTGCATGGAATACCTCGCCAGCCTCGGCGTTCTGGAGGCGGGGACCGACAGCCCCAGCATGGGTCCCATTCCTCCACCGCTGGGCGACGAGACGCATTACGCGGGACTGCGGCATGGAATGATCTGGACCGAATCGGCCACCGGCCTCGGAAAGCTGCCGGCCACCGGCGCGTTTTACTGCATGCTGTCGCCCAAGGTCGTGGCGGGAATCGGCGGCGCCGGACGTGGATTTGCCATCGTCGGAGAGCCTCTCGCCGGCCGGCTGATCGCGTCGGCCCGAAAGAGGCAGGCCGTCGATCTCTCCGTCGAGCTGACGGAAGACACCCCCCTCTGGTGGCCCGGAAAGGGCGTCGGCCGCGCGCGTCACGCCTACGGCAAATACCCGGTCTATCCGCACAAGCAGCAGCGGCACATCCTCGACAGCAACACGGGCACGCATCTCGTCCCGCCCGCTTATTCCCTTCCCCCCGCCGGCTTCGATAACCGCGATTACCCGGCCCACGTCCAGCAATGGCTCGCCGAGTACGAGGCGAAATACGGCCCGCGCGGCTCGAGCGCCATGACGGCGGAAAAAGTTCCGATCGCCCGGACCTGCGGCCCGGCCCGCCTCATCGACGTCCGCCCGCTTGTCGGCACGACCAACCGCAAGACCTGGCCCGCCTCGCCGGAGATCACGCCGGACGACCTCCGCAACTACGAGCAGGCCAAAGGCCCGTTGAAGCCCGGCGAGATCGTCATCTTCATGAGCGAGCACACCGACCGCTATTGCAAGCCGTTTCCCGAGGGGAAAGCCTGCATGGACAACCCCCTCAACGGAAAGAGCGAAGGCTGGCCGGCCCTCGGTCCCGATGCGGTCGCGTACCTGGCCGACAAGGGAATCCGCTGCGTGGCAACCGACAGCCCCACGCTGGGCGGCGTCGACGCCAAACGTGCGCTGTGGACCTATTGGCTCTTGGGCAGCCGGGACATGGTCGGCATCGAGTACCTCAAAAACGTCGCCGCCGTTCCAGAGCACGGCTATTTCTTGTTCGCCCCATTGAAGATCCGTGACTGCCACGGCGGCCCAGGCCGGGCGATCGTGTTTTTCTAAAGCGGGACGAAGCGGCCCCACGAGCCGCCGGCTTGATGCCGGCGGTCTGCCGCACAACTGTGGAGCGCGCAACGCCCGGTGGTGTCTCCGTTTGAAAAGCGAATTGTGCTGATTGGCACGGGCTTTCACCGGGACGCTGCCCCTAGTGGGACAGTGGGGGATGAAAAACGCTTTTGTGGGTGCCGCACGCTCGGCGCGGATTTTCGTTGACGATACGCTTGGCGAGCATGTCGCCATCGATTCCTGGCGATGCTTGCCGCTACGGAGACGTTGCGTGCGAATAGACGACGCAGCTCTAAAAAATGTCGTCTTCATCGGACGCGCGAAATCGCCTTTGCCGGATCATTACTACGACGACGATCTGCCTGAGATCGAAAAATCGATTCATTGGGGTGGCACCGGTTTTTTCGTAGTGATGTGGGAGGGGAATTCGAGCTTTGGGGGCCAAACAAAAGGGGGGGCCAAACAAAAGGGGGGCCAAACAAAAGGGACAGGCGCATATATCGGGACATCTGAGGTGCCGCAGAATACTCTTCGTTCATGTTCGCAGCGGACAAAAGAGCGGACAAAGGTGTCACGAACCTTTCTGACGTCGGCCCCGAGAGCGGATCGTGGTTATGAGGCCGTTGGCCGTCCGGCAGGAGCATCCTGACACCGTTTCCGGGTCTCGCATGCAATTCAACTCTCCAGGATCGGAGGCCATGTGAGCACGTCGCAATATATTGCCAGGTTCCACTTCACAAGGAGAGGCACAACGTTCGGGACCCCGTTTGAGGGAGTGATCAAGATTCGCGAAATGCACGTGCGATTCCGCGGACTGCCTTTAACGTTTTGGCATGGATTCGCGCAAATCACGCACAAGCAGGCCGACCGCCAATTTCTCGTCGATCACAGTGCCGATCCGGAAACGTCGATCTTTGTGCACCGTCAGGATGGCCGGCGCGGGCGCGGCGTCTGCGTCGCGAGAGAAATCGAGGGGTCGGATTTTAATATGGCCATCGCCGGCGTCGAATCATTTTCCTAGGGGGAACAAAGGGGGGGGGAACAAAGGGGACAGGCGCATATAACGGGAGTCTGTTGTGCAACCGCGGCCCAGAATGGTACGCAGAACGTCGGTCAGCGAACACAATGCCGATATATGCGCCTGTCCCCCTTCCGCCCCTTCCCCCTTCCGCCCCTTGTCCCCCTTCCGCCCCTTCGGCGACGGCCGCGCAGGTCGATCGAGGGTTCGCGAGGGTCGTTGCGATGATGCAACGAAAACATTATGGTAGATTTCGGTCACCGAGCTTAAACCGATTCGGTCCGGCGCAGTTGTTGGGGCGATCGGTGCTGGACGGATCTTTGCAATAGGGGCGACGCATGCTGGTATTGGCCTGCCAAAAGCACGGGCAATGCAAGGAGGCCCACCTTCCGCTGAGTTCCAACCCGGCCGCGCCGCCGCAATCCGCCGTGACGCTCGACCCACAAACGCAGCGTGCGCTGCGCAAGGCATACGCCACGGTGCCGGACGCGCGGAAATTGGTCGCCGGTGCGCGGAAGCATCTGGCCTCGTCCCTCGCGTTTGTCAACGGGCATCCCAGCCATGGGCATGTCGACGAAGACCGCTTTTCGGCGTTGAACGTTTACTTCAACCTCGATCAATTGACCAAACACCAAGCGGCGACGTATTTGCGGTTTATCGACGCCATCTTCCATCGCATGCAAAGGGCGCTCGCCACGGTAGGCACTTACGGCAGCCCGCACGGCGTTTTCCGGCCTGACCCCGACCCTGCGCAGCATCCGAACTGGTACGCATACACGTATCCCGGCGGCTATCACCACGGCGGAGCGCGCGGCGCGATTTACATCGAGGCTATTCTGGATCGCCAGGATGGCGGCTTTACGGCCTTCAACACCGTGCACGAGATGGCACACTGGGTCGGACCGGCGGACGGCCACCGCTCGATTCTCGATTTCAGTTACCGCCACAAACACGGCTTCTACGAGTTGCCGCCGCAGACCGCACTCCGCACCGCCGACTGCTATGCCATGTTCGCCATGGCCGCGTCCCAGCCGGGCCTGGCCGAGGACAACACCCGCTACATGGCACCGATGGTAATTCGCGGCTCGGCAAAACAATAGGACGACCGCCGACACGAAATGTTCGCTCGCTCTCGTCGGAAGAGTGCGGCCAGTGAGTGCTCGACCAGCCGCCGTTGTGGTCGTTGTATTCTGCTCTCCCTTCGCGGAAACGAAATAAAGGGACGACATAAATGGGGACGACATAAATGGGTCGGGAGTCATTTCGCCCGGCAGTCGCCGCGGCGTTGGCTGGCGGTTTCTAACGGGGTAGGCCGTGGGGATGGAAGTCGCCTGCAGCGATCGGAAAGGACTTGAAGGGACGTCGGTCGATACCTCCCCTGCCGACCGCGCCGTGATGCAATTGTTCAAACGTAGCGAAAACGTCCTCCTTCTTGAACAACGGCAACCGGCCATTGGCCCGATTGACATGACGCCGGGAACCACCAACCAGCGATCGGGCACGCCGTGGAAGGTCAGCACCCCACCTCCCGGCCGTTCCGTCGTCAACGGCAATGACTTCCGACCCCTTTATTTCTCTCCCTTTATTTCTCTCCCGGCCTGGGCCAACAGGCGATCGAGGATCGCCGTTGCGGCCGAAGCGGACGGGAAATCAAGAGGCCGCATAGTCCATGAGCAGCCCGAAGCCGATCTGAAACGCCAGCCAGATGCCCACCGCAATGCTCGCGCGCCGGTAGCTCATTCCGCAGCGCCAAGAAACGGCGAATCCACCCGCAAGTGCGCCGATCACCGCTCCCGGGATGAGCCCCCAGGGTCGCGGCAACAAAGCAGCGATGATCGCCATGGGAATCGAGGCAACGAGCATGCAAAGAATGAGACTCCCCCAGCCCGGAAAGTCGTCGGTTCCTTCCATAACGACAATCACAAGGCCGAGCACCGCGGCGCCGACGCCCCCGACGAGCATTCCCATTTTATCGATTCTGCTCTACATGGCTCGTGATGTCGAGGACGGCATTGGCGTTTCTTCCGACGAGATCGAGAAAAAGAAGGGGGGTGCTTGCCTGTCGCAAAGCACGGCGGGGGTGAATCCCCCACGAGGTTTTTGCCCGGAATTTCTCGATTTCTCATTTTGCGACAGCGGTCCGTCAATCAAGCGCGGACTTGACCCCCATATCGAGCCGATTCCCACGCCTCTGCCCCAACCGCACGGATCGCCATGCCAAGCAATAATTTGAGGCCGGGCCTGCGAGCGGACGAACTATCTTCTGCTTGGGGCTGCAACCGGACTTAGTTCGTTCGCTGGCAGCCCCCCACAGGCGACCGCTTTTGCCTTGCCTATCGCTGCGGGAGAAACCGCTGACCGCCGATGAGGTCGGAGATCGTCTTGGGTCTTGCCACGGGGACCGGACGCGCTTGAGAAACCGTCGTGGTGCTTGCCGCCGGCTTCTTTGGTGGTTTCGGCTTCGGCAGTTTCGACAGCCCCTCGATGGCGTTGCCATCGGGCATCCAAAGCCCCTCTTGCCAAGCAATGTACTCCTGGAAGGTCAGCATTCCCATACGAGTAATCAGGGCCACCGGCAGAGCCGGTGGTATGAGGAAGGCCCCTAAAAGGGGCCGAATTGCAACCACGGATTTCACGGATGACACGGATGAGAAACGGTTGCGGGCGGGAAAAATCGATCGGAGTGATCTGGGTTTGTATTCGATCCTTCCATCCGTGCTATCCGTGTGATCCGTGGTTGTCTCTTCGAAATTCGTCTGGAAACGGCAGAGCCTTTTCAATTCTCACCGCCAGAGGCGGTGGATTAATCGTGATTTAGGTTTGAGTCTTCGACTTGAAAACGACGTGCAGTGTGAAACCGAATCAACCGGCCCGACGCCTTGATTCGGCACACAAACCGGCACAGAATGGCACAGAACCGCCGAATCACGATGCTGCTCAGCAGCGTAGTTGGGCAGCGGAAAAGTGCCGCAAAGCAGGCCAATCCTGTCGGATTCGCAAAGCCAAACCAAACGCAATTTACCGGTCGATCTCGCCCATCACGATGTCGAGCGAGCCGACGATCGCGGGGATGTCGCCCAGGAGAAAGTCCTTGCAGATCGGGCCGGTGACCGAGAGGTTGCAGAAGCAGGAGCTCTTGGCGCGGGCGCGGAGCGGCTCGGCGTCGCCGTTGCCGACGATGTAAAAGCCCATTTGGCCGCGGGGGCATTCGGTCTCGAGATAGACCTCGTCCTTGGGGAGCTTGGTGCTCATCTTGTAGGGGACGCGGTAGGTGCCCTGGGCCGTCGGGTATCGGTCCATCGCCTGGCGAACGAGGCCGATCGCCTGCACGAGCTCGACCATGCGGACGTAGAAGCGGCACCAGTTGTCCCCCACGACGACTTCCGGCGGGGCGTCGGCAAACGGGGCAAACGGGATGTCGAAATCGTAGCCTTGGTACATCCGCGTGTAGATCGGGTCGCCGTCGCGGCGGAGGTCCCAATCGACGCCGCTGCCGCGGAGGACCGGACCCGTGCAGCCGTAGCTCTTGGCCATTTCCGGCGGGAGAATCCCCAGGCCGGCCGTCCGCTTGATGAAGATCTGGTTGCGCGTCAGGAGCGTGTGATATTCGCTGACGCGGCGGTCGAGCCAATCGAGAAACAGCCGCGTCGCGTCGAGCCAGGAGAGTTGTCAGCGTTGGGCCGTTTGCCGACGAGCGAGGCCAGGCCGGGGGGAATGGTGATCGATTTCGGGCAGGTCGTGCGTGGCGCCGCCCATCGTGAGGTAGCTGTACGTGAGCCGGGCGCCGCAGACTTCCTCGAACAGGTCGAGGATGATTTCGCGTTCGCGGAAGGCGTACAGGAACGGGCTGAACGTCCCCAGGTCGAGGCCGTAAGCGCCCATGCCGACCAGGTGGCTGGCGACGCGGCCCAACTCGGCGATGATCACGCGGAGGACCATCGCCTTTTCGGGCACTTCCATCTTGACGAGCTTTTCGACCGCCAGCGACAGGCCGAGATTCATGTTCATCCCGGCCAGGTAGTCCATGCGGTCGGTGTAGGGAATCCACTGCGGCGGGGCGAGGTTCTCGCCGATCTTCTCGGCGCAGCGGTGCAGATAGCCGATGTGCGGCGTCACCTCGTGCACGATTTCGCCGTCGGTCCGCAACAGCAGGCGGAGCACGCCGTGCGTGCTGGGATGCTGCGGTCCCATGTTGACCAGCATTTCGTCGGTCCGCACGTCGAATTCAACGACGCGGGCGTCTTCCAATTGCAGACTCATGTTTGATTCACCGTCATGTGTGCTTCGTCGTGAGCACTTGGTCGTCGGCCGCTTAACGGCCCCGAATTTCGTGGTACTCCAGCGGCATCTCGTAGTCTTTGCGGAGGGGATGGCCCACCCAATCCTCGGGGCAGAGGATGCGGCGGAGGTTCGGGATGGCCGAGAAAGCGGATGCCCATCAGGTCGTAGGTTTCCCGCTCGTGCCAGTCGGCGATGCCCCACACGCCGGCGACCGAGTCGACCTCGGGGATCTGGCCCGGCTGGCCGTCCTTCCAGCGGGGCAGCTTCACCTTGAGCGTGATTTTGTGTTTCCGCATCGAAGCTCGACAGGTGGTAGACGACCTCGACGTGCGGCTCGTGGCCGAACTTGGCCGCTTTTTTCGGGTCGGGCTGAAAATAGTCGACGCCGCAGAGGTTGTTGAGATGGTCCATCCGCAAGCGTTCGTCGTCGCGGCAGGAAGATGGCCACTTCGAGGATGGCGGCGGGCGCGACTTCGACCCAGGGATCGGTGGCCGTCATATTGGCGCCGACGATCTTCGACGGCGCCGAACCGGTCGAGGAGCAAGTCGTGGATTTCTGCGGCGTTCATGCGGATTTATCCGACCGATCTGCGGGACGCGGCGCGGCGGAGCGGCCGCCGCAGTCGGCGCGAGGATTTCGGCCGGCGAGACGTTCTTGCGCGAGACGGCCCGCACCCAGTCGAGGTCGCCCCGCTTCCAGACGTAGGCGAAGCCGACCAGCAGCACGCCGAAAAAGACCAGGATGTCGACGAGGCTCAACAGCGGCCAGTTGAGGGCCGCCGCGGGCGCGATCGGCTGCACCGACTGCGAAGGCGGCACGTTGAGCAGCTTGGCGCTGATGGCCGTGCGGCCCGCTTCGCTCAGCCGCGGGTCGACCAATTGCGTGGCGCCGCCGTAGATCAGGGCCCACGGAAAGAAGAAGGCGACTTCGACGTCGAAAATGATGAACAGCAGCGCGACGACATAAAACCGCAGGTCGAACTGGATGTAGCTCGAGCCGATCGTCGGCTCGCCGCACTCGTAAATCGCTTCCTTCTCGAGCGTGGGAAGCTTCGGCCGGACGAACAGCCGATCGCCAGGGGCAGCGCCAGACAGAGCGACGGCGACGATGCCAAAGACGAGGAAATGCCCGACAAGATCTGTCATGTCAATCGGCCTGCTGGTTCACTCGTAGCACTTCCTTGTGCGGTGAACTGCCGTCGTGTCACGACGATTCCTGCCGCGGGACCGCGATACTCTGGCTCGAGGCGCTCGAATACCTTATCGACGTCAAGAGTTCGCGTCCGAGTGGCAGGACCACGGCTTGTCGCGTGGTGCTGTTCGCCGGCATGGCCTACCCAGGGACATGCCTGCCCTGGACGGTGGGCATGGCACCCGAACCACCCTGGACAAGTCGGTCGAGCGCTACGATCGCTTGCCCGGGTCGCCCGGCTTTTCGCCGCCGGACCGAACCTTCCAGGAGCGATTGCCGGCCGCCGAAGCCGGCGTTGAGCTCGTGCCAGAAGGCGATCTCGCCTTCGCCCAGCTTCCAGCACAGATAAGCCTCGCGGCCGTCGATTTGCGTCAGGAAGTCGACCAGGCCGGCAACGGGGTCCTTCAGTTCGACGCCCAGGCGCCGCAGCTCGTCGCCGAATTCGTTCGAGGCGGTCGATGTCCTTTTCGATCTCGTCCTCGATCTGCTGGACTTCCTCATCGTAGGTGTCGTCGTCGCGGCGGTGGCCCGGAAGCTGGCGGACCTTCGCCAGGCGGTCCCGGCGTTCCTGGACGTCGTTATACAGGTTGACGATGTCGTCGACGATCGCCCGCACGAGCGGCAGCATGGCGTTGGCTTCGGCGACGGTGAAGTATTTCTTGGCCGCGGTCAGTATTCATGGCCTGGACCTCACGGTTGTCGATCAGAGTTCCCGATCGACTTGCCGATCAATCTCGGGCCTCAATGGTCAGGAGAAGCCGGCTCGAATTGAAACGGACTCGGTTCCCCCTGAACCCACACTGGCTCATACAACACTTTCGATTCCGACACGACCGTCGGATTCAGCGTCGCCTGGCCCCAGGCGACCTGCAAGCGGAAGCTTTGCGTAATCGACGATGCAGCCGTCGCGGCTGTAGCAACTCAAGTCAAAATTCGAACCCATGAAGATGCAGTCGACCGGGCACGGCTCGACGCACAACGCGCAAGAACATGCACTTCGTATAGTCGATCGTGAAGCCGTCGATCCGGAAGCCCTTGCCCGACCGGGGCTTTCTCTTTTTCGATATAAATGCAGTCGACCGGGCAGGCGACCGCACATTTTTCGCAACCGATACAAGTTGTCAGGTCGAAGCGGTGGAAACCCCGGTACCGCGGCTTGACCGGCACCGGCACTTCCGGATACTCGAAGACCTCCGTAAACGTCCGGCGGCGGTACGTCTTTCCCATGATTCCAAGGGTCACCAACAGCCCCTGAATCACCGTGGCGACGGCCACCCAGACGTTCCGAAACCACTGAATCATGCGATCACTCGATTCGAACCGGCCAAGCCGCCGGCGGCTGTCGTTCTCTCGTCCTTGTTCTCTCATCGGCAAGCGGTGTGCCACGAATTGCCGGAACCGCACCAACGGAGCGAAATGTTCCGTAAAAATCCGCTCCTACCTCACCGAATTATAGGATGGCACACCCGCAACGCAAGGGAGCGGATCCCGACCCGTTGCACGCAGCTTTTCAGACGTGATTTGCCGGGAAATCGATCAGTCGCTTCAAAAGCCGCCGCCGCCCGGCCCGAGTCGATCGCCGCGGCCGCCAACGGCAACTGCCTCCCGCGGCTCTCGCTGCTTTGCGCTACGACCAGGGCGGCCGCCGTGTTGGCCAAAACAATGTTCCGCGCCGCTCCTGTTACGCCCGAGAGCACGTCGCGGATCACCTCGGCGCTCTCGGCCGCCGAGGAAACTCCGCAGGTCGGCGACGCGCGCATTCGTCGAGGCCCAATAGCGCCGGCCGTCCATTCAGAGGCCTCGATCGTTCCATTCTCAACGCGCAACAGCGTGGTTCGTGCCCCACAGGCTGACTTCGTCCAATTCGTCGTTGCCGCAGACGACGAGCGCGCGAATCGTCCCCAGCCGGGCCAGCGCTGTCGCCAGCTTTTCGGCCACGCGACTTGCGACCGGCGCCGATGAGCTGGAAATCGGCGCCGGCCGGATTCGTCAGCGGGCCCAGCAGGTTGAAGATCGTGCGGAAGCCAAGCTGCTTGCGGACCGGCGCCGCGTATTTCATCGCGCCGTGGGCGACCGGCGCGAAACAGAAGCCCAGCCCGATTTCATCGATCGCGCGGGCGACTTCCGCCGGGGGAAGATCGATGCGGACGCCCAGCGCCTCGAGCACGTCGGCCGAGCCGCTGCGGCTGGAAACGCCGCGGTTCGAATGCTTCGCCACCGGCACTCCGCAAGCCGCCGTCACGAAGGCGGTCGCCGTGCTGATGTTGAAGGTGCTGCAGCTCATCGCCGCCGGTGCCGCACGTGTCGAGCAGTCCGGAGCGGCGGGCTGGAATTCGGATCGCCCGTTCGCGCAGCGCGCGGGCGGCGCCGACGATTTCGTCGACCGTCTCGCCCTTGAGACGCAGCGCCGTCAAGCAGCATGCCCAGGCCGACCGGAGAGGCGTTGCCGTCCATCACCTGCAGCATGGCGGCGTGCATTTCGTTTTCGGAAAGACTGCTCTCCTTGAGCAGAATCGAGATGGCATTGTGGATTGCGTCGGCCATGAGAATTGCGTCCGCGATTGTTGCAGCGGCGTGGGTTCTGCTTCAGCATAACTCTTTTGCGCAGACGTGCTCTTCCGGAATGAGCGATAGGCTGCAGCATCACCGACGCAATCTCGCTGCCGCAGGGCCGCGCACCCGTCATTCAGTTGACCCTGCCGCACCTCTCTTTTAGTATCGGCGAAACAGGCACGTCGCGAAAGCGCAGAAATTGGGTGCACGACACGCTTTGCAAAGGAGGCGCAGCGCGCGCCGGCCGCCTTCGCCGATCACGAGCTGCGGAGCGGGGCACTGATAACGGCGCCAAACTGCTCCTGCGAGAGACATTTGCAGGGCGGAAAGGATCCCCATTGCCGCAAAAGCTCATCATCGACGCCGATCCCGGAATTGGCGACGCGCTGGCGATTGCCGTCGCGCTGTTTGATCCGGAAATCGATCTGGTCGGGCTGACGGCGACGGCCGGTTGCGTCTCCGGCCGCACGGCCACCCGCAACGTCCAGGCCATCGTCGAGAAGCTCGATTCGTCCAAGTGGCCCCGGCTGGGCGGCTTGACGTCCGACGTGCCGGTCGAATCCCCGCCGCTCGATCCGGTCGGGCGAGATGGTGGCGAAGATCAACGGCCCCTCCGGGCTGGGCAACCTGGAAGTCGAGGTCGCCGACCTGCACAACATCCGCGATCCGGCCCGCGTGC
The DNA here is from genome assembly GCA_963761455.1 of uncultured Planctomycetota bacterium. Classification (GTDB taxonomy): domain Bacteria; phylum Planctomycetota; class Planctomycetia; order Planctomycetales; family Planctomycetaceae; genus DASPSM01. The sequence continues at coordinate 352,791 of CAVXHA010000003.1, forward strand.
TGACCGAGCTGGTGCGGATGGCCCCCAACGAGATCACCCTGCTTGACTCTGGGTCCGCTGACCAACGTCGAACGGGCCTGCGAACGCAATCCCGACTTTCTCGGGCCTCTTGAAACGGTTGATTTGCCTGTGCGGCGCGGTCGACGGCGGAGGGGACGTCACCGCCGCGGCGGAGTTCAACGTCTATTGCGATCCGGAGGCCGCCCGCAACGTGCTGCGGATGCCGGCCACGAAGACACTGATTCCCCTGGAGATCAGCCGCCAGGCCGTCCTGACGATGGACCACATTCAGCAAGCGGGCATCGACGAGGAGACGCGCCGCGGCCGCTTTTTGAAGGAGATGCTGACCTACGCCTTCCGTGCCTATCATGAAGAATTGGGCCGCGAAGGCGTCCCCTTGCGGGAAGTCGTTGCGCTGGCTGCGGTTACGCGGCTGGACCTGTTCGAGAGCCGCCGCATGGCCATCGACGTCGAGGTTTCCGGCGAACTGACGCGGGGGACGACCGTCGCCGACCGCCGCATGACAATCCCCGTCCACCGCCTCAATATGGAAGTCCCGTATCGCGTCTCCGACGCCGGCGTGCTCGACTATTTCTGCAAGATTCTGGCGGAAATCGTGGCCTGACACCGCCGCGTACCGCCGAAATCGCCTTTTTTTGTGAAGCCATGAACCCCGTTGCCATCGATCCGCGGCGGATTCGCTGGATTGCGTTTGACGCGGTCGATACGCTGATCCAACCAAAGCCCTCGGTGGCGGCCATCTATCACCAGGTTGGCGTTCGGCACGGTTCGCGACGACGGCTCGACGAGGTCGCGGCGCGATTCCGCAAGGCGTTCTCCCAGGCCGACGAAGAGGGGGTGCTTTCGTGCGGCTGCCTCGAAGCCGATGTGGCGTGGCACACGTGCGAGAGCCGCGAAAGGCTCCGCTGGCGGACGATCGTGGAATCGGTTCTTGACCGACGTTGCCTCCCAGGAGGCGTGTTTTGAGGAGTTGTTCGCGCATTTTGGCCGGCCTTCATCCTGGAGTTGCTTTCCCGACGTCGAGCCGGCGCTCGCGGCGCTCAGCGAGGCCGGATTTCGTCTGGCCGTTTCGTCGAATTTCGACGCGCGGCTGAACGCCGTCATGGACGGTCTGCCGCCACTTCGTCCGATTGAGCTGCGCGATGATTTCGTCGCAGGTGGGGCACCGCAAGCCCTCGCGTCGATTTTTTGAGTCGCTCCTGGCGCGCACCGGCTGCGATCCCGCGGAGCTCGTTTTTATCGGCGACAATCCGCAAACCGACGTCGCCGCGGCAAATGCCGCCGGCATCCCCGCCCTGCGGATTGACCGCGCCGCCGCCACGGGGGAGAATCGCCTTCTCCGCTCGTTGGCCGAGATCGCTCGACCGGCTGCGAAAGGATGCCCAGCCGGGGTCCAAGGATCCAAGGTCGGCAATACAGGAACGGGGACGGCCGTCCCGTCTTTCGATTTTGGACTTCGACCGATCGCCCCGTTGAGCCGGACGCCGTGCAAGGAATCTATGCCAGGCCCGTGGGTGGCCGTTCAGCGAAATCCCGTGTCGGGTGCGGGAGCCAAACGGGCCGAGATCCTTGCACTCTGTACGCATCTTCGCCGCTGGGCATCCGGCCGCGCGTCTTTTCACGCCGCGAGCGGCTGGCCGAACGGCTGAGTCGGCCGGATGGACGCGGAGGTTTGATCTGCCTGGTGGCGGCGGGGGGTGACGGGACCGTGGGCGATCTCGTCAACCGCTTCCCGGACGTGCCGCTGGCGGTCTTGCCACTTGGGACCGAAAACCTGCTGGCCCGATACCTTGGGAATTCCGTGCGACGGGCGGGTCGTGGCGGAGATCATCGCCCAGGGCTCGACGCGGCGGATCGACGTCGGGCTGCTGAACGGCCGGCGGTTTATGCTGATGGTCTCGGCCGGTTTTGACGCCGACGTCGTCCATCGGGTCCACGCCCGCCGTCAGGGAAACATCCGAAAATCGAATTACATCCAACCCATTCTGGAAACGTTGCGTAGTTACCGTTATCCGAAGATGCGGGTGGCCGTGGACGGGGAGGGTCCACCTGCGGGAGCCGTGTGGAGAGCCATAGCGACTCAAGAACGTCTCCCGGGCGCTGTTCCGGGAAGGCTCGTGGTCGTGGCAAACCTTCCGGAATATGCTCTCGGCCTGCCCGTTGCCGGCGTTGCCGCCGGCGACGACGGACTCCTCGATCTGCGGGTATTTCAGCGTCCCTCGGCATTCCAAATGTTTCGTTACTTATATAAGGTTGCACGCAGGCAGCACGAAGAGCTGGCCGACGTCCGAGTGGCCCGCATCCGAACCGTACGAATCGATTCCGACGTGCCGGTCCCCATTCAATGCGACGGCGACCCGGCCGGCTGGACGCCGGCGGAAGTCTCCGTGCTGCCCGGCGCGTTGACATTATTGGTTCCGCAGGCCGCCGGTGCGGCCGGCGACCCTTCCCGCGAATGACAATAATCCGGCGAAGTGACGGGAGCCGGGGCGTCCCTATCCCAGCCGAATCCGATCGATCTGAGTCCCGCTTTGGAATGCCGACGCGTGCCAGAAAACCCGGCTTCACCGAACGGCCTTCCAAAGAACCCGGTGCAGATCGGGGAAATCCCCTGCGGATCGGGCCAGCCTCTGGTCTTCATCGCGGGGCCGTGCGTCATCGAAAACGAAGAGCTGATCCGCGAGGTTTCCCAACGGTTAGCGGAAGTTGCGCAACGACTTCGTGTTCCCATCGTGTTCAAGTCCAGTTTCGACAAGGCCAACCGAACGAGCGTCCATAGCTTCCGCGGACCGGGTCTCGAAAAGGGACTGGCGGTTCTCGAGCGGGTGCGGCGCGACCACCGGGCTGCCGGTGACGACCGACATCCACGAGATCAGCCAGGCCGAACCGGCCGCCGAGGTTTGCGACATCGTGCAAATCCCGGCCTTTTTGGCGCGGCAGACCGACTTCGTGCATGCGGCGGCCGCGGCCACCGGCAGGCATGGCCGCGTGATCAACGTCAAAAAGCCGCAGTTCATCGCGCCGGAAGACGCGGTCCATATCGTGAAAAAATGCGAGGAGGCCGGGAACCGGAACGTGTTGTTGACCGAGCGGGGAACGACCTTCGGCTATGGCCGGCTGGTCAACGATATGCGGGCGATTCCCCTCATGCAGCGTTTGGGAACGCCGGTCGTCTTCGACGCGACGCACAGCGTTCAATTGCCCGGCGGCCCCTCGACCAGCGGCCAGCGGGAGATGATTCCTTTCCTGGCCCGGGCCGCCGTCGCCTGCGGATGCGACGCCGTTTTTTGCGAGACGCATCCCGAGCCGGATCGCGCGCTGAGCGACGGCCCGAACATGCTTCCGCTGGCCGAACTCCCGCGACTCATCGAACAGCTCATGCGATTGCGCAGCCTTGTCAACGAGTTCTTGTCCGGAAAGTGATCTCTGATATGCCTGTTCGAGCTTGCCATGACTCCGTGCGAACGACCGTCCGCGACACGGCCAGAGGTGTCGCACCATTGCGCCCGGTCTTTTCGTGCGAGGCCGCATCCGGCCGGGTTTGTTCTGGCACTGGCGGCGGCCGCTTTTTTGGGGCTTGCCGGCTCCGGCTGCAACCATTCCCCGTCGCCAAGACCGGCCGCCAAGGGGGCCAATCCAGCGGCGGCGGACCGGCAGCGGGCGATTGCCGCCATCGCCGTGAGTCAACGCTGCCAGACACTTTTGTCGAGCGCCATCGAGATGCTGAGACCCGAAAACCTTGGCATTTCGGCGGAGCCGAAAGCGGCGGTTGACACGCTCAACAATTGGGTCCGTGAATGCGGGCAAGAGCGGTCCGGCCGACGATCTGTCCCCGAAGGACGCCGCGCTCGAAAAGCTGCTCCCTGAGGCGGAGCCGCACTGCGGTCAACGGCGAACTTTCGACCGGCAGGACGTCGAGCACGTTCGGGACTGCTGGCTGTTCAAACAGGCGCGCAAGCGGCATCATCCGGGCCTATGATTCCGACGCGGCGCCGCGTCGTGGGATTGTTCGATTTGGCGAACCGCATTGTCGCCCTGGCCGGCAAGAACGAGCCGATCATTCCGCAAAACCTGCACGACATCACGGTGATCGGAAAGGGAACCGCGGAGGACCGCGCATGGGTCTTTGCCGAACTACTCCGGCAGGCGGGCATCGATGCGGTGATTCTGAAGCCGCGTCCGCCCGCCGCCGACCACGCGCGGACCGGATCGTCGAACGCCGGGACGGCCAGCGCAAAAACGGGCAACGTTGGGAAATCGGCGGCCGCGGTCGTCCGGCTCCAGCGCGTCGGAAGGGGCGCCGCGCTGGCTCGTGGGCGCCTTGGTCGACAAGCAGGTCTACCTGTTTGATCCGACTCTCGGCTGGCCGATCCCCTCGCGTGCGGACAAGGCGGCCACGCCGGCGGTCCAGAGCGCGGCGACTTTGGCCGAAGTGCTCGCTGACGACGGACTGTTGCGAAAGCTCGACGTCTCGGCGGACAAGCCGTATCCGCTGCACTCTGCCGATCTCAAATCGCTCCACGTGGAGGTCATCACGTCGAGTCCGTTACTGGTCGCCGCGCATGCGGCGGCTGGAGATGTTTTTATCGGGGGACCGCTCGGCGACGATTTACGCGCCGTTGGGCGACATGGGGAGCCGCCCAGGGCTTTTGTCCCGCGCGATCGCGGCAGGGGCCGGATTTTGGAAGAAAGAGGACGTTGCCATTTGGGACTATCCCGACCGCCAGACGGCGGCAGCCGAACCATCTCGACCAACAGGCGGCCGACCTCCGGGAATTTCGCTGGCTCCCCTTTCAGGGACCGGTCACCGCCGAGTTCGACAAGGACGCGATGAAGCTCAACGTGAGCGCCGGCAATCACAAAGAAATGAAATCGCGGATTGCCCAGCTTCAAGGGGAACTGCGCCGGGGCGATCCGGAACTATCTCTTGGTTCAGTTGGACGAGTTGCCGCCGGCCATACCGCTGCCGCCGGAGGTGCAGGCCGCGATCCGGGCAAAGCAGGCCCACCCCGCAGGAGGGTCCAATGGCCGTTCCCGTTCCCAAGATGGCGTTCGCGACGAATTACCGGGCCGCGGAGGACGCCAAGTTTTGGATGGGCGTCTGCCAGTTGGAGCAAAACATGCTCGAGCCGGCGGCCGAAACGCTCGACGCCTATTGGCGGCGCTACCAGGACGGGGGCAAGTGGATTCCCCAGGCGGCCCTGCTCCGCGGCCTGGCGCTGGCCAAGGCGGAGAAGTATGGCGCTGGCCGTGCAACAGATCAACGAGGTTTTGCGGCGCTGCCCGAGGGCGATCCGCGGCGGCCCACGTGCGAGCTGTTCGCGACCCGCTGGCGTGCCGCCCGCGACGCGGCGAATTCGCCCGGTCCGAATTCTCCACACCAGGAACAGGCCGCACCGAAATCGGAGCCGCAATCGCCGCCGCCGGTCCCCGTTTCAAACGCTCCGCCCGCCGCGACCCCCGCATCCGCGAAGCCCGGCCCAGTGAGCAGTCCGCCGGCGAGCTTCCGCACCGCCTTCCAAGGCCCCGCCAGCCCGCGATTTCTAAGACGAAGACGCCTTAGCGCAACTGGCAAAAAAGGTTCACGAGCCGCCGGGTTCATCCCGACGGTTCGGCGGGGTAAACCCGCCGGCTCGTTACAAATCCGTCGCGCGTTAATGGACGTCGGAGTACGGCTCCTTCAGGCGGAACTCAGCGTGTTTTTCGAGGTAGGCGGCAACGCGGTCCTTCCGCGATAGGGCGATCGGCAGGAAATCGAGCGCCTGTTGCAGCCGGTCGTTCGGCTCGGCACAACTGAACCGCAAAAAGCCGCGGCCCGCCTCGCCGAAACATTCGCCCCCCAGGCAGGCGATGCCGAACTTGTCGTCGGCCCCTTCGAGCAGGTAAAGAGCCAGCCCGTGGCTGGTGATGCCCAGCCGGTTGCAGATCGGGGCGACGTTGGGAAAGACGTAAAACGTCGCCGTCGGATCGAGCGTGCGAAAACCGTCGATGCGGTTGAGCCCGGCCGTGAGGAGCTCGACCTTTTCGCGGAACTTGAGCATCACCGCGTCGCGTTCGGCCTGGTCGCGTGTCGAGCGGCCGCCGCTCCGGCAAGCTGCACGAGCGCCGGCGTGCACGACAGCGTGGTGTTGATCATCTTGCCGATGGCGTCGGCAATCGCGCGCCCCGGCGACGGCAAAGCCGAGCCGCCAGCCGCTCATGCTGTACGACTTGCTGAAGGTGAAGGCCGCCACCGATTGATCGAGCATGCCCGGTTGGGCGAGGATCGAGGCGTGCTTCCCCTTCCAGACCATGTGGCAATACGGTTCGTCGCTGAAGATGGCGACGTTCTTGCCGCGGACAGCATGCGGCAATCCGCTTCAGGTCGTCTTCGGTCGCGACGCCGCCGGTCGGATTATGGGGCGAGTTGAGGAAGATCGCCTTGGGCGACTTGTCTTCGGCCAGGAACCGCTCGACCTCGGCCACGTCGGGCCGGAACTGGTTCGCCTGCGCCAGCGGCCGCACGACGGCCCGCGCGCCGCGCCGCAGGATGTTCGGCAGATACGTCGGGAAATACGGCCCGAAGACGAGCACGCCGTCGCCCGGATCGAGAAACGCCTCGCAGAAGAACTGCTCGAAGATCTTCGCGCCCGGGCCGGCGACGATGTTCTTGGCCTCGGCCGGGATGCCGAACTCGCGCTTCACGAAGCGGGCCGCCGCCTCGCGGAACTCGGGGATGCCCGGCGATGGGCAGTAGTGCGACTGGTTCTGCTGGATCGCCTGGACGCCGGCCGCCTTGGCCGAGGCCGTGCTGTCGAACGGGCTGTCGCCGATTTCCAGCTCGACGACGTCCTTCCCCGACGCTTTCAAGTGTCTTGGCGACGGCCAGCACGGTAAAGGCCGTCTCGACCGACAACGAACGCGCAAATTGGCTGAGTTGAGCTGTCACAGGTCCCTTTCCGAATGGCAAGTGAGCCGGCAAGCAGTAACTGGATGCGCATCGGCCCTTGATCTTACCAGTATCGAACGCGCCACGCCCGCGACCATCGCAAGGCATGCTCCGTTGAGGGATCGCCAAAGAGCGATGGTCGACGGCGGTCGTCAGGACGCAGAACTGACTCTGTTTGCCATCGATCCTCGTCGCTTCGCACGTCGTTTCCAGTCGTCGCAACGGTTGTTGCCGGATTTGGGAAGAGTAGAATGGGCGAAACCAGCACCATCGCTCCTCATCACCGTAGACGGAAAGGATCCAAACTATGAGACTTCGCACGCTCTGCTTGTTGTCGGTGGCAGTCGTCATTGTCGGTCAAGGCGGTCCCAGCGCAGGCCCAGGTTCGCAGAGCGGGAAATGGCCCAGGAGGGCGAGCGGGCCGTTTGCGTGCTCCACTCGATCGGCAAGAGCGGCGTACTGGCGGCATCTCCTTTCGAGCAGGTTGGCAATCGCATTCACGTCACCGGCAAGATCACCGGATTGGCACCCGGCAAGCACGGCTTCCACGTGCATCAATACGGCGACCTCACAGATACGGCGAAAGGGCGAATCGGCCGGCGGTCACTGGAATCCCGAAGAACATGCCCCACGGCGCTCCGGACACGCAAGGAACGGCACGTCGGCGACCTGGGCAACGTCGAGGCGAACGCCGAAGGGACGTGGCCGCCGTTGACGAATACGATCGGATGCTCAAGCTGCACGGCCGCGATTCGATCATCGGCCGCTCCGTCGTCGTCCACGAAAAAGCCGGATACGTTCGTCCAGCCGACCGGCGCCGCCGGCGGACGCGTCGCCTTCGGCGTGATCGGCTGGGCCAAGCCGGACGAAGTAGGCGCAACGGTGCGAGGCGAGCGAGGGTGAAGCCCGCGGCAAGCTTCCGCATGTCAGCCTGCGGGCTTACCACCCGCCGCCCCTCTTTTCAGCCCTTGATCACGCCGATCGGGCGGAGACGGACGACCTTCTTGGCCAGGCCGGCCCGGTGGACGACGTCGACGACCAGGTCGACGTCCTTGTAGGCGTCGGGCTGTTCCTCGGCCAGGCCCTGCCACGAGCGGGCCTGCGCGATCACGCCGCGGCTGCGCAGCTCGTGCTCGATCTTTCGCCCGTGTGCGAGCTTCGCGGCTGCCGTGCGGCTCAGGAGCCGCCCCGCGCCGTGGCACGCGCTGCCGAAGGTCTGCTCCATGCTGCCCGGCTGGCCCAACAGCACCCAACTCGCCCGACCCATGTCGCCGGGAATCAGCACGGGCTGGCCGATCTCGTCGATATTGGGCGGGAACCTCCGGGTGATTGGGCGGAAAGGCCCGCGTCGCCCCTTTGCGGTGGACCCACACGCGCTTGGCCATGCCGTCGACGTCGTGCTCCTCGAACTTGGCGATGTTGTGCGCCACGTCATAGACGAGGTGAGTCCCAGATCGTCCCAAGTCCGGCCGAAGATCCGCTCGAAGACCTCGCGCGCCTGCCACATCAAAAGCTGGCGGTTGCCCCAGGCGAAGTTGGCCGCCGCCCGCATGCCGCCGAGATAGTGCTGCCCCTCCGGGCTGTGCACCGGTGCGCAGGCAAGCTGGCGGTCGGGCAGCTCGATGCCATATTTCTCCGGCACTCCGCGCAGCGCACGCAGTGCGTCGTCGCAGACCTGGTAACCCAGGCCGCGCGAGCCGGAGTGAATCATCACGCAGAGCCATCTTCTCGCCAGTCCGAGCGCTCGGGCGGCCTCGTCGTCGAACACGCGGTCAACGACTTGCACCTCCAGGAAATGGTTGCCCGAGCCAAGCGAACCGCATTGGTCGTAGCCCGCGGTCGAGGGCACGATCGCTGACGAATTCGGGACGTGCACCGGCCAGGCATCCGCGGGCTTCGGTGTGTTCGATGTCGGATCGGTCGCCAGGCCGCGTGCCATGCAGGAACTGCGGCCCCTGTTCCAAGAGCTCTTTGAGCTCGTTGTGGTCGAACTTGTACTTGCCGCCGTGGCCGGCCCCCGTCGGCACGCTGCGGAAACAGCTCCCGGACGAGCGTCTCGATGGCCGGCTTGAACGTCGGCAAAGGTCAGCTCTGATCCGCACGAGCCGCACGCCGCAGTTGATGTCGTACCCAACGCCGCCCGGCGAGATGACGCCCCCTTCTTCCGGATCGGTGGCGCAAACGCCGCCGATGCAGAAGCCGTAGCCCCAATGGATATCGGGCATCGCCAGGCTGGCCTGCTGAATTCCCGGCAGGAAGGCGACGTTGGCCACCTGCTCGGCCGCCTGGTCTTCCGCGGATGAGCGCGATCAGCGCGTCGTCGGCGTAGATCAAGCCGTCGACGCGCATCCCCGCCTTGTAGGATTTGGGGATCCGCCACAGACAGTCGTTGACCCGCTCGAGCGGTCCGCTCGAATCGTTTGGAAGGCATTTCAAATGTCCAGAATGACTTCGGCCAGCCAGCCGCTCTCGGTCGGCTCGACCATCAGTCCGTGATAAGTGACGGCTTTCACCTCGTGGGCGAGCATGTGCCGGTCGGAATCGTACGGTTCCCCGCGGACGGTCGCCGCGAACTCCGTCATCGCAAACCGTGGCGTCGAACTGGCTCGCCAGGAACTTTTTCGACTCGAACAGAAAGAGCAACTCGTTGATCCAATCGAGCGAACAGGTATTCTCGGTTCCGTCCGGCCACATTGACCTCGACCGCGTCGCGCGGCTCGACCGCATCGGGATTGGACACAAGCACCGACAACAAGGCTCGCCCCGCCTCGGCAAAAAGCGTATTGAGATCGCCGGCGCGGATGCGCAAGCCAAGTCGGCCGTGTGATCGAAAACTTCGAACATGGTAAGATCCGCGGCGAATTTCGGATTGTACGCCAATCGGACTGAAAGATACGCCTCGGTGAGTTCCAGGACTCGCAAATTCAGGTCGACCTCGGATCGTCGTCGCCGGTTCGATCAACATGGACCTTGTCGTCCGCTCGTCCCGGCTCCCACGGCCGGGCGAGACGATCATCGGCCGCGAAACGCAGGAACTTGCCGGCGGCAAGGGAGCCAATCAGGCGGTCGCCGCCGCACGGCTGGAGGCCGACGTCGCCATGATCGGGCGGGTCGGCGATGACGGTTTTGGCGAGCGCCTGCGGGCCGGACTGGAAGCCGAAGGGGTCGACGTCAGCCGAGTCGCCGTGACGCCGCAATGTGCCAGCGGCCTGGCGATCGTCGCGGTCGAAGACAGCGGCGAAAATGCCATCACCGTCATTCCCGGAGCCAACGGCCGGCTGACGCCCGCACGACGTGCGGGCCGCTGCCGATTTGATCCGTGACGCCGACATGCTCCTGCTTGCAATTGGAAGTGCCACTGGAAACGGTCCTGACCGCCATCGAACTGGCCCGGCGAACACGAGACGCTCGTGATCCTCGATCCCGGCCCCGGCTCCGGCATCGTTCCCTCCCAATTTGTTATCGGTCGACGTCGCTTGTCCCAACGAAACTGAAGCGGCCGCCCTCACCGGCGTTCCCATCACAAACCTGGAAGATGCGAAGCGAGCGGCCAAGCGTTTGCAGAGCGATGGGGACTCGTCACGCCATCATCACCCTCGGCAGTCAGGGGCGCACCTGTGCGGGCCTGACGGCAAATGCGAGCAGATTCCCAGTTTTGAAGTCAAAGCCGTCGACACGACCGCCGCGGGCGACGCGTTCGCGGCAGCACTTGGGAGTCGAGCCTGGCCCAAGGCAAAACGATTCCGGAAGCCGTGCGGTATGCCTGCGCCGCCGGGGCACTGGCCGCCTCGCGGCCCGGGGCGCAACCCGCCATGCCCACCGCTGCCGACATCGCACGATTCGTCCCGCGGCTTCGTCAATGAAGGAGATGCCCACGGAAATCATCGAAAGCCTGGACGACCCGCGGTTGGACCCGTACCGCAATCTCAAATCGACCAATCGCACCCGCTGGTCAAACCAATTCATTGCGGAAGGGATGCTCGTCGTCGAGCGGCTGCTGGCCAGCGACTTTGAGGTCGTCTCAGTCGTCGCCAGCCGAAAAATGGAGCTGGGCAAGTCGTGCCGCTGGTGCCCAAGCGACTGTCCCCTCTACCTGCTGGAGCACACGCTGGCCGAACAGCTTGTCGGATACACCTTCCACACCGGCGTCCTCGCCTGCGGCGTGCGCAAAGCGGGGCCGACGCTCGAAACGCTACTCGGCCGCGGCACGGACTCCGCACTGCTTCGCCGTCTGCCCGAACGTGAACGACCCGGAAAACATCGGAGCGATCATCCGCCTCTGCGCCGGGCTTCGGACTGAGCGGAGTTGTTCTGGGACCGGGATGTGCCGATCCCTTCTCCCGCCGCGTGCTGCGCGTCTCGATGGGAACGGCCTTCTACCCTGCCGATCCGTGGAAGCCCGCGATTTGCGGTCCGATCTGGTTCGGTCTGCGCGGCGAGTTCGGCGTCGAGCTGGCCGCCGCCGTCCTCGATCCAGCGGCCGAGCCGCTGGAAAGCGCCCGTCGATCCGCCGCGGATGGCCGTCCTCTTCGGCAACGAAAAGCATGGCCTCGATCCGAATGGATCGACCTCTGCCGGCGAAAGCTGACAATTCCGATGGCCCCGGGAGCCGATTCCCTCAACGTGGCGGTGGCGGCCGGAATTTTTTTTCACCACTTCCAGCGCACGGCAGACCTGCCGCGGTCAGAAATGTAGGATTAGAGTAGGATAAGAACGTAGGGCGGATCGCGCTTCGCAGACCCACCGGCCGCGAATAACCACCTTTGAGCGACAACATGCCATCCTGTCATCTGTCGCCGCCTCGTCTTCCTGGCTCATCGCCTCCATGCTGTGATCTTTTCAACGTTCTTGCCGGCCGAGCCGGCCGGGCCGGCGAACCAACTCGCTCCGCGAGCCGCAAAACGAATTCCTCAGGTGGCGGCCGTCGTCACGGCCTACTTCCACAATTCCCACGCCGACGTGATCGTCAGTCGGCTGTTGCAAACGATGACGCTCGACGGCAAGGGAGAGCATCCTTCGCTCAAGCTCGTTTCGCTCTACGTCGACCAGCCGCAGAATCTCCGCCGTCGGCCTGGAAATCGCCAAGGAAAACCATGTCCCCATCTTTAAGACGGTTGACCGGAGCGCTGACGCGGGGAGGCAACTCGCTGGCGGTCGACGGCGTTCTGTTGATCGGGGAACACGGCCGGCTATCCGCTGTCGGCGACCGGCCAGGTGATGTTTCCCAAGCGGCGGCTCTTCAGCGAGATTCTGGACGTCTTCGATCGTTCGGGCCGCATCGTCCCCGTCTATACCGACAAGCACCTGGCCGACAATTGGGATGACGCCAAATGGCTGTACGATTCGGCCCGCCGCCGCGACATTCCGCTGATGGCCGGGTCGAGCCTTCCCGGTCACGTGGCGGTATCCGCCCATTGACGTCCCTCGCGGGGCGCGGATCTCGCGAGATCGCCGTCAACCGCTTTCGGCAGCCTCGAGGCTTATGGCTTCCACGGATTGGAGATCATCCAGTGTCTCGCCGAGCGGCGGGCCGGCGGCGAGACGGGCGTGCGATCGGTGCAGACCTTGACCGGGCGACAAGATTTGGGACGCCGCGCGGCACGGCCGCTTCAACGTCAGAGCTGCTCGAAGCGGCCTTATCGCGACGCCGGCATCACCTTGCCCGGCCCCGCGCAGCGGCAACGGCCGTGAGCTGCATCTCGAGGGGGACCTGGTCAATCCGGTCGTCGTTCTCGTGAACTATCGCGACGGCCTGCGGGCGACGATGCTTTACGCGGATAATCTGGGCGAGTGGACGGCCGCCTGGCGCGAGGCAGATACGGGCAAGATCGAATCGACCCTGTTCTGGACGCAGGAGGCGCGGCCCTTCATGCATTTCACCTATCTGTTCAAAGGGATCGAGCAGATGATCGACACCGGCAAGCCGGCCTGGCCGGTCGAACGGACCCTGCTACACGACGGGAATCCTCAACGCATTTCTTCCGCTCAAAGCAAGCCGGCGGCCGCGCGATCGAGACTCCCTGGCTCGACATCCACTACCACTCCGACCACGACTGGCAGCAACCGCCCCTCCACCGCCCGGGCGGCCGATTCCAGGGCAGTACGGCCATACGGCGAGCCGGTTCACAGCGATCCGAGGCAAATGGCAGTTCACACATCAATGCACGCGCAGGCTGCGGACCGCCAGGATCGAGGCGAGCGTGACCGCGCGGAGATCGTCCCAAGGGATCGGGGCCGGGACCCCGTCGGCGAGGGCTTGCGCGAAGGCGGCGATTTCCGCGCGGTGGCCTTTGTCCTGGCCGCCGAGCTCGGATGCGGCTTGGTGCGGCCGCCGCGGCACGATCGTGACGGTGCGGAAATCGTCAATGACGGCGACTCGGCCCGCGCCGATCACCTCGATTCGCTCCTTCGGAAACGACTTATCGCCGCCGGCAAGATACGCCACGCTCGAGATCGAGCCGTTGGCGTGCCGCAGCGTGATAAAGCATTGGTCGTCCGTCGATCGCTGTCCGCTGCGCGGAGTCGGCGACGGACTCGGCAAAGACACGCACGGGCGGCGAGCCGACCAGGAACGTCGCCAGATCGATGGCGTGACACGCCTCGCCGATGATGCGGCCGCCTCCTTCGTCCTCGTTCTGCAGCCAGTGGTCGGCGGGGAGCGGCCCGGCGTTGAAGCGGATCGAGACGGCCAGCGGCGACACCGCGTCGGCGAAGAATTGTCGCACCTGCGGCCGCCGCGGGCGAGAAGCGGCGATTGAAACCGACCATCAGCAGGGGTGCCGGATCGCCGGCCTCCGCAAGCGCGTCTTCGATCTGGGCCAGTTCCTCCTCCGTGAGGCACAGCGGCTTCTCGACGAAGACCGCCTTGCCCGCCTGAATCGCACGGATCACATGCCGGGCGTGCAGGTCGTGCCGCGTGATCGAGACGACGGCGTCGATTTCGGGATTGTCGAAGATTTCCGCTTCGTCGGTCGTCGCCTGTTCAAATCCGAGCTTGCGTCCGCTGGTCGACGGCCGAAAGGCCGCCCGCGGTGCACAGCGTGGCCAAGCGCAGGCGGCCGCAGTCGCGAAGGGCCGGCAGCAGGACGAGGCGGGCGAAGTTTCCCGCTCCCAAGCACGCCGACGGCCGGCCGGTCCCGGTGCTGCGACGCCGACAGCCGAGTGGCACGGCTCTTCGCTCTGACTCTTCCTGAGAGCGCGGGAATTCGAGCAACACGCCGAGATACGGCTCGCGGCCGCCTTCGATCAACTCGTAGGCGCGCGGGGCCTGATCGATCGGGAAAGCGATGCGAAATGAGCGGCCGCAGGTCGAGCTTGCCGCGCCCCATCAGTTCCAGCACCGCCTGGATGATTCCGCTCTTCGGTCCAGCGGACATAGGCCGCCGGATAATCGTGGCCGCGGTCCTCGTATTCGGGATCGTAGCGGCCGGGGCCGTACGAGCAGGAGACGACGAACTCGGCCTCCTTGAAGTAGAAAGGCCGACGATCGAGCTCGAGGCCGACGACGCCGACGAGCACGACCCGCCCTTTTTTTCGCACGGCGGCCGCCGCCAATTCGATCGGGCCGTTGGACGGAGTCGAAGCCGTGATCAGAACCGCGTCGGCCCCGATCCCGCCCGTCAGCGATTCCATCTCGGCTTCCTGCAAGACCGGGCCGGGCGATCTCGGCCCCCATCCGCAGGGCCAGCTCGCACTTTGCCGGCGTCCGGGTCGGTGCCGATCACGCGGCAGCCCGCGGCAGCCGACAGCGCCGACGGCGATCTGGCCGATCAGACCCAAGCCAATGACGAGGACGGTCTCGCCCAGCTTCACGCCCGCCAGCCTGACGCCGTGCAGCGCAATGGCCCCCAAAACGGCGAAAGCCGCCTGATCGAAGTCGACATTCTCCGGCACGGCCGCGCACAGATGCTTGCCGACGCTCACGATCTCCGCGTGCGGCCCATTCGAGGCGACGCGGTCCCCCGGTTTGAAATGCTGGACTCCGCGGCCGCAGGCGAGCACCACGCCGGCCGAGCTGTATCCCATTGCCAGCGGAGCATCGAGCTGCTCGCGCACTTGCCGAAATCGTGGTGAGCACGCCTTCATTGCGGCACTTTTCGATCACCCGCCGCACCAGATCGGGCCGCTCGCGGGCCTTGCCCAAAAGCGATTTCTTGGCCAGGTCGATCACCATCCGCTCGGTGCCGGCCGAAATCACGGAGGCGACGTTGGCGATCAGCACTTCGCCCGGCTGCGCCAAAGGCGCAGGGACATCCGGCGACGCCCAATTTTCCGCTGCGGATTTCTTGAACGACTTGCTGCACGTCCTGCACTCTGAACACGGTGCTCCGGGTAGGCCAACACGTATTGCCAGAGAGCAACCACAAGGCACGAAGGACACAAAGGATAAAGATGCTTCAGCAATGAGACATGGCAGGTTGGCAGACGTGTCCTTCGCTTCCGAGTGATTCGGAACTGCGTGAACGACCATCGATCTTCTTCGTTCCTTCGTGTTCTTCGTGACCTTCGTGGTTTTGACTC
This sequence comes from uncultured Planctomycetota bacterium, assembly GCA_963761455.1. GTDB lineage: Bacteria > Planctomycetota > Planctomycetia > Planctomycetales > Planctomycetaceae > DASPSM01. Next base: position 368,260 of record CAVXHA010000003.1, read on the forward strand.
CTTCTTCACCTGCCTCTATTGGCATCTCACTCATGCCCCAATGAAATCGCCGGAACCGCGGCGGATTCTTTTTGGTCGTTGTGCCGCGGATTTCGAGCTTGTCGAGATCGCGCCAACTTTGCAGAGGTTTACCGTCGGCGGTCCGGAATTGCGAGACCGAAAGTGTGACACCCGTGCCATTCGCCCTCGGTGGTCTTCGTCTCGACGTGAGCCGTATAGCGGCGGGCCAGCGGCGTCCAGTCGTGGGCCGTCACTTCGATGGTGAGCCCCGTGCTCGGTGTCTCGTGCTTTTTCCAGTCTGCCGGCGAATGGAGAGCGACTTGTCCGAATGAAATCCCCTGATACTCGAAAGCCAGCGACATTCCGTCGCGGCCGGCGTAACCAGGGTCGCCGATGTAGTGCGTGACGATTCCGAAGCGAATGCGGCTTGCCAAAGAGGGCCGGGATTGATGCAGACCGCGTCCGCATCGGCCTCGATCCTCCGACCGCACGAAATACGGGCGTCGGGGAGAAGCGGGTCCGTGCTGGCGCGGGCGAAGACAAAGGGCGCGCCGAGCTCGTCTCCTTCAACATATGGCGACGCCGCCCACTTGAGCGTCGCCAGCGGTTCGCCCTGAGGACTGCCGCCGGAGAGCCGGCGGCCCATGTTTGTACTGAGGCAGACGCCCGATTGATAGTGGACGTTGGCGAACGCCTGGCACTTGTCGTTGGATTTCATCGGAGGGCAGACGGGCCTTCCAGGCCGTTCGCCGTCCGGGTTGTGGAGACGTGCCGCCAGAACCGGTTGGGCGGCGGCTTTTCGCCCAGCGCGTAGAAGACGTCGACCTGTGTCGACATGCCGCGCGTCGTCGGGGAGGACGGTCGCGGTCGGATCGGCGTCGGGCAGCGATTCTCAGCTCGAGCTTCGGATCGGCCGGGAACGGGGGACCGCCGCGGAGTTGCCAATCCATCCAGGCCGGCAGATTGGCGGCTTGGCCGCATCGATGTGATGGTTATAGCGGGGAGTGAAAGCCAGCCGCCGCGTGACGTGTGTTTGAGCAGGATCTCGATACGCGTTATCCATCCAGCCGTGAAAGTCGTTGGTCGCGTCGAGCAAAAGCAGACGGGCGTCCGAATCGACGACGCGTAGGCCTCCGGAGCCAGGACGCGGTTGAAGAGCACTAAGGCCGCGATTGGGCTCGGGGAAGCCCCAGACCGTTTTCTTGCGGTCGTAGTTGTAGCCGCAGCCGTAAATCGGCACGGACGTCTTCACCCGCTCGTCGGTCGCCGCCACGAGCCAGCAGAGCGTGCCGCCGACGCTCACGCCGAAAATGCCCAGCCGATCGCGATCGACTTTCGGATGGTACGACAAAAGCGTCAACGCCCGGCGGGCCGCCAGGGCCCAATGAAAGAAGGAGGAGGCCCGGGCCGTCGGTCGGAACATCAGGCCGCCCTGCGCGTCGGTCAGGTTGCCCTGTTTGATCGGGCCCCAGTCAGTGAATTCCTTCCGTCCCGCCCACGGTCCGGTGTAATCGAACGTGACGCAGACATAGCCCCGCTTGGCCCAAAAGCGGACCCAATCGAGCGAGGCGGTCTGCCCTCCGCCATGGATGTGGAGAATTCCCGGCAGCCGGGTTCCTTCGCGCGGCGCTCCGCGGATCGCAAACACGCGCACCTTGCCCCCGATTCGCGCTCGGCGGTGAACCGCAGCTTCTCGAAGGCGGCCCCGTCTCTCCTCCCATTTCTTCGATCGACTCGATTTCGAGGTCGGGCGACTGCGGATCGAAATCGCGCCACAGCTTCTCCGGCGTATCAAACACGGCCGCCTCCTGGCCGTGCACGGCGGCCGGGCACGAACGAGCAAGGCGATGAAAGCCAGTTCGTAGGAGAGTCGACGGTTGGATTCGCACAGTTTCGTTACTCAAAAATGACCATCGAATGCATGTTCAACTTCGGCACCACGACTTCAACCGCGTCCGTTTTTCCGCGTCAGCGGCAGAGGATGATTTTCCGGCTGCAGCGTCGCTTTCTGCATCGCCCGGGACGCGGCAGCGGACTTTGATGTCGCACAGCGGAATCACCTCCTCGCGAATCGGCCAGGTGCCGCGGAGTTCCGATTGATTTGGAAAGCCCCACGACTTTTGCAGCTCCTTCGGCAGCGGCGCGAGCTTTTGATAGATCGAATGGCGGCCGTACGAGCTGTGGTCATTGAGCAGGTGGACGACGATCCGGCCCTGCCGCGGTTGCCGGCGAAACGTCGCGGCCAACACGAGCGGGCCTTCGACTTCGACCGGCGGCGGCACGTCGCGGCCGCCCAGCGGCAGGCGTTGGCCAAAAGCTGCCGGATATAGGTGTCGGGATAAAAGAACATCGCCTTGTCGACGCCGGCTGGGAAGTACACCACGCGTCCTTTGCCAAACGTCGACGCGATCACCGCCGGGTGCCGAACGCGTTGAAGTTCGGGCTGATTGACGTTGTACGTCATCAGCACCTGCCCGCCGGCAGCCGGCGTCGCTTCGACGGCGCTGGCGATCAGGGCCAGGTTTCCCTTTTCCGGCGGCGGACCCAGTCCGCCGAGCCACGCCGTCGCCTGTTTTTGAGTGGATCAGCGGATCGTTCACGATCGGATGGTCGGCGTCGATCGTGAGAAAGATGTTGTCGCTGCGCAATTGAACCGGATGCGTCGTCCACGTAATGGGCGTGCAGCACGTCGGCCAGCGCGAAATCGGGCGTGCCGCTCGAATTTCTCGTCGTAAAGCGACGTTTCAAAGCTGGCGACGAGCCCGCCCCCTTCGTCGAACGAACCGTCGCACGACCTCCGCGGCCCGCGCGGAAAGGCACGCCACGTCGGGAAGCATCAGGACCCGCACGCCGTGCAGGTCGGCGTCTTCCAGGTCGTATTCGGTGAGGATGCGGACGGGCCAGTGCTTTTCAAAAATCGCCCGAAACGCCCCCAGCGTGTGCGAGAAATAGACGGGCAGGGCCCCTTGCGCGTACAGCGTCCGCGTCTGCTCGGAGGCGACGATGCCGATGTACGGGACCGGCTCCGACTCCTGCCACCACTCTTCGCGGGCTTTCACGTTCGCGACGTGCTGCTTGAAATACTCCTCGCGGCCGGCCGACTCGACGAACTCCGGATAAATCCCCCACGGCGCCCCTTCGAGTCCGCGGAGCTGGATTTCGACCGGCGAGGACACGCCCGAAACGCCGTGCTCCGACGGCTGAATCCAGACCGAGCCGCCGCGGTTGTCGGTCACGCCCTGCACGAACGCGCAGCAGAACTGCTGATAGAGTGCATCGCCCGGCACGTCCCAATACAGCTCGACCGACGACACGTCGACCGCCTTGCAATAGGCGGCCGGGTATTCGCCCATGTACATTTCCGGGTAATACCAGGTGCGGTTGGCCGAGTAGTTCGCAAACAGGACAGCGTCCGGATTCTCGGCCCGAATCGCCCCCCGCATCCGATCGGCCAGATCGACGAAGTATTGGTCGTGCCACGCGAGATACTGTCGCGCGACGGGGTCGTGAACCGGATCGAATTTCGTCGGGATCTCTTTGCCTCCGGAGATTTCGCGGAACCGCCGCCGCGTGGCTTCGTCGTACGTGTGCAGGTGGCCCGGCGCATAACCGTCGCACCAGAATCCGTCGGCATGGTACGTCGCGCACGACGTAAGCCAACTGCGCGCACAACCAATCGGCATAGCCGCTGCGGATGTTGCCGAAGTTCTCATCGCAGCGAGCCGTCCGGCTTCACGCGGAGCCACTCGGGATGGGCACCTCGCGAAACCGCTTGCTGAAGAGGGGAACCTGCACCGGCCCGATGTACAGCACGCTCTTGGCCCCGGCGGCGTGGATCGTGTCGACAACTCGGTGAAGATACTCGTCGGCCCGCTTCGACCTCATCGGCCGGATACATCACTGCCGAGGGTCCGACGCGGTCCCACCGTTCGAGGCAGTTCACCGTGACGACGTTGTACCCGGCTTTCAGGAATTCCTTCACCATCCGGTCGTCATAGCCCGGCAGATGGCCGATCCGCAGGTTCGTTTGCAGCCACCGCGGCACGGGTCGAGCGGGGGAGCCGCAATCAACGTCCGCGGCGGCAGGCCGGTCGCATCAATCGTCCGGAAGTCCGCTGTGTAGACATCGGCGGCGGTCGCCAATGAGTCGCGTGTGAGCAAAACAGCCCGCGTCCAAAAAACCACGCGCGCGGGTGAAAGCCGGGACAAGCAAGTCGTCAATTGTCATCTCCAAGTGAATGTCAGGACGATTGGACAATAACTGACACGGAATTGAACCGTCCACGTGGCGAGCACTTGCGATCGGAAATTCAATCGACGCAGCAAACCCGCCGAACTAAAATCGAGGATAGCGACGCGATTGGAGACTCCAATGAGAGCGGCCCTCAAAGCCCGTGGTATCTGGCGCAACGGCAATCTATGACTGAATCGAAGCGCGGCGATTGTGCGGCCAAGCCGCTGGTCAGCAAGGCTGAGCACATGACCAAAGCGTACGCAGTGCACAGGGTAGGCTCTGGCTCATCGTTTGTCGTCGCAGCGGCAGCGGCAGCTCCTGCTTTTTTCCATTCAACTCACGAGTCGTGGTCGGACGTGATTCCGATTGGGCTCGGCCTCATCTACGTCGCGTTGCTTACGTCCAGGTTTAGACAACGCGACGCCGACACTCGCCCGTCGTAGCCATTACGCGGCATTCGCACTGTACAACTGAGAGATCGGTTCGCCGGTACACAGAGTAAGGGGCCGGCCGAGGCGGTCGTGAACGAGCGTGTCGGGCCGGATTCCCAGCGCTTGATAAATCGTGGCGGCGAGTTCGCGCGGACCCAGGGGCATGGTCGCGGGATAACCGCCGATCGCGTCGGAACTGCCGATCACCTGGCCGCCGCGGACGCCCGCTCCGGCAAACGCGGCCGAGAACACGTTCGGCCAGTGATCGCGGCCCGGGAACCGTTTGTCCCGGCAGGATCGAGAGCTTCGGCGTGCGGCCGAACTCGGTGAACAGGACGACCAGCGTCTGATTCAACAAGCCGCGCAGCTCCAGGTCGTCCACCAGGGCCGCCACGCCCTGATCGAACGGCGGCAGCAGCCGATTCTTCAAGACGTTGAAGATGTCGGCGTGGTTGTCCCAGGTCTGGACGATGCCCATGTTGCACTGCACGATCGGGACACCCGCCTCGACCAATCGCCGCGCCAACAGCAGCGACTGACCGAACATGTGCCGGCCGTAGCGATCTCGGACGGCGAACGGGTTCGCGGTTCAGATCAAAGGCCTGCGTCAACCGGCCCGACGTCAGCAGGTTGAAGGCCGCCTCGTACTGCCCCGAGAGCTGCTGCTCCGCCGGCAACGGCGAGCGTCTGCCGCTGCCGATCGACCCGTCTAAGAGCGATTTGCGGTTTTGCAGGCGGTCCAGCGAAAGCCCGTCCAAGAGATGGAGCGTCTCTTCGCGAAAGTCGGGCGCGTTGGGATCGCGGCGGATCTGCCACGGATCGTGCTGGGCACCCAAGATGCCTGCGTGCTGTCCGGGCCAAATCAGCGGACCTTCTTCGAGGAACGTGGGCAAATTCACGCCGCGTCGGCACGCCATCGTTGCGAGGCCGCAAATAACTGAATGCCGACGCATAGCAGGGCCAGTCCTGCCGCGTGGCCACTTTGTCGACGGGCAAATCTTCGGGAAGTCCAGGGACCGATGCGCCGGTGAGCACCTGATGCGTGGCGGTGAGATGACCGGCGTTTTTATGCGACATGGAACGGATGATCGCCCATCGGTCGGATTGCGACGCAAACCGGGGCAGATGCTCGGCGACCTGGATGCCGGGGACGCGGCTCGCAATCGGATGAAACTCGCCGCGGATGGCCTCGGGCGCATCGGGCTTGGGGTCGAACGTGTCGATCTGACTCGCTCCGCCGGTCTGATAGATGATGATCACGTTCTTGGCCGCGCCCAATCGCCGATCGGGTCGCCGAACGGATCGCTGATCGCCGGCCGCTCGATGCAGAGGAGAGGATTCCGTGCAGTCCGAGCCCCATCGCCGTCGAGAAACCGACCTGCAGCAGCTCCCGACGGCGGATCGACGTCAGGCTGGTCCGCGGGCCGTCGCAGCATTTCCGTGTCATGACGTTTCGGCTTTTCGGTTGTGTCGGGCGGCGTTCCCCGCGCGGCGGTTCCAATGACGGCTGACTCGGTCGCGAATGTTAGCAGTTCGCGTCGAATCGACGAAAGTCGAATTGCCGGACAGCCGCCGACACGGCCTACGGGCGATCGAGTTTCCTGCCGGGCTCCTTCTTCGGATCGCGGTTTCCATCGACTTCGAACAGCGAATCGGGCAAGGGCGCATTGAAATCAAAGTGATAGCGAATTGTCTGGGTCGTCTGAGTGGGTTTTTCGGCGGAATTGTGTCGATCAATTCGATCCGCCTCAACATCGGTCTCACGAATAACCGTTGGATACCAAAATCCCCTGGGGGATTGACGGAAACCGTCCATAACAAGGGACGAGCGAGACCGGGTTGACTCGGGGTTTGCCGCCGGTGCGTTGGCCGGCAGGCTGAAAAGTTCGGCTCGGACGACGGCGTATCCTTTCCGTGGGTCGATGTAATACCACTCGTGTCCGACTTGCGGCTCGGCGGTCGCGAGGCTTGCCGATAACTTGTACACAACACAACCTGGCGCATCGGCCGGGCGAGGGTCGAATTCATATTTCCAGCCGAGATGGCTGAAACGATCGGGAAAAACCATCGCTGTCAGGTTAAGGGATTGTGGAAGGACGCTCTGCCCCGTGGCGGACAACAAATCACCCGGTGCGACAAGCCGAGAGGGATGCCAACCGCTGGCTTTTGCGTTTACGCCGAACTCGGACCACTTTTGCTTGTAAACGGTCCGTCCGTCGCATATTCCATCGAATCCGACGCAGGCGGCCGGTTCCAAAGACGGACGCCCACCGACCGCGACGGACACTTGGCGTTTACGGGCCGACTCGATCATCGCCGCGTCGCACACGGTCCACAAGTTCCGAATCGGAAAGCACGCTTTTTTCGCTCCGGATGGCGAAACCGCTGAGTTTCTATTAATACCAGACGGACCTCAGCGGTGTTTTGCGACACCGGCTTTGAGATTTTCACGTGCTTTTTCAGAGCTCGCCGGCGTCGCGCTGCTGAATTCGGCCAGCCGGAACGAGCCCTCGCGATTCGTTCAAGATCAATCGTCCAGCGGTTGTACCCGCGCGCGCGTCGAGCGGCACCTGGTTGGCAAGTGCGGCGCGGCGAGAGGGGCAAACCGGGCGATCGCAGCGGCGGGGTTCGTTCCAGCCAAACATGCGAAGGCAGTGGCCAGAGTTTTTTGGGGTCTTTGGCCCCCCTTTTTTTATGCCCCAAAAACCCCCAAAAAACTCCCAAGGCAGTCCGAAATCAACGGCATCCATGAAGTTTGCCGGTTTATGCAAGCTGCGCAACTTCGTCAAAACCGGAATATTCGCTTCAGCCGTTGCGTTCGCGCGGTCGATAAGACCCGTTGCGGGGGGTGTTCTGCGCAAGACGGCCCGCGAGCGTCGGATTCCCACGAGACACACGCTGGAGCGGATCCTCATGGCCCGGGTTGGCACACTCTTTGGGACAATGCGGCAACTGATATTCGTATCGTTTATCCTGTCGGCCGCCTGCGACACGCGCGGCGATGCGCGGCCGATGGCCGGGGCCAACCAATCCCCGGCCGGAGTCGCCTGGTTCCACGATCTGTACGAGGCCCATCGAGTCTCCCTTGCGACGGGGCGGCCCATGTTGATCGTGTTTGGAGCCGAATGGTGCCACTATTGCCGCGAACTGGATACCAAGACGCTGACGAATCCGAATCTTGCCGCTTACGTTTCGGCGAATTTCGTTCCGGTTCACCTGGATGCGGATCGTGACAAGCGGGTCGCGGAGATCTTGAAAGCCAAGCCAATCCCGTGCACCGTCGTCCTCAGCCCGGACGCGGAGGTTGTGGCGCGGATCTTCGGATACGAGGAGGTCCAACCCTACTTCGGCGAGTTGGAGAAATCGCGGCAACGCTATTTGCACATGCAACGCCGCAGGTGAGACGCATTTCGTCGCCTCTGAGGAACCGCGCGGTCGCGGGCATCGTCGGGGCGGCTTTCTTCACGAATGTCGGTCCCTCGCGATGCAGCCGTTCGACTGGTTGGATCATCATTTCCTGGTGCGAGTCGGCGTGTCGCTGTTGTGCGGCTGCATCGTCGGAGTGGAGCGCGAATTGCGCGGCAAGCCGACTGGAATGCGGACGTGCGTCTTGATCTGCCTGGGAACGGCCCTCTTCGTGCGTCTGGGGTCCGTCATGTCTGCCACCAGCGACAAGGGGGACGCCTCGCGCGTGTTGGGCCAGGTCGTCACGGGCATCGGATTTCTCGGTGCGGGGGTGATCATGTCTCGCGGCGATACGATCCACGGCGTCACCACGGCGACCGTGGTTTGGATCCTCGCGGCGATTGGAGCCTTGATCGGAGCCGGCAAATTCGGCGAAGCCATCGCCATCGCATTCGTCACGGTGGCCGTCCTGGCGGGGCTCGACTATGTCGAACGCACCATCCAGAGGCTGCGCTGAGCCTGCGCGACCCGCGACGCTCCGGTCATTTCCTGCGGAAACCCACCATTTCGGCCTTCTCTTCGTCCCACAGCGTCAGCGATGCACAGGACAGGCTTTGCCAAAGGGTAAGGCGGTTCACCCTCTGCAAGACGGGATTCTCGTTGAAGCACCGGCGCAGGTGATAATTAGGGATCTGGCTGTCGAGGTGATGGATGTGATGCAGGCCGATGTTCGCCGTGAACCAATCCAGCCACGCGGGCAGCGCGTAGTACGAACTCCCCTCCGCTCCCGCATCGAAATAGTCCCAATTGCCGTGACGTTGCCAGTAGGCCGGCTCAAAATGGTGCTGGACGTAAAACAGCCACACGCCGGCGGAAGAGGCAATGACCATAATGGGAAGGTGAACCAGCAAGAACGGCTTGAGCCCAATGAGCCACGTCATGACCAGCAGGCCGACGAGAAGCGCCAGGTTGGTGCAATACACGCTCCCTCGTTCCTTCCGCCACGATCGCGGCTCGTAGAAGGCGAAGCGTTGGTAGAGGGCAAAATAGACGAAAGGCCCAATGCCGAAGAGCACGAGGGGATGGCGATGAATTCGATAGAGCAGCCGCCGGAGAGACGAGCGCTTTCGATATTCTTGCACGGTCAGCATGTGCACGTCGCCGCGACCGCGACGATCGAGATCCCCTGACGTGGCATGATGAACGGCGTGGTTCTTGCGCCAGCGACCGTAGGGGGTCAGGGTCAAGACCGAGAGCGAGCGACCGAGCGCATCATTGGCGATCTTGGACTTGAAGAAAGATCCGTGCCCGCAGTCGTGCTGGAGGATGAAGAGCCGGACAAGAAAACCGGCCGCCGGCACCGCCAACAAGAGCGTGATTGCGTAAGAGTAACGAAGACTGACCCACATCAGCACCCAGATCAGCAAAAACGGGACGAGCGACGTCAGCAACTGCTTGAGGCTGTGTCGAAGCTCCGGCCGCCGATATCGAGTCAGGATGCCCCGGTAGTCGTCCGGCGTCGGTGCGTCGAAAGGGGAACTGGCGTCGGGGTTATTTTTCGAGAGAATGGGTGAGCTGGTACAAGTGCTCAAATGTCTTCCTGACCGAAAGTGCTGATCGTCCAGGTTGTATTATCGAGAATTCGCTGAAGGTAGCAAGGGACGTTACGCTCGCTGCACGAGGGGCTTCTCACGAAGTGGTCGCCTCCAGCTCGACTTTTTCGATCGCGTTGCGGCCCGACTTGGGAAACGGCCGCGGCAACGGTTGGGCGAGGCCGTTGGCGTCGATCGTGCGGCAGCGCAGGTCGTATTTGCCCGCACGCACTCCGGGCAAGAGCACCGCCCAGTGCGCCAGGGCATAGCGGAGCGGCCAACTTTTCGGCCGGCCGGCGGGATCAAAGCCGATCACGTCGGCCGGAAGCTTGCCCTCTTTAAAAGCGCCGCCCCAGCCGCGCGGCGGAGGAGGCGAGAGGATCTGAGCCTCCCTCCAATCGGCGGCGGCGAAGTACGGATCGTCGCGCGGCAGCTCCTTTTCGCGCGGGCAGAGCCAGCATTGGACTTTCGACAGTCCCGAAATGCCCACCTGGGCGGCGCCCGTGATGGGAATGGCCTGCCCGGCCTTCACCGTCGCGGGAAAGGACAGGAACCGCGCGAACGTCTTCATCCAACTGTCGATGTCGTTGTTCGCGTTGGCATACGTGTCATTGGCGAAGGGGCCGTTGCTGAGCACGACGCGTTGAAGCCACTTGACCGACTTGAACCCGTAGGCATCCGGAACGAGCATTCGCACGGGGCCGCCGCGGTGGCCCGACAAGTACCCGCCGTTGACCTTGTAGCACAGGATGACGGGATATTCGCCCGGCGGATCTTCGAGCACACGGCCGATGGGAAGCGAGCTCTGGAACCGCTGTTTCGGATCGTCGTTGTGGTAGCCGTAGTAAAAAACGCGACGCAGATCTCCTGCCGGCTTCGTCAGCCAAACGACTGTCCGCAGAGGAACCCCCTCCCACAATCCCATTCCGAGCGGGGCTCCGATGTTATTGCACGTCATCACTTTGAGGAACCGCACGGCATGCTTTTCGGCCAGCTTCATCAGGCCGGTCCAGTCGAGGGCCGTCCCGGCGTCCTTTGAAAGCGGACTGCCGATCTTCGCCGGGGCGGCCGGATCGGAGACGACTTCCAGCTTCCACGTTTCGCGGGTCAGTCCGACTTCGCGCAGCTTCGGGAGAGGCAGAGAAGAGGGAACCGGATCTCCGCGCTCCACGTTGCCGAAGTCCTCCTCCGGCGTGAGGTATTGCAAATCCTTCACCAGCACCGCAAGAGCCGGAGGAGGCGCGTCGCCGCCCTGGACGCCCCACGGCAAGAGCGGGAGCGCAGCGCCGCCGACCGCGCCCAAGCGGAGGAAGTGTCGACGCGTGAGAAGGGCGTGCTCGGCCGCCCACAAGCTCGGATAGTTCATCGCTGTCCACGTGTATCAATCGACGGCGTTTTATTCAACCGCCGCCCCGCCATCCCTGAACGTATGATGGCGATTGAGCAGGTGGAGAAGCTGCACCAGCGACTGCACTTCCATCTTGTGCAAGATGTTGTGACGGTGGACGTCGACCGTGCGCGGCGAGATGCCAAAACGGAGCGCGATCTCCTTCGTGACACACCCTTCGGCCACGAGCCACAGCACCTCGCGTTCGCGGTCGGTCAGTGCCTCGACGCGCCGTTCCATCTCGCGGCGGCTTCGGTCGCGCTCGACGGCTTCTGCGATTCGCGCGAGCAGCCGTTTCTGCTGGAACGGCTTCTGAACAAAGTCGACGGCCCCTTCTTGGAGCGACTGCACGGCCAGCGACACGTCCCTACTCCCCGTCACGACGATGAACGGATGCCGACAGCGCTGCGCCAAGAGCCGTTTGCGCAGCTCCAAGCCGGTCATATCGGGGAGATGAAGGTCGATCAAGACGCATCCGGCATGTTGCGGCGTGATGCTTTCCAGGGCGTGGAACCCACTTTCACAGGCCACGTGCCGATAGCCGGCCCAATTCAGCGTCCTTCCCAGAATGTCGCGCAGGTCGCGGTCGTCGTCGACGATATAGACGATCGCGGACTGTTCGTCGGACGAGGACGGCGGCGCCCTTTTCAATGAGGAGCGGGGCGTCATTTCGGCAAACATCGCACATCCTCGCGCAGAAATGCCCACGCAAAGCCGTGGGCATGACACCCGTCGATTCTCGTCTGAGCGAGATATCGACCAGCCGCTCACAAGCGTGCACTGAGAAAACCGCGGTCCCGCGGGCATCGGCGGGTTCCCGCAAGCTTGCGGCCGACGCTTTCCCTCCGCAGAGATCGTCAGGCCGGACGACGCAACGCCTGGCTCGTCGGGTCGATCCACTCGTCAGGAGAACTGGTCGTTTGCGACAAAGTGGCCCAGAGGGGACGGAACGACAAGAAACGGGGGGCCGGCAACGGCAGTCGCGAGCGTCCGTTCGTCTGCGGCTCGATGAGACGGGCCGGCACCCTCCGCAAGAAGAACAGCGTTCCCAACCGCAACAGCGACGAGCCGCCAAACAGGATGTAGTACACCGGGCGCGTCGTTCCGAAAAGAATCAGCACGGCTGCTCCCAGCAGGGACCCGACGACCATCGCTGCGGTCGTCGACAGACTAAAGACGGTCAAAACGCTGGTGCGCTCTTCGCTCCGGATTGAATTGAAGTAGATGAGGAACACGGCCAATTCGTAGGCCGCCCAGACGGTCCCGGCGATAAGCTGAACGATCATCAGGAACCAGAAACGGTCGGAGAGAATCCAGGCGCCGGCGACCGGCACAATTCCGATTCCGCCGATCCACAACAGCTTGCGAATGCCAAAACGAACAGCAATCCTGCCCCACAATGTCACCGACAGGACTTTGGCCAGGTAAGCGGTCGAGATCAGGATCACGTATTCGGCGTACGAAAACTTGAGCACGCGAAACATGTAAGGGGCGTAATACGGGCTCGCGACATAAGCGGCGCCTTGCACGAGCGAGAGATATAAGAGCCGCTGTGCTTCCGCGCCGCGGCAGAACCGCCGCAGCAAGAACGGCAGGGGGATGTGCCGGATATTCTTGGGCATGGGCTGCGGCTCGTTGGTGTGGGCCAGACACGCCACGGAAGCCAGACGGCATGCGACAGCCAGCCCGAAGAGCAGCGCGAAACCGGCCAGCGCGTTCTCGGGCGTCGCTCCGAACTGGATCGCCAAGCCGCTGAGCAAAAATCCGGTTAGGATCGCCGCTTGTTGGATCCGCGTGCGGCCGGCGAAATATCGCGACCGCACGCGACAGGGAACGATCGTTCCCATCCACGTGTTCCACGGCGGTCCGGACGCCAGGCCGGCGCTCCAATACAGTGTCGCCACGGCAAGCACGACTGCCGCCGAGACCGTGCCTTGCCAGGCAGCGATCACCAAGGGAACGAAGCTCAGCCCCTGAATCGTCGCACAGGTGACGACCCATCGGCGGTGTGAGCCGAGAAGGCGGACGCCGCGCGGACAAATCAACTGCGTGATGCCGCCGGCAAGCTGCGGCACGCTGGCGACCAGTCCCGCGACCACTTCTCCCAAGCCGGCCGCCAGGACGAATGCCGGCAAATAGGTCTCGCCGGTGCCGACCATCATGCCGCTGCCGGCGGCGTCGCCGAGGCTTGACCGCAGGTCGCGGCGAAGCCGACGCGCACGCCCGCGCCGCCGGCGAGGGCGCCGCGGCCGTTTCTTGGGGGCGGTCCATACCGTCCCCGTCGAAATACACTCTTCGACGGCGCTGTCCGTCATGGAGATAAAACGTCAGCGGAGAAATTCCGCCGGGAATAAACGCGAATTGGGAAAAGAGGCCAGGAGAGGGGCGGGATCGTAGCACAGACGTAAACGGACGCAAATGGAAATCTTTCACGAGGATTCCCAGATCGTGCGCAGTCGTTCGTAGTCATCGGGCGTATCCAAGTCGATCAAAACGCCCTCACTCGCCACGGCAACCTCAACGATGTCACTCGCCGCGTGTTGCAGAAACCAGTTGAATCCCTGTCCCGCCGGGATCTGGTCGATCTCCAGCGCGTGCCTCCAGCCGAAGACGGTCGGATGACCGCGACGCCCGCGGTGCGTGGGAACGATGATCCGGCCTGGGTTTCTTCCGGCGGCTTCGAGCAGCATTTGAACGGTTTCGGCGAGCACGACGGGATGGTCGGCCGGGATCAACAGCCAAGGCAAGTCGGGCCCTCCGACTTCACCGCTGGCCTCGAGATCGTCTGCAACCGCGCAGGCCGAAAGCCACGCTGTCTCTCATCTCCGGCGGTGCCGTCGGCGGCGTCAGCGCACGGCCGCCGTGGCGCTGGACCTCGCGCTTGAGCACGTCGTCTTGCGGGTTGATGACGACAAGCCGGTTGGTCAGGCCCGCACCGCCGAGCGCGGCGAGCACGCGCGCGATCACAGTTTGTCCGGCCAGGTCCAGAAGCAGCTTTGGCGAACCCATTCGCCGGCTGCGTCCCGCAGCAGGGATCAGCGCGAAAGGGAACCGTTCAGTTCGACCGTTGACCATGGATGCGTCCCGGACCGTGGTCCGCTATGCTGCATTGAGGGACACGGACTGAAAAATGCGGCTCGGTTTCTACACCTACAGTTATACCGACCGAGAGCGGATGCCTGTCGGACCGTGCCTCGAACGGGTCGCCCGGACCGGTTATAGCGGGATCGACGTCTCCGGTACGGACGGTCCCTCTGCCGATCCGCGGTCGGTCTCGCCCGAGCTGCGGCGGCTGACACGGCAAACGGCGGAACGTCTCGGCCTGCGGATCGAAGCGGTCATTACGCATGCACATCTTTCGGATTCGCTGGCCAATCCGGTAAAAAAGCCGCTCGATCTGGCGGGCACAGTCGATTTGGCTGTCGATCTTGGGGCCGATGTCGTCACGTTTCACATGGGAGGCTATCCGCCGGGAATCCCGCACGACGCCTTTTGGCGAACGATCGTTTTACAGATTCGTCGAGCCGCCGACTACGGGGCTGGCCGGCACGTTGTTCTGGCGGTCGACGGAATCTGGCCGGTCTGGGTCGACGACTCTCCGGACGCGCTCGACCGGCTGTTCCACGACGTCGGTTCGCCGAACTTCGGCGTGAACTTCGATCCGTCGTACCTGGCGCTCATGGACGTCGATCCGGCTGGTTTCGTCAAGCGGTTCGCCCGGCGCATCGTCCATGCGCACCTGAAGGATCACGTGGGGAAATACCCCAAATGGACGCATCTCATTCCCGGCCGGGGGGCAATGGATTACGCGGCGGTCTTTGCGGCCCTCGATCGGATCAAATTCGCCGGCTCGTGTGCCGCTGAATGTTTCACAACGATGAAGTTCGACGAGGCCTGCGATGAGAGCTTCCGGGCATTGACTGCAGCGGCGCGCAAAGCCGGCGTACGTTTCGAATCAAACCGGCGCCCGTTGGCGCGGGCCGCTGAATCGGTCGCGGCTTTGTGCCGCCGGCGGATCCCTCACGGGTCCGGAGACTCAAACGTGTCCACCAACAACAACGAAGAGGAACCCGACGTGAACTCTCTGCAATGGCTTTCCGCAATTCTTCTTCCGGCCGCCTCGATGGCCGCGGCCGCGGTCGCCGCCGGCCCCGCGAGCCCGCCCGACCTGGGCAAAGACGGCTATGTCGACTCGAAAGGAGTGAAGATCCATTACGTCGCCAGCGGCAGCGGTCCCTTGTGCGTGCTGATCCACGGCTTTCCCGACTTCTGGTACACGTGGCGCGCGCAGATACCCGAGCTGGCCAAGCATTTTCAAGTCGTGGCGATCGATCAGCGGGGCTACAACCTGAGCGACAAGCCCGAAGGCGTCGAGAACTATCGCCTTGAAAAGCTGGTCGCTGACCTCGACGCCGTCGTGGACCATTTCCAGGCGAAAAAGGCGATCATCGTCGGACATGACTGGGGCGGGATGGTGGCCTGGAGTTACGCGATGCAGCATCCGGATAAGACGGCGCGGCTCGTGATTCTGAACCTGCCTCATCCGCGCGGTCTGTTGCGAGAACTGGCGAACAATCCCGAGCAACAGAGGGCCAGCCAGTACGCCGCGCAACTTCCAAAAGCCCGACGCCGCTTCGAAGGTGCCCGTCGCCATGCTGGCGTTCTGGGTGCACGATCCGGCGGCGAAGACGAAATATATCGAAGCCTTCAAACGCTCCTCGTTGGAAGGAATGCTCAACTACTACAAGGCGAACTATCCGCGTCCGCCTTACAAGCAGCCGGCGACTGAGTTCCCGCAGGTCAAATGCCCCGTCCTCATGATCCACGGACTCAAGGACGTGGCCCTCCTGCCCGGCGCGCTCAACGGCACCTGGGACTGGATCGACAACGAATTCACCTTGGTCACGATCCCGCACGCCGGCCATTTCGTGCAGCAGGACGCCGCCCCCGTTGTGACGCGGACAATGGTCCGCTGGCTCACATCGCCATGACCCCGTTTGCCTGCCCGCGCTGCGGCCAGCCCGTGGGAATTCCCGACCGGCGCCAGGTCGGCCAACGGTTCCGCTGTCCCCATTGCCGGCAGCGGTTCATGCTCGAACGACCGCCAAAAAAGAAATCGGAAACCAGCACGCCTCCCGCACGACGGCAGCAGACCGCTCCGCTGCCGCCGGATTGGATTTCACTCGATCCGTCAGAGGAAAAGGCCCAAAGTCCAAAGTCCAAGGTCCACGGTCGGACGATTCAAGAGGCAGGGAATTCCCCATCGGCAGGACAAGGGCTTCAGAGCGGACCAGTCTCCGATCCGAGGCTAGAAGAAGTCTTGGACAATCTCTCACCGCTCGGCGCCGGCGGAGCCGTGCACGGCCTGGGGGGCCCGGGAGTTGGGGCCGGCAAGCGCCGCCGGCGGCTCGGCCGGTTGTTGATTCCTGGCGGTGTCGTTTTGGGGATTCTGCTCGTGGCAATCATCTTTGCCTGGGATCGTTTCGCGAATCGTGGCGGTCCCACCCCGCCCTTCCCGTCAACCTCTTTCGCGGAAAATGTGGTCGCGAACGCCCGCGTGGCCACCGTCCACGAGCCTGAGCGCTCTTCGGCCTTGGACCTGGGACCTAGGACCTTGGAGGTTCGTCCCCGTCCGATCCGCTTGCTGCTGGCCCCGGCCGGCGTGCGGGTGGTCGTGCACTTGCGGCCGGCCGAACTATGGAGCGCTGCCACCTCAGCCGGCGCGGACCGCCCGTCGCGAAGGGAAGAGCTGCGGCGCTGTCTGGCTCCGCTCTCTGCGTGGGCCGAGCGGCAGATTGCCGAGGCGTGTCTCTTCCCGCCGAGCCAGATTGATGAGGTTTTATTCTCGTTCGTCTTGCGTTCCCCGGGCGATCCGCCCGACGTCGCCGCGACGGTCTGGTTAAAAAAGGCAACAACCGTCTCGGAGATCGCCCAACGCTTCGGTGGACGAAGACTCGAACACGCGACTTTGCCGATCTGGGTGAAGGGAGACCGGGCGCTCGTGATCCGGGACGGCAAAACGTTCGCCGTCGGACCGCAAGCCGCCGCGCAAGAAATGGCCGATGCCAACGACCAGCCGAATCCGACCGACGAGAGCATCGAAGAACTGCTCAAGCAGACCGATCGCGGCCGCGAAATCACGTTCGTCTTTCGCCCGGACGATCTCGACCGATTTCGGGAATCCCTCTTTCCGCCGGCCTTTCAAGACGTGGCGCACCGCTTGGCTCGCTGGCTCGATCCTGACGCGACCGAAGGCGCCGTTGTCAGCTTTCATCTGGCTGATCCGTTTCGCATTCAGCTTGCTCTGCGAACTCGCCCGGCGACGACCGTTCATCGCCTCGAGGAAGACTTGCGGCAGCGCCTCGACCGGCTCCCCGCGGGGATTCTGGCAGACGTTGAACGTCTCGATCCGCGCACCAGCGGCCGGCGAAAACTGGTCGGCCGTGTTCCGGCGATGTGGAAGGCCGTCGTACTCAGCGACACAGTCGACGACTCAAGCTCGGCTGGCGACCTTCGAGTCTGTCCTGCCGGAACGCGCCGCCCCCAACCTCTCCCTGGGGACGTACCTCGCGTTGACAGAACCGCATTCCGCGGCCTCCGGCCCCAAGGGCGGTCGCGGCCGGCAAGCAGGGCGGCCCGAGCAGAAGAAAACGGTTGCCCAGCGCCTCGCGGCCACGGTCGACGTCGATTTCCGTCGCACGCCCCTCTCCGACGCGTTTGCTTCAATCGGCGAAGATATCGGCGTGACGTTCGAGGTGGACGGCGGCGCGCTCAAAATCGCCGGGTACACCAAGAACATGCCGCAAACCTTGCGGCTCACCGGCGTCCCGGCGATCGAGGCGTTGCGGACCATTTTGAAACCTTACGCCAAAATGGCGATGGTCGTCGACGAGCCACGTCAGACGGTTATCGTCACGACGCGCGAAGCGGCCGAGGCGAAGGGACAAAAGCCCCTCGGACTGGAAAAATGACGGCATTGGCCGGTCCCGCTCACTCACGTGCGATTTTTTTTGCGATGAGTTACAATCGAGGCCGGGCGGAGTTCGGTTATGCAAGGTCGTCCGATTTCAATGTCCGTGTTGTTCGGCCAATTTGAAAATTCGCGACGACGAGCTCGTCGGCCGCCCCGTCGATTGTCCCGACTGCAAGAAGCCTATCGTCGTTGGCCTGGATGCCGCGGGTAACGTCTCGGTGCGACAGCCGAACGAGTCGTCGCCTCCGGTCAAAAAGCCTGCAAAGACGCCGACCGCTCCCTCAGCCGAGGCGGCATCTCCCGCGGCTGCCCAAACCACTCGCGCCGACAAGTCGGCATTGCGCTCGAAACGGTGGCTGGCGGGACTTGGAGTGCAAAAACTTTTCGCGGCGACGCCTGTGTGGGCCGTTGCGGTCGCTCTTCGGCCTCGCGGCCGTCGGAATCGTCGCCTTGGGGTTCGCGCTTTGGCCGCGGCCGCGGCAACCGGACACGATCGCAAACGGAGAAACCGCCGCCAAAGCGGCCCGCGCTGAGGCACGAGTCTCCACCAAACCGGCCGCGCCGCGGCGTCCGCCGCAAAACCTTCGGCGTTCCAAGTCGCAAGTGCGGCAAGCCGCCTCGCGCGGCTGGGAGAGTTGTTGGGCCAGTATCGCAAGCGACAGGGGAACTTTCCGGCTGGGACGACGGGGCAGGAGCCGCTCGAGCCCAGCGAGCGGTTGAGTTGGCTGGCCGAGTTGGCGGCCGGCTCCCTCTTTCCTGATCGACCGGCCCCGCTCATGGATCGAGTCGTGGAACAGCCCGCGAAACGATCGCTTCGTGCGACAGCAGATTCCGGAGTTCTTGAATCCCGCCGTCGACCTCCGGGTCAGTCCGCGGAACTATCCCGCAACGAATTTTGTCGGGGTGGCGGGCGTTGGCGAGGATGCGGCCGATCTCCCCGTCGACCATCCGCGCGCGGAGTCTTCGGCAACACGCGGACGACGCGCCTCGAAGACATTCGCGACGGCGCGTCGAACACGCTCATGGTCATGGGCGTCACAAACGATCTGGGGAGCTGGGCCGCGGGCGGCTCCGCGACCGTGAGGCCCCTTACGCACGAGCCCTATGTGAACGGTCCCGATGGTTTCGGCACGGGTTCGGCCGACCGCATGAGTGTCCTGAAGGCCGATGGCAGCGTTGTCGAAATGTCCGCCGCCACCGATCCCCGCATCTTTCGGCGAATGGCGGCGATGGCTGACGGACTCCCCTTGGATGCGAGCGTTCCCGGCGAGCCGGGCGATCGCTCGCGGCGGCCTCCCGAGCCGATCGGCCCGTTGACTTCGGTCCGCGCCGGCGGGCCCGGCGAAGGAGTTAACCGTCGATCGCAACAAGAATCGCCCGGCGCCGAACGGTCGGCGCTCGAATCGGCGGTACCTTCGGCGGTCGGCGCAAGCGCGCCGAAGACGGTGGCTTCCCGTCGCCGGTTGTTGCGTCGCGGCCAGCCCGTCAGGCGCCGGACAGCCAAACGGCGCGGGGCGGATTCCGGCGGTCGACGTGGCCGCGGGGCTTGCCCAGCCATCGTGCGGTTCGAGCAACTCAAGCCCGTCCCGCTGCAAGACGTGATCACTTTCCTGGAAGAGCTGCTGGCCGTTCCGATCCACGGCGACAAGCACGAGATTGCCGACTTGGACGACCTCTTGCAGACCCCAGTCACATTCGAGCTCGAAAACACGACCGTGCGTCAGGTTTTGAAGGCCGTGCTGGCGAAAGCCGGGCTGACGTTCGAAGTCGCGCCGGACGCGATCCACCTGCGCAAACTGGAATCGGCTCCGGTCGGGCGGCCTAACCCCTAGAGGCTCTATGCAACTCGACGACGAAGTCTGCCTCTGCTTCCACGTGACGAAGCGCAAAATCCTGAACCATCTGCGCGTGCATCGTCCGCGCGTCCCCAGCCAGTTGAGCGCCTGTGCGGGGGCCGGAACCGGCTGCGGCTGGTGCATCCTGTTTCTGAAAAAATATTTCGAACAGGCGCAACAGAACCAGACCGTGGCAGTGGACGGCGTCTCCGCGCAAGATTACGCCCGCGGCCGCGGCCGCTATCTCCTTGCTGGCAAGGGCGTCCCTGCTCCCGGCGCAACTCCTCCGCCCGACGATCTCGACGCGACGGATGACGGAATCGTAGCGCACTCGTCAGTCACCCTCGCCGGTGGTTATCGCCATGCGGACGTGCTGGAACTGCAGATCGTGCGCGGCGTCGATGACGGCGACGATCGTTTCGTTGAAGGCCCGCGGGTCGGCCTCCACGACCAGCTCGTTCTTCTGCTCGCCGTTCATCTTGGCCCGCAGCACGTCGGCCAGGCCCGACACGCTGGCCAGGGGAACGTCGTCGACGGAGATGCGGTTCCGCGCGTCGATCTGCACAACCACCGAGCTCTGGGCCGTTTCGTCCGCGCTTTGGACCGCCTGGAGGGCTCCCTTTTTCTCGGCGGCCGGCTTCCCCATCTCGATCGTCTTTTGCAACGCGTACGACGCCGTGATCATGTAGAAGACCAGAAGCAAAAAGACGCAGTCGACCATCGGGATCAAATCGAGCTCGTCGGACTTCCGCTCGATTTGCCCCATGACGAGCGCATCCTCGTCGTCGTCATCGTCGAGCGGATCGATCGCGTAGGAAATAGGGAACGAAGGTCCTTCCGGCAAAGACGAGGTCGGGTGGACAGGACTCTCTTTTCCCGGCGGCCTGGCTTCCAATTGGTCGGCGGCGTCCGGCGCAATGGCTCGCACGGGCGTGGGATCAACGCTTTGTGCGTCTTTGGCGAGAGGCACCACGTGACCGACGGCGCAGGTGGGGCATGTCGTCTGCTGCCCCGCCAGGCGGCTGGCGATGCTCAGGAATTGGCCGCAGTTGGGACAGTGGTAACGAATCGCCATCTCGTCACGCGATCACTTGAGTTTCTTGTCCTGGACGCCGAGGGAGAATTGCACGCCCTCGACCGAGGTCGCCGCCTTGGCCACCTTTTGGACCAGGCCGCAGGGAACCTTGCGGTCGGCCTTGATGACGACCAGCGAGTGCCCTTTGCGCAGTCCCGCCTCGACGAATGGGCGCACGTCGTCGAGCGTGCTTTCGCGGTTGTCCAGCAGGATCTTCGAGGTCGGTTCGGCCTCGACAATGCGGATTGCAGTCGCGCCGTTCGGGATTGACGCCCACGCCATGCTCGGCGGCCGGCACGTTACGGTCCGGGTTTCCCTTCATGGGCGAGGTCATCATGAAGAAGCTCAATAGGAGAAAGACGCAATCGACCAGCGGCGTGACGTCGATGTCCGTCTCGGTCGACTTTCCGCGGTTTCGCGCCCCACATTTCGTCGGCCGATTCGCCCGACAGGATGGCACGGCGCGTCATGCCGTTCTCCCCTTGGCCGGACGAAACGCCTCGTCGTACATCTCGAGGAATTCGCCGAGCTGATGCTGGACGGCCGCCTGCAACTTGCCGATTCGCACGTGGATCAAGTTGCCGGCCAGGGTCAGCGGAATGGCGATCGCCAGCCCAAACGCCGTCGTCAATAGGGCGTGGCCGATGTCGCCGGCCAGCGCGCTGGGATCGGTCCCCGCCTGCTGCATGCCGGCGATTTTTTCAAAGGCCGCAATCAGCGCCAGGACCGTTCCCAACAAGCCAAGCATGGGAGCGGCCCGCACGATCGTGGAGATCCAGGACTGGCGGAAATCGAAGTCGGCCAGCACCTCGCGTTCGAACGTCTCGCCCAGAAACCGTCGAAGCTTCGGCGGACTGAGGTGTGGATTCTGCAGGGCGACGAGGACGAGCTGCGGGACCGCCTTGTTCCAGTACGCGGGCGAATCGCAGATGTCGGCCACGCCGTCCACGTTCCGCTCCTGAAGGTGGGTTTTGAGCTCGTCCAGGAACTTCGTCGCGGCGGCCCGGCTGGCAAACCGCTTCTTGGCAAGCTGCCGCAACATGACGATCAACAGGTAAACTCCGAACAGGGCGATCAGCGCCTGCGAGATATAGACGCCGTCCCGGACCTTGTGAATCGTGTCCGTAATGTTCATGGATTGGCTGCGTTTGGAGAGAGGGGAAACAAAGCGAGAGTCCTAGTTCGATCCTATTTGTCCGACTCCGGGGTGTCAACGATTTGATCTGCGTTGACATCAGTTGCGGCCGGGCTACAATCAAGAAGAGTTCCGCTCGCCGATCCTGCTCACCACAGCGGGCAAACCGGGTGGACATCCGATTCCAAGCTGGGACGTTCGCGCCGGTTCGATTGGCGTGGAGGGCGGGAAAGAGGATGTTCAGGCCGTGGTTTGCTGGCCCTCCCCGCGAAGTTCCCTCTCGGATTCCGGCTGCCTGTTGTATTTTTAGTTCCGTTCCGTCACGCACGTGGGTCGGCAGGACCCGTCGGAACGGGGATCGAAACGAGGACGAATCCGTTGAGCCGGGCGTCCGAAAGCAAAGGATTAGTTATGTCACCTGTTTTGGCGATTTGGGAGAGCCCGGTCCAACTCATGGTCGTCGGCTTCATCGCATTGCTGCTGTTCGGCAAGCGATTGCCGGAAGTGATGCGCAGGCTTAGGGAAGGGCATCACCGAATTCAAGAAGGGAATGAACGGCCTGGAGGACGAATTCAATCGCTCGAGCTACACGCCGAGCCAGCCACAGTTTCACGAGCCGGCCCGACCGCTTCTCGTGGAAGAGCGACCCGTGGTCGCCGACCCGAAGGTCCCAGCCGCCGACCAAGGTTCCCGCGAAGCCGCAGCACACGAATCCGGCCTGACGGCCACGAATCCGGCCTGACGGCCAGAGGATGGTGAGTGTTCCGTGACGCACGTGGGGGTCGACAAGACCTCTTGGAACGGGGATCGAAACCAGGACGAATCCGTCGAGCCGGGCGTCCGAAAGCAGAGGACCAGTTATGTCACCGACCTTGGCGTTCTTCGGCTTGGGGAATATTGGACCCGCGGAACTCTTGTTCCTGGGCTTTATCGCGCTTTTGCTGTTCGGCAAGCGATTGCCGGAAGTCATGCGCAGCCTGGGCAAGGGGGTCACGGAATTCAAGAAGGGAATGAGCGGCCTGGAAGACGAGTTCAACCGCTCGGCCTACGGCACGAACCAGCCGCCGACGTACCACGACCCAGCCCGACCGCTTCCCGTGGAAGAACGGCCCGAAATTACCGCTCCGAAGTTCCAACCGCCGACTATGGCCCCCACGACGGCCCCCACGACGGCCCCCACGACGGCCCCCACGACGGCCCCCACGACGGCCCCCACGATCGCTCCGACCCAGCCGCAGCCCACGAATCCTGCCTGACGGCGGAGTGTGGCGAGCGGAGTGTGGCGAGTGGTGAGCAGCGAGAATAAGCAGGACACGCTTCGCGTGCCCTCTTCCCGCTCGTCCCTCGCGCGCTCAATTGCGCGGCGGGTTTTCGGATTTCGCCTCGACATCGACAATTCGCGCGGTGGGCCGCACGAAATCGATCAGAAGCGGTTCAGCCGCGGGGATCTGCGTCACGTTGCCCGCCTCATCCTTGACGGTCAGACGCAAGTAGACCTTGCCCGGCAGGCCCCGTTCCAGGGCCCAGACGAAGCGGCCCGAGTTGGCCTGCCAGTCGCCGATCTTTTGCCAAGGACCCGCCGGCTGGGCCGCGTATTCGAGCAGCACGGGCGCGGCAGCCAGGTTCGCGTCGCTGGCCGTCCACCGCAAAAGGACTTTGTTGCGCGAGGTTCCGCGGCCGACTTGCGGCGGCAGCAACTGGGCCGTCGGCGGCGTTTTGTCGACGGTGACGACAATTGACGGTTTGTCTCCGGGACGCGGCGGATCGTCGCCGATCCCCGCGCCGTTCTTGACGCGCAACTCAAACCCATAGACCCCGTCTTCCGGTACGCTGACGGGAAACGGGCTCTTGCTTGTCCGGGTCGGCTCCGTAGTGGTACCACTTCCGCCCGCCGTCCTGCGTAATGAACAGCTCCACTTTTCCCACGCCCGAGGGACCAACGTCGTCGACGCGATAACCGATCTGGAAATCGCGGTTGTTGACGATGATCGTTCGCGGCGAGGCGTCGTCTTCCTGCTTTCGGTTGAGGGGCCGGGTTGGCCGTCGGCGGCGAAATCTTCATGCGGCGGCCTCCTCGTTGGTTGGCGGCGATCGGGGCCGCCGGCGGCTGTGGTGGCGGCGGCGAAGCGAGCCTGCGGACTGAGGCGTCCCGATCGGCGATTGCGGCGCCCGCGTATCGGAGACGAGTTCGTCCTTCGCCTTGGGCTGGATCCGCGGTCCCGCATTGGCGGCGTCGCCTCGAAGAACTCCTGATCCGATTTGCCGTTCGGCTCGGCCGGCGCCGCTCCGGAGAAGAGGTCGCGCGGCGACTTCATTGGCCGTCTGGGCCGTTCCGGACTGCTTCGGCGTCGTCGCGACCGGAGCCCGGTACTCCGTGCCCGATTTGTCTTGCGGCCCCGTGAGGGACGGGATGGACGTTCAACTCCCTTTCCGCGGTCGCCGTATTGCCGGCCGAGATCGGTAATCGATCCGCGGACCGCGACGTGTCCGCCGGCCGGCACCGTCCAGGTCGTTTGGCCGCTGGCCTGCGGCACGACGCCGACTTGCTGCCATTCGGGCGTATCGGGCTGTCGGTATTCGAGCCGCAGCTTGGTCGCGTCGAGATGGTCGTCGGCAGCCGTCCAGCGAAGCTCGACTTTTCCCGGTTCGAGTTCCGTCAGCAACAGCTCCAGCACGGGCGGGGTCGCATCGACGACCACTTTCAAGCCCGGCTCGATGTTGTTGCCCTGCGGATGGAGTCGATTGAAAGCGTCGAGCGTGCGGACCGCGAACCAATACTCGCCGTCGGCCGGCGCCACGATAGTCGAAGTGATCGGCCCGAGGCTCCGCCTTGTCGACCATCCGCCACCGCGTGCCTTGATCGGTCGAGACGTAGAGCTGCACCTCGCGTGCATCGATTCGCTGCATCTCGGCCGCGTCCGACCGGAATGGGATGCGAAACCGCACCTTGTTGGTGAAGACGGGATTCGCGCCCGCGTCGCCTGCTGAGAGGGTTTGTCCCGCCGCCAGCAACGCAAGCACCGCCAACCAAGTCCAAGCCCGTTGCATCGGCGCGATCCTTCGACGCCTCTCGGTCGGTGCGTTCTTCCCACCCGGGAATGACGAAAGCCTGCCCGGACGCAGGCCGACCCATCTTTCGTATCGACCGAAGCGAACGGAGCACTTGAAGCGAACGTGCAACGGGAATTGAAAGCAAAAGATGGGAAATCTGCGAAAGATTCTTGCGACGCGTGGCGGCTACGCGATCGCTGCTGGACGCGAGTTTGCCGCCGCGCGAGCCGCTTTCAAGACCTGCAGGTACTGTCCGGCCAAATCGCGGAGACGGTCGAACTTCCCGTCGCGGATCGCCTGCGGTTCCACCAGCGAGCTGCCGACGCCGACGGCGCAGCGCACCCGCCTTGATGAATTCGGGCAGCGTCTGCAGATTGACGCCGCCCGTCGGCATCAGGCGAATTTGTGGGAAGGGGCCTTTGAGAGCCTTAAGATAACTAGGGCCGACAGCGTCCGACGGAAAGACTTTCACGATGTCGGCTCCGGCTTCCCAGGCGGCGAGGATCTCCGTCGGGGTGAACGCCCCGGGCATCACCAGCTTGTCGTACCGGTTGCACAGCCGGATCACGTCCGGATTGAGCGACGGCGAAACGATGAACTCTGCCCCGGCAAGCAGAGCGGCCCGTGCCGTCTCCGGGTCGAGGACCGTGCCGGCTCCCAGCAAGCACGCGGCTCCCCAGCTCCTTCTTGACGGCCGCCAGGATCTCAAGCGCGTCCGGGGACCGTGAACGTGACCTCGATCACATCGATCCCGCCCTCGAAAAGGGCCCTCGCCACGTTCGTCAACTGCTCGCTCGACGGCGCTCGAAGGATCGCCACGATCCCCGTATCGAGGACACGCTGCAGGTTCTCGGTGCAACTCATGCGTTCGACTCCAATCATCAATTGGCGCGTTCGAATTGAATCGCTTTCGCCAGCTTACCGAACATCTTTTCCGAAAGCGCGGTTATCAACAGAAAAGCAGGCAGAGAGGATCGTCGCTTCGCTCTGTGTTCTCTGCGGCCTCGCTGCGTCTACAATGGACGGACGCAAAAGGACGGCACGGGGCAGTTTTGCACAGGTGATTTTGCACAGCGTGATTTTGCGCAGGGGCGACCATGATGAACGAACTCCGCAGCTCGAAGTCCCAAAGTGGCTCGTTCCAGTGGATTTGGCGGTCTCGACCCGCTCTGCTTTGCGTGTTTCTCGCGCTGGCTTGCGGCTCCGTGCGATCGCAAGAGAGCGGGCCGGGCGAGCCGCCGCGCGGCGGCCTGGCGATTCAGAGCTGGGACGACCAGCGGGATTGGGTCACGTCGCTGGCCTTTCTGAAGGACGGCCGACGCCTGTGCGTGGGAACTTACGAAGAGCTGCTGTTGCGCGACGCCCGCGGAGCGGAGGCGCCCAAGTCGCTGCCCCTGGCGCCCGGGTACGTGAGGTCGCTGGCCGTCTCTCCCGACGGCAAGCTGATCGCCGCCGGCCATTATCAGGCGTTGACTCTCATCGACGTCGCCTCGTGGTCGGTTAAGCGGAACGTCGGCGAGCACACGGGCTATGTGACGGGCGTGGCGTTTTCACCCGACGGACGGCTGTTGGCAAGCGCGGGCGAGGACGGCGTGGCCCGCCTCTGGAACGTCGCCGACGGAAAGGCGGTCCGCGTGCTTAAGGGCCATTCGTATCCGGTGCTGGCGATCGCCTTTTCGCCGGACGGCAAGCAGATCGCGACGGCAGCCGGCGACGACACCCGCGTCACCCAACCGGGCGAGGTCAAAGTCTGGAGCGCCGCGGACGGCAAAGAGCTGATGTCGTTCACAAATCACCGCCAGGCGGCAACAGGCGTCGCGTTCTCGCCGGATGGCAAATGGCTGGCGTCGACCGGCTTCGACAAACGGGTGATCCTCTACGACCTCAAGCAGGGGAAGGCGACATCGTTCTTTGACGGACACAGCCGACCGACGAACGCCGTTGTGTTTGGCCTGGGGGGACGAACGCTGGCCAGTGCCGCCGGCGGCCGGCAGGAGGGCGACAACGAGGTCAAAATCTGGGAGCGCGAGACAGGCAAGGAGCTCGTCACGTTTGCCATCCATAAGGCCAAGGTCGACGCCCTGGCCCTCTCTCCCGACGCCTCGTTGCTGGCGTCCGGCGGATACGACAAAATCGTCGCCGTGTGGGACGTGAAGTCGCTGCTCGGAGGCGGATCGCATTCCGGTCCGCCCGCCCAGCCAACCGTCGCGGCTCGAAGCTGAGCGGCCGCGGGAGGAGCGGCAACCTCATGAAACTCAGAAGAGGGAGGGGCCGGTCCGCGTCGGCATGATCGGCCTGGACACGTCGCACTGCGGCGCAGTTTGCACAGGTTCTCAATGACCCGCATGCCGCCCCGGAAGTCGCCGGCTTTCGCGTCGTGGCCGCCTATCCGCGCGGAAGTGCCGACATTCGATCGAGCACGGAACGCATTCCGGAATACACACGGAACTTTCAGAAGATGGGCATCGAGATCGTCGGCTCGATCGACGAACTGCTGAAAAAAGTCGACGTGGTCCTGCTGGAGACCAACGACGGACGGCCGCACCTCGAGCAGGCGTTGGCGGTGATGAAGAGCGGCAAGCGGCTCTTCATCGACAAGCCGATCGCCGCTTCGCTGGCCGACGCGGTGGCGATTCTCGACGCGTCGCGGCAGTACCATGTGCCGGTCTTCTCGTCCTCGTCGCTCCGCTTCGGCAAAGAGACGCAAGCCGCCCGAAACGGAAAGATCGGCAAAATCCTGCGTTGCGAGACGACCAGCCCCTGTACTCTGGAGAAGACGCACCCCGATCTCTACTGGTACGGAATTCACGGCGTCGAATCGCTGTTCACCGTCATGGGAACCGGCTGCAAGAGCGTTCGGCGTACGGTGAGCACGCCGACGGAGGACGTGGTCGTCGGCACCTGGGAAGGAGGACGCATCGGCACGTTTCGCGGAACCCGGCCCAAGGGGGGTTACGGTGGGACGGCCCAGGGAACAACGGGCACTCTCAAGGTCGGGCAGTACGAAGGTTACCGGCCGCTCGTCGTCGCTATCGTCAAGTTCTTTAAGACGGGCGTGCCTCCGGTGAGTGCGGAAGAGACGCTGGAGATTTATGCCTTCATGACTGCCGCCGACGAAAGCAAGCGGCAGCACGGGGCGGAAGTGACGCTCGAGAGCGTGCTGGCCCCCGCACGGGTGGAAGCTGCCAAGAAACTCGGCCGCTAAATCACCGTGCTCGATTCTGCGACGCCGCCGTTGTGTCGGTTGCACAATCGCGCATGCTGATTTTGGAGAACCGCCATGATTCGCCGGGACGATCGCGGAGACTGGCTCGTCATCGCACAGGTCGAGCACGCGCGGCTTGCCGCCGAGCTGGCCCGCGTTTGGGGAAACGAGCGAGTGGCCTCGCTGGCGGCCTTCCCCACGCTGGTGTGGGGCATCGAACATCACGACGATGGCTGGCGGGAATGGGACGACGCGCCGCGAATCAATCCGGCGACCGGATTTCCGCGCAGCTTCCTGGAGATGCGGATGCGGGACTCGACGGCCATCTGGACGCGGAGCATTGCCGTTTGTTCGTCCGAACCGCTGGCCGGTGTCGCCGTCAGCCGGCACTTTTGCTACCTGGCCGAGCAGGTCCTCAGCGGCGGTCGGGCTGACGCCGATGATCGCGAATCGATCGAGCGGTTTCTGCAAGAGCGGGCGGCCGTGCAGGGAGCGCTGACGATGAAGCTGTTCCTCCGCGAGCAGTCGGACGCGCAGTCCGGTTTGGCGAACGAAGCCAGTTCCAAGCACGCGGCAGCGGGAACCAACGGGGATGTCGACAAAAGCTGCGATCTCGGGTTTCGCACGGTGCGTTTTTTCGACCTGGTGAGCCTCTGGCTGTGCTGTGCGGAGCGACATGGGTCGGAGCAGCTTGTCGCACCGATGGGGGAAGCGGTGAAGCTCATCCCGAGGAATTCGGCGCACATCGTCATCGAGCCATACCCCCTCTGCGTCGATTCGCTCCGGTTGGAGACCGAAGCCCGCCGCCTCGCCGCCCGCCCCTATCCGAACGATGCCGACCTTCAAGCCGCCCTGCGCACCGCTCCGGTCGAAGTGTTGGTTTGGACAATCGTCCCCACGTGAACCGAAGAACTCCAACGTGACGGACAGGCCCGGTTTGAACTCCCGCCAGCGTTTGTCAGACGACGATCCCGTCCAGTCCCTTCAGGCCGATCTCTTCGCGGCTGCCGAACGGTTCGCCGTAGGCTGTGCCGATCGTCCAGCCCCAGTAGCGGGCCCGGTCGCGGATGTCGTCGAGCGGGGTCGGAAAGACCGGCGGGCGGCCTTCGACAAACTGGCTCGGAGTAAGCGCGCAGCGGCTTCCATCTTCTGCTCGATGGCAGTCGCTGATATCGAGCACGAAGGCCGGCTTGGGATGAATGCGGAGGTGGATGCTCCAGTAGTAGAACAGCCGCGGCGGCCAGAACGGCTCGCCGGGCAGGTCGCTGCGCGTCAGCTTGGCCCAGAAGCGGGCGTCTTCGCACAGCCGGCTGGCGGCGACGTGGTCGGGATGCGAATCGTCCCAATAGCGGGCAAACAGAATAACGCGGGCCGCGTCATGCCGCAAGACGCCGGCCAGTAGCCGGCGGGCTTCGAGCGTGTCCTGCAGGCTGCGGTTGGGCAGGCCCAGGTTTTTCCGCCACGCCAGGCCGAGCGGCTTGCTGGCGGCAACCGTTTCCGCGGCACGGCGTTCGGGCGAGCCGTGCGGGGTCGGCTCGCCGTCGGTCAGGTCGAGGATCCCCGACGCGAAGGCCGGCCGCGGACACAGCGGACGATGGTCCCGCCGACGCCGATTTCCGCGTCGTCGGGATGAGGTGGCGATAACCAGGACGTCTAAAGGTGTTTCGGCAAGCGGCATAGCGGCTGCGGATCTCCGGGAATGGGTCGGATGCGAATTTGGTCTTTACCGAACGGGCGCAATGTGGAGAATATCGAGTTCTCTCCCCATCCTTCCTGCGGTTCTCTCTCCCCTTCCAGCGTTTTTCCACCGTCCATCATAGCCGGCGTGCGTGTGCTCGCTTGCGCACCGGACGCGGCGAAGTCGAGCGAGATACCTATGCTCAGACGGTCTGCCGCCTTGCGGCTTATCGTCGGTCTCGTGTGGATTTCGTGCGGCTGTGCCACGGAAACCGTGAACAATTCAACATGCGCCAGATGATCGGCGTCATCACGGGGCAGCCGGTCGATGACTAGCACGCGACCAAGGACGACGCAGAGGGTTGGGACGAAGTCGGGCAAGGATGCCCGTGCCGACCAGGCCCCCTGACAGGACAACGATCCGATGCGCAACTTGTTCGTCTCGCCGCAGGCGCAGGAGATCGAACGCAGCCTGGGCGTGCAATGAGCCAGTTTCGTCCGCATCGCGACACAGACGCTGCGCGGTCGGTCGGCTGCCGGTCTTACGGCGGGGTGCGCTTGGTGGGAGTCCGTTTGAGCCGCGAGGCGGCCGGCCCTTGCGGAGCCGCCTTCTTCGCCGCTGCCGATGATGCGCTCCACCGCTTCCAGAAGCACGTCCATGGCGAACGGCTTGCGAAGGTATTCGTCGACGCCGAGCATTTCCGCGTAGGCCTTGTGCCGGCCCCCTTCGTTGGCGGTGATCATGATCACGCGGGGAGGCGAAGGCTGGCTGCGGAGGTATTCGAGGACCGGGAACCCGCCCATTTTGGGCATCATCATGTCGGTGATGACGAGGGCCGGGTGGTCATTGTCGATGATCCGCCGCCCTTCGACGCCGTTGCTGGCCACCGCGACCTGATAGCCGGCCGCCTGGAGCACGCCCTGGATGGTGCTGGCGATTTCGCGGTCGTCTTCGATCAGCAGGATGGATTTGTCACCGGCCATGGCTCTCTCCCCCAACTCCGCGATGCGCTGGATCGTCGCTTCATCGTATGTTTCGCGGGGAGCGTTCTCAAGCCCGCTACGCCAACGGGTTGAAGACCAGGCCCGACAGGAGCTTGGGATAGAAGTACGTGCTCTTGGGAGGCATCTTCTCGAACTTCGAGGCGATCGCTTCGACGTGTTCGATGCGGGCCGGCGGCACCAGGCAGGCCAGTTGGCACGACTTGGCGGCGAGCGCTTCGGTCGCCTCGTCGAGCAGGTGCACGTATTTGAACTGCGGCTCGCTCTGCGGGAACCGCCGCTTGAGCAGATGGTCGATGCACCAGCTTGTGCAGCAGGCTCACGCCCAGCTCGCGCCAGGCGTCGCTCTGATCCGGGGCGAGCGCTGCCATCGGCGAGGCATCGGTGACGCGGGCGAAGAGCCAGCCGCCGTCGGAGGCCGTGCCGAAGCCGAAGACGTTTTGTCCCTCCTCGCGCTCGATGCGCAGCCACGTCTTTTGGGCCGCTTCGTCTCCGGTCCCCATCGCTTCGACCGCCAGGTGGCTCGAAATGGCATTGGCCAGGTCGCCGGCCGAAAGGGCCGGAAGGCCCGACACGAGGCGGTGCGTCGGCAGGATGGCCAGGCCAGGATCGCTCATCCCCACCAGCATCATCAGCACGAAGTTCGACGGGTCGGATTCGCCCGGTACTGCCCCTGCTCCATGAGCCAGTTGCGATAGGTGTTGGCCGTTTCGTACCGGTGATGGCCGTCGGCGATGAAGATCGGGCAGCGTCGCGCAGCCGCGCGCGGACCGCGTTGATCACGCCGACGCTGCGTCAGCGGCCACATGCGATGAACCACGCCCAAATGATCGGTCGCCACCAGCGGCGTGGCACCCATGACGGCCTCGCGCGAGCTCGGCGTTCACTTCGCCGATCGGATCGGGATAGAGGCCGAAGACCGGGCGAGAGGTTCATCTTGCACGCCTTGGTGAGCGCGAGGCGATCGGCCTTCGGGCCGGCCAGCGTTTGCTCGTGCGGATAGATCTGCCCCTTGCCGAACTCTTCGATCCGCACGCGGGCCATGAATCCCTGCCGGACGTAATGCCTGCCCTTCCCAGTCGAACTCCTGATGGTAGACGTAGAGGGCGTCTTCGTGTTCGCGGGATGAGGATTCGTTCCGACTGCCAGTGCCGCAGGAACGTGGCGGCCCGTTGGTAACGCGCCTCGCGGATCGGCGTCGCCCGGCTCGTCGCGGTTGAGGATCAGGCGGATCACGTTGCAGGGATGCAGCTCGTACAGCTCCCGCTGCTGTTCGGGACTGATCACGTCGTAAGGCGGGGCGGTCACGTCGGACAGGCTGCCGACCTGGCCCAGGTCGTACCTCAAGCCACGAAACGGATTCACGTCTGCCATCGGTCTCCTCCGACTTCCGTGCAAAGGTGAACACTGCGGGCTGGCCCGCCGACTTCAAGCCGACGCGTTCGCGTCGGACCGACCGCAAGCGGCCGGCTTGGCTCACGCATCTGGATGACTTCCGCGGGCATCACTTGTTACGGGATCGCGGGCCTTGATTTCGAGGTTGAGCTTTGCGAACGCCCGGCGGGCCTCCTCAATAAAGCGAGCGACGAGCGCGACGTCCTTGATTCCGGGCGACGACTCGACGCCGCTGGCCACGTCGACTCCCCAGGGACGAACGGCGTCGATCGCTTCGCCGACGTTCTCCGGACGCAGCCCGCCCGCAAGAATCAACGGCGGCCATTTTGCTCTTTGATACTCGTTTCGCAAGAGATCCCACGAAAGCGATTTTCCCGTGCCGCCGTACATCCCTTCGACATGCGCGTCGACCAGATAAGCGTCGGCCGGCGATCGTCCGGCCTTGGTCCCGCTCGAAATACTCGGCCAAGGGGGCGAGGCCTCGGCCACCGACCTGAAACGCGCGAATCCGTTTGGGCCACTGCGGTGAACGTCGCCGGTGCGATCGGCCAACTCGCCGAGCGCGTCGCTCGGTCCGGCGGAGTGAAGCTGGACGCCGCCAAGCCGGCAAATCGCGACCGTGCCGCCGAATCTGCTTCCGCCGACGCTTCGACAAAGACGCCGATCGCCTCGATCTGCAGTGGGCAAACGCATCGGCGATCTGCCGGGCGGCTTCCGGCGAGACAAACGCGAGCGCTTCGCTCATAGAAGTTGAGCCCGATCGCGTCCGGGCGCAGCTCGGCGATCTGCCCGCGCGGTCGCGGAATCGTTCAGGCCGCAGATCTTGATCCACATGGGTGTGAACGTACAAAACTTGGAAGCGGCTGACCAGTGGGCGGCCGGCGATCGACCGCTGCTCGTTGGTCGGGCCGACGACTGCTGTGTTATGATCGGCCCATGCGCACTTTCAGAAACCGAATGGGAGAAACCGACGATGAATGAACGCGGCAGCTCGAGCCCCCTGTCTGCAACTCGACGTGACTTTTTGAAGACCGGAACGGCTCTTGTCGGCGGTTCGCTCGTTGGGCAGCTCGGCTTGAGCTCGGCGGTGCACGCGGCCGGCAGCAACGTGATCAAGATCGGGCTGGTGGGCTGCGGCGGGCGCGGAACCGGTGCCGCGTCGCAGGCACTTGACGCGGGCCCGGATGTTCACCTTGTGGCGATGGGCGACGCCTTTACCGATCGGCTGGAAAAGAGCCTGCACAGCCTGGAGGGAATGCTGCACGACAGCGGCGTCGCCGCGCGGATCGACGTGCCGCCCGAGCGGCGGTTCGTCGGCATCGACGCCTACAAGCATGTGATCGAAGCGTGCGACGTGGTGCTGTTGTGCACGCCGCCCCATTTCCGGCCGGCCCAATTGAAGGCGGCCATCGCGGCGGGAAAGCATGTCTTTGCCGAAAAACCGGTGGCGGTCGACGCGCCGGGCGTCCGCTCGGTGATCGAGACGTGCCAACAGGCTGAGGAGAAACGGCTCTCCGTCGTCTCGGGGCTCTGTTACCGGTACGACTCCGGGATGCGGGCAACGTTCGACCAGATCCACGAGCGGAATCGTCGGCGATATCGTCGCCATGCAGACCAGCTACAACACGCACGGCCTGTGGAACCACCCGCGGCAGCCCTCGTGGAGCGACATGGAGTGGCAGATCCGCAACTGGCTCTACTTCACGTGGCTGTCCGGCGACTTCAATGTCGAACAGCACGTCCACAGCCTCGACAAGACCGCCTGGGCGATGCGGGACCAGTATCCGATCGCCTGCAGCGGCACGGGCGGACGCCAGACCCGCACCGCGCCCGAATACGGCAACATCTTCGACCACATGGCCGTCGTCTACGAATACGACAACGGCGTGAAGACGTTCAGCCGCTGCCGCCAACAGGACGGCTGCGCCGTCGACGTCAACGACCACATCTTCGGCACGAAGGGGCGCGTCGACGTCATGGACCACACGGCGTATGACCACGACGGAAAAGAGATCTGGCGCTACCCGGCCCCAAGAAAAACATGTATCAGGTCGAACACGACGCCTTGTTCGCCAGCATTCGCAGCCGGCAAGCCGATCAACAACGGCCACTACATGGCCCACAGCACGATGATGGGCATCCTGGGCCGAATGGTGGCCTACACGGGCCGGCGGATCACCTGGGAACAGGCGATGAATTCGAAACAGGACCTGACGCCGCCGAACTACGCACTGGGGCCCGATCGAAGTCGCCCCCGTCGCCATGCCGGGCATCACGCCGTTCGTTTAGCGGAGAGCACGAAGAAGACCTTCGGGTCAGTCACGTTAGTGCTGGTAGCACTTCCTTGTCGCGTCGAAAGTCTCTCTTTTCCCGACGATTTCCGCCGCGGGACCGCTGCACTCTGGCCTGAAGCCGTCTAGTTGTTCCTTGGGATGCGTTGAATGCCCTGCTTTTCCAGCCATCCAGAAACTGGCTGGGCTGTCTGAAGCGTCGGGCGGAACGGCGCGTCCGCTGGATAAAGCCGTCCTTCACCGAAAGTCCGCCCCATTCGTCCAGTAGGCTCTCCCGAACCCGGTACGGCGCCGTCGCGCCACTCTCCGATCGGGATGCACCGCTCGAAGCGGCCCGATACGTCGGGCTTTGCCCGCACCACGATATCGGTCTTCCGTCGCGTCGTCTTGCGGACATGGGCGTTCTCATGCCACCGCTGCGCCGGGACACTGGCCGCCGGGACCACGTCCTCGACGACATACAGTCCCAGCAGAGCGTAAATCAGCTTGTGCTCGCAACGGTGGACCGGCGCAGACCGCCATAAAAGACGAGCACGTCCCCCTCGGCCATGCTTCGACCATGCCGGCGCCGCGACGGCCGCCGTCGTCGCCGTACGTCAGGCACTCGAAGTCGGGGTCCAAATGCATCGGATGCTGAAGCAAGTCTCGCGGGAAATCGCAGATCGTCGTACAGAGTCGCGCTGATGTGCCCCGCAAAAGCGGTGCAGGGCAGGGAGGCACTTCGCCGTAGCGTCGCTCGAGGCCCGGATGGAAAGGCGTGCCTCGTTTCTCCGGAATGGGCACGTAGACAAATCGCCGCTCGGCGTCGACGGGGGCGTTCCAAGCCCCGATAGCTTGATCGACGCCGATTCTGACGAGGAGTGCCTTCATCTTTGCCGGCAATCACAGTTTCCCCGGCGGGCGGACGTTTTTGCCCTTCCGACTTGGTGAGCGAGTCGCCCAGGTCTTCGCGGGCGGCCTCGGGCCAGCTTTTCCAGGCGGGCGACGACGTCGCTGATGTTGCGCCGCGACGTCCGTCGTTTCGCCGATGTCATTCTCCAGATTGTAGAGGGCCAAGCCGTCGTGCGTTCGACATAAGGGCCGGCTTGCCGCCGGTGCCGCCTTTCCCCTTCAGGCTGCGGTACGTGTGCGGGAAATGGAGCTTCCAGGGCCCGCTGCGGATCGCCTCCAGGCCGGTGTTCCAATAGTAGTAATAGGCTTCGTGCGGACACTTCGCTCCGGGTTCGCCGAAGATGCAGCGGGCGGATGTCCTTGCCGTCGATGATCCGGTCGGAGGAGACGGCCGCCCCGGCCAGGGCGGCGAAAGTCGGCAGAATGTCGATCGTGGCGGCAAGCTCGGTGCAGGTCGTCCCGGCTGGGATCTTGCCTGTCCAACGCATCACGCACGGCTCCCGCACGCCCCCTTCCCAAACGTCGTCCCCTTCCCTTCGCGCAGACGGCCCGGCCGATCCGGCATGATCGCCGTACGAGAGCCACGGCCCATTATCGGAGGTGAAGATGACGAGCGTCCGCTCGTTCAGACCGTGGCGGTCGAGGGCCGCCAGGATCTGCCCCACCGACCAGTCGATCTCCTCGATCACGTCGCCATACAGGCCGCGCTCCGACTTGCCGCGAAATTTGGAGCTCACGCCCGAGCGGCACATGCGGCATGGTGTGAGGCACGTAGAGGAAGAACGGCTCGTTGTGATGGGCGTCGATGAACTTCACGGCCCGCTCGGTGTACCGCGTCGTGAGTTGCGAAATGTCGGGATTCGTGGCGATGACCCGGTCCCCCTCGATCAGCGGCAAGGGAGGATTGGCGCGGGGATCGTTCGGGCGATTGGCCGCGGCGCGGGCCCATGTCGTTGGAATACGGCAGGCCGAAGTACTCATCAAAGCCGTGATGCGTGGGAAGGAACCGTGCGATGGTGGCCCAAGTGCCACTTGCCGAAGATGGCCGTGTGATATCCGCGCTGTTTGAGCACCTGGGCAATCGTCCGTTCCTGTCGCTGATGCCGATCCGGCTCTGCGGACCGAGCGGCCCCCAGAATGCCCACGCGGTTCGGATAACATCCGGTCAACAGGGCCGTCCGCGACGCCGAGCAGACGCCCTGGGCGACGCAGAAGCTCGTGAACCGCCGGCCTTCCTGGGCCATGCGATCCGAGATTGGGCGTGCGAATTCCGACGGCCCCGAAGCAGCCGAGATCGCCATAACCCAGGTCGTCGGCGTAGACGATGACGAAATTCGGCAACGCGCGGCGGCGTCGTGCGCGGCTGGCCGGCAATTGCGGCCTGGGTCTCCAAGCAAAAAACTGCCAGCGCGAGCGCAGCGAATGCAAGAACTCTCATCAGCAAGTCGTTTCATTCGAGGGGGAAAGGTTTCGATCAATCCGGGGGCCACGATTCCTCCGAAAGCGTTGATCTTAACCGGATCGGACGGTCAAGACCAGCAACGCGTCCAACCTGCCGAGGAATTGCCAGAGCCGAAAACTGGGGTTCAGGGCCAGGCACAACACGTCTAAAATCCCCCGCCGCTCCTGCTTTTGCGGCGTCGGCCGAGTGCGAACCAGGGAGCGGTTTTATCTCTCATTGGGCGACGAAGTGACTGACCATTGAACACCGAGCCATGGACGAGCGATGGGGCGGCATGCGCCGGAGCCGTGCCGACCGATGAGCCGCACGACGCCGCGCCCTTTCGTCACGTTCGCGGGCGAGAACTACAAAGCCGTCGCGGCGGCCGATCTTGCAGCCGACGAGATCGAGCGAGCCGTCGAATCGCCCGGAGTCTCTGCTGGAAGGCCCACGACGATCATCGTCAAGAGGGGCCGATCGGCGCTGATCGCCAAGGCGTCCCTTTGCCTGTCGGAAAGCGAGACGCGGGCCGCCTACAAGCGGTTCGGCAGCAAAACCTGGATCCGGCGGCTGGCCGCGAGCACTGCAATCCCCCCGCGCGGCGAGAAACTTTCACCTGGGGCATGAAATCTTGCGGCGAGGAATCGCGACGGCGCGGCCGCTGTTGGCCGTGTCGCCGCGCTGGCGCACCTTTCTCCGTCCCGGTTTTCTGGCGACGGAATGGATCGAGGGAGCCGTTCCCATCGACGTTTTTCTTCGCACGACGGCCGCGCTTGACCGGCTGCAGGAAACAAGCCATTCTGCGCGGGACGGCGGAGTGCGTCGGGCGTCTTGTCGGCACGGCTCCACGCACGCGGTTTTGCGCATCGGGATCTCAAGGCGACCAACTTGCTCATGCGCGAAGCGGCCGTGGCCGCGTCGAAGCCTTCGTCATCGACCTGGACGGCGCCGTCGGCGCCCTGGTTTCTTGACCCGCCGCACGCGGATGACCAACCTTGCCCGATTGATTGTCGCCACCGACGGATCTGAGTCCAATGACGCACTCCCTGCGGCAGCGAGCTTCTGCGGTGCCTATCTGCCGCCGCCGGCGACCCGCACCCTGGAAAGCCGTCTGGAGAGAACTGCAGGAAATCTCTAGAATCCGCCGCTCGCGAAGGGCCCGCATGCAGCCGGTCGAGGACGTCCTGATTTTTTTGTGGTGGCGGCGTCTCTGTTTCCGCACAGTGCCGATCGCCGGTCGCCTTCACGCAAGCGGAATGGTTGCGTCCATGGTCGGATTCCCACGTCGCGCGTGCCAGGATCCGGCGAGTCCTCCGACCTCAACAGTCACGAGGCCGCCATTTGCCGGTTCGACCAGGAAGAGGTTGCGGAGAAATATCCCTCGCAGTTCGGCGACGGATGGCGCGACCGGCGCGAGGTGCGCAGCATCCGTCGCTGCCTGGCTGCGGGTTCCGCCCGGTTCGCATGTGCTCGATCTGCCATGCGGAGCCGGGCGGCTGCTCGACATTCTCGCCGGCTGCGGGTACCGCGTGACCTGTGCCGACTGTTCGGAGCACATGCTCGCATGGCCCGCCGCCGATGGGAAGCAATTCGCTCGGAAGCCACAACTACGACGTGCCGGACCCGGAATTCGCCGTTCGCGACGTGATGCACACCGGCTATCCCGACCGGCAGTTTGACGCGGTCGTCTGCAACCGCCTGTTCCACCATTTTCGGGAGAGTGAAGTCCGCATCCGCGCCTTGACGGAGCTGCGGCGGATCAGCCGCGGTCCGGTCATCGTCTCGTTTTTCAACGCCTTTGCGATCGGAGCGGTGCGGTTCCATTTGAAGCACGCTTTGCGCCGCACCGTGCCGCTCAGACCGCGTTCCGATTCCCGCCTGGAGCTTTCTCAACGACATCCGCCGTGCGGGTTTGACGCCGGTCTCCTTTACGCGGTGACGTGGGGGATCTCGCCGCTGTGGCACGTCGTCAGCGTTCCGACGGCCAGCCGCATCGCGGCGAGCGGTTGCCGCAGGGCGGCACGCCTCGAGTCCGAGACCGCGATCTAGCTCGCGACACCGGCGTCTCGCCGGACATCGAACCGAATCGCGGACTTGTGGAGCAAACGGGATGCAGATTGCGTTTCTCTCGACGCGGGCCGCCAAGCCGAGTTTCCGCTTTCGCGTCGAGCGGATGCTGCCGTTCTTTTGCCGAGCGCGGCCATCGCTGCGAAACGCTTTTTCTCGCGCCGCGGCTTTGGCAGCGGCTTTCCCTTTATCGCAAGCTGGGCCGGTACGACGTCGTCTTTCTGCAGAAGCGCCTGTTGAGCCGGCCCGAGCTGATGCTGCTGCGCCGCTCCGTGCGGACGCTGGTCTACGATCTCGACGACGCCGTGATGTACGACGGAAACGGGTCGGAAGATCGCCGTCGCCAGGCGCGATTCGCCGCCATGATGCGGGCGGCCGACCTCGTCATCTGCGGGAACCAGTTCCTGGCCGACGAAGCGTCTCGCGAGACGGACCGCGTGACGATCGTGCCGACCTGCATCGACACCGAGGCCTATCACCCGCGACTGCGCCAGCAGCGACTCCGAGCCGCGTCACCGTGGGCTGGACCGGAAGCCGCAGCACCAATCCGTATCTCAACGACATTCTGCCGATTCTCTCCAAACTGCACGGGCCGATCGCGCGTCAAGATCATCTCCGAGACGGTCGGCGGCATCGATTTATTCGCTGCTGGGCAACGTGCCGCACACGTTCGTTCCCTGGTCGCCGGCGATTGAGATCACCGAGGCGGCGACGTTCGACATCGGCGTCATGCCCGTGCCGGACAATCCGATTCACGCAGGGCAAATGCGGTTTCAAGGCACTGCAATACATGGCGCTGGGAATTCCCGCGGTGTGCAGTCCGGTGGGCGTCAATCGCGACATCATCCACGACGGCGCTCGACGGTTGTCTTCCCCGAACGCGGGACGAGTGGTTTCAAACGATCGCGCGGCTGGTGAAGAGATCCGTTTCTGCGCGACACGATCGGCCACGCCGGCCGCCGCCGCGTGGAAGAGGCCTTTTCGCTGGCCGTGCACGGCCCGCGCCTGGTGCAAGCCGTCGAGGCGGCCCGCCGGCCGCTCCGCAAGTCGGCCTGACCGCTTCATCCGGCAACCCCTGCAGACGGATTGGGCGTCCGCACTGGCGTCGCCGCCGAATACAAAGGAAAAGCGGTGCATCGTGGACCAGAAACGCAGCCTCTTTGTTTCCCTCGCCCTCGCGATCGTGGGATTCGGCATCGTCATGGTCTACAGCGCCAGCATTACCTCCTGGCCGACCGAGTTTGAGCGGATTCTACCTGTCCCGGCAACTGGCCGCTTTGGCGGTCGGCGTCGTCCTGGCGGCCGCCTGTGCCTGCGCTCTGCCGCGTTTTGGCGGCGCGCGGCCCCGTGCGTTGTTGGCCGTAACGATTGTGCTGTTGGCGGCGGTCCTTTTGCCGGGAGTGGGAACGCGCGTCAACGGAGCGCGGCGCTGGCTCCGGCACGGCGGATTTCAATTCCAGCCCTCGGAGCTGGCCAAGCTCGCACTCACGCTCTATCTGTGCCGGCAGGCCGACGCGCAGGCCAAGATGCAAAGGTTCAAGGTCCAAGCTCCCAAGTCACGCATGCGGCGATCGGCCTGGCTCTTGTTTTCCAAACTTCGACGTTGGACGTTGGACTTTGGGCCGCTTCCTGTCTGCCGATCGCCGTGACCGCAGGGTTGGTGATGGCTGAACCGGATTTAGGGACGGCGATGTTTCTCGTCGTTTGCTCCGCCATCGCACTCTTTGCGGCCGGCTGTCCGATCCGCTTTTTCCTGGCGGCCGGGGCGCTGGCGGTTCCGGCCGCCGGGTTCGTGGCCGTGCTGCGTCCCTATCAAATGCGGCGATCTGACCGGCTTCCTGGCGGCGTGGTCGGACTGGTCGCAAGTCCCCTACCAGCTCGATCAGTCGCTCGTCTCGCTGGGAGCCGGCGGCTGGTTCGGCGTCGGGCTCGGCAAAGGATGGCAGAAACTGAGCTTTCTGCCCGAGGCCAATACCGACTTCGTTTTCTCCGTCGTGGGCGAAGAGCTGGGACTCGTCGGCACGTTGAGCCTGCTTGTGTCTGTGGGGCGCGCTCTTCTGGGCCGGGCTGGAATTCTGCGCAGCATCCGGCACGATCGCTTCGCGGCGACGGCGGCCTTCGCACTGCTTACGCAGATGGTGCTCGCAGGCGCTGATCAACATGGCGGTCGTGACCGCGCTCATCCCCCCCAAGGGAATTCCGCTGCCCCTGGTCAGCTACGGCGGCAGCGCCCTGGTCATGAGCCTGGTGTCGCTGGGAATCATCCTGAGCCTGTCGCGGAGCACGCCGGCCAGTCCTGCCACGTCGCCAATTGGAAACTGAGGATCGACGGGCCGCGAGCAAGCGGCTGAACGGAAGCCGCTCCGGCAGAGCCACGCGCCGCGCGACGCCGATTCGGAGCTCCGGAGTTTTCAATTCCGCGGGGCCGAACCTTCGTGAATCACATGCCGGAGAAGGTCGCTCTCGGTCTCCTCGTGCCGTCGGAAGGCGGCCGCCAATGAATCGAGCTGATCGCACACCTCGGCCCAGCTGCGGAAGCGGATCGGCTCCCTGGCGCAGGTCGCCGACGAAGCGGGCGAACGACGCGAGCAGCGGCTGTTCTTCGTCCCGCATCCGTTGGCCGGCAACGAGTTGCGCCGCATCGCCGCCAATTGCCTTGGCGAGCTCGCCGGACGCGTTCCTCGTGCTGGAACTGATCGGCCACCGCGCCGGCAAGCGCCGCGACCGCGCTGCGCGAGCTCCTCATACCGGGCGACGTCCGCATCCGGAAAGGATCGGCTCCAGTGCGATAGCTCCATCGCCTCGGCTAACAGGGCGTATTCTTCGACGTCGCGCCTCGCGGTGCAGTTTCGCCACTTTCGATCCGCGGACCGTCTTTTACGCACGTCGGCGACCGCCCGAACCATCGGCTGCCCGCAGC
Source organism: uncultured Planctomycetota bacterium (assembly GCA_963761455.1). Classification (GTDB taxonomy): domain Bacteria; phylum Planctomycetota; class Planctomycetia; order Planctomycetales; family Planctomycetaceae; genus DASPSM01. The sequence continues at coordinate 410,267 of CAVXHA010000003.1, forward strand.
AAGCCGGCGGAGGCGATGGTGCCGTGCGGCTCATACGCAAGGCGTCCACATTTCAGGCAATGAAAAATATCGCTGTGTTCTTCGGTTATTTTGTGCTCTTCGGCCATGGCAATCGCCTCCCTTCGAGCCGGTTGAAGCGTCGCGCATCTGCGGAGCCTGGCCCGAAAACCTTGCACGACGCTCCCGCGCAAAGGCGCCGCTACGATTCGAGGGCGACACCGTTCAGGATAGGCGCGGTCACAAAAAGGAATCAATCCCCAGGCGCTCGCGCCTTTTCCAACTGCGACAACGATTACGGCAACTGGACAACCGCACTCCCGTTGTTTGAGATTGCCGGAAAATCGGGTAGATTCGCGGTTCGCCGCCGGAGGCTCGCATGGAATGTCTGGTCGGAAAAACACAATTCCTGTGCCGGACGCTGCTGGTGGGCGAACGGCTTGACGTGCGGTCCCTGGCAAAGCTGCAGCACATCGAGCTGCAGCGGGTGGCGACGACGCCGTTGACGGTCCTCACCGACGGCGGGGGCGTCGCCGTTCTTTTCCGATACGGCGCCCTGGTTCTCTTCGACGTCGGCCCGGCGGACGAGGCGCCTCTTTTGGATCGACTGCGGCCTTTCGTATCCGGTCCGTTCGCCAAGCCGGACGTCGACGAAGTTCAAGTCCGCGTCGACCCAAACGCAACCGAGGGAGTCGACAACGGCGTCGTCGTGCTGCGCAATCACGACGTCGAGCGTCTGCAGGTCGTGGCCGAGAACACCGGAAAGAGCATCGTCCTGGGACTGTACGAGTCGCGCGTCGGCGATTCCTTCGATCGCATCGAGCCGTTCGCTTTCGAGATCGAGATGGCCGGAAAGAGCCGCCAGAAAGCCCGCGCTCTCTTGCAGCACTTGGGGGCGACACTACTGATCCAGCAGCAGATGGTTGGCCGCGTTCAGCCGGCGGAGAAGCCCGATGTCCTCTGGGACCGGCCCGACTTGGAGATCCTTAACCTCCGCGTCGCCGACGAGTTCGAGATCCGCGACCGCAACATCGTGTTGGAGCGAAAACTCGACTTGATTGCCCGCACGGCCCAACTCCTGCTGGATCTGCTCCAGAACCGGCCGCACGCTGCGCGTGGAATGGTACGTCGTCGCCCTGATCGTCTTCGAGATTTTCCTGACGATCTTCCAGATGTTGCGGCGCTAACCCAAGTTCCCCATCGTTGGAAGAAAATGGAGAAAGTCGAAAATTCTTTGGAGAGATGGCCAGGCGTGTTTTGCCGTAAGTCGTTGATCAATGGCGAGACGGGGTTTGATTGGGCCGCAGTTGGCTGGCAGACGCTGTGTAGTGCAAACTTTTCGGCTTGGCAGTCGTGGGTGCGGCGGTAACATCGTGACATGTTTCTTCGCCCCGCGTATGTGTGGAAGAACGGCCGGCGCGAAGCCTATTGGCGCCTGGTCGAGTCGTATCGCACCGAGCGTGGCCCGCGGCAACGCACGGTGGCCTACCTGGGCTGATGGATGAAGCGGGCCGGCTGGGCGTCGAGCAGGCGGCCGATCCGCAACCGCTCGTCGACGGCAGCGGGATCTGTTCGCGGAGCCAGAGACGAGCCGCGGTTCGTCGAGATCGACCGCGCAAGGGTGCGGGTCGAGAACTGCCGGCAGTTCGGCGGACCTTGGCTGGCGCTTGGAACTCGTCAAGCAACTCGGACTGCACGAGTTTCTGCAGCGGGCGCTGCCCGCCGGGACAAGAGCATGTTCCCTGGTCGCTGACGGCGCTGATCCTGGTCATCGGCCGACTCTGCGAGCCGTCGAGCGAACTCCACATCGCCGAGCACTTCTATCGGCACAGCGCGCTGGCCGATCTGCTGGGCGTTCCCGTCGACAAGGTGGACGACAACCGCCTGTATCGCGGCCTGGACGCAACTGCTGCCGCACAAAGCGGCGCTGGAGAAGTTTCTCAAGCAACGGTTCGGCGAGTTGTTCGCCATCGAATACGACCTGCTGCTGTACGACGTGACCAGCACGTACTTCGAAGGACAAGCCAATGCCAATCCCTTGGCGAAGCGTGGCTACTCGCGCGATCATCGCTCCGACTGCAAACAGGTCTGCATCGGCCTGGTGGTGACGCGTTGCGGCTTGCCGTTGGGCTACGAAGTGTTCGCGGGAAATCGGCACGATTCGACCACGTTGGAGGAGATTGTCGAGACGATGGAAGCCCGTTATGGCCAGGCGCAACGCATCTGGGCGTTGGATCGCGGCATGGTCTCGGAAGACAACTCTCGACTTCCTGAAAGCGGGCAGCGGCAGTACATCGTGGGAACGCCCAAGAGCCAACTCAAGCGATTCGAGCAGCAGTTGCCGCGCAAGACTGGCACGCGATCCGCGAGGGCTTGGAGGTCAAGTTGTGCCCGTGTCCCGACGGCGGCGAAGAGACCTACATTCTTTGTCGCAGCCGCGATCGGCGCGAGAAAGAGCAAGCGATGCACGCGCGGTTCGAGAAACGGATCGAGGAGGGACTGACCAAAATCGCCGCCGGTTGCGGCAAGCGTCGCGCAGCCGGTGGGGCCGATCGAGCGACGCGTGGGACGCTTGCTGGGACAAAACACGCGGGCCGCGGGCTTGTTCGACATTCAGATTCGGGCCGATGCCAAGGGCGCCGCGCAGGTTACTTGGAAGAAGGTCGAGACGTGGCGAGCCTGGGCGCAGCTCAGCGAAGGCTCGTATGTGCTGCGCAGCAACGTGACCGGCTGGAGCGACGAAGACCTGTGGCGGGCGTACATCCAATTGACCGACGCGGAGACGGCGTTCCGCATTCAGAAGAGCGATTTATCGCTACGTCCGGTGTGGCATCAAAAAGAGGACCGCGTGCTGGCCCACATTCTGGTCTGCTTCCTGGCCTTCGTGCTGTGGAAGTTCCTGGGCCAACTCTGCCAGAAGGCCGGATTGGGAAACGAACCGCGGCGCGGTGTTGGAAGAACTGAGCGAGCTGCGCGCGGTCGACGTCGTTCTCCCGACCAAGGAGGGCCGCGACATCCGCACCCGCTGCGTGACGCAGCCCAACGACCACCAGAAAATCCTCCTCGAACGCCTCGGCTGGAACTGCCGGGCCGCCTGCACAAAACACGATTTGTAGTGGAAAAAACGGACAGGCCGCCGTTGCGGCGCAAGCACTTACGTCAATCGTTGGGGAAGTTGGGCTAAACGACCGTGCGCGATTCTGCAACACGCCGGGCGCTTGATCGCGCGTGGAACGAGCCGCCGGGTTTATCCCGGCGGTCCGGCAAGGAGGCGAGGGGGGAGCGAAGAAGGGAAACAAAGTTTGAAAGGCATGAATGGTGAGAAGGCCTGAAGGGCCGTGATCGTCTTCAGGCCCCGCTCGGGGAAGGAAAAAAGGGGGGGAAGGAAAAAAGGGGAAGGAAAAAAGGGGACAGGAAGGAAAAAAGGGGACAGGTGCATATAGTGGGGTATCATGATGGATTTGCGACCGAAGTCAGTGCTCATCTTTGTGCCGGCCGATTCGTGGGCGGCCGCGGGAACGCAGGGTCGATTCCAACCCGGGGGGAGAAACAAAGGGGACAGAAGGAAAAAGGGGGAAGGAAAAAAGGGGACAGGCGCATATAGTGGGGTATCATGATGGATTCTACGACCGAAGTCAGTGCTCATCTTTGTGCCGGCCGATTCGTGGGCGGCCGCGGGGACGCAGGGTCGATTCCAACCCGAGCTTGTCGGCGATGCGTTCGGGAGAAACAAAGGGGACAGGCGCATATAGTGGGGTATCATGATGGATTTACGACCGAAGTCAGTGCTCATCTTTGTGCCGGCCGATTCGTGGGCGGCCGCGGGGACGCAGGGTCGACTCCAACCCGAGCTTGCCGGCCATGCGTTCGGTCCATTCCTCGCCACCGTAAGGCCGTCCGCGGCGCAGGCAGCCACGGATCGCCTCCAGTTCCGCTTCGCTTTGCGGCTGGTTGACATGGGCGGACCACCGCGACGGTCTGCGCAACGGCCAATTGGACAACGGGAAGGGGCTCGATCGTTGCGTCCGTGTCCTCAAGCTGCCCCAATGCCAGTGCTCCGCCCGCTTGACGAGACCCGCGCGTAAGGCGTTCCGTTCCACGTAGCGAACAACGGCGTAGAAATGCTCGTCCGACTCGATCGGAAAGGATTTGAAACGACCTTGGTACAAATGCCCGTAACCGACGCGCCGTTTGGCCCGCTGCCAGCGTTGCGTATGCCGGTTGGTCATCCGCTGCATGAACGTCGACAACTGGCCGTCCCGCTGCGGCCACAGGACCAAGTGCCAATGGTTGGGCATCCAGCAATAGGCACAAATCCGCATCGGCGTCAGCTGCAGGGTTTCTTCGATGACCCGTTCCCACGCGGCGTAGTCGGCGTCATCCCGGAAAAGACGCATCCGCCCCACGCCACGATTGAGCACGTGGTACACCATCCCGCCCGCGCAATCTGGCAATCCGCGGCATGCAAACACGGTACCAGGACCCACTGCAAATGTCATTATATGCGCCTGTCCCCTTTTAACTCTTTCCCCTTTTAACTCTTTTAACTCCCTGCGTCCGTTGCATCCCTTCATCAGTGTCATCGGTGAAATCCGTGGTCCAATAAAGGCCTTCCTGCACGCAGCAAGGCGATCAACAGGGGGCCGCCGAGGTAACAGAGAAGAGATTTATTCGTTGTGCCCTGCGTGTCCTTTATCGTTCTCATTTTTAAAACCACGAAGGACACGAAGAACACGAAGAAAGCCGGGAAGCAGGAGGGCGCGCCGGCAACCGAGGGGAGTTTCGAGCGCTTTTACCCGGTGCGCGACCGATGGACAAAGAGTGTCGACCCCGTTGGGGGCTTTGCGAATCGCCTGGGACCACGATCCCACCGGCTCGCGCCGATGGCAAAAAGACCGCCGCCCCTTTTGGGGGCTGAAGACCAGCGTAGCAGTTTGGGTCATCTTCTGGACTCATGGGCCGCCGGTCTTCGGTCCGTGCCGGAGAGGCGGAGATGAGGGCCAAAAGAACGAGAGCAGCGGTCCTCAAAGCGTTGGTTCCTTGAAAGATCCACATCGGGTGCCGATTTTCGGTGGGGTCTGCCGAGTGCTTTTCCCAACGTGCCGTGCGCGAAACAAGGACAATGGATGCAATACATTTAGTGGATTATACGCGTGCCTCGCGCTTTGTTCAAGATCAATTCTTCAGTGCCGGACAGCCGCCCGCTTCAGAGTTTTTTGGGGTCTTCCGTTCCCTTTTTTCAGCGCCCTAAAAAACCCCAAAAAAATGTCCCGAAAAGGGGCGATTTGTAACAAAACCGGGCGCGCGCCGGATCGCTCGACTGCTGAACGGCCCCTTCTGCTGAATTGGCCCTTCTCAGGAGCTGCCGATCAGAATGCCGGCCAGGAAGACGAGAACGCCGCCGACCACGACTTGAAACACGGCGGAGATCAGGGGCGTGTCCATATAGTGGTTGCGGATCCAGGCGATCACTCCCAGCTCGACGGCCACGACGACCACCGCGGCTCCGGTGGCAATCCCGAAGTGGGGAATCAAATACGGGAAGCGTATGCCCCAGCCCGCCGACGGCCGTCATCAGGCCGCAGACGAGCCCGCGGATCCAGCGGCTGGCCGCGGCCGGTGAGGCTGCCGTCGTCGGACAGGGCCTCCGCAAAACCCATGCTGATTCCGGCCCCGACGGCCGCCGCCAGGCCGATCAGAAACGTCGGCCAAGTTTTGTGCGTGGCGAAGGCGGCCGCGAAGAGCGGCGCCAGGGTGGAGACCGAGCCGTCCATCAGCCCGGCCAGTCCCGGCTGCACGACCTGGAGCACGAACAGTCGATGCCGCGTGGCCTCTTCCTCGTCTGAGCGCCCGGAGGCTTGCTGCGTCGATTCCATGTGCTCGGCGAGGCTGGCGTGTTTGCGTTCCTCCTCGGCCAGGTCGCCCAGGAGCTGGCGGATGCCGGCGTCGGTCGATTGGGCGATGGCCCGCTCGTAGAACTGCTTGGTCTCGAGCTCCATCAACTCGACTTGCTTGCGGACCGCCTCGATGCGGCAGGCCGCTTGCCAGCCAGATCGGCCGGCGCTGCACAAAACCCTTCACGTCCTGCCGGCGGATGAGCGGGATATGCTCGCCGAACTTCGCCGCGGTGCAGCTCGATCAGCCGATGCCGATGGCCGTCCTCTTCGGCCCGCATTTCTTCCAGCATGTTTCGCGGTGGCGGGATAGTCGCCCTTCAGCCGCTCGGCAAAGTCGTCGTAAATTCGGGCGTCTTCCTCTTCGAGGGAGATCGCCAGGGCGAGGATTTCTTGTTCGCTCAGGCTTTTGAAGGTTCGCATGGCTGTGGCCTTTGGCCAGGGATCAGGGATGGCCAGGGTTCGGGAATGCTGGACGGTTAAAGTATGTCGACGCGGAATGTGGGCCGAGGGTTTTGGTCTTTTCTGACCCCTAATCCTGACCCCTGACCCCTGGACCGTTAGGGCCGTGCCCGGCAGGGCCGCGATTCGCAGGCGACGAAAGTTGAGATCGGTCGTGCGGTCGTGACCCTGCAGGCTGAGGTGGCCCGCCTCGAGCCGGCGGCCGCGGCGGGGATTGGGGTCGTCGCGGCGAGGGTCGGTCCAATCGGTGACCTGCACGCCGTTGACCCAGATGGAGAAGTGGGCCTGGTTGGCGATCAGCGTGCTGGTGAACCAGGCGCGGTCGTCGGGAATGACCCAGCGGGCCTTGGTGCGGCGATAGATGGCGCCGGTCCCCGCGTCGACGGGATCGGTGCGGTCGCCGTGTTTGAATCCGTTATGGATTTGGAGCTCGTACCCGTTGGAGGGCGCTCTTGCTGTGCCCCGCATCGCGCGAAAAAATACGCCGCTGTTGAGATTGGTGCCGTTGGTCTTGGCGTCGAACTGCAGCACGAAGTCGGCGAAGGTCTCGTTCGATTCGAGAAACCCCGGGCCGCCGGCGGCATGGATCGTCCCGTCGGCGACGTCGAATTGCGTTTTCGAGCCGGGCACGACGTGCCAGCCGTCGAGATCGCGGCCGTCGAAGAGGTCCCGGGTGCCCAACGGACGCAGCGCGATATTGCGGAACGCGACGGCTCCGCCGTTCATTTGCAGGCCGATGTGCCCGACATGCGAAGCGGCGGAACTGGACGTGTCGGTGAAATCGATCACGGGCGTGCCGTTGAAGCGGGCGCGAATCCGCGGGCCTTCGACGCGGACGTCCATCGTCATCCATTCGCCCTCGCCGCGAAAGGTGCCCGCCGGCCTTTTTGCGGCCGACGATGCTGCCCGTTGGAAACGTGGGATGCGAGTCGCACATGTTGAGCTCGTAGCAGTCCTTGGCGGGGCTCTTGGGTGAGAGGGGAGTGCGAAGAAAAATGCCGCTGTTGCCGCCCTTCTGCAAGCGGTAATCGCAGCGGAGCTCGAAATCGGCCAATTGGAAGGTGGTGAGCAGGAGGCCCGGCCTACCCTTGTCGGCCCGGATCGCCCCGTCGCGGACCGACCAGTTGAGATCGCTGTTGGCAAGCCAGCCGAACAGCGTTTTGCCGTCGAACAGGCTGATCCAGCCATCGGCAAAGCTCCGCGGCGGTGATCGGAGGGGTGGGGACTGGCGAACTCGTAGCGGCCGCCGCGGCGGAAATCGAGTCCGGCAAGATCAGGGCCAGGAGCAAAGCCGCACACGTCGACGATCGCGCCATCATCAAGTCCCCAGAGTAAGTCGCCAAGGATTGCAAAATACGGGAATGCAACATCAGACCGGGTCTGCGAGCAGCTTTTCAAGCCTGCGGCTCGGTTGGAAGTCGTTGACCAGATGTCTCGACGGACGGTTTTGTTAATTTGTATCGATTGTTCCGGACGTGCCGAAGAAATCGTTGCCATGCCGTTTGTAACAAATGTTCTCGACCGCGCAGGCTCGGAACCGATCTGAAGGACTGGCCTTTATCGAGAATATCGATTTTGAGAGAAGTGCGAAGCCGGCCTGCGCTGCCGGTTGCGAGGGACGGGGGCATGCGAGTTTCGGCGATTCTCCTGGCCGCGTGCGCAATTCCTGTGTTGCGTGAGCGTGGCACAGCGAAAATCCCTGGCCGACGACGCCCCGCCTGCAATCGGCGCGGCGGACGCCGGGAACGGCCTTTCGGTCCTCTCTCACACCCCGGACGAGGGATACTCCGGCGGGTTCTCCGCCTCGTTCCATGTGACACCCGCCGCCCCTTCTGTGGACGAATGTTCGCAGGCGATGGTCTCGCCACAATCGTCGACCGGGCCGCTGCCCGACGTGCACGGCTTTAATTCCGGAGGCGGTCCGTGCGGCGAGCTCGACGATTTCCGCAGGGCCCTCTGCGATGACTGCCCGACATGGAGCCTGCAAACCTTTGTCAGCTACGACTCCTGGCGGGGGGTTTCCGATGACAATTGGCAGAACAACGGCATCAACGTCGGCGCGAATTTCGGCACTCGCCTGGGCCCGATCAGCGATGCCACGGGTGTCGGATTTCAGATCGGCGGCAGTGTCGGCGTCTACGATTGGTCGGGCACCGAATATCAGAGCGACGTGCAGACGCAGGGCTTCATTACGTATGGCTTTTTCCGCCGACCAAATGGCCCGTCAGGCTGGACGGCCGGACTTGTCCAGGATTGGATGCTGAACTGACCACTTTGGCCAGTTCGCTCAGGATCCCAACGTTGAGCCAGGTGCGGGCCAAGTCGGCTACGCGATGAATGCCTCGAATGAAATCGGCCTGTGGGGCGCGGCACGCGTCTTGGGGGCGACGCGGGATGTCAGCGGCGTCGGCTCCACGACGTGGCGGCCCATCGATCAGCTCAACCTTTACTGGCATCACAAATGGCAGCCGGGTGGAGCGGACACATCAATTTGGATCGGGATACCCGAGCAAGATCAATTGGGGGGGAGCGGCAGTCTCGGCGAGTTTCTGGCGGGTGCCTCGGCCACTGTTCCCCTGAATGATCGCTTTGCTCTCTTCACCCTGGTGACCTACATGCATCCCTCCTCGGGCCCGAGCGCGAACGGCGCCGAGAACGAGGAGTGGAACTTCACCGTCGGCCTGTCGTTCTCCCTGGGCCGCGACACTCGTTCGAGCACCGTCGCAGGCCAGTCCTGGATGCCGCTCATGCCGCTGGCCAACAACGGCTACTTCCTGGTCGACACGAATCAGCATTAGCCGCCTGGGCACGAAATCAATCGCTTTTAGAGCTCGGAGAGCAGGCGGTCGACCTCGGTCAATTGGGCTTCGACGCGGGACACCAGTTGGTGGTGCTCCTGCGAGTGTTGGAGAGCTTCAACGCAGTCGGGATCGAGACCGATGCCGGACTCCCGCGACAGAATCTCTTCAATCCGCGGCCAGGGCAGGGCATCACGATACGGACGCTGGGCGGATAATGCTTCGCAAATGTCGGCGACCGCCAGCACGCGGGCCACCCAGGGGAGCCGGCTCCCCTCCATGCGGCGATGGTAGCCGCGGCCGTCCAAACGCTCGTGATGTGCTGCGGCCACATCGGCAAGCGTTGCGAAAGCGTCAACCTGCTGGAGTATCTGCTGGGTATAGTCGGGGTGTTTGCGGATCTCGTCGAATTCCGCTTCGGTCGGTTTACCCGGTTTGTCGAGGATCAAACTGGAAACGCCCAGCTTGCCGATGTCGTGCAGCAGACCCGCCCGGCGGATGTCTCGCTCCAATTCACCGCTGACGCCAAACTGCCGGGCCATGCCGACGGCGATCTCGGCCACGCGGGTCGAATGTTGATAGGTCCAAGGCGACTTGGCGTCAACGACCCTGGCGAATGCCGCTGCCACGCGGTCCAGGCACGGCTCGTCGGCCAGGAGCACGGCATCCTCCGGCTCCCACGGCGCAACCTCGCTGGGCAGGTCGTCGCTTCGCAGATGCGACCAGAAGGAGGCGTCCCGTTTCAATGTCAGGAGCGAATCGACCAATTGTGGGTCGAACCACCGGCCGCGGCGACCCTGTGCGACCTCCAGGGCTGAGTTCAGACCGTAGGCTGTGAAAAAGACTTCCACCGTCTGCGCCAGGCAGCAGATGCGCCCCAGGAGCGAAATGTTCTCCCCTTTGAGCCCGCGGGGAAAACCTTGGCCGTCCCAGTGTTCGTCGAGATGGAGGATGGCCGTGGCGGTCGCCTCGGGCAACTGTAGAGCGCGGGCGATGTCCGCGCCGCGTTCGCAGCGGACTTGGGCGATCTTGCGGGCCCCCTCCGGTGCCGCTGCGGACCATGGCGGCCATCTTCAACAGCTTGTCGACCATCGAGCCGCCGGGAGCGCAGTGTCGCCAGCAGTGCTTAACGGCGTCGCTCGGCCTTGTGAAATCGACCATCCGGGCCGAGCGTTTGACGACCCGATCGTCGGCGCCGAAGAGATAGGCCATCTTGGCCGCGTTGCTCGAGCAACCCAGGTCCTTCAGCAGCAAGCGCGTAAAACAGGGCCGAGCGGTCGGCCGCCGAGAGCCGCAGCTCTTCGGCCAAGCCGCATGCCGATCAGCGCGGAGCGCATGCAATGCCCCTCGGGCTGCCCCTGGGTGATGTCGAGCGCGACCGAGAGCGCGGAGATGATCTCCGAGAATCGGATCTCCGTGGCGGCAATCAGCCGGCCCGAAGGGGGCTCGCTGACGGCGGCAAGGGGGACGCACAAATCGTCACAAAGCGGCGCTCGGCATCGTGTCGTCTCATCGTCGGGTAACAGGGAGGCCGTGGTATTCCAGTTGAAAGCATAGTTCACGACGATGGGAGGCCCGGGTGGTCAACGTAAGTGACGGGCGGCCAATGGAAAGGGGCCAGAGGTGAGTGTTGAATCGCTCGGCTCTGGCCCCTTGATTCCTAGCCTCTCACCACTTCACAGTCGATCATGGGAAGGGCGAGCCGAAGCTGCCCAGCGGCACCTGCCGCCAGCCGAATGGGAACCGCGTCTCCCCCGGTTGGTTGAAGTTGAGGAAGCCGACCTGCGTGCCGAAGTCGGTGATGACGGTGGAGAACTGGTTGTACGTGTTGACGCTCGGGCCGGAGTCGGTCACGAATGTTGACATGCCCGTTCCCGCCTGCTCGGGCGCCGTGACGGTAAATGTGTTGCCGGGCGCCGGGGCGACGGGGAGCGCCTGGGTGATCGTGAACGACTGGGGCGTGGTACCGGCGGCAGCAGTCGTGGCGGTGATTACCCGCAGGCCTTGCCCGGCGTCGGGGGCGGTCAGGAACGTTGCATAGGCGTTCACGTAGTCGCCGCTGGTGTTGATCATGGAAATGTTCGGGCCCCAAGTCGTCGTCGTGGGGGTCGGAGCTGCCGCCACGGAATTGGGGAAGGTCGTGCTGGCGAGGGTGGCCTGGGTGTTCCAGATGCCGCCGAGGAATGAACGCTCCGCCGTCGACCGAGGTGCCTCCCACATTGGTGACGCCCGGCTCGCGCTGGGCGTTGCGGCGGCGGCAACGTGTCGTCGGGAGTGTTGCCCTGTACGAAGGGTAGATCGTCGGGCGCCCCGTTGTTGGTCACACCGTTCCACTGTCCGTAGATCGTCTTGAACGGATCGGCCGGCTGCGTGGTGCCGCCGATAGAAGGCGCCGGTGCGGGTGACGTCGACGTTGTCGCCGACGTTCCCCGTCAGGTTGAGGGCGAGGCGGGCCAAGCGGATCGGGCTGGAAGGCGGCGTTGATCGCCCCGGTGGACGGAGTCGTAGAGGTTGGTGACGGTCGGCTGGGCTGTGGAGACGAACGACTGCGTCACGAAGTCGATGTTCGCGTTGCCGGAGAAGTGGTTGTTGGTGATGAAGCGTTGATATAGCCGAACTGGCTGGTGCCGACGTTGATGAGGATGCCGTCGCCGTCGTCGGGTGTGATGGCCCGCCGTGCCGTTGCCGCTGATTTCCGTCTGGTTGACCGTCACGAGCAGGACGGGACCGACGCGTGGGATTCACGAAGTAATTCAGCGGAGCCTGCTGTGAAGGCTCAGGTCGGCCGCGTTTTCGATCGAAGATGCCCTGCAGGCCGTTGGAGTCGACGATGTTGGTGTCCAGGGCCGGATTGCCAATGTTCCCCGGCGTCGTCGGGTTGACGGTCCCCTCGATGTCGACGTCGATCTCGCCGTTCCATTGGTTGAGGATGTCGATGCCGCGTCCCCCGTTGAACGAGATGATGTTGTCGGTGAGTGTGGCGTGATGAGGCCGTTGCCCAAAACGACGTTGCCGTCGGCACCGGTCTGGGTGGTCAGTTCCAGCCGTCCCCTCCGTTGTTGGTGATGGTGTTGCCGGAGGAGTTGGTGGTGATAACGGCGAACTCGTCGGCCTGCATGCGAACGCCGTCGAGGGTGTTGAAGATGATCTGGTTGTCGGTGAGGTTGATGTTGGCGACGGCCGAGCCGGTGGGTTCGACGTTGACGCCGTTGCCGCCGTTCTTCTTGATCAGGTTGTCGTTGATGTCGACGGTGCCGTTGCCGCCGCCCAACGGGATCGTCTCGACCGAGGTGTAGAAGATGCCGTCTGCGAGGTTGTTCTCGATGGTGTTGTTGGCCAAGGTCACGTCGAAGCTGGGGCCGCTTTCGTCGCCGTCGGTGAAGCGGATGCCGTCGCGGCCGTTGCTCTCGATGGTGTTGTTCGTCCAGGTCCCTTCGACTTGCGAGAAGTAGAGCGTCGACGCGTTAACGCCGTCCTGGCCGTTGTTGTTGATCAGGTTGTCAGTGAGCGTGACCCGCAAGGCGGCGTCGCCCGTGGAGTTCGGACACGGCGCCGTTGATGCCGTTGTTGCTGATGTTGTTCTGGAGGATGTGGAAATTGATGACCAGCGCAGGCGCCGCCGTTGCTGATGTCGTTGTCGCCGCCGTTCATGATGAGGTTGATGCCGTTGCCCAAGTTGTACCTGATGGTATTGCCCTCGATCAGCACGTTGTTGACGAGCGAGTCGCCGTTGCGTTGGAAGTTGATGCCGTCACCGCCGTTGAATTCGATCACGTTGTTGAGGATCTTAACCAGCGACAGGCCGGGGTAGAGGAGCGTGTCGGCCAACCGGCTGTTCCCGAAAGTCTCGAACTCGATGCCGTTGCTGATGTTGGGGCCGGCACTGCCATTGCTGCCGATGCCGATGAAGTTATTCTCGATGTCGGCATCCCACAGGAACGACGTTCCCTCGGTGCGGAAGTGGATGCCTTCGCCGGCGGCCAGCGGGCTGGGCCCGTCGATCTGGTCGACGATCGAGTTGTTGATGATCTGCACGCCGGCCTGGCTGTCGTTCTGCAGGCGGACGAAGATTCCCGCGTCGCCGTTGCCGCTGATCGTGTTGCTGTCGATGACGAAGGGCAGGGCGCCGGCCATGGTGGGCGAGGCGCCGATCTGGCCGATCTTGCCGGACGAGCGCGTCGAGGTTGATGCCGAAGCTGACGTTGCTGCTGATGTCGGTTGTTCACGATCGAGCCGTGAACGGTGCCCTCGTCGTTGACGAAGACGTGAATGCCCGCGCCGCCGATCCCCGGCGAACCGTTGTTGGAGATGTTGTTGGGCTGTGCCGCCCAAGACGCCGATGGCCGCGTTGACCAGCGCGGTGCGCGCCTTGGGCGGAGATCAGCAGGCCGTCGGGATCGCTGCCGATCGGACCGACGGCGGCCGTTCCGTTGCCGGTGATGGTGTTGCCCTGGAAGTCGGTGACGTTGATCGTGCCTCCGCCCGCCGCGTTGTTGGCGTCGAACCAGACGCCGTTGCCCATGTTGTTGGTCACGGTGTTGCCGGTGAACGAGTCGACGTTGACCGTACCGCCTGCGGCTTCGACGTGCATGCCGGTGGTGCCGTTATTGGCTGGCCGTGTTGTTCGTGAACGTGGCGTTGATCGTCGTGCCGGCGTTGGCGGCTTCGACGAGGAAGCCGTCCGCAGCGTTCCTCGTCGACGTGTTGCCCGAGACGTTCACGGTGAGCGAGCCGGGCATGGTGTTGATGATCTCGAAGCCGTTCTGCGACGTGCCGGTAGTGCCGGTCGCCGTGTTGTCGGAGATGCTTGTTCGCGTTGAGGTGCAGCGAGCTGCCGTCGCCGAAGGCGTTCTGCAGGAAGACGGCGTTGTTGTAGCTGGTGAATTGGTTCTGGTTGATGTTGAAGTCGACGATCGGCCCGCCCGGGTTGGTAATGCCGTTGCCGAAGACCGTTCCGGCCTGGTTGGCGCCGCTGATGTGCAGTCCGGAAATCTCGTCGACGCTGGCCAGCGCGAAGACGGTCCCGTTGGCGGTGATGTTGCCGTTGGAGACCAGCGGCAGCGCCCGCCCGGCGTCGTGACGGCGGGATCACTAATGGTGCCGGCGGTCGTGTCGATCGAGTGCGAGACCGTCGTGCCCCAGACGTGCTGGTAGTTGAACAGGCTGAAACGCGCCGTTGATCGTCAGGTTCGTTCCGGTCCCGTCGTTCCGGGGTTGAATATCGATGATGCTCGACTCCCGGGTTGTTGAATTGCTCGCGCCTGCTCCAGCGAGCCGAAGGGGCTCTCGGCCGTTCCGTTGCCGGATCCCGGCGGCGAGGTTCGGATCGACGTGAATCACCTCGATCGGCAGATCGCCATTGGTGTTGGGCGGGTTCCCCGGCGTCGTGCCGGGCAGCATGCGAGGAACGGCACGCATTCGTTGGAGACCTGGTCGATGACCGGGATGCGGTCCCGGCGAATGACCATGCTGCTCAGCCGGTCGATGACGTGACTGCGGCTTGAACCACTTGGTCGGAACGCCGTCAGGCAGCGCCAACGACACGTTGACGAACGTCGTCGTGTCGAAGACGTTGTCGTGCTGCATCGTCACGTTGACCTGGCAAGTGTCGGTCACGGCCACGTTGACCCGTCCCTCGATGCCCCAATTGCTCCCCGTCGAGTCGCTATGCAGGTAATACGGGTCCGACGTATCCCGAAACGCCGTAGCGTCCCAGGAAGGGAAGCCGACCGCCAAATTCCAGGTCGAAGCCGTCAAACGCAGTCCTCGGTGACCGTTCGGCGATTCAGATCGATGTTGTAACCCTGAAAAAACGGGCTGCCGGTGAACCCTGGAGACAGCTGTGTCGGAGCCCTGGTCCGCCAACACGTACCAGTTCGCTCGGACATCGAGGTATTTTCCGAGAGACTCGAGCACTGCCCGCCCAATCGCAGCCAGCCGGCGGTCTGCGTGTCATCCCAGTCCATCCATCCCCACGCACCCAGGATCCGGTCCTGGTTGGGGAAATATTCGCGGTAACCGACGCCGCGTTGAAATAGCCCTTGCCGTAGTCGTCGACCGCGGCTTGCAGGACGCCAAAGAACACGCTGCGTCCCGGCACGATGTGCCACGGATAATACAAGTCCGCCTGGTACGACGGGCCTGTCCAGCCGGGCGAATCGCCAAAATATCCGTTCAAGTAGAACATTGGTCCAAACGGATCGACATTCGCCATGCCGAGCGGATCGGAGGCCGACGCCTGGCCATCGATCGAGTCGTAGGCGACGTTCCCGGCCGGCTGGTTCGGCGGCGGTGCACTGCCGGGGGGACCGTGCCGCCGGGAGGCTGTCGCCGGGAGAATCGGCCAACTGCGCCCTGCCTGGTTGCGTAGCAGAGGGTTGGGCCGTAGAAGGTTGTCCGCCAGCCCTGGGCGTAGCGGACGCCTGGAGACTGCAGACGTGTCGGAGTCGGCGGGACCGGCAGCAATCCCGGCATGGGAGGCGGCTGAATCGCAAGCGACGGTGACTCCGCGGAAGTCGGCGTAAAGGGTGCGAGCAGTCGTCGCGTTCGGCGTTCCGCCTGCGGGTGCCGGCATCGAAATCGGGTCGCCGGCCAGGCACATCGAGGACACAGTCGCGCCAATGAGCAAGCCGAGGAGCGCCGTTCTCGCAATCGTTTTCATCGATCGACCCGATCTTGCGACGTGGAGACCTTGTACCGGTTATGCCGGCGGTAGCAGTTATTCTGAAAGATTCGGAAAGATCGGTCGTGCGAGTTGAATCGATTTGCGTTCAGGCCGGGGGAATATGTGATGAAAACCAGCCCAACCTCCCAGATTGCCATTTCGAAACCGCCGTATGCAGAATGCCTGGCATATGTACTGAAGTTCACTATCGGCAGACTTCCCCTCGACGAGATCGGTCGCGATCTAATGAGCAAAAGACGATGTCAGCGACTTGGGATTTTTTTTGTCAAGAGGGGAATAATCGGTTGCCGCCGACTGTCTGAGTTGTTGGAATGGACCACTTCAATCGACGTCCGCTCTGTGGGGAGCGGATCAAAGTGGGATCACCTTACCTAGAGGGAAGCGTCAATGAAGAAGCTAACGGCAATCCTGCTGACACTGTGCGTGATGAGCGTGGCGTTCATCGGATGCAACGATACGGCGAGCACCACCAAGACGAAGACGGAGAAGACGACCGACCACCACGCCGCCGAGCAAGACTCCGTAGTCGCGCAAGACTGCACAGTAAGTCGCGTCGCTGCTGCACAAACGGTAGCGCGCGAGGGCATTGCCTTCGATGAACGGCTCCCCTACGGAGCGGGTTCGTCTTGGGCAGTGCCCTCTGCTGTTTTTGTCGAACGCCGCGCCGTAGCGATCAGTCGGCCGCCAGGTCGCGTTCGGCCAGTTCGATGGCCTTGAGCAGCCCTTTGGCCTTGTTCAGCGTTTCTTCATATTCCGTCGCCGGCACGCTGTCCGCGACGATGCCGGCCCCCGCCTGGATGTAGGCCGTCTCTCCCAGCATGACCAGCGTCCGCAAGGCGATGCAGGTATCCATGTTGCCGGTGAAGTCGACGTAGCCCGACGGCCCCCGCGTAGGGACCGCGGCGGTGTTTTTCGATCTCGTCGATGATCTCCATCGCCCGCACCTTGGGAGCGCCAGAGACCGTTCCGGCCGGCAAGCCCGCCCGCAGCGCATCGAGTGCCGTCGTTCCCGGCTTCAGCCGGCCCCGCACGTTGGACGTGATGTGCATCACGTGGCTGTAGCGCTCGACAACCATCACGTCGCTCAACTCGACCGAGCCGAATTCGGCGACGCGGCCCACGTCGTTGCGGGCCAGATCGATCAGCATCACATGCTCGGCCCGTTCCTTGGGGTCGGCCAGCAGTTCCTCGGCCAGGCGACGGTCCTCGTCTTCGTTCGCTCCGCGACGGCCGCGTGCCGGCCAGCGGGCGGACCGTCACGATCCCATCTTCGACGCGGACCATGATCTCCGGCGAACTGCCGACCAGGTTCACCCCGGGCGTTTTCAACAGGAACATGAACGGACTCGGATTGACGACCCGCAGCGCGCGATAGATCTCAAGCGGACTGGCCGACGTCTTCCGCGCAAGCCGCTGGCTGATGACGACCTGAAAGATGTCGCCCGCGCGGATGTATTCCTGGCAGCGGCTGACGGCCGCCTCAAATTCGGCGCGGGTGACGTTCGACTGCCAGTTCGGATTGAGGTTCTCCCGTCCAGGCGAACGTCGCAAAGCCGCAGTTCGGTCGAGGGCGCTCCAACTGGGCGCACAGCTCGTCGACGCGGGCCGCGGCCCGGTCGTAAGCCGGTCGCAGATCGCCGCTCATCCGGTCGCGTGTGTGGCGATGACCAGGATCGTCTTACTGATTTGATCGAAGATCACCATCCGGTCGTAAAACGCGAACGCCATGTCGGGGATGTAACGGTCGATCATCCGGCGACGTCGGGCAAGCGCTCGCTGTAGCGCACGATGTCGTAGCCGGCATATCCGACGGCTCCGCCGCAAAACCGCGGCAGTCCGGGGAGGTGCACGGCCCGGTATTGCGGAGAGCAGCCGCTCCAAATCCCGCAGCGGATCGGCGGACTGAAACTGCTCGCTGGCTCCCTCGCGGGTCACGACCACGTCGTTCCCGAAGGCTTCGATTCGCAGGAACGGATCGGCGCCGAGGAAGCTGTAGCGCCCGATCTTCTCTCCCCCGACGACGCTCTCGAAGAGGAATGACGAGGGACCGCGTTCGATCCGCCGGTAGGCTTCGACGGGCGTCAGCGCGTCCCCGAAGAGCCGGCGATAAACGGGGACGATCCGGCCTTCCGAGGCGAGGCGGGCAAAAGTGTCGAAATCCGGAAGGATCGGCATCGGATCGGCCTGACCTCTTGGTCGCAGCCGGCTTCGCAGCCTGTTTGCAACGCGGATTCTGCTCCGGAACTGACCCTCGAACGGTTGCCCACGAGACCGACGGTGTTCAGGTTCTGTCGGAGTGCGGAGCGAACCAGATCATCCGTCCCGGCCGGCTGAGCCGATCCATAATAACCGCTTGCCGTTACGTCGAAAAGCCGGCTCGGAGCGTCGCTTGACAGCCCCCCTCGCACCGCTAGAATTGACCGCGCTCGAGCACTTCCAGCCGAACGCCTCGTTGATCGCACCCCATGACGAAATGCAAACGCTGCTCGAAGCCCGCGACATTGCACATCACCGAGATCCGCTCGGGCACGTGCAAGAACTGCATTTGTGTGAGACGTGCGCTCAGCAGTATCTCAACCAGGAGCAGGACGAGACGAGCGATTCGGCCGAGGAAGTGTCGCAAAAAGAGTCGGAGTCGCTGGAGGAGTTCGATCATCTCGTCTGTCCGAACTGCGGCATTACCTTCCGCGAATTTCGCAGCCAAGGACGTCTCGGATGCCCGCACGACTACATCGCGTTCGCCAAGGAGCTCAAGCCCCTGTTGGAAAACATCCATGGGGAAACCCAGCACAATGGCAAGTTCCCCAAACGGGCGCCGCACGCCAGCCAGCTCCAGTACCGGCTCATCAAGTTGCGGAGCGACCTGCGGAACGCGGTCGACGAGGAAGAGTACGAAACGGCGGCTCGCATTCGCGACGAGATCCAATCTCTTGAGAAGGAATTCGAGTCAGAATCCGCGGGGCTGAAAATTCTTCGGCCGCGGAGCAAGCCGTCGCGGGCCGCGGGCAGCTTCGCACGCGGGCCGCGACGGAATGCGCGGACAGAGATTCGCGGAGGCGAGCGCGCACGCCGACAGCGGGCAGCGACGGGGAGCCAAGGAGATCGGGCGTGGACATTGACACCCTGACGCACACCAGCGGCGAGTGGCTGCGCGGGACCGGACCCGAGTCCGACATCGTCATTTCCAGCCGCATCCGCCTGGCGCGGAACCTGGCCCAATTCCCCTTCCCCAACCGGGCCGACGACGATACCAAGGCGCAGATCGAAGAAATCCTCCGCTCCAAGCTCGACCAGCTTCGCATCGACACCAAGCTCAGCTACGTCGACGTCGCCCGCCTCGAGAACCTCGACCGGCAGTTCCTCGTCGAACGGCAGCTCATCAGCCGCGAACATGCCGAGGCGCACGGCTCCCGCGGCGTCGGCATCGGGGACGAAGAGAACTTGAGCCTGATGATCAACGAGGAGGACCACCTCCGGATGCAGGTCCTCCGCAGCGGCTTCGCGCTCGACGACTGCTGGAACGCCATCAACAAGCTCGACGATGCCGTCGAAGAGCACGTCACCTACGCCTTCAGCGAGCAGTTGGGCTATCTCACCGCTTGCCCGACGAACGTCGGCACCGGAATCCGCGTGAGCGTGATGCTGCACCTGCCCGCGCTCGTGCTGCACGCAGGAAATCAAAAAGGTCTTCCAGGCCCTGCAGAAGATCAACCTGGCCGTCCGCGGGCTCTACGGCGAGGGCAGCCAGGCGATGGGCGACTTCTACCAGATCTCCAACCAGATCACGCTGGCCAAAAGCGAAGAGCAGCTGATCAACGAAATCCGCGACGTCGTGCCCAACATCATCTCGTACGAGCGCCGCGTGCGCGACGCCCTCGTGAAGGAAAATCGCCAGGGACTGCACGACCAGGTGTCGCGGGCCTACGGCATCCTCAAAAGCGCGCAGACCATCAGCTCCGAGGAGACGATGCACCTCCTCTCCAGCGTGCGGATGGGCATCAATCTCGGACTGATCGACGACCTGCAGATCCCGACGGTCAACGAGCTGTTCATCCACACGCAGCCGGCTCACCTGCAGAAGCTCCGGCGCGAACACCTCAAATCGGCCGAACGCAACGTCGCCCGCGCCGCCTATCTCCGGCAGCGGCTGAACGGCCGGCCGACGAAACACGACTGACGCGGACACGCGGCCACGACGCACGTCCTTTGAAAGCGGGCCGCTGCGGAACGATTCCGGCGGAAGCGGCAGCCCCGCTCGCCGGTGGTAGAGCGGCTTGGACCCACAGCGTTGACCGTCACCGCAGCCTGGAAGATAATGGCAGGCAAGCCAAGCTTTCAGCATCCGGAGGGGCACGGAATGCGCTGCTCAGCGTATGCGAAGAGAATGGCGGCCGGCCTGGCGCTCGCCGCCGTGGTTTTGGGCGTTTCCCCCGCACAGGCGGACGGGCGGCCGCGCTATCGCGCCGTTCGGCCGGGTTCCTTCCGCGAGCCGGCACCGCAATATTGGCGTCGCTATTTCGGTCCGACGGGCACGTACGGATCGGCGTATTACGCGCTCGCCAACCGTCCGTACTTCTACCCCCCGCCGGTTTACGGCGTTTACGGCTATGGGTCGGTCGTCGGCTACGGATATGCTCCCCCTTTTACGGCGGTCCGTACGCGGCCTATCGAGTGCCAAGCCCCCTGTACCTGGATCCCTACGCGAACCCCGTGCTACAGGAAACGATGCTGGAAAACCAGCTCCGCTGGGGGCTCAACCTTCCGCCGAACGTCACTCCGTTGCGCACACGCGTTCGGCTTCACCCGTCGACGCCCGAGCAGAAAGTGAAGAGCATCCACGCGCAGGCCCAGGGGGACGTTTGGATGCGGCGATTGAAGTTTCTGAATGCGTACGAACGCTACAAATACGCCGTCAGCACCGCGAATGATCGGCCCGAGCCGTATTTCCGACTTGGATATGCACTGGCGGCGATCGGCAGCTTCGACTCGGCCGTCAAGTACATCAAGCAGGGACTTGAGCTCGATCCGCAATGGCCGTCTCACGGCGAGCCGCCTGGAGGCGATCTTTGGCGACGATAACCGCCTGGCCATTCTGAGCTTGACTGAGCGCGTGACCGGCTGGGTGCGCGAAGATATTCGCGATCCCGATCGGTTGTTTCTGGTGGGCGTCCTCCTTCATTTCAACGGCGACAGCCGGGCGAGCCAGTTCTTCGAGGCGGCCTATCGGCTGGCTGGCTCCGGAGATCACCTGCTGGCCTTCTTGCAGCCGCCGACGGAAACCCGGGACAGTGCGGCCGCACCGTCGCAGCCGGGTGCCCCCGCGGGACAGTACAACGGCGCACCGCCTCCGCCGGCGCCGGCCGAGCCGCCGCTGCCGTTGGAGGCGATTCCCGGTGCGGCCCTGAGTCCGCCCGGAACGAATCGGCAAGGTCCCGCGCTGACGCCGCGCCCGATCGGTCCCGACAACCCGGCGCCCAACAACCCGGCGATGGCCGCCCCGCTGCCGAATCGCGCGTCGCCGCAGGGTCCGCCTACGAACGGCGCTGCCCCCGCGGGCGCCGTGCCGCGCGCTCCCGTTCCGCCCGCGCCGGCCCTTCCGCTGCCACCCTTGCCGGCCCCGGCCGATTCCGCGGGGGGTCCACAATCCAGTTCACAAGCTCCCACGGGCGGACCCGTGCTGACCCCATCGATCGGAAACAGCACGGCAGCCCAATCTCCGTAACTGACGAGCATCTTGAGACCACTTCTCACACTGGTATCGCTCTCCCTTTGTTGCGTGGCCGCCCCCGCTGCTGATTGGAAACCGGCCGCCGGTCCGCTGGCGACGCGCTGGGCCAAGGAAGTCTCGCCCGAAAAGGCGCACCCCGAATACCCGCGGCCGCAAATGGAGCGGAGCACGTGGCAGAATCTCAACGGGCTCTGGGATTATGCGATCCGGCCGCGGAGCAATGCGGACTCCGGCCGTTTCGACGGGACCATCCTGGTGCCGTTCCCCGTTGAGTCGTCGCTCTCGGGAGTGATGAAGCGCGTCGGACCGGACAAGCGGTTGTGGTATCACCGCGCAGTTGCGATCCCGCAAGCCTGGCGCGGCAAGCGCGTCCTGCTTCATTTTGAAGCCGTCGACTGGGAAGCGACCGTGTCGATCGACGGCCGCACAATCGGCACGCATCGCGGCGGTTATTCTCCCTTTACGTTCGACGTGACCGATGCCCTTGCCCCCGGAAAGGCACACGAGCTGGTCGTCGCCGTTTGGGATCCCTCCGATGCGGGGACCCAGCCGTGCGGCAAGCAGCACAATCATCCGTCGGGGATCTGGTACACGCCCAGCACGGGAATCTGGCAGACGGTTTGGCTGGAACCGGTCCCGCAAACTTACGTGAAAGATGTGCGGTCCGTGCCCGACGTTGCGAGCCGAAAAGTGACCATCGAAGCCGACATCGTCGGCCCGACCGCGGGCTGCACTGTGGTGGTGGAGGTTTTTATTGCAAACGACCCCAGACGACTCGCGGCGCACACCGTGGCTTCTGCCAGCGGCAGTCCGGGAAAGCCATTTGCGATTACCGTTCCGCAGCGTGATGTCCGCCTCTGGTCGCCCGACTCGCCGTTCCTGTACGACGTCAACGTTCGCCTGGTGAATCTTGCGCAAGGCGCGATCGTACAAGGCGCAAGTGGCGAGGAGCTGGATCGGGTCGGGAGCTACTTCGCGGTGCGCTCGGTCGGCGTTGCGCAGGGGACAGACAAGAAAACGCGCATCGTGCTGAACGGCAAGCCCGTCTTCCTGATCGGTCCGCTCGATCAGGGGTTCTGGCCCGACGGGCTCTACACGGCGCCGACCGACGACGCTCTGCGAAACGACCTTGTCGTCACGAAGAAGCTGGGCTTCAACCTCGTCCGCAAGCACGTCAAAGTCGAGCCGGCCCGCTGGTATTATTGGTGTGACCGGTTGGGACTGGTCGTGTTTCAGGACATGCCCAGCGGCGACCTGCATGCTCGCGAAAAGTCCCGGCAGCGGCCCGAGATCACGCGTTCCGCGCAGTCTGCCGAAGACTTCGACGTGGAGCTGAAGGCGATCATCGACGCGCGTCGGCAGTTTCCCTGCATCGTCGCCTGGGTGCCGTTCAACGAGGGCTGGGGACAGTTCGACACGGCCCGCATCAGCAGCTGGATCAAGGAGTACGATCCCAGCCGGTTGGTCGATCCTGCCAGCGGCTGGAACGACTTTCCAGTCGGCGATCTCCACGACGTCCATTCCTATCCCGGTCCGGCCGCCCCGCAAGCCGACGCTGGACGAGCGGCCGTGCTCGGCGAGTTCGGCGGACTCGGTTTGCCGATTCCGGGCCACCTGTGGGTTAACGATAAGAAGAACTGGGGCTACCGCAAGTACGAAAGTCGCGACGCGCTCA
Source organism: uncultured Planctomycetota bacterium (assembly GCA_963761455.1). Classification (GTDB taxonomy): domain Bacteria; phylum Planctomycetota; class Planctomycetia; order Planctomycetales; family Planctomycetaceae; genus DASPSM01. The sequence goes on from CAVXHA010000003.1 coordinate 433,506, forward strand.
CCGCGGCGTACCTGGCCCTGGCGGCCAAACTGCGGCCGCTTGTCGAGTCGCGACTGTCGGCCGCCGTCTACACGCAGACGACCGACGTCGAGACCGAGGTCAACGGCCTGATGACCTATGACCGCGAGCTCATCAAGATGGATGCCGACAAAGTGCGGGCCGCGAACACCGGGCTCGTGCGGGTGCTGGACCATGCCGGAAGCGCGAAGCACGAATGACGAAGGACATCCCAATCACGAAGCGCGAAGTGAACTATGTCATTCAATGTTTCGCCCTCTTGGCCGTGACCGTTTTGTGGCTTGCGCCGCGGGTCGTGCCGAGGAGTTTCCGCCCGAGCTGACGCGGTTTGAGCCGGGGCGCACGAACCCCGTTTTCACGGCGGAAGGGCCGGGGCATTGGGACGTCAAGATGCGGGAGCGCGGCTGGATTCTCCGCGAAGGGACGACTTACCACCTCTGGTTCACCGGGTACGACGGAACGCGTGACGGCCTCAAGATGCTGGGATACGCGACGTCGCCCGACGGCATTCACTGGACGCGCTATCCGCACAACCCGATCTATCGCGACCACTGGGTCGAGGACATGATGGTCGTGAAGCACGGCGACACTTACTACATGTTCGCCGAAGGGCTCGACGATCACGCGCAGCTTCTCACGTCGCCGGACAAGGTCCATTGGACGTGGCGCGGATTCCTCGACATTCGCACGGCCGATGGCAAGCCGATTTCAAAAGGCCCCTATGGCACGCCGACGGCCTGGTTCGAGGATGGACGCTGGCATCTGTTCTACGAGCGGGGCGATCGGGCGGTCTGGCTGGCGGAATCGAAGGACCTCAACGTCTTTACCAACGTCCAGGACACGCCGGTGCTCGTTCCCGGGCCGGGCGAATACGACCGGCAATTCGTGGCGCTCAACCAGATCATCAAATACAAGGACCGCTATTACGCCTGCTACCACGGTTCGCCCGGCGGACCGCGGCCCGTCTCTTGGTCGAGTAACCTGGCCGCCTCGACTGACTTGATCCACTGGAAGAAATACGCCGGCAATCCATTGCGGCCGCTGGCCGAGAACAAGTCGAGCAATCTGCTCATCAACGACGGCAAACAGTTCCGCCTGTACACAATGCACGACTCCGTTTGGGTCTATTTCCCTTCCGGCGCAGGCGGCCGGCCTGCTCCCTAAATCGCTGATTGCACTCCGTACCGTGCGCGGTACAATCGGCGCAAAGTGCTAACTGCTTAACATTTCCGAGAAAGCCCGTTTGGCCTGGATTCCGCAAACAAATCTGGTGCATTTTGCCGTCTAAGGATTGCTCCAGCTCAAAGGATCGAGGTCCATGGCGTCCCGGTTTGCGGTCCCCACCGCCGTTGGCGGCCGGCTGTGCGGCGTTCTGCTGGCCGGCTTGATCGCGGCCTGCGGTTCATTGACCGAATGCGAAGCCGGCGCGATTCCTGCCGCGCACGACGCTCGAACGCCCGACTCGCCGAACGAGCCGGCGGATCCAGTCACCTCGTTCGCAGCCCAGATCGACCGGCAAGTCGCCGCCCGCTGGGCCGAAGAGCAGGTCGAGCCCGCGCCAACCGCCGACGATGCGGAGTTCCTGCGACGCACATTCCTCAATGTCGCGGGGCGGATCCCCTCGTGCTCTGAAGTGCAGTCTTTTCTCGAGGAGACGCGGCCGGACAAACGCCGCTGGATCGTCGACCGGCTGTTGGAGAGTCCGGCTTATCCGACTCATTTTGCCGGCGTGCTGCGCACAGCCATTGTGCCGGAGGCGAACACCGATCCGCAGTTGCAGTTTCAGGGTGCCGCGGCCTTCGATCAGTGGATGCGGCGGCGGATCGCCGAAAACGCCGGTTACGACCGGATCGCGCGGGAATTGCTGATGGCGCCGGTGGGAATGCCGGGGCCGGGATTTTACTTCGTCGCGAAAGGCGGCAAACCGGAGAACATTGCCGCCGGGGCCGCGCGGGTCTTTCTGGGTTTGCGGATCGAGTGCGCACAGTGTCACAATCATCCGTTCGCGAAGTGGCGGCGGGAACAGTTCTGGCAGTTTGCGGCCTTTTTCGCGGGGATCGATCGGCCGCCGAACGGGCGAATCGGCGAGGACGCGCGGCTGGCCGAGCTGAAGATTCCCGGCCTGGACAAAGTCGTGCAGGCGCGGTTTCTCGACGACGCGCAGGGCGCCTGGAGCGGAGATCGGCAGCCGCGCGAAGCATTAGCGAATTGGATCACCGCCCCCCGTAACGCCTATTTCGCGCGGGCGGCCGTCAACCGGATCTCGGGCGCATTTCTTCGGCACGGGGATCGTCGATCCGGTCGACGACTTCGACGAGTCGAACCCGCCAAGCCATCCGCAACTCCTCGATGCGATGGCCGCCGATTTCATGCGGCAGAAATGCGACGTGAAATTCCTGATTCGCGCGATCTGCGCGAGCCGGCCTTATCAATTGTCCAGCTTGCAAACGGATGCCCGGCAGGCCGACCGCCGGCTCTTCGCGCGAGTGGCGGTCAAAGGGCTAACCTCGGCCGAGCTGGCCGCCAGCCTTGCCCAGGCCGTCGGCGAGTTTGACGCAACGGAAGGAAGCGCCTTCGATCGGCCGGGGTCTGCTTCCAATCCGTCCCCCTTGCGGGCGATGGTCGCCGAACTCTTCAAGAACGACAACGCCGAGCCGGTCGATGCCGAAGCGACGATCCTGCAGGCACTGGCCCTAATGAACAGCGCGGGCATCGACCAATCGACGGCGCCGGCTCGCGGCAACACGTTGGGCGCGGTCCTCGACAGCCCGTTTCTGGACACGGCCGGGCGGATCGAGACGCTTTATCTGGCGACGCTCAGCCGGCGGCCCACGCGGCAAGAGTCCGCAAGATTGGTGAAGTACGTGGAGTCGGGAGGGACGCACAGCGCATCCAAGCCCAAGATGGGGAGCGTCTTTCAGCAGATGATCACAACCGACAGGGCCAAGTCACGCGGCGACAAGGGGGTCGCGTTGGGCGACGTTTTCTGGGCCTTGCTCAACAGCAGCGAGTTTTTGACGAACCACTGAGAAAAAGGGGCTATGGGTCGCAGGTCAGGGGTCAGCGAATACCACGGCATGCAAGGCGTGCCTTCTTGCCTGACCCTTGGCCTCGAGCACCGGACCTCTCACTCCCCGGAGAGATGCCATGTGGACACGGCGCGACTGGTTGCGAATGGCGGCGGGCGTCTCTTTCTGTTCCGCCTCCGGGTGGATCGAATTGTTGGCCGCTGACACTCGAAAGCACCCCGAGCGCAAGCGGTCGTGCATCCTCCTCTGGATGCCGGGCGGGCCGAGCCAGCTCGACACGTTCGATCCGAAGCCGGGACATGCCAATGGCGGCCCGTTCAAGGCGATCGCGACGTCGGCCTCCGGCGTCATGATCAGCGAACACCTTCCCAAGCTCGCCAAACAGATGGACCGTGCGGCGGTGATCCGCTCGATGTACACCAAGGAAGGGGACCATAACCGGGCCACGGTCCTGATGCGGACCGGCTATCTGCCGCAGGGACCGATCCGCTATCCGAACATCGGCTCGCTCTTTTCCAAGGAGTTGATGGAACCGGCTTCCGAGATGCCGGCCTTCGTGAGCATCGCCCCCTCCAGCTTCTTTGCGACCGGACCTGGATTTCTCGGTCCGCAGTACGCGCCCATGGTCGTGGGCAACGGACGCGACGCGGCTCAAACCCCGCAACAGATGTCGCAACAGGAGTTCGGCCCGCCGCTCCGCGTGGAAAACCTCGATCCTCCGGCCGGCGTCACGACGACGCACTCCGAGGCCCGGCTCGGCCTGCTGAAAAATCTCGATCAAGAATTTCTGGCCCATCGTCCGGGCGTGCCCGTCGCCAGCCACTTGTCGGCCTATGAACGGGCCGTCCGACTGATGCGGGCCAAAGGGAGTGAGGCGTTCGATCTCGACGAAGAGCCGAAAGAGCTCCGCGTCAAATATGGCCGCAGCCAGTTCGGCCAGGGCTGCCTCTTGGCCCGGCGGCTGATCGAGCGGGGCGTTCCTTTCGTCGAGGTCTCGCTGTCGGGCGCGCAACCCTTGGCCTGGGATACGCACATCGACAATTTCAAAGCCGTCACGAGCCTGAGCGAATCGCTCGACGCCGGCTGGTCCGCGCTGGTGGAGGACCTCAAAGACCGCGGCATGCTCGACACGACGTTGATCGTGTGGATGGGCGAATTTGGCCGCACGCCCAAGATCAATGCCAACAACGGCCGAGACCATTTTCCGCTGGCCTGGTCGACCGTGTTGATGGGGGGCGGCATCCGGGGAGGCCAGGCGATCGGCAAGACGGCCGCCGACGGAATGGCCGTGCTCGAGCGGCCGATCGGCGTCGGCGACTTCCTGGCCACGATTTGCCGCGGTTTGGGAATTGATCCGACCAAGCAGAACGTCTCCAACGTCGGCCGGCCGATCCGCATCATCGACCCGAAGTCGTCCCCCATCAAAGAAGCCCTTGTATGACCGTCGGCGGCCGATTACTGCGGTGCGGAATCGTGGCCGCCTGTGCTCTCGTGTTGGGATCGGGAAGCGCGTGCGGAGCCGATTCAACGGCGGCATCGAACGACGACGTGCAGGACCTGATCTTCCTGGCGTCAAAGGGGCCAATCGTTATCCGGCTTCATGTTCGCGTCGACGGGCAACCGTTCTCCGAACTCCGCGCAGCCGTCGCTCGACAACTTTTTGAAATTCTCGATGCCGACGGCAACGGCGTCCTCGAGGGAAAAGAGCTGGACGGAATTCCGCCGGCCGAACTGCTGGCCGCGGTCGCGAGGCGCACTCGCGGTCAAGCCGCCAGTGTCCCTCGATCAATGAAACCCGCCCCAAAGGTCCGCGTCACGCCCGACGATTTGTTTTCCTATCTGCTGCCCTATGACATCAGTAATTTCGCGCTGACGATCGACTCTGCGCAAAAGCCGGTTGGGGGCTACTCGGCTCCTGTCCCTCCCGATGGATATCCGCGCACGAACAGCCTCGACATGATCTCGTTTTTGGCGGTCCTCGACGCTGACAGCGACGGTCGGGTCACGGTGACCGAATGCAGGCGGGTCGATGAGCTTTTCCACAAGCTCGACCTGAATGACGATGAAACGATTTCGCGGACGGAGATTGCCGAAGTCGCCGCTGCGAAAAACTTGGCGAAGAAGGAATCGTCGACTCAATTCGGCGACGTGGTGCATCTCTTGCTGCCGATGGACCACTCGGGACCGCGGTTGGAACTGGCGCGCGTGCTGGCTGAAAGATACCGCCGCATGTCCACGGCGGAGGCGGCACTTTGGCTCGCCGATTCCGCGCCCCGATTCGAGCTGGACGTTGCGCTGCCGAAGAAAACGCTGCAAAGACCGACCGTTGGCATCCGTACGGGATCCACATCGGCCGAGGATGAGGGCATTGGCGTCCGCGCTGGGGCGGCCGGCAAACTCGTCCTTCAGCTCGGCCCCCTTCCGATCGAACTGTATGCGGCCGAGGCGCCCCGCGGCCCTGTCTCCCGCACGGCGTACGCCAAAGGCCTCTTCAAGCGGGCCGATCGGGACAATAACGATTACCTGGACGCCGGCGAGTTCGCGACGACGAACCTCGGATTGGGCCCGGAAGAATTCAAGGCCATCGACCGCGACCATAACGGAATGATTGTCGAGGAAGAATGGCTCTCGTTCATGACTTTATACGACATCGTGAGCGAGAACCGGGTCACGCTGACGCTGGCTGCCACGGCCACCGATCCGATTGCACAGTTTGATTCCAATGGAGACGGCCGGCTGACCCACGGCGAATGGGTGCGAGCGCTGGCGACGATCCGCTCGTGGGACGCCAACCATGACGGAGAGATTTCCCCAGACGAAATTCCGCGGCACTTCATCGGCACGTTTCATTTGGGCACGCTGCACCAGGCCGCCAACCCTCGTGCGATGAGCGAAATGAGCCCTCCCCCGATGGCACCGCCGAGCTCGGCGCCGGCCTGGTTTCAGAAAATGGACCGCAACCGTGACGGGGAGGTCTCGTTCCGCGAGTTCCTCGGTCCGCTGTCCGTCTTTCGCCGGCTCGACGCCAACCACGACGGATACCTGGACGCGGACGAAGCCCGAATGAGTGTCGATCGGTGAGTTGCGTCACGCCACGCGGAACAGACCGCGCGCGAATCGCGACGAACGAGACCCTCGTGCGCGTCGACATCGATGTTCCCGCCCCGCATGAGGATTTGCTATTCCAAGTATTGTGCTGATTTGAGATAGTTTCCGCCGTGAGCGGGGGCGGCAACAGACTGACCATTCCACCGGAACTCGACTCCGAGTTGACGACGCCGCCGCCGGTGGCTTTCGTCGAGACGTTGTTGATTCAGATCGAAGTGTTGCAAGCCCGCGTGACCGCGCTCGAAGTCGCGGTGAAAGAACTCGGCTGCGACCGCAAGGCTCCGCAGAACTCGTCGCTGCCCCCCCGGTCGTGGCGTCCGCACGCGAGGCCAGCCCCCTTGCGGAAGCTGTCGGGGAAGAAGCCCGGAGGCCAGCGGGGGCATTCCACGCCTGAACGGACCTTGATTCCGACCGAGCAATGCCGCGACGCGGTGCTTCTCAAACCGTCGGCGCGTCGTCGCTGGTGGGGCTGCTCATGGGCCCTCTTCGGCAATCGAGGTGACGCGTGAGCCTGTTCCCGGAGCACGTGCTGGGACGACTTTGTTCGCCGGCGTCGGTGGTCAAGCTGCAGGCTCAAGCAGCGACGGCCCTGCGTCCCACTTACGAAGAGCTCGTCGGACAAACACATGCAATCCTGAACGTCGTCGAGACTTGCCGGCAACAGTCCCGCAGTGTCTTCGTCGGCGAGTCCGTCCGGGCCGACTTCGCATGGCAACCCGCCCAGTCACTGCTCGCCAAGGCGTGAACCCTACGTCCTTGGCGATGTACACGTGGAGTATTCTGTCATGGGCATCGACAAATCAAACGGCCGTTGGAGCCAGACTGGCTATATCGTCCTGGTCACGATGGCAGTGGCGGGCTGCGGGCAGAAAACCGAGTCGAATTCCGTCCGTAAGAAGGACGTAACTGGTGCCGAAAGGGCACAATCCCAGACCAACACGCAGTCGGGTACCGTCGGCGCGGTCGGTGCCGTTAAGTACTCGTCTGTCCTTGAGAATCACGCAGAATCCAACACTGCCGGCGAGGCAACTGTAAAACCCCGTTCGAAAGGGTGGCCTCAATTCCGCGGCCCTGACGGTTTGGGCCATGGGGATGCGAGAATCTCCCGGTCACCTGGAGTGAATCGCAGAATATCGCCTGGAAAGCGGCGATTCCGGGGAAAGGCTGGTCGTCTCCGGTGATCGCCGACGACAGAATCTGGCTTACGACGGCGACAAAAGAAGGCCATTCACTCCGTGTGGTCTGTGTTGATCGCTATTCCGGAAAGCTCATTTACGACGTGGAAGTACTGTCGATCGGGACGCCGCCCAAGATTCACGAGACCAACAGCTTCGCTTCACCGACGCCCGTTTTGGACGGCGAGCGGCTCTATGTGCATTTCGGAACGATGGGTACAGCCTGTCTCGATTCACGAACAGGCGACGTGCGCGCTGGAAAAACACCGAGCTCACGATCAGTAACGACGTCGGTCCAGGCAGCTCGCCGGTGCTCCACGGAAATCTGTTGCTGCTCCCCTACGACGGGCTGGACGTGCAGTATGTTGTAGCGTTGAACGCGGACACTGGAAAAGTCGCCTGGAAAACGGACCGGAACCGGCCGCGAAGCCAGCTCAAGGGATTTGTAACGCCGCTGCTCATTTCGGTGGACGGCGCGGACCAAGCCATCATGCCGGGGCCCGGATGTGTCATCGCGTATGATCCGCGGACGGGCAAGGAGCTCTGGAGCGTCCAAGATCCGGGATACTCGGTCGTCCCCAGCCCAGTCTACGGCAACGGCCTGTTGTATGTTGCCACCGGTTATATGAATCCCGAGCTGTGGGCGATTCGCCCATCCGGCGCCAGGGGGAACGTCACCGAAAGTGCTGTTGTTTGGAAATTCGCCAAGTCCGTCCCGACGAAACCGTCGCCCCTACTGGTGGGAGACCTGCTGTTCTTGGTGAACGAAGCAGGGATTCTGACGTGCCTTAATGCGGAGAGTGGAGCTGTCGTGTGGCGCACTCGGCTCGGTGGCAACTTCAGCGCGTCGCCCACGTATGCGAATGGCAAGATCTATCTTTGCAGCGAGGAGGGAAAAACCTTCGTCATTGCAGTCGATCGGACGTATCGCGAGCTGGCAGTCAACACGCTGCCGGGACGGTTCATCGCCTCCCCCGCGGTGCTGGATCGCGCCCTGTATTCGCGCACCGACACTCATCTGTATCGCGTCGAAGCCCGCCAGCAGGTTGCGAGAAAGACTGCAGTTGGCAGCGTCGGCCGGGCTTATCCGGCAACTAATTAGGGGTCAGGTTTTCCAATGAACGCTGTGATCCCGGCTCCGGAGGAGAACGTACAGAAATGTGAGAGTTTGAGTCAAGGTGCGCTGTCGAATTAAATGGCGGTCCGAACAGCGCCAGACTCGCTCGCCGACTCGACCACGGACAGGCCGACACGGCTCAGCAGTTGGCTGGCACGGACGGCATAGGTGTGATCTCGGAGACGGCGCTCCTCGGCCGCAGCGCCAATGCGCCGGCAGTGCTTGGGCTCTGCCAACAACCGTTCGAGTGTTTGCTGGAAGTCGGCTGGCGAGTCAAACAAGAGGATCTCCTCGTCAAGCCTGAAATAGTCAAGTATCTCCAGGGACTCGGCAAACATGAGTTGACAGGCTCCCGCCATCGCCGCTTCAAAGGTTCGCGGGCCCGGAGTTGACGAATCGAGCTGATACTTGCGATTGGCGAGATGGAAGTCCCGGCCCAGATTCAAGACGACCCGGGACGTCGCATAATAGTCGGCCAAGCGCTCATTGGGGATGCGTTCGTTGCGGCAGAACGGCAACAATGAGATGTCCCAGCCGTGCCCGTAGATTTCCGTTTGGGCCGTGCGAGGACCGCCGCCAGGTCCCGAAGGATTCCCTGCCGCGACGCGTCAGCGACGCCGCAGAAAAAGACATCGCGTGCGGGGCGAACGTGAAACAACTCCCTGTGCGACCAGTGGGCCCGGGGACTGGCCGCCAGCGGCAGGTGCCAGACCCGATCTCGGTGGTAATGCTCCATGGCCCAGCGGTCATTGGTGAAAATGTGATCGGCCACGCGGCGGACCTTGGCACCGGCATCAAATTCGTAGGGATCGTCGTGCAGCCAGAACACCAGCGGACAACCGACCTGATCGCAAGCATGACGCAGTCGAAAATAATCGCACGCGTCGGGGAGGCAGGAGCCGAACAGCAGGGTCAGACGCGGGCGGAAGCGGCGGGTGGATTCATCCGCATGCTCGAGCGGGACATTGGCCACTCGACCAACCCCGAGAACCTCCTCGAATCCTTCCGCCACGTAATTGCGCAGGACAGCATTCGGGTTCATCTGGTCGGGCGATGCCCCGGCAAGGACCAGGTCGATCGTCGGTAACGCCCCAGCTTCTTCGAAACTTGCGATCAAGCAATCTGAGCATTTCTGCCACCTTTCGCGCGGGCCAGCCTCGATAACTCGGCCACTGAACACAGGACCGTCGCTTTAACACCGCGCACCCGCCAGAAACGGTAGACTCTGCGTATGAGCGAACCGTTGGGTTGCACCGTCGCGACGGGGGGCGGCGGCACCATCCCGGCGGTGAGCCAGTGGGCCTGCATGCGAACGACGTTGCCAGCCGATGCCGCGCGCGGACGAGGGCGTTCTGCGAAGAAATTCGTTTTTCGACTGCGAACCCGGTATTTCAAGAGGAGCTCGTCGTACTTTTGAGTCAATCGCTGGACGTGGCCTTCCAGCATGCAGGAAAGGCCAGGTTCGATATTCGCGCGCAACCGTTCCAGTTCGACGCGATTCGCGGTCAAGCCACGGAGCGCATGGACGACGCTGCCCGCATCGTTGACAGGCACTTTGAGCCCGTTGACCCCATGCTGGACCCGTTCGCCTAACGCCCCGATGTCGCTTACGATGGGCACGACGCCCGCCCGCCAGGCCTCCGAGAGGGTCAGGACATACGTCTCGGGCCAGTTGGACAGGAAGAGACCCACATCGGCGTCGCACAGCACGCCGCGAAGCGTATGCGGTTCGTAGGCCCCATGCACCCGCACGTTGGGGAAAACCGGGGCTTGGTACGGAGGCTGGACCTCGCCGTGAACGTGAAATTCAATCGGATCCTCGCGCATTGCCTGGAAGATATCGTAAAGGATGTCGGCGCCTTTGTGGAACGCGAAGTTTCCAATGACCGCGACCTTCAGCAACTGTCGCCGCACGTTCGGCCGTGCCAGGCCCGGGCGGTCGTCCAAGGGAAAGCCTTCCACCCATGATCGTCCATCCGCCGCCAGAAAGGGAAAGAGCGACGATGTGATGTCGCGCGCGTTCTCGCAAAGAAAAACTGTCAGGTCAATATTCTCGAGAACCGACCCGACAAAGGCGCGGCGCGAGGCCGCGCTCCCCGCAACCGCGCCATTTAACTTGTACAAGCACACGTCGCAAGTTGTCGTGGGGCTGCTGGGATATTGCAGAACTGCCGCGCCGCGTTAAGCAGAGTGTAATTGTCACATGCCGCGTAATGGTCCGGAAGCGTCATCACCACGGGCAGCCCCATGGTGCGGGCCACCAGCGGCAGCGACCAAGTGAAGCCGATCAAGTGCTGGAAGTGCACCAAATCAATCTGCAGTTCGTGCAAAAGATCAGCGAAGTGCTTCTCTCGCTCGTCATCGGTGGATTTGCCCCACGGCGTCGGCGTGGAGAAGTGGTGGCGGGTTTTGGCCCCTGTCCGTATGTTCTCGCACACGATGCCTGACCCCAATACCCAGTCATGATCGGGGTAATAATGAAATGGCTCGAAATGGTCCGGCAAGCTTCGGGACAGGAGATCCACATAGACCTCCACGCCGCCAAAGGGCCGGTGGTTAACACTGTTGTGCGATACAAAAAGAACGCGAGCCTTCCTGCCGGGATTTGAGGACACGGGCGTCTGAACGGACACCGGTTTTGACCGGATTGATTCGACCGAGTCGATGATGGTGCGGATGCGGTGCTCGTACAGGTGCTCTGCGAGGCAGCGCGCCTGGGCCGCCCGAGCCATCTCGATACGCAGGTCTGGGCAGCTGAGAAAGTATCGGATCTGGTCCCTGCATTCCTGAAAGCTGCAGAAACCGGCGATCTCCTTCCCTAGAGCGAAGTAATCAACGCTCTCGGGCAGGGAAAGATCGACGAGCTGAAAACCGCCCGCCAGTGCGATCTCGTAGAGCCGTGGTCCCGGGGTGCTCGCCTGCGCACGCTCTGGTGCAGGTCCAAAAGCACGGTGCAGGCCGAGTACGACCCGACTGCGGTTCGCGAGGCGGCACATCTCGGAATTCGGCACGCGCCAGCCGTAGCGCGCTCGGCGCCAACCCCGGATCGGGAGCAGGCAAGTGTTCGTTCGAGGGCAGGGCCACCTTGAACTTGGCTTCCGGCAACTCCTTGATTAGCTTCCGAAGAAATTGGACCCGGTTCGGCCACGCCGTGCCGACAAAGAGCACGTCATAGAGGTAATGGCCCTGATCTCGCTCTGGGATTTCCTTGAAGTTGAAGCGCGGATTGGCGGCGAAGGGAAGATGCCTGGCTTTCCCCTCGTAATAGGCGACGCTCGCCGAATCGTTCGTAAATACGAGGTCAAAAAGCTCGGCATTGCTGATATTGGCCGGTTCTCTGTCGTAAGGATCGTCGGTCACCCACAGCACGCTCGTGCCGCAGACCGCCGCGATCCGCTGGCACAGGCCTCGATCAAGGTCTTCCCCGTCGAAGGCGACGAAAAGGTTGCAATCCTGGTGGATGGCCGTTGGCAGGGCGTCCCCGTACTCGGCGAAGTGAACCGCTTCAACACGCGGATCGGCTCGTAGGGCGGCCTCGATCCCGAGGGCAATGTAGTGATTGATATTGCCCGGCTTGGTGTCAAGAAGAAGGATGCGCCATTTTGTGGATAACAATGGATCACTCCTACGAAAGAACGAGACCCGCAGATGCGAGACTGGCCACCCGCGCTCCATCATCGATTCAGGCCCATGCCGGTCGGCGACGCAAGGATGGGCTCATGCTCCCTGAGCGTCTCTTTGCATCGTTTCCCAAGCACCCATCCAAGTGAATGGACAGGCGCGGAGCACCGATCAGGCCCTGAGAAGCACTCGCCGGACGGCCAAGCAGCTCGGTCATTCCGGCAACAATCGCCCTCGCCCCCACCGTCGGCGCTCCCCCTGATTGCCGATTCTCGTTTCGAGAACCGTCCCGGACGGAAACGGTCCCCTACAGAGGTTGCGAAGTGTAGGAAACGACGAAATCCGGTCAAGATCAGTTTTAGATCAGCGGGCCTTGCCCAATCCACCTAAGAGTACGTCTGCGACGATGACGGTCGTGACCATCCGAAACTGGGCCGCGCACTGCCGATCCTGCCGGAGCGAGACACCATGCGCGAGCGAATCGCGATTACCCTGGACCATCGAATGCACCAAGCACCCGTTGTGAAGCACGTCGTGCAAGCAGCCGGCCGTGAATTGGGGAGACTGCCCTTGGCGCGGCCTCATCATCGACCTATAGTTTTCCCGCTGCAGGGATTCTTGCGAACCGGCCGAATCGATCGAGCCGAAGAATCGGTGCTTGGTCGTCGTGCGAGGCGCGACGCGGGCTCACGCGGTCCCTGAGGCGCCATCGCGTGAGGTCGCCCGGAATGACCCTCTCCATCGCGTTGTGCACGTACAACGGCGAGTCCTATCTGCTCGAGCAGCTCCAAAGCATCCTGCACCAGGTACGGCCGCCGGATGAACTGGTGGTCTTCGACGATGCTTCGACGGACCAAACCGTGGGTCTCTTGCGCGATTTCGCGGCTCGGCAACGGACGTTTCCGGTCCGGATTCACGTCAACCCGCGGACCGTGGGCCCATCGATGAATTTCCAGCAGGCGATCGCGGCCTGCCAGGGCACGATCATTTCCCTGTGCGACCAGGACGACGTTTGGCTTCCCGACAAGCTGGCGCGGGTCGAGACGGCCTTTCAGGACGATCCGAGCCTCGGTTTTGTGTTCGGGAACGCCGAAATCTGTGACGCGGAGTGCCGGCCGTTGGGTTATCGGCTTTGGGACAGCATCGGTTTTGCCGGACGGCTCGTCCGGCGACTCGGAGCGCGGCTTGGCGTTCGACGTCGTGCTGCGGCGGAACGTCGTCACCGGGGCGACCATGGCGTTTTCGGCCCGGTTTCGGCCGCTGGTTCTTCCGATTGCGCCGGCATGGATCCACGATGCCTGGATCGCGCTTTTGATTTCGGCGATTGCGCCGGTCGTTGCGATCAGAGAGCCCGTGATGTTGTACCGGCAGCATCCCAAGCAACACCTCGGTGCCCTGAGGCGCAGCTACCGCCAGCAATACCACACGGCAAAGATGATGAGGCGCTCGCAGTTCCAGCACGAAGCAGATTGGCACGAGGCAGCTTTCGAACGGCTTGTGCACGCGATGAAGGGGCTCGAAGATGGAGGCCAGACGTATGCCGTGCCACAGCGGGCCTTGGCCCTGCTGCGAGAAAAAATCCGCCATTGCCGCAGCCGTTCCGCAATTCGCCAGCGGGAGTGCTCTCGCGTGCTGCCGATCATGACGGAGTTTTTGACGTTGCGGTACCAGCGGTTTTCCCTCGGATGGAAGAGCGTCGCCCAGGACATTTTTCTTTAGAGCCGTCCATGGCCTGACGACCATCTTGCGTCTCGAGGCGCAGGGTTGCGCCTCATCCGCTCAATCGCCATGGCCCTCATCCGGTGTTGCCGACAACGGCCGCTTTTGATATTCCCTCTGCTGCTCACAGGTCACGTCATCGGACGTCCGCTGGCGCGAGAGCTTCTGAATCCGAAAATCGCACGAGACAGGAATGAACGTGTGCGGACGCGCAGCCGATGACGCGATCTTGCGGTTGAGGGACGTGACCGTTGATTTGCCGATCTTCAGTCCCCGCGGTCGCTCGCTGCAACTGGCCGTGCTGAATCTGGCGGTCGGCGGGAAGCTCTCGGAGCGTGTCGGCCGCACCGTCTATGTTCGCGCCCTCGATCGGGTTTCGTTCGACGTTTACTGCGGAGATCGAATCGGCCTGTTGGGACATAACGGCTCCGGCAAATCGACGCTGTTGAAGGTCCTCTCGTCGATCTACCTTCCCACATCAGGTCAGATTCAATCGAGCGTGCGTGTTGTTCCGCTGCTTGACTTCAACCTGGGCGTTGACGACGACATGACGGGAATCGAGGCGATTCGAGTCGGCTGCATGCTTCGCGGGATCTCGAAGGACCGGATGGCGGAGGCACTGGCCGATATCTGTGAATTCACGGAGCTAGGCGAGTTCCTGAACCTGCCCATCCGCACGTACTCGGCGGGCATGCGAGCCCGTCTCGCTTTCGGCACGGCGACGGCGGTTCGCCCCGAAGCGATCGCCATCGACGAGAATCTTTCCACGGGTGATGCCCAGTTCATCAAGAAGGCGCGGCTCCGCGCGAGGAGTTTATCGGCGGCGCCTCGGTCCTGTTCCTGGCCAGCCATCAGGAAGACATGCTGCGATCGTTTTGCACGAAGGGGATCGTCCTGCGAGCGGGAACGGTCGAATTCATCGGACCGATCGACGAAGCGATCCTCCATTACAACAGTGGCTGTTATCAGGATGCTGCATCCCCTGCTCAAGTCCACGTCGCGATCGCCGCGGCATGAGTCGGACGCCGAGGACGTCGCGCTCTGCTAAAAGCCAATCTCGACAACGAGTCGCTTACGGAAGATTGAGATGACGAACTATCCCTCCGCGGCCCGCGATCTTGCGGACGGATTTCGACGGCTTGACATCTGGCTCGGGCTGGCCTGGCTGGACCTCAAGCTGCGCTACCGGCGAACGCTCGTCGGTCCCTTCTGGCTGCCGCTGTCGTCGGTGGTCACCATCGCCATCATGGGGTTCGTGTATTCCCTGCTGTTCCACATGGAGTTGAAGACCTACTTTCCGTTCCTGGCGTGCGGGCTGGCGCTTTGGTCGCTGATCTCGTCGTTCGTCAACGACGCGCCGGCCGTGTTCATCGGCGCCGCTAACGTGGCCCACCAAACGCCGCTTCCTTTCTCCTTGTACGTTCTGCGTCGCGTCGCCAACGCGGTCATCCAATTCCTGCACACGTCGGTCTCGTTCTGGGCCGTGGCGATTTGTTTCCATGTTCCGTTCGGGTGGAACACGCTGATGGTCATTCCGGGTCTGTTGATGTTGTCGGTCTTCGGGTTCTGGATCACGCTGGCGCTGGGGACCATCTGCCTGCGTTACCGCGATCTGGCTCAGGTGATCGCCGTGGCCACCCAATTGATGTTTCTGGTGACTCCCATCTTCTGGCGGTCCGAACAGCTCCCCGACTATCCTTGGTTGGCGTCGTGGAATCCGGTTTTCCACGTGGTGGAGATTTGCCTGCGCCCCGATGCTGGGACAGTTCGCGCCGTGGAGCACTTGGGTCGCCGTGACGCTGATCAATGCGGCGGGATGCTTGTTCGCTTTTGTGGTCTTTGCCCGGTGCCGCAAGCGGCTGGCCTATTGGATGTAACATGGACGCGCCGCTTGAATTCCTCGTCGACCAGCCGAAGCCCGGGGCCAAGGTCAGCGTCATCCTGCTCGACCGGGGGGCCCCACGAGAGCTTTCACAGCCTGCACGACCTCAACCGGCAGACCGTCGACCGCAGCCGGTACGAGCTGATATGGCTCGAGTTCTCCGAGCACAGGCCGCAGGCCCCGCTCGACGCGGTCCAAGCGGCCGGATGGGACATTCTCGACCGGGGCCAAGAGTCGGGGCAGGACGTTCGTCGGGGAACCGTTGTCGAGCAAACAACCGCGGCAATGCCTGCGGAGTCGCGAAGCGGCCTGACAGAGGTCGGGCGGTCAGCGGCGTCGAAAAGCACTGGCGGGCCAAAGCCCCCGTCAGCGGCACCCGGCCCTTGAGTTCAGCCGTGTTGCAATGCGCTGCCCCCAGATTTCATTGCAAGCGGAGGCGCATATTCGTGATGAAGCCGACGCGGTGAGCGAACCGGTCGATCACCGCAAACGTGCCGTCCTCCGACCGGTCGTCGCACACGACCAATTCGTCGGGGAGCCGAGTCTGGCGCGCGATGCTTTCCAGTTGATCGAGCAGATAGGACTCGCCATTGAAAGTGCACAGCGCAACCGATAGCGTCATGGCTGCTTTTTTGTCAAAACGGTCCTCATCGTCAACACCGTGTGACAGGTCTAAAAGCCGTCGCCGTTTGGAACGAGTCTTGCGTTGCTGGACGAGGGCAAGCGAGGGGGAGGCGTTGTGCGCTGCTTGTCGACGTTTTGCGCCGGTCTTGGCACCGCTTTGGGGTTGAATCTGCTCCTGACGGGCTGCGGGCAGCCGTCAGCGGGTGCGCCGAAAACCGGTCCTCCTCCGGTCACGGTGGCCGTCCCCCTGGAACGTGTGGTCACCGACTACGAGGACTATACGGGGCGCACCGCCGCGATCGAGTCGGTCCAGATTATGGCACGCGTCACCGGCTACCTGGACAAGATTTACTTCCAGGAAGGGGTGGAGGTCAAAGAAGGCACCGTCCTGTACGAAATCGATCCGCGGCCCTACCAGGCGGCCTACGATCAGGTGAACGCACAGGTCGCGCAAAATCAAGCCAGCCTGCAATTGGCAACGTCGAACCTAAAGCACTACGAGGTTGCGTTTAAACAGCATGCCGTGACGCCGATCGATATGGAGACCTACCGGTCCCAACTGACTCAGGCGATGGCCACACTGGCGGCCGCGAAGGCAAGCCTGGAGACGGCCCGGCTCAATCTCGCATGGACGAAGGTGACGGCGCCGATCAGCGGACGCCTGGGTCAGGTGCTCGTTTCTCGCGGCAACCTGGTGACGGCGGATCAAACCATGCTGACCACCATGGTCTCGCTCGATCCGATCTACGTCTATTTCGACGTGGACGAGGCAACCGTCGAGCGCATCCAGCAATTGATTCGCGAGGGGAAGCTCAAGCCGGCGCTCCCGGAAGAGATCGCACCTCCTGCCCCCTCGACGGCCAAAACCGGCGGATCGAAGGCCTCGGCTCAAGGCGAGGGGCCTCTCGTCGTCGCCACTAAAGAGCTACGCGAGCGCGCCGGCCAAATGCGGCAAGGTCTTTCTCGGCGTGGCCAACGGGAAGGGATATCCATACGTCGCGTATGTCGATTTCTTCAATAACCAGATCAGTCTGGCGACCGCGACGTTGCAAGTGCGGGCCGTCTTCTGGAATCACAAGCCGCCCGTCGGCCCGCGGATCTTCGAGTCGGGAATGTTCGTTCGCGTCCGTGTGCCGACCAGTCCCGAGTACAAAGCCCTCTTGGTCGCCCAGGAGGCGATCGGGACCGATCAAAACTTGAAATACGTCGATGTTCTGAACGATCAGCAAGAGGTCGTTCGCCGCGACGTGAAACTGGGCGGACTGCAGGACGGCCTGCAAGTCGTTGCGGAAGGCTTGAAACCGGGCGAACGTGTGCTGATCAACGGCCTGCAGCATGTGCAGGCGGGAATTAAGGTGAACCCCAAGCTCGTTCCGATGCCGATTCCGCCGCCCGATCCGACATCACAGACTTCGTCCTCCGCGATCACAGTTCCCGCGGCAGCCTCAAAGTCGCACTCAAAGTCGCAGTAGCGAACTTCATGCTCGCCAGATTCTTCATCGATCGGCCGATTTTCGCCTGGGTGCTGTCCCTCGTCATCATTTTGGTCGGCGGGGTGGCGGCGCTGTTGCTTCCGATCGACATGTATCCGCCGATCACGCCCCCCACCGTGCAGGTGACCGCCAGTTACCCGGGAGCCAATGCGCAGGTCGTCGCCGACACTATCGCGGCGCCGATCGAGCAGCAGGTGAACGGCGTCGAGGACATGTTGTACATGTCGTCGCAATCGACGAACGACGGCAGTTACACGCTGACCGTCACCTTCGACATCGGCACCGATGTCAACATGGCCCAGGTGCTCGTCCAGAACCGCGTCGCGTTGGCCATGCCTCAGTTGCCGGCCCAGGTGCAGCTCCAAGGAGTGAGCACCATCAAGACGTCGCCCAACATCTTGTTCGGCATCAATTTGGTCTCCCCGGATCGGCGGTACGACGCCCTGTATCTCAGCAACTTCGCCACAATCCAAGTCCAGAACGAGATGCTTGCGAATCAAGGGGGTGGGCAACATCAAGATCATCGGCTTGGGCAACTACAGCATGCGCATTTGGCTGGATCCCTATAAGCTGGCGACTCGCAGCTTAACCGCCGTCGACGTCGTCGATGCCATCCAAAACCAAAATGTCCAGGTCGCCGCAGGACAAGTGGGGCAGGAGCCGGTCGCTCCGGGCCAGGCCTTCGACCTGCCGATGAACGCATTGGGTCGGCTGCAAACCGAGAAGCAATTCGGCGACATCATTCTCAAGGCCAGCCAAGGCAATGCGCAGCGGGAAGCCCGTCGAGCTCGGTCGTCCACGTTCGCGACGTCGCCGAAGTGCAGATGGGGGCGCAAAGTTACGATCAGAGCTGCCGACTCGACGGGGAGCCGTCCGCAATTGTCGCCGTCTTTCAGCTTCCCGGCTCCAATGCGCTCGACGTGGCCAATCGCGTCAAGCAGCGGATGGAGGAACTGAAAAGCCGCTTCCCGCCCGGGCTCGATTATCGAATCGTCTACGATACGACCCCCTTCATCCGCCAATCGATCGACGAGGTGTTCCGGACGCTCGTGGAGGCGGTCTTGCTGGTGGCCCTCGTCGTCCTGTTCTTCCTGCAGGACTGGAAGGCCATGATCCTGCCGATGATCGACGTACCGGTCTCTCTCGTCGGCACGTTCGCCGTGCTGGCCGTGCTCGGTTTCAGCCTGAACAACCTGACCCTGTTTGGCCTGGTGCTGGCCATCGGCATCGTCGTGGACGACGCGATCGTCGTGCTGGAAAATATCGAGCGGCTGATCGCGACCGGCCTGGACGCGCGGACCGCCACGATCAAAGCGATGGATGAACTCACGGGCCCGATCGTCGCCATCACGCTCGTCCTCGCATCGGTCTTCATTCCCAGCATCTTCATCCCCGGCCTCACGGGCCAGTTCTACCGGCAGTTTGCCGTGACGATCTCGACGGCGGTGATCATTTCTGCCCTCAACGCCCTGACGTTGACGCCGTCGCGGGCCGTGTCGATTTTCCGGACGGAGGAAACGGACCAACACGGGGAGCCCAAGAAGGAAGCCCTTCCCTGGTGGATTTTCGCGATCGTCGGCGGATTCTTGACAGTTTGGCTCGCGCAGCGATTGCCGGTCGACCGTATCGGACTGCCAATGCCCGGTGCCGAAGGAACCGCGACTTGGCTGGCGTGGCTGCTCCTGCGCGGCTTATTTCATTCCCGGAGCGCTCGTCGGTGGACTGGTCGGCTGGTTCATTATCGCCCCCGTGAACGCGGTGCTTGGCGCACCTCTTCCGAGCGTTCAATCGCCTCTTTGATCATGTGACGGCAGTTTACGGCTGGGTGATCGGCAGGCTGCTACGCGTGGCCGCAATCGTCGGAATCGTCTATTGCGGCTTGCTCTTCACGACCTGGTGGGGCGTGACTTATGCCCCCAAGGGCTTCCTCCCGACGCAAGACCAGGGCTATCTGCTCGTCAACGTCCAGCTTCCCGATTCGGCCTCGGTACAGCGGACCGAAGCCATCGTGTATGAAGCTCGACAAGATCGCCCGCAGCACGCCCGGCGTGGCGCACACCGTTGGCATCTCCGGCACGTCGTTCCTCCTGTCGACGAACGGTTCTAACCTGGGCTCGATGTTCGTCGTGCTGGACGACTTCTCCGCTCAGAACGACACACGATCGATACGACGCCGCCATCGCCCAAAAGATCCAGGAGCGATGTGCGCAGGAAATCGAAGGCGCCACCGTGGGCGTCTTCCGGGCGCCCCCGATTCGCGGCTTGGGCAACGCGGGCGGATTCCAACTTCAGACCGAACAACATGGTTATTTCGATCTGCCGGAGCTGCAAACACAGACCGACCAATTCGTGCAGCGGCTCAACAGCGACCCGCGCTTTGCGGGCGTCTTCACGCTGTTTCGCGCGGCCACACCCCGCTCTTCGTCGACATCGACCGCACGAAGGTCGAGGCGCTGCAAGTGCCGATCCAAGACGTCTTCACGACCCTCAACGTCTACATGGGCGGTCTGTACGTGAATCAGTTCAACGAATTCGGCCTCACTTGGCAGGTCCAGGTGGAGGCGGCTCCGCGGTTTCGCACGACGACCGACGTGCTCAAGCAGTTCCAGGTGCGGACCAGCCAGGTCAGATGGTGCCGCTGGGCGCCATCGCCCGCGTCCGCAACTCGACCACACCGCTGCTCGTCATGCGCTACAACATGTACGCCTCCGCCTGCGATCAACGGCAGTCCGGCCCCCGGCGTTAGCACGGGGACGATGATCGACGCAGATAACGCGGGTGGCCAACGAGATGGGCATCCCCTTCGAGTGGACGCAGATGACGTATCTCGAGGTCCAGGCCGGAAACATTGCCCTCTTGATCTTCGCCTTGGGGACGCTGCTGGTCTATTTCGTGCTGGCCGCCAAATATGAAAGCTGGAAACTGCCGCTGGCGGTGATCCTCGTCGTCCCCCTGTGCATGCTGGCCGCCGTGACCGGCATGATGATCGCGCAGCTGCCGATCGACATCTTCGTCCAGATCGGCCTGTTGGTGCTGGTCGGCTTGGCGAGCAAGAACGCCATCCTGATCGTCGAGTTTGCCCGCGATCAAAGGCTCGAGGGAAAGGAGCTGCACGAGGCCGCGTTGGCGGCCAGCAAAATCCGCTTCCGCCCGATCATCATGACGTCGTTCGCCTTCATCTTCGGCGTCTTGCCGCTCGTCCTGGCCACCGGCGCCGGGGCGGAGATGCGCCAATCGCTGGGCACGGCCGTCTTCAGCGGCATGATCGGCGTGACCTCTTCGGCATCTTCCTGACGCCGGTCTTCTTTTTCGGGCTGATGTGGTTCGGAACGAAATCGGAGGCGCACGCAGAGTCTCCTGGCGAGAAATCCCGCGAGCCTGCTCCGCCGACCAGCGTCGCCGGCGACGGGTCGGGTCTGCGCAGGCGTCGGCACCCGAGGCGCACCGGCTACCTCCCGGCTAAATGACCGGGCCCAATTCCGCCGGGTGGCACTCTACTCCGTTTACCGTATTGATCGTTGGCGTTAATTTCAAAATTTACGGCTTTCGGGAGTATTTTGGGGTTTTTTCGGGGCGTAAAAAAAGGGAAGCTGAAGACCCCAAAAAAATCACGTCGACTGTGCAAGTTTTGGCCAGGAACCGGACCACCGTGCCGCCACCCCAGGTTCACCCCACTTGCCAAACCACGTGCCGCTCGCCGCGATCTTGATCTAACGGTTCTTATCTCGATCGTGAACGAATCGCGAGGCCCGTGCATAATGGGCTGTGGGCATCACGCGTTGGAAAGCGGGAACATGATCGAGCTTGAAGACCGGGGCGTCGTCAAAATCCTGAGAATGGTCGCCGGCAAGGGAAATGCCCTCAACCCGGAGTTCGCGTCGGCGCTCGTGGATGTCCTCGCGGAGATTGAACACGGGCCCGCCAAAGCGGCCATCATCACCGGCAAAGGGAGCGTTTTCGGGGCCGGGGTCGATCTGCCGGCGATGGTCGCAGGGGGGCCCGACTATGTGCGGCGATTTCTGCCCCTGTTGCAGCGGGCCTTCGAGCGACTGGTGTTGTTTCCCAAGCCGATCGTGGCGGCCGTCAATGGACACGCCATTGCCGGCAGCGCAATCCTGATGCTGGCCTGCGATCAGCGACTCTTGGCGCGCGGCAGGGCACGAGTGGGGCTGACAGAAGTCCGCGTGGGCGTCGCGTTTCCCGCGTGGCCCCTGGAGATCGTCCGTTTCACCACGCCCCCGCAGCATTTTCCCACGCTTGTTTGCACCGGACGCACCTATCGAGCCGGACGAAGCGCTGGCCCGTGGTTTGGTCGACGAACTCGTCGAACCCGAGCGTTTAATGGACCGAGCGTATGAGCTCGCCGAAGAACTGGCGGCCATCCCCGCGTCGGCGTTTACCGAGACGAAGCGATCCGTTCGCCGGCCCTTGGTCGAGGCAGCCCGCCGCCAGGCGGACCTGGAAGAGACGGCCATGATTGAAAAGTGGTCTTCGCCCGAAGTGCTGCGGAACATGGCCGAATTTGCCGGCCGCACCATCGGCCGCCGAACCTAAATGACCGTGCAGAGATCGCGGAGCCGCGTTTGTGTCGGTTAGCTCTCGGGCGTGAAGCCGAGGACGATGTCGAACCGCGCGGCCAACTCGCCGAGGCGCGACTGCGGGACCGGGGCGAAATCGACGGTGACCGCGTTCTGGGCCTTGGGATCGCGGATCGAGCGGTAGACGAAGTCGCGCGCAGTTCCCGGACTCACCCTTGATGTAGCACTGCGTCGTGAACTTCGACCGCCGCTTCGTCTTGACGGCGAAGTGGATGTGGGGCGTGCGTCCCGGATAGGCGACCGGCTTGACCGTCCGGAAATAGTATTCGCCGCTCGAACCGGTCAGAAAGCGGCCGAAGCCCTGGAAGTTCGGGTCTCGCTTGTCGCGATTGTTGCTGTGCGAATGCAGGTAGGCGCCGTTGTGGTCGACCTGCCAGATTTCGACGAGCGCAGTCTTTGACCGGTTTTCCCAGCGGATCGAGCAGCCGGCCGCTCAAGTGCGTGATCTCGCCGACGGCCGGCGTGATGCTGTCATTGACGATGATCAGATCGTTGTCCGTATCGAGCGGCAGATGGTCGGGATAGAACGGCCCCTCGGTCTGCCGCGGCGTGCGGACAAGCTCTTCGGCAAACAGACCGCGGACGGTGAACAACGCAGTGCCGAAAGCCGCGCTCTGCAGGAAACGGCGGCGCATCGGCAACAGGAGAAGATCGGTCGTCGGCATCGTTTGCTCCTTCGAAGGTGATGTCATTTTATCCGCAGCCAGGTTGAGACGAAAGCTTGCCGCAGGCGAGGCCGCGTTCGACGGCCAGGCGGGCCAGCGCAAATGCGCAGGCCGCTTCGGCAATCGCCGGGCCGAATCGGTCGGCCAGCCGGACCGTCTCCGCCGCGGCCAAACCGCGGATCTCTGCGACCGTTTGCTCGGCCAGGAAGCTTCCGGAGCCCGGAAATCACGAGCCGCTCCGGGAGCGCATCCCTGAGCGGCCAGAACCGCGTCGATCCCGCGGGCGATTTGCCGGCGCTGCGCCTGGGCGATCGACTGCGACATCACCGCATGTCCTCCGCAGAGAATTCCGTTGCGTCGCAGCAAAGACAGCGGGCCAGCCGATCGTGGGCCGCGGCGATCGTCGCCGGGCGGCCGTCGGCCGTCTCCGTGTCGTGCGGATTCTCCGGAAGATCGCCCAGCGCGAGGTAAACGTCGAGCGTCGTCGCGAAAAGCTCGGCGGCCAGCGGACAATCCTGGCCCCGAAAGGGAACTGTCGCGGACCAACGCGCAAACGGGCGTCCGCTTGACGCCGGAGTAAACCAGCTCGCCCGATTGCAGCCGTTCGCGATCGGTGCGGCCGACCGGAATCGGCACGCCGTCCTTCAAGGGAATCAAATCGGTCGTCGTCGTGCCGACGTCGATCAGGAGGGCCGATCCCTCGGGCGCCAGCCGGCCGACGAAAGTGGCCAGCGCGTGCCAGTTCGCGGCGGCGACCAAGAGCGGCGCTTCGCGTGCCTCGGGCGGAGTGACAAAACGGCCCGTCGTCTGCCAGACGAAAACGGGAATCGCGCCGGCCGGCAGTTCGACGGCGGCCAGCACGGCCTCGACTCCTTCGCGTTTCGTCCGGTAACAGTCGGCCAGTTCCGCCGTCATCGTGAGGGCGATCGCATCCGGCTTCGCGAAAGAGGCCAGCAGATCGGTCAATCTCGGCCGCCAATTTCTCCGGCGTCTTCCAAACTGCGAAGGGCCGCGTGACCGCCTTGCCGTCAGAGTCGGCCGCTTTCAGATTCGCCCCGCCGATATCGAGTCCCACGACGCGCATGGAGAAATCCCACTGCTTGCAGGTCGCCGTTCAATGCGTGCCGGCTCGCACCAGACCGTCGGCCTGGAATTCGACTGCGCCCGCGGTCCATGCAATCGGGTTGGCCGCGCGTGCTGGTTGCAGAATTTTCGCCGCCAGGTTTTCGTTTGCCAAGGCGCGGTAGCCGAGATAGGAGGTCGTCAGCCGGGGATTAGCCTCGACGACGAGAACGGGCGGCGAGTGGCGGGCGAGAATCAGATCGAAACCGATATACCCCGCCAGGCCCGAGATCGAACGGCAAACGTCGCGTCACCAGGCCTGCCACGTCCACCGGCCCCGGCAGAAGCGGCGGGAATCTTTCCTCCGAGGTAATGGAAGCGGCCGTCGTCGCTGAGACGCTGCTGCCCCGTAGGGAAGACCTCGACGGAGCCGGAATGACCGTCGGCAATCGCGGCGACGGAGAGGCTCTGGCCGGCGACAAACGGTTGAACGATCGCCTCGCGGCCCCGTTCCCCAAACGTCGCCGAGAGAATTTCACGGAGCGTTCGCGAAATGGTCGTCGTCGCGGATCAGAAACGTGTCCTGCGAACCGGCTCCGTCGCGCGGCTTGACGACGACGGGAAATGGAAAGCGTGGATTCCTTCGCGGACGGATCGAATAATCGAGTGGGAATCGTGGGCACCTCGTGCCGCGCCAGGTGCTCGTAGAAAGCGAGCTTGTCGGAACACAACCGGATGGCGTCGGCCGAGTGGCCGAGAAACCGGCCGCCGGCGCGTTCGACCAGCAAGCGGCGTGCGAGCAGAATTCCGTCGGACTCGGGGGCGATGACAAAAGTCGCCTTCCGCCTCGGCGGCGAGCTTCTCGAAACAAGAATCGCTCGTGTTGCGGCGACTCGGCCCAATGGATGTCGGCCCAGTCGGCGAGGCCCGTCTTTCCGCACGTCGCTCGATCAAGCGGTCGATCGAGCGTCGTGATCGGCCCGTTGCGAGCGCAGCAGCCGGCGAAGTCCTCGAGAATGGCCCCGAGCATGGCCAGTCCCTCGCGGGCCAGCGAACTGTGCCGCAACTCGCCGGGATAGGCTCCGGAACAGAAGAATTCATGGACGAACAGACCCATCGTTGCCGCCGCATAAAACGTAGAGCTATCATAGCGGCGCGTGACGGGCACTCAAGACCAGTCGCCCGAGTTGGAGGCGGACCATGACGAGCCCTGTGAACCGCCGGGAGTTTCTGGCCGCCGCCGGTGCGGCGGCGGTTGCGACGGGGCCGCGGCGTCGCTGGCGACGGGTCCGCTCGGTTCTTCGGCCGCTTTGGCCGACTCGGAAGCGAAAAGGCCGACCCCTCCGCTGCACAAAGCGGTCAAATTCTCCATGATCAGCGGACACGCTCCGCTGGCCGAGAAGTTCAAGATGGTCAAGCAGGCGGGGTTCGAGGGGATCGACATCGACCGGCACCTCGACCACGACGAAGTCCGCCGAGCCAAGGAGGAAAGCGGGCTGGTGGTTCATGGCGTCGTCGGTTACGACCACTGGGGCAAGCCTTTGTCCGATCCGGACCCGGCCGTCCGCAAAGCGGGGCGAGAGAGCTTCATCGGCTCGCTGCATGACTGCAAGGCCTATGGCGGAACGACGGCCCTCTTGGTCCCAGGCAAAGTGCTGAAACACGTCCCCTATGCCGACGCGTATCAGCGGTCGCAAGATGAAGTGCGGAAGCTCGTTCCCGTCGCGGAGGAGCTGCAGATCTTCATCTGCATCGAGAACGTCTGGAACGACATGCTGTATAGCCCGCTCGAAATGGCGCGGTACATCGACGAGATCAACAGCCCGTGGGTCGGCTCGTATTTTGACGTGGGCAATTGCGTCAAGTATGGTTGGCCCGAACATTGGATCATGACGCTCGGCAAGCGGATCAAGAAAATCGACATCAAGGAATTCAGCCGCAGGCTGATGAATACCAAGGGCCCCGGCGCCGGCTTCAACCTGAAGATTGGCGACCCGGGGGGCGACTGCGACTGGCCGGCCGTCATGGCGGCGTTGGACGCGATCGGCTATCACGGCTGGGCGTCGGCCGAAGTCCCGGGAGGCGGGGCGGAAGAGTTCAAAGACATTTCTCTGCGGATGGACCGCGCGTTCGCGTCGCGGGCCGTTGCCGCAAGTTCCTAGGAGAAACAATGGATTGGCGAAAGAGTGGATTGGCGGAAGGCGGGGCTTTTGCCCGCAGCAGTTGTGTTGTCGGCCTTTGCCATGGCTCAATCAGATTTCCAGGCGGCCGCCTCCGCGGAGGTGCCGGGTGTGAAGCGAATCACGTCGATCGAGGGGATCACGGAATACGAGCTTCCCAACGGGTTTAAGGTCCTGTTGTTTCCCGATCGCGTCCAAGCCGACGGTGACCGTCAACATGACGGTGCTGGTCGGTTCGCGGCACGAGGGATACGGCGAAACGGGGATGGCCCACTTGCTGGAGCACATGCTCTTCAAGGGGACGCCGCGTTACCCGGAGCCGACCTCGATTCCCAGCGCCATGAAAGAGCGCGGGGCGCACTTCAACGCGTCGACCTGGCTCGATCGCACCAATTTCCACGAGACGCTGCCGGCCGACCGAGTCCAATCTCGAATTCGCCATCCAGCTCGAAGCCGACCGGCTGGTGAACAGCTACATCCGCGGCGCCGACTTGAAGTCGGAAATGACCGTCGTCCGCAACGAATTCGAGATGGGGGAGAACGATCCGGAAGGTATCCTGCTGCAGCGGATGATGGCGACGGCCTACGAATGGCACAACTACGGCAAATCGACGATCGGCAACCGGGCCGACATCGAGCGCGTTCCGATCGAAAACCTGCACGAGTTCTACGTCCGCTATTATCAGCCGGATAACGCCATCCTCGTCGTCGCCGGCAAGTTCGAGCCGAAGAAGGTCCTCGAGCTGGTGGCCAAATACTTTGGGCCGCATCCCGCGGCCGGAACGGCAGCTCAATGCGACCTATACCGAGGAGCCGCCGCAAGACGGCGAGCGGATCGTGCGCCTCCGCCGCGTGGGAAGCGTCGCCGTCGTGGGGGCGGTCTATCATGTTCCGGCCGGCGGCGAAGCCGAGTTTCCGGCCGTGGAGAGTCCTCGCCCAAATTCTCGCGGACGATCCTTCCGGGCGGCTTTACAAATCGCTGGTCGAAACCAAAAAGGCCGCGACCGTCTATGGTGAGGCGTGGTCCCTCCACGATCCGGGCGTCCTGATCTTGATGGCCCGGGTTGCCTCGGGCCAGAACCCCGAACAGGTCCTGAAGGCCATGGAGGCGACGATCGCCGAAGTCGCCAAAAAGGGAGTTACCAAAGAGGAAGCCGAACGGATCAAGCAGCAGATCCTGAAGCAGCGCGAGATGGACGCGGCCAACAGCGCCCGCATCGCCTTGCAGCTCAGCGAATGGGCCGCACAGGGAGACTGGCGGCTCTATTTCCTCCATCGCGACCGGATTGAAAAAGTGACGGCCGAGCAGGTCTCCAAGGCGGCCGCCAAGTATTTGAAGCCCGATAATTCGACGTTGGGGCTCTTCCTTCCCACGAAGTCGCCCGACCGCGCGACGATCCCGCATGATCGCCGACCTGAAGAAATCGATCGGCGATTACAAGGGCCGCAAAGACATCGACCTGGGCGAGTCTTTCGACGTCAGCCCGCGAGAACATCGACGCTCATACGAAGACCGAAACGCTTGCGCTCGGGCGTCAAGGCGGCGTTCCTGGAGAAGAAGACCCGCGGCCGCGAGGTCCATTTCCGGTTGCACCTGCGCTACGGAGACGTCAAGTGCCTGCACGGAATGCAGTCGGCCTCGCAGCTCTTGCCGCGAACTGATGTTTCGCGGGACCAAGAACCTGTCGCATCAGCAAATCCAGGACGAGCTCGACAAACTCAAGGCAACGCTTCATGTGCAAGGTGCGCCGGGCGAGGCGACGTTCTCCATCCAAACACGGCACGAAACGCTTCCGGCCGTTTTGAAGCTTTTGCGGCCAGATCCTCCGCGAGCCGTCTCTGCCGGAAAACGAGCTGGAGATCCTCAAGCGGTCGGAGCTGGCGGATTTGGAAAGTGCGCTGACGGAGCCGCAAGATCCTGGCTTTGAATGCGGTCCGCCGCCATCTGGCCCCCTATGAGATCGGGGATCCCGCGTTACGTTCCGACAGCCGCGAGAATCGATCGAATTGCTCAAGGCGGTTACGGTCGGCGACATGCGGAAGCTGTACTCGAATTTCTTGGGCGGATCGCACGGCGAACTGGCGATCGTGGGCGACTTCGACACGGCCCAAACCGTCCCGCTGCTCGATTCGATTCTGTCCGATTGGAAGTCGGAGATGCCGTACGCCCACATCTCGCGGGACGTCAAGGCGGAGTCGTCCGGCGGCTGCCAGCAGATTGAAACGCCCGACAAGGCCAACGCCATGTACTTCGGCGCACTCGTCTTCCCGATGCGCGATGACGATCCCGATTTTCCGCCGTTGTCGTTGGGGGACTTCATCCTGGGCAGCGGCACGCTCTCATCGCGATTGGGCGACCGCGTGCGGGAAAAGGAGGGCTTGTCGTACGGAGTTCGTCTCCACGCTGGTCGCGTCGGCCGAGGATCGGCGCACCTCGATGTCGGTTTACGCGATTTGCAATCCGGTCAATATGGAGAAGGTTCGCAAGGCGATCGCGGAAGAGATCGATCGCCTTTTGAAGAAGGGCATTCCCGAGCGCGAGCTGGCCGCCGCCAAGCAGGGTTTCCTGCAGCAGGAGCAACTCGGCCGCACGCAAGACGCCGGGCTGGTCCACATGCTGTGCGAGAATCTCTCCGTCGACCGTTCGATGAAGTATTATGCCGACCTCGAGAAACGATTGAGCGGGCTCTCGGCCGATGAGGTGATCGCCGCCATGCGCCGTCGCATCGATCCGAAGCATTTCTATATCGTGACGGCCGGCGACTTCAACAAAACGGAGGCGGCCGCCGGTCAGTGAACCGCCAAAAAAGCCGAACGGCGTTCGAGCGGGCGCAACGCGTGATCCCCGGCGGGGTGAATAGCCCGGCCCGCGCGTTCGGCGCCGTCGGGGGAGAGCCTCTCTTCATCGACCGGGGAGAGGGCGCGTTCCTCGTCGACGTCGACGGGAACCGGCTGCTCGATTACGTCGGCTCCTGGGGGCCGCTGATCTTGGGCCACGGCCACCCCGAGGTCGTCGCCGCCGTCGAAGGCGCTCTGTCGAAAGGGACCAGCTTCGGCGCGCCGAACGAAGCGGAAACCGAGCTGGCCGAGATGATCGTCGAGGCGGTCCCCTCGATCGAACACGTGCGGATGGTCAGCTCGGGCACGGAAGCGACGATGAGTGCTCTCCGCCTGGCCCGCGGTTTCACGCGCCGCGACCGGGTCGTCAAATTCGCCGGATGTTATCACGGGCACGTCGACAGCCTGCTCGTCAAAGCGGGGAGCGGGGCCATGACGCACGGCACCCCCTCTTCTCCCGGCGTTCCCGCCGGCTGCACGGCCGACACGCTCGTCCTCGAATTCAATGATTCCGAGGGACTGGAGGAGGCGTTCCGCCGGGCGGGCGACCAGATCGCCTGCGTCATTCTGGAGCCGGTCGTCGGAAACATGGGGGTCGTACTTCCCAAGCCAGGTTTTCTAGAGACGACCCAGCGCCTTTGCCAGCGGCACGGAGCGCTCCTCATCTTCGACGAGGTGATGACCGGTTTCCGCCTCGCCTACGGGGGCGCGCAGGAACGTCTCGGCGTCCGGCCCGACCTGACGACGCTCGGCAAGATCGTCGGCGGCGGCATGCCCGTCGGAGCCTATGGCGGTCGGGCCGACGTCATGCGAACGCATCTCCCCCGTCGGACCCGTGTATCAGGCCGGCACGCTCTCGGGCAATCCGCTGGCCATGGCGTGCGGGATCGCCACGCTCAAGGTGCTCAAGCGGACGAACCCCTACCCGCGCTTGGAGTCCGAGACGACCCAGCTGGCCGGCGGTCTGGACGTGGCGGCCGCGGCCGCGGGCATCCCGCACACCGTCGCGCACGTGGGGAGCATGTTCACGCTCTTTTTCCATCCGGAAAAGGTCGTGAACTTCACGGTCGCCTCTCAGTGCGACACGAAACGCTTCGCCCGCTACTTCTGGGGCATGCTCGAGCGCGGCGTCTATCTCCCGTGCAGCCAGTTCGAGGCGAACTTCGTCTCGGCGGCGCACACGTCGCAGGATATCGACCGCACGATCGCCGCTGCCCGCGAGGTGTTCGAGAGCCTCGCTCCCGATGCTTGAGCAAATGACGGTTTCCGTGCTCTCGTGCTGCGAGCACTTCGGTGACGCGATGAAAGGTCTCGTATGCCGTCGTAGGCCTTTCGTGCTGGTAGCACTTCCCTGTCGCGTCGGAAGTCTCTCTCTTCCCGACGATTTCCGCCGCGGGACCGCTACACTCTGGCTTGAAGCTGCTCTAGATTCGCCGAAATGGTCCACCTCGACGCCGTCGACGAAGAGTCCGCGGGGAGGCTGGCTCGGCAAGGACCAGCGGCAAGGTCACAGCCCATGCCGCTGGGCCATCGCGCCGGCCAACTCCGAGCGGGCTTTTTTGTCGCCCGGGTCAACGCTCAAAATAAACTGCAGTTGGGTGATCGCCTCGTCCGATCGGCCTTGGGCCAAGAGGGCCTCCGCGATGACGTGGCGGCACCTTATCAAGTGTGGATCGAGCGCCAGCGGCACGCTGATTGGAAGCGATCGCTTCTGCATAATCGCCCATCCTGAGGCAGACCGCTCCCAAATTGATGGAGGCTTCGACGAGGTCCGGAGCAATCTCGGCGGCCCGCCGAAAGTGTTTTCTCGCCTCCTCGTATTGGCCGCGATCGAGAAGAATGGCGCCCAGGTTGTTGTGCGCATTGGCATGCTGGTCGTTGATTGCCAGCACCGTGCGGTAATGTTCGGCCGCCGCCTTCAGTCGGTCCGTGTTTTGTAAGACCAACCCCAGGTTGTACTGCGGATCAACCGACCGCGGGTTCAGGCGGATCGCCCATTCAAACTGTTCAATCGCCTCGGGCAATTCGCCTCGCTGGACCAGCGCACAGCCGAGTTTGTTCCGCGTGAACGCGTTGTCTTTCGCGCCTTCCAGCGCATGCCCGAAGAGCGACAGGTCATCGTGCCAGTAACCGACTTGAACGAACGTCGTGGCCGCCAGCGCAGCCAGTGCGGTCAGCGCGGAGGCAGGCAAGACGCGGCGAATGAAGAACACCAGCCGGCACTAAATCGCAAACCGTCCAGACAATCGCGACGAACAGCCCGATCAACGGAAAGTACGTGTAACGGTCGGCCATCTGCTGCCCGCCGACTTGCACGATCCCGATCATCGGGACTAAGGTTCCTAGAAACCAGGCCCATCCAACGAACAAGTAGGAGTAACGACGCAACCCCACAATCGCCGCGGCGCTGATGGACAATAACAGGGCCGCGGCTCCGCCGATGGCGGGCCAGGCGAACTGTCCCCCGGGATGC
The DNA here is from genome assembly GCA_963761455.1 of uncultured Planctomycetota bacterium. Taxonomy (GTDB): domain Bacteria; phylum Planctomycetota; class Planctomycetia; order Planctomycetales; family Planctomycetaceae; genus DASPSM01. The sequence continues at coordinate 465,108 of CAVXHA010000003.1, forward strand.
GGATAGTAGACCACCAGGTCGTGCGGAAAGACGGCCTTCCCCAGATAGGCCGCATAGGCCACGACCGCGTTCTCGCAACGGATCGTCAGAGGGAAGCGCCGTAAAACTCCGGACACCGTTGCCGCTTCTTTGGGCAAGCACGGTGATAACCGAGAAGGCGGCGGAGACGGCCAGAAACGGCACCTTTTCGAGGAGCAGGGGGACGATCGCGTGTGGAGGTCGCAAGGCGGTGTCGTCGCCTGCCGATGGCCCTGTCGTAACGCGGTCCGCCACTAAGTCTGCGGCCGGCGGCCGGCGATTTGGCATCGACCTCAATCGGCCCAGCGGCCAGAAGTCGAGGAGAAGAAAGACGAACGGCAAGGTCACCAAGGTCTGCTTCGAGAGCAGACTGCAGACGAAGCAGAGAAAACAAGCCGCGAGGCTCCAGCCCCCTCCCGCGGTGGTATAGCGCACATAGGCCAACAGCGACAGCAAGCCGAACAGCGTGCTCAGGACGTCCTTGCGCTCCGTAATCCACGCGACCGATTCGACGTGCAGCGGATGAAGCGCAAAGAGTGCCGCGACGAACGCGCTACGCAGTTGGTTCCCAGTGGCCCGCGCGAGAAACGCAAAGAGCAGCACCGTATTGGCGACGTGCAGGAGGACGTTGGTGAAGTGATAGCCGCCAGCATGAAAGCCGAAAACCGTCGTGTCGAGCATCAACGAGAGCCAGGTGAGCGGGATCCAGTTGCCGTCGAAGAATGCCGAAAAGCACCAAACCAAGTTTTGCAGAGTGAGGCCCGCTTGAACGCGTGGGTTCCCGCTGACTTCAATCGGGTCGTCGATGAGCACAAAACCGAATCGCCACGTCTGCGCATAGACGAGCAGGATTGCTGCGATCAGGAGGATAGCCAACGAAAGGGGACGGTCGAGCTTCCCACAGGCGTTCCGTCCACGTTTTCCGAGCATGCTCCGCAAGGGAGTATGAGCGGCGTCGGCCTTTCTGGGAGACAACCATGGACGTGGGTTCTGAGATGCTGGAGGGACCCTGCACCTTCGATTCTGCCGTGTGGCCGGATGGGGGGGCAAGCTCGTCAGGCGTCGAAGGTCGATTCAATGCCGCCAATGGGGCCCTTGCGGAGCGCGACGGGGACGTGTGGGGTGGCGCTCGCCGCGGGTGCCGACGTCCCGCGGCGAACCGGCTCCCACCGGGGCTTGCTGGGGCGGCCACAGTGCGCGGCGATAAGGCGATTTTCGTAACGGCAGGAGCTGCCCGACAACTTGGGTGCTTGCCGGCGCCGGAGTCATGCGGCGCAGCGCCGCGGCACTGACGGCCCCCATGCAAACCGTAATGACGGGATTGAGCATGGCATTGAGGATGTTGTCGATCGCATAAAGAGCAAGGATGATGGAGAACGCAGCAATCGCGGCAAACGACGGGTCGGACCAGTCAGCCGCCTTCGTTCGCCACCAGAAGCGGATTCCCGGCACCAGGAAGATCGCCGTGACAGCGGCTAGTCCCACGATCCCGGTCTGCCCCAGCGCGAGAATCCACAGACCGTCGGTCGTCGAGATGTCCTTGCCGTTTTCGTCGTAGACGCGGCTTTTCCCGAACCGGCCCCAGCCCCACATCGGCCCGCTTGAGGGCTTTTTCGGAGAGGATATTCTCGTTCTTAAAGCGAAACCGCAGCGACTTCGCCCGGTCCTCTCCGACGGCGTTTTTGGCCCAGGCGACGGCCTGCGACCCGTCCCACATCCCCCCTGTGCGAATGATCGGATACGCGATAGGAATCGCGCACAACAGAAGATAGAGATAGACAAAGCGGGTGTAACGGATCGCCCAGAGGAGGCCCAGGCCGCCCATGAGGAGCACCGAGGCGCCGGTCGACTTGCACAGGATGGTGACCACCACCAACGCGAAAGCGAGCGTTCCGGCCTTGTAGCGGCCGAGACGTTTGAGACTTCCCGTGTACCAAAGCCAAACCGCACAGAGGGACGTGGCGGTCATCCACATCCCCAGCATCAGTCCGCTTGCCATCAGTCCCGTGGGCCGCCAGCCCCCCAGCCTCTGCCCCGAAAACCCGGCGTCGAACCCGTACAGCCACTTCGAAAGCTGGGGACTCATGCGGATCTCGAACAGACAGATCGGAATATAGACCAGCCCGCCGATAAAGAACCCGATCGCCAGCTCCCGGACCGCCTCCGCGTCGGTGAAGTAGACTCGGCCGATGAAATAGGGCATCCCCCAAGTAATCACCTGGTTCACGGACCATGACAACGAATCGTAGACTTCGATGTTTTCCGACGCGTTCGTGGCGAACGGGCAGAGACACCAGACGAGCATCGGCACGTCGAACCATTTGGGCCGGAATGACAGCAGCGTTTCGGTGTCGAAAATCAGGGCCGCCAGCAGAACTCCCGCGCAGGTCGCCGCCATCTTGGAATAGTCGGGGATCCCGGGAAGCTGGAAGGTCGCCGCGGGCAAAAACAGCCAGCCCCCTATGAAGGCGGCGATCACGGCGCGGCGCGGCGGCAGCCAGAGGAAGAGCAGCATCACGCAGGGGACCCATCCAAACAGCGTGATCGGTACCAGGATGGTCATGCGTTCGGTCTCGGCAGGCCCCCGCGAGCGCCGCGATTTCGACTTCCAGCGCTCGACGACCGAAGCGTATAAATCTAGCGTGGTCTCCGCAATCGAGACGGGACTATAACGACGGTCGATATCGCGGCGACCCGCTTCGCCCAAGCGGGCACCGAGCTCCGGCGCCGCGAGCAAACGGTCGATCTGGGCGGCCAGCGACCGCGGATCGCCGTTCCGGAAAAGAAGCCCCGTCTCGCCGTCCCGAACGAGCTCGCGCAGGCCGCCCGAATCGGCCGCGACGAGCGGACAACCCAGGCGCAGCGCTTCGGCGGCCGTGTAGCCGAACGTCTCATAGCGGGAGGGAACGACGGTGACGATTCCCCGCCGGCGGTAGGCATCGATCTGGGCGGCGGGCTTTTGTCCGTGGAGGACAATGCGGTGAGCGATCGCCGGATCGGGAACGAGGCGCTGGACGTATTCCGCGATCCGGACGAGACGGCCGGACGAGTCGGGAATCCCCCGGTCCGGGCCGACGAAATCGAGCGAAAGTGTCGGCCGCGAACAGGCCAGCCGGGCGAAGGCCTCGATCATCACGTCGGCCCCTTTGTGAAGGTCGAAGCGGCCCACGAAGACGATCCGGTTTCGATCGCTTGCGGCCAGCTTCCAAGCGGGATCGTCGGCCAGTGGCTCGATCGGGCACGCAATCACGCGGGCGCCGTCGAGCGGAAGCCCGTAATATTCCCGGGTGCGATCGAGAATGTCTTGACACGGCGCGGTGATGGCGTCCGCCCAGGCGATCGAAAGCCGTTCCTGCTCCACGCGCAGGCGGAAGGCGCCGTCTTTTTTTTCGCCCAAGACCTCGCCGTTGAGAAACCACGGACCTTGCAGCCGTGTCACCACGGGAACGCGTTTCAGCTTGATGATCCGGGTGGCGAGTCCGAATGCCTCTTCGATCTCGACAAGCTCGATCGGAAATCGCTCCAGCGCCGAACGGACAGCGCGCTGAAGCATCGTGAACTTGGCATCGCTGAAATCCACGCTCGTAAACATCCGGCGTGCCCTGGCCTCCGCTTTGCCGAGGAGACCGCGGCCGGGTTGAAACTCGGAAATGTCGACGAGGTCACCATGGTCTTCGGTCCTTGTGCCGCTCTGGGACCCCTTGGCGACTTCCCAGGCCAGCAGCACAAGGCGCAGGCCCCGGTCTCGAAACGCCGGCGCGAGGTGAGACAAATAGGTGACGACTCCGTTCGGCGACCCGCCGGGGGGCCAGGCGGGCGTCACCATTGCCAGACATTGGGGACGACGCTCCACGTCGATTCCTTCCGTCAACCTCATGTGGACGTCCGGGTCAGCGCCGGTTCGACTCGCTTCCGAAAGAGTTCTGACCCGGGCCGGGCGAAGAAAGCGTCATATTCGTCGATCGGGAGCGGTTCGGCGAGCGGGCAGAGCTCGAGATCCTTTCGCCACCGGCTGGCACGGACGTGAATCGTGTGCGGTGCCAATCCGAACGAGGCCAGGAAGCTGTGCAGCTCGTCGCGCGAGTGGCCGGCGCGCGCAGCTTCGCGTCGGCGATCTCAATCACGACCATCACATCCGGCCTCGCGAGCAGCGACCGAATGCCGTGCAGCACCTGGACTTCGTATCCTTCCACATCGATCTTGATCAGCGTTGGTTTGGAAGGGTTGAGCGCCGCCACGTACGAATCGGCCGGCATGGTGCGGACCTCCACGCGCGTCCCTTCGGCTTTCTCGGGCACGAAGGTTCCCAGCAGCATTTCGTCAAGCGGCACAAAGAGCTGCTGGACCGATTCGCGGTCGGCGACGGCGCAGGGAACGAGCTGGAAGTTCGTAACGCCGTTCATTTCAAAATGGTCTCTGAGCCGGGCGAACGCGGTTGGGTTGGGCTCGAAGGCCAGCCCCTTGCCGGCCGGGCCAATTCGACTGCGAGCCAACAGGGCCGTCATTCCGACGTTGGCCCCGACGTCGACATATTGGTCGCCGGGCCGCAGCATCTGCTCCAGGAGACGGCAGATGTCCGGCTGATAATAGCGGCCGCTGAAGTAGGCGCGGCGGTCCGACCAGTTCTGGAGGTTGAGGCGCATCCGTAGGCGATGGTTGCCACGGATTGCGTCTTGGAGGCCGCGCGGCCAGCGCTGGTCGACGGCCTCTTCCGGCGCGAACCCTCCGCCGCCGATCCGTGCGTAGAGCGATTGCCAAATCACCTCGACGCGGCGGATATCAGTCGGCAGCGAACGCATCACGCCGGCCAAGAGCCGCAACGGCAGCGACAGACGTTGGCCCGAAAGGCGAGCGACTGAGCCTGCCGGCTCAACGCTCATGAAGCGCGTCCCGTGGGTGCTAGGCATGTCGTTCGTCGAAAACGGCCTTACGGAAGGAAACGCGACAATAACCAGCCCGCCGCACACCCGGCCCCCACCATCACCAGTGCCAATACTTCGCGATGAGCCCGCACGACTTCGGCGCGCCACAGCCTCCAATACAAAATGGCCAGGACGGGCGACTCCGAAAAGGCCACGGCCCAAACCACGCCTTTTAGCCCCCAGAAGTGCCAGCCGATCGGGACGCTGACCACCACCCAAATCATCCGCACCAAGAGACCGCCGGCGATGCTCTGCAAGGCGTCAATGGCCGTGCAGCAAACTGAGAGGGGGTGAAAGATGCATTTCATCGCCGTGCGGATGCACAGGATCTGAAACATCCACCCCGCGTCCCAGAATCCTGGAGCTAAAAGGAGCTTGACGATGCCGCTCCCGGCGATCATCGCCACGCCGAGCGCCGGCAGGTGCAGCAGATCGACGGCCAACCGCGTGCGATAAAAGACGCGGCTCAAGTCCCAGGGGCGTTCTCGGAACGTCTTGCTGTAAAGCGGATACAACACCTGCCGCGAGAGCCGCATGTTCAAAGTCGCTAACGGCTCGGAAAGATTGATCGCCACCCCATAGACGCCGATCTTCCCGATGTCGACGCAGTAGGCCAACAGCAGCACATCCATCTGCCGGGCGATGAATTCCAGGACGCTGCTGGCAAAGACCCACTTCCCGAAATGGTATTGCGACCGCGCGGCCTCGCGATCCCAATGGAAGCGGCTCTTCGGACCGGGGAGCGCGACGTGCGACAGGACCAGCACCACCAGGCAACCCATGATCGCGCCAGCCGGAAAGGCCCAAACGCTGGGACTCAGAAAGGCCCAGGAAATCGTGACCAACAGGGCCGTCAATTGGCGCAGAAACTCCAGCGCCGTGACACGAAAGAGCTGCATGTGGCGAAAAGACCAATGCACCGCCACCGAATCAAAGCTGTCCAAAAGAACCGTCAGGCCGACGATGGGAATCAGGAACCAAAGAATGGGCTGGCGGTAGAACCAGGCGTACGGCACAGCCAGGGCGCAGGCCGCCAACCACAGGCCAACGCCGCGCAGGGCCTGCATCGTCCAAGCCGTGTTGAGAAACGCCGGCTCGTCCCCCCGCGGGTCCCGAATCACAGCCGGCCCGGAACCGATGGCGGTAAAATAGGCAAGCCCCTCCAGGAAGACGTTGGCCAGCCGATAGAGACCGTAGGCTTCGCGGTTTAGCAGTCGCGTCAGCACGACGCTGCTGACCAGTCGCAGAACTTGCGCCCCGCCGAAGCCCGCCATCGTGACGGCCGACCCGCGGACAACCAGAGACCGCAAGCCCGGCGGCCGAGGCTCCGTTTGAGAGGCGACGACGACCGCTTCGTCCACGGGAATGACGGGTCCAGAGATTTCCGCCGGGTCCCCCGGAAGGCGGAAATCGGATGCAACGGGACCAAAGGGGGCAGTCATGGCGCGCTGAAGTTAGCTGCCAGAGGCGATTGAGTCCAGCCAGAGAGTCGATCGCGTCATCATTGAATTGCGCTTAACCGTGACGAATACTTCCTCTCGGTTGCCGACAGATTCTTCTCAAGCGAGGTCTTTGTCATGAACGTCGACTATCCCACGCTCGACGAGCAGGCGATGCCCGCAGGCTTCAGTCTCTGCTAGCCCCGACGAGTTCTCCGCGAAGGAGCAAGAGCTGTACGAGCAGACCGGCCGCCTGAAGATGGAGGTCGAGTGGCTGAAAACAAACTCGGCCGAGCTCGCCTCAGGAGAAGCGCCGATGGAGTCGATCCAAAGCATCCCAGCCTGACGATCGCCAGTCCGTGCGCGCTGGTTCAAGCGACCTGGCGGTTTCCCGCCGGCAGACATTGCTCCGCGCGTGTGACCTCGGCGACGAGGGCCGTATAGTCCGTCGCTCCCGGGCACTGGGCGGCGTAATCGAAGATCGACTGGCCGAAGCTCGGAGCCTCGGCCAGCTTGATGTTGCGGCGGATGCGGCTGCGAAAGATCGTCGCGCCCGACCAGGGCGCTTCGGGGCCGCTCTTTTCGAGAAAGGCGGTCAAATCTTCGGTGATGTCGGCGGCCAGGCGCGTCCCCGTCTCGTAGAGACAGAGAATGATCCCCGTGACGCGCAAAGCCCGGTTCAGCCGCCGCGTGACGACGGCCGTCGTCTCCAACAGCTTGGAAAGCCCCTGCAGCGCGAAGAAATGCGGCTGCAGCGGAATGAACATCTCGCGCACAGCCGACAGCGCGTTGAGCGTGAGGATGCCCAACGACGGCGGACAGTCGATGATCACATAGTCGTACGGCTCGACGCGCAGGAATTCGTCCAACACGGTGCGGAGGATCAATTCGCGATTCTCGACGTGCGCCAGCTCGACCTCCGTCGCCGCCAGATCGATATTCGAGGGGACGACCCACAGGTTGCCGGCGACCATCCGCCGCGCTTGGGACAATGTCTTCATTCCGGCAAAGACCTGGTAGATCGTCGGCACGTCGCCGTACGCCTCGACACCCAGGTGCAGCGAGGCGTGCCCCTGCGGATCGAGATCGATCAGACAGACGCGGCGGCCGGCCTTCGCCAGTCCCGCGGCCAGATTGACGCTGGTGGTCGTCTTTCCGACGCCACCCTTCTGATTCATCACGGCGATGGTCCGCATGGAATCCTTTCCTCCGCGGGAGTCTCGGCCAGGAGGCGAAGTATATCGGTGCGCAGAAAACGGGGGTAGAGGAACCGGACCCGCCTGGAATTCCGCCGCACCGCCGTTGTGCGGCCGCTGCGCGATCCGCGCGTATCAATCGTTTGGATTGGCACATCGGTCGTCGGCCACCCGCTCGAACGGGGGCCGGCGCGACCGTTAAAACCGGACTGGCTGCCCGTGCGCCCATGTTGCCGCAGTTGGCACGAGCGGCTTGATTCGGCCGCGCGGACTGAAAATCGGCCAAGGCAATGAGCCGGCCGCGCTTGCAGCGGGAATTGCGTGCTACAGTTCCTTTAATGTTGCCGGGTCCGTGATTCCCCGCTCGGGCGCGGCACCGTTTGGGACGGTGTCGTTTCGCAATCTGGGAACCCAATCGATGAGTTTTCTGCAACGGTTCTTGCCGAACACTACCCGCGAGGAGATTCCTGCCTCGACGCGGAGCAGCTTCCAGAACGTCTCGGAAGAGCAGCTCGAAGCGCATCTCAATATCGCCCGGTACGGAAGCTTCATGCTCACCGACGCGGTGCGGCCCTCGTACGACTTGCAGGTCGTTCCGAGCTCCGGCTTTCGGCACGACGTCTACCAGGATGCCGACACGGGGATCAAAATCCCCGTCTTGATGGGGGCCGCTTCGAGCGAATCGGTCCTCGACCTGTTCCTGGACCTGCTCGACCCGCTGGGGAACGAAGTCGACATGGTGCTGGAGACCAGCCACGAGCGCAACAACGGCCACCTCGACCTCTATCGGGAAAACATCGACTTGCCGGTCCTCAAAAGCATCCTTTACGACTTCGAGGACCTGCTGCTCAACGACGGCTGCTTGGGCATTGCCGTGCTCAATCCGCGCATTCCGTTCGAGGTGCAGTTCGACGAGCACAAGCTGCTGATCGTCTATGGAAAGAACCTGTCGGAATTCGAACAGACCTTCCGCGGCCACTCGATCGATCGCAACGAAGAGATTCGGTTCATTACCGAAGCCGAGCACGTCCATTCGTCGAGCGAGGAATATTTCGAGCAGTTCCAGCAGCTCCGCTACCGGCTCGGCATCGACGAGTGAGCTCGAAGCCCGGGGCTGCTGGCGAGTGGGCAGTGTCCGTTGGCGAGTGGCCAGAACCTCTGGGCACGCGAAGCGTGCCTTTTCCGGCTGGGCCCCCGGCCGGCATTTGGACCCGCAACGCGATCATTTCTTGCGGGCCTGAATCACCTTGAGCGACTCTTCGACGCTCGTCCGCGCATCGCGGGCCTCGAGGATCGTCTGGCGGAACACCGCAGGCCGCTGAACGCCTTCCAGGCGAACGAGCGTCTTGCCGTCCGCGCCCGTCGCGACAAGGTCGGCCGCCTTGTAGAACGATTGTCCCGGCAATTCGCGGATGACGATTTCTTTGATGTCGGCCAGGGATGCCTGGGCGAATGTCCGCACCCCGATCATCTGCCTCACTTGCAGGCTGCGATTCGTGAGGACATACCGCTTCCCGAAGAGCTTCGTGAAGAAGTACAGCAGGAGCCCGACCGTCATCGCCAACGGCACGACGATGGGCCAAAACAGAATCGCGATCAACAGCCGCGGCCAGGGCACGCCGTTCGTCTTCAGCGGCACCGCATTGCACAACCGGCCGACGCGCTGGCCCATGATGGTAGCCGCGATCGAGGGGTAAGCGGTCATGATTTCCGCCTCGACCCCCGCGCTAACCCCCGAGATTGGTTGCGACTTCACGTTCGACATGAGGACGGCAGTCACGGCAAGGGATCCCGATCACACTTCCCATAAAACGGCGACACGCCCGTCCAAAACTCTCGTCGCTTTGGGGCCGCCAGGCTCTATTCTGGGCGCCGACACGCCAAACTTCGCGGCAGATTCAAGCTGCGTAACGTATCAGACGACGACGACGTTTTCCAGGATGGGTGTCCCACTCGAACCGTTGCGTGGGCCTGCTCTCGGCGGGATGATGGCGGCCACGACACATCCGCGGGCCCAACAAGTGAGATCGTCCCCATGTGCACGGCACGCCAGCCAACTTTGAGACAACCCGGCGCCGGCCGCACGATCGGCGTGGTGGGAGACGTGTACCGCTTTCTGGCGACGGGGGAGGAAACGGACGGCAAATACGCCCTGTTTGAGGCCCTCGTCCCCCCCGGCGGCGGCCCGCCGCCTCACAGGCACAGCCGAGAGGAAGAGGCCTTTTTCATTCTCGAGGGGGAACTCACTCTCCACGTCGACGGAGAGCGGCTTCGTCGCCGGCCCGGGCACGTTCGTCAACCTGCCGATCGGCAGCCTGCACTACTTCCGGAATGAAACCCGGAAACCGACAAGACTGCTGATCACGGTCGTCCCCGCGGGTCTGGAAAAGATGTTTTTCGAGATTGCCCAGCCGGTCGCCCCCGGGGCAACTTCCGCTCCGCCGCCGACACCAGAAATCATCGCCCGGCTGATCACGATCGCTCCGGCTTATGGAATCGAGGTCAAGCCGCCTCCGCATTGATGCGGAAGGCGCGAGATCAGCGGCCTCCCACTTTCCACCGGCCGCAACTCATCTTCGTGATGGCGGTCAACGATGGCACAATGGCGGTATGGAAACGCGTGTCCGCGACATTGACGACCTTTCGGCTGCCGATCGGCAGGCCGTCGAGGCGCTGGTCGGCGCGAGCCGCCGACTCTCAACCGAGGTCGTCAGCGGGTGTGCGGTCCATTCCTCGCCGCCATCCGCGTGCCCGCGGCGGATCAAGCGGCGGATCGCATTCAGGCCCGGCTCGCTCTGCGGCTGGTGAATGGGGTCGGCCGATCGCGAGTCATAGCTCGCCGTCGCGTTTGTCTATCGCTCCATCCGGGGCCAGAGCGGGCCGCCGTCTTACTCAAGGCCGTGACCAAGGCAGCGGCCAAGCGGTTTGGAGAACAGCACCAGGACAATTCCGCCCGCGAACCAAAGGACGCTGGCTACAAACCGCTCGGACGGGTAAGTGGGGGCGTTTTGACCCAGAGCCTTCATGGCAGCCAGGTAAGCAGGGCCCGTCGCGCCGATCGCTGCCAGATAACAACCGATGAGTCGCAGCACGAGTGTTGCCGTTTTTTGATAGGCATTCATACGATCTCAATCCCGAGGGGAAGATGCCGACACGCTCTATTTGCCGGACGACTCCCTTTCGGGAAGCCGCAGCACGCAGCGGAAGCCGACGTCGGGATGGCTGTGCGAGCCGTCCATGCCAACGCGGAACCAGGCGTCCCAGTTCGGGCCGTTGCCTTTGACGACACGGGCGTTCTCGGGCTTGCCAGTCCGGGGACCCTTCCAGTTTCGCAATTGGCGGTTCGACGCCTTGAGCGCGTCGGCGAATGCGGTCGGGGAATAACGGTCGACGCACCATTCGCGGGCGTTGCCCGCCAGATCATAGATTCCAAACGGGCTGACGTCGGTCCGGAAGGATTGCACGGGGTCGATCTCGTCGTAACGACGCGGCGTGCTTCCAGATCGTCCGTCCGTTGCCCCAGGGGTGGTCGAACGAGGCTTCGCCACGGGCCGCGCGCTCCCATTCGGCTTCGGTGGGGATCTCCTTGCCGGCCCACCGCGCGTAGAACTGGGCCTGAATCAGCGTCACCCCGAGTGCCGGGAAATCGGGTGGAGAGGAAGCGTTCTTCGGCTCTGCGACGATGTTCCGCCCCCTTTCCTCCTTGAGAGCGTTGCGAAATCGCTTGTATTGGCCCAGCGTCACCTCGGTCACGTCCATGTAGAACGAATCGAGAACGACGGAGAGTTGCGGGCTCGATTCGGGCGGCCCGCCGTCATGGCCGACGACGACGGCACCCCCCGTGACCAGTGCCATTTCCGTCCCATCGCGGTCGCAGCGGATTCGCAACGGCCAACCCAGGGGCGATTCTTTGGCCGAGGCCATGGCCGAGAATCCCGACGGCAACGTCTTACTCCCGTCGGAGCTCGCCGCCTCCGCGGCCTGGCTGTCGTCCGTTTTGCGTTCGGCCAGGCTGCGATCCTCGCATACGGCGGTCGGACTTCTTGTGATCGGACGTCTTGTGGCTCGGCCGTCTTATGATCGCCTTTTCGATTGTGATCGCTTGTCTTGCGGTCAGCCGTTTTGCGACCAGTCGACGGCCCGTCGGAGGTTTTCGGCCCGGCGACGCGCCGGCTTGACGGACCGGCAAGCGGTTTAACCGAATCGATCGGATCAAAGTGGGTCGAGTCGGTCCCCTTGGCGGGCAAGATCGCCGTGAAGGCGTCGGCCGAGACCGGCTTTCCCTCCGCTTCAACCACCTCGAACTTCGGCTCTCCGGGAACAATCGCAAAGACGTCGAGCGGATTGACGGCCGGGTCCAGAGCCGGGCGCTCGACTTGCGCGACTTTTCGCTTCGACTTCCGTCGCGCGCGGCGGCCGGCACGTTTTCGCCCTCTGCGATAGGAGGGGCCGCCTCGGGAACCGGCGCGGCGCCGCGGGGGGCAGGGTGGTTCCCCGAGCCGTTGTTACAGCCGGCAACCAGGGCGACCACCGTGATGCCGGTCAGGATTCGCATACGATTCGGCAGGTTATGCTTGAGCATAACTCCCCCGCACACGACGCCGACTTTCGAATGAGTGTGATGCGGACGCATAACCTACGGCTGTCTTCTATTCAGAGGTTTTCGACGATTTCACGCAGTCCGATCAACCGTTTGGGTCGGTGGCAGCCTTCGCCGCAGGCCGTCAGCCAGCGGTCGCGAAGTTGTTGTTCCAGCAATTCGGTCATCCGTCCGTCCGACGCAATGCCGACGACCTTGCCGCCGGCCCGATGGGCATGTCCGCCGCCGCCGCCGATCCCCTCCAACGTCTTTTGCAACAGCTCGACGGCGCTGCCGTCGTCCCGCCGGGTGCGCACGGAGACGTAAAGATCCTCGTCGATCACGCCTCCGCACAAGACGCGGCGAACGCCCTCGCAGCGGATCAGAAGGTCGGCGACTTCGCCGACGGTCTCCGTTCCGCTGGCCTTGGGCAACAGACACAGGGCCGTGTCGTTGAATAACTGCGTTCCCTGCAAGGCCAGCACGAGGTCGCTGAAATAGGTCCGCGCCAGGGGGGCGTTTTCAATCTCGGCGATCAGGCCGGGCTCGGCGCGGCCGGTCAGCCATAGCACGATCGCCCGGTCCAGCGGCGAGTGTTCGGTTTCGCAGCCGCACGTCTCGGTGCGAATGGCATACAGCATGGCGGAGGCCAGCTTGACGCCCGGCTCGATTCCCTGCTCGCGGAGGTAGCTGGCCACGATCGTCGCGGTGGCCGCCACGAACGGGCGAATATCGGTAAAGGGGACCTGATCGGGCGACGGTCCGCCAAAATGGTGGTCGATGATCGCCACCGGCTGCAGACGGCCTCGAGTCGCCAGGTGGTTGCTTGTGCCCAGCGTGCAGTCGACGAGAACCGTCGCGGTCTTTCCATCGTCGTCGAGCTTCGTCCACGATGTGCAGCGGCGGATTGAGAAGGTCGACCAGGTGGCGATTCTCCGCCCGGACGATCGCCCCCCCGCCGACCAGCTCGACCGGACAGTCGAGCCGCTCCTGGAAAAGCGTGTAAAGTCCCCAACCGGCGGCCATCGCGTCGGGATCCGGGTTGTCGTGCGTGACGATCCGAACGACGGAGTAATCGGCAAGGGCGTGGAGCAAACGTTCCGATTGGAGGCCCGGAACGGTTCTGAGATCGGGCATGTTGGCCAGGCAGAGAGAGAATCGCGTCGCGGCGGCGGGACAGTCCCTGAACTCGAACCGCGCGGCATCCTGTTATTTTAAGCAGGACCGGTGCGGCCCGAAAGGATGGCACCTTCCGCAAAGTCAGAAACGAAAGAGCAGAATCGTCGCAAGTGCAAGCAAGGGAAAGAGTATTGTCATCGAATAGGCCATATATCCGAGGAAGCTGGGCATTCGGACATTCGACTCCTGGGCAATCGCCCTGACCATGAAGTTGGGGCCGTTCCCGATGTAGGTCAGCGCTCCCATGAAGACGCACCCGCACGAAATGGCGGCCAGGATTTCATCCAACCCCGAACCGGCACGCAGCTCGAGAGCGTGTCGCCAAATACTGCCCTTGAAGCGGAATGCCTTGCGATCCCGCCGCCACCGCCGTGAAAGCCAGGTAGGTCGGCGCGTTGTCCAAAACGCTCGACAACAAGCCCGAAGCCCAGAAAAACTGCCACGGCTCGCGCAGTCCGAGCCGAGCGCCACTGCGCGTTCAGGAGCAGCAGGGCCGGCGTCATCGTGATGAAAATCCCGGCAAACAGCACGGCGACCTCGATGATCGGCCCGAACGTGAACCGGTTTTTCTGTCGCAGCTCGGGGCTCGTCAGGCCCAACGATGCGGCTGCCAATCCCGCGATCAACGCTTCCTGCACTCCGAACGGCCAGCGATTGCCCCCGTTGCCCAGCCCTCGACCGGCGGCGAAGACCGTCGCCACGATCGCCAATAAAAAAGCAACGTTTTGCAGGCCCAGCACTCGCAACGGCTCGCGCGGGAGGACTTGCGTCGGCCGTTTGTCCAGCCGCTCACGCTCTTCCCGGCTCAGCGTCGCCCGGTCCCACACGAGAAAAATCGCCAAGAGCGCGCCGTTCACCAATGCCCATGCTGGCAACAGCCTGAGCGTCCAACCAAACGGCACGCCGGCGAGATAGCCCAGAAAGAGCGGAGGATCGCCCAGCGGCGTTAAAAGTCCGCCGCAATTGGCAACGATGAAGATCAAGAAAATCGGGACGTGGGCCACTCGGCGCCGGTGCCCATTGGCGCGGATCAACGGTCGGATCAAGACCATCGAGGCTCCCGTCGTGCCGATCACATTCGCCAGCACCGCCCCCAACGCCAAGATTGCCGTGTTCACCAGCGGCGTTCCCGGCGGCGAGCCCTCGACCAAAATGCCGCCGCAAACGACGAACAGCGAGCCCAAGAGCGTCATCAAAGAGATGTATTCGACGGTCTGTTCCGCCAGCGCCTCCAGGCCGGCCCGGCCGAAATGCAAGACCAAGAATCCCGCCAGCGGAACCGCGAAGAGCGCGGCGACCTTGGCCTTGTTCGCATTCGGCTCCCACCACCCTTCGGCCAGCGAGGGGAGTATGGCGATCGCCACGAGCAGAGCCACGAAGGGCACGACAGACAAAAGCGGCAGACGGTCGCCCAGCGGCATTTCGATCGGAGGCACGCCCGGTACGTAGGAGCCGGCGCCGCAGAGAAGCGCCACACAGGCCAACGCGAGCAAAGACAAGAGCGATCGCTTCACGTCCGATCACTCCGGCAGCGGCTTGCCCTTTGTCTCGGGCAGGAACGGCAGCGCGACGAGACCGAGCAGGAAGACGAGGCACATGGTGCAGCCGGCGTAGCGAAAGGGCAGAGGCTCCGGCGCGTGGGAGAAGGCTGTCTCCAACTGGGCCTTGACGACGGGACCAAACGCTGCCACGAAACGGCCCACGTTATAACAGAAGCTCGTCCCCGTCGATCGCAGCCGCGTCGGAAACAGTTCGGGAAAATAAATCGCATAGCCGGCAAACAGCGAAAGCTGGCAGAACCCCATGATGGGAACCATGACCCAAATCTGCCAGAAGTCTTGCAGGAACCAAAAGACGGCGACCGTGCTGAAAAACGCCGCCAGGAAGGCCACGGCAAAAGTCGGTTTGCGGCCGATGCGTTGGGCGAGGGCGCCGAAGCCGAACATTCCCAGGGCGGCGCCGAGATTCATGGCAATCGACGCATAGCTGCTCCAGCGGGTCAGACGCCCGCTGACGACGCCGCTCAATTGATCCCGGAGCTCTGCCAGCTCCGGCGGCAAGCTGGTTCCGGGACCCGGCTGGGCCGCCAGCAGGGCTTCGAGGCTGCTCGGCCCGCGTGCGGTCGCCGTTGTCCAGGGCCATCTGGCGCTCTTCCCTGTAGACGCGAATCGTCACCGGCTTGCGCTGAACGAAGCGGATTAAGTCAAAGGTGAAAAACCCGACCGACCACAGCCCGATGACGCCCGCACACCCCAAAAGCAGCCCCAACAAGGCATGCCTTCGCAACCGGGGCACTCGAAACAATTCTCGATACGAGCCGAGTTGGGCGGTCACCGCTCCTTCGTGGCTGACCCGTTCCCAGCGTTCCGGTTCTTTGAGCCGGCGCATGATGAGCAGGGCCAGGAAGGCGGGGACGGCCCCGATCAGGAACATGATCCGCCAGGGCGAACCAAACACGGAGTGCCCCGTAACTCGTGGCAGCCACGCGTGCTCCTGGGCAATCCCCAAACCGAGAAAGATGAAGGCGGCACTCACATTTCCGATGCCGGAGAGAGCCTGCAGGAGCGCCAGCGCTTGAGGCCGCGCCGTGCTGGGCATGACTTCGGCCACGAGCGCCACGCCGACGGCAAACTCTCCACCGACTCCCAGCCCCGTGAGAAAGCGGTAGAAAGCAAAATCCCAGACGCCTTGCGACAAGGAGCTCAGTCCCGTGCACAGCGAGTAGATCAGGACCGTGATCATCATCGTTTTCGCGCGGCCGATGCGGTCCCCCAGCATGCCGAAAAACAGGCCGCCCGCGGCCCAGCCGGCAATGAAGATCGACGTCGCGTAGTCTCCGGCCCGCCGCCGGTTCCTGTCGAGCGCAGTTGTTCGCGTTTGGATCGGAACTGCTCACCGCGGGAACCAGGTCGACCATTGCCGCCGGTCGCGCCAGGACGAACAACTGCTGGTCCATCGTGTCGAACAGCCAGCCCATCGCGGCAACGGCCAGCACGAACCAGTGATACCGGGTCATCTCGCCGTACCAGGGCCCGCGTGCTTTTTCCGGGGTCGCTGGCGGGATGTGTTCGAAGCCGTGCATCGATCACCGGTGACGTCTTAACGGAGCCGCGACCGTTTGCGAGCGAGTCCGGCCACTGGCGGACGGTCGGGGTCCAATTCCAAGGGGAACCGAATCACGAAAGTACCGGTCCCCGCCGGCTGGTGCAATTCCACGGGCGAATGGGTGACAAGAAACCGACGCGCGGACTAGAATCCGAACTTCGCGCCGGGCCGGTTTGCCGAGCCGACGCGCCGGTGATTCCCGCGGTCAACCTCCTTCAGAATGGTCGTTCCATGAGCGCAGCGCCGATCGGAGCCAAACCGCCGTTTACGGCCATCAAATGGCTGATTTGCATTATTTCCTCGATCGGCTTCGCCTTTGACATCTACGCGTTGCTGCTCGCTCAGTATGTGGTCCCTCCCGCGCTCAGGGAGCTGCGCGGGATTCAACCGGGGTCGCCTGAGTTCCCGCTGTGGTTTGGGTTGCTCTTCTATGTTCCGGCGATTGCCGGAGGCATCTTCGGTCTCTGGGGGGGCTACCTGACGGACAAGCTGGGACGGCGGCGGATCCTCACTTGGAGCATTCTGCTGTACGCCTTTTCGGCGTTTGCGTCGGGTTACTCGACGTCGTTGCCCATGCTGCTGGTGCTCCGCTCGACGACGTTCATCGGCGTGTGCGTCGAGTTCGTGGCGGCCGTCGCGTGGCTGGCGGAACTCTTCGAAGACCACGACCAGCGCGAGCGAGGCGCTCGGGTACACGCAGGCCTTCTCGTCAATCGGCGGCCTGTTGGTCGCCGTCGTCTACGGGCTGTGTAACGAGCACGCCAAGTCGTTTCCGGCCGTCGAAATCCCCAGCTTCCTGTCATTTCTTGGTCCGATCGCCAATTCCCACGCCTCCTGGCGGTACGCCTTGATCTCGGGCCTGATCCCGGCGATTCCCTTGATCGTGATCCGGCCCTTCCTTCCGGAGTCACCCACCTGGGCGGCGAAAAAGGCCGCCGGAACGCTGCGCCGCCCCCGGTTGCGCGAAATCTTCGCGCCCGAGTTGCGGCGGACGACGCTGGTCACGACGATCATGTTCGCGTGCAGCTACGGTGCCGCCTTCGGCGCGATCCAACAAATGCCGCAGATCGTCAAGCGGTTCAGCGACGTCCAGGCCAAAAAGCAGAACAAACCTCCGGAACAAGCGGCTAAAATTGACCGGGCGGCCGCCGCCGATTACGGCAAGTTCCAGGAAATCGGCGGACTGGTGGGGCGTTTCCTGCTCGCCCTCCTTGCGGTGCGAATCCTCAGCCGCCGCGCGCTCTGCGCGTCTTCCAAATTCCCGGCCTGATCCTCATGCCCATCATCTTTTGGGCCTTCGCGACACAGCCGAATTCAATTCTGTTCCATGTCGGGTCCTGGGAGCTGACCTGGATGCACCTCGGTATTTTCGTCTGCGGCCTGTGTACCGTCGCCCAATTCAGCTTTTGGGGGAATTATTTGCCCTACGTCTACCCCGTCCACCTGCGGGGCACGGGCGAGAGTTTTGCCGCGAACATCGGCGGCCGCCTGATCGGCACGTCGTTCGCCGCCGTGACGAGCTTCATCGCCGGCACCGCATGGGTGCCCGGCGGCAGCCCCCCCGCCAAGACGGCCTTCACCGCGGCCGGAGTCGCCCTCTTCGTCTATCTCGTCGGCTCGATCGCCTGCTCCTGGCTGCCGGAACCCAAGTCCCGCGACCTTTCGGAATAAAAGCCCACGGATCGCCGTCGGTCGGCTTGCGACTATTCGGCTTCGCCCGACATGATTCTAAGGTAGCTCGCGTAGCGAACGGGGGAGATCAGGTCGTGGTCGACCGCCTGTTTGATGGCGCAGCCCGACTCGTGCGTATGAGAGCAGTCCGGAAAGCGGCAACGGGGGACGAACGGCCGGAACTCGACGAAGAACCCTTCGACCTCTTCCGCACGCACGTCCCAAAGCTGCATCTGGCGGATGCCCGGCGTGTCCACCACCCAGCCGCCGAAGTCGAGTTCGTGCAGAACGGCCGTCCGTGTCGTGTGCCGGCCTTTACGCGTCCAGTCGCTCACCGTCTCGGTCTCCAGCCGCAGGTTTGGCTGCACCGCATTGAGCAACGAGGACTTGCCGACGCCGCTCTGGCCGGCTGTGACCGTTTCCCGCCCCCGGAGCAGACGTTTTAGTTCCTCGATCCCCATCGACGTCGCGGCGCTCGTCAGGATGACGTTGTAGCCGAGCCTCGCATACATTCCCAGGATCGGCTGCAGACGCACCCGATCGACGAGATCGCTCTTGTTAACGCAAAGGATCGGCCTCACGCCGCCTTTCTGCGCGCTGATCAGCAGACGGTCGACAAGATTCGTCTTTAACGGCGGATCGGCTGCCGACGCGACAATCAGCGCCTGGTCGATGTTCGCGGCGATCACCTGCTCCTTCCTCTTCGTGCCGCGGGCCAGCGTCGTCCGTCGGGGGTTGACCCGTTCGATCACGCCATGCTCACGATCGACGGGCTTGAAATAGGACCATGTCCCCGGCGATCACGGCCCCTCGTTCCGCGCGGCTCATCGTGCGCACGACGCGTCGCACGGTGCATTCGTAGCGGTGCCCCGCAGAGTCTGAGACGAGGCAATTCAAACCGGCCGCCGACAGGACGCGGCCGGAACGGCAGGTGGTTTCATCGACCGCGCGGAGCACCTCGGGCCCCGAATCGTCTTGGGCAGCGACGATCGTCCGGTGACGGGTCAAATCGCCTTTGCCGCTGATTCGCTCGACGCTCGGCAGATCGACGGCGTTCGGCTCGTCTCCACGCACGTCGCGTGTCACATGCCGAATGCGCGGCCGCTTCTGCCGGTTCTTCCGCAGAGAAATGCGGACTTTGCGGGGCTTCTTGCGGGGCAACGACCTTCCCTACTTGTCGAGCCAGACCAGCTTATCGTCGTCGAGCTCCTCGTCGTCATCGTCGTCGTCTTTCCGCCCGGCGTCAATCGCGTGGCGCTGCGGCGTGCTGCGGCGATCTTCGGGCGATGTTTGCGGAAACCGGGACGCGTCGGGTGATCCCCGGCGGCCCAGACCGGCCTTTTCGAGCAGGCTGACGGACAGCGGATCGGGCTCGGCTTCCGGCGGCGGGGCCTCGGCCTCCGGAGTGTAGTTCACCTCGTAGCGGTGCTTCGAGACGGAGAGCACATCGCCCGGCATCAGCCAGTGCGAGTCGCAGCGAATCCCGTTGACCTTGATCCCGTTGCGGCTTCCCAGGTCGCGTACGTGCCAGTACCCGTTGAGCAGCCGAAACTCGCAGTGGCGAGACGAAACGTTCGGGAACCGCAAGATGATGTCGCAACTTGGCTGGCGCCCGACGACCAATTGTAGTTTCTGCAACGGGATGGGGTCACCCCCGCCACACGGATTCAACTCCCCAAACATCAGGCGGTCTTTCAGCGAATCTTCAGTTTTTGAGACCAGAATGACCCCGCGTCTGAATGGGTCGAGAGGGCAACAACGCGACACCCTGGGTCGCAATGTGGCTCTGTCTTTAACTTTATCGGCAATTTTTGAACCCGTCAATTCGCCAAACCGAGAGAGCAGATTCGTGAAGCGGCCCGTGGCTTTCCCGTCGGCCAGCCCTCGGATTTCGGCGGAACAAAAATTGGGCCAATGAGCGACAATCTTTCGTCCCCAATGGTGTACAATCAGAGAGCAAGGCCGAAGCGGGCCAAGCGGCTGCTGCGAAGGGCCGCGATCCTTCGGGACCGTGGTGGCTTCGGAGAGGAAAGTCCGGGCTCCAAAGGACACGGTGGTGGGTAACGCCCACCGTCCGCAAGGACAGGGAAAGTGCAACAGAAAGCAAACCGCCTCGAGATCGTGGCTGATGGTCACGGTCTCGCGGTAAGGGTGAAACGGTGCGGTAAGAGCGCACCAGCAGACCGGGTGACCGGCCTGCTCGGCAAACCCCACCTGGAGCAAGACCACGCAGGGAGAAGCACGGGAAACCGTCGCGAGTTCGTCCGGCTCGCAAAACCTCCCGGGTAGGTCGCTTGAGGCGGCGGGCAACCGCCGTCCTAGAGAAATAGCCGCTCTCGACAGAACCCGGCTTACCGGCCCGCTTCGGTCTTTTCCCATCCGCCGTTTCCTGCTATCAACCGGCGCTAGTCATGAGTGACGAGCGGCGAGTGGCAACGGACGAGAGAGGCCGCCTGCGGCGGTGTGTTGCTTCCCAATCGCGACAGACCGCCCGTCCCTCTCCAACCGCGTTGCCAAAGCGAGCCGCACGGCCTGTTTGTCGTGGCGCGGCTCATAACGGCATTCGCGGTGTGCGGATGCCATTCCAGCTCGGAATCGGCACGACAGACGCGCGCGGAGTCGATCTCGCCTGCCAGGGGCGACGAGACCGCGCTGCTGGCGTCGGGGAGCCGCGGCCCAACCACCGGTCTCGTCACGACGGCAAACGATGCGCCGGATCCGGCAGCGGCAATCCGCCGCCGGCTGCGCAAACCGCGTCCGCGGCCTCGGCCGGCTCGGGCTGGTCCAAGTTTTTCGGCCGCAAGGAGACGCCCGATCGGGTCGTTCTCCCGCGCAACGATCAAGACGCGGAAGACGGCGCGGTCGACGGTGCTTCGGACAAGACGGCGGCGAACGAGTTCTGATTCCCGACGTCGAACGCCGCACCGCTCGATGCCCTGTGCTGGCGAACCGGTTTTCGAGCCAACTAGAATGCCTGTTTGCGATGAAATTCTCGGGCTGCGCGTGCGGCGACGGTGGGCACGTCTTGAGCCCTCGGGGGCGGTGGAGGGGCGTTCGTCGTTGACGCTCGACGGGCGCGAACTACAATCTGGACTCGTCAATTGTCAGCCGCTGTCGTCGAAGGCGCCCGATCACGAATCGTTTGCCACTGAGGAGTCTGCGCCGGTGCAAGTTGCCATCACGTGCCGCCATGGGTCGATTCCCGACGACGTCCGCGAGACCATCTCGCGCAAATCCGAAAAGCTGCTGACGTATTTCGAGCGCGTCACGGCCATCGGCGTGACGGTGATTTTTGAACCGGAACGGATGAAGGGGCGGATTCGCGTCGAGATTCTGCTCGATGCCGAGCACAAGCACAATTTCGTCGCGATCGACGAAGGAGACGATGTCCCCTCGACGTTTGATCGGGCCTTGAGCAAGATGGAACAGCAGCTCAAGAAGTACAAGGCCAAGATCCAGGACCATCGCCGCGACGCGCGGATGAACGACTTTGTCGAGGAGGAAAAACCGCAGGCGGAACCAGGGTGACTCCGGCATCGCCTCCGAGAAACGCATCGGGAGTGGGTGAAGACGTGGGGTCAGTTCGGCATGGCCCAAGCAGTTGGGCACTCCGAGTTCGGCCGGCCGAAGCATCCGCCGAAAGAGCCTGAATGTGCGGCCCGGTGCGCCGTCCATGTCCTTGAACAGGGGCGACTCCAGTCGGGGCATGACCCTTTCCGGGGATTGCCGGCCGGTCTGTTCTTGCCCCGCTTCCCCCCGCGCCATGATAAGGCACAAAAGGAGCATTTAATGAAGATGACTGACTTCGTGGTCAAAGAGGCAATCCTGCCCGAATTGCAGGCCACGACCAAAGAGAGCGCGATTCGGGCCTTGGTGGAGAGCCTCCGGAAATGCGGCAGCATCCGCGCCGAAGACGAGCAGAGCATCGTCGCGGCGATCTTGAAACGGGAAGAGCTTGGCTCGACCGGCATCGGGATGCGGGTCGCCGTCCCTCATACCAAACATCCTTCCGTCGACCGGCTGATTGCCACGATTGCCCTCTCGAAAGACGGGGTCGATTTTGCCAGTCTCGACGGAGAGGACGTTAATATCCTGTTCCTCCTCGTCTCTCCGCCCGACCGTCCGGGCGATCATCTCCGCGGACTGGAGAACATCTCGAGGCACCTCCGGAACCAGAACTTCTGCCGATTCCTGCGTCAGTCGAACTCCCAGGAGACCATCTGGGACTTGCTGCGCGAAGCCGACAACAACGAACTCTAGAACGCCGTGCCGCTTCGCAATTCCTCCCGATGACGCGAGAACCCCGGCGCGTTGCTGTGGAAAACGAGCGGACGTTCGATTCGAC
Organism: uncultured Planctomycetota bacterium; assembly: GCA_963761455.1. Classification (GTDB taxonomy): domain Bacteria; phylum Planctomycetota; class Planctomycetia; order Planctomycetales; family Planctomycetaceae; genus DASPSM01. Next base: position 487,562 of record CAVXHA010000003.1, read on the forward strand.
AATCCAACCCCTCACAAGCTCATGGTCGAAGACACCCGTTGCCGCCGTACTGTCACCATCAACCTGAGAGACGGGCTGCATCTTCGTCCCGTCGCGCAGATCGTGGAGACGGTCCGCCGGTTTGGCTGTCCCGTGCGGATCTCCAAGGGGAATCTCTCCGCCGACGCCGGAAACGTGCTCGACCTGATCCCGTTAAAGGCCGAGTTCGGCGACACGCTCGTCCTGGAAGCGACCGGCGAAAAAGCCGCCGAGACCCTCGACGAGCTGGTGCGCCTGTTCCATACGAACTTTGAAGATCCCGTCACCGACGCCGGTTGACGCTGGACACACGATGTTGATCAAACGCGGAATCCCGGTCTCTCCTGGAGTGGTCAGCGGGCCCGCGTTGGTCCTGGGGGCGGAAGATTTTCGCATTCCCCAACGCTACGTCGGCGTGGATGCGGTCGAGGTCGAGATCGCGCGGTTTCATTCAGCGATCCAGATGGTCTGCAACGAGATTTCCGAAAACGAGCAATTGGCGACAAGCCATCTCGGGAAACAATACGGGGCAATCTTCGCCGCCCACCTGCAGCTCGTGCAGGACCCCAAGATTACCGAAGAAATCATCAAGCTGATTCGCGACCGGCATTTTTCCCCGGAATTTGCCTCCAGCCGCGTTCTCCGCCGCTACGCCAAGATGTTCCAGAATCTGGGGAACATCTATCTGGCGGACCGGGCCGACGACATTTTCGACCTCGAGAAACGGATTCTTCGACACCTGCTCGGCGAGCGCCGCGAAGAGCTCAGGCAGTTGACGGCGCCAGTCGTGATCCTGGCGCACAATCTCACTCCGGGAGAGACCGCCACGCTTCCCAAGGACTTCGTCCTGGGTTTCGCGACCGAAGTCGGCGGACGCACCAGCCACACGGCCATTCTCGCCGGTGCCCTCGAGATTCCCGCCGTCGTGGGGGTGGGCGATTTTCTCTCGGACGTCGCGGGCGGGGAAATGGTCGTGATCGACGGGACCCGGGGCGAGATCATTATCGACCCCGACGAAGAGACGCTCGTCCATTACCGCGACTCCCAGGCTCGATTGAAGACGGTCTCGGAGCGGCTGAAATCGTTGCGTCAGCAGCCTTCCCAGACCTGCGACGGCGTGCGGATTCTGCTGCTGGGCAATATTGAATTTCCCGAGGAAATCGAGCATTGCACGCAGCGCGGCGCCGACGGCATCGGCCTGTACCGGACCGAATTCCTCTACCTGCAAAGCGGCCGCGAACCGACGGAAGATGACCACTTCGCGGCTTACAGCCGGGTCGTCAGCGCCTTTGCCGGCCACGAGGTGGTGATCCGCACGCTCGACCTGGGGGCCGACAAGTTTGCCAATGTCTGCGGGCGGATGGCTCCCAGCGGCGCCACGTCGGTGCTGGGACTGCGGAGCCTGCGGCTCACGCTGCAGAATCTGCCGTTGTTCAAAACGCAGTTACGCGCTATTCTTCGCGCGGCGACTTCGGGCGACGTCGCCATCATGTTCCCGCTGGTCTCTTCGCTCTTGGAGCTTCGCCAGGCGAAGATGATCCTGGAGGACGTCAAGGAAGACCTCGAGGACCAGGGGGTTGCGTTCAAAAGAAACGTCCCCGTGGGTATGATGGTCGAGGTTCCCTCGGCCGCGCTCCTGGCGGACGAGTTTGCCAGGGAGGTCGATTTCTTTTCGATCGGCACCAACGACCTGATCCAGTACACTCTGGCGGTCGATCGGTCCGATCCCGACGTGGCCAACCTGTACAGTTCGGGCGATCCGTCGATTCTGCGGCTGATTCGCCAAGTGGTTAAGGCCGCCCGAAAGCGCGAAATTCCGGTGACGGTCTGCGGGCAAATGAGTTCGGATCCGAAGTTTATTCCGCTTTTGATTGGAATGGGGATCAGACGGCTGAGCGTGACACCGCATTCGATCCCCGAGTTGAAGGAAGTCATTCGAACCATCGACGGTCCGCCAGTGCGAGGAGATCGCAGCCCATGCCCTCTCGCTGGAGCTGGCGCGAGACGTCGAAAACTATTTGCGAGGCGAATTGAAGAAGATCTGTCCGGACCTTGTCACGTGATCCGGACGGCGCGTGGGACCAATCGTTCAATCAGGTTCAAATCAGGTGCGCATTCGTTTGATGACTGCCGGTTGTCTGCAGGCGAAGACGGGGCCGCTGTCTCAGCGATCGTCCGTCCGCCAGCCGGTCAACCATGGCTGGCCTCGGTCGGCCAACGAGCCTGCGCGGCTGGGCGACGTGCATGTTGGCCCGCTGGGCCGCGTCGGTCTCGGTTCGCGCGACGTTCTCGCGGGGTGCGTTGCAAGCACCTTGCGTCCGTCGCTCGGTGCGACCGGCCTTTCCCGGGCGCAAGCCGCGGAGGCTGGTGCTCGGGGGGAGGGTGCTCCGCGGGCGCGGTGCATGTCCGCATTTCGGCGGGGGCGGTTCATGGAGCCGCTGGTCCAGCGGCGCGCGGCGGACGGGGCAGGTCCCGGGCTTCGGCCCGGCCGACAGAGAGCGGCCCACGCCGCCATTCCGCGCCCTCGCGCGGCAGCGCCGCGGCCTGGGTTCCCCCTCGTTGGCCGCGAGAACCGTCCTGCCGGATCGGCGACCGCCGAGCCTCTTTCGCGAGAGCGGTCCCGCCGTACCGGACAGCCGGTGGTCATTCGTTTTGCGCGCCCGGGGTCGTTTTTTGCGACGAAGGGCAATGAATGAAGAAGGAAATGCTGATCAACGTTCTCCAGTCCGAAGAAAGCCGGATCGCGATCCTCGAGGATGGCGTGCTGGAGGAACTTTACGTCGAGCGGGGGAGCATCGAGAACTGCGTCGGGAACATCTATAAAGGGCGTGTCGTCAATATCGAGCCCAGCATCCAGGCGGTCTTCGTCGACTTCGGCGTCGGCCGCAACGGGTTCCTCCACGTCAGCGACGTCGAATACCAGTACTACAAACACCTGCTTCCCAACGGCGGCAAGCCGGACCAGGAAGAGGACCCCCGTCACGCGCGGACGCCGGCGCTTCAACGAGCGCAGCGTCCGCAACAAGCCTCCGATTCAGGAGATTTTCCGGCGGGGGAGCGAAGTCCTCGTCCAGGTCATCAAGGAGGGAATCGGGTCCAAGGGCCCGACCCTTTCGACCTACATCAGCATTCCGGGCCGGTACCTCGTCCTGATGCCCGGCCTGCAGCGCGTCGGCGTCAGCCGCAAGATCGCCGACGACGATGTCCGCCGCACGCTGCGCCAGGCGCTCCTGGAGCTCAACCCGCCGCAAGGGCTGGGCTTCATCATCCGCACGGCGGGAACGGATCGGGCCAAGCGCGATCTGCAGCGCGACTTGAATTACCTCTTGCGATTGTGGCGGACGATCGTGCGCCGCATCCGCAAGACGGCCGGTCCGGTCGGGATCTACGAAGAAAGCGACATGATCATCCGCACGATCCGCGACATCTACAACAGCGAGATCGACACGGTCCTCATCGACGAGCCGCAGGCGTTCGAGCGGGCCCGCGAGTTCATGAAGATCGTCATGCCGCGAAACGTCAACCGCATTAAGCTCTACGAGGGCAAGGAGGCTCTGTTCCACAAGTATCATATCGAGGATGAGATCGCCCGCATTCAAACCCGCCATGTTCCCCTACGGGGGGGCGGCTCGATCGTGATCGACCAGACCGAAGCGCTCGTCGCCATCGACGTCAACAGCGGAAATTTCCGCGCCGACGACAACGCGGAGGAGACGGCCTACCAGGTCAACTTGCGGGCCGCCGAGGAGATCAGCCGGCAGATCCGCCTGCGCGACCTGGGGGGCATGATTGTCAATGACTTCATCGACATGCGGGAGGAGCGCCACCGCCGGGGGGTCGAGCGGGCCTTGCGCGACGCCGTTCGCCGCGACCGGGCGCGGATCAAGGTCCTGCGGATCAGCCCCTTTGGGCTGATCGAGATGACGCGGCAGCGGATCCGGCCCTCACTGCGCCGCAGCATTTACGAAGACTGCCCGTGCTGCCATAGCACCGGCCAGGTCAAGACTGCCGAGAGCATGGCCATCGAGACCATGCGGCTTTTGATGACTCGGGCCACCCGCGAGGGGGCCGCACGGATTGTCGTCGAGATCCACGACCGGGTCTCCAATTATCTCAACAACAAGAAGCGGCGGGAGATTATGGGCATCGAAGAATCGTGCAATGTTTCCATCAGCATCATCGCCCGCAACGACGTCGGGCCCGAACACCTGTTGCTCAAGGTTCTCGATGATGCCGGGAATGAGCTGCGGTCCGCGACGCCGGTCGCCTCCAAAGCCGCACGCTAGTGCTGCGAGCACTTCGGTGACGCGATGAAAGCATCGTATTTACTTGACCGACGGTTTCCGCCACGGGACCGCTCCGTCTGGAGGAGAAGCGATCGCATGTGCCTTTGCGGGCCGAAGACCTCTGGTTGAAAGGCCGTGGGAAGCCGCTACAATGCGAAATTCGCCGTTTGACAGCGCCTGCGCCCCCGTTTTGCGACAGAGAACGAAAGATCGTCCGCCATGTTTGTAGTCATCAGCGACGGAAGCCGCCAATATCGCGTCCAGGAGGGAGACACCCTCCTCGTCGATTACCGTGAAGGGGCCGAGGTGGGAAATGCGCTACGCTTCGAGCAGGTCCTCCTGGCCAACGCCGGGGGGCCCAGCGCGATCGGCACGCCGGCAATCTCCGGAGCCTTGGTGGAGGCCACCGTTGTCAATCCCGAGGTGAAGGGCATAAAACTCGAGATCGGAAAGTTCCGTCGCCGCAAGAACTCCCGCCGCCACACCGGGCACCGTCAGAAATATACCTCGGTCCAGATCACGGCGATCACCGTCCCCGGACTCGAGGTCGTGGAAAAGACGGCCGAAGAAAAAGCGGCGGAAAAAAAAGCGAATTGAACGGGACGAGACGGGCGGCCGCCGATTTCCGAAGCAAACCCTCAATGCGCAATCGCGGCCCGCTCACGGTTCTCCGCCGGCGAGTCGTATCTCTCCAGAGCGGTGCAGATCGCCTCAATCTCCTCGGCCTCGGGCTGAACCACCTCGTCGGCGAAAAGTCCGATGTGGTAGAAACCGTATCCCAGCGGCGTGCAGTGCTTGGGCGTGCATGCGATGAAACGGGGATTGGTCTCATCCCTCAAGCCGATGATGACACAGGGTTCGGTAATCGCTGTGTTGTGTACGATGCCGATTCCTTCCGTGCTCAGGTCGCGGCTCACCGCGGCAAAGACGCGCGAGTAGTCGGCATTCGCCGGTGATGAGCAGGGCACGACCCAGACGACTTCGGTAAACGTGCCGCGCGTCGCCGAGCGGATATTAGCGAGGCTGATGCGGCGAGCGTGCGCGCGGTTCACGCGCCCGTGCAGCACCCGCTTCACTTCATCCCGCTTCTTGTGGAACAGAAAGTCGAGCATTGTTTCCGACTCGTCAACACCGCGCGCAATGACCCAAAATCGTCGATTAACAATACTTTCCGGGCGGCTCCAAGCGGCCCGGATTCCCCGAGAACGCTTTTCGCCGTGTTCCGATCATAACGAAAATGCGATCCGTGCGGCCGTCGGAGCAGAGTGACGCGTGCAGCACTTTCAATCGGAGTCTCTCTCCAATGGTGCGCTGCCGCGCCTGAAATGACGGCCTGTTGGCGACAAAGCCGTTCCTTTATTTCAACCCCCATTAACTCAAAAACGACGCCAGGCAAACCCACAGAATCAGGTGGTGAGAACGAAGGCTCGGAGAGAGAGCGAGGGGGCCGGGAACGGTTTTCTCGGGAGACGCGGTGGGACGCCGCAATGCAATCCGTTGCTTCGGCACAAAATGACGGTCGCGTCCCTGACGGAAACTTCGCCCGTTTTACTTCAGGTTGGCAAGGAACGCGATGAGATCGCGGAATTCTCCCGGCGTCAGCGCGTCGACGAGCCGCTCCGGCATCACCGATTTGTTCTGCGGATGCCGTTCCTCGATCTCCGCGGCGTCGAGATCGGTCACTGTTCCCTCGGGCGTCCCGACGCGAACGTGGCCTTCCCGATCCTCCGCCACAAGCACGCCGATGACGGTGCGTCCTTGCCGGGTCACGAAGGTCCAGCTCGTGAATTGCGGAGCGATTTCCTTACTGGGCCGCAAGATCGATTCGGCCAGCTTTTCGCGGTTGGCACTGCGGGCGACCACGGTGAGGTCGGGCCCGATCTTGCCGCCGCGGCCGTTGATCGTGTGACAGTGGAAGCAGCCGCCCGAGTTGGGCTGTTCAAAAACCCGCCGGCCCGCCTCCACATTCCCGCCGGAGGCCGCGAGGCGAATCCAGTCTTCCGCCGCGACGGGTCGAGGAGTGACCCGCGCATTTAACTCCTTGGGAACCGCGAGGCCTGACATCCGGAACGCCAGTGCCAATTGATCGATCAGCTCGCGGGACGCCTCCGTCGTGGCGTGCGCGACCCGCGCGTCCGCCAAGGCGGTCACGTCGGCCCGGACTTCCGGATTGCCCAACGACCGCTGCAAGGCCCGCAGCGCCGCGATTTGAAGGCGGCGGTCAGACCCGGCCAACAATCGGCGCAGGACGCCGATCGTCGCCGAATCGCGCTCGTCCCGCTGCAAGACGGCGGCCAAGCCGGCAATCGCCTCGAAGCGCAGACTCGTCTCGGCGCGTTCGTCGGCCGCGAGAGCCCGGAGAATTCCGGGCGTTTCGGCGAATACCGTTTCGCGCAGCGTGCGGGCGGCCTCAAAGCGAAGCGCCGAAGACGGGGCGGCAAGGAGCCGCTTCAACAAGGCGGCGTCGAGCCCCTTGTGACCCGGAGGAACCATCCGCAAGGCCAGCGCCGCGCACCGGATCGGCCGCCCGTTGGTCGCGTGCCAGTCGCAAGGCGTAATCCGCCCCCGAGAATTCGTCCTTGGAGGCGCGCTTCACGCCGTCGAGCATCTCCAGGGAGGCCAACGCGGCCTCGAAGAGATCCGATGTCGTCTTCGGATCGGAGAGCTGCCGCTCGATCTGCGTGCGGAACTGCGACCGTCTCTCTTCGCCGACCCATTGGATGGCCGTTCGCCGCACGGCGAAGTCGGGATCGCACAGGGCCGCGGAGAGGATCGGATCGGCGGATTTGTCATGATCGGTTTGCCGCGCGGCCAACAGCAACGCGAGCCGGACGCGCGGCGACGGCGTCCGTTCCGGTCGCAAACGGTCCGTAAATTCGCTGGGCTTCCATCGGTTGGCGAGCGCCTGCACAAGGGCGGCGAACACGAACCGATCGTCGAGGTTCACGACCTGCTCCAAGAACGCTGGATCCTTCGCGATGATTTTGTCGAGCCCGGCCACCAGCCGCAGGAGCTCGATCGACGGGTTGACGGCGGAAGGATGCTTGAGGCGATCAAGGAGTGCCTTTCCGGCCAGGTCGGCGGCGGCCCGCTGGAGATCGGGCCAGAGGAGCGGAATTTCGGCATTTTTCAGGCTGGAGTGTGCCGGCGACATGCGATTGAACTCGCTCGGACCGCAGGGCCAGCGCCCAGCTCGCCTCGAGCCGAGGGCGCGGGGCGCCTTCTGGTCAATGGCGACCGACTCGAGGAACGAACGGTCGTGTTCGGCCAAGGATTGGGCGGCCAGCCGGCGAATGTCCAGCCGGGGCGAGCCCAGTTTCTGCCGCAATTCCAGGAGAGGAAGATGCGGGACCGCGGCCAGATCGTCGGGCTTCCTCCGGCGGGAGGCCGCTTTTGGTGCGATCCGCCAGATTCGTCCCTGACCATGAACCTTGTAGTCTCTCAGAACCCAGTCGGTCGCAAACAGGCTGCCGTCAGGTGCCAGGGCCAAGCCCACCGGCCGGAAATTCTCGCCCCCGACGATGATCGGCTCGGCCTTCGACGTCAGCGAAGTCCCCTGCGGATGGACGCGGAAGCGGTCGATCCGATGATCGCCCCACGACGTCGCCAGCAGGCTTCCGCGGTACTCGGATGGGAGCGCCGTCCGATTCGTACGCGACGATACCGCAAGGGGCTTCGCCCGTCCCAGAGACCATCGGCAGCGTTCCGGGCAGCTCGCCGTCCCAGGCCGTGAACGGATGAATGCCCCGGCGTCCGTTGCGGAAACGATAGCCGTAATCGCCCCCAGGAATGATGTGCAACATCCGGCAGGGAGGCCGATCGTCGGGGTCGTTGTCGACGGTAAACATCCGGCCGAAGCCATCGACGCACGATGCGTGCGGGTTCCAAAAACCGGTTGCCCACAAGGTGAGATCGCTGCCGTCGGGACGACAGCGAAAGATGCTGCCGCCTTCTCCGCCGCCGGAAAGGGTCCGTCCATCGGTTCCGATGAGACGATAGGCCGCGCCGAGGTTTTCGCCCAGCCCGACGTATAGAAACCCGAGGCCGTCGAACGCGAAGCCCGCCAATCCGTTGTGCGGGTAGTCGCCGGCCGTGTCGAGCCGGAGGATGACGCGGCGTCGATCGGCCTTCCCGTCGCCGTCGGCATCCGTGAGATGGAACACTTCGTTACGCGTGGCGACGTAGACCCCGTCCCCGAATCGCACGGCGAGACTCATGGCATAAACGAAACCGTCGGCAAACGTTTCGATGCGGTCTGCCTTGCCGTCGTGATCGTCGTCGTAGAAGACCAAGACTCGATCGCTGGAATGTCCGGTGTAACCGGCCGGCCGAAAATGCGTGTTGCTCTCGATCGCCCAGACACGGCCGAGATGATCGACGTCGACGTCGGTGGGTGTGACGATCTGTGGCGATTCGGCAAAGAGGCGGATCTCCACCCGCGGATCGAGCGATTTCGGCAGAGCATCAGCAGCCAGAGCCGCACGGCTTCCAATCGCCAGGAAAATGACAACGGCCAGGTTTTGACGCATCATGAAGTAGTGGCCGGTGGCAAGTGGATACGATCCGCGATTTCTTTTGCCGCACTGGCCCCTGACCACTGGCCGCTTACGGCTTCTTGGCCTCGTGAGCAACGGCCGTTGGATGCGGCTGGGCGATTGGGGGCGGGGCGTTGGCCGCCTCTTGACCGGCCGGCGTGGGAAACGGAATCATTTTGGCCTGGTACACCTCCCGCGATTGGTCATTTTGAACGAACGCCACGAGCCGCAGGTGAGACAAGTCCAACGGCTTTGAGGCGAACTTGCTCTTTTGCTTTTCTTCATCGGCGACCAGTTGGTCGTTGAGCTCCTGCCGGATTAATTTCAGATCGACTTTCCCCTCGTAGTGGAGCTTGCCGTCCTTCAGCCCGATGCCTTGCGGTCCTCCGGGCATGGCGCGAACGACCATTTCGTGCTCTCGAATGCCATTGGAACCGCGCAGAAGAATCCGCTCCTCGGCCAGGGCCAGCCGCAAGCGGATCGGCTCGTTCGGCGGGAACGATCCGTCGGCGTCCGCTGTCACCGCGACGACGCTTCCCTTGGGCTGGGCCGCGAGCTGGATGCGGACCGACGTCTTTCGCGCCAGGAAATGATCGATTGCCGAACGAATTGCTGCATAGACGTCCGGGGCCTGGTGCAAGAGGCCTCCCCGCTGGGCGGCCATGCCGTCGATGGTGAACGTCGGCGTTCCGCCCCGGTCTGGAAAGTAGAACCTAAACCGTGCCTCGCTGTCTTGATTGGTCAATGGGTCGGGCTGAGGAATGTGTTCATGGTATTGCAGTGCGACGAGCTCGCTCGGCGCGTAGGTCTTGAGCAAATGGTCGAAGGCGACGTCCGCGGCCACGCAATAGCCGCAACCGGTCCCTGTGAATAACTCGCATAACACGACGCGGTTCTCCGGATCGGCCGGACGCGGATTGACCGGCTTGCCGGTGAACTTTGGCATCGACTGCGTGTACACGTCGTCGAGATGTTTGTCGAACCCGGCCGACTTGCCTCCGTGCAAACTCTTCCAAAGCTTTTCCGCCGATTCTCGCGGAGAGGGATGCTTGACTTTCTCGCCCTTCCAGACCTGCTGGAGGATCTCGTCGAACAGCGGCAGGACGGCCAGTTTGGCGTAATCATTCATCGCGGCCTCGGGTTTGCCGTGCTCCTCGTCATAACGGGCCAGTTCCAAGAGCACGATCGGATCGTACGGCACCTTTCGGTCGCGTTCGCGAAGGATTTGGATGGACTTCGATCGTTGTTCGGGGGTCCCGCTGTGCGCCAGGGCCAGCGCCTCGTTGGCCGTGGCCTGCTCCTTCATCTGCTCCAGCACGGATCTCCAGACTGGGATCGTTTCCTCGGTCAATTGGGCCAGAGCCAGGTCGATCTGATGAAGGGCGGTTTGCGGGAGGTAATTGTTCTTCACGAGGGCCGACACGATGTCGATTCGGGCCTTTAACGCCGCGCGCGATCCCCATAGATGGGCGGTCTTGATGTATTGCTCGGCCATTGCGTCGACGGCTGCCTTGTCGAGTTTGCGCTCTTGCGCGGTCGCGAAAAGCACCGGATACATTTCGACCGTCAGCGGGCTCTCCGGGTGGGTTTTCACAAACGTCGCCGCTTTCTCGAGAAAGTCCTCTCTCTTCTCCTTTTCCGCATTCAGCTCCGTCGATTCCGGAAGGGGCTGTGGGTGGAGTTCCTGAATCGTCTCGACCTTGGTCGGAACCATGGCGACCAGAAACGTGTCCAGGGGACTGAATTGAGCGCTCCCGCGCGCAAAGCCGTCGTGAAACTCCACGACGATGTCCGCCTGTTTCAACTGCTGGACCGGCGCTTGCCCGGGCACCATGCTTTGGACCGTCAACTCAAAAATCAGATGCACCATTTCTGGACTGGCCTGGGCGAGCTTCAGCGTGGGGCTCGACAGGGCGGCCCCGAATTGCGGGATTCTTGACTTGGAGCCGGGAATCCTTGTTCGACTTCGTGATGTCGACCAAGGCCGCCGGCACCTCCATCCCGCTTAAGCGTTGATAAAACAGAAGCACCCAGCGCCCCTCCAATGAGGGCCGCTTTGCGATGTCGCGGGAAAGGACGTGGGCGCCCCCTCCGGCTCTGCGACTGGCTCCCCTCCGCCAGGCTGGCTCGCGCCGGCCGCGGTTTTGTCCGACGTCGCCGCGCCTGGCACGGATTTCGAGCAGCCGGCGACGGCGACCGTCAGACCGAACAACAATGCCCCCCAGATTGGGCGATTCATCAGATGGACCCCATAAATCTCAAAGTGATCGTTGGCGAAGCAGATAAGTCATTCTAGCGCGGTTTGAGGCGATTATTCCAGGCCGATCGAAATGGGACGCCACCTCGCATCAAACGTCGCACCCGGACGACGCAGGGCGTCAGTGGGAATAGCGAAATCGAATCGAGGCATCGGGCCAGCGCACGATGACTTCGTGCCGCCCGAGCTCTGTTTCCGCAAAATTCCGGGTGATCGGTTGCACGGAGCCGAACCGTTCCTTAAAGACATCGCGGCCTGTTCGTTTGTCGATGCAATGCAGAATCGGCCATGCCATGCCGTTCCCGTCCTCGTCCGTGCCGGCGCGCCGATATTGCCGATACGAAAAAACCAAGATGGGCGCCACTCGCGATTGATCGAGGGCGAAGACTCCGTCGAGAAAGGGCCGGCTCCAAAGCGTTTGCCCCGACCGGCGATCCACGGCGCACAACGCGCCGCTTACTAAAGGATTACGAGACTCGTCCCGCTGGCCGTTGGCTCGAAAGTTCCTGGCATCGGCAAAAGTGCCGGAAAAAGCCAGATAGAACCGACTTTCATCGCTCGTCACGTGGACTTGCAGGCAGTGTTTAACCTGTGAGAGGCGGGTGGACGCGATGATCGCTCCGCGGTCGGCATCCAGCACGTGAAAGGTGCCGTCGGACTCGGCCGCCGCATACCTTCGTCCATCCATTCGGACGAACTGCGTTTCAGCGGGAAATGACAGCGTCCATTTCGTCTTGTCGTTGAACAGGTTGATTCGCGACAGTCGCGAGCGATGGGATTGGGCAACCTGAGTCACCGCGTCCAGGCCTTCGAGCCAGCGGAAGTCGGACGCCGTCGCCGCTATTCGCTCAGCCACTGTTTTTCCGTCGAGCGCGCGAAGGAATTGGAGCCGTTTCGACCGGCGATCCAGCAGGAGCACCATCGAGTCGTCGCCAGCGCTCAGATCGGCGACGGGGACGTCCGTTCGGCGCCACAAGAGCCGCCCAGAAAGCGGGTCGAGTGCGACCAGGCTGCCGCGATCTTGATAGCAAACGTAACCGCACCGCACCGGGCCGACGCGCGCGATCGGGCGGCCCAACCGGTCGGTCACCAAAATCCGCTCGCCGGCCGGCGCGAGCGCCCCGGGCATGAATCGCACGTCCAGATCGCCCCCGGCGGCAGAGGCCGAGACCAAAAGATCGACGTGCCACAACACCGTCGCGACCGGTTCACCCCCTCCATCGAGCGGAGCGACGCCGAACAGATCCGTTCCGACCTGGACGATGACAAGCGGACCGAGACCCCACGCCCGATGAAGTGGAATAACTCCCCGGAACCGGGAGTTCTCGACCGGCAGTCGGACATCCCAGTACGTCGAAAGTCCGTTCCCCTGAAACCGGAGCGTTTCTCCCTGGTAGTCCAGTGCGACGTCGAGGCGCTCGCACAAGCTTCCGGCCACGATTTCCACAGGAAGATTAAAGAATTGCGCGGAAGACCCTGCGTCCGAATCGGGGATCGCATCGGGCAAACTCGCCGGCCAGGGGTCGGAGCCAGCCTCCTCGATTTCCCGCGACAAGGGTCGGTCCTCCTTGGCGGCGGCAATGAGATCAGCCGGCCGCAGACCGTCGTCGAATCGCACGTCGCGAAAATCGGCGACCAGGCGACGGTAACAAAGTGCCGCCTGTCTGCGGTTGCCGTGCGAGCGGCAAAGCTCCGCAAGGTCGCGCCACGCCTCGGCCGAGCGGCGTGTGTCGCTGCTCGTGGCGGCCTCCCACAGCTCCAATTGGGTTTGAGAAAAGGCCGGATCGGGCCGCAGGGCCGCTTCGACTTTGCGGCGCAGAGCCCGGTCCAAGCCGACCCCCCGCAGCCGCTGGAAAACGCGGTTGAACAGGGCCACGTCGCCTTGGTCAATCGCCCGCTCCAGAGCCAACTGGATGCGTGAACCGGCCTGCCGTCGCTCCGGGGGCGAACAGGCACGCAAGAGGTCCTGGAGGTCGGCCACGAGCTGGCGGTCAAAGGCCACCACGCGCCGCGGGCCGCGCTCGACTTCAATCTGGGCGGGCAAGTCCAATCGGGCCAATTCGAGAAACGCCGTCAGGCCGAGTGTCCGTTCCCCCTCGCCCGCTCAGCGCCGCGCCCACGGTCCGTAAGGCGACCGCACGCTGGTCGTCGCCCGCCGCGGCGCGTAACAATTGCGGCGCGCGCTGAGAACATCGCTTTGGGTTCCGCTCGACGTCGGCAACAAGGGTTTCGAACAACTCCCGCTTGTCCGTCGCGGAGAGCTTCTCTTGGCTGTCGTCTTCCATAAGGAGAAGCTGCGCTGGCGACTTTTCAGGAGCTGCGGCCCGCCTCGGTTCTCGTTGTGGTGGAGGCACTTTACGTGTCGTCTGCAGCCGAGACGGCGGAGCCACTATGGATTCGTCGCGTGCGTCGGATGCGAGAAGGTCCGCATAGAGTCGCTCGGCGTTTTCGAAGTCGCCCGCCTCGCGATTCAATTGCGCCACCCGGCGCAGCGTTTCGCCGTCGCCGGGATGATGCCGCAGTTTTTCCGCGGCCTCTGCCCCCAGTCGATCCAGCGACGCAAGGAGTGCCAGTTGATCATGAGACTGAGAGACGGCGGCTCCGCCCGCAGCGTCCGCAACAGGGACGAGGTTGCCCAGCGGAGTCATTTGATGGGGGAGGGGGAAGTCGACGGCTCCGGTGCGCACATCGACGGCCGCCAATCCGCCCGCCGACTGAGGAAGCAGATAACGTCCCTTGGCTGCGAAGCCGCGGCCGCTGGGAAGGCCGATTGCCGAGCTCCACAAGAGACGCGCCGGTCGCGGCGTCGAACGCGAATGCTCGATATTGCGAGATGGCCAGCAGCCGTCCATCGACGATCGGCCCGAGGAACAATCCGTTGGCGACCGGTTGCGTCCAGAGGACTTTCCCGGAATTGATCGCCAGGGCATGGATCGCGGCCGAGCGGGGCGAAACGAAGAAACAGCGGCGGTCGTCCAGGCGAATCACGCTTTCTCGCCAGGCGTTCAACCATCGCGCTTCCACGGCCGGAATCCGCCGTCCCCAGCGGGGCGGCAGCCGCGACGGCTCCTCGGTCGGCTGGGCGCGGTAGGCCCAACGGCATGTGCGCGTCGCCAAGTCGAGGGCGATCACGATCCCCTCGGACGTCGGGCAGATCAGCAATCCGTCCCTTTCCACCGGGACACAGGCCGGCCCAAACGAGGAAGCCATGTCGGCCTCGAAGCCGGAGAATCCGGCCAGGCTCTTCCCCCAACGGACGGTCCCGTCGGCCGGATCGAGCGCGAGCAGATTGGCTCCTTCGTTCGTCCGTCCCAAAACGTACAACGTGCCGCCGCACGCCAGCGGCGGCCCGAGGAAATCGACGTCGCGATCGCCGTGTTCCGTTGTGGATGAAGGTCCCAGCGGCTGGATTTCGGCAAGCTGCCACAGCCTCTTTCCACCGCGAAGATCGTAGGCCGATAGGCTGTTTTTTGGCGGCAACTCAACGGGCATCCGCCGGCCGCGGCCTGTGAAGACGGGACGGACGTAAGTCACGGCGTCTTCGACGACCGTGAAGATCCGCTCGCCGTCAGTCGAAAGGGCGCACTGTGGCCCGCCGGAGAAAGCCCGGTCGGCAAGTGTCTCGCTTTCGAGGGAGCCGTTACCCGAGGGCGACAAGTCGATCGACCAGCGCGTCTCCCCGCCGTGCAAATCGTAGGCGGCTAGTTCGTCGCTGCGGCGGGTGACCAATGTCTGGCCCACAATGAGCGGAACTGGGTGGAAGACAGGGGGGATTCCCGATTCGACGCGCCGCGAGATCAATTCCTGCGCAAGGGACGCCACAACGCCGGAGACTTCGAACCGTTTGTTCCAAATGGCCCGCGCGCTGGGCGCGCTCGAAACGGCCCGATCCGACGGTCTGCGGATGGCCGCCGCAGACGACGGATCCACCGCCTCTCGCCCCGGCAGCCTGCTGGCGGATGCGTTCCAAGAGCCACTGATCCAGGGGGTGCTTTGTCCCCTGGATTTCGATGTCGTGACGCGACAGAAATTCATGCCGCCTCTCGACCCATTGTTGCGCGAAATCGACCTGCGCCGAGTTTGAGCCACGCCGTCACCAAGCGTGCGGCGGCGGCCGATTCTTGTGCCGCCTCCCCCGGCGTCTCGAGCAATTCGCGTGCGGCGGCGGCCGCCTCGATGAATTGGCCGCCATCGAAGAAGAGTCCGGCGGCAGCGGCCAGAGCTTGCCGGCCCGCCTCGGTCTGACGGTAAGTCGCTGAAACGGCGAGGATCTCGATCGATCCGGCCCGCCGCTTGCGCCCGTTCCAATTCGCGCCGCGCCAGTCCGCCGAACTCACGTTCGTAGAGTGGCGCGCGCCTCGGACGGCAAGCTGGCGATCAGCCGGTTGGCCTCGACTTTCGCGTTAATGTACCGCCCGTCCAGCAGAACAAGAGTGTTCTGCGAAGCGCCTAAGACCGGCTGGAGGGAGCGGATCGCCTCTGCGAATTGTCCACGGACGATGAGCGAGCGGGCCGTGGCGAGAGGCTGTTGGAGACCACGATCGATCGAGAGGGCCGACGTCGACGTCAAATCGGACGAAACGCACACGGCCCCCGCCACATGGATTGCGGCAATGGCAACGCAGAGTCGCAAAGCGCGGGTCCCTCTCGGTATTTGGCGATTCCGCGACTCGCTCTCGGAGATTCGTCGGGTGCCGCAAGGCCGGCTTTGCAGCCGCCGTCCCACATGTCCGAACTGTTTGCTGATCCAGGCACTCATCATGAACCCGATGGTGGGCCGGCGACTCGCTGGCGCGAGCTGGTCCCACCCTACGTGTGTCGCCCAATTTCGCACGGTGATTCAGCGCGGCCTCGTGTTTTCTTCAATATCGAGCAAGATGCGGATCACTTCGCGGAAAGTAAAGAAAGTCAGCGCCGCGACCAGAGTCGCCGCCAAACGCGGCCATCGCCTGAAAGATCAACACCGTCCGCTCGTGTGTGGCGGGCATCGCGAATGCGGCATGCAACCCATACAGTAATCCGCCAACCGCCACGACGACGGCCAGGCCGGCCAGCACCGTATAGACCAGGGTGATTGTGCGGAGCCTGTTCGAGGTCGCTTCCACATGCCGCAGGATCGGCGCCGCGACGGAAGGGCCGCGGGCCGCCTCTTCCGCCACTTCAAGCTGAATGGCCGCCAGCGCCGAGAGGGCCGAACTCTCGAATTTGTCGGCGGAGTCTTCGTCCGTCAGGGCGAGGGGAGCACCGACCCCCGCGGGTGAAGCTGCTTCCTCTTCCGCCTGCCGGCATTGGGGACAACGGGCAGGCGTGGGCGCCGTCGCGGGAATCGCGTAGCGGCGTTTGCAGATCGGGCATGTCCATTGAATGCGTTGAATCGTCATCGTCAGCCGTTTCATGGCTCGTTGGCCCGCGCGTCGTCCCACACCGTCGAAGGAAATTGCTTGCCGGTCAGCGATTCGAACTGTGCCGCCAGCACACTTCGGAAAACGTCCGACGGCTCGACCACCTTGCATCCGCGGGCACGGGCTTCCTCGAGAATCGGCGTGTCGTCGGGCATCGCCGAGAGATCCATCACCGCCATCGTCGTGCGGAAATAACCCGGATTGATGTCGGCCCTCCCGTGTCCCAATTGAATCGCCGGCTCGGCGACCACGATGACGTCGGCCAACGTGTCGTACAGGTTGTGAAAGGGAACGTGGCGGACGTTGAACTTCTGGGCCAACTGCTGTGCGCCTTGTTCGTTCGCTGCGGTCACGCTCACGATTCCCTTGTTCCGTTGGATCCCGTGGATGAACGCCTGAGCCAGTCCTTCGCAGCCGATCACCAGCACATTCCGCCGGTCGAGGGGATGGTCGTTTTCATCCTTCCGCCCCAAACGATCCTCGAGCGCCTTTGCCGCCTGCCGCCAGAGCGTTTGATAGGCGGTCCACCCGTCGCGCTGATGCACGAGCATGTCGGCACAGCCGCTCGGCTCCACAGAGCCTTCGCGTTTTTCAGCGTGCTCTGCCGCGGCCCGCGCCAATTCGGGCGCGACTAAGACGGCATTGATCTTCAAACGTTCGAGCCGTTCGCCCAGGCGGTCGAACGACTGGATCGGCAGCGGCAGACACCGATGGCGGTCGTCGATCTTGCGAAACGCCGCGTTGAGCGCGCGGGCCGTGACGGCCGTCTGGCGATCGACGGGACCGGCAAGTCCGACGAATCGCGTTTTGGGACCGACGTCGTCCCAGCAGTAGATTTCCTTCAAGTCTCCCACGGTCGGCTGCCCCGGAACCGATTCAAGCCCCCTTTCCAGGGCCGCATAACTCCAGGGGACGTCGAGTGCGCAGTCCGATCAAGGCCAGCGTGATGGCGGCACGACCGACCGCCAGCCCGACGGCGGGAATGTGCCGCTTCTGCGAAATGATTTTCAAAAGGGGCCAGACCGCCTCGAACGTGGGAGCCGGCCAGGCGAACTTGATCACGTCGGCGTTGGCCTTGGCAGCCTCGTCATAGACGGCGTCGACGTCGTCCGGCGGACCGTCGAGTGACAGGATGCTGATGAGCCGTTTTGTCTTCCCGAATCGTGGCACCTTGGGCGCCGTTTCGAGATCGAGCTCCACGTATTGCGGTCCGGCGACGATCGCCTGCCGCAAGAGGGTCATCCGCTCATCCTCCGTCCCGGCAAATTTGCCTCCGTCCTGCGGCCGGCGGCAGGCGACCAGGATGGGCTTCGGAATGCCCTGCAGGATTTCACCGACGTCCGGCCCCTTGAGGAAATGATCGAGACACAGCTCGATCAACTCGCATTGTCCGGACGCATTCAGCAGAATCCGCCTTGGCCAATTTCCGCGACACGGGAGCCACGGAGATGCACAGCATGACGACGTCCCTTCGGGAATGATGAAGCACGAAATCCGAACGACCAAGGAAGCCCGAATGTCCTCATGACCGAATTGAAAGATCGAACGAACGCGCAGGGCGCCGTTCATTCGCGGTTCGTGCTTCGGATTTGCCTCGTCATTGGTGCTTCGGCTTCATTCGTCATTCCGTCATTCGATATTTGCACTTCATTCCTGGACACTTTCAGCCCGCACTCGATCGTAATAAGTTCCGCGCGGCGTCGTACGCCGCTTTGGCCGCCGGCCGTTCTCGCTCGCGAATGCGTCCGACCTTGGAATTCCAACAGACATCGACGGCCTTGCGGCACCACTCGGCACTCTTCCGGCCGGCCCGGATCGGTTTCCCGCCAATCTCGACGAAGATGGGATTCGTGTGGACCGAGGGGAGGATCCGCACGGCGATCCAGCTTGAATTCACCAGATCGACATCGAAGGTCATCGGCCGCGTCGAGCCGTCCGCCACGATCTCGCTGCGGGCAGCCGGCTGGCCGTTGACGATCACCTCCACCGGCACCTTCCGCGAGTCGCCGATGCGGGCCCGCTCGATGTGCCAGTAGGGCTTCTGGTCGAGCCGCGCATGGCGGATACGCTCGGTCTGTTCGGTCGGTTTTTCCTCCAGCCGTGCGGCCACGTCGAAAGTGACTTTCACCTTCCCGGGGTGTTCGAGGTTCAGCTGGCTGATCTTGCCGCCGGAGCCAGCCTCGCCCAAAGCGACGTCGTTGACTTTGAGATCGAAGACGTGGCTGCGCCCGTCGCCACAGTAGCTCCGCCCGTCGCGGACGCCCAGAATCCAGGCGTCATAATCGAACCGCTCCTCCGGCCGCATCTTGACGTAGACGCGTCCCATTCCGACACGGTCGCCGTAAATACAGGGGAAGTCGGTCTCCCCGCTGATCCGCGAGCGGAGCCCGCAGTTCAGCGTGTGATACCAAATGTTGAGCTCCCAGATCGAAGGCGTATCGGCCGAGGAAATGAAATCGCACACACCGTTCGGCGCCGTCACAATGTACTCGTTGGCGCCGATACCGTCGAACCGCGGCATGGCATCATCCGGCAGACTGTCGGCCGCGCGGCCGGGCCAGCCTTCGGGGATCCGGCCGGATTTCGCGAATTCCCGCTTGCCATTGGGCATGTAGTCGGGAAGCTGCAAGCCGTGCCCGCTGTGGGCGTAACCGACGACCGCACCTTGTCCTTTCGCCCAGGCAAGAACCGGCTGGGTCCAGCTCGGCCACTCCTCGATCACCGTCGTGCCGGGATAATCGTCCTCCTTCAACCGCAACAGGCACACGTGCCCGCAGTGCGACGATGGAAAACCACTGACCTCAACGTCGTACCGCATCAGATAGTCGGGACGCGAAAGAGGGGAGACCTTCCCCTCGAAATATTGCTTCTGCGTGTACCAGCAAGGGCCCCAGCTCAGCACGCAGCCGACGTTCAAGTCCTCCCCGATGATCTGCCGCATCATATCGGCCGGGGACACGCCCTCCGTGGGGCTGTCGTAATGGGCGCAGCCGGCCGCGTGCACGTGATGATCGCCTGAATACCAGTGCCGGGCCGCCGGATGAATCCAACGCGTAAGGTGGAACTCCGCCCGCTGCGTGGGAACGCCCGTTTTGACATTGAGCGTTGTGTGTTGAACCAGATATTCGGGACCGCGGGAGAATTCGACGGTATATTCGCCTGGAGGAAGTGAAATCGATTCGCCGTCGGCCCGATAGACTTGGTTATGGAAAAAGAAATCGGGAGCCAGCCGCCGAGCCGGATTCGGGTAAACGCGTCCCAATTTGTCTCGGACGACGAAAGCCGCCATCGTCGGCTGCCCGTCGAAATCCTCCACCCTCAGCACGACTTTGACCGCCGGCACGCAATGAAACAAGATCGGCACGCTGTTGCGAAATCCGAGGTCCTGCGTCCCCTGGCCGACGTTAAACCCAATGTTCGCCTCGCGTTTCCCAGCGTCCCGCGTGTAGAGCATCGCGATTCGGTATTCCAGACCGAGCCCCGAAAGCGGCCGCTTGAGCGGCTGCTTATTGTCCATCACGATGTCAAGGAATCGCTGGCTCACTTCGCCCGGCGGAACGAGTTTTTCCGTCTGGAGCGGATGCTGCCGTTCGCCATGCCCCTGCATGAAGAGCGGGGCGGCGTTGGGGCTTTCGGGCTTCAGCTCGGGGGTAATTCCCGCTTGGTTCAGCACTTTGACCAGAAAGGTCCGCCAACCCTGCTGGACGAGCTCCTTCGGGGCCGGCCCTTCGACGACAGACACGCGGCTTTCCGGATTGATGGTGACCGCAAACAGGCAATAGGGATCGAGAATCGCCTGAATCGTGCGGACGGACCGATTCGCATCGGTGTCGGCCATTGCTGCCGCCAGCGCGCGTTGGTCCCCCGGCTTCAGCGGGGCACCCACGAACTCAAGCGCGTCGGCAAGCCGACGGGTCGCGGAGACCAGCGGCTGCTGCTCAATGTCGATCACCAGGGGAAGCGATCCCGCGTAAACTGTCTGCGCAGTCAACATCAGGAAGCAAAGCCCGGCGCCGAGTCGGGCCGATCTCCCGAGAATTCCGAATCGATGAATGCGTGCCACGCCGGCTTCCTTTGTACAATTCCTCGTCGTGACCAACTCTGTCCGGCCGGGCCCTTTCGGGAGCTCGGGTCCGCCGGGCCCGGGAGGCGCTCCCCTTGCGCGAGGCAGGAACTTGGCGGGGGCCGTTCCCAAGGAGACCTTGGCAACGAGATGACAGTCCGGCAATCGGCCGCAAGGCGGCCCGTCGTCCCGGCCCCCCTCATTTTGGGAAGGCGGCGCGCGGGTGCAAGCAGCGATCGGCTTCGGACAGCCAAAAGTTGCACGCCGTCTGCGTTTGTTGCTATCATCCCGCCGTGCATCCCCTATGAGCAAATCGCTCGAAAATGCGATTCGTGATAAGTCGGCTCTCGTCGGCGTGATCGGGCTGGGCTACGTCGGCCTGCCCCTCATCAACGCCTTCGTCTCGGCCGGATTTCGCACGCTTGGCTTCGACGTCGACCAGCGGAAAGTCGACGCGCTCAACGCCGGCACCAGCTACATCAAGCACATCGACTCGAAGGTCATCTCCAAATGGCGAAAGGGGAGCCAGTTTGAGGCGACGGCCGAGATGGACCGGCTCGAGGAGGCGGATGCCCTCCTGATCTGTGTGCCGACGCCTTTGAACGAGACGCGCGATCCCGATCTCGTCTTCGTCGAAAAAACGGCGCGGGCGATCGCCGCGGCCTTGCGGCCAGGTCAGCTCGTGGTGCTGGAGAGCACGACCTATCCCACGACGACCCGGGACGTCGTCCTGCCCATCCTCAATCACAGCGGGCTTGTGGCGGGGAAAGACTTCTTCCTGGCGTACAGTCCTGAGCGGGAAGACCCGGGAAACCCGGACTACACGGCCGCCGGTATTCCCAAAGTCATTGGCGGCTACGACGCAGCCAGCCTGGAGCTGGCACAACAGCTCTACAGCCACGCGATCGTGCGGGTCATTCCCGTTTCGAGTCTCGAAGTTGCCGAAGCGTGCAAGATTCTCGAGAACACGTACCGGGCCGTGAACATCGCGCTGGTGAACGAGCTCAAGATGCTTTACGACCGGATGGGGATCGACGTGTGGGAAGTGATTGACGCGGCCAAGACGAAACCGTTCGGCTTTCACGCGTTTTATCCGGGCCCCGGACTGGGCGGGCACTGCATTCCCATCGATCCCTTCTATCTCACGTGGCTGGCGCGGAAGCAGGGGCTGCCGACGCGGTTCATCGAGCTGGCCGGAGAAGTCAACTCGCGGATGCCCGAATACGTCGTCACGCGGCTGTCCGATTTCCTCAACGATGCGGGTAAGCCGATCAAGGGAAGCCGCATCTGCATCATGGGAATGGCCTACAAAAAAGACGTGGACGACCCGCGGGAAAGCCCGTCGTTCGTACTCATGGAGATGCTTCTGGCCCGCGGGGCCGTCGTCACCTACAACGACCCGCACATTCCCAAGCTCCCGGAGATGCGGCACCACGACGTGCCCGACATGTCCAGCACTGAGCTGACCCCGAAGTTCCTCGCATCGCAGGATTGCGTCGTGATCGCGACGGACCATTCCGCATACGATTACGACTTCGTCGTCAAGCACGCGCCGCTCATTCTGGACACGCGCAACGCCACGAAAAACGTCAAAAAATGCCGGGACAAGATCCGGAAGGCCTAGTTCATTCTGCCCGCGAGCGGAAATACACCGTCTGGAAAAATTGGAACCACAAAGGTCTCAAAGCGCACAAAGAAAAGGCGATGAATCGATTATGAAAAAACCTCGGTCGCCGCTTTTCAGGCGCTGAATCGCGGCGGACGGCCTGATATTCTCCCCCCGGTCTTCCTTCGTGTCCTTTGTGGTTTCCCATCCGGACCGACCGAACTTTTATGTCCAATCCCGGTTCCATCGACGTCGGCGATGCTCAATTGGCGGACGTGCTCGTCGTCGGCGCCGGTGTCGCGGGGTTGACTGCCGCCCGTGAACTGGCGAAACGGAAGATCTCCTGCCTGGTGCTCGAAGCGCGCGACCGGGTCGGCGGACGCACATTGAGCCAAAAAGTCGGCCGCGACTGGCTCGATCTGGGCGGACAATGGATCGGACCCACGCAGGATCGTCTGGCGGCACTCGCCCGCGAGCTGGGGGTCGCCACGTTTCCGCAACACCAGGACGGAATCAAGCTCCTCTCCTGGGGTGGCAAGATCATTCGCTACAAGGGGGATATCCCCTGGCTCTCGCTCGGAACACAACTGGAGCTGGGCCTGTTGGACTGGCGAATCAAATCTTTCGTGAAGAATTTCCCTGTCGAGGCGCCGTGGACCACGCGGCGCGCCATGGAATGGGACGGCCAGACCGTCGAATCGTGGAAGCGCCGGCACCTCCGGACGCGCGGCGCACGGCTCTTCCTCGACGTCGTCGTGCGGGCCGTCTTCACCTCCGAGCCGCGCGATCTCTCGTTCCTCTACTTCCTGAGTTATTTGAAGTCGGGCCACGGGTTGGAGAGTCTGATCTCCATTAAAGGCGGGGCCCAGGAATCGCGGTTCGTCGGCGGGGCGCAACGGATCTCGTTCTGCATGGCCGAACAGCTTGGCGACCGCGTTCTGCTCAATTGCCCCGTGCGGTCCATCACGCAGGATGCCGACGGCGTGACTTTGCAGACCGACCGTGGCCCGTTTCGCGGCCACCTGGTGATCGTCGCGATCCCTCCGCTTCTAGCAAGCCGCATTCATTACGCGGCCGCATTGCCGACCCGGCGCGAGCAGTTGATGATCCGCATGCCGATGGGCTCCGTCATCAAGTACGTTGCCACGTACGAACGTGCATTCTGGAGGGAAGCCGGCTTCTCGGGCGAAGCCTTCAGCGACACCGGCCCGACGGTCACGACCTTCGACGACAGCTCGCACGACGGCTCGCAGCCGGCGCTCGTCACGTTCAGTGATGGAGCCGCAGGCCGGACGTGGGGGGAGCGCCCGGCCGACGAGCGCCGCCAGGCCGTCCTGGCCGAGTTGGCCCGTTTTTTCGGCCCGGAGGCCGTCCATCCCACCGAGTTTGTGGAAAAGAACTGGAACGAAGACCCGTGGAGCGGCGGCTGCTATGCGGGCGTCATGGGGCCCGGCGTCATGACCGATTTCGGCCCGGCCCTTCGCCATCCGTGCGGACGGATTCACTGGGCCGGGACGGAGACCGCGATCGATTGGACCGGCTACATCGACGGAGCCATCGAGTCAGGCCAGCGGGCCGTCAAAGAAGTCGCGGGCCGATTGGGCAAGTGACGACGATTGAGGGGCAATTTTTTCGGTCGACATCGACGGGCCGCAGGAATGTTTTGCCGAACCGCCGACGTTCTTTGTGTGTCGCTGGATCATTGGGAAGCGGTTCAGGGCGAATTCTCACACGGGCAGCGGCCCTCGAATGGAAATGAGCGGCCATGTCCGGTTCCCTCCGCCCGTTCGAAGCAACGCTGGAGGATAACGGCAGGCATCGCGGCCTTCCGAAAGCGGGTAGCTTCCGCGAGCTGCTGACCATTGCCGTTCCGCTGGTCCTCAGCTCCGGCTCGATCTCGCTGATGATCGCGATCGACCGGCTGTTTCTCACGTGGTACTCGGAGGACGCGCTGGCCGCCAGCACACCGGCGGCTGCCCTGCACTGGACGGTGATGAGCGCGTTCGTGGGGACGATCAATTACGCCAACGCGTTCGTCGCCCAGTATGAAGGGGCCGGCCGCAAAGACCGCGTGATGGCCTCCGTCTGGCAGGCGATTTTTCTGGCGTGCATTGCCGGCACGCTGTTCGTGGCCCTGGTGCCATTTTCGTCGTCCATCTTCGCGTTGGTCGGCCACGCACTGGAAGTCCGCCGTCTGGAAACACAGTTCTTCCGCACGCTCTGCTTCGGTGCCGTGCCCATGCTGTTGACCATGGCACTCGGCGCCTTCTATTCCGGACGCGGGAAGACGCGGGTCGTGATGTACGTCGACTTCCTGCTGGCGGGCACCAACATCTGCCTCGATCCGCTCCTGATCTTCGGACTGGGACCGTTTCCGCGATTGGGAATCGTGGGGGCGGCCCTGTCTACGGATATCGCCTATCTGGTGGCTGTCATCGCTTACGCCGTTCTCTCCTTCCGCAGCGCGGATTGCATCGCGTACGGTTTCTGGAAACACGTCCGGTTGGACAAGGAGCTGCTGGGCCGATTGTTGCGTTACGGATTGCCGACCGGCCTGCAAATGGCTGCCGAGCTTTCCGCGTTCTCGGTTTTCCTGTTTCTCGTCGGCCGATTGGGGACGCGGGAGCTCGCCGCGACGAATTTGGCGCTTAACATCAACATGCTGGCGTTCGTCCCCATGCTGGGCGTCGGGATGGCCGTGATGACGCTGGTCGGAAAGCGAATCGGCGAGGGACGACCCAAGCTGGCCGAGCGGACGACCTGGCTGGCGGCCCGGTCGGTCGCGACCTACATGTTCGTGTTCGGCCTTCTGTTCGTGGTTTTCCCGGAGACGATTCTGCTGCCGTTTACCGGGTGGAACGCCACAAGCGGGATGGCGTCGATCCAGGATCAGGTCGTCGTGCTGCTGCGATTCGTCGCGGTTTACACGTTCTTCGACGGGATGGCGATCGTGTTCGCCTTCGCGGTCCGCGGCGCCGGCGACACGCGGTTTCCGTTTTACTACACGCTAGTGCTGGCGTGGTCCGTCATGGTCTTGCCCACCTACGTGCTGACAACGACCGGACGCGGCGGATTGGTCGCCGCGTGGTGGGCCTGCTCGGCGTACATCTGTCTGCTTGGGACCGGATTTTTGCTCCGCTTCCTGCAGGGCAAATGGAAGTTGATGAACATCATCGGCGCGGCCGCTCCCAACCCGGAGGCTGGAAGGGGCGAACTTTGGGAAGAACTTGAAGACAACACCCAGCCGACACCTTTAGCGGAAGGCACGACGGAGCGCGCCTGACGCACGCGACGACTGGATCGCCCGTGTCCTTCGCGTTCGAAAAACGCAAACTTGGTTCCACCACCGTCTTGGAATTGACTCCCGTGACTCCCGATCGGACCGCTGCCGCTTCGCGCTGGCGGGCCGGCGATCGATCATGCCGAGTCACTTAGGATCGCTCAGCGAATCGCCGCCATGCGGTCCGCGTGGGCCTCATCGGTCAAGATGGGTGTCAGGCCGCTTGTCGAAAGCTCCTGTTCAAGATCGACCCAAGTCCGGCAGCCGGCGAAGCGGGGCGTATCGACGAGCGTCATTGGCTCCGCGCGGCGATAGATTCGAATGGGCAGCACGACCATTCCGGGATGGCGGTAATGAAACCGTTCCAGAACGGTGCGATCGGCCAAGATTTGCAGATCGGCCAGACGTGGGAGCAGCGACTCGTCGCGAAGTTCAATCACCTCGTCGACGACCGCGTAGAGTGCGAGGCGGACGACGCCGGGGGTTGGAGCCTCATCGGCGACTTGCCGCAATAACGAAAGCGCGTCGTCGCGAATCTCGTCCGGATTCTGATGGAATCTCGTGGGAAATAGCCAGAATTCGCGGTGCTCGACCTCGAAGCGGCCGCCCCGTTCGTGGATTCCGCCTTTTCGCAACAGCAGACTCTGACGTCCCGCGGCCAGCGCCGCACACGTTGCGGCCCATTCCTTGAAGGCGTACCGATTGACGCTCAACATCGGGGTGCATCCGGAAGGTGTGCGATCGGCTGAAACCCACGACGGCGTCCGTGGGCGTTTGTCTCCATTATCCCCGCTGCGTATGGTACAGTCGACGACCCTGGGAGGGTCGTGATGAGCCGGTTTGAATTGACGCAGGATGAGATCGCAGATTTCGACGACGACGGATTTTTCATCGTCGAAGGGCTGCTCGATCGCGAAGAAACCGATCTCTTGCGGAACATCGCGCGGGCCGATCAGGCGCTGGTCGCCGGAGCGGCCAGCCGGGCCGATGGCGAAGGAGGGGCGGTGAAGGTCCGGGTCGAGAACGAGCTGGGCGAGAGCGACATCTATAGCGCGATCGTCCGCTCTCAGCGGATCGTCAATGTGATGGAAGCCCTGTTGTGCGACGAGGTCTACCACTATCACCACAAGATGATCCTCAAAGAGCCGCGGGTCGGAGGCGCCTGGGCCTGGCACCAGGATTATGGATACTGGTACGACAACGGCTGCCTGTTTCCCTATCTGGCAAGCTGCATGATCGCCGTGGACCGGGCGACGAAACAGAACGGCTGCCTGCAGGTGCTTTGTGGGTCGCACCACGTCGGGCGCGTCAATCATGTGAAAATCGGGGAACAGACCGGGGCCGATCCGGAGCGCGTGCGGGCCGCGGTGGAGCGGCTGGAACTGGTCCATTGCGAGTTGGAGCCGGGCTCGGCCATCTTCTTCCACTGCAACTTGCTGCATCGTTCGGACCAGAACAAAAGCGACGATCCCCGCTGGGCGTTTATCTCTTGCTACAACACCAAGGGGAACGACCCCTACAAAGAGTCGCGCCATCCGCGCTACAGCCCCCTCTCCAAGTGGCCTGATTCCATGATCCTCGAAATCGGGCGGCGGCAATGGGCGCGGATGCAACAGCCGGTGGCATGAACGACTGCCAAGACGCGACGTCACTCGCGGCGGCCGTCAAGCAGGAGGCGCTGCGGATCGGCTTCGATCTCGTGGGCATTGTTCCCGCCGCTGCCCCGGCCACTTTGACCGAATTTCATGAGTGGCTGCGCAACGGCTTTGACGGCGAAATGGGCTATCTCTCCCGGCGAGAGGAAGCCTACGCGCATCCGCGGCACGTCTTGCCCGCGGTGCGCAGCGTCGTGATGCTGGCCGTCAATTACCGCACGGCCGAACCGTCGCCGCCCGCCGCGTTAGCCGGCCGCGTCTCGCGCTATGCGTGGAACGAGGGCGATTATCACACCCTGATTCGCGAGCGGTTGGCAAAGCTGGCCGACTTCCTGCATCAGCAGCGGCCCGGCTGCCACACGCGCGGCGTGGTCGACACGGCCCCTCTGCTGGAGCGAGACTTCGCACGGAATGCCGGACTCGGTTGGTTCGGCAAGAACACGCTGCTCATCAACAAAAGGCAGGGGAGCTGGCTCTTTCTGGCTGGCCTGTTGACCGACGTCGACCTCGAGCCTGATGCGCCCACGAAACAGCGCACTGCGGGACGTGTACTCGTTGTCTTGAAGCTTGTCCCACGCAGGCGTTTCCCGAGCCGTACGTCCTCGACGCCCGAAAGTGCATCGCCTACCTGACGATTGAGCTCGACGGACCAATTCCCGCGGCCCTGCGCGAAGGCGTCGGCGAGTGGCTCTTTGGTTGCGACATTTGCCAGGACGTGTGTCCCTGGAACAAAAAGTCTCCCGTCAAAAACGACGCCGCCTTTCGCCCGCGGGCCGATCTCAATCCGGCCGACCTGATTTCTTTGTTGGATTTGGATGAGGAAGCGTTCGCACGACAGTTCGGTCCGACGGCGCTCGCCCGTCCGGGACGTGCCGGTGTGTTGCGCAACGCGGCCATCGTGCTGGGGAACCAGCGGGACGAACCGGCAATCCCCGCTCTGTGTCGATCGCTTGGAGACGTCGATCCGGTTGTCCGCGGTGCCGCGGCGTGGGCGTTGGGTCAAATTGGCGGGCGCAGCCGCTCGAGGCGTTGAAAAGCCGACTCGGCGTCGAGGATAATGCGACCGTTGTGACTGAAATCGAACAGGCGCTCACTGTATGTCCGACAAAATCAAGCTGGGGGTGAACGGGGCGGCCGGGCGGATGGGCCAGAGGATTGTGGCCCTGGCGCACGCCGATGCCGACCTTGCCGTGGCGGCGGCCTACGAATGGGAGAAGTCTCCTCATCAGGGACGCGATGCGGGGGAGATCGCCGGCGTGGGCTCGATCGGTGTGCCTATCCGGGCCCAGCTCGGCGGTCCGGTCGACGTCATCATCGACTTTTCAACTCCCGAAGGTCTGGTCGCCATCGCCGAGATCTGCGCCGAGCGGAGAATTCCGCTGGTCGGTGCGACGACCGGGCTGACTGAAAGCCAGCGTCAATCGGTCATGGCCGCATCGCAGATGACGCCGTTGATCCTCGCGCCGAATATGAGTCTGGCCGTCAATCTGACCATGAAACTCGTCCGAGAGGCGGCCAAAGCGCTCCGTTCCTATCCGCCGGGAGTCGACGTCGAGATCCTCGAACGGCACCATCGCCTCAAGGAGGACGCGCCGAGCGGCACCGCGTTGGCCTTCGGGAAGATCGTGGCCGAGGAAATGGGGCAGACCGCGCACGTTCACGGCCGGCAGGGCCGGCCGGGAAAGCGGCCGCACAATGAAATCGGTTACCACGCGATCCGCGTGGGCGACAACGTGGGCGAGCACACGATCGTCTTCGGACTCATCGGAGAGACGATCGACCTCCACGTGCGGGGTCAATCCCGCGACAGCTACGCGTATGGAGCGCTGGCGGCGGCTAAGTTCCTGGTCGCCAAAGGGCCTGGGTTCTATACGATGGCCGACGTGCTGGGCTTGGCCTGAGTCTGCCTATTTTGCCAAGTCGACAAATCCCTCAAGTTCGCTACTGTCGGCGGCCGATTCTCGAAATGGTGCTTGAGGCGTGCCTCAAAGATCGCGTCACGGTTGAGTGCAAGTCGGCGTGCGGGGGTGATTGTCTCGTGCACGATGGCGAAACGACACGCGTATCGAGCCGCCGGCGGCTTGGTCGGCGGGATCCGCAAGACGCTGTCGCCCAGAGTCCTGATCGGTTTGTTCGGGAAACTGGTGATCGGCTTCGGAGGGTTCGTCAACTCGCGGCGCTGGTTGATCGGTTCCTTGTTGATCACGGGACTGTTGCTCGCGCTTATGTTGCTGGCCCGACCCACGCCCCATCTTGCATCCAACGTGCCTGGGGATCCGGACATCATGTTCGATGACGTGAAGAACCTTCCACTCGGCTCGAAGGCCGCCGACTCGCGATTTCGGCCTGGGATCGGCGAAGAAGGCCGCTTCCCGGACGACGATTTGAAATCGGGGGGGCGATCCGCCGGGCTTGCGCTCGATGGGTGTGCGTCGGAGGAGGGGGCAAAACCTCGGGAACCGATGGCACTCAGCCGCCGTCTGGATGCCGTTCGGTCGCGCCGAGCGCGAGGCGCTTGGCTGACCGGGACGATCGACAAAGTCGCCGAGACGTCGTCACCCGACCCCGCGCCAAATGGAGCGCCCCCGCAAGTTAACCTTCCGAAACTGTCGGCCCGGCAAACGCCGGGTCCGGTTCTAAGATAACGAGATCGAACGTGTGGTCTGGTTACGCTTCCATCCCTTTCTTGGAATGATCAAGGCCATGTACGAACAATATTGGAACCTTGCTTGCCGGCCGTTTGAGAGCCATTTTTCACCGGCGTTCTTTTACGATAGCGAAACGCATCAAGCGGCTCGGCTCAAGCTGCGGTACCTGGTCGAGAACCGGCTTGGCGTGGGCGTGTTATGCGGCGGAATTGGAACGGGCAAGACGGCGGTCGCCGCGCTGTTGCAGCACGACTTGGGTGAAACCTGCGGTCCAGTCGCCCATCTCGTCTTTCCGAAGATGCCTTCAGCGGCCTTTCTGGCATACCTCGCGTCGAAGCTGGGAGCCCCCGAATCAGGGCCGGAGGTCCGCCAGGGAATCGACCGGACGCTGGCGCGAATCGAAACGCGGCTTCGCGAATCGTCCCAGCAGGGCCGGCGGCCGGTGATCATCGTCGATGAGGCGCACCTCATCGATGACGTGCGGGTGTTCGAATGCCTGCAGCTCCTTTTGAATTTTCAGCAGGACCCCGCGTGCTCCTTTTCGCTGTTGCTCGTGGGCGGAATCAACCTGCTGGGGCGGCTCGAGCGGATGCCCCAGTTGAATGACCGAATCGCCGTCCGCAGCGTCCTCGAGCCGCTGTCGCACGACGAGACAATCGGCTATGTCGCGCACCGCCTGCGCGCCGCGGGGGCAAAGCGGGACATCTTCGATCGCGAGGCGCTGGCGGTCCTGCACGATCGGTCGGCAGGAATTCCACGCCGGATCAACCGCTTGGCCGATTTGGCGCTCGTGGTCGGCTATGCCGATCAGCTTGAAACGATCGGCGTTGCGGAGATCGAAGCGGCCGCGGAGGAGATCCCCGCTGCAATCGCGGCGTAAAAGGGCGCCCCTTTTTAGCGACCGCGCGTGATCCTGCGACAATCGTGGGTTATGCTTGAGCCGAACGCGGCAGGGCCGCAACCAAAGGGTTGAAGACCCAAGAATCCTGTGGTGCCGCGGTGATTCCGAGGGTAATAATAACGACTTTTCCTCGCTCGAACCGACGCGAAGCGTTGTTATGCTGAAGCATAACCTACAAGATTCGGCCTTCGCAAAGGGAACTCTTCCCACCGAGCGGGCCGACGTCTGGATCGTGCCATTGTCCGTCGGCTCCGATCAGTCCGAAATCCTTTGGGAATCCTTGTCCCCCGACGAACGGGCCCGTGCCGCGCGCTTCGCTTTCGAAAGAGACCGGCATCGATTTGTCGTGGGTCGCGGAGCGTTGCGGGCCATTCTCGCTTCCTATCTCGGCGGCTTGCCCGGCGGAATTCGCTTCACGTATGGCGAACATGGCAAACCGATGCTCGCCGAATCGACGGGGGCCGATGGCGTCGAATTCAATGCCTCCGGCTCGGAAGAGCTGGCCGTGCTGCGCCGTAACAGTCGGCCGAAAAGTGGGCGTCGACATCGAGCTTTGCCGGCCCACCAAAGATGACGCGCTCATCGAGCAATGCGTCTCGCCTGCCGAGCGTCACGCTTACCTGGCGCTTCGCCGCAGGAAAGACCCGCGGCCTTTTACCGTCTTTGGACTCTCAAGGAGGCCTACTTGAAGGCGACGGGGGCCGGTCTGTCGCGACCCCTGTCCTCCTTGGAAGTGACCTTCATGCCTGGGGAACAGGCCCGGTTGGTGGCCGATCACGAGGTTCCCGAGGAGCGTGCAAGCTGGACCTTCACCGAGTTTGCGCCTGGTCCCAAGCACGTCGGCGCCCTCGTCATTGCCGGCCAAGGTCGACCCGTCCATTATCGACGCTGGTCTCCGTAGCGTTGCCGAACGGCAACGTTCCGCTACTTTGCGAGCGAATTAGCCTCGAGTGGCCCCCTTCACCCTCTCGCTTCGCCTCCGCCCCCCGGCTTGCGGCTAGACTCAATCAGAGGCTCTCAAAATCCCTGATTGTCTCTGGCAGGAACCGACCGTATGCGGGCAGAGTCTCGATTCACGTGCTGTCTGATCGGCCAACAGTCGCTGCTCATCTTGTGCGCCGAGGACCTCCTCGCGCGCGGCCATGCGATCCGCGGAGTGGCGACCGAAAGCGACGAGATTGGAAAATGGGCCGCCAGCCGCAGCGTCCCGGTCCTGCCGTCGAGCAATGACCGGCTGGTCAAACTCCTTTCCGACGATCCCTGCGATTTCCTCTTCAGCGTCATCAACTACCGCGTTCTGCCGGATCACGTTCTCCGCCTGCCAAAGCGGGGGGCGATCAACTTCCACGACGGCCCGCTACCGGGATACGCGGGCATGTACGTGACGACGTGGGCGCTCATCAACGGCGAGCGTGAGCACGGCGTCTCCTGGCATTGGATGACGAAGGAGATCGACGCCGGCGGCGTGCTGAAAGAAAAGCGGTTCCCTGTCTCCCGCGACGAGACGGCCTTCACGCTCAACACCAAATGTTACGAGGCGGGCTTTGAGACGTTCCGGAGCCTGTTGACCGATCTCGAGCAGGATACCGTTTCCAGCCGTCCGCAGACTGGAAATGTGCGAGGCGGATATTACGGCCTCCGAAAGCGGCCCGAGCGAATGGCCACGCTCGACTGGTCGCGGCCGGCCGAAGACTTGGACGCACTTCATCGGAGCCTGGATTTCGGCCGTTACGAGAATCCGATCGGCTGCGCGAAAGTGGTCTGGGGGGACCAGATTCTCATTCCCGGCCGGTTGACAGTCCTCGAACAAACGTCGACCGAGCTGCCCGGCACGTTGGAACGACGAGCTGATACGAACGCCGTCGGCGTGCACACGTCGACGAAGCTCGTCGAGCTTGCCGCGCTCTGCACGCTCGACGGCGAGCCGGTCGAAATCTCTTCTTTGACGTCCCTGCCCGCGGATGCAGGCCGGTCGCACGGCTTGGCCGGCAACGCGCCCGCGGAGCTGGATCAACTGCTGGAGCGGATCTGCGTTCACGAGTCGTTCTGGGCCGCGCGCCTGGCCGCACGGGAAGCAGTCATGTTGCCGTATCTCCCTGCGGACATCCGGCGAGACCAACCCCCGACCCAACGCATTCGCCGCGATCTCGACGGCCGCCCGCTCTGTGCGGGGGGCGACGCATCCAAGTTCGTCGCGCGGGCGGTTGCGGCCATTTCCCTGTATCTCGGGCGCCTCAGCGGGAAGGAGGCGTTCGATCTGGACTACCAGGGCGTGTCGCCGGCCGCCTCACCGCGCGAGTCGGCCCTTTACTTCGCGACCTCCGTACCGCTCCGGATCCGGTTGAACTGGCCCGGTTCGTTCACCGAGCATGTCCAGTACGCGGAAGCGGCGATCTCTGAGCTGGAGAAGCGTGGAACGTACACACGCGATCTCGTGTTGCGATACCCCCAGATTACGCAGGAGCACCGCCAAAGGCTGCGGGAGGTTTCCGACGTCGCCGTGGCCGTCTGGTCGAATTCGTTGGACGATGCAGTCGACCTTCCTAAGGCCCAACTGGCATTCTTGATTTCGCATTCCGAACTGAAGATTGGGCTCGTTGCGAATGCGGACGCGGTCGACGAGCGGCTCTTGGCCAAGATCGCCGATGAGTTGGCGCACGTGGTGGCTCAGATCGGCACGAACCCGCATGCCGTGCTGGCCGATGTCGCGGTCGTCGTGCCTTCCGAACAGGCCGTGCTCGACCGTTGGAACGACGACACGCGCGTCGATTACGAGCCGACCTCCCTGCCGCGGATGTTCGAAGCGCAGGTCGAACGGACCCCCGATGCGACGGCCGTCGTGTTTCGCGGCGAATGTGTCAGCTATCGTCAGCTCAACGCCCGCGCCAATCAGTTGGCGAACCTGCTGATCGCGCGGGGAGTGAAAAGGGGCGATCTGGTCGGCGTGCTCATGGATCGTTCGGTGGAGATGGTCGTCAGTCTGTTTGCCGTGCTCAAAGCCGGCGCCGCTTACGTTCCGATGGATCCCGCCTATCCGCCGCACCGCCTGGCGATCATGGTCGAGGACGCCGGCCCCGCCGTCATTTTGACGCAGGCAAGTCGCGCGGAGCAGCTCGAACCGGTCAATTCGCAGGCGGTCATCGTCGATCGACCAAACGCGTTGGACGGCCTGAGTTGCGAGGCTCCTTCCGTCGCGATCGAGCCGGACGACGTGGCCTATGTCATGTACACATCCGGTTCGACCGGGCGGCCCAAGGGGGTCATGATCACCCACGGAAACATCCACAATTTCCTGCTGACAATCGATCGTCAGCTCGGCAACGATCCGCCGGGGACCTGGCTGGCGGTGACAAGCATTTCGTTCGACATTTCCGTCCCTGAACTGTTTTGGACACTGACGCGGGGAGCACAGGTGGTGCTTCGTGGATCCGGCAAGGCGCATCCGCAAGCTCATGTTACGAAACAGCCGGGCCGGAAGATCGCCTTCAGTCTGTTCCTTCGAAATGTCGCTGACCGCGAGGAGGCCGCCGAGCGCGGTCCAAACCGATTGCTGCTCGAGGCGGCGCGATTTGCCGGCAAGTATGGCTTCGCGATCCGTCCCGATATTCAGGCCGACGCGACAAACGTCCCATTTGGCCCGGAGCCGTCAAACTGGATCACGACGGACGGCCATCCCGACACATTTCGCTGCGCCGCCCAGATCGGCGCAAATGTCTTGACGCGACTTCTGGGCCAGCCCGTGGAGACCGTGGCGAAGAACATCGCTCTTTATCGGCGGACTTGGAAAGAATCGGGCCATTCGGGCGAGGGGCGCGTGACGCTCCTCGTGCCGACGCTCGTCGGCCAGGAAGAAATGGCCGTGAAAAATGCCGTGCGGGAGCCGATGAAGGCGCTTTTGAAAAATGAGCTGTCGCTTGTGCGGGAAGCCGCGTGGGATTTCCCGGCTTTCAAACGGATGTCCGATGAAGGGGGCCAGACGCTCGACCAATTCTTGGACACGATCTCAGATACGGACTTGAGCGATCTCTTGGAGTTCGCGTTCGAGCGCTACTATACGACCGGCGGCCTGTTCGGAACGCAGTCCCATTGCCTGGCGACGGTCGAGCGCCTGAAAGAGATCGGCGTCGACGAGATCGCCTGCCTGATTGATTTTGGAATGCCAGCCGTCAAAATCCTCCAACACCTTCCAGAGCTGAACGAACTGAGGCTCGCCGCCAACTCGGAGAAATTGGACGAAGACGCCGACGATATTGCCACGCTCATCGAGCGGCACGGCGTGACGCACTTTCAATGCACGCCTTCCCGGGCGGCCTCGTTGACATGGGATTCCGCGCAGCCCGCCGGGCGATGGGCAACCTCAAGCTGATGATCGTGGGCGGCGAGGCGATGTCCGAAGAGTTGGCCCGCCAACTGCGATCGATCGTGCCGGGCCGCGTCTTCAACGTCTACGGCCCGACCGAGACGACGGTCTGGTCGACAATGCACGAACTGACCACCATCAGCGGCCCGGTGCCGATCGGCAAGCCGATTGCCAACACGCAGCTTTACGTGGTGGACGATCGGCAGCGGCCGCTGCCGATGGGGGTCCCCGGCGAGCTTCTGATCGGCGGCGATGGCGTCGGCCGCGGGTATTTGAATCGGCCAGACTTGACTCGAGCACGCTTTCTGCAAAACGGTCACGGCACGGTTTACCGGACTGGCGATCTCGTGCGGCTGCAGTCCGACGGAGTCGTCGAGTTCCTGGGGCGATTTGACGACCAGGTGAAAATCCGCGGGCACCGCATCGAGCTGGGTGAGATCGAAGCGGTGCTCGAATCGAACGCGTTGGTCCGCAAGGCGGTCGTGCACCCGCAGGACGACGCCGCGGGAGGCAAACGGCTGGTGGCCTATGTCGTGCCCAAATCGTCGAATGGATTCTGCAGCGACGCGCTCCGCGAATTCGTGGTTGAGCGGTTGCCGGAATTCATGGTTCCCTCGCTATTCGAGCCGCTGAACGAGCTGCCGATGACGCCCAGCGGCAAAGTCGATCGTCGGGCGCTCCCCAAGCCGAGCATCCGCCCGTGCCGCGACGGCGCCGCGAGAAAGCGGACGCCTCCCCGCACGCCGACCGAGCGGCAGTTGGTCGAGTTGTGGCAAACGCTCCTCGAAATCAGGGAGGTCGATCGAATCGACAACTTTTTTGAGCTGGGAGGTCATTCGCTGCTCGGGATGCGGGCCATCAGCAAGATTCAAGAGACGTTCGGTGTGCGGTTGTCGACCAAGACCTTCCTAGTAAGCTCGCTTGCCCAGGTCGCGGCGGAAATCGACCGGCTCAACGCCGATGGGCAAACGGGCGCCGCCGACGGCCCGCGGTCCACAGTTGGAACCGCCGTTCTGGGGCGTTTCCCGCGCTGGTTCATGAACCGTGTGAAAGGCGAGGGGGCTAAAACCGCGAAGAATCGGAACTGAGCGCGGACAATTGGACGATGTTCGCGGCCGGAACAACCTGCTCGATCACCGCGCGGGCCAGATTCACCCATCGGCGGCAGTCGTCAAGAATGCCGCTGTCGGCAGTCGCCACCCAATGATCCGTCTGGGACAAGATCTTGTCCGGGTTGGGAACCAGCTCGACGTCCCACGACCAGCCATGCTCCACGGCAGTCTTCCGTAGCATGGTTTTGAGCCGCCCGCTGTTGGAAACTGGACTGTCCAGATACCAGACAGCACCTGAAACGCGAAGTTCGGCCAGAAACCGTCCGACGATCTCGACGGCCGGAACCGTCTCCTGGACCTTGCGCCAGGTTCCGTGGACGCTGGCCATGTCGCGAAAGCAGCCATCGCGGGCGCCTAGGATCACTCCCCCGGCCAAGGCCGCCTCGATCGAAGTCAGCACGTTATATCCGTCAACCCACAGGACTTGCGCGGTGAGCTGGCCCAATTCGACCCGTGACCGGGCACGGCGCAGGCGTGCTTCCTCCGAGCACGCACACCGCCCCACGGCGATCCGCTGCCGTTGATCGAGCGCATAACGGTCACCGACGACCTTCAACGCCGAAACGGAGGCATATCCACGGCCCAGCAGCCACGAGAGATCGCTCACCGCCTCCCGCAACCGCGGCCACGCCTCCGGCCCGAAGAGCCGCTCGTCATCGGGATGCGGTCCACGATGGGCGCGCTTGTCGGGCACGGCGATTCCAGTTGTGCCGAATCCGCCGATTAAGCGGCCAGCCGGACTCTGCAATCCTGACTGCCAATGAGAGCAGCAGTTCCGGCAGCCAATGGACCGCGGGTCGGTTTGTGTGTATGATGTGAGTTCATGGGCATTTGCAATGGAGTCCGCAGTGCCTCGAACCCATGAAACGATGGGCCATGACGATGTGCTCGCTTGAGTGAACAAACGTCTCGGGGAGGGGCACGACCCGCGATTACTGGAGCGTCTCCATGACTGATAACAGAATGCCCGTCCCTCTTCTTCAAATGCACACGACCCCGCGGCCGCTGTGCCCTGTCTGTGGGACGACGAGCTACTCGCGCGGTGGAATCCACCCCCAGTGCGCTCAGCAACAGGCGGACGGACGCCGGATGAATCGCCTCAAAGCGGCGAAGAGACGCGAGCCGAAGGTTAAGGCTCCGAATCCGTTGGCCCTCAGTCCATGGCATAAGCGCTGCCCGCGTTGCCGAGCCGAACTGCACATTCGCAAGTCGACCTGCGATTGCGGTCACAAGTTCGATACGTCGTGCGCCCGTTAGAACCGCGGCTGCGTGACGGTCGAGCCGTACGCCAGCATTCTTGGTGAAACAAGCGCTATCAAATCGGAACGCCGCACCCAGGGCTTTTAAGGGCACGGCTTTGAAGGGCATTTGTTGAGGCCAGGGGCCGCTCCAAGCAACGGCCCTGAGCCCAAAATGGCCGGAAGTTCAGCGGCAGCCTGTTGAGGTTCTCCGCGAAAAGGCAATTGCCATCCAAAACCGACGCTTCCCTTTGCCCGCTCTGTTTGGAGAGCAAGCGCTCTAATACGCGCCTTCCGCCGCCACCGCCGCCGTATCCGCCTCGGCCGCCCCCCGGCCGTCCGCCGCCGGATCGTCCGCCTCCCCGGTCTTCCCGTGGACGGGCTTCATTGACCGTCAGCGCACGTCCGCCCGATTCCCGACCGTTCAAGGCGTTGATGGCCGCCTGGGCTTCCTGATCGCTCGACATTTCGACAAAAGCGAAGCCTTTGGAGCGGCCCGTGTCCCGATCCATGATGATCTGGGCCGATTCGACCGTCCCGTGCTCCTCGAACATCTTGCGCAAATCACTCTCGGACGTGTCGTACGACAAGTTTCCAACGTACAGTTTCTTAGCCACGTATGGCCTCCCCTAAAACATCACGCCGTAACAAGCTTGACCCACTGCGGGCGGTTGCCGTGGCATGAATTGTCCTTTACCTGCACGGACGATAAACGGATCGACGGACAATCGCAAGTCTTAACACGCTTGCGTTGCCTCGTTTATAGTTCGGCCGCGCCCTGGCTGGCGGGCAACGCAGCCGGCCGGAACTGCGATTGACCGCAACGGCCAATTCACCGACGATTCGCCTGTCACCGAGAATGAAAATCAACCCTCGTTTTCGCTCCTCGGCAACGGACATGGCGTCTGCTGACCGTTGATTGGACCTCTCACGTCGCCTCGACCCATGAAGCAAGCTACAGGCTTGCCGTCGTCTTTGCCGGGAACCCTCATGACCATCCATTCGACCGCGATCATCGATCCGCAAGCGAACATCGACGCCACGGCGACCATCGGACCGTACGTCGTGATCGACGGGCCGGTGTGCATCGGGGCAGGCTGCCATGTCGCCGCCTCGGCGGTCGTCCTGGGGAACACTGAGATCGGCGCGAATTGCCGGATTCACTCGCATGCCGTCATCGGCGATCTCCCGCAAGACCATGCCTACGACGGCGGACAGACTTATTGCCGGCTGGGCGAGGGATGCACCGTCCGGGAAGGGGCCACGATCCATCGCGGAACGGCTCCGGGCTCGCAGACGATCGTCGGATGCCACTGCCTGCTGATGACCAACAGCCATGTGGGACATAACTGCCAGATCGGCGACGACGTGACGATCGTCAGCGGGGCCGTGCTGGGGGGTTACGTGCAAGTCGGATCCCGCGCGGTGATCTCGGGCAACGCCGCCATTCATCAATTCGTGCGGATCGGAGAGCTGGCCATGGTGAGTGGACTGGCCAAGATCGTCCAGGACGTTCCTCCCTTCTTCATGACCGACCGCGAGGGGGCCGTCGTCGGCGAGAACCGAGTGGGCATGATCCGAGCGCAGCTGTCGGCCCTCGAACGGACCGAGATCAAGGCGGCCTTTCGCGTCATCTACCGCTCGGGAAAGGGCCACCACGAGGCCATCGAGTACCTCTCCGGCTACATCTGCAGCGACGCAGGCCGGCGGTTGCTCGACTTCATCGCCGCCCGCTCGAAGCGGGGCATGACGCGCGACTCGCTGCGGCTTCGCCGCGCAGGCCTGAAAGAGCGCAGGCGCGAGGACCGCGTTCACGAGCATCTGCACGCGAGTTAAGCCCGTTGCCTTTTCTGGCGAGCGGCGTTCTTGAGCATGTGGAGCGTCGTCCCCGTCGTCGCGCCCCACACGACGTGCGCAGCGATCATCAGGACATTTCGCCGCCACGGATGTTGAGTCGCCGGCTTGAGGATGTTCTGGCTGGGGAGCAGCCCAAGATAGCTGCCGGCCCAAACGCTCAACCCATACAGCACACCCGACACGGGACCCGCTTTCCGCCCGAACGCGCCCCCATAGAGACCGCCTGCAATCGCCCCGTAGGCAAAATGGGCCGCGCCGGTTGCCAACATGTGCCTGGGCCCGCCAATCGGAGGAGCCTCGACACCGACGCGCTTCAGGACCACGTCCGTAATCTGCTCCGGTGGCAGCGCGTACCGCTCGTTCTCCGGCAGCGCTCGATGAGCGGTGAGCATGAACCCCGTCATCGGGAGGGTCGCAATGAGCCCCGCACAGGCCCCGCGCCCGACATCGCCCGTCACTCGATCTTGCATGACAATTCCTCCCAGGCAGCGACGGCCAGTCCGACGAACTCAAACCCGGCCGGCTCGGTCCAACCGCCCGAGCGGCATTTTCGCAAATCACATGCCGTCTCGGACCATTCGGAGCGCCCTGCCTGCGAAAGAAGCGTACGGACCGCCTTGCCAGTCCCCTCAGAAAGACGAGGTTGCACGGCTGATCTTAAAAGCCCGCATGCTCCTTCAGGAACGCCGCGAGCGACTTGTTCGCAAGTTGTTCCGGCCTGTCGAAGCGGATGCCGATTTGGTCGCGGCCGCTGCGGTGCTGGGCAATTTCCCGCTCGCTGCCCAATTCGGCAATGCGGCCCAGGGCGACGCGGCCCGCTTCATTGAAAAGCGACAAGTCGACGCCGTGTCGGCGCTTGGTGTGGACCGCGGCCCACACCTCCTGCGTGGCTTGGCTGCGGAAATAGACGACCTGCTTGTTTCCCCAGTCGATCTCAACCTGTGGCCGGACCGATGCGAGCAGATCGAGCAGCCGCTCCAAAAGCTCCGGTTCCCATCGGATGCGCTTGGCGCTGGGGAAACCTTTGCGCGACAGGTGCCATTTGCGGCCCAGCACCTTCCAGGGGGTCAAATCGGCCGGGTTGAGTTTTTCGCGGTTGATCTCGGCCTGGAAGGCGTCGCAGGCCCGCGCGAGGAAGCGGTCGAACGCGGGCGTTTCGATCTCGCGCAGCCAGTGGACCGTGACCGTCACCTCTTGCCAGGGACCTTTGACGTTCCGGATCCGCACGCGTTCCGAACGTCCGTAAATCGGCAGCTCGTCGAGGTCGTCCAGCGACTTCAAATCGAGCTGTAGCCGCAGGGCGTCTTCGTCGAACGTTCGCTTCGGTACGCGGAACTTGAGAGTTAAGAGCCATTCGTCGCCGGTGAGGGCGTGCAG
Organism: uncultured Planctomycetota bacterium; assembly: GCA_963761455.1. GTDB lineage: Bacteria > Planctomycetota > Planctomycetia > Planctomycetales > Planctomycetaceae > DASPSM01. Next base: position 528,157 of record CAVXHA010000003.1, read on the forward strand.
GAACCAGACTCCCGTCCGATTTTCTCCGGTGATCTCGACGACCGACCGGTCGTTCCAGTTGGCCGGCAGGAAGCCAGGCCGGGCCTCGATTGCGTCGACGACGTTTGCCAACGCGGCCCCTTCCCAGCGGCACGCTTTGCCGTTGTGGGCCACTCGGTCGATGGTGTGCCAACGGCGGCCGTCGGTCTGCCAGGGCATCTTGGCGTCGCGGCCGACCTCGCGCAAGTCGATGTCGCCCGCGCGTTTCTTCTCCGCCTCCGCGGCGCTGAAAAACCTGCCGCTCGGCCCGCGCGCCGGCTTCGAGCACCGGGGCCAGCATCTCGCCGGTGTAGGAACGCATCGGCAGCCCCTCGCGGTGGCCGTTGGTCTTCCGCACCTTCCGCGCCTGGGCGACGACCTCTTCGGGCGTTCCGACGGCAACGATCCGGCCGCCGTCATCCCCCGCCTCGGGACCCAGGTCGACGATCCAGTCGGCCGTCTTGATCACGTCGAGATTGTGTTCAATGACGACGACGGTGTTCCCCTGTTCGACGAGGCTGTTGAGGACCTTCAGTAGCTTGTCGATGTCGTCGAAATGAAGTCCCGTGGTCGGCTCATCCAGGATGTACAGCGTTTTGCCGGTGTCGGGCCGAGCCAATTCGGCGGCGAGCTTCACCCGCTGCGCTTCACCACCGGAGAGCGTCGGCGCGGGCTGGCCCAGCGTGAGATAATCGAGGCCGATCGCGCACAGCGTGGCCAGGTAACGGCGAATGCGGGGGATGTTCTCGAAAAGCTCGTACGCCTGCCCGATCGGCATTTCGAGGACCTCGGCGATCGAATGGCCGCGATACGTGACGGAAAGGGTCTCCCGGTTGTACCGCTTGCCGTGGCACGTCTCGCACTCGACCCAAACGTCGGGCAGAAAGTGCATCTGGATGCACTTCTGCCCGTTCCCCTCGCAGTCGTCGCAGCGGCCTCCCGGCCGATTGAAGCTGAACCGGGCCGGCTGGTATCCGCGGACCCGCGCCTCCGGCAGGCGGGCGAAAAGCTCGCGGATCGAATCGAAGACGCCGGTGTAAGTCGCCGGGTTCGACGCGGGCGTGTTCCCCAGCGGCTGCTGGTCGACGACGATCACCTTGTTGATCTGTTCGAGTCCGCGAATCTCGGCGTGCGGTCCGGGCGGATCGGTGGCACGGTTCAGTCTCTTCGCGACGGCCCTCGCCAGGGTGTCTTCAATCAGTGAGCTTTTCCCCGAGCCGGACACGCCCGTGACGCAGGTGAAGGTCCCCAGCGGCAACCGCAAATCGACGTCGTGCAAATTGTGCTGCCGCGCGCCCAACAACTCGATCCAGCCTCCGCCGGGGGGCACGTCGCAGTCGCCGCCCGCTTTCATGCGCCGCATGTTGGGAATGGGGATTTCTTTGCGGCCCGAGAGATATTGCCCGGTGAGCGAGGCGGAGGCCCGCGCGAGTTCCTTCGGCGTTCCTTGCGCGGTGATGGTCCCGCCGAAGCGGCCGGCCCCCGGACCGAAATCGTAGAGACGGTCGGCCGCGGCGAGGACCTCGCGATCGTGCTCGACCAGAACGACCGTGTTGCCCAGATCGCGCAGCCGCCGGAGCGCTTCCAGCAGCCGGTTGTTGTCGCGGGGATGCAGGCCGATCGTCGGCTCGTCGAGAACATACAGAACGCCCGTCAGGGCACGGCCGATCTGTCCGGCCAGCCGGATGCGCTGGGTCTCTCCGCCGGAGAGAGTCGGCAAGGGACGGGCGAGCGTGAGGTACTCCAACCCGACGTCGACCAGGAACGACAGCCGGTTGGTGGCCTCATTGAGCAAGTCGCCCGCGATCTTGCGATCGGCCGTCGAGAGTTTCACCGACTTCAGAAACACAAGCGATTCGCCCAAAGGGAGCGAGCAGAGCTGATGAATCGTCTTGTCGAGGAAGCGGACGTTCGCCGCGTCGGCTCGGAGACGGCTCCCGCCGCACCACGAGCAAGGGACTTCTCCCACGAGCTCGTGCAGTCTTTGCCGATAGGCATACGAGACGCGGGAGGCCTCTTCGATCGCGGGGAAGAGACCCTTGTACTGGAATTTCCACTCCCCCTTTTTTCCGTAGGCGATCCAACGGTCGCCCGAGCCGTGCAGCACGAGACGCTGTTGTCCGGGATCGAGGCGTTCGAACGGCACGTCGAGCGGGACCTTGAGCTGCCGCGCCCAGGCCTCGAGCATGTGCGCGAAGAGCGCATTCGTCGCGGGGTTTGGCCACGCGGCAATCGCCCCTTCGCGGAGCGTGCGCTTGGAATCGGCGATCAGGGCGGTGAGATTCGTGCCTTGCTCGGTCCCCAATCCTTCGCAAGCCGGGCACCATCCCAGCGGACTGTTGAACGAGAAGCTGTTGGGCGTCAGTTCCTCGAAGCTGCGCCCGCACTGATGGCAGGCGAAGTGGAGGCTGTACCGGTCGACGATCCATTCCTCTTCGGGGAGCGAGTCGTCCGCGCGGGCGACGAAGATCGCCCCGCGGCCCAAATCGAGGGCCGTTTCGACCGAACCGGCGATTCGCGACCGGCCCTTGGGATCGACGGCGATCCGGTCGACGACGATCTCGACAGCATGCTTTCGGCGGCGGTCGATCTGCGGCACGTCTTCCAGCCGGTAAGTCTTCCCATCGATGCGCACGCGCAGGAATCCCTGGAGCTGCACCCGCTGCCAAAGGGTGTCGTAACTCTGTCCCACTGCGACTTCCTGCGGCGCCAGGAGAATCAACCGCGACGCCGGAGGCAGGGCGAGAATCTTGTCGACGATCTGGTCGGAGGTTTGGGTCTCGACGGGGATGCCACACTCGGGGCAATAGAGCTTTCCAAGCCGGGCGTAGAGGATCCGCAGGTAGTCGTAGATCTCGGTCACCGTGCCGACGGTGGAGCGCGGCGAGTGGCCGGCCGCCTTTTGCTCGATCGCGATGGCCGGCGACAGGCCGTGGATGTGCTCGACTCTCGGCTTGGGCATCTGGCCCAGGAACTGGCGAGCGTAGGCGGAAAGCGACTCGACGTACCGCCGCTGACCCTCGGCGTAGAGGGTGTCCATCGCGAGCGACGTCTTGCCGCTGCCGCTGGGACCGCAGAAGACGCTCATTTTCTCGCGCGGAACATCGACGTCGACGTGCTGCAGATTGTGCTGGGCCGCACCGCGAATCACGATCTCGTTGGAGGAACCGCCGCCGGCCTGGCCATTGCCGTCGGTCTGGTCGGCGAATCGCCCCTCATCGGCGAATTGCCACCGCCCCGCGGGGACCGAGCGGGCGGTGATTCCCGCCGTTTTTTTTCTTGTCGTGCGGGCCTGCCGACTGCCCTTTTCCTTTGCGCTGCGGGCTCCCTGCATGCCTCGTTCCGCCGAGATGCCCGCACCACCCTTGGCGTAACCGGGAAGAACCGTCCGCAGCGATTCCCCCGTGTACGAATCGGCACAGGCGGCGACCTCTTCCGGCGTCCCTTCGACGACGACCACGCCTCCGCCGGCTCCTCCCTCGGGGCCCAGGTCGATGATCCAATCGGCCGTCTTCAGGACATCGAGATTGTGCTCGACGACGATCACCGTGTTGCCGGCGTCCACGAATCCGTGCAGCACCTCCAGCAGCTTGTCGATGTCGGCGAAATGCAGGCCGGTCGTCGGTTCGTCTAAAAGGTACAGCGTGCGTCCGGTCGACCGCTTGCCCAGCTCGCGGGCCAGCTTGATCCGCTGCGCTTCTCCGCCGGAGAGAGTCGGCGACGGCTGGCCGAGCTTGATGTAATCGAGCCCCACGTCGTGCAGCGTCTGGAGCAAACTGGCGATGGGGGGAATGTTCTTGAAGTGCTCGAGCGCCTCCTGCACGTCCATTTCCAAAACGTCGGCGATGCTGGCCCCTTTGTAGCGGACTTCGAGCGTCTCTCGTGTGAAGCGGTGTCCCTGGCACACCGGGCAGGTCACCCAAACGTCGGCGAGAAAGTCCATTTCGAGCCGGTTGGCGCCGCGTCCCTCGCACGCCTCGCACCGGCCGCCGGCAACGTTGAAGCTGAAGCGTCCCGGCTTGAAGCCGCGCATTTTCGACTCGGGCAACTGGGCGAACAGGTCGCGGATCAGGTCAAACAGCTTGACGTACGTGGCCGGATTGGAGCGAGGCGTGCGGCCGATGGGCGACTGGTCGATGTTGATCGCCTTGTCGAGATGCTCCAGCCCGGTGATCCGCGTGTGCGTCCCGGGGTGGCCCTTTCCCTTGTTCAAATCCCGGTTGAGCGCTTCCCACAAGATGTCGTTGACGAGCGAGCTTTTGCCCGAGCCGCTGACCCCGGTGACGCACAGAAACGTCTCCAGGGGAAAGGCGACGTCGACGTTTCGCAGGTTATGATGCCGGGCGCCGATGATCTTGAGCGCCTTCTTGCCGCGCGGCCGGCGCTTCTCGGGGATGGCGATCGACAACTCGCCGGAGAGATACTTGCCCGTAACGCTCTTGGGCTCTTTGCGCAGGTCGTCGATGGTCCCTTCCGCCACGATCTCCCCGCCGCGCACTCCGGGGCCGGGACCGAAATCGACGATGTGGTCGGCTTCGCGCATCGTCTCCTCGTCGTGCTCGACAACGATGACGGTGTTTCCCTGGTCGCGGAGGTTCTTCAGGCTGTCGAGCAAGAGGGCGTTGTCGCGGGCGTGCAGGCCGATTGACGGCTCGTCCAGAATGTAGACCACTCCGACCAGGCCACAGCCAATCTGAGCCGCCAGGCGAATCCGCTGGCTTTCGCCGCCGGAGAGCGTCGGCGCACTGCGGTCGAGCGTGAGGTAATCGAGGCCGCAGCGCAGCAGAAACCCGAGCCGGCCGCGAATCTCCTTCAGCGCTTCGGCCGCGATCAGTTGCCGCGTCTCGTCGAGGTCGAGCGATTCAAAGTAGGCAAAGGCCTCCGCGATGCTCGAGCGCGGCAGACTTCCGGCAGGCTCCGCGAAGCCGGTTTTCCCGCCCGCGGCATAGCGGACGCTGCTCGACGTCATGCGGACGCTGCGGGCCTGCGCGTTGAGCCGTGTTCCGCCGCACTCGGTGCAGGGGACGAACTCCATGTATTTTTCGAGCTGCCGTCGGCGCATCACGTTCTTGGCTTTGCGATAGCTTTCCAAGAGATCGGCGATCAGGCCGTCGTAGGTGCCGCCGTGCTTCCACACGCCGCCGGGACATGCGCCAGGCGAACGTGATGTGGCGATCGCCCGTGCCGTACAGAAACTGTTGCCGCGCGGCCTCGGGCAGATCGCGCCAGGGGGTCTTGAGCAGCGTCTCCTCCGGCAGGCCGACGTCTTTCTCGATCGAGTTGGCGACCCCCTTGTAAATGTGCCTCCGCCAGCGTCCGATCTTGGCGATCGGCCCCAAAACATCGACCGCTCCTTGCCACAGCGAGCGTCCGTCGTCGGGGATCAGCCGGTCGAGCAGGAAATCGTGCCGCATGCCCAGCCCGTTGCATCGCGGGCACATTCCCTGCGGACTGTTGAAGCTGAAAAGCTGCGGGCTTGGGGGTTCGTAGCTGATCCCGCAGTGCATGCAGGCGTACTGCGAGCTATAGCGCGTCTCGGTCGTGCCGCCGGCCTCCTTCGCTCTCTCTTGCCGGCAGCGCTGCCGAGCGTTGGGCGGCAGCAAGACGCGGCGGCCGCCTCCTGGGTCACGACGAGCGTTCCGCTGGAGAGTTTCAGGGCCGCTTCGATCGAATCCGTGAGCCGCGTGCGCGAGACGCTTCCCGCCACGAGGCGATCAACCACGACCTCGATGGTGTGGCGCATCTGCCGGTCGAGATGCAGGCTGTCAGCGAGTTGGACCAGTCGGCCGTCGACGCGGGCACGCAAAAAGCCCTGCCGCCGCAGGTCGTCGAACAGGTCCTGATATTCTCCTTTCTGCTGCTGGATCACCGGGGCCAGGAGCTGCATGCGCGTTCCGGCGGGGATCCGTGCGACGTGCTCGATAATCTGCTCGACGGTCTGGGCAGTGATTTGCCGGCCGCACTTCGCGCAGAACCCGGTGCCCACGCGGGCGAACAGCACCCGCAGATAGTCGTAAATCTCGGTGATCGTTCCGACGGTGCTCCGCGGGTTTCGGCCGCCGGCCTTCTGCTGAATCGAGATCGACGGGGCCAGTCCGGCGACCGAATCGACCTCCGGCTTGGGCATCTGGCCGAGGAATTGCCGGGCGTAGCTGGAAAGCGACTCGACGTACCGGCGTTGCCCCTCGGCATACAGGGTGTCGAAAGCGAGCGAGCTCTTGCCGGAGCCGCTCACCCCCGTCATGCAGATCAGCCGGTTTCGCGGAATCCGCAGGTTGACGTTGCGGAGGTTATGTTCGTGCGCCCCGCGGATGATGATGTCGGAAGAGGCCATTTTTGATTAAGGTCCAAGGTCCAAAGTTCCAGGTCCAAGGTCAGAAATCCAAGATGGCGGGAGCCGGCCTCTTCGACCTTGGACGTTGGACCTTGGACTTTGGACTGAACCCAGGCCTTTGACACGCTTATTCATCCGTGTTCGTGCTTCCTGCTTCGTTGTCGGAAGGTTCTTGATCGTTGTCGGAAGGTTCTTGTTCGTTGTCGGAAGGTTCTTGTCGCGCTTCGGGGCTTTCCGCGGGCGCCCGCTGCGGCGGAGGGTTGACCGGAATATCGGTCGGGAAATCGGCCAGCTCGGGAATGTCCGCGTCCGCACTCGGCGGCGGGGGCACGCGGACGATGGGCTTAGGGCGCGGCAATTCCATGAGCCGCATGGCGATCCCCTCTTTGGTGCAGCCGCACAGTCGCATGACGACCTTCCCCTCCGAACGAGTTTCCCGGCCGCAAGCCGGGCATCGCCAGACGCGGCGGACGTCCAGGTCGAGCCGCACTCCCGGGCCTTTCATCGATCAGTTCCCCCGGCCGACACGCCTCTTGATTCACAGATGACGCATGACGAAAAACGAATTCGAGAATACACTTGAGCTTCCAATCTTACGTCCCGCGTGCTCCACGGCCAAACCACTCGTCAACAAAGTGAGTGCCGCGAAGAGCTTGCAGGCACGCGCGGCAGCCTGGACCCTTACCGATGTCGATGGAGAAGACGGAAGCCGTCATCATCCGCCTGGCTGACTTCAGCGAGAGCAGCCGCGTGGTGACATTCTTTACCCGCGATTTCGGGAGAATGTCGGCTTTGGCGAAGGGGGGCAAACGGCTCAAAGGGCCGTTCGAGGCTGCTCTTGACCTGCTTGCACAGTGTCGGATAGTCTTCCTCCGCAAATCTTCGCCCGGACTCGACATATTGACGGAAGCGCAGCTCACGTCGAGATTTAAACCGAGCGGCCGGGAGCTCGACCGGTTTTACGGCGGATACTATGTCGCTGAGCTTCTCTCCGGTTTGACGGAGGAAGCCGACCCACATCCGCAGCTTTACCAGGAATCCATTGACGCCTTGACCCGCCTCCAGGAGGCCAATCCGAAAGTCGCCACCATTCGCTTTGAGCTTGCCATCTTACGCGAGATTGGCCAGTTACCCGCCCTCGACGTCTGCGTCAATTGCCGACGTGCGGCCGACGGCGCGGGTTCGTGGCTGTTCTCGGTCGAGCAGGGGGGCCTGATCTGTCCAAATTGTGCACAGGAGTCAATTGCTGGAGAACCCGTCTCGGCGGGAACGGTCGCCGTCTTGCGACGGTTGTCTGACGAGTCCGGCGCGGTCGTCGAGCGTCTGGCGCTCTCGACCGCGCCAGTTGCGAGAAGCCCGGCAAGTCGTGACGGCGGCCGTCTCGCACGCCCTCGGACACCCGCCTAAGATGCTCCGTTACATTTCGACTTGAAGAAAGTGAAACGCGGAATCGCTCCCTCCCTTCCACGAGTTCGTCGCTTTCCTTTCCTCAAAAGCAGTCACGGATGACGATTTGCCTTCCTGTTCGGCGTCGGCGCGGGAAATGGGCCGTGGGGAGAGCCTGCGCGCTCGTGCGTGGCCGCCTCCTGCTTTGCACGGCGCTTGCCGGGTGCAAAACGGGCATCGACGCGTCGGCCTTGCAGGCCAACGACGAAGCAGCAGATTCAACAGATGACCAACACGGACGACGTGCAGGGACCGATGGAACGGTTCCTCAAGGCGGCCGGCGTAGGCAAGGACGAAACGAAGAAAAAGGTCCACTTCGTCAATCCGCCCGAGGCGATGGCCAGCCTACCACCGGCCGAGGCCTTGATGAAGGAGAAGAAATACAAAGCGGCCGAAAAAGTCTTCTGGAAAGAGGTCGCCGAGAAGTACAAGGACTATCCGATCCGCGAAGACGCGGTCTTCATGTCCGGCGAATGCTACTACTTCCAACGACTCTTTGCCGACGCGGAAGACCAGTACAGCCTGGTGATCAAGGAATACACGTCGACGCGGTACCTCGACGACATCAGCCGTCGCAAGTTCGAGATCGCGGCAGATCTGGCTCGGCTTCCCCAAGGTCATTACGCCCAGCCAGGTCCAGCCGGTGAACTTCGACGAACCCGTCCGTCGACGCCGCCGCCGACGATCAATTACAAGGAGCCGTCAGGCATCACCTACACGGTCCCCATCTTGCCGAATTTCACCGACAAGACGCGTCCGTGGTTCGACACGCAGGGACGGGCGCTCGACGCGCTCAAGTCGATCTGGCTCAACGATCCGACCGGCCCGCTGGCCGCCGACGCCTTGATGCTGTCGGCCAGCTATTACCTCAAAAAAGGGGACTATGTCGAAGCCGATCACCTGTATGACCTCTTGCGGAAAGAGTTTCACAAGAGCCGGCATCTCGAGAACGCGTTCGTCCTGGGCGCACACTGCAAGCTGATGTGTTATCAAGGGCCCGAATATGGCGGCACCGAGCTCGACGAGGCCAAGAAACTCATGCAGGCCACGCTCCGCCTGTACCCGAACCGTCCGGACCGAGGCGCGGATGCAGGCCGATCTGCAGAAAATCGAGGTGGCAAAAGCCGCCCAGATCTGGGCCGACGTCAAGTTCTGGAAGAGCAAGGGAAAACCGAAGGCCATCGCCATCTACTGCAAGGAGGTCATCCAGAAGTTCCCCAATACCGATTACGCCCGCATGGCCCGCGAAGAGCTGGCGAAGATCAAGCCCGAGGACAAAATCGATATTCCGCACACCAAGTATGAGGACAAGCTCGCCGGATCGGCCGGCGGCGAGCCGAACGTCTTCGACGAGCCGGGCAAGCAGCCCAGGCATGTCCCCGTCAGCGACGACGGGTCCAATCCCTCTCGGATGTAGACTCGCATGACGTTTCGATCGCGAACGGCCGGGAATGACTGAAGGAAGCACAAAAAGTGGCGAGCGGCGCGTGGCGAGTGGCGAGAAAGGATGGGGACACGCTTCGTGCGCCGTCTCGACTCGCCACTCGCCACTCGCCACTCGCCACTCTCTCGTCTTTGCTCGTTGCCGCAGTAGCCGGCCTGGCCGCCAGCGGCTGCGGCTACACGATCGGAAATGCCTTTCAGCACAACGTCCAGACCGTCTACGTGCCAATCGCCACTTCGGTGGATTTCCGCCGCGGCCCGGAATTCCAGCTCACCGAAGCGGTCCAAAAGCAGATCCAGCAGCGGACCCCCTTTCGGCTTTCCAAGGATGAGGGGGCCGACACCAAGCTGACGATGAAGATCAAGAATATCCACAAAAGTGTTCTGGGCACGACGGCCCAAAACGACGCCGCGCGAGCTGCAGGTCCAATACGCCGTCGAAGTCACGTGGGAGGACCTGCGCACGGGCCGCATCCTCGCCCAGAACAAGGTCTCGATTGAGCCGGAAGTGACGCGGCTCTTTGCGAGCGGCGAATTCGCACCCGAGCTCGGCCAATCGCTGGCGACCGGCACCCAGGAAGCCATCGACAAAATGGCCCGCCAGGTCGTCGACATGATGGAAGCGCCCTGGTGAGCCCCCCGATCGGTCCGGCCTTCATCAAGTCGCGGAGGGTGACGCCGCCAAGGCTCAAGCCTTTCCCACCGTCTTGATTCTCTCGATTGCCGCTCGGCGCTCCTCGGCGGTGAACCTCCTCGTGACCGGCAGCAGCCTCGCGACCGGCGTCTTCCCCCTTTGCCGTCCCCGTTCTTGAAACAGTACAATGAAATCCCCCACGCGGATGTCATTCTCCCAGACGGCGTCAATCTCAGAACAACCGACCTGCCGTAGCGACGAAAGCACCTGATGAACCAGCACACCGACGACCTCAATTCCCTCACTTTGACCCGCCGCCGCCTCCTCGGTTCGGCCGCCGGGATCGCGGCCGCCACCGCAGCCGCCCTGATGCCGCCCAACGTGCGGCGCGCCTGGCGCAGGCTCCGCCAAGCCGCGGGTCGTTGCGCGACATCAAGCACGTCGTGCTGCTGATGCAGGAGAACCGCTCCTTCGACCACTACTTCGGCACGCTGGCCGGCGTCCGCGGCTTCGACGACCCGACGGCGCTGAAGCTGCCGAACGGGCGATCGGTCTTCTACCAGCCCGATCCGCAAGAACCCGGACGGCTACCTGCTGCCGTTCCATCTGGACACCCGCACGACCAGCGCGCAGAAGATCCCTTCGACCAGCCACGCCTGGGCGGTGCAGCACGACTCGTGGAACGGCGGCAAGATGGACAACTGGCTGCCGGCCCACCGCAAGGCCGAGGGCGACAAGGCGCCCTACGTCATGGGCTACCACACGCGGGCCGACATCCCGTTCCAGTTCGCCCTGGCCGAGGCGTTCACGATCTGCGACGCCTACCACTGCTCCGTGATGGGCCCGACGTGGCCGAACCGCATGTACTGGATGACCGGCACGATCGATCCGGACGGGACAGGCGGCGGCCGATGACGAGCAACCACATGGTCCGCCGGAGGGTTTCGCTGGACCACGTACGCCGAGCGGCTGGAGAAGGCGGGCGTGAGCTGGAAAGTCTATCAGCAGCAGGACAACTACGGCTGCAACATGCTCGAGAATTTCAAGGCCTTCCAACAGGCCGACCGGGATTCGCCTTTGTACAACCGGGGCATGGTCCGCGAGCCGCGAGGGCAAGTTCGAATACGACGCGATCAACGACAACTTGCCGACGGTGTCGTGGATCATTCCGACGAGCACTCAGTCCGAGCACCCGGACTACATGCCGGCCGCCGGCGCGGCGTTCGTCGCCAGCAAGATCGACGCGATCGCGGCCAACCCGGAGGTCTGGGCGAAGACCGCGTTCATTCTCAACTACGACGAGAACGACGGCATCTTCGATCACGTCGCCCCGCCGGTCCCGCCGCCCGGCACGCCGGAGGAGTTCGTGAAGGGCCTGCCGATCGGCGCCGGCTTCCGCGTCCCGTGCATCATCGTCTCGCCCTGGACGGCCGGCGGCTGGGTGTGCAGCCAGCCCTTCGACCACACGTCGGTGCTGCAGTTCCTGGAGAAATTCACCGGCGTCCGCGAGCCGAACATCAGCGACTGGCGCCGCAAGACGTTCGGCGACCTGACGTCCGCGTTCCGCTTCGACGCGGCAGCGCGCCAACCCGCCGGACCTTCCCGACACCGTCAACGCCCTCAACCTGGCCCGGTACGAAGCGGCCTACCTCCCCAAACCGGCCCTCCCAGGCGCCGCACAAACGCCCCCAAGCCAAGAGCAAGGCGATCGCAGGCACGTCTAGCGGTCTCTTGAAGGATGGGGAGGGCGAACCGCTGGTGGCACCCGGCACACCGCAAGCCGATCGCTGAGCCACGCTGACCGGTCGTCGATCGGCTTTCTCAGCGAGGCTCTTCTGGTAGTGTCCGGGTTTGAAAAGCGAATTTCGCCGATTGGCACGGAAGTTTGGAACGCTCAATGGCCGGCGAGCTGTTCCTTGTCGCGCCGGCGACGGTTCAGAGTCGCACAGATGGACGTGAACGCAGCGCCGTTTACAAAGATCGCCGCAGCGCCGATTGCGTGGCTCTCGAAACGAGCGTCCGCCGCCTCTTTTTCTCTCTGCCCTACGTACCTGAAGCCGCACACCCACAGCGGCTGCGGCCGTTCATGAAAGGCATAGGTGTAAATGCCGCCATCAGCAGCGATCGTGATAAGGATTGCGAGGGCGATCTCTGCAAGATACCTCATGCCGTCATTCTAGCGGCGAATTCGGGCGGCTGGCACGGCACATCAGAGCGGTGGGAAAATGAGGCGTGCAACGTCGACGATCCGCCCCATTATATGCGCCTGCCCCCGTTGTTTCCCTCCTTTGTTCACCCTCGGAACGGCGGCCGCGGCGGCGCTGCGGAAAAACGACAGCCTCAATCCTGTCTCCGTCAGCGAATCCCCGTCACCGCCCGCGGACCCGGGTCGCTGACCGGCTCCCGACCTGCGACCCGAAGGTCGAACACGTAATTCTTGTTTCCCGGGGAGCCGTGCTTGATGACGAACATCGGCTCGTTGTCATTCTTGTCGGGATCGTTGTAGAGGTTCTGCAACTCGTCGCGACCCGCAAAGTTACCACTTCGTTCCTGGATAGCCAATTGGGCGATCGCGACGACATATTCGCCGGGCGCAACGCCGTCATTAGGAACATACGTCTGGAAGGAAAACTCCCCTTGCTGATCACAGGCGGCGTTCGGCCGCTCCCTCAACTTGAGATCGGGCTTGGCCCGATCGAACAGCACGACATAAACTCGTTGACTGTGCCTTTCAGACTGGGCGGGCACCCCGTCCACCGTCACCTTGCCGCCAAACGGGAATACCTTCAGCTTGGGCTTATCGAGCTTGGTGAGTTCGGCGTTGACCCTCTGATCGGCAGTCAGACCGCCGCAACCGCTCAGTGCCAAGAGAAGGCAACCGAAAATCGCGCAGCTTCCGAGAGCCACGCCCGGAGAACGCACTCGTTGATCCATATCAGGCAGTCCGATTTTAGAGAGATTGAGCCTGAGCTGATGAATTCCCAACGCTGATTGAGGCGAAGCCGAAGGAATGAGCAGCCGGCCTTGGTTGGCGCGGGAGCCGCGAGCGGCCCTCACTCCTGGCCCCTCTCCCGCGAGGGGAGAGGGGGGGAAATACAACGTGCGGCTCGCTTCCGCGGCTGGAGACGAATCCAGCCCCCGCCGTCAATTCAGTGCTTGGTCAGTCACCGCCTCGTTGCCGTGAACCGTTATCAGCGTATAGAGGACGGTGAGGCTGAGATTCTCGCTGACCATATGGGCTGAACCATCGCACATGAGCATTCCACAGCAGCCGGGGTGAAAGCTGAAGCCGACGTTCGCATTAGCTTCATTCGAGCAATTCATTGCGCAGAAGGGGATGATATCAGGGCGATTGCACCATAACTCATCTCCCGCAGACGACTTGTTCGAGGTACTCATCGTCCCAAGCGGCGGCGAGGCGTTTGTTCTTGATTCCGATCTTCAGCGTGTGATTGTTCTTGAGCAGGCTGAGGGCCGTGCGGCGAAGGCTGCTGAAGTTCGCGTCGGCATGTCCTTTTCGTAGCCGCGACTGGTCTTCTTGAAACGTCACATCGAGTTGCCAATGCAGTCGGTTCTCAATCGCCCAGTGACTGCGCACCGCGGTGCCGAATCGGCGAGCCGAGAGCTTTTTGCTCAGGATGTAGTGTCGCACGTCGCTGCACGGTTTGCCGTCACGCGTGGTCTCGCTGATGGCGATTCCGATCGCGGTCAGCTGAGCCCAGCGACTTCGGTCGGGCAGGTTCTCGGGGACTGCGCACACATAGTAGGAACGGTGCTCTTCGCGACCATGGCCGCGTTCGCGCTTCTCGTAGCGACTGACTTTCACGCCTGCGAAATCGTTTTCCAGATGCTTCAGGAAGAATTCGGCGATGCCCTCGTGCAGCGTGGGTTGGTTGCCCTTCACGGCCAGCACGTAATCCGCGTGGGCGTCGACGATCTCCTGAGCGATCTCGGTCTGACATCCCATCGCGTCGATGGTCACCAGACAGCCGGAAAGCTCCAGGATTTGCAGCAGTTTCGGGATCGCCGTGATCTCGTTGCTCTTTTCCTCGACGACCACCTGGCCCAGGCTGATGTGATTGGCTGTGGCCCAGGCGCTGACCATGTGAATGGCCGACTTGCTGCTGGCCGCGTCGAAGCTGCGGCGGAGCGTCTTGCCGTCGATGGCCACGATTCCTCCTTCGGTCACTTCGTGCAGGGCCGTGATCCAACTCAACAGGCACCGCTCGAATTCGGCAGGCCGGATTGCGCCGAGGATGGCGTTGAAACGATCGTGCGACGGGATGCCGGCGCTGAGATCGAGGAACTGTCCCAGCCACTTCCGCTTCTTGCATCCATACTCGGCCATCGATACGAAGTCATCGGCACCGGCAATCACGGCGCAAATGGCGATGCTGACGATATTGATCAGCGGATACACAACCTCCCGCCGCCGCGGATCGGTCAACGACGCGAAGTGATCTTGGATACGGACGGAGCGAGACGGAGGCATGACGCACATCCTTGGCCTGCCGCGACTCGCCCACCGACCGACGCCGAGTGTTTTCAACAAATCGCCATGTCCCATTTATGACAGATTACCCACTATGGCGCAATCGCCCTGGGGATGATATTGGACGCGGTCGACGTTGTGGCTTTCGTCATGCCACAGTACGTGCTGCCAGTAGGGCAATAGCCCCTTGCCCTCCAGCATGCCCAGCAGCCGCCAGGGTTACTCCCATAGTAGCCTTTGATGGAAGTTTCGTTGCACTTGGTCGGAAGGCCGTGGTTGACCAGACCGCTCGTTCCTCCGCGCGTCCACCATTGCGGGCGGCCGGCGTTTTCCATGAGGTAGATCGACGTTGTCAACCCGTCGGTGATTTGTGACAGGGCCCAGCCCCCGGCTGGACCGTCAAAGGCCCCATCGTCGCGAGAGCTGGGAGCACAACCACTACCTGGGCACACACCTGCGTTGGCCGCATATCGGTAATAGGCCCTGAGGGCGGAGCCTGTGGAGCAAAAACCTCCGGGGTAGCTCAGTGCGCCGTTCAAACGCGTGACGCACCAACTGGAGCTAGCGACAACCTTGCACCCCCGGGCATCGTCGTCCGCGCCGAACGGTGTACTCTTTAAACGGGTTGGAGGACAACGGCGCCGACGGACAGACGAACGCCGGTATGACGGCGGCCATCGGCGTGCACGTCGCAGCGGGACACACACAGGCGCAGCCGGAATTCCGATAGGTGTAACAGCGGCCCGTTGCTGGACATTTGAACGGAGAATTCCACGGGGAGTTGAAGCAGATCCGGTTGTGGACCGTTGACGCCTCCACGTAGGGGAGAAGCTGTTCAGTCCAAAAATGGATGTTGAAGTCGTAGTAATTGCTACTGATCCCGGAACCCACACTCTTCAGGCCGCAGTTTCCTCCCCCGAGGATGACTGCGGGTGGGGGTTGGTGACCAGCAGTGACATCGCAGTAATTCATCAAGGCCAACCCCATCTGCTTCAGATTGCTGCGGCACTGCGTCCGGCGGGCCGCCTCTCGTGCCGCCTGGACGGCGGGCAACAGCAGCGAGATCAGAACGGCGATGATCGCAATCACCACCAACAATTCGATGAGCGTAAACGCTTTCCGGTTCTTCATTGTGCGCGACCCCTTCGGACGAGAATTCGATGATGATTACAACGCCTGACCACGTTTCGGCAGGCGCTCACCTCCCTGGATGCGAAAATCTCGCTGCTCCGGCGGGACAGTCGCCGTAATTTCAAACATTTCTTTGAAAAAAAGGTGAATTGGGCAACGGGGGCTTGCGTCGTCTCAATGACTCGTTCATATTGACTTAAGTTTAGCCATCTCGGGCCATTGCCGTCGTGCAACGACAATGGCGGGCGGTCGTTCACGAAGAACGACAGGAGCGGAGGGCCGCGGCAATGCCTGCCTCCACTAGCCTCAATTCTTACGCCGCCGATCCGATGCAGGAGTGGCTCCGGGCCGCCCGTCAGGGATCGCGCGAGGCGATGGGCAAACTGCTCGAGGCCTGTCGCGCCTATCTGCTGCTGGTTGCCAATCGCGAGCTTGCGACCGACTTGCGCTCCAAGGGGGGGGCGTCCGACCTCGTTCAAGAGACGTTTCTTGACGGCCAGCGCAAGTTCAGGCAGTTCAAGGGTGAGACGGAGGAGGAGCTGCTGGGTTGGTTGCGGTCGATTCTCCTCAACAACCTGTTCATGTTTGACCGGTATCATCGCCAGGCGGCCAAGAGACAGATCGCCCGCGAAACGTCTCTGGAAACATCACGCAGAAGCGGCCCAGGGGGGCTGGCGCTCCCCGCCTCCACCCCCTCCCCCAGTTGGCACGCCGTTGCCCGCGAAGAAGCCGATGCGTTGGAAGAAGCCATCGCTCGCTTGCCCGCCGACTGTCGCCGCATCCTCGTCCTGATTCACCGCGAAAACCTTTCGTTTGCCGCGGCCGCTGCGGCGATGGACCGCTCGGTGGATGCGACGCGGCGATTGTGGCGGCGCGCCGTCAACCTCCTCGCCGACGAAGTGGACAAGACAGATGGCTGCCGCTGAGCCGCTCCCGTCGGAGGATGACGACCCCTCGTCGCTGACCAAGTGCCACGAAGCGCTTGCGGGAGGCTCCAACGGTCAGGAGCCTTCCGAGTCGTGGGGTGAGGGCGACCCGGAATTGTCGGCGCGTGAGCAAAGCTGCCTGCGGCGCTTGCACGCTTGGGGCGAGCAAAACTCGGGAAGCCGCCTTCGGGAGCCGCGCGGCGAGGAGTCCAATTCGATCCCGTGGAGCGCATTTCGTCCCGGGACGGCGCGCGGCGCAGTGGGACGCTTTGAGGTCGTACGCGAATTGGGACGAGGCGGCTTCGGAATCGTCTTCTTGGCGTTCGACCCCCTGCTGTGCCGCGAGGTCGCGCTCAAGCTCCCCGCCCCGCAGGTGGTCGTCACACCAGGGCTGTGCGACCGGTTTCTGCGAGAAGCGCGAGCGGCGGCCGGACTGAGTCACCCGAACCTCGTCAACGTGTATGAAACGGGTGCGTGGGGTGTCGCCGCCTACATCGCCATCGAATACTGCCCCGGCGAGACCCTTGCGGCCTGGCTGCAAAACAGGGCAGAGCCCGTTCCGGTCACCAGCGCGGCGACCCTCGTGGCCACGTTGGCCCGGGCGCTCGACTACGCACACAACCAGGGAGTCATCCACCGCGATTTAAAGCCGAGCAATATCGTGCTGGTGGCCAATCCCGGCAGTTCCTCCGCGCCGTCCGGCGCAGTCGACCTCGGCGGCGCTCGTTCCCAAAATCACGGATTTCGGGCTCGCGAAGCTGATCGAGAGCGACCCCGCCGAGACGCGCAGCACTGCGATTTTGGGAACCCCGATCTACATGGCGCCGGAGCAGGCCGAGTCGCGGCTGGGCGATATCGGGCCGCATACCGATGTCTACGCGCTGGGCGTGACCCTGTACGAGATGCTGACGGGCCGGGTCCCTTTTTCCGGCGCGACCGAGATGGAAACGCTGAAGCGACTCACGCAGGATGAGCCGCAACCCCCCCGCCGTCTGCGACCGGAGGTGCCGCGCGACCTGGAGGCCGTCTGCCTCAAGTGCCTCGAGAAGCAGCCCTCCGCTCGTTATCAAACGGGCGCCGCCCTGGGAGAAGACTTGGGCGCTTTCTCGCGTTCCTGCCCACGCAGGCGCGGCCGCTGGGACCGTTTCGCCGCTCGCTGCGGTGGGGCCGCCGCCGTCCCGCGGTCACCGCGCTCTTGGCAATCGCCGTGCTGATCGGCCTGGCGGCAACGGTCACGCAACGGTGGCACGCCGCAGACCTGCAAAATGCTCTGGCCCTCAACGCACGCATTCGCCGCCAGGCCGAAGAGCAGCGGCGAGACGCATTGGATCACGCCCGACGGACCCGGCAATATCGATATGCGCGGGACACGGCGTCGGCCTTCGACGCCTGGAGGATGGGCCGCGTCGAGCAAGCCCTCGAGCTCTTGGCAAACAACCGCCCGAAAATGCGGGAGGACGATCCACGGGGCTTCGCCTGGCATTACGTCTGGCGGCTTTGCCATGCCGAGCGGCTTACGATTCATGGACACGGCGGCTCGGTCTATTCGGTCTCCTATTCTCTCGATGGGAAGAAGCTGGTGACCGCCAGCGCCGACGGGACCGCGCGGCTTTGGGATGCGGAAACGGGGCGGGAGCTAGCGACTTTCCGCGGCCACGTCGGCGAAGTCAATGTGGCCAAGCTCTCACCCGACGGACGGTGGCTGGCCACCGCCGGGGACGATCACACCGTCCGGCTGTGGAACGTCTCGCCCCCGGGCTTGCGGGCCATTTGCCAGGGGCACACCGACCACGTTCGTGCGGTCGCAGTTTCTCGCGATGGAAAAACGCTCGCCAGCGCCGGGGACGACCAGGTGGTAAGGCTTTGGGACGCGGCCACAGGGCGGGAGCGGGGCCGCCTCGAAGGGCACAGCGGCTCCATCCTCGGGGTGGCTATTTCGCCCGATGGAAGCCTCCTGGCGACGGCCGCGAACGACGGCGTCTGTCAAGTCTGGGACCTGCGCAGCGGCCGCTCACGATTCCAGTTGATCGCCCATCCGGCAAACATCGACAAGTGCGTCAGCTTTTCGCACGACAGCCGGTACCTGGCGACGGGAGGCAAAGACCGGAAAATCCGCATTTGGGACGCCGCCACGGGCGCTGAAAAATTCACACTCGCCGGCCCTCTCGAGACCGTTTCGTCGGTGGCGTTTGCGCCGGACGATCGGACCTTGGCGGCGGGGCTCCGGAACGGCACCGTCTGCCGATGGGAGCTGGCGACCGGAAAAGGGCCGAACATCCTGATGGCACACACGAGTTGCGTTTGGGATGCGACCTTCTCGCCGGACGGCCAGACATTGGCGATCGCCAGTGCCGACGGCAGCGTCAAACTGTGGGATGCCCATGGCGATCAAACCCACAAAACGATTTCCGGGCCGGATTCCGCTCCGGACGCGATGGCCTTTTCGCCGGACGGCCAACAAGTCGCCGCCATGATCCCTGGCCCGGGCGGCGAAAGGGGCTCCTTCCATGTCTGGAACGTCCGCACATGCGCCGAACAGGGGAGTTATTTGCATCTCGACGGCCGTCTGGGAGGCACGACGTCCACGAACGGAAAGGCCATCGTGGGCCAGGCAACGATTCGCGGGACCGGCCTGGGAATCCGGGTGATCTCGCCAATTGACGGCCGCTGGTCCACGAGTGCGCTTTGTGCTCAATCCGCTCCCCGCGGAGCGCCCCGTGACGATGCTCTGCCTCGCAATGTCTCCGGATCGTCGGCTGCTGGCGACGGGCCATTCCCACGGGAAGGTCACGCTTTGGGCTTTGGACAGCGGCCGCGAACGAGCCAGGATGACACCCGAAACGGGCAACTCCGTCTGTATCCTCCGGTTCAGTCCGGACGCCAGCCTGATCGCGTCCGCAAGTGGGGACGGAACCGTCCGCTTGTGGGACGTGGAGAGCGGCGCGGAGCGCGCGACGCTCTTGGGCCATCTCGGAACGCCCCTTTCCCTCGCGTTCTCACCCGACGGAACCTGTCTGGCGACCGCCGGCGCCGACCGGACTCTGAAAGTGTGGAGCACGGCAGACGGTTCCGAACTGGGCACACTGCCCCGCCAGGCCGCTGAGATCCGAACCGTAGCCTTTTCGCCGGACGGCAAAACCCTCGCCAGCGGCGACGTCGACGGCGCGATCAAACTTTGGGACGTCGCCACCTGGCAGGAATTGATTTCAATGGACGCCCACCGGGGCGGGGTCCGCTCTCTGGCCTTCTCGCCCGACGGCAGCGTCCTGGCCACGAGCGGCGCCGCGGCCGACGGTCGCGGCGAAATCTGCCTCTGGACCACCGCTCCGGGCGACGACTGACTGATCGGGGCAAGACCCTGTAACGGCAAGGGCGCACAACGTCGACGGCGTGCGGCTTTCAGCAGCCTCTGGGTAATCAGGTCGGGAAATCGGCGCTTTGGTGCGGTGGAATGGGAGAAAGAAAACGAGAGGGAGAAAGAAAACGGGACAGGGACGCAGCTCTTTTCAGCAACACGCGTCCTCCCGCAAGTAAGGAAAACACGACGAGGGCACGGGCGAAAAGTGGACGCAGCGGCGTGCCCTCGTCCTGGAAGACCCAGCTCTTCGCCACCGCGCAATCGACGACAAAGGCCTCGCTCATCGCCGACCTGCGTTCATTAAGTCACGGATTCTTCGGCCGCCGAGGCTCAAGCCCTCGCCCAACTTCTTGTTCTTGATCCGCTCAATTGCCGCTCGACGCTCTTCGACGGTGAACTTCTTCATGACCGGCACAAGCCTCGCGACCGGCGTGCCGTGCTTCGTGATTGTGATTTCCTCGCCGGACTCGACCCGCTTGAGCAGGTCGGAGAAGTGCGTCTTGGCGTCGTAGACGCCGACATGGTTGGCGGGCGACAAGCTCATCGGACCCTCACTTTCGACCAATCGTCGACCAGTTTACGGCCTTGTCCTGGCCCAGTCAAAATCGACTCGTGGCCCGCGGGACTTTCGACGCGTTGCGTTGGATCGAGTGACGAGGGAAAGCAGCGCACGCCACCCATTTGGGATGGGCACCCAGTGCCTTGATCGTCTTGCGTTACCGTTTTCCAAGGATAGAAGGAGGGCAAAGGGAAGGAGGGCAAAGGGAAGCTGCGTCCCCTTTTGCCTGTCCGCTTGCCTGTCCCGGGTGGGCGAGGCCGCTCGCCCGTGGAACCCGAGTCAGTTCCGGAGCCCTCCGGGCGAAAGAGAATAGCCCAACGATTCATCGTTGGGTGCAAAGGCGAAAATGATCGTCAAGCCCCGGCAGGGGCGGCAGACTCTTTGCAGCTGCCGGCAGCCAAAACTCTGTCGTCCCTGCCGGGACTCTCGGAGCCCTGTCGCCCATCTTCCCCACGATGAATCGTGGGGCTATCGTCGGTCGCCCAAGGGGCTCAAAATCAAATGCTCGGGTGGGGCCGGACTTCGGCGAACCGCAGTGCCGCCTCTGGTCGGTCCGCAATTTGACATCACGTCGTGCCCCGGCCCCGCTCTGGATTCGGGCTGGCTTAGCATCGTCGTGCCGGCGCAATGTGCCGCAGGCATGAGGTGCGATAGGAACCGCTTTCGCAGGCCACGGGCTCCGTGGCGCCGTACATGGCATCTCCTGCGGAGATCGCCTGGTTGGTCGAGATGTCGCCATCGGCGGTGATCGGGCAGATGCGGCCGGACAGCCAAGTCGCCGGGGAATTCCCTTGGAATCGGCCGGTCCGTGATCCAAGGACCGGAATGCCGCTTACGGCAGGGCGCGGACGCTCGATGAAGCGTCGGTCGCGTGGCCGGTCTGCTGCAACCACTGGTTCGGCACCGATCCTCGGGCCGACGTCCTGCATGCTTTGGGTTCTGAATGGTTCGCTCGCTTCCAGAAAGTACCGACTCGACGTGCGTTTGAATCTCTTCCGCCCAAAGCGACAACAGTGTGCAAAGCGGCCCGAGCCGGAAGGTTATGTCATCCGACGGGGCACGTGAGATCCACGGCGTGTTCCCGCGGCGCCGGCACGCCGCTTGCCGCACCTTTCTTGAAGGGTGGAAACACTTGAAGCCTGGAACGAGCGTGCCGTGGGTGTCCCGGCTAAAGAGCTGAGGAAGACGGACGCCAATCCTCACGATTTCGGACTGCCGACGGAGCCGCGGCAACCCGTTTGTCGCATCCGTCCATCGTCAAGAACCAAAATCGTCAAGAACCAAAGGAGTCTCCCATGCAACCGCGCATCGACGAACGCAAAGTGTCGCCGCAAGTCATCAAGGCCATGATGTCGCTGGAAGCCGCCGTGCAGTCCCTCGGAATCGAGCCGCTGCTGCTCGACCTGATCAAACTTCGCGCCTCACAGATCAACGGCTGTGCCTTCTGCATCGACATGCACGTCAACGAGGCGAAGGGCCACGGCGAAAGCGAGCGGCGGCTCCATTTGCTCGCCGTGTGGCGTGAAGTCCCCTTTTACACCGACCGCGAACGGGCGGCCCTTGCTTGGACCGAAGCCGTAACGCTCGTTTCCCAGGACCACGTTCCCGATGCGGTCTTCGAACAGGCGCGCGAGCAATTCGACGAAGCGGAACTGGCCAACCTCACGCTGGCCATTGTGGCCATCAATGGCTGGAACCGCTTCAGCATCGCCTTCCGCAAAACCCCACAGCCCGCTCACGACGAGGCGGAATCGCTCGAGGTTTAGGAGTGACATCCGTGTTTAGGAGTGACCTCCGTGTCGTTTAGGAGCGACGTCCGGGGGCGTCAACCGGAGGCGGCGAGTTCCTTCTTGACCGGCACCCGGCGTGTGACCGCCGTGCCGTGCTTCGTAATCGTGATTTCCTCGCCCGACTCGACCTTCTCAACCACCAAATCCCATCATAATAGAATGCCGTCCATTTGTCAAGATGAGTTGCAGCAAAAAATGGGCTTGCGGAGTTTTTTGGGGTGCCAGACGTTCTTTCCCCTTTTTTTATACCCCAAATAACCCCAAAAAACTCCCGGAAAACGGCCGGGGGCGGGGTCAGGGCGCTTCGCCGGGGGCTGCATTTTCGCGCCGAACCGGGACCTCCGCCGAGCCGGACGACCCACCACCCGGGGCTTTGCGAGCGGTCTCAACGGTGGAGTCTTTCTTTGGCCGCTTCCACCGACTTTTCTGACGCACACACTCTTCGCAGCCCTTGGACTTTGGACCTCGCCCTGGGTAGGATGAGAGGCGCAGTCCTCGAGGATCTGTAAGACCTCTGCCATGTTCGAATCGGGACTAATGTGTTGACCCTACAAT
Source organism: uncultured Planctomycetota bacterium (assembly GCA_963761455.1). Lineage (GTDB taxonomy): Bacteria > Planctomycetota > Planctomycetia > Planctomycetales > Planctomycetaceae > DASPSM01. The sequence continues at coordinate 550,843 of CAVXHA010000003.1, forward strand.
TATGACCTGAGGGAACCTCGCTGACTTCCGGCCGCGTGTTTAACCGAACTTGCTTCGGCTCACACAACCCGGGACAGAGGTTCCCACCTTGCATTTACGGGTTCATAACATGTTTCCCCCGAACGGCATTGCGGCGGAGGTTTTTTTTGAGTTTGTCCAAGGTCTAAAGTGCAAGGTGCCAGCTCGGAGAATTCCGACAGTGTCCGGTTTCCGACTTTGGACCGTGGACTTTGGACTCGACCGTGGGTCTTTTTGACCGCCAGGAAGCCGAAAATCTCCAACGGGCCATGCCGCTGGCGGCGCCGGATGCGGCCCCGGACGATCGACGAATTTGCCGGCCAGGAGCACTTTCTCGGGCCGGGCAAATTGCTGCGGCGGATGCTGGATGCCGACCGCCTCGTCTCGGCCATCTTTTACGGTCCCCCGGGCACGGGAAAGACGTCGCTGGCCGAGGTAATCGCCCGGCAGACCCAGCGCGAATTCGTGCCGCTCAATGCCGCGTCGTGCGGAGTCAAGGAGCTGCGGGCCGCGCTCGACGAAGCCCGCGATCGCCTGGCCGCCAGCGGGCGGCGGACGACCCTGTTTGTCGACGAGCTGCACCGCTTCAACCGCACGCAGCAGGAAGTGCTGCTTCCCGACGTCGAAGCGGGCGTGGTCGCGCTCATCGGCGCGACGACGGCCAATCCGTTTTTCTCGCTCGTCTCGCCCCTGGTCAGCCGCAGCCAGGTCTTCGAGTTCCGGGCCTTGTCGAAAGCAGAACGTCCTGGAGCTCTTACATCGCGCGCTGACCGACTCGGAGCGGGGACTGGGCCGCCATCAGGCCACGGTTACGGAGGAGGCGCTCGATTTTCTCGCGGAAGTCTCCGACGGCGACGCCCGGCGGGCGCTCAATGCCCTTGAGGTCGCCGTCCTCTCGGCAGCCGAGTCGCACCAGACGGTCGATCTCGTTGTGGCCCAGGACTCGATCCAGAAGAAGGCGATTCAATACGATGCGACGGGCGACGAGCATTACGACGCGGCCAGCGCCCTCATCAAAAGCATGCGCGGCAGCGATCCCGATGCGGCGACGTACTGGCTGGCCCGCATGCTCGAGGCGGGGGAAGACCCGCGGTTCCTCGCCCGGCGGATCGTGATCGCGGCGGCCGAAGACGTCGGCAACGCCGACCCGATGGCACTTGTCGTCGCGGCCTCTGCCGCACAGGCGACCGAGCTGGTCGGGGTTGCCCGAGTGCCGCATCCCCCTCGTGCAGGCGGTCACCTACGTGGCGATGGCCCCTAAGTCGAACGCGACGATCAAGGCGATCGACGCGGCCCTTTCCGACGTGCGCAATCGCCGCGTCCTGCCGGTCCCCGTCCATCTGCGAGACGCCCATTACCCGGGCGCGAAGCGGCTCGGCCACGGCGAGGGTTACCAGTACGCGCCACGACGCGCCCGAGGGCTGGGTCGACCAGGACTACCTCGGCGTCGACCGCCGCTACTACGAGCCGGTCGACCGCGGCTTTGAAGCCGAACTCCGCCGACGCCTCGAAGCGTTCCGCGAACTACGGTCGAGCCCCCCGCAGAATGACGAATGACCATTCGGCACTCGCCGTCACTGGAGTATGTCCCCCCGCGAAATCAGAAATGAACAGCTTCGGATGGACTTTGGTCATTGGCGGCCTCGCGATTGCCGCGGTGGGCCTGTTTTTCGCGTTTGGGCCGGCGATTCCCTGGATCGGGCGGCTGCCCGGCGATATTCGCATCGAAGGCGAACACACGGGGTTCTATTTCCCCATCACGACCTGCATCGTGCTGAGCCTTGTTCTCTCCGCCGTGGTGTGGTTGGTGAGAAACCTGATGCGGTAGGCCGCGGGATTGGAGCCGCGACCGTGAGGAAGCGGCCCGATATCGGTACGGTTTCCGCTCCCTGACGGTCGCCGCCTCTCATAACACGAATGAGACTCGCCCGGCGGCTCGTTTCTGGTATGTTGGCGGGACTTGGAAGCCCGGGAAACCGGGGCCGTTCTAAATCCTCCGTGGAAATTCTTGTTCGAGCCAGTCATGAGCCAAGCCTCCGCGATCGCTTTGGGCCTCGACTTCGGAACCGAATCGGTCCGCGCGCTGTTTGTCGACTTGGAAGGAAACGAGAAAGCGTCCGCCGTCGTCGCCTACCCACATGGGCAGATCACCGAGTTTCTTCCCGGAACCGACAACCGCCTTCCGGCGGACTTCGCACTGCAGCACCCCTTGGACTGGGTCGAGTCGGCCGCTCAAGCCGTGCGGATGGCCGTGGCAAGCGGCCCGATCGATTCCGGGCACGTGATCAGCATCGGCGTCGACTTCACGAGCTGCACGATGCTGCCGGCGCTCGAAAGACGGAACGCCGCTCTGCGTCGAGAGCCGCTGGGCAGCAGAAAAATTCGCGTGGCCCAAGCTCTGGAAGCATCACGGGGCGAAGTCGCAGACCGACCGCATGAACGCCGTCGGCCCGCGAGCGCGGCGAGTCGTGGCTCGACCGCTACGGCGGGACGATCGGCCTGGAATGGTTCTTCCCGAAGATTCTGGAAACGCTCGAAAACGCCCCCGACGTCTACGACGCGACGGAAGTGTGGCTGGAGGCGGGCGATTGGTTCGTGTGGCAGCTCGTGGGCGGCGACGCGTCGCAGTTGGCCCGCTCAACCTGCCAGGCGGGATACAAGGCGCTCTGGCACCGCCGCGACGGATTTCCGTCGCGCCGAGTTTTTCGGCGCCCTCAATCCGAAGCTGGCCGACGTCGTCAAAACGAAGATGCCCGGCCGGATGTTGGCCCCGGGACAGTCGGCCGGCCGCCTCTCCGCGGCGATGGCCGGCCGATTCGGCCTGCCGGCGGGAATCCCCGTGAGCGCCGCCACGATCGATGCCCATGCGGGCGTTCCCGGCGCGGGAGCGGCCCAGCCGGGCACGCTGGTGATGGTGATGGGGACGAGCAGTTGCCACATGCTCAACGCCACGGTCGAGCGGGCCGTCCCCGGCGTGGCGGGCGTCGTCGAGGAGGGCATTCTTCCGGGCTATTTCGGTTATGAAACGGGCCAGGCCGCCGTCGGCGACGCCTTCGACTGGTTTCGCCGCTACGATGGGACATGAAAGCTTCGACCGGCTGACGAAGCTGGCCGTCGAATTGGCGCCGGGGGCCGACGGCGTGTTGTGCGTCGACTGGTTCAACGGCTGCCGCACGCCGCTGATGGACGGCTCGCTGAAGGGGGCCTTTACCGGGCTCACCTTGAGCCACGGAACGCACCACTTGTATCGCGCCTTGATGGAAGCCTCCGCCTGCGGCCTGCGATGGATCGTCGACATCCTGCGACGCAGCGGCGTGCCGGTCGAGCGATTCATCGCGACGGGAGGCCTGCCCCATCACAATCCGCTTCTGTCCAGATCTATGCCGACGTGCTGGGGGCTCCCATCGGCGTGCATCCCTCGAAGCACGGACCGGCCCTCGGAGCGGCCATCCTCGGCGTTTTGGCCGCGGGGAAAGAGGTCGGCGGATTTGCCGAACTCGTCCGAGGCGATCGCCGCCATGGCCGGCGAAAGGCCGGACATCCCCGACCGCTCGCTGCGAACCGTCGTTCCCAACACCGAGGCGCATGCGCAGATACAACGACGTTTACAAGCGCTACCGGGCCCTGGCCGATGCCCTGGTCGGACTGAAATGAGATGCTGCCCCTAACCCGGTCGAGCACCGCTTTTGATACAAAGCGCTCCATTTCCGGACACTTTTTTGGGGTTTTTTGGGTTATTTGGGGCGTAAAAAAAGGAAACCTGAGATTCCAAAACACTCCCGAAAAGAGGCGATTCTTGCCTCGGCTCAGCTTGCCGAGGTTACCGTGCCCCACGAATTTACACCGGCACCTTGAGAGGAACACACCATGTCAACCGGATCAACCAACGGCCGACCGCAGAAGCCGCAGCGGCTCGCTAAAAAAACAGTCTATCTCGTCGCCAGCGGAGACCTGCGGCTCTCCGCCAACCAGAAGTGCTGGCCGGCCCAGAAAGAAATGGAGGAGGCCCTGACCCGCGCCGTGGAAGCCGAGGGCTATTCGGTCGTCCGCGCTCATCCGTATTGCGAACAAAAACAGCACGGCTTCCTGGCGTCGCAGCGCGAAGGGATGCAGGTCTTTTCCCGGCTGGACGCCAAGGCGCCGCTCATCGTGGCCGAGGCCGTCTGGCAATATTCGCATCACGTGTTGAGCGGCCTCATCACGCATCGCGGGCCGATCCTGACCGTCGCCAATTGGTCGGGAACCTGGCCGGGCCTGGTCGGCATGCTCAACCTGAACGGCTCGCTCACCAAGGCGGGCGTCAAGTATTCGACCCTGTGGAGCGAGGACTTCACCGACGATTATTTCCGCTCGCGGCTGCACGACTGGCTCAAAACGGGCAAGTGCTCGCACAAGACGCGGCACGTCACGCCGCTCAAAAAAGTGAAGATCGCCGCAAGCAGCGCGCAAGCTCGGCAAGGCGCTCGCGCGGCAACTGCAGGCCGACAAGGCCATCCTGGGCGTCTTCGACGAGGGCTGCATGGGAATGTTCAACGCCATCATTCCCGACCACCTGCTCAACCCCACCGGCGTCTACAAGGAGCGGCTCAGCCAATCGGCCCTGTTTTACGAGTCGACCCGCGTCAGCGACGACGAGGCCAACGCGGTCCGCAAGTGGATGGAAGACCGCGGCATGAAGTTCCACACGGGCCCCAAGCACGAAGAGGACCTGACCGACGACCAGAGTACGCCAGCAGTGCAAGATGTACATCGCCGCCGTCCGCATCGCCGACGACTTCGGCTGCGACGGCATCGGCATCCAGTATCAGCAGGGACTGAAGGACCTGATGCCGGCCAGCGACCTCGTCGAGGGAACGCTCAACAACACCGAGCGTCCCCCCGTCCAGAGCCGCGACGGCACGCGCGAACTGTTCGCCGGCGAGGCGATCCCCCATTTCAACGAAGTCGACGAGTGCGCGGGGCTCGACGCGCTGTTGACGCATCGCGTCCACAAGGCGCTCGGCCAGCCGGTCGAGAACACGCTGCACGACGTCCGCTGGGGCGACTGGGACCGCTCGGGCACGGTGCAGCGATTACGTCTGGGTCTTCCTGATCAGCGGCTCGGCCCCGCCGGCCCATTTCGGCGGCTGGCAGTTCGCCGACGGGCACCGCCAGCCGGCCGATGTATTTCCCCAACGGCGGCAGCACGCTCCGCGGCGTCTCCAAGCCGGGCGAGATCGTCTGGTCGCGGATCTTCGTCGAGGACGATGTCGCTCAAGATGGACCTGGGCCGCGCCCGCGTCGTCGCCTTGCCGAAGGAGGAGACCGAGCGCCGCTGGAATCTGACAACGCCTCAGTGGCCCATCATGCACGCCGTCACCTACGGCGTCACCCGCGACCAGATGATGGCCCGCCACAAGGCCAATCACATCCAGGTCGCCTACGCCAACAGCGCCGCCGAAGCCGACCAGGCCCTGCTCGCCAAGGCCGCCATGGCCGACGAGCTGGGCCTGGAAGTCTCCCTCTGCGGCACCAACGCCGAGGGAAAGCCGTGGACGAAATGAGCGAAGCCAGTGATCAGTGGCTAGAAGAAGTTTCAAAACCGTAGGGCGAGCTGCCAGCTTGCCCGTTTAATTCACGAAACGGCACGAAAGGGCAAGCTGGCAGCTTACCCTACGAGTCATGCCGCCCTTTTGAAACCGCCTCTAGTAGCTTGTGGCTCGTGCCGGTTTCCGTCATGTGGGACTGCTGGCCCTTTTTCGCCGTCGGCCCGCGAACGTGGCAGGCATGGTTTGTGTCCGTGTTGACGACTGCCGCGGAGCGTGGTTCCATACGCGGTTCCGTACGTCGTTCCATACGCGGTTCCATACGCGGTTTCATCGGGAGGCCGGAGTGAATCAGGTTGGGGAGCTTGGCGAAGACGCCGCAGCGACTCTCGCCCGAGAGCGGATCGTGCTCGTGACGCTGGCGTCGGTGCAATTCATCTCCATCGTCGACTTCATGATCATCATGCCGTTGGGCCCGCAACTGATGCGTCACCTCCACATCGGGCCGGCGCAGTTCGGCCTCGTGGTCTCCTCATACACGGTGGCGGCGGGTCTGGCCGGGCTGGTCGCCTCCTCGCTGGTCGATCGACTGGGTCGCAAGGCCGCCTTCCTCGGAATGGACGCCGGTTTCTTGCTCGGCACGTTTCTCTGCGGATTGGCGCCGACCTATGGGACGCTGGTTTTAGCCAGAGTGCTCACCGGTGCGTTCGGCGGAATCATCGGCGGCCTGGCCCTGGCGATTATCGGCGACGTCTTTCCCGAGGAGCGGCGGGGGCGCGCGACCGGCGCCCTCATGTCGGGATTCGCCCTGGCTTCGATCTTGGGCGTTCCCTTCGGACTCTACCTGGGAACCCGCCTGGGCTGGCATGCTCCGTTTTTATTGCTCGGCGTCTTGGGCTGCCCGGTGCTGGCGGTCGCCGCCGTGACATTGCCCCCGCTGCGAGGTCATCTGACTCGGGCCGCCTCGAACCGACACCCCTTGCGCGTCGTCTTTGAGACCTTCACGCACCGCAACCACCTGAACGCGTTCGCCCTGGTGGTGATGCTGATGCTGGCCGCTTTCACCGTGTTTCCCTATGTCAGTCCCTTTCTGGTCAGCAATGTGGGTCTGGCCGAGGACCAACTGCCGCTGATGTTTATCGCTGGCGGCGTGCTGACGCTCTTCTCCGCGCCGTTGATTGGCCGGCTGGCGGATCGTTACGGCAAGCTCCGCGTGTTCCGCATCGTGGCGCCGGTTTCCGCCGTCATGACGTGCGCGCTCACGAACCTCGAGCCGGTGCCCGCGGCAGTGGCGATTGCCGTCATGGCCGGGTTGATGGTCTGCAACTCGGGCCGCATGGTGGCCGCCATGGCCATGATTACCAGCAGCGTTTCGCCGCAGCGTCGCGGCGGTTTCTTAAGCGCCAACTCGTCGGTGCAACATCTGGCCATCGGCTTCGGGTCGTACGTGGGCGGCCTGATCATCGCCGAGTCGCCCGACGGACGCCTGCTGCATTTCCCAATCCTGGGCCTGATCTCCGCCGCCGCGACGATGATCTGCCTCTGGCTGGCCGGCCGCATCCGCCCGGTCACGGCCGACGCCGACATCTCGACCAATCAGGCCCTCGCCGCCGCCGCGGATGCCATGTACGACGTCACGGAGCCGGTGGCCTGTGAAAACGGTGCCTAGGGCACCTCGTGCCTGACTTCGGACTTCGACGAGCTCAGTCGAGTCGCGAGTTCAGTCGAGCCGCGGCAGCCGGATTCCCCCAGCCGAATTCCCCCAAAACGGCGCCTTTTCGGCGGAAAGGGGCCGTTTTTGATTCGAGGACGCGTCGTAGACCCGTGCTCTTCCTGTTGAATCGGGCGACGACCAGCCCAAGACTCGTGCCGTTAATGCGGTCCGCCGATCAAAAGACACTGCGCGCGCCAAAGCCCCCGCCGATGCCACCCGATCGAAAAGCAATTTGTATCCGAATTCTTGAGCCCCTTGGGCGACCGACGATAGCCCCACGATTCATCGTGGGGAAGATCGGCGACAGGGCTCCGAGAGTCCCGGCAGGGACGACAGAGTTTTGGCTGCCGGCGATGCAAAGAGTCTGCCGCCCCTGCCGGGGCTTGACGATCATTTTTCGCATTTTGCACCCAACGATGAATCGTTGGGCTATTCTCTTTCGCCCGAAGGGCTCCGGAACCGACTCGGATGCCGGGTGCCATGCCCACGGCTTTGCGTGGGCATGCCTCGGCACGCCAAATGGATTCGCATGCCCACGCCGAGCCGTGGGCATGGCACCCGAAAAGTAAGGTGTGACGGACCTACCAGCACGAAATCAGCGTGCGCAATTGTGCAACGAGCCGGCGGGTTTATCCCGCCGGACCGCGGCTCGACTGAGCTCGCCGAAGTCCGGGATAAACCCGGCGGCTCGTGTTGCAGAATCGCGCACCGTCATTTAGCCGCTCCGCGCCAATCCGATGACCGCCCACGCGGTGCCCGCGCTGGTGATGGGAACGAGGCTTGTTGCCCCCGGACCGCCGGGCTTGACGGGGCGTGAAGTCATCGGCCAGGAACCGTCGCCGCGCTGCGTCTTGATGAGGAAGGCCTGAGCGCGGGCGACAACCGGTTCGCCGGGCCCGACTCCCGCCTGGGCCAACGCGTAAAGGGCCTGGCCGGTCGCCCAGGCGTCGCTCGCCATGTCTTTCGCCTGGCTCCAGCCCCCATCGGCATTCTGCCGCCGCTTGATGCGTTCGACGAGCGGCTTCCATTCCTCGGCCGGGCGGCCGAGCCGCCGCCAAAGGACCAGACGCAGGACGACCGACTGCGGGTCGTCATCGGTCTTCGTTTTGGCCAGCCACTGGACTGCCTTGTCGCGGGCGGTCTTCGCCGAGTTGTCTCCCGCGGCGGCGGCGGGCAGCACGGCCAGTGTCGCCAGCGCGGTCATGCTCTCATCCGAGGTTCCGAACAGGGGCGGTCGTGTTTCGGGCCACGCCACCCACGAGCCGTTTTCGGTCTGGTCACCCTCCACCGTCTTCAGGAGGAGTTTCAAGCCCTTTTGCGAGACAGCGTCCGGTGCGGGCTCGGTCCCGAGCGCGAGCGCAAAGTGAAGGGCCTTCGCACTGAGCGCTTTGGGCGCCGCGGGGGGCCTCTTAATGCTGGTCTTCCCGTCGCCCGACTCGGCGACCCATTTCGTCAGCTCCGTGAGGAGCCGCCCATCGACGACGTACCCGCGCCGCTCGGCCTCGCGCAGCGACCAGATGACGAGGCTGGCATGGTGGCACGAGACGCAATGATATTGGCTCTTCCACGCCCGCGCGTCTTTGACCAGAAAGGCAAGCCCGCGAGCAATCGCGGGCTTTACGTCCAAACGTTGCGAAGCGCGCCCATCGGCGAGGGTCACATCGGATGCGGCTGTCAGGCCAAACGCCAGCAAACCGAGAACTGCCAGCGAGCATCGCATGTCGAAGCCTTTCGATGCGCCACGGGGCACTCAATGACCGTGCGCGATTCCGCCACACGAGCCGCGGGATTGACCCCCGCGGACGTATTTTTCCCCGACGCGGACGTATTTTTCCCCGATTTGGAATTCTGGCGCCTTGACGTCCGGCGGGCCGGGTTCATTGCCCGGCCCGGGTACCCAGTTTTATGGGTGCGGCCGGAACCCGCCGGCTCGTCGGTCTTCAGTCTACCGGTCGGATCGGCGGCGTGGCAATCACGTCCTCGCACCAGTCGCTTCAAGCAGCCCGGCGAACGGGCGCGTCGGTTCGCGGCGGCTGGACGCCGGTGTTGAATGGCAGCATGTCCTGCGCGGCGACGGCCGGCCGCGTTTTGCGGCGGCCGATGTGGTGCAGCCAGTCGAGAAAACCGGGGGCGAAACGCTTCGCGTTGTACAGCACATAGGCCAGCGGCGTCAGCAAGACGAACCGCTGGTTCTTCATGATGGCGCGGAGGGCGGCCGTGGCGACGTGCTCGGGCGACGTCGAGAGCCAGGCCGGCGGGTCGGGAACGACCGCGCGTCTCTTTTTGCCGCTGACGGCCGAGCGATAAAGGCTCGTCCGCACTGGACCGGGGCACAGGGCCGTCACGCCGATGCCGCGTCGGCCGTATTCGGCGCGGAGCGATTCCGTGAAGCCGACGAGGCCGAACTTGCTCACGTGGTAAGCCGTCGTGCGGGCGCCGGCCACCAGGCCCGCGATGCTGCACACGTTGACGATGTGGGCCTCGGGACGCGACAAGAGGGCGGGCAAAAGCTCTCGCGTGATTTGGATGGGCGCCAGCAGATTGATGCCCAGCAGCCAATCCCACTGGGCGGCGGTCATCTTTTCCGTCGGGCCGTAGAAGGCGACGCCCGCGTTGTTGACGAGAATGTCAATCGGCCCCCAGGCCGCCAGCATTTCGGAGACGGCCACGGTGATTTCCGCGGGCTGAGTCAGGTCGCAGCGAGCGCCGACCGCGTCCACGCCGCACACCTGTGCGTCGCGGACGACCTCGGCCAGCCCGTCGGCGTCCACGTCGAGCAGGTAGACGTGGGCCCCCTCCAGCGCAAACTGGAGCGCGATTTCGCGTCCAATCCCCGAAGCGGCCCCCGTGATGAGGGCCCGTTTGCCGCGAATCGATTTCATCGTCGCCTCCCTGCCGAGGATGTAAACCGGGCGAATTTAAGCAGATGGTCGCGAAACCGACAACTACAGTTTCGGTTCGTCCGCGGTCGGCAAAGCGTGGGGCCGCGTCTCCGATACTGCGGCGGCCGAGTGCGGCGATAATCCGCGGCGGACCGATTTCCACAGCTTGCCGAACAGGCGGCCGGTGACGATTTGAGAAGTCAGTGTCTCACGTTTGGTCGCAAAGTTCCGCCAGACGGCCTGCGTGTAAGGGGTCGCGCTCGTGCGGACGACGTGATAGAAGCCCTGTTGACGGATGGTTCGCAGGCCGTCGACGTAATGCGCGAGGACATTGCGATTAAGCAGGCCGCCGGCCACCTCGACGCCGACAATCGCCCCCTGGGCCACCACCTCGACCTTTCCGAGCATGTGGAGCGTGAGCGCGCCCGAAACGCCCAACAGGCTGACTCCCTCTTGCGCGGAGATGGCGCGCATCTCGTGCCAGTGCGCGTGCAGCTCGGCCTCCGAGAGAAGGGCCGTGTGGTCGGCCGCGGCGATGGCGGCTCGGGTGCGTTCGAGAGTGAGCTTCAACTGCTCGACGGAAAGGGGCGGCGTGGCGATGAGCGACGCGGTCTCCGCCGTCGTCCTCTGAATCGCCTCGAGCAAGTCGTCGACGCGGTCAATCTTCGACGTCTCATTGATGAGGCCTCGCTCGTGCAGCTCGACCGCCAGCTCGCGGAGATACGTCTTCGACCCATAAGCCACGTCGCTGACGACGGCGAAGACCCAGATGGGCGACAGATGGAGCGTCGCCATGCCGGCCAAATCCACAAAATTGCCGACCGCCTTTCGCGCCAGAAAGTGGTCGATTTGCCCTCCATTGGCCGTGGCGGACTGCGACTCAACCCCGCCCACGTTCTCGACCAGAAACTTGAGGGAGTTCGTGATGACCAGCTCGTAGGTTTTGGAGGTTTGGAAGGCCTGCGGCACCAGCGCGTGGGCCGCTTCACGCGCGGCGCCGGCCGTGACTCCCACCGTGCTGCGAACGACGCGCTCGGGAAGACTGACCGTGTAAAGGAGAAACCGCGAAAGGTGAACTTCGCCCGAACCGGCCTGGCTTGCCACTCTTGCGGTCGCGACGTCCGTTGGAGATGCGCTCATCGGTCTAAGGTCCTGGACGGGTTACGAGCGTAGAATACCAGACCGATGCCAGGAAGGGAGCGGCATTTCGCGAATCCACTCTTGCGGCCGGTCACCGGGGCAACTTAGAGTGGAATGAGCGGTCCCGGCAAGACGCGGCCGGGCCGCTTCCCGAGGCTCGCGGGTCCTTCGCGGAGGATTTTCAAAGTGACGAACAAGACCGCAACGGCGACCGCCTCGCTCGTTGCTGCGGTGCCGGCCGCCGTCCTGGGCTTCTTCCTGGTCAAGACGTTTCTGACAGGGCTTGGCCAGTTGACGACGACCTTCCTCGGGCTCTATGGAGTCACGCTGGCGGCCTGCGCGGCAATCGTCTTTCTGCCGTTTGCCGTGCTCATCTTTGGTCCGAAATCCCTGGCCCGGCGGCCCGCTTCCGAGGAAAGCGAGAAAGAGGGGGAACCCGAAAAGGGTCCCGAGAGCGGCGAGCCCGCGGTGCAAGAATCGTTCGAGGAGGCAGCGCCTGAAGTGGACGCGGAGGCCGTCGAAGAGGCGGCCGACGAGCCGACTTCAACAGGCGAGCTGGAGATTGTGGAGCCCACTCCGTCGGACGCGGACCTCGGCACGCTCGAGGATTTTGACAACGGCGCAGGCGCGACGGAATCGTTCGGCACCGACGACGACTTCACCTTCGATGACGAAGAAGAGCCGCCCAAGAAAAAGAAGAAGTAGGTTATGCTTCCGCATAACGCTTCCAGCAAAGGGCGACGTGCGCGAAAGAGTGATGCTGAAGCATTACCTCCGCATTCACGCCTCGGAATGGCCTGATTAACTGCTCGCGCTGCGATAGGAGCGCAGGGACCAGCGGAAGACCGCTCGGGAGGCGAGCAGTCCACCAACAGCCGATGCGACGGCCACGAGCGTCAGCCACGAGGGGTCGAGCACCTTTGCCAGCAGGATCCGCGAGGGGACCGTCACGACCAGCAGAATTGGAACGAGATACGAAAACCCGAATTGAAGCGCTTCGCCGGCCGGCGAGCCGCTGTAAATCTCCCGCGGGTAACGCGCGAAAATCGTGACGTAGAACCAGAAATCGTAGAGTCCCGTGTTGCGACCGAACCAGACGCTCGTCGAGGCCAAGAGCAACATCAGGCTGTACAGGAGCGTCACGCCCACGCCCACAAACACCACGTACATGGCCGCGTGCAACGGGTTGACAAGGTGCCCAATCTTTAAGAGGGCGTAGGCCACCAGCGACAATGCCAGGACGGCCTGGTTCAACATCGCCAGCTCCATTTTCTCGAACGAGATAAGGAACTGCGTGTCGATTGGCTTGAGCAGGACGAAATCCAGGTTCCCTGTCCGGATTAATTCGCTGTAGTTTGCGCAGTTGGGCATGAAAAACGCTTCGACCAGCGAGTTAATCAACATGCCCGTCGCCATAAAGACGAAGTATTCTTCGCGGCTCCAGTCATCAATGGCCACCACCTGGCGGTAGATGATTTCGAACAGCGTCAATTGCGCGACGAAATAAAACGTCCGCGTCAGGATTGTGACCAGCAGGTTTCCGCGGAACGTCATCTCGCGGACGACCGCGTTCCGCAAAAACGTCGCGAAGACACGGTAATAGTTGCGCGCTCCGGGCGGACGCCGCATCGGCCGCCTCTTCGACCGGGGCCGGCGCAATCAGGAGCCCTTCAGTCGACGAGCTCGACATTTCGCGGCCCCTCTTGAATCGAACCGATGGTCCAGTGCGCGACCGCGTGCGACGTCAAGCGCTCTGAAATGGCCCGCACGTGGCGCGGCGAGACGACGAGCACGAAACCGATTCCCACGTTGAACGTGCGCAACATCTCCGCCCGCTCGACGCAGCCCAGCGACTCGAACCACGGAAAAACAGCCGGCCGCTCCCATTTCGACGTGTCAATCACGGCCCGGCAGTTCTCGGGCAGGATTCGTTCGATGTTGTCGACCAGGCCGCCGCCGGTAATGTGGGCCATCCCGTGAACGGCCGGTTTTCGACGCGTCGAACCAAGAACGTCGAGCACGGGGCGGACGTAAATCCGCGTCGGCTGCAAGAGCGCGTCGCCAATGGTGCCACCAAGCGACGGAATGGTCTCCTCGACCTTCAGGCCGCTGCGTTCGAAGACCACCTTGCGGACCAGGCTGAATCCGTTGGAGTGAAACCCGCTCGAGGCCAGGCCGATGAGCTTATCGCCCGGGCGAATAGCCGTGCCGTCGATAATGCCCTTGCGCTCCACGACGCCGACGCAGAAGCCGGCCATGTCGAACTCGCCGGGACCGTAGAGGCCCGGCATGATGGCCGTCTCGCCGCCCAAGAGGGCCATCCGCGCTTCCAGGCAGCCGTCCGACACGCCCTTGACCAGACCAGCCAGCCGCTCCGGGTCATCGCGGTCCATCGCCACGTAATCGAGAAAGAAGAGCGGCTCGGCCCCGAGGCAGAGAACGTCGTTGACGCACATCGCCACGAGGTCGACGCCGATGCTGTCGAAGCGGCCAACCAGACTGGCGAGCTTGACCTTCGTTCCGGCCCCGTCGGTCCCGGAAACGAGAACCGGGTCCTTGTAGCGGCGAGCGCCGGGGCGGTCCGGGTCGTTCAGCCGAAAAAGTCCGGCAAACCCGCCGACCAAATCGATGACGCGGGAGGAATGCGTCCGCCGCATCAGCGCGGGGAGTTTGTCCATCGCCTCGGCATAACGGCTCAGATCGACGCCGGCGTCCTTGTAGGTGAGCTGTGCCATTTCCGGATCATAACGGAAAGGCCGTGCATCGTCTCTCCGAGAGAATCGCGACATGAAAAAAGCCCGCGGACGGCGGTCCGCGGGCTTGGGGCTTTGCAGTTCAGGCCGGTTCAGGCGTTGTAATACAGCTCAAACTCGTACGGATGCGGACGCAGGCGGATCGGGTCGATTTCCTTCTCCCGCTTCCAATCGCACCATGTCTCAATCAGGTCGTTGGTAAAGACGTCCCCCTTGGTGAGGAAGGCGTGGTCGGCTTCGAGCGCCTCCAGCGCCTCCGGCAGCGAGCCGGGGGTCTTGTTGGTCTCGGCCAATTCCTCAGGGGTCATGTCGTAGATGTCGCGGTCGAGCGGCTGGCCGGGGTCAATCTTGTTCTGCACGCCGTCGATCATGGCCATCAGCATGGCCGTGAAAGTCAGGTACGGATTACAGGACGGATCGGGGCAGCGGAATTCGGCCCGCTTGGCCTTGGGGCTGGCCGAATACATCGGGATGCGGACAGCCGCGGAACGGTTCCGCTGCGACATGGCCAGCGTGACCGGCGCCTCGAACCCGGGAACGAGCCGGTGGTACGAGTTGGCTGTCGGCGCGGCGAAGGCGAGCAGCGATCGCCCGTGCTTGAGGATTCCGCCGATCCCGTGCATGGCCATCTCGCTCAGGCCGGCGTAGCCGTCGCCGGCCATCAGGGCCTTGTTTCCCTTCCAGAGCGAAATGTGGGTGTGCATACCCGAGCCGTTGTCCTCGAAGATTGGCTTGGGCATGAAGGTCACCGTCTTGCCGTTGCGGCGGGCGACGTTCTTGGCGAGGTACTTGTACCACATCATCTGGTCGGCCATCTTCAGCAGGTCTTGGAACTTCATGTCGATTTCCACCTGGCCGGCGGTCGCGACCTCGTGGTGATGCGCTTCGATGGCAATGCCGACCTTGCGCATCTCGTTGACCATTTCGGTCCGCAGATCATTGAGCGTGTCCGTCGGCGCGACCGGGAAGTAGCCGGCCTTGTAGGCCGGCTTGTGGCCGAGGTTCGGCCCCTCGGTGCGACCTGTGTTCCAAGCCGCTTCCACCGAGTCGATTTCGTACATGGCGCCGTTCTGCTTCGACATAAAACGGATGTCGTCGAAGATGAAGAACTCGGGCTCGGGGCCGATGTAGCAGGTGTCGGCGATGCCGGTCTGCTTCAGATAGGCGACCCCCTTCTTGGCGATGTTCCGCGGATCGCGGGAGTACTTTTCTTTCGTGATCGGATCGACGATGTCGGCGATCACGCTCACGGTGGGCATCTCGAAAAACGGGTCCAGGACGGCAGACTTCGGGTCCGGAACCGCCAGCATGTCGGAGGCATTGATGGCCTGCCAGCCGCGGATCGACGAGCCGTCGAATCCGAACCCGTCCTCGAAGATGCCATCGTCCAGCGTGTCGATCGGATAGGTGCAGTGCTGCCAGGTTCCGAGCATGTCGCAGAACTTCAGGTCGATCTGCTCGGCATTGTTCTTCTTCATGAAATCGAAGAATTCCTTGGGGGTCATTCGGCCTTTCCTTTCGTGAATCTCATCGTGCATCGACGCGCATGGAGAATCGGCACCCCTGCACAGAGAGTGTGCACCCCGAGGGGCCGGGTCTTCGCGCCGCACGCGCAAAATCCCGCGATTTCCCGGCCGGGGGACGAAGGGCGTCCGTCCGCGGCCTATTTTCGCAAGGGGCGTGCCGAAGCGACCCACGCAGCATACCCGCGAACGGTCCAGCGTTCCACGATGGACGGGCCAATTCGTTCGGAATACAGTTGTCCAAAGCCAGCCCTGCGAGGACGATTTTGGAAACGACACCGGCACCGGAAAAATCGCGTCGGTCGCCTTCCCGCGAAGAACTTGTCCGTGTTCGTTCGTTGCCGATGATCGAGCTGTGCAAAGTGACGAAGAGTCACCGCCACGGTTCCAATGAAGTCCGTGCCCTGCGGGGCATTTCCGCGGAGATTGAGGCCGGCTCGTTCACATTCATCGTAGGCCCTTCCGGCAGCGGAAAGAGCACGCTGTTGTACCTGATGGGGTCGCTCGACGAGCCTTCCAGCGGCGAAATCGTCGTCGACGGCCGCCCCCTCTCGCGGCTCACGACGGCCCAGCGCGACAAATACCGGCGGGAAGACGTCGGGTTCATCTTTCAGAACTTCAATCTGCTGAGCAATTTAACCGCCGTCGAAAATGCACTGGTCCCGTTCCTGCCGGCAGGAATCTCCGGAGATCTGCGGCGTCGGGCCGTCGATCTTTTGACGCAAGTTGGCCTGGGGAGCCGGCTCGATCACCGGCCCAACGAGCTCTCCGGGGGGGAGCAGCAGCGCGTGGCCATTGTCCGTGCCGTGCTGAAACGGCCCAAGCTCGTCCTGGCCGATGAGCCGACCGGCGAGCTCGATAGCGCCACCGGGGCCGAAGTCTTCGGACACCTCCGCCGCCTGCACGAAGAGCAGCGGACGACCGTTCTCGTGGTCACGCACGATCAGCGGTATATCACTCCCGGCGACAACGTGCTGCGGTTGCAGGACGGAACACTTGTCGACCGCGTATAATGAGAGAATGTGGCCGTTACGAGACAGCGCGACAGCGGATGAAGAAGATCCGAAACACGAAGCTCAAACGTCACGGTTTCGGATTTCGTGCTTCGTGCTTTCTTCGTCATTCGGATTTCGTGCTTCGGATTTCGCTTCCTGAGTGACATTTGATGTTGAGGCGGATTGAGTCGAGCCGGCGGAGGTTTCAGGAGTACCGCGACCGGCTCCGCAGAAAAGAGGTCTTGCAGCCGGAACTGGCCCGCGGTCCGCGCCGTGGGCCGCGGGCGCGGTCCTCATCGGCGCTTGTTCGCAGTTTCTTCGATCTGCTTGGCGACCAGCGGCCGGCTGTCGCTTTCTCGTTGGTCACGCTGACGGTCGCGACCGTGCTGGGACTGTTTCCCCCGCTGGCGACGAAGTTCGTCGTCGACAACGTCCTGTCCCGAAAGCCGCTGCCCAAACAGATTCCCGCCTGGCTGCACGTTCCGAGCGACCCCTGGCCGCTTTTGTTGTTCATCGTCGTGGCGGTGACGGTGCTCAGCCTGCTCAAGATCTGCGCGCAAATCTGGGGGCGATGGTATGCGACGCGGGCGACCAAGCGATTGCAGCTTTCGGTCCGCAAACGGGCCTTCGAGCATGCCGTCCGGCTTCCGCTGCACCGAGTGCACGAGCTCAAGTCGGGCGGAGTCGCCAGCGTGCTGCGCGAGGACGCCGGCTCGGTCGGCGAATTGATCTTCGGCATGTTGTATAACCCCTGGCGGGCCGTCGTGCAGCTTACCGGCAGCATCGCCGTTCTGGCTTGGGCGGATTGGCGACTTTTGATTGGGTCGCTGGTCCTCGTACCGCTGGTCTTTCTGACCCACCGAACGTGGATTAGCCGCATTCGCCCACAGCACAAGGCAATCCGTGCCCGGCGCGAATCGATCGATGCCCACACGACCGAATCGTTCAGCGGGATGCGGGTCGTGCGGGGCTTCAGCCGGGAGCACAGCGAGGCGGGCCGCTTCATGCGGTCCAACGACTTGATGGCCCGCCAGGAGCTGCTCGTTTGGTGGTGGGCGCGAATCGTTGAGATTTGTTGGGAGGGGCTGATCCCGGTGTGCACCGGTCTCCTCATGCTGTACGGCGGATCGCAAGTCCTCAGCGGCGTCCTTACCCTGGGCGACCTGATGATGTTTCTGGTCTACCTGGCGATGCTCTTGGAGCCGCTGGCGGTGCTGGCTGAAAGCGCGGCGACCTTCCAAAACAGCCTCTCCGCCCTGGACCGCATTCTGGACTTGCTCGACGAACCGCGCGACATGCTGCCGACGGGCGACTCGGTGCGGCCGCCGAAAGTGCAAATTCGCGGCCGCGTGGCGCTCGACGACGTCTCGTTCACCTATCCCGGCGCCGCGCGGCCGGCGTTGGAGCATGTGTCGCTCGTCGTGGAACCGGGACAGATGGTGGCTCTCGTCGGTCCCAGCGGCGCCGGAAAGACGACCCTGTGCAATCTTGTCGCCCGGTTCTACGATCCGACCGACGGCCGCGTGACGCTCGACGGCATCGACCTGCGCGACATCGACGTGGAACATTATCGCAACCTCTTGGGTGTCGTGGAGCAGGACGTCTTTCTCTTCGACGGCACCATTGCCGAGAACATCGCCTATTCCAACCGGTCGGCGACCGAGGCCGAAGTCCGCCGGGCCGCTCAGATCGCGAACGCCGATGAGTTCATCCGCAAGCTTCCCGAAGGGTACGGCACGCTGATCGGAGAACGCGGAGTGAAGCTCAGCGGCGGGCAGCGGCAACGCATCGCCATCGCGCGGGCCCTGTTGGCCGATCCCAAGATCCTGATCCTCGACGAGGCGACCAGCAACCTCGATACGGAAAGCGAACGGTTGATTCAATCGGGCCTGTCCCGCTTGATGCAGGACCGCACCTGCTTCGTGATCGCCCACCGGCTGAGCACGATCACCCACGCCGACCGGATCGTCGTCCTCGAAAACGGAACCGAGGTCGAGTCGGGAACGCACGCCGAGCTGATGGATATCGACAGCCGCTACCGCATGATGGTCCTGCTGCAGACCAGCCGGCAAAGCGATCCGATCGAGGCCGACGAGATGCCCGCCACGTGAAAGGACCCGCTGATGCGGATCGGCATCGTAAGCGACACACACGGCCATCTCGGCAATACGCGCAAGGCCGTCGAGGTGCTGGCCGGCCGCGGAGTGGAGTGCGTGCTTGCACTGCGGCGACGTCGGCTCGTCCGAGATCGTCCCGTTGTTCGGACGTTGGCCGACGCATTTCGTCTTCGGCAATTGCGATCACGATGGGGAAGAGTTGACACGGACGATCGAACTCTCCGAACAGACGTCGCACGGTGCCTTCGGCTCAATCGAGCTGGAGGGTTGCCCCATCGCCATCCTGCACGGCCACGATTCACGGCGGCTCCGCGAGACAATCGCGTCGCAAAAGTACCGGCCTCGTATGCTACGGTCACACCCACGTTCCCGAGCACCACTACGAAGGCGAGACGCTCGTCCTGAACCCCGGAGCCTTGTTTCGAGCCAATCCGCACACGATCGCGATCGTGGAGCTGCCGTCGCTGGCCGTTTGCACGCTTGAAGTTGCTTGAAAGACTGTCAGACTGTCTCCACTGCCAAAGGACGGTTCAAGCAAGCGAGTTTTGAGCGGTCGCTCGTCGAGTGCGGGCCCCGGGGTCAATCGCGTGATCGTCGAGTCGCATCCGGACGAGAAAATCCATGTGCACGCCGATCACGCCGGAATGGCGTTTTCGACCGGTCACGTCGCCGTTGCGGACGCGAGCTTTTGAGGTCCAGACAGGAGAATTCGTGGCCGTCGTCGGTCCCTCCGGCTGCGGGAAATCGACCCTGCTGCGGATGATTGCCGGGCTGATTGGTCCCACGCGAGGACGAGTGACCGTCGGCGGCCAGCCGGCCGTCGAGGCTCGCCGCCGAGAGCGTATCGGGTTCGTGTTTCAGGATCCGCGGCTTTTGCCGTGGCGGACGGCCGCTCAGAATATCCGTTTGCCGCTGGAGCTGGAGCGCGTGCCGCGACCGGTGCAGGACGGCCGCGTGCCCGACGCCCTCGCGTTGGTCGGTTTGACGCGGGCCGACGCGGACAAGACGTCGCGGATGCTTTCCGGCGGGATGCGGATGCGCGTCTCGCTGGCGCGGTGCGCCGATCACCGAGCCCAGACTGCTGTTGTTGGACGAGCCGTTCGGTGCGCTGGACGATATTTTGCGGCAGCAGCTCAACGCGGAGCTGGTGCGGATTTGGATGCAGCGTCGGCCGACGACGGTGTTCGTCACGCACAACGTGGCCGAGGCGGTCTATCTCAGCCAGCGGATCCTGGTCATGACGCCGTCGCCCGGGCGGATCGCGGCGGACGTCGACGTTCCGTTCGCCTATCCGCGCGATGCGGAGTTGCGGGCGACCGGCGAATTTGCCCGCTGTACGGGCGAGATCAGCGACCGGCTGAGGGAGAGTGCGTCATGAACGGGACGAGCCGGTCGATTGCCGCTCGGGCCCTCCCGCCGATCGCCCTGTTTCTGTTTGCTCGTCGGCGTTTGGCAAGCGACGACCTACATCCGGAACATTCCCCGTTACCTGCTTCCCGGTCCGGCGGACGTCTTCGCCGCCGCGCTCGACAACTGGCTGAAACTGGCCGGGGCGACGGGCGTGACGGCGGCCGGCGCAGTTTGCGGGTTCGCGGCCAGCGTTGTGTGCGGGACGTTGATTGCCGTCCTCTTTTCACAGTCGGCCCTCATCCGCCGCAGTTTCTTTCCCTATGCGATTTTTCTGCAGACGGTGCCGATCGTGGCGGTGGCCCCGCTCGATCATTCTCTGGTCGGGGACCGGATTCCGCAGCGTGGTGATCGTCGCGTTCATCGTCAGCCTGTTTCCGGTCGTGACCAACGCGACGGCCGGATTGACGGCGATCGATCCCGATCTGCTCGACCTGTTCCAGCTTCACGGCGCGCTCGCGGTGGCAGACGCTGGTCAAGCTGCGGCTGCCCAGCTCGGTCCCTTCGATCGTGACGGGGGCCAAAACGTCCAGCGGCCTGGCGGTCATCGGCACCATCGTCGGCGAGTTTTTCGTCGGCTACGATGTGTCGGAACGGTTTGGACTCGGCTATTTGATCCAGCAATCGAGCGACCAGTTGAAGACCGACCTCTTGTTCTGTGCCGTGCTCTTGTCGACGCTCTTGGGCTTGGTGGTCTTCCTCGCTGTCGGGGCCGCCGGAGCCACCCTCCTCCGCCGCTGGGACGACGGCTCCGCGTGACGAAAATCGACGAGCGGCGGCTCGCTGTCAGAGCGCTTCCCATCCAGACATAGCTGTCCCCTGGGGGAAACCATCGGTCAACACGAGACTTTGATCGCGTCACCGAAGTGCGCGCAGCACTGGTGCTTTTTCAACTTCAGGAATTCGGGTTGGGTGCCATGCCCACGGCTTTGCGTGGGCATGCCTCTGCACGTCAATTGGATTCGCATGCTCACGCAAAGCCGCTTTGTGTTACCCACATTTTTTGTGTCCAAGTTGTCGGCCTTCGATGAGAAGGAGGAGCTTGGACACGCCTGCGCCAGAGGGTGATCCAACCGGGAAGGCCGTCGCCTTTACGGCCCAGGAATCCGCCCAGGCCCGCCAGGCGTCGCATGAACTCCCAGACGGTCCAATTGGCTTCCGTCCAGCGCTGTGGGTATTTCGGAGATTGGGAGACTGTGTATTGATAGAGCGTCTTGACCCATTCTTGCGGAGCCACTTCGTACGCCGGTCGCTCCGGCTCGACGCGGGCGATGGCTCGGATTTGTATCAGACGGACTGCCACGAGCGACAGCACGGCGGCCACGCGTTCCAATCGAGCCGCCGTGCCGTATTGGCGCTCTTGCAGGCGACAGCCCGTCTTCAGGCCCTTGTGATAGTCTTCGATCACTGGGCGTCGCGAGTAATCTTGGGCGACCTGACGCGCCGCCTGGGCGTCCGAGATGGCATCGCGTGTGTAGAGCACCCACCTCAGCGGCTTCGCTCCGCGGGGTGGTTTGACCTCGTGGACTTCCACGGCCGTCATGCGGATGAAGGCCGGGGCGTTTGTCTTGGCCCAAACGCTGCAGGGATTGGGACGCGGCATCCAGAGCGAGGTCCAGCGAAGCTGGACGTGGGCCCGGCGAGCAGGCTTTTTCTTCGTCGCGGGAACCTCCACCTCGTAGCCTTCCCCAAAACACTTCTCTGCCAGGAGGTCTTCGATCGTGGTCATGGCTTCGGATCGTGGCTGGCCCGGTTCTGCCTGCCCCACGGGGCGGACCTTGCGATGCAGCTGAGCCGCGCGGATGATCCAGCTCGTACCACACGCCAGCCCTTGCGCATAGACTTCGTAGTTATCGGCTTCCCGATCGCAGACGTGCACGAAGGTCTGGCCGGCGGGGGCGGGTCCCACTTGTTCGATCAATCGGCGCCACACCTCGGATTCGCGCGGCCGCCGCTTCGCCTGCAAGACCGTCTCGCGCTTGCCATCACGGCGTTTGGGCGCCGCTTGCCGGTAGAAGAGCAACTGTCCGGCAAGGCCGAAAATCTCTTCACCGTCCTGGGCGATTTTCAGCGCGGTATGAAGGTGAAACCCCTGCCGCTTGTTGTTGCCCGTCAGACCGAGCCCTTCGATGGGCCCACGCTGCGTCGAGAAAGAGATCTCAGTTTTGTCATGGATCAGCAAGAGCGCGACCCGACTTCGACGAATGAGACCGCGTCCGCTGGCAATGCGGTGCGAGAATCGCCCCAAATTGGATGTCATCGCAGTCCATGAGTCGATAGGCCGCTTTGCAGTCAGCCCACTGACGCGTCTGATCGGGGGTGCTCGCCGAAGGACTGGCCGCAACCTGCCTGGCGAACTTCACCAACCGTTCGTTGCGCCGCCGATCGCCCAACTCACACGAACTAAACTGCTCTCGAGACCATTGCTCCACATCCAACGTGACGCTCTCCATCGGGGATCCGTTTCCTGCTTGAACACTCCAGAGACGGCCCTCCGACCGCATCGAACCATGACCCCCGACATCTCCTGGGAGCCGCCGCTCAGGGAGCACTCCTCATTCCGCAAGACGCGAATTCCCGAAGTTGATTCGTCTCAATGCTCTTACGATCCCCCGCGCCAAAGCATTCTGTAAAAATGCGGGTAACACAGAGGCCGCAAAGCCGTGGGCATGGCACCCGAAAAGTAAGATGTGATGGACCACTAGCCGGCGGCGAAATACGAGCGCAGCACCCGCATGAGGCCACTGGCCCGGCGCTCGAACGCGTCGGCATTCCTGGCCCAGCCCAATGGCTCGATCCGCACCTTGATCGTCACCTGCTTCGACGCGACCCTTTGCCTGCGTGTCGGGCGTCGATTTCTCGTTGCCGAACTCGACCGTCATTTGGACGGGCTGCCATGCGGCGGAACGTCCCCAGAAGGGAAACAAGCCGCGTCGCCCGAGGCGGACCACCGCCTGCGTTTCGGTCACGTCCGTCAGCGCGCCGTGCTCATCGCGGACAAATCCGCCCAGCTTATAAACGATCATGTCGGCCGCAATGCACGCTTGAAAAGTCGTTTCGTGCACGAACGGGTCGCGGGGCGATTTCTGGCTTTCATCGGCCGCCGCGTCGTCGGCCAGCGTGTCGGCCGTGGTCAGTGCCACGGTCCGATTGCGGCCCGCTTTCTTGGCGTTGTAATGGGCGCGGTCCGCGCGCTGGAGGATCTCTTCGACAGTATTCGCCCTCTTCGACCTGCGTCACTCCGAACGACGCCGTGACTCTCAGATCGTCGATCCCGCCGATGTTTCCGTTCATGATCGCCAGGCGGAGTCGTTCGGCCCGTTTGATTCCCTGTTCCAGCTCGGTGCCCGGGCAGACGATGACGAACTCCTCGCCGCCGTAACGGGCCACCAGGTCTCCCGAATAGACCTCGTGCCGGAAACAGTTCGCCACGTCGACCAGGACCTGGTCTCCGACGGCGTGTCCAAAGGTGTCGTTGATCGTCTTGAAGTAATCGACGTCGGAAAAGATCACGCAGAACGGCTCGGCCGTTTTCCCCCGCTGCTCGTGCAGCATGAGCGCCAGTTGAATCTCGAGCTCGCCCCGGTTGACCAGCGACGTCAGCGAGTCGCGGCTGGCCGCCAGCTTCGAGATCCCGGTACTCTCGCGGACGCAGGCTGTTCCGGGAGAGGTCGCGGAAAATCTCGGCGACGCCGTGGAGCCTCCCTTCGGCATCGATCAATGGCACCGACTGCATCTCGACGTCGATCCAGCGTCCGTCGGCCGTCTGAATCTGCACGTTCTGCGTGGCGGGCGATCCCGATTCGAGGGCCTGCTTCATCGGGACGTCGTTCTCGGCCAGGCTTTCGCCCAGCTTGTCGGCATATCCCAAGAGCCCGCTCGTCCAGGCTTGCCCCAGCATATCGTAAGCGTCGCGTCCCAGCAGTTTCTCCGCGCCCCGGTTCCAGATCACAAATCGCAGATCGGCATCGACCAGGTAAAAGCCGTCGTACAGGCTCTCCAAAAGGTACAAGTAGGAGAAAATATGTCCTAGCGAGCTGGCCTCCTGGGCATTCTGCGGCCCGGAGGCCTTCGGCGACGCGACCGCCGGGGTCGGATCGTCGAGCGTTTCCGAGAAGGGAAGACCCTCGTTTTCGACCCAGCGCTCCAGCGCCCGGACGATGTTGCCGTCGAACTGAGAGCCCGAGGCCTCCTTGAGGATTGCCAGGATGTCCGCATGCGACTTGGCGTCGCGGTAGGTCTTGTCGGTCGCGAGCGAGTCGTAGGCGTCGGCGACCGCTAGAATGCGCGCCCCCTGGCAGAAGTTTGTGCCTGCCGGACGCGTCCGGCCGATGTAACCGTGATAATGGTGGGCCGCCTGCACAATGAACTTCACGACCTCTTTGTTCACGCGGCAGGCCTGCAGCACGTCGACCCCGATGTTGTGATGCAGGTCCATCAGTTCTGTTTCATCCGGACTCAACCGGCCGGGCTTGAAGAGGATGTTGTCCGGAACGCCAATCTTGCCCATGTCGTGCAACAGCGCGGCCACCTCCAACAGGGTGATCTGCTGCGCCTCCCACCCCAGGTGCTTGGCGATCCCTGTGGCAAGCAACGCCACGCGGCGTGAGTGCCGGATCGTCGCCGCGTCGCGGAAATGCAGGGCCGACATCAGGCTCCGCAGCACTCCCTTGGAGATGATTCCCGAGAGCGATTCGGCGGACAAGACCGATTGGCCGGTCGCCTCAGCCCGCTTGTGCAGCGTCATGAGCCCCAAGAGCAGTCGCGATGAATCATGAGGATTGGGACTCGGGAATTCGCGCGAGGGCGACTCGTCGAGAGTCGCGTCGGCGAGGAGACGTTCGGTCAGCATGTTTGCTCGCGAAAAATTGAGGAGCAATTTGAAAGACGATACCCGCTGTCCGTGAACAGCATCCGACGCGAAAACTTACGCCAGCCCTGACGCGAGTCAAACCCCATTGGCGGAAGGCACCGCCTGCGGGAGCCGCCGGCACGCGACTTCAGCCGCCCGTTTCCCCACATCCGCTCATCCCAACGCGCCTGCGAGCCGACAACAGTCCAAGCCGTTGAGACACAAGAACAACCGCAGCAAGCTTTTGGACAATTCCAGGCGCCCACCAGCGGACACCGGTCGGCTAAGTGGCGTCCCAACACAGGGAACGTTCAAGGGCCGAATCTCGTACCACAAAGCGGGAGCAGGGTTGTACCGAATCGAGGGGTTATGCCGATTCTCCCAACTCGCGGGAGCGGAGAGTCGCCGCCTGCACGGCATTCATCAGTGCCGCCGCGCAGTCCCCCCGATTCCAAGGCGTGTAAGCCGGCGATCGTCGTGCCGCCGGGGCTTGCGACCGCGTCTTTCAGGACGGCGGGGGACTGTCCCGTTTGCAGAACCATCTGCGCCGCGCCGAGCACCGTTTGCGACGCCAATTTCGTGGCGACGTCGCGGGGAAGGCCCATCAAGACGCCCCCGTCGCTGAGCGCCTCGATCACCTGGTAAACGTAAGCCGGGCCGCTTCCCGACAAACCCGTGACGGCGTCCAGCAACCCTTCCGAAAGCTCGACGGCCAATCCGACCGTCGAGAGCAGCCGGCGCACGAGTTCACCGTCGGCTTCGATGGCGCCGCCCCCCAGCGCAAAGGCCGCGGCCCCCGCGCCGACGAGGCACGGCGTGTTGGGCATCACCCGGACGACTCGGGCGCTTGATCCCAAAAGGCCGATCAGCGTCTTGAGCGGAACACCCGCAGCGATCGAGATCACCAGGTGTCGCGGCTGGACCTCCGCCCGAATTTCCAAGAGCGCCTCGGCGACGTGCTGCGGCTTGACCGCCAGCACGACGACGTCGGCCGATCGGATGACTTCGACATTCGAGTCCGTCGTCCGTCCGCCGCTCTGCGCCGAAAACGCCTCGCGGGCCGCCGCGAGCGGGTCACTGGCGATGATCGATTCCGGCGCCGTGAACCGGGCGGAGACAAGGCCCTTAGCCATCGCGGCAGCCATCCGTCCCGCGCCGAGAAAACCGACGCGGATTTTTTCTCCGGGAACCGACATGCGACGGGCGGCCTTTCGTGGTCTGAAGGATGGCAGCGCGGCCTCACGGACCCCGCGGCGAGACGCCACCCGCGATTATAGAGCCGGCCGAAACGCCTCACAATTCGCCGGTTAATGGGCCACGGCACTTGTTGGTCCGACTTCTGTCAACGATTCGAACTCCAGGATAGAATGCGAGGCGAACCCGACCAGCGCGGTACGCCCGGCCGGCGGCAGATCGAATGGGCTCTGTCGGAACTGACGCATGGCTAAGCTGCCACGGGCAACCGGAAATGAGACGTGACAGGATTCTCATGACAAAAGTGTACCGACGATTCTTTTTCGGTTTGCTCCTCCTGCTTGCGGCTCCGACTCTCTTATTTGCCAAGCCGCCGGCTCGGCCGAACGTCGTCTTTTTGCTCGTCGACGATTTGGGCTGGCGCGATCTGGGATGCTTTGGCAGCACGTTTTATGAGACGCCGAACGTCGATCGGCTCGCCGCGACGGGGATGAGGTTCACGCAGGCCTACGCGGCTTGCCCCGTCTGTTCGCCGACGCGGGCCAGCATCCTGACGGGGAAGTATCCCGAGCGCACCGGCATCACGGACTACATCTCTCCGGCGCGCTCGAATCAGCCGGAAAA
The DNA here is from genome assembly GCA_963761455.1 of uncultured Planctomycetota bacterium. Lineage (GTDB taxonomy): Bacteria > Planctomycetota > Planctomycetia > Planctomycetales > Planctomycetaceae > DASPSM01. Next base: position 577,587 of record CAVXHA010000003.1, read on the forward strand.
ATGGGACCGACGGACGCGGCTCTTGCCGGCCCCTTATTCCGATCGGCTGGCGCTGGGCGAGACGACGCTGGCCGAAACGCTCAAGGAAGCGGGCTACGCGACGTTCTTCGCCGGTAAATGGCATCTCGGTCCGCAGGGCTTTTACCCGGAGAACCAGGGTTTTGACGTCAACAAGGGGGGCCTCGAGTGGGGTGCGCCGAGTGCCGGGAAACGGTATTTCTCGCCTTACGGCAATCCCAAACTCTCCGACGGTCCGCCGGGTGAACATCTTCCCGCCCGACTGGCTGCGGAAACCGCGGCCTTTATCACGGCCCATCGCGATCGGCCCTTCTTGGCCTATCTCAGCTTTTATTCGGTCCACGTTCCCCTGATGGCCCGCGACGACCTGCGGCAGAAGTATGAAGCCAAGGCGAAGCGCGTCAAACACATCGGCCCCGACTGGGGACACGAGCGCGACCGGCGGCGTGCGGCTCGTCCAAGATCATGCGGTCTACGCCGCCATGGTGGAGGCGATGGACCGGGGCGTCGGCACGGTCCTCAATAAGCTCGAAGAGCTGGGATTGGCTGACAATACGATTGTGATTTTCATGTCGGACAACGGGGGCTTGGCGACCTCGGAGGGAAGCCCGACGTCGAACGTTCCCCTGCGGGGCGGCAAGGGCTGGCTGTACGAGGGAGGCATTCGCGAGCCGATGATCATCCGCGCTCCGGGCACGACGACTGGCGGCAGCACCTGCGACACGCCGGTGATCAGCATGGATTTCTACCCGACGATCCTCGAACTGGCCGGCCTACCGTTGCGGCCTCGGCAGCACGTGGACGGCCGGAGCCTGGTGCCGCTGTTGCGGGGCCGGCCGCTCGACCGCGGGCCGCTCTTCTGGCATTACCCGCATTATGGCAATCAAGGGGCGCTCCGGCCGCCGCGGTCCGCGACGGCGATTGGAAGCTCATTGAATGGTACGAGGATGGCAGCCGTGAACTGTTCAACATCCGCGAGGACATCGGGGAGAAGCACAACCGCGCCGCCGACATGCCCGAGAAGGTGCGTGAACTGGCGGCAAAGCTCGACGCCTGGCGACACGCCGTGGGGGCCGTGATGCCGACTGTGAACAACCGGAAATGATGCCGTCGGTTCCAGCCCCAAAACGCGGAGCACGCCCGTCGCCGCCATTTTGGCAGGAACCGGAGCGCACCGCAACCAGCGGGGGCGTAAGCCTCCTGAGGAATTTGGGGCCACACGTTGGAACGTTGTCGCAAATCGGTCGTTCGGGGCCTCTTTGAATGGGGACCCTTGAGGACCAGGCATGACGTCAACGGCAGAGCTCGTCGGACGGTCGCAGTCAGGCGACCAGGGGGCCTTTGCCGAATTAGTCCGGCGTTATGAACGGGCCGTGATCGTGACGGCCTGGGGCGTTCTCGGCGACTTTCATGCCGCGCAGGACGCCGGCCAGGAAGCGTTCCTGATCGCCTATCGAAATGTCGGCCGGCTACGCGCAGGCCGCGTTCCCGTCCTGGGTGTTACGCATCGCGCGGCTCGAAGCGCTGCGAATGGCCCAACGGCCGAGGGCGCCCGCGTCGGTCGCTGATGCGACGAATCGGGCGCAAGCTGCCGGTTCGCCTGCGTGGGCGGAAGCTTATGGCGGAGCTGTCGCGGCAATCGGACGGCTCCCGGAGCAGGAGCGGACCGTCGTCGTCCTGCGGTATCTCGACGGTCATTCCGTGGCCCAAATCGCCGACATGACGGGCCGGCCCGTCGGGACCGTCACGAAGCAACTCTCGCGCGGTGTCGGTCGGCTGCGAAAATGGTTGGTCGGAGCGGCGCCATGAATCCAGAAAACGACATCGAACGCACATTGGAACAAATGGGTCGGGATTGGCCTTCAGGCGATTCCATCGCGGATTCTGTCCTCCGCCGGATCGAGGCCGAAAAAATCTCGCCGGCCCCGGCGCCGCCGACAAGGAAACGCAGCCTGCGGGTTCTTTTGGCGGCCGCAGCCCTTCTCGTCGCGGCGGGAACGTGGTCGTATTTTTGGGTTCAAGAAAACTCGCTGTCGGCCCAGGTCATCCGGGCGATGGACGCCGCCCAGTCGCTCGACGTCGTCACGCTTGTCCGGGCTGCCGCGCCAAACGGAGAAGATCGTGGACTCACCAAGGGCGCGGAAGCCTGGTTCGTGGAAGGCCAGGGCTTCCGTTACGAGTGGGCGGACGAAATTCGGCTTGGCAATGACACGTACTTCTGGCGATTCAATCCGCGGACAAAGACCGCCGTCCGCTCGGCCAGCGGCGGGATCCGCAAGCTCCTCAACGACTGGTTCGACGTGCACAAATTTGCAAAGGAGCTGCAAGCCGACTGCGAGCGCGATCCGGCCGCCGACAGGACGCTCAAGAACGAGCGTCTGACGGCCTACCGTCTCACGCGGACGGCCCAATACGCGGATCGGGATCTCAAGGAGGGAAGGCGGCGATTGATCGTGTTTCTCGACCCCCGTTCACGGATCGCTCGCGTCGAGAATCTGCAGCAGCAGAAAGGGGCCTGGCTGGCAACCTCGGTCGACGAGTGGTCGTATGACGTGCCGATCGACCCAAAGTTGTTCGAGCCGAATTTCGGAAGCGGCGTCAAGATCGTCGACTCCGACCGGGCCTTCGACGATCTGGTCGATCTTCAAAAGGCGGTCCACGTCGAGAATCGGTCCGGCCTGATCTACGCCGTCCACCGCATCGAACGATTTGAAGGAGGCGGACTGTTGGTGATGTCCTCAGTCCGTGGCGACGAGGAGACGTTGAAGAAATTCCCGCTGCAGCGCCGCATGATCCAACTCGGTCTCTTTCACGACGACGGCCCGGCAATCAATTACCTGGGGTCAAGCCAAGGTGATGGCTACTTTCGAATCGTTTTGGCATCCGCCAGCCACCAGGGGATCGAGGTGCAGTGGTGGATGCAGGTGCCACGAGGACAACCGGAGAACTATTTCGAGACCGGTTCCAATCGAGTGTGGATCGATGCGGGCGTCACGCCTTGGGGAGAGTACGCGAACACCCACCGGGATCAAGGAGGCGTCATTCATCAACTGGCGTGGAGACTGAAGCTCAAGGTGCCCAAGCCCCAACCTCTGCCGACGCTGAAAGCGATTGCCGAAAGCGTTTATGCCGACATCGCGCTGCTCGACGCTTTGCCGCCGTTCGACAGAAACCTCGACTTGGGAATCGACGAAACGACTGGCCAACCTGTTCGCAAGACAGGAACGACTTCCGACACGACCCCTGCGCAGTTCGCCGAGGCCGTCGCACGTCACGTCCGGTGGTTGTTCCGTCAGGACATCGAGTTTCAGTTCAAGATGGCGAAGGATCCAACGTCGTTGGCGAAGGACGCCGTTTCGTTGAGCTACATTCCCGACGTCGGCGATGCGGAGCTCGCCAGGCTCGGCGGCCTCACTCGGCTGAAGAGGCTCTATCTCCGCGGAACTGGAATCACGGACGGCGGGCTGGCTTCCTTAAGCGGCTTGTCGCAGCTCGAGCTGCTCGATTTGTCCGACACGGCCATTTCCGACGCGGGATTGGAACACTTGGCGGGCCTTCACAATTTGAAGGAGCTCGACCTGAAGAACACGCGCGTGACGGACCGCGGAGTGGAACGGCTGAGATCCGCAAACCGGAGCCTCAAGGTTATCCGGAATAAAGTGGACCGGCAGAAATAGAAATAATCGTGCAACGAGCCGGCGGGTTTATCCCGCCGGACCGCAGACGGCCGGGCCGCGTTAATTGCCCGGCCCCAATGGCCTGAACCCGGCGGCTCGGAGCGGATAAACCCGGCGGCTCGTGTTGCAGGATCGCGCACGGCCAGATTGGCGTCACGGGTAAATGTCCGATTTCATGAGAAGGCGGTGTTTTGTTTTCCGAGATGAGTTCTCGGAATCGACTCACCCTGAGGGGGCGCGACTGCGTTGCAACGCGTGTCGTGTTCGAGAAAACGGAACGATTTCCGGCAACGTTTCACATTGGACAGGGAGGCGCGTACTATCGCTCCTTAGACATGAGCGCCGTCCCACCGCACTTCGGCGACCGTGTCTGCATAGCGCGCACCACTTTTTCCCTCATATTCTCGTGCCGCTTGCCGTCTTTGGTCGGACGGGAGGGCTGTCTGACCCAGGCGTCGGCGCTGCCGGGCTCGTCGTCGGCTGGCCGGATTGCCCGAACCACTCCACGACGTAATAGAAGACCGGCGTCAGGAATACGCCGAAAATTGTCACGCCGATCATGCCGCTGAAGACAGCCGTGCCGAGCGTTCGCCGCATCTCGGCTCCGGCCCCGGAGGAGATCACGAGCGGCAGGACGCCCAGGATGAAGGCAAAGGACGTCATCACGATCGGGCGGAACCGCGACATGCTGGCTTCGACCGCGGCTTGGAAAGCCGAGACTCCCGCGGTTTTCCGCCGCTCGCGGCAAATTCGACGATCAGAATCGCATTCTTGCTGGCCAGCCCGACAAGCACGATGAACCCGACCTGCACGAAGATGTTGATGTCCATCCGTGCCATCGCGACCCCGCCGATTGCACACAACAGACACATCGGGACCACCAGTACCACGGCCAGCGGCATCGACCAGCTTTCATACTGCGAGGCCAACACCAGAAAGACGAGGATCACCGCCCCGACGAAGGCGAAAATTGCCGTGTTTCCGGCCAGGATCTGCAGATACGTCAGCTCCGTCCATTCGAATCCCATATTGGGAGGCAGTTCTCGTTCGGCCAGGCCGTTCATCTCCTTGATCACCTGCCCGGTGCTAACGCCGGGCAGCGACGAACCGTTGATCGCCGCCGCCGGATACAGGTTGTAGCGCGTGATCATCACCGGGCCGCTCGAATCGCGCATCGTCGGCCACGGTGCCCAACGGAACCATCTCGCCGGCCGCATTGCGAACCTTGAGTTGTTTCACGTTCGCGGCAGTCAAGCGGAAGGGAGCGTCGGCCTGAATGTTTACCTGCCAGGTGCGGCCGAAGCGGTTGAAGTCGTTGGTGTAATAACCCCCCAGGAAAACCTGAAGCGTGTTGAAGACGTCGGTCAACTCGACGCCCATCGATTTGCACTTGGTCCGATCGACGTCGACATACAGTTGTGGCGTATCGGCGCGGAAGCTGTTGAAGAGCCCCACGAGTCCGGGAAGCTGATTCCCCTTTTCGGCGAGGTTGTCGGACTGTGCCTGCAACACGGCGCTGCCCAAGTCGCCCTGGTCCTCGACCATGAGCTTGAACCCGCCCGCGTTCCCCAGCCCGTCGACGGCAGGGGCGCCGAACACGGCGACCTGCGCGTCCTGAATCTCGCGCAAAAATCTCTCCCGCAGGCGGCCGGCGATTCGGTCGGAGTAAAGCTCCGGTGAGTGTCGATCGTGGAAGGGTTTGAGAATGACGAACATCCCGCCGAAGTTGGAACTCACGGCGTTTAAGACGAACGATTGTCCGGGAACCCCAATCCTATGTTCGACGCCTTCGGTATGGTTGGCGATCTCGTCGATTCTCTTCATCACGGCGACCGTACGCTCCAACGACGCCGAGTCGGGCAGTTGGACGTTGACCAGCAGATAGCCTTTGTCCTGGCTCGGGATGAAACCGGTCGGCACGTGCGTGAAGCCGAAATAAGTCAAGCCGACCAAGCCGCTGTACACGACCAGCACGATCACGGAAAGCCGTAACATCCAGCCGACGAATGTCCCATACAGGGCCGTCAAACCGTCGAACAGCTTGTTGAAACCCTTGAAGATCACGCTCAGCACACGGTTCACGGGGCGCGCGATGACCGCGCCGACAACCGCCCCCGGCAGGAAGAAACCCGCGCGGATCGCCCACAAGAGCCACGGCGCCATCGCGTGAGCTTCCGGCGACGACGCGCCGTGTGCGTCGGCCGCCACCATTCCGAGGCTTGGCCCGAAAAGTGACTCGAGCACGACCGCACTCAGCCAACCGAGCAGACCGGCGACGCCCCACCACGGCAGGGCTTCGCGCCCCTCGTGCCCATGTTCGCCGAGCTTCTGGCCGGAAAAGATCACGACGGCGCGAGAGGGCGTCATGGTCATCGCGTTGATGGCTGAGATGATCATCGCAACGGAAATCGTGAGAGCGAACTGCCGATAAAACTGCCCGGTCACACCCGGAATGAACGCGCTGGGCAAGAAAACCGAGCTGAGCACGAGCGTAATGGCGATGATCGGCCCGGTAATTTCACTCATGGCGTTGATGGTCGCCGTCTTGGCGTCGAAGCCCTTGGCCATCCAGCGTTCGACGTTTTCCAGCACCACAATGGCATCGTCGACCACAATCCCGATGGCCAGCACCAAGCCGAACAGAGTCAGATTGTTGAGCGTAAATCCGAACAGGTGCATGATCGCGAGTGTTCCGATCAGCGACACGGGGACGTCGATCATCGGCAGGATCATGGCCTTCCAGTCCTGCAGGAAGAACAGGACCACGAGAGCCACGAGGAGCACCGCGTCGCGCAGGGACTTGAACACCTCATGCACTGACTCGTCGATAAACGGGGTCGTGTCGTAAACGATTGAGGAGCGAACTCCTGCGGGAAATCGCCCTTTCAGTTGCTCCATGCGAGCCCGGATTCGGTCGGCGGTGGCTAGTGCGTTCGAACCCGGCAACTGATAGATCGCCATCCCAACCGATGGCTTGCCGTCGAGCGTGCACTGTGTGTCTTCGTTCTTGGCACCGAGCTCCGTCCGGCCAACCTCGCGCAGCCGCGTGATTTCTCCCGCCTTTCCGGTCTTGATGATGATTTCGCCGAACTGCTCCGCCTCGATCAGTCGGCCGCGCGTGGTCAGCGTGTACTGGAAATCCTGCCCAATCGGCACCGGGGGCTGGCCGAGCCGCCCGGCAGCTACCTGAATGTTTTGCTCTTTGACTGCGTTCACGACATCGCCCGCCGTGAGCGAGCGCGACGCGAGCTTGTCGGGATTGAGCCAGACCCGCATGCTGTAGTCTTGCTGACCCAGCAAGGTGACGTCGCCCACACCATCGATTCGCGCCAGCTCGTCCTTGATTCGAATCGACGCGTAATTGCTCAGGTAGAGTTGGTTGTAAAGCGGTTTGCCGGTCTTCGGGTCGTCATCGGAGAGAACATTGACCACCAGGAGGATTGCGGGGGACTTCTTTTTGGTCGATACGCCCGTGGCCTTGACGACGTCGGGAAGGCTGGGGACGGCGAGCGACACGCGATTCTGTACAAGGACCTGCGCCAGATCGAGGTCGGTTCCCAGCTTGAAGGTCACGGTCAGGTTGTAGCCCCCGTCGTTGGTACACTGCGACGACATATAGAGCATCTTCTCAACGCCGTTGACCTGCTGCTCAATCGGTTGCCGCGACCGTTTCGGCCACGACGCGCGCATCGGCGCCGGGGTAAACGCAGGAGACCTGGACGGTCGGCGGAGTGATTTCCGGGTACTGTGCGATCGGCAGTACCGCGAGCGCGGATAGGCCGGCGATCACAATCACGACCGAAATGACGACCGCAAAAACCGGTCGTTCAATGAAGAATCGGGCCAAGGATGCCGGGCTTTCTGCGAGGCGACGAAATCACTGACGCGGTTTGAGCTCAGGGGCCTCGGTTGCCTTGAGCTGTTGCGGATCGACCGGCACCCCAGGCCGCACGCGCTGGAGGCCGTTGACGATCACCCACTCGTCGGGCTTCAGCCCCTCGTCGATGACCCGCATGCCGTCCACCAGCCGCCCCACCTGCACCGATCGTTGTACGACCTTGTGTTCGGGACCGACGACGTAAACGAATTTCTGATCCTGCTCGGTGCCAATGGCACGATCCGTAATCAGTAGAGTGGGGCGAGGATCGCCGATCGGCACGCGGATGCGGGCAAACAGCCCGGGAAAAAGCGTGCGCTGGCCGGTAGGCGGCTTCGGATTCTTGAAAACCCCACGGACCTGGATTGTCCCGGTCGACGGATTCACCGTGTTGTTGGCGAAGTCGAGCAGTCCTTCGTGAGGGAATCCACTTTCGTTGGAAAGGCCGATGAAGACCCGGATCCGGTCGCCCGGGCCCAATTTCGCCTTGCCTTCGCGGACCAATTGCTTGAGCCGCAGCAGCGTCCTTTCGTCGGGATCGAAGTAAACGTAGATCGGATCGACGGAGGCGATGGTGGTGAGCTGCGTCGTGTCGGCGTTCACGAGGTTGCCCTGCGTGACGAGCGCCCGACCGACCTGACCGGAGATTGCCGCCTTGACGGTGGCGAATTCCACGTTGAGTTTTGCCGTTTTGACGCTGGCGTCACTCCCTTCCACGGCGGCCTGTGCCTGCGCCTTGGCCGCGACATGCTGATCGTAATCCTGCGGCGTGATGACTTTGCGGGCCATGAGACTGTCGGCCCGCGCGAGTTCCGCCACAGCCTTTTTCAAGTGTGCGTTCGCCCCGTCCATTTGGGCTTGGGCCTGCTCGAGGGCCGCTTGGAACGGGCGGACGTCAATTTGAAACAGAGTCTGGCCGGCACGCACATCCGACCCATCCACAAAATCGACCTTATCGATGAAGCCGCTGACGCGAGCGCGGACGTCAACCGTTTCAGCGGCGGCAGTCCTTCCAGTGAACTCCACGTCCTCGACGGTATCGCGACTGATGGGCTGGCTGACCGTGACGGGCACGGGGGCTGAGGGAGCGGGCTCGGCACTTGAGGACTCGCAGCCGGCCACAGTGGCGGCCAGAGCGAGAAGTGCGGCAATTTGCGCCGGCCCGAGCGACCCCTCGCGCCAGATTCGCCTCGATCGCCGAAGGTTCCGGGAGTGCCGACTCTGGGTTTGCAGAGAGCGCCAGATCATGGGACGAATGCCGCCAAGAAAAATAACTGGCGATGGGAAGCAGCGCCAGAGAAAAAGCTGCCGTTGTTTGCAGGCCCGGGGTCAGCGGACTCGACGACCGCGAAACGTGGCCGGTGACAGGCGTTTATTATGCGGAACGCCGGCTAGATCGTCTACGACTTGCGATACAATTCTTCGCGAATCGGCCCATTCGCCCGCTCTCCGCAAACGCGACTGAAGAAGGACAGACGATGCATCGTCCGTCCGCGATCGCGCGATACCTCGTTCGATTTTCTCATCCCGGCGCTTCTGATTTGGTCCGCGCAGACGCAATGGCGGCAGGCCAGGACCTTTCGGATTCACCCAAACTGACCAATTCAATGCCACCGTTGAGCAGAGGTGTCAGCGCGACGCCGAGGTGCGAACGGCTCATTCTGCGCGGCGGCAGGCGAATTTGGACGTCGCAGCTGCCGGCCTCCCAAAATCTCAAACCTATTCTCTGACACACCGTCAAACGACCGTTAAACGAGAACCCCCCGCCCGGACGCGGGCAATCTCCGCGCTTGCCACATGTCTTCGCTGGAAGTGCATGATCAGAGGCGCATCGGTCCGACACACCGACGCGGGCTTTACGGCGTGCGAACGCCGAAATGCGGCCGGTAGTCCCAAATACCCACGGAGCCGGAGGAAGACGAGCGAATGCTCTGGCTAGAGGCGCGCTATCGCGCCCGTAAAACCGTGACCGCAACCCCGTCCAATTCGCCCCTCGTCCTCGGCCTGCATACGTTTCGAGGCGGGGCTAAATCATCGTGCGCAATCGTGCGACGAGCCGGCAGGTTTATCCCGCCGGACCGCAGACCGTAGACCTCAGACCGCAGACCGCCGGGATAAACCCGGCGGCTCGTCGCGAATAAATCCGGCGGCTCGTACAAGTGTTTTGCCGGTCCGCTCAGTTATTGGAAACCGCGTCGTTCACTCGTTCGAGTTCTCTCCGCCTCCGCCGTGGTTCTGGCCGCCGCGACCGCGGCGTTGCTGTTGCGGCTGCTGGCCCTGGCCGGCCGGCTGCTGCTCCTCCGGCTTGACCGTCGGCTTCTTGAGCATTTCCGCCAGCTTTTTCTGTAACGCGGCCGCGTCGATGGAACGGTTGATCTGCAGCACCTGGAACGTCTGGGCGGCCGGAATGGCAGCCGTGTCGAGACTCATCACGATCGTTTTGATGTTCAACATCATGTTTTGCGTCGCGCACGAGACGAGGAGGGTGTTGGTCGAATCATCGATTCCGAGCGACAAGGCTCCGTTGAAACGTTCCTGGCTCATCTTGCCGTCATCTTCGTGTTCGCCGAAATCGTACGAGATGTATCCCCGTTGGCCCCGCCCCTGGCTTTTCGTCTGGTTGTAACTTTCGAGGGCCTTGTCCTTATTGCTTAACAGATCGCGGTAAACGTCCTTGATCACTTCCGCGATCACGGACGCGCGCGAATGCTCGATGTGAAAGAGTTGCGTCACCCGCAAGGCCGCGTGTTGGTCGGCCTGGGGTTATCGTACATTTCGATCAATTCCTTGATCTGGCGGAGTTGGTCGGGCGTTCCGCCCTGGACGAGAATCGAGTTCGTCTGGCTGTCGACGATGAAGCGCATCGGCTTTCTCCGCGAGAGCTTGGGCGAGTCATCCTTCTTGTCGGGGGTCGAGTCATCCCACCAGCGGCGGAACCGGTCTTCACCGGTGTCTTTCTTATCCGTCTGAAAGAAGTCGTCGAGGTTCGCCTTCACCGCGTAGGAATCGGCGTGCTTCAAATAGAAGACAGCGTAATCTTTCCGGGGGGGCGCCAAGTGGGACATCATTTCCTCGAGCGAGTCGAGGGCCTCTGTGTCGCGGGAGGTGAGCACGAGCCGCCCGTCCGGTCCCCGCGTGATGAAGATCGGAGCGCCCTGCCCCGTCTTCTCGGCCGAATGTCCGGACTTGTCCGCCCTCTCGGCCGATTGTCCGGCCTTGTCCGCCTTCTCGGCCGATTGTCGGGCCTTGTCCGCGGGGGCCGCATTCTCGACGGGCGGAACCTGTTCGCGCATGACGCGGCTCCTTGCTCCCCGGCCTCGGCGGCGATGATCGAGCGGGGCGGGGGCTGTGTCGGACGCGGGCGGCCTGGCCTTGCCGCTATCGTTCCCGGCGTCGGCAACCGCGCGGTCGGCGGTCGGCGAACTTGCTTGAAATCGGCCAGCCGGATCAGTGGCGAGGGCATTGCGCCGGAGGAATCTCCCGCCGTCTGGGTCGATGACTCGCGGGACGTGTCATTCGTGTTTGAGGCCGAAGGGACCGCGGGGCGCACCAACTGCGGGCGGGTTCTTCGCTGCGGGCTGATCGGGTTTGGACTCGTCCTGACCGGGATTCTCCTGTGCCTTGTCGTGTTTCTTTTCGGGCACCTCGATGATGAGCTTGTTCCCCTCTTTGCCGAGCGTCGGCCAGACGCGGCGGAGACGATCCAAAAGGATCTGTTCCTCATCGGCGGCCCCGAGGTCGAGCACGCGCATTGTTTCGTGGCCGTGTTCCTGCCGTGGGACTTCGCCCATCTCTGCCAGGCACTTATAGACCTGGTCCAATTCAATCGTATTGGCCCAGACCATCAGGCGGTTGTTGACGACGTCGGACTCGACGCGGAATTTGCCGGCCGGCGCCTCTTCGGTGTTGGTGTTCGAGGAGAACGGGTTGAAAAAGCCGTAATAGCGTCGGGAATTGTTGTTATTGTTGTTCGCGTTCTTGTCGTCGCCGACGAGCAGCGTGCGGAGCGTGCCGGCGACCAGATCGGCGTCGAGCCGCCGGAGCGGGATCACCTTGAGAATGCGGTCGCTGCCGTCGAGGTTCTTGACCAAGGCGGCGATCACCTTGTGGTCGCGGGGCGTGGCATAGGCGATCACGGTGTGGGTCTTCTTGTCGACGTCAAGCTTCGTTTGGGGATCGAGGTCTCCGACCGTTTCCAGGAAACTGACGACGACATCCGGCTCGAGCGTCGCCAGGTGGTACGACTGCATCAGCTGCGTGTTTTCCGAGAGGGACGGCCGGTCCGAAGGGACATCGATTTTCCAGATCGCCGACTTGATGATGCCCATCTTGTCCGGGGGCGCGTTCACGATCACGGAGTTGCGACGCTGGTTGGCCATCAGGTGGATTTCCGGCTGCGCGGCGCGCCGGACTGCTGTTGTCCCGGCTGCTGACCCGGTTGCCCCTGCGCCATTTGCATCCGCTGCATCATTATCTGCTGCATCGCATCGCCGCCGGCCTGCGCCGTTCCCGTACCCGGTTTCTTTAATCCCAGAAACAGTTCGAGTTGCTCGACGACTTCGGGCGCGCGGGTGTAGCGCAGCTCGAATTCGGCGGCGAGGCGATTCAGGCTGCCGCGCCCCTGCTCCTCGTCGAGAAGATTGGAAAGCTGCTTGAGGTTGATGACCGAGTCAATCGCTTCGAGCCGGTTGGTGGTCTTCAAGGGAAGGAGCTTGGCCTTAGGCGAGAGCAGCTGCTTGAACTCGTCAACCATGTCCTTGGCGAGAAGCCATTCGAGGCGGAACGAGACTTTCACCAGATCGTGCGGGGGAAGGCTGTCGAGGTCTTCCGGCGCAACGCGCGGGACGAGGGCGGTATTCAGATTGTCGAGGTTGACGACCGTCATGGTGAGCGTCTTCGCGTCGTACAAGATGGCGTAGCCGCGGGCCAAGAGGTGCTCATTGATGATGTCGCGGGCCTCAGCGGCGGTGTACTTTTTGTTCGAGCGCAGGTTGAGGGAGTCGCCGGGCAACTGTGTCCAATCGAGGTTGGTGCCGGAAACGCTGGCCAGCTCCTCGAGGACGAACGTCCAGGGCGCCTCCTGGAAGTTGAAGCTCAACATCCGCTTCGAGTCGATCGTCATCTTCTGATCGGCGAGTGAAGCCGAGTTATCGTAGGCGGGAGGCCGCGTGATCGGTCTGGGACCTTCGTCCTTTTTCGGTTCGGCCGCTTTATCGTTTTTCTTGTCGTCTTTCGCCTTGTCGGCCGTGTTATTGACGGGAGCCGGCTGGGGCTGGCTCAATTGTTCCATCTGTTCCCGCATCCGGCGTCCAAATCCGCCACGGCCGCGGCCTCCGGGTCCTCCGAAGCCACCGCCATATTGGCCGAAGACCCACTCCGGAGAGGTCAAGACCAGCGCAAGCGCGAGAGCAACAAACCGTCTGGCTACGAGGCGGTGCATGACTTTTCCTTCCACGCGAGCTTTCGCCCGTCGATCGATTCGGTCGGCCGACGGCCGGTTATGCTTCAGGATCACTCTTCGGCACGACGTCCATTCTGCTCTGCATGGCGTCCATCGTGGGAACGGCGCGATGCTGAAGCATAACCTACCAATCTGCCGAAAGGCGAACGGCGTCCCCTTTTTCAACAGGCCGACCAGCCGAATTCTTGGCGGTGACCTTCTTGAGTATGCCATGAGCCAGAGTGCTTACGCAACGCTGAATTTAAGCTGAAGGCCTTTGGTGAAGCGGGCTTGTCGAGAGGGCAGTCGCTATTGCGACGGCGCGTGGAGCGACTTACGATTGAAGAAGAGGTGATTGCTGCGGATTTGGCACTTTCGCGGCCGCCTTCGCCAGCGCCCGGCCTCGGCCGGCGCGGCGCGTCTCCCCCGGCCTTAGGACCCTGCCCCAGGCGCCCTCTCGTGGATATCGGCGAACTCTTTCTCAAGCGCGGTCTCGTCACGCGAGAGCAGCTCGTCATGGCCGTCAGCCAGTCGGCCGGGCGGCGGATCGACTGCGTCCTCGTCGAGACGGGCCTGGTCAACGAGGAAGACGCCCTCAAGGCGCTGGCCGACGCCCTGGGGCTGAAGTTCGTCGAGCTGCAAGGGATCGAGGTCGACCGGGAGTTGCTGGCGAAGTTTCCGACTTCGGCCGTCTTCCGGCATACCATCCTGCCCGCTGGGACGCGAGAACGGAAAGGTGCGGGTCGCCACGTACGACCCGTTCAACCTCGAAGCCCTCAACGAGCTCGAGCGCGCTGTCGGGGTTCCGGCTCGATCCCGTGCTGGCCCGCCGCGACGACGTTTTGCAGCGGATCAAGGAGCACCTGGGGGTCGGCGGCGACACGATCAACGAGCTTGTCTCGCGGAACATCGAGGAGGGGGTCGAGATCGTCGTCGACCAAAGCGACGAGGGAGGCGAGCTCACAAAAATCGCCCAGTCGGCTTCGGTCATTCGGCTGGTCAACGAGCTTTTGGTCGAGGCCCTGGAGCTGTATGGCCAGCGACGTCCACATCGAGCCGCAGGAAAACGGCCTCATCATCCGCTTCCGCGTCGACGGCATGCTCCGCGTGCAGCCCGTGCCGCAGGAGATCAACCAGTTCTACGCGGCCATCGTCACGCGGTTGAAGATCATGTCGCGGCTCAACATCGCCGAGAAGCGGCTTCCGCAGGACGGGCGGATCAAGATCAAGGTCTCCGGCCGCGAGATCGACGTCCGCGTTTCGATCATCCCCATGCTGTACGGCGAGGGAGTGGTCCTGCGGCTCTTGGACAAGGAGCGGATGAAGTTCGATCTGAGGACGGTTGGCATGCCGGACGCGGTGCTGTCGAAGTTCCGCGAGCTGATCTCGATGCCGCACGGCATTCTGCTTGTCACGGGTCCGACCGGAAGCGGCAAGACGACGACGCTGTATGCCGCCCTCAACGCGATCAAGGATCCGACGTTGAAGATCATCACCGTCGAGGACCCGGTCGAATATCACACGCTCGGCCATCAGCCAAATCCAGGTGCATGCCAAGATCGGGCTGACGTTTGCCACGGGACTGCGGAGCATTTTGCGGCACGATCCCGACGTGATCCTGATCGGCGAAATCCGGGACGGAGAAACGGCGCAGAGCGCGATCCAGGCCTCGCTGACGGGCCACCTTGTCTTCAGCACGCTGCACACCAACGACGCCGCCGGCGCCTTTACCCGGTTGGTCGACATGGGCGTGGAACCGTATCTCGTCGCCAGCACTATCGAAGGCGTGCTCGCCCAGCGGCTGATGCGGCTGCTGTGTCCGAAGTGCAAGGAGGCCTACGAGCCCAAGCCGGCGCAGTATCCCCAGCGACTTTCCGGACCCGGTTCCCAAGAAGTTTTGGCGCCCGGTGGGTTGCCGGGCCTGCCGAGACACGGGCTATTCCGGGCGGTCCGGCCTTTATGAGCTTTTGGTCACCGATGCGGCCGTCCGGCGGATGTGCGTCGAACGGGCCAGTTCGGGCGAGATTCTGGCCTACGGCGTCAAGAAGGGGATGAAGACGCTGCGGCTCAGCGGTTTGGAGAAAGTTCGCGAGGGCACGACCAGCATTGAGGAAGTGCTGCGGATCACGAAAGGAATCGCGATTTGAGAGACGAATTTGGCGGGCATCGACGCTCTCATGGAGCGCCAAGATGGAAAAACGAAATCCGAAGCACGAATGACGAAGGAAGCACGAAGTCCAAAGCCCGCAAGAGACCCCTCCTTCGGATTTCGTGCTTGGTACTTTCTTCGTCATTCGGATTTCGTGCTTGGTCATTGAGTCTGATTATGTCCGATTTCCAATACATCGCACGGGGCCTGACCGGCCAACAGGTCGACGGCGTCTTGTCCGCGGGGAGCGAACAAGAGGCGCTGGCCAGTTGGCCGGGCCGCAGCCTGTTTCCGCTGCATTTGACGTTGGCCCCCGAAAAGGCCTCACAGCGGCGGAAGAGGACCCGCCGCGTGCGCCCGAAGCACCTGGCGATAACCTACAGCCAGTTGGCCGACTTGCTCCGCGCGGGCGTTCCGCTGTTGCGGTCGCTGGAGCTTTTGGAGCACAAGACGACGCATTCGGGCCTCCGCAACGTGCTGGAAGCGGTGCGGCGGCGACGTCGCCGAGGGAACGCGGCTGGCCGAAGCGATGCGGAAGCATCCGCGCGTCTTCTCCGAGCTGGCCGTCAGCATGGTCCGGGCCGGCGAAGAGGGGGCCTTCGTCGAGGACGTCCTGAAGCGGATCGCCGACTTCACCGACCACCAGGAGATGCTCAAGAGCCGGGTCACCGGCGCGATGGTTTACCCGCTTTTCCTCATGGTGATGGGGACCGTCGTCGTCATCGCCATGTTGACCTTTTTCGTCCCGAAATTCACGCCGATCTTCGAGCGAATGTCGAGCAAAGGGAGTCTGCCGGCCGCCACCACGTGGCTCTTGGCGTTGAGCGACACGCTGCAGCGGTACGGGATCGTCGTGCTGCTGATGGGTTCCGGAGGCGTGGTGTACGCCATGCGGTGGGCCCGCACGGATGCACGGACGGCTCTGGTTCGACCGGATGCGGCTGAGGCTCTTCGGGATCGGCCCGATTTTCCGCAGCTTTGCGATCTCGCGGTTCTGCCGCATTTTGGGGACGCTCTTGCGAAACGGCGTGCCCATTCTCGAATCACTGCGAATCGCGAAGGACGCCACGGGAAACCGGGTGCTCGGCGCGGCGATCGCCGTGCGGCCGACAACGTTTCGACCGGCAAGTCCCTGGCGGCTCCGCTGGCGAAGTGCGGCGAGTTCCCGATCGGAGATCGTGGAGATGATCGCCGTCGGCGAAGAGGCGAACAACCTCGAGCAAGTGCTGATCGACGTGGCCGACACGCTCGAACGGCAAACGAACCGAACGCTCGACCTGTTCGTGCGGATGCTCGAACCGGTGATGTTGACGGTTCTGGCGGGGATCGTGTTGTTCGTCGTCATCGCCCTCTTGTTGCCGATTTTGCAAAGCTCGACGGTGTTCTGAGTCATTTAACGTCGGGTGGGTCTCGCCGAGCCCCGACCCACGCGACGCGAGGAAACAGGTCAACCAACCACGTGCCGCCAGCACTCAAGAAAGGATGTAGGAAATGCAAAAGCAGCGTCAGCCGAATCGCCGGAGCCTGGGTCGAGTCGTTGAGACCCAACTGTTCAAAATGACTTCGTCCCGTCAGCCGCGTGGGTCCCGCCTGGTCTCCACCGGTCGTCGTCGGGGTTTCACGTTGATCGAAGTGTTGTTGGTCGTGGCGATCCTGGGCGTGATCGCGGCGGCCGTCGTGCCGGCGCTGATCGGCCGCCAACAGGAGGCGAATATCCAGATCACGCGCACCGACATCAGGGGACTCGAATCGGCCTTGAAGATGTATGCCATCGATCATGACGGCGAGTATCTCCAGGGAAGCAAAGACACACTGCCGCAATTGACGTCCCCCTCCGAATACCGCGGCAAGAAGACGAAACCGTACCTCGAAGAAATTCCGAAGGACGCCTGGGGAGAGCCTTTGTTCTACGAGTACCCCTCGAGCAAGGGGACCAGGGAGAAAAACCCGCCATCTGGTCATCGGGCCCCAATCGCCAGAACGAGGAAGGCGCCGGCGACGATATCAACAACTGGTCCGATCAATGACGTCGGCGTTGCGTTATGTGTAAGCCTTGCGGCAAGTCATACCCAAGTGGCCGGTGGCCAGCGGCCAGGGGCGAGTCAAGACGGCGGCACGCAAAGCGTGCCCTGGCCTTTTCTCCTCGCCCCTCATTCGCCACTCGCCACTCCGTGGCGGCTACACGCTGCTCGAGCTGTTGCTCGTCGTGGCGATCCTGGTGATTTTCGCCAGTGCCGTGGCGCCGACCGTTGTCGCCCGGATGGCCGAGTACCGCCTGAAGCAAGCGGCTGAAACGGCGCGGTTCGCCCTGTCAGCGACGCGAATTCATGCCATCGACGTCAGTTCGATCTACCAGTTCCGCTTCGAGCCGGGCGGCCGGCGTTATCTCGCCGTTCCGACCGACAGCGACGTTGCAGGCCGCGCCTTCTTCTTCCGGCGGCGGTCTGCCGCGAACCGCCGTCGAATACGGCCAATTGCCCGAGAGTCTGGCCTTTCAGGTCGTCTCGCCGTCGTCTCCGGGAAGTTCTCCCTCCCTGACGGCGGGAACGACGGCGGCGTCGACCGATAGCGCCTGGTCGGCGGCGGTCGCGCACGTTCAAAACGCCGCCGATTTCACGTCGGCCATCTGGTCTCCCCCAATTGTCTTCCGACCTGATGGAACGGCCATGGATGCCGCCGTGAACGTTGTCGACAAACATGGAGAGGGCTTTCAGCTCACGGTCCGCGAGTTGACCGGCGAGGTATTTGTCACGCGGCTGACAACGGGGACCCTTTGATGCGCGAGGAATTACGCCGATGCGCGAGGAATTACGCTGTACGAGGTCGTTGTCGCGCTGGTCATCTTCGCCGGCTCGATGGCGGCCATCTCGGAGGCCGTCTCGACCGGAATGCGGGCCGCCGTGCAGTCACGGCTGCAATCTCAAGCGATCCTTCTGTGCCAATCGAAGATGGGCGAAGTCCTTTCCGGAGTCGTCCCTCCCCAATCTCTGGCGGAGTCCGCTTTTCCGGAACCGCAGCTCCAGGGATGGAAGTGGGGTTTGAGCGTCAAGCCGGGCCCGCACAACGGCCTGCTGCTAGTGGACGTCGACGTTGCTTACCGGCTCGCCGGCGACTCGGTCGACGCATCGTTCTCGCTGGAGCGGCTGGTTCGCGATCAGTCGGCCTTTGCGACAAGTACCACGGCCGATGTTGCCAACGCGGCCAATACCGCGGCCCAGCAGGTCCAGCAATCGCCACAATCGAACTGACGGGGCTTCGCGATGGTTGTTTTCTCCCGCAGAATCAACAAAGCCGAGCTTCGCCGGCGCGGGGAGACGTCCTTTGCCCGTGGCGGGAGCGGGAGAGCGTTTTTCTCTCAAAGGTTGGCCCGCCGCCGCTTCGGATTCACGTTATTGGAGGTCCTGCTGGCGCTGGGGCTCAGCGTCGTGCTGCTGGTCGCCGTGGCTGCGGCAATCGATCTCTATCGACGGATGACGGTTGCCGGACAGGACGAGGTGAGCGAAGCGCGGCTCGTGCGGGCCGTGTTGCGGAAAATCGAGACCGACATCCGCTCCGTTGTGCCGCCGCAGGCCCAAATCACCACGCCGTCCGACACTCCTTCCAGCACGTCGTCGACATCGACGACGGCTTCCGGGAGCAGCGGCGGCACGACCACCAGCGCGTCAACGACGACAAGCGCCGCATCGACGTCGCAGACGAGCTCGTCGCAATCGAGCAGTTCCAACTCGTCGAGTTCGACATCGAGTTCGACCTCGACCACGACCACGCAATCGACCTCCATGATGGATCCGCTGCAAAGCGTTTATTCGCAAACCGTGTTTGGACTCTACGGCGATCAACGGACGCTCGTGTTAAATACGCTGTGCGTCCACCGCCCGACGGCCGCCCTGTCGGACCCCGGTGCGGCGCAGCCGTTGAATGCCATTCACGGCGACCTGAAGACGGTCGCGTATTTCGTCACCGGCGCGATGGGAGGCGTCTCGACGGCGCAGGCGAGCGGGCAATCGCTGCCCGGCGTGGCGACCTCGGGTCTGGCACGGCTCGAAGGCGATCACCTCGCCATCGGTTATGCGATGCAGCAGTCGACGACGCTCGCGTCTGCCGCGCGGGTCATCGCTCCCGAAGTGACGATGATCACTTTTCGTTATTTCGACGGCACCCAGTGGCTTCCTTCCTGGGATTCCTCCTATCTGCAGGCGTTGCCCAAGGCCGTCGAGTGTACGATCGCCGTCGGTGCGCCGAATGCAACCAGCTCCGGCCCTTTGCCGGATCCGGCCTCACAAGCTCCGATCCGCCTGTATCGCCATGTCGTTGCCATTTCGACGACGGCCCCGCCGGTGCCGATCGCCGAATTGACCGCAGCCGCAAACGCAACGGGGACGACGCCATGATCCGCAAGCGTAGACTCCCAGCCGGCGGCACGCCGCGGAAGCATCCTCTTGATCGTGCTGGTGATCATCGTGCTCTTGGCGCTGGGCGCGTACACCTTTACGGAGATGAGCGTCGCGGAGAACGAAGCCACGACGATGTACGGGCGTAGCGTTCTGGCTCGGGCGTTCGCCGAGTCGGGGATCGACGTGGCGGCCAATGCGCTGGCCGATCCGGCCCAACGCCAGCAAGTCGATCCGGTCTTGAACCGGCCCGACCTCTTCTCGGCTGTGCTCATGAGAAACGCCGACGTTGCCCGCGGCCGCGGGCGGTTCAGCGTCATCGCGCCGGCGGAGCACGATCAAACGGGAGCGACGCTCCGCTTTGGTCTGACCGACGAGTCGGGAAAGCTGAATCTGAACACCATCCTGAATTTTGCCGCCAATTCCAATCTGAGCGACGACACGACCCGCGCCTTCTTCCTGCAGTTGCCCAACATGACCAACGATGTCGCCGACGCGATCCTCGACTGGATCGATTCCGACGATAATCCGCGGCAATACGGGGCCGAAGCCGAGTACTATCTCGCCTTGCCGCAGCCGTATCGCCCGGCCAACGGAATCTTGACCAGCCTCGACGACCTGCTCTTGGTCCGCGGAGTGACGCCGGCCCTGTTGTACGGCGAGGACCTCAATCGCAACGGAATCATGGATCCGGGCGAGGACCTCAACGGCGATGGTTATTTTGACCGCGGCTGGTCGGCCTACCTCACCATCTACAGCGCCGAACGAAACGTGCAGACGGACGGCACTTTGCGGGTCAACGTGAACCAGCAAAGCCTTCCTCAACTCTACGAACAGCTCCAGGCCCTTTACGGAGACACGATCGCGCAGTTTGTCGTGGCCTACCGCATCAACGGCCAACGCAGCGCCAGCACCGGTCGCGGAGGCGGCGGCGCGAGCAGTTCCGGAGGAAGCAAGAGCGGCGGTGGTGGAAGCAGTTCGAGCAGCAGCACGCCTGCCGGCAATACGGTCCAACTCGGCGGAATGAGCGTCCCGGCGACCGCCGGAACCTATAATTCCATCAAATCGATCTATCAACTCGTCGGCGCGAGCACGCGGGGAAACATCAATGGTAAAAATGTGACCTTGACGAGTCCCTGGGCCAACACGGCGAGCAGTATGGCCCAAAATCTGCCCGATATTCTCGACAAGCTCACGCTCGTCGATGATGCCTTTATTCAGGGCCGGATCAACGTCAATCAAGCCCCGTATGAAGTCTTGATGGGCATTCCAAACATGACCGAGGATCTCGCGCGACAGATCGTCGCCGCCCAAAGCCTCGGTGTCTCCAGCGCGGCCTCCGGCAGTGCGCAGAGCTCCCGCGCGACGACCGCCTGGCTGGTCGTCGAGGGACTCGTCAGCACGGCGACCACAATGGCACAGCTCGATCCCTACATCACTGCCCACGGCGCCGTTTACCGGGCCCAATCGATCGGTTATTTCGACGAGGGAGGCCCGTTCGTGCGGTTGGAAGCGGTCATCGACGGCTCGGTCGATCCGCCCCGCATCCTCAACCTCCGCGATCTGAGCGATCTGGGCCGCGGTTTCTCGCGACAGCAGCTTGGAATCCCCTGATCTCCCACAGATCTTCGACTTGCGTGCGGTCCAGCGAGTTTCGGAGAATAGAATGAAGATGCGAAATGACGGATGTCGGATGAATTTCTAATAACGAAAGACGAGGCCGTCTCGTGATTCATCATGGATTCGTCATTTGAAATTCACGTGAGGACCTCAATCCGAATTCGCTGGACACACCGAAATGTCTGAGTTTCTCGCGCTCGACTGGGACGATCAGCAGCTGCTGGGCCTCGATGCGCAGGTCGCTCCCCGCAGCGTGCACCTCCGCCAATGCCTCCGGTTTGACTGGACCGCGGACGCGCGCCCGTCGGAGCACGCGGAGGCGGCTGGCAAGCAACTGCGAGCGGAGCTGAACCGCGCGGGAATCGCAGCCAACCAAGTCCTCGTTTCGCTGCCGCGCGAAGAGGCCGTCGTCCGATTGCTCGAGCTGCCCGAATGCACGGACGGCGAGCTGCCGGAACTTGTCCGGTTGCAGGCCGCGACGCGCTCGGCGGTTCCGCTCGACCGGCTGCTCTTGGATTTCCTGCCCCTCCCGCGGCTGGCCGGCGTCGATGGCCGGCGCGTGCTGATGGTGACGCTGGGCAAACCGGCAGCCGACCGTGTCCTGTCCGTGTTGGCCGCGGCCGGTTTGCAGCCCGCGGGGATTCAGTTGAGCGCGGTCGGCACGGCCGAAGTCATTGCACACCAGCCGCCGGTCCGCGACGCCGACTCGGCCGCCGCCACGCTCATCGTGAGTCGGTCCGGCTCGCGCGTCGAGATCACGGCAATCTGGCGAAGCCAGATCCTGTTCATGCACGGGGCCAGCATCTCCGCGCATCTGCCGCCCGCGGCGGTCATTGCGCAGATGGTCGCGGAGACGTCGCGCGCCACTGTGGCTCTCTCACAGGCGGCCCCCGGAATACCCATTACCGCCGGGTGGATCTCTGGGTTCGTCTGCCGAGCTGGCGGGGCTGGCCGAAGCCTTCCGGCAGCGCTTCGGCTTCGATTTCCCGATCCTCAAGACGCCGTATGGCACCCCCGGCGTCCGCACCGACTTCGATCCTCAGGCCTCGCAGAATGACGCCGTCTTTTCGCCCCTTGGCCTTTTGCTCGGACAGGCGGAGCGGCTCGTCCCCTCGATCGATTTTTTGCACCCGCGGCACACAGTCGTCAAGCCCGATCGCCGTCGTTTGCGTCAGGTGCTCGCCGGGACTGCCGCCGTCGCGACGGTGGTCGCCGTTCTGGGCGGCATCCATTTGCGGGTGGCCCGGCTCGACCAGCAGATTGCCAAGTTGCAAAGCGAAAACGAGGAACGCCAGAAGACACTCAAGAAAAACGACACTTTGATGACAACCGCAAATGACCTCGACGACTGGACCCACCGCGACATCGACTGGCTCGACCAGTTCCGGCAGATCGAATCCGCCATCGGCGGCACCGAGAAACTCCACTTCGTCACTTTTGACGGCCAGGTGGCGTACCGCATTGCCTTGTCCAAAGCCTTGGCCACGATCACCGCGACGGGGCGCGCCAAGTCGCGGCACGATGTGGAGGCCATGAACGAGCGGCTTTCGGAAAGCGGTTACGGCCCGAGGGCCAAGGAAATCATCAACGACGCCGCCAACCGGGAATTTCCCGTGAAATTTGATTTGAGCGTGGAACTCGTCACCTTGCCGCAAAAACGCTCCCCATCGGCTCGGTCCACGCCCGCCGCCGACAAACCGGCCGCAAGAGCCGCGGCACAACCACTGGCTGATTCTTCGTCGCCTACTTCCGTCGGCGCGAAGAACGCCCAATCCAAATGACGAATTTCGGTCACGGTTCGGACGCGGTTCCCGGTTAAAGACCCACAAGCAAAGCGGCCGACGTCTCGGCGCCGTGCAGAAAGACCATCAGGCAAAGCATGGGAAGAAGGGAAAAGATTCTTTTGATTCTGCTTGTTTCCGCCGTCGTGGGATGGCGGGCTTTGCCCATTCTGCGGGCCATGGTCCTGGGACGGCTCGACGAAGATTCGCGACGGATTGAAGCCCTGAAAGTTACCGCCGCCCGCCTGGACGACAAGGAGTTTCAGTTGCAGATCGACCAGCGCCGCATGAGCGACTGGAAGGACCGTAGCCTGCCCCCAGAGCCTGCCGAGGCCCAGCGGCTCTACCAGGAGTGGCTGAACGATCTCGCGGAGCTGGCCGGGATCTCCTCCCTGCGCGTTACTCCCGAACCGTTGCAAGTCACGCCCAACTACAGGACCGTTCGCGTGACCGTGAAGGGACAGTCCACTTTCGAGCAGTTGACCTACTTTCTGCACGAGTTTCACCGGGTCGACCTCCTCCATCGCATCCAGGCATTGAAAGTGGAAGGCCCGCCCAACCCCGGCGGCCCGCTCAAGATCTCGGTGACGGCCGAAGGTCTCTGCCTGCACGACGCTCTGCCGCGCAGCCACCTGTTTCCTCGGGCGGAATTAGCCGATTCGCTGCCCAGAAGTTTCGACACGCTCAAGGTCGCCTCGGCCGAGGGATTCCCGAAAGAGGCCGGCTTTACCGTCCGCATCGAAAATGTTCCCGGCGCTGAGTCCAACGCCGAATTCGTGAAGGTGACCAAAATCTCCGGAAACCAATGGACCGTCCAGCGGGCCGTCGAAGGGACTTCCAAGGCCTATCACGCGGCCAAAGCGGAAGTCGAGCTTTTCCCGGTGCGCTTCGACCAGAACGACCTCAAATTGGAAGATCGGCGCAAGGCCCTGGCCAAACATCCCTTCGTGCAACCCGTCCCGCCTCGGATTCAAATCGCCGACAGTAATGATCCGGCCCGACAAACCAAGCTGATGGGGACCATTCTTGCCGACAACGAGCACACGGCCTGGCTTTATAACGAAGTGACCAAATTCAACACCGTGGTCAAGAAGGGAATGCCGATTTCCGTCGGCGACATTCAAGGGACCGTCGTGGAAATTGAGCCGGACGCCGTTCAGATCAAGCGGGCCGACGGGGTCTGGCGACTCGCGATCGGCAAGGACCTCCGCTCGATGACCCGCGTCGCGGCCGGTGGCGCGCGACGACTCGATGTTTTCGGGCTTTTCCGACGACTCTCCGGACGCGCGCGCGGCGAAGCCGGCAACCCACCCGATGGCGGCCGCTCCCGCTCCCGCTCGCGCCGCTCCCGTCGCCCGGAGATGAGTTTCGAGTCGCGACCCTGACATTCGTGCCTCTGGCATGTCTGGAAGCAAACCGCGCCACGCAGTATGATCCCCCCGATTGCTTGGTCATCCGGAGAGGTGACAGAGTGGCCGATTGTGCTGGTCTCGAAAACCAGTGTGCCCGCAAGGGTACCCAGGGTTCGAATCCCTGCCTCTCCGCTTTTCTTCGCTCGTGTCAGTCGATGACACCGAGTGACGCTCGGCGTCAATCGTCTTGCCGCCGCTCGCTTTAGGGCAAGTCTTTCTTACCGCCTGCGACCGGTGATCTTCTTCAGTTTGAGTGCCATTCGACGCCAATCCGGACCTCTTCGGCGACAGCCGTTGGGCACCATTTTGGGCACTACTGGGCACCAATTTGGGCACCACGGCTGCACTGGTTTTTGCTGGTAAGGGGGGCAAGTGCTTGACAGCTTCTGCCTGCTCCTGAAGTTCGAGATGCGAATACACGTTCATGGTCAGATTCACGTCTGAGTGTCGTGCGAGGCTTTGGGCCATCTTCGGCGAGACGCCCGCCTTGCCGAGATTCGAGACGAACGTGTGCCGCAGTGAGTGGAAATCCGCATAACGGCCGTGCTGATCGATGTAAGGGATTTCGGCCCGCTTGAGATCAGCCTTTATCATGTCCGCCGTGCGCCGTATGTCGATGTCAAACAGCGGTCGATCGGAGGCTGTGTCGCGGCCGTCCATCCATTGTCGAATCCGATCGGCAAGGTCCTGGCTCAAAGGGATCACGTCGGTTCGCCGGCGTTTGGAGTGGCCAGCTTGGACCGTTAGAGTCGGTGGGTCAGCGCTGAAGTCAAAAGACCTCGCTGCGATGGAGCCGATTTCTCCGCGACGATAGCCGGTGTAGGCGGCGATGATGTAGAGGATCGCCCGGTCTTGTCCGACGAGACCCATGACAGCCGGACCGCTTTCGGCTGCGGCGATCAGGCGATCAAATTCGACTGGCGAGAGCATCGGCGTCGCCGCCGGCGATCCACCTCGACGTTGAGCGTCGCCAAGTGAGCCAGTGGGTTCTCGGACATCCGGCGGTCCAAAACGAGCCAACGGGCGAATTGCTTGATAGCCCTGAGGTAATGGTTGCTCGTTTGGACTGACGTGCCCGCTTGGCGGAGGGCCGAAAGGCAGTTGACCACGGTGGAGGCCGATAGGTCGCTCATCAACGCAAACTTGCACGCCTTGAGCACCCGCTTGATGCGAGCCATGATGACGGCGATGTGCTCTTCCGTGTCGTTCTTGGCTCTGAGACTCTGCTCGAAATCAACGAGGTGCTCAAGGAGGAGTCGGCCCCGGTGCTTCTTGAAGGGGTCATGCTGCCCGACCCGTTCCAACTGGGCCTCGCGCTCCAATCTCACCGCCCACTGCAACGTGGCGGTCTTGTCGGTGAAGCCCGGTTGCCGGCAGACCCTTCCCCGGCCATCCCGGAATTTCATCCACCACTTTTTGGATCGCTCGATCGTGACGGCACCCGTCACCGGATCGCAGACTTTGCGCTTTTTCTTATAGACCGATGCCACAACTGCCCCCCTTCACCTACAAGCCGAGTTCCCGCCGCGAATCCCATTCAGAAAGCGTCGGACAACCGGCAAGGACCCAAAACTCAATCTCCGCAGCCCTCCAACGGACGCTGGAGCCGAGCACCAAGGGCTCCGGGAGTCGGCCCGCACTTCGCAGCCGCCACAACGTGCGTTTAGACACCTGCAGAAGTCGAGCAAGCTGCTCGGCCGACAGCAGAAGCGACATATCGCGCTGAACGCTTCCACCGACTTCAATCTTCTGTGAACTGCGCATGAAAAACGGACCCTGATCGCGGGTCCGTGGCGTTGGTTCACTCAGCAACTCTAGCAAGCGGACTTCCGCTGGCAAGGGATCGAATTCCGAAATTTTTTCTTGAAACCGCTGCCGATCTCCCTCGTCTTATGCCTTAGTCACACGATCGTCTGTTTCCAACCGGCCGCGGGTTGTCCGCCCTTCAGCGGGACCGTGGTCGTTGGTTCAAACCCGAGGCCGCTGATCAAGCAGCAGGATCAGGGCTTGAAACAAATGGTCGTGTGTAGGGCTTGATCGCGGGCGGCACCCGTGGCCCTTCTCTCATGAGGGTCACATGCGACGTTCCGACCGCCCCCGAAAAGCCAAGTGCAGCAAGACCTACCCCAAACGGCCACGGGCCTATGCAGCCTACGACAAAGGCTGCTGGGAGCGCTTCCGCTGGGACAAGTCGGCTGCACGTCTCCACGGCTGCCCTGAGTGGCCGCGGAAGTGAAAGCAGGCCCGCCGCGAGTCATTATGCTCGCGACGGGCCTCTTTTTTTCCGACGCACTGTGTTGCGTGGACAGCGTCTTCACCAGTACACGATCCAGCTTTGCCCTGCTCGGAGTTCGTGAACCTGAAAATTCGGTGCTCGATGGTCTGACCCGGCAGTGATGCAGGCCGCTCGCGCCAATAGATTCAAAGCTGGCACCCAGGCGTGGGCGGCCGCGAGGCTGTCGGTGACGATGGCAATATAGCCGCCGCGATATCCAGGATTGCCTAGGTGCTCGGCGAAATCGCGAATATAACTGGCGATTCGGGCAACGGTCTCCCCGTTGTCGACAGTCTCGTGTTCGGAATCCTTCGCGTCGCCGACGAAGAGGTACCGGTCATCGGGAGTGCCCCGGAGGACGTCCGGCCGGTTGCCGTTTTGGAATCCGCTGTAAGCCTTGGAAAACCCTGTTCCATGGCCCAAGTTGTCAAGTCCTCTTTGAGCTGTTCGTGCTGCGCCACCCGGGCCCCCAGCTTCGTGTAGAATGCGCCCTATGATTTTGTCCCATTCTCGGCTCATCTCTCTTCCACTTTCGCAATGGCCGCGTTGTCCTAAGTCGTCAGCAAGCTTTTGGCATCCTTACCGGCCTCGAATTATCGGGTCAAGAGACCGAGTCGAAACCAGCGTTTGCCGACTTAATATTCCGGATTCGATAAGCTCGCGTGCTAAGCCGGTTTCAGGGCGGCGGACGACTGTCGCCCGTTCCGTATGCGAGAACTTGTGAGCTTGCTGGCATCCTGGGGAATTCTTGGCCGATCTCACCGATATCCAGCGTTAGACGCGTAATCAAGATCAACGTGAAGACGGCGGGCCGAAAGGGCGGCAGGAAGGCCTTAAGCGGCGGTTGGCTCGCGGTCCCCCCTCGGGGCCCGGTCCCCAGTTGCGGCTTCCGCCGCCCCCTCGGCAAAACTCCTCCCTCGATAGCGAGTCCGGCCGTCCCTGGCCGGACCCGCCTCTTGCGGGGACCTCTTTCCGAGGAGGGAACACTCGCCCAGCACAGTGGGTTTCCCAACCGCCTGGCATTCGGACGTCACGCGTCGGCCCGCCGGTGGGGCTGGGAGAGCCCGATGGTTATGGCCTGCGCCGTCGAGGAGCGTTGTGAATGCTGCGCGGCAAAATGGAGGACGAACCTTGTTGACGTGTCAGAATCAGATCGAGCGGTTTGGTCGATTGGCGTTTGCCTCGAGTAGAAAACTTCGGCCAGTCTCTGCAATGAAGACAGAGGCGGCCGAGTTCGTCGAGCGTCGCGCTCACGGGAATCGGATACGCCTTGGATTCGGAGTCGCGCCGAAACAGGGCGTGCAGAGTCCCCTCAAACGATTTCGAGTTTTGGTTCGCGTCGCGACGAATGAGTTGCCCGCGAAACTCTCGCACCTCGCCGCTGTCCCTAGGAACCAGCGTTATGGATACTGGCTTGGAAACCTCGCCCTCATCGTCGATTCGAAACACCCCGCCACCGTCCGTCCGCCACGTGCCGGAAAGCGGGCCTTTGGGCTGTGGCAATGGCCAGCTGCTTTGCGCGTCAATATGGTCGCGGGACTTTCGCCGTCGCGCATTCAGAGCCTTGGTGCGTTCGTCCTTTGATTCTGCGTAAAGTCGAACAACTTCAGCGGGGCCCCCGATCTTTTCCAGCGCACCTTTGGCGGCATCGAGGTGACGCTGGCTGGCATACGATCTCCGGTGGAAGTCCTTCAATGCCGGGATCGCTTCCTTGGCCGCCGGACCTATTTCCCCAAGGGCATTTGCGGCCGCGATATCCGACGCATACAGGCTTGGGGCGTTGAGACGTTGGATGAGAGCAGGGATTACGGGCACAAGATCCGTCTGCACATCGCCGACTTCGAGAATGGCGTCGAGTGCGGCAACAAACAACAGATCGCGTGCTCCGCGCACCGTATCTTGGAGGGCGGGTATGGCGGCATGGCCGGGAGGGCCAAGTTCCGCAAGAGTCCTTGCGGCCGCCAAACAGACTTCCGGATCGCGACTCTGCAGGGCTTCGATCAGCACCGGCACGGCATCTTTCGCCAGAACCGTAGGACGCCAAGCGCCACCTGAACGTCTCCGCGAAGCGTTTTGGAACCCTCTCCGCCGTCCCACGGGATCGGCGTGCCCATCGCTCGATGTGGAACGCCGAGGCCCCAACGCGGTCACCGCGGAGGCACGCGTCTCGGCATCGATTGTCGAATCGCGGAGGAGAGCAGCCACAGCGTCCGCTCCGCCAATTGCGACAATCGCTTGGCCCGCGACGGTGGAGAGTTCCATCTTCTCCCCATCGTTGCGGGAACGCCACGGCGCACGTTGCGGGTGACTCAATACCTCAATCGCATCCTTGGCAGCCGACCCGATTCGAGCCAATGCCTTTGCGGCTTCGATACGGTGCTCAATGTCGGGCTGGTGGAATACCTCGATCAGGGCCGCCACGACGTGGCTTGCAGTTTCGGGCCGGGTTACCAGCTGCTGCATGCTCTGCGTGGCCGTCTCGCGAACGTTTGGGTCTTGGTCGGCAGATGCTTCAATCAGAGGCGGAATCGCCTCTTTGGTGGCGACGGCAAGCTTCGCCAGCTCCGCGACCGCGGCTCGACGTATGTTTCGGTCTCCGTCGTGCGACGCTTTGGTGAGCTTTGGCACGGCCTTCTCAGGCGCATCCGGCAGAAAACCAAAGACTTCTGAAAAAACTTTTGATTCGAAAGGGCCCTGTGGGAGCTTCCTGTGCAGGCCGAGCGAGCGAGGCGTGATCAGTTCCGTGGGCGTTTCGCCCTTGGTGATGACAAACGCGAACGCCGACTCGCCTGCTTCGTCAATCTTGCTCGTGAGCGCCGGTCGCCAGCCACCAATGTCCCGCTTTGGACCCTTGACCCGCCAGTATTCACCTAAGTCGAATCCGGCATAGATGCGCCCCTTTTCCGTCTTGATTTCCAGATTGGTTTCGGGGCTCGCTGGGAGGCCCTTTCCACTAGCCAATGCTCTGAGCACATCCGCCCCGACCTTCCTGGAGATCGAGAAGGTGCCCTCACGAGGTCCGAGGTTCTTGCAGGAATAGACGATGACAAATACTTCTTTTCCATCGGCCCTTTCGTCCTCGTGCATCCACCAGGCATCTTTCAGTTCGACCAGAAATGTGGTGCCAAGTTCGTCGTCAGTGACGCGGGCCGGAACGCGCCAATCGGTCGGAAGCCGAAACCACCATGCGCCCGCCAGGAGGGCGCAAAGAACCAGGGCCGCTCCCGCGATTACAGCGATCCTCACCGGTTGGCCGAGGATGCGGTGAATAACACCCACCGAGTGAGAGTTAGCCCGTCGTTCTTGTGGCCTTCTTTCGCTTCCCGGTGAGCGTTCGCCAGCGGCTTCGGCAGTGGGCGATAACGGCGGCGTGCCGCGCGACAACGGCAGCTTGCTTGCCTGAAGGGCCTTCGGCGGAACTGCTGAATCAGTTGGCGAACTCGATCCTGCACCTTGCGTCGCCACCGGTATCAGGAGCGCTTCCTTGCAGGCCGGGCATTTCACCTTGAGACCGGCGTACTTGTCGGCGACGCGCACGACGCTGCTGCATTGCTGGCACTTCACTCGGATGGCCATGGCCCGACTCCCCGCAATAGGTCGTTTTTCCTTTTCCGGGCCAATCCCCTTCACGCTGACGCTGTTGGCGTCGCACGGCGGCCGTTTTGAATCACTCGTTTATGGCTGAATTGTCAGCGCGCGTGACCCATCTCGTCCGGTAATGGATGGAACCGCGTTTGCATGCGGGCCGCTTCCGGTGTTCCCGGTTGCCGAGGCAGGAGATGGACTGCCTCGGGCCGGGAGGTTCAGCGCTTTAGGACCGGCTCCAGATCCGTGGTTTCCCAATATGGGAATTTCCTAATTTGGGAAATTCTACGGGTTGCCCGTAGGCTGCCGCAACTCTACACCGCGGGCGGCAGTCACAAATGCGGAAATCCCGGTACACTAAGAAATACGAGCAGCTGTTGACTGCACTGCGGCAAGCTCGGAAGAACGCGGGACTCACGCAGACGCAGGTCGGGCGAAAATTCGGAGCCCACGCCTCATTCGTGTCGAAGATTGAAGGCCGACGCATGGAGGAAATCCTCGATGAACTGCCGCTATCAAACGCCCTGAAAGCCGCTCTCTTGAATCGCGAGGGCAAGCTTGGGTCGGTGCTCAAGGCCGTGTTGGCATACGAAGCAGGCCTCCCGATTTCTCTTGCCGATTTGGGCATTGACGTGAGCCGGCTAGCGGACGCCTACGTGGACGCGGTCACGTGGACCGATTCGCTGTTTGAGGAATTGTCAACGTACCGCGTCTGAACCTGGCCGCCCCCGTATTTGAACGTGGGAATACGCGCCGGCCCGCAGTTGGCCAGGAGTAATGCGCACAATTGATTGGTCCGATTGCGGGAATCCGCATCTCTCCCAGTCTCGGGCTTTATTGCGGCCGCCGGTCCCTGTTATCAGTCGCAGATTGTTAGGAAACAGTCTTTCACCCTCGCGGCGCCGCTCTCCGGGAACTCCTCAGAGACAATGAAGTTGACCAGTGGAGACAAACATGACCCGCCAACCGGACCTTCAGATCTCAGAGACGATCGCGCTAGGAACCGCTGAGGCCGAAGACCGACTTGTGTCAATTCGTCGCGGCAACCGGAAACCCGAGCGTCGGCTGGTAATTGGATGGCAATCGAAGCGGTTCTACGCTCCGTGCGTGAGACGCCAGCGACAGAGGTCGGTTCAGCCCTATGGCGGCGGAAACAGATGATGTAATTGTGCCTGCCATGAGGGCGAGTCTGAAGGCTCATCTGGCTTGCGCAAATGGCCGCGCCCAGCGGCCTTGAGTCGCTCTGTAAACGTCGAAGGTCATCCACCGTGGTCAGCCGCACTCGACCTTTCATCGGCATTGGCAATTCGGCAATCGGCTTCTGAAGCTCGCACAGCCGATTCTCGTCACGCTCCCCGGTCCGGCTCCTTGCAACGACGAGTAACCGAAATGTCGGCCTTGGCTCTTTGGCTCCGTGTCGCCGGTAAAGATCGATGAGGTACTGTTGGCCGGCGGCGGACTGCGACCACGCCGCATACCGAGCGTACTTGGCCCGAATCTGCTTCGTATTCATCGTTCCGTTGTCGAGCTCCAAAAAGCAGCAGCGCATGCCCGCGCCCTTTTGGCGAAACAGGAACATAGCGTCCGGCACCAGGCGGGTAGGCCGGTTTGCGATCGCTAGACGGAAAGCCGGATGTTTGGCCGACGAGCGTCTTTGGACTGACAACAGTTCCAGGTCCGCTCGTCCCTCGATCGTCTGCCATACCGCCACCAAGAATTCAGTAATCAGGATCTCATGGATGATTCGATCGGCGGCGTAGCCTTCCTGAGAGTCTCGGCTCCGGCGGTCAATTCGGCTTTCCTGCCACGGCTTGCCTCGTTTCGAAAGTGTCTCCTTTAACCGACGGACTCCACGCCCGGTGACGTAATAAACCTTTGGGAATAACGGGCCGACGCCGCGCCCTGGCGCTACGCCCAAGTATCCCAGCGACTGCAGTTCTTCGAGATGCCGTCGAGTGGTTCGATCAGAACGCAGGACGTTTTTGAACCGGCGCTGAACCTGCGAAGAAACGGCCAGCCGATTCCTGTGAACGAAGGCAAGGATCGCTGCGAAATGCGCACGTTCCTTCCCGACCTTCTTATGAGACCGCCGGTACGTGTGGACCGGAGCCAATAACGACGGCAGTTCCCACGGGGTCAAGGATCGTCGTTCTTTCTCGGGAATCGAGGAAGCAATAAACAACACGGCAGTGGCCTTCGAGGGGGATGTGGATGCGTGAAAAACACATCCAAGCCGGCGCAAAATGATCAAAGACAAAAACAGTCGATGGCGGCGTAATGACCGAGCGATTCAACGGTTAAGATCGCGACCAGCCGCGGTGTGTTCTGGCCACGCTGTGGCCAATTCGCCGGTGAGCTTAAACGCCCATTT
Source organism: uncultured Planctomycetota bacterium (assembly GCA_963761455.1). GTDB lineage: Bacteria > Planctomycetota > Planctomycetia > Planctomycetales > Planctomycetaceae > DASPSM01. The sequence goes on from CAVXHA010000003.1 coordinate 610,183, forward strand.
CGTTACCCTTTCCGTTCGTCGATCGCGGGCCGATAACCAGCGTTGTTGGCGTTGCCGGCACCCAAAGTCAGCTACGTGGCTCTTGCGGTGAGGCGAGACGAACCGCGTTCACCAGCGCAACGATGGCCTGGCGCACTGCGTCAGGCAGTTGGGGCCAGAAGAGAATGATTGAGCGCAGATCGTCGTTGCAAGTCGGCGTGGGCACCACTGGGGGCACCACGGCCTCGTCGTGTTGACGTAAGTCATTGTCAGGCCGTATGCTTTGAGCGTCGAGGGTTTGGTCTCGAAGACCAGTGTGCCCGCAAGGGTACCCAGGGTTCGAATCCCTGCCTCTCCGCTCGTTTTAGACGCTCTTTCCGATCTCCAGACGACGTCGTAGGTTGCGGCGCCGTTTTTTGATTGGCACAGGCGACTGTGTCGAAACTGTGCCAATCAACTTTTTCTGGAGGTTGGTCGTCATGCTGGTCGAACGGCCGCCGAACGCCCTCCGACATCGCCCACGGGTCGATCTTGGTTCTCATCGTCGGGAACGGGCGTTCCTGGGATAGAAGGAGTTGGCAATGCAGACACAACGATTAACCATAGCTTGCCTAATCAGCATGATCGCGAGCATAAATCCGGCGATGACTGCAGTTGCGGAGCAGAGACCGTCTCGCTCAGCGCGCACGGCGCCATCCACGCGCGATCCGAACACGCCAGGATATGTCTCCGCCAAGGAGTTACCCGACGGCACCAATCCGCCGGCCGATGCCGACGGAGACTTTATCATCGGCCCGACGCACAACCGCGCACCGGAAATGACCGCGCAGGCATGGCGTGCCGCGGGGCATCGTGCACAACTTCACCATGAGTTCGGCCGACAGCAAGATCTATCCCGGCATCGCACGGCAGCCGAAAACGTTTGGAACCGTCGACCCGACCGATCCCGCCAAGCTGGTGGTGACCACCAGCCACCCCGCTCCTTACACGCGCCGGGTGGCCGTTTATGTCCCAGGGCAGTACGTCCCGGGCACGTCTGCGCCCTTCATCGTCGGGGCGGACGGACCCGACCGGGCGCTGTTCATCGCGCTGGATCACCTCATCGCCCAGCACCGCGTGCCGGTGATGATCGCGATCTCCATCGGCAATGGAAGTGGCGACGCCCAAGGCAGCCAACGCGGCCTGGAATATGACACCATGTCAGGCCTGTACGCGGAGTTTGTCGAGAATGAAGTGCTGCCTCTCGTTGAGACACAATGCCATGTGAAATTGACCAATGATCCCGAGGGCCGCGCGACCATGGGATGCAGTTCCGGCGGTTCGTGTGCAATGATCATGGCGTGGTATCATCCGGAACTCTACCACCGCGTTCTGACCTATTCGGGAACTTATGTGAACCAGCAATGGCCATATAACCCGGCGACCCCCCACGGCGACGTGGGAACTTCACGAACACCTGATCGCGAACAGCCCGGTCAAGCCGCTGCGAATCTGGATGGAAGTCGGAGACAAAGATCTCTTGAATCCCAATGACATGCACGACAACATGCACGATTGGGTTGTCGCCAACGAGAACATGGCCAAAGTGCTCGCCGCCAAGGGCTATCACTACCAGTTCGTCTTCGCCCGCAACGCCCGGCATTGCGACGGCAGCGTGAAGCAGCAAACTCTGCCGGAAGCCCTGGAATATGTCTGGCAGGGATATCCCATCGCGAAGACGCAGAGCGCGCCGTCGAGCGGCACGACAGCTCCGACCAAATAACGCGTCTCGCGGGGACAATGCGAATGGAATCCAGCATTTCGCCGCCGTCCGACAATCCTTCGGAACGCCGCCACATCATCTTTGCGAGTTTGGTCGGCACGACAATCGAGTTTTACGACTTCTATATCTACGCAACAGCCGCCGTCTCTGTCTTCCCATTACTGTTCTTCGGTTCCGGCGAAGGCAGAGCGGCCCTTCTTGCGTCGATGGCCACCTTTGGTGTCGCCTTCGTAGCGCGACCACTGGGGTCCATTGTGTTCGGGCATTTTGGTGATCGCATCGGTCGGAAAGCGACCCTTGTCGGCTCATTGTTGTTAATGGGGCTCGCTACCTTCGCGATCGGCTTTCTGCCAACTTACCATCGAATCGGCCTCTTCGCGCCCGCCCTGCTTGCCGGCCTTCGCTTTTGCCAAGGGCTTGGGCTCGGTGGTGAATGGTCTGGCGCCGCTTTGTTAGCAACCGAAACGGCAGAACCTGGAAGACGTGCTCGGGCAGCGATGTGGCCGCAATTAGGTGCCCCTTTTGGTTTCATACTCGCGAACGGCTTCTTCTTGCTCCTCGCCGTCGGCTTCGATTTCGACTCAACACACGACACTCGTGAAGACCACTTTTTGATTTGGGGATGGCGCATTCCCTTTTTTACTTTCGATCGTCATGGTCGTTCTCGGGCTCTATGTGCGCGTCAAACTGCATGAGACACCAGTTTTCGCCGGGGCGGTGGAACGAGGCGAAACGATTAAGGCGCCCTGATCCAGGTGTTTCGTGCCAATCTCAAGGAACTGATTCTTGGGACTTTTATCATGGTCGCAACGTATGGCCTGTTCTACATCATGACAACGTGGATGGTGTCTTACGCGATCGGTAAAGTAGAACTTGGGTATCTGGGCATTGGCTATCGAGACTTTCTGATTCTTCAATTGATTTCAGTTGTTTTCTTCGCGGCGTTTATCCCCGTCGCCGGTCATCTGGCTGATCATATCGGTCGTCGCACATTCCTCCTTGCCGTGACTGCAGCGATCGTGATTTATGGCATCAGTTTCCGAACATTCCTTTCCGCTGAGACGATGGGCTCGGGAGAAAATGCTAACCAAGTGTTGATGGTCGCGTTTCTGAGCCTGGGGATGGCGCTGATGGGGCTGAGCTTCGGGCCTATGTCTGCTCTTTTGCCAGAACTCTTTCCAACAAACACACGGTATACTGGCTCCGGTGTAGCTTACAACATGGCGTCGATCCTGGGTGCAGCCTTGACACCATTCGTGGCTACCTGGCTTGCGCAAAAACATGGCCCGGGCTCAGTGGGTGTGTATTTGGCGCTCCTGGGAATTGTCAGCTTTGTGGCGTTGTTTTTGAGTAAGGAAACAAAATTCACAAACCTCGACACCATGATGAGCGAGGCCACAGCAGGCATCGAATCGACATCTCCGTGAGAGGTGAAGTGCAGCGTTGAAATCTTTAGTGTCGCACAGATGTCGTCGAGATTCACCAACGTGCCCGCAAACAGCTTGCTGGCAAGCACCACCTTGGGGTCGGCCGGATTTAGCGGCGGTCGACCACTCGTACGGCCCCGCGCACGAGCGGCGGCGAGACCGGCTTTTCGTCCGCTTCTGGATGAGCCGACGCTCAAACTGTGCGAGCGCCGAAAAGACGTGGAAGGTCGGCTCGCCAGAGGGTGTCGTCGTATCGATCGCGCCATCGCGGACCGAACGAAATCCGAGGTTGCGATCTCGAAGTTCATCGATCAGCGTGACCAAGTGTCGGACAGATCGTCGCAGTCGGTCGAGTCTCCAGACGGGCAAGAGGTTGCCCGGACGCAGCTCCGCGAAGCAGGCGTCGAGCCCCAGGTCGATCACGTCTCGCGCCTGACGCCTTGTTGGTGAAGATCAGCTCGTTCGCGACTCCGTGATTGCGAGTGTGCCCAACCTTCGACCGCTCCGCCCACTGTTGCTGGGCGCTGCTTCATGGTGAGATTGATGTGGCTGTGCGTGGCCAGCCGTTGTGCCAGCTTCGGATGCACGCCGCCTCGCATTATCAGAGCAATGTACGACGCCTGCGTACTGGAAACAGCTACGCTGCGTCGCTTCCGCTTGGGGCGGATTGCTTCTTTCGTTTCGCCTTTTCAATGGCGGCGTCGATCAGCGGGCGGACTCTGTGCAAGAGGTTCCGCGCCCATTGGAACTCGGTCGCCAGAAGGGCCAATCCGGCCGGAATGAAGACGACGGCAGGACCCGGCGTAACGATCATGATGATGCCGATGATCAGCAAGAACAGCCCGACGACCAGGACGACGACACGCCAGGCGAATTTGGCCGAACGTTTCAAAATCCGTCGCACTGGCTGGGTCCTTTGCCTCATGGGGCTGACGCCCGTCGCTCATGGAATGATACGCCTCGAGGGGCTGTTAGGGGCGAGGGATGGATCGGCTTTGAGTGGAAATCCGGAAAAGACGTCTGACTCGAAGAACGTGGCTACAATTCGCGCAACGCCTCGATTTTCCCCATTGTGCGCGCTCAGATCGACTTATAATAAAGCGATGAGTTAATGAGGGGGCGGTTTTCTGGTCAGCTCAGGGCTTGGAGCTAGTGCTGGCCGTGCCGGCCCGGCCGTCGATTCGATCACGTTCACATCGTTACCGAGTCATCTCTTCAAGGACGTTTGGCCGTACCAGAACCGCAGAGGGACGCGCTCCGCGAAATGCGGTTTGTGTCTGCGGGATCAGCATCCCTCTAGCCTCAATTGGTTCCTCGAACAGATAGTTCGGAGGACTGGGATGCGGTCTTTGGTTACGTTCGAAGAAGAGCTTCATCTGCGGACAGCGCCGGAAGCGCTTCGTCCGCAGACACCGCGAGCGCCTGACGCGCCTCACGGTCAATCGGCGCCGCACGCGCTCCCGCTTCCAACGGCGTGTGAGGCGCTTCCGCAGGAGCTGGAACGTCGGTGGTTGGCCCACTATCCCTTCTGTGTCCCAAAGACGCTGAAATACCCCTCGATCCCCGCTTGGGGTCTGCTTGCCCACAGTGCCTGCGAATTCCCGGACCGCGTGGCTTGCATCCATTTCCATCGAAGCATCACATACGCTGCACTGGCTGAGCAGGCGCGCCGCACGGCCGACATGCTCGTCCGTCTGGGCGTGGGTCCCGGCGATCGCGTCGGAATCCTGCTCCCCAACGTGCCGGAATTCCTTGCGACCCTGAATGGCATCTGGATGGCGGGGGCCGCCGCCGTCGCGATCAGTCCGCTCTCGGTCGCGGAAGAGGTCTCTGCGCTCGTCGCGACAACCGGCTGTCGCGTGGCCATTTCTCTCGACGTGTTGGCGCCGCTCCTCTGGGATGGCCCGAGTCAGCCCGAAACCGTGGTCCTGACAACGCTGCAAGATCGGCTGCCCCGCTGGCAGCGCCCGCTCTATTGGCTCTCGCGGCAACGTCGCTTCAGCCGGTCGTGCCGGCGTCGGCATGGCCGAATGCTGTTGTTCGACGACGAGCTGGCCCGCTCGGAGCCCGCTTTCGTTCCCGTTGCACCGACGACGCTGGACGAGCCGGCGTTCCTTCTGGCCACCGGCGGCACGACGGGCCGCCCCAAGGCGGTCGTCCTCAGCCACCGCAACCTGGTCGCTAACGCGACGCAGATTCATGCCTGGGCCGGCACGACGATGGGCCACGACTCGGTCCTGGCCGTCGTTCCCTTCTTTCATAGCTACGGTCTTTCGACGTGCGCCCTGGCGGGGGTCTCAATGGCGGCGACGATCATCATGCACCATCGGTTCGTTCCGAAGACCGCCCTCCAACTCATCGAACAATACGAGCCGACCGTGATGCCCGCGGTCCCCGCGATGCTGGTCGCCCTCAACAGCTTGCTCCGTTCGCGGCCACTGAAATTCCGCGCCTTGCGATACTGCATTTCTGGCGGCGCGCCCTCGACCAGCGCGTCGCGGAGGAATTCGCCGGCCATACGGGAGCCACCGTCGTCGAGGGGTTTGGACTTTCTGAAGCCAGTCCCGTGACGCACGTCGGTCCGCTCGATGGATCGGCGCGTCCCGGGACAATCGGCCTGCCGCTGCCCGATACCGACGCCCGCATCGTCGATCCGGCAACCGGTCAAATCGACGTCCCGCCGGGCGAGGTCGGCGAGCTCATCGTCAAGGGGCCGCAGGTGATGCTCGGATACCTGAACGACCCCGAGGCCACCACTCGGACCGTCCGCGACGGTTGGCTCTACACGGGGGACCTGGCCACGCAGGACTCCGACGGGTTCTTTCGGATCGTCGACCGCAAAAAAGACCTCATCATCACCTCCGGCTTCAACGTCTATCCGAGCGACGTCGAACAAGTGCTGCGAGCCTGCCCCGGCGTGGCTGACGCCGCCGTCATCGGCGTTCCCGATCTCGAGCGGGGCGAAATCGTCAAGGCGGTGGTCGTCGCGCAGCCCGGCGGACGGTTCAACCCGCGGACGTTCGAGGCGTACTGCGACCAGCATCTCGCCAAGCACAAGCGGCCCCGTTTGATCGAAATCGCCGGCGGCGACTTGCCCCGGAACTTCCTCGGCAAAGTTTTTCGGCGCAAGCTGCGGGAAAACCATGCCGATGCGGTTCCCAAGGAGAAACCCCCCACGGACGAAGGACATTGGAGAAAGAACGGCGGTTGATCGATGGCATCGCTGATTGCCTGCTGGAATCGAATCGGGAAACGGCGGTCCCTGCGGATCGCCGCCGCCTTTGCGGTCTGCCTGGTTGGCATTGTGGCACTGGTTAAAGTGTCGTTTGGAACGATCTTCCGGACGGCCGCTCGCCCGCGAGTTTCGGCGATTGAACTCGGCCCGCCGGCGGCTTCGTCCCGGGACCCCGCGACACCGCACGTCGCCTCGGTTTCCAAGGTCAGCCGGACCGAAGAGCGAACGAACGGGCGGGAAGCCGTCCTGGCAGACCGTCCGTCGGCGGCCCCCTTCGATCTCGCGCCCTCTGCAGCGCGCCGCGTTCTTACCGGCGTCACACAATTCGCCCTGGCCATCCCCGAGGTGGATGGTCCTTCGCCGAGCTTGCAACCGGCTTCTGCGGAAGAGGCGAACTCGCGGCTGCTGCGGCAGCATTTCGCCCGATTGAAAGCCGGGCGCGACCAGTTCAGCCGCGTTTCCGGTTATACGGCGACACTGATCAAACAGGAGCGGGTCGGGTCATACCTCTTGGACGAAGTGTCATTCGGAATCAAAGTCCGCCATCAACCCTTCTCGGTCTATATGAAATGGCAAAGCGGCGATGACGCCGGCAAAGAGGTGCTTTACGTCGACGGCAGCAACGACGGTCAATTGCTGGTTCGGCTCGGCGGACTAAAGGGACGGATACTCCCCACCTTCAAGGTCGATCCGTTCGGCTCGGTGGCGCTGAACCAATCGCGATACCCGATTACGAAACTCGGCATTCTGGCGCTGGCAGACACTTTGATCGAACGTCGCGAGCTTGAGATGCGCGAGCAAATCGTGCCTCGCGCCGAGCAAAGACAGGACGCCGACTGTGAGGGCCGCCCCTGCTCGGTTTACGTCTTCGAGGTCTCCGACGCACAGCGGTCGCCCGTCTATCGCAAGTCGATCCAGTACATCGACCGCCAGTGGAACGTCCCCCTGCGCGTCGCCAACTACACCTGGCCGGAGCCGGAGCAGCACTTGGAGGGGCCGGCACTCGACGAGGCGACGCTCATCGAGTATTACATGTACTCGGAAATCGTAGCCGATGCTCGCCTGACCGACGTGGACTTCGACCGCTCGAACGCCGAGTACCATTTCCACAGATGATTCCCCCGCGTCAGGTCATTTGGGTCCGGCCCTGGTGATCGGTCGCGCACCAGTTTTCGGGTGAATGCCCACACTTTGGTGCGCACGCAGAGAATATGGCACGCAAAGCCGTGGCCATGCCATTCGACGCGCCAGATCATCTGGGCCCCGTTCTCGCACGGGCCGGCGCTGGGAGGTTGGGGAATGGCAGAGCCGATAATCGTTGGTGGCGTGCGCACGCCGTTCGTCAAGGCAGGGGGACCGTTCAATCGGGTTCCCGCGCAGGAGCTGGGGAGGGCCGTCGTCCGGGAGCTCCTCGAACGCTTCAATCTCGATCCGGCGGCGGTCGACGAAGTCATCACGGGCAACGTCGCGCCGACCGATGCGGCCAATGTCTCCCGCGTGATCGCGCTGCGGGCCGGCATTCCCAAGGACCGCGTGGCGCATACCGTCAACCGCAACTGCGCCAGCGGCCTCGAGGCGGTGACCGAGGCGTACGAACGCATCCGCACGGGCCGAGCCCAGGCGGTCATCGCCATCGGCGTCGACTCGATGAGCAACATCCCCGTCCTCTGGACCAAGTCGCTCACGGACGACTTTTTTGAGATGACCCAGGCCAAAAGTCGGTGGAAGAAACTCCGTCGCCCTGGCGCGGATTCGACCGCGCGATTTGGCTCCCGTGATCGGCATCAAGCAGGGTCTGACCGATCCTGTCTCCGGCCTGATGATGGGCGAAACGGCCGAGAAGCTGGCCCGCGAATACGGAATCAGCCGCGAGGCGCAGGACCTCTTCGCTCTGCGGAGCCATCAACGCGCGACGGCCGCCTGGAATGAGGGCCGCCTACAGGACGAGGTCATGACCTTTTATCCCGGAGCCTGGTTCCGCTCCAGTCACGCGGGACGTCGGGCCTCGTGAAAACCAATCGCTGGAAGCCCTCGGCCGGCTCAAACCGTTTTTCGACCGCCGCTGGGGGACCGTGACTGTCGGCAACTCCTGCCAGGTGACCGACGGGGCCGTCGCCCTGTTGCTGATGGACGAAGAGCGGGCCCGTGCTCTCGGCCTGCCGCGGGCCGGCCGTATTCGCGGCTACGCTTACGCCGGCTGCGACCCGGCACGCATGGGCCTCGGGCCGGTCTATTCCACGAGCCGCGCCCTCCGCGCGACGGGGATGCGGATGTCCGACCTCGAGCTGATCGAGATCAACGAGGCCTTCGCCGCGCAAGTCCTGGCCTGTCTCAAGTGCTTCGAGTCTCCGCCGGCCGACTGCGCCGGGACCGACGGCGCTTCGGTGCTGGGCCCGATCGACGAAAACAAGTTGAACGTCAACGGCGGCGCAATCGCGCTGGGGCATCCCGTTGGAGCCAGCGGAGCGCGTCTGGTCCTCACTGTTCTCAACGAACTGGCCCGCCGACAGGCGACGGTCGGCCTGGCGACGATGTGCGTCGGCGGAGGCCAAGGCGGCGCCGCCATTCTCGAACGACTCGACAGTGCTAGTGGCTAGTGGCCAGTGACCATTCGGGGGCACGCTTCGCGTGCCTTGGTTCTTGCTGGCCACCAGCCATTGGCCACTAATCCCTGACCCCTCTCTCTGATCGGGAGCGAACTGACGAAATGACCTTGATGTGGCATGCGGGCGAGCCCCAAGACGGCGTGCTTTGGGTCGATATCAACTGGACCGACCGGCCGGTCAACGCACTGTCGCGCGCCACACTCGCCGAGCTCTCGCAGCTTGTCACGCATGCGCGGACCGATTCGGCCATTCGCGGCGTCGTTTTCAAGAGTGGCAAACCGGGCAGCTTCATCGCCGGGGCCGACGTCACCGAATTCCAAAAGTTCCAATCGCCGGACGAAGCGCGACGATTTCGTCGAGCTGGGGCAGCAAGTCTTCGACGACCTGGCGCCCTCTCGATACCAACGGTGGCCCTTATCTCCGGGGCCTGCCTCGGTGGCGGACTCGAGTTCGCGCTGGCCTGCCGTTACCGTATCGCCGACGATGGGCGGAAGACCCAGCTCGGACTGCCGGAAGTGAAGCTCGGCATCGTCCCGGGGTGGGGCGGAACGGTGCGGCTGCCGCGCAGGGTCGGCTTTATGGAAGCGGTCCCCCTGCTTCTCACGGGGCGAACGCTCAATGGCCGTCAAGCCGCGCGCAAGGGGCTCGTGCACGATGCCGTCCCCAACGAGGCGCTCGATCACGTCGCCCGCGAAATCCTCCGGAGCGAGGGCCGGAACGTGCCCTCCCATCGCCTGCGAGGCATCGGCCGGCTGGTCAACACGTTCGGCCCGCTTAAAAAACTCGTGCTATGGCAGGCGACCAAACAGGTCCTTGCCACGACGCACGGACATTATCCAGCCCCGCTTGAGGTGCTAAACGTCCTCCGCGACGGCATCGGTCAGCCCGACCAGGAACAGCTCCGGCTGGTGCGTGAAGCCAACGCGCGCCTGGGCGAAAGCCCCGTCACGCGCGAGCTGGTCCGGCTCTTCTTTTTGAGTGAACGAGCGAAAAAGGCCTCCGACACGGTGGGCGCACCGGCGGATCCCGATTTGATTCGCCAGGCCGCCGTGATCGGCGCGGGGGCGATGGGGGCCGGCATCGCCCTCTTGATGGCGCGCCGTGGAATCTGGACGCGTCTCAAGGATCTCAATCCGGAGTTCGTGTCACGGGGCATGAAGACGGTCCGCAAGCTCGTCTCCTCCGACGTCCGCCGCCGCCGCATCACTTCCCTGGAAGGGACGCAGGCCCTCGATCACCTCAGCCCGACGACCGATTATCGCGGGTTGAGGAACGCCGACCTCGTGCTCGAAGCGGTCGTCGAAGAGATCGACGTGAAGCATAAGGTCTTTGACGAGCTGGCCGCGGCGACCAGTCCGCAGTGCGTCCTGGCCACCAACACCAGCTCGCTGACGGTGGCCGACATCGCCGGGACCGTCGCCCATCCGGAGCGCGTGGTCGGGCTCCACTTTTTCAACCCGCCCGACAAAATGCCCTTAGTCGAAGTCGTCCGCGGCCCACAGTCGAATCCTGAATCGGTCGCGAAGGCGGCCGCGCTGGCCAGCCGTATCGGCAAGACGATCGTGCTGGTGGGAGACTGCGCGGGTTTCCTCGTCAATCGGCTGCTGTCTCCCTACATGAACGAAGCCGGCCACCTAGTCATCGAAGTCGAAGACCCCTTGCAGGTCGACCGGGCGGCTGTCGAGTTCGGCATGCCGATGGGTCCGCTGGAGCTGATCGACCTGGTGGGGCTGGGCGTATCGAGCCATGTCTCGGAGAACATGCGGGCCGCCTACGGCGAACGAATGGAGCCGTCCCCGCTTTGGAAGTCGCTCCGCGACTCGGCCGACGCCAAGAGCGGCCCGCCCAAGATTTTCGTCAAGAAACGGTTCCGCCGCCGGCTCAACCCGGTCGTCTCAAAGGCGATCTCCGATCTGGCCCGTCGATCGCCCACGCCGCCCCGAGCGATGTCGCACGAGGCCATCGTGCAGCGCCTGGTTTATCCGATCATCAATGAGGCGTCGCGCTGCCTGGAGGAAAAAATCGTCGCATGTGCCGACGACGTCGACCTGGCCATGGTCTTCGGGACAGGATTCGCCCCCTTCCGCGGCGGGCCGCTACGTTACGCCGACGCGGTCGGCGTCGCAAAGATCGTCGAGACGCTCGACCGCCTCTCGTCGGAGCACCCGCGCTTCACTCCCTGCGAATCCCTGCGGCGCAGAGCGGCCGCCGGCAAATGCTTTCACGCGGCGGAGATCTGAATGTGGCCTGGCCGCTTGGTGTGCTGCGGCCGTGAGTAGCTGTACCGGACCGCGCAGCAACGGCGAACTCCGCGTCCGCCCCTCTTGCCCCATCCTGAACCGCTCAACGGCGATTTTGGTACAACGGTTGCAGTTTGCACCGTGGTTTTGCAACTGGCGTCAACGACTCGCCAGCGCAAAAAAAAGCGGGCTCGCACGCAAAAGTTTGCGGGCGAACCCGTCTCTGTTTTACCTGATCCGCTGCTGGGGCAATAAACTACTCCAGCAGCTCCGCACAGCGTCAGACTAGGCCTTGGGCTTGGGCGGAGCCGGCTCTTCCGGCGGAGGAGCAGGAGCGGCCGGGGGATGGCCGGGGGCCGGGGGAGGAGGAGCCATCGCTCCGCCAGCCGGGCCAGGAGCACCGCAGGACGGAGCCGGTGCGCAGCAGGACGGAGCCGGAGCGCAACATGACGGGGCCGGGCGCAACACGACGGCGCGGGGGCCGGTGCTGGGGCACAGCTTGCCATCGGAGCACCGCAGCCGCAGCTCGGGGCCGGAGCACCGCAGCCACAGCTCTCCTGGCAACCGCAACCGAACATATGATGATGGGCGTGGTGAAGATGACCTCCATATCCACCACATCCACCCTCGTAGCCGCACCCACCCCCGTGGTGGTGGGCGAAAGCGGTGCCCGTACCTGCGACCAGGAGAGAGGCTCCGGCCACAATGGCCAGAATCAACGTCTTACGAAGCATCAGCGATCTCCTCATCTTGTGGAACACTTGAGACGCGTACACTCTGAAAAACTCCACACGCCCTGGTTACTCACGCTGCCAGACAGCGTCGAAAACGCTTTGGGCAACAAGTCAGTCCGATCTCGCCTTTGCGATTCCCTTTGGAACCGCAAAGAAAATGCGTTGATCGGTTGGAAAACTGCGTAAGCTGTATCGAGTTTTCCGTTCGTGGCCTTCAAAATACCAACCGAGCCAACGAAGTCAAACCAAAAAGAGGAAATTTCGGACTTTTGCGAATTCTGAGGATGCTGGCGGATATAGGGCTTGTCTTCCGTCCGACAAGGCCCTACGGGGGCCGACTTGGATTGAGCGTTGGCCGGTGGCGGTTTCAAAGCCGTGGCGCAAGCTGCCAGCTTGCCCCACGATTTATACTTGTCTTTTCGGGTTGTCTTTTCGGGGCACTCATGTCGGACGACCATTTGAAGCGAGCGTCCACACTTCTCGCGTGGAGCTTTGCAGGATTCACCTGGCAGCTCGGCGAATCCCCTAAGGTCATGGGGATCGTGAATGTCACTCCTGACAGCTTCTCTGACGGAGGCCGCTTCCTCGATCCCGGCTGCGCGGCCGACCATGCGGCCGAACTCGTCGCCCGAGGGGCCGACCTCGTCGATATCGGCGGGGAATCGACCCGGCCGGGCGCGGCTCCTGTCTCGGAGCAAGAGGAGCTGCGGCGGGTCCTGCCCGTCATCGAGCGCGTCGCGAGCCGGATGTCCGCGCCGGTCTCCATCGATACGAGAAGGGCGGAAGTCGCCCGGCGAGCGCTCGACGCGGGAGCCGTGATCGTCAACGACGTCTCCGGCCTCACCTTTGACCCATTGATGCCGTCCGTGTGCGCCCAGAGCGCATGCGGGCGTGGTTTGCATGCACATGCAGGGGACGCCGGCAACGATGCAGCAAAACCCACACTACGAGAACGTCGTCGCCGAAATCGCGGCGTACCTGGCCGGCGCCTCGACGCCTTGGAACAGGCCGGCATTCCTCGCGACCGCGTCGTCGTCGATCCGGGGATCGGGTTCGGCAAAACGGCTGCTCACAACCTGGCCATTTTGCAGAACGTCGAGCGATTTCGCTCACTCGGCCGGCCAGTCCTTGTCGGCCACTCGCGAAAGCGATTCTTGGGGAAGCTTTTGGGGCGTCCACTCGACGAGCTGCTCGCCGGAACCATCGGCGTGGCAATTGCGCTGGCCCTGCAGGGGACCGATGTGCTGCGGGTGCATGATGTGCAGGCGACGCACGATGCGCTGTGCCGCCTTCCGGGCGCTCATCAAAAAATGAACCGCCGTGAATCCCGCATATCACGGCGGTTCAGGACCGAGAAACTGGCCCGCACTAACTTGGATTGTCGTCGCTCTTGGAGAACTCGTCGCGGTCGGCCTGCCAGCATTGGGCCGCGTCATTGGGTCGCGTCATTGGGTCGCGGACGATTCGAGCAACTCTTCCTCTTCCTCCTGAATGATGATTCTTGGGGTGACCATGAGCATCAGGCTTTCCGTTTCGCGGCCGACGCCGGTGTTCTTGAACAGACGGCTGAGGTAAGGGATTTGTCCCAAGATGGGAACGCCCGCCTCGTTCCGGCCCTCGCGGAGCCGCTTGATTCCACCGAGCAAGACGGTGCCGCCGTCGGGAACGCTCACCGTGGTCTGCACGACGATGCGTTCCACCACGGGCTGCTGAACGGTGATATTGCCGGCGCTCAGATTGGTGGTCGACGTGCCGGACGTGCTTGTGCCGGTCGTCGGGGTCCCGCTGATGCCGGCCGATCCAGTTCCCGACAAGCCGCCGCCGAAGCCCGAGGTCCCGGTGGTGCCCGACGATCCCGAGGCTCCCGGCCCCAACCCCTGGCGCCGGCCGTTCCGCCGGGAGTGCTGACGAACGTGAACGTGAAGATGTCGGTGATCTCCGTGAAGATCGGGAGGACCGAGAGGCGAACGAAGCGGCGGTCCGCGGAGACAACCGCGGCGACCGTCATGACGACGCCTTCTTGGATGTTGGTGATTTGAGGCGTAAAGCCGACGGCGAACACGCCGACAGTCGGCGTCACGCTGGTCACGAAGGGCCGCTCGACGCTGTCCTGCATCGTCGCCACCTGGCCATTGAAGAGGGTCACCTTCGGGGCGAACATGACGTTGGTCCGCGTGTCTCCCTGGGCGGCCCGGATGAAGAAGAAGGCTTCGATGTCGCTCAGGATGGCCATGCCGACCTGCATGCCGGCGTCCGGGTTGAATCCGCCGAATTGGGGAATGCCGATATCGAATGAGCCTTGGCGGAAGGGAATGTTCAGGTCCGGCGAGAACGTCGTCTCCGAATTCTGTCCGACGATTGTCCCTGTGCTGGGCCAATTGCCCGTGTTCACAATGTTGAGCGGAAACGGAAAGGGCAAAAAGGGAGTTCCCGCCGATGTGACGCCCGAGGTGCTGGTGCTGCTGGTCCCCGAGGTGCTGGTGCTGCTGGTCCCCGTCGTGCTGGTGCTGCTGGTCCCCGTCGTGCTGGACCCCGTCGTGCTGGTGCTGCTCGTGCCGGAGGTGCTGCTGCTGCTGAAGACCGGCGAACCGAATTTTCCGAGTCCCAGGGTTGCGTTGGGAACGTTGTCTTGGACGTTGAAGTTGAAATCGACGCCGACGGACTCGAAGAAATCGTCGTCGACGGTAATGAATCGGCATTCCACCGTGACCTGCAAGTCCTGCAGCCGCCGCAACTGTTGCAGCAGATCGCGGATTTCATCGTGGACCTTTTGAGTCTGCCGGATCACCAGGCTCAACGTCGACTCGAAGGCCGTAATCGACCCCGGGCCGCCGGCCTCATCCCACGATTCCGGTTCGATGGTCGAGATGATCAAATGCTTGATCGAATCGAAATCGGCCTGGCCCATTGCGTTGGACGGGCGGCCGGTGTTCATGCTGGCCGCCATGGCGAGGTTCGGGTTGGCCCCGAGGGGCTGCCCCACCTGCATCATCGCCTGGCCCGGCGACGAGGGCAGCGTGTTGGGCGCCGAAGGGACGCTCCATTGCGGGCCGGCCCCGGGTTGCATCACCGAAGTCGGCGTGGAATTCGGAATCGGCAAGACGAGGTCCGCCACGGGATAGGCCCGCGGCTCCAACTTGCCCTGTTGTTTCAGCCGGCTGGTGATGACCAGCACTTCGTTCTGAATCATGTATCCCAAGTTGAGCGGCTCGAGAATCAGGTTGAGGGCGCTGCGGAGCGTGATTCCATCCACGCCGATCGTGACCGAAGTCCCCGACGTGACTCGCTCCTCCTCCAAGCCGGCGTTGTCGAGGACGACGTTGACGTCGGCGATCTTTTGGATCTCCTCGATGACCTTGACCAAGGGCTCGTTATTGAAGTGCAGCGAGATTTGCCGGCTGAGGCTCTGCTCGATCTGCTTTTCCGGCTCCGACCGCTCCTTGTTGTCCGGCCCGTATTTGCCCTTGCGGCGATTTGTGATCTCGCTCCAATCCTTGGGGAATTTGTAAGGGCTTCCATACATCTGGCTGGCCGCCGCGTCTTCCACCTCGTACAACTGCTCGAGGAAATTGTCTTCCTTGCGGATCTTCAGGTCGGCATTCCGGGCGACCTGTTTGCCGATGCGCGCCTTCTGGAACATGATCTCCGCGTACGGGTTCTCCTTGTCGAGCTCCTTGGCCTGCTTGGCGATCAGCTCGGCCTCCGCCCAACGGTCCTGCCGGACCAGCTTGTTGTACTCGTCGACCAGATCGGCGAACTCCTGCTCCACGCGGATCTTGTATTGCTGGTCAATTTCGAGCACCCCAATGATCGTCCGATTGTGCTGCTGTTGGGCGGCGACCGGCGCGAGCTGCCTCTGGCGTGCCTCGATCTCCGACTTGGAGCGGTTGAGAAGGTGCAACAACGGAGCGACAGCGTCCGTGCCGAGGTCCGATTTCTCGACGTTGTCAATCGCATCGGCAAGGATCTTCAACGCCTTGTCGGGTTCGCTCTCCCGCAAACGCTCCGCCTTGAAATGCGCGTTGAGGGCGTCGGTCCGCAATTTCTCGAACTTCAGGGCCCGCTGCTGGTCGGCGATCTCGATTCGGCTCGTACTCCGCGGGCGCTGCGAGTCGCCCGGACTGCGCGAGTCGCCCGAACTGGTCGTGGGAACTTCTGCCGAGACCTGCCGCACCCCCCGGCCGTGCACGGGCGCCAAGTCGCGAAGGAAGTCCCGCATTTGCCGCTGCCGCACACGATCGAGCTGTTGGCCGGAATGATAGCACTGGAGAAAGGCGGCATAGGCGGCGTCGGTGTGTCCCTCGCGAAGCTGCCGCATCCCTTGATCGAACAGATCATCCGCTGAGACCCCCGAGGGACGGATCACCGAGACCTCGGCCTGTTCCGTTTTGGCGGGCTCAAAGGGATTCACGCCGGTGATGGC
This sequence comes from uncultured Planctomycetota bacterium, assembly GCA_963761455.1. Taxonomy (GTDB): domain Bacteria; phylum Planctomycetota; class Planctomycetia; order Planctomycetales; family Planctomycetaceae; genus DASPSM01. Next base: position 626,589 of record CAVXHA010000003.1, read on the forward strand.
TTCGGCGGGATTGGCCGGAACCATGGCAGCGGGCGTGGATTGCGGTGTACGGGCCGCCGGCTGAAGGGCGACGGACGCGCCTGTTGACGTGGAGGGCGGTCCGTCAGCCAGGGATTGCGGCGGTTGTCCCGCGTCGGCTGTCCCGAACGGGGACGCCGGCGGCGCCGTTGTGGTCGGGAGGGACGTCGGCGGAACGGACATCGCAGGAGGTGTCATCGTCACCGGTGCGGCCGGCGGCAATGGCGGGCCGGTGCTGGCGGCAGCGGCCTCCGTCGCGGGGGGAACGTTGACGCCGTCCGTTCCTAATGGACTGCCCGAACCGGCCACCGACGTGGGCGGTTCGCGACGGTCGATGTCCGCCAGAATCAACTCCGGCCGGTCTTCCATGATGGAATAGGTGACTTCCAGTGCGGCCGCCTCTTTTGCCTTGCGGCGCGCCGCCTCGATGCGGCCCTTTTTCAGATCGTTCCGCGCACTGCGAACGAGGCGCTTGAGCCCGCTCCTTCTTTGCTTTGCGAACGGAGGCGCTCTCGGAAGCCTCCGGCGTCTGGCCGAACGCCTGGTGCACGCGTTCGCTGTCGTCGCGCACCACGCTCGGGGGGGATTGGGCGCCGGCTTGCTCGACGCCAAATTCATTTCCCGAACCGTGGCCGGTCTGAGCCTCGCGGATGCCGATCGATTCCAAGACGAGTTCCGGCCGGTCATCGAACGGACTGTAGACGATGTTGTACTTCCCGGCTCGCTCCGCCTTGCGGCGAGCCGCCTCCAGCTTTCCCGCCTTCAGATCGAGCCGAGCCTGCCGCAGCAGGTCCTGCGCTTTCTGGGTATCCGCCGCCGAGTTGTGCGTCTCTTTTTGGGCTTTGCCAAAGGGGTTGGCCGTTTCGCTCGCGGCGGGGGCAAACAGATCCGACGAGGCGGCCGCCGGCAGAGCGCGTTCGGCCCGCGCCACGTCCGCCAGAATGGTGTCGGGACGTTCTTCAAACATTCCGAAGACGACGTTCAACTGCTTGGCTTGGAGCGCCTTCTTCCGGGCGGCGTCGAATCGGCCGGCTTGCAGGTCGGCATGGGCCTGCCGGATCAACTCGAGCGCCCGGGCGCGGACAGGATCGGAACCGTTGGAAGCCGCTTGCTTCTTCACGGATTTGCGAGAAAGAATCTTCGTTCCGGTGGAGCGTTCGATTTCACTCAGGAGCGTCTGAGGCTGATCCTCGAGAATGTCCCATTTGACGTCGAACTCGTCCGCCTTGAGGGCCTTCGCACGGGCCTCCTCGTAGTCGCCGGCGTCAAAAGCGGAACGGGCCTTGGCCAGGAGTTTTTTCGCCTGCTGCTTGGGCGTCAGAGGAGTCGGGGCGGTGGAGGCCAAGGGGGGAGCGTCTTGCTTTCCGTTGTCGACGGCGGGGGGAAAGTCGGCCGGCGCGTCGGGCCCGGAGGGAGACTGTCCGCGGACGACCAAAGGCTCATCGGCGTCCGGCGCGGGCTTTGACGCCCCCTTCGGACGACGAAGTCCGTCGATTTGAACCAGCACGCGCGTTGCGCGGTCATCGAGGAAATGATAGGCGGCCTCAATCTTTCGGACGGCCGCCGCCTTGACTTGGGCCAGGTCGAGCCGTCCCAACTCGATGTCGTCGCGGGCCGAATCGATCAGGGCGGCGACGTAGCGGCGCTTCTTCACGATTTCCTTTGTCCGGGCTTCCTTCGTGGCCGGCGCCGTCGTCACCGGCTTCGTCGTCACGGGCTTCGTCGTCACGGGGACGCTGGCGGCAAGCGGCGCGCCAACGCCGTCGTCGGAACGAGCCGTTCCAATCAGCGATCCGAGCAAGGCCGCCACCGTCCAAGTGATGAGTCCAAATGCGTGGCGCAAGTCTCGTTCCTCCTTCAGACCTTGAGGGCCGAAGTCCTCAAACCGCGGGGCGCTTGGTAGGAATCGGTTCATGGGGGCATTCCGAAGTGCCGTTTGCGCTCGCCGCCTCATCGTGAGCCGAGGTTCGGAGCGCATGACACACCGATTGGACGGTCCGAACCGCCGGTCGTTGCGACAACAGTCACCCCGGCCGACAGTCGCGTGGCTGTAAAATTTGCTGGTGATAGGAAAGGGAAGATGAGTGGGCGGCTACATACCTCAAAGCCGCGAATTGGGTCAAGAGCGGTCGCGACGTTTTTTCGATAAATTGCTCGCGTCTTTTGCGGGCGTCGGAAGACCGGCGATATCGGCCGGCGGACCCAGCTCCTTCAGAGACATAAAGGACGATTCAATGTTGGCGTGTTGATAGATGTCCACGAGCACTTCTCGCGTTGCTTCTTTCTGCAATCGTTCTTCGATCTTCTGTTTGATCGTCTCTTGGACTTCGGCCACCGAACTTCGGCCGGCCGGCTTGCGGCGTTGAGACGGATGAGCCGGTAGGAATCCGGCGCGTGCACGACGGGGCTGACCTCGCCCGGCGCGAGCGTATGCAGGATTGCAGCCGTTTTCTGGTCGGCGACGCTGTCCGGCTTGGTCCACGACTGCTGGCCTCCGTTCTCCGCCCGCGGTCCGTCCGAGAATTTCTTGGCGACCTTGCCGAAATTTTCGCCGCGCCGCAGCGCGTCGACGGCTTTCTCCAGCACGCCCAGCGCTTTGGCCGGTCCGCCGTGCTTCGCAAAGCTGATTTCCAGGAGCTGCCACTGAACTTTCTCGGGGTAACTGTAGTCGCTGACGTGCGCCTCGTAATAAGCCAGGACCTCTCGGCGGCCGACGACATGCGGCTTCTTCGATTTCTGGCGGAGGTATTCGTCCGCCAAAAGCCGGTAGCGAAACTCGATCTTGAGGCTGGCCAGCGACGTCCCCTGTTGGTGCAGTTTTTGATCGACCTCGTGCCGCGCGGCGGCTTTCAGGTCTTTCTTGAGCTTCTCGACGTACTCGTCGAACATCTTGCCGATGGCCTCCTCGATCTTCTCCTTTTGCTCCTTTTCCATCTTCGACTCGATGGCCTGGGCCAGGAGGCGGGTCCGAACGTAGTCCCTCAGATATTTCTTGATCGCCTGGTCCTGCATCGCGCGGAATTCCTGCTCCGTCACCCGTCCGGACGCAAGGTTCTTGCTGGCGACGAGCAGGCTCAGCCCCTCGGGCGGAAGCGGTTCCGGGTACGCGCGCTCGAAGATTTCCGAGGCGAAAATCGGCCGGCCGTTGACCAGCGCGACGACTTCATTGCCAGACAGTTTCTTCGATCCCGGGGGACCGGGCCCGGCAAACGAGGTCCGCTTGATCCCCTCTTCCGTAGGGGCCGATCCCCGTGCAGTCCCCGAGGCATTCTCCACAGTCTGGACCGCCCCCCCCCGCGCTGCTTGCGGCTTGGCTGCTTGCGGCCTGATCAGTGGAAGCCTTGTTGGCTGCCGCGAGCTTTCGCGGAGGCGGAGGCCCGAAGACCGGATCGTCAGTCTTCGCCGGGTCGAACAGATCGCAGCCTGTTATCGCCAAGACGGCAATCACGAGCAGGATGAGGCCGGTTGGACGAAGTCCAAGATCCAAGGTCCAAGATCCAAAGGCGAACAAAGGCCGAAACCGGCCGGCCTTGGACTTTGGACCTTGGACTTTGGACCGTTGGTGCATGAACGGGAGTTCTAAACGTGCGCTCAAATCGCGTCGACCCGAATCGAGCGAACGGCCATTTGCGCCATTCGTTCGCGAAGGTCGCGCCATGGAATGCCACGTCTCTACAGAACGTGAGAAGCCGCCAGCGGGAGAGAGGAAAGGGGGGCGGATTATAGAGACATGTCTAAGCGGGCTGCAACACCGATTTGAGCTCGGCGACGAGTTCGTCCCCCGTTAAATTGCCATCGGGCAAGAGAAGATAGGCATTGACCTTATCGACAACCCGCAATCGCCCGGCGCAGCGCTTCGCCAATTGGCCCATCCTCTGCGAATTACTGTACCGAAAGACGGCGTCGCTCGGTCCCTCCAAGTGAATGCCCTCGATTTCCCAATGCCGCGCGTAGATTTGCAGCGCGCGCATTTCCCGGAGTCGTTCCGCCTCTCTCGGCAAAGGGCCGAAACGATCGCGGAGCTCGGCCTCCCACTCGGCGAGCTCTTCGAGCGACTGGATGTTGGAGAGCTTTCGGTAGATTTCGATCTTCTGGCGGGCCGACGGGATGTACGAGCCGGGCAGAAATGCGGAGACAGGGAGGTCGACTGCGACGTGAAAAGGCTCACGGATGGGCTCGTTTTTCAGGTGCCGGGCGGCGTTGTCGAGCAGCCGACAGTAAAGCTCGTACCCGACGGAAGTGATGTGTCCGCTCTGCTCGGTTCCCAGAATGTTGCCGGCGCCGCGAATCTCGAGGTCGCGCATGGCGATCTTGAAACCGGCCCCCAATTCGCTGAACTCCTCGACCGCCTTGAGCCGCCGCGCGGCCGTCGACGTCAGGCTTTGCCCCTCCTCCAACAGCAAGTAGCAATAGGCGCGGTGCTTGTACCGGCCGACGCGTCCGCGAAGCTGGTGCATGTCGGCCAGCCCGTACTTGTCGGCCTGGTGGATAAAAATGGTGTTGGCGTTCGGAATGTCGAGCCCGCTCTCGACGATCGTCGTGCAGACCAGCACGTCGGTTTTTCCGGTCACGAAGCGAAGCATCGCCTCTTCGAGCTGGCCTTCTGGCATCTGGCCGTGGGCGATGGCAAACCGCGCCTCGGGCACGATCGTCGTCAGCCGGTCGGCGATCAAGCGAATGTTATAGACGCGGTTGTGCACGAAAAACACCTGCCCGTTGCGGTTCAACTCGCGGACGATCGCCTTGCGGACCAACTCGCCGTCGAAGCGGCAGATGCGGGTCTCGATCGCCTGCCGATCGCGCGGCGGCGTCATCAGGTTGGAGATGTCCCGGATTCCCAACAGCGACAGGTGCAGCGTGCGAGGAATCGGCGTCGCGCTCATCGTCAGCACATCGACTTCCAGCCGAAGCCGTTTGAGCATCTCCTTGGCATCGACGCCGAACCGCTGCTCTTCGTCGATAATCAGCAGACCCAGGTCCTTGAAGCGGATGTCTTTCTGCACGAGCCGATGCGTCCCCACGACGATGTCGACCTCGCCCGCTTCCATTCCCTGCAAGACCCGGTGCTGCTGGGCCTTGGTGCAGAATCGCGAGAGGACCTGCACGTTGAACGGGAATTCGGCCATCCGCTCGGTGAACGTGCGGTAGTGTTGTTCGGCCAGCACGGTCGTGGGCACCAGGATCGCGACTTGCCGGCCCGCCTCGACCGCCTTGAACGCGGCCCGCATGGCCACCTCGGTCTTCCCATACCCCACGTCGCCGCAAAGCAGCCGGTCCATCGGCCGCGGGTGCTGCATGTCCCGCTTGACGTCGGCGATCGCCGAGACCTGGTCTTTGGTCTCGGTGTACGGGAAAGCCGCCTCGAATTCCTGCTGCCAATGGCTGTCCGGCGGGAACGCGATGCCGGGCCGCGAGTCGCGCCGCGCCTGCATCTGGATCATGTCGCTGGCCAGGTCGAGGACGGCGTGGGCCACGCGCTCCTTCTTTTTCGCCCAGGTCGTCGTTCCCAACTTGGAAAGCTGCGGGGCCGACTTGCTGGCCCCGACGTACTTCTGCACCAGGTCGATCAACGAGACGGGGACGAACAGCCTTAAGGCGTCGGCAAACTCGAGGACGAGATGCTCTTCCTTCTGCGACCCCTTGTCGAGAAGCTGCATTCCGCGATAGATGCCGATCCCGTTCGTCAGATGGACGACCAGGTCCCCCTCGCTCAGCTCCAAAAAGCTGTCGATCGCCCGCGTCTCGTAAGTCCGCCGCCGTGATTCCCGGCGCAGCTCGGTGCGGCCGAAAAGCTCTTGGTCGCTGAGGACGAGAATCCCTTCCGAGACCAGCCGGAACCCGCGCGTCACGTGTCCCAGGCACAACTCCACGCGGCCCGCCAGGGAGCGGCCCGGCTCCGACAAAAGCTCCGCCAGCCGCGCCCGTTCCCCCTCGTTATGACAGGCGATGAGGACTTGCTCGTCGCGCCCCACCAGCGATTCCAATTCGCTGAGCGCCTCGGTCCGCGGACCTTGAAACCGCTCGATCGATTCGATCCGCAGGTGGCACGTCGTGTCGTAACTGTCGCCGGCGATGGCCGCGATCGCCACCGACGGAAACTGCGTCAGCCGCGCCATCGTGCCCGCAACGCTGAACAGTCCCCGCGCGTTGTCGATGCGGCCCAGGTAGGCCTTCGCCTCGTCCAAAAGCTCGCTCAACTCGCTCAGGACAACCCAGCTTTCCGTGGGCAGCGTCTCAAGAAAGCTTTCTCCGGCGGGCTGCACCGCGGCTTGGCCCGTCGCTTCCGCGTCGGCCGGACGCGGGACCGCGGAGCCGGCCCCAAGCACCGTCAATTCGACCTCGCTCAGGTCTTCGAGCTTCCGCTGGGTCTCGGCGTCGAATCGGCGGATCGATTCGACCTCGTTCCCGAAAAGCTCGATTCGAACCGGATCCTCGGCGTCGGCTGGAAAGAGGTCGAAAATCCCGCCGTGCATGCTGAATTCGCCCGGCACTTCGATCGCCGGGACCCGCTCGAAACCGCGGTCGACCAGCCAACGGAGCAACTCTTCGGTGTCGACCGCGTCGCCGAGGCGCACGCGACGCATCCCCTGCTCACGCTCCCGCCGGCTCGGCACAGGCTGCAGCAAGGCTGCGAAAGTCGTCACCACGACTCGCGGCCGCTCCGCATCGACCAAACGCCCGAGCACGCGCAGCCGCCCCCCGTAGACCGCGTCGCGAACGCTGTATTCTTGGGGGGGCGTCTCCCAGGCCGGAAAGATTTCCGGCGCCGTGCCTAGAAAACCGAGCAGATCGGCGGCAAAATCGTCGAGGTCGGAAGGCCGTGGCAGGACAACCAGCAGCGTCCGTTCGGTGCTCTCGGCAAGAGCCGCCACCGCCAGCGCGGCACGATGAGCCCCAGGCTCCGTCGACGGCGGCGCTCTGGCCGTGGGCAAGAGCGGACGCCACCTCCGCAAAGCCTTCCACTTGAAGCAGCTTCGGCGCCAGGTCCGTGAGACCCGAGGCCATGGTTCGGCCCGGAGGGACCATCGGAGGAATTCTATCGGATCGCCAGAATTTGGGAATCCAGCAACGAGCGGTTTCAAAAGGTCGTGGGGCGAGCTCTTGCCCTACGGTGTCGCCCGGGGCACATGATTTGCGGGGGGACGGACTTCCACGCCGTGGCCGGTTTCAGAATGAACTTCCAGGAGAATTCTCATGGAGCGTCGCGATTTTCTGAAGACGATGTCCGCCGGCGCCGGCGCCTCGGTTGCCGCGACAGGGTTCCTGGCCTCCGTAGCCACGCCGCCGGTCGCCGCCAGCAATCGGCCGCGGCTCCGGCCGCGCCCGGAGCGCCCGAAGAGACGATCCGCGGCGACATGCGCTATCGGACCCTGGGCCGCACGGGCGAGCGTGTCTCGCTGATCGGCCTGGGCGGCTATCACATCGGCGTGCAGAAGAACGTCGAGGACAGCATCCGCATCATTCGCACGGCCATCGACCACGGCATCAACTTTCTGGACAACTCGTGGGACTATAACGGCGGCCAAAGCGAGATCCGCATGGGCCAGGCCTTGCGCGACGGCTATCGCGCGAAGGTCTTTTTGATGACCAAGGTCGACGGCCGCACGCGGAAGGAGGCGGCCTTGCAGATCGACGAGTCCCTGAAGCGGCTCCAGGCCGATCACATCGATCTCGTGCAGCATCACGAGATCATTCGGCTCGAAGATCCGGATCGCATCTTTGCGGCCGACGGCGCCATGAAGGCCTTTCTCGAGGCCAAGCAGGCCGGGAAGATCCGGTTTATCGGGTTTACAGGGCACAAAGACCCGCTGGTCCATCTGCGCATGTTACAGATCGCCGCCGATCACGGATTTCATTTCGACACGGTGCAGATGCCTCTCAACGTAATGGACGCTCACTTCCGCAGCTTCGGACGCAACGTCGTGCCCGTGGCGATCGAGCACGGTATCGCCGTTTTAGGAATGAAGCCGCTGGGCAGCGGCGCCATCCTCAAAAGCCGGACCGTGACGCCAATCGAGTGCCTGCACTACGCGATGAGCCTGCCGACCTCCACCGTGATCACCGGCATGGACAGCCTGGCAATCCTCGACCAGGGTTTGAAGGCCGTGCTCAGTTTCCAGCCTCTCTCGCGCCAGCAAATTGCCGACTTGTTGAGCCGGACTGGCCCGGCCGCCGCGGAGGGCCAATTCGAGCGGTTCAAGACGACGAGCCAGTTTGACGCCACGGCCAGGCACCCCGAGTGGCTGGGATAAGCGGAGTTGCGATGGGCGAAATCCTGATTGCCTGGTCGGCCCGCATCGTCGTCCTGTTTTATGCCCTGCGATTGGCAGCCGACTTTCTCGTGGCCGATCCACTTCGGCGCGAGCGTTGGGCCCGCTTGGCCTGGACGGCGGGTTGTGCCGTCTACTTGCTGCACGTGGGACTGGCGTTCCAATACCTCCACGGTTGGAGTCACGCGGCCGCCATGGCCCACACCGCGCGGCGGACGTTCGAGGTCGTTGGGATTAATTGGGGGGGCGGAATCTACATCAATTACGCGTTCACGGTCTTGTGGGTGACGGACGTTGCCTGGTGGTGGATTCGTGCGGCCCGCCATCAGCCGACTCCGGCGGCCGCCTATTGGTCCGTGCACGTCGTCTTCGCGTTCATGTTCTTGAACGCGACGGTCGTCTTCGGTCCCCCCTTCTGGAAGTGGATCGTCGCGGCCGGCCTGTGCTTGCTGATTGCGGCCCGACTTCTCTTGCCACGAACATCCGAATGGCAACGCGCACCGGGCAACTCCGCGGGAAACGCCTAATGGACATCATCGACGGCTACTCGCATTGCGGTCTCTCGAAATACGAACCTGTCGAGAAGGTGCGCGAGGTCATGGCGTCGGCCGGCGTCTCGCGGGCCGTCCTCGTGCAGCACCTGGGCGAGTTCGACAACGCCTACATCGGCTCGGTCGTCGAGTCAGACCCCCAGCACTTTGCCGGCGTGCTCCTCGTCGACCATCGCGCTGCGGACGCCATCGGCACTCTGGAACGCTGGGGGGCCTCCGGGCATTTCCAAGGCATCCGTCTGACGGCCGAGGCGATCTCCCAGTCCCCTTCCCTGTTGTCCACCGCCGCCAATCTCGGCCTCGTCATCGTGCTTTACGCGCCCGAGGGAATCCGCCCCGTCATCCAAAAGCTCGAGAAAGAATTACAGGCCGCCCCGTTTACGCGGCTGGTCGTCACCCACCTGGGCAACCCGACTTTCGAGAAGGGCGACATCGCCGAATCGGCTCGCGACGTCTTTCGTCTGGCGAAGTTCGGCAACGTCTACCTCCAACTCTCCGGGATGAAGACGTTCTGCCCGTTCCCGCACGAGGCCTTGTATCCGCTGATCGCCGACTCCTTCACGCATTTCGGCCCCGGCCGCATGTTCTGGGGCTCGAACTACCCGGTGGTCGGCACGCAGGCCGACTATCTCGCCGACCTGCGCCTCCTCCTCGAGGGCCGCCTCCCCATCCCGCCCGAGGCCATTCCAAAAATCGCCGGTGAAAACGCGCAACGCCTCTGGTTCAACCGTTCCACCTGAGGGCGCCCATTCCCCAATCTCACTCGGCCAAGCACCGCTTTTGATACAAATCGCTCGCTTTTGTGACATTTTTTTGGGGTATTTTGGGGCGCAAAAAAAGGGAATAAATCAAGGATTTTGACCGGCCGCGATTCGCGTCGTTAGGAGTGCCGGCTCGCGGAGAGGACAGCTTGGCACCGCCAAAGACATCTTGACAGATGAACACTATTCGATTAGATTGTGGGTAGAGGCTGCTTTGAACGCCCGTCTTGCCCTGGAAGGCTGGACAGATCGATTGCGGGCGAAAAAAAGCGGCCGCATCCGGCAAGGGGCGGACACGGCCTCATTAGGGTCGTCGGCGAATCACTTCGCCGCCTGCGCGTATTGCGCCGGTTGCTCTTTGACCTTTTGCGCAGTCGTCGCAGCAAACGGTGACCTCCCGCCCGTTGGCGTTGACCTTAATTCCGGCGTCTTTGATTTCCATGTCGCACACGGGGCACTTCTTACTCTTCATGGGATGTCCTTTGAACTAAAAGACACTCGAACACTCGCCGCCGACGTCGTATGCGATTCTCATGCCGCCAGGCCGCCCCGGCGGGGAATTTCAGACTTCCAGATTCGTGCTCATTTGGTTGCCGGATGGCATGCAACGCCGTGAAGGATTTTCGCTCGGGAAAACACGTGCTTTTCGAAACGTAGGGTGGGACAAGCTCGCGGAGCGAGCGACGGCCCACCACGGCCACGCGCTTGGCAACCTTCAAAAGGTGGGCCGGCGGCCGCCGAAGAAAATCCTTCACGGCGTTGGATGGCATGCCCGCGGCTTCGCGGGAGGGCGTCCGGGAATTCGGACGGACAAATGCGCGTTTTGCGACATTCGTGGATGTTTTTGTCTTAACTCCGAAGGAGTGCCAGTCTTCTTGCCACCGGACTTCGGCAAGCTCAGTCGAGCCGTGTGCGGCCGACAAATTTGCATTCGCGCCAAAGACTTTTCACAACAATTGAACCAGCGACTCGGCGGTGGCGCCAATTGAACCAGCGACTCGGCGGTGGCGCCGAGCAGGCATCCGGCACACTGCAAATGGGAAATCCCGGCTTCCTTGATTCTGCCGCGTCGATTTGAACAATGGACTCGCTTGGCTTGGCACCCTTAGGACAGCAGCAAGTTGGCGATTCCGAGTGGAAACTCACCGGAATCCATGAAATCTTGGCCGCTCGACCGCCGTTGGGTTATGGAATCCATCGGATTGTCAAAAAGCTACGCAACTGCGCACCTGAAAGCATGATAATAAAAACGACGTGTTGGCAATTGCGGCAAAATCGTCTCGGATACCGACGGTGCGAATTGCCGGACGGAGCGGAGATCGTTGAGTGGCGTCGACCAAGTTTTCCGCACAAGGAGGGTAACTCGGCGTTGCGCCGCTCAACGCCGGTGCCTTTCCGCTGAGCGAGCAAAGACGAAGGCTATGTGACAAGAGGAGGTAAGCATCGATGTCGAGTGCAGCTCAGCCTCACAAAGACACAAAAGCCGAGGCGGTCTATAAAAAGCTTAAGACGGAAAAGCCTGTTGTCGGCAAAGAAACATACTTGGACACACTCCGGAGTTTTGAAACGCATCCGCAATTCAAAAAAGGTGTGCCATTTCTTTACCCAGATACCAAGGGAATCATTACGATTGGCGACGGCCATAATGTACAGGTCGGTGACCGACTCGCGAATCTGAAGAACTCGCACGCCTTCATTATCGTGCGCAATGAAAGGTCTATTTTTTGCGGGCAAGGCCCTGTTTTGCACCCTGACGTCGGCCCGCCTCCAACAGGTCCAATCGGCAGCCCGGCAACACCTCAAGATATTCAAAACGACTTCGACTTTCTTAAAAATATTACTCGCACGGATACCACTCGAGTCACATTCGCGGAATCCAGTTGTGTACGACTGTGGAAATCCGGCTTGGGTCCTCCTTAATGGACGATCTATTGAAAGGCGACGTGCTTGACAAAATCAGTATCGCGTCCCGGCACATCAAGGATTTTTATAACATCCCGCTGGCTGCTCAGGCGGCGATTATCGACTTTTTCTACAACGTAAGACATCCTGAGCAAAAGGCGTTTGGTAAAGCAGTGATAAACGCCGACAAAAAACCAGAAGACGAACGGTGGAAGAACGCCGAAAACAATTTGCACCGAGGTGACAGCTACAAAAAGCGAGACGCAACTGTTAAGGCGTGGCTCCTCGACGTCTCGAAACAAGCAGCACCGAGTCCATCATCAAGTCCGTCACCGAATCCGTCAAGAACACTCCCGTGAGCTCAACGGCAACGGTGCCGCCGTGAGCCGTCAGATGGAAAGAAACCGTCCCGCCGCATCGAGAGACGCCGCAGGCTGCCGTCGAGCAAGCGGCTGGCGATGTCCTTGACCGTTTGCCGGAAACTGACCGTCGGCCGATGTCACTCGTCAGCCGTGAGCGACCGCAACAACTCCACAAGGCGGCGGCTGACATCAGGGAGGAGTGAGATGAAGGATCTTTGTGAACATTTGCTCGAGTCTCTGTTGAAAGTTCAGCCCCGAGTGATAGGTCTGCCGCCAACCGTGGCAGTCGCTCAACAAGTGGGCGAGGGCGACCGAATCGTCGTGACAACGGATCAAGCTCCGCTCCGCTCGAACGATGCCAGTGGGACAACAAGAAGTGGTGGGAAGAATTAGACAAGCCGTATCACGACGAAACGAAGAAGTGTAGCTGGATTGGCCTACAAGACTTGGTGAGACCATGACTTTCAACGAAAACGAATCGCCGGCGGAAGTCTGAGCTCACCGAAGTCCAGTGCCTCGTTCACGGCTGGAACACCGAGCAAAGTGTCCCTGCCCTTCCTTCGTGCTTCGCGCTTCAGAGTTGCTTCGTCGTCCGTCATATTGAATCGAGATCTACAGTGTCATCATGGGCCGAGCGGAGAAGACACTGGCGGGCCAAAGCCCCCGCCAGTGGCACCCGGCGCGGGCCAAGAAAGATTCTGAGAAGAACCAATCGGAAACGATGAAAGCGGCCGTGCGGTTCTTGACTGAGCGATTAAAACAAATCCAGGAGAATTGAACCACAAAGGGCACGAAGGACACAAAGAATTAAGGAGACACAAGGCGGAGAAAGAGCATTTTTGTCTTTGTGTCCTTCGTGTTCTTTGTGGCTCTTTCGTCATTTTGTGATGAGCAACTAAAGGGAGCAACTAAAGGGGGTCGGGAGTAATTTCTCCAGGCAGTCGCCGAGCAACTAAAGGGGGTCGGGAGTAATTTCTCCAGGCAGTCGCCGCGGTGTTGGCTGGCGGTTTCTAACGGCGGCGGCAGTGGGGATGGAAGTCGCGGTAGTGTCCCCGTTTTGTGTTGGTCCGGTCAGCGAGGAAACTGAGAGGGGGAAAGGGGAGAGGGGGAAAGGGGACAGGCGCATATATTGGCCTTGAGGAGGCGGTAAACCATTCCGCCCGGGATAACTCTCGCAGTTCGGGGCATGCGGACAAACCCATAGCACTCGGTCGAGACTGTCAATATATGCGCCTGTCCCTTTTTGCGGTCCCCCCCTTTTTGCGGTCCCCTTTTTGCGGTCCCCCTTTTTGCGGTCCCTGTCCCTTTTTGCGGTCCCCCGACGAGGAGATGGGCCCGGTGCAAACCGGGCATCAAACGCGACCGTGGCGAGCCCAACATTTCCTTCAGATGGAGAATTAACAGAAACGACATCATTGCGGAGAAACACGGATAAAAAACCGCGAGCATCGCCAGGCGAGGTCCGCCTTTTGGAGGTGCGGCCACCGTCAGGGCGATGAACATGATGAACACGATGAACAGAAAGATGATCCAAACGGCGATGGCCATCCCGGCGCCCGGAGAATCCCAATAGCTGCGAAGCACCTCGCGATACGGGTTGCGCACGTATTCCTCCGGCAGCAGCTTCTGGAAATCACTCCATTCGTACCGAAACCGGGCAATCGACAGGCCAGGACGACCGCGCTAATCGCAGTCCAGTCATCCGATATCGACACTCAGCCAACGAACATACGACTGTCGCGTCATCAACAGTCCGACGCCAAGAAGTCCCAGGCAGGCGAGTCCCCACTCGATGGCGGAGATTCCGTTTAGCCGCAGGGGAATGAGCGCGAACGACGCCATGACGCCAAACATGGCCGAATAGGCGAAAAACGGGGCAGATGTTCGAGCCGGCCAAACGGCAATGCCAAAGGCCAACGGCAGGCAGCACATCGAGAAAGAAACGGACTGCCATAGGCTTCCGATCGGAGGGAAGTGGATCGGCGTTCCCCACAGCAAGAAGACGGCAAAGATCGTCAGCAGCAGCAAGAGCCAGCAGACAAGGAGCATGATTGCCAGGGCCAGTCCAACCCCCCTCACGTATTGCGTTCGGGACTGCGGTCGCAGAACCTCGACGGCCAAATAGCGACGGCCCTGCGGTATCAGCGCAGTCATCACCGGGAAGACCGCCAGGTAGGGTATGTTTGGAGAACCAATCAGCTCCCCGACCGAGAACCCGCGGAACAGGGCCAGCGCCGCGATCAGGCATCCCAGCAAGGGGCCGATTCCGACGGCCGTCCAGATCGTCCGCCGAGCCGCGTGCCAGTGCGCGGCACGCCGCACGAGCCCGTCCGACAGGGGCAAGCCGCTCGTTCTCCAACAGCGCAGGTCGCGCACCGGCAGGAATCGCCAAAGACCAGCTTCGCGCACGCCCGTCATTTTCATGCGTCGATGGTATTCAACCATTTCCTCATTGAATCGGGCCAATCGCAGAGCAACGCTCGCCAAACCAGCGATTGAAACGGCCAGCAGGAGCAGCAGGATCGATGTGGGCGGCGACCAGGACGAGCCGTGCCCTTTCTCGTTTATGGCAACAAGACCGAACAACGCGAGGCCGACCGCCAGCGCGGGGAAGCCCTGCGGGAGCCAATGAATGAAAAATGCGGACAATGTGAACAGGGCCAAAGCAAATGCGACGACGGTCAGACACGAGCCGCTCCAACCGAGGCCGACGCAAACCGCCAGCGGGACGGCCACGGTGAAGATTCCAGCGAGGACGCCGGCCATGCGCCAAATGGGCGCCTCGCAGCCCCGGCATAAAACGCGAGGTCGGATTGCCCAACATGTCCTTCAGATGGACGCTCAGGGCGACACCGAGCCACACAAGGACAAAGGAGGACGGGCCTAGCAGCATCATCGTCCCGAGGCCTTGCGCACGCCCCAACGGCACGGAGATGTCCGCTTGAAACCTCGCTCGCGCCTCCGCGGGCGCACCGGCCGGAGGCTCCGCCATTTCGGAGATCAAGTGCTGCGTTTCCATCGTCATGATGAGCATGGGCAGCCACAGCGCAATCGGGAGGATCAGGAGCAAAAACATCGCCCGCCGGTACGTCCCCGCGGCCGCGAGATACGGGTTACGCACGTGTCACCTCCAGGAAGATGTCCTCGAGGCTGAGGTCCTCGACTTCGACGGTGACCGCCCAGCGACGTTCGATGTCTTGAATCAGCTCGGGCGAGGCGTTCGGCACGCTGACGAGTGCCTCGGAGCCGTTGCGCTCGTAGCGCAGGGCGCCGGGGATTGAAAACTCGCTCGGCAGCGGAGCGCGGGACGTGATGTGCAGCCGCTTGATGCGCTCTTTGAGGACGTCAAGTTCTTCGTCGATCGTGATGCGGCCGCGCTCGAGGATCACGATTCGCTCGGCGACTCGTTCCAGGTCGGACGTGATGTGCGTCGAGAAGAGGACCGTGCGTCCTTTGCCGACCAGGTCGAGGACGGTGCGGATGAAGTTGCGGTGCGCTTCGGGATCGAGGGCCGCGGCCGGTTCGTCGAGGACGAGGAGTTCCGGTTCGTGGCCGATCGCCAACAGGATGCTGAGCTTCTGCTGCTGGCCGACCGAGAGGGGGCCGACCTTTTCCGACGGGTCGAGGTTCCACTCGGCCAGCAGGCCGTCGATCAGCTCGTCGTTCCAATGCGGGTAGAACGACGCCTGGTAATCGACGATCTGGCGGACGGTGCATCCACGGATAAAGGGCGGGAACTTGGGGAACGTAGCCGATCCTCGCCTTGGCGGCTCCGCTCAGCGTCCAGGCCGGCTCGCCGAAGACGTGCACTCGGCCCGACTGCGGCTTGAGCAGCCCCAACGCACACTTGATGAGCGTCGTTTTGCCCGTTCCGTTCTTTCCCAACAGGCCGACCACCGAGCCGGGGGCGATCGCCAGGGAGACCTGGTCCAAGACGCGCTTGTGATCGAACGACTTGCTGACGTTACCGAGACTGAGGACGAACTCGCTCATGGTGAAGTTCCTCAAAAGCCGCATTGACGAGCGCGCAGATTTCTTCGGGCGACAAGCCCGCCGCCCGGCCCCGTTTGACCAGCCGGCGGACGAGACGGACCACCTCGTCGCGATCGACGCTTTGGCGCTCGCGCACGGTTCGGCCGACGACGCGCATTCCCTGGCCGCGGACCAGCTCGACGATGCCGTCGGCGCTCCAGCAGCGAATACGCCTTGGAGACGGTCATCGGGTTGACGGCCAGCTCACCGGCGACCTGGCGGACGGAAGGCAGAAAATCGCCGTCAGCCAGCCGGCCGGTCGCAATCTGCGCCCGCACCTGGTCCAGAAGCTGCCGGTAGATTGGCACGCCGGAGCTCGGCGCAACATGGAAACGAAACCGCCCGTCGATCGGCATGGTGTATTATAGTATCAATACACATCTCACCTTGGCAAGCTTGACGGCTCGGCACAAGAGTTACTTTCAACGCGACATGGAAGTGCTACCAGCACTAGCTTTTGGATTGGAGATGCTTGTCGCCCGCCGATTTCGAGGCCGGACCGACGAAGAACTTGTATCCGCCCACGTCGCTGAAAAAGAGCCGGCCCCGATTCTGATCGAGCCACGTCCGCCATTGCGGGGCCGTCTCGAAGTTCTCGTTCGTGTACCGTTTCAACAGGCGAAACGCCAAATCCGGGTGATCGTTCTTTTCGAGCTTCGACACGCACCGGTCGAGCAATTCGACGCGGCGATTCGAGGGGCCGACGGTCTTCGCATCCTCGTCGATTTCGAAACCAGAGGATTTTCCCGCTTCCGGCCGGAGAAACTCGAAGTTTTCCCGGTAGTACGCGTCATATTTGTCGGGGTCTGTGCCGAATTTCTTGCGGAGCGACTCGGGGAGCGCTTGCTTCATCCAGGCCGCCTCGCCTTTTTGTTGCTTTTCGATCAAATCCTTGATGTAGGCGTCGACGTTTGCCTTGTGGGCTGCGGGAATCCATTCCGGGTGCTGCTTCAGCATGGTTCGAAGACGCCGGGTCTCACGCGCTTTGTAATCCTCGGAAAGGAACCGCGGGAGCATGGCGCGCCGCAAAGCCCATTCGCGGGACTGTGCCTTGTTTCGCACCAGGGGCCGTTGGCCGTCGAATTGACGGATGTAGGAGACCGCATTCACGAAAAGCCGCCTTCCCGCGGGCGTCATGTCCGCAGGGGGTGCGGAAAAGCCCCACAGAAAGTAGTTGGCGTGCCGCCCGAGCGGCACGGTGTCGGGCCCCTTGCCGGCGACCCCTTGGGCGAAGACCTCGGCATCCGGCGAGTCGCGGAAACCATACAGGGCCGAGACGAGACCCGGGTCGATCTCCGGATAGTCCTTGGTCTGCACTTTCCAGACGGTCATCGTCGAGCCGAGCGTTTTGTCGAGCGTGAGATAGGGATAGTTTTCCGGCGTCGGCATCGGCTCCAGCTTCGGATCGACTTCGAGAGGCGAGTGAAACAGGGGATGTTCGAGCGCAGATGATGCGCGGGCCCTCCGAGGCAGAGACAGAGCCAGTTGACCTTGAGATCCAGCGACGACGCGACCAAACCTCCCGCGGCTCCGATGAGAATCGTGGGGTGGGCGAAATTTCTGGTCAAAGTCGGGGGCTTCAGCTCCTGCCATTTGTTCTGATCGTCGCCTCCTTTCCCATCGTAAGTGTATGTCCAATCGATAATGACGACGTCGTGTCCTTTGGCGTCCTCTTCCTTGAAGGTGCGCAAATCGTGGAGTGTCACCTTGGTGAAATGACGCTCCAAGAACGAGCGGAAGTCGGCTTCCCGATCGGAGCTGGGATTGCCGCAGTACAAGACGCGAATGGCGAGGTGTTCGTCGGCCAGAAGGGGTGCCGCCAACAACAAAAGCACCAGCCATCCCCCTAAGCACCTCATCGTACGACCTCCCTGAACGAACGACTTGAATCGAAGTCTGAAGTTTTAATTCCGTAGGCGCCCTCGATTTCTTCGCGAGCAATTGCCGCACGATCTTGCCAATCGCCTCTCGCCAACCGCCGGGCGCAACTCGGGCGAAGAACCGACGTAGAGGTCCTGCACGTTTCCCTGTTTGTCGATGATGACCAGCGTCGGGAAACCTTGCACGCCCTACTTCTGAGGCAGGCCCTCGGCTTTCAGCGTCAAAATTTTTTATCCATGATAAGGAACGGAAGCATCTTGACGGATACGATACAAATGTATAGTTATAGAGGAGGTCACCAGAAAACGCGAATTTTTCAAGGTGAGTCGCATGACGGACTCTGCCGGCAAAACGCCCGATCCCTCCCTGATGCGGACGATCACTCTTCAGCGACTGGCCGCGCAGTTGGAGAAGATGGAGAAGGCCCGGCACCATTCGATCCATCGCTCGTCCGAATCTCGCGCGTCTCAATCTCACGGCTTGGAATCTCAGGGACCCGAATCTCACAGGGCCGAATCTCACAGGGCCGAATCTCATGGGTCGGAGCTTCCGGAGAAAGCAATCTCCACCGGCATCGAGGCCCTGGACCGCCTCCTGCCCGACGCCGGTTTTCGCGAGGGGACGCTGATCGAATGGCTGGCGGAGGCTGGGTCGGGCGATCAGCTCGCCCTTCTGACCGCAGGGCCGGCTCTCGGCAAGGATCGCTTTCTCATCGTGATCGATAGCGAAAAGACGTTTTACCCCCCCGCAGCGGCGGCCCTGGGGATCGACTTGGGACGCCTGATTCTGGTGCGTCCCGGAAAATTCGCTCGTCCGATGAAGACTTCTCACCCGGTCCTCTCCCCGTCGGAAGGAATCGCGGGTGTGGCAACGGCCCCCGGCACAGAAATTCCCAATACAGAGACCCCCAGTACAGAGACATTGTGGGCGTTGGAGCAAACGCTTCAATCGCGGGGGGTCGCCGTCACGTTCTGCCGGCTGCAACGGCTGAACGCCCGCGTTTTCCGCCGGTTGCAGTTGGCGGCGGAGCGCGGCGGCGGGCTCGGTTTTCTCATCCGCGCTCCTTCCGCGCGGAACGAGCCTTCGTGGAGCGACGTGCGGCTGTGGGTCGAGCCGGCCTGTGGAGAGTTCTCGCCGTCCGGGAGGCGATGGCGCGTCGAAGTCCTTCGTTGCCGACGAGGAGAAGCCGGCCAACGCTCGATCCTCCTGGAGTACGACGATGCGACGCATACTGTGCATCCGGCTTCCGAACCGGCCCCCGCAGCGCTTCCCAAACGAGCCCACCGCGCCTGAGGCGGCAACAAGCCCAAGGTCCAAGGCCGCTCGATCCGCGGAGAGCCTGGGCCAAAGTCCAAAGTCGAAGAGACAGCGCCGTTCCTCGGCTTTCCGACGACCTTGGACCTTGGACCTCGGACCTTGGGCCCTTAACCTGGTGCCGCCGGTACAGTCCGCTGATCGGCTGGGCGGAATCGAACAATCCGGATTCCCTGCTGCTCGATGTCACCGGCTGTGCGCATCTCTTCGGCGGCGAAGAGGAGATGGCCCGGCAAATCGTGCGGGATTTCCAGCGGCCGGGATTCACCCCCCGCATCGCGATCGCCGATACGGTCGGCGCGGCCTGGGCGGTCGCATGGTATGGTCTTTCGGGGGCCGGTCTCTGTGGCGTCCGCCCGCGGCCGGTCGTTGTTCCCGCCGGGCGATTGGCGGAAGCTCTCAGTCCGCTGCCGGTGGAGGCTTTGCGGATTTCTCCCCCTGTTGTCGAAGTCCTCCACGATTTGGGCATCGAAACGATCGGACAGTTGACCGCTTTGCCGCGGGAGACGCTCCCTTCCCGGTTCGGTCCGGAGATCGTGCGGCGTCTCGATCAAGCCTTTGGACAGATTCCGGAACCGATTGCTTGCCAGCGGCCTTTCGAGCTGCCCGAGGCAAGCTGGGGATGCGAACCGCCGATCGAGGGCCGGCCGGCCATCGAAGCCGTCCTGCGGAGACTCCTGGTTCGCGTGACGCGCCGGCTGCAATCTCGCAACGAGGGGATTCTGCAATTCGATGTCGATCTGAACGTTCCCGAGAGCGGGCCGGCTCGATTCTCGGTCGGCCTGGTGCGGCCCACTCTCAACGAAAAGCGGTTGCTGGAGCTGGCGCGCCTGCAATTGGAACGAGTGCGGCTCCGCGGAAAAGTCGGCGGCGTGAGGGTCTGCGTGATCAGGTCGGCGCCGCTCGACGTCGAACAATCGACCCTCTTCGATGCGGCTGGGTGCCAGAACGCCCACCGAGATTTGGATTCGCTCCTGAACCGGCTGAGCAATCGCCTGGGAGACGAGGCCGTGCTCTCGCCGAGGCTCTGTCCCGACTTTCAGCCGGAACGCGGTGTCGAATACCGCCCAGTGATGAAACGGGGCGATTGGGATCGGCGAACCGATGCGGAAAAACGTGCCATCACTCCGCCGCGGCAGCGGCCGCTGCGGTTGTTTCCCCGGCCCCAGCCCGCCGCGGTGTGGTCGGTTGTACCGGACGGTCCGCCGGTGCGCCTCCGCTGGCGCGACGGCGACCAGAAGATCGTCCGCTACGAGGGCCCGGAGAGGATTGAAACAAGTTGGTGGCGTCCCGCCCCCTGCCGCCGCGATTATTTCCGAGCGGAGACGGAAAACGGCCGACGGCTCTGGCTGTTTCATTCACACGACGAAGGATCGTGGTTCGTCCACGGAGAGTTCTAAGAGCGCCTAACCGTGTCGTCACGGCAATCCGGCAATCCTCGACGCGTCGTGTGGACTTGACCAAACCGCAGGCATTACCGAACAATCGTAGCTGCAGGAAACGCGTAATTGCAGGAAACGCAGGGACGTTTCGCGTGTTTCCGCCTCCCCGGTGATCTCGAGCGAATCAGGCTCGAAGGCTTCAGCAAATGTTCGGGCGATTCTCGTGTTGCACAGCCGCGTTGTGCATCCTGCTGGCGCACGTGGGACCATGCTCGGCGCAGACGGCAAATCGTCCTCCGTCGTCGAAAAGCGCGCCGGCGCAGCAAACGACGCACACGCTCAGCCCGCTCCATGCGTTTCTCGGAATCGATCCGGTCACCGGGGAATTCAAATCTCCGAGCGCAAGCCCTCCGCAGGTTGCGCGGCCGACGGCCCTCGCTGGACACACCCAGCCAAAGCCGGCCGAAAGTTCCTCCGACCCCGCCAACGCCGAGACTTCGCCCGGAGATTCACCACTGCGTGAAATCCTATCCCAGGCTTCTGACTCCGGAGAACTGCCGCCCGGGGACACCGCAATTGGCGATACGACGGTCGACGATCTGCGCACCGCGATCGTGAAGGCGATTGACGAGCACGATGACCACGCTCTGACGGCGGCTCTCACGAAGGTCACGCACGGCATCGGCTATGACGAATTGGCGCTGCCCGGGCGCAAAGTATGTAGAAGCGGCCACCCTCGCCCTCTTCGTCTATCCGCTGGGAATCGCGCTCGGGGCTATTTACTCCGCCTGGGCGGGGCGACGCCGGCACGTCCGGACGGAACGCGACCGCCGGCACGACGCGCGGCAACTTCGCCGACGCCTGGCCCTTGCAATCTCCACGGCCGCGACGATCGGGCTCTTCTGGTGGGCCAGCGAATACAATTTCTGGTGGAGCGAGCCGACGAAATTGCTCGCCGCCGCAGCGGGGCTGACCGTATTGGTTCTCCTCTCCGCGGCGCTGCGACTGATCATCAGCCGCGCGGCGAACGATTATTCCCGGAGCACAATCGAGGATCTGCGCTGCCAGCACGCCGCGCTGTGCGACGAAGTCAAAGAGCTTCGCAAACGTCTTCAAGGCGACGGCATTCCGGAAACCATCTGACGGATTGTGCCCATTTCAGCAGTAACCAGGAGCTGTTTCATGACCAGCCGCGTCGCAATCATCCTTCTGGCGGCGGCCCCATTGATCGGATTAGGAAGTCAGGCGAGGGGGGACACGGTTCAACTCGTCAACGGCGACGTGCTGCGCGGCAAAGTCGTCTCGCTCAGCGAGACTCAGCTCGTCTTTCGCAGCGAAAGCTTTGGGGACATCAAGATCGAGCGGGCAAAGGTGGATCTGATTGCGCTCGGAGCAAAAGGACTGCCAGGGACGCGGCAGGCGGCAGCGCCGCCGGCGGCGAACGCAGGAGTCGGTTCGCTTCTTGGCGGGGTTGCGCCGCTGCTGGGGACCCCGACCGCTCAAAAAAGTCTCGGGCCCATGGTCGAGCAATTGCTCGGTGCCGGCGGTGTGGGCGATTTGCAGAAGAATGTCGACACCGCGCGCCGCGGCTTGCAGGACCTTAAGAAGGATTTTGGGAACGGCCCGGAGAGTCAGGCTCTTGACGCCTACATCAACCTGCTCAATCAATTCGCTCCCTTAAGCGCCGCGGCGGGACAACTGAGCCGGCCCACGCCGCCGCATCCGTCCGCTCCGCGCGTCAAGCCGCCGGCGACGGGCAAGAAGCCCTGACCGCGGTCGCCTCGGCACATCCCCTTGAGGCACCCGTCGATCGATGCCGCGGATCGGATCGTTTTGAGAGTTTTTTGGGGTTTTTGGGGGCATAAAAAAGGGAGCGAAGACCCCCCAAAAACTCTGAGCCACGCTCTCCGTATGTTTGGCGGGAACGGACGCCGCCGCGTCGGACACCAAATCCCCAGTCTTGCCGCAGCGCCGCCCGGACGGTCCGAAGGGGCGATTTTAGCTCCAGGGTCCAAAAATTCGGTGGATTGATCGGCTGAGAACCCGTTTATCCCTATTGGAGGCACAAATGGAGATGCTGCCGGCGGTTGACTTGATTGCCGGCAGCCGTGGTTCGTCGGGTTGAAAACCCTTCTTGGGCCGGAAGGGTCTGGAATCGGTCGATTCGTCCACCAATTGGGAGTCTGACGATGCGTACGAGCAGTCTTTCCTCATCCTTTTTCCATCCGTGCTGCCAGGCGGTCTCTGCCGCGGGACCGGCCTTGATCGCGGCAGCAATGGTCCTGTTTGCGGTCCCGTCATTGGCCCAGGCTCAATGTAACGGAGGCATGCGCGGGTCGGGCGGCATGTCGTCCGGCATGGGAGGACCGGGGATGGGAATGGGCGGCGGCATGGCGATGGGATCCGGAACGGAAATGGGTTCGGGAATGGGGATGAACCCGATGATGATGCAGCAGCAACTCCGGGCGATGCAGGCGCAGATGATGCAGATGCAGATGGTGCAACAAGCCATGCTGGAGCGGATGGAGCAGATGAGCGGGCAGACGCTGAATGTGAATGGCTCCCCGCGGCGGTCGTCGGTCCGAACGGCCGACTCTTCCCGCAAAAAGTCATCGACCGCGAAACACACGCATCGCCGCAGCCGGCCGAAATCCACGCCGTCGTCCGACGACTCGTCCAAGCTGGCCGCCAGCGAACGTCCCGCGCGGAGCTTGCGTCCCTCCAGCGAGTGAACTTGCGGTCGAAAGTTTTCGATACGAAAATCATCGATTGACCGTGGATAAAGGAGAGCGCCGCCCGTTAGAGTAAATCTGTCATGGAGTCCGAATCTGTAAAACCGGCATGCAGCGGGCGCGATGCCGTCGGCAGTGCACCGCCCGACGAGACGAGTCGAAGACAGGCGGAGCACGAGACCATCGCCTCGAGCTCTTCGTCCTTCCGCGGTCTGGTCGGCGTGCCGAGCGGTTCGTCGCCCGGTTCGTCGTTTGGGGAAATGAAGTCCGGCCCGCGCGACCCGGGTCAAACGCAGGGCGTCGGCCAATCGTTCGGCCGCTATCAGGTTCGCAAAATCCTCGGCTCGGGGAGCATGGGCAGCGTGTTCCTTGCCCATGATCCGCAGCTTGATCGCCAGGTTGCGCTTAAAGTGCCTCGGCTCGAGCACGATGCCACGGGCGAGCTGTCGCAGCGTCTCTACCGCGAAGCACGGGCGGCGGCGACGCTCAACCACCCCAACATCTGCCCAATCTACGACGTCAGCGAGCACGCCGGGACGTGTTTCATCGCGATGGGTTATGTCTCCGGGCAGCCCCTGTCGACTTACATCGCCAGCAAGAAGCGGCAGCCCGAGCGGGAAGCGGCCAAGGTCGTCCGCAAGGTGGCTCTTGCACTCCAGGAGGCCCACGCGCAGGGCATCCTGCATCGCGATCTCAAGCCGACCAACATCATGATTGACAAGCGGGGCGAGCCGATTGTGATGGATTTCGGCGTCGCGTGCTGGTTCGAAGACCAGACGCAAACCCGTCTGACACAGCAAGGGGCGCTCGTCGGCACCCCCGCCTACATGTCCCCCGAGCAGATCGAGGGCCGCACCAAAGTCGGGCCGACGTCCGACGTCTACAGTCTGGGCGTGCTTCTCTATCAAATCTTGACCGGCCGGTGTCCGTTCGAGGGGACCGTCCTCAATGTCATCAGCCAAGTGCTGCACGCGGCCCCGCCCGACGCCACCGAGTTCCGCCCGGACCTTTCGCCGGACTTGGTCGCGATCTGTAACCGGGCGATGCGGAAGAATCCGGCCGACCGTTTCCCCTCGATGTTGGATTTCGCGAAAGCACTGACTGCCTTTTTGAATGGCGCGCCCCGAGGCGAGAAACCGCGGAAAGAGTCGTCCGAACTGGAAACGATTGAGTCTGCCAGGCCGAAACCTGTGCGGTCCCCGCGGCCTCCTGTGTTGCCCGCGCTTCCGCGGCGGACGAGCCGGCCCCGTCAGCCAAAGAGGACGCGAAGGAATTGGATCGCCGCCGCCGTCGCCGCTGGGTCCGTGACGACGCTGCTCGTCGCCGGCATATTGATCGGAGCATTCGTGGTCCGGAGCCGCGGCACTCCGGAAGTTGCAGCGAGCAACCAACTGGCAGGCGGCGTTGCCGTTCCCCCGCCGCCCGCAAAAATGGTCGATTCACCAATCGCCGCGAGTCGGGCGCCCGCGGCCGGACCGCCGGAGGTTTCGGCGGCGAAATCCACCCCCGCTCCAAATCCCATTGCCGTGCCCGCCAAGGCGTTGATGCCGAAGGACGTTTCGAGCGCAAGTTCCGCGTCCCCCCTTGGCAGCGCACCCGGCGCGAACACCGTTTCTCAGCCGAGCGTTTCCCCTCCAATCACTGCGCAGCCCAAGGCTTTGCAGCCAATTGCGGTCTCCAAGCCGGCTGTTCTGCCGAATCGCGTGGCGAGCGGTCCACGCGGCGATCCCACGCCTCGGGCGGTAACTGGCGCGGCGGGCCTTCCCGCCGCTTCTCCCGCGGCCGCGCGCGGCGACACTTCGGACTCGGACCGTTCAGGTCCCCCTGCGAGCGACGACCTCAATGCCCCCACTTCCAAACGGGCACGCGGCGCGGCATGAGGCGTGAGCCACCAGACGAAGGTCCGCCGCCTGGAGGGCCCGCGGGGCGGAGGCCCTTTGACGGAGGTCCCGCCAAGGGGATGACCATCGAAGAGTATTTCAAGAAGCGGGACGTCAACGGCGACGGGAAGCTCGACCCGGCAGAGCTACCCCTACACGTGATCAGTCGCGCGGACAGCAACAAGGACGGTGAGCTGAGTTTGCGAGAATTGCAGCAGGCATTCAGAAAACGGGGGCAAAAGCTCTTCAGCCGGCCCACGCCCGCCGAAATGCGCCGCCTCCTGCGCGGCGGCCCGCGCCCCCCTTGGGGGGGTCCAGAACCTTTCGATCGGCGCGAAGGCCCCGAACGGCCCGGCGGCCCAAGCGGGTTCTGATCAGTGGGATTCGGCGACGACGGGAACGCGTATCGAATCCTCCAACTGGACGGTGTTCCCGACCTGGATCCGCAGAGCGCGCATCTTGTTTCGCAGGCTGCCGCGGGTGATGCCCAGCATGCGGGCCGCCTGCGATTGGTTCCCCTGCGCGTGCCGCAGCACCCGCGTGAGAAGGTATCGCTCCATCATCTCCACGCTGGCCGCGTACATGTCCTCCGAGTCGCGACGCAGGCAGTCGTCGACAAAGGGCCGCAGGTCGCTGGGCAGCGTGTTCGCCGACGGAGCCGACGGCGAGGCGCTCGGGTTCCCCACGCGCACCGGGTCGGGCAGAAAGTCGGGAAGGATCACGTTGCCCGTCGTGTTGAGCAGCGATTGACGCACCACCGCCTCCAACTCCCGCACGTTCCCCGGCCACGAGTAACGCGTCAACACCTCCAGCGCCTCCGGCGCGATGCCGTGGACGTCCGGCTTGTTCAACTCCCGTGCGAACTTCGACAGGAGGTGCTCCAAGAGAAACAGGATGTCCTCCCCCCGTTCCCTGAGCGGCGGCAGCTTGATCGTGAAACCGTTCAAGCGGTAGTACAGGTCCTCGCGAAAGGTCCCCTTGGCCACCATCTCCATCAAGTCGCGGTTGGTGGCGGCGATCACCCGCACGTCGGTCTCGATCGTCTCGTTCCCCCCCACCCGCTCGAACCGCTTCTCCTGCAAGACGCGGAGGATCTTGCTTTGCAACAAGGGGGACATGTCTCCCACCTCGTCCAGGAAGATCGTCCCCTTGGCGCACTGCTCGAACTTGCCGATGCGGCGGTAATTGGCGCTGGTGAAGGAGCCCTTTTCGTGTCCGAACAGCTCGCTTTCCAGAAGCGACTCGGGCAACGCGGCGCAGTTGAGGGCCAAAAACCGCTCGGAGACCCGGACGCTGTGGTGATAAATGGCGCGGGCCACCAGCTCCTTGCCCGTCCCGCTCTCCCCGACGATCAGCGTGGTGACGTTCTGCGGCGCGACCCGGCCGATCGCCTTGAAGACCTCGCACATGGCCGGGCTGCGGCCGATGATCTGGTCGCCGTCGGAGCTGGGCGCGTCGTTGGTGGGAAGCTCGACGCGGACCTGCATCAGGCGGCGGATCTCCAAGGCCCGCTCGACCAAGTCCCTCAGCTTGGGCAGATCGAGGGGCTTCAAGAGATAATCGTAAGCCCCCAGCTTCATCGCCTCGATCGTCGTGTCGCTCGTCCCGCCGGCCGTGATGAAAATGATGGGCAGCTTGGGGTCCCGCGCCTGGATCTTCTGCACGGCCTCCAGGCCCGACCCCTCGGGGAGCATAATGTCCAACAGCACCACGTCGGGCCGCCGCTCCAAGAGATCCAGCCCCTCGTCGACCGACCGCGCGGGCAGAACGATCACCCCCGTCCCCTGAACGGCCCGCTCGATCATAAACGGAACAGAGCGATCGTCGTCAATGACCAATAACATCGACATAACACCCTCGCGGCACAATTACGACAACGATGAGAATAACTCGGACAGACGCTCAGTTGCCGTCATGGCGATCATGGCACGCGCAAGCGGTTGTCGACGCGCTGAACGTGTTTCAACGCGAGCAGAACCTCCTGAGCGATTTGCTTGAAGTAAAACGAGGGGACGTCTCCTGACAGTTCGACGACCCCATTCTCAACGCGGCAGTTGATTCGCTGCAGCGCGGCGTAGCCAGTCCTCTGAAGAGTTTGGCCGACTTGATGATAAATAGAACCGTCGCAATCTTTCGCAGGAGGCAAAACAGCGTTGGGGCTCGTTGGCATTAAAGGCTCATGGGCTGGTGGAACGAGTAAAGACCAGATTGGTTGGCCGTCTACCATGCAACCGTCGTGCCCAATTGGTCCACGATCATAAAAACTGAAACCAATACCAAAGGAGCCGCGGATGCGCGGCCGGCGACGTGAATGGGCATCGGCCTTGGCTTAAGAAAATCTCCTGCCGACCTAAACGGCCGACCGTCTGCCAGCCACTCTGGTTTCCTTGGGATCAATGCGTCCAATTTTCACTTCCCTCCAGCCATTTAGGCGATTCGCCACAAACCAGGCGGCACACCAAGTGCAGTCTCGTCGTGTTTGCCTGTTAGGGCGACCGCGCATGCACATGCGTGCCTGCAAAAAGCCGAAAGAATCCGCGGCTTGGAAACGGTGCGAACGTGACAAGAAACCAAACGAGGGAGGATGGTATGTCGAAGCAACACTGGACGAGGGGCGCATGGGCGCTGGCGGCGATAATGGCAACCGGAGTGGCGTCGGCCGCGTTGCCCCAACAGCCTTCAAACGATCAGGGAGCTGGCCAGGCGCCAGGGACCGTTCAGCGACCGGCCAATCGGAATCAGCAGCGAGGCCGCGCGATGGCCGGACGGACGGACGTGGATCATTTTATCGTGAAAGTGCTGATCCAAGCCAATCAAAATGAAATCGCAACGGCACGTTTGGCCGAGCAACGCTCGTCCAATCAGGACGTCAAGAAGTTCGCCATGCAAATGGTCGAGGATCACACGCGGTTTGTGAACCGTCTTACACAGTTTCAAGGGGGGCAGAATGTCCGACCGACTCGCGGTGCCAGGCAGCGCGGGCTAAACAATTCCAGCGGCAGCATAAACAGAAACCAATCAAGGACAGCGACCCTTGTGGCGTTTCAGTCCGGGGACACGGCAAAGGACCACGACGCGACCAGCCAGGGCCAAACGAGTCGGGCCGCCGGCGCTGCAACGACGCCGTCGCAATCTTCGACCGACACGGCAAATGACCACAATGCGATCGACCAAGTCCAACCCAGCCCGGCTGCTGGCGCCTCCAACCAGGCCGGAACTACTGGGCAGACTGTCGGACGTCAAATGACCGGCCACGCGGGAATGCATGCGGACCATGCCGCTGCCGATCGCTTTATGAAAATCATGGACAATATCGCTCAACAGACGCACCAGTCGTTGACGCGCGAACTGTCCCAGAAGGAAGGGGTCCCATTCGACCGTTGCTACTTGAGCTCGCAAGTCTTCAACCACACCTGGATGGTCGATGCACTGACCGTGTTTGAACGGAACGCATCGAGCGGTTTGCAACCCGTCCTGCAAGAAGGGCTTCAGACCGCCCAGCAGCACTTGGCGCACGCCAAGGCTTTGTTGCGCGGATCGAGCAGGGTCAAACAAAATCGACCGCGAACCGGGAACTGAGGTCTATCACGCGATAAACTCTTTCATTGAACGTGCAAGAGCTGATTCGGGAACGAGAGCGGGGCGGAGCCTGAGAAGGTCCGCCCTCTTTCGTTTCGAATGAGGCAGGGCCACAAGGGGCCGCCACTCATGAAAATCTCGCTTCACTCGCCGTTTTGCTCGACTTGAGCAATGGGAGGGAGCGGGGACCGAGGGGCTCGCCTAGGGGGTGCGTGAAGGATTTGCTGGAGATCGCTCAGGCCGATCGGCTTTTTCATTAGCCGGTCAAAGCCTGCGGCGTAAGCTTGCTGCTCGTATTCCGGGCCGTCCCAGCCGCTGACCGCGATGATGCACACTCCGGCGAGATCGTGTTCCTCGCGCACCGCTTTCGCAAAGGCGTAGCCCGACATCCCGCCGGCCATCATCAAATCGCACAATACGATTTCCGGTTGGAAGACTTTTGAGATGGCGATCCCCGTCTGGGCATCCTCGGCCGTCCGCGCCTGATGGCCCAGCTTCGTGAGCAGGAGCTGAAGAATGGATCGTGCGTCCCGGCAGTCGTCGACGACCAACACCCTCCGCATCGGAGACGGCTTTGTGGCAGCAGTCGGAAGGCCAGGGGCGTCGGAACCCTTTCTCTCTGGCAAATTCATTGTGCGTCCATGAGGGGTTGCCGATCAGGAGGCTCTCAACCTCCATTCTAGCGGGAAAGGCGGCCCCACCCAAGGGGCGCGTGGAGGTTTGCACCGAATGACAGCGGCGGCCACCAGGCTTAAAAGCCCGGCGGCCGCCGCTTGTCCTCCATGATTTGACTCATCCTTGCTCTGTTTTCTCCTGCGTTGGCTGCACGAATAGGCGGCTGGCCGCCGTGCTGCCTCTTTGCTGTACGGCGGTGTTGCCGCTCCGGTTAGGGCCGTTTTTCGGGACGGGGCGACGCGGGAGCCGGCCGTCTTGCGGGATTAGCAACGCGCGGCGGCGTGATGACACGTTCGGGGCGCCGCGGCGGCATGCTCGCGCGCGGCATGCTCGCGCGTGGTTGTGCAGCGGGCGTCCGGCCTGGGTTGGCTCCAGCAGTGTATGGGCGTTCTCGAATGTTGGGCGGAGGCTCAGGCCGGGGTTGGGGCCCGGGCCGAGGCTCGGTGCGTAGCGCCGGGCCTCGGTTCAGACTCGGGGCTGTCTTGACCTGTTCGCGTTCTTCGGGGGCGGGGCGCGTCGCAATTGCCCGCGCGGGGGGCAAGCGGAGCGTCCGCTGAACCGGTGCCGCTTTGGGCCGTGTTTCCGGCTTGGCCAAGGGAGTGGGCCGCTCGAGCTGGCTGCGGTCGAGAGCCAGACGCCGCCGAACAACGGTGTTCTGTCTTGCATCTCGGCGCTGGGCGTCGTTAACGCGAACGAGATGCCCACTCAGACGATTGTCTCGCAGGGCTTGTGCGACCGGGACGGCCAAGGGCCGATACGTGCGCCCCGGACCAGCCCCGGCGCACGCCAGCCTCTGCAGGTCTTGCCAGGTTCGGGGCGGCCGTGCGGCGGGGTCTTTAACGAGGCGGGCGTAACGTTGCGTCAGTTGGTCGCGCCAATGGGGATTCCGCCGCGCATTGAACCAGCTTTGATAGCCAAAGATCGGATCGTAGAGGTACGTTCCGGTACCGACGGCGTACCAGGGATAGATCCCCGCCTGTTGGTACTGGTTCCCGTAGTAATCGCCGAAGCAGTAGTCCTGGAATGCCGGATTAACGAACAAGTTGTCCGCCAGCAGCCCCATGTCGATGAGATATCCGGGGCTATACGAAAACCCGGCTTGCTGATAGAGCGGACTTTGGAAAGCCACCGGCGTGAAGAGGATTCCCCGCTGGTCGAGCGGATAATCCCAACGCCCATCGACAAAGACATACCCATTGGGCGTCCACTCATAATGAGCAGCAACCCACATCCAGCCGGGCACGGCACGCGCCCAGTAGCCCGCTTCCCAGCCATAGTTTCCATTGGCGAACGCCCAATTTCCCGGGACCCAAAATACATCCGGCGTCGGGGGCGAGGTGGGATCCACCCCTTCGTCTTGGTACGCGGGGGGCGCGGGGAGATAGCTGATTTGTTCGGTATCGGCCGGGAGCCAAAAGCCGGGCACCCGTTGGGTGCCGGCGCCGCTGGCCGTCCAGTATCCCGGAACCCAGCGCGTCTCCGGGGGGTGGGACGCGCCAAGTGCCGCTGACCCAAATAAAGCGATTGCTAGTGCCGTCCCAGCCCCAATAGCCGGCGAGCCATTCCGCGTTGGGACTGTCGGGCCTCACGTCGGCAGGCAGCTCGTTGATCGGTTGGGGGGGCTGACCTGCGACCGGCGGAGTGGGTTCTGGCGTCAGCCTGACCATTTCGGCAAAACCTTCGTGCACCGGGCCGCGCACCAGCGGCTCGATTTGACCGGGCGGCGCCGCAAATGATCGAATCTGGCCCGGAGAGGCCACTTGACCGGCAACCGGTGTCGGCGGCGGGGGCGTTGGGTTTGCCGAATTTAAGGGGGCCTGATCCTGTCCTAATTGTGGCACTCCCGATTGATTCTGTCCGCAAGCAAGTTGGCAGGCCGACGCGAAGCACAATCCACAGCAGGCAAGGCATAGCACTCGGCTTGTCGGTCGTCTCATCGATGTCTCCTCGAAAGCGGCCTCCCTGACGGCAGATTCCAAGTCCAGTCTTACGTCCGTTTCCAAATAGGCGAAGTCGATGCCCCGCATGCGAGCTGACGTCCCGGCCGCCTTACAAGGTGCGCATTTGCGCCTCGAGCGTGCGGCGGGCCTCGCCGATCTTGAGCATCATCTGTTCGGTGAGCTGGCCAAGACACTCGACCGCGGCGGCGACGGCGTCCCGGTTTCCGACGTGGGCCAGCCCCTCGATCTCACGAGCCTTTTCTTGAACGGCTGGACAATGGAGATTTGAGACCAAGCCCTTCAACGAATGGGCGGCACGTTCCACCTCGCCGTACTCACCGGACGCGAGTGCCGTTTCCATCCGCCTGACGAACTGCGGGCTGTCCTCGACGACGAAGTCGATGATCCGGGCCAAAAGCTCTCGGTCGCCGCCTAGTCGCTTCAACGCTCCGGGAACATCCAACTCGATTGAGGCCGCCATGTTCCGCCCCGTCAACTCGATGTTGTGCGTGGACGAGGTTGCATTCAACAGGGGGGCAAGCAGACCGCACGCCCGTTTGAAGCCCCATTCCATCGCCAGTGAGACTTGTCGTCAAGTAAATCCGTGCAAGCCGAACCCTTCCCGAAGTCGCAGCCATCCGGACACGTCCCGAGGCACGACGGATGCGTCTAGGGATCTCAGGAGAACTCAAACCGCCTTTTGCGATCGAATCGCGGATTAGGCGCGACGAGCAACCGCCAGACTTTCCGGCCATCGGCACGTCGCGATGCGCAGTTCTTCCAAGGACCATTCGCGCCGGATTTGGCGGCATTGGTCACGGATTTGACTGGGGCTCGGCACGTATGGCGAAAACGCCTCTCTGCGACAGATCATCTCACATTCTCCCCTGTTACCGGTGATCGCCACGTTTGGCGTGGGTGACGGTGTTTCTCGGGACCGCAAATCTGATGCCCAACGCGGCGGGGGATGCAGACCACGTATCAGAAAAGGTCGTTAGGAGCGGCGGGCGAATGTTGTCCTTGCGGGTTGATCCCGATGCGACCGCTACGGTTTGATCGAAACCATCTCAAAAACGGCCGGTTCACGCAAAAGGAATTACAACAGGGGCCAGTAGTCGTTACAAGCCGGGGAGAAATCGCTTCCGATTGGCAGATGGCACGCGGCTTGCATCGTCTTTAATTGAACAGGAATTTTCGGACACTTAGAAAATACCCCGAGCGGAGCACTGGTGCACCGAGGGCCGATTAAAAGAAATGGAGTCGAGCGATGAACTGGGACACGGTAAAGGGCGACTGGAAGAAATTCAGAGGAACAGTGAAGGAACAATGGGGCAAGCTCACGGACGATGAGCTCGACCGCGTCGAAGGCCGCCGGGACCAATTGGCCGGCGCGATCCAAAAGCAATATGGAATCGCCAAGGACGAGGCGGAACGCCAGGTGAAGGAATTCGAAAAGGCTTGTGACGATCGCGCGGCAAGCGCACATCGCCCCGTACGGTAAACGGTCGGGCCTTACGCTTGACCGCAGGGAAAACCTGGCACGGACCTGCCCTGGTGCTGTGCGCAGGTTTTTTGGCGCCGGCTCACTCGAAGCAGCCCTTTTTGACTTCCCCAATGGTCGGCTGCCGGTGCGTCATACCCCGATCAGGAGCCGTGCGGGCGACTCCACCGTCTCTTTGATTCGCCTGAGGAAGCTCACCGCTTCGCGGCCATCGATGAGACGGTGGTCGTACGTGAGCGCGACGTACATCATCGGGCGGATGACGACTTGCCCGTCGCGGGCCACTGGCCGCTGTTGGATCGCGTGCAGGCCGAGGACGCCGCTTTGCGGCGGATTGACGATCGGCGTCGACAACAGCGACCCGTAAATGCCCCCGTTGCTGATGGTGAAGGTGCCGCCGGACAGGTCGGCCGGCTCGAGCTTGTTCGACTCGGCCCGCTTGGCAAAGTCGTCGATCGCTTGTTCGATCTGGGCAAAGCTGAGGCGATCGGCGTTGCGGAGCACGGGAACGACCAGACCGCGCTTGGCTCCGATCGCGATTCCGATGTGATAACGGTTGTGATACACGATGTCCGTTCCCCGCACCTCGGCGTTGACGGCGGGGAACTCCCGCAGCGCCTCGACGGCCGCCTTGACGAAAAACGACAGAATGCCCAGCTTCACGCCGTATTTCTGTTGAAAGGGCTCGCGAAGGGCGGCCCGCAGCTCAGTCACCGCTGATATGTCAATTTCATTGAACGTGGTCAACAGGGCCGCCTTCTGCCGCGCCTCGACCAGGCGCTCGGCGATCCGGCGGCGGATCAGGCTCATGGGGACGACTTTTTCCGACTCATCCCCGAGGGCTTCCTCAATCGGTGGGACGATGGCCGGGGGATTCACGAGGACGGATTTCGCCAATTTCTCTAGCGGCCGCTCTGTGACGGGCGTGGCTTGCATCTCCTCCGCGCGAGCGCTTCCGCGGCAGCCGGTTCCGCGGGTTCCTTCGCGGGACGCTCGTGCTGGTGCTCTTCCGCGTATCGCAAAACGTCGTCTCGCAGGAGCCGGCCCCCCTCGACCGGTCGGTTCGACGTCCTGCGCTCGGAGGTGATGCTCCCTGAGCAGCCGTCGAACGGAGGGCGAAGCCGCCGGTTGTTCCTCCGGCTGCTTGGCGGCTTCCCCATGCGCTGACGCTTGAGTGGCCGGCTGGGGGGAGACTTCGTAAGGCGGTTTTACCGGCCCGGGCACCTCATCCGGAGATTGAGAAGGCTCTCGCGCGGGCGCAGCCTCGGGCGCGGCTTCTCCGTCTCATCCTTTGCGGCGGCAGCCCCCTCGACCTTTGCCTCGCGCCCCTGGCCCCGCGATTGGCCGTCGGGCTCGAGGTACGCGATCACGTCGCCCACGGCGACCGAGTCTCCGTCATGTTTCACGATCTTGGAGATGACTCCGTCGATCGGGGCAGGCAATTCCATCGATGCCTTGTCGGTCTCCAGCTCGACGATCGTCTCATCGTGTTCGACGCGATCGCCTTCCTGTTTCAGCCACTGGCCGATCTGCACCTCCTGAATCGATTCGCCGACGTTTGGAATCTTCAGTTCGATGCTCATGGAGCCCTCTCGAAAGTGATCCGCCTTGTGTTGCAGGCGTTCCCGCCTGCATCTGCAGCCGGGACGGCTGCACCGAAACTCTAGGGTTCGGCGAACGCCCGTTCCAACAGGGACTGTTGTTCCCGTTTGTGGACCGCCTTGGAACCGGTGGCCGGGCTGGCCGATTCCGGGCGGCTGACATATTCCAGCGGAAATCGGTCAAACAGCCGGTTGCCGAAACGCATGTTCCAAAATGCGCGGGCGCCCATGTTCTGGGGTTCCTCCTGCACCCAAGAGGCGGGCGTGCCGTCCGCGTACGGTTCGAGCACGTCGTTGCAGCGACTCTTCGGACAGCGGATAAAACTGCTCCACCCGGAGGATCGCCACATCGTCGCGCTGCTGCCGCTCGCGAAATTCGATCAGATCGTAGTACACCTTTCCACTGCACAAGAGGATCCGCGAAGTTTTTGCGTCCGCTGCGGGCCGCTGATCCGCCAGCACCCGGCGGAATCCACCCTCCGCCAATTCGTCGAGCGAAGAAACGGCACGTGGATGTCGCAGGAGGCTCTTCGGGGTAAGCACCACTAACGGCTTGCGCCATCGCCTGAGCACCTGGCGGCGGAGGCAATGAAAATACTGCGCGGGCGTCGAGGGAAAGACGATCTGAAGGTTATCGCGGGCCGCCAGGCTCAGGAACCTTTCCAGCCGGGCGCTGGAATGCTCCGGACCCATCCCTTCCAAGCCGTGCGGCAACAACAGGACCAAACCGCTCAGGCGCCGCCAGCGATCGGCCGCGCCGGCGAGGAACTGGTCGATGATCACCTGCCCCGCGTTGGCGAAGTCGCCAAATTGAGCCTCCCAGGCGACCAAGGCCTCCGGGTCATCCAGGCTGTAACCGTACTCGAAGCCGAGATCGCCCGTCTCGCAAAGGGGGCTGTTGATGATCTCGACGGGCGCCTGTCCATTCGCAAGGACCGCGAACGGGGAGAAGGGATGTCCGTCGACGACGTCGTGCAGCACCGCGTGACGCTGGCTGAACGTGCCGCGCTGCGAATCCTGCCCGCTCAAACGTACCCGATGTCCCTGTGTCGCCAAGGTCGCGAAGGCGAGCGCTTCGGCCGCGGCCCAATCGAGGGGCCGCTTGCCTGCGGCCATCGCGTGCCGCTGATCCAGGCCCCGCTGCAACGTCTTGTGCAGATGGAACCCCTCGGGGATTTGAGTGAGGCGTGTGAGCAGTTCGACCAGCCGCTCGGCAGCAACTCCGGTGCGCGGCTCGTCGTCGGGCGGCTCGTCCCCCCCTTGAAAGCCGTGCCAGATGCCCGTCAGCGTTTGTGGCGCGGGAGTAAATTCCCCGCGGCGCGCCTGCTCGAAAGCGCTGCTCAAGCTTCTCGAAACGTTCATCGGCGATGCGGTCGGCCTCTTCGCGGGTGACGCCCTCCAGCTTCAAGAGGTGATCGAGATAGCCATCCCTCACGGAGCGCTGGTGCTCGATCGCCTGGTAGAGCAAGGGTTGGGTGAAACCCGGCTCGTCGGCCTCGTTATGGCCCCATCGGCGATAGCAGTACATGTCGATCACGACGTCGCGGCGGAATTTCTCGCGGAAATCCATCGCCAGGTCGACGACCTGCGCGACCGATTCGGGGTGCTCGCCGTTGACGTGGAAGATGGGGCTTTGCAGCATCTTGGCCACGTCGCTGGCGTACGTGGTCGAACGGCCCTCTTCGGGCGAGGTGGTGAACCCGATCTGGTTATTAACGATGATGTGCAGCGTCCCGCCCGTCGAGTATCCGTCGAGGCGGCTCAAATTCAGCGTTTCCTGCACGACTCCCTCGCCGGCAAAGGCCGCGTCTCCATGGATGAGCAGGACCAAACCCTTCCGCCGGTCGGAATCGCCCGCCCGGTCTTGCTTGGCCCGCATCCGGCCCAGGGCCACGGGATTGATGTACTCCAAATGACTCGGATTGAAACAGAGCGACAAGTGAATTCGGCCGTCCTCCTCGGTCTTCCAATCGCTGCTGAAGCCCAAGTGGTACGTCAGGTCTCCCGCGCCGTCGCCTGTTTCGGGCCGGGCGTCGTCGAATTCCGAGAAGATCTCCTGCGGACTCTTGCCGATGATGTTCGCCAGCACGTTCAGCCGCCCCCGATGGGCCATACCCATCACGATCTCGGCGATGCCCTGACGCGCCGCCTTGGCGATCGCCAAATCCAAGAGGGGAATCAGGCTCTCCGAGCCCTCCAGTGAAAACGTCTTCGCGCCGACGTATTTTTTGCGAACGAACTGCTCGAAGATCACCGCGTCGGTGAGCCGCGTGAGGATCCGCAACTGTTCCCCGCGCGACAGGCAGATGCGGTTCTCGGCCTGTTCCATCCGCTGCTGCAGCCAATCGCGAGGCGCGGGGTCGTCGATGTGCATGAACTGCACGCCGATGTAGCGGCAGTACGTGCTCCACATGCGAGCCACAACGTCGCGGACGGTTTGCGCCCCGGCACGCCAACCCACGCCGCCGAAACGGGGCGCTCCAGGTCGGCGGCCGCCAGGCCATGCGCCTCCAGCAAGAGATCGGGACAAGGCGGCCGGGGCAGGCCGAGCGGATCGAGCTTCGCCGCCAGGTGTCCGCGGACGCGGTACGCGCGGATCAAATGGTCGACGCGGTCTTGCAGCAGGGCCCCATCGAGGTGCAGTTGCCGGGCGGCTCCGTCGGCGGCAGGGCCGCGCCTGGCAGTGGCCGGGCGGGCCCTCTCACTGCGGATCCTGTCTGACGGGGGAACGTCAGAACGGGCGATGTTCGGGCGGGAACGTCCGTCTGTCGGTCGTTCGCCTGCCTCCAACAGCTCAATAAAATATCGCCGCCACGGCGGCGGAACCTGTGACGGCTCCGTAAGGAACTGTGCGAGCAAGCGCTCCGCAAAGGCCGCGCTGTCGGAGTCGATACCGTCAGAATCGTTGGGGGCGTCCGATCGGCTCATGGTGTCTGAAGGTGCCTCGACCCAATGGCAGGGACCATTCCCCGGCGGGGGCAAACCGCCCCGTGGCACCTTTCATCCTACCCCTGCGGCGGGGTCCGATCCAACAGCCGTTCGAGCAATTGGCGTAAAGCCGAGACCTGCACGGGCTTAATCAGGTGGCCGTCAAAGCCGGCCTCTTCCGCCCGGCGCCGATCTTCCTCCCGACCCCAGCCCGTCAGCGCGACGAGAACGATCTCCTTGCCCCATTCCTCCTGGCGAAACCGGCGGGCCGTATCGTAGCCGTGCAGTTTGGGCATGCCGATGTCCAGCAGCACGACCTGCGGACGAAAGATCGCGGCCACTTCGAGGGCCTCCAGGCCGTCATGAGCCGCGGAGACGTCGGCTCCCATGAGCTTTAACAGGACACTCATGCTTTCCTCGGCGTCGCGGTTGTCGTCGACCACAAGGATGCGGTGGGGGGCACGAAACCTCCCAGGCCCGTCATTGAACGCCAATTGCCCTCCGTGGGCGGAGCCCTCGCGAACATCGACCATGGCTACATTCCACCTGGTTGAGTCGAGATGCGCAGATCGTGCAGCAACGAACTGACGGGTTGACCTGCTGCAATGAGAGGATGGTTCGAATGGACGCGGCAGATCGTCACTGAGCGCCTAACAACACGGTGTCGTGGATGGCCGAGGCGGGTACCCCGGACTTTGATTCCGTTTTTTCCAAGGCGGGGCGGGGACACCTCCTCCCGCCATGCATTTGATTTTGTTAGACGCTTTCATTCACTGCGCGCGGCATGCAGAAAAAAAAGCCCATCGCTCTTGTGAGAAGTGCTTACCAACCAATTATATCGTACCGACTCGCGCAGTGGCTGGCCGCACCTGTCAGGAGTGGCATGAAGTTGTTGTCAGCAAATCCCCTACAGCGAAGTTGCGCTGCCGGCCTACAACATGGTGGGTGACGGATTGTGCAGCACGTGGGCGGCGTCCTCCTCTGTGAGCGGCGCGGCGGAGGGCTCCCAGCGCTGATAGCCGGCCAATGCGCTTCCCTGTTCGAACTTCGACGTTCCGTCGGAGTTTTTCTTGAGCGTCGCCCAGCCGACGTAGGCCAGCAGTTGCTGCTCCGAGTCGAACGTGGCGACAAGCTTCCGGGGCGTCCCCGGCTTCGACGCATACAAAAAATACATCCGTCATCTTCCTGCAAGAAGCGGCAGCGGCGGAAGGATGAAGGCGGTCGGATGACGTCCGGCATCCATATTCATCCTTCCGCCTTCACTCACGATCCCTTCAGCACCCATTGGATGGCCCGATAGTGCAGCTCGGCCGCGTTGGCCAGCACGAGCTTGATCTTGAGACGCTCACGGTACGTGTCCACCGTGCGGGGGCTCAAGTGGAGCCGGTCGGCGATGGCCCGCGTCGTCAGCCCGCGGCCGATCATCTCAAAGACCTGTAGTTCGCGGTCCGAGAGATTGTCCACAGCCGACCCTTGCGAGATCGGCTCATTGGCCGCCACGCGTTCCAGTACGCGCTGCGTCAATTCCTCGCTGAAGTGCAATTTCCCCTTGAGGACATCGCGGATGCCCTGCAGGATCGCATGGGCCGGCTTCTGCTTTGTCACGTAGCCCATTGCGCCGGCTCGCAACGCCCGCTCGGCGTAGACTTGTTCGTCGTGCATCGAGTAGACGAGGATCCGCGCGGCCGAGTCGACCGCCTTGATCCGCTTGATCAGGTCGATCCCGTTGCCCATCTTCAGGCTGATATCGACGATGACGAGGTCGGGACGCAGGAGACGATAGTGCCGCATCGCCGCCGATTCGTCCGCTGCTTCCGCACAGACTTCCAGATCCCGCTGCTGCTCGAGCATCAGCCGCATGCCCTGGCGGAGCATTTCATGATCGTCGACGATCAACATCCGCGCTTTTGGCCCCCTCGGCGACTCACGTCGCTGGGCCGCTCGTTTCTTCCGCGTGGCCATGGCATTCATCGAAAGGCCATTCTGGAATAGGGGCGCCCGGAGCGCGGCATGCCCAGCATCGTATGCTTCGGCTACCGTGGGTTCCAGACTGAACAGTTGACGAGGACGCCCCCCTCTGGCGGCGATTCGATCCGAAGCGTCGCGCCGATCAGGCCCGAGCGGTGCCGCATGATCTCGACTCCCATGCCCTCCGCGGCCTGCCGCCTGCCGGCCATGCCCACGCCGTCGTCCTGGATCGAGAGACGCAATCCCTTGCTGTCCTCCAGCCGGATCACGATGCGGTGCGCCTTCGAATGCCTGCCCGCGTTGTGAGCCGCTTCGCGCGCAATGAGGTAAAGCTGCGTCGCGACGAAGCTGTCGGCCAGGCCAATCGATTTGGGGCATTCGAGGCGGCAATCGATCCTGCATAACTCCTTGATTTCCTTGGCGAGCTTTCCCAGGGCGATCCGCAGCCCGCTGGCATCCACCGCCACGGGAAGCAAACCCTTGGCGACGGATCGCAACTGCGTTTTCGACTGGTTGACAAGGATCTCGAGCTTCTCCAGCGTCCCGGCCTGAGACCAGTTTTCGCCGAGCTGCTCCCGGAGCGCCGAGACGATCATGCCGATCGCTGTGATCTCCTGTCCGAGCGTGTCGTGCAGCTCAGCGCCGATGCGTTGCCGTTCGCCCTCCGCCAGCTCGGCGATCTGGTGCTCGATCGCGCTGCGGGGCATGCCGTCGAACTGGCAGGTTTCCGGCGATTGAACGAGGACGATCCCTCCGGCCGCCTTGATTTTGCGGACGCCGAGCGTCCCGTCGGTCCCGGTGCCGGAGAAAATGATGCCGATCCCCCGTTCCTGCTGGTCTTGAGCCAGCGAGCGCAGGAAGAAGTCGATCGGCACGCGGAGTCCGCGACGTTCCGGCGGCGCGGTGAGGTGCAAGGTGCCCCCGCTGATCGTGAGGTACCGGTTGGGCGGAATGACGTAAACGCGGTTCGGCTCGACGCGCATCTCGTCCTGGACTTCGACGACACCCATCGCCGTGTGCCGGCCGATCAACTCGGCGGTCAGGCTCTCGTGCGTCGGATCCAGATGCTGGACGACGACGAAGATCATGCCGGTGTCGGCGGGCATCGTCTCAAAAAACCGAATGAGCGCATTGAGGCCCCCGGCCGATGCGCCCAGGCCCACAACCGCCAGGCCGCCAGATCCTGTGGCGTTCCCCGGCAGCACAGTCCGTTCGGAGGCCGTCGGTTTCTGCCCGGCCGGTTTGCTCCCGGTTGGTTTCTTCCCAATCGGTTTCTTGGCGACCGGCCTCTTCGTGGCGCTTCGCGGCTCCGTTTCCGCGAAGCTTTGACTTCTGCGCGTTTTTCGGTTTCGCCACGCCAACCACCCCGCGGAACTTTCAGATCGCCGACGCACTCGGAGCGTCCATCTTAATGCGTCCCGCGGAATCCCGCGACAAGCTCATTCTCTCCGATGGGGCCTGGGAGTCGAAACCCGGCGCTTTCAATCTCCGGGCTTGCATCGGTTCTCGACGATCAAGCGGAGGCGAAGGCGGCGTCGCCAAAAGTGGAAGCCCGGAAAAAACGCTCAGCGAACCATTTCATTGACGACGCGCTCGGCGTCGTTGGGAACGGCAGGGAGTGCCTCCTGTCGGTTAACGCGGACGGATTGCGGGGCCGTGAAGCCCAGCCGCACCTTCCCACCGCGGACGCGAAGGACCGTCACTTCGATTGAGTCGCCAATCATGATCCGCTCGCCCACTTTGCGTCGTAAGACTAACATCGTCTCTTTCCGCGATAGACCATCGGCCGCCTGACGGGCCGGCAAGGCAAATCCGGCCGAAGATCATGGCTCGACTTGCAATTGGTTGACGACCACCGCCAGGTTCTGGAGCACGTTCAGCGCCAGCCGTTGGGCAACCTGCTTGAGGTAATAGGAGGGGACGCAGCCAGTCAACGTCAGCACTCCGTCGTTCATCTGGCACGAGACAGTCCGGATCGCTCCGTAGGGCGATTTCAGGAGTTCCGTGCGGACGAGGGCTTCAAATGCTTTGTCGCTCGACACGGGGCCGCGCCGTCCCGAATACAGAACCCGATTCCCTTCTGCGAGAGACATGAATCAAAACTCTTTCCTCAAAGGAGTGCCCGACGGATGAATGGACGATCCCCGCCGACGTGAACGCGGTCGGTCGCCGAAATCGTTCAGAGAGCAGACTTTTGATATTTTTACGGGAGACCACTCCCTGTCCGCGAACGACGATTGCTGAATTTGCTGTGCGCAAAAATCGTACAAGAATCGCAGCAAACCCCAGGGTCGGCAAGTGGCCCCAATTCACCCGCTTTTGCCGCGTGGCAACCGCCGCGGTTTTCGGGTACACTCCATGGCGATGGCTACGGCGAACCGGACGAACACGTCGTGTCATTCGAAATGCTTGATTTTGCGGGGCGTAGCTCAGCCTGGCTAGAGCGCGAGCTTTGGGAGCTGGATGTCGCAGGTTCGAATCCTGTCGCCCCGATTGACATTTCCTCGCGACGTTTCCTCCCGACCGGGAGCTTGGGGTTCCGATTCGGTGGGCGAACGCCGCCCACTATCCGCTCGGATCGCATTGGCGACCCCGGGATTCGTTTTCTTGACCTTGTCTCGGCTTGTGGGCGGCCATTCGTGTGCCCCCCGTCATTGAGTCACCCGCCGCCAAGCTGCTCAGCGACCATCAGATTTGGCAACTAGCGCTCTCCACCGCGGAAACTGCCAGCCGCGCCACGAAAGCCCTCGACGTTCGCACCGAAGCCTCCGGGACCTGCTACGGCACCGCCTTGTAATCCGTAGCCACCGACAACGGCTGGATACCCGCTGTCGTAGACCGGCGCGCTGACGCCGACAGCGGCTTGCTGCGCCGCCGCGATTTGACCGAAGCCTTCGTCCGAAGGAATGGCACCCGCGTAACCGGCCGCGTGGTGAGCCGAGTACGATACCCGACGGGCCGAACTGTCCCAATAAGATCCAGTTTGCCTCGATATCGATGGGTACGCGCGAGGTCAGGAGAGCCGACCAGAACGTCGCGGCCGCGCGGAAGGCCGCCTTGGCGTCGTCCGGAAAATCGCCCGTGAATTTGATGTTGAACTTGACGCTCTCCGGGACTTCTCCCGCGCGTCGCAAGGCGACCGTAAGACCGGCTTGACTTTGGCCGGCGGACGCCACCTACTGTGTTTCCAGCGTTTTGATGGGCGCGCGAGAATTTGATCGGGTCCAGTTATCATGATGTCGGATCGACCTGATCTCGGAAGTTTCCCCTCGAAGGATCGATCACGCGTGGCAATCGATATCATGGCTATTCTGGGGCACGTGTT
Source organism: uncultured Planctomycetota bacterium (assembly GCA_963761455.1). Taxonomy (GTDB): domain Bacteria; phylum Planctomycetota; class Planctomycetia; order Planctomycetales; family Planctomycetaceae; genus DASPSM01. The sequence goes on from CAVXHA010000003.1 coordinate 669,191, forward strand.
CACAGTTCCCTACAGTCCTGAACCCAACTTCCGCGTCTTTCTCTCCCGTGCAGAGACACAGGCCGGTCCGGTGGCACAGGTCACCGCGGCGGTGGCGGACGCGGCCGAAGCCGAACGTCTTTTCGGCGTCCCCCTCGCTCGTCGCGGCCTGCAGCCGGTCTATCTGCGAATTCTCAATCACTCGGACAGACACCTGCGGCTGCACCTGGTCAGCATCGACCCGAATTACTACACACCGCTCGAGGCTGCCGCACTGAATCATTTTTCAATCAGTAAGCGTCTCTCGGGGTTTAGTTTCGTCGCCTGGCTTCTTTTTTGGCCGCTGCTGGCACTGATACCGTTCAAGCTCATCACGGCTTATCGTGCCAATCGCCGGATGGATGAGTGTTTTCAGTCGCAGGCGTTCCATCTTCGACCCATACCGCCGGGCGGCACATCCGAGGGCTTCGTCTTTACGACGCTCGACTTGGGGACAAAGGTCATCCATGTCCGCTTGCTCGCGACGGGGGGTGCGCTCGACCTCCACAATCCGAGTTCAACGACGACTCGGGGAGGTGATTTGGCGACGACCGCAACGGAAGTCCACAAACCCCTCTCCCCGCTGGCCGCCGACCTGACCTTTTCCATTCCAGTCCCCGGCCTGAGCGCGGACTATCTGCGGCGCGACTTTCAGGCTCTGAGTGCGCCCGACTCGCTGGTTGACTGCGATCTGCCCAAGCTGGTCGAGCGCCTGCGCAGCATGCCGGCCGCGACCGCCAACGAAACGGGAACGGGCTCGGGTGACCCCGTCAATCTCGTCGTCATCGGGAAGCTGGACATGCTCCTGAGTGCGTTTTTGGCCCGCTGGGATGAGAGCGAGACGATCACGCTCGCCACATGTTGGAAGACCGTTCGCGCGTTTCTCCTCGGCTCGCAGTATCGGTACTCGCCCGTGAGCCCGCTCTACCTATTCGGGCGGAGCCAAGACATCGCGCTTCAGCGCAGCCGGCACTCGATCAACGAGCGTCTTCACCTGCGACTCTGGCTCACACCGTTGCGTTTCCGGCAGAATCCGGTCTGGGTCGGCCAAGTCAGCCGTGACATTGGAGTCCGATTCACCACCAAGGCCTGGAACCTGACGACCCATCGGATCGACCCCGACGTCGATGAGTCTCGGGACTACGTCGTCGAGGATCTCCTCCAGGCCGAGCGTGTCGAAGCGGCTGGTTATCTCGACGGCGTCGGCACCTGCGACCTGGCGAATGCGCGCCGGAACCTCACCGGCGATCGTTATTTCACCGACGGAAAACGTGCCGTGATTCTGCTCTCGATCGGGCGGATGGCACCCCGGTTTGTTGCCTGGTAGCACCAAAAATGACGGTTGAAGGTAGCCGCGAACGGGCTCCAGATTCTGATTCGTCGTTTCAGCGAGTCGATCGGCGGGAAGTGGAAGTGCATGAAGACAAGGGCAGCTAGGAGGGTGGCCGCGACCCCAGCACCCCAGCTTCCGCTGGCAATTCACTTGCCGTCTGTACTGACGTGCTGCGGCGGTCTTGCAGCCCGCACCCGATTCCAACGAGTCCGCCGACCACGTGTGCCAGGGGTATGGGGATCATTCCGGCGGCCGTGCTGTCAACGAACAGCGTCGCTCCGGTGACAAACTCAAATCCGACTTTCGCCGCAAAACCGCCCGCGACAATGCCAGCGACACTCAACTTCAACCAATCTTTTTCTGACAGGGACTGGCGGCCGATACGAACGGCCAGCAACGCAAACAGTGCGGAATCGATTCCTGACAACCCACGGTACGTAGCCATTTGGGGTGCAATGAACCAGAGCGTCAGCGGAATCAGCACCGCCGACACGGCAACACACTGCAAAAAAGGCCAAACACGATCCCGTTCGCACAGCCCCCCGAGCATTCCGAGGGCCAACGTATCCCAGAACAAATGGTTGCCCGACCAGTGCACGAAGTGAGAGGTCACCAGGCGCCACAATTCACCGCTGGCCACTGCCTGCCGGTCGAACTGCAGCCAATCGGCAACCCCTGGCACGAGGTTGACGGCCACGGCGAACACAACCAACAGCAGCGAGGCGACTGGAAGCCGCCTCGCTGCAGGCTCTGCAAGAAACGACGAGCCATTCATTTACGGATCCCTCTTCCCGTTAGCGTCTTGGATTCTTCCGTCGACGCTGGGCCGCGAAACCGAGTCCGGCCATCGCCAGCACGATTGTGCCGCTGACCGGGTCGAATGCCCCGCCTCCGCCGCCCGAATGGACAGCCGGCCGAAAATCGAGATTGCGTTGACCGGACGGACTCGAAATCGGATCCGGTTGCGTCGTCGCGACCGGGGGTTCGGCTGTCGCGAGGCGATTAGCATCGATCGAGGTGGGCCCTCGATCGGCCAGCCGCCCGCTCACGGACGAGTGCCAATTCCGCCTGCAACGTCTGTTGCTGTCTACGGTCGCGTGCAGTCGGAGCAGGTTGCGGCGGTCGATCTTCCACCGCTGGTACTCAGCATCGTTTTCCAACACGATGAACGAGGTGTACTCGGTGACGATCGAATAGCCTTCGCCCAAACGAACGATCTCGTCGACGGCTTTGGCACGCGAACCGGACAGGTCGGCCTCTTTCAACAAACGATCGATCTTCTGCCAGGCCCACATCCGCTCGATTTCGGGATTCCCTTCTTCTCGTGCCGACAGGTTGACATCAATGGTCTGGTCGAATGCCGCGCCGTTAATCTCCGCCTGAACGCGGACCTTGGCTGGCCCGGCCGTGCGGTAGCGGCCGTACATGCGCAGGGGCATTCCGTGGTACATGTTCGGCAACTGCCGCGGCTCGACGTCATAAGCGTCGGCTCCCTGCAGCGTGATTCTCACGTTGCTCGCCGCGGGATGCAGGAGCTTGCGGCGAAAGGCTTTGGCTTGCCGCTCAAAATTGTCTTCCCGCGACAGAAACGCGGCCAGTCCTCCCGCTTGCTGCGCGATCTGGCTTAAAAGGGGCCGATTGACGTCGTTGCCGACGCCGATGCAGAAGACGTGCGCATTGCTCGGTCGCGACTGGATGAGGTTCAAAAGCTCGAGCTGGTCCGACTGCTCGGTCAGGCCGTCACTCAGGATGACGACATTCAGCGGGCGGTCGGGGTTTCCATAGCGGTAGGCGGCCGCCATCGCCGGACGCAAGACGGTGCCGCCGCGCGCCTGCTGAACTTTCAGGAACTCCGCCGCCTGAGTTTGCGATTGTTTGTTGACGGCCCGCAATTCTTTGAACAACGGCTGCGGCGCGACGTTGAAGGTGATCAGCTCGAAGCGGTCTTCCACCCCCAACTCACGGACGAAGGCGTCGATCGAATCCCGCGACAACTGCAGCTTGCTGTCGTTCATCATGCTGCCGGAGATGTCGAGCACGAAGACGTAGTCCATCCCGTGCTGGCTCGCCTCCAGTTCCTTGCCGGGGGTCATCGTCAACAGGAAATAACCGTCCTCGTTGGAGGTTTTGGAGGTCACGACGTCGATTCCCGTCCGCGGCCGTGAAACCTGGTAAGCCAACACGAGATCGCGATTGAGGCTGCCGCCAGTCGTCTCCAGGCTTGCCTCGCAATAATTCTCGGCATGCTTGACGACGACGAACTCGTCTTTATGGCTGGGACTCTCGAGCGCGACAATGGGCACTTCCGACTTGACGTGCAGCGACAGGCCGAACTTGCCATTTGTCTTGGCACTCAATCCCGCGCGGGGAGCCGTCGCCAGAGGATAGACGTACGTCGCCCAATCGTGGTCGAAATCGAGTTCCTGGTAGTAAGTGATCTGGACTTTTTGCTGGGCCTGGGGAGCAATGGGAAAAATGCGCATCTCGAAGTTCTTGTAGTCCACCTGTTCCAGAAGACCCGGATCGCGGCGGACCCGCTTGTAACTGTCGTAAATCTCCCGCGCCCGCTGCTTCTCGACGACTTCACCAATCATTTCCTTGCCGCCGATCCACATGCTGAAGTTGGCGACGGACGCGCCCTTCGGGACAGGAAACAGGTACAAGGCTTCGACCTGTCGGTTCTCGGTATTGCGAAACACCTGAGTCACTTCCGTGACCGCAATGCCGTTGTTGATCGTGACGCGCACGGTGTGCTCGTCGATTTCGAGGACGCCCCCCAATCCGCCATCGGCGATCAGCAGGCCCGCCGCCCGCGCCTCGGTTCCTGCCGCCAGCAGGAGGATCCCGGACAGCAACAAGGCCGCCGTTCGTCCCACGCGTAATATTCCCCTCTGCCACCTCGTAAACATGACCACATCTCCTTGATGAGTGACGCGGGTGCCCAGGGCGCAGCGCACAAACATGTGCGCGCCTGCGGACGAACGTCGTCACCGGCACCCGCTGTTGAACCAACTTGCCGCTGCGGCCGACCGCGATGCGTTGCAATGCACTCACGGAGAGAGGCGTGAAGGCGCGGACGGCGCAACGCGAAATTTTGAAGGGACCAAAGAATCCGGGATTCCAGCGGATGTTCTGTCGGCCGGGAACGCCTGACGACTCTCTGGGTTACCACGAGGTGTCGGCGGAGTGTCGCCTGGCGATTGTCGAACTCAGGACATTCGGACTTCGGCGAGCTCAGTCGAGCCGTCATTCCGTGGCACAGTCGGATTTCGTCCTTCGGATTTCGGGTCCGACCGCCAGCGGTAGAGAGAGATACTCCCCAAGAGCAACGCGGCGCCGAGGAGATATCCGCCCAGGACGTCGCTGGCCCAATGCGCGCCCAGGTAAATGCGGGCCGGCCCGACGAGGAGCATCATTCCAGCCAGGAGGCCCAGCATCGCCCAGCGCAGTCCCCGCGGCCTGAGCAGCGTGAAGGCGAGAAACCAAAGGAAGCCGAAAAAGACGACATAATGGACCGTGTGGCCCGAGGGGAAGCTGTTCATCTCTTTCGTGTGAATCAGGACATTCACCAGGTCGGGGCTGGGGCGCGGCCGGCCAACGATGTGCTTGACGGCGATCTTGACGACTTGACCTGTCCCGACTGCCAACAGGAGCACCAGCGCTTCGCGACGGGCGCGGACCGCGAACAGGAGGACGAACGCAGCGCCCACGAGGAGTCCGGACCACAGCACATCATCTCCGGGCTTTGAGACACCCCGCATCAAGACGTCGAAACCGGGCGACGACGACGATTGCAATTCCCGGGTCACAGCCAGAATCCCAGCCAAAGTAGGGCTGGCTGTCCAGAGAGATGGCGACCGCGAGCAAACAAAAACAGCCGAGGAAGGCAGCAATGGCGAGCTGCCGCCACCGGCGGACGATCCGGAGAGAACTCGCACGAGTCCGCAAGCGGATGTCGGCGTCCGTGATTGCGTTGCCCATTCATGCCTCCTGAACCGTGCTCTTCGGTGCTGTGTGCTTTTTTTTACCGCCGCGCACCGAACGCGGAGGACCCTGGTTCTTGTGGTCTTTTCTGAAGGCGGATCTCGCCGGAGTGCGACGAGACGTCTCCAAGTTCCTTTCCACCACACGTTGTAAAATGCAAGTAAGAACGGGTCTTTCTCGATAACAGGATAACAATTTCGACCGTTTGCATTACGGATCAAGAAAATCGGAGGAAATTTAGGATGGAACATTGCACGCTTTGCGAACACTTTATGAGATGATCGGTGTAAAAGCAGTCAGATGTCCGTCATTCGACGCCGGACCCCGAACGCCGGAAGTGAGACATGACAGCCGAACATCAAAGACTCGAAGAGGCCCGCGTACTCGGAGTCGATTGGAAGAGATGGGGCCCCTATCTGAGCGAACGACAATGGGGAACTGTTCGCGAGGACTCGAGCGAGATCGGCGACGCCTGGAACTCCTTCAGTCACGACCAGGCCCGGTCGCGCGCCTATCGCTGGGGCGAAGACGGCCTGGCGGGGATCTCGGATCACAAACAACGCGTGTGCATCGCGCTGGCGTTATGGAACGGCTGCGATCCGATTCTGAAGGAACGCCTCTTCGGCCTGGCCAATTGCGAGGGGAATCACGGCGAGGACGTGAAGGAATACTACTTCTACCTCGACAGCACGCCCACGCATTCGTACATGAAGTATCTCTACAAGTACCCGCAGGCGGCCTTTCCTTACAGCGATCTCGTCGAGACAAATCGACGTCGCGGCCGGACGGAGCAGGAGTACGAGCTGCTCGACACCGGAGCGTTCGACGACGATCGCTACTTCGACGTCTTCGTGGAATACGCGAAGGAAACGCCGTCGGAGATTCTGATTACAATCACCGCCTGCAATCGTGGACCGCAAGCGGCTTGTCTGCACCTGCTGCCCACGCTCTGGTTTCGAAACCAATGGTCGTGGAGCCCAACGGCTCCGCGTCCCGCGATGCAAGAGGTCGCGGGCCTCCGCTCGAACGCGTTGATTTGTGCGGTCGAACCCAAGCTCGGCGAGGTCTTCCTGCATTGCGAGGGAAAGCCGCCGCTCCTGTTTACGGAAAACGAGACCAATCGATTGCGACTGTTCGGGACTGCCAACAAAACGCCCTACGTCAAGGACGGGATCAACGATTATCTCGTTCATGGCCGGCGGGATGCCGTCAACCCGGATCAGCAGGGTACGAAGGCGGCCGCCCACTACTTTCGCACCCTTTCGTCCGGCGAGTGGTGGGTCGTTCGCCTGAGACTCTCAAATACTTCCGGCGCCGCAGTCGACGGCCTGCCGTCCGGCGACCCGTTCGGCAGCCGATTCGAGCAGCTACTGACGACTCGAAGGGCCGAAGCCGACGAGTTCTATGCAGCCGTGATCCCGCCATCCTTCAGCGCGGACACGTCCGGAGTCGTCCGTCAAGCGCTGGCTGGCATGTTGTGGAGCAAGCAATTCTATTTCTATGACGTCGATAAATGGCTGAAGGAGCGTGGGTGCGATCCCCTCAACCCTGCTCGCCGAGCGGCACCGAGGAACGAGCAATGGCACCACATGTACAACGCCAACGTGATTTCCATGCCGGATAAATGGGAATATCCGTGGTATGCGGCCTGGGATCTCGCCTTTCACGCATTGGCCTTGAGCCTGGTCGATCTCGATTTCGCGAAAGAGCAGCTCACCCTGATGCTCTCCGAGCGCTACCTGCACCCCAACGGGCAGATGCCCGCCTACGAGTGGGCTTTCGGCGACGTGAACCCGCCGGTCCACGCGTGGGCGACGATCTTCACGTACCGGCTCGAACAGCGGCGACGAGGAACCGGCGATTTGCACTGGCTCGAACACTCGTTCCAAAAGCTCCTTTTGAACTTCACCTGGTGGGTCAATCGCAAGGACCGCAATGGGCGGAACGTCTTCGAGGGGGGGTTTCTGGGGCTGGACAACATCGGCGTCTTCGACCGCAGCCAACCCTTGCCGACGGGAGGTTTTCTGGAGCAGGCCGACGGTACCGCCTGGATGACCCTCTTCTGCCAGAACATGCTGGAGATCGCGGCGGAGCTGGCCTTGGACGATCCGGTGTACGTCGAGATGGCGTTGAAGTTTCTGGAACATTTCCTGTGGATCGCCTCGGCCATGCTTCATCTCGGCGACGAGACGGGGATGTGGGACGAGGAGGATGGATTCTTTTACGACGTCCTGCGGCTGCCTGATGGCCGAGCGCAGCGGCTGAAGATTCGCTCAATGGTGGGCCTGCTCCCCTTTTGTGCGGTGACCGTCTTCCAGGAGAGCCTCAGCCGGCGGTCTCCGGACGCTTTCGAACGATTTACAGGCTTTCTGGATGCGCCCCCGAGCTGGTGTCCTCAATCCATGATTTACGCAAGTACGGCTACGGCGGACGGCATATGCTGTCGATCCTCGATGAAACGCGGCTGAGGCGGGTCCTGGCACGCATGCTTGACGAGGCAGAGTTTTTGAGCCCCTATGGGGTGCGGTCCCTGTCGCGCCACCATCTGGATCACCCCTATGTCTTCGAGGCGGGAGGACAAGAGTACCGCGTCGGCTACCTGCCGGCCGAGTCGGATAGCGGCGTCTTCGCGGCAATTCGAACTGGCGGGGCCCGATCTGGATGCCGGTCAACGCGGCTCATCATCGGGGCCTTGCTGCAGTATTACGCGTATTTCGGCGACGATTTCCGCGTCGAATGCCCGACAGGATCGGGACGCTGGATGACGCTCTACCAGGTCGCCGAGGAGCTGACCGCCAGGTTGTCACGCATTTTTCTGCGAGGTTCCGACCGTCGTCGCCCCGTCTTCGGAGGGGCGGAGAAATTTCAAACGGATCCCCACTGGCGGGACTATCTCCTGTTCTACGAGTATTTTCATGGTGACAACGGGGCCGGCATCGGGGCCAGCCACCAAACCGGATGGACCGGCGTCATCGCCCGCCTGATGCAGATGTTCACCGTCATGACCGCTGAAGACTGGCTTCAGAAGGGGAAACAGATTTTTCACGAGACGCCCTCTCTGTCGTAAAGTCCTCGGCGTAGCAAAGGGGAATTCGATGGCCAAGCGCCGTGTTGGTCCTGTCGGCGTCTGTCGGCGCTGGGCATTTGCGTGCCGCGCAGGCGGTCGAGCTCGCGCTGCGGCAGCTTGATCCCGGCGCCGTCGTCAAAAACGTCGACGTGCTGGAATTCACGAACGCCGCTTTCCGACGGGTGTACGGACGGGCGTACCTCGACCTCGTGAACAAAGCGCCGCACGTGTTGGGGTATTTTTACGATTTAATGGATCGGCCGAGTTCGCCCCAGCGCAAAGCCGATCGGCTGCGGCTGGCGGTCGAAAAACTGAACATGATTCGATTTCTGCGGTTCCTCGCCTCCGAACCGTGGGACATTGTCGTGAACACGCACTTTTTGCCGGCGGAGTTGATCGCGTCGCTGCGAACGAAAGGCACGCTTGCGGTCCCTCATTTTACGGTCACCACCGACTTCGAGACGCATCGATTGTGGGTCAACCAGCCGTGCGACCACTACTTTAGTGCCACCGACGAAGGGGCCGCGTACCTGCAGCATTGGGGCGTACCGGCCGCCGACATCACCGTAACCGGAATCCCGATTCACCCCGTGTTCAGCCAGGCGAAGGACCGAGCCTCGTGCCTGGCGCACCAGGGTCTGGTGGGCGATCGGCCAATTGTGCTGCAGCTCTCCGGCGGATTCGGCGTGGGACCGATCGAACGCATCTTTCGGGGCATCCTGGCGATCGACGTCCCTTTGGAAGTTGTCGTGGTGGCGGGACGCAACGAGGACGTGAAACGGCAGCTCGAGCACGTCACGCCGCCCGCGCGCCACCGCGTGAAGATCCTGGGATTCACCGATCAGATCGACGAGTTGATGTCCGTCGCGGACATTGTGGTCTCAAAGCCGGGGGGACTGACGACTTCCGAGGTGCTCGCCAGCGGCGCCGCGATGGCAGTGGTCAACCCGATCCCCGGCCAGGAGAGTCGTAACAGCGATTTTTTGTTGGAAAACGGCGCCGCGGTCAAGATCAACAACATCGCCACCCTGGCGCACAAGCTCACTCCGCTGCTCCGCGACCCGTCGCGTTTGGCAAAGCTCAAAGACAACGCGCGGCGGATCGGCAAGCCGCAGGCCGCATTCGACATTGCCCGCCGCGCGCTTGCGTGGCCCGCCTGACGCGAGGACGCGAGGCATTGGCAGACAAGCTGCCCGTGCGGTCGAATCTCAAAAAGGATAGACCAGATGAATCACGTGGTGTTTTTCGATCAGCCGGAGGCTGCGCTGGGGTCGCTGGTGGGGGGCAAAGGGAGCAATCTCTGCGTCTTGAGCGTCGCGGGATTTCCGGTGCCCCCGGGATTTGTGGTCACTGCAGTAGCCTATGACGAGTTTTTGAAGAGCGTCGACTGGCTGGAGCCGGAACTGGCCGCCTTTGACTACGAACGTCCTGATCGGCTTCGCGACCAGTGCGCCGACTTGCGCCACGCGTCTGTCGACGATTGGTCTTCCCCCAGCCGTGGACCAGGCGATTCGTGCGGGCGTCGCTCGACTCGACGGCGGCGCAAACGGCGCGTTTGCCGTGCGGTCCTCCTCGACCTTCGAGGACTTGGCGCAGGCGGCGTTTGCCGGTCAACATGACACTTACCTCAACATCCGGGGAGCCGATCGCATTCCGGAGCGGGTCCGCGACTGCTTCGTTTCGCTGTGGGGAGACCGGGCCGTCCTGTATCGGCACCACCAGGGATTTCGTCAGCGCGACGCGCGAATGGCCGTCGTCGTCCAGCGGCAAATCGAGTGTGAAATTGCGGGAGTGGGATTCTCGGTCAATCCGATCTCCGGCCGAGTCGACCGGATGCTCCTGAACGCGAACTTTGGACTCGGCGAATCGGTCGTCTCCGGCGAATGCGAAGTCGATCAATTCGAGCTCGACAAAGAGACGCTGAAGATCGCCGAGCGCAGCATCGGCCACAAGCAGCACATGATCGTCCCTTGCCGCGATGGTGTCGAGGAGCGGACGGTGCCGGCGGATCTGAGTGACACGCCCTGTCTGAACGACGAACAAGTCGCGGAGGTCGGCAAACTGCTGAAGCGCGTCGAGTCGCACTACGGTTGGCCGCAGGATATCGAGTGGGGCTTGAAGGACGGTCGGCTGTATCTGCTGCAATCGCGGCCCGTGACCACGCTCGAGCCTCGCTGGACGCGCGACGAGTCGGCGGAGCGGTTTCCGATCGCCATGACCCCGCTTTGCTGGGACTTTATCAACGTGGCTTTCCGCCGGTCCCTGCCGCACTCGTTCGAACTGATGGGGCTGCCCCCGGTCCGCGGCGACTGGTTCGCGCTCTTCGGCAACCATGTCTACGGGAACCAAAGCCTGGCGCAGCTTGTCGCAGCGTACCGCCCGCTGCGTGCGCGGAGTATCGCCGAGCTCGTTGTGGAGCTGCCCGATCTGCGGCAGCGATACGCCTGGGTGCTCGACCTGCCGGTCGCCTGGCGCGGGACCTCGATCGTTATCTACTGCGGCTTGGCAAGCTGAACGCGGCCTCTCTGGAGGACGCCAGCGTCCAGGAGATCTGGCGGCACATCAACGCAGCGCTCGACGTCGCCAGCGACTATTTCCGGCCAAACATCGCCATCTCGATCACCGTGAGCTTCCTGCATCGGATGCTGCACGCACTGGTCGGCATGGCCGTGGGACCGGAACGTGCGTTGAGCGTTGTGGACGGGCTGCTGGCCGGCTGCGACACCAAGACCGCCCAGGTCAACCGCGAGATTCACGAGCTTGGCGCGGCTTGCGACTCAGACGCCGGCGCTTGAGCAACTGCTGCTCGAGGGAGATTCCGGCAAGCTCTGGAAGGAGGGGCGCCTTCTGCGGTTCCCGGAGTTCCAGAAGCGGTTCGCGCAGTTCCTCGAAGACCACGGCCATCGCGAGATCTACATGGACTACTTCCACCCGACCTGGGCCGGCCAACCCTGGGTGGTGCTCGATTCGATCGTCTTACTGCTGCGGGCCGGAGCCGACGAAGATCCGCTGGAAACCGCCCGAGCTCACCGGCAACGCTACTTCGCGACCGAGAACCAGTTTCTGGCGGCCGTCCCCGAGCCGTTGCAGTTCTTCTTCCGCGAGCTGATCCGGCTGGCGCGGACGTACACGATGCTCGACGATCTCGAGCACTATCAGACCACTCGCATCAACGGAATCGCCCGCCGGGCGGTCGTTGCGCTCGGCGCCCGACTCGAGCAGGCCGGGATCCTGGAGGCATCGGAAGACGTCTTCTTTCTCCAAAAAGAGGATCTGGACAAAGTCGTCGCGGAGTTTCCGAACGTGTCGCGCGAGACCTATCGGCGAAAGGCGCATCGATGCGAAACGCTCCTATGACGACGCCATGCGACAATCGCCCCCCTGGTCACCCGGCCAAGAGACCGGTCTCCCGTTCGACCCGGACGCGACAGTCCTTCGCGGCCTGCCTGGCAGTCCCGGCCGGGTGACCGGCCCCTGCTTTCTCGTACACAGCCCGGCTGATTTTGTTCATTTTCCGAAAGGGGCCGTTCTCGTCGCCCGCACGACGAATCCGGCCTGGACGGCCCTGTTCTACACCGCCTCGGGCCTGATCACCGAAAGCGGCGGTCCACTCTCGCACGGGGCCGTCACCGCCCGCGAAATGAAACTCCCCGCCGTCATGTCGGTCCGCGGCGCCATGTCGCTCAAAAGGGGCCAGACCGTCACGATCGACGGCAGCCAGGGCCTCGTGCAGTTGGTTCGCGACAAGTGACGACAAAGGTGACAATCCAAGTCTTCGCATCGGACGCCGCGCAAAAAAGAACGTTCCCAATCCGCTCCCTCGCTGTGGTACGCTGAATGCAGGTAATCCGAAAAACTTCACGCTCGTGTCCGTTGCCCGACGCCCGGCGTGACGGGCGAGTTAAAAGCAAAGAGGAACGAATCGCCCATGATTGCCGGCAAGGCCCAATCGGTCCGCTCGCCTGGGGAAAAGGCTTTCAATCAGCCGCCGTGGTGGAAGCCAATGATCTGGGCGGGATGCGATTTCTTCGCCTGGATCCGGCTGCTGGCGCGGAACCGTTTTCAAGTTCACTGGTCGTGCCTGCACGTTGCCGATCTATGTGATCTTTGTGAGCATTTTTCCACACAATGCTTCGCGGGGTGCAGTGGGTCATTTACGGCAGGAGGGTGGCCCGCACGTCGATTCGCGAGCGCCATTTTCATCATCGGGCATTGGCGGACCGGCACGACGCTGTTGCACGAGCTTCTCGCGCTCGACGAACGGCACGCCTTTCCGACCACATATGAGTGCATGGAGCCGAACCATTTCCTTCTGAGCGAGGATCTCTTCACTCGCTGGCTTCCATTTATTGCGCCGACGCGGCGGCCCGATGGACAACATGGCTGCCGGCTTCAGCCATCCGCAGGAAGACGAATTCGCCCTGTGCATGTTGGGACTTCCATCCCCTTATTTGACGATCGCATTTCCGAATCATCCGCCGCAGTACGAGGAATATCTCGATCTGGAAGGTCTGTCGCCGCGGGCGCTGGCTTCTTGGAAGCGAGCGTTCCTGCAGTTCTTGAAGGCGCTGACCTTCAAGCACAGAAAGCGGCTGATCCTCAAGTCGCCCACGCATAGTTGCCGGATCAAGGTGCTGCTCGAGATGTTTCCCGACGCGCGGTTCGTGCACATCGTGCGGGATCCGTACGTCGTCTTTCCATCGACGGTCAATCTGTGGAAGTCGCTGTACCTGCACTTTCGGCATGCAGCGGCCGACTTTCGCGGGACTGGAGGAGCACGTTCTGGACAAGTTCGTTCGCCTTTACGACAAGATCGAGGAGGGGAAGGCCCGCGTCGATTTTGACCGGTTCTACGAGCTGCGCTACGAAGAGCTGGTCCGCGATCCCGTCGGCCAAATGGGCGCGCTCTACGACCACCTCGGCCTGGGGGGGTTTGAAAAGCTGTTGCCCCAGTTGCAAAAATATCTCGCGCGACCAAGGGCTATGAAACGAACCGCTACCGCCTTTCCGAGGAACAGGCGGCCAAGGTGACCGAGAGATGGGGAGAAGTGATTCGCGCTTACGGCTACGAGCCGCCATCGGAATTCAGCGTGCCCCGTCGAATGTCGTCGACGGTCACGTCCCGGCCGAATCGAATTGATGAGTTCGATCAACACGTCGACGATTGGAAGTCGCTGGGACTTCAATCACGAAGCCAGATCGGGACATCACCGGCCCGATTCGGCGACGAGGGTCGATTTGACGAAATCCTCGTTGAGCGTCACGCCCAGGCCTGGCCGGTCGAGCACCTGGATCGTGCCGCCGACCGCCTGGACTTTTTCGATCGTCAGCTCGTGCCGCAGCGGCAAATCCTCGACGCAATCCTCGAACAGAAAGGCATCGCGGCACGTCGAAAGCCAGTGCAGGCTGGCGGCCACGGTCAGCGGGCTGGTGTAGCAGTGATTGCACAAGCCGGGCGCCGATTTCCTCGACCCGGCTCTTGATGTAGGCCGCATCGGTGAATCCGCACCGCGACAGATCGACCTGATAGACGTCGAGGGCATGGCGGTCGATGAGGGGCCGAAACGCCTCGCGGCCGCATTCCCCCTCGCCGGCCGCGATGGGAACCGGCGACCGGTCGCGGAGCCAGACGTAGCCGTCGACGTCGTCCTGCCGCAGCGGCTCTTCCAGCCAGCCGATGTTGTAATCGGCAAACTGATTCGCCCGCCGCAAGGCCGTCCGCGCATCCCAGACGAGGCCGGCGTCGATCAGCAGCGTGCCGTCATCGCCGATCCCCTTGCGGGCGCCGCGCACCAGGTCGAGATCGAGGGCCTCGGATTTCCCCATCGGCTCCCAGCCGAATTTGATCGCGCGATAACCCGCTTCGCGCCAGCGGCGGCCGATCTCGGCCGTGTGTGAGCCGTCGCGGCCGAACAGGATCGAGGCGTAGGCGGGAATTGCGATCGTGCCGTTTGCCGCCGAGCAGGCGGTGGATCGGCTCGCCGAAATGCTTTCCCTTCAGGTCCCACAGCGCCATGTCGACGGCGGCCATCGCCGTGATCGTGACCGACGTGCGGCCGAAGTAGACCGTGCCGGCAAGCATCTTCTGCCAGAGCCGCTCGGTCTCGAGCGGGTTCTCGCCGATCAACAACTCGCGCAGTCCGCAGGCGATGTTGTGGCTGAAGGGGGCGTCGACGATCGCCTTGACGACTTCGGGCGACGAATCGGCCTCGCCGATCCCTTCCGTGCCGTCGTCGGCGCGGATCCGCACGAGGACCGCGTCCTGGCAGCTTGCCGTCTTGGCGGCGACGTTTCCCACCCGCAAGACCTGGCAGATCACGTGCGTGATTTTCATGTTTCCGCACATTGCTCGTCTCGTTTCGCTGAACGGCTTCCGTCTTGACGCTCCGTTCTCGATTTGACCCCGAACCACATCAAGGCGCCCGAGCACGGGGATTGCACCCGCCACTCGCGAGGCTGATCCGCCAGCCGAGCGCCTGGCCATAGAGGGTGCCGAAACAGCGCGCTCAACAAGGGAGTGGCAACGGGCGAAAGCAGCCCGCCCGCGTTGCCTCCCATGTTCATCAACCCCGCCGCCAGCCCGCCCCGCGGCATGCCCAATTCGACGATCGTCGTCCAGAACGCCGCCTCGCACATGCCCAGCAGCCCGGCGGAGAGGATAAAAGCGGTCACCATCACACGCGAATCGGAGCTCAGCAAACCGAACTCGAACACGAGGCCGCTGGCAATCATCCCCAACGCGGGGACCAGCCGTCGCCGCGAGCGGCCGGCAACGAGTGCCGCGAGACACGGTCGGCCAGCCAGCCGCCGAAAATCATTCCCAGTCCCATCGTCAGCGTGATGAGCGTCGAATATTGCCGCGACACGTCGGTCGCCGAGATGCTGAACCGTGCCGATATAGTATTGAATCCAATAAAAGAACAGATATTGGAAATAACCCAAGGCGGCATAGCTCAAAGTCAGGCAAATGACCCCGGGCCGCAAGAAAACGCTCCCCAACGGCGAAGTGGGCAACGGATTCGTCGGCTGGTGCTGGGTTGGGGGGGCACGTCAGACTCGGAACGTTCGACCAAAGCGGACAGCTTTCTCGTTCCCCAAGTCCAGCTCAAGGCGACGAACAAGCGTGATCCATCCCGTCACGAAGAAGGCGCGAGGGCCAACTCGAAGCAGTCGATCAGCGCTCCGAAACCGTAGTACGTGGCCGAGATTCCCGCACAGGCTGCGAATGTCACCAATCCGTTTGCCAGCGATTTCGCATTGGGGCGGCACATGGGCGAACACCATGCGGGCCGCCGCCGGATGCAACGGCGCATTGACCAGTCCCATCAGCGAGCGAACGGCAATCAGTCCAATCCAGAGAGACGCGGCGGTTCGCGAAAAGAGTCCAACCGCGCTGGTGCCGGCGACGAAGACCGCCGAGCCAAAGCAAAAGACGATAAGCGTGACCCGCGCCCCGAACCGATCGATCAGCCACCCGGCGGGCACCATCGCCAGCGTGTAGAGCAGGAGAAACGCGGAATAGACCTGCCCCATGCGGATCGCATCGATGCCGTTCTCGCCGGATAATGCGTTCCGCCCCGGCGACCGAGATGGCAATCCGATTGAAATGTCCCAGCCCGACGACGAGCATCAGCAGGACGACGACGCGCCACCAACCGCGGGGCCGGCTTGCGGCACTGCGGCTTCAATGCGCGATGCTCAGCCGTCAGCGGAAGTTAGGTCATGGGCGTCTCGTAACGGCTTCATCCGCGTCCCCGAGTCCGGTCCATTTCCTGCCCGTGCCCAAGCTCCGCTCCCGCAATGCCCTCGGAGTGACGGTGCGGTCTCTGGGAGTTTTTGACGGTCAACGGAAGCGTGTCCCCGTTCGCTTTTTGCAGCTCTTCGAGCCGTTTCCATAACTGGCGGGCTTTTTCCGGACGTGCGTCGCACAGGTTGTGCACTTCGTTGGGGTCCTCGCGGAGATTGAAGAGCTGGGCTGACGTTCACCTGCGGATAGCGGATGAGCTTCCAGTCTCCCTGCCGGACGGCACGCTGGAAATCCATGAACGCGAGAAAAATCACGTCGCGGGCCGAGTCGGACTTGCCCGTCAAGCACGGGGGCAAAGCTGCGGCCGTCAATCGCCGCGGCGGGGATTGACGCCGATCAAATCGCAGACCGTGGGAAAGATGTCGTAGAGATAGACCAGCGCTTCGGACCTTCCCTTTGCGGATGCCGGGCCCTGCAAAGATCAGCGGGGGCTTCATGCTGTCTTCATACAGGTTTTGCTTGCCCATCAGTCCGTGGCTGCCGAGGGCCAGCCCATGATCGGACGAAAAAATGATGATGGTGTTCGCAGACTGGCCGGTTTCGTCGAGGGCGTGCAGGATCCGGCCGATCTGCTCGTCGAGATAGGTGATCACGCCGTAGTAATCGGTCAGATGCTTGCGGATCTCGGCCTCGGTGCGCGGGCCACCCGGCGAGCTGCTCGTCGCGACGACGTCAGGGCACCATTGTCGAAAGGATGCAGCGGGAGATAATTTGCCGGCAAGCGGCATCTTCGATTCGTCGATACCGGTCGCGGTACTCCCGCATCACGACCCGCGGATCATGCGGGTTGCCGAACGCAAGGTAGGCGAAGAAGGGCCGCGCTCGATCGTGCGTCTTCAGAAACGTGATGGCCGCATCGGCGATTTCCTTGCCGGGCATTCCCGACAAGCCGCTCGGCCGTGTCGTCGACAAGATACTTCTCGTGCTCGAAGTCGTGATAAATCCCCGTCGGCCCGTTTTGACGCTTGCCGTGGTGATACGTCTCGTAGCCCGCCTCGCGCAACGTTTTAGGGAAGTTGATAGCGTATCGAACCGAATAGCCTCCTTTCTGGTGCTTCAAGTGAAAAAGCGACAGGCCGCTCAAGAGCATCGAGCGGCTGGGAAAGCAAACCGCGCTCATGTCGCTGCCCATGCAGTAGGTATTGCCGAGCACAATCCGGAGCGGGCCAGGCGGTCGAGGTTCGGCGTCTGGATCACGTGGTTGCCAAGCGCGTGAATCGCATCGGCCCGCTGGTCGTCGGTCAACAAAAAGAGGATGTTCGGCCGCCGTGACCCGTCGCGGCCGATCGGCCGCGCGCGGCGTTGTCGAAAGGAAAATCGCCGCCGCCAACGCGGCCGGCCACAGGGCGGCGGATCGAAGAGCAGAATCGAGTTGCACGTCACAAGTCTCTGCGGCCGAACCTTGGCGGCTCCGGCTGCTTTGGGAACGGGCCAAAACGACGACGGCACGTGGGCTTCGCGGGCGATCGCCAAGAATTTGTTTGACGACATCCGGATGCCGGCTCGGCGACGTCGCGTCGTTTCGCCGAGATCGGTCCGTAAGTCGTAGAGTTCGACCGATTTGCGAGCCGAGCGGGTCGGATCACGCCCTTCCAATCTCCCGATCGCGGACGGCCTGCTTCGATCCCCTCTTCGTAAAACTCCCAATAGAGATAGGCATGTTCTGCCTGGTGCACGTCGTCGCCCGTGATCGAGGGGAGCAAAGCTGACGCTGTCGAGTCCAGGGGGACAAGCCGCGCCGGCGATCGCGGCCGCCGTCGCGAAAAAATCCCCGAAATAACCGACGTGGTCGCAAACGACCCCTTTCGGCGCATGACCCGGCCAGCGAACGATCAAGGGAACGCGGATGCCCCCCTCGTAGAGATCCCGCTTCGTTCCGCGAAGCGGCCCGTTGTCGTCGAAGAACTTCGGGATCGTGGCCCCCTCGCGATGCGGCCCGTTGTCCGACGAAAAGAAAACAACGGTCCGACGATCGAGGCCGTCTGCCCGCAGTTTCTCCATCAGACGTCCCACGTCGGAGTCGAGCCGGCTGATCATCGCGGCCTGTCCCTTCTCCTGGGCCGGCCAGTTCTTGTCGCGGTAGGCCCCGTAGTCCGGGAATTTCCATCCCGTTCGGTCTGGCTTCGTCGTTGGCGTGCGGCAACGTCGAGGCGAAATATAAGAAAGAACGGACGGTCCTTGTTGCGGTCAATGAACGCCAGCGCCCGATCGCGAATCAGGTCGGCACTGTATTGAACCTTCGCCGTCGCGACCCCACTGCCGAAGGGACCGCTTCCCGGGACAACATTCTTGAGCGGCACGCGCGATTCGTTCGAGATGAGAAAGGCCGGAAAATAGTTGTGCGCGTGATGCTGATCGAGATAGCCGAAAAACTCGTCGAAGCCCTTTCGAGTCGGCACGCCGTCGGTACCTTCTTGACCCAATCCCCACTTTCCGAACAGGCCGTTGGTGTAGCCGGCGCCCTTGAGCGTCTCCGCCACCGTCCGGTCGGAGCGCCGGAGGCTGTCGATCCCCGTTGCCGCGGATATAACAGTGGCCGACGTCGAGCCCCGTCATCAAGACGCATCGCGACGGAGCGCAGACCGTCGAGCCTGCGTAAAACTGAGTGAACCGGACTCCTTCAGTCGCCAGACGATCGATGTTCGGGCGTCAAATTCTGTTTCTGACCGTAACAGCCGAGGTCGCCATAACCCAAATCGTCCGCCAAACACGAAAACGATATTGGGCCGCTCTTGAGCGACCGCGCGGCTACCGCCGCGGGCCGTCCTCGCCGGCTCGACGAGTCCACAAGCCGCCGCAACGGTCGCGACCGCAAGGAGCAGAGGCTTCCTCAAAGCGATTCGCCACACCGTCCGGCTCCTTCATTCTCGCCTTTGATCAACTGCTAAACACCTCGAGCAACTACGAGGATTCTACCCGGCAATACGACGGTCCAAAAGCACCGGGCCGAGGAACGACATCGGCTCAGGCGAACGAATCCCTCTGTTCATCTCCCGTCGCCGTTTTTCTCCGCTACCGGGCCGATCGATCGTGAAGGCCGATTTGACATTACCAAATTCTGACGTAGGCTCCGTTCGCGCGATCTCGAGTCATGCAACTCGACCTGTTAATGCGGTCGTGCCTCAAACGGCAATCCATTGGGTCCATTCGCAATGATTATGCTCGCTGGGTCTCAAGTGCCGTTGACGGCCAAGCCGCACTCTTTGCGAGAATTCGTCCCGCAGGAACCGGCATCGCTCGCCGCGACGGGACTTTCGGCAAGCACGGTTGAATCGCTTGTTCTGAAGCAGCTTCTAACAGGCAACGTGTTGGCGGGTCGTCAAATTGCTGAAACTCTGCGGCTTCCGTTGGCGATTCTGGGCGACTTGCTGCGCCGCCTGAAGACGGAGCAAATTGTCCTCTACAAATCCTCTTCGGGGATGAACGATTACGAGTACGAACTGACGCCGCTGGGCTTCGACCGCGCGCAGCGTCTGTTTCAGCACTCCACCTACCACGGGCCCGCTCCGGTGCCGCTGGGCGAGTATGTCGCCAGCATCGCCGCGCAGTCGCCGTCGAATGTGGCTCCGAAGGCGGCGGATCTCCGGAAGGCCCTCGAGGGGCTCCTGATTGACCCGCGTCTCTTCGGCCAGATCGGCGAGGCGATCTCATCGGTCGGCGCCCTGTTCCTCTACGGTGCGCCGGGGAACGGCAAAACGAGCATCGCGGAACGGCTCACGGCGGCGTTTGGACCGACGATCTGGATTCCCCACGTGATCGACGTCGACGGCGAAATCATCCAGATTTTCGACCCGATTGTTCACACGGAAGCCCCGGACGACGGCCAAACGCAGAGCTTGCGTCCCGATCACCGGTGGGTTCACATTCGGCGGCCGACCATCATCGCCGGCGGTGAATTGACGCTCGAGAATCTGGAGATCGGACAGCGTGCGGCCAGCGGCATTGTCGAGGCGCCGTTGCACCTGAAGAGCAACTGCGGCACGCTGGTGATCGACGACTTCGGCCGACAACGGGTCAGCACGGTCGATTTGCTGAATCGATGGATCGTCCCCTTGGAAAAACGCTACGATTTTTTGACGACGCCGGGCGGCCGGAAGATTCAGGTCCCCTTCAACCAGATGATTGTCTTTGCGACGAACCTGGAGCCGCGCCAGCTCGTCGACGAAGCCTTCCTGCGCCGGATTCCCTACAAAATCGAGATTCCGGACCCGACGGAAGACGAATTTCGCCGGCTCTGCCGCTCGGCGGCTGAAACCTACGCAATTGAGTATCATCCGGAGGTCATCGATCACCTGATCGACACGCATTATCGAATCGCTCGCCGCCCGTTCCGCTTCTGCCATCCCCGCGACCTGTTTTTGCAGGTCCGCAACCACTGCAACTTCCGCGAACGGAAGCTGGAATTGACCATCGAGGCCATCGACGCAGCGGTCGCCAATTACTTCGTCGGCGGATGATGCGACGAAAAAGGCAAGGCGAGCGAGCGACCTTGTTCAGCCGTCCGCCGGCCACGATTAACGGCCATCGCGGAGCGGCCATCGCGGATGCGCTCAGCCGGGGGCAAGAGGGGAACTACTCGGCCGGTTCTTCGAGAACGGCGAAGGGACTGATGCGGCGGGCCTTGGCGAGGATCAGGTTTTTGGTGGCCTGATCGGTGGCCTTGGCAAAACGAGCCCGGAGCTTCTTCAGCTTGGCTCTTCGCGTCCGACGGCGTGCGATTTCGCGATCGCGTTCCACTCGACCCATGCTCGCATCGTTCCTTATCTAAGAAAGTCTGCGCCGCCAATCTCGACGTGCGACAGTTCCGATTTCCGCCACGGGACTGTTTTTGTAACAGGACGGTCCCGCAGGGTCAACCGGGTGCAGACCTCATGACCAAACCGCCTTTCGAGCGGGTCCAAAACATTTCGCCACGACGTCTCGGGTTCGTGCTGCGAGCACGTCGACGATGCGCGGAAATCCTCGTCTTGACCGACGGTTTCCGCCACGGGACCGCGACGTCGGGATGGGATGCGGCTTTAGTCGGGGCCGGCCGGGGGTTCGGTGTCGACGTCGAACCACTTCATCGCGCGGTCCATCGGCTCGATCCGCAGAACGACGTGGCCGTTCTGGAAGATCCGCACCGTCCCGGTCGATTCGGAGACGGCGATGGCAATGCAATGGGCGGCCTTCGAGATCGCGGCGGCCGCCCAGTGCCGGGAACCCAGACCTTTCGAGAGGGTCAATCCCTCGGCCGGGGCGTCGATATTGCGGCCGGCCGCGCAGACGATGCCGTCGGCCGAGACAATGAAATGCCCCGTCGAGCTGGGCAATTTCCTTGATGCTCTCGCGAACGCGGGGGTTGCGGATCATGCGCTCCCTCTGGTTGTAGCCCTGGAACGGATCGTGAACCTGCTCGTGCGACATCTGCAGCACCTTGCGGTGGTTGCCGACGACGAACATCGTGCCGACCGGCTTACCTTCCCGGCCGTCGCGTCCGATCTCGACCGCCAGGTCGACGACCAGCCGCAGCGTCTCCAAGCGGGACCGTCGTCTCCAGCCGCCGCAGGTCGCGGGCCGTCAGCTTGGCCAGGTGTTCCGAGAGGCTGACGAGGCTGATCGAATCGATGACCGACCGCTCGTAGACCGGATAGATGGCGACGATGCGGTCGCCCGGCTTCAGGAGATCGTCGGCAATCGCCTCCAACAGGGCCTGGCTGAGCTGAAGTTGCCGCGTCTGCGGCTCGTGGACCAGCGGGACGAGATCGATTTCGTCTTCCTTGGCGGCTTTTTGCACGTCGGGCTTGTCGCTGGCGACGATCAGCCGGACTTTTCGCAGGTATTGCCGGATGGCGGCGAAATCGAAGGGAACCTCCGCCAGGATGACGAGGGCCTGCGCGTCGTTTTCGACGGCGATGCGGCGCGCGGAGATGAGGAGGCTCCGCATCTGTTGCGAGATTTCGATGCGCTTCCGCTGAACGTCCATCGTGTTACAAACGTGCGAAGTCTCCGCACGCCGCAAGGATTTTGAAAATGATGCCAATTCTGCTGCGGGCCGGACGAACCGGCCCGCCGTCGACCGCCAAGATCACCGGGCGATCGTCACGTCTCCGAAGTCGTGTCCGCACGGGCGATCGCGCCGGCCGGCGGCTCCTCGAGAGCGCCGAAAAAACCAATGCACGGCGGGGGGGCCGGCCCCGCCCCTAAAAAAACGGAATTCAAAGGCCGGGGCACCCGCCCCGGCCATCCACGACATCGTTTCGTCAGGCGAATCTTATACAACGTCGGGCAAGTATACGCCGTAAGGCAAGCGGCCGGCGGGGCAGACCGCGTCATCGGAGCGTTTCCCGCGTCGTTGACACCGCGGCAATGCTACTGGCCGGCCCCAACGCGCCGACCTCGGTCCGATCGCAATGCAGCTCGCGCAAAGTCAGCGTTCCTTGGGCGATATCCAAGAGGACGGTCCCTTTCGGGGTGAGTTGGATCATCCCGGCCAGGACCTGCGGGTCGACGACCGGCGTCACCTCCGCCGTCGCCACGCGGATCAGGGCCACATTGTCATTCACCGCACTCAGCGTGTAGCGCCGGCGGAGCGTTACCTTCTGAGTCAGTTCCTTGGTGACCTGCACCCGGGCCTGGTAATCGTCAAACCATTCCTCGCCGATGCGGACCGGCTTCTCGGGGAGGATCACGAGGAAATCCGGATCGTCGGAGCGGGCCGGCTGCGATCCATCCAGCGGCAACAGCTTTCCCTGTGCGTCGACGCGGACCCGGTTATGCCTGCCGATGCACTCCTTGACGTTTTCAAGACCTTTCGGCGCCGCGGCGCCGCCGCGCGTGTCGTAGGCGACGGGCGGATCGCCATTGATCACATAGGCGATCTTGACGTTATCGATGACAAGATCGAGGACGGCCGATCCGTCCGGATCGACCGAAGCCACGTGAAAATGCCGTTCGGTGACCGATTGGATCGTATTCAGATCGATATGTTGCCCTTTCTGGATGCGTATCCGCGAGCCGACGATCCGGAGCATCCCCACGTCCTGTCCTGGCCGGAATTTATAGGCCAGGCGGAATTCGGGCGGGGATTGCGGGCGGACCGGGCGGGACGCGACGGCAGGTTCCCGCGGGGGCGAACTCTCCTGCGAGGCCCAGCAGTTTCCGGACGCCGCACAGGCGACGACGGCGAGCGCCGCGGTTGTGCTCAACACGCACGCCGCCAGGGGCCGGCGCGCCCGCCAAACAGCTCGGCGAAGAAATTCCGATCGCCTCGGCATGGGGAAAACCCTTGCGCAGATTTCGAAAATCCAACCGTTCCGAGAAGGGAGCGCGAAGTCTAACAGACAAAAAAAGATGCGGGGAGGCCAGTTCCTGGCGACGGCACGCTCTTCCGGCCACCCCATCGCAAGGCCGGCCGTCCTGTCCGGCGACAGGCTGCTCGTGCTGCGAGCACTTCGGTGACGCGATGAAAGTCTCCTATTGACCGATGGTTTCCGCCACGGGACCTCGACACCTGGATGGGATGCGCTCGAGTGTCCGAGCTGCAAATTCGTTTTATCCCGGATTTCCCAGATGAACCCCGCTCACCACCGACGCCGGGTTGCTCGCGTACCGAGAACTCGACGAGGCGCTGGCACTGACCGAGACGGGTGCAAACAACCTGCAAGATTGTCGCCTGGGCCAGAACAAGCAGCATGGCCTTGTACCGCTGCTCCGTCAGTCGATCGACAGCCGACTGGCAGGTTATGAAGATGTCAACGACACCGAGCGGTTGTGCGTCGGCCCCGCCATGCGACACGTGGTTGGCGGCAGCGTTAGGCCGTGGAAGCCGCTGCTCAATATGACTTGTCGGGGTGACTTGTCGGGGTGACTTGTCGGGGTGACTTGTCGGGGTGACTTGTCGGGAATTCCAGAGAGGAAGGTCTGCGCCGCGGATCGTGTTGGCAGCAGATTTGAGGTGCCGAGGCGGCTCGGAGTGCTTGCCGGAGCCCGAAAATCCTTGATCGACCGATCCAACGACTGTACATTCGTCATCGGCAGCGTGCAGCAGCGTCCAACCAAAATCCATCTGGGGAATGTCGGCTGAAACGCGAATTTCGGAAATCTTTGGTTTTTTTTGGGCAGAACGCTCCGCGGGCGTCGCATTGAATGATGAAGCGCTTTGCGGGGCTTGTGCCGATGGATGCCGCGGCGGATTTTCGGGCTTCGAGACTCAAATCAGTCTACCGACCGGCGTCACCGTCGGCTGCGCATCGATCGTTCATGCCTCAGTCTCAGCTCGGGGGGACTCGTCGTGACAGTTCGGCGATTCATTTTTAACGTCGATTACGATTCTCAGCTCGCTTATCCCGACGAGTACAACGTGACGGACTTTAAGCTCATCCTCAGAGTGTTCTTGCGCCAATTCAATCCGGACGGGCAGACGGGGCGAGCGACAATCCGGGGCCAGAGCGATCCGGTGGAGGTCCAGCGGTGGACCGACGCGGAATGGACCACCTACAAACAGGACCTGAAGAATGACGCCGAAAAGTACCTGAACTATCCGGTAAATCCACTCGCCCTTCTGCCGCAGGTTCGTTCTAACGACAAGATGTCGGCGATCCAGTACCTGTACTTCGTGCACAGGAAACGAAGACCCGATCCCGCGGCCGTGCGATGCGGCGTGACGATCCAGCACGTCAACGATGAGGCGCGCTCCCACGTCAGCTTCCAAGTGCTCCGGCCGACCGATCGTCAAAAGATTGTCGGATCAGGTGTTGTCCAGATGCCGGGTGATCAAGACTTCGGCATACTCCAAAACCGCGACGTCGATCGAGGGGCGATCGAGTTGCGGCAAAACGGCGTGTCGCACGAGCTGGGGCATGTGCTGGGCTTGGGCCATAGCAACGCTAACGATCCCCGATGCCTAAAAAGCGATTCAAACGCCCGGATTTGCTACGGCGATTTCGGCACGGACGAGTGGTACAACCTCATGGGTGCCGGCAACGAGGTCACCGAAGCCAACGCGGCCCCCTGGCGAAACCGAATCCGCGACCACGCCCGCGGTTTGGATTGGTCTCCGACAAGAATGTTGACATTTTCAGCACCGAGAAGGGACCCTTGTACGGATTTCTTGACCAGTTGCAGGCGATAAGTCAATCGACCGATTGTTCTCGCCCTGGGACCGCGAAACCGCTCACATGACGTTGAAGACGACGCCAGCCGTTGCGGCGGGACTGGCGAGCGAGGCTTGGACAATGGAGCGGCTGTTGAAGCAGTCTGCGAAGACACTTACCGCCGGGTGCCATGCCCACGGCTTTGCGTGGGCATGTCCTTGGATCCTTGGCAGAATGTCGTAGCCGGAAATCGTCCTGCCAGCACCCTGCGATCCATCAAACTCCGACAGCGTGGCCGTGGTCAAGTGCTGTCGAATACGAACGTCCCGGCAGCGGGCTCCTCCGCTTCGGCCAATCTTCCCTGCCACACAGACCTCAAGGCTGGAGACATGCCCACGCAAAGCCGTGGGCATGGCACCCGGCGCATGAGTCGCTGAGCTTTCAAGACGTGCACGGGTGCCGGCGGATAGGGACCGGGCGGATAGAGTCCGGTACGAGGCGAACCTCCCGACGATCTGGAATCTTTATTTTCCCGTCGTCAATCGGACCGATCCGATCACCTCGGCTCGTAACCCAGGTTCGGACCAAGCCAGCGCTCGATTTCGGCGATCGGCATCCTCTTGCGTGCCGCGTAGCTTTCGACCTGGTCGCGGGTGATGCGGTCGACCGAGAAATAGCGGGACTCGGGATGCGCGAAATAGAGGCCGCTGACCGACGGCGGCCGGCCACATGGCGAACGTCTCGGTGAGGCGGATTCCGGTCGCTTTCTCCGCTTGCAGCAGGTCGAACAGCGTTCGCTTCTCGGTGTGGTCGGGGCAGGCCGGATAGCCGAAGGCGGGGCGGATGCCGCGGTATTTCTCGCCGATCAGCTCATCGGTCGACAGTTTTTCCTCCTGGCCGTAACCCCAATCGAGGCGGGCCCGGCGATGAAGAAACTCGGCGAACGCCTCGGCCAGCCGGTCGGCGAGCGCCTTGGCCATGATCGCGTCAGTAATCGTCGTTTTGCCGCTCGAACTGGGCGGCCAGCTCGTCGCAGCCGATCCCCGCCGTCACCGCGAAGGCGCCGACGTAATCGATCCGCCCACTGTCGCGCGGGGCGACGTAATCGGCCAGCGAGCGGAACTCGCTTTGTCCCTTGCGTTCCCATTGCTGGCGCAGCATGGGGAAGCGGGCGATCTTCGGACTGCGCGGCTCTCGTCGGCGAAGAGGATGCACGTCGTCCCCTTCGGAATTGGCCGGCCAGAAGCCGTAGACGCCCCGCGCGGTGAGCTTTTTCTCCGCCACGATCTGCGTCAGGAGCCGCTGCGCGTCGTCGTAGAGCCGCCGCGCTTCCGGCCCGACCTGCGGATCGTCGAAGATCTGCGGATATTTGCCCCGCAATTCCCACGTCTGGAAGAACGGCGACCAGTCGATGTACGGAACGAGCTCCTCCAGCGGCTGCGGATTGAGCACCCGCCGGCCGAGGAACGCCGGCTTGTCGATCCGCACGCTGGCCCAGTCGGTCT
Source organism: uncultured Planctomycetota bacterium (assembly GCA_963761455.1). GTDB lineage: Bacteria > Planctomycetota > Planctomycetia > Planctomycetales > Planctomycetaceae > DASPSM01. Next base: position 695,979 of record CAVXHA010000003.1, read on the forward strand.
TGAAGCGGCGGGCCAGCGCGTCGGCGTAGGGCACGAGCGCCCTTTGCTGCCGATCGGCGAACGTGCGTGCGGTCGCGCTCCTGGGCCTCGGCATTCTTCCGGACGAAGTCGGGCTTCTTGTCCGCGGTCCAAGCAGGTTCTCGACCACCGGCACCGAGACCGACGCATCGAGCGACGTGGACCACCGGCTCGCGCGTAGCTCGGGCGCGATCTTGACGGCCGTATGCTTGGCGCTCGTCGTCGCGCCGCCGATCAAGAGCGGCATCGTCATCCCGCGGCGCTGCATCTCCCGGGCGACGTGGACCATCTCGTCGAGCGACGGCGTAATCAGGCCGCTTAAGCCGACGATGTCCGCCTTCTTCTCGATGGCCGTGTCGAGGATCTTGTCGGCCGGGACCATCACGCCCAGGTCGATCACCTCGAAGTTGTTGCAGCGCAGGACGACGCCGACGATGTTCTTGCCGATGTCGTGCACGTCGCCCTTCACGGTCGCCATCACGATCGTGCCGCGGTGCTGCGGGCCTTCGGCCGTCCTCTTTTTCGGCCTCCATGAAGGGGGTCAGGTAGGCGACCGCCTTCTTCATCACGCGGGCGCTTTTGACGACCTGCGGCAGGAACATCTTGCCGGCGCCGAACAGCTCGCCGACGACGCCCATGCCGTCCATCAGCGGGCCCTGAATCACCTTGAGCGGCCGGCCGAGCTTCTGGCGGGCCTCTTCCGTGTCCTGCTTCGATGTAGTCGACGATGCCGTTGACGAGGGCGTGCGAAAGCCGCTCTTCGACGGTGCCGCCCGCCAGGCTTCGTCTTTTTCGACGGTTTTGCTCTTGGCCGCGACGGTCTCGGCAAAGCGTGACGAGCCGCTCGGTCGCGTCGGGCCGGCGATTGAAGAGGACGTCTTCGACGTGGCGGAGCAGGTCTTTGTCGATCTCTTCGTAGACGGCGATCTGGCCGGCGTTGACGATCCCCATGTCGAGGCCGGCCTGGATGGCGTGATACAAAAAGGCCGCGTTCATCGCCTCGCGGACCGTTTCGTTGCCGCGGAACGAGAACGACACGTTGCTCACGCCGCCGGACGTCTTCGCGCCGGGACATGCTCGCTTGATCTGCCGGACGGCCTCGATGAATTCGACGGCGTAGTTGGCGTGCTCTTCGATCCCCGTGCCGACCGTCAGGATGTTGGCGTCGAAGATGACGTCTTCCGGCGCGAAGCCGATCTCTTCGGTCAACAGGCGGAAGGCCCGCTTGGCGATGGCCGTCTTGCGGTCGGCCGTGACGGCCTGCCCCTCTTCGTCGAAGGCCATCACGATGGCGGCCGCCCCATAACGGCGGACGAGCCGCGCCTGCCGCAGGAACTCCGCTTCGCCCTCCTTCAAGCTGATCGAATTGACGATGCTCTTGCCCTGCACGCACTTGAGGCCCGCCTCGATGACCGACCACTTGGAGCTGTCGATCATCAGCGGGCACGCGGGCGATCTCGGGCTCGGCGGCGATCAGGTGCAGGAACGTCGCCATCGCCTTCTCGCCGTCGAGCAGCGCTTCGTCCATGTTGACGTCGAGGACGTTGGCGCCGTTGGCGACCTGGTCGCGGGCGACTTCCAGGGCCGCTTCGTAGTCGCCGCTGCGGACGAGGCGTGCGAATTTTTTCGAGCCGGTGACGTTCGTCCGCTCGCCGACGATCACGAAGTTTCCGTCGGGCCGCAGCGTCAGCGGCTCCAATCCGCTGAACCGGGAATAGCCGGGGATCGCCGGGCGGACGGCGGGGCGACGTCCTGCATCCCGTCGGCGATCGCGCGGATGTGCTCGGGCGTGGTGCCGCAGCAGCCGCCGACGATGTTCAGCCAGCCGTTCTCGGCAAACTCGCACAAGAGCCGCCGCATGTGCTCGGGCGTTTCATCGTAGCCGCCGAATTCGTTCGGAAGGCCGGCGTTGGGATGGCAGCTCACAAAGCAGGGGGCGATCCGCGACAGCTCTTCCACGTAGGGCCGCATCCGGTCGGGGCCCAAGGCGCAGTTGAGGCCGACGCTCAGGGCGGGAAAATGCGAGACCGAGTTCCAAAAGGCCTCGACCGTTTGGCCCGGAGAGGGTCCGTCCGCTGGCGTCGGTGATCGTGGCGGAGATCATCACCGGCAGCTCGACCCCCCGCTCGTCGAAGAACTGCGAAATGGCGAACAGGCACGCCTTGAGGTTGAGCGTGTCGAACGTCGTCTCCGGCATCAGGAGGTCGACGCCTCCGTCGTAGAGCGCTTCGACTTGCTCCCGGTAGGCGGCGGCCAACTCGTCGAACGTGATCGCACGGAAGCCCGGATCGTTCACGTCGGGCGAGAGCGAAGCCGTGCGGCTCGTCGGCCCGATGCTGCCGGCGACAAACCGCGGCTTTTCCGGATCGCGGGCCGTGAAATCGTCGGCCGCCCGTTCGCGCCAGCTCGGCCGCGGCCCGGTTGATCGCGTAGACCTCGGCCTCGAGCCCGTACTCGGCCAGCGAAACCGACTGCGAATTGAACGTGTTCGTCTCGACGATGTCGGCCCCGGCCTCGAAATACTGCCGATGAATGTCCTCGATGATGTCGGGCCGGGTGAGGCTCAACAGGTCGTTGCAGCCCTTGAGATCCTTCGGATGGTCGGCGAACAGGCGGCCGCGAAAGTCGGCGCTCCTCGAGCTGCATGGGCCTGGATCATCGTGCCCATCGCCCCGTCGAGAATCGAGGATCCGCGTGCGCAGCAGCTCTTCGAGCCGAGTGCGGACGGACGGCGGCGTCAAAACGGCCATTCGACGATCTTTTCCCTTCGGTTTAAGTATCGGTTTAAGTATACGGGCGGCACACGCAAAACGAGCATCGGCAACGGTCAAAGCGGGTGTTCCGCCGGCAGCGGGACACTCTCCCTGCATTATGTAGCCGCATCGCGATTCGATCACGATCAATTTAACAGGGGTTGTTAAAAGAGGCTCGGCAGGGCGGTGCATTCGTGAGGTTTTTTCGGGGTGGTCGGTTCCCCTTTTTTAACGTCCCAAATTACCCGAAAAAACTCCCCGAACGAATCCCGCCGGCCTCAAACTCCCGCCGGTGCGAGGCCGAGCGCATCCAGAATGATTTCACACGCTTTCGACCGGTTGAGCACATAAAAATGAATCCCCGGCACGCCGGCTTCAACGAGTTCACGGCACTGAGTGACGGCATGGTCGACGCCGATCTCAAATTGGGCCTGCGGATCGTCCCGCACGGCTTCCAACCGGGCGGCAAGATCGGCCGGGATCGCCGCTCCGCAGAGCGATGTGATCCGTTTGATGCGGGCGAACTCGGTGATCGGCATGATTCCCGGGATCAACGGGACCTGAATGCCAAGCCGCCGGTAACGATCGCGAAAGTCGAAGAAACTCCGATTGACGTAAAAGAGCTGGGTAAAAACGGCGTCGGCCCCCGCCTCCACTTTCCGCTTTAGATGCTCCAAGTCGGTTTGAGGATCGGGGGCTTCCTGGTGTTTTTCCGGATAGCCGGCGACGCCGATCCCGATTTGCGGATGACGCTGCCGAAGGAAACCCACCAGCTCGCAGGCATAGCGGAACCCGCCGACGGTCGGCTCGAAGACTTTTCGGCCGTCCGGCGGATCGCCGCGAAGGGCCATGATGTTGCCGATACCGTTTTCCGTCGCCAGGTCGAGCCATTCTTCGATCTGGCTCGCGGTTCGCGTCGACGCAGGTAAAGTGGGCCGTCGCCGTCAGACCGAACCGCTTCTGGATCTCGACGCACCAGTCGACGGTCCGCGTCCGGGTGGTCCCGCCTGCTCCGTACGTGCACGACACAAAGACGGGGCGATAGGGAGCCAGGCGGCCCAGGGTGCGGAGCAGGCCCTCGTCGCCGTCCGGCGATTTCGGCGGAAAAATCTCGATCGACACGCCGCACCGGCCGTCGCGGTACATTTCACCGATGCGCATTGCAGCTCTCAACTCCGCAAAGTCACGCCCGATTCGGCGAAGCGACCGCGAGCGAGGCAACGCGTCCCAAACCGCGGCGAAACCATAAACCAACGCCTCCATCTTACCACGGGGAGCACGGACCGGGAATGTGACCTGTCCGCGGGTCGCCCCCGCTGCTTGCCGCCGCGCCCGAGCGTCTGTGAAGATACTTGTCCACTGTTAGGATTTCGACCCAGACCGGAGAATGCCCTTGATTGCGACAATCGCTGCCCGCCCTGTTGCTTGTCGGACTGCTCGGCGGCTGCGCCTGCCGATCACCCCGGAGTCGAATTGCGTTATCACGGTTCGCTGGCCAAGGCTTCGCGCGACGGGGAAACGACGGGGGAGCCTGTCAAGCGGTTCGACTTGTACTGCTTGGCGACGCCCCAGGCCGACGGCGGCCGGGAAGTTGACGTTCGTTCTCGACGAGCACGGCGGCGGCGGATGGCCCTGGCCGGCGCGGTTTGGGCGGGTGACGACCGATGCCAAAGGCCGTCCTTCCAAGGTCCGGATTCGACTCCTGCACGAACACGACGGGACGCAATACGTGCTTTTCGTCCCGTTTCCGTACTTCGAGTTTGCCGACCGCCTGGCAAAGGACGCCCGCTGGGAAGCGTCCCGCGAGTCCGAGTTCGTGAACCAGCGCGATTCGGCCCCCTGGAAATACCGCGTCGCCGTCGAGCCGCAAAGTCGGCTCGCACGACTGCTGGCGGGTCGACGTGTCCAACAACTTCGGGCCGCAAGAATCCGTGTGGATCGACAAGGCGAGCGCTATCCTGGTGAAGGCGGAACGGCGGATCGTCCTCGGCCGCGGAGAGACGTACCTTTTCCGGACGGTCCTTGACTCCGTCACGCCGCTTTCCGACGAATCGCTCAATCGAGTTCGACGTCCGCTAGCCGGACCTGCTTACGGCTTCAGGAGGAGTTGAAACGGTCCGACGACGACAAGTCGCCCGAGCTGACCGATGCGCAGCTCGACTTGGCCTCCGCCGCCCTCAAGTCGTTGGCACCGCAGGCGGAAAGGACTCCCTTCGATCAGCTTGTTGCGGCCATCGGACGGGACGTGAACGCCCAGTCCCGCCGCTCCGGCGACGTCGAGAGCCTCGCCAAACGCTTTATCGGAAAGCCGTCGCCCGCCGATCCAATTGAAGTCGCTCGACGGCGAGGAGATTCCCGCGACCGAGCATGCCGGCAAGATCGTCCTGTTGCATTTCTGGTCGTACCAAGGGAGAGCCGTTTCCGCCCGAGCCCTACGGGCAGATCGGCTTTCTCGACTATCCTTTACCACCGGCGCAACAAACTCGGGCTGCAGGTGTACGGCGTCGCCGTCGACCGCCGGCTGGCCGACAAATCGCAGGCTCCCGCCGATCCTGCGTTCGATCAAGAAGCTCCAAGACTTCATGAACCTGAGCTATCCCCTGGCCGATCGACGACGGGACGCTGCTGGAGAAATTCGGCGACCCCGAGCGGGTCGGAGCGAAGCTGCCGCTGTGGGTGCTGATCGATCGGTCCGGCACCGTCGTGGAATACAAGGTCGGCAATTACGACATCAAAGCCGACACGGGCCTCTCCCAGCTCGACAAAAAAGTCCTCGGCGCTGATCAGGAAACAGCGGCAGAACCGCGAGAAGAAATAGTCCATGTCGAGATTCGACAAGGCTCGAGCTCGCTCTACCGATCTCCGGTTCTCGTCAGCGGACGAATGATGACGTAATTTCCGACCGGCTCGACGGCAATCGATGCAAATAGCTCGGGGAACCGCTCCTCGTACCATTCGGAACGTTTGGTGACGAACAACGCGGTTCCCTCGGGCTTGAGCACGTGCGCGGCGCGGCGGGCGAAAATGTCGGCGATGCGGTAGTTCGAGTAGTAGGGTGGATTGGCGACGACCAGATCGAACGTGCGATTCGGAAATCTCGTCGCCGGCCACTGCCTCGGCGGTATTTAATTGGACGGCGATGTTGGAAATCCCATTCAATTCAGCCCCCCGACGTGTGCATTCCACCGCCCGCGCATTCGAGTCGATGGCCTGAACCTGCACCCCCTCGGCGCGCACGGCGGCGGCCAGCGACACGACTCCGGAGCCGCAACCCAGTTCCAGCACGCGGTCGCCGGGGCGAACCGTCGCCGTCTTGAGCAACGCGCGGGCGCCGCCGTCGACGCGGCGGTGGCTGAAGACGCCGGGACGGCTGACGGCCTGGATCAGCCGGCCTTCGTCGCGGTAGGCAAACCGGCATTCGTAGTTTTTTAATTTCCGCAGCGGTTCCGTCTTCGTCGCGATAAACAAAGTTCCCTGCTCAACCGGCCGCCGCGTGACCTTGGCGAAGAGTTTTCGCAGCTCGTCGTGCAGCCATGAGTCGGTCCGATTGTCGGTCGCGACGAACATCGTGCCTCCCCTGCGCAGCCGCAGGTGCCCCGACTGCAGGATGTCGCGGACAAGCTCCGCGTCGCCGGACGCGGTAATCGGAAGGGCGAACAAGTCGACTTCTTCCTCGGGAAAATCGGACTGGCACTCGAAACGCAGGTTGGGCGGCGGTTCGCGATGAAACTCCTTCGGCGAGATCCCGCGCAGAGAGGTCGAGAAACGAACAGCAAACCGCAGCGGTGGGACGGTTCTGGGCCGCTGCCGCCGCGAACTGGCCGCGGCCCAGCGAGGTGCACAGAATCGAGCCAACGGGCATCTCTCCCAGCGCGTTCGATCAGGATCTGCTCAGCCGGGCGCACCTCGACCGGCGGTCGCGGCGGACGAACCGCCTGTTCGCGTTTTCGCTTTCCCCTCGCCACTGGCCCCTCGTTCTACGCGACTCGGCAGATGTAGCACTTGAGGTAAGCCGTTTCCAGACAGTGAACCGACGTGGGGTGATCGGCCGCCTGGCCGCGTGATTCGAGAATCTGGATCGGCCGGCCGCTTCGTTGGGAGACGGAGCCAAGCATGGAGACAAAATCGTCGCGTCCGATCAAGCCGGAGCAGCTACAGCTCACCAAGGTGCCGCCCGGATTGAGGACCCCCAAGGCGAGCTGATTCAGGCTGTGGTAGCCGCGCAGCGCTTTGGCCAGGCCGGCTCGATGCCGCGTGAGCTTGGGCGGGTCGAGGATCACCGTATCGAACAATTCGCCTGCCGCGGCCAAGCGCTCGAGCTCTTCGAACGCGTCCGATTTGACGAAACGGATCGCGGCCGATACCTGGTTCAATTCCGCGTTGGCTTTGGCCAGGCTCAGCGCCGCCTCCGAAACGTCGACGGCATGGACTTCGCTCGCCTTGGCCCACTTTGAGCGCGGCCATGCCGAAGCCTCCCGTGTAACAAAACACGTCCAGAACCCGCTTCCCCCCGACGTACCGGGCGACAGCGGCCCGATTATCGCGTTGATCGAGATAAAAGCCCGTCTTATGCCCCTGGACGACGTCCACTCCGTAACGCACGCCATTTTCGGCCACGAACAACGGCCGCGGCGGTTCGGCGCCGCGCGCGAGACCGTCGGCCAGCTCGAGGTGCTCGCTCTCGCGGATCCCTTTTTCGGTCCGCAGCCGAATTCCATGCGGCCGCAGCTTGGCCTCAAGCAGATCGAGCAGCACATCCCGCCGATCGGCCAAGGCCAGCGACGTGAACTGGACGAGCAGCCAATCGCCGTAGCGATCGACAATCAGGCCGGAGAGGCCGTCGGCCTCGCTGAAGACGAGCCGGCAGCCCGTCTCGCCGTCGAGGGATCCGTAAAGCGTCAGTCGCAAAGCGATGGCCGAGTCGAGCCGCCGCGACCAGAAACCGGCGTCCAGGACTTCGCCTTCTTCCCAGGAATACAGGCGGACGCGGATCTGGCTGTGGGGGTTATACAGTCCGCGGGCGATGAACCGGCCGTCGGCGGCGTGCAGCGTAACGGCCATGCCGGGCAGCGGCTCGCCTTCGATGCGGTCGATGGCGCCGGCGAAGACCCAGGGATGCCGGCTGAAGAACGGCAGGGCGCGCGCGCTCCTTCAGATAGATTCGAGGAGACGTTGTCGGGGGGGAGGCGGTCGCGGTCACGACTATGAGCGTACCATGAATCTTCAGAACGGCAACGCGGTCGAGGCGGCTCTGCGGCTCTTCGTCCTTCGGTTTTGGCCTGCTGATGTGCCAGTCTTTGCTGACGATAAGCCGGGCCCCACGCCGATAGGTCAGGTACGACAGGGCCCACTGCACCACGACGAAGAAGCGATTTTTGAATCCGGTCAAATAATAGACGTGGACGAATAGCCAGACGACCCACGCCGTAAAGCCCCCCAAGCGCAGTCTTCCCAATTTCGGCGACGGCGCGGCTGCGGCCGATCGTCGCCATTTGCCCCTTGTTGGAATAATGAAACTGCGACCGCGGCCGGCCGGCCAAGTCGCCCAGGATCGTTCGTGCCGCGAAGCGGCCCTGTTGCATGGCGACCGGCGCCAAGCCGGGTAGAGGCTGGCCCGCTTGCTCCTCGGCATGGGACTGGTCGCCGATCACGAAGACGTTCCGATGCCCCTTGATCGTCAGGTCGGGGCCGACGACGACGCGCGCCCAGCCGGTCGAGTTCGACGTCCAAAGAGCGGTTGAGGCTCGAGGCCTTCACGCCCGCGGCCCACAGCACGGTCGCGGCTCGCACGTGCTCCCGGCCGATCTGCACTCCCTCGCGGTCGACCTGGGTGACCGTGCTGTTTGTCCAGACGTGCACGCCCAATGATTCCAGGTCGCGCGTGGCACGGCTCGATTGCTCGCGGGCTGAACGAGCCGAGAATCCGCTCGCCCGATTCGATCAGGATCACGCGGGCCAACTTGGAGTCGATGTTGCGGAAATCGCGTGCCAACGTGAAACGGCTCATTTCGCCGATCGCCCCGGCCAATTCGACTCCCGTTGGGCCCGCCGCCGACGATCATGAACGTCAGGTAATACTTCCGCAGATCGAGGTCGCTGGACCGTTCGGCCTCTTCGAACGCCAGGAGGATGCGGCGACGAATCTCCGTGGCCTGCTCCAGGTTCTTGAGGCCCGGGGCGAACTCCTCCCATTCGTCGTGGCCGAAGTACGCGTGCTGGCGCCGCAGGCGAGGATCAGCGAATCGTACTCGAACGTGCCGAAGTCGGCGACGACCCGGTTCCGCTCCGAGATGGACGGCCGTCACTTCTCCCTGCAGGACGCGAATATTCGCGTGCTTCGAGAGGATGCTGCGGATCGGAGCGGCAATCTCCGCGGGACTGAGTCCGGCCGTCGCCACCTGGTACAACAGGGGTTGAAACAGATGATGGTTCCGCCGGTCGATGAGCGTCACCTCGACCTGCGACGCGGAGCCAAGCTCTTTGGCCGCGTTCAACCCTCCGAATCCGCCCCCGACGATGACGACCCGGTGCATGGCGTTGAATGTACCCGAATGGAGCGGCCTTGGTATACTGGCCAAAACACGTCCAGTTGACATGTCTCAAGCAATGATCCGGTTGACGGCAGACGGCATCCGGCCGCTCTCTGCCGAAGTCCGAAAGCAATCTTGGCGCAAAGCAAAACCTGAGAGGAGACTTGTTCATGTGGGTTCGCAAATGGGAGCGTGATCAGAAGAAGGGCGTCGATTCGCCCATCCCGACTCAGGTTCTCTCGAACGAGGAGTTCATCCCCCGGCCGCAGACGAAACAACAACAGCAGTGGGAAGCCCTGATCGGCGAGCTGGCCGAGGAGAAGTCGCGCAAGCTCGGCATGGCACGCCGCGACTTCATGCGGACCTCGATGGGCATGGCGACCGCCTTTTTGGCCTCCAACATGGTCTACGGCCCCAATTGGGACGTCGACGCGGCCGAGACGCTCGAGCCGGCCGCCACGGAGGAGAAATGGCCCAAGGGCGAATACTTCATCATGGACGTGCAGACGCACTTCACCGATCGGCCGCCGGTCCGCTCATGGGCTTCCGCATCGATGGAGTTCGTCAAGAACATGGGGTTCCATCTCAAGAACGACGTGGACGCCTACAGTTTTCCGAACTTCGTGAAGGAAATCTTCTTCGACAGCGAAACGAGCATGGCCGTCATCTCGGGCGTTCCGGGCAAAGAGATCAACAAGGACCGGAAGACCGGCAAGGTGCTCGAAGGCCGCGCAGCGCACGCCCGGCGTTTGCGATCCTGCCGAGCTGGCTGATGTCGGAGTCGAAAAAGCAGCTCAACGACCTGGCCGAGAGCCAGCGCGCCCTGTGCCAGGGCAACTGTGCTCCCAACCACTACTGGGACAAGAAGACGAACAAGCCCGACTTCACGGCCCTGTTCGAGCAGATGGAGCGCGAGGTCAAGATCTACGGCATCGACAGTTGGAAGTGGTATTGCCACACCGATCCGGGCCGATCGGGCAACGGGTTCAAGCTCGACGACGAGAAGATGACCTATCCCTTCTACCAGAAGTCGCGCGAGCTGGGGCTGCAGGCGCTTCAGCGTCCACAAGGGGTATGCGTCGCAATCGCAGAACGCTGGGGCACCTGGCGAATCCGGCCGACATCGAGAAGGCCGCCAAGGACAATCCGGATCTGACATTCATCATCTACCACTCGGCCATGAAGCACGGCCCGGACGAGCCGGGCTTCAAGACGACGTTCAACCCGGACGACGGGCGACTTCGCCTGGCACGCCGAGCTGATGAAGATCAAGGAGCGCAATCCGCAGATGAACAACGTCTTTCCGGAGATCGGCTCGGCCTTCGGCACGACGGTGATCGTCAATCCCCAGATGTGCCAGCACCTGATCGGCAAGAACATCAAGTACTACGGGGCCGACCACGTGATCTGGGGGACCGATTGCCTGTGGTGGGGATCGCCGCAATGGGTGATCGACGCCTTCAAGCGGTTCCAGATCAGCGACGAGCTGTGCGACAAGTTCGGCTACAAGAAGGTGACCAAAGAGGACAAGGCGAAGATCTTCGGGCTGAACGCCGCCAAGATCTACGGCGTCGACGTGAACGAGAAGCGGCATGCGCTTCCCAAAGACACGCTGTCGCAGCTCAAGGTGGCCTACCTCGAAGACGGGGGAAAGCCCGACAACGCCGCCCACGGCTGGGTCCGCGCGGACGTGTGACGCCGCCATGTCCAAACGTCGTCGTCCGACTTGCCGTCCGTTCCTCACGGTCGGCACAATGCTCTTCGGTGCGCTGGGCGCCGCCTGTCTGGCCGTCGGGATTTTGTCGGCCGGGCCAGCTTCCACGCCGCCTGACGAGCGTGCCAATTGGGGAAGCGACCACGTCGGATCGCCCCTGCCGGAGTACGCCACCGGAGACGAGTGTCTTTTCTGCCATCGGGATCGTTTCGGCGCGGATTGGTCGAAGAATGCACACGAGCGCACCATCCGTTCGTTTGACGCGGCGCCTGCGGAAATGGCCGCTCTTAAGGCGGCGCCCGAGGCGCGTCGTTTTGCCGACCAGGTTGAATTCGTGCTTGGAGAGCGACGGCAAGTTCGGTTTCTCAAGCGCACGGCCGAGTATGGCAAACTCGCGATGCTCTCGGCCAGGTTCTCGCCTCCTCCTCCCGGCACGAAAAGCCGGCGGGTCCATGGAAAGCTCATCGACATCAACAGCGTCCATTGGGACGATGGGACGTTTGCCCGGTCCTGCGCGGGCTGCCATACGACGGGCGTTGATCCCAAGATTCACGCCTTCTCCGCGACTTCGCTCGATTGCTTCACCTGCCACGGAGTCGTCGAGCAGAAGCACGCCGAAACGAAAACGGTCTACTTTGGCAAGGGACGACACGACCCGCCGCGTGTCGCGATCGCCATTTGCGCGTCATGCCACCTGCGAACCGGGAAGTCGCGGAGCACGGGACTTCCCTATCCGACGAACTTCGTCGCCGGAGACAACCTGTTCCGCGACTTCCAGGTCAGTTTGACCGACGCCGACCTCGCGGCCATGAATCCGGGCGACCGGCATGTCGCGCAGAACGTGCGCGAAGTCCTCGAGGGGAAAAGCCAGACGACCTGTGTCAGTTGTCACGACGTCCATCGGCAAACGGCCGTAAAACATCGCCAGGTTGCCGAAGGCGCGACGTGCATCAGCTGCCACGAGCCGGGAAAGCCGAAATCGCAATGGAAGCATTACGAGGTGCATAGTGCGTTGTGCGGATACTAATAACAGCCAAAAGAGAGGTCCTTTGATGACTCCCACCAACGAGATCGATTACGAGCGGTCGCCCGACGGTGCGCCGGGGGACGAGACCGACGTCAGCCTGCGGGCCTATTTCACCCGCATGAGTGACGCCAAGCTCCGCGAGTACGACCCGGACTGGTCCGACGAGCAAGTCACCGAGTGGGACGGAAACTTCCGCTCCGACGGCGCGCTGATGCTCGTCTGCTGCGAGCGCGACGTCGACGTCGAAGAGTACCGCAAGGTGCTCGACGAGCACCTGCGAATGCGCGGCATCCGGTCCTGAATGACCGTGCGCAATGGTGCGACACGCCGGCAAAGAGATGTCGGGTGGGACAAGGCCGGCGTTGCGGCTGCGACTCGACGGACTTCGACCCTGAGGCTCAGACCCGAAGGGAGCTCGCCGCAGCCCGGCCCACCAGGCGGGAAGGCGAAAGTCCGATGGGGGCTGGCGCGAGCTGGTCCCACCCTGCGAGACTGTCGAGTCCAAAATGGTGGTTCTGGTGCCACGCCCACGCAAAGCTGTGGGCCGTGGCACCCAACGCCGTGAACGATTTTCGCTCGGGAAAACACGTGGTTTTCGAAACGTAGAGTGGGACGAGCTCGCGGAGCGAGCGACGGCCCACCACGGCCACGCGCTTGGCAACCTTTAAAAGGTGGGCCGGACTTCGGCGAGCTCAGTCGAGCCGCGGCCGCCGAGCCGGCCTGGTCCCACCCTACGGCCGCCTCGGCGGCCACCAAAGTTTAAAAACCGCGGTGTAAGGTGCCAATTTGCCGTGGGAACCAGACCTGGAACTGCGACGGGCAAGCTGGCAGCTCGCCCCACGGCGATGGACGGATTGCGGACGGTTCCCAATAATGACCGAACGGCCGCGCCGGCAGGACTGTCTTGTTGACGCCGGACCCCAGACGCCGAACGCATTCATCGTGCCTGCCGTCATCCATTGCCGAAATCTGTATAAGACTTACGAAGGACGCCCCCCGTCGAGGCGGTCCGCGGTCTCGATTTGGAAGTCGCCGAGGGGGAATGTTTCGGCCTCTTGGGGCCTAACGGAGCGGGCAAAACCACGACGATCGAGAATCCTGGAGGGACTCCTCGCACCGACCTCGGGAACAGTCGAGATTTTGGGCCGGCAGTGGGGGAAGGACGACGACGGGATTCGCCAGCGGGTCGGCATCTCGTTTCAGGAGACAAAGCTCTCGGAAAAGCTGACGGTCCGCGAGACGCTGGCATTGTTTCGCAGCTTCTATCGCCGCGGAATCACGGCCGATGAAACAATCGAACGGGTCGAGCTGACCGAGAAGGCCAAGACCAGGGTGGGGAAGCTCTCCGGGGGTCAGAAGCAGCGGCTGGCCGTCGCCTGCGCACTGGTCGGCGATCCGGAGCTGTTGTTTTTGGACGAGCCAACCACGGGGCTTGATCCCCGATCGCGGCGCCAGTTGTGGGAGATCATTCGTTCTTATCGGCGACAGGGACGGACCGTTCTGCTCACCACTCACTATCTCGACGAGGCCGAGCGGCTGTGCGATCGCGTCGCCATCGTCGATCGCGGCAAAGTCATCGCAGAGGGGACGCCGCACGAGTTAATCGTCAGCCTGGGAGGTGAGCACGTGATCGAGTTCACGCTCGGCGACCATTCCGTGAACGGCTCCTCGAACGCGCACCCTCTGGACCCGAATCTGTTCACGCGGCTTCCGTCCGTGCGCTCCGTGCATCATGATCACGGTCGGACGTGTCTCTCGGTATCGGAGCCGCACAAGGCGCTGCCGGCGCTGCTCGACTGCCTGGAGTCGATGCAGCTGCCGCTGGCAAGCCTCACAACCCGCCACGCCAGCCTGGAAGACGTCTTCGTGAAGCTGGCGGGCCGGCGCCTCGAGGACGAGGAGTCGCCGCCGTCATGACGATTGCCGAGCGAGACGTCGCGCACTGCCGAAGAGCGACCCGCACAGCGGCGGGGGTGGAGCGATCGGGCGTTCGTCCAACTTGTCTTGGCACGGTTCCGCGAGTTCTACCGCGAGCCGGAGGCCGTCTTCTGGGCGTACATCTTTCCGATCCTGATGGTCATCGGGCTGGGAATCGCGTTTCGCGATCGGCCGGTGGAGCAGATCAGCGTCGACGTCGAGTCGGGACCGCAATCGGCGGCGGCTGCCTCGGCACTCGGATCGAATTCCCGGTTTGTCGTCGCGACGTGCGACCCGCGCTCTGTGCCGCTGCGGCTGCGGACCGGCAAGACGCAGTTGGTCGTTTCCGCCGCCGGAAGTCCGGCCGCCTACCGCTACCGTTTCGATCCCTCCCGACCGGAAAGCGTGCTGGCGCGAACGCCGTGGACGACGCGCTCGAGCGCACGGCGGGGCGCGTCGATCGGCTCAAGACGTCGGATGAGACCGTCAGCGAGCCGGGAGGGCGTTACGTCGATTTTCTGGTGCCGGGACTACTGGGGATGAGCTTGATGGCGGGCGGACTGTGGGGCGTCGGCTTCGTGACGGTTGACATGCGGATCCGCAAGCTCGTCAAGCGATTTTTGGCGACGCCCATGAAGAAACGAGACTTCCTCGCGGCCACCATGGTCAGCCGCATGTTGTTCATGATTCCGGAAGTCCTCGTCCTGTTGGTCTTTGCCGCGTTACGGGTTTCGGCGTATTGTACTACGGGTCGCTGTGGTCGCTGGTCCTTCTGATCGTCTTGGGCACGACGATGTTTTCGGGGATCGGCCTCTTGGTGGCCAGCCGGGCCAAGACGGTCGAGGCGGTCTCGGGTCTGATGAATCTCGTCATGCTGCCGATGTGGATGCTTTCGGGCATTTTCTTCACTTCCGACCGGTTTCCGGCCGCGGTCCAGCCGGTGATCAAGGTTTTACCACTGACTCCCTTGATCGACGCCCTGCGGTCGGTCATGCTGGAAGGATCATCTCTGTCATCCCAGGCGGCGCGGATCGCGATCATGGCCGCGTGGGGCATCTTATCGTTCGCCGTCGCGTTAAAAATTTTCCGCTGGCAGTGATTTTTTAAGACAAAACGGACTCGGGCGGACGTCTAAAGAGTCGTGGATACCGGCGAACCGATCGACTTTGCCGAGCAGGTTCGGCTCTGTGCCCAAGACTTGGCACGGGACGGGGTTCGCGCATTGGGCGGCGTCTATGACGTAACGGCCTCGCGGCTGATTCGTTACGCGACGACTTTGACACGCCAGCGAGACGACGCGGAAGACGCGGTGCAGGCGGCGCTGGTGCGGATCGCGCTGCGGCCGCGCGTGCTGGCCGAGGCACGCTATCCCTGGGCCTACCTGCTCAAGATCATCCGAAATGAAGCGCTCAACATCGTCCGCCGCCGTAAGCCGATGCGCCGCTTGCGGGAGCGGCCCCGGTCCTGGTGTGAATACGTCCCGGAGCAGGGCGAGCAGGAGTTGCACCGATTCGTGCGGCTGGCGCTGGGAAAGCTGCCGCCACCGCAGGCAGAGGTCGTCGTTCTGAAAATCTGGGAAGAAATGACATTCGCGGAAATCGGCGAGGTTTTGGGACAGTCTCCGAATACGGCGGCCAGCCGTTATCGCTACGCTTTGCAGAAGCTATCGCAGCACCTTCACACTCTCGCGGAAGTGTATCATGGCTGACCTTCGCCACCTCCGCGAGATCGAAAAGCTCGTGCAGGACTCGGTGTTTCACCCGTCTCCCCGTCACCGCCTCCGCGAACGCGTTCTTCAAAACGCCGTGCAAGCCAAACATCGGCAAAAGCTGTGGAAGCGATTCCTCGTCGCATCTTCGGCCGTCACGGGAACGCTGCTGATCGGGTTCGTCGTCGTCCGGATCTGCACGCCGGGGCCGACGGCGGCGGTGGAAGCGGGACCGGTGCGTGTTCAAATCTACTCACCCGGCCACAGCCTCCGGTTGCCGGCCGCCCCTCAAAGGTTGGCGGCGCCAGGATCGTCGCTCGGTGAGGAGTTGTATTTCCGCCCTGCGGGCCTCCAATACGGCGGATCGCCGCACGCCGCAAGGCCGGCGGCTGGATTTGAACGGACAAATCCATCAACCAATAAAGATCTTGCGACGAATCCCGAATAACGTAGTGATCCTATCCTCACGCTTTCACGTTTCCTGCGTGATATCCAGTGGTTTTTTGCGACCGTAAGGGAGATGCGGTTTTTAACAACATGATCCGGAGCAGTGCCTCGACTCATCGAGACGGCACGACACGACGGCTTCCGGTTCAATCACGGATTGTTGCAATATGGACCTTTGGATGCCTGCACGCGTATCCTGGTGGCCCGCCCAGCCGGACGAGCTGGCCGGCGCTCAAGGACGAAATCTCTTGTCTGCGGCGGGTCGCCATCCCGCTGGCCGAAGGGTTGCGCGAAGTCGCGCAAGACCAGCCCGAGCGGTTGAGCCAGATCGCCTTGTGGGTGGCCGAGCGGCTCGACGCGGGGGTCAAGTTGTCCGACGCCCTGGCCGCGCTCTCGCGGTCGACACGTCGGCCCAGAATCCGGCCGAGCCAAACTGGCACCGTCGTGGTGCTGGATGACCTCAAACGGCCCGCGGCCGACGCTTGAGATTCCAGCTCGGCTGGCGTTTTTCCAAGAACGCAGCCAGCCCTCGCGGGCTTCGGTGGTCGCAGCGCCTCGGCCGAGACCTTCGTCCCGCCTCGAGCTGCTCGAAGAGTGTCGGCTTGCGAGAAACTTCGCACCAGCCGCTTGGTCATCGCCAGCGCCTGCGGCGCGCCGGTCAGGATCGACGTCTCCAATTCCTGCTGCGACGTTACGACGCTCTCCGGCGCAGGCCAGGACATGGCACAATCCCAGGCGATGGGCCTCTTCGCCGGTCAGCGTTTGACCGGCCAGCAGCATCGGCATCGCCGGCCCGGCACCCATCCGGTAGACGAGTAGAGGCGAGACGACCGCCGGGCTGATCCCGCGTTTTGGCTCGGGCAGGGCAAAACGGGCCGCGGTCGAGGCCAGCACCAGGTCGCACGCCAACACCAGGCCAAACCCGCCGGCAATCGCCGGACCTTGCACCACCGCCAGCGTAGGTACATCGAGCCGCAGAATTGCGACGACCAGGTCGCGGTAGTCGGAGGCGTCTTGCTCCCATTCCGCGCCGGCGTTCGGCTGCTGCGACCGGTTTTGCATTTCGTCCAGATCCATGCCCGCACAAAACGCGGGCCCATTGGCCGAGAGGACAACGAGCCGCGTCGAGGCGTCGGCCGCCACATGGGCGACGGCGGCAGCAAGCTGTGCGATGAGCGCGCGCGAAAGCGCATTCCGCTTGGCGGACCGGTCGAGCGTCACCTCGGCCACGCCGTCGGAGATCGCCAGGGTAACGAGTGAGTCCGCATGGGCCGGCTTATCCGTCATATCGAGTCCAGTGATGAAAGAGGAGATCGGAGAAGTGAGGGGTTAATTCATCCTTCATCCTTCATCCCTCCGCCTTCCCGCGCCGGGATCCGCAGTTCGAGCAGCGCCAGCGCGAGCGTCTTGCCCTGACTGTCGATCCGGAGCGAGCGGCTGGCGCCGCCCCCAAGAACGTTCTTCAGCACAAAGTTGTAGGCGTGAATGCCGGGCAGCGCATATCGTCGCACTTCCGAAGGCCTCAGCGGCAGAAAAAACTCCGCCACGCGAGTCTCCGTCAGCACCTGTCCGAGATGTCGAAAATCCTCCTCGCGAAAGGCGATCACGCCAATGTTGGCATGGTTCCCCTTGTCGCCCGAACGCGCGTGGGCAATTTCCGCCAGCCGGATCCAGCCCGTCATTTGCTCGCTCCTCCCGTTGAGGCCCATTCAACCGCCGTACGCACCTCGACTTCGGGATGCACACGCGCGCGGGAAACTGTCGTGGGCCAAAAGGCGAGAACCGGATGCGGCTTTGCGCGACCGCCGGTGTATCCGGTCACTCCGGGGGGACCGGCCGTCACCAGCGGCGCGAATTCTCGGACAAACCGATCGAGCACCAGCACGCGACGGATCGGCCGCGCTGACGCGAAGCACCACTTCCCACGGACGGCCGTCGGCACCGATCGCCAAACCGGGAAGCGTGTCGCCGGCGCCCAAAACTTCGACCTGCGTTCTTGCCGGCCTGACGCCTGCGCGGGCAAGTCGATCGAGGATGATCGCACCAGCCGCTCGCGCGTTCTCTGCGGCGTGTGGCCCGCAAACGACCAAGGTCGCCGACGCCATGAAGCCGTCCTGATAGGCGAGCGAGACTTTCAGCGTCTCCGGCGGCGGTGTCCCTCGCGCCTGACTGACCTCCACGCGGTCCACCTCCGTCTGCGACAAGCGCACGTGGGAGAAGTCGGTATCGACGTCGGGGGTCAAGTAATGCGCCGGGTCGCCAATCTCGTACACGAGCTGTTCGGCCACCGTTTCCACATTGACGCTGCCACCGCTTTCCGCAGGTTTCGTGATGACGACGCGGCGATCCTCCGACATCTCGGCGATCGGATACCCGATGTCGGAAAGGGTAATCTCCGGACGCCAGGCCGAGAACATTCCTCCGGTGCACTGAGCGCCGCATTCGATCAGGTGACCGGCCACGGTGGCAGCGGCCAGACGATCCCAGTCGCCCCAGTCCCATCCGAATTCGTGGACGGCCGGCCCGAGAGTCAACGATGCGTCGGCCACGCGTCCGGTCACGACGATCCGCGCCGCCGTCCAGCGCCTCCACAATTCCCCGAGCGCCGAGATAGGCGTTTGCGCTGACGATGCGATCGCGAATCGAATCGATCGGCTGGCCCGTTTCAAAGTGCTCGAACGACTCGCCGGCGCGTGAAAGCTCGTCGAGCCGGGGGAGCAAGTCGTCGCCGGAGACCGTGCCGATCACGAGCCCCGAAAACCCTTGTTGTACGAGGCGTCGCGCGATCGCAGCCGCGCAGCCGCGTGGATTCATGCCGCCGGCATTGGTGACGATCTTGAGATTCGGCTGTTCCCGCAACGAGGGGACGAGGTCGCCAATGACCTCGCCGAAATCGGTCACCCAGCCTGCTGACGCGTCGCGCGACTTCTGATGCGCGAGGATCGACATCGTCAGCTCGGCGAGGTATTCGAGCGTCAGGTAGTCGAGCCGGCCGGCCTCGCACAGCCGGCGCGGCGCATCGAGATTGTCCCCCCAAAACCGGCCCCGTTCCCGACGCGAATCGCTTTCATGGCCAGGGTATTGTAACAAGTTCATGTTGCATCAGATGGCCGCTCGGACTACAACGCGGCAGACCGAGCCGGCACGGCAGCGAATCGGGCTTTCTCACCCCAGGCGGCCGACCGCGGCGATACAAAGCTGGATTCGGCCCGCCGGTTGCGCTATGCTATCACCGCGTTTTTTAAACTTCGCAGAAACGGACGCACCATGGGATGGAGCTATCGCAAGAGCGTCCACGTTGGACCGTTCCGGGTCAATCTCAGCAAATCGGGAATCGGGTATTCGCTCGGCGCGAAGGACTTCCGCGTGGGAGTCAATGCGCGGGGCCGTCGCTACGAGTCGATCACTGTTCCCGGGACCGGGCTGACGTACCGAAATTCGGGCAAGCTGCGGAGCCAAGGCCCCGGCTGCGCCCCGGCGGTTTTCCTTTTGGCCGCGGTCCTTGCCTCGGGAATCTACGAGTTCATTTTCTCCCATTAAAGTGACGCTATGGCTTTGCATTATTCGCGGACGGTGAGAACGGAATCCTCGGAACGATTTCTCGTCCAATCCGATTCGGGGCACGACGCGGCGGCCCTGGAATTGCACTATCTCGGCGACCAGCGAGTCGTGGGGACGCTGATCATCCTCGACGAACGCGTCTTTCCGGAGTCAAAGATCCCGGAGCTGCTCAAGGAAATCGACGAAACGCTCCTGCCCGACGTGAGCATCGAAGACGGAAAGCTGTCGTTCACCGTCGTAGCGGGCCACATCGTCGGGACGTTCTTCCCCCATCCTGCTTGAGCGGAACCGCCGCTTTTCGGTCGGGCCTGCTCGCAAGTAAGATAGGGCGCGGTTCATCTGCAACACGAACCCGTCTGATGTGCGAGCATCCGTGCCTGGCCAAAAGCCGATGTGGACCGCCGCGCGACTGAATGACGCTTGGTTTGGAACCTTCTTACAACAGCGGTCCGACGAGCCGGGCAACGTTTTCGAGAAAAGCGTGGGCGCGGCCGCGCGACTGCCATTCGGCCAGAACGACGGAGCGAGACTGTTCTGCGTATTGCGTCTGCAACGCCTCCAGCTCGGCCGTGAAAACCGCATCGTAGATCGCCAGCGTGATTTCAAAATTGAGGTGCAGGCTCCGCGGGTCGAGGTTCAGCGAGCCGAACAGGCTATATTCGCCGTCGACCGCCACCGACTTCGTGTGCAACAGGCCCCCTTGGAATAGGAGGACCCGCACGCCACTGGCAACCAGGTCTCCTTGATTGGCACGGCTGGCCCACCAGGCGAGGCGCGAGTCGATTTTCTCCGGCAGGATCAGCGTCACATCGACGCCGCGCTGGGCCGCGGAAATAAGGGCCGTCATCATCGCCTCGTCGGGGACGAAATACGGCGTCGTGAGCGTGAGCCGTCGCTGCGCGCTATAGATCGTCGCGATCACAATCCGCTCAATCGCGGCACCGTCATGAGCCGGCCCGGAGGGGATCACCTGCACCGGAGCCGTGCCTTCCGGCAAGTTCGAAAAGACGTTCCCCGTTTCTCGCAAGTGCTGAATGCTCTCCTGGCTCTCCTGCGCCCAGTCGCCCAGGAAGGTGATTCCGAGAGGTTCCACGGCGGGTCCTTCGATCCGGACGGCCGCGTCGATCCAGCTTCCGACGCCGGCGGTCCGCTTGAAGAACCGCGAATCGACAAGGTTCATGCTGCCGGCGTAGGCAATGCGGCCGTCAATGACTGCAATTTTCCGATGCAGTCGCAAGTCGAAACGCACGAAGGGTAGCCGCCAGAATTTGGCAGGCAGGGCCGCCTGCAGTGCAACGCCCCCTTCGCGAAGACGGCGGGCCCAGTCGCTACGGAGGAACTCCCGGCTGCCCACGTCATCCAACAGGACGCGGCAGATCACGCCGCGCGCCGCGGCCCGCAGCACGGACTGGGCGACCTCATCCGCGAGACCTCCCTCACCCCAAATGTAGAACTCGAGGTGACATGTTTGTTGGGCCGCGTCGATGTCTTTGACCAGCCGGACCAGCCCACTTTCAGAGCTCGTCAGAAAATCGAATCGGTTCCCCGACGAGACGGGCATGCCGATCGTCTTCTGGCACATCCGTGCCAGCGCCTCGGACGATGGAGGCCGCGTCGACCAGTCGACTTGTCCGGTCTTCAGCTCCGCCAGCCAGCGGTGGAACGGCGTCCGGAGCTGCGCGGCCCGGGCCGCCCGCCGCTGGCCGAGACGCAGCTCGCCAATGAACAGGTAGGCGACAGCGCCGGCAAAGGGAAAGGTGAGAACGATAAACATCCACGCCAGGGAAACGCCGACCGGAAGCCGCCGCATGATCACGCGCACGGAGAGTCCCAGCCGGATCAAAAGATCGGTGGCGAAAACGCAGACGGTCCACCAACTGGCGTTTTCCAGGTGAGAGGTGTTGATTTGAGCAGTCCGTCGAAAAAGGGAGCGAACGCGGACAGGAACGGTAGGATTCTATCCATCGTCTGGGGACCCATTGCAATCCCCGGGGCGACATTAAATGCCGCTTTAAGACCCAAGGGTCCGGCAAAGAGAATGCAGAGGACGAGTCGGCTCGGGCATTTCCACCGGTCGACTGAGGACGGCGACCATGCTGGCGCGTTCGTTTTCCTCTATTTGACCAGAATCAGCTTTCCGTTACGGGTCACCTGCAAGCGATAGATCTTCTCGTCGTGCTGGATCAAGACTTCGCGGGCGCCGTGCAAGAGTTCGGCCGAGCTGATCGTCCGCAACGCTGCATCACTTGAACTGGCGATGTGCTCATCGGGTGAGCCACGAAGTGTTTTCTCATCCGTCGATTTGGGTTCATTCATCGGCGAGCGATCCACCGGTGGCATCCGCTATCTCTTGTTGCGAAAAAGACTTCGGATTTTTCCGATTTCTGCGGCGTCGGGCGTTGCATTCGTCGCTGCGACGGCGTAATGTATTGCAACTGAGACTCAATGTCAACTAAGACGAGTCTCACCCGCTTGCCCCGGAAGCAAAGCCAGCCATCCTTTGCCAGCCAGCATCCCTCGGGCGCTTGTGGTCGGGACGTTCCCGGCCTCAATCAAATCCGCTCGTGTTTCGGCTGTCGAAGGAGTCCTGTCATGGGCTGGCCCGCTTCCAAATCCCGCGATTCAGTATCCCGCGGATTTACGCTCATCGAACTACTTGTCGTCATCGCCATCATCGGGGTCATCAGTGCATTGCTCCTCCCGGCCGTGCAGGCGGCCCGCGAGGCGGCTCGACGGACGCAGTGTCGCAACAATCTCAAACAGATCGGCTTGGCTCTCCACAATTACCTCGATGCCAATCGCGTCTTTCCCCCGAGCATCTGCCTGAATGGCGCCGTGACGACTTCCGGCGGCGTCTGGTCGATCCTTGTGCGGCTGCTCCCCTATGTTGAACAAAACAACGCCTACCAGACCGCGGGAGTCTCAGTGAACAACTACAACTCCGCCAATCCGGTTCCCGCCGACCGAATGGGGCTGTACATCTGCCCCGACGAGATCAACGACAAGCCGCACGGAACCACCTTTCCAACCGATTATGCGTTCAACGGCGGAACGTGGCAGTATTACGATCCGACGACCGGAACGGGCGGCGACGGCGCGTTCTTTCCCAACTCCAAGGCGACGCCCGCCTGGTTCGTCGACGGACTGAGCGAGACGCTCGCCTTTGCTGAGGTCAAGGCGTTCACCTCTTACGTCCGCAACGGCAACGACGGTCCGGCCAATCCGCCGACCTCTCTTTTGAGCTTGAGCGCCGGCCAGTTCAAGAACGCGGCCAACCACACCGAGTGGGTCGACGGCCTGCTTTATCAGAGCGGTTTCACGACGACGTTCACTCCGAACTCCGTGACTCCCATTGCCGGTTCGACCGGGGATGCCCCGCTCTCGGCCCCCGACGGAGACTATTGTTCGTGCCGCGAGGACCAGGCCGCAGATTGCACGGCTCCGATCCGCTATGCCGTCACGTCGCGCAGCTATCACCCGAACTCGGTCAACGTGCTCTTCATGGACGGCTCGGGCCACACGATCGGCAACGGGATCGATTTGGCGACCTGGTGCGCGCTGGGTGGCCGAGCCGACGGACAAAACGTCTCCCTGGATGAGCAGTGAGTTGGTCGGTCTTCCAGTGCCGCTTGTTGCGCAGGCGCCGTGCAGCCGAGACCCACCTGTGGTGGACAACGCCATTCAGCGAGGCGGACCGTCGGCGGCGCGATCGGGTCGAAACAAGAGCGCGATCTCGCTCATCCCGAGTATCCGCGCGATTCCGAAATAGACTGCCAACGAAGCGGCCATCGGCACGAAGACGCTCGTGAGCCGCTGAGACCATGAGGGTCCCGGCGGAAATCGTTCCGCGACGAGAGCGCAAATGATCGACATCGCGACGGCGGCGGCGCACGTCTGAAGCGTGGACCGCCGCAAGTCGCGCCAGTCGAGCCGGCCGACCCGCTGCTGGAACAGCCACACGACCAGTGCGAACTGGACGCGCCGACGAGACGGCCGTCGCCAGTGCCAGGCCCGGCCCACCCAAGGGCCACATCAGGATCACGTTGAGGCTCAAGTTGACGACCATTCCGACGAAGCTCAGGACGAGTGGGCTTCGGCGGTCGCCGACGGCATAAAAGCCGCGGTGCACAATCAGGATGCCGCAATACGCCCACACCGCACACCCGAACATGCGAACCATGCCGGTCGTTTGGCGGACGGCGCCGGCGTCGAAGCTGCCGTGTTCAAACAGCAGGATCGTCAGCGGGCGGGCCAGGAGGACCAATCCCGCGCTGGCCGGCACGCTGATAAAGAGGACGAGCTTCAGCCCGCGGAGGAGGTCATCGCGAAGCTTATCCAGGCGGTTCTCAGCCGCGTGCCGCGATAGTACTGGAAACAACACGGTTCCCAAGGCCACGCCGAAGACGCCCAACGGAAACTGATACACGCGCTGCCCGAAAGTAGAGCGCCGAGGCGGTCCCCGGTTCCAGCGGGTAGGCGCAGTGCGCCGGGGAGCCACGGGATCATGTTCGGGGCCGCGTCCGGGCGACTGAATCCCCAGGCCGTCAATCCGTCCAACAGCGAGTTGAGCTGCGTGACGGAAAGTCCGATGGTCACTGCGAAGACGGCTCTGCCGATCTCCAGCAGCCGCGATTGCGATCTCCGCCAGTCCGCCGCGTATCGGAATCCAAGACGCCGCAGCGTCGGCAGCGGGGCAGCGACCTGAAAGAATCCCGATGCCACGATTGCCAAAGCGACGGCGTAAATCCGAGCCGTCGGCGAGTCGAGCCACGGAACCAGCCACCACAAGCAGGCGATCCAGACGACGTTGGCTAGAACCGGCTCCAGCGAGGGCCAGAGAAAATGGTTGAGGCCGTACATGACGGCGTTCAACTGGGCCACGACGCAGACCAGCACGAGGTACGGCAAGAGCACCACCGTCAGCCCGATCAAGAGCCGCAGCGTCGCTTGCCGGCTCGCACTGCGTCCAGATCGCCGCCAAGATCAGCTCGGCACCCAGCACGAGTGCCGTGAGGCCGATCGTCAAAACGGCGATGACACCGCTGGCCAGCCGCCACCCGGCTTGTTCGCCCCGCTCGGCCCGTTCCTGCAGAAAGGCGGGGAGGAAGGCGGCCGTCAGCGCGCCTTCGCCGAACATGCCGCGGGCCAGATTGGGGACGCGGAACGCGACGGAAAAGGCGTCCATCAACGGCCCGTTGCCGAAGACGGCCGCCATGCCGACGTCGCGTAGCAAGCCGAGCACGCGGCTCAAGAAGGTCAGAACGCTGACCGTCCGCAATCCGGAGGTCATGTCTCCGGGCGGACCGCCTCCCTGCGCCGCGCTGCGAGAGGGCAGCCGATCGGACGGCTTATCGCACGAGGGGCTCGAATCGGGCGCGATTGACGTCAAGTCGGGCAAGGATTTCGACCACGCGATTCGTGGGCAATCCCCAGTCGATCGCCCAATTGATGATGTCCAGGTTCTCGTATCCCGCGTAGACGCGGTCGAGAACGCGGTCGACGAGGATATCGTCGGCGGTGATCATGGCGTCGATCTGCCCCGAGGGTTCGTCGTCGAACTCGGCCCAGCGACGCCGCCCGCGAAGGTGCTCCAACCGTCGGTGGCGGCAATAGGTCCGCCAATGTTTGCGAAACCAGTCGCGGATCGCCTGGTCGCCCAGGTCGCGTCCGTGCTTCTGGCTCTCGATCCACTTATGACGTTGAGCTTCGCGGAGCGCTTCGTCGTAAATGCTGGCAGTCTGATTCCGAACTCTTCGTCTGAACCGGCATCATCCACCTCCGGCCTTCGCCGTCGTGCGCGGTGACCGGCGACCAACGTTGTCAGCGCTTTTCGTCGGGCTCCCTACTTCGTGTTGGGAGCCCAAGCATCGGTGTGGATTATCAATTCGGACTATAACGGCTCATTTCCGGCGCGGCAAGACAGATGTGCCCCCCAGATTCACAACGAGCGTTTCGAGGATCTCGTCGCTCGGCGATCGTCAGGCCCCCTTTGAGATTCACGTCGGCCCACAACAAGCGAGAATAAAGACGCAGCGCTTCGTTGCGGCCGAGTCGCTTCAAATACGCCGCCGACTCGCCGGCTTCCCGTGGAAAGACGCCCGCTTCGCGCACGGCCGCATCGAGCGACGCGCCTTCGCGCATGCGCTCGACGGCCTGTGCCAGCCGGCGGAAGACGAACGTCAGGCCTGCCACAATCTTGTGCGGCGACTCGCCCGCATTGAGCAGCTTGTCCAATAGATCGAGAGCTTCGCCCGTCCTGCCGCGGCGCAGAGCGCCGGCGATGGCCCACGTCGTCTCCGTCCTCCAGCCACCGACGAGCGTCCGCACGTCGTCCGCCTCGATCGTCGGGCGGTCCCCCACGAACGCCGCCAGCTTTGCCAGCTCCTGCTCCAAGAGGCCGAGATCCTCGCCGGCCAATTCGCGCATCAGCGAGGCCGCCTCGCGCGGCAGCGTTTTGCCGTGCTCGGTGCGGGCGGCATCTGCCAACCAGCGGAGCAAGCTCCGCGCCGGAGAGCGGAGAGCAGTCAATTTCCAAGCCGATCTTCGCCACCGCCTTGGCCAGCCGCGTCGTCTTGGGCCAGCTTTTGACGTCGAGCACCAGGACTGATTTCCGCGCAGGGTGCCCCAGATATTTTTCCAATCCCTCGCGATACTGTGAGACGAAACGATCGGCCCCGTCGACCGCCACCAGCCGGCGGTCTCCCCACATCGAGACGGTCAGTAGCTCGTCGCACACCGTCTTCAGGTCCGCCTCCTCGCCGGAAAACCGCGTCAAGCCGAGCGATTCTTCCTCGTCCCCCAAGACGTGCTTCGCAAGCCGCTCGAAGACGGCCCGCTTCAAATGCCGCTCCTCACCGACGAGAACGGCGATCGGCCCGATGGCCGGCAGGGTCTTCGATCTCAGAAGGGCGACGGCGTGCACGGCCGGATTGACCTTTGGAACATTGACTTTTGCGGGATTGACCTTCGTTCCACGGATTCCTTACAGTTCCGGCCCGATTACAGCAGTGGAAGCCAGGGATGGCAATCGACGCGTCCGCAAAAGATTACATTTGTCCCGGCGAGAGACATCCCATCTCGCGCTCGATCCATCTCGCGCGGCTGGCGGCCTGCCTTCCCTTCCTGCCGCGAGTGCCCGCTCCGCGACGACGCGCGGCAGGTCGCGCCGAAAGCGTCCGGCCAGTGGGCTCCGATGGAATCCGAACGCACGCAGCGGCGCGAACTCTTCGTGACCGAGGGGGTCCGCGGCGTCTTTCTCAACGAGCTGACGCGGCGCGGGCCGAGACAATCGCGGCGGCCTTTGCGGGCCTGCTGTGGGAGGAGTCGCCGATCAGCGGCCGCAACGACGGAATCGATCGCGGCGCACGCCAGGTGCGGCCGACGGTTGTCGTCGGCTACGACGAGCGGCCCTCGTCGCCGAGCGTCTTCAGCAGCGTGGTCGCCGGCCTGCGCCGCACGGGCTGTCATGTGATCGACATTGGCCTGGCGACGAAGCCCTGCTTTTGGTTTGCCGTCGATCATCTTCATGCCTCGGGCGGAGTCTTCGTGACGGGATCGGGTTGCGAGCCTTCCTCGACGGGGATGGATTTCGTCGGCGAAGCGACTCGACCCCTTTCTTTGACGACGGGCCTGCGCGCGTCCGCGAACTGGCACAACGGCCGCTCAGCCGTCCGTCGCGCGATGCCGGAACGCAGCGCACGTTCCAAGCGGCGGTCCCTTACGAGGCGTCGCTCGGCAAGCATTTCCACAGTCTTCGCCCACTCGCGGTTGCCTGCGCCTCTCCATCGTCGCTCGTGCGTTACACGGTCGAACGCGTATTTCAGCCCCTTCCGTGCCGGTTGCTCGCGGTCGACTTGCCCGTCCGGGTGCGCAATCCGGTGCATCGGCGCGATGCCGACGTGCTGCGGCTCTCGACGGCCGTCCGCGAGTCCAAGGCGGATTTGGGCGTCCTGATCGACGATGACGGTCAACGTTGCGGATTCGTCGACGAGCGGGGGCGCCACGTCTCGCCCGGAGCGATCGCCCGGTTCATCGTTCCGCCGATGCTGGCCCGAACTGCCGGATCGACCATTCTCCTGGAGCCGGGAGCCTTCAACGAAATGCGTCCGCTGGTCGAGGCCCTGGGTGGCCGATGCCAACCGTGTCCCGAGACGTTTTCGAGCATCGCCAAGGCGGTGAGCGACAGTTCGGCCGTCTATGCCGGCGGCGACTCGGGCCGACATTGGTTTGTCGAGACGTTTCCGACGAACGACGCGCTCTTCATCCTGGCGAAGGTGCTGGTCGCATCGAGCCAAACCGATGCTCCGTTCTCCGAGTTGGCAGCCGGCTGACCGCCCAAACGCGTTCACTTCGCCCCGAGCGGCCGGCGTAAGCCGGCTGAGGAGCCCACAAACGTTTTTGTAATTTACGGACGTTTTTGAAATTCGTCTTGGCAAGCCGGCAGCTCGCCCCACGAGGCGTCACGAGTGATGTGCCGCAAGCCGTTCCGCCAACACAGCCGGCGTCTCGTCGCCGGACATCTCGATTGGAAGGCACTCGTCCAAGTGGCGGAACCAAGTGTGCTGTCGTTTGGCGAACTGCCGCGTGCGCATCTGGATGTTGGCCACCGCCTTCTCGAGCGAAGTACGTCCCTCCAGGTGGTCGATGGCTTCCTGATAACCGAGCGCCTGCCGGGCCGTGCGGCTCAACGGGCGGGGCGCCGCCAACAGCCCGCGGACCTCTTCCAGCAAACCCTCTTCGAACATTTTGTCGACGCGGCGGTTGATGCGGTCATACAGCCAGGCCCGCGGCGGAGAGAGCCAAAAGACGTTTGCGCGGCCGCCGGTCGAGCGGAAGGGCGCCTGCCGCTGTAGCTCCGAAAGAGGGCGGCCCGTGCGGGCGTGGACCTCCAGGGCGCGGATGATCCGCCGGACGTCGTGCGGATGAATCCGGCCGGCCGACGACGGATCGACGCTCCGCAACCGTCTGTGCAGTTCCTCCGGAGTTAGGCGAACGGCGTCGCCTTCCAGTTCTCGGCGCAGCTCCGGATCGGCCGACGGCCCTTCGAAGACGCCTCGCAGCAGGCTCCGCAAATAAAGCCCCGTGCCTCCCACGAAGAGGGGTGTCCGCCCGCGGGCGATGATCTCCTTGGAGATGCTGCCGGCCGCGCGAACGTACTGGGCAACGCTGAACTCCTCGTGAGGTTCGAGCACATCGATCAGGTGATGGGGGACGACCTGGCGGAGTTCAGGCGACGGCTTGGCGGTCCCCACGTCCATGCCGCGATAAAGCGACATTGAGTCGAGTGACACGATCTCGGCGTTGATTCGCCGCGCCAGCTCGACCGCTGCCTCTGATTTCCCGGTGGCGGTGGGCCCTGCCAAAAACCAGCACTGTTTGAGGATTTCGCTCGAGAGGTTCATTCCGATCGCCGTCGTGGTCAGTCAGCGTCCATTATGGCACAACTCGGAATCGACGCGCGAAGGATGTACCAACGGACTCAATGACGTGCGCGAATGAAGACCGACTCCGAAAACAAGACTAACAGGAGAGAAGAGAGTGAACGGAGAAATTCTCTCTGTTTCCTCCAGTGAACGGAAGCTCTTGATGATGAGCCGCTTTTTCATTGAGTTTGTCTCAAGCGCGCCGCGATTGGCGGACGAAGATCCGATGTCGGGAGGTCGCCACGACCGATGGACATCGGTGCGCGCATCGGATTCCGGGAATTGTCGCGGGCGGAGATCGAACCGGCCGTTCGACTGCTGGCGCGCGGGATGCGCGATAATCCGATTCTCGTCAAAGCGTTCGGACCCGATCCCGAGAAACGCCAGCGGCGACTGCGCGGTACTATGCGCAGGTCGTGCCGTTCACTCAGCCCAAAGGCGGGTTCCTGGGCGCTTTTGCCGGTGGCACGCTGGTCGGCGTCATTGGGACGCTGCGGCCGGGATGCTGCCGGCCTGGGCTGCTGGACGTGCTGCGGTTCGTGCCGTCACTGTTGGCGAACAACACGCCGGCCGCGGCGCTGCGTGTCAAGCGCTGGCAGGACGCGTGGGCCCGGCACGATCCGCGAGAGGATCACTGGCACATCGGACTGGTCGCCGTCGACTCGAACGTTCAGGGAAGGGGGGTCGGGACTCGATTGGTGTCCGAGCACTGTGCGCGGATGGATCGGCTGGGCGCGACCTCGTATCTGGAGACCGACAAGGCGATCAACGTGCGGTTCTATCAGAAATTCGGCTTCCACATCGTCGGTCACGAACCGGTGCTGGGCGTCTCCAACTGGTTCATGAATCGACCGGCGAGGGACGAGGGACGAGGGGCGAGTGGCGAGGGCAAGCCTCAATCGCTGGGCACGAAGCACGAACCAATGGCCACACGAGCGATTCAAGCCACAGTGTAGGGGTCACGCGGCGGAAATCGTCGCGAAAAGAGTCACTTTCAACGCGACAAGGAAGTGCTACCAGCACTAGCCGCTAGCCACTTCGGCCAGGAATGCCTTGGCGAATTTCTCGTCCTTGGCGAGATGGCGATTGGCCAGGGCGAGCGTTTTGCGGATGCGCTGGACCGTCTGGACCATGGGACCGGTCAGCCGTTCGATGATCTCGTCGGGACCGTGCTGCTCCAGCTCGCGGAGCGTTTGGACCTTGAGGAAATCAAAGATCTCGCGGGCCTGGTAGTCCTTCTGGAAGAGGAGATCGAGCCGCGCGTCGGCAGAGACTTTCACGCGGCCCAGCGAGGCAGGTCCCTTTCGGGCGGTCGTGCGGGACTTCTTGGCGGCGGCCCGGGACTCTTTTGCGGCCGCGTTGTTTTTGCTTGCGGCTGCGCGGGGACTTTTTTTGTGCGGGGTTTTGCCGCGGCCTTTTTGGCCGCTTTGCGCACCGGATGGGCTGCCGAGGGTTTCTTTTTCTTGGCGACCTTTTTCACGGCGCCCATTCGGCGGCTCCGTCAGGTAACGCCCAGCTCCAAGGCTGTCCGGACGATTTCCTCCTTGGTCATCAGCCCGCAGAGATCGGTGAGGAAGCGGGCGGACATCGTCCACCGGCCGAGCGCCTCGAACATGACCTCGAACCGGTTGTCATCGAGGCCGAACTGCCGTTTTGATTCGGCCGCCTCGTCGGGAGGCATGTCCTCGAACTGGCTGATCATCAGGAAGTCGCCGTCGCTGGCCAGGTTCAAGTGCAGGGCCCGCAACTCGGCGGACAGGGATTGGTCGACCTTCAGAGCGACCGGCTGCGGTCCGCCGGCCAGGTACCGGTTGATGACGTTCGGGTCCTGCTCGACGATGCGGGCCGACGTCTCGCAGACGGCATAGATGACGCTTTCGTCGAGAAGGTCCGCCACGAACTTCTCCGAAGCGGCGTGCTTCCGCCAGGTCTCGGCCAAGAGGTCGAGCTGGACGTGCGGTGGCACGGCCCGCAGGAAGGGAACCTCCGTCAAAAAGCCGAAGCACTCGGCGGTGTAGTTGCCAATCTGCTGGGCCAGGCAAATCCGCTCGAGCGTTTCTTGAAACGCAACGCGGAAGGCGAAATAACTGAGGCCCGTCTGCGGCAAGGTGTCGGTCTGGATGGCAAGCATGAACTCCATGCTCACTCACCGGGCGACCAAACACAACAGTAAATTTGCAGAAATTCATGCCTCCGCAGAGTGGTCGCCGCGAAGCCCTGCTCCGACCCGCAGCGCCTGAGCGGAACACGGGACAGTCAGTCTTTTTGCAGGTTGCCCAACCGCAACCAGGCGTTAAACTCGTATCTTGATCTTGAACACCGGGTGGACGACACTCGTTGCGCACCGCCGCGGGGCGGGTGTCCCCTTCGCTGAATCGCGTGAGAGGGGAGGGCACCGGCCCTCGCCGCCTGTCGCTACAAATGCGTCGTGCACCCCCGAACACCAGCCGGAGACCGTCCCTTGCATTTAGGCACCTTGCAGTCGTCAGGCGGCCCCGTCGTCGTCGGAGTTCATACCGAATCGGCAAGCGAGCGGTTTGTCGATCTGCATACGGCCGATCCGGGGCTGCCGCAGACGTTGGCCGGAATTCTGTCCGAATCGGGCGGCCTGGAGCGGGCTCGTGCCGCGATGGCGCAGGGCCTTTCCGCCCGGCGGTTTGTCAGCGGTGCACTCGTGGCACCCATCCCCCGGCCAGGCAAGGTACTGTGCATCGGCCTCAACTACCGCGACCACGCCCGCGAGACCGGCGCGACGATTCCCGCGGAACCGATCGTCTTCAGCAAGTTTGCGACGGCCGTCATCGGCCCCGGCAGCCCGATCATCCTCCCCCGCGTTTCGCACAAGGTCGATTACGAGGCCGAGTTGGTCGTCGTGATGGGCCGCCGCGGCAAGAACGTCCCCGCCGCCGAGGCGGGCTCCTACATCGCCGGTTACATGAACGGAAACGACGTCTCCGCCCGCGATTGGCAGTTGGAAAAGCCGGGCAAACAATGGCTTCTGGGCAAAACCCCCGACACGTTTGCTCCCACCGGCCCGTACCTGGTGACGGCGGACGAAGTCGCCGATTCCTGCAAGCTGCCGATCCGGCTGAGGCTCAACGGGCAGGTCATGCAGGATTCGTCGACCGCGGAGCTGATTTTCAGCGTCGAGCAGTTGATCGAGCACATCTCGAAGCTGGTGACGCTGGAGCCTGGCGACCTGATCTTCACAGGGACCCCCCCCGGCGTCGGAATGGCCCGGAAACCCCCCGTTTTTCTGAAGCCCGGCGACCGTGTGGAGGTCGAGATCGGCGGCCTCGGCACGCTGTCCAATCCCGTCCAGGCGGAATGACGTTGCGTGATCCCGCCTCCGGCGCTACAACAGGGGCCGGAGGCAGTGACCAGTAAGCGGTGGCCACAACTCGCCACTGGGCCACTAGCCACTGCCTAATCGCCCCTGCCAAGGAGCGCCGGATGGCCAACGCGGAACGGACGCCGCTGTGGAAACGCTGGTGGGTATGGTGCATCGTCTGCCTGGTGCTGGCTGGCGTCGTGGCGAACGAAACGAAGCGGCTGTATGAAGCGCAGAAGACCGTCCTCGAAGAAATCGGGCCGAGTTGGTTTTCGCCGGCCGGCGGAAACTCCCCGGAGGCTCCGAATTCGAAAGCTGCGAAGGAACCGTCGCTCTCGGACGCCGCGTCGGACGGCAAAACGCCAAACACCACGGGCGACTCGCAGGTCGACGCGTATTTGCGAGGCGAGATTCGTCGCTGGCAGGAGGACTTTGGGTTCGACGAAACCGTCCTGGTCGAGAGCATCCGTCGCTCGATCCACGCCTTTCGTCCCTTCCTCTTGTTCCGCGGAGGCCGCGAGGCCGTCCAGGAAGTTTGCCGCGATGCCCATGACGACGCCGATCGCAGCCGACGCCGGCTCAACAGGGCAGGGCAGAACTTCGGCCGGGCCGGGCGTGAAGAGACGCTGCAGCGCGGCACCTATCTTTTCAACTCGATTGAAGCGGCGGCGGCCGACTGGCTGCAGGACAAGACCCTGGAGAATGTCGATCCGGAAGTGCCCGCGGGAGGATGGACGCACGGGGCGGGCACTGTGCTCCACGTCGCGCGCGGCAACGTCGTCAACGCCTCGGGGCGTTTGATCTGGCCCGGCCGGCCCGACCTGCCCACGAGCGTGAATGCGCGCTTGGCGGCGGCATTGATGGAATGGGTGGACGAGTTCCAGTTGTCGGAGGAAGACGTCCCCCCGCTTTCCAGAGCGGTCCTTTCCCGCCTGCTCGTTTTGCAGCCGGGATCCTCCGGTTTAGGGCCGACCGAATCGGCCCGAACCGCGCGTGCGAGACGGGGATGCAATGGCTGCGCGAGGCACGCGACGAGGCTCGCCCCTTGTTTCGCCGCACCGGATGGGTCAACGTGCCGCACGTCGTCCGGCTGTCGTCGGAATCGGCTGGCCGCGAGGTTGAAGCCGTGCGCGAGTCGCAGATCGTCCAGGCCGGCGCGTCCGAGAAAGCCCCGTTGAGGCCAATGATCGCTTCCAATGCGGCCTTGTCGGCCGTTGGGGCCGAACTGCGGCGCTGATAGCCGCGATCGTCCGGCCGCGCTGGCCGCGCCGTTTGACGCCGCGGCAGCCAAAAGCGCCCGAGCGTGGTGGGCCGCCGGCTTGAAACTGCCGACGGAGCTGACCAATTCCCTGGGGGCGAAGCTGGTGCTCATTCCGGCGGGCGAGTTCTACATGGGCTCGACGCCGCTGGAGATCGGCCAGGTCCGACGGATTGATCCGACCTTCAAGAAGGAATGGGAACAGGAAGAGCAACCCCAGCACCGCGTGCGAATCAGCCGTCCCTTCTACATGGGGGCGCACGAAGTGACGCGGGGCGAGTTCGCCCAGTTTGTTCGCGCGACGGCCTACCAAACCGACGCCAAGCGCGACGGCAAGGGAGGCTGCGGGTTCGACGCGGCGACGGGTGAGTTCAAGCAGGACCCGATCTACGACTGGCAGAATGCCGGCTTCCCTCAGACCGATCGCGAACCGGTCGTGAACGTCTCCTGGAAAGACGCGGCGGCGTTTTGCGAATGGCTCACGCGCAGGGAAAAGGCGGTCTACCGGCTGCCGACGGAAGCCGAATGGGAATACGCCTGCCGTGCGGGGACGACGACCCTGTTTTTCTCCGGCGACGATCCGGAAAGCCTGGCCGCCGTGGCCAACGTGGCCGACGGCACGCTGAGACAGAAATTCTCAAGTTGGACCACCATCAACAGCCGCGACGGTTTCGCCTTCACGGCCCCGGTGGGATCATTCCACCCCAACGGCTTTGGGCTGTTCGACATGCACGGAAACGTGTGGGAATGGTGCCAGGACTGGTACGCGAACGGCTATTACTCGAAGTCGCCCGAGAACGACCCGCAAGGCCCGCTGCGCGGCTCGGTCCGGGTCTTCCGCGGCGGAAGCTGGTACGACGCGGCCGCCCTGTGCCGCTCGACGTTCCGGTACTGGGACGTGCCGGCATACCGCGATTATTTCCTCGGTTTCCGCATCGTCGCCGTTCCGCCCGGCCGTTAGGGCTCTTTCAGTGCCGACAGGGTCCTCCCGTTAGCGGGGTCGAGAACCTGGCGAGCGCTCGATTTCGTTACACTTTTTTGGGAGTTATTTGGGTTATTTTGGGGCGTAAAAAAAGGAAAACTGAAGACCCCAGAAAAGTCCAAAAAAGTGCGTTTTGACCAAGGCATGCCCAGAGCCACGTCTCCGGGCAAACGTTTTTCAAAGCAGAATCGCGGCCGCTACGACTCCGATGTCGGCTCCTACCAGCCGAAGCGGTCCGCTTATCAGTTCCAGTTAAATCTCCATTCTGCCAATTCTTCCCTTTGTGTCCTGAGTGCCCTTTGTGGTTCAAAAATGATTTTAAGGGCGCCCCGATTGCATACTTGCCGCGCGTTTGCCGGGAACTTCCCGCCCTGCTCGTGCGTCAAAAGTGGCAGCGTCTGCGTCGGTCGGCGGGTTGAATCAAGGAGTGCCACGCATGAAAGTGAGTCCATTTCTCTTCGCCATCGTCGGTTTGACGATGTTGCCCCTCTCGTTGCCGGCTCAAATCCTCGTGCCGGACCAACCGGGACATGACTCGCGAGTTCGACCGCCGCATCATCCTCCCATTCGCCGATTTCCGCATCCCATTCCGCGACCGACCTGGTCGTCGTATCAAATCCGCTCCGTCGACGTGCAGGCCGACGTGCACAACCAGGCGGCCAAAGTCCGCATGTCGCAGGTCTTTGAGAACACCGGCGAGGTGACGCTCGAGACGCAGTTCCTCTTTCCCATCCCCGAGGATGCGGCCGTCAGCGACTTGACGCTGCTTTATGACGGCAAGGAGTTGCCGGGACGACTGCTCAACAAGGACGACGCGCGGCGAATTTACGAAGAGATCGTGCGGCGACAACGCGATCCGGCCCTGTTGGAATACATGGGCCACGGACTGTTCCAAACGAGCGTCTTTCCCATCCCGCCCCACGCCAAGCGGACGGTCGAGATCCGCTATTCGCAGTTGCTGCGGAGAAACGACGGGCTGATCGACTTCTTGTTGCCGCTCGGAACCTTCAAGCACACGGATCATCCGATCGAAACGCTGAACGTCGCGCTTCCGGCTCGAAACCTCCGACCCGATCAAGACCGATCTACAGCCCGACGCATTCGGTGACGATCGAACGGCCCGACGACCATCACGCGACGTGCAAGCTGAGCCTGAGCAACGTTCAATCGCCGGACGACCTGCGCATCCTGTGCGGCACGCACGCGGGCCAGGTCGGGATGAGCCTCGTCAGCTTCCGGCCAAAAGAGACGGAAGACGGTTACTTCATGCTGTTGGCAAGCCCCGAGTTGAAGGCGGTTCAAACAGCCGCGGCCCGAAGACCGTCGTCATCGTCATCGACCGTTCGGGAAGCATGAGCGGAGAGAAGATCGAGCAGGCCCGGCAAGCGGTGAAGTTCCTCATCCACCAGCTCAAGCCGGCCGACACGTTCAACATCGTCGCCTACGACTCGGAGGTCGACGCCTTCCGCCCCGAACTGCAGCGGGTAAAGCCCGACACGATCAATGCCGCCCTGGGCTTTGCCGACGGGCTGAACGCCGGCGGGGGAACGAACATCAACGCGGCCCTGACGACGGCCTTGGGAATGCTGGTGGACGCAAAGCGGCCCAGCTACGTCCTATTTCTCACCGACGGCCAGCCGACGGTCGGCGAGCAGAACGAGATGAAAATCGTCGCGGCCGCCAAAGAGGCTGACAAGGTTCACGCGCGAATCTTCAACCTGGGCATCGGCTACGACGTTAACAGCCCGGCTGTTGGACCGCCTGTCGCGCGACTTGGGCGGGCAGTCGGTTTACGTCCGCCCGAACGAGAGTATCGAAACGTATGTCTCCACCTTGGCCAAATCGATCAGTTCGCCCCTCTTGACCGACCTGCAGGTCAAATTCGACTTTGATTCGCCGCCGGCGGCCGGGTCGGCTGAATCGATTTCGCGCACCTATCCGCGGCGTTTGACCGACCTGTTCGCCGGCGAGCAGCTCGTGTGGGTGGGCCGCTACCGGAAGGCCGGCCCGGTCAAAGTGACCCTCTCCGGACTTTTGGGCCCAACGCGTGAGACGTTCCCATTGCGGGCCGACCTGGCCGAGCGGTCGGTCGGGGACACAAACGGCTTTGTGGAAAAGGTGTGGGCCACGCGGCGGATCGGCGAGCTGATCGACGAGATCGACCTGCACGGACAAAACCATGAGTTGGTCGACGAGCTGGTCGAGCTTTCAAAAAAGCACGGCATCATGACGCCGTACACGTCGTTTCTGGCCGACGAGCACGTCGACCTCACGGACCGCCAACAAGTTCAAATACAAGCGGTTCAATCTCTGCAGAAACTTAAGTGTTTCAGGGGGCGAGAAGGGTGTCGCTCAACGCGCGTTTAAAGGGAGATTCAGGCGGCGCCGCGAGCGGTGCCAATGAGTGGCGGAATGGGCGGCGGAATGGGCGGCGGGGTTTTGTGGTTCGGACGCAAGGCGGCGGCTGCATCGCCCGCCACCCCCACGAGTCCTGCGGCTGCCTCTTCCTTCGGCCAGGGGGTTCCTTCGATGAGCAAGGACGACAGCAGCGACCGCGACGGACTCGCCGAGCGAAAACCGGTTCAAACCATCGGCGAAAAGACGTTCTACTGGAAGAACGACCGTTGGCGCGACGCCGATGTGACGGCCGAGGGCGAAAAGAATCCGACTCGGATCAAGCCGTTCAGCGACGCCTACTTCGCCCTGGCCGCGCAGAGAACGGCCGATTTGCCAAATACCTGGCCCTCGACGGCCCTGTCCTTGTCGTCCTGGACGGCAAGACGTACCTCATCGAGCCGGCATCGTGAGAAGAAATGGCCCGCCCGGAGGATCGACGTGCGACGGGCTCGCGGGTTCACCCCGCGGGCCCGCCGAAACCTCGCCCGAATAGCCACCAAAAGAAGAGACCGGCGAAAATCAGATCGCCCAAAATGGCCAACAGGCTGCGGGCGGGCACTTCACCAATCGACCAGAATGCGAAGATGAGAACAAATGCACCCGCCTTGCCGATGGCGGCAAACGCGACCAGCGGCCGATCGATGTTCTGTTGCAGCGCCAGCCAGGCGTACGCGCCGGCGAAGAGGATGACGAAGAACGCCAAGAGGGCTGCATAGACCGGTGGCACGGGTACCGGCAGCCCCGCGAGCTGGCCGAGTGCCGACGACGGAAAGGCGAACAACAGCCCGCCGCCCAAGTTGAAAACGGCGGTCGCCCAAAGCACGCGCCGAATGAACGTGTCTTTGTTCATGGCTCCTTTTCTCCCGCGACATGCGTCGACGCCATTCCTAGGCGCCATCGCCTCGGCCGTCGCGCTCGCCCGCTTCGAACTCAATGCGTCCGCCCTCCCAGGGATCCGATCGAGAGCCTCGTTCTACCGGACGGCGATCGGGTTTCCCGGCGAACCGGTCGCCCCCTTTAATTTGAGCGGTGCAAAGATGAACGCGAACTCGTACGCCTTGTCGGCGGCCAGCTCCTCCAGGTCGAGGTTTTCGAGGAAGTAGATGCCGTTCTTCGTGATCATCCATTGATGGACTTCGATCGGCCGCTTGCGGCCGGGGGCGTCGACTTCGATTCCCCAATTGTCGGAACCGAGCATGGCGATGTCCTGCGCGATGAGCCATTTGGCCGCCTCGAGGCCGATGCCCGGCTCGCCCGAGTTGTAGGTGTCGTTGTCCTTCTTCCAAAGCTTTGTGTGGCCGGTCCGCACGAGGACGACGTCTCCGCGGCGAATTGTTAATTTTTCCCGTTCGAGCGCCGATTGAAATTCGTCGAGCGAGATCTCGTAGCCGACGGGCAGCCGGTCCGCGTGCTTGGCACCGGCCACGTCGACCAGCACGCCGCGGGTGAAGAAGGCTCCCGCGTTCTCGATTCCCAGCTTTTTCAGGCCGTAGGCGTCCTCGAAGTCCTGCGACTTGAAGCCGTTGTAATAGGTGTCTCCATCGGGCAGCCGGCAGCCGACGTGGCCCAGACCGTCCATCTGCGTTCCCATCTGTCCGATCTCGCCGACGAAGAACTCGTCGCGCCCGACCTGCATGTTGGGCCCGCGGCGCGGCACGGAACGCGGGAATCGTCAGCCGAAAGGTGCGGAACGGGAAGGTGGGCATCTCGCGCTCGTAGACATGGCCGAGCTGATAGACCTTGCCGGTGCGGATCAGCGACGCTCCCTCCAGCACCTTCTGCGGCGTCATCAGGTGGGCCGCCCCGCGCTGATCGTCGGCACCCCAGCGCGACGGCCACCACTTCTTGCCGATGGGCGTCTCGTCGCCCGTCTGCGCGGCCGCGACGACCAGGAATCCGAGCGTCAGAACCATCAAACTGCCCGCAAGTTTTCGGACATGAGCGCCCATGAGAAATCTCCTCTTGGTTCGCTGCGGAAGAAGGGAAGGAAATGTCGGCGTCCCGGAACGGACAAATTGACATTCAGCAGCACTCCGCTAGTGTAGACCCTCGTGCGACCAGTGCAACGACGGAGCCGGCTTCCCTGGAAAACACGCCCATGGGTGACTCGACGCGACCGGCCTTGCGCCTGGGCATGTTCGTCATGCCGATTCACGATCGGGCCAAACCGCTCATGCAGTGCGTCGATGAAGACCTGGATCTGGCCGTCCAGTGCGATCGGCTAGGCTTTGACGAGTTCTGGGTGGGCGAGCATCACACCTCGGCCATCGAGAACATCGTGATGCCCGAAATCTTCATCGCCAAGGCGGTGGCGATGACGAGCGCGCATCCGTTTCGGCCCCGCGCCCGTCTGCCTGCAATACCATCATCCGGTCCACGTGGCCAACCGGCTGGCGTTCCTCGACCACCTCTCGCACGGCCGGCTCAACGTCTGTTTCGGACCCGGGGCGATCCCGACCGACATGGAAGTTTACGGCGTCAATCCGCAAGAGACGGCGGCCCGCGTCGGCGAAGCGGTGGAGATGATTCTCAAGATCTGGACGAGCGATCCGCCGTTACGAGTTCTCGGGCAAATTCTGGAACGTCTGCCTCAAGCGGAACCTCGACCCGGAAATGGGACTGACGCGCACTGCACAAGCCGCTGCAAAAGCCGCTATCCGCCGATTGCCGTCCCCAGCATCAGCCCCAAGTCGGTCGGGGATCGAGAAAGCCGCCGCCCGCGGATTTTCGCTCTTCAGCCATCACATGATTTCGGCCGAGGTGCTCGTCCAGCAGTGGGCCACCTATCGGGCGGCTGCCGAGCGGGCGGGACGCCGGCGCGTCTCCTGCCGACTGGCGCCTCGCCCGGAACATTTACGTGGCCGACACGACGGCCGAAGCCCGGCGCCTGGCCCGCACGAATTCACTCGGCCGCTGCATTCAGTACATTTCGATCTCACGAACCGCGGGCCCGGGCGTCGGCATGTGGAAGCGCAACGCGAACCAAAGCGACGACGATTGCAATCTCGATTATTTCTTCGATGAGGTGCTCATCGTCGGCGACCCGCCGGAGGTCACGCGGCAACTCCGCACCCTGCGGGACCGCGTGGGCGACTTCGGCACGCTGGTCCTCGTGGCGCACGACTGGGACGACCGCGACCGCTGGCTGCACAGCCTGGAGCTCTTCACGCACGAAGTCGTCCCGGCGCTGGACGATGACGGAATGCGCACGATCGCCGGGAGGCTGCACGAATTACCCTCCGGCCTGGTGCGAAATCTCGATCTGCACGTCTTGATACAATTCGCCGGTGCACGGGCAGATTTCGAGCCGGTAACGCAGCTCGCCGCGCATTTTCTCGAACGCTTCTTCCTGCGATCGGGCGGCGACCTGCACGGTCCCCAGATTCGGACTCACATGCCGCACCGACCAGTCGCCATTGCCAAGCGCGCGATCGTGCAAGGGAACTTCACTCTTGCCATCCTGTGCTATTGGCCTGCCGATCGCGACGTCGTTTTCTGGTGGGGACAGCGTCCCTCGCGGCGATTGAGCGGCGGCAGACCGGCGCGGGCGATTATTTCTGTACGAGACTGTTGAGATACTCTTCGAGATTCGTGAAGCCGTCGCCGTTGCGGTCGCCGTTGCGGTCGTTCGGATCGTTGGGGTCGAGACCGTGGCTGCGTTCCCAGTCATCCGGCATGCCATCGCGGTCGGTATCGACCGGGGCCGCACGCTCTTCAGCGTCGGCCAGCCTCCGACCTGGTCCGTCGTATCGATCAGCCGATTCGTCCGGTCGCGGACGCCCTTCACCAGCCGCTCATCCGCCGCGTCGCGATGCAGCGACGCGCCGGCGCTCTGGAGCACCCGTTCGTAGGCCTCCGTCGCCGATTCGGTCAGCGGCTTGGCCCCGTTGACGTCGAACTCGTGATCGGCGCGGATTCGGGCCATCGACATGTGGCGATAACCGGGCTCCCCCCAACGATCGAAGGTGATCGCCAGGTAATTGTCCTTCGTCGCGGCGGAATTCTCCTCGAAGATATTTCCGGTCAAAAAGACCTTGAGTTTATCTTCGCTGCCGACCTTCGTGGCCAGGGGGTGGTTTCCCTCGCGGGTGTCGGGACCGGGGCGATAGTAGTTGTTGATGAAATTGATGTGGGCGTCGCCGAGGTTTGTCGCGCCGGACAAGTTGTAGACGACGTTGTTGCGGTAGTCGATGATCATTCCGGGCTTTGTCTTCTCTCCGCTGCCCAGGGTGGGATGGCGGTCCCGGCTGCTGCAGAAGAGATTGTGGTGAATCGAGATGTTGCCGGTGAGATCGCGGAACGACGCCAGCATCGCATGAGCCCCCTTTTTGTGCGTGCTGTGATTGAGGGCCTCGGCGCAGATCGACCATTGCAGGGTGACGTTTGCGACACGGCGCAGATCGTGGTTGCTGTCGATGCCCCAGGACGACGTGACATGGTCGAAGATGATGTTCTCCACGTCTTCGGTGTTCATGGTGTCATCGTCGGAGTTGGGTGGCTTGTTCTTTTCCCCCAGGCGGCAGCGGAGGTAGCGGACGATCAGGTGCGCAGGCGTGATCGATCTCGAACGTCCGATCCTTGAGGCAAATCCCGTCTCCGGGCGCGGTCTGCCCGGCGATGGTGAGGAACGACTTTCGGATTTTCAGCATGCTCTTCAGCTCAATCGTCCCCGACACGTCGAACACGATCGTGCGCGGGCCGGTCGCAGAGCGAATCCCCTCGCGCAGCGAGCCCGGGCCGCTGTCCTCCAGGTTGGTGACATGGTACACGTCACCCCCGCGGCCGCCGCGGGCGAAACGGCCGAACCCTTCGGCCCCTGGAAAAGCGATCTGTCGTTCTTTCGGCGGCGGCGAACCGGCCGGCGGGGGACCGGCCGCCCAAACGGCCGCGGGAACACCGGCGAGGAAGCAACTTGCGAGGAGAAGCAGCCGTTTCGATCTTGGCATGGGCACTGCTCGCGTGCTCTTCGGGAAGAGGCAAGATTGGGCGGGTCGGCACGTTCGTAGCCGTCGACGTGCGTGTGCCATTCATCGTATGGAACACGACAAACTGCGGCAAGCGCACGACGGACGGTCCGCCATTGAGAGTTGTGCGAAAGGATCTCGACGCCGTCGAGCCCACTTTTCCTGATCGATCAGCTCAACGAGCATCTGGCCGCACTATCTGGCCGGGGAAGCGAACCGCCGATTCTTCCGCCCAGCGGCGTCGACCGCTGGCGTGGAGAGTCCGTAGCGATAGTGGACGTAGTCGATCAGGAATTTCTGGTACATCGGGCCGCCCGGGTCGGCTGCCCCAGGAGCGGCCGGAGGTCGTGCTCCAGCAGTGCATGCCGAATTCGCCGATCTCGAAGCCCAGGTCCTTTTTCGTGTCGTAGATCTCGGAGAGAAACCACGGATCGGCCGGCGTCGCGCGGAAGCCCAGCCGCACGTGCGAGGCGTCGAGGCACTGGATCAACATGGCCAGCGGCTTGTGCGCCAGGATCGATTCGGGCACCTCGCTCGGGAAGCGGAGCTTGAAAGTCG
This sequence comes from uncultured Planctomycetota bacterium, assembly GCA_963761455.1. Lineage (GTDB taxonomy): Bacteria > Planctomycetota > Planctomycetia > Planctomycetales > Planctomycetaceae > DASPSM01. Next base: position 738,566 of record CAVXHA010000003.1, read on the forward strand.
CGCCGGGAAATGGCCGGTGCCGTTTCGCCTTGGGATCGTTCTCGACGCCCGGCGTCCACATGCCGCGGTTGTGTCCCTGTTTGTCGAACACAATGAAGTTCATCCAGTAATTCCAGGGGCCCGAATCGTCGGGCGGGATGAAGCTCGTTTCGATCTCCCAGGGGGGCGGGTAATCGGAAAGCTTCAGCGACGAGCCGCCGGCCGCCGCGAATCCGGTGCCGAGGTCCGGGCCCAAGCAATTTCAACATCAGGTAGCCCGGATGCGAGTGCGTGTCCATCAGCGTGCACTGCTCCTGAACCTGCCACTGGCCGAGATAGCCGAGGATGTTGAAATCGTCGGAGAACTCCTCGAACGGCCGCGGACTGGAGCCGAAGAACACGCAATAGTCGACGTAGTACTCGTAGGCCGGGTTGGGCGGCTCGGGCTTGGGCGAATGGACCGTCGTCATTTGCGAGGCGCCGTTCCCCAGGAAAAGCGGGTGCGGCCCTTTCACCTGCGGCAGGTTGCGGCACAAGACGTCGGGAATCCAGCGGTCGGCCGAGATGATCGGCCCGATCTCCCACACGCCGGTGATTTTGCCGTACTCCGAGCAGTCGATCGTCCGCATGTTCCAGCCGTGCGACGCTTCGAACTTGATGCCGACGGCCAGCGACGTCGGGACTCATCACCACGCAGCGAAAGAAAAGCTGCGGGCTGGCGGGCCCGGCGTATTTGGCTCCGTCGCCAATCCACACATAGGGAATCCGCCAGTCGCCCATCACCGTATGACCCAAGTCGCCGCGGCCCCAGACGAGGTACGTTTCGGGATGCGGCTCGGTCGAAAACTGAGGCAGGCCAATCCCCGCCTCTCCCGTGGAGCCGAGGTGCACGTCCAAGAGCTGAAACTCGTGCGTTTGCGGCGGCCGCTTGGTCCGGTCGCGCGGCCAGGTCGACGGATCGGAAAACGTGACCGCCACGTTGAGCCCAATCGCCGCATTGACCTGCGTTTTGACCCCCACGCCGGCCGTCAGGTTGAAGCTCTGCACGAACGACGGTCTGGAATTCCCAAGGCAGGCGGTAGTCGCCGATGCGGATCGGCTTCTCCAGGATGCCTTTGACGTCCTGCCCGTGGCCCGCTTCGATGAATCATCGCCAGGCCGGGATGCTCTTCGGTCGAGAACTCCTTGATGTTCGATTTCGGCACGAACATCCAGGGCGCGATGGATTTGCCCGGATCGTTGAAGTGCTGGTTGAGGGCGGAGATATCCGCCGCCGCAGCGCACGCCGCAGCACGAGCAGCGCCGCCGCAAGAAGTCCACAAGCGAAGGCTTGGAGACGATCATCTGAGCAGTTCTTTCATCGCGGCAAACAGGACACCTTCGACGGCCGGGCCGACGCGCGAGGCGGTCGGCTCGTAGCCTCCCTGCGAGTAGTGGGCCGCCATGCAGATGTAGCCGGCACCGTAGTCGCCGTAGGCTGCCATGCAGACGAAATCGTGCGGCCGCATCTTCTGGGCGGCCAATTGATATTCGACGCTCAACTCGCCCGGCATGTGCAGGATGTAAGCCGAGCCCAGCTTGAGGCAGCTCATTTCGATCTTGTGTCCGGCCGCCGCGCGGCGGATCCAGGCCAGGTCGATGGCCGCGCGGACGCGGTACATGACCGGTAGTTTTCTTGCTGTCCACGCGTGTGCACCAGGGCCGCTTCGTCTGGCAGATTCGGGTTGAGCGGCAACGCGGCTTCGATCGTGCGCCACGTCGACGTCGTCGGCCGTGATGGGCACTTTCCGCGACGATTCCCAGGCTCTTTTCATGCCGGCGGCCAGGCGCTCGGCCCAGCGTTCGCCGATCGGCCGGCGTGCCGCCGTTGTATTTGCCGGCCGTCACGTCGCCGCCGGCCCCGTCGAAATGGATGTGCACGACGTCGGGCAAGGCCGCTTCGCGCAGCGCGCGAGCCACGCCGGCGAAATCCGCACTGACGCTCCCGTGGCCGTAAAACGTCATGGGATGCGTGCGCATAATACGTGAGAGACGGCCAGCGGCCGGTCGTCGTTCCAGAAGCTGACCAGCGCCACGTACGGATCGATCATCCCGTCGGGCTCGGCCCGAACTTGGGCATTGTTGCCGCCGCTCCAGCGGATGAATTTGACCTTTCCGTCGGGGCCGAGCGGGCGGCGGGTCGATGCGACTTTTTCGACTTTCGCCGCGGCCCAGGCCGATGTGCGTCACGGGGGCGGCGTGTTTCAAAGCCTCGCGGCAAGCGGCGGCCGCGCGCTCGATGGTTTCGCGGGCGAAGGCCACGTGAAACATGCTGCCACTCAGATGCCGCGAGCGGCAAGGATTGCTTCGGCCTCGAAATCGCATCCGGGCGCATCGTGCTGATGAAGCGTGTGGAGGCCGACGCGATCGGGCGACGTGCCGGCGGCCTCGGCTAAAGCGTTGCGCCAGGCATCGTATGCCGCCGTTGGCGATCCCGACCCAATCCACCGCACAGAGCACGATGGGCCGTCCGCTCCCCAAGAGCACAATCCCGCGGGCGCTGAGAGGATCGAGAATCTCTTTGACGGGTTTAACGGCCGCATTGCAAAGCGGGCTGCCGATCGGGGGCGTGGCGTCGACCTGAAATGTCGCGATCGACAAACGCGGCGCGTCGGCCGAGAGACCGTTGGAACATAAAGTCGCCAGTCCAACGACGAGGCAGCAAGCAGTCAGGCGGCTCAACACGATCGAGTACCTTTCGCGGGGCGGCCCCGGATGACTTTTTACACAAGGAATTGACTTTCTGACGCGTCGTAATGCCACGGTCATTCCTCCGACGGCCGGTGCGGCCAGTGCAACTGTTCGTGCAGGAAATCGAACGTCTGTCGATGGGTGTAGGGGTGACGCGGATGCCAGGCAGGCCAATAAGCGTAGCGGGTGCGGTCGCTCAGACCGAGGTCCGCGTAGAGCAGGCTCGCCATTTCAGCAGTTGTCGGTGCTGGGCAATCATGTAACCCTCCTTCGCCATAACCGACGACTCCGATCTTATTCGGTTCTCGCGCGGAATGGGCGATTTCGCGAACCAATCGACCGCGGCGAGGATCTTTTGCACTTCGTAACCGATCAGATGCCGCCCCATCTGATAAGCCGGGCGATACAGAATTTCCCGGTGCGTGGCCAGCGACCGCTGTTTTCCGTGCCCCGGGGGCGGACGGAGAAGGCTCGCCGGCCCAAACTGCGCGCGTGAGTGCAAAGAGCACCGCGAGCAAACAACAGAATCCGATGGAAGCCGTTCAAGCCGCAGGTCGACGTTCGCACTTCAAATGACTTTCGGCGCGCGCAGTGTGTCCTTGCCCAATATCAGCGTATCGCGCGGGCTTTGGCAAGAGGGTCGGGCGGTGGACGGCGACCGCGCCTTCCGGATGAGAAACATGGACTCGGGCTGGCGGTTAGCCGTTGTCGCCTTTGAACGCACCTTGCTGGCGGGCGAGCTCCAGCGGCGACAACTTCTTTCCGGGAACGCCGGCGGGAGCGGCTGCTGCCGGTTTTGACGCCGGCGCCGCGGGTGCTGCGGAAGGAGCGGGAGCCGCCGCTTCGACAGCAGTCGCCAGTGTTTCTGGCGCCGGGGCCGCCGCCTTGACCGGGGCCGGAGCCGACGCCGACAGCGGCGCGGCCTTGCCGGCGTCCTGCATGCGAGCCAGTTCCAGCGGCGAGAGCTTTTTTCCAGCGGGCGGCGATGAGACGGCCGCCGGAGATGCAGCGGGAGTTGCGGGCTCCGCCTTTGGCGCGGCTGCGGGCGCGACCGCGGGCGAGACCGCTGCGGGGACGGGTTTCGCAGGTGCGGGGGCGGGTTTCGCAGGTGCGGGGATCCCGGCGGACTTCCCGGCTCCCTGTTGCCGGGCCAATTCCAACGGTGAGAGCTTCTTTGCCGCTGGTGCACCGCCGCCTGCGGCCGGAGCCGCGGCTGGTTTGGCGGCCGGTGCCGCAGCACTGCCGGCCCCTTGGGCGCGGGCCATCTCGAGCGGACTCTTCCCGGCCGGCTTGGCTGCCCCGGCTTCCGACGGTTTCGCCGCCGCGGCTGCGGGTTTGGCTGCCTCCGCCGTTTTCGCCGGAGCGGCATGTTTTTCCGGCGCCGCCTTTTCGCAGGAGCCTCGACGATGCGAGATATTCCGGATCGATATCGTACCAGCCGATATCGACCGGCCCATTGAATTCGACCAGGGCCCGTCCGCTCATATTGACCGTTTTCACGACGGCCGGTCAGCGATGCGAATCGTCGCAGCTCGGGAACCCCCTGCTTGACGACGACGTATTTATCCGTGAGCTGGGACTTCAGCTTTTCGGCAATTTCAATCGACATAGTTTCCACTCAGGAATTCGAATACGCCGCATTCTGAAAGAACGGACGCGGGAATTCAAGGTTGCTCGGCAGAGCGGCAACCCAACGCCGATTTTAATGGACGGCCGGTCTCGGCGTCGACCGACGCCTTGGCGAGCCCAGACTGCTGTTGCCCGGCCCGCCGAGGCAAACTACAAATCCAACCCCGCAACAGGTCGACGTGCAACTCATGGATGAGACGCCCTTCCCCCAGCTGGACACAGGCTGGCCCAGCCGAAGGGGCCGCGTCCGCAGCCGCGGCAGTTCGTCGGCGTGCTGATGAAATGCTGCCGAACCTATGTCCGCGCCTATCTGAACGCGGCCCAGGACGCCTTTGTCGGCTGTGTGCCCGCGGTGTGCCGCCAAGGTGGAGATCGAGGCGGTCGAAGAGGGGGGCTCGACCAGCCGATTTTCGAGGCGTCGTAGCGGAGGGGCGACGCTCCTGCCGAGCCACGCCAGGAGCAAAACGCGTCAGAAATCGGCTCAGCAGGGAGCTTCGCCCTCCCCAGGGGTCGTAGCCGCAATTCGTGTTGACTGATTTTCCCAAGACGCCTAAACTGCCGCCCCTGCTCCTCACTCCTCGGGCATTCGCCCGCAATCCGACCACAATCAAACAGTCCACAATCCCAACAGTCATCCGCGGCCGGAAAGCACTGGCGGACAAGTCGTCCGTGGCACGCCGGCTGTCGAGGCGGTCATGTCGGATTCTCGACTTCCAACGAGTTCGAGAACGGCAAGCGCTCCGCCATCGAGAGCGGTGACGGCTGCGTTCCCAGCTGGATGTTGTCGCTTGTGCTGCACGGCGGACTGATTGTTGTGCTGGCGGCGACGCTTTCCGGCTCGAAGCGGCGGCATCGTCGGCGATCCGAACGGGGACTTTCGCCGGATCGGAATCTACGTCGGACACTCCGGTGACGGAGCGAAGGGACGCGGAGGCGGCGAAGTCGGCCCGCACTCCGGACGAAGTCGGCGAGCCCGCCGCGAAACAGAGAACCGCTCCAGCGCCAGCCGACGCCCGTGACATCGCCAGCAACGGCCCCTGATCGTCGCCAAAGAGCCAGTCCCGCACCCGCAATTCCCGCCGCGATCCCGACATGCCGACTGGCTGCTTCCGTGGCCAGTCTCCAAGCCGGCTCCCATCATCGGACCGGGGACCGCGGTAGAACCGCCGATCGCCGAAACGAAAGCACCGCCGGTTCCATCGCCGTCACCGACCAACGGCGAAGCGTCTCCTGTCGCGCAACAGCCCGTCCATTCGGGCCGATGGGACGGACTGGCTTACGCGACGCGGGCAGGCGGAACGGGAAGGGGCGGACTCGGGAAGCGGCGGCGGACGACGCGGATCGTATGGAACGGCGCCGTTCTTCGGCATCTGGGACGCCGGGGCAAAATTCGTCTACGTGATCGACTGTTCGGGAAGCATGTTCAGCTACAACGCCATGCAGGCCGCCAAAAACGAGCTTTTGTCGAGCCTCGCGCTCGCTCAAGACGGTCGCAGCAGTTTCAGATCGTCTTTTACAACCTCGACCAAAAATGGATGAAGGCTCCCGGCAAGACCGATTTTCAGTATTTTCCGGCCAGCGAATCGAATCGCCGGCTGGCCGGCCAATTCATCGCCGAGGTTCAGCCCGACGGCGGCACGCTGCATCTTCCCGCGTTGGAGCTGGCCCTCGGCTTGCATCCCGACGTGATCTTATTTTCTGACCGATGCGGGCGAACCGGCCATGAAGCCCGAGGAGATGGAAGAAATCCGCCGGCTGAACGCGGGCCTGTCGCGGATCCATTGCGTCCAGTTCGGCATGCACGACAACGCGGCGGCCGACTTCCTCCGCAAGCTGGCCGCCGAAAACAACGGCGATTCGCCTACCAAAACGTGAAGCGATTTGCGGAAGGCCGGCCTCCCCCTGCCGGAGGCCCGCTCGTCGGCCAAGCCGGCCGCCGAGGCCGATTCGTCCTCTTTGCCGGGACGCTAAGCATGTTCATTTGCGACGATTGAAATCGACTGTCAAAAAGAGCGGTCGGTTTCCGCGGCCGGATCTGGCTGCTGGCGGTCGTGCTGCTGGTGGCCCTGCCGAAGCTGGCGTGGGCCGACGACGGGCCGCACGGCTGGCGTGCCAATCTCAACGTGCGGCAATTTTCGAGGCCGGGGGCGTGGTCGGCGTCGTGCTGGCGGCACTCAGCGTGGCCATGGTCGCCCTGGTGCATCGAGCATCTTGTTTCGCTGCGGGCCAACGCCGCTCAATCCGCGGAAGCTGGCTCGAACAGGTCCACCAGTTGATGCACGAGCGGCAATTCAAGATCGCGGCCAAGCTGTGCCGCGACGACGGAAGCCTGCTCGGTTTCGTGCTGGCGGCCGGACTGACGGAGATCGGCTCCGGGATATGCGCTCGATCGAAAAGGCGATGGAAGACGCCTGTGCCCAATACGCGGCCCGGCTCTACCGCAAGATCGATTCGCTCTCGGTCATCGGCACGCTGGCGCCGATGCTGGGACTGTTGGGAACGGTCTGGGGCATGATGATCGCCTTTTCGGAATTTGCGTCGAAGGCGAACGTCCAGGTCACGGAATTCGCTCCGGGCATCTCGACGGCGCTGGTGACGACCTTGCATGGGTCTGGCGGTCGCCATTCCCGCTTACGCGGCCTTCGCCTATTTCCGCAACCGGGTGGACGAAGGCGTCAGCACCTGCTCGCAGATGGCCGACCATCTGTTCCTCGACTATCGGCGGGCCCAGGCTGCCCGGCGACGCAAGGCTCTGCAACTGCAGCAACCGCGGGCGGCAGGCGATTACGGCCGGCCGGCGTTCCCCTCCGTGGCGATCGAGCGGGAGAAGTCGGCATGAAGGTTCCCGGCCGAACGCGCGAATTCCGGCGTGCGGTTCAACATCACGCCGCTGATCGACATCTGCTTCAACCTGATCGTCTTTTTCAGCCTCGCCAGCCTGGCCGCGAAGAAGGAGACGGCCGCGCCGGTCGTCTTGCCGCAGGCCGGCCAATTCGACGCGCACGACACGGCATCCGCGCGTCGGCTGGTGATCACGATGAATGCCGATCGCCGGATGTTCGTCACGGGAGAAGAGATCCGCCGGCAACGACGTCGACCGGCTGGTGGCCGAACGCTCCGGCGATGATCCGGCGGGCTGCGAAGTCCGCGTGCGGGCCGATCGAATCGGTCCCGTATGCGGACGTCAAGCCGCTGATTCTCGCCTGTGCCCGTCACGGAGTCACAATTTGAAGTTTGCCGTCCGCGGCAAGTAATTTCCGCGGGTGCCATGCCCCCGCGTCGGAGCCAGACGACAGATGCGCGTTCCGACAGCCCGCAACGGACCGGTCTGCGATTTTGATCGCACGGTGACTCCGATGGTCGACGTCGTGTTTCAGTTGCTGGTTTTCTTCGTGCTGGCCTCCGGCGGCCGAGTCGCCGAACAGAGCCTCTCCACGGTCCTTTCGGCCGGCAACGTGTCGGCGGCGGAGACGGCTGCGGCCCCGAAGCGGTCCACCGACCTCTGGATTCACCTGGCACGCAACGCGGCGAAAAAGCGAACGTCTCCTGGAGCTCGATGGCCGCAAATACGACGACTTCTCCGCGCTCCACGGAGTGCTGCGCGAACTGGCCGGTGCGGCGAGCGAAAGTCGTGTGATCCTCGACGTTGCCGGCAACGTGCCTCTGGGCGACGTGATCCTCGTCTACGATTCGTGCCGCGCGGCCCAATTCCACTCCATCAACTTCGCCGCGTCGCCGGACGAGGTGGGCGAAGGTCCAACGTCCAAAGCCCGAGGTCAAAAAACGTCGACTCGGCCAGGCCCTCTCAAACCTCGTCATCGTCACTTGCCGACAAGGGGTGAAAGCTTGCCGGCGGCGTCCGCTTTGTAGACCTGGCCTTTTTTCGATTTGGGGTTCGGGTCGGCGATGATCAGGCTTCCAGCGTGCCAGGCAAGGCCGACGGGGTTGACGAGCGGCGCCCGGTAATCCAGGCCTGCGGCTTCGCGCCGGGCGCGATTTTCCAGATCGTTCTTGGCATAGCCGTCGCTGACGTACGCGGTGCCGTCCGGTCCAAGGGCCACGTCGTTCGGATACTGAAATGGCCTTCCGGAGACCACGACCTCGACCTTTCCATCGGGCGAGACGCGGAGGAGCTGGTCATTCGAGCCGGAGACGACCCACAGCCGATCCTGGCGTCGATGGTCATGCCGTGCGGCGCCGGAACCTCCGCAAACTTTTTGGGAGACCCGCCCGCGGGCGGCATCTTCCAGATCCAGTGGGCCTCCAGGTCGGCGACGAAGATGTTCCCCTTCCCGTCGACGGCGATCGCCATGGGCATCCCAATGCCCGCCTCGGCCCCCTTGATGAGGGGGGTGGGCTTTCCCGGCTCGTCGAAGCGATAGACTTCGCGGGTCGCCGTGTCGCCGGCAAGCACTTTGCCGTTATGGTCCACGGCCAGGGAGCGAATGCGGCACAGCGGCGTTCCGAGTTTCTTCGAGGCCGCAAAGTACGTCTCGATCCGCCCGTCCTTGACGACCAGAATGCCCGGCAGCCGGAGATCGGCGACATAGACCGGGCCGTTGTCGGCCGCCGCCGGCTTGAGCGGATAGTGAAAATCTGTCGGCCCGCAGCCGGCCCTCGCCGATGGCGGCAAAGAGCGCGATGGCCGCCGCGCTCCAGACAAGCCGTCCCCAAACACATCGACCTCTTCGCACGACCCACTCCTCACGTGTTCGGGTGACACGGGTCCGCCAAGGGCGGACTGCCAGTATCCATTCCACCACGCCGATGACAAAGACACGGGCGGAGAACGCGCCCGTGCCACACAACCAGAATAGCTGCCCCCGCGGTCAACGCCAACCGCGTGGCGGAGGGCTGGCACGGACAACCCGGTTCTTGGCGAGCTCCAAGACGTCGGCCGGGGTGCCCGTCGGCCAGACGATTCGAAGGACGTCGGCCGATTCCAACTTGCCGATACCGAAGTGCGTCACGGGACCTGACACGACTTGCGACTGGCAGACGACACCCGCTTTGAGCTGAAGCGTCGATCCGATTCCGGCGGCGCAGGACCTGTTTTCCTTCGAGCGTTCCGCGGCGGCGGACCCTCCGGAGAGGCGGCACGTCGATCCAATTGTTCGCATTTCCGCCCTCGTTCCGGAGGAGATGGAGGCGGCCGCCTCCGCCCTCGGACGCGACCACCAGCAGGTCGATGTCGCCGTCGCCATCAATGTCTCCGCAGTCCGCGGAGAGGATCGCTTTGAGACTCGCCGGCAGGACGTCGGTCGCCGACTCGAAGCGTCCGTCGCCCACGCCATGAAAACAGCGGACCGCCTCGCCATTCCAGCCGATCACGTCCTGGCAGCCGTCGTTATCGTAATCCAAAACGAGCAGGTCGCTGGCGGGAAAATCGGAAACGGCCTCCGTGGGCCATGTGTTCACTTCTCCGGGCTGAGTGCTCGACGTCCGCAGAAGGGCCATTCCGGCCGGACCCGCCGCCAACACGTCGCAAGAGCCGTTGGCGTCGGCGTCGAGGACCGCGAGGACCATCGCCGTTTGAAAGACCGGGTCGTGCGGCGCGAGCGGTTGGAGGCGGAATCGACCCTCTCCGGCCCCTTGCAGAAATCCCACGCCGGCCGGCGACGGACCACCGCCGGCCAGCAACACGTCCATGTCGAAATCGTGGTTCCAATCGACCGCGGCGAGCGAGCGGGCAGTCAGCGGTGCTTGCACGAGGCCGGAGCGGGGCGTCACGTCGGCAAACTGCCTCCGGCCCAGGTTCCGCCAAACGGAAATGGCTCCGGGATGCGGCGCGGAAGATGTCCCCGTTCCTTTCCTGGCGACGACCAGATCGAGAGCACCGTCGTGATCGAGGTCCACCGTCACCACCGACTCGGCGCCCTTTGTCTTCTCCGACAACGCGGACGTCTCGACCGTGCGCAAGGTGCGTGTCTTTCCACCGGCCTCCAGCCGGTTCTCGACAACGAGCACGCCAGCCGGCCCGAAGAGCAGAAAGTCGGTACCGGGCACAGGGGCGTCCCGGTCGAGATCGGCGCAAAGGAGATGCTCGAATCCGTCCGCCGGCAGCGGTGTTGCGGCGAGTTTTGTCCAATTCCCCCCGAGTTCCCCACCGAGTTCCCCCCGAGTTCCCCAACGAGTTCCCCACTGGGCTTGCCCGCCCGTAGACCTCAAGAGCCGATTTTCTCAGAACGGCGATCTCGAGGCGGCCCTCCAAATCGAAGTCGACGCACCGCGCGTCTCGCACGTCGCTCAACTCGGCCAACGGACCTTCGAGGCCGGCGTCGCGAAAGCGGACGGGGACCGGCTCTTTCGGAAGCACGCGGCTAAACGGGTGTTCTCGATAAAACTTGTCGGAAAAGTCGGTCTTGATCAGCCAAACCAGGCTGCGATCGACTCGGCCTTTGTCGTTTCGCACGGCCGGCTGGACCGAGCCGACCTGGGCGACGGCCGTCACGTTGCGAAGCACCGCGCTCCAATCCCCCTTTTTTGCCGCGGCGGACGCGTCGGCAATTGCGCGGGCGGGTGCGATCGGCGACTCGGCCGGAACGTCGGCCAAAAAGGGAAGCAGCCGCTCGCGCGCCCGGTCCAAAGTGCGAACAATCGTCGCGTCCTTCCGCCGGGCCTGCACGCCCATCCATTCGAGCAAGACGTAAAGATTGTCGGGGACCAGCTCGTACAGGCTCTTCAGTGCGTTCTCGCCATCTGCGCGAAACGACTCGTCGCGGATGTCGCGCTCGGCCACGTAGAGCGCGTGCCAGAGGAGCGGATTGTCCAGCCCGCGTCCGACGGCGATGTGCAGGTCTTCGATTTGCCGGGGAATGTTTTGGCTCAAAAAATCGATTTTCGAGGCCAGGTAAAAGCGCACCGGGCCTTCGCGCTCCAGGTTCCATTCCAGGCTGAGGGCGGTTCGCGCCCGCTCGAGCGCCTCGGCGTAGGCTTTGATCTGCTTCGTTTCGTCAATTGTGCCGACGACCAAAATGCGGTTGATCAGCCAGTTTCTGGAACCGACCGGCTCACCGATGCCCACGGTCGCCAACTCCAGAAGCGGCGGTTCGGCCGCGTGGAAATCGCGGTTCTCCAGCGCGGCCAGCGAACTGTCCTTCAATTCGACAAGCCGAACCGCGGCCCGCTTGTTACGCTCTTGCTGAACCTCGTCGACCGCAGGGGCGCCTGGCGAGTACAGCCTCCAGACAACCCCGCCGAGGGCGGCGAGAATGAGAACGAGGAAAGTGCCGAGCGTTGCCAGTTTGCGAGGCGAGGACATGGAACTCATCAACGGTACATGCGCGCTCGCGCGTGGTCCCGGAAAGCGTCCGACCGGAAACTCGCCAACGCCGCCCAAGACGCTGGCCTGAAATCTCATTTTAGCGGCGAAGAATCGGCCGTCGCAACGCCGGAAGCGATCATCGAAGGCGACGGCGCTGAATAGCCCAGCGAGCCGCGCTGGCCGACCGGCTGCCCGCGCACTCACACCACGAAGTACGCGCCATAAACCAGCACGCTCCAACACACGACGAACGCGATCACGGCGGATCGAACCAGGCGATTCGACGGTAGCAGATCCAAGCCGGCAACGCACAACACGGCATACGCCGGCGTCAGCCCCAGGGTGTACGAAGCCTTGGCCTGGCTGAAAGCCGGCACTTCAAGCCACAACAGGACGAATGCCGCAAGGTACAAGAGCAGGCTTCCGCCCGCGAGCTGCAACGAGTGCCGCAAGCCGGCATCGCGGCACCACCCTCCTCGCAGCAAGCCCGCCGCAATGGCGGCCGACAGCACGAGTGCGGGCCAGGGGGCCGCCAGCAGGAGGGTCATGTTCCATGGCGACCGGGTCTCCCAGTCATTCAGCCCGCTGAAGTTGCAGTCCAGCCACAAACTGGCAAAGAAGCCGTCCGCGATCGAATAGAACCCGGCATGAATCGGCTGCAGCAACGATCGACCGAACGAAACCATCTGCCACGGCGTGCGGTATCCCGGATCCTGCCACCAGAGAAGTCCCCTCACGGGGTCCCAGCCTCCGACGAGCAGCTTGCCGAAACGCAACCAGTTGCGGGCGTAGTACCAGCCGGAGACGACGACCGCCGCGCCGAAACACCGCGCAAAGGCCGCCAATACTCCGGCGTACCCGCGCCGACGATTCACCGCGGCAAGAACCACGGCGATGATCGGCGCCAACAGCAGGGCCGACATCTTGGTCAACAGGTCAAGCCCGAAGAGCAGCCCCAGTCGCCACTGCCGCCGCGGCGGCTGAGCGGCGGCGGCCGGCTCGCGCAGGACCTGCCAGCCCCAGAGCAGGATCAGGGCCGACAGCACTCCGCACAACGGCTCGTTCCCCAGCGTTTGCGACATATACACGTTCATCGGAAGCAGGCCGCCCAAGAGGACCGTCAGCGTCTGAAGATCCTGCCGATCCGGAAAGACGCAGCGTCCGGCCCGAAAGCAGATTTCCACCTGCGCCGCTCCGCATAAAAGCGGCAACCAGCGCAGCCAAAGAAGGGCCGTGCTGCTCGCGACGAACAAGGTGAGACCTCGATAGGCCGCCGCCGCCAGCGCATAGAAGACAGGGGCCTGAAACATCTGCAGGCCGTCGTGTGCGTCGGGAAGTTCGCCCCGCTCGGCAATAAAGCGGATGTAATCGACGTGCGCCGGCAGGTCGTACCCCATGTCGGCCGGCAGCTTGAGGAAATTGTTGGCCGCCAGGACGAACCATGCCGCGAGCACGATCCAGCGGCAGCGAGAGGCAGACCACCCGCTCGGCAATCCCCGTCCTTCCGCATGTCGCGTCGTCCAAATCAAAGTCCCCCAAACGGCGAGAAACAAAGGACCAAGCCACCAGAGCGATTTAGCCAGAGCGCGAAGCGGCGAATCCAGCGGCCGCGCCAGCGCCGGCGGCTCGACGTCGTCGGCCATCGCCGCCGGCTGCCAGTCTTCCCCCAAGACGTGTTCCTCCCAACCCGGCCCGCTCTTCAGATCGAGCGCGTCGCAATAGACGAGCAAGGCCGCCGGACCGAAGCTGTCTTCGACGAAAATCTCGATCGTGTGCTCTCCGGGGGTGAGGTCCTTAATCGCGATCGGATGCGGTTGCTTCCATTCGTCCGGCTTGGCCGCCACAAGCACCCGCTGCCGGTCCCAATAGACCATGCAAGCTCGCAGGGCGCGGACCGTCACGACGACCGAGTCGGTCCCCGCAGGGACCGTCACGCGCTTGCGAAAAAAAACGACTTCCTGGGTGGGGCCCCAAGCCGTCAGCTTGAACGGTCGGCGCTGGCGAATCCAACGGGCGCCATGTTCGGGAACGAGCAGCTTGATGTCGGGTGAAGCAATCCGGTCGTGGGCGTAAAGGACCAGCCCTCCCCCCGCGATCGCGATCGCGATCAGCGGCAGAAGCCGGCGCCGCCAAGGGCTGGGCGACTTTCGCGGTTTTCGCCGCGACCCGTTTTTTGGCTGGCATGACAATGCGATCCAATGCCGTGGGCGATCCAATGCCCCGGGCGATCCAATGCCGTGGGCGATCCAATGCCGTGGGCGATCCAATGCCGCGGCGGACGAAACGGCTGTGACATTAAACGCTTGACGGGGGCGACGCGAAAAGCTCGCCGCGGAGGAAAAAGAACTGCGGCCGGCTCACGCGAGGATCTTGTGCACCACCTCGCCGGCGACGTCCGTCAAGCGGAAGTCGCGGCCCTGGAAACGGTAGGTGAGCCGCTTGTGGTCCAAGCCCAACAAGTGGAGGATCGTCGCGTGCAGGTCGTGGACGTGCACCGGGTCTTCGACCGAGAAATAGCCGATCTCGTCGGTCTTGCCGATCGCGGCCCCCCCCTTCACGCCGCCGCCGGCCAACAGCATGCTGTAGGCCTCGATGTGGTGGTCGCGGCCCGGCACGTCGCGCGGCTCTCCCTGCGGCGTGCGGCCGAACTCGCCCCCGAAGATCACCAGCGTGCTGTCCAACAGGCCCCGCCGCTTCAGGTCGCGGATCAAAGCGGCCGCCGGCCGGTCGACCTCGCGGCAGCGGTCGTCGAGCGGCTGGCCAAGGTTCGTGCCCGGGTTGCCGTGATGGTCCCAATCGGTGTGGTAAAGCTGCACGAAGCGGGACCCCTTTTCGACGAGCCGCCGGGCCAACAGGCAGTTGCGTGCAAACGACGGCCTGGCCGGGTCGGCACCGTAATCTTCGAGCGTGTGCTTTGTCTCGCGCGCGAGGTCCATCAGCTCCGGCGCGCTCGACTGCATGCGGTAGGCCATTTCGTAAGCGGCAATCCGCGTGGAGATCTCCGGATCGCGGACCTGGTTGAGCCGCAGCGAATTCAGATCGCGGACGGCGCCCATGAACTCTCCCTGGCGCGCGGCGGTCGATTCCGGCCGGGTTCGACAGGTTGAGGATCGGGTCGGCCCCGTTCAAAAAGGCGATCCCCTGATAGGTCGTGGGGAGGAAACCGCTCCCCCACAGCGGCGCCCCGCCGCGCGGCCCACGCGGCCCGGACAGAAGCACGACGAACCCCGGCAGGCTGTCGACTTCGCTGCCAATGCCGTAGGTGATCCAGGCCCCCATCGACGGGCGTCCGAACCGCGGCGATCCCGTGTTGGTGAAGAGCTTGGCCGGGCCGTGATTGAAGACGTCGGTCTTCATGCTGCGGATGATGGCCACGTCGTCAGCTCACCGAGCCGAGATGGGGCAAGAGCGTCGACATCTCGGCGCCGCATTTCCCCCAGCAGCGAAAATGCCGCCGCGAGCCCAGAAGCTTCGCGTCCTGCTTGATGAAGGCGAAACGCTGGTTCTTCACGAAGGAGGCGGGAATGACTTGCCCATCGAGCTCATTGAGCTTCGGCTTGTGATCGAACAGCTCCAACTGGCTCGGCCCGCCTGCCATGAACAGGAAGATCACGCTCTTGGCCTTGGCGGCAAAATGCGGCGCGCAGGGGAGCCAGCGGATTGGTCCGGCGATCGGCCGTGGGAGAAGCAAAGAGTTTTCCCTCGCTCAACAGCGACGCCAGCGCCACGGACCCCAGTCCGACGCCGCAATCGGCAAAGAAATGCCGACGCGTGAGATCGCGGAGGTTGACGTTCGGTTGGGGATCCATCGGACTCACTCCGGAGTGGTAACCTCGGCAGGCGGGAGCAGCAAGAGTGCTCCTTCGGTCCAGGCGTGATCGATCATCGAGGCGACCGTCGGCGCAATTCTGCGGCGGACGGTTTCAGTATTATAACGCCTCCAGACCCGAAGCGCGTAGGGTGCGGCCACGTCGGCTCGGTCCGCACAGGCGGACCGGCCCACCTTTTGGGCGCACATGCGTGAAAGCGGTGGGCCGGACTTCGGCGAGCTCAGTCGAGCCGCGCTCGCTGAGCGAGCTGGTTCCACCCTACCTCCTCGACCCCCTAATGGGGTGCGGGCACGGATTCGTTCAAACCCTGAAATGCCGCGTCGAACGTGCCGCTTTCGGCCGCGAAGCGGAGCGGCTTGACCCGTTCCACGCAGACCTCGGTGACGTTTGGTTGTGTTTTCAGAATCTGCATGGCCTCTCTCAGAAAATCTCCAAGCGGCATGGCCCGCGGATCCTCGGCCTGCTCGGGCCCCATGAGATGCGTCTGGACGTAAGGCGGAATCAACTCGATCACCTCGGTGCTTGTCCCCTTCAACTGCCAGCGAAGCGATAACGTGTAGGAATGGATGGCCGCCTTGGTGGCACAGTAGGTCGGCGTGATGGCCATCGGCAGGAAGGCCAGCCCGGACGAGACCGTCATAATCGTGGACCGCGCTTGGCGTCTTAAGAGCGGCAGCAAGGCACTCGTCAGGCGCATTGGACCCAGCAGGTTGGTGTTCACCATCGCCTCGACATCGGCCAGGTCTGGGCGACGGGCCGTCAGGTTTTCCGGCCGCATGATGCCCGCGTTGTTGATGACGACATTCAGCGTGGGAAATTCGCGTGCCATCTGAGACGCCACGGCACCGATGCTTTTGGAGTTCTCGATGTCGAGCACGACGGCCTTCATCCCCGGATTCGCCGCGGTCACTTCGTCGAGCGCTTGCCGCCGCCGACCGGCAATCACAACTTGATTGCCCGCCCTAAGAAACGCCTCCGCCAGTCCGCGTCCAATCCCCGAGCCACCGCCCGTGATGAGGATTGTGTTGCCGGTGATGTTCATGGAATTGATCCCTTTTTGCTGTCGAAGTTGCAAAACGATCCTTCTGAAGCGTTGCCGCCTGTGTCTCCCAGCCCCAAGCGGGCGTAATTCTACAGCCCAGGTCGCAGCGCAGCGAGGCCTGGGGTTCGAGCCGACGCAATTCCGTTTTCGTCCGGAGCCCCAACGGGGCGGGACAAATTCCGCATCGACGAAATCTCGAAACGGTCGCCGGCCCGACGCGTGCCGATTGTCACGCCCTTTCAGGGCTTTTTGCGTGGGTCCTCGATTCGTCCGGGATCCCAGGGCTACGGCGGCCTGCGCCCTGGGCTTTAGAATCCGTCCCTTTCAGGGCCACAAGACGGGACAGTCAGCGTGTCTCCCAGCCCCAAGGGGGCGTAATCCTACAGCCCAGGTCGCAGCGCAGCGCAGGCCTGGGGTTCGAGCCCACGCAATTCCGTTGCCGTCCGGAGCCCCAACGGGGCGGGACAAATTCCGCATCGACGAAATCACGAAACGGTCGTCGGCCCGACGCGTGCCGATTGTCACGCCCTTTCAGGGCTTTTCGCGTGGGTCCTCGATGCGTCCGGGATCCCAGGGCTGCGGCGGCCTGCGCCCTGGGCTTTAGGATTTGTCCCTTTCAGGGCCACAAGACGGGACAGTCAGCGTGTCTCCCAGCCCCAAGGGGGCGTAATCCTACAGCCCAGGTCGCAGCGCAGCGAAGGCCTAGGATGCGAGCCGAGGCAAATCCGTTTTCGTCCGGAGCCCCAACGGGGCGGGACAAATTCCGCATCGGCGAAATCTCGAAACGTTCGTCGGCCCGACGCGTGCCGATTGTCACGCCCTTTCAGGGCTTTTTGCGTGGGTCCTCGATGCGTCCGGGATCCCAGGGCTGCGGAAGCCTGCGCCCTGGGCTTTAGAATCTGCCCCTTTCAGGGCCTCGAAATCGGCCAGCCTGTCTCGTTTACGCGCGTTCATTCCCGCGTGATGAATTCGTCGACGTTCAACAGGACGCGCGCCCCGGCGGTCCAGGCGGCCAGCTCTTCGGGTGGAACGGGCGGCTTGTCCGCCCGTTTCCGCTGCGAATGATAAAACGCTCGCTGGGCCGCGATGAACTCGCCTAAGCGTGTCGCTTCCGCGCGGTCGGCTCTCGAGATAGGCAGACCAAAAACGCTCGACGCAGCCGTGACGACCTGTCGGTCGCCGGGTCGCGGCAAGATGCGTGCCGCCAGGGCCTCGGCGATCTCGACGAAGACGCGGTCGTTGGCCAGCGTCAACGCCTGCAAGGGCGTGTTCGATCGGGTTCGCCGCGTGCAGGTCGTGTTGCCTTCCGGCGCGTCGAAGGTCGGCAGCATCGGATAGGGGCTGCTCCGCCAGAAGTGGATGTACATTCCGCGGCGATAGCGGTCGGCCCCTTTGCTCTCCGGCCAGGCCTTTTTCTGCTGCGTCACCGCGAAGGTCCCCTCCGGCTGCGGCGGATACACGCTCGGGCCGCCGATCTTGTGGCTCAAGAGTCCGCTGGCCGCGAGCGCCGCATCGCGGACGATCTCGGCCTCGAGCCGAATCCGCGATTGGCGGGCGAGCAGGCGGTTATCCGGATCGCGCTCGCGCAGGTCGTCGCGCAGGAGCGAGCTTTGGCGATACGTGGCGGAGGTGACGATCAGCCGGTGCAGGCTTTTCCTGCTCCACCCGCGGTAGACAAGTTCGGCGGCCAGCCAATCGAGTAGCTTGGGATGCGTCGGGGGCGATGCCTGCATGCCGAAATCGTTTTCGGTGTCGACCAGTCCCGCGCCGAAGAAGTGCTGCCACGTTCGGTTGACGGTCACCCGGGCCGTGAGGGGATTGGCCGGATCGAAGAGCCACCGTGCCAGGTCGAGCCGCGTCGGGCGTTCGGTCTTCTCCGGCAGCGGGGGAAGAAACGCGGGCACGCCGCCGGTGACGCGCGCCCCCTGCCGCAAGAAATCGCCGCGGATCAAAACGTGCGACTCGCGCGGATGCGATCGCTCCTGCATCACGAGCGTCGTCGGAACGGCCCGTTCCAGCGCGCTGCGCTGCGCTTCGAGCGCGTCGACGCGGGCCGCCAACGGAGCACGGTCGCGATCGGTCTGGCGAAAGGCGGCGGCGAGTTCCGACCGCTGGGCCTTGGTTCGCTTTGCCGGCGGGATGAGCGCCAGGGTTCGAATCGAATTCGGCAACTTCAAGGCGTCGGCCGGGCCGCTTGCCGCGCTCAGCGCAGGCGACCGATCAGGAAATTCGGTTCGGAATAGTCGTGCCGCAGGATGACTTCGATCCGCGTTCCGCCGGGGTTGCGGATCGGTTCCGTAGGAAAGACGATCAGCTCGCGATCGACGTGCGGGCTGCCGACTTTCGTGCCGATCGACCAGCCGGTCGACCGGTCGCCGTCGATCGCGTGGGCGGCGGGAAAGCCCTCTTGAGCGTGGTCGGCCACGGCGGCCGCCAGCTTGACGGAGTGCCACGCGGTTCCGGCGGAGCCGGCCGCTTTGAGCGGTTTGGCCCGCAGCTCGAACTCGCTCAGCACGAAGTTGCCGGCCGCGTCGCTGCGGCCGGGGCCCGTCAGAGGCAGGCTCATGTGCGTGAGCGCTTCGAGGCGAATCGCGGTGATTTCATTTTCCGGCACGTCGGCTTCGATGTGATACGTGTCGTTGGCCGGCACGCTGAAATCGACGACCAGCGAGTGGTCGGCCAGCGGGTTCAGCACGGCCCCTTTTTCCGTCCGGACGGCGGCCGGGTTCAGAACTGTCCACCGCACGGGCGGCGGCGCGGCGATTGCTTTTTCCCACGCCGGTTGCGATGCCATCAGACGCCGATCGTGCGCGGCGAGCGGCTTTTCGGCCTCGGCAATCTGCCGGGCCAGAGCGGCCTGCCGTCGCGCCTGGGCCGCGGTCGGGACCGAGAAGGTCGGCTCGTCGCAATTGTTGAAGATCGCGAAGAGGTTGTAATAGTCGCGCTGCGAGATCGGGTCGAATTTATGGTGATGGCACTGGCGCAGCCAACCGTCAGGCCGAGGAAGACCGCGCCGGTGGTGTTGACGCGGTCCAGGACCGCCTCCACGCGGAACTGCTCCTTGTCGGTCCCCCCCTCTTCGTTGACGAGGGTGTTGCGATGAAAGCCCGTCGCGACGATTTCCTCGGGCGTCTTCCCCGGCAGAAGGTCGCCGGCAAGCTGCTCGATGGCGAACTGGTCGAAGGGCAAGTCGTCGTTGATCGCCGAAACGACCCAGTCGCGGTACTTCCAGATCGACCGCGGGCTGTCGATGGTGAAACCGTTCGAGTCGGCATAGCGGGCCTGGTCGAGCCAGTGCCGGCCCCAGCGTTCGCCGTAGGCGGGCGAAGCCAGCATCCGGTCGACGAGCCGCTCGTACGCGCCGGGAGCCGTGTCGCGGCGAAAGGCTTGCACTTCGTCCGGGCGGGGCGGGAGTCCGCGGAGATCGAGGCTCAGCCGGCGAATGAGCGTGGAGCGGTCGGCCTCGGGGGAAGGCGTGAGATGCTCGGTCTGGAGCCGGGCGCGAATGAAGGCGTCGATCGGATTGTCGGACAGATCGCCGTTCGCAATTCGGGGGACGCTCGGACGGCGGATCGGCTCGAAAGCCCAATGTTTTTTCGCCCCCGTCTGCAAAGGATCGTCGGCCGGGCCTTTGGCTCCTTCATCGATCCAGCGTTGAATGAGGGCGATTTTGTCCTTTGGAAGCCGCGGCGCCTCGGCCGGCATCGGAGTCAGCTCGCCTTGGCCGATGAGCGCCTGAAACAGCACGCTTTTGACCGCCTTGCCCGGAATGACGGCCGGTCCACGGTCGCCCCCTTTGCGGAGCAGGGCGAAGCGATCGAGCCTCAGGCCTGATTGCGATTCCTTGGGGCCGTGGCACTTGACGCAGTGCGCGGCAAAGACGGGCCGGACCTGCGTCGCAAAATCGACCGGCCTTTCACCGCCGGCAACGAGGGCCGACGTCCCGATCGTGAGTTGCAAGCAGGCGAGCAGGGCAATCCGCGAACCGATCAACTTCATCGCTCGCACCCGTTCATCGCTCGCACCCGGCGGCCAGGAGCCGACCTTCTCTTCGAACGTATCAATGGATACCCATGTTAACCCTGAATGGAAGCAGGCAGCAAGTTACGACGAGGGCAGCAAAGGAGAGTAATGGACCCGTCTTTGGGCGGTAGGCAGGGATCTTCTGGTGTCCCATTGTATTATACGCGGGCCTCGCGGTTCTTTCTCGATCAAGGGTATAGCGGTTGTATTTACGCGTCGCGGCGAGCGGCACGCGGTTGGACAGTTGGGGGGTGGCAAGAGGGATGAATCGGGTGTTCGCCGCCGCGCGATCCGTATCGCGGCAAACTGGCCCAAGGGTGCGCTTCAGAGTTTTTTGGGGTGTCTTCACCCCCTTTTTTCACGCCCCAAAATACCCCAAAAAACTCCCGGGCAACCTTCAAGGACCAACGATCAACACGTTAACGGCGTAGGGGCTGCCAACCGGAAAGCAGTCGCGACCGGGTGCACTCTGGCTGAAGATCCAGCGGCAGGTCGATTGATTACCGCACCCCGTTCCGGTCCAATCCATTCAGGGGAAAGTGGCGGTCCCATTGGGCCCTTCCGAGCCGAATGTCGTGAATAGCTTCGTCGACCTTGTCGCCTCACGGCGAGCCTGGATTGAAGAGGTTCTCAAGCCTTGGTGTCGGGGTGCGTCGCTTGCCGATCTGAAACGGGCCGAACTGGAATGGGCGGACCTCGCGGGTCGGATCGATCCGCAGGCGACCTTATGGACGTGGGCCTGGAGCCGCTTTCCCGACTTGGTCCACGAACAACTCGCCGGCGTCGATGAGACGCACGAGGTGCGTGTCACTCTCAAAGACGGTGCGGCGTATGCCGGCTACCCCGACAACCGCAAAAGCAAAGTGGGCCGGCTCGTTTTGTCGTCAACGGAGGCTGAACCCACCCGGCGGCTTGTGGAGCGCGGGCCTTGGCCGATCGACGAGATTGCCGCGGTCAAGCGGCTCCCGAAAGAGTGACCCGATGTCGATGCGATCGATTTACTTGATCTTGGCGGCGCTGCACATCGTCTCGATGGTCGTCACGGGCATCCTGTGGACGTTGATCGATCTGGGTTACGGAGCGAAGCTCAAAGCCGAATTATCGGGACATTCGGGCGGTCCATTTCGGCTCGCTGTATCTCGTCCCCTGGTTCCTGGGACTGGCCTACGCATTCGACACGCTGGGCGTGCCCGACTGGCATCAGATTTTTTTTCCCGCGGGATTGGGGGCCCTGATCTTTTTTTCCGGGGTCGCCTATCTGTTCCCGAAGCCGGCGGGGCTTGACCCTTTTTATTACTGGACCAAGGGATGGCCGATGGTCCTGTCGATGATCGGCCTGGTGTGCCTGATCGTCGCGCTCTTCTGGACGGCCGTTGTTCTGATCCTTTACGCCGTCGCGAAATAGATCATGCGTCGACACGCGTTCTTTCTCGGCATTCTGGCCGTGGCGGCCGTCTCTCGTTTTCTCATTCTGTTCACATCGCAGACGCACGTGCACAGTGACGAGGCCATCATCGGGCTGATGGGAAAGCACATCTTGGAAGGGCGCTATTATCCCTTCTACATGTATGGCCAGCCTTACAACGCGGGTGCGGCGTGGGAAGCTTACCTGGCCGCCGTTCCCTTCGCGATTTTCGGCGTTGGCGTCATTCCGTTGAAAAGCTGCATCGTGGTTCTGTCGCTGGCGTGCCTGGTCTTGTTTTACGGAATGGCGACTCGCTTATACGGTCCGCGGACGGCCGTGCTGGCCTCCCTGGCGTTTGCCTTATCGCCTTCCCTTCTCAAGTGGCATTTCCAAGTCAGGGGCTACTCCTGGTATTTCCTGTCGTTTCCCATCCTCGTCAGCCTTTTTTGGTCGATCGATTCCTGCGCGACTTCAAGAGCCGCAAAGACATTCCTGTTCGGGCTTGCATCGGGGCTCTGCGTGTGGTGCCTGGAGTTGGTGCTGGCGCCCGTCGCCGCCTTGTGGTTCCTGTTGGCGATTCGGCGGAAGCTGGCGGCGAGGGATGCGGCGGTGGGTCTGCTTGGATTGATCGCCGGATACGGGCCGGCCATCGTTTTCAATCTCGTTCATCGTTTCAGTAATTGGCGCGAGGTCTTCGTTGAAAAGAGAGGCGGCGGGGGGCCGTCGCTCGTCCATCCTGCGACGCTTGCGGAGATTCTCTTTCAAGAGATGCCCAAATTCTTCGGGCCGGATACCGTGCTCTGGTATTACCCCGAGAAACCCGCCTCCGGTTATGTCTTCTATGCGATCGCCGTGGCGGCGGTCGGGGCTGCGTTTTTGCCTTTCCTGAAAGCGCCCTCGAGAATTCGCCGGGCGCTTGGCGGGGGCTCCAGCGACGAGGACAAGGACCTCTTGATGTTGGTGCTTACGCTGGCGTGCTTTGTCCCGTATTTGATCGCACCTGTCCGAGTCCCCGGCTATTTTCTCGGCGGTTGTTTTTTCCTTTCGATTCTCACGGGGCGCTTGCTCGCCCGATGTTTCGCGGCTTCCGCGCTTCCGGCCCGCCTTTTTGGTGCCGCCCTCCTCTCGGCCCTGCTGCTTGTCGGCGGCGGCGTCCTCATTGAGGTGGGAGGGCGAAATGAGATCGAAACCCTCACGTTGAACGCATCCGGAAAATTGCGCCTGACGCGCATTCCCGGCGCGGACTTGGAAGGTGTCGAACGCCATCTCCGACAAAATGAAGTTTCTTGCGTTTGGACCACGGTCTCTTTCGTTTATCCCTTGTTGTTCGAGAGTGGCGAGAAACTGGCCGTTTCCGACGCGATTTTCGGCACGGACCGCCGCGTTTATCCCGCCGCGGTGCCGCGGCGTCAGCCCCGTTCGGACCAGCGCACGGCTTTCGTTGTGGAAACCGAGTCGCCGAACCGCATCTCCGTGGAGGCCGGCTTCGCGCAAGCGGCCGGCGGCGGTGCCCATGATCGCCGAATATGGGACCCTGACCGTCATCGAGGCCAAACCTCGCTCACGCTAAAGCCAGCGCGACAGGCCGGATACCTCCGGCGAAGTACCGGTGTATGCCGCCGGTCGCGCACGACCGGAGGAGCGAATCCGGCGGCTGGCCGTTCGACTGCTTGACATCCTCGCGCCAATCATGTCGCATACGTTCTCGCATGGCTCTCGATTCCACGGCACAGTCACCGGCCACTAGGAGCGACGGCCCAACAAGGATCGTGAGGGAACCTCGCATATGTCGAATGGGCCATCGAAAGCTTCCATCCCATCGCATCCGCTCCGCTGGTTCCCGGAGATTTGGGATCTCGGCCGCAAGCGCATTCGGCCGCAGGCCCGCTTGATGTGCCTCTCGCTTTTGGTGGGGGTGATTGCCGGCCTCGGGGCGGTTGTTTTCTTCGCGGCCTGCCAGGTCGTCTTCCATTACGCGCTCGACGCCGGGGCGGGCTATCATCCGCAGACGCCGGGGGGCGAACCGCCCATGCTGGCCGAAACGACTCAAACCCTGCGCCCGTGGCTGCTGTTGATCGTTCCGACCGTGGGCGGGCTGCTTGAGCGGGCTGCTCGTCTTCAGCATCGCACCCGAGGCGGAGGGACACGGCACCGACGCGGCCATTGCCGCCTATCACTACCACCAGGGACAGATCCGTCCGCGGGTGCCGCTGGTGAAGATCGTCGCCAGCGCCTTGACGCTCGGCACGGGCGGCTCGGGCGGCCGTGAAGGACCCATTGCCCAGATCGGGGCCGGCTTCGGCTCCTACCTGGGGAATCTGCTGCGCCTGCGGCCGATCGAGCGGCGGACGTTGATGGCCGCCGGAATGGGGGCCGGCGTCGCCGCCATCTTCCGCGCGCCGCTGGCGGGGGCCCTGTTCGCCGCCGAGGTCCTCTACCGTTCGCCCGATTTCGAGTCGGAGGTGATCATTCCGGCCGGACTGGCGAGCGTGATGGCGTATTGCACGTTCGGTCTGCGCGTTCGGCTGGTCGCCGCTGTTCAGATTCCCGCCCGAGGTGCGGGCTCTGTTGACCTTCACCGAGCCGCTGCGGCTTGTTCTCCTACCTGATCCTGGCTCTGTTTCTGGTCGTGCTGGCGATGCTGTACACGCGGACCTTTTACGGACTCACGCACCTATTCCATCAGCTTGCGCTGCCGCCACACGTCAAGCCGGCCATCGGTGCGTTTTTGAGCGGCCTGCTCGGCGTTGTGCTCTATTACCTCTTTGACCGGGACCAGTCGGTACTGGCCGTGCTGTCCTTCGGCTACGGCATTCTCCAGGATGCGATGACAGCTCCGGCCGACCGAAAAGGCCAGCCTGTTCTTGCGCTGGTGCTTGCTGGCCGTCGCCCTGGGCAAGATTCTGACGACGGGCCTGACCATCGGCAGCGGCGGTTCCGGCGGGGTGTTCGGCCCGTCGATGGTGATCGGCGGCTGCGGCGGCGGGGCGCTCGGGTTGTTCCTGCACTGGCTGCGGCCGTGGCTGGCGCCGCAGCCGGCCACCTTCGTGATCGTCGGCATGGCCGGCTTCTTTGCTGCCGCCGCCAAAACGCCCTTCTCGACGATCGTGATCGTCAGCGAAATGACGGGCAATTACGACCTGTTGCTGCCCACGCTGTGGGTCTGCGCGGTGACTTTCTTGCTGTCCGACGAGCAATCGATTTACAGTTCGCAGGTCGAGAGCCGGTCGCGGTCGCCGGCCCACCAGGGCGATTACGTCCGCGAAGTGCTGACGGGCCTGCAGGTCAGCCAATTCGTGCTGCCGCACAGAGCAAGTCCCTTTCCTGCACCCGGAAGACCGGCTGGACGAAGTGCTGGGACGGCTGACGACCACGCCCTGCAACTCGCTTCCCGTCATCGACCGCGAGGGCCGGCTGTTGGGCGTGTTGTCGCTTGGAAGAAGCCCACCTGGCCGCCCAATCACCCCATGCACGGTCGATGATCCTCGCTGCCGACCTGATGCGCACGGACGTCGATCCGCTCCAACTGCACGACCGCGTCGACCGCGCTTTGGAACTCTTCGTGGAAAACGATCTGACGGCTCTTCCCGTCGTGGACGGAACACCGGATCTCAAGGTGCTCGGCGTCGTCAAACGGTCGGATATCTCGAACGCCTACCTGCGGCACGTCCACGGCGTTTTGGAGGAAGGCGAAGTCGCGGCCCACTTTTGAGCGTGAAGGAATCAACGATGCAGCAGGCCCGCAGTCGCTCAACTCGATCGTCGGCTTGGCCGAAATTCGCTTGTCGAGGCGCTCGCGGCGGTCATCCTGTGCTCGATCGCCTCGGTCAACGTGCTCGCCGCGCCGCCCGCCGCGGTCCCCGGCGATGTCACCGTGATCTCCAACCTGCGATATCGCGAGGGTTCGAAGGATTGCACGCTGGACCTTGCCCTGCCGAAGGGGCGCGCCGATCGACCGCGGCCGGCGGTGGTGGTCATTCACGGCGGCGGCTGGATCGAAGGGGACAAGTCGAGCTTCGTGTCTCCCCGCACGCCGGGGAACATCGTCGATTTCGCGGCGGCAGGCTTCGTGGCGGCCGCCGTCAATTACCGCCTATCTCGCGAGGCTCCCTTTCCCGCCGGTTTGCACGACTGTCAAGCCGCGGTCCGCTGGCTGCGGACTCACGCGCGGGACTATCACCTCGATCCGAACCGCATCGGCGCCTACGGAAACTCGGCCGGTGGACATCTGGCGCTCTTGCTGGGTCTGCTCGACCGGTCTAGCGGCCTTGAAGAACGGGGCGGCCCCTTCCCCGACGAATCGAGCCAGGCTCAGGCTGTCGCCAGCGACAGTGGTCCCCTCGATCTGCTTGTGGAACACAAGAACCACACGGTTGAAAAGAGTGATCGAGTGCTTCATGGGGGGACCGCCCGATGGGAAGCGCGCTCGCGGAATACAAGCGGGCCTCGCCGATCAACCATCTGGACGGAAAGACGCCGCCCCTGCTGCTGATTTATGGCGAAGCGGATAATCAGATCGACGTGCGGATTGCCGACCGTTTCGTGTCAGAATTGAGCCGCTCCGGACACAAGGAGATCAGCTATTTCCGGTTGGCTGACGTGGGTCACTGCCCGCATTCGCTGATCCGCGTCCCCTATCTGCGGCCGGTCGTCATCGAGTTTTTCCAACGCGCGCTCGGGAAATAAGAGGCGGCATCGCAAACAGAGCGGCAAACAACGTCCGCGAACTGCAGGGTTTATCCCGGCTGCCCGGCGGGGTCAACCCGCCGGCTCGTTGCACAATCATTTCAGCCGGCATTTCAGCCTGCATTTCAGCCGGTGCGGCGCACTTTCAGCCGGCGCGGCGCGGCCGCGGGCGACGCTCCTCTTCGAAGTTGCGGCGAACGTTGTATTTGGTGTACAGCCGCTCCATCCAATCACTGGCGAGTTGTTGCTGCTCGGGCATGTTGAGGTAATCGTAAGTCGTTCGGCCACCGAACATGAAGCCGCTGCCGAACAGCCTCTCTTTCAGAAAGCGGGCTCGGAAAGCTTCCTTTTCGGCCTCGTCCGCCGGGTGGCGGGTCTTCAGCTTGACGACGTACAGAATTGTCGGGCCGCGATTGGGAACGACGCGCACATCCCCGACGCGCATCTCGTTGAAGACGGCGTTCATGAACGCCTGGTCAGGATCGGTGACTCCGGTGATGTCCGAAAGCCGCGGCGTCGGGTCGGGCATGAGGTCGCGCGGGGCGGCCGATTGGACCGTAAACCACGAGAACGGCGGCGTCGGGACGACGACGAGTGCCGGCCCTTTCTCCGTCTTCGTCACCTTCTGCCCCGCCAGCGCCTCCGGCATCGATTGCTTTGATTTGCGGACCAATTCCGCCAACTCGTCGGCACGGTCCTTGGCCTTTTTCTGCGCATACTCTGCGATCTTCCAGCCGCGGGCGGCCTGCTCCCGCACGCCGGCCTCCTTGAGTGTCGGCACATGGTCGGCGACGTCCTCGACCTTCCAGTATGCAAAGCGATGCGATTCACCCTCTTCGGCCCGGTAGGTCTCGTACAAAAGCTCCGGCGAAGACGTGAAGAGCTGGCGAATCACGTCGATCGGTGCACGCTGCTGAAATTGATCCTCGACCGGCTCGGCGGCCGCGGCGATTGGATACTTCTCCGCCGACTCGTGCAGCTCCTCGACCGACAAGAGGGGCGTGAGGACATAGTTGAGCTGATGCTGGGCCGCGTACTCGGAAACTGCCTTTTCCCGTTCCGCCGGGGACATTTTGGGGGCCGCGCCGATCTCGGCCGGAATCAATTGCTCGTGCAGCGAAGTGAGGAAGTCGTAGGCCGCCTCCATTTTTTCCTTCATCGCCGCCTGGGTGCGCGACCGGAGAATCTGATCGCGGATCTCGCGCTGGAGGATCTCATCGAGAGGCCGGAATTCGGGCTCGGGCCGTTCCGGAGCCGCGGCCGCTGGAACGGAGGCCGAGTTCTTTTTGCCCGCGGGCTGGGTTGCCACGCGCTGCTTTCCTGCCGGCTTGTTTTCCATGGGCTTGGTGGATTTCGCGGCCGGCGGCCGCGGCAACGGCGGCGGTCCCGGTTCGTTGACCTCGCCGGCAACGGCCAATTGAATCGATTCACCGCCCCAATCCGCTAGGGCCAAGAGCTCGCCTTCGGGCTGTCCCGGTCGCGGCGGCCTGCCGCCGTTGAAGGCGCCGGACTTGCCGCTCTCTTTGGTCTCTTTTTTCGGCTGAGGATTCTGTTTTTGGACCGGAGATTGACGGCCAGCGGAAGGCGCGGGCTTGTGCGCAGCACTCGTTCCCCTCTTTGCGTCCGCGCCGCCTTTTTTACCGGCGGGGCCTTTTGACGCTGCGGGGAGCGGGAGCGACGGGCCGGAAGGGACCGAAGAAGGTTGCGTCGACGCGCCCGCTGCGGGTGCGCCCGATACTCTTCGCGATGGTCCTCGTAGTATTTCTTGATCTCTTGGTCCGTGATCGGCTTCTTCGCGACCTCTTTTTCGGTTTCGGCGAACGCCGCCTGCAGGTATTCGATGCGGACCCGCCTTGGCTGCCGCAAACCGGGGCCACCGGGATATGCGGGTGGAATCTCTTTCCAAGAGTCAAAGTAAGTCAGGAGTTGGTCTTCGGTCGGCTGGGGCGCGGCACTCAAGAAATCGGCTACGGGGACGGCCGCGACGTCGAGGGTCTCCGTCACTCCCAGCTTGCGGTACTCTTCCCAATACTGCTCCGGGCTTGGCACCGCGCGCGGCAGCAACATCTCCAATGCCAACTTCGCCCGAAGCTCGCCGCGGACCGACTCGAAAACTTCCGATTCACTTAGGTGCAGCGTCTTGAGGACGCTCGCAAAATCTTTCGGCGTCAACTTCTTGTTCGTCACGCGGTTGATGTAGTCGGAGACCGTCTGCTCTGAGACGACGATCCCCATCTCGTCGGCCTCTTTGTCGAGGAGATATCCAAGCAGGACGTCTTCGGTGACGTCGTCACGTTCGCGGCCGAAGCCGAACATCCGCTGGTTGATTTCCTGTTCCAGCATTTGGGCGAACATGGGATTGTTCTCCCGATAGGGAACGACCTTCTCAAACGCCAGCCGGATAAACTGGTTCGCATTGTTACGGCGGGTCACGAGGTTGTTCAGGTCGGTGTGCGTGAGGTTCCCCGCGTCGGTCTCGACGGGGGCCTTCGGGCCCGAACCCGAATGAAGCATGAGGAAAACGCCGACGACGACGCCGACGGCGATCCCCACGGCGCCGAACGTTACGGCTTCACCGCGGCGCCATCCGAAGAATCCGAAGATCGCCATGCCGGCCACGCCGCAGAGGATCGGCAGGGTCGCGCCGCTACTGTCGGCACGCACGCTATCCATGACGACGAAGGCGAACATGGCCAGTCCCGTGAGGACGACCATCAGCACTTTCTGGTGCTTTCGAAAGATTGCAAACGGCGATTTCATTCCGGGTTCCTCGCGGGGAGTCGCCGCGTCCGGCAGTCGGACACACTTGACAGACTCCGCAGAGTTATTCTATCCATTGCCCAGTCGCGCTGTCTTGAGGGGCGCCTGACCCGCGACGACGGATTGCCGCGGCGACAGAGCTCAAAAGGCTTCGGCGCCCGTGAAAATAGGCGCGCCGCAGCCCCGGCGGTCGCCGCGCATTGTAGCCGTCGAGAGACCGGAGACAAGTCCAACAGCCTGTCTGGCCAAAGCGGCATCGCGCCATAAGGAATGTTTTCGTGGCCGTCAAAAAAAACAAGGGATTGGTCGTCGTGGAGTCTCCTGCCAAGGCCCGCAAGATCGGCGGGTATCTGGGACGGAACTATACCGTGATGGCCAGCATGGGGCACGTCCGCGATCTCCCCGCCAATGCCTCGGAAATCCCTGAGGAGGTCAAGAAGCAGAAGAAGCCGTGGGCCTCGCTTGGCGTCAACGTCGAACACGACTTTGAACCCCTCTACGTGGTTCCCAAGGACAAGAGGAAAATCGTCGCCCAGCTCAAGCAGGCGCTCAAGGACGCCTCCGAGTTGATCCTGGCGACCGACGAAGACCGCGAGGGGGAGAGCATCGGCTGGCACTTGAGCCAACTGCTCAAGCCCAAAGTCCCGGTCAGGCGGATGGTCTTTTCCGAAATCACGAGCGAGGCCATTCAGAACGCGATCCAGCAGACGCGGACCCTCGACACGAACCTGGTCAAGGCCCAGGAGACCCGCCGCGTGCTCGATCGGCTGTACGGTTACACGCTGAGTCCCCTGTTGTGGAAGAAAATTGCTCGCGGACTGTCCGCGGGGCGCGTGCAATCGGTCGCGGTGCGGCTGCTGGTGGAGCGCGAGATGGAGCGCCTTGCTTTTCGGAGCGGGAGCTATTGGGATCTCGCCGCGCATCTGGGCGTTTCCGACCAGCGCCTTCCGCGGAACCGTCCGAAAGGCCGGAGTTCACGGCGACTCTCAGCACGGTTGCCGGTCGCCGCGTGGCGACCGGCAAGGACTTCGATGAATCGACGGGCCGCCTCAAGGAGGGCGTCGATGCCGTCCTGCTGGCGCAGACGGAGGCGGCGGCGCTCCGCGACCGCATCGTCGCCGGCCCGTGGCGCGTAACCGCCGTCGAGCAGCGTCCCCAGACGCGGCGCCCGGCCCCGCCGTTCACCACGAGCACGTTGCAACAGGAGGCCAATCGCAAGCTCGGTTACGGTGCCAGCGACACCATGCGGATCGCGCAGCGCCTGTACGAGAACGGAATCATCACTTACATGCGGACCGACAGCGTCCATCTTTCGAACGAGGCGGTCACGGCCGTCCGCCGCTGCGTGCGAGACCGCTACGGCGAGGCCTACCTGGAGCCGACTGAACGCACCTACGTCACCAAGAGCCGCAACGCGCAGGAAGCCCACGAGGCGATCCGGCCGGCCGGCACGGAGATGCAAACGGCCGAGGAACTCAGCCTTACCGGACGGGAGGGTGACCTGTACGCCATGATCTGGAAACGCACGATTGCCACGCAAATGGTCGACGCCCGACTCATCTTTGAAACGGTGACCATCCTTTCGGGCGACGCCGAGTTCCGCGCGACGGGCCGTCACATCGAGTTCCCAGGCTATTTCCGCGCCTATGTCGAGGGGAGCGATGATCCGGAAGCGGCGCTCGACGACCAGGAAGCGGCCCTTCCCCCTCTATCGACCGAATCGCGGTTGGACTGCCGGGAACTCGAGGCCGTCGCCCATGAAACGAAGCCGCCGGCCCGCTTCACCGAGGCGACTCTCGTCCGCACTCTGGAAGCGGAGGGGATCGGCCGGCCGAGCACGTACGCCAGCATCATCGGCACCATCCAGGATCGGGGATACGTCCGCAAGCTGGGGAATCAATTGATCCCCACGTTCACGGCGCTGGCCGTCACGAAGTTGTTAAAGAAGTATTTTCCTCGACTGGTCGACGTCGGCTTCACGGCGAAGATGGAGCAGACGCTGGACGACATCTCCAACGGCGAGGCCGAGCGGCTCCCCTATCTCACCTCCTTTTACGCCGGGTCGGACGGCCTCGTTGAACAGGTGAAATCAAAAGAGGAGACGATCGATCCGCGCGAAGCGTGCTCGTTGAAGCTCGACAATCTGGAGCCGGTCATCCGCGTCGGACGCTTCGGACCGTATTTTGAACAGCAGGCGGACGGCAAGAAGCTGACCGTGTCGATCCCCAACGACGTCGCGCCGGCGGATTTTTCCGAGGCGGTCGTCCAGCGGCTGATCGAGGAGAAAGCCCGCGGCGCAGAGCCCTTAGGCATCGATCCGGAAACGGGGGAGCCGATCTTCGTGCTCGTCGGACGGTTCGGCCCCTATTTGCAGTTGGGCGAAGTGCGGGAAGATGTGCCGAAGCCGCGCCGGGCCAGCATCCCCAAGAGCATCGCGCCGGCGACCCTCACGCTCGACACGGCGCTCAAGCTGCTAAGCTTGCCGCGGACGCTGGGCAATCATCCGGAGACGGGCAAGCCTGTGAAGGCCGGCACCGGTCAATTCGGCCCCTATGTGCTGCACGAGGCGACGCCCAAGGTGTACAAGTCGTTCGGCCGAGACGGGACCTTCGAGCATAACAGCCGGCGATTCGACGTCTTCAATGTCGATCTGGAGACGGCGGTCGAAATGCTCAAGCAAGCCCGCAAACGGGCCAGCGCCACCCCCTTGCGCGAGTTGGGGCAGCATCCTGAGGATGGCTCTCCGGTCGCTATCTTCGAGGGGCGCTACGGGCCGTTTGTGCGATACGGCTCGGTGAACGTCACCATTCCCAAGGGGATGAGCAACGACGAGGTCCGCATTGAACAGGTCGCCGAATGGGCGGCGGAGAAGGCCGCCCGTGGCGGAGCCGCCCCCCGCCGGTCGCGCGCGTCGAAGGCGCCAAGAAATGGCCGGCCGGCGGCCCACGCCCCCCGCGCCAAATCCGCCGCTCCGGCCAAGAAGGCCCCGCCGCGCAAAAAAGCGGCCCGATCGGCCGCCAAGCGGTCGACGCGCCGCAAACGGCCGAAAGTCAAATCGGCCTGACCGCGCCCAACTGCGTATTGCATGGCACTTCTCGGACGGTTAGCTTGATGGGCGTTCGCGCCCTTCACGTGCGGCGCTCAATTCGCTTCTATGAACCCGTCAGGACCGGAGGTGCATCATGCGGCGTCGCTGGATCGTTCTCGGGTCGATCGCAAGCATCGGCGCCGTTGTGGTGTCGGCTGTCGCGATGGGATTGGCTGCTCCGGAAGAGAAGAGACCGGTCGAATCGTTTCTTCCCGCCAACTCGGTGCTTTACATCGGCTGGGATGGAACCATGCACCACAAGGAGGCCTGGGAAAAGACGGTGGCGTATGAGGCCCTGGAAAAGAGCGGCCTTCTCGGCACATTGACGAAAATCGCCTTCTCCTACGTTCCGCCCGAGCACAAGGCCGACGCCGGCACTGTCCGCGACCTTTTGAAAAGCATCGCCCAAAAAGGGCTTTCGCTCTCGCTGTCCTTCACCAAGGGGACCGATATCCCGCTGGTCGTTCTTGTGCTCCAGGACGCCGGCGAATTGGCGCCCGTGATTGGCGCGCGGCTGCCGCGCCTTTTCGGCGAATCGATGAAGTTCGAGTCGCTCACGATTCGAGGCCGACAGGTGATGCGCGCGCGGTCCCCGGGCCACGAGGGCGTCGAGATCGCATGGTGGGCCGACGGCGGCCATCTGGTGGCGGTCTTCGGCAAAGATGCGGTCGAATCGGTTCTTGACGTCGCCGAGGGGAAATCGCCGGCGATCATCACAAGCGCGAACTGGCGGAAATACCGTGAAGATCATGCGGAATTCGATCCTGCGTTCTGCGGATGGCTCGACGTCGCCGCTTTGAAAACTCGCTTCGCGGATCACGTCGTCCGGGCACAGTCGGAAACACAGCCGCAGCTCACGGTCGGACAACTGATGACGATCTTCGGCGTCGACCGGATGGGCTCTGTCATCTGCCGCTATGGATTCCGCGACCGGGCTCTCATCTCAAAGGTCCTCGTCGAGGCCCCCGCGCCGCGGACAGGAGTGATGGCCCTGATGGACCAGCCCCCCCTCACGCTTGCCGATCTCCCGCCGTTGCCGAAAGACGCGACCACTCTTGTCGCCTGCAGCTTTGACGGAAGCAAAACGTACGACGTCCTCGTCAAGCTGGCGCGCGAGATTGGGGACGTGGTTTCAAAGAACGGTTCGGCACAGGTCGACGCCTTCCTCAACCAGTTGCCGGTCCTGCTGGGCTTTGATTTGAAACGCGAGTTGCTCGATCCGCTGGGCGGCGTGATCTGCCTCTACAACGACAGCTCGGCGGCGATTCCCGGTGGATTCGGCTTCGGACTTGCCATCCAGGTCAAAGACGCGGACACCTTGAAAAAGACACTGCGCACAGCGTTCGACCATCTGCAGGCCCAATTCCCCAATGGGCTGACAGTCACGCAGGAGGAACGGCTCGGCCGCGAAGTTTCGCTGCTGGGCATCGGGCCCTTGCCGATCCATCCGGCGTTGTGCGTCGACAAGCATTGGCTTTTTATCGGACTCTCGCCGCAAGCGGTGGAATCCTCGCTGATGCGCGTCGATGGAAAGCTGGAGGTCTGGAAACCGTCGCCGGCTGAACAAACGGCTTTGGACGCCGTGCCAAAAAAGTTCCAGATGCTCAGCCTGTCCGATCCACGGCCCACTTATACGGCCATCGTGACCTTTTTGCCGTTCATCCTGACCGGAATCGATCAGGCCATGCAGGGACAGGGACAGGGCCGACCAGGCCGCCGTTCAGGCGAGCGGATGGCGCTCCTCTCCGAGCTTCCGCCGCCGGACGTGATGACGCGCTCGATGTTCCCAAATGCGTCTGCCTGGACGGTTGATGAACTTGGTTTGCACGGGCAGTCCCGCGAGTCGGCGCCGGCCCTGGTCGGTTCGGGAGGCATCGCGGTTTCGGCGATTGGAGTGGCGCTTCTCTTGCCCGCCGTTCAGGCGGCCCGCGAAGCGGCACGGCGAACTCAGTCCAGGAACAACATGAAGCAGATCCTGTTGGCATTGCACAATTACAACGATACGAATTTCAGCTTTCCGGCCGGGACGCATCCAAATAAAGATCTAAAACCGCCGAAGCGGCTGAGCTGGCTGACCGACATCCTTCCGTTCGTCGAGCAGTCCTCGGTGTACAAACAGATCGACTTCAGCAAAGCCTGGGACGATCCGGCAAACCGAACGGCGGTCGGCACGCCACTCAACCTCTTCCTAAACCCCAGCGCTGATCAAAGCGCCAAGAGTGCTTACCCCGTGACCAATTACGTGGGACTGGCCGGACTGGGTCCAGATGGGCCGACGCTTCCCGTAACGAGTCCGAAGGCAGGTTGTTTCGCTTACGACCGCGTGACGCGGATTCGAGACATCACCGACGGCTTATCCAACACGGCAATGATCAGTGAGAGTTCGACGAACGCAGGTCCCTGGGCTGCAGGGGGCCGCCCCACAATTCGAGCGCTCACGAAGCAACCCTACATCAACGGCCCGGATGGCGTTGGCGACTCGCATCCCGGCGGCTGTCTCATTGGTCTGGCCGATGGGTCCGTCCACTTTTTCTCCGACAAGGTCGATCCTCAGTTGATGGAGGCCCTCATGACCATCAACGGCGGTGAGACCGTCCGCTTGGACGGTGGTCAGTAAACGGTTCGCGTTCACTGACTCGGGGCAGCGTCATTGCGCAACGAGCCGGCGAGTTTGTCCCGCCGGACAAACGGACCGCCGGGATGAACGTCGCGGCTCGTAGGACGCATGGCGTCGCTCGACTCAGCTGACCGATACATCGACCGGGCCGATCCGCGATTCGCGCACGTCGACGAAGCCCTGCAGCTTTCCGATGGCGACGACGCCCGTCTCCGTCACTGTGAAGCCGCGGGCGCGGTCCAGCTCCAGGTCGTAGCCTACGGTCGTCCCCTCGGGAACGACCACCCCTTTGTCGATGATGGCCCGGCGGATCTTCGAGTGCCGGCCGACCGTCACGCCTTCGAACAGAATGCTGTCCTGCACCTGGGCCCAACTGTTGACCCGCACGTTGGGAGACAGGATCGACCGTTCGACCCGGCCCCCCGAGATGATCGACCCCGCACAAATCATGCTGTCAAGCGCCATGCCCGCCCGCGGATTGGGCCCGCCGAACTGGGCGAAGACAAATTTCGGTGGGGGCAACGGCGGATGATACGTGCGGATCTCCCACGCCTGGTCATACAAATTGAGCTGCGGCTCGACGGCGACGAGGTTCATGTTGGCCTCGTAATACGCGTCCAGCGTTCCCACGTCCCGCCAGTAGCGCGAGTTGCCCGAGTTCCGGTCGCGGAACGGAAACGCCCGCACCCGGTGCGTGTGAATGATCGACGGAACGATGTCCTTGCCGAAGTCGTGCGCGCTCTCGGTGATTGTCGCGTCGCGGCAAAGCTGATCGAACAGGAAGTTCGCATTGAAGAGGTAAATGCCCATCGACGCCAGGCAGCGCGACGGGTCGTCCGGCATTGGCTCCGGGTTGGCCGGTTTCTCCAGGAACTTCCGCACCCGGTTCGTCTCGTCCACCTGCATCACGCCGAACTGCGATCCCTCCTTTAACTCGACCGGAATGCAGCCGATGGTGCAGTCGGCCTGGTGGTCGATATGGTCCTGAACGACGTCCGAATAGTCCATCTTGTAAATGTGGTCGCCCGCGAGGATCAGCACGTAATCGGGACGAGTCTTTTCGATCGAATAGATGTTCTGGTAAACGGCGTCGGCCGTCCCCTGGTACCAGTGCTCGTCGATCCGCTGTTGCGGCGGCAAGACGTCGATGAACTCATCCAGCTCGCGGCACAGGAATCGCCAACCCAGGTTGAGATGCCGGTCGAGACTGGCGGCCTTGTACTGCGTCAGCACCAACATGCGGCGCAGCCCGCTGTTGATGCAGTTGGAGAGCGCGAAGTCGATGATGCGGTAGATGCCGCCGAAGGGGACCGCCGGCTTGGCGCGGTCCCGCGTGAGCGGTTCGAGTCGCGCACCCTTGCCGCCCGCCAAGACCAAGGCCACCACCCGTCTCATCCAGCTTTCCCTCCAAGCCTCTGGCAAATGGGAGCCGACCATCCCCGGAGGGTAATATACACAAACGCTCCCGCGAGCGGCACCATCGCTCGCAGTTCAAATCGTTTCGGCTCGTTCCCAAAGCCGCCATGGGACGAGCCTTCGCGAAGCTCCCGCTTTGCGCCGACGGGGATGGCGTCGACACGCCGGCGAATGACAGGAACGCTTCGTTCCGAGGGAAATTCTCCGGGACGACCTGGCTTGAAGAGAAGCGGACCGACTCGCGAACCTTTTGAAGACTCCCTCCCATGAACGACTCTCCCGACGTCATCAGCCTGGACATGATGCGACAGTCCCTCTACACGGCCGTCGTTTGCGATGTGCTCGATTCCCTCGGCTTCCCCCGGCAATCGCCGCGGGTTCCGCTCAAGCCTCTCTCGGTCGAGACGGTGCTGGTGGGGCGGTCGAAGACAACTTTGTGGTCCGACCTGACACAGGCCGACCCCGCGCCATACGAAAAGGAGCTGATTGCCGTGGACGAGTGCCGGCCAGATGACGTGCTGATCGCGGCGGCCGGGGGATCGACGCGCTCGGGGATCTGGGGCGAGCTGTTGTCGACGGCAGCGCGCAACAGCGGCTGCAGGGGCGCGATCGTCGATGGTGCGGTGCGCGACGTCGCAAAAATGCGGGCGATGCAATTTCCCATCTTCGCTTTGGCCGCCTGCCCCTATGACAGCAAGGATCGCCAGCGCGTGACCGAAATCGACGTTCGCGTCGAAATCGACGGCGTTGCGTTTCATCCGGGCGAGCTGGTCATTGCTGACATTGACGGCGTGGTCGTCGTGCCGCGCTCGGTCGAAGACAAAGCGATCCGCTTGGCCTGGCAAAAAGTCCATGCGGAAAATCGTGTGCGGACGGCGATCCAAAACGGAATGAAGGCGGCCGAGGCGTATCGCCGCTTTGGCGTTCTTTGATCCTTCCGGCAAAATGGCGGGCAAAATAATTGGAATGGCCAAAGTTT
Source organism: uncultured Planctomycetota bacterium (assembly GCA_963761455.1). GTDB lineage: Bacteria > Planctomycetota > Planctomycetia > Planctomycetales > Planctomycetaceae > DASPSM01. The sequence goes on from CAVXHA010000003.1 coordinate 776,014, forward strand.
TCCGATTTCGCCGCCGATACTGGATGAAGCGACCTTCCAGTTCGTTCTCACCGCACATTCTCCGATCTTATCCATCCTTTCGATTTGCTCTGCCCATCCAAGTCCGTCTTCTCCAAGTCCGTCTTCTCTCGATCTAATCCTTTTAGACACTTCCGTTTAAGCTTAACCGCCCAAGATTTCAGTTGTTATGTCGTTTTGGGCGGGACGCTTACCCAGCCTCAACGCACTTTTTTCCACCGATTGCGAGAGTTCCCCCAAGGTGCCCCCGGCGCTCAGAATCTGGTCTCGGCAGGGAAAGCTGCCTTTGACAGCGGCAATCGTGCTTGCCGTTCTGGGCGGATGCTCTACGGCCCCGAAGCCCGTAACTTACCTGGGCCACTCAGACCTTCAGTATTACAAGGGACTGGCAACTAAAATTGACTACCCCAACCGGCCCGATCCGGATAGTCCCGCAGCGTTTGCGTCGCGGGAGCCGCGCCGCATCCGTCATCTGCAGGAAGACCAACTATGGGATCTGTCGCTGTCGGAAGCCATCCACATCGCACTTAAGAACAACAAGATCATTCGCGCCCGCGAGCAGCTCACGTTGCCGCGCAATCCATTGATCAACAACCCCGATCAAAGCCCTTCGATCTATGACCCGGCTCTGCAGGAGACGGGGGTTCTCTTCGGCCAGCGGGGGGTCGAGGCGGCCCTCTCCGACTTCGACGCCCTATTTACGACGAGCATGACGTGGGGTCACAACGAACAGATCCAGAACAACCAGGGGATTACCGCGGCCCCCATTATCAACGGGCTGCCGACGCTGATCGAAGATACGGCGACGTTTAAGGCCCGCCTTGATAAAACGTTCGCCGACTCGGGCCAATTCTCGCTGATCCAAGAATGGGATTACGTCCAGAATAACCTCACCGGCAACCTGTTCCCGTCGGTCTATACGGGGTTCGTGCGTGCGGAATACCGGCGGCCCCTCCTGGCCGGCGCCGGGACCGATTACACCCGGATCGCCGGTCCAATCAACAAGAATACGCCCGGCGTTGCGCAGGGCGTGGTTATCTCGCGAATCAACAACGACATCGCAATTGCCGATTTCGAAGCCAGCGTGCACACCCTGCTCCGCGACGTGCAGCAAACGTATTGGGACCTCTCCCTGGCGTACCACACGTACCATGCGGAGAAGGTCAACAAGAAAAACGCACTCAAAATCTGGCGGCTCATCGAGAGCAAGACGAAGCAAGGGCTGGAAGGGGGCAGCTCGGCCGACGAGACCCAGGCGCGCGAAAGCTATTTCGACTGCGCAGGGCCGCACTCAGGAGGCGCTGAGCAATCTCTATACGGTCGAAGAACAGTTCCGCCGCTTGTTGGGCCTGCCCGTCAACGACGGCCGCGTCATCCGCCCCTGTGATGAACCGACCGTGGCTGAATTCATTCCCGATTGGCACATCGCACTGGCCGAGGGGATCACCCGGCGGCCCGAAATCCGTAAGCAAAAATGGAACATCAAGAGCCTGGAGCTGCAGTTGACCGCCGCAAAGAGCCTCATCCGCCCGCGGCTCGACTTCGTCGCCGGCGGACAAATCAACGCGTTTGGCGACCGGTTGATCAGTCAACAATCAGACCTTAGCGACCCCGGTTCAAGCGCCTTCGCCTCCTTGGCGGAGGCTGGACAGACGAGCTGGAACATCGGGTTGGAGGCATCGATCCCCATCGGATTCCGCAGCGCCCACGTGCAAGTCCGCAATTACGAGCTGCGCGTGGCGCGGGCACGGGCTGGGCTGGTGACCCAGGAGCTCGACGTTTCGCACGAAATCGCTGAGGCGTTCCAATCGCTCGATCGCGCCTACGCCGCCGCCCAGACCGCCTTCAATCGCCGCGCGGCCGCCGCCGAACGCGTCGAAGCATACAAGGCCCTGTACGAGCTCAAGGGGCCCACAATCGATCCCCTGCTCCGCGCCCAGCAAAGCCTCGCCCTGGCTGAGGTCGCCTATTTTCAAGCCGTGGCGCAATATAACCAGGCGATTACCAACTTTTATTACCGCACGGGAACGATCCTCGACGAAAGCAACGTCAGCATTGCCGAAGATATGTGGGATCCGCACGCCTACTCGGACGCCCTGCGGCAGGCGTGGGCCCGGAGTCATGGAACCCCGAACCCGCTGCTGCACACAGAGCCGCCTGAATTCGTCGTGCCACCGGGTCGGCCGACCGCCGGAGTACCCCTGGTTGCCCCGATCGGTCCGCCCGCCATGCCGCCGCAGGTCCAGACGGAGCCATCGGTGCCAATGAGTCCCGCCGCGCCGCCGACGGCGCCGGCGCCGAGTTTTCGCCCGCAAAACGAATCCGAGCCGGCCGCCCCGCTGCCTACGCCGCCTGGTGGTCCGTCCGGGCTGCCGCAGGCGCAAATTGCCAATCCACCCGATTTGCGATCGATCCTCCCGGTCTCCGCGTGGACCGGGAACCTTGATTCGCCGGTCACGACCGCCGCCGGCCAAATGGGTCCGTTTATTGAACCATTTCCCGTGGTGCCGGTCCTCAGTCCGTCTCGCACTGCTCAAGACGCCCTGCCGACGACAAACTTTGCTCCGGTCATGGCCACAACCCAATCCCCGCCGGAGTTTCTCGCACCGGCCAAGCCGTCGGCGCCTGCTTTACAGCCGCCAGCCGCGTCCTGGAGCGCCCCGCAAGCAGGCTCCGGCTCTCCACCTTCCGGCTCGCCGAATTCGATCGACGACGTCCGCAGCCCCTCCTCGGACCAATACGACATGCCGCTCAACCAATTGGGCCAGTAGCCGGCGAACGCCGCCGCCGTCCAATCTTGACGGGGCGCTCGAAAGTAAGGCCCAAAGGATCCCACGCCGCCGAGCGACCAGCAAACCGACGTCGTCTCGCCGCTTAAGCCCGCCCAGTCTTCCGTCGATTACCCTGCCTCTGTCAGACTGAGTTATACGCCGGTCGAGATCGCCCAAAAGCGTCTTTTGCGGCGATGGAATTGGTCGAGGGATCGCACAGCGGCGTGTCAGGAAGAGTCCAGTAACCGCCACTTTCGGAATCGTGTGAATGAGTGTAAACCCAAGCTCCGGGGACGGATGAATGGATAAGGTCAACCTGCGGGAGAAGCTGGCTCTTTTCGCTGACCACTGGAGCCCGAAGATTGTCGGTGAACTCAACGGACAACAGGTCAAATTGGTAAAGTTCCAGGGTGAGTTTGTCTGGCACCATCACGACCATGAGGATGAATTGTTCCTCGTGGTTCAGGGCCGCTTCCGCATGGATTTCCAAGAACGTGCGGTCTGGCTGGAGGAGGGGGAGTTTTTAATCGTGCCTCGTGGGGTGGAGCACCGTCCCGTAGCCGAGCAGGAAGTTCACGTTTTGCTGTTCGAGCCAGCGTCGACGTTGAACACGGGCAATGTCCAAGACGAGCGCACCGCGGGCCGACCGCAGGGCCTTTGACGTTTCCTGAACGAAATCGAGGGATGTAACCAACCACTTGGAGACGACGAATGCGTCAACCTGCCGATCCGGTCCACATTCGCTGAATGATACCGAAGGTCGATCCGTTCTAATCCTTTTCCGCTCTCATTCTCTCGACGAGCTCTCTCATCTGCTGGGACATCGCTATCGCTGGCAGTCGCACGCGCTGACCGTGGCCGGGGAGTACCCACTCGAAGTTAAATTGGGAAAGCCGCCGCATCGACTCGGTCTGTTTAGGCCATGAGTACCAGCAGTAGTCGTGGAAAGCTTCAAGCCGCTGTTCGTGGCGATTCCACGCCAAATGGTCGCCCGTGAACAAAAATCGCTGCTCGAACAGCAGGACGCAGTGTCCCTTGGTATGGCCGGGCGTGGAAACTGCGAGGAAGCCGGGAACCAGTTCGGACGACTCTTCCCCGCCCAGCACGACTTCTGCATCCGGTTGCGACGACAACTCATCCATGTGGATGATGCGACGAGCCCCGAAGCGATCGGCGTACTTGTCCGCGTCGGCCACATCGTCTCGATGCGTTAGGAAAATGTGAGCGATGCCGCCGAGAACCTCGAACCGACGCACCAACGGGGAAATGAACTTCGGCGAGTCGATCAGCCAGTTGCCATCGGCGTGCCGGATGAAATAGCTGTTACCTCCGAATGATTTGGGCGAGTTGAAGCCGCAGTAATAAACCGGCTCTTCCACAACGAGCGGAAAGTCGTTCATCGCCGTCTTCGGGTCATCTTCTCCAAGACAGCCGATGGAGCCGGTAGGACAGGCAAGCAATGCATGGATGGCTCTGCGGCGGTCTGCGGCGGAAGTCGGCTGCGAGTGGACGAAGGAGTAATCAGCCGCTTCGCCGAAAACCGACGGAGCAATTTGGCGACAGGCATCACAGTCAATACAGGTCGAGTCCACGAAGAAGTCGCCGGGGGCGTTTTCAGGGACTCGTTTGTTTGGGTTCGCCATGATCGCATTCGCTTGAACGGCTCCAAATCGGCCGGCTCATGACACCCTTTCCTCTTCAAGCACCAGAATGATGGCCGGGAAATGCTGTCGGCGAAGGTCTCATCCATCCCGACGAATAATGGCAAACCACGCCATGGGACCCCCTTCGGAGAAAGACATGTCCTTGAAATCGGGCCGGACCTCGTACCGTGAGGGCTCAATGGATTCGACGCTCCAGCCATCGGCGAAGGCATCGTGCAGCTCCTGCTTCGACACCCGGCGCGGTCCCTGCGTGCCCGGTTCCTCGTCGCTGAAGCAGAGCAAGAACAGCCGACCGCTTGGTTTGAGGACCGCTGCCAGCCCTGCCACGTATCGGCGGCGGTCGTCATCACCGAAAACGTGGAACAGGCCGCTGTCGATCAAATTGTCAAACCGAACCGACCAGTTCCCTAGCGTCAGGGCATCTTTGACGAGGAAGGTGGCCTCTAAGCCTCGTTCCGCCGCTTTTCGCTTCGCCCGCTGGATCGGTTCTTCGAGGAAGTCGATGCCGGTGACTTTGAAACCCCGTCCAGCGAAGTACAAGGCGTTCTCACCGGTGCCGCAACCGGCGTCGAGGACTGAGCCAGTGATCTGCTCAGCCACATCGATGAAGGCTTTTTGCGGCTTGCCGATGTCCCACGGCGCTTGGGCGGCGTAAATGGCTTCAAAGGTAGTCCGGTCGGGTACGACAGTCATGAGGTCAGCCTCTTCGCTTCAGGCCCATCACCCTTGGTCATTCTAGGTCGTCCAGGTCCGCCACGGCCAGGACGGAAACCTGCGTAAAATGTTGGTAGCCAAGGTTCCTCGCCGGACTGAACGTTCGGAGCGACGGCCCCATGATCGCGTCGGATACCGGACGGGACGGTCTCCAGGGCCGGCGAACGCACGGGGAGGACGAGAGCGCGGCGCAATTCACCGCATGTTGGCGTGTCGCATTATTTTTGTTCCCGCGGCCGGCGAAACTTGACGAGCGTGCCCCGCGATTTTGCCGTCAGGTCTTTCCAGCGTTTGATCGAGAGCTGCACGACGGCCAGACCGGCGGTCGGCATCTCTTCGTCGGCCGAGGTGAGTTGATTCAAGAAGTCGCCGATTCCCGGGTTATGTCCGACGACAAGAAGCCGCTCGCAATCGGTCTCGACGCCGCGGACGACGGCGTAATGTGCGGGCACGCTGGCCAGGTAGAGCCGCTGTTCCAATTCGATCGCCCGCGGGTAGTCGCATTGCTTGGCTGTTTTTTGCGCCGTTTTGCGGGCCCGCACGGCCGTCGAGCTAACGATCAGGTCGGGTACCAGGTTGTTTTTGAGAAGGAATCGGCCGACCTCTTTGGCGGCGTCTTTGCCGCGTTCGTTCAGCGGCCGCTCGTGATCGGCCAGTTCTGGCTCGTCGCGACTCGACTTGGCATGGCGAAGGAGTAACAGTGTTTTCATCGAAGGGAGTCTTGCCTGCGGCCGCTGGGCCGGCCTGGGTTTAAATGTTGTTTTCGGGCGCCTGGTGCGGCTCGAAGACTGTCCGTTGCGACTGTTCGGCCCGTCGGACCGCGTCGCAGGCGCGGCGATATAAGGTTTCCTGGTGCGCGCAGCGTTGGATGTTTGCCCGTGGGGGCGATGCGCTCGAAGCGGCCGTCGGGGAGCAAGCGGCGGCCTTTGACGTTGTCCTTGAAGTACGTCTTCAGCGTCAGCAGGAGCCGGTCCTTCAGAACTGCATCCTCGACCGGCACCAGGAGCTCGACCCGGCGGTCCAGGTTGCGGGGCATCCAGTCGGCGCTCGAGATGAAGACGCGGCGGTCACCGCCGTGGTGGAAATGCAGGATGCGGGAATGCTCCAGGAACCGATCGATGATGCTGATAACCGTAATGTTCTTGCTCAAGTTCGGGACGCCGGGCCTTAAGCAGCAGATGCCGCGGACGTTGAGCTTGATCTCCACGCCGGCGGCGGAGGCTCGGTAGAGCGCTTCGATGATCTCGGGGTCGGCCAGCGAATTAAGCTTGGCGATGATGCGGGCCTTTTGACCGTGGTTCTTGCGCTCCGTCTCGGCGTCGATCATCTCGACGATGCGCTCGCGCAGCCCGATGGGGGCCGCGTCGATCTTGCGGAACCGCTGAGGCAAGGAGAAGCCCGTGATCGCGTTGAAGAAATCGGTGGCGTCCGCCCCGAATTCCTCGTTGGAGGTCATCAGGCTCACGTCGCTGTAAATGCGGGCCGTGATCTCGTTGAAGTTGCCCGTTCCAAAATGGACATACCGCACGATGCCGTGCGGCTCGCGCCGGACGATGATGCAGATCTTCGCGTGCGTCTTGAGCCCCTTGACCCCGTAAATGACCTGCACGCCCGCGCGTTCCAAGTTCTTCGCCCATTCGATGTTCCGCGCCTCGTCGAAGCGGGCCTTCAACTCAATGACGGCGGTGACGTACTTTCCCCGCCCGGCTGCCCGCTCCAGCGCGGCCACGATCGGACTGTTGCGGCTGGTGCGGTAAAGCGTTTGCTTGATCGCCAGAACATCGGGGTCGTCGGCCGCCTCTTCGATGAGGCGGACGACCGGCTCGAAACTCTCATACGGATGGATCAGCAGGACGTCTTTCCGGGCGATGTTGTTGAACATTCCCGCACCCAGATCGACTTCCGGCGAGATCCGGGGCGGCCACGGCTCATATTTGAGATTGTCGAAACCGTCCAGGTCCGCCATCCGCGCGAAGCCGGCCAGGTCGAGCGGACCCGGCAGAGCGTAGATGTCGCAGTCCTCGACGCTCAGCGCTTGCCGCAGGAAGGCGACGGTCTGCGGGTCGGCGTCGGCGGAAAGCTCCAGCCGCACGCAGGCCCCGAGCTTGCGCTCGTCCAGGACTTCCTCGATTTCGGCCATCAGGTCATGCGCGATGTCGTCGCGGATGGAGAGGTCGGCATTGCGGGTGATGCGGAAGGCGGCGCAATGGGCAATGCTCTCTCCCGGGAAGAACCGGCCGACGTGCAGAGCGACGACGTCTTCCAAAAGGATGAACGAATAACCGCGTTCCGAGGGAAGCGTCACAAACCGGCCGAGAGAACGGCCTAGCGGGATGATGGCAAACCGCATCGCCGTCTCGCCAGGCCGCGGATCGAGCCGCACGGCCACATGCAGCATCTGGTTGCCCAAGAGGGGAAACTCCGGACCGGCCACCACGGCCATCGGCGTGAGGACCGAGGCAATTTCATCCTGAAAGAACTGGGCGGTGACCTGCTTCTGGCGATCCGAAAGGTCCGCCGCCCGCAGCCGCCGCACGCCGGCCTGCGCGAGCTGCGGCTCGAGATCGAGAAAACAGGCGTATTGATCGGCCGACATGCGATGCACGCGCCGGCTGACGGCTTCGAGCTGCTCGCGGGCCGTCATGCCCGACGGATCGGCCAACGGGCCCTCGTGCTGGATCACGAGTTTCAGTCCGCCGACGCGGACCATGAAAAACTCGTCGAGGTTGCTGGCGCTGATCGCGAGGAACTTCAGGCGTTCCAACAGCGGGACGCCGCTGTCGCGCGCCTCATCGAGCACGCCCTCGTTGAACTCGAGCCAACTGAGCTCGCGGTTGAGATAGCGGGGGGCGGTGGTGTCGGGCATGGATGCGCGTCAAAAGTGGTCTTACGCAAATTTATCGGTCAGAACCCATCCGTACTGCGGTTACCCGCGGCTCTTGCGCAGCAGGACTTTCATGCCGAACGTCTCTTCGAAGAGGGATCCCTTTTGGGCCAGGGCCAGTTGTTCGAGCGAGAGGTCGTCGACCTTGGGGACGGAGATTACCAGCCGCCCCGGTTCCCGCTTGCAGCGAATCTCGCTAATCCGCCGGCTGTGCGATCGCTCCAACGCGTCGGCAACGCGGAGGATAGCCGCCAGCTTCGCCACGACGACGCGGCTATCGCGGTCGAGCGTCGCGTAGAAGGGATGAGTCGGCTTCGGGGATGCGCGCCGGTGATAACGGGCCACCAGCGCCACCAGACGCACATCCTTGCGGCTCAAACCGAAAATCTCGCTGTTATTGATGATGTATAGCGAGTGCTTGTGATGGCTGGCATTCGAGATAAACAGCCCGATCTCGTGCAGCACGGCGGCGATGTACAGGATCACCTCGTACCGCGGTTCCAGGTGGTGGTCGTCCTGCAGGCCGCGGAAAAGCTGTCGGCAGAGATGGGCCACCTGCATCGAATGGGCCTCGTCGAAATCGTATTTGCGTCCCAACTCGACGGCCGAGCGGATGATCTGGTTGACGAAGGCCTCGTTCCACTGCCCCCGATGGGACATCTCCTGCAGCAGGCCGTCGCGGAGGTTGACGTTGGTGACGTACACGTGATCCAGTTTGGCCGCCTTGGCAAGCATCAGGTAAGCCAAGAGGGCCGGTCCCAGCGTTTCCGCGTCAGGGAACGACAGGTGATGCATTTTGACGAGCTTGTCGACCGACATGTTGAGGATCTTGTCGGTGAAGTTTTCCAGCGACGTCAGCCGCAGCTTGCCCAGGCGGTCCGCATTCCATTTCGTCAGCAATTGAGAAGCCGCGTAACGCATGTCGCCCCCCAGCGCGATCAGCGCCGGGACGGCGTCCGGGGGGAGCGGGGCGACGACTTCGTCGACCGTGCGCTGGATCTGATTCTGCATGATCAAACGGACTTTGCCGGCCGGCGCGCCGTACGATTCCAGCGTTTGGCGCAGCCGGAGCGATCCGAGGCGGTAGGTGTGCGAAAAAATCACGTCGCCGTTGCGGACGATCAGGACCTCCGTGCTTCCGCCCCCGACCTCCACGACAATCGTATGGGCCGCCGCGAGCGACCGTTCGGCGTTCAAAAACGGAGCGACGCCCAGGTAAGTGATCCGGTTGACCTCGGCTTCGTCAATTGGCTCGACCTGAATGCCGGTGGCGATGTAGACGCGGTCGATGAACGCCAGCCGGTTGATCGCCTCCCGGACCGCGCTGGTCGCGACAACGCGGATCTGGTCGTCCCGCGCAATCTGGTATTCCCGCAATCGCTGGCGGTAGCTCTTGAGCACTTCGACGCATTTCTCGATGGTCGCTTTCTCGATCCAACCCCTCGTGAACGTGTCCTTCCCGAGGTTGACCGCTTGCGAAAGCGTTTCGAGCGTGCGGACGCCCCCCGCGGAATCGATTTCCGCAATGGCCATGCGGATGGAACTGGTGCCGATGTCGATCACGGCCGCCGGCCGCACCGTTCGGACCGGTTCCGCCGCGCTCACAACCGGGCTCTCGCGAGAAACAGTGCTCATAACCGGGTGCTCGTCTCTACACCTTTTCGGCGATCGCTTCCGACGCGAACTCGCGGACCCAGGCGGCGGCCCCCATTGCCGTCGAATCGTCCCCCAATTCAGCCGGGACGACGGTAAAGGTCTCCGCGAACGACGGGAGAACCTTTTTCTTCGCCGCTGCCGTGACTTCGCTCACGATCAACCGGGGCATCGCTTCCACCAGTCCGCCCCCCAGCACAATGCAATCGGGAGCGAGGAGATGCACAACGCCGGCAACGGCCGTCCCGATATGACGGGCCGCCAACCGGACGATCGACTCGACCACCGAGTCGCCCGCGGCGATCGAATCAGCCAGCGCGCCGCTGCGGATCTCGTCCAGGTTTGTCCCCGCGATCTCAAGCAGATGCGGCGCGTGTCCTCGGTAAGCGGCCTGGGCCGCTGCGGCGGAGATTGCCAGGCGACTGGCGACGGCTTCCAGGCAGCCTTGCAGACCGCAGCCGCACAGGGGGCCATCCGGAACGACCTGAATGTGCCCGATCTCCATACAGGAGTTGGTCTTGCCGCGGATGATCTTTCCGTCATAAACGCAGCCGCCTCCGATCCCTGTGCCGGGAAAGACGCCGACGGCGCAGCGGGACGACCGAGCGGCGCCAAAGCGGTACTCGCCGTAAACGCCGGCATCGACGTCGTTGAGCACGACCGCCGCACAGCCGAACTCTTTTTCCAGGATTGCCTTGATCTTCACGTCCTTCCAACCGAGGTTGGGTGCGTCCAGGATGATCCCCTCGTCCAAATCGAGCGGGCCGGCACTCCCCAGCCCGATTCCCCGCAGGTCGCCGCGTTCGAGTCCGGCTTCCGCCAGCGCCTCGGAGATCGTCTCGATGATGCGCGAGAATCCCGCTCTGCACTCCTTCGTGACCCTTGGTTTTGCGTCGTTTGCGGATCACCGGAGAGAACGCCGAGTCGAAAACGATGGCCAGCATCTTTGTGCCGCCCAGGTCGAACCCGATCCAGCCCTCGTTTTTTGGCGATTCGGTCATACTTGCGTTCTTGCTCCCCATCCAAAAATCCCCTCCTGGGAATCGAGTCTCCGTTGGTCCTACGGCGTCCGTTTTCAGCGAGCGTGCGGGATGTCGTCAAGCCGTCCTGCAAGGATCATACCGGCGGAAAAGCGGCGGCGACAGTCGCCCGGCCTGCCGAGAACGGGCGTCTTCACAATTGACGGCCCGTGCCGACTCAACTCAGCGGAACCGGCGGCAATTCGGGCAACGCCACGATTCGGGCCGACAGAGGATTCGTGTCGAGGATCGCGATCGTCGGCTTGCGGTAGGTCCAGCCGCTGGTCTCGCCGGGGTTGATGTAGAGGACGCCCCGTTCGTCGGTGCGGATGCTGGGCTTGTGAGTGTGGCCGCAGACCACCACGTGGGCTCCTTCGGTCATTCCGCGGAGTTGTTCGGCAATGTGCGTCACGAGGATCCGGACGCCGTCGGCCGTTTGAAGTCCGAACGGCCCAAAGGCAACCGGGCCGATGATCCGCATGCCTCCCTGCAAGCCGAGCTGATTGCCGTCGTTGTCCCCAAAGCACGCCACCATTGGGCAGCGCAATTTGCGCAAGGGGGGCACGACAATCGGCGAGACGAAGTCCCCCGCGAAGATCACTAGATCGCAGCCTTGCTGGTTGAACTCGGCAACCGTGAGCCGGACGTGATCTACGTGATCGTGGGAATCGGCAAACAGCCCGATACGCATGGCGTCTCATCAGCGGCCGACGAAAGGTCACCGGAGCGGCCGACACTTGGCGCCGCGGACACCGCGAAACCGAGTGGGCTCTCCAACCGGCCGGATTATACAACTTTTTCAGACGCGGACCGGAAGGTCACGACAAACAGGGGCCCGTTCGGGCGGCGGGAGTTCATATTGACATATTCAACACTCCCGACTAGAAGAAAAAAAGGAATCATTTTCGTTGGGGTTCCGTGATGCCGCGTACGTTCCTAATAACATTTCTGCTGACGGCGCAACTCATTTCGTGGAATGCGTCCCCCCTCTTTCTTTGCATGGACGGCGAGGGGGCGTTGTGCATCGACTTGGGTCCCGGCTCGTGCACATGCTGTCGGTACCACCAAGGATTGGCGGAAGGCACCTGGGAGCATCGGTCGCCCGATGAGCACCGGTGCATGTCAGCACACGGTTCGCTCGATCGCCAGGCATCGCCGATCCGCGTCGGAGGACCGCCCTGCGATTGCACCCACCTGCAGATCACCGTCGCCTGGACGGCCGTGACCGTCTCGCCGGAAGGCAGTCGCTTCGTCGTCCTTCCGAGCTATTCGGCGCTTGTCGGGAATGGTAGCGCGGCATGTGTCCTCTTGCTCTCGAGAGCCGGCGATTCGCTGAGCGCCCCATCCAACGAGCACTCTGTCCAGAGCGTTCCGCGCTCGGTCATCTTGCGCTGTTGATTGGCTCGTTGCACAGTTGCGGCGGCCCATCAGGCGCGGTGGCGACATTCGTCGTCGTCCTTCCCACTGTTTCGCTTTGAAACGTGCTGACCGCGCTTTTCTAGGACGACTTGCATTTCTTCCGCGGGAGAAAACCATGTCCCGGCCCGCTTCGGCGAGCGCTCCGAGTGTTCCTTCACAAGAAATCGGGACGAGCGAACAGCATCGTTGGCGTCGCAGGTTTCTCGACGGCGCTCCGAACGTCGTCGTGTTCGGCCTGCTGGCTCTTGTCTTCTTTCTCGGCCATCACTCAGGGTGGAAGTTTCCCCGTGCTTCGAAGCTAACGGGTGCGGCGGCTGCCTCGGCCGACGACTGGTGTCCGGAGCACCTCGTGCCCGAATCCGCCTGCATCGAGTGCAACGAAAGCCTGTTTCCGAAACCGCACGAGTTCGGGTTCTGCCGCCGCCACGGCGTCGCAGAATGCGTCATCGACCATCCGGAGCTGGCGCAGGTCGACGGGCAAGCCCCGCTTGCCGCGCTACGACACGGCCCAGGCCCTGGCTCTGATGGCCCGGCCGGAGAACAACAGTCACGACACGCTCCATCTGCGGCGCGTGCAGTTGGCCTCGGCAGGAAACGGCTCTCAAGGCGGGGATCGAAGTCGACGTCGTTCGCGAGCGCGCGATGACCGACGTCGTCACGCGCCAACGGCGAAGTGACGTTCGATCCGGCGCGCGTGGCCCATCTTTCGTCGCGTCTGCCGGGAACGGTGGCGGCCGTCTTCAAGCAGGTCAACGACGCCGTCGAGCCGGGTGCAAATCCTCGCCCTGATCGATGCCGCCCAGGTCGGCCAGGCCAAGTCGCAGCTTCTCAACGCGGTCGTGAAGCGCGAGCTCAAGCGGACGACCCTCGCACGGCTGCGAAGCCACAGCCATCTCGGTGCCCATCTCGTCGTTGACCGAGGCCGAGGCCGCCTTCCAGGAATCGGAGATCGCGCTTCATCTCCGCCCGGCAGGCCCTGGTGAACCTGGGCCTCGAAATGGCCGACCAGTTCGACGGCCGCGACGCGACGAAGCTCGCGGAGGAGATCCGCTTCCTGGGCATTCCGCCGTCGCTCCTGGCCACGCTCCCCGGAGAGACGAAGACGGCCAATCTGCTGCCCCTGCGGACGCCCTACGCCGGCGTGGTGGTCGCCTCGGACGTGGTGGCCGGGGAAGTGGTCGACGCGACCAAGCTGCTCTTCACCGTTGCCGATCCGCGTTCGCTTTGGCTGCTTGCTGAGCGTGCGGCAGGAGGATGCGCGTTACGTCGTGCCCGGACTTCCGGTCGAATTTCACACGGACAACGGCTCCGAGGACGTCCGCGGGACGGTCTCCTGGCTGAGCCCGACGGTCGACGAGCGCGTCGCGGACGCTGCGCGTGTGCGTCGTGCTGGGCAATTCGGACATGCGGCTGCGCGACAAGGCGTTCGGCACGGCGCGGATCGTTCTGCGGAGCGAACCGCACGCAGTCGTCGTCCGGCCGCGAAGCCGTCCAATCGACGGCCGGCTCGCAGTTCGTCTTCGTGCGGGACAAGGACTACCTGAAGGCGGGCCGGCCGAAGGTCTTCCACGTGCGGCAAGTCCGCACCGGGGCCCGCGACGACGAGTACGTCGAGCTCCTGGCCGGCGTCCTCCCCGGCGAAGTCGTGGCCACCACGGGCAGTGCCGCCTTGCTGGCCCAGCTCCTCCGCAGCAGCCTCGGCGAAGGCTGCGGCTGTGGAAAATGAGAAGTCCAAAGTCCAAGGTCCAAAGTCAGGGGAGGGGAAAGCAATGAGTCTGGATGTCCGCGCGCGAGCGTTTCCAACCTTGAATTTTGGTCCTTGGACTTTGGACCCTCGATGAACCTGTTGAACCGCATCATCGACTTGTCGCTGCGCAACCGGCTGCTGGTGATTGCGATTGCGCTGGCGGCCGCGGTCGCTGGGCGTGGCGGCGCTGCGGCGATTGGACGTCGACGCCTTTCCCGACACGACCCCCGTGCAGGTGCAGATCAACACGGTCGCGCCGGCGCTCGGGCCGGAAGAGGTCGAGCGGCAGATCACGTTTCCGATCGAACAGGGATTGAGCGGCCTGCCCGGCCTGGAGCAGCTGCGTTCGGTCTCGAAGTTCGGCCTCTCGCAGGTCGTCGTCCTCTTCCGCGACGGGACCGACATCTATTTCGCGCGCCAGGTCATCAACGAACGCCTGGCCGCCGTCGAGATTCCCGCCGGCGTCGTGCGGCCGAAGATGGGGCCGGTCGCCACGGGCCTGGGCGAAGTCTTTCACTACATCGTGGCCGGCCAGGGGACCGACGCCACCGAGCTGCGCACGGTCCAGGATTGGATCATCCGGCCTCAGATGCGGACTGTCCGCGGTGCCGCCGAGATCAACAGTTGGGGCGGATACGAGAAGCAGTATCAGATCCGCATCGATCCCGAGCGGCTCATCAAGCACGACCTGACCTTCGCCGACGTGATCGAGGCGGTCGAGAAGAACAACTTCAACGTCGGCGGCGGCAACATCAGCCAGGCAGGCGGGCATGCTGCTCGTGCAGGGGCTTGGGCCGCACCACGAGCGTCGACCAGATTCGACAGATCGTCGTGCGGGCAAAGGCCGGCGTGCCGATCCGCGTCGCCGACGTGGCCGACGTGGTGATCGGCCACGAAATCCGTCGCGGGGCCGTCACGGCCGACGGTCAGGGCGAAGTCGTGCTCGGCCTGGGCTTCCTGCTGATGGGCGAAAACAGCCACGCCGTCACCTGGGCGATGAAGGACAAGCTCAAGTCGCTCGAGGCGAAGCCTTCCGCCCAACGTCGCAGGTCATCCCCGTTTACGACCGCACGCAGCTGGTCGATTTCGTGATCGACACCGTGCGGAAGAACCTGTTCGAGGGGGGCCTGTTGGTCGTCGCCGTCCTGTTCACGTTCTTGGGCAACCTGCGGGCCGCGCTGATCGTGGCGGCGGCCATTCCCCTGTCGATGCTGTTCGCCTTCTGCGGCATGCTGCGCTTCGGAATCGCCGCCAGCCTGCTTAGCCTGGGGGCCATCGACTTCGGCATGATCGTCGACAGCTCGGTCGTGATGATCGAGAACTGCGTGCGGCACCTGGCCAGCGAAGCGGGGGCGCGGCCGCAGCCGCCTGGAGATCATCCGCGACGCGGCCGTCGAGGTTCGCAAGCCGACGATCTTCGGCGAGCTGATCATCATGATCGTCTACCTGCCGATCCTCACGCTTGGAAGGGGTCGAAGGCAAAATGTTCCGGCCGATGGCGCTCACCGTGATCTTCGCCCTGTTGGGCTCGATGGTCCTGTCGATCACGCTGATGCCCGTGCTGGCCAGCCTGTTCCTTCCGCGGCGAATCGAAACGCGCGAGCCGTGGCTGATGCGGCTCGCGCACGCGGATCCATTACCCCGATCTTGCGGTTTGCCATGCGGCACAAGCTGGCCGTCATCGGCTTCGCGGTGGGCGTGCTGGTCGTCGCCTTCGGCATGATCGCGCCGAACCTCGGTTCGGAGTTCGTGCCGCGGCTCTCGGAAGGGGCCGTTGCGATCAGCGTCGTGCGGCTTGGCGGGGACCGACCTGGCCGAGTCGATCCGCTCCAACACCGAGATGGAGAAAGCTGATCCTGCGCGACGTTTCCCCGACGAGGTGGAGCACGTCTGGAGCCGCATCGGCACGGCCGAGATCGCCACCGATCCGATGGGGGTGGAGCTGACCGACGTCTTCGTCACGCTCAAGCCGCGGTCACGGCTGGAAGAAGTGCCGCACCCAGGCCGAATTCACCGAGCTGCTCGATCGCACGCTGCGCGACATGCCCGGCCAGCGGCTGGCCTATTCGCAGCCGATCGAGATGCGGCTCAACGAAATGGTCTCGGGCGTGCGGGCCGACCTGGGCGTGAAGCTCTTCGGCGACGATTTCAACGTGCTGGCTCAGAAAGGCCGGCGAGATCGAGGCCGTGCTGCGGTCGATTCCCGGGGCCGCCGACGTCAACACCGAGCAGCTCACCGGCCAGCCGATGCTCGAGATCAAGATCAACCAGGACCAGGTCGCCCGCTACGGCGTCCCGGCCAAGACGGTGCTCGATTTCGTGGAATCGATCGGCAGCAAGCCGCTGGGCGACGTCGTCGAAGGGCAGCTCCGCTTTCCGCTGGTGGCCCGCCTGGCCGACGAGTCACGCCGCAGTCCCGAGGCGATCGGCTCGCTGCTTGGTGCCGACCGCCTCCGGCGAGCGGATTCCCCTGTCACGGCTGGCGAAAGTCGCGGTCGTCGAAGGCCCCTCGACCATCACCCGCGAATGGGGGCAGCGGCGGCTCACCGTGACCGCCAACGTGCGGGGCCGCGACCTGGGAAGCTTCGTCGCGGAAGCCCGGCAAAAGATCGCCGAAAAGGTCTCGCTCCCGTCGGGCCGCTATCGCGTCGAATACGGCGGCCAGTTCGAAAACCTGCAGCGGGCGCAGACCCGTCTGTTGATCGTCGTGCCGCTGGTGCTGGTGCTGATCTTTGCCCTGCTCTACGCGACGTATCGCAACATCGTCGATGCACTGCGCGTCTTCACCGGCATTCCGTTCGCGTGGGTCGGCGGGATTTTCGCGCTCTGGCTGCGGGACATGCCCTTTTCGATCTCGGCGGCGATCGGCTTCATTGCCATGTCGGGGGTCGCCGTCCTCGACGACATGATCCTCGTTTCGACGATCCGCCAGCTTCGCCAGAAGGGCCTCGCCCTCGACGACGCGGTGACGCAGGCGGCCATCACCCGCTTACGCCCGGTGCTGATGACGACGCTCGTCGCCAGCCTGGGCTTCCTGCCGATGGCCTTCAGCGACGGAATGGGAGCCGAAGTCCAGCGGCCGCTCGCGACCGTCGTCATCGGCGGCGTGATCGGGGCGATGGTCATGTCGCTCTTGGTGCTGCGCGTGCTCTATGTGATTTTCAATGCGCCGACATCCCGTCGCACTCAAGAGATGAAAGGAGACGTTCTGCTCGGCTGCCAGAACGGAACGAGCCACTAGGCGTTCAAGGAAGGCGGGTCGGCGCTCGCTGGTCCCGCGTTACCTCCGTCGCCCGGGGGCCGCTAATCCGGCAGCGGTTTGACGCGGATGTTTTTGAAGTAGGTGACGCTCTTGCGGGGGCGTCGTGGGCCTGCAGGGCGAAGCTGCCGCAGCCGAGCTTTTCCAAGCGATTGCCGACGTCGGCCGGCTCGGTGTAGTCGACGACCTTTTCGTCGTTGATTTTGATGACGATGTGCTTGCCCTCGACGATAACCGTCTGCTTCCACCATTTATTGTCTTTGGCCGGCGTTTTATAGAGCTTGACGAAGTGGTACAGACTCCCCGTTTTGACTCTGTCGCGGTGGCTGACGTTCACCTGCGATTCGTAACCCGTCTTGGGAAAACCGTGCTCCTGGTAGTGGGTGTGGAAATAGATACCCGAGTTGGCGCCGGGCGTCGTCATCACGTCCGCCTCGAAAATGAAATTCTTGAACTGCCAGTCGGTGAACAGGTGCGCGGTGGGGGGCGCCATGACAATCTTGCCATCCTCGATGTGAACCCTGCTCCCCTTTGCGTCGCTCAGTCTCCAGCCTTTGAAGTCCTTACCGTCGAAAAGGTTAATCCAGCCATCCGGTCCGATGGCCGACTTGGGCGGATAATTGCACGGCTCATCCTTGGCAAATCCGGCAGAGACCAATGCAAACGTAGGAAGGCGCCAAGGGCGGCCAACGTGGTCGATGCGTCGCGCAAACGAAACGTTCATCATGGGGGGCGTGCTCTCCGGTGGGTAATCGACGAGGGGAGTTCCGTCCTGGACGCTGTACACAGGCTTCCGTGAGTGCTTTTCGCACTATAGCCGGATTTTTCGGCGAGGGGAAGCAAATGGGCGCGGGCGCCCGGCGGCCTCTTTTGCCCTAAGCCGATGGGGTCCCGCGCCCGTTCGACCGCCAGCGGTTGGTTTGCGTCTTTTGGGCGGCGCGATCCGCGCAACTGGCGTCGTCCCTTGGGCAAATTGGGGACCGGCAGAGTTTGCCGACACGATCTTGACAGGCGGCGCCCGCCGAAAAAAGGTCTGTTCTCACTTCTCGACTTGGCGTAAAACTTCACCCCTGCAAGGACCAGTCGCGCGAGGGTCGAGATGCTCGTCAGATCCTTAAACATCCGGTTGTTCGCGTTCGCGGCAATAGTGCTCGTCTTCCAGGCGCCGTTGTTCGCGCAAGCCGTTGACGCGCCGCCCCTGAATGCGCCGCCGGCCGCCATGCCTCCAGCCGTTTTACCCCCCCCGTCATGGAACGGCGTAAGCTCCGACCAAACTTTCCAGGCGCCCAGTCCGGCACCGCCCCCATTGGAGTCGGAGCCGCCTTTCAGTGCGCCGCCGCCTATGGAGCCTGGGGCGTTTGTCAACCCGCCTCCGCTACCGCAGCCGGGGCCGACTGTTAATCCGCCCCCTTTCTATCCCGAGCCGCGGGCTTATGTGCCGCCGGTCTACGTACCCCCTCCGGGTCCTCTGTTGGTGCCGTTCGAATCTCCGAGCGAGACCCGATTCTGGCTGCGGTCCGAATACGTCGCATGGTGGACAAAGGACGCTCCGCTGCCGACGCCGCTCGTGACGACCGGCTCGCCGAGCGACACGGTTCCCGGCGCTTTGGGCCAGCCAAACACGCAAGTGCTCTACGGCGGAGACAACGTCAACATGGGCGTGGCCAGCGGTTGGCGTCTGGACCTGGGAGTCTGGCTGGACCATGAGCAGCGGTTCGGGCTCGAGGCCGGATTCTTCATCCTCCAAAGACAAGGGTCCGGTTTCGGCGCCTTCTCGGACGACAACGGGAATCCGGTCCTGGGTCGCCCCGTCACCATCGCCGGCGGCGGCGGGCCGAGCGCGTACCTCGATTCGTTCCCCGGAAATCTGGCTGGCGGAGTCATCGTCACCAATACGAGCGAATTCTTCGGCTACGAATTCAACGGCCTGGCGAAAATTCTCCAGACCGACCATTTCCGTCTCGATGGAATCTTCGGTTTTCGCTATCTGAATTTAAACGAGTCGCTGGAGGTCGACGACCAGGTCTACCCGCTGACGTCGGGCTCGTTGACGTTCCTTGGAGCGGCGGTCCCCACGTCGAGCACCCTGTACGACTTCGACCGCTTCGCGACCACGAACAACTTCTACGGCGGCCAATTGGGAACTCGGATGGAGTGGAGCTGGGGCCGCTGGTCGGTCGACCTGACGACCAAGGTGGCATTGGGCACGACGCAGGAAAGGGCCATCGTCAGCGGGGGCACGACGGTGTTCCCTGCCAGCGGGCCGGGGACCTCCGCGACGGGTGGCATCCTCGCCACTTCGGCCAACATCGGCGAGTATTACCAAAGCCCGTTCGCCATCGTCCCCGAGCTCGACCTCAATCTCGCCTTTGCCATCACGCCGCACTTCTCGGCCCGAATCGGCTATACGTTCATCTATTGGAGCAACGTCCTACGCCCCGGCGACCAGGTCAACTCCACGGTTAGTCCGAACCTCATTCCCTCCGACCCCTCCTACGGCTCGGCTGGACCGAACCAGCCCCAGTACCAGGCCAGCACGACCAGCTATTGGGCGCAGGGCCTCAACGTGGGACTCGATTTCCACTTCTAACCCAAGTTCCCCATCGTTGGAAGAAAATGGAGAAAGTCGAAAATTCTTTGGAGAGATGGCCAGGCGTGTTTTGCCGTAAGTCGTTGATCAATGGCGAGACGGGGTTTGATTGGGCCGCAGTTGGCTGGCAGACGCTGTGTAGTGCAAACTTTTCGGCTTGGCAGTCGTGGGTGCGGCGGTAACATCGTGACATGTTTCTTCGCCCCGCGTATGTGTGGAAGAACGGCCGGCGTGACGCCTATTGGCGCCTGGTCGAGTCGTATCGCACCGAGCGTGGCCCGCGGCAACGGACCGTCGCCTACCTTGGCCAGATCGACGAAGCCGGCCGGCTGGGCGTGCGGGACGCCGTCGAGCCGCGCAGCTCATCGAGTCAGGGGCATCTGTTTGCCGAGTCAGAGACAGAGCCGCGATTCGTCGAGATCGACCGCACACGGGTGCGGGTCGAGAACTGTCGGCAGTTCGGCGGACCGTGGCTGGCCTTGGAACTGGTCAAGAAGCTGGGGCTGCACGAGTTTCTGAAGCGTGCGCCTGCCCTCCGGGCAAGAGCACGTCCCCTGGTCGCTGACGGCGTTGATCCTGGTGATCGCCCGCTTGTGCGAGCCCTCCAGCGAACTCTACATCGCCGAGCACTTCTATCGGCACAGTGCGCTGGCCGAGCTGCTGGGCGTGCCGATCGACAAGCTGGACGACAACCGCTTGTATCGCGGCCTCGACCAACTGCTGCCGCACAAATCGGCGCTGGAGAAATTCCTCAAGGAGCGCTTCGGCGAACTGTTTGCCATCGAGTACGACCTGCTCTTGTACGACGTCACCAGCACGTACTTCGAGGGGCAGGCGCACGCGAATCCTCTGGCGAAGCGCGGCTACTCGCGCGACCATCGGCCCGACTGCAAACAGGTGTGCATCGGCCTGGTGGTGACGCGTTGCGGCTTGCCGCTGGGCTATGAAGTCTTCGCGGGAAATCGGCACGATTCGACCACGCTGGAAGAGATCGTCGAGACGATGGAGGCCCGCTATGGAAAGGCGCAGCGGATCTGGGTGCTCGATCGGGGGATGGTCTCCGAGGACAACATCGAATTCCTCAAAGAGGGCGGGCGGCGTACATCGTGGGAACTCCCAAGTGCCAGCTCAAGCGGTTTGAGCGGCAGTTGCTCTCGCAGGACTGGCATGCGATCCGGGAGGGGCTGGAAGTCAAGTTGTGCCCCTGTCCCGAGGGGGGCGAAGAAACCTTTATCCTATGCCGCAGCCGCGACCGCCGAGAGAAAGAGCAGGCGATGCACACCCGATTCGAGAAGCGGATCGAGGAGGGACTCACGAAGATCGCCGCCGGTTGCGGCAAACGTCGGCAGCCGGTGGCGGTCATCGAACGCCGCGTGGGCCGGTTGCTGGGACAAAACACGCGCGCCGCCGGACTGTTTGACGTCCAGGTCCGCGCCGATCGCCAGAGCCACGCACAGATCACGTGGAAAAAGATCGAGACCTGCGCGCTTGGGCCGAACTCAGCGAAGGCTCGTACGTGCTCCGCAGCAACGTCGCCGATTGGAGCGATCAAGACCTGTGGCAGGCCTACATCCAGTTGACCGAAGCGGAGGCGGCGTTCCGCATTCAAAAAAGCGATTTATCCATCCGGCCCGTGTGGCACCAGAAAGAGGACCGCGTGCGGGCCCACATTCTGGTCTGCTTCCTGGCGTATGTGCTCTGGAAGTTCCTGGGCCAACTCTGCCAGAAGGCCGGCCTCGGCGACGAACCGCGGCGCGTGCTGGCCGAATTGGGCGAACTCCGCGCGGTCGACGTCATCCTGCTGACCAAAGAGGGCCGCGAGCTCCGCACGCGCTGCATCACCCAGCCGAGCGAACACCAGAAGATTCTTCTAGATCACTTGGGTCTGGAACTCCCGGGCCGTCTGCATTCCACCGATTTGTAGTGCAAAAAACCCGGAACCGCGCATTGGGACGCAAGGACTTACGTCAATTACTGGGGAACTTGGGCTAACAGAGGGGTGACGGCCGAGGGATGAGGGGCGAGCCAGACCAAGGCTCGCTTCGCCTGCCCCTGGCGGTCGAAGGCCGCTTGCCTTCCGTCGCCCCTCGTCGGTCTTTCGGACGGTTGTGCCGGCCGTCGCAAAATGCTTATATCCCAGTAGCCGCGACATGGGACAGCAACAACCCACCGCGAACTGGGATCCAAACATGCACCGCCTTGCCTTTGGTTTCGCCTTCGTCGCTCTCTGCGCGTCGCCTTCGCTGGTGTTCTCGGCCGACAATGAGCTGTCGCCAGAGGACAAGGCGGACGGCTGGACCCTGCTCTTCGACGGCAAGACACTCGACGGTTGGATTCGCAGCGACGGCAAGCCGAGCAACCGCGGCGTCGACCACGAGGCAATCAATCCGCACCGCTGCGGCGCTTACATGATCGTTTACGACAAACAGTTTTCCAATTTTGAGCTCAAGTGCGATTTCAAGGTCACGCCGCTTTGCAACAGCGGGATCTTCGTGCGGACATACCCGCTCAAGCCGCGGCCGGGGAAGGACGTCGGCTACAACGGCATCGAGATTGCCGTCGACGACGGCATCAAGGAGGGATATCACGCGACCGGCGCCATTTACGACTTGTCCCCGGTCCTCATCGATGCGACCAAGCCGACCGGCCAGTGGAACCACATCGACATCACCTGCGACAAGAGCCAGATTACCGTCGTTCTTAACGGCAAGCAGGTCAATTCAGTCGATCTCGACCAGTTCACCGAGCCCAACAAGCGGCCTAACGGCACATCCCACAAGTTCGACGTTGCGTACAAGTCGCATCCGCGGCACGGCTACATCGGACTGCAAGACCACGGGTCGCCCTGCTGGTTTAAGAACATCGAGCTGAAGCCGCTGAATTGAGGCGGCGAGCCCAAGCACGGAATGACGAAGGAAATCCGAAACACGAATGAAAGCCGGCCAGTGCGGTCACCAGGGTTTTCTATTCGGTCATCAGGACATGCGTGTTTCCTTCGTCATTCCGCTGCTGTGCCGCTTGGTGACTCGTGCGCGTGCTCGGGCTCGACGTAGCCGATGGCGTAAGCGACCGCCACGCCGATGAGCAAGGCTAGCGACAGCTTCAGGCGGTCGTGCGCGTGGAACTCGAGCTCCGGAAGGAGATCCGAGAGCGAAATGCAGAGGAAAACGCCCGCGGAGAACGCCAGCGCGCAGCCCACGATGGCGGCTTGGTGTTCGGTGAAGCGTTCGAAGCCGAGGAAGAACATCGCCACGCCTGCCGGACACAATGCGGCAAACGCGCCATTGACGATGTGCGTGAGCCGGCTCGACGCATGGCGGGCTTGCATCAGGATCGAGATGGGAACCGCGTCGAGCGGTTTATGCAACAGGATGGCCAGGAACGTGCCGAATCCCAAAAGGCCCGTCCCGCCGTGCGCAGCGTCGACCTGTACGCTGGCGGCCAACGCCATCCCGTCGATCAGCGTGTGAATCCCCAACCCGAGCGCCAACGCCGATCCAGCTCAGTCGTTCGGCCGGATGACGGTGCTGCACGTGCGAGCGACCTCGAGTCGCGGTCATGAACATGGTCTTCGGCCTCATATCGGTGCGGAGCGTCCGTCTGGCGCGCGTCGGCCGGCTCATGCTGGTGGAAATGGAAAGCCCGGATCAGAAAGAACATCGTTAGCAGCCCGGCCGTCATCCACCAGACCGCCCGATCTAGAGAGTCGAGGACTGCGACGGAATGTGGCAACATGTGCAACAGGCCGATCCCCAGCATCAATCCGCCGCACAGGCTCATCGAAACCTGCAGACGCGTGTGCGTGAGCCGCACGACCAGGGGTAGCCAGCCTCCAGCCAGGGACGCCAACACGACGGCGACGCAATAGATCCCCGCGAGGATCTGCGGCCAGTGCGAGCCGCTCGGCCCGGCGTTGTGCGATTCGGGGTCGTGCGATTCGGGGCCGTGAGATTCGGCCGCCTCTGCCGGCCGATCGGTGGCGGGTGCCGGCGCGCCAAGTCCCGGAGAGGGTGCAATGGCGACGGCCGATTGCGGCAGCGTCACGAGTGCGATCAAGAAGCTGGCAAAAATGAGCGGTCGGATACGCATTTGCGGGAGGGCTAGCTTAGCGAGCCGGCCGGCGAAGCGACACCGAACCGGTCGACTATTCCAGCCGGCCGGCTGCGGCCGGCGCGCTGGATGCGTTGGAGCTTTTCCGTCAGCGAGCGGACAATTTCGGGATGCTGCGCGTAGACGTTCGTCGTCTCCTGCCGATCTGTCGCCAGGTTGTAAAGTTGACCGGCTGGCCCACCGGGCTTTGGATCGACATGAGCCGGTCGGGTGAACCCCCCCGAGCCGAGTCCGAGGACCAACTTCCAATCACCCGAGCGGATGGCGAACATCCCCGAGCCGGAATGGTGGACAACGGCGTCGCGGATCGGCCGATCGAGTGGCTTGGACAGGATCGCCGGGAGCAGGCTGAAGCTGTCTTCGGCGGCGTTTGGCGGGAGTGGAACGCCGGCCACGGCGGCGCAGCGTCGCCATCAGGTCGACCAAGCAGCCCAGTTCATCGCTCGTCGAGCCGGCGCGAACTTTGCCCGGCCACCGGACGAGGAACGGAATCCGATGTCCCCCCTCAAAGATGTCCGATTTCTGCCCGCGGTTGTTGAGGTTGGAACGGTGCCCGAATTGGCGGATTTCCTCCGGCGTCCAGCGGGCCCCGTTGTCGCTGGTCATAATGACGAGCGTTTGATCGGTCAGCCGGTTGCGGTCCAGCACGGCCAGGATTTCGCCGACCGACGCATCGACCATGCTCACGAAGTCGCCATAGTCGCCCGCCCCGCTCTGTCCGCGGAAGCTGCGGCTCGGCAGATAGGGCGTGTGCGGCGCGGAGAGGGCGAAGTAAAGGAAAAATGGCTTGTGCGGTTCCGATTTCGCTTGGCGTTCGAGGAACGCGACGGCTCGCTCGGTGATCCGCGGCAAGACGTCGGCGTGCCGAAACGAAGGCGCGATGGCCCCTCCGCGCCAGAACGGGCCGCGGGCATTCTTGCTATCGCCGCTGTCGCCGATCGTCGCCGTCGGCATTTCGACGGGGTGGTCGTTCTCTACGAAAAGATACGGCGGCATGTCAAGCGACGAGGGGATGCCAAAGAACTCGTCGAAGCCGATCGTCACCGGCCCCGGCCGCAGCGGCCGCGCGTAATCGACGGGCTGCTTCCGCTCGCTCTCGGCCGCGGATCAAACTCCTGAAATCCAAGGTGCCATTTGCCGAAGGCTGCCGTCACGTAGCCGGCCTCCCGCAACAACGACGCCACCGTCGGCCGCTCTGTCTCAATCAGCGCCCGCGAATACCCCTGAAGGACGCCGTTTTTCATCCGCGTCCGCCATGCGTACCGGCCGGTCAGAATGGCATACCGCGTCGGCGTGCACACGGACGACGCCGAATGAACATCGCTGAACCGCATCCCCAGGTGGGCGATGTGATCGATGTTCGGCGTCGAAATCTTCGACTCGCGGTTATAACAGGTCGGATCGCCGATCCCCAAATCGTCGGCAAGGATGACAACGATATTCGGTCGGACTGGCGAATTGGCTCCGATTGCTGTCAGACACGTGAAATGGAAGAGAAAGGCGACGAGCAGTAAATAGGGGACATAGCGATTTCGTGTGGCAAATGACCGCATAAATGAGCCCATGCCGCGACTGGCCAAGAACGGGTTTCTCTGATGACCGCGGTTTGTTGTCGAAAGGGGGGCCCAGTCCGTTGCCCCCGGCGTCACTGTCAGCCCATCAGAAGCGTTGCCCCCACCGTCGGACGGTCCTGCGGCCGATCAGTAGAGTATTGTCGGACAAATCGCTGCGTCGGTCAAATGGCCTGGAGGCGGCGAATCGAGCCGGTGATCCGCTCCCCGTACGGGTTTTGCCACGGACTTCGCGCGATGTGTTCGCGACGTCCTTCCATTGCGGCTTGACGAACAGCGATGCCTCGACTTTGATTTGTGGAGTGGGGGCTTCAGGTCGGTTCACTCCAACGGTCCGGAGCGCCGTGGCCTGAATGGGCCGTCCCTCTGGTTGGCCGCTCGGAGTCGCGGTGACGAATGCGCTTTGACTCGTTCCAGTTCGCCGTCTTTTTTCCGATCGTCGTTGCACTCTTCTGGTGTACGCCTCAGCGGCTGCGCTGGGTTCTGCTGCTTGTCTCCAGCTATTACTTCTACATGTGCTGGAGGCCCCCGTACGCAATCCTGCTCGTTCTGATTACGGCGATCGATTTTGGCGTCGGCCTTGCGCTAGGGCGTGTGACGGGCACGGCAGCGCGGCGTGCGATCTTGGCGATCAGTGTGGCCGCGAATCTGTCCATTCTGTTTATATTCAAGTACTACCCGTTCGTGGCCAAGACCATGAACTATTGGCAGGAGACAGATCTGCTCCCCGATCTGGCGATCGTCCTCCCGCTCGGCCTTTCGTTTCACACGGTTCAATCGATGGGTTACATGTTCGACGTGTATCGCCGGAAGGCGGAGCCGGAGCGGCACTGGGGGACGTTTGCCACGTTCATCGTTTTTTTCCCTCAGCTGGTGGCCGGTCCGATCGAACGGGCCGGTGAGCTCTTGCCGCAACTGCATCACTTCAAGAATTTCGATTACGACCGTGTCACCAACGGCCTGAAGCTGATGGCTTGGGGGCTGTTCAAAAAGGTGGTCGTGGCCGATCGCCTGGGAACGTTGGTCGATCCGGTCTATGCCCATCCGGGGGTCATCGCCGCTCCGACGCTGGTGCTTGCAACGGCGGCCTTCGGCTATCAGATCTACTGTGATTTCTCCGGTTACTCGGATATTGCGATCGGTGCAGCCGAAGTCTTGGGAGTCCGATTGAGGACCAACTTCCGCGCCCCGTATCACGCAGCCAGCCTCCAGGAATTCTGGACGCGCTGGCACATGTCGCTTTCGACGTGGTTCCGCGATTACGTGTACATTCCGCTGGGCGGAAACCGTGTTTCACCCGCCCGTTCGGGCACTCAACATTCTAATCGTTTTCATGCTCAGCGGCGTGTGGCACGGGGCCAATTGGACCTTCTTGGTTTGGGGCTTCTACCACGCAATTCTCCTGATCGCCGAACGTTTCACGCGGAATCTCTGGAGCACCGTATCCCGCGTCGCCCGCATCCGGCCGAGTCCGACTTGGACGCGGTCCTTCGACATCGCCCGGACCTTCGGTCTCGTCACGGTCGGCTGGGTTCTGTTCCGCGCCTCGAGCATCCACACGGCAGGAACCATTTTTTACACAGTCGCCGCGGATTGGGAGTCGTTTCTGACTCCGGAGCGGGTGTTGACGGAACTGGCCGGTCTCAAATGGCAACCGCTCGATATCTGTGTCACGCTGTTGGCGATTTTCGCAGTCGAGTTAGGTGACGTGTTTCAATCGTACGTTTCGGTGCGGGAATGGTTGTCCCGCCGACCTTTGGCTGTCCGCTGGGCGGCCTATTATTCGTTGCTGCTGTTTATCCAGTTCTTCGGCCATTTCAACGGGCCGCCGTTCATTTATTTCCAGTTCTGAGCGATCAGTCCTCATGATTCGATTTTTATTGAAGCTTGCCCTATTGCTGCCGTTATTGGTCGGCATGGCATGGGTCAACTGGTCGGTCGATCCCGCGATCCTGTTCGTGGAACATAGGAACGACTCGTCGCGGCACCCCTACGAGAACATCATTGCCCGGGATCTTCTGGCCGGGCATCCGCATCGCCTCAAGACGTCGTACCTCGAGATGATCGTCGATGAGCTGATTTTCCGCGGTCGACGGCAAATTGACACGCTCGTACTCGGGACGAGTATTGCCAAGCCCATCCACGAGGGTCTGTTTGGGGGCCCCAATTTCTGGAACGCGTCGATTACCGGGGGAAGGATTGAGGAAATGATCGCCGCGTACCAGTTGGCGCTCGACTGCGGCCTTCGTCCTCGACACATCCTCATCGAGATCGACGGGAGAGCTCTGGGACAGCGTGCGAGGATGGCGCCCTCGAATATCTTGCGAAAGGCGTTCAGGCGGCTGAATGTCCCCGACGTGACCGAACGCGATCCAATTTGGCTAGCGATTTGGCATGCGCTGATTCCGACGGGAGATGCCACAGGTTCGGCCAAGGAACACGGTCTGTTCTATCCATATGATGAACTGATCTCTCCTCGATATTTTCAGTTCACGATGGGATTCCTCGTTCGGCGGTGGATGGCCCGCAACGAGGAACCGCGCGAGCTTGTTTCGCAATTCGGCGAGGCAAATGAAGCTTTGCTGTATCCGGACGGATCCGTCGAGTGGTGGGATAATGCCCTTTTGCAGACGCCTGAGAGCATTCGCCAGAAATTCGACGAGCTGCACACGGTGTCAGTTGCGGCCGACGAGTACCGGCCGGTGGCTGAGAAATGCCGCTTGTATGAAGCCTTCGTCGCGGACCTTTTGCGATCGGGCGTTGAGGTCGAGTTTGTGATGTTGCCGCCGAACCCTTGGTACTTCAAGCGGGCCGAGCAGGAATGGACACGCGCGGGCAAAAAACTCCCCTCCGTCGACACCGAAGCCTTCATTCGCTCATTAGCCGAGAAGTACAAAATCCGCGTGCGCGGATCCCTCGAACCGCGACGCGTGGGCGTGACAGAGGCCGATTACATCGACGACGTCCATCTCCGCCGCGACGCCATCGAGAGATTCTTTAAAACGTCAAACGTGCACGGCGGTCAGCGTCAGTAAAACAGTCTCGTGCAAGAACGAAAACTTCACGAACCGCTCTGTGGAGGTTCGGCAGCCGAAGGGAGTTGCCCAATTTCGACGGATCGCTCCCATCGTCTCGATTAGGGCGGTGGAGCTCGGTTGTTCACGCGTGCGCCTCCAGAATGCCTCCAGTTTGCGGCATGAGGTTGCAAATCGAAGCCTGGTTGGCCATTCTGGTCGTCTAGAGGCGGTTTCAAAAGGGGAGCACGGCTCGTAGAGTAACTGGCCAGCTTGCCTTGAAAGGCCCATTCCTGAGCCGCGAACGGGCAAGCGGGCAACTCGCCCTACGGTTTTGAAATCGCCTTTAGCGAGGTCACGGGCTCCCCGCGAGGATTACGCGGCGGAATACGTTTTGCGAAATGGAGGTTCAAGACGCTGGAGGAGTTCTCCAATGGGTGCAATTCTTCCTCTGCTCGAAATCTCGGGACAGGTCCAGGCCGATCTGGTGATCGCGGCCACCGTGCTGTTCCTGGTCTTTGCAACTTGCGGCTTCATTGTCAGCTCTTTGGGACTGCCGCGTTTCGGTTCGGCACTGGCCGGACCGCAGCCGGCTTTGGCCGCGCGGGCGTGGCGTTCTCCCCTGCGGGCGGCGATCATTGCCGGGCTGCTCTGCGGTCTTGTCGTGCTGGCGCTTTCCGGCTGCTGACCGGAGGCGCTTCATAACCCGAAAATGCCTGATGATCAGGAGGGCGACACTCCTGCTGAGCCGGCTTGTCGCGTTTTGCCTCCAACGCGGCTCGGCGGGAGCTCCGCCCTTCGTCTGCAAATGCCTCGCCCTCCCCGTTTTGAAACCGCCCCTACGGTAAGAAGCCGGCCAAAAAGATGATCGGCAAACCGATCAGAAACAGCCATCCAATCACGTCGAGGAAGAGTGGAGGCGACTCGCGCAAAACGCCGCGGTCGAAACCGGTCACGCTCAGCGCTTCGCGGAACCAGATGATCGCCAGCCCTGGGAACGAGAGCAGCAGCGCCGAACCGGCGACGATTCCCCAATTTGGAGAGACCCGTGAATAGACGACGGCCGCTGCCACGTTGAGCACGACGACGATCAACGCGACCAATCGCTCCTTCGTCAGAGTCGCGGGTTCCATCAGGCCATCTTTCAACGGGGTGCTGACCGACGGCGTGACAGGTCAAAGTCGCAGCTGCGCGAAACGTCGTCGGAAGAAGGGAGGCGGCAATTGGACCGGCTGCGACCAACAAGTCTCTGCCAGTAGACCGCGCCGCCGGCAAAGAGGCAACAGAATTCGGCCTCCTCCTCCAGGAAAGAGGGCGGAGTGCCGGTCCCCCATCTTGCATCGGCCGCGCCGGCCCGGTTAGACTATTTTTGGGCACGCGTTTGGATCACGGGCCTTTCCAGATGCCGTCGCACTTCGAGTTGACCTTTCCCTGCTTCATCGTGCGCCGCGACGACGAGTCTCGGTTTGCCGTCGTGCAGCTTTCTACCGGCGAGAAGGCGATCGCCATTCTGACCGATCCGCGGCTCGTGCAGATATTCTTGTTCGAGCGGTGTTTCGAGCGCATCCACCACCGCCCCCTCCCAATCAACACGCCGATTGGCTTGGCCCGCATTTTGGCTCGCCATCTTCCCGCCGGCGTGACTCACGTCGTATTTGATCCGAACGGCGTTGAACCGCGGACGGAAACGGTCGATAACCTCGTCCGCTTGTTGAAGCAGTCACCAGTGCGGAGCGACACGATCGATTTCTGACGCAGGTGTGGCGGTCTTTGACCGGCGTTCGGTCGGTCTGCAGGCCAGGCGGTCGTCCAGAACTGTGCACGTGGGACGCTGCGCCGGCGCACGCGTCGGGACCTCGAGACATTTCAAACTGACACGTCGACCTTGTGCGCAAGGGCTGGCAAAAGGCCGACCTTCACCTTAGAATCCAGCGCTCGAGAGGGTCAATTTCACTTGACCCTCTCAATCTCTGGATCGCGCTAATTGTCTCCGTAGCTCAATTGGATAGAGCGTTGGCCTCCGGAGCCAAAGGTTGCAGGTTCGAATCCTGCCGGGGATACTTGCAGTAAATCCCGCCGAACGCAGAACTTAGCGTACCCACCCAATGTCGGGCGGTGCGGCCTCAAGGTGTCGGAGTCTCCGTATTTGTACGGAGCAAACCGAAAATGGAGGATCCGCACATGCCTCACCCATTGCGCGTACCGTCTTATTGTCGGCACAAGGCGTCCGGTCAAGCCGTAGCGCGGATCGATGGCCGCAACCATTACCTTGGCCCCTACGGCAGCTCGGAAAGCCATGAAAGATACGAGCGTCTGATTTCCGAATGGCGACTGCAACGCGATCAAAAGGCGAGCCGAAAGCCCGTTGAGCAAAAAACAATCGACGTTATTTCGATCACCGATCTCATCGGGCGGTACCGCCGATTCGCCGAAGCATATTACGTGCGTGACGGCAGGCCGACCCAGGAGCTAAGCTGCATGCGGTACGCACTGCGACCGCTTCGCCAGCTCTACGGTTTGCATCCGGCCCACGAATTTGGACCGCTGGCTCTGAAGGCGGTTCAGCATTTGATCGACCAGCGGCTGTGTCGCACGCACATCAACGCCCGGATCAAACGGGTGAAGCGGTTTTTCAATGGGCTGTCAGCGAGGAGCTAGTTGCCCCCCAGTCATTCACCTGTCCATCCATCCTCTCATCTTTTCATCTTTACGTGCCCGAAATCAAACTCCGCCAATTTCTTTCAGTGTCTTCTGGGCCAAGCGCAGGTGCTCCTCGAGTGTCGGACACCACTTGGCCGCCCAAGCTCTCATTTCGGGGCTGCGACCGTTCTTCGCCTCAGCCTCGAACTTCGCAATGGCCTCCCTGTGCCCGGGAACCATGTCCTTTGTGTAGGCATGATCGAACGATGGTCCACTCAAATTGGTGAGTTGCGTGACGAGTTGTTGGTTTTTTGGGTCCAGCCGCTTCGGCAGAACGATGTTTTCCTTGCTCGCAAGCGCCGCAGGTCTTTGTTCATCCGCGAGTGATCGCGGATCATCCGCTGGCCGAATTCCTTGACGACGCTCGCAGAACCGTGGTCCTGGGCAATCTTTCCAAGCTTGACTTCTGTCAGATCAATTTCATCAGCTTGCCGCATGAAGTCGTGGTCTGACTTGAAGTCGTCCGCAATGACTTGCGTACGTGCTACCCAGAGGCAAGTCGCTACGGCCGCACAAGCCGTCAACACCCATGTCGTTTTCATGACGATCTCCCCCTAAAATCCGCAGTTCACCCCCGCTTGCCGACTCGACCTCTCGCAGTCGACACCAGCAGGATTATGCAAATGGCGTGCCTCCCCGGACTGCTGAATGAACAAGATTGCCGCTTCACGTATCGTGGCTTTCCGCAAGCGGAGTCTTTACCACAAGCACCGGACATGTCGCCTTCCGGACTACGTGTTCGGCGACACTCCCCATCAGTAAGCGGGCCACTCCCCGGCGACCGTGCATGCCCATCACGATCAGGTCACATTTGAGTTCATCGGCGACGCGAAGGATCTCCGCCGCCGGATCCCCTTCTTCCAGAAGATGTTTGACGGGGATCTTGGCATCGCTCGCCTGGACGTGGCGCAACTGCTCATCAAGCGCTTTCCAATCGCCCTCGGGCGGCGGCGTCATGGCTCCTCCGTACCCGACCACGGGTGGGACGGCGACATGCAGGACAATCAGCCGCCCATCGTGGTCTCGGGCCAGCGAACAGGCCAAGTGAAAGGCATTTTCGGAAAGAGGAGAGAAATCAGTCGGATGCAAGATCGTTGCAATTCGAAGCATGGCACTCACTCGACTTCAGCCCTCACGCTGTCAGCGAAAAGGGCCGACAATGAGAATTGCGGCCAGGAAGCAGACGGCCCCCTCTTCCATCTTTCGACGGCCATTTCAATTTTACGTGCGCGATAGGCCGAAAACGCAGGGACAAACGAACAAGTCCGTATTCTCGGCACAGGAACCTGCCGGCTCGATTGTTGGCCTGCGCACTTGATTGACGCGTCCGGCGTCTCCACAATGCATAACGTTCGCGGTGATGCCGAGTGAAGCGGCGCGGCAATGGAGAGTGGCGTGGTGACGGAAGGGACCGATCGCGGCTCGCTTCCGCCGCTGATATTTTCGCTTTTGGCTCTGATCGTGGGAATCGTCGCCGGCCTCGGTGCGGTCATCTTTCGCGGCCTGATTGCCGGTGTCCATAACGCCTTGTTCCTTGGCCGGTTCGCGCTGGAATACGACGCCAATGTTCACACTCCGCTGAGTCCTTGGGGGCCGCTTGTGGTGCTGGTCCCCGTGCTCGGCGCCGTTGGAGTCGCATTTCTGGTCAAGAACTTCGCACCGGAAGCCAAGGGGCACGGCGTACCGGAAGTGATGGACGCCATCTATTACGGCGGCTGCAACATTCGTCCGGTGGTCGCCTTGGTCAAGACGTTGGCGTCGGCGGTGTCGATCGGCAGCGGGGGTTCGGTCGGGCGTGAAGGGCCGATCATTCAAATCGGTTCGTCGTTCGGCTCGACAGTGGGGCAACTGCTGCGACTCCCCCCTTGGCAGCGGATCACGTTGATTGCCAGCGGGGCCGGCGCGGGGATTGCCGCGACCTTCAACACGCCGGTCGGTGGCGTCCTATTTGCCCTCGAAATCATGATGCACGAGGTCAGTGCGCGGACGCTCGTCCCTGTGGTGATCTCCACGGCGACGGCGACATACATCGGTCAGTTGTTTTTCGGTCCGCACCCTTCGTTTGTGATTCCGGAGCTGGAGCAACCCTACTTTCACGTCAGCAGCCCCGGTGCATGCTCGTCGCCTACGTGCCGCTGGCAATCCTTGTGGGGTTGCTGTCGGCCGCGTTTATCCGCTCGATCTATGTCTTTGAAGACTTCTTCACCAAAAAGGTGAAAGGCGGATACTACGTCCAGCACATGGCCGGCATGCTCACCGTCGGAGCGATCATGTACGTCCTCATGGTCTGCTTCGGACACTATTACATCGAGGGAGTCGGCTACGCGACGGTTCAGGACATTCTTTTGGGCACGGAATCGAGCCGGCGCTCTTGCTGTTGCTCCTGGCACTTAAGCTTCTGGCGACGTCATTGACGCTTGGTTCGGGCGCGTCCGGCGGAATCTTCTCGCCGGCCCTATTTCTGGGAGCAACCCTCGGTGGCGCGTACGGCGTCCTGCTCCAACGACTGTTTCCCGGAATGGCGATCAGCCCACCCGCGTTTGCCGTCGCGGGGATGGCCGGAATGGTCGGCGGATCGACGGGCGCCGCGTTGGCGGCGATCGTCATGATATTTGAAATGACCCTGGATTACCGGGTGATCATTCCGATGACGATTACGGTGGCCATCAGTTACGGCGTCCGCAAAGTCGTCTGCTCGGAGAGCATTTACACACTCAAACTCGCGCGCCGCGGCCACTACATGCCTGATGCGCTGCAAACGAACGCTCATTTTCTGAAGCGGGCCAGCGAATTGATGGACCGCCATTTCCTGCCGATCCCTGCGTCGACGCCGCTGGACGAGGTCGCGGCGTTGCTGGAAAAAGACGACACGACGGCCTTCTATCTGGTGGTCGACGGCGACAAGGTCAAGGGAATTCTGACTCGGGACCGAGCAGCTTATGGTTCGACAGAACGAGAAGTCGGTCTCGGCTGGAGACGCGGCGTTGATGCCGTTCGTCATCGTCGCCGTCTCCGCGCACCTAATTGATATCGTCGAAGCTCTGCATGCCAACCGCGCGTCCGTTGCGCTGGCCTCGACCGAGCCGCGCGAAGCGAGCCCGGATCACATTCAGGGGGTTGTTGACAAGACCCGAATAATCGATTCGGTCGCCTATGATCTCCAGCTCTATTACGAGCGACCTCGTGTGACTTCGGGTGGTCAACGGCCGCGGAAACCGGCTTGACGGAGGCCGAATGGCTTGATCGTCGATCCCGCCCCCAGGTCGCGGGAAACCGAGCTCACGCGGCACTTATTCACATCGATGTCTCAGCATGATCTCAATTTCTCGGATGCCCGCCGACCACGCCCACGGAGCTGCATTCAAAAAATGGTTCATCCGGATCTTGCGTACTTGAGTCGAACAACAACCGATGTCGAAGACACGCTCTAACTGGTGTTCGCAATGGTCCAACGACAATCTACTGCGTTAACCGATCGGGCGATCTGAGAAGGCGGCGTTTTGGAACTTGACCTGCCCCCATGGCCCGACCCAGTTCGACGAGACGATGCCCCGTGCCGCAGCCGATCTCGAGGATGTGTCCGCCGCTGGCGGCGGCCAATTTCCGGAGACCCGCTTCGCGTATCGGTTCCGCACTCGGCTGTCCTCCAACGCCGCACGTTCCAGCTGCCTCACGATTCGTCTTTGTCCGACCGATCCAGCGAAGTGCCCCTGCGGACGGCTGCCACTCCCAATTGACTACAACACTCGACCGATTGAATTCGAACAACGTGGTTAAGCCAAGGCGGCGCGCTGTAGACGCCTACGCCGGCATTGAGGACCGCTCCTTCAAGTTTTCGAGCAAGGCTCGCAAGCCGGTCAGGTCCAAAGGCTTCGTCAGGTGGTAGTCGAACCCTGCCTCGGTGGAGCGGCGGAGGTCGTCTTGCTGGCCCCAGCCAGTCAGAGCGATCAGGATGATGTGGTCGCCCCATTCTTGGCTGCGGATGCGACGCGCGGCGTCATAGCCGTCCATTACCGGCATATCGATGTCCAGCAACATGACCTCAGGATGAAGGTTCTGGGCCATCTCCACGGCCTGTAAGCCGTCATACGCCGTGTTGACTTGGCACCCCGACGCGGCCAGCAAAACGCTCAAGCTCTCGACCGAATCCTTGTTGTCGTCCGCGACGAGAACGCGGTAGTTCATCGAAGGCGACTCGCTTTCGCTCGGTTAGCGGCCCCGCCTTCCTGTTCGTTGGCGGCGGAACGATGGGAAGGCGGACCTTGAATTCACTTCCTTGTCCGGGGCCCTGGCTGTTGGCCCCAATAATGCCGCCATGCATTTCCACCAAACGCTTGGTAAGCGCCAGGCCGATGCCGATCCCGCTGATCGTGCCCTGCGTGCCACGGCTGACTTGCGCGAAGATTTCAAAGATCCGGGAGAGATCGCCCGCTGGAATGCCAATCCCATTGTCCCGGACCGTCACGACGACGTCTGTGCCATGCCGTTCGGCGATGAGTTGAACGCAACCTCCCGGCGGAGTGAACTTGGCGGCGTTGCTCAGCAGGTTGGAAAAGATCTCCGCCAGACGGATCGGATCAGCCTCGATGTAAACCGCCTCCTGGGGAAGACGGACCGACAATTTATGCGCCTGGGCCTTGATGACGGGATGGGCCGTCTCGATGGCGCTCTCGACGACGCTTGCCAAGCCGATCGATTCCTTCTGAAGGTCAAGCTTGTCGCGCAGTGATGCGCGAGATATCGAGTAGGTCGTCGACCAACCGGGTCATTTGATCCACCTGCCGTTTGATGATGTCGCGCAGCTTGCGCACGTTCGGATCGGCCGTCGGATTGAGCCGGAGAAACTCGATCGAGTTGGAGATTGGCGCCAGCGGGTTCCGCAGCTCATGGGCAAGCGTAGCCAAGAATTCGTCCTTGGTACGGTCGGCCTTCCGCAGTTGGTGGACAAGCCGGAGCCGTTTTTCGCTCAAGGAGCTGATGAGCACACCCAGCACAATGAACAGCAGCAGGTCCCCGCCGTGGGCGAATTTGGCGATCTGCAGGCTGAAGACCGGCGGCACAAAGAAAAAATCGGTGGCCACGACGCTGAGCAGAGTCGCCAGGAGGCCGGGCCTGAGTCCCCCCTGCCACGACGCGATCAAAACGGCCCCGATAAACGGCAAGAAGGGGTCGAGCGAGCCCAGCAGACCTGCGACGGCCTCACGCCCGAGCAGCACTAGGGCAGTCACGCAGACGGCGACCAGGTAATCAATGCCACGCTGATACCGCCCTCCGAGCATCCGTCGCCTCCCCTCAATGCGTCCCTGCGAGCGGCACCGGTCATCAACGGCGAGATCATATCTGGGGCAAGGCGGGCGGGTCGACCCGCGACAATGAAAGGACTGTCATGTCCCTCTGCGCGGGGAGAGGCCGGTTTGGCGCGCGGCATTGATTTGCGTGGCCGACGAAAGTCAGACGTCTACGATCATGAGGTTCTGCAGTTCCTGCAGATAACTGCGTCGGGGCACTCCGGATGACTGTTTGGTCGACCACGAGGCAAAGAACGCGTCCTGGACCACCGAAATCGCGTTGTGCCCCGCCTCTGCGGCGTGAAAACGTGTCGACCGAAAGGCGGATTCCGAGCGGTTTCGGTTCGCCCAACCAAAAAACTCCGCCCCAAGATGGGAAGCAGGAGGTCTCAGGATACAGTCGACTAGGCCGTTAGCCATTTTATCGTAATTTCCGTGCCGCCCCGGACCCGAAAGACGTAACTCCGAAGCGACTGCTCCAAGGAACTGAGGTCGCCAAAGTCGCCAGGAATCGGCCCGGCAATGTCATCATCCGCTCCGTCGAAAAGGATCTCCGGTTTTAATCGCAGTCCCGTGCGTTCCCGAATCGTGATCGACCTAATCGTGACCCGATACCCGGGTCGTTTTCCGTTCTCATTCCAATAAACATCGCAACATTTCGATTCGCTCAGCAACATTCTTCAGTCCTTAAACATTTAGAAGAGGCGATCGGCGAATGCCAATGTCGCCCGCAGCATCGCACAGAAACAAGGATCCGTCAAAATTCGAACAAAATCCCCTGCCGCGGATTAGGGGCGGCAAGGGTTCGACCTGTCATTTTTTCTTCACGGGAGTCCCGGTCAGACCCTTGACCACGTCCATGCCTTCGAGCAACGAATCGACATGTCGGCTGGACTGGGATGTCAGCAACCCCGCGGCTTTGGCGGCATCGCCCCCGACACGGCGCCCGGCACGTTCGAGCCGGTCACAGGTTACCGCGCCGGCGGACCGCACGGCCTGGAAACCGGCGAAGGGACCGATGACACCAGCATGGCCCTGGCGCTCTGTTGTATCATCTCCTCTATCGCAGTCCCGCATCCCTCTCTCATCACGTGACTCATGACACGGCTCAATCGTCGAACCGCTTTGCAGTGCGGGCTTGGACTCGCCTTTGGGCATGGAGCGTTCTTTCGTAACCTGG
This sequence comes from uncultured Planctomycetota bacterium, assembly GCA_963761455.1. Classification (GTDB taxonomy): domain Bacteria; phylum Planctomycetota; class Planctomycetia; order Planctomycetales; family Planctomycetaceae; genus DASPSM01. The sequence goes on from CAVXHA010000003.1 coordinate 813,615, forward strand.
GGGCGAACCAAACTGTGGGGCCCGGCGACCAACAAGGGTTCGCGTCACGACGCTCGCCTGCGGATTTCTCAATCGTTCACGGGATCATTGAGAAAGTCATTGCCCGACATCATGTGGCAGGCGCCTCGCTAGGAATCGTTTATGACGGAAAGCCGGTTGTGAACCGCGGATACGGATTGGCCGATGTCGCACGGCGAAGGCCGGTGGAACCCACGACTCTTTTCAGCACGGCCAGCGTATCGAAGCCGATTACCGCGGTCGGGATCCTCAAACTGGTCGAGCAGGGAAAAATGGACCTCGATGCGCGACTCATGCCGCTTTTGCGCGACGTGCATCCGCTCCCCGGTCAGCGCCTCGCCGACCCGCGTTTTCACAAGATCACCATCCACCATTTGCTGTTTCATGGAGGGGGATTGCCACATGACGCCCGTTTGCCGGTCAAAGCGAACGGTGAGGAAGGAGTCGAGGAAGAGGCGAAGGCGCAGCTCCAGTATCGCTGGCTCTTGGGACAACGGCTCAAATTCGACCCCGGTACGCAACACGCCTATTCCAATGCCGGGTTCATCGTCCTGCGGCTGGTCATTGAGCGTGTCGCAGGCCAGGAATATGAACCGTTCATGCGTGAGCACGTGCTAAAGCCGATGGGTATTACGCACATGCGGATGGAAGCACCCGGCGATTATCGCCCGGATGAGAGCCATCGTTATCGCCCCGGAGGGCGCGAGCCGGCCGTGCGGAATGTTGCGAATTGGCTGGCGACAGGAACGGGCCTGGCACGTTTTGCGTCCACTGTTGCCGGAAGCGCTGGCCCGCCGTTTCTGGGCGAAAAAGTCACGGCCCTGATGCTCGAACGTCCCCCCTCGCTCAATCTGCAGCAGCAGACCGGTCATGTTGGTCTGGGATGGGACACTGTGCAACGACTTCCGAACGGCTACCGCTTCTCGAAAAACGGCGGCAAGCCCGGCGTGCAGGCCTGGTTGGAACACCTGCCGACCGGAATCGACTTCGCTCTCCTGTTCAATACGAGCCCACCCAAGGAGGGCCCCAATCCTTTACCGGAAGCACGTAAGTTACTTTACGCAGCATTCCAAGAAATCCTGGGAAAGCCCAGCTGATGGATCATTCTACGATGCAAGGAGGTCGCCGAGTTGCGGGTGATCGACGCACGAGCGAGCACCCGCCTGCCACTTCTGGACTGGCCGACCCTGGCACGATTGGCTCGTTTGTCCCGCCGCTCGTGCCACGACTCAGGCTACTGACCCCGTCGTCGGGCACATCTATCTTGGGGACCGCTTCATCAACCTGGAAATGGTCCGCGACGGCTTCGCCTGGCAATACGTGCAGTACGATAAGGCGGGCGAATTCACCGACGCTGAGTGTGAGGCTCGAGAGAAACGCCGTCGCTTGTGAGCGGGCCCGAATCCGGTGCCACCCTGGGAATACAAAAGCGCGAAATGAGCCGCGGCCGGATTCTGCTCCCGGTCGATGGGAGAGCGGGCCGTGCTGTTTGGAGTCTACGAGTTGCTCGAGCGGCTGCGCTGCCGCTTCTTCGGCCCGCTGGAGGAGCACGTGCCACGACACGCGGAGATGTCGATTCCGCCGCTCGACGCGTCCGAATCGCCGTCGCTGAACGGACGCGGGCTGGATTTGATTGGCGGCGCGGATCGCGCCGTTGTCGATTGGATGGCGAAGGTCAAGTTCGACGTGGCCTGGCCCGAACGCGACACGCCCAATTCCGATCTCAGCATTGCGCCGCCGGCCAGCATGCAGGAGTCGGCCGTCCTGAGCCTTTTGACGGGCCTTAGGCGACTCGAACGACCAGTGGATATTCCCCACCGGATTTCTTCGAGAGCTGATCCTTGGGAATCGCCACAATTTTTCCGGTATCCAACCGGACCAACATATCGTTGATATGCAGCGGACCGGTGGCCCCCTCGATTTGAGGAATCGAACCCTTGCGAGAGTGTGTATAGGTGATGCTGCGACGAGGAACGATGACCCCGAGTTTTCCGGAATAGTCACCGGCATCGATGCTGACTTGGTCTCCGCTTTGAAAACTCTGTCCCATCTTTCCTGCTCCAGAATTCGCTCGGTGTTTGCCGGCTCGCCGTTCGCTGTGTGAAACGGAAGCCTTCCACATGCCGCTGTTATTAATTTCGGTTGTGCCGGCCCGGGCCTGCACTAAATCCACCTCGCTGTCGCTGTTGGTTTGCCGCGGGTAACTGCGGAATCTGCGGGCACGCCACAACGATCCGGATGAAATAGCGAGCCTGGTTGATTTGGTCATTTCGTGAGCCATGGCGGACGGCGCTCGATTTCAGCAATCAAGGCAAGATCCGCAGCTCTCGAATTGCGCAGACACTCGGCGATCGTGCACATCGGCCGCAAAAGTGTCGCCGGCATCCGGCGACATGTCGAGCGGGGCCGTCGCAATGCCGATGAAGATTCCGTACGAATCGCGCGAGTCGGTAGCCGTTGCGTCGCAGAACAAGTTGATGGCGCAATGACGCTGCGGCAGTCATTTCGTCCATTGCTCCCACTCATCCCTTCCCGTGTGATCAATGAAGCCTTGGTTCAGCGATTCGAAATCGTCGCTCAACGGTGACGCGTTCCGGCCGATTCGGGTCGACAGGCGAACCGGTGAGATGGTAAATCTCCGCGCCCGCCCCAGCGTGGCTCCCTTCTGTTTCATTCCTGGCGACTCACTTCCGACTCACTTCCGACTCAGAACGCACATGTCTTTTGCGCATGCCCGCCAGGGTCCGCACTTTACTCAGTCTCTCTTCCTTTCCCGAATCTCTGAACGAAGACACCTCTGTTCATTGGCCTATGAGTAAATCGAGGATGACGAAGATAAATAAGGTGCATTCCAGGACGAAGGGCGGCATACCAATCTCGCCGGCGCTCGACCTGGTGACCAAGGCGGCACAGGTTCCGCTCGAGACGTCGGTCGTCGATCTCCGCGTCGTTGGCCTGTGCGCCGTGGCAATCGGCCTGGGTGCGACGGCCTCGGGCGCCGCCTTCGTGTTGGTGCGGCTGATCGCTTTCTTTACCAACGTGGCGTTCTTCCACCGTTGGTCGTTCGCCGAGGTCAGCCCGGCGGAAAACACGTTGGGCCTGTGGGTGATCGTCGTTCCCGTTGTCGGCGGACTCATCGTCGGCTTGATGGCCCGCTTCGGTTCGAAGGAGATTCGAGGTCACGGCATTCCCGAGACGATGGAACAGGTCCTCGTTCATCGCAGCCGCATTCCGGCACGCATGACGTTGCTCAAACCTCTTTCCGCGGCCATTTCGATCGGCACGGGCGGCCCCTTCGGAGCGGAAGGCCCGATCATCGCGACGGGAGGCGCTTTCGGTTCGCTGTTCGGTCAGTTCATGTCCACTTCGTCGGCGGAACGCAAGACCTTGCTGGCGGCGGGGGCCGCGGCCGGCATGACCGCGACGTTCGGCTGCCCCGCGGCTGCGGTGTTGCTCGCCATTGAACTTTTGCTCTTCGAATTCCGAGCGCGGTCCATCATTCCAGTCGTGATGGCCAGCGCGACGGCGGCGGGACTGCGACTCCTCTTGGCCGGCACGCGCCCGGTCTTTGAAATGGGCGATGTTGCCCCGGTTGCGTTGTCGGGTCTGGTCTTTTACGTGGTTCTCGGGGTCCTGTTGGGCTTGATTGCCGCGGGGATCACGCGCACCCTGCATGCCCTCGAGAATGCCTTCGATCGGCTTCCCATTCATTGGATGTGGTGGCCGGCCCTGGGAGCGGTGGCCGTGGGCCTCGTGGGCTATTTTTCGCCCGACACGCTGGGCGTCGGCTATTACAACATCACGGCCATTCTCTCGGGCGGATTGCCGATCAAGGCGGTCTTCCTGCTCTGCCTGATGAAGTTCCTGTCCTGGTCGATTTCAGTCTCCAGCGGAACTTCGGGCAGCGCGTTGGCACCCTTGTTGACGATCGGCGCGGGATGCGGCCAGACGTTGGGAGCGGCGGCGATTTGGCTCGCCCCGCACGCGGGCATCGATCTCCGCCTGGCGGCCCTGGTCGGCATGGCGGCCCTGTTTGCGGGCGCCTCGCGCGCGCTGCTCGCTTCGGCCGTGCTCGCCTTCGAAACGACGTATCAAACTTATGGACTGTTGCCGCTGTTGGCGGGCTGCGCGGCCAGTTACCTCGTCGCCACGCTGGCGGCCAAGAACTCGATCATGACCGAGAAGATCGCTCGCATGGGAATCCGCGCGCCGGCCGAATACCTGGCCGACCCGCTGGAACAGGTGGTCGTCGGCGATATCGCCTCCAAGCCGGTTGTCACCCTGCGGACAACTCAAACGGTCGACAGCGCCCGCCGCTGGCTCGCCGTGGGCAGCGAGAAGAACAAGCACCAGGGATTTCCGATTGTCGATCCGAACGGACATCTCGTCGGCGTGCTGACACGTCGGGATCTGTTGGATCCCCGCATCGGCGGCGGCCGCGAGCTGCGCGAGATTCTCTTCCGCCCGCCGAAATTCGTTTACGACGACTGCACGGCACGTCAGGCCGCCAACCACATGGTGAACCACAACATCGGGCGGCTTCCAGTCGTGATGCGCAGCGAGCCCACGCGGCTCATCGGCATCGTGACTCGCAGCGACATTCTTTGCGCTTACCGGCGGGAGATCGAAGAGAACGAGGCCCAACGCCCCGACATCCATATTCCGCGTCTTTCCAAACGGGTCCGCTCGTTCCCTGCGCGCCTGTTCCACTAGTGCTCTGTCACAGCCTGGAATTAGGGTTGGCGGGTTTTCGGAAATCAACGAGACTGCGTGGGTACAAGGAGGTTTCCCATGCAGAAGAAGTACATTGTGCGACTGACGGATCGGGAGCGGAGCGAGTTGGTGGAGGTCGTCAAGAGGTTGAAGGGGACGAGCCAGAAGGTCCGGCGTGCGCAGATGCTGTTGAAGGCGGACGCCGACGGGCCGAACTGGACGGACCGGCGGATCGCCGAGGCATTTTCGTGTCGCACCAAGACTGTGGAGAACGTCCGGCAGCGGCTGGTCGAACGGGGGTTTGAAGAGACGCTCAACGGGTCTCAACGGACGTCGCCTCCAACGGAAAAGCTGCTCGATGGCGAACAGGAGGCCAAGATCATCGCTCTGCGTTTGGGATCTCCTCCGAAGGGTTATGCCAACTGGACGCTGCGGTTGTTGGCGCGTAAAGCGGTGGCGTTAGAGATCGTGGACTCGGTGAGTCATGAAACCATTCGGCGGACGCTCAAAAAAACGGGATGACGAACCGGAAGATCGAGTACTGGGTGATCCCTCCGGAGGCAGACGCCGAGTTCGCGGCCTGCATGGAAGAGGTCATCGAAACGTATTCCACACCCTATGATCCGGCCTGTCCGGTCCTCTGCATGGACGAACAGCCGGTTCAACTGTTGAAGGAAACGCGAACACCGATCCCGGCCACGGCGAAGCACGGCAGGCGGGTTGACTACGAGTACGAACGGGCCGGGACCGCGAACATCTTTATGTTTACAGAACCGCTCGCGGGATGGCGCGAAGTCACGGTCCGCCCGACGAAAACGAAACTCGACTGGGCCGCCGAAATGGCCCGGCTGCTGGACGATCGTTACGCACGCTGCGAGAAAGTGATCCTTGTGTGCGACAACCTGAACACTCACACGAAAGGAGCCTTCTACGAGGCGTTCAAACCCGAACGAGCCCGCCAACTGGTTCGCCGCATCGAGTTCCGCCACACGCCCAAACATGGCAGTTGGCTGAACATCGCCGAAAACGAACTCAGCTCGCTCACCCGCCAATGCGTCGCGGGCAGACGCTTCGGCGACATCGACACCCTGCGTGAAGAGACCTCGTCCTGGTCCACCGACGTCAACAAAACCCAACGCGGTGTCGACTGGCAAATGAAGATCGACGACGCCCGATCAAAACTGACCTCCATCTACCCTAAAATCAAGAAGTGACAAAGCACTAGTCCCGTTTGATGAGGTCCGCCCAGTTTCCGATTTTTCCGCGCACGCGGTCGAGGAGTATCCTACTGAAAACGGACCGGCCGACTATGCTCTGGTGGTCAAAGGTCAACTGCTGGGCGTCGTCGAGGCGAAAAAGGGTAACGCTCGGTCCTGCTGGTGTGCTCACGCAAACAGAGCGCTACGCTCGCGGAGTGTCCGACGGTCCTTTCGACTTCGGCGGTCTCCGCGTGCCGTTTCTGTACTCGACCAACGGTGAGGTGATCTGGTTCCACGATGTGCGGGCAGGTGACCTGCTTCGTGTTTTTCGGACAGTGCGAGTGCTTATTCTGGACGGATCCAGGAGAGCGGTCCGATGTCAGAGAGACAGTCGAAGAAGGGCAAGCGATCAAGGAGAGCGTTTACGCCGGAGTTCAAGGAGGAGGCCGTGCGGATGCTGCTGGACGGGCATTCGGCCGCCTCGGTCGCCGAGCGGTTGGGCCTCTCCGGAGCGAACGTTTTGTATCGCTGGAAGAGGAAGATTCTTGGAGAGGAAGGAGCCATCGCCTCGGACTTGGAGAGTCGGGTCCGCCAGTTGGAGGCGGAGTTGGCTCGGGTCGAACGCGAGCGTGACATCCTAAAAAAAGCGTTGGCTATTTTCAGCCGGGGCGTCGAGCGGACGTCTACGCGGTGATCGAACAGGTAGCCGGCATCGGAGGTTACCCCGTGCACGCGGTGTGCCAGACGTTGAGCGTGAGTCGGACGGGCTATTACGCCTGGCTCACCGAGGTCGAGTCGGACCGGGCCCGTCGCGATCGGGAGTTGATGCCCTGGGTGCGTGCCATCGTCTGGCGGCACAAGCGGCGTTATGGGGCGCGGCGGATCGCCCAGGAGCTGAAGTTCCGAGGCAAGCCGTGCGGCGTGGCCCGCGTGGCGAATCTGCTGAAAAACCAGGGGTTGCAGGCGATTCAGCCGCGATCGTTCCGTCCGCGGACGACCGAGAGCCGTCATGCGTTAGGCTCCAGTCCGAACTTGCTGCGCGACCGGGACGAGCCGAGAAGAATCAATGAGGTGTGGGTGGCGGTGGCGGACATCACCTACGTTCGGCTTGCGACCGGCGGGTTCGGCTATCTGTCGTTGCTGTTGGATTTGTTTTCTCGACGGATCGTGGGCTGGGAATTCCTGGAGGAGATGAGTGAGGGGCTGGTGCTCTCGACGTTGCAGACGGCGATCGGCGCCCGCCAGCCGGGACCGGGTCTGATCCATCACAGCGACCGCGGGGGCCAATACGCCGGCCGCCGATATCGCGGCGTGCTGCGCCGGGCCGGGATCCGACAGAGCATGAGCCGCGCGGGCAACTGTTACGACAACGCATTTTTGGAATCGTGCTTTGGCACGATCAAGACAGAGCTCGAGCTGGATGAGTACCCCGATGGCTTGGCCGCGCGGCGGGAGCTCGCCGGTTACATCGCCTACTACAACGTGGAACGCCGCCATTCGTCATTGGGCTACGTCGCCCCCCACGAGTTCGAGACCAATTCACAGGTCCGGAATTAAGCACTTGGACTGTCCAGGAAAAGTGAAGCACCTCACGCGGCGGATCGCCATTCGGGCGATCAAGCGGGCCATACGGTGGGCTGAGGAACAAGGACTGTTCGACAAGTCGCCGATTGCAAATATACGGAAGCCTCCCGGAGGCCGGCGCGAGCTCGTCGTCTCGCCGGAAGAGTTCCACGAGATTCTCGACCACACGCAAAGCCACGACTTCCGCGAATTGCTGATTGTCACCTGGGAAACGGGCTGCCGGCCGAAAGAGTCTCTCCGGGTCGAAGCCCGTCAAGTCAACTTGGCGAACAAGCAAACTTTTCGGGAAGGGGACACGGGCAAAAATGTATTGGTCGTTGGGCCGCCTGCAGTGATGCTGGGTGCATCTAAAACGGGATTTTCAGGCCCTGATCGACAGCGACGACCATCAGTTGAAGCGGCTGGGTCGCGATCTGATGCGGCCGCCGCAGAAGCTTTTCCGTCACTGGGCGCGCTGCCGGGATGAGACGATCACCCGCGTCCGACTGAGCGCCTGATGCACCCGATCCGCTGCGAAGTGGAAGCCTTGCTGCTGCGCGGAGAGTGCAGCGGCAACGACCGTCTACATGGCATGTGTCGCGAACTGCAAGAACATCGAGATTGGCTCTGGGCGTTCCTAGAAGTCGAGGGGGTCGAACCTACCAATAATCCCAGTGAGCGCAGCTTGCGTCACGCGGTCATCTGGCGAAAACTGCCGTTCGGCACGCAGAGCGCCTCGAGGCAGTCGATTCGTCGAAACGATCCTGACGGTCGTCGAGACGTGCCGCCAACAGTCCCGCAACGTCTTTGACTTCATCGGCGAGGCTGTGCACGCCCACTTCGCCCGGCAACCCGCCCCCTCACTCCTCCCCAGGGCGTGAACGGTTACGATGACGCCGGAGGCAAGCAGAGCGGCACCCCTGGGGGTTGAAGACGACGTGGGAATGGCTCGCCCGTGCACCCGGTGCAAAGTACGAGGTGCTCTCGGGGCCACGAGGCCGGCGGGCGCTTGTCTTGCCGCAACGGGCCGCGATCTCGTAACTTCAGCTGACGGCGCCCTGGTCGCGCCGGCGAGAAACGCAGTACGAGGGAGCGTTCAAACGTGACGGTCCTCGAGCACGTCAACTCGTTCCTGATCGGCAACAAGAAACCTGCCGATTCGTACGCGCAGGTCCGGCTATGGCTCGTGCGCGGGCTGGGGTTTGTTTACTTCGTCGCGTTCGCGATCATCTTCTTTCAGGGGATCGCGCTTTGGGGAAAAGACGGGCTGCTGCCGATCGGTTCCTTCGTCGAGGCCATCGTCCGTAATTTTGGCGGCCGGGATGCCGCGTTTTGGCACCTGCCGAGCCTGTTCTACTTTGGGGCCTCTGACCGCCTGATCTGGGGGATGGGCCTGGTCGGGATGGTACTGGCAGTCGTGCTGCTGGCGGGCTACGCCAACGTTTTCATCCTTTTGGCCCTGTGGCTCTTCCAGTTGTCGTTCGTCAATTCAGGGCAGCTCTTTTACGGCTACGGCTGGGAAACGCAGTTGCTGGAGCTGACGCTGCTGACGTTTTTTCTCGTCCCGGTGTTCGATCCGCGGCTGAAAAGGACGACGGCCCCCCCGCCGCGGATCGCGATCTGGGCGATGCGCTGGATGCTGTTCCGACTGATGCTCGGCGCGGGGCTGATCAAGGTCCGGCATGACGCGTGTTGGAGGGACCTGACCTGCCTGATCTACTATTACGAAACGCAGCCCATTCCCAATCCTCTGAGCTTCTTCTATCACCACATGCCTCCCGGGTTTCATTATGCGGGGTGCCTATTCAACCATTTCGTCGAACTGGTCGTTCCGTTCGGCTATTTTGGTCCGGCCATGATTCGCAGAGCCGCCGGCCTGATCACGATCCTCTTTCAATGCATTTTGATCTCGAGCCGGCAACCTGGCCTGGCTCAACTGGGTGACGCTCGTGATGTGCATCGCCTGCTTCGACGATGCCTTTCTGACCCGCTGGCTCGGGCGGTCGGCCTTTCGGCGCCTCCCTGGAAATGCTCGCCGGTGAAAACGGGCCTGCTGGTCTGCTTTACGGTCGCCCTGGCCTGGCTGAGCGTGCCGCCGGCGAAGAACCTGATCGATGAAGACCAGGCCATGAACACGTCGTACGATGCGTGGCACCTCGTCAACAGCTACGGTGCGTTTGGTTCGGTGGGGAGGAAGCGGTACGACGTCATTATCGAAGCTACGGATGAGCCGGAAGTCACGGACCAAACCCATTGGCGGCCCTACGAGTTCAAGGCCGCCCCCGGCGACGTCACGCGCCGCCCCCGTTGATCACCCCCTACCACTACCACCTCGATTGGCAGATTCTGGTTTTCGGGCATGCGCCCGCGACTGCACGAGGAGTGGCTGTTGCGTCTGGCCGTGCGGCTCCTGGAGAACGACCCGCAAATCACAGCCCTGTTTCAATCTGTGCCCTTTCCGGGAAAGAAGCCGACCTACATCAAGATGGATCTGTATCGCTACCGGTTCACGGATTGGAAGGACTGGCCGAAGGTCTGGTGGACACGAGAGCGGTTCGGCGAGTACATGCCCCCAATCTCGCTGAACCACCCGTTCGTGCAACGGTACCGAAAGAAACAGGAATAACGTCCATGAGGCAAAGGACGCGTCTTGGGCTCCCAAAATCGCATTGTGCCCCGGGCCGTGCCGTAAAAACGCGTCGACCAAAAGGCGGATTCCGGGCGTCTTGGGTTCAAGGTCAGCCGGACGCTTCGGCCACCGTCCTGGTCTTGATCGATGCCAAGCGCTGAAAGCGTCTCGGCCGAAGTCAAAACCGGCCAAACGCGCCCGCCGCGTCCGCTGATGAGTCGACCGTACCGAGAAAGATGAAGAGGGCGATCTGCGACTGAAAGTCAGTGATCGATCCCCTTGCTGCCCCGCTGGCGGCGGACATTGTGGCCGCGGCAATTCAGCAGCTGATGATCCGGCGGACACGAAGGCACGTGCCTCGCGTGACCGCCCAAAAACAGATGGGCGCACGGATGTCGCAGGCCGCCCCGGTTGGGGACGCATCCATCCCGGCCGCGTCCGCGACGGACGCCTTCATCGCGGCGTTCTCCTGGCGGCTGCTCTCCGGCGCGTGATGATCGCGGCGGAGGCGGGCCGCATGACGAGCCGCTTCAGCGAAAGCCCCGCTCCGAAATACGGTCGTTTTTCGGCCCTCTCAGGAATCGTTTGAGTTTCCGAAACGCACCGCGCGGCCGCAGACGTTTTTCGGCACAATGTAGAGTTGTCCGACAAACGGGTCGATATTCGGCGAACCGAGGAAAGGGTTGAGTTCTTGAGAGCGACGATGGATCATGCCGTTCGATTGCACAGGCCACCCTTTGCGAGAGCCGATGGCCCGAACAGTTGGGTCAGCCAACCTTGCACAAAACGGGGCGACCGTCGACTTCGGGGCAAAGCGAACGAATCGATTATCGAAGACACTGATAGGAGTCCGCCATGCGCGCATCGGCGGAATAGGGGTAGTCGAGGAAAGGCTGGTCACACGACCCGAATCTGAGGACTGGTGATGCGGATCTTGATTTGCACGACGGCGCTGGCTCTCGTTGTCTCCGGGCGCGCCTTGCCGGCAGAAGTCGTAAACGGGGAACAGGCGCGCGAGTTGAACAACCTTCTGAATAGGTTCGCTGAAGACGGATTTTGCGGAGGCGTATTGGTCGCGAAAAACGGAAACGTGTTGCTGGCCAAGGGATATGGGTTCGCGGACCGAGGCCAAAAACGTCCGTTTACGTGCCAGACGGTCTTCGATATCGGTTCGGTCACCAAACAATTTACGGCGACGGGGATCGTTCACTTGGCGATGGAGAAGAAGCTCCGGCTCGATGACTCGATCAGCCGATTTTTTCCGAATTGTCCTGTGGACAAAAAGCCCATCACGCTGCATCACTTACTGACCCACACCGCGGGAATGCCCGATGTGTTCGGCGACGATTACCAGGTGATGACCCGACAACAGCTTGTGGATCACGCCGCTAACGGCTAGGTTGTTGTCCCCGCCGGGAAGCCGCTATCGCTATTCGAACGCCGGCTATAGTCTTCTGGCGGTCGTGATTGAGCTCACATCTCATGAACCCTACGAGAAGTACCTTCGACGGACACTTTGGTTGCCGGCCGAAATGGAGCAAACTGGCTACCGCTTACCTTCCTGGGACCGGAACAAGCTGGCGCATGGGTACACGACGAGTGGGGCAAGATTGGGGAACCCCCCTCGATCATTTGTGGGACAACGACGGCCCTTATTGGAATTTGAAAGGCAACGGTGGTCTCTTGTCGACCTTGGAAGATCTGTATCGTTGGAACCGAGCCATGAAAGGCGAAAGGATTTTGCCCGAGGCGTGGAAAAAGAAGATGTATACGCCTTATGTTCCGGAAGGGCCGCGGACGAAGAGCCATTATGGCTACGGTTGGGAGATTGTTCCCACCATCGGCGGCACGCGGCTCATTACGCATAACGGTGGCAACGGTATCTTTTTTGACGAAGTCCGGAACTACATTGATGAGGACCTGGTTGTGATCACGGCATCCACATCCGCCTCGAACTCCATTCAATCTCGCACGCGCGCACTCTTGAAGATCCTATTTCGACGCGCCACGACACCGGGCTCACCAAAATAAACGAGAACGATTGGCAGTTGGCACGTGTGACGGCGAACGTCTCTCCAGAATTCCCTGTGGGCTCGCCCTCGAGTGCCTTCCTGAGCAGAGGGTCAGATCGGGGGATGCCTCCATCTTGCCTCCTCACCGGAATGCACTGACGTGCGCCGCCAAAATCAATCGCCTCCCTGCAGCCGATCAACGCCAGGCCTGCTGGAGATCGGCGAGCAACTGAAGCAACTGGGACAGCGGCCCCCCGTGTGAAACGCAAAGGGGCACGAAAACGTTCCTTTTACGGTTTTGCTGCACGCCCGATTACGCGTGCGGATTTCTCGCGAGATTTCCGTTCCGGGATTCTCATACGGGAAATCAAATTATCGGGATTTCGTCGGATCGGCAGGTTTTCGGGTCAGCAGATTTCGACGGCCGAGCCTTGCAGTGCACGACCAGAGCTGGGCTCCGCTGGCCTTTTCGCTGATGGCTAAGAACAAGGAGTGCCACTCCACGGCTCGCTCCGCTCGGACTGACGGCCCCGTCTGCCGCAGAGTGTAGCCAATACCCCGCGGCGGACGGAGCGGCCCCTATCGATCCAGGCTGCCGAGACTGGCCGCGCGATGTCCGCCCAGACCGGCTGACTTGCGAGGTTGAGCACGGCTCGGCCAGGGGCGAATGTCGGCCCGATCGAGGGCGAGCAAAAGAAGGGGGCCGCCGGTCCCGTCGGACGATCTCCAATCGCTACGGCTCGCAGCTACGTGAAGCCTTTCGCGATCACCCAGTCGCGCAGCCGATCGGGCAGTTTCGACAACAGCAAAAACCGCCAGCGCATTCCGCCCACCACGTAGCGCGTCTTGGGCCGCCGTGCCGTCAGCGCGTGGGCTATGGCCCGGGCCACAACGTCGGGCGGCTGGGCCGCGGCATTCATCCGCGAGGCGTTTTTCAGGCGGTCGAAGTGCGGGCCATATCGCTCGCGTCCCTCCTCAGGCATGGCGGCCAGCGCCGCATTAGCTGCCGCTTGGCTGCTGGAAAGGATCGGCGTGTCGACCAGGCCCGGCTCAATGCACGCCACATGCATGTTCCAGGGCCGCAGCTCCTGCCGCAGCGCGTCCGACACCGCTTCGATGCCGAATTTCGATGCCGCGTACGGCGCGAATAACGGTAGGCTCAGCCGGCCGGCCAATGAGGAAATGTTGACAATTCGGCCGGTCGCTTTGCGCAGTAGCGGCAGGCAGGCCTGTGTGACCGCCACATGGCCGATCAGGTTCACTTCGAGTTGCAGTCGCAGCCTATCGATCGGCACATATTCGAGCGGCCCAAGCACCCCAATGCCGGCGTTGTTTACGAGACCCGCTAGACCTCGTTCGCCTACTTCGGCAGCAATGGTTTCGACGGCAACCGCGATCGCGTCGGCCTTGGTGATATCGAGCACAAGCGGCGTGACGCTCGCGAGTCGACCTCGCTCGACGTAGGCGCGTTGCGTTTCGTCGAGTACGCCCGCGAAGACGCGCCAGCCCATTTCTGATAGCCGCTTAGCGCACGCCTCGCCAATGCCTGATCCGGCGCCGGTAACCAACGCGGTCGGTGCAGGCTTGTGAATCACAGGAGGCCCGTCTTCGGTGGAGCAGCGAGTCTTAGAAATGAAAGGCCCCATCTCGGCGCGATTCTACCGGACGTGCAAGGCGAGAGGAACTAGGTCGGAACTGGCGTAGTCTGCCGGCGCCTGACGCGAAAACTTCAGGCTCTTCTTCGGTCGTCTCACCATCTCTCGTTGTTGGTCGGTCGCCGCGAGAAACGTGAACTTGTTCGACAGCCCGGCACCGCTCGGCCCGCTGCGATCCCCGCTCAGCCCGGTAAACTCGTTTTCAAAGCGGGCAATACACCGGGATCTACATCTCCAGCCGAAAGCACACGACCCATGGCCAAGAAACCAGACTTCAACCAAGCAGCCGAGATCCGTGTAAGCTGCGTCCAGGATCGGTTTGTGAGACCGGAAGAACAACGAGACGCTACGCTTCCCCGAGGGGAGACGAAGGGAGTCGCGACTGCTTGTTGATTTCGGACGAGTAGATAACCGATCACGAATCCGGGTCGGCCGGCTCGATTGAAAAGCGGATGCCGGCCCTCACGAAAGCTTCGGGAAGCTTGTCGATCGCCATCTGTGCCTCTTCGCGCGTCGCAAATACCGCAGCCTTTGCACGGTCGGCAAGCGAACGAAAGCCGCGGTGGTTGACGGCCGAGATCCAGCCAATCCGCCCAGCGTCATTTGCTTTGATTACGAAACTCATGGCTAAACGGGAAACATGATAGCCGTCCTGTCCGCCCGGAACACCCTTGTGTCATAAGGGTTTTCCCTGAGACGGACGATTTCCGAAAAGCCTGCACGGCACCGTTGAAATTCAGACTCCGTCACGTCTCGAGTCCGGACCAGGGTCCGCCACGCTGACGGAATAGCCGGAACGAAAGTCGATCCGGAATCGGGACCGCTTCGGTTTGCAGTTCTCAGCGGCGACCAGGAGATGCGCCTCGTAAACGCCTGGCTCGAGGATGTTGCACTCGTTCGACGGGTTGACCGACAAAACGACAATGGACGCAGGATGTCGCGGGAACGACCGGTCGGCGAAGCATCCTTCTTGGCCGCGTCCGCGACGCGCCTCTTTTTCCAAACCGCGTTGCGGTTTCGCGCCGCCACGCCTTGCACTTTGACACCGCCGCCAGCAGGGCCCGAACCGAATCACAGACCAGATTCGCGAAGAGTTTGCCGCCGCCTGAGTTCTTTCGACATACGCGGTCCGCTTACCGCGTTCGAGCGCGTGCCCGGAGAAACCGTTTCCAGTCGACGGTGACGTCGTTCTGTTCTGGCGGACCGGGCGTGCTCCGACCGTGATCGACGATTTCCGTCATCCGTCGCGTGAGCTCCACGACGATTTCGGGTCTTGCGGCCGAAAGGTTTTTCGATTCGCCGATGTCGTCGGCAAGGTTGTAAAGCTGCATCGGGAGCGTGTCGACCCCGTCTTTGCTGAGTCCGCCGGAGCCGCGGCCGAAAATGAGTTTCCACGGCCCCTGGCGGATTGCCAGTAATCCCTCGGCGGATTGGCTGACACCGCTTGTACGCACCGGTCGGTGCGATCCGTCGAGAAGACTGCGAAGGCTCACGCTGTCTTCGGCACTATTGTCCGGCAGCCGGGCGCCCACGATTTCAGCGAACGTCGCGATGAGGTCGGACTGCTGCACAAGCTGGTCGCAGCGGCTTCCCGGCTGGATCACGCCCGGCCAGCGGACCATGAACGGCATGCGATGCCCGCCTTCCCAGACATCACCCTTATAGCCGCGAAATGGCCCGCTGGGAAAATGCCCCTTGCGCTCGAGTTCAGCAACCCCGATGTAAGGCGCGCAGCCGTTGTCGCTGGTGAAGACAACAAGCGTATTATGCGCGGCGTGGCTCCTCTCGACGGCCGCCAGGACCTGTCCGACGACAGCGTCCGTCTCCATGACAAAATCGGCGTAGGTATTCAAGCCGCTCTTGTGTTTCCAGGCGTCGCTCACCGCCAAGGGCGTGTGCGGCGCCGTCAGGGGCAGGTAGAGAAAAAATGGCTTTTTCTCCTGCGCGGACTCTTCAATGAAGCGGCACGCCCGATCAGCCAGCGTGGGCAAGATCGGCTCGAGCGTCCACCCGGGCAGCGCCGGTCCCTGGTCGCTTGCCTGGTTGTTTGTCAACAGGGGGGCGGGAAGGAATTCTGACGGAATGCCCACGGTGTGGTCATTCTCGATGAAACAATACGGAGGCCAGTTCGGGACGTCGGTGCCGAAATACAGGTCGAAACCGCGTGTCGTCGGCCCGCCGGCAATCGGCTGGCGGAAGACTTCCCGCCACAGCGCCTTTTGTTCCTTGCTGGGCGCGGTGACCGACTTCTTGGGTTTCGCGAAAAACAGCTTCTTGCCTTCGTCCGGGATCGGCCAATCCCATCCGAGATGCCACTTCCCGACGCAGGCCGTGCGATAACCGTTCTGTTTCAAAAGTCCCGCGATGGTCAGGCGATCGGGCGCGATCAACGGCTTTCCGAAGGACCAGACGATCCAGGACTGCAATCGTGTCCGCCAGTGATAGCGCCCCGTGAGAAGCGTGTAACGGGTGGGGGAGCACACAGCCGAGCTCGAATGGGCGTCGGTAAACCGCATTCCCTGCGACGCCAGCCGGTCGATGCACGGCGTGGGGATGCGGCCGCGCTCGGGATTGTTGCATCGCACGTCGCCGTAGCCAAGATCATCCGCAAGGATAATGACGATGTTTGGGCGCTGCCGCTCCGATCCGCGCGCGTTGGGCACCACCGCGAACAGGGTCGCGAACACGAGACACGACAAACTGAGCGATCGTTCAACGCATGACATATATTCCGGGATTTCCCAATTGCTGCGTGGGGGATGCCTGCTCGGCGACGCTGCGGAGTCGCTGGTCCGCCTATTGTGAAACGTCTTTGACGCTGATACAAATCTGTGGACCAGAGTCGGGCCTCTCTTCTCGATCGTCCTGATCCGGAGTTCGCGCCCTGAAGGACGCCAGGGGCTTTGGCGGTCATGTTCGCGGGCAAATGCAGGCGCCGCTTTCGTCACGGCTCCGTTGACTCGTCGCACGATTTGCAAACACTAGCAAACCGCGATTCGAAGGCTCTTCCGTCCCGGCCAGCGCCCGTGAAACCTGCATTCGAACAATCGGGTATATTGAAAGATCGATGTGACCCGCCCGGATCGGCCCGCTTGAAGGGCGGGAACAAATGAACAGATCGATCGCGATCGATCGCTTCTTGGGGGGTTGAGCGCATGTCTTTCGGTGTTCGACCGCAAGGGACTGGAATTGGAGCGAACGATCGCGGCTATCGGCCGAGGCGGAGCCTCGGAGCGCGGTCAAGTCGAGCGAACGTCCTTGCGGCGATCGTCGTGCTGTCGGCGCTGGCCGCCGGAGGTCGTGCGCCAGCGGCCCAGGAGGTGACGCCTCGGACGTTGACAAACTTCACCCTGGCGGACATTCACTCCCAAAAGTGGTCGCTGGACGACGCGAAGGACAAGAAAGTCGTCGTCGTGGCGTTCATCGGTACGGAATGCCCACTGGCGAAACTGTACGGGCCGCGGCTGGCCCTGCTCGCGACCCAATATGCGGGTAAAAGCGTCGCGTTCCTGGCGATCGATTCGAATGTGCAGGACTCACTGGCCGAGCTGACCGCCTACGCGCGGAACTCGGGAATCAATTTTCCCGTCGCGCGCGACGTCAAAAACAGCGTCGCGGCGCAATTTGGCGCGACGCGGACGCCTGAAGTTTTCGTGCTCGACGAGGCCCGCGCCGTCCGTTATCAAGGGCGGATCGACGACCAATACGGCGTCGGTTTTGCCCGCAAGACGCCGGGGCACAATGAACTCAAAGACGCGGTCGACGCGCTGCTTGCTGGGCGAAGCGTCGCGGTTGCCCGCACGCAGCCGGTGGGCTGCCTGATCGGCCGGGCGCACGAGCCGCAACCGAACGCCGACGTCACGTATGCCAACCAGATCGCGCGGCTCTTCAACAAGCGCTGCGTCGAATGCCATCACGCAGGCGACATCGCGCCGTTCTCGCTCACCCGCTACGAGGACGCGGCCGCCTGGGCCGAAATGATCGCCGAGGTCGTCGATCAGGGCCGGATGCCGCCGTGGCACGCCGATCAGAAGTACGGCCATTTTTCCGACGACCGCCGGCTGTCGGACGAGGAGAAGCGGCTGATCCACGCCTGGGTGGCAGCCGGCGCGCCGCAGGGTGATCTGAAAGAACTGCCGCCGACGCCGACTTTTGCCGCCAGCGGCTGGCACCAGGATCGACCGCCCGACCTGATCCTGCCGATGAGCGACAAACCCTATCAAGTCAAGGCCGACGGCGAGCTGCGCTACCAGTTCTTCCGCGTCGACCCCCATTTCACCGAGGACAAGTGGATCGAGGCGGCGGAGATTCTTCCGGGCAATCGAGCCGTCGTGCACCATGTTCTCGTGCACGCGCGCGGCCGGGGCGACCGCGGATTCGGAGGCGCCGGTCAAGGGTTTTTGGCGGCGTACGTCCCCGGACTGCGGTCCGTTCCCTATCCGAAGGGGATGGCCAAGCGGATTTCGGCCGGCTCCAAGCTGAACTTCCAGATTCACTACACTCCGAACGGATCGAAACAAGACGACATCACGCGGATCGGGCTGTGGTTTGCCGACGCCAAGAAGGTCACGCACGAGGTGCGGACGATCGCCGCCGTCAATCCGCTCTTCGCGATTCCCGCCGGGGCGGACAACCACCCGGTTGAAGCGTCAACGCAGAGGCTGCCGTCCGATGCGCAGATCTTGGCCTTCATGCCGCATATGCACCTCCGCGGGAAATCGTTCCTCTACGAGGCCGTCTACGCAAACGGGAAACGCCAAACTCTGCTGGACGTGCCGAAGTACGACTTCAATTGGCAAACGGCCTATCGGGTCGAGCAGCCGCTCAAATTCCCCGCGGGAACTAAAATTCACGCGGTCGCCCACTTCGACAATTCGACAGACAATCTCAACAATCCGAATCCCAAGCGCATGGTCTTCTGGGGTGACCAGACGTACGAAGAAATGATGATCGGCTATTTCGACATGGCGACGCCACGCGGGAGCCGCTCGTCCGGCGACAGGCCGGGCCGGGGGCGCGGCGGCTTCGGTGGCTTCGGCCGTTTGGACGATGAATCGCTCAAGGACCTGGTTAAGCAGCTCGACGTGAACAAAGACGGCAAGATCACACGCGACGAGGTTCCCGAGCGGCTGCAAGGCCAGTTCGACTTGATCAGCGGTGGGAAGGACTCGGTGACCGTCGAGCAGCTCCAGAAAATGCTGTCCCGCTTCCGCCGCCGAGGCGCGGATTGATAAAACGCCTTTTGACTCCTCCCTAGTCGTGCTCGCGCGGTTCCGGACGAGCCCCTCAAATTGTGTACGATGATGAGTCTCGACTGGACTCTGACCGGTATTCGCGCCAGCAAGCCAGAATCGTTACCGTAATCACCAACTGGGGCGTCACTTATCGGTGGTTTTCGGCGTGTCCGAGAAAAGGGTTGAGATTGTGGGACAAAGACGCGGTAGGGGCTGCACGGGCCAGTTACGCTCGGCGACTGCGGAATTGATTTCGTCCGAGGTCAGCTCATGCAGTTTGTTTATCGCCATTTCACTAACCGCGGTTGCCACGATTGGTCGATCCTGGCCAGCGCGACGATGTAGCCTGCTGCGCCGGCAGCGCGAGCCTGGCTGATTTGTGCCTCGATTTCTGCGTTACTCACTTGCCAACCTTGCAGGACGGCGATCAGTCGCGACGCTCGGATCTCGGCCCCACCGTTTTTCGCAGGTTGTTCCTCGAAGCCGTGCTTCAAGGCGTGGCTGATCCAACCCGCCCGGTCTTTGTACTGCGGCCCGTCCTGGCCGAACTCCTTGTAGAGCAGAAGCGCGCCGATCATGTCGGCCTCCGCGGCCAGCGGTGTGAGCTGCCGCGTGTAGACCTTCCAGCAGGTTCCCTTGTAGCAGCCGACACCCGCGCACAGCGCACCCTTATCGTGCTCCTCGCATTCGGTGGTCCAAACTGGGATAACGAGCGAGCCGTCGGGCACCAAGCGCTGACCGCCGCGACGAACTTTGCTGGTGCGTCGTCGCCCAACCGCGTTGCCGTGACGATTGGGCCGTAGTCTGTGGTCCAGCGACAGACCGGATTACCGCAGCCGCAGGCGGACGGTGCTCCTTGCAGGTCGTTGAGAAAGACACCCTTAACGAGTGGTCGAGCCGCCAAGAGCCACTTGATCCGTGTCAGATGCGAGTCAAAAGCCTCGCGATAGAAAATAGGCGTCCACGGGTAAGCTTTGACCACCTCGTCATCCTTTGGGTGCGGAAATGTCTTGTGGAGCCGCCGCCACTCCGAATGCCCCTGCAGGCTGGCCATTCACTGCGGATGTTCGTCGGCGATTTCCGGGCAGCGGCCGACTTCGATCCAGTAGAAAGGCTCAATGGCCGCCCTGGTGATCCGCTCGACCGCCCGACGGTCGGCAGCTGCCGATGCTTCGTCATTGCGACTTATCATGAGCACTGCGGACGAATAACCGGAGTTTCGCAGGTGCTCTAGCCGAGCGTCCGTCGTCATTTCAGCAGTCAAAGAGCGCTGCACGCAAATGGTTCGCGCTGGCCTTGCCCTCCGCAAGTGCTCCGCCGCCAAACGAAAGAGTCACCAGTGCGGCTCCGAGACCGATGCACCAAGGCCGGAGGTACGTCAGAAGGCTCACACCAAAGATGCGACAGACGGTCTCCCACACTTTGCACCCGGCACTCATTTTGTAGCCCCAAAGACAGCCGTCTGCGGATACTCGCCACTCCAGGCGTACCAGCGGCATTGAATACTTGGAATCCAGGTCAACTCTTTTCCGCGCAACGGGCCGTCCACCGCACGTCCGGCGATTGTCCACCGTGTACCGGTCTGCTTGTCCTTGAACGGCGCAGTTTCGGGTGAGACGTTGTCGGCATAAAAAGTCAGGTTTCGTCCGTCGGCCGTTACCTCAAAGGCCGTCGCCGAACGGGTCGGCCCATACCAGAAGACGGCGATCGGCTTGCCCGCGACCGCGTCAGTGAAGCAGGCCCGCTCGACGCTCTCATCCAACGGATAGGCTTTCGTCTTGCCTCCGATCTCGACGCCCAACACCCGCCGATCACTCTTCAGCCGCGGATCGACCTTTCCGAGCGAGGTCGTCGCTCCCTGGCTGATGCCGCGGGGGAGTTCGATCACAGCATACTTTTTGCCGTCGAATAGGTTGTAGGCGGTCGACTCGGGATGCAGCATCCGCCAGTAACCCCAATTGGTCGTGGTGCTGGGAAGACGTTGAAGCCGCTTTCCCTTTTGCGGGCCCTCGAAGGCGATGCCGGTCAGTGCCGACCAAAGCGTGCCGTCCCGCCCCTGCACGACCATCACACCGCCGCGCCAGCCGTAAAACTTGTAGCCGTAGTCTTTCGTATACGCTGCAATGTAGCCGCCGTCGGGATCGTAGAAGAAGAGTCCATAGGTGTCATTGATTACTCGCGGACCTGCCAGGAAGTGGCGAACCGGAATGGCTCCTCCGTTGTGCGCCCCGCGAATCCAGGCCAGCACCAGGTCGTCGTCGCGGACCAGTCCCTTGCGATGCTCCGTCGAGCAATAAGAACACGGCGGCTCGCGCAGCGGCAAAAACAAGCCCGGTTTGGCGATCAGTTTTCGCGCGACCTCCGGCTCCTGAGCGGCAGCCGGTCTCGGCCCGGCCGCAGCCCCCAACAGCAAGAGCACAAATCTCATCCAAGGCGGGAAAATCATGCCGGGAACTCCGAAACACTTCGATTTAGACTCTTATCGCAAATCGACATCGCCACATAAAGACCGTTCGCGTTGGTCAATTCAAACGCATGGCAGTCGCCGCGTGGCGAAAACGTTGGTTTGACGCGCCGGGGGCGTTGGCCGGCGGCAGAAAGGCGGCGGATGCGTAGAGCGAAATGCCGACGAACATGATGGCGCCGAGCATGGCGAGCGGCTTCGCGCTGGGGCCGTGTCCGACGGCTGGCGGCCTCTTGTCAATTTGCTCGTTCATGGGTTCCCTTCGGGAGTGCCTTTGTTTCCCGCTCCGGCTGAAACGTCATTCTTACTTGGACAGACCGATCGCATAGAGCGAGTCGAAGCCGCGGAGATAAATTCGCCCGTTGGAGATGGCGGGTGATGCCGTGAAGTGATCCTCCAGCCGGTTCGTGGCCAGCACGTTGTAGGTCGGGCCGGACTTGATGACGGTGACGACGCCGTCGCGGGCGGTTAAATACACCTTGCCGTCGCCGTAAACGGGCGAGGCGCGGTGCCGCTCGGTGTGCGTCCGCTTCGAGTACAGAGTCTTGCCGGTCTTGGCATCGAGGCACATGAGCACTCCCGTTTCACGACACAAGTACACCAAGCCGTTCACCACGAGCGGCGAGGGAACGTCCGGGCTATTGCGCTCCATCCGCCACAGCTCGCCCGTCGTGCCCGGCATGACGAGACCGGTGGCATCGGGTCGTACGCCGACGACCGCGCCGCTTTTGGCCGTGGGAATGACGATCAGGTCGGGCGTGGCCACGGGCGAGGCGACGAAACGCAGGTCGGGCCGGTAGTTCTCTTTCGGGTTCAAGTCGCCGACGCGCCAGA
This sequence comes from uncultured Planctomycetota bacterium, assembly GCA_963761455.1. GTDB lineage: Bacteria > Planctomycetota > Planctomycetia > Planctomycetales > Planctomycetaceae > DASPSM01. The sequence continues at coordinate 835,936 of CAVXHA010000003.1, forward strand.
TCTCCGAACCGTCGGTCAGACGGTGCGCGATGGCATAGTCGTTGCCGTGGGTAATCAGATACGCGTCCGCTCCGTGATGCCACAAGCAGGGTGACGCATAGGAGTGTTCATTCTCAGCGTAGCCGTCGCTCTTGCGCGGGACTTTCCATATCTGTTTACCGATCGACGGATCGAGGGCGATCACCCAGGCGCCCCCCGAGTGTATCAATTGCAGGTACAGCCGGTCCTGATACAAGAGCGGCGTGGTGTGCATGCCGTGCTGCGTCTGGAAGCGGCCGTAGCGGTCTTGCGCATTGAATTTCCAGACCTCATTTCCCTGGAAGTCGAAACAGGTCAGTTGGCCAGAGCCGACAAACGCAAAGACATGCTTCCCGTCGGTGCTCGGGGAGGGAGACGCACCGTTGCCCTCGTCACCCCGAATCGGCCGGTTTGTGCCCAGTTGCCGTTTCCAAAGCTGCTTGCCGTCCGTGCTCGCGCACAGAATGACCAAATTGTCGCCGTCCTGACTTGTCAGAAAGAGATGCTTGTCCCAGACGGCGGGTGTAGAGCCACCCATACCGGGCATCTCGAGCTTCCACACGACATTCGACGACTCGCTCCAGGTCGTCGGCAAATTCGTTTCATGACTCACGCCGTCGTAATTGGGACCGCGCCATTGCGGCCAATTCTCGGCGTGGGACGTCCCGGAGGGCTGAACGTCCATTCGACCGATCGAGGCCAATCGGTCGCCGGGAGGCGGGCTGCCCGCCCCGCCAGTCTCGCGCGCACCGAGGCCCGATTGTCCCGGGCCGCCGTCCGGAGGACGGTCTCCGCCCGGGGGACCATCCATAGGACCTGCGAAACCGGGTCCGCCGCGCCGTCCGCCGTCTGGACCACGCCGTCCAAAGCGCTGCCCCGTCTCCTTGAACTGTTTTTTTTGCTCATCAGTGAGCAGGACTGCGAGTTTTTCGTCGACTTCCTTTTGCAGAAGGCTCAGCTGCTGCTTCTGCTTGCTTTTGAGATTCAATTCGTCGACCACCGCGGGCGACAGGATTTGGCCAGGCGCCGCTCCGCCGCCGAATCTGCCGGGACCTCCAAAACCGAATCCGGGAGGACCAGCGGGACCACGACGATCACCCTCGGGAGGACCGCCTCCGTCCGGCGGACCACCCGCGTGCCGGGAACGCGATCGCGTGCAGCATTTTGGCTAGGAGGTCCGCCCGGTCCGCCGCGATCTCGCCGCCCGGGACCAAAACCGCCGGGACCGGAAGCCTGCTGCAAATCCTTGAGACGCTGCTTTTGCTTGGCCGTCAGGATCGTGCCGAGCTGTTCGTCGACGTGCTTTTGTAGTTCGGCCCCTGCTTTCTTCTGCTGGGCCGTCAGCTTGAGCGTTTCAACGATCGAGGGCGACATGATCTGGCCGGGTTGCGATCGGGCGCCGAAGCCACCGAAGCCACGGCCGCCGAAGCCGCGTCCACCTGGCCCGCGACGCCGGTCCGGAGCGCCCGGCCCGCCGTCCGAGGGACCCATGCCGCCTCGCACGTCTCTGTTGCGGGCATCGTCGGCAACCAATTTTGTTGCCCAAGCGACCAACTCTTCCTTGGTCACGACACCGTCGTGGTTCGCGTCCGCGCGGTCGAACATCCGCTCCATTCTGGAACCGGTCATTTCGTCGCGCGTGAGTTTGTCGTCCTTGTTCTTGTCGAACGCCATCATGCGGGAAACCATGGCGTCCACGGCGGGTGCTTTGTCGGCGCCCGCATTGCGTGCCGTCTTCGGGGCGCCCTCGCGCGATTCCTCCGGTGCCTGGGCGATCGCGGCCGTGGCTGCCAATCCGACGCCAATTGTGACGAGCAAGAGTTTCCAAACGTTTCGCATGGAGCATTCCTTCAATGGGTCGCCGGTCAAATTCGACGCTTCGTGGCACATGTTACGGCCGGTTCGCTCGGGGCCGTCGCTCGTCGTGGGGCACGTCTTCGGGCGTGCGGCCGAGAACGATATCCATCCGGGCCGACAGCTCGCCGATTTTCGAATCCTTCATCGGTTTGAAATCGACAAGGACGAGTTCCTTCTCCGATGGCCCGCCGACGCCCTGGAAGATTCCGTCGCTCCGATTCTGTGGGTGGCCGTTGATGAAGAGTTGAGTCGTGAGCAGCTCGCGGTCGCCTTTTTTGATTTTCACATGGATGTGCGGCGTCCGGCCGGGGATACTCGGGATGCACGTTTGCCGGCGAGACGTCCTTGGTCCAGCGCGTCGACAGAGGGGAGACGCCTGCTTTCCAATCGGCCGCCGGTGCAGCCGCACCTGCCAGGATGAACAGTAGGCCAATGAGAAGCGGTCGGCCTGCAATCATGATTAGGGATATTGGACGGCGGCGCTGCCGTCAATCGAAGGAGCAGTCAACGCCCGCTCCTCGGCGACACGTTGGAGGTCGCTCGAAACGGCGGTCGGGGCACTACCGTGCCGCCGATCCAGGCCTCCGGCAGACTCTGGTAGAGATTCTTTTTGGGAGGCCGGCAGCGGCTATCGCGGCCTCCCTGCGGATCGATGTGGGACCGGCTTCGGTGTATGGACGGCCGGCGTTCAAGCTAATCAGTGCAATCGACCCATTTCCACTAAAATCCCGGGAGCAGCTTCTTGGAAGATTCTGGGGCGGCCTGCTTGGCCAATAGCGAGAAGGGGATCGTGTGAGCTCAACGCGAGCCGTCCAGTTGCGGGGGGTGGTGCCGATCGTTCCGACCCCCTTTTGCGGCGATGAATCGATCGACCTGGACGGGCTGGCCGCTTGCGTGGAGTTCGCCGTGCGCTGTGGTGTGTGCGCCGTGTGTCTGCCGGCGTATGCCAGCGAGTTCTACAAGCTCACCGAGGCGGAACGGCGGCAAGTGGTGGAAACGGCGATTCGCGCGGCCGACGGCCGGGTGGCCGTGATCGCCCAATCGAATCATCCGTCAGCACGCTGTGCGGCGGAATTGGCGCGGCGCCACGCCGACATGGGCGCCGATCTGATCTCGTTTGCCGTCCCGCGACAGTTCCCGCTTCCTGCCGACGACCTGCTCGACTATTGCCGCACGATCTGTCGGGCGGTTGAGCGGCCCGTGCTGATCCAGGATTTCAATCCCGGTGGGCCGACGATCAACGCCGAGTTTGTCCGCGCGCTCTTGGCAGAGTGTTCTAACTTTCGGTATGTGAAGCTGGAAGAACCCTTGATGTCGGGCAAGGTACGGGCCATCCGCGAGGCGACTTTGGACCAGGTCGGCGTGCTCGAGGGATGGGGTGGGATGTACGTGCTGGACTTGATACCCGCGGGAATTTGCGGGTTGATGCCGGGGCTCGGAGCAGCCGACCTATTGCAAACGGTCTGGACGCTGGGCACCGGTGGCCGGATGGACGACGCTTTGGATCTCTTTGAAAAGGTGCTGCCGCAACTGGTCTTCTCATTGCAGAATATGGAACTGTTTCTCTGCCTGGAGAAACGTTTGCTGGCAGCGCGCGGCGTGCTTGCGGAATCGAGCACTCACGTCCGCAGGCCGACCTGGAGTCCGGACTCCGAAACTCTGGCACACGGACTTCGCCTCAATGAGCGCCTCCTCAAGGCTTCACAATTGTTCGGGCCGTCGAGGACGGCTGGCATCGGTTCCGAACCGTGATCCTCACCCCGCGCCGCAGAAAGCAGTCGCCGCAAGCGCATAGACGAGGGCCGTGCGTTGCAATTCGGCGACCGGGACTTCTTCGTTGAGCGTGTGCGCTCCTTTTCCCGCCGGCCCGTGCGTGATGGCCGGGATGCGGGCGTGGGTCACGAAGGCATTGCCGTCGTCAACGAACGGCTTAGCCCCCAGCGGCAGAGGTCGGCTGTCAACCGCCACGTGCGCCGCTTGAAAGGCCGTCACGAGTGGATTGTCGGCGTCCATTTCATACGCATCTCGGACGAAATGAAACTCTCCGTTGACGTGCGTCCCTGTTTGCGACGCAACGTCCTCGAGCAGGTCACGCAGCTCGCGTTCGACGTCGTCGCGGGACGTTCCAGGAAGCCAGCGGCGCGTCCCGGAAAGCCGAAATTCCACCGGGGATTGGTTGTAGATCTCGCCAGCGGCCACGCTTCCCACGAAAAGAGTTTCCCGGCCTGCCATCGGATGTCTTCGCCGTGAAAGTTCGCGATCGAGATCCGCGAATCGCTGCACGATCTCCGCGCCGGCCCGAATGACGCTGGGTTGATCGATCCCGCCGAGAACTTCGTGGACCGGCTCGCCGTCCCGGCGTATGGTGACTTCCAGAATGATCAGCCCGCGACCGATGACGGGAATTCGATCGCAAAGGTATTCGGGCAAAAGCACGCCGTCACCGATGATGCCCGCGTCGATGAGGCCCGCCAATTGCCGACCGTCGCCCCAGGGGGACTCGTGATGGTCGTGAGCCGTGAGCAACAGTCCGCCGGCTGGCAGCGACTGCGTGTCTCGCAAGGCCCGGGCCGCTTCGACCATGGCGGCGACGCCGCCCTTCATGTCGGAGGCGCCGCTTCCGAAGAGGGTGCCGTCAATGACCCGTGGCGGCACAAACGGTAGGTGGACCGTGTCGAGGTGGCCGTCGAATTGCAGCGTCCGCCCCGCGCGCCCGGTCGAAAAGCGGGCCACGACCGCGGGAGACTCGGGCCAACCGGCGTCTGGCCGCTCGACCTCAAAACCATCGCTTCCCAAAATGTCCGCAAGGCGATCGGCGACCCGACCGCGCACTGCGCGTCGGGCTGGGGATTTCAATGAGCGCGACCGCCGTCTCTACCAGCCGATCGGTGCGGATCGCACCGCGCAGCCGCTCGATGGTTTGTGTTTCCAAGCTCATGAAAAAATCTCCATTCATCCATGGTCCCTCTTCGAGCATCGGCCGAACCTCAGCAATCGACCGCGTAATGCGCCAGCTTGTCGGGATCGCCTTCGATGCCGAGTCCCGGTCTTGTCGGCACGGCGTCACCTAACGGTGCGACCGTGGCAACTCGCTGGTTGCGTCATTTGCGAACCCGCGCAAATCGTAGCAAACCGCGATTCGATCATCATTCGGCCCGCCCCGAACGTGCCGCGTCCAGGTCATCGACCTCGAAAGCGATGTGTGGTACGGTCTTGATGAGTTCCGGAAGCGGACTGTCTGCCTCGAACCGCATCCACTCGATGCCGAATGGGCTGCTGTTGAAGCCCGATACAGACATCTTAAATTGCGCGAGGTATCTCTCCCCGCTGCGGGCGATATCGGAGGGTACGCCCATGTGGTGGTCTCGCCAGCCTGGCTTGGCGTTTGGAGCGGTAAAGCCAGTTGCACATGGAAGCATTCAATCCCGAACCCTCGGTTGGAGGCAGTCGCTTCGAATGGGTACGATCGGGACAATCGGCGATTTCGCACGAGCCGATTGAAATTGAGGATCCCTTTCGATGGGCGAGAACAGCGCCAAGTCCGGTTGTCTCAGCACGAGCGACGTTTCGATCAGTTCTTCGGCGCGTACGTCTTTCGGCGAGAATGGCGTTGCCTGGACTTTGTGGCTGACGTACGGAGCGTTCTATTTTTGTCGGACTAACATTTCGGCCGCCGTGCCGGGGCTGAAGTCGCCGTTGGCCGCCGGCGGGTTGGGACTCTCCGGGGATCAAGTGGGCTGGATTCTGGCCTCGTTGAAGATCGCCTATGGTTTAGGGCAATTGCTCAACGGCCAGTTGTCCGAGCGCTCTCGCCGCGCGTCATGCTGGCCATCGGAATGTTCGGCTCCGCGGCGCTCAACATCTTGTTCGGCTTCGGCACCGGATTCTTGTTTTTGCTGTTCGTCTGGGCGACGAATGGATTTTGCCAATCGCTGGGGTGGACCCCTTGCATGCGCGTCACCGCCAACTGGGTACCGATCGAGCACCGCGGGAAAGTGATCGGAATCATCGGGACCGGCTACCAGATTACGCTCGGGCTGACGTACGTCATCGCCGGGCAGTCAGCCGAGCTTCTCGGCTGGCGGGGCGCACTCTACGTGCCGGCGATTCTCCTGACGTTCGCCGGCCTCTTCATGCTGGTCTGCCTGCGTGAGTCACCCGACCAGGACACGATGTCGTCGAATCGCGACATCAGCGAATCGCTTCTGGCGTCGCCGCGGCTCGCACTTTCCGAATGCCTCTATTGGACGCTCTACAATCCCACGCTTTGGCTTTTGGGTCTGTCGCTGGGTCTCTTGAACGCATGCCGGTATGGCTTTCTCGATTGGGGCATGACGCACTTCATGGAAACGCGGGACGTGCACGTCGGCAAGGCCGGACTGCAGTTTTTTGTGATCGCGATCGGCGCGACGGCGGGGTCTTACCTGGCGGGCTGGGCTACCGATCGCTTCTTCGCCAGCCGCCGTGCGCCGGTGATCTGCATTCTGATGGCCGTGCTGGGTGCGATGTCGCTGGTCTACGATTCGGCCGTGCGTCATTCCGCGATCGGAACGATCCTGCTGCTGGTGGTGATTGGCTTCTGTATCTATGGTCCGCAAGTCTTGCTCGTTGGCACGGCGCCCCGCTGACTTGGCACATCGAGGCGCGTCCGCGGCGGCCGCTGGATTCGTCAATTTCATGGGCTACATGGGCGCCGCGACGGGCGACGTCGTCACCGGTTACTACTCCTCTCCAGCGCACGGAGGTTGGCAGGTCGCCATCTATATTTGGGCCGGCTGGGCATTCGTGGGGTCTGCGATCACGGCGGTTCTCTGGAACACGACGTCGCGGAAGATCGGCATTCTGCCCGGCCTGATCCCCAAGCTCGGCGCCCTCGCGACGCTCCTTGTGGCCAGTGCCGCGATCACTCGCGGCGAGCAGCCGATCGTCTTGCGGATTGCGACGTACGCCGCTGCGGCCTGCCTGATCGGCACGTTCTTTCGAAGCTGGGCGGCGGCGCCGGCCTTGATCGTCGCGACCGCCGGCCTCGTGGCTGTCTTTGCGTCCTACGCGCGAATGAACATGGTGTCACCTTGGGATCAAAGCGCGGCGATAGTGGCGTACGGTCTGACGATGATCACCGCACTCATGGTCCTGGTGGAGGTAAAAGGCGAATCATGCGAGTCATCGTGATCGGCGCCGGTCGCGGACGGCGATTGATGCCCACAACGGCAGATGCCCCTAAGTGCTTCGCGGAAGTCGCCGGCCGGCCACTGCTGGATTGGACGCTTGAGGCGTTTCGCGCAAATGGCCTCGACCGCATCTGTTTCATCGGCGGCTACCGAATCGAGAAGGTGAAAGAGGCCTATCCGACCTTCGTCTTCCGGCACAATGCCGACTGGGAGCACAACAATATCCTGGCGTCGCTGTTTTCGCGGAGGACTTGATGGACGAGCCGTTCATCTGCTGCTACAGCGACGTCCTGTTCACGGCGGAGATCGTCGCGCGACTGGCGGCCTCACAGGAGGACATGGTGCTGGGCGTCGACACGCAATGGCTGACGCGATACGAAGATCGCAGCGATCATCCCCCGGACGACGCCGAGAAGGTCACGGTCGCCAACGGCTGCGTCACGCACATTCATCGCGCGATTCCCACCGCGGATGCCTATGGCGAGTACATCGGCGTGGCGAAGTTTTCGTCGGCCGGTGCGGCCCGGCTCCGTCAACATTACCGCCTCTGCCGGGAACGCTTCGCCGGCCGGCCATGGCGTGAAGCGAGCGTCTTCGAGAAGGCGTATAAAATCCTCCTCTTCCAGGACATGATCGACGCGGGCGAGCGGTTCACCCACGTCGATACGCCGGGCGGTTACATCGAGGTCGATACTCAGCAGGATTTCGAGTACGCGCGGCAGCACTGGATCACCCGGCATCTCGGAAAATGACCATGAAGAGCGACCTCCTGTTTCCCACGTCGGTGATCGGCTCGCTTCCCAGGCCGCAATTCGTCAAGGATTTGATCGCCGACGATTGTGCAGTTTCCGGCGAAGAATATCGCCGCCTGATGGAGGCCGCAATCCGCACCGCGGTCGCGTTGCAGGAAGCCGCCGGGATCGACGTCGTCACCGACGGTGAATGGTGGCGCAAATCGTACATCGGCGTGATCGCCGAGCTGGCTCATGGTTTCGAGCTCAGCCGTAATCCGGCCGACGGTCGCCCCTGGACCGTGGTGGTGGACAAGCTTTCGCCGAAGCGGCCGGGTTTCATCGCGAAGGAGATTGCGTTCCTCAAGCAACTGACCACACGGCGCCTCAAGGCCACGGTGCCGGCGCCGGCCCTCTTGGGCGAGCGGATGTGGGATCCGGTCAAGTCGTCTGCGGCCTACCCGAACCGCGAGGACTTCGTCCGCGACTGTGTCCCCATTTTGCGCCGCGAAGTCGAATTCTTGCGCGACGAAGGAGTCTCGATCGTGCAGGTCGACGACCCGCACTTGTGTCTCTTCGTCGATCCTCAGGTTCGCCGCCAATACGACGACCCGGACCGGGCCGCCGACTTCGCCGTCGACATGGATAATCAAGTGGTCGACGGCATCGACGGAGTCAAGCTGGCCGTGCATCTATGCCGCAGAGCCGGCGCCGAGCTCGTGGAGAGGCCGACTATCGCGGCGGCTACGATGCGATTCTCCGGCAGCTTGGTCGTCTCAAGGTCGGTCACATCACGATGGAGTTCACGTCGCCGGGCGCCGGGGACATGGCGGTCTTCAAGAACTTGCCCGAGCACGTCGAGATCGGGTTGGGTTGCGTGAGCTGCCAGCCTGGCCAGATCGATTCGACCGAGACGATTATCGAGCGTGTCGAGATGGCGCTCAAGTATGTTGGGCCCTCGCGAATCACGCTCAATCCGGATTGCGGTTTCGCCCCTGGTTCGGCCGCCGACGTGAGTCTCGACGAAGTCTATTCCAAGCTGAAGAACGAGGCTGCCGCCGCCAAGCGCCTGCACGAGAAATACGGGTAATCCCGGCCGTTATGCGAGGAAATGACGACACGATTAAACGAGCCGGAGGCCGCGTGTCGAAATACGTGTGACTTTCCGGTACCTGCCGGGGCGTCTCCGAACGCCAAAGCTCACTCGTGATACGGTTGCAGCTCCAGGAAGTTGAATGTCTGCTCCTGACCATACGGCCCCGTCGGCTCCTTTCCCGCCGGCCAGTCGGAGACGGTCAGCTTCGCGGTTGAATCTCTCGCCCGGAAGAGGTTCCACTGATAGGTGATCCAGACGGGTATCACGATTTCAGGCTCCGGAAGGGAAGCATACATTTCCCTGAATGACCGCTTCGGGTCGACGTCGACTCCATCGATCGTCACGGTTCCCACGAATTTGTTGGCCTGCTCCCGCTTCTTCTCTTTTGGATCGACGAGGTCCTGGTAGTCGCAGGAAAGCATCTCCAGCGAATAGAGCCGTCCCGGTTCGAGATTCCTGACCGTCTGCGAAAACATGTTCGGCCCCTTGGCGCTGCGTTTCATCCACAAAAACGAGTCGCCGATGTGCTCGGGATCAGGCGGCCGGTTCTGGCCCATGAACCGCATCTCGGCGTGGCCGTATCTTGGAAAACTCTTTGGTCTGATGCTCCCCTTTTCAGCCGGGTGCAGCTCCCAGCCCGCCGTCCCCTTTTCGAAATCCGCGTTCTGCAGATGCGGGAGAAACAGGGGGTCGCGGGTCAGCATGTCCGTTTTTCCCTCGATGGCGTAGTGCCGATAGAGCTTGCCGACAAATCGCACCGTTTCCTCGTCCGCCAAAGCCGTCGTCCACCATTCCAGCCCCGCCATGCCGGACATCGCCGGATCGTTCGCCACGACGTGCATCTGCTGATCCATCCAGACGTGGAAGTCGACGTTCGGCAGCTTGTTGATGCCGAAGGGGGGCATCGAGAACAGCCCGAACGCGATGACCATGTCCCGATTGACCCCCGGCTCTTTGGCGTTCCAGTCGGCAATGCCCTCCACGAAGGCTCGCAAGGCGTCTCGCGAGCGCTCCTCGCTCGATCTCTCGAAAATGTAGCGTTCCAGCGCGATCCGATAGTGGCAGTCGCGGATGGTCCGGACGAGCTTCGGGCCGATGATTTCCTGGTTGAGCGTGTTGCCGCTGCCGCCGAAATAGAAATACATCGCCTTGTCTTTATGGCGGCTGTCGGCCCGGAGTTGTTTGACGGCCTGATCGTAGACACGGTACCGTGCCTGTTCCTGTTCTCGTCCCCGGCCGGACCGACGCGTTGAGGCCGTCGTTGTTCTCCCGTGGCCTGAAGGCCGATTGATGATGAATTCGTCGACAATGAGCCCATCGGCAAAGGGGGCCGTGTCCAAGAGGCCGCTCCAATAGGCGACGTGCTCGTCGGCCGTTTTGGCCTTGGCGTCGATGCCGACCTCCACAATGAATCGCTTCCCCTGGCGATGCCAGTCGTCAATGACCGACTGCGGCACCTTGAGGCTGTGGGGGACCATCATGGTGGTGATGTTCGGCAGGACGTCTTTTCTGAGAAAGGCCATGTCGTAATGGCCGAAGGCCTTAAGGGGGGGATCGAAGCCCAACCCGGAATGAATGAGTTCGGGGATGGCCTTCACGACGAGCCGCTCGACACGGGCTGTTCCCTCGCAGTCCACGTAAATGCGGTGCTCCCCTTTTTTGACAAAACGAACGCCCTCGGCCGGATTGCCGCCGGTCGCGCGATGGTTGATGACCGCGTCGCTCTTCGCCGAATTGTCGAGAAGCACGGCGACGGTTCCGTTTCCCTTGCATGTCGCAGAGATGAAAATCCAGCCGTCGCCGGAACGATTAAACGAAAAGGACGTGCTGGGGCCCGAGATCGAAGAGACCTCGAGGAGTTCCGAGACCAGATTGTTGCACCTTCGTTCTCCCGAAAAGAGGACCTTGACCTCCGCGCAGGCGGCGCGTTGACAGACACAGACCGACAACATCAAACAGAATACGCCGATTGCTTTCATGGGTAGGCGTCTTTCTTCTCGAACCCGCTGATCTGGAATTCGCCGAACCGATGGGGCTCGCCCCGAGCCACACTACAGGGGCTGGATTGGCGAAGCAACGACAGGCGAACTCCGCGAACCGCTTGGTCGTGCGCGAGGCAAAGAACGCGTCCTGGGACTCCAAAATCGTGATGAGCCCCGGCTCTGCGGCGTTAAAAAATACCTCCGCCGAGACCACGCCATGGATGACGAACGCAAACAGCTCTCACCGCCAGTCAAATTACCGAGCGGTCGGAACGACTTCCACCCGTAGCGGTTTCATTTCGAGCGAATTTCGCACGGCGGAGTCCAGTTCAATCATCCTTTTCATCCGACGGTCGTAGGCCGCGTTGCGTTTCGTTTCAATGTCGTCGCGACTCAGTTTGAGATCAAGCCACTTGGGAATCGACACCGAGTACAATACAACGCCGCGGAAGACTTTGTCATGGTAATATTTGTTTTTGGTTTCGACGGCGGCTTTCACCGCTTGCACCTGTTTGGCGATCGGTCCGGTGGCGAGCGCCGCGGAGGCGAGGTTCACGCCCGCTGCCAGTTCGTCGGCGGAATACTCGGCGACCTTTGTCCCTCCTAACCGGACTTCGTATCGTCCGGCCTTCAAACCGGCGACCTTCAATCCATATTCATTGAGGTCGTTGAGGATCGGCGTCCATCTCAGAATGCTGGCCGCCTCGGGAGGAAAGAACGGCAGCGCGGCGTCAAGCCGTTGGAAAGAGATTCCGGCGTCGTTCGCGGTCAGTTCAGTGGCCTGGCAATTCCGCGCTGCGATCACGCGCACCGCCGATGCGTCGATTTCCACGGTCGACACCAGGTTGGGGAAATGCAGGCCGCGCAGGATCGATGCGGCCATCAATGCCTGTCCCGGTGGTCCCGGGTGAACCGCGTTGCCGCCTGTGATCCGTTCGTACTTGGCGGCCGCACCGCGAGCCTTGTCGAGGACCGTGAGATAGGGATGAAACTGATCGACGTAGAGCCCGCCGTTTTTCTCTGCCGTGGTTTTCATTCCTTCGCAGAATCGTTCCAGCGTTCTGTTGTAGCCCGTGAGGGCCGTCGATCCAGGCTCTGAGCCATCGAGCGGCTGCGGCGTGATCCACGCGGCGCGCACGTTTGCCTTCTTGGCTTGGTCAGCCATTCCTTGCAAACCATCGATGTAGCGCTTGAAGACTTCATCGCGAAAGGGACCGTACTGCCCGTCGTTCATCCCGAAGTCAACCGTCATGGCCGTCGGGTGATGGGCCACGACATCGCGCTGGAACCGCGAGTTGCCGCCAGTTGACCGGTCACCGCCGATTCCGACATTGCGGAAAGTCAACTTCCACGCCGGAAACCGCGTAACGGTCCACATCTCGACATAATTGCTGTAAAGGTGTTGTTCAGTGATGCTGTCGCCGATCATCACGACGACGTCGCCATCATGGAAGAAAAAATCCTGTGCCTCAGCCGGTGGCGCCACCGCCGCAGACGTCAGCGCCAAGATCAGCAATGAGCAAACGATCGACCATCGATACCTGTGCATGACGAATCTCGCCTCGCGAATTGAAGCATGCAAGCATCTCACGGAGTCGGGTATCCTAAACAATTTTGACTGCGAGCACGACGGAGTTCGCCAAGAGAAGCAGATCAACGGACCAGGCCGGTTGGTTCTGCGGCTGAAAGTCAGTGAGCCCACGAATTTATTTCCGGTCACCTCTGGCAGCCGCATCGTTGTCGAAGCTCCGCCTCTGGGAGCGAGTTGCGTCGAGATTGATCCCGAGTTCCTCATTCTACAGGAGTCCAAAAATGGCGTACGATGGCACACTGGTGTTGGAGTATCTGGCGCGGACGCACAAGACCTCGCTGCTCACCGACCGCGAGAAACATCTGATCGGTCTCGCTGTGACCATGACGCGGGGCTGTCAGGTCTGCACGCGGGGCCGCATCGAGAAAGCACGGGCAGCCGGCATGGATGACAACCTGCTGAATGCCCTGGTCGATATCGTGTCCTCAATCAACGCCGGGGTCGCCGCTGCCACGGCGCGAGAGGCCTTCCGCATGGCCGACGCATCTTCGGCCGAAGCTTGCGGTGCGCTCTGCTCCCCCGAGGTCTCTGCGGGGCGCTGAGAAATGCCCCGCAGCGCCGAGTGAAGAGGATGAAGGGCTGGTCCAAAACCGGCACGCCCGACGAACGGCATCTAACCAGTCGTCCAGCCTGTCCGACACGCGTCGGGAATCCCAAATTCTCCGCCACATCCAGTTGCCTCGAAAGTGACAGCGGGATTGGAACTCGCCAACATCCTGCCTGGTAATAGGTTGTGGTCGCACATTTGCCGACGGGCACGAAATCAGGAAGTGCATTGAACCTGCGGGCAATCGTGACGGGAATGTGGCGCTGTCCATGGCGCCGAGACAGGGAGCGCAACCAGTTCGACCAGTCGATCCGAGCTGCGGCCGTCTCTGCGGGACCTGCCGTGCGATCCTCGACCCGGACTTCACTCCTTGATTGGCCGATCCGACCGGGGTAGTCTCGGCATCGACGGCGTTGACCAGCGTCGAGTCAGAATCCATCTGAGAAATGTCGGTTCATAATGGAGAGGGCTGTTCGCCGCGGCGGACATTCATGCCGCACGTTCCGACGGCCCAATTTGGGCGGCCGGGGTTTCGTATTGCAGTCTGTCGCCAGTTTGGATCAGGAAACCGGCTGAGAGTGATTTTGGCTCGGCCCGGCTGCTCTCGACGCATCGAGTAACCAGTGACAGGAGCGGCCTTATTGAAAGACTGACTGATGCGAAGAATTCGCCTGTTTGCCATCTGCGCCGTCGCGATTTGTGGCGGTTCCATCCTATTGTCCGCCGTCGAACCTGCGCGGGGAGATGAGGCCTCGGCGAAGGCCAAGCTTGCCGAAAAGGGAATCCGGGCCACCCGCTCCGGGATCAGCCTGCAGGCTGAAACGGAATTCTCGAAGTCAGTCTCCACGGCTTCTTCGCTCAAGCGAAAATTCCTGGCGACGATCAACCGGCAGCGATCCGCCGAGTACGATAACGAGGAGGCGGACGCCCAAGTCCAGGCGCTCTTGCAGCAAAACGTGCTTCTCAAAAAGCGGTATTCGCAGATCAACCAAAGGTATTTCCCAATTCGCAACGAGATCGCCGAGCAGATCAACAAGAACGACACTGAGATCGCGCTGATCCTGGAGACGCGGAAGCAATCGACCAAGACGTTCGACGAACTCCGCCAGAACGCCAACTCCGCCCGCGAAAAATACGTCCAGCAGGTACTCGATGCGCGAACGCTGGCCGATCGTCTCATGGCCCAGTATGCCGAATTGAAAAAGGACAAAGAGGTCGTCGCCGCCCTAAAAGAGTGGAACGGGGCGGTGAGCACATCCAACGAGCTCAAACCGACGCACAGCTTTGATTCCGCCCTGAAGCGTTTGGAAGCCCTGGAAAAGAGGATCCTCTCCGAAAAAATTCCCCTGCGTCGTGAGGGGAACAGCTATTACGCCACGGTGATGATCAACGGCAAGCAGACGTGTGAAATGATCGTCGACGCGGGGGCTTCCACTCTCCTGTTGCCGTACCAGGTGGCCGTGGATGCCGGCGTCAATGTCGATGCGGCAACCGAGACGATGACCGGCCGGATTGCCAACGGGTCCAAGACTCAGGTGAAGCAGGTGAAGCGCGTGCTGCTCAACTCGGTCCGCGTGGGAAAATTCACCGCTGAAAACGTGTCGTGCGGCGTGCTTCCCGCCAACAGCACTTCCGCCAAGGCCTTGCTCGGCATGAGCTTTTTAGGCCAGTTCAAATTCGAGCTCAACGCCGGGGCTTCGGAGCTTTCGCTCCTGCGTGTCGACGCGGAAGTGACAGCCACCAGAAAGAAGAAGAAACCGACGCCGAAGCACACTGTCAAGAAATCGGTCAAGCGCGTCCCGTCTGACGACCCGCAGGAATAATCGCGCCCCGGCAATGAACGCAGCCGGGCTTGGGAGCCGGCCGCAGAATGAAGTCGACGCGGTCTGTCGTCTTTGCGACAGCGATGGTTTCGTGACGGCCGCAGCGTCGAGAGGGCCTGGCTCTTCGGATGGGCACAGAAGACCACACGATCAAGATCTTTGTTTCCTCTCCGGGCGACGTGGAGGAAGAACGGCTCATCGCCCAACGTGTGCTCAAACGCTTGGCCGACCAGTTTTCGCAGGTCGTCCAGATCGAGCCAATCTTCTGGGAGCACGAGCCGCTGCTCGCGACGCAGACGTTCCAGGCGGGAATCCCGTCGCCGGCTGAGACCGACATCGTGGTCTGCATTCTTTGGGCGCGGATCGGCACGCGGCTCCCGCCCTCCATCCACCGTCCCGACGGATCTCCGTACGCCTCCGGCACCGAGTACGAGTTCGAGACGGCCGCCGAGGAACATCGTCGGCGCGGGCAGCCGGATCTCCTCGTGTACCGCAAGACGGCTCAGCCGGATCCCCAGGCAAGAGAGGCCCGAGAATCTGCGAACCTTTGCCGATCAGTGGCAGGCGCTGGACGGCTTTTTCACCAAGTGGTTTCACGGCGAGGATGGGACGCTGGTGGCCGCCTTCCACCCGTTCGAGGAGCCGGCCGGGTTCGAACGAGATCCTCGAAGTCCATCTCCGCAAGTTGATCGAGAAGCGGCTGGGTGGATGGGGCCTTCCGACGGACGTCACAAGGCTCCCTCGACCGGCGTCCTGGACCAAGGGTTCTCCGTTTCGCGGCCTGGAGGTCTTCGAGTTCGAGCATGCGCCGATTTTCTTCGGCCGCACCAAGGCGGTCAGCGAAGTATTGGCGGCCTTGCGGCGGCTGGCGCGGGAAGGCCGGGCCTTTCTGTTGATTGTCGGGGGCAGCGGCTGCGGAAAATCGTCGCTGGTGCGGGCAGGGGTCCTGCCCATGCTGACACAGCCGGGTGTGATCGAAGGGGTCGGACTCTGTCGGCGCGCGATCATGCGGCCCGGCTCTGCCTCCGCTTCGTCACAGTCCGCTCTGGCCGAACCGATTGCGCCCATGCTGACGGCAAGCGAGGACAACGCGCAGGTGTGGGATGCCGCGACAGGCGAACCGATCGGCCTACCTCTCCCGGATGACGGGACCGTGTGGGACGTGGCTTACAGTCCCGATGGAAAGACGATCCTGACGGGAAGCGGGAACGTGCTCAAACGAAAAGGCGAGGCCCGGCTGTGGGACGCGGCAACGGGGAAACCGCTGGGCACGCCCCTCCAGCATCAGGATGCTGTGACTGCCGCTGCCTTTAGCCCCGATGGCAAGTCGGTGCTGACGGGAAGCCGCGACGATACGGCGAGGCTGTGGGACACGGCGACAGGCCAACCGATCGGCAGCCCCTTCGAGCAACAGGACTCGGTGCTGACCGTGGCCTACAGCCCCGATGGCAAGACATTCGTAACCGGGAGCGGCGGTCAGACCGCCCGCATCTGGCCGGTCCCGTTGCCGATTGACGGCGATCCGAGGCGGATGGCCTGCTGGATGCAAGTACTGACCAACATGGAACTTGACGAGGGAGGCGCCGTTCGCACCCTCCGCTCGTCCGAGTGGTTTGACCGCCGGCGGCAACTTGAATCGCTCGGCGGCCCGCCCGTTCCGTAAGTGGCCCGATTTGGAGTTTTTTGGGTTATGGCGGCTCTTTTTTTAAGCCCCAAAAAACCCCAAAAAAATACCCAGCCTAGGCCGCCTCGGCGATCCGGACGCTGGCCTGGCCCATGGCCGTCACGTTGGCCCATGGCCGTCACGTTGGCATTGAGGAAGATGCGGTTGGCGACCGGGCGCGGCTTTTCGGCGCCGTGTCGAGGCGGCACTCCGGATCCGGAAGACCGAATAAATTTTAATGGACGCATCCGTGTCGCGGGCCGCCCCGCTTGGCGACACATCCTTCCGGGCAGCGCCCCCGTCGTCGTCGGTGGAGGCTCCGCGCAGAGACAACTTTGCTTGGATTCGCAATGTGACTGCGTTAGGGTCAACGAGCGGTATCGACGCGATTCTGTTCGCTTCACGGCGTCCGATCTGGAGCATTGCCATGTCTCGTGGGCATTCGATTCTTGCTGCGGCGCTGTTCCTCGCTTTCGTCTCCTTCGTGTGCGCGGCCGAGCCGCCCATCGATCTCGGCTCAAAGCGCGAGCTGTTCGTCGACGGGTACCTGATCGCGAAGCTCACGAATGCCCGGCTCGAACTGGCGTGCCTCCGTGACGAAGGGACCGTCCTGAAGTTCGAGCAGCCGTGGGAAGGGGCCTTTTGCGGCTACTGCACGGTGATCCGCGACGGCGGTCTGTTCCGGCTCTACTACCGTGGCATGCCTTCGAGCGGAAGCGACGGCAGCGCTGCCGAGTGCACGTGCTACGCCGAATCGAAAGATGGAATCCGCTGGATAAAGCCGGCACTCCGGCTGTTCGAGAAAAATGGCACACGCGCGAATAACGTCGTCCTCTCGAATGCCGAGCCGGTCACGCATAACTTCTGCCCGTTTCTCGATGCGCGGCCCGGCGTCTCCTTGAGCGAGCGGTACAAGGCGCTGGGGGGCACGGCAAACAGCGGACTGATCGCGTACGTGTCCGGCGATGGAATCCACTGGAAGAAGCTTCGCAACCAGCCGGCGTTCAAGGCCGAAGGATGGGTGTTCGACTCGCAGAACGTAGCGTTCTGGTCCACGGCGGAAGGATTCTATGTCCTCTATTTCCGCAAGGCCGCCGGCGGCAAACGGGCCATCGCGCGCGCGACGTCACCCGATTTCGTCCGCTGGTCCGAGCCGGCCGCGATGATCTACAGCGACACGGGGACTGAAGTCCCCTCTCAGCACCTCTACACGAACCAGACGCAGCCCTATTTCCGTGCGAGGCACATTTACATCGCAACAGCGGCCCGCTTCATGCCGGGACGCAAGGTCGTCTCAGACCGCGAAGCCAGTCGCCTGGGCGTCCATCCGGGCTATTTCGGCGACACGTCCGACGCCGTGCTGATGACCTCGCGCGGTGGAAACCGCTACGACCGCACATTTCTGGAAGGCTTTTCTGCGCCGGGAATCGGCCTGGAGAACTGGGTCTCGCGTACGAATTACCCGGCCTTAAACATCGTCCAGACGGGTGCGGCAGAAATGTCGCTTTATGCGAACCAGAACTACGGACAGCCGACGGCTCACCTGCATCGCTATTCCTTGCGATTGGACGGGCTGGCTTCGATCCGCGCTCCGCTTTCCGGCGGTGAAGCTGCTCACGCGCCCGCTCCGGTTTGTCGGACGACGGCTGCTGCTGAATGTAGCGACCTCGGCTGCGGGTGGCCTGCGTGTCGAAATCCAGGACGCAGATGGGAAGCCCCTGTCCGGATTCTCGTCCAGAGACTGCGACGAGGTAATTGGCAACGAGATTGAGCGGGTGGTGAGCTGGAAGGGGAGGGACGACATAGGTGCCTTGGCATCGCACTCCGTTCGCCTGCGCATCGAAATTAAAGACGCCGATCTCTACGCCCTACGATTTGAATAGTGTGAGCGAATGCCAAGCAGCCGTTTCTACATTCGTTTGGCGAAGGACCATCGCCGTCGTCACTAAGGGAGTTGGAGTTCGCGGAGCCGAGCCTCCAATCCATAATCGGTTAGATGGACGAGGCCGGGGACTCACGTAACTCCAACACCAATGAGCAAAGGGAGTAGACATGCCAGAGAGCTTCGATTTCATCGTGGTGGGGGGCGGATCCGCTGGAGCGGTGATTGCGGCTCGTCTGTCCGAGGACCCGACCTGTCGGGTGGCACTCCTCGAGGCGGGCGGCCGCCCCCCCGCCGAGGAGCTGATACCCGCGGCCTGCCCGGCGCTGCAGCAAAATCCGGTGACGGATTGGATGTACACTGCGGACCCCGGGAAGTGCGGACGCGGGTTGATGGAGGGGCGAATGATGGTGCCGAGAGGCAAGATGCTCGGTGGGTCGTCCGGGATCAACTATATGGCGTATGTGCGGGGCCATCCGGGCGATTTTGACGCCTGGGCAAAGGGAGGCGCCGCCGGGTGGGGCTACCGCGACGTGCTGCCCTATTTCAAGAAGAGCGAGGGGCTCACGCCGAGCGACGACATCTCGATCGACACACATGCGCACAACACAACTGGTCGCCTTGGGGTCTCCGTGCGTTCGCCAATCCTCCCGGTGGTGCCGCGAGTTCGTGGAGGCCGCCGTGGCGGCTGGTATTCCCCGGGGTGATTACAACGGACGAGACCGTGGTGGCCCGGGCGGCGTCGTGTCGCTGCTCCAGATCAGCACACGGAATGGTAAGCGGTCAAGCACGTATCACGCGTTCCTCGAGGGCGAGACCGAACGGCGGCCAAACCTCACAATTATCACCGGGGCGCGTGTGACGTGCGTGCTGCTGCAGGGCCCGACAGGTCACATGGTCGCCATCGGCGTCGAGTACCGCATTCCCAGCGGCGAAACCCGTACCGCACTCGCGGCCAAGGAAGTCGTGTTCAGCGGGGGTGCAATCGGGTCGCCGCACTTGCTCCTCCTGTCCGGCATCGGACCGCGAGTGGAGCTTGAGGCGGTGGGCATCGCGTGTCAGGTTGATTCGCCGCACGTCGGCAAGCACCTGAAGGACCACCTCCAGATCGCCCTTTTCTTCCCCGCGCCGGGAGTCGGCGTGTCGATGAACGAGCTTAGCATTTCGTTTGGCCCCGAGGCCCTACCGCGCCCCGGCAGGGCCTTTGCCCGCGCATCCCAGGGACGACGCGCAGATGCCCGCGGATCTCCAGGCGCTGAAGCAGGAAGCTGAACGACGCATCAACGAGTGGGCGACGACCGGGCACGGCCTCGTTTCTTCGTCCCTCTATGAGGCATGCGCCTGGTTTTCCACTGGCCTCGGCGACCACCACACGCACGACGCACAGATCGGCTTCTTTGCTTGTGGCTACAACACCGACATCTGGCTGCGGTGCCTGCGCGTCGACACGGACCAATACTTCGACGATGCGTCCAAACGATTGGCTGCTGATGCGGAAAGCATCATCGTGCTTGCCAACCCGGTGCAGCCACACAGCGAGGGCGAGATCGTGCTCGAAAGCGCCAATCCCACCGAGCACCCGGCCATCCGCACGAATTACTTCGGTGACCCGCACGACATGAAGGTGATGGTCTCGGTGATTCGCCGGACTCTGGACATCGTGGCCCACTGGCCGGCGCACCGGACGATCGGCCCCTTGCTGATCCCGCCGTTCCTTGCCCGGAAGCACGGACATTTCGAGGGCACCGTTCCGACTGACGCCCTCCTCGAGGATTCTCGCATTTCACTATGCGTTGACCGTCTATCACGTAACGTCGACGTGCCGGATTGGGAGTGTCGTCGATCCACGACTCCGGGTGGTGGGGGTCCAGAGACTGCGCGTGGCGGACGCGAGCGTCATGCCGAACGTGGTGAGCGGCAACACGAATGCGGCGTCGATCATGATCGGCGAGAAGGCGGCGGAGATGCTGGCCGCCGATCATGGCACAAAGGTCGCCGAGTTCGTAGGCGAGCATCCCGCCAAGCGCCTCTGATTCCAGGTTCCAGATGAGGGATTCAGTTCCCAATCTGGCCGTCTAGTGCTGGTAGCACTTCCTTGTCGCGTTGAAAGTGACTCTTTTCCCGACGATTTGCGCCGCGGGACCGCTACACTGTGGCTTGAAGCGCTCTAACCACGGCATGCAATTGACGGCGCTTCGAGCCGCAGCGGATGCGGACGCGACGGCACCTGCCTCGCATGACCGACTTCACGACAATGGGCGCATCGGTGTCGGGGGACGTCCCGCTCGGCGATCCATCCTTCCCGGCCGCGGACGCGACAGGCACCTTCATTGCGGCCACGATCCTGTGGGGTTGTGATCGGGACGCACAAGGACCGCATGACGAGTCGCGTCGGCGAAAGCCGTGCTCCGAAATTCGGTGGATTTGTTGCATTTCCAGAAAACGGTTGAGACTCCGGAACGTTCACTATCGAGTCGTGCGTCTCCATCCCGTACGTGCCGCGGACCCGTTCACTCGTATCGTAGCGCCTCGATTGGGTCGAGGCGGGATGCCTTCCACGCGGGGTAATAGCCGAACACCACGCCAATCAAAAGCGACACCCCGACCGCCGCGACCATCGCCGGCCACGAGATTCGCGTGGGCCAGAGCAGGATCGCGCGAACTGAACAGCGAGGAGAGGCGGCCCAACAGAATTCCAGTGGCTCCGCCCAGGGCACACAGCAAGAGGGACTCGACCAGGAATTGCTGCAAAATGTCGCGCGAACGGGCGCCGATCGGCCATCCGCAGGCCGATCTCCCTCGTTCGCTCGGAAACGGAGACCAGCATGATGTTCATGATTCCGACGCCGCCGACCACCAGCGAGATCATCGCCACGACCAGGAGCAATAGCGACATCAATCGCGACGTCGACGCCCGGGTGCGGCTGATTTCCGTCATGTCGCGCAAGGTGAAGTCTTCCGGCTGACCGGCGCGGCGGTGATGGCGCTCGCGCAACAGCTCCTGGATCTGCCTCATGCGCGGGGGCGATCAGACTCGTCCGAGCGGGCCTTGACCAGAATCAGGTCGAGGTTCGTGAAGTGCACGGGTTGGGGCGTGTCGGCGAGTTGAGTCGGCGAGGCCACCGGGTAGAGCACGGGCTTCACCGAAGGAAATGCGTCGTTGAGGGAGTTCACCTGCTTGGGACGGATCGACCTTGAGTCGCCGCGCTCTGGTTGGTCTTCTGGGCGGACTGACCCACGATTTTGAACTTCAGCGTGGTCCACGGGAGGCATCACGATGTCGTCTTGATCCTGGCCGTACATGTTGGCTCCCTTGCGGGAGAGCACGCCCAGGACCTTGCAGCGGCCTGTTGTTCATTCGCAGTTGCCGGCCGACCGGCGACTCGTCCCCGAACAGTTCGTCGGCAGTGGTCTGACCGATCACGCAGACTTCCCGAAGGGCGGTCACGTCCTCGTCCGAAAACATCGAGCCTTCGACCAGCTGGTCCCAATCGCGAATCTCGAGGTAGGCCGGAGTGGTGCCGTTGATGCGATCGGGCACCCAGTTGCGGCCGTTGGCGACGACTTGCGTGCGGGCCGCCACCAAGGGGGCCACGCTGCACGAGCGCGCTGCAGTGCTCGGCCATCGCCTGGGCGTCTGCCGGGGTCAGGCTCATGGCGCGTGCCGGCTCCGCCCGCGACGCCGGCCATCGCCAGGTTGCCCGGAAGCACGAGGATGGTGTTGGAGCCCATGCTGGCGATCGCGGCCTCCACCTCGCGGGCCGCGCCCTGGCCGATCTCCACCATGGCAATGACCGCGCCGACGCCGATCACGATGCCCAGCGTCGTCAACGCCGAGCGCAAGACATGTCGCCGGAGGGCGCTGACGGCCATTGGGTCGTGCGGGACAGGAAACGCATGAGAATCGGTCCCAGATCGGCCCGCCGACCGCGACCCTTCGCGGCAAGCTTAGCGGGCAAACGTCGGTCAGCAGATTTCAATCCTCGTCAGGCCAGGCGGCCGGAAGTCCGCTTCGGCGGCTTCGACCGTCGTACGACGCCCTCCGCGATCAGGCCGTCGCTGATGCGGACGACGCGCCGAGCAGAATGGGCCACGCCCGGGTCGTGCGTGACCAGCACGACGGTGATGCCATCTTCCTCGCTGAGATTCTGAAACATTTGCAGGATTTCTTTGCTGGTCTTGGAATCGAGGTTGCCGGTCGGCTCGTCCGCAAAGAGGATCTGCGGACGGTTGATCAGCGCTCGGGCGATGGCGACCCGCTGTTGCTGGCCGCCGGACAGCTGCGACGGCTGATGATCGACGCGCTGGCCCAGTCCCACCCGTTCCAGCATGGCCTGCCCGCGCGCACGGGCTTCGCGCTTGGACAACGGGCATTGGTGTACGACAGCGGCATGATCACGTTGTCGAGCGCGCTCGTCCGGGCCAGCAAGTTGAAGCTTTGAAAAACGAAGCCGATTTTGCGGTTGCGGATCAAGGCCCGCTCGTCGGCCGAAAGCTGCGAGAGTTCCTGGCCGTCGAGCCAGTACTGACCGGAGGTGGGCCGGTCCAGGCAGCCCAGGATGTTCATCAGCGTCGATTTGCCGGAACCGGACGCTCCCATCAGCGCCACCATGTCGCCGCGGCCGATCTCGAGCGAAACGCCCTTCAACACGGGCACGGCGACTTCGCCGAGAGAATACGTCTTTGTGATTTCGTGCAGCCGGATGAATTCCATCGTTCGTCCCTCTACGAGACAAACGACGCCGGTCGACGAACACGGGCTTATCTCCTCCTCGACGAATGCGGCCCGAACGGGTTGACGGTGCCTTCCCGGCTCGGCAGCCGAATCGTTTTCGCCGATCACGATCTCGGTTTCGGGGGTCAGTTGGTCCTTGATGACTTCGGCCACTTCCGTCATCAGCCCGTCGGTGAGGCCCACGCGCACTTTGATCGGGTCGGACCCAGTCGCCGTCGGGCACCCAAACGGTGGCGCGGGTGAGCCGGCCTTTGGCGGCATGCTCGGAACTGCCGTCCTCTGCGGTCGCGCGCGCAGACCTTGCTCGTACTGCGACCGGAATTCGGGGGCCACCAGCGGCCAGCGTGGGCCGATAGTGCAAGGCGGCGTTGGGAACGAGCAGCGCGTCGTTGCGTTCGTCGACTTTGAACTGCAAGTTTGCCGTCAGGTAGGGGAGCAGTTTATCGCCGGCCGGAACTATCGGGCCGGTTGCGCGTTCCCTGCGTCGCGCCTGCGGATGAGTAATGATCGAGCTTGCCGTCTCCGTTTTCCACGTTGACGACAACGGTGTAGGTGACGACGTTCTGCGTCATCGTGGCGTTCAGCCGGATCTGCCCGACGATGCCGTGGAACACGTCGGCCGGGTAGGAGTCGACCGTGAACGTGGCATCGCTGTCCGGGGTAGATGTTGCCAATGTCGGCCTCGTTGACCGACACCCAGATCTGCAGTCGCCGCAAGTCCTTGGCGATGAGAAACAGGCTCGGAGCGTTCAAACTCGACACCACGGTCTGGCCGACGTTCACGCGGCGATCGATGATGATCCCCTTCACGGGCGACTTGATCGTGCAATAGCCGAGATTCTTCTCGGCCTTGAGCGAGCGTGCCGCGGGATTTTTCGACCGCCTGCTTCGCTTTTTCGCAGGTCGGCCTCGGCCGCCGGGACGGAGGCCTTGGCCGTCTCCCAGGCGTTTTGCGTGGCGTCGAACTCCGTTCTGCGAAATGGAGTTGCTTCGACTTCCAGCCGCTGTGCCCGCTCCCAGTCGCGCTCGGCCTTATGCAGAGCTGGAGTGCATCTGCATCGAGTTCGCTCTCCGCATGCCGCACGTCGGCCGCGCACACGCCCAGGTCGGCACGGGCGATGGCGACCTCGGGGGCATACAGCGCATCGTCGATCCGAGCCAGCACGGTCCCTTGCTCGACCGGTGAGCCGTAGTCGATCGTGCGTTTCGGGTCGGCCGGGATCCTGGCCGAAGGAGATGATTTGGCCGGCAACTTGGGCGCCGACGTCGATGACTTCTTCCGGCTCGATCGTCCCGTGGCAATGATCGTGGCAACCAGGCTGCCGCGCGTCGGGTGGTCCGTGCGAAACAGCGGCTCGCTGGCGCTCCCGCTGATACCAGTGCCAGCTCGTCTGCATGCCGCAGCGGCTAATCCGGCCGCGACAAGTCGAGAAGAGGACCAGCTTACGCGAATCGAGCGAACGGCGCGGGTCATGGATACGCGTTCAGGGGCAGAGAACGAAGCCGGGCAGGAACCAAGTCTGGGACCGTCAAATGGAAGGCTTCGGGGCGGGACGCAATTTAGCGGGACAATCCTTATTTTAAGGCAACCTGTGCGCGGACGCAAGAACGGTTGCTCGCTCCGGCTGACCCGAGGGAGGTCGGGACGTCGCGATTTTTGATGCACGACGATCTCCCCGACCACACGCTCTTTTTGGCCGACGCGGGGTTCGTGAGCTTTGATCTTTGCCGCTGGTTGCTCGCGAAGGACAGGCCTTCTTGTTGCGCGTCGGCAGCAATGCCAGCTGCTCACCGTGATCTTGCAAGGTCGCATTCTTTTGTGGATGCCGTTACAATTCCGCCGCGATATCTCTCGAAGTGGCGGAGAAAGGGAAGAGAGCAAGACAACCATTAGATAAAGGTGATCGATGGCTAAGAAATCACGGATGGGAAAGGTTGATCGTTCTGATCCCAGAAAAAACAAAAGCCTTGCGATTCGCATGGTGCTGAAGAAGATGCCAAGTGCCAAAGCGAAGGAAGTGGCCGCGGCTGTACAACAGGAATTTGGACACAAAGTCGGCCAGAACATGGTTTACATGGTAAAGACCAAAAGCAATATGGCATCCGACGGCAGGCCGAAGAGATCGAAGACTGGGCCAAAGGACAATCCGATGACGACGGCCGCCCTTTGGATTGATGCCATTAAGATTGGCCGTGAACTGTTGCACGCAACGGGGAGCGTGGCGAATGCCACGGCGCTGCTGAAGGCCTTGGATAGATAGGTCGCCGCTCAACGTGCCCCCCAGACGGACGACCGTCCTCTGCCAATAAAAGTGTTGGTTGACTGCGACGCTTCGTTGCCAGGTGCTGATCGCCTTTGATTCGAATGCCGACCTGGCCACGAGAGTGTACGCCAAGGTGGTCCGCGTCGAGGTCGTGGACGTCGAACCGCTACAGGCGCGAGGTCGGGCGAATCTCATCTTGGAGCCCGCTTCATCGACCTGGATCTAATCCGAAAAAACCGCTTCGCTTGGCGTACGTCGGGTACGACAAGACCGGCGACTTCATCGACGTTGAGCGCGAGTCGCTCGACAGTACTGGGCGATAGTCTCAGTTTGTCCTTTCGCCTTCGGCGCCCCGGTCGTTGCACCGGGGCGTCTTTTTTTCTCATCCGCTTAAACCGTCGACAGGATAATCCTCTGTTTCGGCGGTGAAAGAGTTGAACGCTTCCTTCGGAAAGGAGATGCGGGATGAGCGCCGATATTCTGATCCGGATCTTTGCTCATTCCAGTTCGCAGCGCCTCGCGAACGTCTTCATCCGTTTCGAGCAGCGTGCCGAAATTCGCGGCGGAGCTCGGCTCACCTATCGTGCCTGGTTTCGCGCGTTGGGATCGAACCGCACGCAAGCCCCCACAAACGAGTGTATAACCACCATTTCTCAAATGCGCCAGACAACGATGATCGGCACAGCCAACGCGACGGAGACCAAGACAAAGAACGAGTCGAGGGTTGTGTGCGATGCCTTCGCACGCAATTCCGATCGCGGCTGGCGCTGCGGCGGCCGCTCACTTCACGGCGGGATCGTAGCAAACCAGCTCGACCGAGTTCCCCTCCGGGTCGTCGACGTACAGCGAACGCCAATGGATCCAAGCGTGTTCCGCCGTGGTTACGGTCGCCCCGAGCTGTTCGAGCCGTTCTTTCTCGGCCTCAAAGTCGGCCGCCGCGATCTCGAATGCAAAATGATCGACCGTGCTCATCGCCGCACGGGGACTTACAGAGCCGGGATCACCTGACCGGTCGAAGAGGGCCAACACCTGGACATGTCCGCCGAAACCGTCTGCGATCCGGAAAAAAGCGGCGGACTCAAACCGTTTCAAAAGTTCGAGGCCCACGACCTGCTGGTAAAAAGCCTGCATCGCGTCCAGGTCGGTAACCCGCAACGCGATTTCGCCCAGTCCTTGGATCGGTCGGTTCATCATATGGCACATCGATTCGCTTGCAGTTGTGAAAGGTCGCGAGCAGTCCGTCAACGCGGAGATTTGTGGTTGACGGACCATCAGGACGGAGGCCTCACCTCAGCGGCTGAGCAAACCCGCGTCGAGGACGAATTGCGAGCCGGTGATGAAGCGCGCGCGATCGGACGCCAAAAATACGACGGCCGCCGCCACGTCGTTTGGCTCGATCCACGGCACGGGCAGCAGGTTGCCGGCCGAACGTTCGGCAATCTCCTGCGGAGTCGCTCCCTCGAGGGCGGCCAGCCCGTCGTTCATGGGCGTGTTGACACCGGTCGGATGCAGCGACACCACGCGGATCTTGTGAGGAGCCAACTCGATGGCCCACGACTTCGTCAATCCGGTCAGGCCCCATTTGGACGCCGCATAGTGGCTCATGCGGGCCATCCCCCGCAATCCGGCGATCGACGAGTTGTTGATGATCACTCCGGCTTTTCGGGCGATCATGTGGGGGATGACGCGTCGCCCAACGATCCATGCCCCTTTCAAATTGATGTCGAGCATCGTGTCCCAGGCCTCTTCGGTCAGCTCGTGCGCCAGGCCGTAAGCGCAGATTCCCGCATTGTTAAACAGGACGTCGATGCGGCCAAATCGTTCGATCGTTCGTGCGACGGCCGCGCTTACCGCGGCGTCGTCCCGCACGTCGGCCACGAAAGGCAGGCAATCCACGCCGAGCCGCCGACATTCGGCCGCCAACGATTCCAGCTCTTCGGCCGAGCCGAGTCCGTAGCCCGGATAGGGAAGCGCCCGCGCAACGTCGAGCGCGGCGACGCGAGCCCCCTCGGCCGCCAACGCCAGGGCGCTGGCTCGTCCCTGTCCGTGGGCGGCACCGGTGATGAGCGCCACCCGGCCATCAAGCTCTTTCGCCATGTGGGCCTCGCGGACTCGAGCAGTTTCGGTTTTGATGTGACCCGCTATTCAAGCGCAAACTCGACCGATTTCGCCGCAACAAAGGTTACGGCAAAGTGCCTACGCGACTAGGAAGGGTTCGGCTTGCGATACGACCAGAGATACTCGTCCAGGTCGACGCGGACGGCATTATTGAACACGTTGGTGGCGATCATCAGCCCGGCGAAGGCCGTCAAGGCCACGATCTGCTCCGGCGTCAGCCGCGCCGCCAGCCGGGCGAACAACTCGTCGGAGACCCGGTTCGCATCGCGCACCAGTTGTCGGCCGAACTCCACGACCGTTTTCTCCCACGCGTCGAGGACCAACTCGTCCGGATCCTCGTCGGCCTCGACGATCAGGCGGCGAAAGAACGTGGAACAGATCAGGCAGTCGGTCTGGACCGAGACGGCGTGTGCGAAAAGGAGGGTCAGCCGCTCACCGAGAAACGGCCGCACTTCGTCGCGGAGCGCGTACCACTCTAGGAGCACGCGAAGGGCGACCGGCGAATGCGCCAGCGTCCGTTTCATATTCGTCACGCTCGCGTGCGCCGCGAAGTGCCGCTCCAGCTCGGCCCGGGAGGCCGCAGGCAATTCGGAATCGGAAAGGGGTCGAATTCGCGCCATGCGTGCCAACAGCCTCGCAATCCACCAAGTGCCGTTTCAAGTTTATGCGATCACTTCATGGCCGCGAAACGCTGGCCGCCGTTTTCGGGTTTGAGGATTTGAACGGATCGCCTCAATCGACATTTCCCAGACGCGTTCTGATTCGACGCTGGTCAACCATCTGAGACCGCGGGAGGAGGATACCTCATCAACTCCCTCGAAGCCGCCCTCTGGGTCTTTCGCAGTGTGGCTGGCGCCGATTGGGGAGTCGCTGGGATTCCCCCGGAATGGCGCGACGGGCTGGTTTACCGCGAACTTTGCGCCAGAGGGCTACCGCCAGCTCCAGGCTCAGCCCTTCCACGCCTGCCTGCGCACTGCCAGAATGGGGACCATGGTTCGGACCAAATCTCGGACACTGTTCTTGGCTGCGTTGGCCATCGCCACGCTGGAGATGGCCGGATCGCCCACGACGATTGCGTCGGATCGCGATGAGATCGCTCTGTTCGAGAACCGTGTTCGTCCCGTTCTGACTGCGCACTGTATCAAATGCCATGGTGCCGCGAAGCAGGAGTCAGGCTTGCGCTTGGACTCAAAGAGCATGGCAAACAAAGGAGGCGACCGCGGTCCGGCAATCGTCCCGGGCGATCCGGAACGCAGCCTGCTGGTCCAGGCGGCACGCAGAAACGGCGAACTGAAGATGCCGCCGGACGAGCCGCTCAGGCCGGAGGAAGTTACGGCACTGGTCGAGTGGATTCGCCACGGAGCCCCCTGGCCGGCCGAGGCGGTGCGGTCTTCGACCCGCGGCGGCTCGATCACGGAGAAGGAACGTCAGTTCTGGTCATTTCAGCCGCTGGCCGACATATCCCCGCCTGAAGTTCACGACCGCTCCTGGTTGCGGACGCCGGTCGATCGATTCATTCTGGCCCGGCTCGATGCGGAGCGGCGTCAAGCCCGTTGGTCCCGCCGACAAGCGCACGCTGATCCGCCGGGCCACGTTTGATCTCACCGGACTGCCGCCCGACGCGAACGATGTTGAAGCCTTCGTGGCGGATGGCTCGCCTGCCGCTTTCGCCAAAGTCGTCGACCGGCTGCTCGCGTCACCGGCTTACGGCGAGCGTTGGGGCCGGCACTGGCTCGACGTCGTGCGCTATGCGGATACGGCGGGCGAGACGGCGGACTTCCCCGTGCGTGAAGCGTATCGGTATCGGAATTACGTCCTCGCGTCGTTCAACGCCGACAAACCGTACGACCGGTTCCTGCGCGAGCAGATCGCCGGCGACCTCTACGCAACCGAGGCGCCGCCTGAGCAGTACGAAGAATTAGTCGCGGCGACTGGCTTTATCGCCATTTCGCGGCGGTTCGGCTTCGACTCAGAGAATTATCAGCACCTGACGATTCAGGACACCATC
The DNA here is from genome assembly GCA_963761455.1 of uncultured Planctomycetota bacterium. Lineage (GTDB taxonomy): Bacteria > Planctomycetota > Planctomycetia > Planctomycetales > Planctomycetaceae > DASPSM01. Next base: position 865,422 of record CAVXHA010000003.1, read on the forward strand.
GACACGCTCGGTCAATCCGTCCTGGGACTATCATTGGGCTGTGCGCGGTGCCACGACCACAAGTACGACCCCGTCAGTGCGGCGGATTACTACGCGCTCTATGGAATCTTCGACAGCACGCGGTACGCGTTTCCAGGCTCCGAGGAGACGAAACGCCCTCGCGATTTCGTTCCGGCGATGCCGCCCGGGAATGCTCAGCGGCTCAAACAAGCGCATGACGCGGAGCTGTCTGCATTGTCCGCCCGCCTCGAAGCGGCAAAGAAGCGGCCCGGAATAGGCCCCCAGGTTCTCCGCGATCTGACGGCAGAGAAGGCGGCGCTTGAAGCACGCGACTTGTTCCCAGTCCTTTACGCGGTTTCCGAGGGAGAGTCGAAAAACGCGCGGATTCAACTCCGTGGCGAGCCCACACGGCTCGGTCCGGAAGTCCCCCGGCGATTCCTCGAGATTTTTGGCGGCGACCGGCTTCCGGCGGGAGAAAAAGGGAGTGGGCGGCGACTCCTGGCGGATTGCGTGACCCGTCGCCGCGCAGCCTCACTCGCCGCCCGAGTCATGGTCAATCGCATCTGGCAGCACCACTTCGGATACGGACTGGTGCGGACCGAGAACGATTTCGGAGTGCGCGGCGCGCGGCCGACGCATCCGGAGCTACTCGACTTCCTCGCCAACCGCTTGATCGAAAGCGGCTGGTCGATCAAATCGCTGCACCGCCTGATCATGCACTCGCAGACGTATCAGCTTTCCAGTGAAGTCGGCGTTGCCGCGGCCAAACGCGATCCCGAAGACCGGTGGTTAGGCCACTTCGGTCGGCGGAGACTCGATGCCGAGGAGATTCGCGATTCGCTGCTGTGGCTGGGCGGCAACCTCGATCGATCGGTTGGCGGGCCGCATCCGTTCCCGCCGGTTCAGACGTGGGGATTTACACAGCACGCTCCATTCTCAGCCGTCTATGAGACGAACCGTCGCAGCGTGTATCTGATGACGCAGCGCATCAAACGACATCCGTTCCTCGCGCTTTTCGACGGAGCCGACACGAACGTCAGCACGGCCCACCGCGACTTGACGACGGTTCCGACGCAGGCACTGTTTCTCATGAACGATCCTTTCCTGCACGCACAGTCGTTACGGTTTGCTGAGCGGCTGATCGCGGCGGCGAGGGAGGAGCAGCAGCGGATTACGTGCGCCTTTCAGTGGGCCCTGGCGCGGCCGCCGGACTCGAGTGAACAGGAACGGTCGGCGGCGTTTCTCGCAAGCTATCGGCGCGAGCTGGTCTCCTGTGGTGTGTCTGCCACTGAGATTCAGAGAGTAGCCTGGGCGGCCTTCGCGCGGACGCTGTTCGCCCGTAACGATTTCCTGTTCGTCGACTGATCGGAACAAACTCATGACCAACTGCGAAATGGGCGTCTCTCGTCGGGAACTGCTGCAAAAGGCAGCCGGCGGATTTGCGTCGATCGCGCTGGCAGGAATCCTGGCGGATCAGCAGGCTCAAGACGCGCGGGGCGCGGCGGCGCTCGAGGATCCATTGGCTCCCAAGCGGCCGCACATTCCGCCGCGAGCGAAACGGGTGATCTTCCTCTACATGACCGGCGGCGTGTCGCACGTTGATACGTTCGATCCGAAGCCGCGGCTCTTCGCCGATCACGGGAAAACAATCACGGTCGACAATTGGCAAGGAAAAATCGGCCAGTTCAAACGCTATCTTAAGACGCCGCAGTGGTCGTTCCGCCCCGGCGGCGGGTGCGGAACGGCGATCAGCGATCTCTTCCCGCACGTGCGCGACGTTGCCGACGAACTGTGCGTCATCCGCTCGATGGAATCCAACCACACGAATCACTACGAGGGGACGCTGGGCATCCACACCGGGTCGTGGACGTTTGCCCGGCCGAGTGTGGGGGCTTGGGTGAGCTACGGACTCGGAACCGAAAACCGGAACTTGCCTTCATTCGTCGTTTTGGCGCCGCACGCCCCGTACGCCGGTGCGCAGACCTGGGGTTCGGATTTTCTACCGGGTTGCCATCAGGGGCTGCATGTCCTACCCGGTCCGACTCCTATTCCGAATGTCCGCCGTCGCGTGGCCTCGGAGCGATTGCAGCGGCTCGAACTGGACTTGATTGCCGATGCCAACCGCCGTCAGCGCCTGCGCATCCGGAAGACGCCGTCCTGGAAGCCCAAATCCGTTCGATGGAGACCGCCTTCGGGATGCAACAGGCCGCTCCGGAAGCGTTCGACCTGTCGCGGGAGACGAGGGCCACGCACGCGCTCTACGGCCTCGAGCGCGGAGCGACGAGCGGTTTCGGCTGGCAATGTCTGGTCGCGCGGCGACTGGCTGAGCGCGGTGTGCGGTTCGTTGAAGTCATCGACACGGGGTCGTCGAATAATTGGGACTCGCACGGCGACATGCGAGACCACGATCGCCTGGCAAAGAATGTTGACCGCCCGATCGCCGCGTTGATCCGCGACCTCAAGCAGCGCGGCTTGCTGGATGAGACGCTCGTCGTCTGGACGACCGAGTTCGGACGAACACCTTATCACGAGTCGGCCAGTGCAAAGGGACGCGAACACCACCATCAAGTGTTTTCCTCTTGGATGGCCGGCGGCGGCATAAAAGGCGGACTCGTCCACGGCGTATCGGATGACTATGGCATTGCCGTCGCCAGGGATCGCGTCCACGTCCATGATTTCCACGCGACGATTCTGTACCTCCTCGGGCTGGAACACGAACGGCTGACGTTCCGCCATGCGGGCCGCGATTTTCGCCTGACCGACGTTCATGGGCACGTGGTGAGCGAGATCGTGGCTTAACCGCTGTGCGGGTCCGCCACCGCGACCGGCTGACGGCCAGCATCGAGATAGCGGCTGTAAACGATTGTGGCGGGCAACACGTAGCGGGCGATGCGGACGTGGGCTAAGCTGTTCGTCGTCGCGGCCGAAGCCGCGAAGACATAGGAACGATCGATCGTGAAGAAAAGCGATGGCACGGCCATCGGCTGGGGTGCGGTCAGGCGACGGACGTCCCAAGAAGTCGGCGCGAAAATCGGATCGCGCGATGGTGTGCATACCATTGTTGTTTCACGCGGTTGGCTGAGTGCCTTCGTTTTCGGCTTCCGTCCGGCATGGCTTCCCCTTCCGCGTGGCATGACCGATGTTTTTGACCTCTTTAGTATCTCCAGCGATGCCCAAACGGTTTTGTTACGCCGTCCTCCGGGAAAACCTGATGAAACGCATCTTTTCTTTCCTGCGGTGCAGACGAGACTCACACGGTTTGACCAAGACGCAGCCGTTGCTGAAACCCTTGATAGCAAACGCTTCTTGAGACATTGGGAGCCTTCGAAATGAAGCGGGAGAGCGAGTTTCCTCGCCCTCCCTGGAAATCGTTTGGATTTTTCAATTCGCGAAGACACGGCCGCTTACCGACGACCGCCGCTGCGGTGCCCGCCGTGGCCCTGGAATCCCGCGTCGTGGCGGTAATGGTTCCGGTAGCGTCCGTATCCCCAGTACGGAGCATAGCCCTCAAAGCCGCTGTAAATCGGTTCGCAGGTCGTGCAGACCGACGCCTCGGCGACCGGCGCCGCAACCACCGCCACCTCGGGCTCACAGGCGACACCGTATCCGCAGGTCGAGTAGCCGTATGCGTAATAGCTCGGGTATCCCCAGCCGAAGTAGCGGCCGTAGGACCGGTTGTGGTAGCCACGATGATTTTGGACACTGTGACCACCTCGTCCACCGCGGGCAAAAGCCTGAGAGGTAGAATTGTCGGTACCACAAATCGTCAAGGCAAAGGCCACCGTGGGAACAACGACCATCGTGATTTGGCGAAACATGACTGGCTCTCTTTCTCTTTGGCAGATCAGGGTTTACGGTTTTCCCGGCTTCAACTTTGTCGGGGTCTTGTTTTCCTTCAACACTCTGCCAAGCGGACAAACTTCGGAGTTGTTACTGCGTTTCACCCCTTTTTTGACCCCCACTCAAAATTCCCGGAGAGCCTGCGATGTCCGATTCCGACTGGCTACCGTACGGCGCAACCGGCAACTCCGGCCGTTGCATTGCCGCGGAAGCCGCACACCGTGCTCTGAAACCAATTCTCGCCGGACGGAACTCCGCGACGGTTCACGCGCTCGCTTGGCGCGTCCAGTTCCGGCGTCGCATAGCGGTCAACGACATGTGCGGAAGGCATCGCGTTCTCCGTTCAGCGTGGCTGATGCGGCACAGCGAGGATGGCGGAACGTGCACGGCACCTGAGAAACGACCGGCCCGTTCATTCCATCGAAAGATTTGTGCCTTGGCCCCTCATGACAGCTGAGCCCGCAATAATTCCCTGTGAGGGCCGGTCAAGCCGGACTGCAACTGATGGAGAGGGGCGGCGGATCGTCAAAGCCAACCACTCGTTCCAGCAAGTCGCCATCGGCGAATCCTATTTGGCCGGTTGCCGCAGGAGGTGAGCCAAATGAGTGCTGATCATCTCAGCCCGGAGGAGCGCACGGAGGCCAACCGAAAGGCCCAGAATATTCAGAGGACCATCAACACGGCGGTCGGCCGCCGGTTGGTCCGGTGCATCGCACCGTTGAGTTTCATTAGAACCCGCGATGTCTCGAGACCGGATCAAGGGGCGCGCTACGGTGTCGAGCTCCGGGTCGAGCCGCTTGTGACGATGGCAGACTTCCAGGAACAGCCTACCCAACGGATCGCTGCCACGTTGCGAGAGTGGGCCGACGCGTTGAATCGGGCGGCGGCCAGCCTGGAATGATAAGTGGGGCCCCGTTATACCGCAGTGAGTGTTCTGTCTCGCCAGCCGATTCTTGAATCTCAGCTCGGCGTAGCGCGTTCCTCGCGTATCGTAGAGAGAGATCGAGCAGGTTCCGTTCCGCCACCCAGATCGCTCCGAGTGCTCGCAGCACTAAGTCCGGCCGAAGTTCACTTGCCTCGATCGGTCAGTCGTCGCCGGGGGCGGTGGTCCAGAGGAAGATTTCGCCGTGTCCATCGGCCGTGGCTCCGCTACTGGCCAGGACACTGCCGTCGGGCGAGAAGGCGACAAACCCGACTCCGCCCCGGTGAGCGTCCAGCGAGATCAGCTCCTGGAACGTGGCGACGTCCCACAGTTTCAGCACTCCGTCCTCGCCACCGCTGGCGAGCGTTTTGCCGTCGGGTGAAAAGGCCACGGTTCGGACCTCACCGGCCTGGCGTGGCAGCGTGGCCAGTTCTGAGCCGGTCGCCGTGATCCACAGCTTCACAGTCCGGTCGGCACCGGCGGTCGCCAGGCAAGTTCCGTCGGGTGAGAACGCGAGGGATAGCGGCGCTCCCAGATGGCCCGAAAGCGTCGCGCGTTCCGCGCCGCCCTCCACCTCCCACAACCGGACGGTTCCGTCCCGACTTGCGGACGCCACCAGCTTGCCGTCCGGACTGAACCGGAGGGCACAGACGGAATGGCCCTTTTCCGGTGTCATGGTGGCTCGTTCGCGGCCGGTGCCCAATGCCCAAAGCGTGACCTTCCCTTGGGAATGGCCCGTCGCCAGCAGCCGACCATCCGGGGACATTGCAAGGCAAATCATCGCCACGGGGCGCTCCGAGGGCAATGGATGGAGCACGAAGGAACTGCTGGACCAGCGGCGCTCATTCGCCGAAATCACCCGAATGCCGAGTCCATCCCCGTGAATCGTTGCGCGGCCTACGAGGGCCGTTCCGCTCGTGGACGCCATTCCCTCCAAGCGGTCCTCAAGATGCAAATCACTATCGTGCTCGGCCCCCGTGCGGACGTCCCAGGCACGGAAGGAGCCCCCTTCTTCGCCCCCCGGACCAGGAATCGCGGCGGACACTTGTTGGCTATCCGCCGAAAAGGCCAGGGCGGCCGGAGGGAAAGCCGGCCCGGAAATTGTATTGTGGGTTTGATCGGCATTGGCGTCCCATAGTTTGACGGTGCCGTCGGCGCTGGCAATCGCCAATGTCTGGCCGTCCGGCGAGAATGTCACGTCCCAAACGCAATTGGTGTGTGCCATCAGCATGTTCAGCGGCTTACCGGTCGCGAGGTCCCATCGCCAGACGGTGCCGTCCCTGACCCCCGCCGCCAAGGTCCGATCGTCCGGCGCAAACGATACCGACGACACCGCCTTGAAATGGCTGGCCAGTATCGATTTTTCAGCGCCTGTGGCAGTGTCCCAAATCTGGATCTTCCGCTCCTCGCCTCCCGTGGCGAGGCTGCGGCCGTCGTGGGAGAAGCTGACGCATTCGGCGATGCTCCCCTGATGACCGGCCAATTGGATTCGGCGTCGGCCAGTGCGCACATCCCAGAGTTGGCAGAAGCCGTCCTTCGCGGTCGTCGCCAGGAGGCTTCCATCAGGGGAAAAGGCCAAGGCCCTGATAAAGCCGTTGCCCCCGCCGAGGGATGCCCGCTCCCGCGCGGTTGCCGTGTCCCACAGCTTCACTGCCCCGTCTTGGCCGGCGCTGGCCAGCGTCTTTCCGTCGGGCGAAAAGGCCACAGAATGAACCTCGCCGGAGTGCCCCCGGCACGTGGCTCGCAATCCCGGGGGTGAGACATTCCACAGCCGGACGGTGTGATCGTCCCCGGCGGTGGCCAGCAACCGCCCATCGGGCGAGAGCTTGGCCATGTTGACGTCGCCGACGTGGCCGCGGAAAGTCGCCAGCTCCCGCCCCGTTTCCGCATCCCAAAGCCGGGCGGTCCCATCGGCGCTTGCAGTCGCCAGCTTCTTGCCGTCATGAGAATAGTCGACCGAATAGACTGCGTCGCCGTGTCCATGAAACGTGAGCCGCTCGGCATGGCAAAGCCGCCAGAGGTAATGCCAAACGAAGCCCCGCAAATCCTCCTCCCCCGATTTTGGGCGGTTGCTTGTCAGCAGCTCGAGGGCTTGCGCGAGGTGGGCCATCCTCCAGGCGTCGAGGACCGACGCCATGTCCCGCGCATAACGGTATTGCCGCACACGCCGGGCGTGATCCAACGCGGCCCGCTGCTGCTCTACGACCTCGGTGCGGACGCGTGCGTTGAGGGCCAACGCTTTTTGCAGGCTGGCGGCCTGCCACCATTGGCTGACCGAGCCCGCCAGGCCGATCAGCACGATGATTCCCAAAAGCACGGTGACCGCAGGACGGCGGCGAGCCCGTTTGAGCGAGCGGCGAAATGGTCCGAGCGGCCGCGCCTGCGTGGGCCGGGCCGCGAGAAAGCGCCCCAAGTCGTCCGCTAGGGCGATGGCGGTGAGATAGCGCCGGAGCGGCTGCTTCTCGAGGCACTTGAGGCAGATCGCCTCCAGGTCGCGCGGGATCCCCGCACGCAGCCGGCGGGGGGGCGTCGGTTCGTCCAGGGCCACCCGCTTCAACGTCTCCACGTCGGTCGCCCCGGAAAATGGGGGACGGCCGGTCAGCATCTCGTACAGGATCACGCCCAAGCCGTGGACGTCGCTCTGGCGGCCGACCTCTCCGAGCCGGCCTTCCGCCTGCTCGGGCGCCATGTAGGCGGGGGTTCCGAGGATTGCGCTGCTGCGAGTCTCGTCGGGAGCGATCTCAAGCACCTTGGCCAGCCCAAAATCGGCGATCTTGGGGAGGAATCCGAGCCCATCGTTCTCGACGGACGGGGGAACGGAATCGTTGTCGCGTTTCGGGATGAGCAGGACGTTGCTCGGCTTGAGATCGCGGTGGATAATCCCCTGTTCGTGGGCGTAATCGAGCGCCGCGGCCAGAGTGGCCACCAGCGTGGCGGTCGCCGCCAGTGAGACCGGTTTGGTGCGATGGTGAAGCCACGCCGCGAGCGTCGGCCCAGCGCAATACTCTGTCGCAATGTAGCAGACCGGCCCCCACTCGCCCCATTCGAACACGCTGACGAGATTCGGGTGGCTGACGGAGGCCGCCGCCTGCGCCTCGCGAAAAAACCGGCGGCGAAATTGCGGCGTGACGAGTACCTCCGGCCTAGGGATTTTCAGCGCGACCTCGCGACCGAGCGTCGGGTCGAACGCCAAAAACACAATTCCGAATGCCCCGCGTCCCAACTCGCGCACAATTTCAAAGCGGCCGATGTGCGTCGGCGGTTCGCCCGCCTGGAACGAAGCCGGCCAGACGAAACTGCGCTGCCGGGCGGAGGGCTGTCGAGGCCGGCTCTCCGATTCGTCGTCGTGCCAAACCAAATGCACCAGCCGCAGGCACTCTTGCGCGCGTTTGAGCCGGGCCGCCAATTCCGGGTCGGCACACGCGGCCAATTCGGGCGGCCCGCCGCCGGCGGCGCCCGCCGAGAGAGCCTCGTGGTACATCGACAGCGACGAAAGAAACTCGTCCTCGGGAGCGCGCAGCTCATCGACACCCATGTGTCCCGTCCAGTTCATCGGCGAGGAGTTCGACAGCCCGCGACCATAATCGGCGGGCGGCGTCGACCGAACGGTTCATTGCCCGGGAGGCCTCCGCAAACGAGAGATTCTCGCGATGCACCAAAACGATGATGCGGCCGCAGTCGAGCGGCAGGCGCGCGACGGCCTGTTCGAGCGCCTCGGCCTCCTCGCGCGCAACGGCGTACCAGCTCGGCGGCGGCGTCGCGGCGGCGACCGACACTTCCCCGCCCTCGCAGCGGTGGCGTGCCGATTCCAAAGGCCTTTCGCAAGCGATCCGCCTCTTGGCCGTTTGACGATAGCGCCGGTCGAAATTGGCAAGATGGTTGAGAAGAATGCATCGCAACCATGCCAAAAGCTCGGCCTCTGTGTCTCCTTTGAAGCGGCGGAAGTTTCGGTCGCCGTCGAGGAACGTGGCCTGAACAAGGTCCGACGCTCCCCCCTTGGCGCGCAAATCAACCGCCAATTCGCGATTGGCCACAAGGAGCAGGTAGGAGCGGCAGGTCTCGAGCAACTTTCCCATTGCCTCGCGGGAACCGTGGCGGGCGGCTTGGAGCCACTCGTCGATCGGTTTATCGGCAGAGCGCTCGCGGCTCTTGGACGCGGCAGGCATTGGGGCGACACTTTGCGCTTTGTCGTCCTGCATGGACGACAACTCAGCATTGTCGTCGCACGACGGCAACGGCCCGTAACGAAAGTCACCACCGCCAATATGAAGAAAAGCTTAAGGCCATGCAAGCACCTGCTTCCATCGTGGCGCCGTTTTTTTGAGAATTTTTTGGAATTTCGGCGTTTTCCGTGCCGCAAACCAAAAGGTTTCGGAGTTAGGGACTGGCAGCCTGTATACGAAGAGGCAGGCAGTTTTTTTGGAGGTTGTCATCCTTTTTGAAGGGGACGGCGCGAAATGAGAGCTCGGAAAGCCTTTACACTGATCGAGTTGTTGGTGGTGATTGCGATCATCGCCATTCTGATCTCGCTGCTGTTGCCCGCCGTCCAGGCGGCGCGGAGGCGGCCCGCCGAACGCAGTGCCGCAATAATTTGAAGCAGATGGGGTTGGCTTTGATGAACTACTCCGACGCCTATGGGCGTCAACCCCCACCCGAAACCGCACTAAGGGGAGGCGGACCTGGCGGCCCGGCAAGTACAGGTTGCGGGATCACGAGCAGTTACTACGACTTTAACGTCCACTTGTGGAGTGAAAGGTTGCTGCCCTACATCGAAGGCGCAACGGTCTACCAGCGGATCTGCTTCAACGCCCCGGCGATTTCTCCGTTTGTCCAACCGGCTCCGGCGGTCACCTACAGCTACCCGAATTCCGGCTGCGGCTGTACGTGTGCCTCCGCCGTGACAACGCCGATGGCTGCCGTCATTCCGGCGTACGTCTGCCCGTCGGCTCCGATGCCCTCCAATCCGTTTAAGGAGTACACGACTAATTGGGCTCACGGGATGAAGGCTGGAGGAGGTGCCTGCTGCTGGAACGTCAAACGTTTGAACGGCGCACTGAGCTACCCCGGAGGTCTGTGCTACGTATCGGGCGACATCAAAGCGTTTTGGCAATACGCGTACCACGGCGGGGTCGCCGAAAATACATGTCTTAATGAAAAAGCCGTCTTTCACGACTTGCAGGCTGGCTTTCCGCTTGCGCAGATCACCGACGGATTGACAACGACGATGTATCTCATGGAAAACGCCGGCCGCCCGAGTTGGTGGACAAGGGGGGGAGCAAATGGTCTGGTCAACCACGGGGTCCCGACCAAGTGCAGCCCGACTGTCATCAACGGTGAGTACGGCAGTAACCCCGGCGGTTGCTGGGCGTGCTGGGGCGCGCCGGGGAACCTGCGTCTGTGGCAGCTCGTACTGCGGCATGTCGTACCCCGGAAAGTCGACCGCGACCACACTCATTCCCATCTGCTTTGTCAACTGCTCAAACGAATACGAAGTTAACATCGGGTTTAGCTTTCACCCGGGCTGCTGTGGAATGTTGATGTGTGACGGTTCGGCCCATATGGTGAGCGAGAATATAAGCATCGCCATCCTGTATCCCTTCCTTACTCCTCGCGGGAACGAGCCGGTGACTGACACAGCGCTGCAGTAGGAAGAGCAGTCCCGGAACGCCGTTGGGCTCGTCGGAATGCGTGCCGCCGTTTTACGATCGCGCAAGCGGTCGGTTTGGGGGAAGACGGCGTTGTTCGAGAGTGGCGTACCGTGATCGAGGGAAGCCGCTTGTATGATTAGGCGCATGCGTTCGGGTTTTCCGGGTCTGGCAATCTGCGGAGTTATCGGCTGCTTTCTGCTGGCCGCGGAGGGCTGCAGCAATAGTCTCTCCCCCAATCAGAGGGTCGAAAAGGAGCTGTCGCAGATCGGCAAAACCAAGCAGGACGTGGACCCCTTCGCCGGCAAGGTGCTGGTGGACGGGTTGCCGGCCGAGTCCAAAACGCCCGACGAACGAGTCGTCGTGGTGCTGTTCAATCGAGCCAAGCCCGATCTTCGCGTGACCAGCCGGCCGTACGCCACCTGTAACCGGCAAGGGGAGTTTTCCTTCACCACGTATACCCCCAATGACGGCGTTGAGCCTGCCGAGTATGTCGTCGCGATCGCCCAATTGTCTTTTCAAAAAAAGGGCCATAATTTTCTGGGGCCTGACGGGCTTCAGAATTTGTACAACGATCCAGACAAAAATGAAAAAGAGCCGGAGTTCACCGTCAAGCACGCCTCTCCTGGAAAAACAGATTACGTGTTCGACCTCAAACTGGCAGGTCGGGAGCCGGTCAGCGATCCGGGTCCACGGGCGGTAACGCAGATTGTCTTTCGGAAACCGGAGTGACGGCTTCGTTTTTGCCGCCGCCCGGTGCGGCGGCAGAATCCGGTTTGAGGCAACCAAGGCGATCTCGCTTGGCCGCGCGGATCGTTGCGACTATGCTTGGGATCTAAGTCGTGAGGTCCGCCGTTGGACCGCACGCTCAAGCGAATCCAATTGCGTTTTTTTGTGGAAAGGCGACCGTCGATGCGCGCCGCGAGGGTTTCGGCTCTCGCGATCGTTTGCGCATTGTCGCTGGCCGGCTCCGTTCTGGGCGACGGCCATCTTCTTCCCGGACAGTCCCGCCACGGCGAGGCATTCGATCGGGGGCCCCGATGGAGTGCCTACCTCATGGGCGGGACCGGAGACGTCCACTTTCCGGTCACCAGTAAAAACCCCCTCGTCCAAAAGTTTATCGAACAGGGGGTCGGCCAACTACACGGTTTCTGGTACGTCGAGGCTGAACGTTCGTTTCGGCAGGCGGCGACCCTCGATCCGAACTGCGGCATCGCCTACTGGGGAATGGCGATGGCCAACAGGTCTCACAAGCCGTGCGCGCGGCAGTTGGCGCTGGAAGCCGCCCGGCACAAAGCCGGACTGACCGACCGCGAGCAGATGTACATCGACGCCCTGTCGAACGAGGCTGGCTATCAGGCGATCATCGCCAAGTATCCCAACGACCTGGAGGCCAAGGCTTTCGAGGTCTGGCGGATATGGCACAAGGACGAATCGATCACCCCTCCGCCGCGCGAATTGGGGGACGCGCTCGAGATTGGCCCGCGAGATCCTCCGCGTCGCTCCGATGCACCCCATCCATCACGCCGTGATCCACATCGCCGATGTGACCAACTCGCCGGACGACGGGCTCGACTCGGCGGCCAAATGCGGACCGACGCCCCGTCGATCGGCCACATGTGGCACATGCCGACCCATCTCTACTACAAACTGACGCGCGGCCCGGAGGCCGCCTGGTGCATGGAAGCGTCGATGCGGACCGAGCATGCCCGCATGATGCACGACCGCGTTCTTCCCGACCAGGTCGACTTGTACGCGCACAACAGCGAATGGCTGGTGCGCATGCTCTTATTACTCGGCCGCGTGCACGATGCGCCGCCGCCTCGCCGCGCAGATGATCGACCTTCCGCGGCATCCGCTCTACAACATGCTCGAATCGCCGAAACAGGCCCAGCCGCACCTGGACAAGTCGCACGAGGGCCAAGAACCGGTCGAGTCCGACGACTCGAGCGCGTACTTCGGTCGCCGTCGATTCCTCGACTCGCTTCGCGAATATGAATACTGGGACGACTTGATCGCGGCGTGCCGATCGGGCTACATCGAGCTGGCCGGCCCGGCCCCGGAACAGGGAGACGTGCACGTCAACCTGGGGATCGCCCATTACGCCCGGGGAGAGGTCGTGGAAGGGGACAGGGAGCTTTCATCGCTGCAGCGACTGTTCGCGGAGGAACACGCCAAAAAACAAGAGGCGCTGGCCGCAGTCCGAAGGGTCCCTCCCTCCGAACGGCGCAGCGCGGTCGGCGCCATCGTCCGCCGGTTCGAGGATCCGCTGGGGCATATGACGGCGAGCCTTCTGGCCTTGGAGTCCTATCATCGGATCGCGTCGGGATTCTTCCTCAGCCGCACGATGTTGGCCGTGTCTCTGGCCCTGCTGTTGGCCTTCGAGATCGCCCTGTTGCGAATCCTGCGGTATCGGATGGTTCTGGCCGTCGTCAGCGTGGTCCCGGCGATCGCCGTCGCGGTCTGGCTCATCCGGGCGCATCTCGCGTTGATCAACCTTCCGTCCGAAGTGATCGACGTCGACCTTGCCTACCTCTCGAGAAAGCTGCTCGAGGCGGGGGACCCCGAGTCGGCCGAGCGGTGCGCGCGCGAATTTGCCGAAGACGGCAAAGCAAATGTCCTTACGCAGGCCAACCTGGTGGAAGTTTTTTATCGGGTGGGAAAGAAGGATGAGGCCCGCATGGTGTTCGAGAAGCTCCGCAGCCTGGCCGGAATGGCCGATCTCGATGCGCCCCCCTTTGCCCGCTTGGCACCGATCGCCCGTGAATTCGGCTTTCCAACCGATTGGCGGCTCCCGGAAAAAACTCAAAAGGCGCTGGCCGGCCGGCCGCCGCTGGCCTCGCTGGGTCCGCTGTTGTGGCGCCCCTGGACCGCTCCGGATTGGAAACTCAAAGACGCCCGAGGAAAAGAACACTCGCTGGCCGAATTGCACGGCAAGCCGGTCCTCATGATCTTTTTCCTGGGACAGGGTTGTTTGCACTGCAAGCAGCAGCTCGAAGCCTTCGCCAAAAATGCAAAACAGGTCGGGGAGGCCGGCCTGACAGTTGTCGCCGTCAGCACGGATGACGAAAAGGGGATCAAGGATTCTCTCAAAGACTATGGTTCGGAAAAGTTCCCCTTCCTGATTTTGGCCGATCCGGACTTACAGGTCTTCCAATCGTACAGGGCTTACGACACATTCGAGCAAATTGCCCTCCACGGGACGTTTTTGATCGACCGGGCGGGGTTGTGCCGCTGGCACGACGTGAGCTTCGAGCCTTTTATGGACGTCGATTTCGTGCTGGCGGAGTCGAAACGCCTTCTGTCGCGGCCGGTGGCCCCCGTCGAGCCGGGGGCCCGCGTCATTCCCGATTAACCCAGTGCCGAACCGATTGAGAACCCCATGAAAAACCGCGTGTTGCTGCCTTGTTTGTGCCTCGTGTTGCTTTTGTGCCAATTCGTTCGTCCCGGCGGCGTCTTGGCGGCGGACGATACGCCGGCATTGATCGTCGTCGTGAGCGTCGATCAATTCGCGTACGAATACCTCGAACGTTTTCGGGCTGGCTTCGATCCGCACGGGATCATCAATCGCGTCCGGCGCGACGGGGCGTGGTTTACCAACTGCCACCACCGGCACGGCATCACGTCGACCGGTCCCGGCCATTCCGTGCAACTGACCGGCGCGTACCCGGAGACCAGTGGCATCGTCGACAATAGCTGGTTCGACCGCGCCACGGGCAAGGAGGTCTATTGCGTCGCCGATCCGAAGGTGAAAATAGTCGGCCCGGCCAACGGACATCAGCCTGTTTCGCCGCGAAATCTGCTGGTCGACACGCTGGGGGACCGACTGAAAATCGTGACGGACGGTCGGTCGAAGGTCTTCGGCATCGGCGCCAAGGACCGCGCGGCGATCCTGTTGGCCGGGCACGCCGCCGATGGGGCGTTTTTTATGAACGGCCGGTCCCAGTGGATCACGTCGAGCTTCTATCGCGACGAACTGCCCGCGTACCTGCGGAGCTGGAATGACTCCGACGCCGCCGCGCGCTATTCCGGCAAGACGTGGGACCTCCTGTACGACCGCAGCCGCTATCAACATCCGAAGCACGAAGACAGCTTCGGCGAACACCCGTCAAGAGGCACGGCCGACTTTCCGCACAAGATCGCACGAGGCGGGATCGAGGGACTATTTCCACGATTTGCTGGAGTCGCCGTTTGGAAACGAAATCACTCTCGAAGCCGCACGGCTCATCATTGCCGACGAGCAGCTCGGCAAGGACGAATTCCCGGACGTTCTCGGGATCAATCTCACCCCGAACGACTACGTTGGCCATGCGTACGGCCCGGAAAGCCTCGAGGTCGAGGACATCACGTACCGCACGGACCGCATGTTGGGCGAGTTCGCCGATTTCGTCAACGAGCGGCTCGAAGGCCGGCATTGGATCCTCGTGGTGACGGCCGATCACGGCGTGACGCCGATCCCCGAGCTGGCGGCCCGGTGGAAGCTCGCCGCGAAGCGGAATCCCTTCATCGTCGACAAAAATTACCGCCCCGGACCCGCGAGCCAGATGCTGGAGGCCTATCTGCGCCGCAAGCTCGGCGTGAGGGAATCGGAGCCGAGCTTGGTCCAGGCCTTCACCGATATCCAAGTTTATCTGCGCGAGGACCATCCCGCCTTGAAGGGGACGAGATTCGCCGAAGCGCAGCGGGCCACGCGCGACTGGCTTCTTTCGCAGGACTGCGTTGCGGCGGCCGTGACGCGCGAGCAGTGCCTGTCGGGAGGAGCGACCGGGCGGACTGAAGCGATGCTGCGGCGATCATTTCATCCGCGGCGATCGGGTGACGTCCTTATATGCGCTGAAGCCATTCGACATCGAAGGAAACAGCCCCGCGGCGCACGGTCAGCCGTGGGAGTGCGACACACACGTTCCACTTCTGGCGATCAGTTTCGGCAATGCATCGGCCGACAGCCGGGTGGTGCCGGGCCGCTTTGACCGCAGGGTCAGCCCGGCCTCGATCGCGCCGACGTTGGCCTATCTGCTGCACATTACGCCGCCGGCCGGCTGCGTCGAGGATCCGCTGGTGGAGGTCCTTCCCAAAAGAAGCCGCGCGACGGGTGGGCCCGACTCGACTGCCGGAAAGTGAAGAGAGAGATGATTGCCATTGGGCGTCGTGCGAGGCCTGACAGCAAGCCGATCCGTCCGCGAACCTGATTGAATCACCGTGGGCGATTTGCAACAGCGGACGACTGCGTGAACCCAAGCCGACGGCGGGACAGCCATTCCGATTGAAATCCGTTACGCAATGTCCCGCGTGACTCGCCACTGCCTGCGATCGTCGAAGGAGGTCGTCCGCGCTCGCTGGGCGGCCCCGTCTGCCGCAGAGTGTGGCCAACACTCGGCCGCAGAAGCCGCGGCCCCCTGTCGAACCACGCTGCGGAAACTGGCCCGCGATGTCCGGCTGGATCACCTCGGGTCACGATCAGTTGCCGGGTCGCCTTCAAACGGGTGAAATAGCGGCTTTCCACCGCGCCGGTCTCCGGCGACACCGTCTATCGCGCTTTGCACCCATGAATCTCCCTGAGCACGGATCATCCACTGCCGACTTGGCCCGCCGCCGAATTGCGGCGCGGGTGCTCCCGCTCGTCTTTGCGATGTACATCGCGAGCTACTTGGATCGGGCCAATGTGGCCTTCGCCAAACTGCCGATGATCGCCGAGCTTGGCTTCTCCGAGGCGGTCTATGGACGCGGGGCTGGGATCTTCTTTATTGGCTACCTGGCTTTCGAGATTCCCGGTGCTCTGATCGTGGAGCGTTTTGGCGCTCGACGCTGGATGGCCCGCATCCTGATCACCTGGGGCCTCTGCACGGCGGCGGTCGGCCTGGTGCGAACCCCCACACAATTCTATTGGGCCCGGTTCCTACTGGGCCTGGCCGAAGCCGGCTTCTTTCCGGGCATCATCGTCTACCTGACCCATTGGTTCGCCCCGGGCGACCGTGCGCGGGCCATGAGCGGCCTCATTCTCGGAATACCAATCGCGCTCGGGCTCGGCGCGCCTTTATCGGCCGCAATCCTCCAGATTCATTGGCTCGGCCTTTCGGGTTGGCGGTGGCTGTTCATTCTGGAGGGATTGCCGGCCGTGCTGCTCGGCATCTTCACGTTCTTTTATCTCACCGACCGTCCCGACGACGCCGGCTGGCTCGAGCCCGACCAGCGCGAGTGGATTAAGAACGCCCTCGAAGCCGAACGCCTCGGCAAGAAAGCGACGGCGAACGTGACCGTTTTTCAGGCATTCCGCCAGCCCAATGTGATTCTGCTGTCGCTGGCGCTGTTTTCCGCGAATCTCAACAGTTACACCTTCGTCTTCTGGCTGCCGTCCGTTATCAAGAATGCGTCGGGACTTTCCGTCACCGCCGCGACGCTCTTTTCCGGACTGCCGTATGCCGCCGGTCTGGTTGCGATGGTGATCGTCAGCTACCTCTCGGATCGCAGCGGACGCCGCAAGTTCTACACGATCCTGCCGATGGTCATGACGGCTGCGTTTCTGATGTTGAGCTCCCTACCGGGACAGCCGTTTTGGTTGGTCATTCTGTGGCTCTCTCTGGCGGGTGCGGGCATCTACGCCGGCGCGCCCTCCTTCTGGGTCCTGGCCACGTCCACCTTGCAGGCATCCGCGGCGGCCGCCGCGATCGGAATGATCAACGCGATCGCCAATCTGTCGGGTTATGTTGCGCCTTCGATTGTAGGCGACCTGTTGGATCGCGGCTTCTCGCACGCCCAGCTTGTGCCGTTCCTATCTTGCTGCCCGCTGGTTGCCGCCGGACTTGTCGCGGCGCTCCGGGTTCCCGCCATCCCTCAATCGCGGTCGAAGGGAACCACAGAACAAAAACTCGACATCACCCTGTAGAGCGCATCCCATCCAGGTGTAGCGGTCGCTTGGCGGAAACGATCGGTCAAAACGAGACTTTTCATTGCGTCACCGAAGTGCTCGCAGCACTGACGCCCATTGCAAATCGATGCAACGACCAAGTCAGAGTGTCGGAATCGTGGTGCCAACGCCGAACCACGTTCTGGGCCCGGCTGATGCGACAGGCCTCCCCAATTTTTCCGGCGAGCAAATCGCGGCCCGGCGTCACAAAGACGCATCGCCCCGCGCCTCACCGCCGCGATTTTGCGGAACGGCGATCCCAGGTTTCGCCCCGCTTGTAGCGATTGGCCCGTTCGACGACCACGGGGTTCTTGCTGGTCGCAATCACCTTGTCGAGTATCTTGTCGACTTCGGCCTTGTGGGAGTCGCGCACTTCGCGGTGGTGGGCAATTTCGACGATCGTCTCACAGGCGATCTGCGAAAACGACGGCTGGTCGACGTAGGGGAGGACGAACCGCAACGCCTCGATATCGTAGGCCGTGCGGACGCGATTGATCACGAGCGAGACTTCCTCGGGCGTCTTGGCCAGCTTCATCGCCTGTTTCAGGCGATCGAGTCGCTCTTTGTCGGACCGGTGGTCGCGCGCTGCGGAAACTTTCACGAAGCCCCGAAACGCTTGCTCGCGCTCGGCCGGATCCGTGGCCCGAGTCGCAATCTCAAACAGTTTGTCGGCCACGCTCGCGTCGGGCCATTTGCTCAGCGCATCGATGGCAAGTTGCCGCCGCGAACTGTCTGGCCCCGTGGCAATCTCGGCCACGAAATTCAGCAGCTTACTGCCGCCGACGCGTCCCATGAGCGACAGCAACTGATCGCGCTGGGCCACGTCGACCGTGTTGAGGGCCTCGATCAACGCGGTGCCGCGCTGGTCTTCGTTCTCGATGCGATCGCAAACGAGTGCGACGCTCTTTTCGGCCTCGTCCCGTTCGCTTCCTTTTTCGGCCTTGAGCACGCCGGGCAACATCTGGGCAATCTGCTCGGGACGGCCGATCTGCCCCAACGCGGCCATGGCCGCTTGACGGACGCGAGCATTTTCGTCGACAGTCGCCGCCACGAACGCGGGCAACTGATCGCTGGCGCGCCGCGTGGCCAGCACGTCGATCAACGCGGCCTTCGCCTTGGGTGACGCCGATTCTAAATCGGCCGCGAGCGCCTTGTTAATCGCCTCGCCGGAGATTTGAGTCAGGCTCTGTCGGGCCGCGACTCGTTCGAGTTTCGAACCGTCGGAGAGCGCTTTGACGAGCAGCGGCAAGTCTTCCGGTCCACCCAGCCGGCCCAGCGCACCGATCGCCGCCGCACGCACGCTCGCGTCGGGACTCGATGCGAACAACTCGAGCACGGCGGAACGGGCGGTCCCATCGCCACGATCGGCCAGGGCATCCAAGAGGGCAATCTGCCCGTCGGCGCCGAGCTTCGTGAGCTGGGCCGCGAAGAGTTGCGTGTATTCGGGACCGCGAGCGGCCGTCCGCACTTGCTCCAGGCCGGCGGCGCGAAACTCGCGATCGTGGTCGCCGATCAGCTTGAC
Organism: uncultured Planctomycetota bacterium; assembly: GCA_963761455.1. Lineage (GTDB taxonomy): Bacteria > Planctomycetota > Planctomycetia > Planctomycetales > Planctomycetaceae > DASPSM01. Next base: position 884,255 of record CAVXHA010000003.1, read on the forward strand.
GATCTGTCGCACCAATTCATCGGGCTGCGCATCGGCCGCCGGCAAGGTCGCCGTTGACGGCACCAGCATCAATCCCAAGACGAAGAAACCGCACAGCACTCGCAACGGCATGCCGCCATCTCCCAAGAAAATCCGTGATGAAAAAGTGAGATCGTCACGCTTGCTGATCGGCGCAGGCCAGCAGGCCGCGTGTGGCGGCTAACCGCACGAGTCGTGGCTTCCCCTCGCCTGACAGCGACTTGTAGATCGCCAGGGCGTCGGCTGGTTTGTCGCGGCGCAAGAGCGATTCCGCGCAGGACAACAGGCCGTCGATCACGGCCCGATTGCCGCCGTTCCCCGACCGGAGAGCGGCTTGCAACACGCTCGCCGACTCAGCCGTGCCGATGGCGCCCAGCGCCAGGGCCGCGGCACGGGCGACAGCCGGATTCTGATCCCCGAGCAAATTGCCCAGCGTGGCGACGGCCTCTGCATCGCGGCGGGCGCCGAGCGAGCTGATCACGCCGATCTTCAGGTTCCCGTTCACCGTGACGAGCGCATCACGCAGGGCGTGCCCGGCCTCGGGAGCAGTGATCCGCTCGAGCGCAAAACGCGCCATGTGCGAAGTCGCCTGGTTGCCCAGCAGGCCGGCCAAGGTCGGTACCGCGGCGGCCGTTCCCACGATCGCCAGCTTGCGACACACGTAGTCGTGCGCATTGCGCGAGAGTTTTCCGTTCAGGGCGGCAATCAGGCGGTTCTCCAGATCCTGATCGGCAGCGGCACTTCCGGGCACGGCGATCGCCGCGTCGTCAATCGGCGCCAATGCGGTCAGATCGGCACCCCAGTCGAACTTCTGCAGCGCTCCAAAGGCGTCGGCCAGCATCTTGTGAATCCTTGTTGTGAAGATTCTACCTGGGTGAAATGCCGCGCTCTGCACGAGGCGGACGCGGCTCGCAGGGTGATTCGTCGATTACAGCTGCCACGGCTCGCGGCGAGCACGGTCGACCATGCGATTGGCCTCCTCGTCTCCGATGAACTGCTGCCTGGCGGCGTCCCACTTCAACGAGCGCTTCAATAGGTAGGCGATGTTGCCGAGGTGGGAAACGACGGCCGTGTTCACGGCCAGCTCGATGTCGCGGAACGGCTTTTCACGCGTCTTCACGCAGTAAATGAAGTCGCCGGAAATGGTCCCGCCCCCCTTGTACGTCGGGACCGGTTTCGGCGGCAGCTTCTCGCCCGGCGTCCCTTCAATCTGCAAATTCCCGCTGTTCGGCCGATTGTGATAGAGCATCAAACCGTTGGGGTAGCGGTAGGCCAGGTAGCGGCCCTCCTTGTCGTCGTGATAGGTCACTTCCTCCGGCTGCAACTCGCGCACGTCGCAGATGAACGTGGCTCCGCCGAAGTGATGGGCGCCCCAGTCGGTCATGCCGCCGCCCGAATAGTCACTGAACGAGCGCCAGCTCGCACCGTTGATCGAATAGCTGCCGCTGCAACGCTTTGAATTGTACGGCGCCCACGGAGCCGGACCGAGCCACATGTCCCAGTCGATCTTCTCGGCCATTTGTTCGGGCGGAAGGTTGCACAGTTTGGGGAGCGGACCGACGTTGACGTTGATCGATTTGATTTTGCCGAACTCGCCCGCCCAGGCCGGGTCGACGTATTTGCGGTAATCCTCGAGCACGCGTTGACTGCCGCCGGAAACAACTCGCCCGTAGCGCCGCGCTGCGGCAATCATCAGCGGACCTTCCCGCAGAGTGAGCGTTTCGGGCTTTTGGCAGAAGACGTCTTTGCCGTTGCGGCACGCTTCGATGGTAATGATCGCGTGCCAGTGATCGGGCGTGGCAATGTGCACGGCGTCGATGTCGGGACGCGCCAGCAGTTCGCGAAAATCGTTGTAGGTGCGGCAGTCACGGTTGCCATAGTGGTTGTCGATGGTGGCCTTCGACCTCTGCGCGAACTTCTTCGCGCACGTCGCACATGGCCACGTACTGCACGTCCTTGCGTCCCAGAAACGCCCTGCTGATCGCCTCGGCCCATGTTGCCGATTCCGATCCCCCCGACCACGATCCGATCACTTGCGGCCGGTCGCTCGCTGTTGCCGAGCGCCGCGGAAGTGATGATGTAGGGCACCCCGAACGCGGCGCCGGCAGTCTTCAGGAAATCCCGGCGTGTGGGTCGCTTGCTGAGGCTCATGGGCAACCAGTTTCTTGATTGATGGTGGGCGCCTCGGACATGACGTCGGCGTCGCAATGATTTACGACAGTCTAACGTACGCCGTGCGGGATTGTCGCCGCTGGGACACGATCTTTTGGCCGTAGGATTCTCGGCCATTGTGGCGAGCCAAAGATCGAGAGGGAAGGGCCAGCAGTGTGTCCGTCTCAAGTAGGTCGATTACGTGCAGGCATAGCACCAGTCGTGGTGTCAAAGCTCCGGCTGACTCTTGTAAAGAGCGGGAAGGGGTCGCAAGGCGGCGGGGCATCGCCTTCGGGGGGTTCGCAATGGCCGATCCGCGCGCTGAACGGGATCCTTCGCCAGCCGACAAACCTCATTATAATCCAACGCCGTCGGTTTCCGAAGATGGGTTGCGGCAAAAACATCGTTGCGGCAAAAAATGGCCGGCGGAGTTTTTTGGGTTATCGCTCCCTTTTTTAGCCCCAAAAAATACAGAACATGGTGAGGAAAAACGGCGCTCAGGCGGGCGTCGGGCGTCTTACTGGCGGAGACGCTTTGCTGCCCCTCTCGCAGGGAGAGCCGCACGGGTTCCTTTCGCTGCGCCGGGCAGCCGACTTGACGGCCGATTTGCCTGCGGCCACGGCCGATTTGCCTGCGGCCACGGCCGATTTGCCTGCGGCCGCCGCCGATTTGCCTTCGGCCGCCTTGGTTCGCGAGGCGGTCGCCCGTTTCGCTTTCGGCGGCCTGAGGGGGGCGCGGTGACCGGCGTGGCGGCATCTCCGTGATCGGTCGGATTGCGGCGCGTTGGAGCGACCGACCGACGACGTTTGGGCTTTTTCGCGCTGCCGCTGCCGGCGTCGATGTCGATTCCGAACAGCTCGCCCAGGTCGGCGCCGGCAAGCCCGGCGTCCCGGCCGGTATCAAGCGCCCGGTCGAGGTTCTCGCTGGCGGCCGCCTGGCGGATCAACTCCCGATGATCGACATTGCGGAGCGTGAAGAGCAGCTCCGGCAGCGTGTCGAGCCGGGCCCCGACGCCGTACAACACGGCGGCCACGTGCTTGCACATGCCGGCCCAATCCGGACAGGTGCAGTCCATCTCGATCTCGGTGGGGCGGGGAAAGAGGCCGCCTTCGCGCTGCGTCAACCGCTGCATGACGCCCGAGTCGAAACGGCCTTGCAATAAGTCGATCAGCGAGTCGATCGACTTGGAGCAGTCCTGCCGGATCTGCTTCCAGGACGCCCTTGGCAGCGTCTTGATTTTGACCGTCACATGATAGATTTCCGAGCCGCTGACGATCGCCTTCACGGTGCCGCTCTCGATCTCCAGGTCGATGACCGAGCCGTTGCGAACGTACGTCGCCCCGCGCGGCAGCCGGTTCTCGAAATCGCTGTAACCTTCCAGGTTCTCGCACCACGCCTGGCCCCAAAACGATTGGGAGATCTTCCGTCCGTCGATTTTGACCGGGGCCAAAGCTCGGCCCCGTTTTTTGGCGAGGGCCGCGGCAAACCGGGCCGCCTGAGCCTGTCGCTTGGCGACCGGGACATAGGGTTTCCATCCGCCATACCAGGCCATGAGACGACTCCTTTCGGTTCCGACTTGGTGCTGTTGCGTCCTTCCACGGTCGACGACGTCGGCCGGACGGATGCGGAGCGCGAAGATTGATTGCAGCGCCATCAGGTTACCAGCGGCCGCGGCAAATTCCAATTGCAACGCGTGATCGTGCCCTCACTCGTTGGCGGTTGCGCGGCCGAGGTCCAGAGCGACAAACCGCATGACTTCGTCGTCGGTCATTTCGGTCAGCAACGCCTCGTTTTCCTGGTTCAGCACGCTGTCGGCAACGGCTTGCTTGTCGCGGATCATGGCGTCGATCCGTTCTTCGACCGTGCCGCGGCAGACGAACTTGTGGACCAGGACGTTGCGTTTCTGCCCGATGCGAAAGGCGCGGTCGGTCGCCTGGTTTTCGACCGCCGGATTCCACCAGCGGTCGAAGTGCACGACGTGCGAGGCGGCCGTCAGGTTCAACCCGCTCCCCCCCGCCTTGAGAGAGATCACGAAGAACGGCGGTCCCTGTTCGTCCTGAAACGTTTGCACCAAGTCCGTCCGTTTGCGGACCGGCGTGCCGCCGTGCAGCACCAAACCGGTGCGGCCGAACACCGTGGCCAGAAAGTCGGCCAATGGTTGGGTCAGCGACTGAAACTGCGTGAACACCAACGCCTTTTCCTGGCGCTCGGCGATCGGCTCGCAAAGCAGCCGCAGGCGCTCGAATTTGCCGCTGTCTGCCGGAGGAAACGACGCGCCGTTGAGGTACTGGGCCGGATGATTGCAGATCTGCTTGAGCTGCATCAAGACGGCCAGGACGAGTCCGCGGCGGGCTATTCCGTCGGCCTGCTTCAGTCGCCGGGCCAGGTCGTCGACGGCCCGCTCGTAGAGAGCGGCCTGCTTCTTCGACAGGCCGCACTCGACCCGCATTTCGGTCTTGTCGGGCAGATCGGGAACGATCGCCGGGTCGGTCTTCAGCCGTCGCAGAATATACGGCCGCACCAGCCGCCGCAGCCCGCCGAAGGCCTCCGCTTCCTGCCGCTGGTTCAGCCGCTTGACGAACTGCTTGAATTGGCCAGAGGTCCCGAGCAGCCCAGGACAGCAGAAGTCGAAGATCGACCAGAGGTCTCCCAGGTGATTCTCGACGGGCGTACCGGTGAGCACGATCCGGCTCGTTCCCGCCAGCTTCTTCACACACCGGGCCTGGGTGGACGACGGGTTTTTGATCGCCTGGGCCTCGTCCAGCGTGACCAGCGACCAGCGCACCTGTTGCAGCCATTCCTGGCGGCGGACCATGCCGTAGGTGGTGACGACCACGTCGAACGCGGCCAGCTTCCCGTTCGGATCGTGGGCGACGCGATCCAAATCGGCCTGGTCGCACTCGGAACGGTGCGCGAAGAAAATCCGCAGCGAAGGCGCGAAGCGCGCCAGCTCTTGCCGCCAATTCCCGACGAGCGACGCCGGGACGACCAAGAGATTCGGCCCGGCGCCCGGCTGCGCCCGCGCCCGCTTCCGCTCGAGCCACAGATCGATCATCTGGAGCGTCTTGCCCAGTCCCATGTCGTCGGCGAGGCACGCCCCCAGGCCCAGCTCGGTCATGAACCACAACCAGCGGACCCCCTCGGCCTGATACGGGCGCAGAGTCGCGCGCAAATCGCGTCCCGGCTGGCAGGCTCCGTCGTCATCCGGCCGGCGAATCCGTTCGAGTGTCTGGCGCAGCCAATCGCCTGCCGTGATGCGCGACCAGGATGCGACCTGTTCGTCGGTCGAAACGGCGTCGCCGAGCTGGGCCCCCGCCAAGAGCCGCATCCCTTCGATGAATCCGATCCCGTCCGGATGCTCGGCCTCAAGCTGCTTCCAATGATCGAGGGCCTGTTCCAATCGCTGGCGGTCGACTTCGACCCATTTGCCGCGCAGCAAGACCAGCGCCTCGGTGCCGGCTAGCAGTTCGCGGCGCTCATCCTCTGTGAGGGGCTGGCCGTCGAGCGCAAGGCCGACCTGAAAGTCCAAGAGACCATCCATGCCGAGCGCAGGGGCGGGCCGCGTGCCGAGCTGAACTTGGACTTGCGGCCGCGGCGGCCTGCGGACCGTCCACCAATCGGGGACGCGGACGACGACGCCGGCCTCCTCGATCCGCGGCGATTCGCTGAGAAAGCGATGCGCCTGGCGGACGGTCCAGGCCTGTGGTGCAAAGAGCGCCTTTGTGTCAAGCAATTCCCGCACGAGCGCACTCTGCGCAGCGGCCCGCCGCACCGGCTCCAACAGCGATTCGAGCTTCGCCCGCTCGTTTGCCCCCGCGTAGGTTTTGAGCGCTTCCGCCAGCGGCAGGTGCTTCAGCCGCGCCGCGCCGGAGAGCCCGTGAGTGTACGTCGCCAGGAACGCAAAGGGCCGCTGGGGATCGCGCTTGTTTTCGGCCAGATGAAACGTCACCCGGCCCAGCAAGTGCCACAGCGGATTGACCGCACGCAGATAGGCGGCCGGCCCTTCCTCAAACCCGGCCGCTTGAGCGGCGGCCCGCTCCCCCAACTCCCCCCACAGCGTCTGCAAGAGGCCGACGGAGAGATATTCCAGACCGCGCATCGGCGGTGCTTCCGCGACAAGCTGCGCCAGTTCTTCGTCGGCCGGCGGAGGAACCAACCTCCATTTCGCGAAGGCCCCTTCGCCCAGGTGGCAAAGCACCTGGAAAAACTTCCGGGCCAATCCCCGCCAGAAGGCGAAGTCCGGCGGCAGCTCCTGGTTCATCTCTTCGGAAGCAAGCGTCAAGAGCCCGTCGGCGCGACAGCGCGCGAAGGCCTTTTCCAGCGACCGGGCCGCCGCATCCGAAATCTCGGACTGCGTGTCCGCGGCGTCCTCAAGTTGCAGCCGACCGGAAGGGGCGATCGCCAAGCTGAGGCTCATGGGCAAAAGGATACAAAGTTCGCAGCGGGTCACGCGAGGAGCAGCGTGGCCAGTGATCGTCTCAGCTTCGTGAACTTCCCAAGCGCCGCGACTGCGCCGGGATCTGGAGGACCTCTCGGTACTGGACGCCGCCGAGCCAAACTCTTGCCTGCTGCACGTGGCCGTCGAGCGAGGCGACGACCTGGTCTTCCGGCCTCTCCGGCAGCCCAGCCGGCGGCTCAATCTCAACTGAGCTCGTGACGACCCCTCTCCGTTGGCAGCGATTCCCGTCAAAGGGGTCACGGCGCATGCCGCGTTCCCGGGCACGGAGCGATCACAGGGTGTTCCCGGCGATCGAATCGCTGGACTACCCTCTTTCGCCCCAAAGGCGATCAGCCGCCCGGGCCCTCGAAGTTGCGATTTGCACAGGACCGGGCCGAATCGTCCCTTCAACGTCGTGTGCGGCCGGCTACCCGCTCGGCAGCGGGGTGGCCGAAGGAGCGTGCCGTCACGTGGTCAAGGACCGCATGGAGCAGACCGGTATGCGTTGGACCGTCAAGGGAGCCCAGTCGCTGCTGCAACTGCGGGCGATCTACCTCAACGGCGATTGGTCCCACTTCGTGGCCCACCGTGTTGAGAACGAACAGAGTGCTCTTTATCCCTACAAATACTCACTCGCAGTGTAGCGTGAGGCGAGTTACGCCCAAATCATTTCGTGCGGCGGTGGCTGCGCTTCGAGGTAACGCAGACGTCGACAACACGACCGGCATCGGACAAGGCCACGTGGAACCGCTCGCGGCCTTCGATTCGATGCACCGACAGGTGGTAAGCGTGATCGCTGACGGCAAGGTACGGGCGGGTTTGCGGCGTCTCCGGCCGGCGAAGCTTTCCCCAGGAGCCATCCCCCAGATAGACGATTCCGTTTTCGTTGATCGCGCCCATCCAGCAGGGGATGGGTGCGCTTGAAGGTGTGGTCGTGATGTTCGAACACAGCATCGACGTTGTACCGTTCGAATAAAGGCACCCAATATTTCCGGTTCTTGGGACCGGCCTCTTGCTCGCCGTGTGTCGGATTAAGTGGCCGAACGGACGGATAGGCCGGAACGTGGTTGAAGACGAACACCGTCGGACACTCCTCCCGCTCTTTGAGCGTCCGTTCCAGCCAGTCGGTCTGAGCCCCTTCGATCGGCGACGTGTGGTTCGTGTCGAGGAAGACAAGCGACAAATAATCCCCGAAGTCGAGGCTGGTGTAACCGGTTGCCGGGAAGAGTCCGTCAAAGACGGAGTAGAAGAACGGCGCGTCCTTCCGCGTTCCGCGATAGCCCTTGACGACTTCATGGTTGCCGAGGCAGCCCAAAAGCGGAATTAGCCGCTGATGATCGTCTCGCAGGTCCCGCGAATAGTTCTTGAGGAACTGGAGGAACACTGCCGGCGAGGTGGCATTTTCATAAGCGAGGTCGCCTCCCAGGACGACGAACAGAGGAGATTGGGCGGCCGCCACGCGGTTCGTGTAAAGGGCATGCTCGCCAATCCCTGAATCTCCCCCGGACACAAAGTGAATTGTGTCGGTCGCCTTGGCCGGCATGGTACGGAATCGCTGTTCCGCCGAATCGAGGCCGACGCGGAACCGGTAGTCCGTCCCCGGCGCAAGGCCGGTCAATTCGGTCCGGAAGAATCCAGCGATCGGTCAGGGGAAAGCGCTTCGCCGTGGCGGCCCGGCTTTGCCATGCGTCCGAACCCTCCTTTGCATACCAGATCGGACGATGGGCGGCGTCCTGCTCGGCGCCCACCCATTGGATGGTGATCGTGGTCGTGGGATCGCGCTGCCAGGTCAAAAAGAGGCCGGTCGGCTCGAAAACGGGCTCCTTTGTGAAGCTCGGCGTCGAGGGGACCCCGGCGGCGAGTAAGCGATGACAAGCCCCGGAACCAACCAGCAGCGAGGCGGATTGGACAAACTGTCGGCGCGTCAAATTCAACATCGGAAAAGCTCTCGTTCCCGTTAGGACAATCGCCTCGCGCACCGGCTCCCCGAGCGGCCTCACCGCGAGGTCGCGTCGGAAGCGGCGCCGGTTGCGATCGGAGTCAGGTGAAATCGCGGCGGGACGTTGGGGGCGGATACGGTTCAGTCGTTGGGAATTGCCGTTACGGCGCGCGGGCCCGGCTCGACGACGGCCTCCTGACCCGCCACGGCGAGGTTGAACACGTCATCCGATTTTCCGGCGCCTCGTGTTTGATTGAAAACTCCGGATTCGTGCCATTCTTGTCCGGATCGTTGTAGAGGTTCTTCAGCCCATCCGGCCCTTGATAGCTGTCGTCGCTCCGGTTCAGCGTCAACTGAGCAAAGACGATCACGTAATCGCCCGGATCAATTCCATCCCCCGTCTTGTACGTTGTGAAGGAGAATTCCCCCTGCGAATTGCATTCGACGTAAGGCCGCTGGTTGACGTTGAGCTTGGGCTGTGCCCGGTCAAACAACATCACGATGAGCTTTTGATTGGGCGCCGCGCTCGGCGGAATCTGGCCGTCGATCGTAACCTTGCCGGCGAGCGGGCAGACCGGCCGTCTCTCTCGACCGGTTTTGCCAATCGCCTGCAACAGCCTCTGGTCGGAACGGCCGCAGCCGATCGCCGCCGTCAGAAGGCAGGTCAGAAGGCAGGCCAGAATTCCCCACGGCGCCAGGTTCGCGGCGGCCTTTCGCATGCTGTCCAATCATAAGAAACTCAATCTCTTTGTTTCTGCCGCATCCTCAGACCGCCGCAGTGCGCCCCGAGCGTCGACCGGATCGAGCGGCACGAGGCGCACTCGACGAGCAGACCGTCGAGTCGCATTGTCGCGTTTTGTCAATCGAAATTACTGTCAGTCAATGTTTCCCTTCCTTTCGGAGTCACCATCGAGTGCAGGACGAAGAGATCGATGTTTTCACTCAACATGTGTGCCGAACCGTCGCACATCGCGACCCCTCCGGTTCCCGGATGGAAACTGAAAACCACGTTGACGCCGTTTTCATTCGAGCAGTTGAAGATGCAGACGGGGATGATGTGGCTCGAGGTGGAGGACGCGGGCTTCGAAAGCCCGTCGAACGAGCTGCCGCTCGTGCATTTGCCTCTGTTTGACCAGCACGCCCAGCAACCGCCGGGGTTGGTGACTAAATAACTTCGGATCGGGGTCGCACTGGTCGGCAAGCCATGATTGATCAATCCGCCGGTTCCGCCTCGCGTCCACCAATTCGGCCGGCCGCCAAGCTCTGTGACAAATATCGTCCTTGATATACCGTCGGTGACCTGCTCCGGCAACAGCCCACTCCACTTGTAGCGGAACATGCCCCGGTTTTGACAGCAGGTCAGACTGACACCGTTGAAGTGCGTGTACTTCATGTAGCAGCGGTACGGAGCCTCGACGCCGCAGATCCCCTGATAATCACTGGCGCCGTTCAATCGACAGAAGAGAAAACTCGCGGGGTGAAAATTGCAATTCCATTGTTGAGTGTGTTCCTTGAACGGGTTTGCCGCCCGTGGCGCCGAAGGACAGACATAGGCCGGGATCACGGCCGCGGCGGGCGTCGTGGCGGCCGAGGGACACGTGCAGGGACAGCCGGAATTGACATACGTGTAGGTTGCAGCTGGGGAGGGGCTGGTCCAAGGGGAAAAGATCGGTGCGTTCCGGCAAATGCTGTTGTAGACGGTCGTCGCTTCCATGTAGGGCAGCAGCGCTTCGCCCCACATGTGGGTGTTCCAATCGTTGTAGGGGCCCGGATTGCCCTTTGTGCACTCCGTCCCGCCGGGACACTCAACGACGGTCGATGTGTCCAGCGGAAATCGCTGGTTGACGTCGATGTAATTCGCGACCGACAGTGAGATCTGCTTCAGATTGTTGCGGCATTGCGTGCGGCGGGCCGCTTCGCGTGCCGCCTGGACGGCGGGCAACAGCAGAGAGACCAGAACGGCGATGATCGCAATCACCACCAACAACTCGATCAATGTGAACGCTTTTCGTGATCTCACCGGTTCCCCCCTCTTGTCAGAATGAAACGGAAAGTTCTCCTGGGGCTTCGGTCGTCTTGGAGCGTCCGATCAGCCGGCCTTCCGATCCCGTGGCTTTGCGAGTCGCCCTTTGACAGACACGTCCCGCACCCCCTTCGTTAGTAAGGCGCACGCCCTTCAAACCAGCGCGCAAATCCTCGAAAATTCTCCTTTTTGGGTTTGGGTGGGAAAAATACGGCAGATACGAGTCTTGCGATTCGGTTTCCCGGGCGGCATAATGGCTCAATCGAGGACTTGGCGCGCTTTCCAAAGTGAGCGTAGTGATGGGCCGCGTGCATGAGCGCATCTCTTGATGGCCTTGGCCCTGACCGGATTGAAACAGTCAGCGAACGGCTGGAAACGGCCCGCCGCGGCTCTGTGAATGAGCTGGGCGAGCTGCTGGAAGCCTGCCGAGCCTATCTGCTCCTGGTCGCAACGAAGGATCTCTCTCCGAACTTGCGGGCCAAAGGGGTGCTTCCGATCTGGTCCAAGAGACCTTTCTGGCCGCTCACCAGAGTTTCAGGCAATTCCGAGGGAAAACCGAAACGGAGCTTTTGGCTTGGCTGCGCTCGATCTTGGCGGGACGGCTTTCCGAATTCAGCCGCCGCTATTTCCGGCACCGCCAAACGACATGTGGTGCGCGAATCCCCCCCGCGAAGCCATCCGACGCGGGCGGCCGAAGCGTTTCGCGTGGCCGACCATTCGCCGTCACCGAGTTGGGCCGCGATCGAACGCGAAGAGGCACAGGCCGTCGCTGACGCTCTCAGGCGGCTGCCGCCCGATTACGTCCGGGTGATCGTCCTGGTTCACTGGGAGCACCGGACCTTCAACCAGGCCGCCGAGGAGATGGATCGTTCGGTCGAGGCGGTCCGCCGCCTGTGGACGCGCGCGGTCGAACGGCTCGCGGCGAGTTCGCAGGCAAAACATGAGCGGTGAAGACCTCACCGACGAGGATCCCCTTGTCCACTCGCTCACGGCCTATCAGGAGCGCTCGACAGCGCCACGGGCTGTGACCCGATTGAAATCGCGCCCTCCAGTGATCCCGCGCTCCTGGAACGGCTTTTGCGCGCGCAGGCGTGCATTCGCTTGCTCGACAGGCTCGGGGCCGAAGCGAACCGAGACGCCCTCTCAGGAGGGAGCCTCTCCTCGATCGCAGTCGCGTCCTCAGCGGCCCGGTTACTGGAAAACCCTCCGCCGGAGCCTGGCACGCTGGTCCGCATCGGCCGGTTTCAAATCGTGCGCGAGCTCGGGCGCGGGGGCTTCGGCATTGTCTTTTTGGCGATCGATCCGGTGCTCGGGCGGGAGGTCGCGCTGAAGATCCCGCGGCCCGACTCCCTCGTCAGTCCTCAACTGCGCCGTCGATTCTTGCGCGAGGCACAGGCCGCCGGAACGCTCAACCATCCCAATCTGGTTCGTGTGTTCGAATCGGGTGAATGGGGGCCCATCTGGTACATCGCCGAGGAATACTGCGCCGGCAAGAGTCTTGCGGACTGGCTGGACGATTGTCGCGGCACGAGTCTCCCTTCGAGTGGCGATCGACCTGGTCGCCACTTTGGCGGCCGCCGTCGACTACGCGCATAACCATGGTGTGATCCATCGAGATCTCAAGCCCAGCAACGTCATCCTCGACGCGCCTTGTGGCGCCGAGTCGGCGGGACTTCGGAAGATCGACGGACTCGATTTCGTTCCCAAGCTCGTCGATTTCGGCCTGGCCAAGCTCCTGGAGGGGCCGCCGGACGAGACTCGCAGCAGCGCGATTCTCGGCACGCCCGCGTACATGGCCCCCGAGCAGGCCGAGGGACGAATGGGCGCGGTCGGTCCGACCGACCGATATCTACGGCCTCGGCGTGATCCTTTACGAGTTGCTGACCGGCCGTCCTCCGCTATGCCGGAGCGACCGACGTCGAAACGTTGAGGCGCATCGTCACCGACGACCCCGTTTTGCCTCGGAAGTTGCGTCCGGACATTCCGCGCGATCTCGAGGCAGTCTGTCTGAAATGCATCGAAAAGGATCCGGCCCGGCGGTATCCGAGCGCCGCCGCTCTCGGTGATGACCTCGCACGATTTTTGGCCGGTGGGCCCACCTGGGCCCGGCCGCTGGGGCCGCACGGTCGCATGTGGCGACTGATCCGCCGCCGCCCGGCCGCCGCCGCCTTGTGCGCCGTCGTTCTGATCGCGGGGGTCACGGGGCTGATCGGCGTCTCGTGGTACTCGGCCAGCCTGAGAAACGTCCAGGCAAGCAACGACCGGTTTCGCGTCAGTGCCCGGGACCAGGAAGCCCTGGCCCTGCGCGAGGAAATGCGCGTGCGCCGCTACGCCTACGCGGCCGACATAGGGACCGCCTTCGCGGCCTGGCAGCATATTCCGCAGGCCGTCGAGCTGCTTGCGCGCCACCGGCCCGCAAAGGGAGAGGAAGACCATCGCTCCTTCGTCTGGTACTTTCTCGAGCGACATTACCGCTCGGAGCTGCACAGGTTGGATGCAGGCGGCGGCGAGGTCGATTTGCTCGCCTGCTCCTTCAATTCCAATCGATTGGCGTCCGCCGACGGCAAGGGGACCGTGCGGCTTTGGGACCTCGAGAAGGGACGCGTAGTTGACGACCTTGACGGGGACCGACGGCATCGTCAACGCCGTCACGTTATCGGATGACGGCCGGCTCCTGGCGATCGCCGGAAACGACTCGTCCATCCTGCTTTGGAACCTCGCGGCGCCTCGGAGCGCGGCACCCGGTTGGCCGGACGCTCCAGCCGCGTTCGCTCGCTGGCCTTCTCCGCGGATTCGAAAACTCTGGCGGTCGGCGGTGACGACCAGTTCATCACTCTTTTCGACACGACGATCGGGAAAATGCGCGCGAGCCTGGAGGGGCGCGCGGGCGGAGTCCGGGTCCTTGCGTTTTCGCCGGATGGCAAGCGCGTCGCGACCGGCACCGATCAAGGCCTGATGCAAGTCTGGAACACGGCGACCAGCGAGGTGCTGCTCAGGATGAGCGGGCACCAGACCAACAAACTCGTCGGGTGCATCAAGTTCTCGCATGACGGCAAAAGCCTCGCCTCGGCCTCGGCCGGAGAGGATGCGCGGGTGAAGGTCTGGGACGCCGTCAGCGGTAAGAGAAAAAAACTCTTTACGGGCCATTCCGGCATCGTGCGATCGCTCGCTTTTGCAGCGGACGACCGGACCTTGTCGGTTGCCGTCGCAGACGGGAGCGTTTGGCATTGGAGCGTGCCAAGCGGAAAACTGGTTGACAAGGTCCGGGGCCACGCGATCCACGTTCGGCACTCCGAATTCTCGCCCGACGGACATATCTTGGCGGCAACCGGCGGAGACGGCACCATCCAAATCTGGGACGTCAACGCGGACCAGCTTCACACGACCATTCCGGACCTTGCCGCTTGTCCGGATTGCCTGGCGCTGTCGGCTGATGGCACGCAGGTGGCGGCGGCCCTACCCGACCGTCAGAAGAATCGCCTGACCCTCGACGCCTGGAACGCGCGGACGGGCGTCCCGGAGAGGAGTGCCGTGCATCGCCCGGGTGGCCTGGGGCAGATCCCTTTCTCCGACGGACGTTGCATCGTTGGTCAAGCTCTCGACCAGCCGAACCAGGCGGCAGTCTGGCTCGTGTCCAATGGCGACGGCCGCTGGATCGAACGCACCTTTCGGTTCAATCCCGGGAAGGACAAAAGCGGCTCAACCCTGACCGCGCTTGCCCTCTCTCGAGACGGTCGCTGGCTGGCGACGGGCCATCCTGCGGGGGACGCTCAAGCTTTGGAGGCTTCCTGCGGGACAGCTGCGGAACACTCTCGAGTCGCGAAAGACGAGCCAGACTACTATCATCCGCTTTAGTCCCGACGGCCGGTTCGTGGCTTCGGCGACCCAAGGCGGAACCATCCGGCTCTGGGAAGTTGAGACCGGCCGGGATCGCGGCACGCTGGTACGAGTCGCAAGCCCCGCCTCTTGCCATGGCGTTTTCGCCCGATGGATCCTGGCTGGCGACAGCCAGCTCTGATCAGATGGTGAAAGTCTGGATGACCGCCACGGGGTTGCAGTTTTCCACTTTGGACGCCCACCCCAATAACGTGCGAGCCTTGGCGTTCTCACCCGATGGAAGAACTTTGGCCGGCGGCGGCGAGGACGGAACGATCGAGTTTTGGGATGTTTCCACGTTCCGAGAGCTGATTTCGCTCGAGGCCCATGCGGGCGGTCTCAAGTTCCTCGCGTTCTCGGACGACGGACACACGCTGGCCAGCTGTGGTGCCTCGGCCGACGGGCGCGGCGAAATCTTCCTCTGGACGACCACGCCGCCACCTTGAACCACGCTCAACAGAGGCGACCACCTGGAGCGGCGATTGTTTGACGCCGCGCGTGAGGCTCATGCCTTTGGCCATCCTGATGGGCACAGTATTGACGCAACAGTATTGACGCAGCCGAGTGTGCCAGCCAAAACGGCGTCGCCACGAACGATGCCCTTCGCCGTTTGGAAGGCACATCAGATGTTTCCGGACCCGTGATGCCTTAATGCAACCGCGACTGGGCGGAAATGCGCAATTCTCGAGAGATTCTCGTTCCCGAATTCTCATCGTCGGGCGGCTCTCTTTCGCCCCAAGGGGGATCAGGGGCGCGGGCGCTCGAAAGTTGCGGTTTGCACAGGGCCGGGCCGAATCGCCCCTTCAACGTCGTGTGCGGCCTGCTTCCCGATGGGACGACGAGGGGGTGTGTTCCGCGGTCGCCAGGAATTCCAGGTTGTATTTCCTGGTCAACTGTGGCTTCGTTGATTTACTCGTCTTGCTCCGACTCCGGCAGCCCAACCGGCGGCTCGATCTCAACTGAGCTCGTGACGACCCATCTCCGTTGGCAGCGATTCCCGTCAAAGGGTCGATTACCAGGAATGGCAGAAAACGGTTGAGATTATGGGACAACAATTGCTCGATGCGCGTCAAGCGCGCCGGTGAACGGCGAATCCTCATCAACGAATGGTCGGTTCGTGTGGTTATCGATGTGGCGGGCGATGGTGTTGAACCGAGGTAGGTGCTTCTTTGCCTGATCGTCCGGCGATATGCTCAGGGTGCCGCTCAGAGACATGAATACGCTGTTCAATCGCAGGCGGCGGGTCTCAAGACCCGAATTCGACAGGATGCATCGGTCGCCGCTAGCAAGGTCAGCACCCGATGTCCACTTCACACGTCGACCGCAATCTCCTCTTCGGCATCCTCGCCCTGCAGATGGATTTTATCAGCCGCGACGCGCTGATTGCGGCGATGCACGCTTGGGTGCTCGACAAGCAGAAGCCGCTGAGCCAGATCCTGGTCGAACAGAACGCCCTGGCTTCCGATGCAAGGGCCTTGCTGGACCCGCTCGTCGACAAGCATCTGGAGCTGCACCGAGGCGACCCGCAACAGAGCCTGGCGGCGGTCGGAATGCCGGCGGCCGTGCGACGAGACCTCGAGCAATTTGCCGATCCCGATGTGAACGCCAGCCTGGTGCGCGTGGCGACGGTCCACCCGCGGCCGCTGTCGCAGCAGACGACGCTGCCGATGGAAAAGCCGGTTTCAGCGGACGAGCGGTTCCAGATCCTTCGCTCCCATGCTTGGGGCGGGCTGGGCGAGGTGTATGTCGCCCGCGACCGGGAGCTGAACCGGGAGGTTGCCGTCAAGCGGATTCACGAACGGCATGCCCATAATGACGACAGCCGCATGCGGTTCCTCCAGGAAGCCGAAATCACAGGCGGACTGGAACATCCGGGGATTGTGCCGGTCTACGGCCTGGGCACGTCTGCCGACGCCCGGCCGTTTTACGCCATGCGGTTTATTCGGGGACAGACCCTCAAAGAGGCGATCCAGCGGTTTCACTCGGGTGAACCCCGCACGGAGAGCGAGCGTCGCATCGAGCTGCGGCAGTTGTTGACACGATTTATCGCCGTTTGCAACGCGATCGAATACGCCCACAGCCGGGGCGTCATCCATCGCGACATCAAGCCGAGCAACATCATGCTCGGCAAATATGGGGAAACGCTGGTCGTGGACTGGGGGCTGGCAAAGGCGAATCGGACACCGTGATCCGGCTGCACCGCCCGACGAACAAACGCTGGTCCCATCGTCGGGTTCCGGCTCTTCCGAGACATTGCCCGGCTCGGCCATCGGCACCCCGGCATACATGAGTCCTGAACAGTCCGAGGGGCGAATTGGTGAGCTCGGCCCTGCCAGCGATGTTTACAGTTTGGGGGCGACGTTGTACACGATTTTGACGGGTAAGGAGCCGTTCGAGTCGTCGATTGTCGGCGTCATTTTGGGAAAGGTCCAAACCGGTGATTTTGTGCCGCCGCGCGAGCGCAGCCCGGGAGTGCCGCGTGCCCTCGACGCCGTTTGCTTGAAGGCGATGAGCTTGCTGCCGAAGGACCGCTATCCGTCGTGCGCGGCATTGGCCAATGACATCGAGCATTGGTTGGCCGACGAGCCCGTCACCGCGTTCAAGGATCCTACCTCAACACGTGCCGTTCGGTGGGTGCGGAGGCACCGTGTCGCTGCGGCAACCAGTGCTGCCCTGATGGCGGCGGCCTTCGTCGGTCTTGTCGCGGGGACCGCGCTTTTGGGACGCGCGAATTCTCAGATCAGAGCCGCGGCTGTAGAGGCTCAAAAACAACGAGACGACGCGACGAAACAACGTGGTGTCGCTGAATCCCAGCGTCACGCGGCCGACGCCGAGAGAAAACGGGCTGAAGAAAACTTCCGCGAGGCCCGGCAGGCGGTCGACCATTACTTCACGCTGATCAGCGAAAGCCGGCTGATGGACGTGCCCGGCGCAGAGCCGCTCCGCAAGGAGCTGTTGAACGCGGCCCTCGACTACTATCGGAAGCTTCCCAAAGCGGAGTCGGGCGACGCGGAAGTCCAAGCGGAGCTTGCCGCCGCCTTTTTGCGCATGGCGCAGAATCCAGAACGATACCGGGGCTGGCGACTGGCTGCCCACATTCGAGAAGGGCGTCGACATCGTTGAACACTTGATCGCTTCCAAGACCCCGATTGACAAATTCGAGAGTCTCAATTTAGGAATCGGCGTAAGGGGGGGCCGCATGTTTCGATTGGACGGGTCGTTGGTCCAGCGCACCAGCAGGGTATTTGAACGCGCAGTTCCGCTGTGGGAGAAGCTTGTAGTCGCTCGTCCTTCTTCAGTCGGTTTTCGTAACGACTTGGCGGTCGCGTGCAACGTCATCGGCCACTTGAAATATCACATGGCGTTTCAAGACGCCGGTTCGCGGCCAAAACTGCTGTCCGAATCGCTCGCATCATATTATCGGGCTCTCGACATCTGGAACTCACTTGCTTTAGAACAGCCAAGCAATCCCCCTTTTCGTGTGATATTGGCCGACCAGTACAACAACCTCGCCCGTGTTTACATCGCGCAGCAGAATTACTCAGCCGCATTCGCTACGTCCCACAAGGCCGAAGCGTTGGGCCAAGTCTTAATTCGGGAACGTCCGGATGTGCCGTATTATCGAGCCCCTCTTCTCGCGACTTATCAGAATCTGACGAGCTTGTACGTCGCGATGAGAAATGTTCGAGGCGCCGTCGAGGCGACGCGACAGGAGCTGGCCGTCCGGGAGAAGATGGTCGCCGATTTTCCGACGGTTACGGCCTACAAGACCGATTTGAATGTCGCCTATTCGGATGCACTCAGCCTCGTGCGCTCGGTGCTACCGCAGCTCATCTCGTTCCGAACGAACTTCCTGTTGGTCTTCGACCTGTATGCCGAGCTGAAAGAGAAACAGAACGCCCTGCGCCGGCCGAAAACCCCAGCACCGGACTCGAGGCCGCGGCTATGGGCGCCGGGGCGGCACCGCTCGAGGCCTCCTTTCCTTTCGCAAACCCCTACTTGGACGCCGACGGCCTCGCCCCGCTCAAGCGACTGTTTGACAAAACCCCGAAAGCCGTGCGCGCTCAATTGATTGATACGTATGTGGACCGCGCGAAAAACGGAAAAGGACGGGGAGCAAAAACCTATAGGCTGGCCGCCGCTGCGCTCCGCTGGTGGGCCGGCGAACAAGGGGCTGCCGTCAAGCTCCTGGAATCGTACGCCCAAGAAACTCCGGACGATCCGCAGTTCGCCCTGGCCCTTGTCCGAGCTTGCCGTTCGACGGTCAAAAGTGCCGGCCAAGCCGGCCCCAAGCCCGCCAATCTGCTCGACATTTTGTTCAACTCGCTGAAGAATCCGGCGATCGATGGCGCCGACGCTTGGCAGATCATTCGGTCCATCCGGCGGCTTGACCCGGACGGGCAATTGGCGGCGCCGCGCTGGGACCAGTTACTCAAACATGAAAACCCGTCCGTCCGCCGACTCGCCATCCGCGGACTCCCTGAGAATGTGTCCCAGCTCAAACGGTTCGCCCCAGTGATCGAGCAAAGTCTAGCCGACGCGGATGCCGGCGTGCGGGCCGCCGCCGCTCGGCGCCTCTGGGAACTCAATCACAAGCCGGATCAGGTCCTCTCAATCCTGATCGGCTGTGTGCAGGATCCGGCCGTGGATAATCGACTAACGGCGGTAACGGCCCTGACCGCAATGGGTCCGGACGCCAAGGGGGCCCTTGCTGCGCTCAAGCCGCTGGTCGACGACCCAAGCGGTGAGATCCGCATTGCGGCCGCCAGGGGATTTTGGCGGATCGGCCGTGACACAACCCCAATCAAACGGCTCGCGGTGGAGTTTGAAAAGTGGGTTGGGAAAACCGACGCAGTTGATGTCTCGTTTGTCACGGCATTTATGACCTTGGCGAATGAGATGGACTCCGGCGGACAAGACGCCGTCCCCGCGCTCATCGGAGCGGCCGCTGCGATGGCTCCTGCCGACAACCGTCGCAACCAAATGTTTAGGGCCATCCGACGGATTGACCCGACGGGAAAGGCTGCCATCCCCAAATTGCTAGAATTGGCGAAAAACCAAAGCTCGGCTCGTCGCACGCTGGCGTTTGAAATGTTGTCAGGCTATGGCGCGGCTGCCAAGGACGCGATCCCCTTGGCCCAGAAATGCCTCGAAGATCCTGACCGCTCCGTGCAGATCGCGGCGGCGAAGGCCCTGTGCTCGTTGAGCGACGATCCCAAGGCCGCAAAGATCCTCGTCGACCACCTGAGAAAGTCGAGCGGATTGAACGCGTTTACCATCCTCCAGGCGATGAACGATGATGCGTGGATATTGGCAACCAATCCCGATTTAAAGCTTCGTGACCCTCGTCGTGCGGTTGAGCTGGCGAAAAAGGTTGTCGAGCGAGAACCGCGAATCGCAGCTTTTTGGAACACGCTTGGCGTGGCGTATTACCGCGCGGGCGACTGGAAGGCTGCCATCACAGCGCTGGCCAAGTCGATGGACCTGCTTGACGGCGGCAGCAGCGCCGACTGGTTCTTCCTTGCAATGTCGCATTGGCGCTTGGGCGAAAAGGATCTTGCCCGGAAATGGTTCAAGGCCGGCGATCTGTGGACGGCCAGATACGCTGCGAACAACGAGGAACTGGCGCGTTTCCGCGCCGAGGCAGTCCGTGATCTGGGGTTGTCCCTCGAGGCGCGGCCGGAGAAAGCAGATGGGCTTGCCGTTGCCCAAGCGTTGATCGAAGCAAATCCCACAGCGTCCTCATATCTCCGCCGCGGTGGCCTTTATGCGGATCTCGGCCAATGGGACCGGGCGGCCGACGACTTCGCCAAATCGATTGCGCTCGGCGCGAAGACTTTCAACGCCTGGTACGAGCGGGCCTTGGTGCGTCTGGCCCAGGACGACAAACCGGGATTCCAGGCTGCCTGTGCGGACATGCTCAAACAGTTCGCCAAGACCCGAGACGCGCAAACCGCTCATTTCGTAGCCTGGACGTGCGCCTTGGCACCCAAGGCGCTTGCCGACCTCACGCCGGCAATTGCGCTGGCAGAGAATGCGTCTCAAGGCGGCCCCCAATCCGCTCAATACGCCCAAAGCCTGGGAGCCATCCTTTACCGCGCCGGCCGATTCGAGGAGGCTGTCCGAAAGCTTGAGGAAGCGGAGCTGCTCGAGAAAAAAGGCGGAAGTAACTCCGCGTCGGCGTACACGGAGTTCTTCATGGCCATGGCCCACCATCGCCTGCACCATGCCGCCGAGGCCAGAAAGCGGTTTGATAAGGCTCGCGACGAGACAGACAAAGCTCTGAAGGAGCACGAAGGCGGCTCCGTAAAACTCCTCTGGAACCGCCGATTGACGCTAACGCTCCTCCGCCACGAGGCCGAAAAGCTCGTCGGCGAGGAAGCGACGCCGCAGACCAAATCGGCAAACGAATCGGCCATGCGCAAGGATTAGACGGGCCGTTCCGCGATGGGGGCCTGATCCTTGTGTGACTCTTCTGGTGACTGGACCAATCCGTGATCGGAGCGGACTTCGGCAACTCGTCCCGTAAAACGTTGGTTTTCTCAGATTATCGTGCAGCCGGACGCCGTCACCCGGACTTTTCGGGGAGCGCAGACCTGTTTTCTCGTCGGGGAAATCAAAACGCCGAAAAGTCGCCATGCACGCAATTTGCGCGACGCCAGATTCCGCCTGTCACGGCGCATGCCGAGTTCCCGGGCACGGAGCGATCACAGGGTGTTCCCAGCGATCGAATCGCTGGACTACCCTCTTTCGCCCCAAAGGCGATCAGCCGCCCGGGCCCTCGAAGTTGCGGTTTGCACAGGGCCGGGCCTAGCGCTGGTAGCACTTCCTTGTCGCGTTGAAAGTGACTCGTTTCTCGACGATTTCCGCCGCGGGACCGCTACACTGTGGCATGCAGCGCTCTCATCGCCCCTTCAACGTCGTGTGCGGCCGGCTTCCCGATGGGACGACGAGGGGGTGCGTTCCGCGGTCGCCAGGAATTCCAGGTTGTATTTCCTGGTCAATTTCCGCCGCATGTCGGCCAGGGCGTATTGATCCTTTGCATCCCCAGGCTCTTGACGGCGCTCGACGCGCGTTGCGTCCGATCCCAGTACGTCCAGTCGATCGTCGTCGTCTCCCGCGCAATCGCGCGCCTCCGCTCGGCCATTTCTCGCAAGGCCTTTGAGACGTCGGTGCTGAAGGTCAATAGTTCCTCGTCGACATGCAGCGCGGGCAAATTGTCGATGGCGTCGGCCGTCTTCTCGAAGCTCGACTTCCGGGTGCCCGTCGTCTCTTCACGAAGCCGGGTGATAAGTTTCTCGAGCGAGAGGAAGTGTTCTCTCGAGGCCTCGCCCATTGCCTTGGCGGCGCTCTCCCTGCGCCTCGAGCTCGCTGGCCATCGTGCTCATGGTCTGCGTCAGCCCCTTCACGCTTGAAAGAAGCTCCGCGTCGGTTTGCGGTCCGACCGGCTTGCCGTCGGGGCCCCGCCCGCCCTTGAACGACTTGTCGAGCCAGGCGGGCAAAGACGCGAGCCGCGGCTCGTTGTTTTGGTCGAACATCAACCGCACGCGGGCGTACATTCCCGGCTTCAAGATCGCTTCGGGATTCGCCACTTCGATTGACACCGCGGCGTCGCGCGTCCGCAAATTGCGGACAGGCGCCTTGTGGACAACTTTGCCGAGGAACGTCCGGCCCGGCGCCTCGTTGACGGCGACGCGGGCTTCCTGATCGGCCACGATCCTCGGATACATCTCGGGGCTGACCTGGACCACCGTTTTGACGGTGGTAATGTCGACGATCCGCATCAAAACGACATCGGGCTTGCTCAGCTCGCCGTCTGCTTGCCGCTGGATCACATATCCCGAGATGGGAGAGACGATCCGGGTCTCGGCCAAGGCGAGCTTGGCACGTGCGACGCCGGCTTCAGCCTGTTGGAGCCGCGACCGATCGAGTTCTTCCTCGGGATGTGCGACGGGTTTTTGCGGCTCGACGCCCGCGCGATGCGTCGGGGGCGTCGCCCCTGGCCGCGCGGGAGCGATCAAACTCGGCGGTTCCTTGTCGGTTTGCGCCAACCGCGTCTGACGGGCTTGGAACTCCGCTTTAACCACGTTCAACGCGGCTTCGGCCTGCGTGACCGACTCGTCGAGCTTCGAGTCGCCCAACTCGACAAGGAGCTGCCCCTTTTGAACGACATCGCCGGCAGCGGCCCGCAGGCGCACCGGGTAACCGGTCAGGGCCGTGCGGATTTCGACCTCCGACCCGGGTTCCAAACGACCCTCCAGCTCGCCATCGGCCGTCGTTGAGTGTACCGGTTGGGGTATTTGGACCACCGGCACACTGACCGGTGGAGGAGCCGCGACCGACGTCTGCCGAGTCGCATCACGATAGATCCACATGCCGGCAGCGGCAAAAACGGCCGTTGCCAATGCGGTTAGGAAGGTTTTCAAGGTACTGTCTCCTTCGTTCAGCAGGCGGGAAAAACCAAGGCGGGTCTTGTGGGCTAACCTGTCGGGCAGGGGCGAGGAGTGGGTGCCGAGCAGGGAGCCGGGTGGCTGGACGACGGAATTAGAGCAAACAGATTTACATCAAGCAAGATGCATGTATGGGTTTTTATTCGTTCGCGAGCCGAACCCGATGCGAGGGTTCAGGTTGGAACCGAGAATTGGTTCGCAATCGGAAGGGATTTCAACTGGTGGAAAGTCCTTGAGCTGCGAGGCGCCGGCGTCCGGCGCACCCGCCGCAGGGCGGTCCAGCGGCGGAAAGATCGGCAACTCTTGCCGGACGGTTTGTCCCCATTTTGGGTTTTTTGGGGTCTTCAGGTTTCCTTTTTTTACACCCCAAATAACCCCAAAAAAATGTCCTAAAATCGGGCGCTTTGGAGCAAAACCGGGCGCTCGACCCGGCTAACGGATCCCGGGTTTTGAAATCGCCACTAATAGTTCAGCCGGCCGGGCGTCCCGCGGGTGATTGGGATGTCGAACAGGATTGGCGTTTCGCGGCCGAAAGAGTCTTTCACCCTCTGCGAGAGCTCGTCCGGATCGGCGACCCGGTGGGCTTCCACTCCGAAGGAACGGGCCAGGCTCACCATGTCGATTTCCGGGGCGGTGAGATCCATCCCTTCAAACCGGCCCTCGTTGGCGCAGGGGGAGCGCCATGCCTTGGGCTCCGATCTTCAAAATCTGGTATTGGGCGTTGTTGCAGATCACGAACGTGACGGGGATGCGGTACTTGGCTGCCGTCCACAGGCCTTGAATGCCGTACAGCGCGGCTCCTTCCCCCAGGATCGCGAGCACGGGCCGATTGGGCCACGCCAGCTTGACGCCAACGCTGCAGCCGAGGCCCCAACCCAGAGCCCAGCCGCGATGACCGAAATATCCGGTCGGATCGTGGATCGCGCCAAGCCGCTCCAGCGCCGTTCCTGTCGTCGTGACCGCTTCTTCGATGACGGCGGCGTTCTTGGGCAAGACTCGCGCGAGGGCGGACATGGTGGTCAGCGGCGTCAACGGCCGCTGTTTCCATTCTTCGCTCGCCCGCGCCTGTAACTGTTCGCGCATCTTGCGATGGGCTTCGCCCCGTTCGCGGCCCCGTTTGGCGGCCGATTCGCGTTGCGCCGGGGTCATCGCCGCGCGGAGGTGGGCCTCCAGCTCTTCGAGGCCCGGTTTTGGGTTGCCGCACACGCTGACTTCCGTCGGATAGTTCTTGCCCAGCTCCCACGGATCCTGGTCCATGTGGATCAATCGGACATTTTTTGGTACGGCACGTGGCGGCTCGAAATAGACGTAGAGACGAAAGACGTCCATGCCGACCACGAACAGAACGTCAAACTCACTCAGCCGCTGCTGGATCTCCGGCGCATAGACCGGCATGCCGGGGGCGGAGAGGGGATGCGTGCAGGGGAATGCCAGCCGGCCGTGCGTTGTGCCCGATTCGGCAAGGACCGGCGCTCCGAGCAGCTCGGCAAGCTCAACCAACTCCTCAACGGCCTCGGCCTCGAGGACGCGGCTGCCGGCCAGGATGCCGGGGTTCTTCGCCTGCGCCAGGACTTCGGCCGCACGCTGCAACTCGTCCAGCGGGGGCCGCACGCGGGGGTTGACCGGCTGCGGCGGAGTAAGATCGAATTCGCCCACCTCGCGTTGGACGTCGATGGGGATCGAAAGAAAGACCGGCCCGGTCGGCGGCATCAAGGCGGTTTGCACCGCTCGGCGGACGGCAAGCGGCAAATCGGCGGCCCGTTCGACTTCCGCCGACCATTTCGTCCAGGGGCGGGCGACGCGCACCATGTCCGACCAGAGGATCGGCTCCTCGAATTTGAGCCGGCGATCCTGCTGGCCCGCCGTCAGAATGAGCGGCGTTCCGGCGCGATAGGCGTTATACAGCATGCCCATCGCGTTGCCCAAACCGCAACTGATGTGCACGTTGACGACCCCTGGCGACCGCGAGGCTTGGGCAAAGCCATCCGCCATCGCCACAACGGGGACTTCTTGAAGGCCCAGGACGTATTTGATCCGCGGATGATCGACCAATGCGTCGGACAACGGAAGCTCGGTCGTCCCTGGGTTGCCGAACAGGTAGCCCACTCCGGCCTCCGCCAGGAGATGCAGCATGGCGTCGCAGGCGCTCATCGTCACGGGATCACGACCTTTCGCAGGCAGTCACAAGCGTTCTCCCCGGCCCGCGTGGCCTGGGATCCAGTTTGTGCCCGCCAGCGGGACGCGGGCCATGGCGGATGCCTCGATGGTGAGGGCCACCAGGTCTTCCGGCTCGAGGTGGTGCACGTTCGACTTCCCGCAGGCGCGGGCCAGCGTCGTCAGTTCCATCGTGAGCACGTTGAAATAGTTCCGCAGCCGCCTCGCGCCCTCGGCCGGCGTGAGCCGCCGCTCCAACATCGGGTCTTGCGTCGTGATGCCGACGGGACAGCGGCCCGTGTGGCAGTGATGGCAGTAGCCGGGAGCCGTGCCGAGCGCCGCGTAATCGGCCCGAGCGTCTTGCGGGCCGTCGAGCGTGTGGTAAGTCGGGCCGATTGCAGCCCAGGGCCATCAGCACGCCCTGCCCGATCGAGACGGCGTCGGCCCCCAGGGCCAGCGCCTTGGCCACGTCGGCCCCCGTGCGGATACCGCCGGAAATGACAAGCTGCACCTCGCCCAGCACGTTCATCTCGTCCAGCGCTTCGACCGCCAGGGGGAGCGCGGCCAGCGTGGGGATGCCGGCGTGCTCGATGAAGACCTGCTGGGACGCGGCCGTGCCCCCTTGCATGCCGTCGATCACGACCACGTCGGCCCCCGCCTTCACGGCCAGCTTGACGTCGTCGCGCACGCGGGTCGCCCCCATCTTGACGTAGATCGGCACTTGCCAATCGGTGATCTCGCGAAGCTCCTGCAATTTGATCGTCAGGTCGTCCGGACCGGTCCAGTCGGGATGGCGGCAGGCGGAGCGTTGATCGATCCCCTCCGGCAGCGTCCGCATGGCCGCCACGCGGGCGCTCACTTTCTGTCCCAGCAGCATTCCGCCGCCGCCGGGCTTGGCCCCCTGACCGACGACGATTTCGATCGCGTCGGCCTTGCGCAGGTCGTCCGGATTGAATCCATACCGCGACGGCAGACATTGGTAGACCAGCGTCTTGGAGGATCGGCGTTCCTCCGGCGTCATGCCGCCGTCGCCGGTCGTGGTCGACGTGCCCAGCTGCCGTGGCCGCCAGGCCGAGCGCTTCTTTGACGTTGGCCGAGAGGGCCCCGAAGCTCATGCCGGCCACTGTGATCGGGATCTCCAGCTCGATCGGCTTTTTGGCGAAGCGCGTGCCGAGCACCGTTTTGGTCGCGCACTTCTCGCGATAGCCTTCCAGCGGATACCGCGAGACCGACGCGGTGAGGAAGACCAGGTCGTCGAACGTCGGAACGCGCCGTTTCGGCCCCCAGACCGCGGATGTCATACAGCCCCGACTCGGCGGCTTGATGGATGTACGCGAGCACCTGGCGGTTGAAGGAGGCGCTTTCTTCCAGGGAGGTCGGGGGCTGGAGGTTGTCGGTCGACATTCCTTGCTCTAATAGTGTTGCGAACGATCGATGTGCCAATGGTACAGCGTGCGGGCGGAGGCGACACGCTTGAAAGCGTGTGGGTCGTGGTTGAATCCTGCGCGGGCGAAGAGAGCCGTCAGCTTTTCGACGTCGGGCGGTCCGAGCGGCTCTTCGCGGGCGTCGGTTCCCAGCCCTTCGATCGTTCCGCGGACGTAGATCACCGCTTCGTACAGCGAGTCGCCCAGGCCGTGGGCCGCGTCGCCGCAGACGACCAATGTCGCCCGCCTGCGCCATGAAGGCCGACATGTGTCCCACGCTTCCGCCGACCACGATATCGAGCCCCTTGAGCGAGATGCCGCAGCGCGACGACGCGTCCCCCTCGATCACCAGCAGCCCGCCGTGTCCCGACGCGCCGGCACACTCGGAGGCGCAGCCCTCGCACGCGGACCGTTCCCGACATCATGTTCTCGGCGACGCTCCAGCCGACGTTTCCATGCACCGTGACGTCGGCCTGCTGATTCATGCCGGCGACGAAATAGCCGGCATGGCCGAGGATGTCGACCGCCAGCGGCGCATCGAGACCGGCTGCGATGTGGTGCTGCGCCGTTGGGATTGTGCGACGCGGATGCGCGAGATCCCGGCCGCGGCCGCGTCGTGGTGCAGATACTGGTTGAGAGCCCGCACGCCGCTTTGCGCGAGGTCCCAATCGACGGTCCCGGCTTCGCGGACGCGGCAACCTTCGGATGTCCCCGTTGATTGGTGCAAACCCGTCATTCGGGGCGCAGCGACGCGTTCCATGAATAGATCCGCTCCGGGCCGGGTTCGAAAATCCGCGCTTCTCCCACTCCCGGCAAATGAGCCAGCGAACGGAACTCGGAACCGATGGCGACATAGTCGTCGGTCTCGGCCGCCACGGCCGGTTTGCAGGCGAAGGCATCGCGCACCAGAACCAGCTTGTCGGCGGTCGCCATCAAAAGCGTGTAAAACCCGTCAAGCTCGACGATCGCCTGCTCGAGCGCGGCTTCCAGCGAATCGCCTTCGCTCATCCGCCATTCGAGGAAGCGGCAGGCGGCCTCGGTGTCGTTGTCGGTCTCGAAGCAGATGCCCCGCCGCTCCAGCTTGCGACGGATGCTGTACGGATTCGACAGCGACCCGTTGTGCACCAGGCAAAAATCTTCGCCCGCCGTGAACGGGTGGGCGTGCGCCGGCGTCACGGCCGATTCGGTCGCCATCCGCGTATGGCCGACGGCATGCGTCCCGCTCAGCTTCGGAAAGCCGTAGCGGTCGGAAATCTCGCGCGGGTGTCCGGTGTCTTTGAAGAGATCGATCGATCGGCCGACGGAAAGCAGATGGAGTCGCGGAAAATTGGCGGCCAGCCAGCCGCGCACCCGTGACGGCTCTGCAGCGGCGGACAAAATCGCATGGTTCGCGCGCGCCACCAGCTCCGCGTCGGAAGCCAAATCGCGGCGGACCGCCTGGTGAACCTGGGACCAGTTGACCGCTTCTGTGCCGGAGTACAGGCTATATCGCCTCAAGCCGTCGGCCACCGGTTGCGAAAAGACGGCCAGCCCGGCCGAGTCGGGACCACGATCGCCCATGCAAACCAGCATCGGCGTGAGCCACTCTCCGAGCGATTCACACAGCGCCGGCCGCTTCACAAGAAGCCCAACAATCCCACACACCGGCTCGAGTCCCCGCTCTGTGTCAGATGCGTCGATTTGTAAACCGCCCGACCAGGATCAAGCGCGCAGCCCAGTTTAACCGGTCACAAGTCGACGGGCGAGTGACGAGCCGGCAGTTCACCCTGCCGGCGGCCAGCATAAGGCCGGCGGCTCGTGGATTCCTTGCCGAGCGTGACTCCGATCGCCCGCAGCGCCTTGAATGGTCGATTCGTCACCGATGGACCGTCAGTTTGCAACAGGCAGTTTGTAACAGGCGATCTCCTCCGCGTTGCGGACGTACAGAAAGCCGTGAGCAATCGCCGGATGGTTCCAGGTCTTGCCGTTGACGGCCTGGAACCGTCCGAGCTCCTCATGCTGGTCGGGGCGCGCCGAGACCAGCACCCCCTCGCCGTTCTCCGAGATCACGAGCAGGGCGCGCTGATCGACAAGCAACAGCACTTGCCCATGACCATAGCGGCCCGCCTTCCAACGTCTTTTTCCCGTCGCCGCATCGACGCAGCAGAAAAAGCTCTCGTCAAAGCCGTAAATGAAACCGTCCAACGACACAAAGTCGTTGTACGCCGGCCGCAGGGCGCGCGAGTCCCAACGCGACGAGGGGGTCGTTTGCGCTAGGTCGAGCCGTACCAGGCCCAGGTCCTCGGAGCCGATGACGATCCCCGTCTCGTCGATCTGGCGGGGGAGCGCCACTCGCCAGACCGATGAAGCCGGCGCCTTGTGCTCCCAAAGGATTTTTCCGGTGGGGGGTTCCAACCCAATCAAGCCGGTATCGCTGAGGAAAAGCACCTGCTGCCGACCATGAACGGTCACAACTTGGGCCGAGCTGTAACTGACAGGTCCGGTCGCCACGGACCAGGCAGGCTCGCCCGTCGACGCGCGATAGGCCAAAAGGCCCTTGTCCCCCTTTCCGCCGGCGTAGACGACGACCAGCCCCTCCACGACCAGCGGAGAGCTCGAGAAGCCCCACATGGGAACAGGCGCTCCCGAGTCGGCCACGATGTCCCGCGACCAGCACGGTTTTCCACTGGCCGCTTCCAGGCAGTTCAAAATGCCCGACGCCCCCAACGTGTAGAGGCGGCTTTCGGAGAAGGTCGGACTGGAGCGTGGTCCGGCCCCGGCCTGGCCATCGGAAAACCGCGCCTTGTATTGATACGCCCACAGCTCGTGGCCGCTCGCCGTGTCGAGGCAGACCACCGCCTCCAACTCGCCACGTTGTTCCTGGGTGAACAAGCGATCGCCGAGGATCAGCATCGACGACCAGGCGGGGCCGATCCTCTGCCGCCAGACCTGTTTTGGCGGATGCGACTGCCAGTCGGTCCCGATCTTCACGCCGTGCACCTCGCCGCGGCGGCCGGGTCCACGGAATTCGGTCCAATCTTCCGGCTTAGCAACGAGCGTCGGCGGGGAGACCTTGCCGTGCGCAGGGCGAGGAGTGACCGCGGTCCCGTCCGCAGCCGTCCGACCGGCGAGATACAAATCCTCCGCCGTCGGGCTCCAGCGCCAGCGAACGGCCGCCTGTTGATCGCCGTCGATGCCGTCGACGCCGCACGAACGACATCGATCCGCAGACGATCGCAAAGGCGGCGACCATCCCTCCATTTCGCACGGCGGCCGAGCGTTTCCGCGCGAAGAACAACCATAAAATGGCAGCGGAGATTCCCGCGGGGACGCCGAAGAAGACCAAGCCAATGCCACCGACCGACTTGTCAACGAGCCGTCCGACAACAAAACCGATTGCAACGAGCGCAAGAAAGATCAAGAAACGGTCCCGCAATCGGGCTCCGCCGGAGGTCAACCACCAGATGGTGAATGCCAAGGTCAACACGCCGACGGACGCCATGCCTCGAGAAGAAGCCGGCATAAATCGGCAAGTCGAGCCGCTTCAGAGCGAAGAGGGCTGCCCAAAAGGCCACAACAAAAACGAGGGGCACCCAAAGGCGGACCGGATTGGTTGCGATTGCAGTCGGGGCTGCCGCGATTTCATCGCCCGTGGGGTTCGATAACTCAGCATTCATTGAGATTCTTTCTCCGGCTGTGGTGGAGGCCCGGCGGTCGCCCTCCTGTGGTACTTCGCCATTCGTGTTTGATTCTTGGTATCTTTGTGACCTGGTACGATTCTCTTTTCAATTGTCTCAGAGTCTGCGTTTCATGCGAGAGCAAAGCACTGCGGATCAGCCTGTTCTGGCGGACACCCCGCGATGGCCCTGGTCATCCGTCATCCTTTATCCTTCATTCCGTGAGCAAACCGTGAAAGCCGCGCGAACATCGAGAAGGCGTCAATACGCCCCCCGTCGTCCTGTTCATTCTTGTCGGCGGAGCGCTGCCGATTTTGGCGGGCCAAAATTCGAGTCCGCCGCCGCGCACCGGCGAAACCGAGCGCACGCCGCCGCCGGACCCCGAGTACATTCGGCGGATGATTCCCACCAAGATCGCCGGCACTTATCCGGCGGGCAAGCTGATCGAGCTGCGAGTCCGCGGCCGAATGGCTTATGTGGTGAAACCGACAGGAACCGTCGATTCGCGAAAACGCTGGGTTTGGGTCTTTCCCTTCTGGCTCGAAATCAACGACGGGCATGGCCGGCTCCAACACCGGTTCTACGTCGACAAGCTGCTGGCCGCCGGGTTTCACGTGGCGGGCGTCGACGTGGGAACGTCGTGCGGCAGCCCCGCCGCGGCCGATGTGTGCCAAGAGTTCTACAAGCTGCTGATCGAGCAATATGGTCTCGACCGCCGGGCCCGGCTGATCGCCCAAAGCAACGGCGGTTTGATCGCCTATGCTTGGGCATTTCGCCATCCCGATTGCGTCGACCGGATTGGCGGCATCTGTCCGGCCACCGACTTCCGCACATGGCCCAGCCTGCCCAACGTCGTCGCCTTTCCCGAGAAGGGGCTCGGGTACAATCTCACGCACGAGCAACTCGCCGCGCGCATCGCCGAGTTCAATCCAATCGACAACCTGGCCCCCCTGGCGAAGGCGGGCGTCAAAATCCTGCAAATCCATGGCGACAAGGACGAACTCGTGCCGACCGCGGCCAACTCGTTCGAGCTGGCCCGCCGTTACAAACGGCTGGGAGGGTCCGCCCAAATTGTCGTGATCCCCGGCCTCGGCCACGGCGGCATGCCGCTTTATGAATCGAAGCCGCTGATCGAGTTCCTCCTGGCCGACTGAATGCCTCTCCGTTCTCAAGCGTTCAATCAAGCGAATCGTGCGTGGTGATTTTGTGGGAGCGTCCGAAACCGCAGAGCGACCCTTTCCAGATGTCGGCCGCCTCGCAGCCGGCGGTATGCGGCGATTTGTTTCCCAGAACCTCGCGGGCCAGCGAGACGCCCCGACCCACAAGCCAATACAGATTGGCCCGCGACGGACCGGTCGGACCGTAGTATCTGGCCAGGTACCGTGCGCGTGACCGGTAATAACACGCGGGGCCGCCGCCGGCGCTCCTCGACGGCAAAGGCGTCCGGAGTCCGCCCGCCGCGCAGATGAACGACGCGGGCCGCCGGCGGCATACGCGATCTGCCAACCCGCGCTTCGTGCCCGCAGACAGTAGTCCACATCTTCAAAATACATGAAGAAGCCTTCGTCCATCGGGCCGATCGATGCGATCACTTCCTTGCGAATCAAAACGCAGGCGAAGCTAATCCATTCCATCTCGTCCGGACGCTGGTCGACCCCGCGCTGACCGAATGCGTCGTGGGTGGGCGGATTGGGGATTGCCACCTCGCAGCCTGGCAAGAGCCGCGAGACGGGGCCCGTCTTAGCCGCGCTGAGGAATTCGCTGGCCGGGCTGATCTTGCGAAAACAGCTTGCCTGTAATTGGCCCCCCGGCCATTCCAGACGAGGACCAACGAGGCCGACCAACGGTTCCCGTTCGAGGACTTCGCCCAGCACGCCGAGAGCACCTGGGCGGACGATAGTATCGCTATTGACCAGCAGAAACCCGTTGAAGTGCCCGAGCTCTTCGGCCAAGGCAATGCCCGCGTTATTGCCCGCCGAGAATCCGCGGTTCTCGTCCAGACGGACAAGGCTCATCCATTTTTTCCACCCTCTCGAAGACCGTTCCTTCTCCAGAACGTCCGCGGAATCGTCACCGGAGGCAGAATCGACGACAACGACGTGCGTCCCCGGGTGCGCGTCCACCTCCGGTTCGAGAGACGCCAAACAGTCGAGCGTCAATTGCGGCCGTGCGATAGTTGATCAGAACGATTGCGATTTTGGGGAACGCCATTTGCGTGCGGCTGGCTCTCTTCGACGGCGTTGGCAGGTAAAGGCGCCCGACAGACGTCTGGGAATAATACAGTCCCGGAAAAGCCGACTCAATCGCACCCGATTAGCGGGTGAAGAGGCTGGTCATGAGAGAGGAGCAAGCTTGCCGTTTTTTGCGGCGTGGGCAAATTCGGAAAAAACTGCCGAATTGGGCGATCCTCGCTTGAATTTTGCGATTGAAGATTGGTAAATTTCGGCGCTGTGAATCTGCGGGGTGTGGAGACACTTTTCCAACGTCAACGAATGAGTGGAGATCAAACTTCCCCGAAGGGCTCAAATTCGCCTCGTACCCGCAGCGGGCTAGAACACACAACCGGCCAAGGAATGGCCGTGCTACGAGGGATTCGCTAGGGCTTTCGGTGCTTGCTCGAAGACGGCAGCAAGGAGGTTTTGCCTGTTCCACGTACAGACTTGGACGGAGTTCAGGGTCTTACAGTAGGAGTCGAGCATTCCATGAGTCACGACTTTCCGTCGGACGCTGTGATCGATGCGTCCCATCTTCGCACCTGGCAGACATTCGTCGATTCTTCGGAATCGGCTGAGGTGTCGTTGCGGGGCTATCTGGTCGCCAAGCGGATCCTCGATCTGGCGATCGCTCTTCCCGTGTTGATTGTGCTTTTCCCGCTGCTGCTTTTGGTCGCGTTCTTGGTGAAAATCTGGGACGGCGGCCCGGTCTTTTTCGTGCAGACGCGCGTCGGAAAAGGGGGGCGGGAATTCACTTGCTACAAATTCCGCTCGATGGTTGCCAACGCTGAGCTCCTGAAGGCCCGGCTTTTGGCTCAAAACCATCATGCCGACAATCGGACGTTCAAAATCCCCCTCGATCCGCGGATCACTTGGATCGGCCGCATCCTCCGCAAAACGAGCATCGATGAATTGCCCCAGTTGTGGAACGTGGTTCGGGGCGAAATGTCGCTTGTGGGGCCGCGGCCGCCGGTCCCTTCGGAAGTGAATCTGTATTCGGACCGAGACCGCCGGCGGCTCAACGTCCAGCCGGGCATCACGTGCATCTGGCAAGTGAGCGGTCGCGGCGACCTTCCCTTCTCCGAGCAGGTCCGCCTCGATCTGGAATATATCCAGAACCGAAGCCTGGCACTCGACTCGAAGCTCCTGCTGCTCACCATCCCCGCGGTGATGACGGGCCGAGGGGCGTATTGAGCCTCAGGTCTTACCGGACCACCGAAAAGCCCGCGCGACCCTCGCGGGCTTTTTATTTTACGCCGTCAGGCCGGCGGACCTTGTCGTCGAGAGGGCTGGCGCGAGTCGGGCGGCCCGTGACGAGCAGCGCGGCCAGTTCCGATAATTTCTGTCGCCGAAGACAGATTTTGCACGCCGGCACTCGCGATCTGAGGGCAGAATTCTTACACTCACCACGGCCACGCTTGACGTGCTAACAAGGAGAGAAGGCATCGGCGCGGGCGGTAGAAAGGAATCGGACCATGACAAAGTTGGCCAGTTTTGACATCGTGGAGGCCCAGACGCCTCGCGGGTCTCGAAATCAAAGCGAAAACAGAGTTCACTGCGACATTGAGGCGCCGCACCGACTCGAGCAGGCCGTCCAGCGTCACCTTCTCTCCCATCCCGAGCTTCGATTCTCCACGCTCGTGATCCGGCGGATTCCGAACGGCGTCTGCCTGGAAGGCGTGTTGGAACACAGCTCCAATCTCGACGTTTGCGGCTTGGCGCGAAGCGTGGCGGGCGTGAACGAGGTCTTGAACCATCTGGTCGTCCGCCACAGGTGCGGTCCCCGCGGACCGGGAACCTCTTGACCACCGAGTCCAAAGCCCCTAAAAGACGCCCTGATTCCGCACGTCGCCTCGCCGTGGCTTGAAATCACGGGCTCGTTCGCATGCCGGATTCCCCGCTGACCGTCGACAGCGCTTCCGCTGGGTGCCCGGGCGAAGCGATCTCGCAGCAGGCGCCCGCTGGACCTTTCTCCTCGACGCCGCGGCTGTTGTGCGTTCGCGATTCGGAACCATCGTGGGTGCGGCTCGCGCAAAGCGTCCATGCGGCCGGCCTCGCGCCTCCGCGGGGGGTGTGGGTTTCCACCTGCCGCGATGCAATGTCCCGGCTGCGGGAAGAGCCGTTCGATTGCATCTTGATCGACGTCCCGGCGACCGGCAGCTCCGTGCGCGACGACAATGGGCCGTTCGGCCTGATTCGTGCGTTACGGACGTCCGGCTGTGAGGATCCGGTCGTGCTCGTGGGCCGGTTGTTCGCCGACGCCGAATGGACGGCCGCGTGCTCGGCCGATTGTGACGTCTTCCTCTCGACCCGGGGATGGGACTCGCCCGTGCTGGGCGCCGTCGTCAAACGGGCCCTCCTGCGGGGACAACTGGTGCGAGAAATGCCGCGGCTGTCGTCTGCACATCACCGCCGCCTGCTGCGCGAGCGGGACGAATCAGAGCAGCTCCTTTCCCACCAGCGCCAACTGATCGCGGAGCTGGAAGCCCTGCCGGATCCGTTGCGGGAACAGCCCAGCCGGCCGCCGATCGGTGGAAATCGTTCGTTGGGAACGACGGCGACCGCGCCGCCCGGCGAGGGACCGCTCCCCGAATTTGCCGAGCGGTACAGTGCGCTTCTGCGGTCGTACGTGTTGATGGGTTCGGGCAGCCTGGCGAGCGAGATTGCCGAGATGGCCGATCACTTTGTTACGGCTTGCCTGCCGCCGCCCGAGGCATTGCAGCTCCATCTGATGTGCGTCGAGAGCCTCGTGAAAGGGCTCGGCAACCGCAGCGCCCGCCACGTCGTCGCCCGGGCGGACTTGTTGGCCATCGAACTGATGACGCATCTGGCGCACCGCAGTCAGCGGGCGGCCGCAGGCCCCGGGCCGGTGCCCTCGCAAAGCGCAAGGTTCGTGCCCCTGCGAAACGTGACGGGAGCAGCGGGGATCGACTTGTCCGAGGCCCCCTCGCCGAGTGACGGCTGAGCAGACAGAGCACGAACAAAAGAGCGTGGCGAGAAGCCGTATCAGAACGCGAAAACGCGTGATGATTGGCAGGGCGAAGCTCCTGCCGAGCCGGTTTTTGTTGCGTTTGCTTCCGACGCGGCTCAGGAGCCTCGCCCTCCTGGTTTGGAAACCGCATCGCCCGTCATCAGAGCTCGCGTTGCGGCTGTTGTCCCTCGTCGCTGGTGAATGAGATCGGAGTCCCAGTCACCGAGCTGGGCCCCTTTTGCCAGAACGTGCGGTCTACCGTGACGACCCCGTGCCGCAACGCGCAGTTGAGACAGTATTTTTCGGTGCCCCGCTGCAGGTAGATTTCTCCGCTTAACAAGAGGTGGTAATGGTCCTCTCCCGGGTTCTGGGCGAAGCAGTATTCCTTGCTCCAGTCGTGCTTGATCGTGGCAGCCCAGCCGTCGTGCTCGGGCACGTAGAGCCGAGCCTCCGGCTGTGCAGTCGAACACCGAGGGGGGACCTGAGACATTGTAACGCTCTGCACGGAAATGCGGGGCTTCTTCAAGTGCAACCGGAACGCTTGCATTCTACTGGCCACCGCTGGACCGGGAAATACTTCAGGGCCGCCACGAGGATTCGCATTGGTCGGATTCTGCGGTTCCGTCGACGCGTAGCGGTCGAATGGCGACCGGGCGCAGGCGAGAAGCGACGCGGGATAATGGTCGATACCCCCTGTTGCTTGCCGACAAGGCTGATGACGCGACCCCAGGGACGGCACTGTGTTGCTTCCAAGACGAAACACCCGATGCACGCGACGGTTGATGACATCCGGACGCTGGACGACTTGCGCCGTTTCATTCACGAGACTCTCTGCGCGAAAGAGAACCTCGTTGCCGACGAGTTCGCCATTTCCGAGGTCCGATTGACCCGCGGAGGCGAGCGGTGCGGGCTTCAATTCTGCGTCCGTGGGCCGCGCAGCGTGCGATTGGCGGCAATTTGGGCTGCCGAAAAGAACGCGGTCTACCTGTACGACGCCAAGGGCCAGCGCTACGCGAAAATCCCTCTTCCGCGGCAAATGACTTCGGCGTTCCGAGCACCGGCCGCCTAGGAGCCGCAGGCAATCGGCTTCACCAGACCGGCGGCGATCCAAACAGCGCTGGACACCGTACCGACTCTCCTTGCCGTCGATGTTTCTCTCTGGTGAACGGTGTTTAGCGTCGACGCGGTCTTTTGAGCGCGCGTTCGAGCGTCGTCATGTCGCGGTTCAACTCGTCAATGACGGGAGGAGACAGTTCTTCCTCTCCGAACCGCGCACGGTAAAAGAATTCGACGAGACGGGGTGGCAGTTCCGGCAGTCCGTCCGGACTTTGGACCACTTGCCGAATCCGTGGACCGACGGTCCGCGCGAACTCACGCTGCGTTTGCGATCTCGGGCGGACCAGCCCCAGTTGACGGCACAAGCTTTCAAACCGTTCATAGAACGCGATCCGAATTTGCCGTTCGTTCCGCTGCGGCCTCAAAAGGTCGCCCAAGCGCTGCCACAGGCGACGGCGATGCCGCACCAGCAGCAGAATGCCCGCCAACGCCACCGCGAAGGATGCGGCCACGAGCAGCCCCGTGACGGTGAACCACTGGGTCGGGTCGGTGGCAAAGTCGACGATCCCGGCAATCAGCAGGGCGAGATAGGGGCGGCTTCCCGATCGGGGATACCACCAGTTTCGCGACGGCGCTCAGGAGCGGGACATAGAAGGACGTCTCCTGGGCGTTGATATCGATATTGATCAAGCGCGACCAGGTCGAGGTCACGACCGACGCCAGGTCATGAGCCGCCCGGATCGACGATGCGAAGCTCTCCACGCTGGCATCCCGTGCCGCCGGCGTCGGATCGACGATCATCCAATATCCGGGGCCACGCCTCCCTTCGATGAAGGCTTCGACCCAGACGTGCGCATGCCGCTGCTCGACCTCGTACGTGCCGGAAATTGCGTTGACCGTCCCGCCCTTGAATCCGCTCACAAGCCGTGAGGGAACGTCGACCGCCCTCAACATCAGGGCCAGCGCCGAGGCAAAGTACTCACAGTGCCCGGCCTTGCGATTCACCACGAAGTCCTCGACCGGATCGAGCTTGGAATCGCCGATCGACGTATCCAAAGAATAACGGTACTCGCCGCTGTCCCGCAGGTGACGGGCGAGAATTTCGACGTAGTGCTGGCTGCGTTCCGCTGTCTTGTCGACGACCGACGTCGGCCGAACCAGCTCAAATCCCGTCAATTGTCGAGCCAGGGCTGTCAGTCGTGGCACTTTGCCCGGCAATGCGCGATACTGGCGAAAATACTCGATCGCGAAGGCGTCGGTCGGATTGGTTCGGTTCGATCTCCGGCGCATGTTTGCTACAACCGGAGAGTAGACGTCATACAAGAGGGCCTTGTCCGAGGGAACGCTTTCCGGCCGGAAAATCTGTCCCGTGACGGGCTGCCAGTCGGCCTGTTCGGTGGGGTTCGGAAACCGAACGGCCTCAATCGGTCCGATCGCGAAGAGTATCGGGGACCCCAATGGCTCCATCAGAATTTGCTCTCGCACGCAGTTGCGAGCCGGCCCAACCGAAAGCGGTTCCAAGGTCGGTCCGCGTCCGGTCCCCGACCAGGTTCCGTTCTCATAGGACTCCATCGTCGCCCCGCGGAACAGCGGCTCGGAATAGCCGAGCCCCTCGCAATAGCGCTCGATATCCAGCGGCGCTCCGTCGGCGCCGAACAGGCTGACCTGCAAGACCCGCCTGGAGTTTTCCAAGAGGGGCACCATGTCGCCGAGCCTGACCTCCGTGGTGAAGCCGGTGATGGCGCCTGACCGGAACTGCTTGGTCTCGTTCCCGCCCCATTCCGTCCGCCCAGCCCATAGTCGCGGAATAAACAGGAAGAACCCGGCCGCGACCACGAGGGCACCCCCCGACACGGCCATCATCGTCAACGCGAAGCGCGCGCCGAGCCAGCGCTCGTCCGGATCAAGCTGCATGGTGCCGCGGGCCGTGCTGCGCTGCAACAAGAGCGCCCGCGCCTGGTTCCCCCCGGCCGCCGGTCCGTCGCTCAGTCCGCCTGGTCAACCGGCTCGTGAGGCCGGCCCAGGCCGCGCTCTCGGACGGTTCGCCCGACTGGCCGTATTGCAGATGGGCCTGATAGAGCGAAAAGACCGACAAGCGTCCAGATCGCGGCGAACATGAATCCGAGGAGCATGCCGCCATACGAGCTGGAGATCGTCAGGATCGAGCCGATCGCCACCTGCAGAACGGACAGCAGCGCACATCCACCAGTATTGCGGCAGGTGCTTTTCCTGGAAGAGGACGATCCAGGTGAGATAAACGACCAGGTGGGCGCCGGCCAGAAGCCGTAGCTCGATGGTTGTTCCGAACATCTGGTAGCCGGCGTACAGGAAAACGCCAGAACGCCCAGCGCATTGGCCCACAGCACGGGAAGGTGAACCGTCCGCGTCCGATCGGTCAGCACGTAGGCGACGATCGCCAACGCGGGCGTCAGGATTTCGGGGAAGGGACTCCCTTCCGCGAAAGCCAGCATCAGACCGGCAATCGCCACCAGGCCATAGATGCTCACGAAGAAAACCGTCGCAACCCTGGGCACTCGGCGCTCTCCTACACGAACTCGAAGATCGAGCTGAGCCGAACGTAATCGGCCTCGACGACCTCCATCGCTTCCGAGTCATGTCTGCGGCGGCCGCTTCGGCCACGGACTTCCGCAAGTCTGGTCCTCCCGCCGAATCTTCCGTTCGCGTCGTGATCAGGACGGTGCGGACGCCGTGCAGCCGTTTGGACGCCGCCTGCTGCAACATCGCTGTCACGTCCGGGCTGGGACTCCCTTCAGCCAGCGGCGAAAAGGTCCATCAGCGGGCCGGCGTTGGCCATCCGCGATTCGCCGTCCCACTGGGCCAACTGCCGGCCGGCAATCGCCACGTGCAGCGTCGAATCGCGGCTTTGCTTCATGTGGGAGACGCACATCGTGGCGGCCACGCTGGCGGCCAGCTCCAGCCGCTCGCGCTCGAGCCGTCGTGGGGCGGGGCGGCAGCCACAGGTCGGCCAGGACCATCAGGTTCAAGTCGCGGCTCTGGTGGTATTCGCGGACCATGAGGGCGTTGTGCCGGGCCGAGCTGCGCCAATGGATGGCCCGCGGGTTGTCGCCCCAGCGGAACTCGCGGATGCGATGGAACTCGTCGTCGAAGGCCCCTTGCCGCAGCTCCCGCCGCTCGACCAGGTCGGTCGCGAGAAAATGCTCGCGCATCCAGCGCGACGAGAGCCGGCCCAGCCGCGGATAGACCAGGATCTCGCCCGGCAACGGGAACACCAGTCCGCGTTCGACGATTCCCAAGGGGAAGCGGGCCGTCAGTTGTGCCGGACCGAAGCCGGTAGCGCCCGCGCCGCATGAGCCGCGCATGGTAGTGCCCCGACCGCCGGCCCCCGGCCGGAACACGCGGCGAAAAGCACGCTCGGGTCGAGGCGTTCCTCGTCGTTTTGGATCGTGTCGTGGGCCGACATCAGCCAGCAGCTCATCAGCCGCTTGCGGTTGATCAGCACAGCTCGACCGTGATCGGTTCGCCCGCCATCACGCGCTCCGGCACGACGCGCTCGACGGCCGTCCGTTTCAGCATCGAATACGTGATCCAGCCGTTGACCACGAACGGCCCGGCCATCATCGAAAACACGAGCATCAACATGTTCGACCGGCCCAACAGCGAGCCGGAGAAAATGACGATCATGATCACGAGGTAAAACTGCCCGGGCCGCGGAAGCGAGACGCGATGCCGTCCGAACCCGAACCGCCGCCGCGTGGCCGCGAATCGGCAGGTCGCTGAAAGAGCGAATCGTTCCCCACAGCAACAGGGCGATTGCGCCGCCCCAGATCAGCGACCCGCCACGTCTCCGACAGACCGTCGAAGAGAAAGTCGAACTTCCAGAAGACGAAAAGCCCGCCGGCCCCGATCAACATGCGCCAGCATGGCGGGCAGTGACAGGGACTGGCCACTCAATTCGCTCTGATCGGCTGGAACTCATGGAGACTCGTTTGGCGCGGGACACGACGAAGTGCGCCGTGTCGACAAGCGACACGACTCCCTTCAGTCTATCAGAACGCCGCGCGGCGCACCAGAAACGACGCGCGCAGAGAGATCTCTGCCAAGAGCCGGCGGGTTCACCCCGCGGGACCAGCCAAATAAACCGGGCTGCCCACTCAAGCCCGTTTTCTATCCGACTCGCGCACGAAACCAGCGAAGGAGTACTCCGGCTCGTGAGGCGCCCGACTCACGCCAGCATCTCCGCGACCACGTCGGCTTCGTCCGGGACGAGACCGATCGGGCGGTTCGTGCGGTCGGAGAGGCGCGTGCGCGGGTCGACGCCCAAGCAGATGATACATCGTCGCCAGCAGATCCTTGGGCGAAACCGGGCGGTCCTTCACTTCGCCGCGCAGCGGTCGGTCGCGCCGACGACGCGGCCGCGGGCGATGCCGCCGCCGGCAAAAATCGCCGAGTACGCCTGCGACCAGTGATCGCGTCCGCCCCCCTTGACGTTCGTGGCGAGCTTCGGCGTGCGGCCATGTTCGCTGATGCAGACGACCAGCGTCTCGTCGAGCAGGCCGCGGCGCTCCAGGTCGAGGATCAAGCCCGGAATAGGCGCGATCGAAGGGCGGCAAGCAGCTGCGTCGATCATCCGCGGGAAATGGTCGAAGTGCGTGTCCCACGCGTCGCCGGCCAGGCCGTATTCGTCCCAGAAGACCGAGACGAACCGCGTCCCTGCTTCGACCAGTCGCCGGGCCGCCAGGCACGACTGGCCGAAGAGCGTCATGCCGTACAGGTCGCGCGTCGCACGCGTCTCGCCGCGAACGTCGAGCGCGCTGGAGACCTTCGGCGACGTCAGCATGGAGAAAGCCGTCTGCTGAAACCGGGTCAGCGGCTTTCCAGCCAGCGACTGCTCCAGGTCGCGCCGCTCCGAGTCGAACTGCGCCAGCAGCGTGCGACGGCGATCGAACCGATCGAGCGTCATGCCCGGCAGGACGGCCGTATCCGACATGCGGAAATGACTCTGCGGCGTGCAGCCGAGATACGGCTCCTTGCCGTGGAACGAAAAGCCCGGCCGCGCCTTGTCGACGACCTTGGTCCCCTCGCCGACGAACTCGGTCCATTTCGGATGATAGGCCGCGCCGAGGTAACTCGCGTAGGGCCCGGCACGCTGCGGCTGGTCCGTCCGCTGGCTGCTGAATGGAAACGGCAGAAAGACGTTGTCGACGGCGTTCGGTCCCAGCGAACCCCGCCGACGCAGCAGATATTCGAGGGCCGACCCGAAATACGGCTGGTGCCGCGGATCGGTCGGAGACAGCTCCATCGCAACGTCGATCGTTGGCACGCCCGTCGTGGCAAAAGCGACGCCGTGAATGGGATACGGATGCGTCACCGAGCGGACGACGGTCGTGCGGTCCATGATCTCGGCGACGCGCGGCAGATGCTCGACCACGTCCAACCCGGGGACCGACGACGGGATCGGCTTCATCGTCCCGCGGATTTCGAGCGGAGCGTCCGGCTTCATGTCGAACGTTTCAAGCTGGCTCGGCGATCCGTAGAGGAAAAGCAGAATGCAGTGCTTGGCGCGGCCGAAACTGGCGGCCAAGTCCGCGTTGCGGGCCGATTGAGCGATCAGCGAACCGCGTTGACGGACTTCGCTTCCAGCAAGCCGTTCAGGCCGAGCCCGAGAATTCCGGCGCCGCCGACGTGCAGCAAGTCGCGGCGGCGTGATGCCGTCACAAAGGCGTTTGGGATGGCCCAAAATGCGGAGCATAGGGCAGGCGGTCGCTCCACGGACGCATGAGGGTGGGTTTATCCGGCAATTCTAGCGACAAACCACCGCTCGCCGCAACCGGATGAGCGAATCGGTCCGCTCGTCGAAAAGACCCTTTCGACCTCAATGGCTGTGCTCGGGACCGGGGAACGAGCCGGCTTGAACTTCCGCGATATAGCGGCTCACCGCCTCCAGAGCCTGCGATCGCGAGATCGGCAAATTTCTTCAGAAATCGCGGGTGAAACTCCCCGGTGAGGCCCAGCATGTCGTAGCTGACGAGCACTTGTCCGTCGCAAGCGGGGCCGGCGCCGATGCCGATCGTGGGAATCGCCAGCTCGCGCGTGATCCGCTGGGCGATCGCCTGAGGGATCAGCTCGAGCACGATGGCAAAGGCGCCGGCCGCCTCGGCCGCCTGCGCGTCCCGCAACAGGCTCTCTTCGTCCCGCTGAATCTTCCCCAGTCCGCCCAGCGAGTGGACCGACTGCGGCTTCATGCCAACGTGGGCCATGACGGGAATGCCGGCCGCGGTGAGCGCGCCGGATCGTCTCGGCCTGCGAGACGCCCCCTTCCAGTTTCACGGCGGCTGCCCCGCTCTCTTTGAGAATCCGCCCGGCATTCTCGATGGCCTGCGACGGGCTCACCTGGTACGAGAGAAAGGGCATGTCGACGATGACCAGGGCGCGGCGGGTACCCCGCACGACCATCTTGGCGTGGTAGATGATTTCGTCGAGAGTCACAGGAAGCGTCGTGGCGTGCCCCTGGACGACCATGGCGAGCGAGTCGCCGACTAGGATGGCGTCAACACCTGCCGCGTCCAAGATGCCGGCCCATAGGAAGTCGTAAGCCGTCAGGACTGAAAGCTTGTGCCCCTTTGTCTTTGCGGCCCGAAACCGGGGGACGGTCATCGGCTGGAGATTGCGGTCGGGAGACGGGCGCTCTGCGGTTGACATGGAAGCTAGTATCCCATCCGAAGGCCTGCGCACTGACAAGGGCCGGGAGCATGCCGAATACCGCCTCCTATCGCCTCTCGTGATCTGACTTCACTGGCTCCTTGCCTTTATGACTGTATAAAATTTGCGCGCTCGATTATCGCGCACCTGTATTAATTTCATACGGTTACCCAACGTTTACAGCGGTCGGCTGAAATCGACCACCTGCGACGTAAAGTCATTTACATGTATTGATGATACAGAAAAGTAGACGTTTCGCAACATTTCGGCACATCGAATGCAATACCTATAAAATGCCGGGAAGCAAGCGTTGGCCCGCACTTGCTACCTGGATTTTAGAAGGCGTTCCGACCAACCGTGTTGATCGGAACGCCTTTTTTGTTTGCGCCTGTCCAATCGATCTTCTATCCCTGTCGAGCAGTTGTCGCGATTCAGCCCTGTCGCGATGCACGATCGAATGCAATCGATCGGCGGGAACTCCATCAGTTGCGAGCCCTTGACCGCTCCGGTATCGTTCGCTGAGCGTGATTTAGCGCTACATGAAGGAGAAGGTCCGCCGTGATGCGAAGGCACCGAACACGTTGTGATCATCGGTTCCGGGCCGGCCGGCTGGGCTGCCGCCATTTACGCGTCGCGGGCCAATCTGCGACCGCTGGTCATTGAAGGGGCGGTGATCGAAGAGAACCGCCTGAAAGGGACGCTCCCCCTCGGTCAGTTCGCGCTCACAACCGAAGTTGAAAACTATCCAGGGTTTGCGGCCGGTCGCCTCGACGAGTACCTCGACTCGGCAATCGAGAAGGACCGTCGCAGGTACATGCCGCCGCACACCGGGCACGGCATCGCCGGACCCGAACTGATGGAGCTGATGCGGCAGCAGGCGGTCAACTTCGGTACGCGGATCGTGACCGACGACGTCGTCGAGGTCGATTTCCGGCGGCACCCTTTCCGGCTCAAGCTGCTCGGTGGCCAGCAGATCGAGAGTCAGTCGGTGATCGTTGCCACTGGCGCGAGGGCCAATTATCTCGGTCTG
The DNA here is from genome assembly GCA_963761455.1 of uncultured Planctomycetota bacterium. Taxonomy (GTDB): domain Bacteria; phylum Planctomycetota; class Planctomycetia; order Planctomycetales; family Planctomycetaceae; genus DASPSM01. The sequence continues at coordinate 928,335 of CAVXHA010000003.1, forward strand.
CCGTCGGAAGAACAGTTCAAGAACCGCGGCGTTTCCGCGTGCGCCGTCTGCGACGGAGCGCTGCCGCGATTTCGCAACAAGCCGCTGGTCGTCGTCGGCGGCGGCGACAGCGCGATGGAAGAGTCAACGTACTTATCGAAGTTCGCCTCGACGGTGTACCTCGTTCATCGCCGAGACAAGTTTCGAGCCAGCAAGATCATGGCGGACCGGACTTTGGCCAACCCCAAGATCCAGGTGAAATGGAACTCGCGGATCGACGAGGTTGCTGGGGAACGACAAGGAGGGCGTCACCGGCGTGCGAATTCGCGGCACCACGGACGAAAGCCGGTCAGAAGAGCTGGCCGCGTCCGGTTATTTCGCCGCGATTGGTCACACGCCGAACACCGACTTTTTGGGCGGCCAGCTCGAGTTGACGGAAAAGGGCTACATCAAGTGGACGACTCCGGCGCGGACGTATACGAGCGTCGAAGGAGTGTTTGCCGCCGGCGACGTGGCCGACGATTATTATCGCCAGGCGGTGACGGCGGCCGGATCGGGCTGCATGGCGGCGTTCGATGCGGAACGCTGGTTGGCGGCCAAGGGCTTCGAGTAAGGGCGGTTTCCAAAGGCGACGACGGCTCGTGGGGTAAGCTGCCAGCTTGCCCGGAACTCTCATGCGTAAGCTCGAACGGGCAAGCTGGCAGCTCGCCCCACGGTTTTGAAATCACCTCGAGAGATTGCAGCAGGAAACCGGTTGGATGTTGACGAAAGAGGGTTGCGCGTCGCGTCGCCGCCGCTTGTGGGAAAGCGTTCCCGCCGACGTCGAATGGCTGCTGATCGCCGACCCGCGGCACGTCCATTATCTGTCGAACTTCTGGGTGCATCCGCTCAGCTTTTCCGCCGGCGAACGGGGCTTGCTCCTGTTGGAGCGAGACAACGGCGCGACGCTGTTGTAGCGACAACCTGGCACTAGCGGCTCAAGCGCGAATGACCCGCACGTCGATCGCGAAGTCGTCGAGACGTGGTACGACCACCAGCATTCGGCAGGCAATCGCGATCACGCGCTGGTCAAGGCGCTCAGACAGGTGGCGACGGCGACTCGCCGGCCGGCCGGGACTCGTCGAGACCGAATGGCTCCCGGTCGCCGCGTGGGAAGTTCTTCCGCTTCGCGACGTGCGCAATCCGCCGTCGGCTGCCAACTGCGGCTGAGCCTGGGGACCGAGATTCGCGCACTGCCGCCGCCAGAAGGAGCCGGACGAGATCACCCTCCTGCGGCAATGCATGCGGGCCACCGACGCCGGCCATGCACGGGCCTGGGACGTCGCTGCGGACCGGCATCTCCGAAATGGACGTCTTCCGCGAGGTGCAGAGCTGCGGCCATGGCGACCGCCGCCCGGCCCGGCCTGATTTACGGCGACTTCCGCGCGACCACGATCAAACAGCCCCATCTCGGCGGGCTGCCGACTTCGTATCGGTTGCAGTTGGGCGACTTGTTCATTCTCGATTTCTCGGTCGTGCTCAACGGCTATCGCAGCGACTTTACGAATACGATCGCCGTCGGCGTGCCGACGATGAAGCAGCAGGAGACGTTTCAGATTTGCGTGGCGGCCCTGCGAGCGGGCGAATCGGTGCTGCGGGCCGGCACGCGCGCGGCCGACGTTTACGCCGCCGTTTCCGGAGCGTTCACCGACGCGGGCCGCGCCCCCGCTGCCGCACCACGCCGGCCACGGCATCGGCCTGGCCCATCCGGAGCCGCCGATTTTCGTCCCGGAAAGCGAGGACGTGCTGATTGGCGGGCGACGTCGTGACGCTCGAGCCGGGCTCGTATGAGACGGGCGTCGGCGGGATGCGGTTCGAGCACAATTACTTGATCACCGAGACCGGTGCCGAGCGGCTGAGCAATCATCGCATCTCGCTGACGTGACACCGTCGTCACCGCTTGCGACGAGTATCCATAAAGCGCATCATCCTGCTTACATCGGCCGCAACTTTGACCCGACCGCATGATGCATGAGTCCGCATCTGGACTGCCATCATCGCCGAACACAACCGTTCCTCATTACAGCAGTCTTTATCGCATGTCCGCCACTTTTCCCTGGATGGACGAGGAGTTGGCGTGGCTTGCCGAGCAAGGGCTCGTGCGCGAGCGGCGGACGGTGTTGCGGCGGCCGGGCGGCTGGTGCGAGGTCGATGGCCGCCGGCTGCGCGACTTCGCCTCGAACGATTATCTCGGCCTGTCGCAAGATCCGCGGGTGATCGAGGCGGCCCAGCAGAGCAGCGGCGGAATGCGGCGCCGGCTCGGGAGGGAGCCAGCTCGTCGTCGGCCGTTCGCCCTGGCACGAGCGTCTGGAATTGCGGCTGGCCCAGTTCGAGGGGCAGGAAGCTGCCCTCCTCTTTCCGACCGGTTTTGCCGCCAATGTCGGCACAATTACCGCGCTCGTGGGAGCAGGGCGACCTGATCTGTTCCGACCGCCTCAATCACGCCAGCCTGATCGACGGTTGCCGGCTGAGCGGGGCCGACGCTTTACGTGTATGACCACGATCGGCTCGACGGGCTCGAAACGCATCTTCGCGAGGCCCAGATGTCCGTCGCAGGCTGATCGTGACCGACGGCGTCTTCAGCATGGACGGCGTGCTGGCGCCGCTGGTCGAGCTGTGCGCCCTGGCCGCCAGACACGGCGCGCAGCTCCTGGTCGACGAGGCGCACGCGACGGGCGTCTTCGGCCGGCGCGGACGCGGCGTCGCCGAGCTGCTGGAAGTCGAGGACAAAGTCGCCGTCCGCGTCGGCACGTTGAGCAAGGCGATCGGTTCGCTGGGGGGATTCGTGACCGGCAGCCGCACATTGGTCGACTGGCTGTGGAACCGCGCGCGGACGCAAATTTTCTCGACGGCGGCGCCCCCCGCGGCCTGTGCGGCGGCTTGCGCGGCGCTGGATATCGATCGAGGCCGAACCGGCGCGTCGTGAAAAGCTCTTGAGCCTTGCGCAGCGACTGCGTCAGGGAATCGCGGCGCTCGGGCTGGAAACAGTCCGCGGCGGAACGGGTCCGATCGTCCCCGTCCTTCTACGCGACCCGCGGTCGGCCCTGCTGGTCGCGCAGACGGCTGGAGGAACGCGGCTTTCTCGTGGGGGCGATGCGGCCTCCCTCGGTTCCGGCCGGGACGTCGCGGCTGCGAATCGGCGTGACGGCCGCTCATGAGGCCGAAGACATCGTCGACTTGCTCGACGCTTTGGAGAAAGCGGCGGCTACGGAGCTGGCGGCGTAAACTGCCGGTCTCATTCGACATTGAAGCGGCCCGATTATGCGGGACGCAATGGTGTATCTGGTCCACGAGCCAGCACTTCCGACGCGAGCAGGGTTCGAGGCCGAGTACCCCTTCCGCGTCGCAGTTCTTCGATCTCGACGGACTGCGGTATCACTACGTCGACGAGGGTTCGGGGCCGACGCTGCTCTTGGTCCACGGCAATCCCACTTGGAGCTTTGCCTGGCGAAACCTGATCAAGGCCCTGTCGCCCCACTATCGCGTCCTGGCCGTCGATCACATCGGCTGCGGCTTTTCCGACAAGCCGCAGGATTATCCCGTATCGCCTGGCACAGCATGTGGCGAATCTCGAACGGTTCGTCACCGGCCTCGACCTGCGGGACATCACGCTTTTCGCCCACGATTGGGGCGGTGCGATCGGGATGGGCGCGGCGGCCGCGTTGCCGGAGCGGTTTTCGCGATTCGTGCTGTTCAACACGGCGGCCTTTCGTTCGACACGAATCCCGCTGCGGATTGCCGTCTGCCGCGATTCCCGTGCTCGGGGCACTGGCCGTCCGCGGGTCTGAATCTGCTTTTCGCTGGCGGCACTCCGCATGGCCGTGGCGCAAGCCCGAACGGATCACGCCGGCCGTGCGGGCCGGCTACCTGGCGCCCTATCGCACCTGGCACGACCGCATCGCCGTGCTGCGTTTCATCCAGGACATCCCGCTCTCGACGTCGCATCCGAGCTATCACGACCCTCGCCGCGATCGAGGAATCGCTGCCCCAGTTCCGAAATCGCCCCATGCTTTTCGTCTGGGGCGAGCGCGACTGGTGCTTCACCACCGACTTTCTCGAGCGAATTCCAGCAGCGGTTTCCCCAGGCCGAAACGCTGCGGCTGCCTGACGCCGGCCATTACGTCTTTGAGGACGCACACGAGCGGATCGTCATGCGGGTCGAGCAGTTTCTCGCAATCCGCCGCGTTTGAGATACCTCGACGTTCCTCTGGTCGGCCTTTGGCACAAGATGCGTTCATTCTTGATCGCCGGGCGAACCCGTGGCAGTGGCCGAAGTTCGTATCGGCGAACTATCATGACTTGAAGTAGACTGTTGAAAAGGGCAGCGGCAATCAGTCGAAGCGCCATTCCGAGCAGCGGTCACGTTCAACGGGCGACTTCAAGAGGACCGCAGATGAATCATTTCACAAAGCTTTCCTTCAAAGGCTTTCGGCGATTGCGCCGGCTTGAGCTGGAATTGCGGCCGCTCAACGTCCTGATCGGTGCTAATGGGTGCGGCAAAACTTCGCTCCTTGAAGTATTCAGTTTGCTGGCAGCATCGACGGTGCGCGGACTGAATCAATTCCTGGGCGATCTTGGGGGAATCTCGAGCGTCTTGACGCTCGATAAATCGTCGCAACTTTCGTTTGGGCTATCGCTCGATGTGGGCGAGCGCGCGGCTCGATTACGAGCTTGTTGTGAGTCAGAAAATTCCGTCATATGAGATTGCCGGCGAGGAACTTCAAGAAACGCAGATCCAGACCGGCAAGACCGCCACGTTGTTCAGGAAAGCCGGCCCCGGGATCGAGTTTTTTAGTCAGCGAGAAGGCAAATTCGTCAATGTCGGCTGGCCAGTTTCAACCGTTGAGAGCGCACTTGGTTGGGTATCAGACCCAGAACGCGTTTCGGTAGCATTCCGGGATCAGCTCGCGTCGTGCAGTTACTACCGACCATTCGGCGTTTCCCGAAACGCGCCCATCCGAAGTCCCCAACAGTTTCGGCCAGTAACTGGGCCCGGGATTAATGGCGAGGATTCTATTCTCTTGCCTTTACTTTCTACGCGAATCGCACCGTGATCGCTTTGATGCGATCGAAGACTCAGTGCGTGCGGCCTTTCCCACCTTCAGGGGAATGGAGCTACTGCCAGTTGCGGCAGGAGTGATCGCGATGACGTGGAAAGACTCGCAGTTCTCCCGCCCCCTGTACATGAACCAGCTTTCCGAAGGGACATTGCGATTCCTCTGGCTCGTAACGCTCTTGCAGACGCCTGCTGCCACAAAGCTCACTCTCTTGGATGAACCGGAGACGAGTCTTCATCCGGAGCTTCTGAGCCTGCTGGCCGGATTGTTGCGCGAAGCATCCCAGCGGACGCAACTGATCATCGCCACACAGTCCGACGCCCTTGTTCGATTTCTCCAGCCTTCGGAGGTTTTGGCAATGGATTTGCCGAGGACGGGACGGCCCAAGCGCGATGGGCCGACGAATTCGACATCGAGGAGTGGCTTAGGGAATATACGCTCGACGAAGTCTGGCGAATGGGACGCATCGGGGGGCGTGTCGGAGGGCAGGAGTGAGAATTGCTATTCTCATCGAGGGTAATACTGAAAAGGCTTTTTTCCCTGTCTTGCGAGAGTTCTTGGAACCACGTTTGCCAGGGAAAATGCCGAAGCTCAAACCCGTTCCGTATGACGGCCGATTACCAAAATCGGGCAAACTGAAACGCGAAGTCGAGCGACTCCTGGTAGATCGCAAACAGCCCGCGGACGCCGTGATTGCCCTGACTGACGTGTACACTGGCGGCAACGATTTCGTGAGTGCGCACGACGCTAAATCGAAGATGCGACAATGGGTTGGCGGTGAGCCGCGGTTCCATCCACACGCCGCTCAGTACGAATTTGAGGCATGGTTGCTTCCCTATTGGAGCGAGAATCCAACGCCTCGCTGGCCACAATCTGAGCACTCCCGCGATTGATCCCGAAACGGTCGATCAAGGAAACCCGCCATCTCACCGAATCCGGGAGATTTTCAGGCGTGGCAAGCGGCGAGGAGACTACGTCAAGTGGCGTGATGCGGCGCGCATTTTGCGAGATCAGGATTTGTCCGTCGCTGTCAACATGTGCGCGCAGCTGAAGGCGTTTGTCAACACGATTCTCGAACTTTGCGGCGGCGAGCTAATTCCGTGAGCGCGAGCATGGATGTTGCAATGGCCCCTGAGCGGCTTCGCGCCTGGGTAGACGACGTGGCGGCCCTCACCAAGCCGCAGGCCGTCTACTGGTGCGACGGTTCGCGCCGCGAGATCGAGGAGCTGTATGGGCGGATGGTCGCTGAGGGGAGCCTGATCCGGCTTGATCCCGTCGAAGCATCCCGGCTGTTATTACGCACGGAGCCACGTCAACGACGTCGCGCGGGTCGAGGACCGGACGTTCATTTGCTGTCCCGATCCCGCCAATGCCGGGCCGACAAACAATTGGCGAGACCCGGCCGAGATGCACGCCGTGCTCGAGCCCATTCTGGCCGGCTGCATGCGGGGCCGCACGCTCTACGTGATCCCCTATCTGATGGGGCCGCCCAAGAGTCCCATGGCGCGGGTCGGCGTCGAGCTGACCGACAGCCCCTACGTCGTCGCCAACATGCGGATCATGACGCGCATGGGACAGGTCGCGCTGGAGGAGCTCGGCGAGACGGGCGAATTCGTGAAGGGCATCCACAGCATCGGCACGCTCGATCCGGCCAACCGCTACATCAGCCATTTCCCCGACGAGAATCTCGTCATCAGCGTCAACTCGAATTACGGCGGCAACGCGCTCTTGGGGAAGAAATGTTTCGCGCTGCGGCTGGCCAGCGTGATGGCCCAAAAGGAGGGATGGCTGGCCGAGCACATGCTGATCATCGGCATCACCGAGCCGAGCGGCCGCAAGACCTATATCGCGGGCGCTTTTCCGTCGGCCTGCGGGAAAACCAATCTTGCCATGCTCGTGCCGCCCGAAGGCCGATCGCGAAGCGGGCTGGAACGTCGAAACGGTGGGAGACGACATCGCCTGGCTCAAGTTCGGACCCGATGGCCGGCTCTACGGCGTCAATCCGGAAGCCGGATTCTTCGGCGTCGCCCCCGGCACGAGCCTGGCGACCAATCCGAACGCCATGCTCGCCTGCCGCGCCAACACGATCTTCACCAACGTCGCCCTGCTGCCGCGACAACACGGTCTGGTGGGAGGGGATGGACGGCCCCGCTCCTGCGACGGCGTTCGATTGGAAGGGGCAGCCCGTGGACGCCCGCATCCAAGACGCCGGCCGCCCATCCGAACAGCCGCTTCACGGCGCCCGGCGTCGCAGTGCCCTTCGATCTCGCCCGACTGGGAAAAGCCCGAGGGGGTGCCGATCCACGCCATCCTCTTCGGCGGCCGCCGCTCCACGACCATTCCGCTTGTCTACGAGGCGTTTCACTGGCGGCACGGGACCTTCGTCGGCGCCTCGATGACGAGCGAGAAGACGGCCGCCGCCGAGGGAAAAGTCGGCGAGCTGCGCCACGACCCGATGGCCATGCTTCCCTTCTGCGGCTACCACATGGCCGACTACTGGCGGCACTGGATCCACATGGGCGAGCGCGGCGGCAAAATGATGCCGCCGTGTTTTCCACGTCAACTGGTTCCGCAAAGACTCGGCCGGCCATTGGCTTTGGCCCGGATTCGGCGAGAACATGCGCGTGCTGAAGTGGATGGTGGCCCGCGTTCACGGCGAGGTTGACGCCGTCAAGACGCCGGCCGGCCTGGTTCCGCGGCCCGAATCGCTGGGGCTGAGCGAGATCGGCATCACCGGCCGCGCGGCCGAGGAATTGCTGGGAGTCGACCGAGACGCCTGGATGGCCGAAGCCGACACGCGCGACCGCTTTTTCCAGCGCTTCGGCGACAAGTTGCCCCCCGAGATTTTTTTCGAGAACGCCGCACTGCGGTTCCGGCTCGTCATGAAGCCGTCCTAGTGCGAACCCCGTAAAGGCGTGGCCGTGGCACTCAACGTGAATTCTTGACGTTGGCGGAGAGACATGAACATGATCGGTTACGTTGAGGGCTGACGTGCCCAGTTTACAGCACCGTTTTCCCAGGTTTTAGGGACCTTCAGGTTTCCCTCTTTTTTACACCCCAAAAAACCCCAATAAACTCCAAAAAAGTGTTCCAAAATCGAGCGCTTTGTAACAAAACCGGGCGCTCGGCCGGTCGCTCGACCCGGCTAACGCCCGTTCCGCTTCGGGGCTGACGCACGAGTCCTCGCGGACTTCGCAGGCCCGCCGGTAGACCGAACGGTACCGCCCGGCTGGATGCTCAGAACGGCCTGCAGCGCGCGCGTCGCTGATAGCCTGGCGGACCTTCAATCAGATCCTTCCAAGGATCGCGAGACCGCTTTTTTAATTGCGGCCAGCACGTTGTCGACGGTCGCCGCGTTTCCGGCCCGCGTCTTTCGCAGTTCCTTCCAATCGAGGGGAAGCGAGACCGGCGCTCCGGCTCGGGCCCGCGGGGAATAGGCGACGACGGCCGTTGCGCCCCGTTCGTTGCGCAGGTAATCGATGAAGATCTTTCCGGGCCGGGCCGCCTTCGACATCGACAGCGTGTAGCGGCTCGGATCGGCGACGACGAGCGCCTGCGCCATGGCCTTGGAGAACTCTTTGACTTCCGACCAGGGACGCTGGGGCTCGATCGGCACGACGATGTGCAGCCCCTTGCCCCCCGTCGTTTTGACGAAGCTGACCAGAGAGAGCTCTTTGAGAGAATCGCGGAGCAGCAGGGCCGCGTCCACCACTCGCGGACCATGCGACGTCGGCCCCAGGGTCGAGATCGAACACGATCCGGTCGGGCCGCTCGATATCGTCCGACGCTCGCCTGCCAAGCGTGAATTTCCAGCACGCCGAACTGGATCAGCGCCAGCAGCCCTTTCAAGTCTTCGACGTAGACGCCGACGGAGGAGCCCTCCTTGAAGCGAATCGGCATCCGCTTCACGCTTTCGCGGCAGACCTTGAGGAGGCTGCTTTTGATAAAAGCAGGGCTTGCCCGTCCCTTCCGGGCAACGAACCAAGGTCAGCGGCCGATGGACAAGGTGCGGCAGCATCCAATCGGCCACCGCGGCACAATAATCTGCCAGATCGCGCTTTGTGATCCCGGCGTCTTGAAACACGACGCGGTCGGGATGAGTGAAGCGGACGCCATAGAGCTCTTCGGCCGCCGACGATTTCGACCGCGGGCTCGACTTGGGAATTGGACTTGGCCGCAGCATGGCGGTTCCTTTGTTCGATTCTCAATGGGGGACGTTGGCCGGAAGCTCGAGGCCGACTTCGCGGGCCGGCTTGTCTTCGCGCAGCCCCTCAAAGGAGGCCTGCCGCAAGATGCCGGCGTCGGTCCAGTTACTGAATTCGATTTGTGCCACGAGCTCCGGTCGGACCCAGCGCACGCCGCTGGCCCGCACGCCCGGCGGAGTCTCGGCAAAGGGGCGCTGCGATTGTACTCAGTCCCTTGAGCCGCCGCGTGATGTCTCGCAGCAGCCGCGTGTCGAACCCGGTTCCCACGCGTCCGGCGTAGGCCAGCCGTCCGTCGGGCCGAAAGTAACCCAGGAGAAGGGCGCCAAAGCCGATGCGCGAGCCTTCGGGCCGTGTGTAGCCGCCGATCACGAATTCCTCGGTCTGACGGCACTTGCACTTCAGCCAGTCGGTTTCCCGTCCGGGACGATAGAGGCTGTTCCGCCGCTTGGAGACGATTCCCTCGAGCTGCGCGCGGCAGGCCTGGTGCCGGAACTCGTCTCCCGTTCCCACCACGTGTTCGCTGAGTCGAATAGGGGACGAAACGTGTGCCCCTTCCAAGAAAGATTGCAGCAGCGACTTCCGCATCTCGAGCGGCACTCCTGTCAGATCGTAAGCCATCCAGGTAAAGCAGGTCGAAAGCGTAATAGCACGGGGGCGTCATGGCCATTTTTCTGCGTGCCCATCGCGTTTTGCAGAAGTTGGAATTGGCTAACCCCGTGGGCGTCGAGCACCACGACCTCGCCATCGAGGATGGCTTGCTCCGACCGGCAGCTTGGCGGCCGCCTGCGCCAGCGACGCGAATCGAGCGGTCCAGTCCTGGCCGTTGCGGCTGACAAATCGGGCCGCCCCCTTGTCAACGCTACAAAACATGCGGTATCCGTCGAACTTGATCTCGTGTAGCCATTCCGTCCCCTTGGGCGGTGTGGGGACGAGCGTGGCCAGCTCAGCTTGCGGCTTCTTGGGCATAGGCCGTCGTTTGGCTCCGGCCAGTTTTGCCAATTGGCGGCCCCGACTTGTTCGCGCGCCGTGCCGGACGGCTGCGTTTTCGATTGCTGATGACCATTGTCCGACTGCGGCGTCCTGTTCGGCCTGCTCTACTTGCGATGGCTCTTTTTTTCTGGCCGCCGCCGGCCGTTTGGCGGACCCCCGCTTGGCGGGTCGCCGCTTGCCGTTGGGGTGCGCCGCGGCTCCGTCGGTGATTTCGTCGAGCGTGCGGCCTGTCGCCGCGCTGTTGGGCATCGTGTCGAGGATGTTTCCCTTGGTCACGGGCGTCGCGGCCGCGTCCCGGTGCTTGATGAGCAGCCATTGCGGCGTGCGACTGCCGTGCTGGGCGGTCCGGACGAGGGCCCAGCTTCCTTTGAGCTTTTGGCCGTCGAGACTGAACTTGAGTCGCCCGGCCCGGTAGTCCGCTTCGGGATCACCTTCGGGCAACCAGGTGCCGCGATCCCAGACCATGACGGTCCCGCCGCCGTACTCGCCGGCCGGAATGGTCCCCTCGAAATCGGCATATTCGAGTGGATGGTCCTCGACCTGGATGGCCAGCCGTTTTTGAACGGGGTCCAGAGATGGGCCCTTGGGCACGGCCCAACTCTTCAGCGTTCCGTCCAGTTCCAAGCGAAAGTCATAGTGCAAATGGCTGGCGGCGTGCTTTTGAACGACGAAACGCTGCCCCTGCTTGATGCGACGCGGCTTCCCTTCGGCTCGGCCGTGCGGGCGAAGTGCCGTTTTTTGCGATACTGCTTGAGGCTCATGGGGCATGCTCCGCGAGAGCGTACTCGATAATTGCATAATACATGCCGTTTCCCAGGTCGAGCTGGCACAAAAGCTGCCAAAGGTCCATTCAAACGGATTTGCCCAATCCCCGTTCGCTCGTTCTGGGCTGAGGATGGCGTCGGGAAGCAAATCGTCTCATGGAGTCGCAAAAATGGCCGTGAAAACCAGGGACCAAGAAAAAGACAAGAAAAAGGAAGCCAAATCCCGCGCAAGCTGGAGAGGCATGCTGCGATTTGGCTTGGTCGTGTTTCCCCGTCGAGGCGTTCAATGCGCACGCGCAGGGACCAGGGGCCGATCGCCTTCCATCAACTCCATGCGACCTGCCACAGCCGGATTCATTACCAGAAGGTTTGCCCGATCCACGGCGAAGTCAGCAACGACGAGATCATTTCCGGCTACGAATACAGCCCTGGCCAATACGTCGAGTTCGAGCCCGAGGAGCTGGACAAGCTGCGGAGCGAAAAAGAGCGTTCGCTGACCATCGACGCCTTCATCGCGGCCGCAGGAATTGGATCCGATCTATTTCGACGGGCGGATGTATTTCCTGGCGCCGGCGGGCGCGGAAGCAAAGGAGCCGTATGCCGTTCTGGTGCGAGCCTTGGACCATTTACAGCGGTGCGGGGTCGGTGAGATCGTCTTTTCGGGCAGGAAACAGGTCGTCCTCGTGCGACCCTACGCCGGCGCACTGCAGATGGCCATGCTCAATTACGCGGCCGAGATCGAGCAGCCACCGGCCGCCAAACCTTCGCGTGTCGCCGCCAGCGACAAGAGCCTGGGGCTTGCCGAGGAGCTGATCGAGAGCTGGACCGACAAGCACTTCGATTTTTCGCACTACGTCGACCAGTACGAAGAGGACGTCCGCAAGTTGATCGACGCGAAGGTGCACGGCCGCGACATCGTCACGCCGAAAGAGGAAGAGGAACCAGCCGTGTATAACCTGATGGATGCCCTGCGGAAGTCGATGGCGCAGACCCGTCAAGACCGCGCTTCGTCCGCCAAGTCCTCCAACGGCCGCCGCAAACGGCGGTCCGGCACCCGCCGACGCGCATCCTAACGTCTATCACCACCAGCCATACCGAAACGCCATCCGGCCCGCGCGACCGTAATGGCCGTAAACAAACGGTCCGGGGCCATAATAATATCCCTGGGTGGGATAGTTCCCGTCATAGCCGTAGAAGCCGAACGGCGGCGGCGGCGGGGCATACGCGTTCGGCGGATAGGCCGCCCGCCGGTAAGCTGGCTCCTCGTACGTCGCGCGGGACCTGTAAGAAGGAAAGGGATTCGGGTTCATATACGTATCGCGATCGTACGGATTCGGCAGGTTGTAGTACGTCGGGCTGGGCGTGAGGCTGTAATAGCCTGGATAGGTCGTTCCCTGTGCGTGCGCGGCCGGCGTTCCCATACCGCTGGCGACAAGGGTGGTTGCGGCAATCATGAAGAGGGTACGTTTTGCCTGTCTCATGACGGCACCTCCGGCACGTCGATCCCTAGCGCCGTCGCCAGATCAATCGCGTGATCCTGTTCGTTGACGAGTAGCTTGCGAATGTGCTCGGCGATCGCAAACTCGCCGAGCTTCTCGCATTGCTTGACCCGCTCGCGGTAGTTGCGGATCGTCTCGATCTCGTTGTCCAGATCGAAGCGCAGCAATTCCTTGGCATCGTCGGAGAGCTTGACCGGTTTCGGCTCGACCGTCGGCGTGCCCCCCAGGTAATCGATCTGTGCGCAGACAATCAAGGCGTGCTGCAGCTCTTCGGCCGCGTGCTTTTCGAGCTCGCCCGCGATGTTCATGTACGCGGCCCCCTTGAGGACCTGCGAATAGACGACGTAGGCGATGATGGCCTGATACTCCCGCGCGAGATCTTCATTCAACAAATCAATGAGTTTTTCTCGTGACAGGCCGGAAGCCATTCCGTCTGTTTTTGCCGGCGTCGCCGACGGCTTCGATTGCCTTGAAACACGATTCATCGGGTCGCTCCTAATCGGTTCGCACCTATCAGCCCGGCCAGTCAGATCCTTTGCATCAGCACAAGGATCAAAACGATGATCAAAATCAGGCCCAGACCGCCGCTCGGGTAATATCCCCACCCCCGGCTGTAAGGCCACGAGGGGGCAGCGCCCAGTACCAACAACACCAAGATGATTAATAAAATGAGCCCCATTTGGCTCCTCTTTTTCCTTGTGATGTGCCCGGTGAGACGCAAACGCAATGCCATCGAGGCCAGCCGCCTTCATTTTTGGGCCGGGAGGGGGCTCGGTGAGGAGGCCTGCACTCAGGATCTCCAGTCCCCGACTCTCCGGCTTGCCGTCAAAACAAGCACCGTGGTCCACGAATGACCAGTTTCGCCTCAGCACCGCCGCGCTTCGAGGCGCACTGTCCTTAAACTTGGTCGAAGCTGCCGGAGGACATCTCTCTAATCCAAGGTTGGAACCAACCCGGGGGCCATCTTGCCAAGAAAAACAAATCGTTAGGGACTTGGCATAACGCTTGCTCCCAGACCTCACCGTCCTTCCGAAGAGGGGAAAGCAGATTTTCGAGCGGGCAGTTCGTTCCGCTCCGTTGCGTGGGAGCTCTCCGGAAGGGATGCAAGCTACTGAACACAAGACGCTGAAGGAGTCGCACGATGATCAATCAAACCATGCTTAAGGGCAATTGGAACGAGATCAAGGGCAAGCTTCGCTCGCGGTGGGGTCAACTGACAAACGACGATGTGCAGTCGTTCAACGGCAATGTCGATCAACTCGTCGGCCTGATCGAGCGTAAGACGGGTGAAACACGCTCGGCCGTTGAGGAATACCTCAATCAATTGACAGCGAACGGTGCGGCAACGATCGGCACAGCAGTCGAGGACGCCCGCCAGTACGTTCAAGACGCCGCTCAAAGAATTCAGGACGGTTCCCGGCAGGCGATGGACACATTACGGGAGAACTACGACGAGGCCGAGGAGATGGTCCGCCGACGGCCATCCGAATCGGTCGCCGTCTGTTTCGGCATCGGCGTTTTCGTGGGACTGTTGTTTGGCCTCAGTCTGCGGGGCCGCTGAGCCCGTATCGCCAAAAAGGGAGCCAGGGTCTTGGCCATGAAAAACCCCACGAGCGCCGCAGAACAGCTCCGCGAAGAGATGCGCCAGTTACGCTCGCACATGGATGCGGATGTCGACAGCTTTGTGGAGAACACGCGCGGCCTGCTCGATTGGCATTCGTATTTTCAGAGCGCGCCTTGGCTCTGTCTGGGGGCGGCGGCTCTGGCGGGTTACCTGCTGGTCCCCTCCAAAGTTCGCTGGGTCACCGTCGATCTCGAAAAACTGGCCGAGCTGGCAAAGCATCGCCAAGTCGTCGTAACAGATCGGGCCGCGCCGGCGAAAGGGTCGGCCGGTCCGAGCCTGGGCAAAATGGCGGTCGATCTCTTGTGGGGAGTGGGATTAGCGCTGGCGAAGCAGCAACTGAACCAATTTCTGTCGCCGCGGCCGCCCTCGTCCGGTCAGTCTCCAGGCAGCCAAACGCCAGGGACCCAATCGCCAGGAACCAGTTACCGCCGTCCGGCGGGAGGTGAGGGAAAATGATTATGAAGAATCGGCTTGCGGATGATGTTCCGCTCGGCGGCAAGGAATCCGGATCACGCCGCGCGGAGGGAATTTCGGACGAAGCGCTCAAATACGCGGCGGCGGCCGAAAAATACATTATCGACCACCCGGCCCCCTCGCTGGCAGCCGCCTTTATCGTAGGAGTCATGGTCGCATGGTGGATCAAACGAAGATGAAAGATCGATCGAACGGGCGCGGCACCGCCGCGCACCCTTCCACCTTTAGCAGCACCCGGTCCGCCGCCCGGAACATGGCTCACTTGCTGCATGATGCCGTTACGCTGGCCCAGCTTCAACTGCGACTCCTGATGTTGGATTGCCAACAACTGCGGACCAAGTTGGGGGCTCCGCTGATCGCCATCGGTGTCGGAATCGTCGTGGCCCTGAGTTGCGTCCCCGTCGCCCTGGCTGGAATTGCCTTAGTCTTTAGGGACGTCGGCGGATTGACGTGGCTGGAAGCCGTTTGGTCGACCTTCGCCCTGGCCTTGGTCGTCGGAGTGGTTTGTGTCGCGTGCGGAGTCTGGTGGTTACGCGGCGTGTCGAACCTGTTTGAGTCTTCTCGGGTGGAGTGGACGCAGAATATTGAGCGTTTAAAGGAAATGTTGCGGAGGTCGAGTCACCCGGCGGAAAGCCTGCGCGATCCCGAAGAGCCGTTTACGTCGGCAAAGCACTTCCAGTGAATCGGCGCCTAGAATTCAGTGACCGCATCGCATTCGTGTCGTTGACTTACCCCAAAAATCGAAACGATTAATGGGCCAGAGCACCAGGGAGATATTGAGATGAACCAGCAACGGACCCAACAGGCTTCCCGCGAGGCAGACCAGCAGCGGAGCCAACAGGCTAGCCGTGAGGAGGGGGGTGCGATTCATGCACAAAATGAAATGCGCCCGGTTGAGGATGTAATCCAGTACGTCCGCGAATACACGCGGGAACGACCCGAGACAGTTGCGATTGCGTGCTTCGCCGTCGGATTTATCCTCGGGTGGCGGTTGAAGCCGTGGTGAGCCGCTCCGGGAGGGCGCGGGCGCGAATTCCGCCAAATGCGATCACTTTCGTGCTGGTCGTGTTGGTAATCGCCTGCCTGGCATGGGCCAAGCCCGTTATCCTTCCCGCCGCAGTGGCCATCCTATTGGCTTTCATTCTCGCCCCCTTCGTCGCGGCGCTCGATCGGCGGGGAATTCCTCGGGTTCCCGCTGTGTTCGCGGTTGTTGTGCTGGCGGGCGTCATCCTGGGGAGTTTGGGCACGCAGCTCGTGCAACTGGGACAGTTTCTTCACTCCCAGCGAGCTCCGGCCGCGGATACGGCAGAGCCGACCGCAGCTGTCGCCGGCGAGGATCGCGCGGGCAGTCAAGGCAGGCTCGAAATGCCGACCGTGCCGCTCGGCGCTCGAATGTGATGCAATGACGAATGCGAAAGCAGGGCCGGCTAGGTTTCGTGATGGCGAGCGCTCGCGCGCTGAGTTGTTCACACACGCAAGCAAAAAATGACAACGGACGAAGTACAAATGACGACGGACGACGCCCGGAACACGAATGAAGGAGCCAGTCAGTTGGCGGACAATCGATTTCCGTCATTAAAACATTCGTGCTTCCTTCGTCATTCGGACTTCATGCCTTGACATTCCTCTCGCTTGTGTCGAAGACTCGATCCGCCCGACGACTTGTCGCAGAACCGCGCTCCGGTCGCTTAAGAAAATGGATTCTCGAGGAACAGCAACAGTCCGCCTTGAAAGAGGACCAGCGCCAGTTCCACGGGCCCCGCGAGCCGTCGCGAGTGACGGTGCAGAAGCGACAAGCCGGTCAAGGTGACGAGCGTGCCGGCAGCCTTCACGCGCAGAAACAGATCCGTGTCGCCGTCGTCGCAGTCGATCAGATAGACTCCAACGGGATTCTTCTCGAAATCTCGTATCATCGTCCCGGTTCGGACAACAAGGTATCCGTCGTAGGCAGAAACGCCTCCTACAAAGACCAGCACTCCGATAAAAAAAGGCGTCCAGGAGGAAACGTGATTCTTTGCCTTGAGTGATGGCTGGTATTCGTCGGTGCCAGTCATTTCTCGCAGCTCCGCTGCTTCGATATTCTTGCGGCCCATATTACTCCTCCGAGGTTTTCATTCAATTCTTCGCAAACCATCAGAAGGTGTGATTTCAGCTTCATTCCTGCACGTCCGTGGGGATCAACGGCATTGCCAATCGAAATGCCCGCCACCCCTTCGATTCACAAGAGTGAGTTTTGAAACGACCTCAAGCAAAAGGGATGCCATCGCAGGTCCTCCTTTTGCATTAAAGAAGAACTGACGCTGCGAATCCTTAGCAGGCGCCGATAGTTAGCGGTTCAGAAATCTCTGGCAGAGACGCGGCCGTCCTTGGAAAGGGTGTGAAAACAACGGGCAGCGCTGAAGCGAGTCGCGGCCACCGGTCATGAGCGGCGATTTCCCCGCGGGCGCCGCGATTGGCCGATGGATTGGCGGTCGCCGCCGCAGGGATGTGGGCGCGGCGAGTCTCGCTTATCGTCGACGATTCGCGCCGCCCCTTGCAGCCGCGTTATCGTGACCGACGTCTGGGCGCCCTTGTCTTTTTTGCGCCGGTCGGCTCGCGGGACGGAAGCCATTCATGAGTTGGCTCAAACGCCATGTGTCGGTTTTCGTGGCCGCTTACAACCGGTGGTCCGAGGATGACGGTTCAGCAATGGCTGCTGCGGTGGCCTACTATGTGGCGCTGTCGTTCTTCCCGTTGCTTCTCACCCTGATCGCCGGGATCGGTTTGTTCTTCAAGTTTGCACACTCTGGACAAGACGCCGAGCAAGCCGTCCTGCTGCTCGTTCGAGACCATCTTTCATCCTCGGCCGGAGCAGCGGTCGAACAGGCGCTGAACCAGGTGCGCGACACGTCGACTTTCCACGGGCCGATCGCGCTGTGCGTGATGCTCTTCTCGTCGATCGCGAGTTTCGTCCAACTCCAGCAAGCCTTTGACCGCGTGGGCGCGTCCCGGCCACGCCACACAAAGGAATCAGGGCGCCATACGGATGGTCCTCGTTGAGCGGCTTGTGGCCTTCCTCATGCTCTGTGGACTGGGCCTCTTAATTGCGGCGCTCTTCGTGGGGGGCCTGATCCTCTCGGCGTCGGAGCAGTATACGACCGGGACGATTCCGATTCTGGGAGCACTACGCCGGCCCTTGCAAATCTTCATCAGCTTTTGCGTCAACGCTGCACTTTTCGCGCTCGTTTATCGCTGGATCCCCAAGAACCCGGCACCTCTCCGTCCCTCATTCCAGGGGGGACTGGTGGCGGCGGCGGTCTGGGAAATCGGGCGTCAGATTCTGGCCGAAGTGCTGATCGGGACAAAGTACACCAACGCGTACGGTGTGGTGGGCTCATTCATCGGCCTTATGCTCTGGTGCTATTACGCAGTCGCCGTCCTACTTCTAGGGGCGGAGTACATTCAGATCATCTGGCATCCCGACAGGCCTGCCGAAAAGGCGCCCGTTCCATCTGCGAAACAAGCGCAGAGCGATTCCGGCCACCTGTCGCGGACCTCGCTCAAGTTCACGAGCCACAGGTTCGTGGGCAATACGT
The DNA here is from genome assembly GCA_963761455.1 of uncultured Planctomycetota bacterium. Classification (GTDB taxonomy): domain Bacteria; phylum Planctomycetota; class Planctomycetia; order Planctomycetales; family Planctomycetaceae; genus DASPSM01. Next base: position 946,541 of record CAVXHA010000003.1, read on the forward strand.
GGCGCACCTTTGAAGGCTTGCTGAAGGCCAGGCTTTAACCGAACGCATCCCGATTTCGGTCGCTGCGCGACCCTTCCGGCCGGAGCTCATCCATTGGCGCGGTTCGGATGGACCTAAATCGCTGTGCGCGATTCTGCGACCAGTTGTACGGCGGGTCGAGTCTCCGTGACGTACCATGCAGGGCACGATGGAGTGGCGCGTCGAAAGACTCGACTCACCCCCCACGAATTTGCTCCCGACTTGGTGTCGCACAATCGGACACGCTTAGATTTGGCCACGGTTCATGCGTGGCGTTGGATTCGTCGACTCCGGCACGAGCCTTGCATGACCTGTGTGGGTGCGGTGCCGTTGACTGAACAGCAATCAAGCGGGAGGAGTCTCTGCGATGTTGACGAAATACTCTGTTGCGGCCAGTCTTGCCGTCTTGACCGCTGTGGGCTCAACGGTGTGGGCTGCTCAGCAACCAAACAGTTCGAACGAAAATCCGCAAAATGTCGGAAACGGCTCCGCGGCGAGCGGTGCGCAGGCGGGAACCGCCAACGAGCAGCCGGCGGGCAATTTAGCCTCGGCGATGGCCAATTTCATGGTCCGCACAGGCCTAGTCGTCGGCCCGGATGCCCAGGGGCGACTGGTCGTAGAGCATATCCGTCCCGAAAGCGATGCGGCCCGACTCGGCATTAAAACTGGAGATGTTTTAACCAGCCTGAACGGCACCGAAACGAACACCATGCGGGCATTGCAAAACTACCTGACGGCCCACTCCAATCAGTCGGCATTCAGTATCGGCATGGGCCGGGGAAAACGGAATTTCACGCAGCCGATGGGCCGGCAGATGTCGCTGATGGGAATGACCATTTTTCCGGATAGCGCCGACCGGCCCACCGTCTATAGCGTCCAGCCGGGTTCTGCCGCGGCCAAGGCCGGCGTCAAGGCGGGAGACGTCATGACGTCTGTCGGCCATCAAACGACTGACACGATGACCAAGTTCATGAACATGTCGATCCCGCTGATTCGAGCACTGATCCCGGTGAAGGCGTTCCGTTCGGGTTCGCCCGCAACGGCAAGCAGATGAAGCTCGCGATCGCACGGCCGAAGGACTCCGACCTTCAACCGCTGTCCCCGGCTGAACAGCACGTGCTTGATCGCCAGGGAGGCGTGTTGAGCACGGCAACGCAGGAGCCGGAACAACCCAGACAGAACAACACGACTCAGCGCCTGACGCGGCGAAAGAACAATCGCCGCCAACCGCAAAACGGCGCCGCAATGGCGGGGCGGACCGGATTGGGAACAGCGGCGCAGAATCCCAATCAACAAGGACAGAACGAGATAAACGGTGGCGGGTTTGGATTGGGCCTGGATGGCCTCGGCGGCGGTTCGACCGCGGCCCCCTCAACGGGGACCGGAACCACCGGAGTTGGATCTAATGGGAACGTGAACTCCGTCGTTGCCGTCCTTTACGGCACCGCCCAGAACCAAAACCAGAACACGAATCAAGGCAATTCGACTTCGGGACAAACCGGCGCGAACAATCGGAGCGGCAACAACAACTCCAGCAATTCTGGACAGGTGGGGTATGTGACAATCCAGTCGACGGTTCCCCTCTCGCAATCGGCCAACAACGCCAATGGGATGACGAACGGCACCACGGGAACCACCGCGACCGGCACCACCGCGACGGGCACCACCGCGACGGGCACCACCGCGACCGGCACGACTCCGACCGGCACGACTCCGACCGGCACGACTCCGACCGGCACGACCGCGACCGGCACGACTCCGACCGGCACGACTCCGACCGGCACGACTCCGACCGGCACGACCGCGACCGGCACGACCGCGACCGGCACGACCGCGATCGGCACGACTCCGACCGGCACGACCGCGACCGGCACGACCGCCAACCCAACGATCGGGCTCGGCAACAGTGGCTTCGGCACCGGCTCCAACACAACGACTGTCAACCCGCCGCTCGGTACGCCGGGGGGAGCCAATCCCGTAACGGGAAACACCGGTACCCCCCAGGGCGTCAATCCGCAGACGGGGAATACGGGGGCAGGCAACAACAACAACAGCAATGGCAACTACCCATCGACTGTCAGCGCAGGTGACCGGACTCCCTCCGGGGCAGTACGCGTTGGTCGTTTCCCAATACGGGAGTTGCGGTGACGCCGCCGCTGTTACGACGGGCCCCGTCGCCGCAAACTTGGGAACGCTTCAAGTCTCCACAAACGGGCAGGGAATATTGCGAAATGTTTCGGTCGCATATCCTCCGACGGCCTTTATCGGACGGGTGGTCGCCGTCGTGCCGCCCACCGCGCCGGGAACCGGAACGGCGGCAATTGCCCCGAGATCGCCCACAACGGCAACGTCATCAAACACGAATCCCAACACGGTTTGGGCGTGCGGCGTTTTTCGCAACTCCAATAGGCGGCAACCATTCACGGGCGGAATTGGAAACGGATTGGGTGGAAACGGTTCAGGCACAGGCAATGGGACGCCTCCGGTAAACGGCACGCCGCCCACCAACGGGACAGGCGGTGGGGCACCGGTCGAGAATCCCTTGAATGGTGGCGCAGGGGCAGTGGGCGGCGGCTCAGCGCCCGCAGCAGGTGGGGCGCGTCGCTGATATCGGCTTCAGGCTCGCGGCTGCGGCAAGCAGACCACCTCTCCATAAAGAGGTGCAAAGGGTGTGACGTAATCGCCGATGAGCGCCCAGAGCACCCGATAGGGGGGCGGGTCCTTCGGATAGTCAATATAGCCATCCGTCAACACCAGGGCCGCTTCGACGTCGGGGTCGGCCGCCAAGTGGAGGATCGCCGGCGACATGTCGCTGTAGCCGAATCCGGAAACCTCAAATTCAGCCAATTGCTCGGGCTCAATCCATCGGTCGCTGGTCACTTCCTGATCGCATTGCACGAGACGCACGTCGGAAACGTTGGATGCTTCGCAAAAAATGGCGATTGCGCCCAGCGCCTTGGGCAGAATCTCGGCCATCGAGCCGCTTGTGTCGAGTACGATGTGCAAGACCCAGCCGTGGCGGAAGCGGCCCGGCCGCACGACGTTGCCCACCATCATGCCGCGGCGCGAAGGACGGGCGTACGTGCGTTCCCCCGGGGCGACGGCGTCCATCCAGCGTTGCAAAGCGAGTTCCCAAGGGGCTGCGTAAGCGTCGCGGATGGCCTGCATCATGGCTGAGCCCCGCAAGGGAGGGCCCGCGTCGGAGGGTGCGTCGGCCGCCTGTTCCATTCGTTTGCCGAGCTGCGAAAGGGCCGCGGCTTTGGCCGCCGCCCTGCGGACCGCGTCCGTCAGCTTCTGGCGCAATTCCGGCCCAATCTCCGGTTCGAATTCGTCCTCCCGCTCTTGCGGAATGAGATCCCCGGCGCTCATCCGCCTGTCGGGGACGTCCAGATCAATCGAGGGGGGTGGATCGACCAGTCCGGCGTCTTCCAGCGCGTGGGAAATGTTTGAACGGGGAGAAGAAAGGCGGATGGTGCGGCGAGCCCCCGCACGCCAGCAGCGCCGCCCCTGCTCTCCCTGTTTGCTCAAGTCGACCATTAACTCTTCGAACGACCGTTCGCGCGCTGGGGCAAATCCAGGCCGCCCAAAGGCGGATCGCGGGACAGTTCCTCGCGGAGGATGTCGTTAATAATGAAGTCGTGCGAAAAATTGGCCAACAGCGCCGGTGCGTGACCTTGTCGGCCGTGGGTGTCCAGGGCCAGGTGCATCAACTCGTGCGCGATTACGAACGCCGCGTCGCCAAGGGGAATGTTGGCAAACACGTCGGGCTGGAACAGGATGAGACCGGATGCCGAAACGGCGGCCACTTCGACGCGACGGCTAGGCTTGAGCCGCACTAGCCGGGCCAATCCCGAGAGGTGCGGCAGGCTCGCGCTGGCCAGGCGCAGCGCTTGGCGCGCGCGGTCGACAGCGATGTTTCGCAACGTTTCGAGTTGCGACTTTTCGACTGCGGGCTTTTGCGGCTCTGGTTTCTCGGAAGGCAGACCGTTCACAGTCCGGTCACCTCTTTCAACGTCTGCAGCATCGCGTCGGAGGCTCCCAATCGCGACCATTGATCGACCAGATCGACGAGCACGGCGCAGCAAAATTCCTGCGGCAGCGACGCAAGAAAACGGTTGACAGCATCGGCGGAAACGCGCGGCAACTCACCCCGCTGGACGAGCGTACGCAGGCGATGGATGATGAACCACCGTGCCGTGTCGGCTTCGGGAAGAAGGGAGGGATCGGCGAAATAGTCTTCGATCGGCTTGATCTCGGCGAGCGACTCTTCGGCCATTGCACAGAAGATGGCCGCGTCTTCCGGGCTGACGGTGCCGAACGCCAGCGCGCGACGGTTGCTCGGCGACAGCACGCCGCGTTTTTCTGCCAAGCTCAGCGATCGCGACAACGAGGCCCAGGCCCGTGGCGTCGAGAAAGGGACCGGGTCGCGGGGAACAGGCCGCATCAGCGTTCCCGGCATGTACGCGATAAAAGCCAAGATCTCAGGCCGCACCCCATTTGCCTTGGCCCAAATGAGCCACTCCTTTACGTCGACACGCACGTGAACCAGGAAGACCCGGTTGACGAGCGCGGAGCTTAGGGTGCGGACCAACGCTCGATCTTCGGCCCGGTTGCCGGCGGCGACGACCCAGGTCCCCGCGGGAAGCTGGTGCTCGCCCAGCCGGCGCTCGAGCAGCAAAGAATAAAAAGCCTTTTGAATGTCGGGGGCACACGCGGGAAGCTCGTCGAGGAAGAGGCAGAAGGGCTTGGGCGATTCGGGCAAGAGAGCGCGCGGCGGACAGAAGACCGATCGTTCGCCGACGATCCGCGGAATGCCGCTCACGTCTTCGGGGGCGATCTGCGTGCCGAGCAGCGATTTGAAGGGAAGCTTCGCGTCGGCGGCCGCTTGGCGGACGACGTCCGACTTCCCAACTCCGGGCGAGGAAAGGAGCAAAATACTCTGCTCGTGAGCCATCGCATTGATCAGCGACTTGGCCTGACGGAGGGTGATTGTCTGTCGCGTCGTCGGTGTGGATTCGCTCATCGATCGGACTGCTCTTACGTGTCACACAACTTGGGTGGTATCCGCGAGGTCGCGGGCATTTCGCCACTCACAGAACGGAGCGACGTCTTCGGGCGAGACGCGGCCCTCGACGAGCGCGTGGGCGATCTGGTCGTCGAGAAAATCGGCTTTCTCCACCAGGTCCAAGGCCCGGGATAACGACGCCCAGGCGCGGGGGGTCGAGAACGGGATGCCCGGCGCAGAGACGGGACGAGAGAGCGCAGGCCGGCGTTTGTTCCACAAACGACATGATTTCTTGGCGCACCCCGGCTCGCCTCGCCCAATGCAGCCACTCCGACACGTCTGCCCGGATTTCCAGAATCACCACGCGGTTGACCAGTGCACTGCTGATCGTGCGGACGAGCGCACGGTCCTGAGACCGATTCCCCGCGGCGACGACCCAAGTTCCAGCCGGCAGGCCGTGCTCGCCCAGCCGGCGTTCTAACAAGAGGGAATAAAACGCCTTCTGAATGTCGGGCGTGCAGGCCGGAAGCTCGTCGAGGAACAGGCAAAACGGCTTTGGCGACTCGGGCAGGAGGATACGCGGAGGACAGAAGACCGAACGTTCGCCGACGATGTATGGCACGCCGCTGACGTCCTCCGCCGCGATCTGCGTTCCTAAGAGGGAACGGCATTCCAGCCCGACCGCGGCCGACGCCTGGCACACCATGTCCGACTTGCCGACCCCTGGAGCCGAGAGCAACAGAAAGCTTTGCTCCTGCGCGGCGCATTCGATCAGCGCCTTGGCCTCGCTCAACGTGACGGTTTCCACAAGCGTTCGGTCATCGTCGCTCATCGTGGGTCTCGCCGGTCAAGGTGGGCGGGCGTCCTGAATCAAGCCGAGCGGGTCGTTCCCATTCAAGCGGAGCAGGCATCCTGGGGCAAGTGCCAGCCCTTGGGACAATACAGGGAGATCGCCGTGCCCCCGGGCGGCCCCGGACTCTCGTCGGCCGAACTTCCGTAACAATCCACAAGGAATTGGGCGACGTGCACGCGGTCCATCTCCAGTGCCGCGGTCCACGCCTGCTTCCAGACGTCGCCCGGCGGCGGTTCGACAGGACCGAATTCCGTGCGGGCGGAGGCCGGCTGGCCGTCGGCCCGATTGGCGTTGTACAACAGGATCAGCGACCAGGTCGCCACCGGCGTGGAGCCGTGCGCAAGACACCGCGTCAATGTCCGGCGGTCCTCCCTGTACAGCTGATACACCGTCTCCAACAGCCGCTCATGCACGCACCGCAAGTTGGCGACCGCTTGGACGTCGTCGTACCTTAGGATCCAGCCGTAACCTCCCAACGATGCGGCATCCTGTGCCACCAGCAGCGCAAAGTACGCCCGGGCCGTGCGGCCCCGGACTTCGTCCTCATTGAGCAAGTGGTGAAACGGCTCAAGATCGACAGCATTCCAAAGACCCGCCAGTCCGACCACTCCTTGCCGCAGCCGTGACGCCAGCACCGACCGGCACTTCGCCGGCGCCATCCGCCGCAACTCCGCGGCCGCCTCCTCCCAGGTTACGGGTGAAGACTTTGGCTGACATGCGAGAACGAGGTTCTGAAGATCGTCCCCCCGACGGCTGAATTCCGTCTTTAGCCGCGCACAGAGCTCCTTGGGCTGCATGACGGCCGTCTTCGTCCCCCCCGTCTTTCGGCGTCGTCTGCCGCGCCGGATGAGCGATTCCTGGACCGCCTCGAGCGCTCGCAGGACAACCGGCGTGGGGATATCCACTGAAGTCTCGGGCACGGCCGGCTCATCCTCAGGGGGAAGCTTGAACCCCGCTAGATCGCCGGCACGGACGAACCCGCCGCGGACGAGGTACGCGGCGTCCTCGGCCGTCAGCGCGCCCCGCTGCCAGAAGTGCTGAACGAGTTGTGTGATAACCTTCATAGGTGTTCCGTGAACGATTCCAGCACAGGCGTTTGCTTAGGGCCGCTCGCCGCGGCGGCCGGTCGATCGCGTCTCCGAACAGAAAACTCAGTCAGAGAAGGCCTATCATGGTTGCCTGTCGATGGGCCGGATACCAGCGCGACACCGTTTTGACCAGCGCGCTCCAGCCCATCGATTGGAAGAACCGCCGGTTGACCTCGGCCGCTTGAGGGGCTCCGCGCGTCGGGCTCTTGCGTCAATTCGTGAGGCTGACCGGGCGGTCGGCGATGGCCCGGCGCACGGGGGCAGGAAGCGGAGCATCCACTCCCTTGATCGAACGCCAGAGAATCTCGTTCAGCTCGAAGTCGTTGACGCGGTCGTATTCGCTGAAGTCCATCTTCATCGAGCGGGCCGCTCCGTAGGCGGACGAGCCGTTGACAGCGTTGAGGTCGATTTGCGCCGGGAAGGTGCTCGTACGGCGTTGTGATCGGCCTTGTCGGTGAACGAGGCGAACATGGGCCGGGCCGCCGCGTCGTATTGGCTGAGCGGCGGGAGGCCCAGGATCAGCTCGATCGTGCGGATCATGCTCACCGTGCTGTATTGAGTGCTGTCGACGGCCTTTCGCCGCACATAGGGGCTGATGACGAAGCCCGACCGTGCGATGGGCATCGACGTGATCGGGGCCGTTCTGGGCGTCGTCTTCAATCACGAAGATGGCGATTTCGCGGCCACAATTTGCTCTTGCTCACGGTCTCGACGAGTTGGCCCAAAGCCAGGTCGTTGCTGGCGACGCAGGCGGCCGGCGTGAAGCGTGCCCGTCCGCGTCCCCGTCGTGTGGTCTTCGCCCAGGCTCATCACGATGAACCGCGGCAAGTTGCCGTTCCGTTCGAATTCTCGGAACTCCTTGAGGAAGATGGCGACGTTTTCCGTGTCGCGCTGCTTGCGTCCTTTGACTTTGGAGACGCCGTAGTCGGCACACATGTGACCGACCAGGCCCGGGAACGGCCGCTTCCATGCGGAGGTTGCCGTCCGGCTGGCTGACGCGGCGGCCGTATTCGCCGTAGCTGCGATAGCTCAGGCCGTTCCGCGCGCACGAGTCCCACAGATAACCCGAGGGCGCTTTGGAGAGGTTTCCTTCATCATCGTCGTCGACGCCTTTGCGATCCGAATAGGTCAATTGCCAGTCGCGGGCGACGTAATCGGTGTTATAGGCCATGGTCGACCAGGGATGCCCGTCGCTGCGAAACCTGGCCGTTGCAATACAAATTGTCGAGCAGGACGAATTCCCGCGCCAGCTTGTGGTGGTTCGGAGACACCTTCTCACCGAACATCACCAGCGACGGATCGCCGTTTCCTTCCTTGATGTCGCCCAAAAGCTGGTCGTACGTGCGGTTTTCCTTGATGATGTAGATCACGTGTTTGATCGGGCACGGATCGCCGACGCGGCTGGGAATGACCGTCTTTTGGCGGACAGGCGACCGGCTCAACAGCGCGTCCGAGTACGGGCAGTTGGCGTAGACCTGTGCCGTGTAGGCGGCGAGCGTTTTGTCGTCCGGGACCGGCACGGTCGACAAGGCGCCCGACAGGGTTGTGCCGATGTAGGGAAACGGGAACCGCACGTCGAGCCGCTCTTCCGCGGCGTTGCGGCCGGCAACCGGCTTGCGAATGAAGGGATTGGCTTTCGTCTGCAGCCCCTTCCCGACGCCGACCAACAGGTTCTTGCCGTCACGACGTGACGGCGACCGCGGTCGGATACCAGCCGGTCGGAATGAAACCCTTGACCTGGCTCTGGTTCGTCGTGGCTGATGTCGATGACCGCCACGCAGTTGTTGTCGGCGTTGGCGACGTACAGCGTTTTGCCATCGGGCGCGATGGCCAGCGCGTCGGGAGTGCTGCCCTCGGGCGCCTTGGGGAACAGGGCCGTATAAATCGTCTCGGTGACGACGCCCCGCTTCGTGTCGATCACCGAAACATTGTTGGTCGATGCGCAGGCGACGAACAAGCGGTCGTCTTTCGGGATGCAGCACGAGCTGGTTCGGATGCTCGCCGACCGCGATCCGCGCGAAACAACGCGCAAGTCTTCCGGCCGCACCGCCAGAACGGCCCGCCCCGCCCAATCCGAAACGAAGAGCAAGGCCCGGTTCCGCGAGAGGACCACGTCGTACGGCCGCCCGCCGCAAACGGCCGATTTGGCGACCTTCCCGCTCTTCAGATCGATCGCGGAAATCGTCCCGGCGTCGATGTCGAGGGAATACAGCGTCTGCGTTTCGGCATCGAGAAACAAGCCGCTGCGAAAGGTATGCGACGCCGCTCGATCCATTGCGGCCGAGCCGCTGCCGGATGCGATGCGAACGAGATGTTCTCGAGTCCTCCGGCGACAGGGTGCCTTGTTTGAGCGCGAATTCGTGCAGCCGGCCCCGTCCGCCGCCCGACCACCAGATGTGCCCTTCATCGCGGCTCAGCGGCCAATCCAAACCAGCTTTCCGGGAACCGATTCGCTGGCGATCACTTTTTGCTGTTCGAGGTCGACCAGGGACAGTTCGTGCTTGTTATAGCCGCTGGTCGCGACCACAACGCGCCGATTATCGGCAAGTGGAAGGATATTGAGCGGCAGGTCGGTCAGCACGACGTGCTTCCCGGCCGGCGTGAGCACCCAGCCGTTCGGCAGCAAGAAACCCCGCTCGGTCGGCCCGGCGGTCGCCGGCTTATGGTCCAGGACAGACGGAGCGGCGTTCAACAGGCCGAGCGACAAACAAAGCGGCGGGAACAGCGAGGTCATTCGTACCGTTCCTTTCCGTGAATCGGCCCTTAATCGGCAGGCGTTTTTCTGATCGGCGTGCGGCCCCCTCAGGGAAGCAGCCTATCACGACGGCCCGATGCTTTCACGGAAGCGGAAGCAGGTCAGCTTCACGTATTCACGATCTCTTCACGGTTGAGTGGGGCTATGCGTCGGAACGGAGCCGCCTTATCTCCGCGAGCTCGCCCGTTCGAGCTCGGCCAGCCATCCATCGAGTTTTTGGGATCTGCCCGCGATGCTCTTTCCGAATGAACCCGCAGATACCGCAGGACGCTGCGGATTAAAGACGATGCCACGTAATTGTCAAGCGGCCGGCCCCTTTGTTCCGATCCCCGGGATTTACCTCGCTGGGACTTCGTTGATTCCACGCTTCCGCCTGCCCACAATGGCTGCACCTTTTCGCTCCGGCGAGAGCACCGACTGCGTGCCCCGGAGTGAGGCGCCGGACAGGCCATCCCAAGGATCGCAGGGGTTCTGCGGCACGGCCCGGCGTCGAGTGTTCCAGGCGCGACGCGTTCATAGGGAGCACCGATGCGCAGCCTTGTCTATTCGTTGGAGTTTGAGCTCGAGCGGCTTTGCCCACTGACGACGCAGCGGTTGATCGTCCCCGTCGATCGGGAGGGCCGGTCGCCCTACTGCCGTGCTCACGACCGCAACAAGCGACTGGTCGACCTGATGCCGGGGGACTGGATCGTGCACAACCGCCATCGATACCGCGATCAAAACGGTCGTCCCGTTTCGATCGCGCGAAGTCGCGACCGATATTGGCGGCTCCCGCGACGGATATGTGCGCGAGGCCTGACGCCGACGGCTCCCGCGAACCGCGTTGAATCCCCTCGCCGGCACGACAAGGGGTTGTCAACCAGAGGATGAGTGAACCACAAAGGACACGAAGAGCATAAAGTGAGAGGTGGAAAAACAAGAGGCCTTTTCCTTTGTGTCATTCGTCCTTTGTGGTTAAAGCTCCGGGCGTGCCGCTTCCATCGCGAAAACTCGATTGGTCCAGGTCGGCTCTCCTGCTACAATGGATTCTTCGACGCCAGGCTCGCAGACCAAGCGCAGGGATGTCGCCGTCGCGCCGATCTGATGTTTCCGCTATCCCCCGCATGAAACGGCTTAAAGCCTTCGCCGGTCTGTAGAATTCCCCGGTAGCGATCGGAGATGCCGGTCTTGAAAGTTGAAGACGACCGCCCTCTGGCCGCCACGATCGAGCGCCATCCACGCCGGCGGAACGGGCCACCAAGTTGAGCGAGCGCGTCCAAGCCCTGCGGATGCCCCCGATCGAGCACGAGCCGCGATCGGTCGTGGCTTCCCTGGACGTTGTGTGCCGTTTTGTTCGCTGGCGGTGGCGTGGCTCGGCTATCTCGTCTTGGTGGCGTCGCCTGCCAAAACCGCGCCTCGTCCGTCGCGCCGATCCGCCGGAGGCACGCTCAAGACCGCCGGGCGACAGCGGCGAGCGCCGCGTCCGCCAAGACGGCCGCCGCCGAAAAGGAACAGAAAGTCGTTCTCGAGTCGAAGGGCTACATCATCGCCGCCCACCAAATCCTGGTCAGCCCGAAGGTCAGCGGGATGGTGACTCGTTTGACGATCGAGGAGGGAACGCGAGTCAAAAAAGGGGACATCCTCGCGGAGATTGAAGACGTCGATTACCGCACCGATTACGAACCACTGCGTCGGCGAGCTGGAGTCGGCTAAGCAAAAGCTGCTCGAACTCGAGCGGGGCAACCGGCCCGAGGAAATCGCCCAGGCGAAGGCCCAACTGCAGGAGGCCGAGGCCAATCTGACCCAGCTCGAGGCCGACTGGAAACGGATGCAGCAACTGCGAAGCAACAACGTGGCGACGGCCGCCGACTACGACTCGACGCGGAGCAAGTATTGGGCGATGATGCGGCAGGTCGAGCGGCTGCGGTTCGCCTATTCAACCTGATGGTGATCGGCGCCCGCAAAGAAAAAATCGACGGCGGCCCGCGCCGACGTCCGAGACCGCCGAGTCGAACGTCGAAAAGGCGAAATGGAAGCTCGACAACTGCAAAATCCGCTCCCCGGTGACAGGCACGATTTTGAAGAAGAACGCCGAAGAGGGAAACCTCGTCAACGCGATCGCCTTTTCGGGATCGGTGAGCCTGTGCGAATTGGCCGACCTGTCCGATCTGGAAGTCGATCTCACCGTGCAGGAGCGGGACATCTCCCGCGTCTTCAAGGGACAGAAGTGCAAGGTGCGGGCGGAGGCGTATCCCGATCGCGTCTACGAGGGGGTCGTCTCGCGGCTCATGCCGATTGCCGACCGCTCGAAGGGGGCCATTCCGGTCCGCGTGAAGCTGACCGTGCCCCGCGAGGAAGAGGGGGTCTACCTCAAGCCGGAAATGGGGGCCATCGTCACCTTCTACTAAGGCGGACGCAGTGACTCGCTGGAATGCGTGGGCAAGCTGCCAGCTTGCCCGAGCGGCTCCCGTGATTTAGTGACAAGGCTGATCAATGCCGGCCGATTTGGCGGTGAGGCTGCATCGACATTCACCGCTTACTTTCAGCGCGGCAGCGAGCGTCTCGACGTGCTGCACGGCCTGACGCTCGAAGTCCCGAACGGCGAGTTCCTGGCCCTGATGGGGCCCAGCGGCTCGGGAAAGACGACCCTGCTCAACCTGATCGCCGGCCTCGACAAGCCGAGCCGCGGCGAGGTTTGGGTCGGCGACGACCGCATCTCCGATTATCCCGAATCGCGGCTCACCCGCTGGCGGACGCGGAACATCGGATTCATCTTCCAGTTCTATCATCTGCTTCCCGTGCTGACGGCCTACGAGAACGTCGAGCTCCCCCTGCTCTTGTTGCCCGCTTTCCGCCGCGGCAGCGGCGGGAACGGATCACGACGGCCCTCGATATCGTCGGCCTCAGCCATCGCATGTCCCATCGGCCGGGGCAGATGTCGGGCGGCGAGCAGCAGCGGGTCGGCATCGCCCGGGCGATCGTCACCGATCCCAAGCTGATCATCGCCGACGAGCCGACCGGCGACCTCGATGCCCGCTCGGCCCAGGAAATCCTCAACCTGATGAAAGAACTCAAGGAATCGCTGACCAAGTCGATCGTGATGGTGACGCACGATCCGCGGGCGGCCCGCCAGGCCGACCGCATGCAGTTTCTCGACAAGGGGGGCCTCGTCGACAAGCCGCCCGACAGCTTCCTGCTCGATCCGCACGAAGCGGTCGCCTGACGCGGACGCACCTCCGCTCGCAAGGTCCTTCCGTGAAGTTCCTGCTCCTCATTCTCAAGAACGTGCGCCGCAACGCGGTCCGCTCGATCTTGACGGCCGTCGGCACGATGGTGCTCGTCTTCGTGGTGACGTTGGTCTGGTCGATCCTTGATTTTCTCGACAAGGTGACGGCCGAAAAATCCGATAACCTCAAGGCCATCGTGACCGAACGCTGGCAGATTCCCAGCCAGATGCCCTTCGCCTACGCCGACAGCCTCGGCGACGGGGCCGCCCGGCACCCGAACGACATCCACCCGCTCGACTCGATGAGCTGGCAGTTCTACGGCGGCACGATCGACCCGGCCAAGACGGACGATCGAGAACATCCTCTTCGCCTTCGCCATGGAGCCGGACAAGGTCGGCACGATGCTCGACGAGCTCGAGCTGAACGAACTTGCCCTCCGACAAGGCCGACAACCTCCGCCAGTCGATCGCTCGGCTCAAGGAGAAACGCAACGGCATCATCCTGGGCCGCGAGAAGCTCGCCCAGATTCATAAACGCGTGGGCGATCGCTTCACCGTCACCGGCCTCAACTACAAGGACATCGACCTCGAGTTCGAGGTCGTCGGCGTCTTTCCGGACGGCCGCTACGACAAAAGCGCCGTCATGAATCGCGACTATTTGAACGCGGCTCTCGACGCCTATCCGCGGTCGCACGCGGGCCAGAAACATCCGCTGGCCGACAAGTCGCTCAATCTGGTCTGGCTCCGCGTTCCCGACATGCAGGCCTTCAACACGGTGCAGGAGCAGATCAGCCAGTCGCCGCTCTACACGTCGCCGGCCGTCAAGTGCGAAACGGCCTCTTCGGGCATCGCCACGTTTCTCGAAGCGTACCGCGACCTGATCTGGGGCATGCGGTGGCTGCTCGCGCCGGCCATTCTGCTCACGCTGTCGCTGGTGATCGCCAACGCCATCAGCATCAGCGTCCGCGAGCGGCGGTTGGAGTTCGCCGTGCTCCGCGTGCTCGGTTTCCGGCCGCTGCAAGTCCTGGCCCTCGTCGTGGGTGAGGCGGTGTTGTTGGGTGCGGGCTCGGGGCTCGATCTCGACGGTTGCGACTTACACGTTGATCAACAAGGTGATCGGCGGAGTCAATTTCCCGATCGCCTTTTTCGGCGCGTTCTTCATTCCGGTTCAGGCGATTTGGTGGGGGCTTGGGATCGGCCTGTCGACGGCCCTCGCCGGCAGCGTCGTCCCCGCGTTGGCCGCCAGCTCGCATCCGCGTGACGGAGGCCTTTTCCAAAGTCGCCTGATCGACAATGGCACCAATCCATCCTGCTTGCTGGCCGCCAACTCGTCCGTCGCCGATCTGGATCGCCAGGCGCCGTGGCGCTGGTGCTTGTGGGCGGGTCCTGTTCGCGGGCGTGAAGGTTCCCCTGAGCTATCTCGTCCGCAATCTGACGGTCCGCTGGCGGACGACCCTCATGACCGCGCTCGCCTTTGTGATGGTGATTTCGCTGCTGACGGTGATGATGGCCTTCGTCAACGGCATGTACCGCCTCACGCAGGCCAGCGGCCAGCCCGGCAACGTGATGGTGATGGCCGACGGCGCAACCGACGAATCGTTCAGCAACCTCGATCTCCCCCGACATGGCCGATATCGAGAACCAGCCCGGCGATGCTGCGGGAAAATGGCCATCCCCTCTGCAGCCGCGAGACGTACGTCGTCGTCACGCAGCCGATCGAGAACCCCGTCCCCGGCCGCCCGACGCGTCGCTTCCTGCAGGTTCGCGGGGTCTGGACGACTCGGCCATGGCCGGCCGCGTGCATGGGCTGGAGCTTTATCCCGGCGGATGCTGGCTTTCCGAGGCGGGCGTGCGCGAGTCGGTGTCCAATGACGCGGCGCCGGCCGGCCGACGAGTTTCCTGCCCAGCCGCTCATCGAAGCCGTTTTGGGCGAAGGGGTGGCCCACGTGCTGGCCGGCGACAACAAGCAGCGATCGGGATCCGCCCCGGCCCCCGAACGGCTCGACGTCGGCGACAGTTTTCGCTTGGGCGATCGCCGATGGCTCGTCGTCGGCGTCCTCAAGTCGGCCGGCTCGACGTTCGATTCCGAAATCTGGGCCAAGCGAGAGCATGATCGGCCCGATGTTCGGCAAAGACACCTATTCGTCCCTCGTCCTGCGGACGGCCGGCCCGGTCGAGGCCCAGCCGCCTCAAGGACTTCTTCAATTCCGGATACAAAAAGGCCGCCGTCCTCGCGCAGGTCGAGACCGACTATTTCGACAACCTGTCGGGGACCAATCGCCAGTTCTTCTTCGCCATCGGCTTCGTCACGGTCGTGATGGCCGTCGGCGGCGTGATGGGCGTGATGAACACGATGTTCGCCGCCGTCAGCAACCGCGTGAAAGACATCGGCGTCTTGCGGCTGATGGGTTACAGCCGCTCGCAAATCATGCTGGCGTTTCTTTGGAATCGCTCTTGATCGCGATGGTGGGCGGGGCGATCGGCTGTGCGCTCGGCTCGCTCGTCGACGGCTGGCAGGCCAGCAGCATCGTCAGCGGCGGCGCGGGAGGCGGCAAAGTTCGTCGTGCTGCGGCTGTCGGTCGACTTGCAAACGCTGCTCTTGGGCTTCGTCCTCGCCCTGGCGATGGGCGCTGCTTGGCGGCTTCATCCCTGCCTTCTCGGCGGTCCGCCTCAAACCGCTGGAAGCGCTGCGATAGTCTGGATGGGAGGCCGGCCACAAAGCCGGCCTTGTCCTGCGCGATGGATCGGCGACCTCTCGGGCCTTTTGCCACGGCGTCGCGCCGGCGGCCTGGATGTGCCGCTGAAGCACTTGCGACAGTTCATCGAGTTTCTTTCGCTTCCGATCGGCAAGGTCGTGGGTTTCACCGGGGTCGTCGCGAAGGTTGAAGAGCTCCAGCGGTCTAAACGGGCTGTTGTGCACGAGCTTCCAGTCTCCGTCGATGACGGCGTCGATCGATTTACCAAGAAACGGCGCCCCCCGTCTCGGCGCATGAAGAAAAGTGCGCGCGCCACGGTCTGACGCTTGCCGAGCAGCGTCGGCAGCATGCTGACACCGTCGATATTCTTGGAGCGCGCGATGCCCGCGGCCTCCAACACGGTGGGAAAGAGATCCATCGTGACGGCCGCTAGATCGGCCGACGAATTTGCCGCGATGCGCTCCGGCCAGCGCGCGGCAAACGGAACCCGCAGCCCCCCCTCGTACATGCTCCCCTTCCCGTCGCGAAACGGACCGTTCGTGCGCCGAAGGAGATCGGCCCGCCGTTGTCCGACGTGAAGATTACGAGCGTGTCGCGTTCCAATCCGGCGACGGCCAGCGCGTCCGCCACCCGGCCCACGCCGGCGTCCAGATGCTCGACCAACGCTGCGCGGCGGGCCTGGATCTCCGGAAGATTCGGCGGACGCTGGCGAACGCGACGCAGCCATTCTTCCGGCGGCTGGATCGGAGCGTGTGGCGCGTTATACGCAAGGAGAAGAAAGAACGGCGCGTGCTCTTGCTGCCGAGTGCGGAGGAATTCGATCGCCCAATCGGTGAAGAGGTCGGTCGCGTGGCCCGTCGGTTCGATCTTCTCCGCATTGTGCCGCATGTAATTGATGCCATGACGCAGATGCGTGTGGTAATCGTCCATCATGTCGCCAAGAAAGCCGCGAAACAGATCGAAGCCGCGCTCCGTCGGGACGTTCGGCGGCGCAAGACCCAAGTGCCATTTGCCCACCAGGGCGGTCGTAAAGCCGGCCGGTCTGAGCACGGCCGGGAGCAGAACGGCGTCGTGCGCGAGCTCGCCCCAATTGTCCTGCGGATGAGTGCGGATCACACCGGGCACGCCCACGCAATCCGGATATCGGCCGGTGAGCAGCGCGGCCCGCGTCGGCGAGCAGACCGACGAATTCGTGCGGAACCGTGTCAGCGAGATGCCTTCGCGGAAAATGCGGTCGATGTTCGGCGTCCGCACGCCCTTCCCGCCGCAGCACGACAAATCCCCGTGGCTGAGATCATCGGCCAGAATGATCAGCACGTTTGGACGGGCCTGCCCCTCGCCGAGAAGCCGCGACGAGCCTGACAATAGCGCCATTCCGACGAACAAAATGAAAACAGCACGCGGAGTCATTCTGCGCCGATTCTAACGCGGTCCTCAAGCTGCCGCACCGCTTCCGACATTCCGCGCTCGGGCTCTCTCCCGGTTCAAAACGTGGCTTTGCCAGCTCTGACCGGATCGTCCGCGCGCTCCTGGCACCGAAGATCCGCCTCCTGTGCGTGCGGCGCGGCAGATGCGTCGTGCGCGCCGAAGGGGCACGTACTGGCGGATGTGATCGAGAAGGGCGTTGAAGTCGAGTGGCTTGGTCAGATAGGCGTCGACGCCCATCCCGAACATTTGCCGCCGCACACCGGGCGTGTTCACGCCGGTGAGCATCAGCACAGGGACCTTTTCCGTCAGGGGATGCGACCGCAGCCGGCCGAAGATATAGTTCCCAGCCCCGTCGGGCATCACCATGTCGAGGATGATCATGTCGGGACGCATGTCGAGCGCCGTCCAGTAGCCCTGCATTCCGTTGAAGGCGCGAAGCACGTCCACACCTAAGGACTCCAGGCGGAGCTTCAGAATCTTGGAGATGTCCGGATCGTCGTCGATGCACAGGATTCTGGGACGGCGGTTCTCGGCACTCATCTCGGACGGGGCCATCGGCGAATGTTCGCTCGCCGCTGGGGGCGCGGGGAGTCCAAGCGACCGTCGGATCAGGGGTTCCAACCGCTCCCAAAGGCCGGCTCCTTTGGCGAGAAACTGGGCGCGGAGGACCTGGCACCGTCGCGGGATTGCCTCGTTCGAATCGCCCGTCATGATGATGACCGGAATCTTGGCAAGCGCCTCGTCGCCGCCGAGCATCTCACAGATCGACAGGCCGTTGCCGCCGGGCATGTTGACGTCGAGGACGACCAGATTGGGCCGGATGCGATGCACTCCCAAGAGCGCGTGCATCGCGTCGGGCGAGCGAAACACCTGGAGACCCATTTGAGAGCAGCGAAGGGAGAGCATCTGCACGAGATCGCCGTCATCGTCTGCAATGAGCACGGTCTGTTCGGTCTGGGCGTCTGGTTTCTTGGGCATTGGAGTATCTTCCCTCTGTTCGGTTCGGGCGGGGTGAGCCGCAATTACCTTTCCGATTGTCGTTAAGGCCTTGTCGAGTTCGGCCCTCCGAGCGGGGGGCGCCGGGCCGGCTTGACGCGGCTCGTGTTCGTCGGTAGCCGTCGTGGGGACCGCCGTCGGGTCCGCAGGTTCACTCTCCGCGAGGTCGACCCGAGTCATCCGGGCCGACGGTGCGACGACCGGATTATCTTCGCCGGCGGCAATGGTCCGGCCCACCACACGGCCAACGACTTGCGTGAGATGACGCCAAACACTCTCCGACTCTGCCGGACCTTCGAGCGGGGGGGTCGCTCTCGTGGGAGCCATTGTTTCCTGTTCCGAATCGGACCGCGCGTCGCGATCATCAAACGAAAGTTCAACGGGCCGCTGCGGTCCGGGCGATAGCGGCGAGGGCAAAGAATGCGACGCATTCATCGCCGCGTCCACCTGACCGTCGGCGACGAGGGTGATAAGAGTTTCGGAAGGGGAATCCTCCGCAACCTGTGCCGGCGGAGCGAATGGGACCGCTTTGGAATCGGTTTGCCCTGCGGGCGTTGGCGGCTCGCTGGGGCGCTCGGCCGCAGCGGGTCGTTGGGCAGGATCAAGCAGCTCGTTCAGCAGCGGCTCGAGGCGGGTCCAAATGTCCGGGCATTTTTCGACATAGTAAGCGCACATCGCGTGACAGCGGCAGATCGTATCGGGGTCGGTTCGACCGGTGAGAACGACGATCGGCATCCCGCCGTACGTCTCGTCGGTCGAAAGCATCTCGCACACGCTGAGACCGTTGCCCGCCGGCATCTGCACGTCGAGACAAATCACATCGGGCCGCCCGGCCCGGACGAGCGCCAAGGCCGTAAAGGCGTCGTGGGCCGCGAGCACCTTCAGCCCCATCCGGCGGCAGCGCACGCTCAAGAGATTCACCAGGTCGCGGTCGTCGTCCGCAATCAAGACCGTCCTGGCGTCCTGTCTGCGGCACGATTGTGGAAGAGTGGCACTAGCGACGTGGCTGGTTATCATTTCCGCGGCCGCGGCTGACTCCACCAGCATCAAGCTGCCAGCGCCGCCCATTTCTATTTGGCTCCTGCTATTCACAAGCGTTCTCCGCAATCACCTTTCCGATGGCCGTCAACAACGTCGTTGGCTGGTACGGTTTTGTCAAAAAGTAGCGGGCTCCCGCGTCGAGGGCCGCCTGTTGGTCCACGAGGCTGGCCGAAAGCATGACGATGGGAATGTTTCGGGTCTGTTGGTCGTGCTGCAGCTTGTCGAGGGCGGTCAGGCCGTTCATCCGCGGCATGCGCACATCGAGCACGATGGCTGCGGGATGCCGCCGTCGGGCGACATCGATCCCTTCGTGGCCGTCGTGTGCGAGCAACGTTTCATAACCGGCCGACCGCAGTCGCAAACTGGCTCCAAAGGCCAGGTCGCGGTCGTCCTCGACCAACAGCACGGCATTTTGTTTCGTCATCGTGTACCTCGACCTGGAGAAAGGCGACTGGAGAATGGCGTGGAACGACCCGCGCTCAACAAGGGCTGGCCACAGGAGTGCGGATGCTCCGCGCGACCGCGTTGAGAAACCCCGCGAGGCCCTCGGAGACGAGCCACGTTCCCATCGGTTTCATCACGACGGGCGGGAGCGGTTCGCCGGGACGGTTGCGGTTGATCTTTAGCCGCGATTCTTCGGCCCGGCGAAAGAGGAGTTCCAGTTCGGACTGCTCGCAGGGGACAGCCAGAAGCCACAGGTTCTCGTCGGAGCGGAAGATCAAGTCGTGCCGCCGCAGGAGCGTGTTGAGAAACGTGTTGACGTCCTCGGCCAGCGAGGCGTCGGCCGGCTCAGCGGTCGTGACCGTCAGCAGCGACACGGCCGACGGCCCGTTTTGGAATTGCTCGATCCGCTTCACGTACCGCGACATGACTTCCTTCGGGTCGGCAATGGGCAGGCTGAACCAGAAGGTGCTGCCCCCGCCGACGGCGCTTTTCAAGTCGATCTCGCCCAGATTGAGATGCACGAGTTCCTTGGCGATGTTGAGTCCCAGGCCGAAACCGTTGGTGCTGCCGCGCGGGTTAGCCCCCACCTGCTTGAACCGCTGAAAGATGACGGCGAAGTTCTCCGGGCTGACGCCGTCGCCGTTGTCGGTGACGCCCACGAGGATGGCCCGCTCGTTTTCCTGGTATTCGGCCCAGACCTGGACCCGGCCCGGGCGGCCGCAGAACTTGATCGCGTTCACGGTCAGATTGATGACGACCCGTCCGATTTTTTCATCGTCGCAATAGACGTCCGGCAGGTGCTCCGGGATATGGAATTTTAGCTCGACCTGCTTCACGATCGATTTGCGGATCAGGCTGGGCCGGACGTGGTCGATAATGTCGGCGATGCGGCACTGCCTTCGCCACAGGCCGAGCATGCCCGCCTCCAGCCTGCTGACATCGAGCATGTCGTCGACCATGTTATTGAGGTCTTCGGCCCGGTCGCCGATCACGTCCAGCATCTGCTTCTGTTCGTCGTTGAGGGGCCCCACCACGCCGTCCCGCAAGAGCGACACGTATTCGTTGACGACGGTCAGCGGCGTACGGAATTCGTGTGAGACGTTGTCGACGAAGCGGTGGGCCGTCTTGTACAACCGCGCCAGGCGGCGGTTCTTCTTGGCCATCGCGCGTTCATTGGCTTGAAGCTGGTCCAGGAGCTTGCGCATAGCCACGCTTTTCTGCCGCTGCACAGCGTACCGGATCGAACGTTCCAGGATCTCCGGAGTCACGTGGTCTTTGACGAGATAGTCCTGCGCTCCATGGTCGAGCGAGGCCAGCGCCGTTTCATCGCTGGCCAGACCGGTCAGCACGACCATCGGCAAGTCGGCGCGCTCGACCGCAGTTGCCGCACGGCATCCAGCCCGTGGCCGTCCGGCAGCGAAAGGTCGGACAGTATGACGTCCCACGTGCCCGTGGAGGCGGCGTTTAGCCCCGCCGCCAGGTCCGACGCGACCCCCACGTCGAAGGCCGTCCGACCCTTGCTCAACGCCCGCTTGAGCAGAATGACGTCGCTCGGATTGTCTTCGATCAATAGGACGCGGAACGTCTGGTCGCTCATCGGCTTGTTCCTCATGGACTCGGACCCGGAATGGCAGCGCCGCCGAAGCGGACGCAATGAAAAGCTAGGTCAATGCGCCCGATTGTCTATAAAGGAATTACTTAGTGCCGCGAGCACTTCGGT
This sequence comes from uncultured Planctomycetota bacterium, assembly GCA_963761455.1. Lineage (GTDB taxonomy): Bacteria > Planctomycetota > Planctomycetia > Planctomycetales > Planctomycetaceae > DASPSM01. Next base: position 967,790 of record CAVXHA010000003.1, read on the forward strand.
GCCGCGATGAAAGTCTCGGATTTACCGACGGTTTCCGCCACGGGATCGCTACGTGTGGATGGGAAGCGCTCGAGACGTTGTCGTCGACGAGGAAACACCGAAGAATGGTGCCGCGCGGCAAGACCAACGCTTGAAAGGTAAAAACGATGCCCCCAACGATCGAATCGCAGCTTCTCGACCTGACTCGGCAACTGTTGACTGCGATCGCGGACAGGGACTGGAAGACCTACTCGCAGCTCTGCGATCCGTCGCTGACCTGTTTTGAGCCCGAGGCGGTCGGGCAGATGATTGAAGGAATGGACTTCCACAAGTTCTATTTCGACCTCCAAGGAGGGTCGGACCGGCGGAATACGACGCTTGCCGCGCCGCACGTGCGTCTGATGGGCCAAGACGCGGCCATCGTCAGCTATGTGCGTCTGCTCCAGAAATGCGACTCCGGGGCTGAGCCAGTTACGGCCGCCTTCGACGAAACACGGGTCTGGCAACGCATCCAGGGAGAATGGAAACACGTCCATTTCCACCGCTCCTCGGCGGCGCATTGAATTCGGCCATTGCGCCTCCCTCCCCCTGGCAGACTCTTCGTGCTTTACGGGATCTGCGGCCGCACCTGTTTCCTCAGCGGCCGAAAACCGTGCGGACTGCGGAAAGCGTTCCGCGCGCGCCGTGAGTTTGCGGCGTCCATGTCGCGCCGGAGGCTTCGGTTGTGCTGCGACTTCGGGGCTGACCCCGTGTTTTCGTTATGCGCCGCGACCCGCCGCTAACAGATGATGCGCGCGTTTCCGCCGATACATGCAGAGCAACCGCTTCGACGGACTGGGAAGACGCCACGTTCCACGGATGGTCCCGGCCGGTGCCTTCTGAATTTCACGACATCCGACGCGCACCCGCAAGGACAATGGGAGATGCCAGGTTTCATCCGGCTTTGTCTTCATTCGCGCCTAAGACACGCGATCGTTTGGGCCCTGGCGTTTGTCGCGAGCGGGCTCCCGCTGGCGGCCGACGAGTTGCCGACCGGCTTTCACGACCGTGTCTACCGCGACGGGACGGGCGAGCATAAGTACACCGTCTTTTTGCCGGCCCAGTACAGCCCCGAAACGCGATGGCCGGTGATTTTGTACCTGCACAGTGCCAGTGCGCGGGGGACCGACAACAGGCTGCCGATCCTCGACGGTCTGGCGCCGCACATCCGCGCTCGTGCGAACACCTTCCCGTTCGTCGTCGTCTTTCCGCAGTGCGAAGACCGGGCGGCGCAGCAGGCGAAGGGCTGGTTGGCCGAGACGCCCGACGCGCAGCGGGCCCTGCGGATTCTCGACGATGTCGAACGCGACTTTAGCATTGACCGTCGGCGTGAAATCCTCACAGGCCCATCGATGGGCGCCGTGGGGGCCTGGAGCATCGCCTGCGCCACCCCATCGCGGTGGGCGGGCGTGGTCATCGTGTCGGGGACCGGAAATCCCGCCGATGCCGCCCAGTTGAAAGACGTCCCGATCTGGGCGTTCCACGGCGAGAAAGACCTGGCCATACCGATCGACGGCGAGCGGCGGATGATCGACGCGGTCCGCGGGGCCGGCGGCCATCCGTATCTCACGGTCTTGCCCGGCGCCCGCCACATCATTGCCCACGTGGTCTACAGCGACGACGCGGTTTACGCCTGGATGCTCGACCCGAAAGCCGAACCACGGCCGGAACAGATTGTCCACAACTCGGAACGCAAGCCGACGCCCGCCGAGCTCGGTTTTGACATCAACACGGCCTTCGTGCCGGCCGCTGAGGTCCCGCAAGCGGTTTACCTCCGCATCGGACGCGACGCCCTCGACGCGCTCACCAGCACCCTTCCCGAAATGCTGCCGCCCAATGCGCTCGCCGGATCGTTCGGAAGCATGCAGCGGACGGGCCGCGCGGTCGGTATGTCGTTCCAGATGCTCATCGCCGGCATGAACTACCGCGGCCAGCTGGAGCGGATGACCGTGGACTGTCGGAGCGACGGCTGGGCCGTGCTGCACCTGGGCTTGCGCAACATGACGCTGGAGATCCCACAATCGCAGCTTAGCTCGCGATTCGTCTCGGCCACCGCCGGTCCGATGTACGTGTTGATCGGCCAAAGGCGGCCGGTCTGGCTTTCGATTCCCCTCGACCCATACGTCGAAGCCGGTCACATCCGTTTCCGAACCAGTTCACCTGAATTCTCGATCCCGGCGGATGATTTTCAGGTCACCACTCCCGACGTCGAGGCGCACGGGTTGCCGTTGATCCGGCGCGAGGTCTCCAGCCGGTTCCGCGACAAGCTGGTCGAAGGCGCCTATGAACGCAAGCCGGAGATCGAGCAACTCGTGGTGCCGCGCCGTGCCGGCGTTGCTCAATCACCTCGAAGCCCGCCTGGACCGAGAGCTGGCGGTTCCCCGCACGATCGGCGGCTGGCCGATGCCCGCGCTGCAGCCGCGATTTCTGCTGTGGGCCAACGCCGTCCGGGTCGATGAATCGGGCCTCGCGCTGATTTTCGGCATGACGATCTCGCGCCCGGGCTCAACCCGCCCGAATGCGCGATTCGGAGAATCGAAGGGCGGACGTTGGAATTTGACGACATTCCGAAGACGGCCGGGCTCCAGTTCGGCGTCGCCGGCGGGGTGATGGAAGGGATTACCGCAGCGATGATCGCCGCCGGCGCCAATGGTTCCGATCTTCTCGACTTGAACCCAGAGGGACTTGCGGCGTTTAAGGATCCGAAGCGAATGTCCGAAATGATCCCGGATCTGGCCCGATTCGGCGACCGGCTGCAAGTGCGCAGCGCTCGCGCAATTGATCGAGCCGATCGCCATCACGGGCGCCCAGGAAAAAGGCCCGTCGCTCCAAGCCATCGCCGGGCGGGAGCACGGCTTGCCCTTGCCAAACACGTTCGCGTTTGGTCTGCCGAAGATACGGCTTTGCGTCGAGATCAAGACCTCGCCCGATCAGGCGAAATGGCAATCCTGCGCGCAAATTGACCTTACGTTGCGCCAACGGCTGCAAATGGATCTCCACAAGCCCAACTTCGAACGCCGGCTCGTCAACTACGTAGCGACCGGAAAGGCCGATGTGGTCGCGACCGCCCGCTTCGCCGACGGCTTCGAACCGCACAACTCACGGATTGGCACCGACCAAATTGCAAAAACGATTGCCGAAGGCTGGCGGAGCGGCGGACAGATGCAGTTGATGCACGACATCGAGGCCCGCGATCTGTTCTTCGGCAGCGCGCGGTTCCGGGCGGCCGACGTGGGGTGGCTGGATCCCTTTTCGGTGAAATTTTACGTGCCGGCCCACACGCGAATCACGAATTCCATGTCCGAACCGGTCGAGTATGTCATCCGCGTTCCCTTGAGCGATTGGGGTGGGCCTTACCGCCTCAAGCCCGGACAATCGCATGAATTCAATGTTCCCTACTCGTTGATCGTCCGCTACCGAACGCGGGACGGCGAAATCACCCGAACCGTCCCGCTCGGCACACAGTGCGTGCTGGTTCCCACGCCGGACGGCACGGGACCTCCGCCGCTTCAGGTGGAGACCTCGGCGGGGAGCGTAAGACAATGAGCCGATTCGCTCACCACAATCCAGTGTCGTTTAATCCCGGTGTCGTATGAAGGCGATGCGATCGATGGTCCGAGCGATTCTGATTCTCTATCACATGCTGGGACTGGCGACGTTGGCGTCGATTCTGCTGGCGACGGCCTGTTGGAGCGTATCCGCAATCGCGGGCCCCGCGCCGCCGGCGGTTTGGATCGCACTCGGACCGGTCCTTTATCTCAGTTGGCTGCTGCTCATGCTGGGAGCCAGTGCCCTCAATATGCAGCTCATCGCGCGGACTGGTTGGCAGAAGCCGCGCCGCTTTGAAACCACGTTGGACGGACGCGAGTCGCGCGACGCGGTCTTGGTCTGTGCGATCATGCTGCGCGCACTCATGATCTGGTCTCTGCCCGGAGCGCGGTATCTGTTGCGGGTCCCAATGCTCGATCGACTTCTCCTTTATTCCTATGCGCCCCGCGTTCCGATCGGGCGCCGCGCCAGATTTGGGGGCTGCTGTACGATCCGGAACTGACGACGATTGGCGAGGCCGCGGTGATCGGCGGGGATTCGACGCTCTCGGCGCATTCCGTAACGACGAAACCGGACGGAACCCTGGTCTTCCTTTCCGCCCCGATCAACGTCGGGCCGCGAACAGTGATCGGGGCCAATTCCCGCATCGCGCTCGGCGCGCAGATTGGCGCGGACTGCATCGTGCTGCCCGACAGCAATGTCCTGCCCTATACACGAATCCCCGCCAACCAGGTTTGGGGCGGGAACCCGGCGACATTCGTTCGCTCGCGTGAGGCCGGCGACGTCGGCGAATCGGCCCGCTCGAACCAGATCGTCGAGGCGCAGCCGACGATTTGTCCGACGCCCCTCAGAATTCACGACGCCAAGATTCATGACGCCCCAGAGGACAGCCTGGTGGACGAAATCCGCCGTCTGGTCGCCGACACACTGAGCCTTTCAGCGGATCGCGTGCCGCCCGATTTCTGCTGCGACGACTGCGCCGAGTGGGACTCACTCGCCCAGATGGCGATCGCGGCTGCGCTTTTCAACCGCTTCGACGTGACGGTTGCCTCCGCGGAGGTGTTCGGCCTGCGATCGATCGCCGAGTTGTGCGGACTCGTGCAGCGGCGGATGGATCGCACGGCCGAGACGGCCGTGCAGGCCACCGCACTGCCGGAAGATCCGGAGCTGATCCCGCTCATGGAGACGTCGACGGCGACACGGCTCTTGGCCCAGCGTGCGTCTACGGATCGCGAGCCGCGGCACGAGTTGGAGGTCGTTATTGCGGCGACCTTCACCGCCGATCCGCTCGTACCCACGGTCACCTTGTGGAGCCGTGCTTTTGGGATCAGGGCGAGAACCCACATGCTCGGGTTCAACCAGGTGCAGGAGTCGCTTTTGGCTCCCGATAGCCCGCTGCACAAGAACTCGGGGCTGAATCTCGTCCTCACCCGGCCGGAGGACTTGCTCTCGGCCGAGGTGGACACCGCCTATGAACGGGTCGAATCGCTGCTCGATGCACTCGGCCAATGTGCCCGTCATTCCAATGGACGCGTGGTCGTCGCCTCCTTGCCGCCCGTCGTTTCCGACCTCCAGTGGTTCGACGCCAACCTGGTCGCGAAGATCCGCGCAAGTGGAACGCCCGAATTGCCGAAAACTCGGACCTGGAGGTGATCGACCTATCTGCAGTGGTAGAAAAACTCGGCGTCAAGGCGTCGCGATCGCCATCGATGGAGCTCCAGACGCGATCACCCTATTCTCCCATCTTGTATCAAGAGTTGGGGCGGGAAGTGGCCCGGCTAATCCGAAAACGCTATCTTCCGGCCGCCAAAGTACTCGCCCTCGACGCCGACAACACACTGTGGGGAGGCGTGGTCGCCGAAGAGGGCGCAGCGGGCGTGGAGGTCGGTGCCGACGGTCCCGGGCGCTCTTTCCAGTTGTTCCAGGATGCCGCGCTGAGACTCCGCGAGCGCGGGGTGCTCTTGGCGCTCGTCAGCCGCAACGAGCCGGCCGATGTCTGGGCCGTGTTCGACAACCATCCGGGGATGCGCCTTACGCGGTCGCACATCACGGCTTCGCGGATCAATTGGAAACCGAAGTCGCAGAATCTGAAGGAGCTGGCTTCGGAGCTGAACCTGGGTCTAGACGCGTTCGTATTTGTCGATGACGATCCGGCGAACCGGCAGGAGGTCGCCGCCAACGCACCGGGCGTCACCGTCGTTCCGATGCCGGCCGACCCGGCCGACTATTGCCGTGCCCTCACGCAACTCTGGGTCTTCGACTCTCCAACGCGCCTCACGTCGGAGGACCGCGAGCGGGCCAGCATGATGCAACAGGAGCAAAACAGGCAGCAAATGCGGCAATCGCATGGTCAGCTTGGCGATTACCTCCGGGACTTGAAGCTGCGGGTCGAAATGCGCGAGGCAACCCCGTTCGATCTGCCGCGCGTCGCCCAGCTCGAGCAGAAGACCAACCAGTTCAACTTGTCGCTCGGCCGCCGCACGCTCGACGAGCTCAAGGCGCTGGGCCGCAACCACCCGATCTTTGTCGTCCAGGCGGCCGATCGCTTTGGCGATTACGGCCTGGTTGGAACGTGCATCGTGGTGCCCGACGACTGCGACTCGACTATCTATCGGCTCGACACACTCATTTTGAGCTGTCGTTCGCTGGGACGCGGCATCGAAGAAGCGGTGCTGCACGGGATTCTGCGCGAGGTACAAGCCCGCGGCGGCACACGATTCGAGCGCCTCTCTTTGTTCCGGGGCCGCGGAACGAGCCTGTGCGGGACTTCGTACTTCGATTCGGCTTTTCGGAGGAGGCCGAAAATCGGTTCGTAATCCCAGTTGCGGGCGACAGCCGTCTCCCCACCCACATCGAATGGGTCCAAAAACGATCTCGGCTCGCCGGTTGACGACTTGGAATAACGTCCACAAATGCCCTAAGTCGAAACACTTCGTCCGCACTTTGTCGGAAGCGTCGTATTTGCAGCCGTGGTCGCCGCGTTTGCGACCGGTCTCTCATGCTTTTGCCAGGCGATGACATCATCCGTCTGACGACAACCTTTGACTTTGCCGGACACGTTCGTCACCATCGAGCGCCGCGTTGGCGCTGCCGACCTGTTATCAAATCCTGCGGCGTTTCACCAACGGATTGGCGACGGGAATTCGGTCGCGCATGTTCAATGGGAGAAGAGGAGATGATGGCCCGACGACATGTGCGATCCCTTGTCGGAGCGGTCCTTGTCGTCGCCGCCGTTATTGGGGTGACGCACGCCGGACTGTCCCATCGGCAGTACTACAACGATTGGAATTATTACCCTCAGTTTGGGTACTACTATAGCAGCTATTACTACCAGCCATCCCCGGATGACCGAGGTTATAAGTATCAGTTCTGCATCTATTATCCCTCGCACCCGCGTTATGTTTACTACTACGATCCGTTCCGGCATTACTACTGGGGAAGGCTCGACCTCAAAGGCAAGCCTGGTCACCAGTATTCGCTCTTGGCCCCGAAGGACCGGAAGGCGATGCTGACGGATATTTCCGAGGACGCTTTCCCGAAGCCGGGAACGATGCCGCCCATCCCGGAATCGAAGGACGGCACTCCGATGGAGCCCGTCAAGGTCGTTCCCAAGATCACCGGCAGCGAGGGAAAGAACCTGCCGGGAACGGAGAAATAGTATTCTGTCGGGCGGGTCAATCGCCCTCGCTGATCTCCGAGGACAAGAGGATCAGCTCCAGCTCCACAAACTCGCGGATCAGGCTGCGAAGGTCCTGCGGTCGGCGGAACGGCTGCTTGGCCAATAGCCGACCGACCAGGTCCGATAATTCGCGGGGAGCGTCGGGCCGAAAGCGGCGCAAAAGAGTCGGCTTGCTCTGCCTGTGTTGGACCAGCACTGCCGACGCTCCGTTGCCCACGAAGGGTAATCGTCCCGTCAGCATGCGGTACAACGAGATACCGAGGCTGTACATGTCCTTCATCACGGGCTGCGTGATTCCGGCCGTCAGTGATTCGGGTGCCAAGTAGTCGGGGGTCCCCGCGAAGTCGCCAGCCATCGTCCGGGCCGCCGAGGGGACAATCGGCCGCACGAATCCCAAATCGAGCAGTTTGACCTCGCCGTGGTGCGTGATGAAGATGTTCTGGGGCTTGATATCGCCGTGGGCAAGCCCGTCGCATTCCAGGTCTCGCATGCCGTCGGCGGTTTGACGCGCGATCCACACCGCCCGACGAAGCGACAGTCGTTCCTCAACTCGCAGCTCGTCTTCGAGGGTCCGGCCATCGGTCCATTCAAAGACGAGATACGGAACGTCGGCATGCGGCTCCGACCGCAGCAATTTCAAGAGATGCCGGCTTGTGACCGCTTGGCAGGCCTGTGATTCGTTGCTGACGAGCTGCCGGGCGATTGGCTCGTCGCATCGTTCCGGCCGCAATCGTTTGAGCGCACAGAGGCGCCCAGTGGTCGTCTCCATCGCCTTCCAGACTTCGGCGAAGGCGCCGATTCCGGCCAGTTCAACCGGATCGAAGCCGCGAGGGAGCGAAAGATCAGACTGACGGACAGCCTCGTGGAGGGTCCGGTGTCCGACCTCGTTGTGACGGACGTGTTCAGCCAAAGACATGCGACACCGCCCAGCGCGGCAAATCGACCCGCAATGATAATTGCCGACAGCTGCCGAACGACCTAATGAGAGTCCGCTCAGAAACCAATGAGGAAAGAGAGGCCGGGAGGCGACCGTATCCTTCTTATCGGCCAAGCGATGACTCCAAAAGCAGGGATTGAGCCGCCGCGCAAAGAAAAACCGGGCCGGCTTTGGGCCGGCCCGGTGAATTTCTATGAGGCGTAGTTGGTTCCGTGCGGCCGACTCAAGGCTTACGCTTTGGCCCGGATGCCGGTCTCATGGAGTCCACTTGTGGCGGAACTCCTTCGCCTCACGTTAGTTAGCCCAGATGGTGAGCCAACCGTTGTCCGCGCGGATTCTGGCAACCGTCAGGTCGACGTCTGGTCGGCCCGGCCGTGGCACGTGAATCTGCGAGTCGAGGGGCATCGTCGGCTGGATGGCCGATTCGATCTTTTGCTTGATGGCACCGGAACGCAGGACACGGCCGCCACCCGCAACGCCGACCGTTCCGCGGAGGATCGCCACTTGGCCACCATCCGCGACCAAACGCAGAGGAACCGTAATCTCCTGCGTGGGCACATCCGCCTGCCCCTCCTGCTTGAACCCGGCCCGAATCACAAGCTTGATCTCTCCGTCATCGATGGTGAAGCGGATCGGGTCCTCCTGGTCGAACACGAATTTGCTGTTCTGTTGCTCGCCGGTCGCCGGCTTTGGTTTGGCGGGCGCGGGTGCTGCCCCGGGACTGCTGGCCTGCGCGGCGGCAAGTTTCTTTGCCGCCGCGGCGAAGTCAATCGGCCGGCCGGCTAGCAGCGACAGGAATCGCTGCAACTCGGCAGCGACCTGGGCATCCGTCATCGTTTGGCCGGCGAACTTCATTTGGCTGATGGCGTTGTTCAGCAGACTCTCATGCAAAGAGATGACTAGGCCGGCCCCGGTCGACGCCGGCCGGGTTACCCGTGTCGCCGGCCAGTTCGTCCGGACCAGCGATCTCGGCGCTCAACCGAACGAACGAATCGTTGGATTCGGGTGCGGACCATTGTCGGAAGGACGCCCGCTTGTCGTAGCCGTTTCCGCAGATCGTACCGCAGCCGCTCGTCGGACTTTTGGATCAACTGGTCGACGCTGCGCGTCGAACTCGGGCAGCACGCGGCTTTCGAGGCGCTGGGCGGCGATCGCTTCGGACTCTCCACGCCGCATGTTAGCCTGCTGGACAGCAGTGCTGTCGGCGATGCTTCCGAAGAGGGGCATACCGCTGTACCTCGTCGAGGCGCCCGTCGTGGTGTTGCTCGGTTGAACGGAGGTCATTTCGGCCGGCCCCGTCACAATCGATGGTCTTTCCATCGAATCGGAGCGGTTTTTTCGCGCTCCACCGGTGATAGCCCGACGTGTAGATCGAAGCCTGATCGGTCACGCCGACGGTGCTGCTTTGCGTCACGCCGTTGAGGATCAAATCGAGGTTGGCGACATTCTTTCCGGGCCGCAGTCGCGACGCTGATGTCGGTCGTGGTCCACTCAGTCCCGCTCACATTCGCCCCCAGGATAAAGTCCGTGACGGGACCGGTCGTACTCTGCTGGTCGCTCAGCAGCTTGCTGAGCATCTCCTGGGAGGCCACGACCTGGAGATTGTAGTTCATGAAATGTTCGCGGACGGCCTGATCGATCAGCGCTCCCTCGTCGATCGCCGACTTTTCCGCGGCGTCCAGGGTCTCGTAGACCTTGCGAGCCTCGGCGGAGCCTCCGTTGTCCTCATAACCTTCGAGCGCGGCAACGAGTGCGGCGAACGTTCCCGTCTCGGCCTTTTGGTCGCCCGCGCTGGGACTCGTCTGTTCGGCCTGGTTTAGCTTGGCGAGAGCCGCCGACAGCATCCTGAAGGAGGGCCGCGCCAGGAATTGACGCTGCTGAATGTCCTTGAGCGAGCTGCCCGAATCGAGCTTCTTTTGCACGGCCGCAATGACACCGTCCGACTGGTTGGACGTCAACGCGTGGCGAAGTTCGTTCGCCCGGATGAAGGGCAGCCATGCCGAACCATTTGGAACCTGATTAAGGTCCGCTTCCAGGTCCGAAAGCTGGTCCAATGCATTGGCCCGTGCCGTCTTGATCCGCTCGGCCTTGACCTCTTCCGGCTTCAATTCGAGCGTATTGAGGATCGCCAGATCGACGTCGACGCGCCGGGCCAAGCGGCCTCTGAGGGACGTTAGGGGATCGTACAGGGAGGCGAAGGCGGATCGGCGATCGCTTTGTCGATCGTGTGGATTTTCTTTTGGAGCTGCTTCAACAGGCCGCGTTGAGCCGGCGGCATCCAGCTTTTCGTCGGTGTAGAGCTTGGTGATTAGCCCCGACACACCTTTCCCCCACGCCGACCAATTCCCTGTCAGATCGGTGAAAGAATCGGGCGTAAGGCCAGAGGGGACCTCGTTTTTCAGAATTCCGTCCAGACCCGATCTTGTCCGAAGGGCCTTCCAGAGCCACGGCGGCCGAGACGGCCACACCCACGATCAAAGCGGAAGCCGCCACGCGTCGAAACGTGACAGGCCGCTCCGGAAGCCAACGCCTCCCGAAGCCAACCCCGTCGTTCTGCTCGAACTGAAATGGACTCCATAGAAGTTACACTCCGCTGTCCTGGATGGAACCACGATGGGCGTGCAAGGGATACGGCGGTCCTCCCGCAAGATTCGCGCGGTGGATCCTCGCCCGATCCCTCAGACGCTACTCGCCGCAGTTCGTTGCTGTAGGAAGACCGACTGACTTTTCCCGACGGCGCCGGTCGCAGGTATGCGACTGAATCTGCTTGCCGGACCCGTCCCGCAGTTTGGCGTGTTCATTGGTTCTGCCCAGTTTAACCATCTTTGATATGCCGGCAGTCCCCCCACGCCGCCTTAACCCTCAAGGCTTTTAGTACCCGCAAAGTCTAATGCGACTGGTATTGTTGTGCAATTCACTCGTTTCCGCGTTTCTCCCTGGCTTCCCGAAAGTGGCTTTGCGAGTCTCCGTAGATTCGGACCCATGGGTCGACATTCCGCAGCAAATTGCATGCGGATTATAATTTCCATTAGGTTTTCGCGCGATTCGTCACCCCGAGCGGGTGCCGTGAATTTTAAGGCCGATCTGAGTGGCAACAACCGGACGATCTGACTCCCAGCCAGCGACGGGCCGTCGAACAGACGGAAGGACCCCTGCTTGGTGCTGGCCGGCCCCGGTTCCGGCAAGACACGGGTCATCACGCGGCGCATCGCCCGCATTATCGAGCAGGGGGTCGATCCGGCCCGCGTCCTGGCGATCACCTTCACCAACAAGGCGGCCGGCGAAATGGCGGACCGCGTCGCCCGGCTCTTGCCCGGACACGCGGGTCTGGATCAGCACGTTTCACCGCTTCTGCGCCGGCCTCTTGCGAGCACGGGCGAACGCGGTCGGACTCAGATCGAATTTCACCATCCTCGACGACGATGACCAGCGCCGGATCGTCCGCGGGGTCATCAAGGAGTCTGCAGTACGACCCGGTCACCTTCCCTCCCGAGCGAATTGCCGAGCGGATCAGCCGCGCGAAGAACGACCTGTTGACCGCCGAGGCATTCCGCCAAGCCCGCCAGGAGCGGATCGGCGACCTGTTCGATTCGGTCGTCGACGAAAGTCTATCCCGAATATCAGCGTCGCCTGAGGGAATCGAACGCGGTCGACTTTGACGACTTGCTGCTGGACGTCGTGCAGATTCTGACCGAGAACCCGGAGATCCGGCACGAGCTCGACGATCGCTTCCGCTACGTGCTCGTCGACGAATACCAGGACACGAACCTCGCGCAATACCAGATCATCGCCGGCCTTTCGCACGATTATCCCAACTTGTGCGTGACGGGCGATCCCGATCAATCGATTTACGGCTGGCGTGGGGCGCGGATCGAAAACATCCTGCGGTTTGAGGCCGACTATCCGCAGGCGGCCGTCATTCGCCTGGAGGAGAATTTCCGCAGCACGAAATCGATCCTGGCGGCGGCCGACCGCTTGATCGCCCACAACGTCCGCCGCAAAGCGAAGACGATGCGGACCGAGAACCCGGAGGGGGCTCCGGTCGAAGTGCTGCGTTTCGACGACGCACAGGCCGAAGCGGAAGGGATTGCGCGGGCGATCCGCGCGGCCGTCGAGCCGGGGCCGATGCGCTGGTGCGACGTCGCCATTTTTTATCGCATCAACGCTCTCTCGCGGGAATTCGAAACGGCCCTGACCCGCCACCGCATTCCCTATCAAGATCGCCGGCGGGTTCGCGTTTTACGAGCGGTCCGAGGTCAAGGACGTGCTGGCCTACTTGCGGCTGGTCGCCAATCCCCAGGATCGGCCCGCCTTTCTCCGCGTGGTGAACGTCCCCGTGCGGGGCATCGGCGACAAGAGCCTCGGAACGGCTCGTCGCCTGGGCCGAGGCGAACCGGCTGACGCTGCTCGAGGCGGCCGCCCGGGCCGACCGAATGTCCCGCAATTGCCGCGGCGGGCCGTCCAAGCGCTCGACGAGATTTGCCCGCCTGATCGCCGAGTTCAGCGACGCGCGGCTCGAATCGGTCCGCATGCTGCTCGAACGGATCCTCGACCGCAACGGGCTATCTGCCGTCGCTGAAGGCAAGCAACTCGCCGCAGGACCAGGAGCGATTGGCCAACGTCGAGGAGCTGGTCAACGCGGCCGACCCAATACGACGCCGGCGCCGACGGGAATCCGACGCTGGAAGGCTTTCTTGGAAACCACGGCCCTCGTCGCCGACGTCGACAGCGTCGACGGAGCGGCCAATCGCGTCACGCTGATGACGCTGCATTCGGCCAAGGGGCTCGAGTTTCCCGTCGTCTATATCGTGGGAGTCGAGCAGAACCTCTTGCCGCACGAACGGGCCCTGCGCACCGACGATCCGGGCGAATACGAAGAGGAACGCCGGCTGCTGTTCGTCGGCATGACCCGGGCCCGCCAGCGGCTCTATCTCACGCGGACGCAGAAACCGCGGCAGTTCGCGGCCGATCGCTGAGCAGCATTCCCAGCGAGTTCCTGCGGGAAATCGGCGTGTCCGAGACGGTGATCCTGCCGCCCGAACGCTGCCTGGGCGGCCGATGCGCCGGACGAGGGCGAAGAGCACCCGGGCCCCGATTACGACAACGTCTCGCAGGAGTCGCCGGACGAGGACCAGCACGGCACGAGCGCCACGCCGTGGAAGCCGCGCACTGGCTTCGCCGACAATCCGTCGAACGTCCGCCCGCCATCGGCGAACGACGCCGATCGGCCTCGCTTGATCACGGGCGCCGATTTGCTGGCCGGCGCCGCGGCGCGCGCCGGCCGAGCTGCCGCTCGGTTTTGCCTTGGGCATGGCGGTCCGGCATCCCCAATACGGCGTGGGCCGCATCGTCAAAATCGGCGGATTCGCCAAGAACCGGACGATCACCGTCGAATTCGACGATGACGGTCGCAGCGAAACGTTCGTCACGGGAAAGAATCCGCTGCAACCCGTCGGCGCCGGATAACTCGAAATGACGAATGACGAAGCACGAATGACGAATGACGAAGCTCTAAGCACGGAACAGAGGCAGTCTGTCCGCATTTTCCACTTAGGCATTCGTGCTTCGTGCTTCCTTCGTCATTCGGTTCGTCATTCGTCATTCCCCGACTATCTGATCATGCGCTCGGATGATTCAAGGATGCGCCACGTGCCTCGATCTGTCAGGATATCTCCATGAGGATTCCGCCGTGCCTCCGCGCAAGCGACCACCAAGTGCCACTCAGTCGGAGACGCATGTTGCGCCCGGGCCGGCCGTCCACTTGCCCGCCTTTCTCAATTATCTCGAATCTGAATGCGGGATGGCCCGCAACACGCTGGCCGCCTATCGCACCGATTTGTTGCAGTTCTTCGCCTGGTTCGAGAAGAGCGGCACCCGTTCGCTGTTCAAAGTCGATCTGAAGCTTCTGGCCCGCTACCTCGATCATCTGCACAGCGCAAGCTGGCCTCGTCGTCCGTGGCCCGGCACCTCGTTTCGCTGAAGATGTTTTTCCGGTATTTTGGTGCTCGACGGCGTGCTGGCCGAAAGCGCGGTCGAGTTGTTGAACTCGCCCAAAATGTGGCAGCACCTGCCCAAAGTGCTCAGCCCCGAAACGGTCGACCGCATGCTGGCGGCGCCGACTCCCGACGACCGCTATCCGCTCCGCGACCGGGCCGTGTTGTGCTTTTTGTACGCGACCGGCTGCCGCGCCTCGGAAGCGGCCGGCATGCGGCTGAACGACGTCCACCTCGAGGAGGGCTTTTGCCGCTGCATCGGCAAGGGGAACAAGGAACGGATCGTCTCGCTCAACCCGGTGGCGACGGCGGCGATCGAGGCGTATCGTCTCTACGAGCGGCCGCGGCTGCGGGGCGGTCGCGAATCCGATCGGCTCTTCGTCTCCCGCCGGGGAACGCCCCTCTCGCGGATCATGATCTGGAACCTGGTGAAAAAATATGCCGCCCGCGTCGGTTCGAGCGCCGACGTCAGTCCGCACACGCTGCGGCACACGTTCGCCACGCACATGCTGGCCGGCGGCGCCGAAATCCGCGCCCTGCAGGAGATGCTGGGCCACGCCAGCGTGCAGACGACGCAGATCTACACGCACGTCGAGCACAGCCGCCTCAAGGCGCTCCACCGGCGGTGCCACCCGCGGGGCTAGGGAGCTGAAGGCTTCCGCCGTCGCGAGGTGCCTTCGGATCAGTTCGTCCGAGATCCGCGTCACTGGCGGTCTGTCCCGTCAAGATCCAGATAGAGGTATCCCGCCTGTGAGTCATTTCGATGCCCGTCCGTCTGTCGCCGTCTGATTCTCGCCCTCGTGCCTGCCTCGTCGCCGCGGACCGGCCGCCGCTTTCCGCACAGACTCGCGAGGAATTCGACAGAGCCCGGCAGCGGATGGTGTCGGAGTTCATCCAGAAGGAGGGGATCAAGAACCCGCGGGTGCTCGCAGGCGATGCGGACCGTGCCCCGGCACGAGTTCGTGCCGCTGATGCTGCGGCCCAAGGCCTACGTCGATGCGGCCTGGTCGATCGGTTACAAGCAGACGATCTCGCCCCCCTTCGTCGTCGCCTACATGACCGAGGCGCTCGATCCGCAGCCCACCGACCGCGTGCTCGAGATCGGCACGGGCAGCGGCTATCAGGCGGCCGTCCTGTCGCTGTTGGTGAAAGAGGTCTACTCGATCGAGATCGTCGAGCCGCTGGGCAGCGCGGCCGAGCGGCGGCTGAAGCACCTGGGTTACCACAACGTCAAAACGAAGGTCGGCGACGGCTATCTCGGCTGGCCGGAGCATGCCCCCTTCGACAAGATCATCGTCACCTGCTCGCCCGAAAACGTCCCCAAGCCGCTCGTCGACCAGCTCCGCGAAGGGGGCCGGATGGTCATCCCGCTGGGCGAGCGGTTTCACCAGGACATTTACTTGCTGGAAAAGAAGGACGGGAAAGCTCGTCCGCAAACACTTGATTCCGACCCTCTTCGTTCCCATGACGGGCCGCTCGGAAAAAGAGCGGACCGTGAAGCCCGACCCGCTCCATCCACAGATCCATGAACGGCGGCTTCGAGGAGCTCGACGCCGACGGGAACCCTGCCGTTTGGTATTACCTCCGCCAGATGACGCTCGTCAAAGAGGACGCGCCGGAAGGGAAGTTGTTCGTGCTCGGTTCGAGAACGAGGATCCCGGCCGAATCTCCCAGGCGCTGCAGGGCATGGCGGTCGACGGGCGGTCGATCGGATCGCTGCACTTTACGCTCAAGGTGCGTGCCGACAGGATCGTCGACGGGCCGGAACCGTACAACAAAGCCAATTTGCAGGTGACATTTCTTCGACATCAGCCGCCGCCCGATCGGCGACGCGATCGCAGCCCGGCTGGATCGGCACGTTCAATTGGCGCAGACGCGCCGGAACGCGTTCGCGTCCCCGAAACGGCGCGGGAGGCCATCATTCGCATCGGATTAGGCGGGGCGACGGGCCGGCTGTACGTCGACGCCATCAAGATGACGGCCCAGCGGCGATGAGACTTTCCATGTTCGCGGTCCCAAGCCGCGGGCTGTGCAACCGGAACGTCCATGAGAAGGACCGGGGCACGAGTGCTTCCTTTGACCCTGCTGCCCGCGTTCGGCTGTTGCTATTGGCGGCCGATTCCCGGCTTTCTGCACAGACCCACGAGGAATATGACCGGGCGCGGCAGCGGATGGTTTCCGAGTTCCTCGAGAAGAGAAGGGATCAAGAACCCGCGCGTGCTGGCGGCGATGCGGCGCGTTCCCCGGCATGAGTTCGTCCCGTCCTCGCAGCGGAGCGGCCTACGAAGACTCGGGGCTGCTCATCGGGTACAAGCAGACGATTACCTGGCCTTTTGTCGTCGCCTTCATGACCGAAGCCCTCGACCCGCAGCCGACGGACCGTGTGTTGGAGATCGGCACCGGGACCGGATATCAGGCCGCCGTTTTGTCGCTTTTGGTCGACGAGGTCGATTCGATCGAAATCATTCCTGCCCTGGGAAAGGCGGCCGAAAAACGGCTCAAGCGCCTGGGATACAAAAACGTCAAAACGAAAATTGGCGACGGTTATCTCGGCTGGCCCGAGAGGGCACCCTTCGACAAGATCATCCTCACCTGCTCTCCCGAAAAAATCCCGCAGCCGCTCGTCGACCAGCTCAAAGAGGGGGGACGGATGGTCCTGCCGCTGGGCAGTCGCTACGAGCAGGCGGTCACGCTCCTCGAAAAGAGAAAGGGGCGGCTCGACCGAAAGGATCTGATGCAGACGTTTTTCGTGCCCATGACGGGCCGCTCGGACAGAGACCGCACGACAAAGTCCGACCCGCTCAATCCGGAGATCCATAACGGAAGTTTCGAGGAGCGCGAGGCGAACGGAGCGTTCTCCGGCTGGTATTACCAACTCCAAATGACGCCCAGTGATCGCGACACGCCCGGGGGCCGTTTCTGCGTCCAATTCGACAACGAAGAACCGAGTCGGCGGTCTCAGGCTCTTCAGGCGATGGCGGTCGACGGATCGAGAATCGCCTCGCTGCGCTTCCGCCTCAAGTTTCGCGCTGACAAAATTGTGGACGGAGCGCCAGCCTTTTGAAAAGGCTGGGCTCCAGGTGAGCTTCCACAATTTTCGCCGCCTGATGGGCGATGTGATCGCGGTCCACTGCGTCGGGTCGTCCGACTGGCAGACCGCCAGTGCCGCCGTGCCGGTTCCGGAGCAAGCCCGCGAGACCGTGATCCGCATTGGATTGAACGGGGCGACGGGCCGTCTTTGGCTCGACGACATCGTGCTCACGCCCGAGCGGCGCGATCGGTAAGACGGCTTACCGATGCCAACGACCGCGGTATCCCCACCCGCCGCCCCAGCGGCCTCCGTAGAAGCCGATTCTCGGGCCCACGACGACCGGACCTGCCCCCACATACACCGGCGCTGGGGCCGGGTAGTAGGCCGGTGGGGCCGCATAGTAGGCCGGCGGCGGCGCGTAGTAGGCCGGCGGCGCGTAGACCGGGGCCGGCGCGTAAAGAGGAATCCCGACGCCCACATTGACCCCGACACCAGCCTGAACCGGCGTCGCAAAAGTTCCAACGGTTAACAGACACGCGAGAGCAACAACGTACTTCATGGGTCTCTGACTCCTTCGTGGAAGAATTCACGCTCCCCCCGCATTATTGTACATGAGCTTCGAAACGCGGCAAAAAAAATTCGCATGTAAGCGGCGTCAAACGGATGTTTGGTCGTAGGAAAGCCGGACTGCGAAAGATGGGGAGAGTTCGCGGACAAGATCAAGTTGGAAGGCGTCGGAGGGGAACCCTGCCCGCTCTCGCTTAACGGTCATTGATTTCACTGGCAATTTTCAGCGGGCCAGGCGTGGTCGGGCCGTGAGTGTTGAGTGGATCGGGAGTGGTGGGTGGCCGTCATGTCCTGGCAACTTGGAAAGTGGGAGCGTCTGGGGAGATGCGATTTCCGGGCCGTGTTGGGCTGAGAATGTGTCACCCGTCCGACCAACAAACGTCGGGTTTCGCCCGGCAAGCACGGTCCGCTGACAAGGCCCGCACACATTGCGTGCAACCGCGCCGTTCTTGACTCTGGGCCGCGGCGAACCTGACTCATCCTTCTGGCGGACTCCGGAATATGCAGGCCACGCGACTGATCGATTTGCCGAGCGCCACGGTTTCGGTGATCCGCCGATCCCAAGCCGGCGATGAAGCAACGGTGGAGGATAGTGGCACTTGTGACCGAGTTCACGGCAATGGGCGCATGGGTCTCGCAGGGTTCCCAAACGGAACGTGCCGCAATTGACGAGTCTCTGAAACTTCAGCCATCTTGCGCAACGCGTTTAGCTGTTCGGAATTAGAATAGCGGAGGGCGACGATTCAGATCCTTCGGGGTCGCTCGCTCCCGTCAACGGACAGTTATTCGGCGTACTTGGGAAGAGAATTGGGTTTTTGAACACGGCCATCAGATCCGTGGCAGCAATCGTCCACGCTCAGGCAGAGTCTTTTGCGAATCGCAAGCTGAACAGTACGGCGATCACGAGGACGGCCCCTCGCACGATGTACTTGATCTCCGGCGCGATCGCCAAAAGCGTCATCGCGTTCAAGAGTATTGCCATCACCGTCGATCCGAAGAGTGTCCCGAGGACCGTCCCGCGGCCCCCTTTCAGGCTCGCTCCACCAATCACGCAAGCGGCAACGGCGTCAAGCTCCATCAGCTCGCCGACGCTCACGGTCGACGCCCCCGCGTAAGAGGTCTGCATGAAGCCCGTCAGTGCGACGAGCGCGCCCATCAGCGTGTAGGCCATCACAATCAACCTCCGAACCGGAATCCCGCAGAGGGCAGCGGCTTCCGTGTTGCCGCCGACTGCATACAGGTAACGGCCAAACGGGGTTCGCGACACGACTACATGAACTGCGAGGGCGACCACACATAGGATCACAAACGCCAGTGGCAACCCGCGGTACTGATTGCAGACAAGCACCACCAGCAGCACGATTTGACTGGCCGTGAATACTCGCAGAAAGGAGAGCTCGACCGATTCGACGATGTCCCCATCGGCCGCCGCTCGTCTCCGCCGCATCCAGGTCAGCATTGTGAAGCCGACGGCGAACGCGGCCGCCAGGGCGAGGCCAATACGCGGAGGCAGATAATACGTGGTCAAGAGGGTGAGGACATTGTCTTCGCCACCCGTCGAGATCGGCACCGTGCTGCTGCGGATCGTCAGCCAGAAGGCGCCCTTGAAGGCGAGCAGCCCGCCGAGCGTCACAATGAACGATTGAATGCCGGTCCTCGCGATCAGCGTCCCCATGGATGCCCAGATCGCCAGTGCGACGGCGACCGCCGCGAGTAGCGCCAGAGGAGCGGGCCAGCCCGCGCGGAAGATCAGGACCGCCGCCACGCCGCCGATCAGGCCGACCCCGGAACCGGCCGACAAATCGATCTGTCCCGGAAGGATCACGACGAGCATGCCGACCGCAAGGACCGCCGTGATCGACAGTTCGATCAGGAGCATCGATAGATTGCGCGGAGTGAGAAACTCTGGCGATAGGACGGCGAAGCAGACGATCAGCCCGCCGATCAACAGCGGCATCGTGAGATGCCGCTTGTTGAGCGTCTTTTCTGCCTCCAGTCCTGGCGCGTGCGGTTGACTCAACGCAACAACTCTGCCGGATGAAACCCGTCTTTGATCACCGTCTCCGCGAGATTGCTGCGATCCACCACGATCACGTTTTCGAGAATGCTCGGGACGTCCTTGACCCCGTTGTTGACCGAATCACGAACGATGAGGACCTGCCGCCGCGCCAACGTGACAGCCGCCTCGGCCGCCCGGTTGGCCAGCTTGGCCAGCGGCTTGTAGACCGACATCGCCTGCGTGCCTCGAACGATACGTTGGCAGGCGGCAAGATCCGCATCCTGCCCCGTCACGAACACCTTGCCGGCCAGTCCCTCTTCCAACAGGGCTTGAATCGCTCCACCGGCCGTTCCGTCATTCGTCGCCAGGACGGCCTGGAAGGTCCGCCCCTTGGCGGTGATTGCCGCGCTCACAATTCGTTTGGCGTTCTCGGGCTTCCAGCCGGCGGCGTAGTCCTCGTGCACGACCTCGATCGCTCCGCTGGCAATCAGGGGCGCGAGGACGTCGTCCTGACCTTTCTTGAACAGCATTCCCGTATAGTCGGTCTTCGGCCCGTAGATGCGGACGATTCGCCCTTTGCCGCCGAGTTTGCGGACAAGGAATTCCGCCTGCAGCCGGCCGACGCGCACGTTGTCGAAGCTGAGGTAGAGATCCACGTCGCAACCTGTGATCAGCCGATCGTAGCAGACGACCGGCACCCCGGCGGCCCGCGCCGCGTCAACCGAGCGGTTCATCGCCGTGGGATCGTGCGCGACCACGACCAACACCTGCACCCCCCGGCTGAGCAGCGATTCGATGTCCTGGATTTGCCGGGCCGTATCGCTATTCCCCGATTGAACGAGCACTTCGGCGCCCAACTCTTCGGCGCGGCGGACGAATCGTTCGCGGTCCCGCTGCCAGCGCTCCTCCTGCAGCGTCCCGAGCGACAGTCCGATCCGTAGCGGTCCCTCCGGCGAACGTTGCGGATCATTCCCCGTTCTGTGGCTCAGGAAGACGCCGGTGAGCGCGCTGAGTGCCAACGAAAGGAGTACCAGCCCCGTGCGAACGGTCATCGCGAATGGTTCCGTGTAGAAAAGATGCGGAGAAAAGACGACGTGTTCCCTCTCGACACGACGTTGCCATTCAGCTTAGCAGTCTTCGTCGCGCAGCGTGCGTCCCACGGCCCGGACCGGGGACCCGTCGCGGCCGATGACGGCCAGCGGCAACGCGCAAGAACTCAAAGATGGGGGAGTGGATTTCGTCCAGATTCGTCAAATTTTCGACGATGACGAGCCCGTTGCCCAAGAGCACCTCGTGTGCGGGATGCGGCGGCCGATCCACCGACGGAAAATCGACGCCGACCAGCACAACGCCCAGGTCGACTAGCCATTGCGCGCACTCACCGCTGATCACCGGGTGGTCGGTGAAATACCCGGCCTGGCCGAACCGGTGGGACCACCCGGTATTCAGCACGACGCGGCGCGCCTCTTTGATCTGGGCCCGCTGCGGTTCAAGGTGGGCCAGCTCGATCGCCGCGTGCGCCGTCCATGCCGCGTGGAAGACGAGGGCCGCCGGCCCCACGCAGACGCTCAGCGGGACTCGATCGATCGTCTTCCCGTCGTTGAAAAAATGAAACGGCGCGTCCATGTGCGTGCCGCAGTGGATGCTCGTGTTCAGCCGGCTGGAATTGCAATGGCGTCGACCGTCGTGGGGAGCGCAGCGGATTGCGTCCAACACCTCGATCTCGACGGGCCCATTGCCCGGAAACGGTGGCGTCTCGGGGCCGAGCGGATGGCTCAAATCGACGATCGCTTCGCTATTCATCGCTTACCTCGACGGGCTGGCCCGTTCTCCATGAGTCCTCCGCGGCCGCGGCAATGCGCAGGCTTGCAACGCCGTCGCGCCCGGTGACTTCCGGAGATTCCCCGCATTTGATCTTTGACACAAAGACCCGCACGTGCGCACCAATCGTGTCCCAGAAGGAGCTTACTGGATCCCACGGATCGGCAAGCCACGTTTCGCGCTCCTCGGGATCGTTCGCGACGGCGGTCACGCTCCGCGTTACGTCCTCGACCGTCAGGCTTCCCGCCGAACCGACGATCGTCATCGTTTCGTGCGTCCGCGTCTGCCCCTCGCGATAGGTCGCGGCAATCGTCCCCACGGCCCCTGCCCGAAACCGGAAGGCGATGACGACGTGGCTCACGAGGTTTGTCGCGCGGTCGACGGAGCCGGTGACGTGCACGGTTGCCGGTTCGCCGACGAGCCAGCGAAGGAGGTCGAAGTGGTGCGTGAGCAGGGTCGTGAACATGACTGTCGGCGTGGTCCGCACCGAAAGCCGCGGAAAGCCGTCCGTGACCACGAGCGTGGCGTTCCGGGGTGTTCCAATCCGGCCGTCGCGAATCATCTCGCCTGCCCGACGGTAGCCGAATCCGTAGCGACGGTTGAAATCGACGCCGAGAAAACGCTGGCGTTTGTCCGCCGCCGCGGCCATGGCTCGCGCTTCGTCGATTCGCGTCGCTAACGGCTTCTCGCAGAAAACGTGGCTTCCCGTTTCGAGGGCCGCCATCACGGGCTCGAAATGGAGTGCGCCGGGCGTGGCGACCGTCACGACATCCGGCCGCACGCTGCGCAGCAACTCTCGAAAATCGTCAAACGGCTTCGCCCGGAAATACTCGGCCACGCGCCTGCCCCGATCCCGATCCGAATCGCAGACAGCCACGAGGGTGGCATCGCCGTTCTCGGCAAGTGCTCTGGCGTGCCGTTCTCCCACGCGACCGCAACCAATGACGGCGGCTGACAAAATTTTGCCGGTCGTCGAAACTTCGCTCGACGCGTCTTTCATTCAAAACTTTCGGCCTCGGAACCAGGCTGCCGCTTGCGAACAAGTTTGAACGATGTCGATTGGGCATCCGTCAGGTAATTTCGATTGCGAACATGCTGAGCGTCGCCAACCGCGGTGCGATGAAGGAAACGACGTCGGCGTTCCGTTCGACCTTGAGCTCCTGTTTTGAAGGGAGAATGCGAATGGTCCCCACCTTCGCCGGCAAACGCAGGCGGACGCGGATGTCGGAGATCGGGATGTTCGGCAACTCTTCCTGGAAATTGACCAGAGACAAGATGTAGCGCGATCGATCGGGCTGGTCGAACAGGCTCGCTTCCACAGACCCCGGTGCGTCGATCTCGAACGGGTGCTTCGGGCACAGGGCATTCACAATCGCATCGAATGTCGGGCGAAGCGTGTCGAGATTCTCGATCATACTGGCGGCGTAGATGCACCGGCCGCGGCCGTAGTTGTGATCGACGAGTTCCGGATTGTCGGTTGGCACCCAGGGGGGATCGGAGTGAATCGAGGCGAACTTGTCCGGAGATGGCGCAGGCCACGGAAGGGTCGTCGTCGCCAGTACCCGTGCCGCGGCGGTCGCTCGGATGACGAGGCCGAACTCCTTCGTGTACGCCGGATATTTGGCGGAGAATCCGGGAAAGAAAGGTTGCCCGGCCGGCGTTGGAGCAAGGTAATGGATGCGGGCGCTCCAATTGGGGTTTTCCTTCAGTGAGACGCCAAAGACGTCCGCCAGCATGAAATCGTCGTGCAGCTTTCCGGCTTTATCGACGAGTGACGTGCTGCCGCTGGCGTAGAGCGTCCCTCCGTTCTTGACCCACTCGCGGATTGCAGTGCATTCCTCCTTGTCCATCATGTTGACGTTGGAGAGGATCAAGAGCTTGATCCGGCCGAGCTTTCCCAGCGAGGGCTTGGTGATCACGCGGAACGGAACGTGCGAGGCAATCAGCCGCGAGGCAGCCCCCATCACCCCGGGTGAATGCGTGTCGCTGAGATCAGCTTGGCGGACGTGGCGTCCGTTCCCCGCGAAGGTGAATTTGGACTCGGTGCTATAGTAAGCGGCAACGTCGGCGACTCGTTCGCCCCCCAGATGTTCGTAATAGGGCATCAACCGCTCGAAGATTCGCCCCATCCGTTCGTGCGCCCGCGCATTGACCGTCCCGATCGGGTCGATGGCGTCGATAAAGATGAAGGCCGCGTGGTCGGCGATCGCGGCCGAGGCCTTGGCCTCGAGCAGCTCTTCCGTTTTCATCGCCGTGTGGTCGTTGAGTGCGACGGAAAAGCTCGTCTCGTAGCCGAAGGGGCGATTCGGGGTCAGATCCTCGAGCAGCTTGCGGACGAACGAACCTTGCAGCTTGCTGCCGTAGAAGTCCCCCTGCAGGAAATCATTCTGCTTGGCCAGCGGCGTCGTGACGCCGAGCGTCCACGGCGCGGGGAACGTCGAGGATTGGTGTTCGACCGTCGCCTGCGGCTTGTGCTGCCGCACGGTCGAGGTGGCCACGGTCGCGAACTCGACGAGCCACCGCTCGCGGGCCCGCTGGAAGGCGACCCACCGCTCGTCGACCCAGTTCACGATCTCGGGGATCCTCCCGCCGACCTCCGCGGCATACCGGTCCTTGCAAAAATGGCAGTAGCAGACGGAGGGCCAGAAGGTCATGTCGAAACGGATGCCTTCAAAGTCGAACGTCTCGCAGATTTCCCGCACAAAGGAGCGGACATAGTCACGATAGGGGGAGTTGACGCACAACACGCCGAACCGGCCTCCCTCCCCTTGAATGTGTCCGTCGACCGTGCGAATTCGCCATTCCGGATGCTGGTCGGCGCACCAGCGGTCGAAGATCAGGCTCGTGTAAAGCTGGACATTGATTCCGACGGCGTGGCACCGGTCGATCATCTCTTGGAGCATGTTCCGACCCTTGAAGGCGGCATGCTCTTTGCCGATCTTCGTCGGGTAGTTGAACAGCCCCACGTGCGATTGGCAGTAGCAGACGATCGACTGCGACTTCGAGCGCACGAGCATCTTTGCATATTCGTTGGGATCGAACTGGGAGAGAAACTTCGGATCCCAATCCGGAATGTGCATGTCGATCACCGCGCGGCGATAGGCGTGCCGAAACCAGCGTTTTTCTTCGCCGGAGGCGTTCGACCCGCCGAGGGCAGGCCGAACGGAGGACAACATTCCCGTGGCCACGGATGCGGCCGTTGCGGTTTGAATGAACTCCCGTCGTGGCAGTTTGCGCGTCATGGTGACCATCACTTGAAGACTGAACTCGGCTCAACCTTCAATTTGCCGTTTCACGTCAGCTCATACTTCGGATCGGCATTTTGATTGAAGAATTGTCGATGTCGGGTTTTCAGCCGCTTGACGACTTCGTCGTTCTCGGGCCGACGGATGAGATTCTTGCACTCTTGCGGATCGCTTAGCATATCGTAGACCTCGCCGGAGCCGTTCGGAAGGCGGCACGTATATTTCCGTTGCGACGGACCGTCGTTTACTGCGCGCCGAGAGGTCCCAGCAGTTTGATTTGCGAGAGAAAATAGAACTCGTCTTCATCTGGTCGAATCGGGCTGTGGCCGACTTTACGGTCAATGCAAGCGGCGTCATCCTCTTCGGGCAGGAGGAGGCAGAGGTCGGTCATCATGATCTTCCACAATCGGGTCTCTCTTGAATTGTCCTGATCCCGAGCTCGTGTCCTACGGGCAGCCAATGGGCTTGGCGACCGTGATCGCGAACGCGGGGGCGTCTCCTCTCGTCACACATCAGCTTGCGCACCGTCCGATTTGCAAACTGGAGCAAACAGCGAGTCGGCCGTTGGATAGCCAACCCGTATCGTCCATTCGTCGAATTGACGACCCCTTCGCGGCCCGCGTAGACTCCGGCGCTCGCTAAGAGGAGCGTCTCCAGCTCTATAATCTGCGTTGGCCCTTCTTTCTCCGAAATTGGCGGGGGTTCTGACGAGCCGTTTGAACAAATCGAGTTGCCCTCAAGCACGCAATCCGATTAGCACAAAGCTCCAAACCAGGAAATCTGAATGAAGCCGCCGCTTGACTCGACGCCTCACGATCGACATGGCTTGTTGCGAGTCGGTTTTCTTTTGATTCTCGCCGCGGTCGCGTGCACCGCGGACGTCGCGCTTTCCGCCGCGCCTTCAGACGGCAGCGTTCGCCGTCCGAACATCGTGATTGTCATGCCGGACGACGTCGGCTATGGCGACTTTTCATGTCACGGCAATCCGGTCATACACACGCCACATGTCGATGCGTTTTACCGGCAGAGCGTGCGGTTCACCGATTTTCACGTCAGCCCGACTTGCGCGCCGACACGGTTCGCCTTGATGACAGGACGGCACGAGTTCAAGTCAGGGGTCACGCATACGATCTATGAGCGCGAGCGGATGAGCCTGAAGGCCGTCACGATTGCCCAAGTCTTGCGAAACTCCGGGTACGCGACGGGGATCTTTGGCAAATGGCATTTGGGCGACGAGCCCGTCTATCAGCCTGATCGGCGAGGCTTCGAGGAGGTCTTCATTCACGGGGCCGGCGGAATCGGCCAGACGTTCCCCGGAAGCTGTGGTGATGCGCCCGGAAACACGTATTTCAACCCGGCCATCCTTCACAATGGGACCTTCGAAAGGACACACGGCTATTGCACCGACGTTTTTTTCCGGCAGGCCCTCCGCTGGATCGATCGCGAGCCGCAGCGGCGGCCACCCCTTTTTCGCCTACATTACGCCGAACGCCGCCCACGCGCCGTTACAAGTCCCCGACGACTATTTTCACCGTTACCAAGGCAAAGTGCCCGACAACGTGGCCCGCTTTTTCGGAATGATCGAGAACATTGACGACAACTTTGGCGCGCTCCTCAGGAAGCTCAACGAATGGGGTCTCGCCAACAACACGCTTGTCGTCTTCATGACCGACAACGGCGGCACTCAGGGAACGACCGTCTTCAATGCCGGGATGCGCGGCATGAAGAATACGCCCTACCAGGGGGGGACTCGCGTCCCGTCGTTCTGGCGTTGGCCGGCTGCCTTCCCGGGGGGACGCGACGTCTCCACGTTGACCGCCCACATCGATGTCTTTCCAACTCTCGCTGAAGTGGCCGGCGCGAAGTTACCGGCCGACGTGCAGACGCAAGTGGAAGGACGCAGCCTCGTGGACCTCCTCAAAACCCAAGGGGCCGAGTTTGCCGACCGGTACCTAGTGACTCATTGTGGTCGTTGGCGGCGGGGCCAGGCCGCGAAGGCTAAGTTCACGCAGTGCTCCATCCGCAACGGCCGCTTCACGCTGGTCAACAATGCGGAACTCTATGATCTGCGGAATGATCCCGGCGAGACGACGAACGTGCTGGCCCGGCACCCGGAAGTGGTCGCCGCGTTCCGGGCCGCCTATGACCGCTGGTGGAACGACGTCCTTCCCCGGTTCGAAAATGAAGATGCGATCGGCCCGGACGTCAACCCGTTCAAGGAACGGTACTGGAAACAGTTCGGCGGAGGCCCCGACGCGGACCTTTTGCGCAGGATGAAGCCGGAGCCGGCTCGGCAATGACCGGCGGCCCCGCAGGAAGCTTCGGATCTGCCAAGTCGGGGTCACTGGAGAAGGATTGACCTGCCGGGCGGATAGAGACGAAAAAAGCCGCACGACTCTCAGCGTGCGGCGACGAGTGTTGCGCGGTTGACGGAAGAATCAGGAGACAACCGGCATGCGCCTGAGCCACGATTGATGAGAGGTCTGCCGCGAGTAGTCAGCATTGTTACAGTCGACGGTCGTTCGCCTCGCGCTCGTCGAGGGCCGACATTTGCATGAGGAAGCCCATTTTGGCGATTTCCGGCTTCAACTTCCTGCGTCCGCCTGAGGGAAGGCTGAAAGGAATTCAAAAGAAGTTCGATTTCAGCTTGCGTTGTCAGTACGATGAGACGCGTTGCCCGGCCGCGAAGCCAAGTCGGTTGGCAGTGAGACGACCTTTGCCCAGGACGTCGACAAGCTCCGGCACCTCCGCTCGCGGCTCCGCTGGCCGTTACTCGATCTCCGCTTACTCGGACTACCGCCTTCGTCCTCGCTCTCGTTCGGCGGACTCATTTGCGCTTGGCAGACGGACTCAAGGCAATGCGGAAGCCCAGGTTAAAAACCCGCTTCCCCGGCGAGTACCAATTCCGCAACGCCGACCGGCAACTCCCGGCAGTGCTGCCCCAGCCTCCGCCCCGTAGCACCCGGACCGAGCCCTTTAGCGGACCCTGCGGGTCCGTGCCGCCGGTTAAGGTCTCCGCGTACAAGTCCCGGCACCATTCCCACACGTTGCCGTGCATGTCGGACAGCCCCCACCGA
The DNA here is from genome assembly GCA_963761455.1 of uncultured Planctomycetota bacterium. Lineage (GTDB taxonomy): Bacteria > Planctomycetota > Planctomycetia > Planctomycetales > Planctomycetaceae > DASPSM01. The sequence goes on from CAVXHA010000003.1 coordinate 995,706, forward strand.
TTCGTCTTCTTTTGGCCCACCTGATGCGCGTATCTTCTCATCCGCACCGTCGGTGTTCTTGGTGAACCAGGCGTACCCCGGCAGGTCCGATTCATCGTCCCCGAATGAGAATCGGGATTTCGCCCCGGCCCGGCAGGCGTATTCCCATTGTGCCTCTGTCGGCAACCTGTATTTCCAGCGCACCGGCAGACGCCCCGCGTCGCGCTCCATCTCCGTCAGCTTCTCGCAAAATCTAATAGCGTCCTCCCAGCTCACGTAGGTCGCCGGGTAGTCCTCACCCTCTTTCACGTAATTCTGGCCGCTCCACGGCGTGGTCTGCATGACGCGCTGCCATTCCGACTGCGTCACTCCGTGTTGGCCCAGCCAGAACCCCTTCGTGAGGGTGACGTCGACCGGTCCCTCGTTGCCAATGCGGCCCAGCTCAGTGGGCGGACTTCCCATTCGGAATTTGCCTGGAGGACACCATGCGAGCGGAAGCTTTAGTCCGTTGTCATCGCGAGTTTCGCCGGCTGGTCGAACCGAGCCCCGGCCGGCGCCGCCCTTTTTCTTGGGAAAGAGCGCGCTCACGACAGTGCAAAGTCGCGAGAAGTGGGGATCCAAGGGTTCTGCGAGGGCATCGATCCGATGGGGCCCGCGGAGAAAAGGAGCCAGCATCGCCGGCTGAACATCCTCGATGCAGAAGGTCACGATGGTGGCCCCCGCCCGCGCCGCAAGCTCGATCTCTTGCAACACCCGTTCGGATTTGTTCGAAAAGGAGGACAGGATCAGGAGGACGACGCGGCTCTCCTTGATTGCGCGGCGGCTCGATTTTTCCCAACTCCGGCCCGCAGCGATATCGCGTGGCGCGATCCAGCAAGGGATGCCGGCTGCTTCGAGCATGTCGCAGGACGTCTCGGCGATCGTTTGGTCCTTTCGCGAAAAGCTGATGAAGAGCTTGGCCGCCGAAGAACGGTGCGGCGCCGCGGCGACGCTGCCTGTTCCCGGGGTGCGCAACAGTCGGCTGAGCGCGGCAGCCAATTCGCCCGCACTCTTGAACCGGAGATTCGGATTCTTTGGCCATGCAACGGGAGCAAATCGCCTCAAGCGGCGCGGGAACGGACGGATTGACCGAGCGCAGGGGCTCGAACCTTCCGTCGGAAACGCGGCGGATGATCTCCAGGACGTTTGTGCCCTGAAACGGCGGTCGCCCGGCCAGCGCAGTAGTAAAGGATGGCACCCATCGCATAAATGTCGGTCGGCGGCCCGACAAGCGACGTTTTCCCCGCAGCCTGTTCGGGCGACATATAGCTCGGAGTCCCCAGAACCTCGCCGCTGGCGGTGATCCCCTCCGGCAAGTCGATTCGCCGAGCCAGCCCAAAGTCGGTTACGCGTGGCTGGGCGGCGGCAGTCAGCAGGATGTTCTGAGGCTTCAAGTCGCGATGGACGATTCCCCGCGCATGGGCATGCTCGATGGCATCGGCGATGTCCCGAACGATTCGAGCCGCCTCGAGCGGCGGCAGCGCCGCCTTTGGCAAGATGGTCGGCAAGACTGCGTCCCTCGACGAATGCCATACACAGGAAATACTTCCCGTCCCGGCTGCCGAAGTCGTACACCGTCACGATGCCGGGATGATCAAGCCGGGCGGCGGCACGGGCTTCAACCTGAAACCGCTTCACTCCCACTTCCGATTCGACGTGACCCGGGTGGATCAACTTGATGGCAACGAATCGGTCCAGTTCGACGTCGCGTGCCTTCCAGACCACCGCCGTGCCGCCGCGGCCTAGCTCCCCGATCAGTTCATACCGGTCGAACAACTGCTCGGCGACCGACTGCTCGCCTGTGGCGGATCGAATCAGGGTCTCATCGCCTGTCAACCGCGTGGCATCCGAAGCCGTTTCACTCCCGGGCGTGCCGCTCATCGTCTCTTCGGCGACACGAGGGGGTGCCGATTGCGTGCCGTCCGCATGCGCCCCGTCCGTCTGCGGCGGGTGTGACGGCGGCAGCTCGACGGCGGACGTTCGCCCGTGAGGCCCAAAGCGCTTTTCAAGCTGGTCCGCAACCTGGGGGAACCGCTTGAAGTATTCCGCCGGGCTCGGCGTCTCTTTGTACTTCTCACGAAGGCAGTATTCGGAATAGATAAAATCGGCGAGCAACTCGGGATCGGACCGGAGATCGGAGTCGCGCACGACGTACGACTCGACCAGGGCACGCTGACCCTGTCGCCAGCTCTTACTCTGATCATTTTGGAGCGCCAGAAGGCGTTCCAAATGAACCGGCGTTTCGGTCATCGCTTGCCTCGCTTAGGCTCCTTCCGCAGGTCGCGAACAGCGCCGGTCGCTCTGCCTTTGAACCAGCACCACCCTAATGCGGCCGTCCACGGAAAGACAGTAAGTGTCGCGCACTGACCATGTCCCACATTTGACCGGTCTGTACCAGAATCCAACCACGGCGGACAGTGCGCCCGAAACGCCCGCCCCGCGGCGCCATCAGCTGTTTTCTGCGACAAAATGTCGATCCCAAAGCGATGGATTGAGACGCAAGCACCAAGATACCGCGCCGACAACCGGACGCCATGCGGAGAACCACCTAGAGGCTCAATTCCAGAGCAAAAAATGACCAATGAATAATCCGCTCAATACCCCTTCCCGCTCTCACGTTTGCGACGCCAATGGACCACTCCTCGACGCTTCGGCGAGGGCTCTCTGCAATGGGCACTGTGCCGCTTCAACGGCCCTGCCGGTCCGATAGGTTTCTAACATCTTCCGCGACTGCTCGGCCAGCTGGCGTCGAATCTGACGGCGCATTCCTCGGGCCCGTGCGATCTTCAAATCATCATACGCCGTCGTCCGGTGGCGCAGCCAAGCGATTACGGCCGACTCGGCCCGCCGCTCGATCGGGATGCGCTCCGTCCGAGCGACCGTACGGCTGCCGACCGGTGTGCTATGCTGCGTCACCGCGTCGGCAAGTCGCTCCGCGAGGTCGGCGTACAATGCGGCAAAGTCGAGGAACGCCAGGACAGCGTGCCGAAATTCCTTGACGTAGTCGGTCTGTTTCCGCTCCCGCCTCGCGACTTGCGCGGCTCGACGTTTGGCATACGAGTCCGTCGAACGCTCTGTCTCCAGCTGGGCACGGATGGACTGAATCCGGTTCGCTGGCGCGAAGACCCCTTGTGAGAACGTCTTTCGCCCCATTTTCTTCTGAACTGTCCAGGTCAGCCCAGCAGTCTTCACCCGACGGGTCAGCGTGGCATCGCCAGGCGGCAACAGAGCCCAGCCTTCGGGAACGCGGAGAATCTGGCCATCGGCGGTTCGGACCGAACGTTCATCTGGTCCTGGGGCGACGATGCGTGTCTGAGAGGGCATCGCGACACTATTCAGCCTTGCCGCTGATCGTTCAAGGGATGGGCGAAAGCTAAGTGCGGAGCCGGTTCGCGAAAATGAAGCTCGTGGCCACCGGTCTCTCGCGGGGATACGATCGAAATGACGCTGTGGAACGTTCGCTGTTGTTGCACCGTCGCAATTGCTCGGGACTCGGGTGAGCATCATGCCAAGATTCTCGATTCTGATTCCGGCTCGCAATGAAGAGAAGTATCTTCCTGGATGCCTCGAGTCCCTGCAGCGGGCAGCGGAACCGTTTCCAGGCCAGGTCGAAGTGATCGTCGCCGTCAACCGTTGCACCGACCGCACGGAGGAGATCGCCCTGGCCCACGGCGCGATCGTTGTGCACAGCGACGCCCGGAATCTGGCGAAGATCAGGAACGCAGCAGCCAAAGTGGCCACGGGCGACATCATTGTCACCATCGACGCGGACAGCCGGATGAGCCCTAAGATGTTGCTGGACATCGACCGGCTGCTGCGTACGGAGCGTTACGTCGGCGGCGGCGTGATGATCTGGCCGGAACGATGGTCTTTGGGAATCGTAGCGACGGCCATCATGCTGTTGCCCGTGGCACTTCGGCATCGAGTCTCGGGGGGACTCTTCTGGTGCCTGCGTGAGGACTTCGAGGCGATCGGCGGGTTCAACGAGACTTGGGTCAGCGTGGAAGACATCGACTTCGCGAAGCGGCTGAAGGCTCACGGCAAGAGCAAGGGAAAACGGTTCGCAACCATCTTGGGGTCGCACATCATCACGTCCTGCCGGAAGTTCGATACCTTCGGCGACTGGTTTCTGATTCGCAATCCAGGGATGGTGCGGCGAATCTTTACCGGTAAGTCACAGAAGGATGCCGACCATCTGTACTACGACTTTGAAAGGTAGGTATCGCAGTTGCGGCACTCACTACGTCCAAATACCGGTCTCGAGTCTCCTACCCGGTAACATGTCGTCGGCACACGTCAACACAGCGATCGGCAGAGGATGAGCAGATGGATTCCGCTGACGCTCCGGCCCCTCGATCAAGCCGGCGCGAACGTTCCGTTCTCACGCCGCAGTCGATTTTTGACGCGGAAAAGCCGCCATCCCAGCGCGCTTCTTTCGCTGCGGCGCCAAACCTTACGTCCGATGGTGGTGGCTCGCCGGACCGTTTTGCCCGCACGACATTCATAACCAACTCGATTGGATCAAGGCGATGGGTTTCGGCGGCGTGGAGCTGGCCTGGCTCTGGCCCACGTGGCTTGGCTCGAAGATTGACCAGAAGTCGATTCCCCGCTGGCTCAGTCCCGAATGGTCCTCCCTCGTCGCGGAGGCAAAACGGTATGCCGATCAAATCGGCCTCGGCTGCGACTTTACGTTCGGAAGTTGCTGGCCCTTTGGCGGTTCGTGCGTACCCTCTGAAAACGCATCGCAGACATTTGACGGATCGCCAACACAGCACTTGGACAGGTCGTGGGAAGACCCGCTCGGGCGCCCGCTCTTCGTGCTGGACCATCTGAACCGGGAGGCATTGGAGGCTTATGCGGCGGCCCTGATGCCGGCGTTTGAGCCGTGCCTGGCGGGACACCGCTCGGGACTCTTTTGCGACTCCCTGGAGATCGAAACGGACCGCCTTTGGAGCCCAAAACTCTGGGACCAGTTTGCCGAATGCTTCGGTTACCGGCTGGAACTTTATCGCGACGATCTCGACCGGCATCCGGACGTCCGCTACGACGACCGCAAGTTCATCGCCGCGACCATGGTGCGGGAGTTCTATGCCGCCTTCACGGAAGTCTGCCATCGTCACGGCGCGTTCGCGCGCGTGCAATGCCACGGCTCGCCGACCGACCTGCTGAGCTCCTACTCCGCGGTGGACGTTCCGGAGTCCGAAGCGCTGTTGTTCAATCCTCCGTTTTCGCGAATTGCGGCTTCGGCAGCGGCACTGGCCGATCAACCGGTCGTGAGTGCGGAAACATTCACCTGCATTTACGGCTACACGAATCCGCACCACGTGGACGCCTATCGGCATTGGAAGCGCGAGCAAGTGGCCGACTTGAAGCTCCTGGCCGACACGACGATCGCCAACGGGATTAACCAGATCGTCTGGCATGGCATGCCGTATAATCCACGCGGGGAAAGCCACGAGTTCTACGCATCGGTCCACGTTGGCCCGAATGCGGGTTTTGCGGCCGAGCTTCCTGGGTTCAATGCCTATTTGGAGACGGTCTGCGGGGTGATGCAGTTGGGCAAGACGAGGTCGGAGCTGGCGGTCTACATCCCCAACGAGGACGCCTGGATGCTCGATCGTCTTCCGCCCGAGCGTCAAACGCCCGGCGCCGTCTACTGGTGGGAGATGCGTCATGCCGCGCCGCCTGCGGAAACAGAGCCTTTTCACCCGCTGTGGATCTCGACGAACTTTCTCAAACGATCCTGGTATCACGACGGCCGTTTGCGCGTCGGCCCGCATTCCTTTGCCGCCCTGTTTGTCGACGTCGAATGGCTCGATTGGGAAGCGCTCATCGAATTCGAGCGATTGGCCGCAGCCGGGCTGCCCGTCATTCTCAAACGACGGCCAAAACAGCCTGGTCATCAACCAAGAGCCGATTACGAGCAAAAACTCGACGCCTTGATCCGCCTTCCCAACGTCGTGAACCACCTGGCGCAAGCGAACGTCAAGCCGCTTTTGTCCGGAGCAGACATTCCGCCGTACTGGGCGCGCAGCACCGGTAGGCACACGTATTTCTTCTTTGCGCACCGAAGGGCGCGAAGTGCGTTATCCGATGCCGTACGGTTTCTCGTACTGTGACACGACGGTCGCTCGTTTTGTAACGCTCCAATCCAATTCGGCGTCCGCAGACATCGAGCTCGTCTTCGAGCCCTACCAGTCGCTGCTGCTTCGCCTGGCCGCAAACGGCGACGTTGACTTCATCGACGCCACTTATCGACCACGAGATCCGGTGAGCGGCTGACGGCCCCTGCGCGACGTCGACAGCGGCTCGGTCGCCCGCTTCGCCCGCTCGTTCGCAGGCCGGAACCGGTGCCCGGCCTTCATCCGCGGCAAGACACGAGGAAGTAGCCGGTGGCCGAGCCGACGGTACCGACGGCGAAGAGGGTCGCAGCCGGTGGTGCCGAGCCCACTGCCCGGGCAAACGACCTCGTCCGTCGATACAATCACGATGGCGACAAGTTGATCCAGCGAACCTTCAATGCGTGCGGTTCGAATGACTTAAAGAAGGCCCATGCGTCTCGCAGACGGAAGGCCGCGGGCCCAAAGGGACACGAGCGGAGAATGTGAGACTGATCTGACTGCCCAAGCGATTTCAGAGACAGAAAGGAGTCGACATGTTCAAAAAGACAACGACTACGGCGAAGGAAAAGTTGAGCACCGACGCACCACCATCCAATCAAACCACATCCGACCGTAGCACCTCGGCCGCATCCAATGCCGAAGTCACGCGCGATGCAATCGCGCAGTTGGCATTCCAAAAATGGCAGAAACGCGGGTGCCGTCTGGGGGAGGATCAACGAGACTGGTTCGACGCCGAGCGCGAGTTGAAATCGCTGCAGTCCAGCAGCACTCGGCGCGGATGACGACGAGTTTTGGTGATGGCTTCGCTTGACGCGACGGCGCGTCGACGTGCTCCGCCGAGTACGACGAGACAATTGATCGATGGCTCTTTCCTTCCTTTGTGGACGTGGTAAGCTCCTACTGACGTCGGCTGCCTGAGCAGCTCGATTCACTCAGAAACCGAAAGCACAACCAGGATACTTCGCGATGGTCACCGTCGGCATGAACTACCACGTCATCGAGGGTAAGCAGCAGGATTTTGAAGAGAAGTTCAGCGCTGTCATCAATGCGCTGGGAGCCGCAGACGGGCACACCCGTTCGACGCTTTGGAAAAACGTCAGCGACAGTGCCTCCTACCTGATCATCAGTGAATGGTCCGACGAGCAGGCGTTTCAAGATTTCATCCGCAGCGATGCCTTCCGTGCCGTCACGAACTGGGGCAAAGAGCAAATCCTCTCCGGCCGTCCGGAGCACAAGATTTACAAGCACTAGCCTGCCGGTGTCGAACCGCCGGGTGCCGCCGCTTACTATGTTCCGGACGCACAGATCGCGATGTGCTCGTTCTGCTGCGGATCGGTCTCGGGGAAATCGCTGCGGAAGTGAACGCCGCGGCTCTCTTTGCGGGCCGAGGCGGAGGCGATCACCAACTGGGCGACCAGAAGCATGTTCTGCAGCTCCCAGCCGCGCGGATCGGAAAACTCGCGGTCCGAGACGTAGCGGTCCCAGAAGCTGACCTGGTCGGCCGCCGACTTGAGCCCTTCGGCGTCCCGCTCGATGCCGACATTGCGCGCCATCAGGCTGGTCAACGAATTGCGAAGGTCTTCCAGGTCGAGTCCGTCATCCTGCGGCCGCTCCGGCCAAGCCGACTTGAGGGGAATCGCCGTGAAGGTGTCGGGCTGATCGGCGGCGAGACGCGAGGCGCCCGCTTCCGGCCCGCAGTCCAAAAACGAGCCCTTCCACGAGGCTGTTCGATGCGAGCCGATTCGCGCCGTGGAGGCCGCTGGAGCTGACTTCCCCGGAGGCCCAAAGTCCGGGTAGGGAAGAACGGCCGTCCTCGTCGATTGTGAGGCCGCCGATCAAGTAATGGGCGCCCGGCCGGACGGGAATCAGGTCGCGGGAGAAATCGAGTCCGAACTCGGCGGCACACCTTGCGGATGTGAGGAAACCGCTCGTCGACGACTCGCGCGGGCAAGTGCGACAGATCGAGGTAGACGCACGGATGTCGCGTTTTCGCCATTTGTGTCGTGATGGCGCGGCTCACGACATCGCGCGGCGCCAGCTCCATCGCTGGGTCGTAATCGCCCATGAAGCGGTTGCCCGTCACATCGCGAAGGTAGGCCCCTTCGCCGCGGGCGGCCTCTGAAATAAGGTGGCGGACGCTGCCGGCGATATACAGCACCGTCGGATGGAATTGGACGAATTCCATGTCGCGGACTTCGGCCCCGGCGCGAAATGCGATGGCATGCCCGTCGGCCGTGGCGATCTCGGGGTTGGTCGTCTCGCGGTAAAGCCGCCCCGCGCCCCCGGTGGCCAGAATGGTCTGCTTCGCCCAGACGAAGGTCCTGCCGTGGCTGCGGTTCCAGACGAGGGCGCCGCGGCACGACCCCTCGTGCGTCAACAGGTCGATCGTAAAGGTCGATTCCCAGATCAGCACGTTCGGCCGCGAGCGGACAAGCTCGGCCATCGCCCGCATCACTTCCTGGCCTGTGGCGTCGCCCAGCGCATGGACGATCCGGCGATGGCTGTGCCCGCCTTCCAGCGTCAGAGCGATCTCGCCGTCGTGCGTGTCGAAGTGCGGCCCCATAGCCGATCAGCTCACGGATGCGGTCCGGCGCCTCGCCGACGACCATGTCGACGATCCGCCGGTCGCAAAGCCCCTTTCCGGCGGCGATCGTATCGGCCGCGTGACTGCCGAAATTGTCCAACGGATCGAAGACGCCGGCGATCCCCCCTGCGCGTAGGCGCTGTTGGACTGTAACAGGCGGTCCTTCGTGACCACGATGACCCCGAGGCTCGGATCCACGGCCAGCGCGGCCCGGATGCCGGCGATGCCGCCGCCGATGATCAGCACGTCCGCAAATGCGTGCGGAATCCGTTTCGGGTCGAACCGAACGAGATAGCGGCGTTTGGCGGGGATCAAAATGCGCGGCAAGGAGGCGTCTCGCGGAAATGTCTCTTGGCTAGCCCCTGGTCCCTGACTTCTGGTCCCTCTTTCAGATCGTCATGCTCGAGAATCCGCCGTCGACGACGATGTTGGCCCCCGTCAGGAAGCTTCCGGCGTTTGGGGAGGCCAACAGGAGCAGGGCGCCGGCCAGTTCTTTGGGCAGGCCGAACCGTTTGAGAGGCGTGTGGCGCATGATATTCTCGATCCGCTCTTCGGTCAGGATGGATTTATTTTGTTCGGCAGGGAAAAACCCGGGCGACAGTGCGTTCACGCGGATGCCTAAAGGCGCCCATTCGCGGGCCAGGTTCTGCGTCAGATTGATGACGGCCGCCTTGGTTGCGGCGTACGTGAAGACGCGCGATAAGGGAGTGATCGCCGAAAGCGACGCGATATTGATAATCGAGCCGCGCGTTCCCCGCTGAATCATGTATTTGCCGAAGACCTGGCAGGCGAGCCGGACGGCGCGGCAGGTTCACGTTGATAATTCGGTCCCACTCGTCGTCGGTGATTTCGAGGAACGGCGTGGCCGCGTTGACTCCGGCGCCGTTGACGACAACGTCGGCGGCGCGGTTGGCTCGCGTCAAATGAGCGGCCACCGCCTCGAGATCCTTGCGGCTGGTGCAGTCGGCAGCCAAAAACTCGGCGCTGCCGCCGCAATCCGCGAGACGCCCGACACAATCGCTTCCCCGATTGCGATCGCGACCAACCACGATCGCGTGCGCCCCCGCTCCCGCCAGCGCCTCGCAAAACGCGCCCCCCAGCACGCCCGTTCCGCCAATCACGACCGCCGTCCGTCCCTGCAGGCCGTAAAGCCCCTTGAGATAGGATTCAGGCGTCATGGAGTCTCCGGCCCGAAGAAAGGAAGACGATGGAATTGCGTTGCGCACCGACCATCTTAATCAAAACCGGCCGGCCGGTGAAATCGAGCGTGGCTCGGGTGCAAACTATGGACGGGACTGCGAGCGGCCCCTTGTGTCATTCAATCCCGTTCCGCCAAGTGCGGGCGTCCCTACGCAGCGCTCCCTCCGGGAACGCCTGACCATCGCCATCATCACTACTCGGGGACTTCATCGGTCCGGACGTTGAAGGTTTCCAGTTGATTCGAGCCAAAGGTCGTTGTGAGCGCGGCGTCGGCGGCATCGCGGCCGTGCGCCATGAGAATGCGGCCGATCCGCGGAATGTTGTTGCGCGGGTCAAATGACCACCAACGTCCGTCCAGAAAGGCTTCGAACCAGCGCTGAAATCCATTGGATTGGACGACGGCGGTACGCCGATGTCGCCGAGATAGCCGGTGCAATAACGGGCCGGAATGTTCATGCACCGGCAGAGCGTGATGGCCAGATGGGTAAAGTCGCGGCAGACGCCCACGCGTTCACGATATGTCTCCAACGCGGTCCGGTTGGCCCGCGCCTGCTGGTAGTCAAAGCGGATGTGCTGATAGACGAAATTACAGATCGATTGCACTCGCGGCCAGCCCGGCCGCGTCGAATTGAAGAGAGAGCCGGCGATGTCTTTCAGTTCGCTGTCCACCTCGCAATAGCGGCTGCCGAGGAGGAACAGCAGAACATCGTCCGGCAAATCTTCCACGTTGTGCTGTTGGGCATTCCAGGCCTGTGGATCAGGCTGTCCGCTATCTTCGACGGTTGCATCGTTGCGAAGCACGACTCGGCCACCGGGGGCGAACAGACGCCCGCACCGGTTTCCGAAGGAGTCGAAGAATTCGGAAATGGGTACGCGAGGCTCCACCTCTAAGCATTCGGGTTTTCGGAGTGTCGACGCACGCGACGGATGCACATAGAGCATCAGCAGCACCGCCGTCGGCTGTGAGAAACGAAACGCAATTTCGTAGCCGACACGGATCAGCATAATCCCTCAGCGGGTTGTGGCTGGCCATCGGGGTGCATGAAGTTGCATGAATCATCCACTATCCGCCGTCGGCTGTCGATGCTGCCATCCGACAGCATCCCCGCTCTGGCTTTCGCGGATCCGTCTGCTAGGATGCAGCCAGGGTCTTCCGCTCGGTTCCTGCCGCGGAGGGCGATCGGAGACGCTCAGCGGATGATGGGGGGGAAGCGAACGAGGAGTGCAATCATGCCCGTGCGATCCGCCCTCTTCGCGGCCGTTGCAAGTCTGTTCCTCGTCGGGTGCGGCTGGGGCGATCTCTTTCAATCCAGTTCGGGCAGCGAGCCCGAATTCCGCTTCAACGACGAGACCGTCGCGAACGCGTCGCCCGGCGACGCGATCTTGAATCTCGAATTCATCGACCAGGCGGGCAAAACGATCCGACCGCGCGATTTCGTTGCGAAGCATAACCTCGTCATCGTCTTCGTGAAGGGCTACAACGGCTCGATTTGCCCGTTTTGCTCGGCCTACACCTCGGGGCTGATCTCGAATTTCAAGGCAATCGCCGAGCGCGACGCCGACGTTCTCCTGGTGTATCCGATTGCCAAGCCCGACCAGTCGCAGCGTCTGGACGAATTCCTGCGGGCGACGTATCAGCGATCGTCGCCGGCCGTGAGCCAGACGCCGTTTCCCGTTGTGCTCGACGTCGGGTTGAAAGCCGTCGATGCCCTGGGAATCCGACGGGACCTCGCTAAGCCGGCCACGTATATTCTCGACAAAAAGGGGCAGGTGCGGTTTGCCTATGTCGGCAATTCCCTGTCCGACCGCCCGTCGATCAAGGCGATCCTCAAGCAGTTGGACGCCATCAAGCAGGAACCGAGCTGACAACCGCAGCTGACACGCCCCCGTCGCCCATGAACCAGACTTCGTCGACAGCCCCGGACGCTTTTCTTGCGATGGCCCACCGTTTGTCGCTCCTGGATGAAGAGGCCGCCCGCAAGCTCGATGCCGAACGCGGCACGGCCGGCGTGTCGACGGCGCAGCTCGCCTTGAGGCACGGATTGCTCGATCCCGTTCAGATCGACATCGTCGAAACGCTTCTCGCGCCGACGAGGTCGTCCCCGGCTTTCAAATTCTCGACTTGATCGCCCAGGGGGGGATGGGAGTCGTCTTTCGCGCGCGGCAGAAAAGCCTCGACCGCATCGTGGCCGTCAAGACGATTCTTGTGAGCCAGATGCACGACCAGACGTCGCTGGCGCGGTTCGAACAGGAGGCCCTGACCGTCGCGCGGCTCCGACATCCGAACATCGTGGCCGCACACGATCTGGGGCGGCACCAGGGTCGGCTTTTTTTTGTAATGGAGCTAATCGAGGGCGAGGACGTCGAGCAGACGATCGAAAAGGAGGGACCGCTGGAGGAAGGGGTCGTCTGGAAGCTGCTGCGGCAGGCGGCCGTCGGCCTCTCGCACGCCGCCTCGGCGGGGATCATCCATCGCGACATCAAGCCGGCCAATCTCCTGCTCGTCGACCCGCCGGCCGGGTTCGAGCTGCCGGGTGGACTGAAGATGGTGAAAATCACTGACTTCGGCCTCGCCTTTCTGACGCGGGACGTCGACGTCAAGACGCGTTTGACCCAGGCCAACACGGCCATCGGCAGCCCGCATTACCTCGCTCCGGAACAACTCGAAGGCAATTCATTCGACCATCGGGTCGACATCTATTCTTTGGGAGCGACTGCCTACCACATGCTGGCAGGCGTCGCCCCCTTCCACGCGAAGACGCTGCCGCAGATTATCGCCCGGAAGCTGGCGGCCGAGTCGCTCGATCTGCGAGCAGAGTTCTCCCACGTCTCTGCCGCGTCGGCCGAGCTTGTCCGCCGCATGACGGACCGCGATCCGGCCCGCCGCATCGCCGATTATTCCCAACTCATTTCGCAGATCGACTCGCTGAGCCTGGCCGACTCACCGCGGGCGCCGCCGCCGCGCCCGTCATCCGCACTGGCGGCGACTCAGCTCTTCCGCACCGATCCGACGCCCGGACAGACGGCGATCGGCACAGTCGACTTGCGACCGCCCCGCCCGCGATTGGCCGGGCGTCGGAAGTTTTTGATGGCTTTGGGAGGCGGAACGATCGCCGCCTCGGCACTGGCTGCGGGCGCCTGGTCGCTCTGGTCGTCACGAAGTCACAAGTTGTCGCCGACACTCGTCCCCACGGGCCTCGGGCTGAGTCTGTTTGACGGCCTCAGCCTGTCCGGGTGGCGGACGCAGTCCGGCGGCTGGACCGTGCGAAGGAATTCCGAGGGAGGGCGCGTCCTTTCCGGAACGAGCGGCCGGACAAGCCACGTGCTGCTGAAACAGGTCGGCAACAAGAAAACCGCGCTGAGGCAGTTCAGCCTGTCGGTCGTCGTTCAGCTTCACGGCGCGACGGCGGCCGAGATCGAATTCGGTGCCAGCGAAGTGGACCAAGACGGCGAGCGGCTGGTCGCGCGACTCGAAAAGTTGAGCGGCAGCGTGGGACGGCGGGCAACCGATTCGGGCACGTTCGTTCGCCTGTCGGATCTCGAAAGCCCTCTCGATCGCGCCGCGAGCGACCCTCACACGTTGACGGTCCAGCGGCAGCCCGGCTTTTGGTGGGTCTTACTCGACGAAAGCCCGATCGGCTCGGTGCCCATCCAGGCCGGGCAGCGCAGGCCGCCCTCGTTCGCTCTTGTGGCCGAGGAAGGCGAAGTCTGGTTCTCCGACATCACGCTCCAAGAACTCGCCCTGCCGCAACCGCACAGCGATTCGTAGCCGGTCAGGAACGGACTCCGCGCATCTGCAGAAACGTAGTGGTCCGTCTACTCAAATTCGGTGGGTGCCACGCAACGGCGTGAAGGATTTTCTTCGGTGGCCGCCGAGGCGGCCGTAGGGTGGGACAAGGCCGGCTCGGCGGCCGCCGGCCCACCTTTTGAAGGTTGCCAAGCGCGGGCCGTGGTGGGCCGTCGCTCGCTCCGCGAGCTTGTCCCACCCTACGTTTCGAAAAGCACGTGTTTTCCCGAGCGAAAATCCTTCACGGCGTTGGGTGCCACGCCCACGGCTTTGCGTGGGCATCGCACCCGAAAACCAGGATGTGACGGACGATTCGGTCCTCGCAGACTGCTCATGGCAATCGGACACATTCACAGGTATTATCGCGGAGAACGGCGACGTTCAAGCCGCGATCAATCGAGTCCCGGAAGGCGTTTTCATCGCGAATTCACAACAGGAGTGTTCGATGCCACAAAAAACGACGTGGATGATCTGCGCGGCGTTGACGGTCGCCTTGGCGACGCCGGCCCTTGCGGCCGACAATCAGCTCACTCCCGAAGAACGAGCGGCCGGCTGGCAGCTACTGTTCAACGGCAAGGACTACAGCGGCTGGCGGTGCAATAACGGCCGACCGATCGCCTCAAAAATCGAGAACGCGTCGCTCGTGCCGTACAAATCGGGCGGTTACCTCATCATCTACGAAAAAGAGTTCGGCGATTTCGTCCTGACGTGCGACGTGAAGATGGACACCGAATGCAATTCGGGTGTTTTCGTTCGCGTGGGGAATCCGAAAGACCCGGTGCAGACGGGGTTCGAGGTGCAGGTGGCGTCCGAAATCGGAACGGGCAAGCACGACTTCGGCGCACTGTACGATCTCGTCGGTCCGAAAAAAGTGCCGCGTCTTTCCGCGGATTGGAACACGATCACGGTCACCTGTCAGGGGCCGCACATCAGCGCCGCGGTCAACGGTGAAACCGTTGCGCGGCTGAACTGCGACGAATGGACCGAGCCGCATCGCTGCCCCGATGGGAGCAGGAACAAGTTTTCCCGCGCGATCAAGGACTTTCCGCGAAGAGGCTACATCGGCCTGCAGGACCACGGGCACAAGGTGTGGTTCAAGAACGTGAAGATTCGAGAATTGGCAGCGAAGTGATTTGCGCGACGAGCCGAGGTGACCCAACGGTTCGTACAGTCGCTTCGCCCGTCTTGAATCGGCCGCTTATTTCGCGGCCCCTGCCGGACGCGCTCCTGTGTTTGTGGTCTCGACCGGGACGACCTTCTCGCCCGGGAAGAGGTCGGCCGTTGGGTGCCGCACGACGAGGTCATGCGGCTGGAGACCCGAAAGGATCTCGGCCTGGACGCCGCTGTCACGGCCGACTTTGACCGGAATAAGCTGCGCAAGCCCGTTTCGCACGACATAAACCGATGTCGTTGTTCCATCGGCGCTGCTCACCAGGCAGGTCGACGGAACGCTCAGCTCCTTGGTGGAGCGGGTCAATTGAATCGTCACGCGGCCGAACATGCCGTCGCGCAGCTCGTTGGACGTGTTTTCCAAGTCGACCTCGACCCGCATGGTCCGGTCGGTGGGGTCCAGCGAATTGCCAATCCGCGCAACCTTGGCGTGGAATTCCTTGCCGGCCAAGGCATCCAGCTCGACCACGGCGGGATCGCCGGGATCGGTGTACGGCACATAGGTCTCGGGCATCTTCAAGATCACTCGCATCTTGTCGGTGCGGGCGACGACCAACAGCGGCGTTCCACCCCCCTGGTCGGCGGCCCGGATGAAATCTCCCACATGGAAACTGCGCTTCGTGATGACGCCGGTGTAATCTTTGGGTGCGCGGATTTCGAGGTAATCGACAAACACCTTGGCCTTCGCCAGGACGGCGTTGGCCACCTGAACTTTGGCCTTGGCATTGGCGAGGTCGGCCTGCGCTTCCACAATCTTGGCCGTTTTTGCCGCGACTTCCGCGATGGCCGTCTGGATCGCCGCCTTCGCCGCGTTTTCGGCCGCCTGCGCGGCGTCGCGCTCCTTGAGGTTCTGGTCCACGAGTTTCTCTTCGATCGCCCTCAGGTCGTAGAGATGCCGGATGCGGTCGTACTCGATCTGACGGAACGCCAAGTAAGCCGTCTCGCGTTTCAAATCGGCCCGTTTCTCGCCGACGTTCGCCTCGGCCGCCTCCAGGTCGGCCTTTGCCCTGTCGATCCCCGCCTCCGTCAGTTTCACTTGCGATTTGGCCTGGTCGAGTTGGGCTCTGGCTTGATCGACCGCCTGCACCAGCTCCGGCGCGGAAATCTTCGCCAGCAATTGGCCGGGCTTAACGCTGTCGCCGATGTCCACGTTCTGTTCCTGGAGGTAGCCGGAAACCTTCGCGTAGAGGTCCGCGTAATCAAACGCTTTGACCGTGCCTGGCTCCGGAACGGATCGAGCCATGTTCCCGACACCAGGGCGGATGACGTCGACCCGCATGGATGTCGTGGGGGAAGATGCGTCGGCGGTCTTCGGCGCTGCCGTCGCCGCGGCGGCCGCTGATTCCGGTCCCGGGTCACCCGCACCGTTCGTTTTCGACCAATGGAACGCGAAAATCACCAGCAGGGCAACGACGACCGCGATTCCGAGTATCCATCTTCTTCGGACGATCTGCTGCCCGACGGACTCGATCCGAGCTTGTACGTTCATGGCCAATGCAATGCCTTTGTGGCGGACGGGCGGGTTCGAGCGCTTCCTATTAGATTGTAGAGGCCGGTTCAAGCCTTTGAAACTACTTCGAGCGCTTGCCGTCTGTGCCCGTGCCCACTTGCAGCGGATCGGGGAGGGCCGCGCTGGGAGTCTCGCCGATCGCGACGAAGAGCTCAAACTGGGCCATATCGTATCCGACGAGCGCGGCAATGAACTCGTCGCGGGCCTCGACTAACAGGTTGACACTATTGATTGCCTCCAGGGGCAGGGCCTCGCCGCCGCGTGTGCGGGCGATTTCTTCACGTGCCCCGGTCGCCGCCGTTTGCAACCGTCCCCGAGCCAATTCCAATTGCTGCCGCCTCGCCTCCGATTGGGCGTAGGCATCGGCCACTTCGCGGCCAATTTGGTTGAGTGCCAGGCCCCGCCGCGCCAGGGCGTCATCGCGTTCGGCCCGCCGTTCCTTTTGAATGGCCGCGTTCCCAAAGCCGAGGTTTTGGAGGGTCCAGACCGCATACACGTCGAAGTCGGTTCGGCCCGACGTCGCTTGAAACAGCAAGCCCGCCTGGTCTCCGCCCCCGCCGAAGCCCCCTGCGCTGTAGCCGACCGAAAGCAATGGCAGCCAGGGCGCGCGTATTCTTGTTTCAATCGGTATTCCGCCGCCGCAATGTCCGCCGCGCGGGCGGCCGCCTCGGGCCGAGCGTTCAATGCGATTTGAATCAGCTCTTCGACGCGATAGGTCGAATCGACCAGTTGCACGGGCTCCAGTGCGGCCCCGGCGGTCGTGAGGCGGATCGACGGATCGAGGTGGAGCGTCCGGGCCAAATCGGCCGAAGCGACCGCGACACTTTCCTGAGCCCGCTCTTCGCGGGAATGCAGCAGTAGGGCATCCGTTCGCGCCCGATTATAGTCGCCGACCCGGCCCTGCCCCGTCCGGGCGAACGCGGCGGTGGCCTGCACCACTTGTCGAAGATTGTCCTCGGACCGCCGGATCGCTTCGAGTGCGGCTTGCGTTCCCACGAGACCGAGGTACCGCCGGGCGACATCCAACAAGACCGCGTTTTCGATGCCGTGCGAGTCGGCGCGACGGCTGTTGACGACCTGCCGGGCGACAAGGGGGGCAAAATAGACATCGCCGAGATGGCCGAACAGCTGCACCGCCGGAACGGCGACGGTTTGCGAGCCGACCGCCCAATCCCCGCCGCCGAAATAGACCGACTGCAAATCAACCTTCTCGATTTGACCATCGCCGGCTTGAAGCGTGCCTTGATGGAGATGATACATGGCTCCCGCGTTGAGCGACGGAAGCATCATCGCGCGGGCCTGAAGCTGGAGAGCCAGCGCCTCCTGGATCGCCTCGCGCCCCAGCGCGATCGTCGGATTCTCGGCCTCGGCCAAGCGCAAGACCGTGGAAAGGTCGACCGTGTACTCTTCCCCCGTCACGGGGACGATCTCCTCCCGCGACAACCCCGCCAGCTCGTTCCCAATGCGGGCGGCCTTTTGCAGAGGCCGCGCTTCTTGTGGTGTGGAAATGCCACCTGGAGATCGCAGGTCATCAAGGGTTGGGCCCGCCGCGGGATCAGCAGGGGGCGCCGGCGGAGGAGGGAGAAGGTCGATGACCACAAACCGCCCCCCTCCCGCTTCAATCTTTAGTTCTGACGTCGCAGCCTGGTCGGCGCCGTGAGCATGTCCGGCCCGCAGTCCCGCAACGCAAAGCGCGGCCAAGCAGATGCCGGCGACAAACGTCCACCGAGACCAAGCCCTCCGCCAACCGGCGGTCCTGGCAAAGATCGATTTGGAGCAAGTCTGCGGCATCATGAGCGTGGGCCGTACGCAAATCACAGGCGCGAGTATTCCCTGTCAGCGGGGAGCCGGCGGCGGCATCCGCGCTGGGGATTGTCGTGCGGCTGGGTCCTGTCCGTTTTCATCGGCGGGTCGAACCAGAACGTCCGCGGGAGGCTTTCCGAGGGCGACATACAGCTCGAACTGAGCCCGGTCGTAGTCGAGAATGGTATTGAGGTAAGCGACGCGAGACCGCGACAAGAGGCGCAGACTGTTGAGCACCTCCAAGGGGATCCCGATCTGTCCCATGATGCGGCGCAAGTCTTCCTGATACGCCTCGGTGCTCGATTGGATCGCCAGCTCGCACGTCCGCATCTGGGCGAAACGGGCGTGCGTTTTGGCGTAGGCGTCGGCCACTTCGGACCGGATCTGATCGAGCGTGGCAGTCTCCTGAAGATCCGTGCTGCGCAGCCGGCTGTGGGCCGCGTCGATCGAGCGCCCGGTTCCCGATCCCTAAATTCAAAACGGTCCAATAGGCCATCACGTCGAGATCCTGTCGCGGACTGCACGAGTCCGAACCGTGGATCGCCGAGCGCGTCAGTGCCTGACCCGACCGGTTGCGCGACGAGATTGCTCCCTCCGCCAAAGTCGCCCGCGCTATAACCGATGTAAACGGTCGGCGAGAACGGCAGCCAGTGCGCCTGATCCAGAGCTTCAAGCGCCTGTACGACCGCCGTTCGCCGCTCTTTCAGCTCCGGCCGGTTCAAGAGTGCGATCGCCAGCAGTTCCGGCAGGGGAATCGGTTCGGGGACGATCGATTTCGGAAGGACTTGATCGTCGACGGGGTGCAGCCGTAGCGAAGGATCGAGGTGCAAAAGCCGGCACAGCCGCGCCGATGTCGTGCCGATGTCTCCTTCCATCTGGATGACGATGGCCTCGCGGCGTGCCAGCTCGGTGGCAGCCCGGTCCGCGTCGGCCTTGCGCCCCTGTCCCGCCTTCAAATAGGCCGCCGTCAGGCGGGCCAATTCGCGTGCGTCGTCCCGCGTGAGCAGGCGCCACGGCGTGCTGCCCCTCGGCGCGCACCAGCTCGATGTAGCCCAAGGCCACCGCCAGCAGTGTGTCCTGAGAGACGCACTGCGCTCTCGAATCCGCGGCGGTTAACCTCTTGCCGGCTGATGAGATAGGCGAAAAGGATCTGCGACACGTTACCGGTGAGCACGACCCCGGGAATCTGCACCGTTCCCCCGGCGACCGCCAATGCGCCCGCGCCGACGTACAACGCATCGCGATTGACGTTGAGAATCGTTCCATTCGAGTCCTGCAGCACGCCTCGATGCGAATCGAGGTTCGACCCGGCATTGAGCGTCGGCAGGAATTGGGCCGCCGCGAGCTGACGCAGTGCCACCGCTTCGAGCACGCGTTGTTGCGCAAGAGAATTTGCGAGTTCTGCACGCCGGCCAGCCGCAGCGCGCTCGACAAATCGATCGGCGTGAGGTTCGTCTGCAGGTACTGCTTCAACAACTCGTCATCGGCCCCCGCCGGAGAAGAGACCGCCGCGAGTCCCAAGCACGAAATCCCAATGACGAAAGAAATCCGAAGTACGAAGGACCAAAGCCCACGGAAGTCGCGGCACGTGCGCGGGCCCGCGGCGAGGCGCAACAAGGCAATCGCGCGCTCTCCGACGGTCGCCCTGCGCTCCAGAACTTCGTGCTTCGTACTTGGGATTTTCTTCGTCATTCGTGCTTCGGATTTCGCCTTCTTGGCCGACTGCCTATTTCGGCAGTAGGATCTGGGCCGGCGGGTGCAGGAGATCGTCGGGAACCGGTCGGGCCAGCGTGTCGGCCGGCGGCGCGCCGAGCGCCACGTACAATTGAAACTCGGCTTGATCGAAGCCGATGATCGCGTCCAGGTAGTCCCTCCGGGCCGTGGCCGCTTGCCTCAGGCTGTCGAGCAGCTCGATCGGCAGCCCTTGCAGTCCGCGGATGCGAAGCAGGTCTTCCCGCATGGCGTTGGTCCCCGACCGGACGGCCTGCGCCTGGACGTCAATTTCCGCAAAGCGGGCTTGCGTGCGGACGTAAGCGGCGGCGACCTCTTCCCGCACGCGGTCCAGCACGACCATCTCTTCGAGCTGCGACTCGCCGAGCCGCGCCGGGCCGCGTCGATCAGCGCCTTATTTCCAAACCCCAGATTCCGCAACGACCAGTAAAAAACGACGTCGACGTCGCTTCGGTCGCTGAAACTGCCGAACCGCGGCTGGCCTTCGCCGGCTCCAATGCTGCTCCCTCCGCCGAATGCCCCGTCGCTGAATCCGGCAAGCACCGTCGGCGAGAAGGGAAGCACCTTTGCCGAGTGGAGCTCGAGCAGGGCCGCCTTGATTGCCGCGCGCCGCGCCAAAAGCTCCGGGCGGTGCAACAAGGCCGTCGCCAACAACTCGGGCAGGGGAATCCCCGTCGGGACGACCGGCTCCGGAACGACTTGCGATTCCAACGGCCGCAGGCGCGTCGTCGTTTCGAGGTTCAGCAGTTCGCACAGTCGATGCGAGGCTTGAGCCCGCCGGGCCTCCGCTTCGGCCACGACCTGTTCGCGCTGCGCCAGCTCCGTCGCCGCGCGATTGGCGTCGGCCTGCCGCCCTTGGCCCGTTCTGGCGTTGGCCGCGGTCAGGCGGGCGACTTCGCTGGCGTCATTCCGCGTGAGGATTGCCAGGCTCCGCGCTCCAGAGGCGCGGAGCAATTCCGCGTACGCCACCGCCACGTCGAGCAACACGGCGTTGTCGACGGCTTGCCGGTCGAATCGGGATTGATTCGTGATTTGCCGGCTAACCAGGTAATTGAAGATCCCCTCGGAAATGTTGATGTTGTATTGCAGTCCGGGAATCTGAACCGTTCCCGATCCGACGGCATACGCGCCGGCTCCCACGTAAAGCGCGCTGCGATTGACCGACAGGATCTCGCCGGTGGGCTGTTGCAGGACGCCCGTGTGCGAGTCGAAGTTGGTGCCGAGGTTGAGGTCCGGCAGGATCTGAGCGGCCGCCAATTGCTGACCGGCCACGGCCGCCTCGACGCGCTGTTGGGCGACCACGATTTGCAAGTTTTGGACGCCGGCCAACCGCAGAGCCGAACTGAGATCGATCGTCGTCGGCTCATCCTCCGAGCTCGCGGCGGGTGCCGCCTCCGACGCCGGCATCAAACGGGGCTGGTCGCCCGCCAGCGCGCACGACGCTCGCGGACTGCACTCGAAAGCCATTCCGGCGAGGAGGATCAGTAAACCAGTCCTGCCCGGACTCATCTTCATAGGGACGCCCGTACACTTTTTGATTCAGCGAGTGGGCCGCGGAAGGCGCGGACCCCGGCTTTTCGGCGCGTGGAAGTGCCTCATCAGGTCATCGGCCGAATCAACTTGCCGAATTTAACGATTCTGCCGATTTTGACGGCCGACGACTCTGAGAGGGCCATTCGGGGAATCGCCGGAACCGCGAAGAGAGCGATTCAGGCCAACGCAGAAGGCGCGACGCACTTGCGGGCAAGCCGGCAGCCGCCCCCACGAGGCTGGCCCTTGTGTCGCCTTTTTCGACTGGCTTACGCTTGTTCTATGTGGGGAGGCGTGCTGGAACAGGCCAATTCGATGTATCAGGGCGGCGACACGACCCAGTTTCAACGCCTGCTCGACGGCTGGGCCGCCGGCGATGACGCTGCGCGGAACCAACTCCTCGAACGGGCCGCACAGCGGCTGCTGAAACTCACACGCCGCATGCTCCACAACTATCCGCATCTGCGCCGCTGGGAAGAGACCGACGATGTTTTTCAGAATGCAATTTTGCGGCTCTACCGTTCGCTCGGCGACGTCCGGCCCGATTCGGTCCGCGGATTTTTCGCGCTGGCGGCAACGCAGATCCGCAGAACGCTCATCGACCTGGCGCGGCACCATTTTTGCCCCGAGGGCTCGGCCGCCCGCCATCACAGCGACGTTGGCTCCTCCGACGCCTCGGCTGGGAAGACCGACTCGCGAATGGCCGGCGCCGACGAGCCGCCCGAAACGTTGGACGCCTGGGCCCGGTTCCACGAAGCCGTCGAACTGCTCCCCACCGAGGAGCGCGACGCCTTCAGCCTGATCTGGTACGGCGAAGCGACGCAAAAGGAGGCCGCCGCGCTTCTGGGGATTTCTGAACGGACCGTTTTGCGGCGCCTCGTCCGTGCCCGCCTGCAGTTATACGAATCACTCAAAAATGCCCGCGCTACCTTCGAGGAGGCGAATTGAAAGACACGAAGCACGAAATCTGAATGACGAAGGAAGTCCGAATGACCGAACAATCGAAATAAAAGGTCAGCCGAGGGTCAGTGCTGCTTTTCATCCGTGCTTCGTGCTTCGGATTTGATTGATCGGGAGAGGCATGCCCGTTTTCGAAGAGGTGAGCTGCGATGGCCGTTGACGATCGACTGAGTGATTTGCTCGTGGAATGGGAACAAGGGCGGCGGAGCGGTCAGGAGCCGTCGCTCGAGGAGCTGTGTCGCGACACGCCCGATCTGCTTCCCGTGGTGAGGGAGTCAATCGATTCCCTCAAGGCGACCGACTGGATGTTCGGCCCGGAGCCGAGTGATTTTTCTTCTTCGGAGTCTTCGGTTGCCGATTCCGAGCGCGCCGCCTTGCACGACACGGAGCTGCCCGCGTCGCACCTCACGGTGCAGGAGTTCGCGGCGTCGATTTTTCAAAGCGGTCTGTTGTCGCGGGCCGAGATCGACGAGCTGAAAGAGCGTCTCGACGCCAGTGCGTTGCCGGGCGAGGCGCGCGAGATCGCCTCGAAACTCGTGACCGAAGGCAAACTCACGCGATACCAGGCGGCCGTGCTGCTCAAGGCGTCGAAGAATCCGCTGTTGGTCGATAACTATGTGATCCTCGACACGCTCGACACGGGGGGCATGGGGCTGGTCTTCAAGGCGCTGCACCGGTCGATGAACCGCGTCGTCGCGCTCAAGCTTTTGCCCGCCTCGATGATGAGTGCCCGCGACACCGTGAAACGCTTCCAGCGCGAGGTGCAGGCGGCCGCCGCGCTCAAGCATCCCAACATCGTTGCCGCCTACGATGCCGACGAATCCGAAGAGATCGCCTACCTCGTGCTGGAATACGTCGAGGGGACCAACCTCTTCCGGTTGGTGAAAGAAGAGGGGCCGCGCTCGCTCGCTCAGGCCGCCGACTACGTCCGCCAGGCGGCGACCGGCCTGGCGTACCTGCACTCTCGCGGCATCATCCACCGCGACGTCAAGCCGGCCAACCTGATCCTGGCCAACGACGGCACGGTCAAGCTCTTGGACATGGGACTCGTGCGGTTCGCATCCTCCGAAGATCTCTCCTGCGCCGAGATGGACCAGGAGCTGACGCAAGCGGGAATCGTGATCGGCACAGTCGCCTACATGTCGCCCGAACAGGCGCTCGACACGCGCTCCGCCGATCAGCGGTCGGACATCTATAGCCTGGGCTGCACGCTCTTTTTCCTGCTCACGGGCCGATCGCTCTACCACGAGGAAACCGGCATGAAGACGCTCTTGGCCCACCGCGAGCAGCCGGTCCCCTCGCTCCGCGAATTCTGCGAAGAGGCCCCGGTCTCGCTCGACGCGGTGTTCCGCACGATGGTGGCCAAGCGGCCGGCCGATCGGCTGCAAACGATGGACGAAGTCATTGCCGCCCTCGACGCCTGCGTGCCGCCGCCTGCCGCGCCGACTGGCCGTGCGGGCCGGCCTGTCCCGAGCGCACCGCCGCTGCGAACACGGACGGATCGCGACCGAGTGTGGCAATCGCGCCGATTCCGGATCGCCGCCGCGGTCACCGCGCTGGCCGCGGCCCTGCTCGGCAGCATCTATCTGGCGGTTATCGTCATTCGCATCAAGACCTCGCAGGGGACAACCGAAGTCAGCGTCAACGACCCGAACGCAAAGATCGAAATCGAGTCTCAGCCCCAAGGGCCCGCCGTTTCGCAGCTTCGATCGCCCTTCGAGACGAGTCAGCCAGTCGGAAACGACCGGGATCGGAGAATCGGTCTGTCCTCCGGCATCGCGCCTGCAGCGAAGCCCAAGCCGCCGGTCCACGTCGTGACGGCGACGGTTCGCAAGGGGGACTTCGACGTCTACTTGTCGGGCCTGCAGGGCGCGGTGCGTGCCTCGCAGATCGTTTCGATCCGCACCCGGGTTGACGGCGAGATCACCAAGGTCAATTTCACCGAAGGGCAAGTCGTTCACATGGGTGACGTGCTGTTTGAAATCGACCCCCGGCCCTACAAGATTCGATTGGATGAAGCCGAGGCAAAGCTCGCCAAGGACAAACAATCAGTCGTGCACGCCCAAGAGGAGTTGCAAGCGGTGAAAAAATTACGCGCGAACTCCGCGGTCTCCCTGAGCGATAAGCTCGCGGCGGTCGCTCAATACGAAGGCCTCGTCAAAACCGACGGGGCGCTCGTCGAAGAGGCCCAGCTTCAGCTCAAGGGGTGCCAGATCGTGGCTCCCATCAGTGGACGGATCGGACTCCGGGCGTTGGATAAAGGGAACATTGTTCAGGCCGCCAGCTCGACCAGGCTGGCCACCATCGCGCAGTTTCAGCCGATCGACGTCTTTTTTTCCATCCCGCAGGACCAAATCGATCGCGTCCAGCAGAAGCTGAGCTCAACAAAAGAGACCATGGTCGAAATCTGGAACCACGGCGGCGGTGCCAAGATTGGGACGGCACGGCTTGTCGGGCTCGACAACGCGTTAAATCCGGGGACCGGAACCGTTGAGGTGAAAGCCCGTTCTGCGAACGTCGACAATCGCTTGTTTCCCGGTGAGTTCGTGGACGTGCGGCTCCTCGTTGACACGCTGCACGACGCCGTGATCGTGCCGACGGCCGCCGTGCAGCACGGCGACGCGGAGACGTTCGCCTACATCGTCAGGCCGGATCAGACGGTCGAGAAACGCAAGCCGATCCTCGGCCCCAGCGAGACGCAGGAGACGGTCGTGACGAGCGGCCTCTCGCCGGGCGACGTCGTGGTCGTCGAAGGAACCGACAAGCTGTCCGACGGATTCAAGGTGGAAGCCCAAACCCCGACCGCCAATAGCACTGCGAATCTCGATCGGCAGGTCGCCGATTGGGTGCTGGCCAATCGGGGAACCGTCAACCTCAAGGAATTTCGCGGCCGAACGTTCCAGTTCGTCGATGCGCTCCCCCCGACCGACTTTCACATTGAGACGATCAATCTGAAGGATTACGTCACCGACGATTCGCGCGGCGCGGCACCGGCGGAAGGCGTCGGCCTGCGCCGGTCCCGGTCGGGATTCGGCCGCCGCCGGCTGCGAGTCCAGAACCAGGCGGCCGGCGGCGACGAGCAGACGGGGCGGATGTTTCACCGCATCGAATTCAGCGAGGCCGACCTCGACCGTTTGGCGTCGTTGAAGGAATTGCGAACACTGATCTTTGCCTCATCGGCACTCACCGACGACGTCTTCAGCGCGATTGAAGGGGCTCACGAAGCTCGACGCGCTCGGATTGGAGGGCTCGAGCATCACCGATGCGGGCCTCACCTCCCTCCTGGGCATGACGGAATTGACGTATTTGGATCTCGATTCGACCGCCATCACGGATGCGGGATTGAAGGAGATCGCCAAGCTCAAGTCGTTGAATGATCTGAGTCTCGTCTCGGAAGGCGAGCGGAGCGGCCGGATTCAGAGAACCCATCCCTCTCTTCGACTTGGCCAAACGCGCACCACGGTGAACGGCATCGACGAGCTGCAGCGGGCGCTTCCCAACTGCATCGTTTTCGCATCGCACCTGCCCGATTTTTCGCCGGCCCCTCCCGCGCCGGGCCGCTCGGATCGTGATTGGGCCCAATGGCTGCTCCCGCCGAATCAGGGCTCCGGGAAGCACGTCTTCACCGACCTTGATCCGGAGACTGCCATTAGTTCCTTCGAGGAATTGCCTCCCGTCGATTTCCACATCGTGCAGGTCAACTTCGACCTGAATCTCATCTCGGAAACCATGCTGCGGCGGATGGCCGGCCTGGCAAAGCTCAGGGGGCTTTATTTCAAGCACCTGCCGACGTCCGCGTTTGCCGGCCTGGGCGACCTCAAGCAGCTCGAGCACCTGTGGATCGAGGAAACCGACGCGACCGACGACGCGCTGCAAGTCCTCGGCAACCTGACCCGGCTCAAATTGCTGAAGCTGGGCGACAAGTATTTCACGGACCGGGATCTGGCCCGTCTGGCGCCGCTGCACGAGTTGATCTCGCTGAGTCTAGATGGACACTCGATGGCCCTCCACGGCAGCGGCTTTGACGCCTTGAGACCACTCACGCATCTGAGATGGCTCGACTTGGATGGTTCGGGCATCGAGGACGAGGCGATGGCGCCGATCGGGAAACTCGCCAGCTTGGAGGAATCTCGATCTCAGCCGGACCTGGATTACCGGCAACGGACTGGCCAAGCTGACTCCCCTCTCGCGGCTCAAAAAGCTGCGACTGAGTGGCTGCCGCCGCTTGCAGACTTCGGCGCTCCGCGGCGCTCGCGAAATTTCCGCACCTCGAATCGCTCGCCCTCAACAATTGTCGCCTCGATGACAGCGCGGTCGAATCGCTCAAGAAACTGACCTCGCTGCGGGAATTGTTCGTCGATTCGACACTCATCTCACCCGCCGCGTACCAGGCCCTGCAATCCAGCCTGCCGAATTGCAATATGAATGGAACCGGCCGTTTCTTCGATTTCGGTCGCCAGCGGCCCGCGGACGGCAACTCCTCTTCGTGGAGCCCGGCAAATACCGGAAGGGTATTTGGCGTTCGTCGTAAAGAAACTCCGGATGGCAGTAAGCCCGCTGGAAACGGCAGCCCGAAAGAGGCAAGTCGGCCGAACGCTGGAACAAAAATCGATTCTGGCTCCGGCGAGACGGCCGCGCTCGTTCTGCCGCCGCCGGCGATCAGCGAACGCGCGTGGGCAAGGTGGATCCTCTCAAACATCCATCCGAGCCAGCTTCTGACGGACGTCGATCCGGAGACGTGGATCGCAATGCAAGAGGACCTCCCTCCAATCGATTTTCACATCACCCAGCTCCAATTCGGAGCGGTATTCACGGATCATCCGGCGGCTGTCGTGGCCAAAAACCTCAAGCCACGCGTCGTGCTCCGTCTTGTGGATTTGCCGCAACTCGAGAGATTGACGATCTATTTCCCCAATAACACCTTAATTCCCGCCATCGCCACGCTGAAGCAGCTGAAATGGCTGTCGTTTATGGGTGACGACAACCTGAACGACGACGCATTCAAGACGATTGGAACGATGACCAACCTGACAGGCCTGCAAATCGACGGCAGTCGCCTGACGGATGGCGACCTGAAGAACTTCGCGGGGCTGACCGGGCTGACCACGCTCTCCCTGAGGAATGCCCGCGACGTGCATGGGAGCGGCTTGAAGGAATTAGGTGCTTTGACCAAACTCGCCGTTTTGGGACTGTTCAATTCGGGGGTCGACGACGCGGGGCTGGCGGAGGTCGCGCGGTTCCCCAACCTGGAGCGGCTCAATCTCGGCCAGACCTGGATCAGTCCCAAGGGCCTCTCTGAGCTTGCTGGCCTGGCGAATCTGAAACACCTCGAGCTGGACGGTTGCCGGCGGATCAACGACAGCGCGTTTGCTGAGTTCGCGAAATTAAAGCATTTGCGCTCCCTCAATCTCGATAAGACGCGGGTCACCGGTGATCTTGTCCCGGAGCTGCAATCGATCCTTCCGGCTTGTTTGATCACCTGGCCCGCGCAAGCCCGGCAGGCGGTACGGATGCGAATGATGAGGCAGCAGCAAGGGCAGACGCCGAAGAGTCGGTGACGGTCGTTCTGGCGACCGATTCGATCGTTCAACGCTGATATCGAGCGTGTGAATGCGGGACACTGCGCCTTAGGGTCTTTGCCTCGCCTCTTGGCCCCGGAGGGGCCGTCGAGGGTAGCCCGGCGTGAAACGCTGGGACAACGGACCGCAACGCGTCATCGCCAAGCCCCGGGAGGGGCGGCAGAGCATTGATGCGCGCACGACATCCACGCGTACAGCAATATACGGCAGTTGCACTCGAGGCTCTGCCGCCCCCTATCGGGGGCTTAGATCAATTAGAAAATGTTCGCGGAACCGAGGGCTAAGCGCCCTCGGCTACCGTCGGTGGCCCCTCCGGGGCCCAGAGTGGCGATTGAGCGGTGCTTTCGCCAGGTGGCGTGTGATCGAAGGTGCGCGATGAGGTGAGAGGGGGCAGAGAGTTTTTTGCGTCCCACGGTCGTGGCGCCGCCTCTTGGCCCCGGAGGGGCCGTCGAGGGTAGCCCGGCGTGTCAACGCCGGGACAGCGGACCGCAACGCCTCATCGCCAAGCCCCGAGAGGGGCGGCAGAGCCTTGAACTGCGCGCGACATCCACGCGAACAGCACTATGCGGCAGTTGCACTCGAGGCTCTGTCGCCCCCTATCGGGGGCTTCGTTCTACGAAAAAAACGTTCGCGGATCCGAGGGCTAAGCGCCCTCGGCTACCCTCGGTGGCCCCTCCGGGGCCCAGAGTGGCGATTGAGCGGGGCTTTCGCCAGGTGGCGTGTGATCGAAGGTGCGCGATGAGGTGAGAGGGGGCAGAGAGTTTTTTGCGTCCCACGGTCGTGGCGCCGCCTCTTGGCCCCGGAGGGGCCGTCGAGGGTAGCCCGGCGTGCAACGCCGGGACAACGGACCGCAAGACGCCACCGCCGAGCCCCGAGAGGGGCGGCAGAGCCTCGATCCTGCGCACGACATCCACGCGTACAGCAATATACGGCAGTTGCACTCGAGGCTCTGCCGCCCCCTATCGGGGGCTTAGATCAATTAGAAAATGTTCGCGGAACCGAGGGCTAAGCGCCCTCGGCTACCATCGGTGGCCCCTCCGGGGCCCGGAGTCGAATCAGCGAAGCTTTCGCCGCATGGCGTGCAATCGATGGTGCGCGATCAGGTGAGATGGGGTAAAGACTGTCCTCGTCCCGCGGTCATGACCCCGCGTTTTGGCCCCGGAAGGGGCCGTCGAGCGTAGCCCGGCGTGAAACGCCGGGAACGGCGCCGCAAAAACCTGGTAACTCAAGCCCCGGGAGGGGCGGCAGAGATTCGCGCCAGCTAGCCCGGCAGATAGCGCGGATCGTATTCGACTCCATGATGGTCCAAGAAGGAGACGAACTCCTCGCGAAAGCTCTTCTTGCGATGGTGCTCGGCTTGATTGCGCACGTACTCGGAGACGCGCGGCACTTGCGACTGGCTTACCGAGAAGGCGGCGTAGCCGTCCTGCCAGCCGAATTCCCGATTCGTGGTCTTCGTGTCGTTGAGCCATTTCGAAGAGCCGGCCTTGATTGCCCGCAGCACGTCGGCCAATGCGACCGTCGGAGGCAACCGCACAAGGAGATGCGGCGTGGTCGGCAACGGCGTTGATTTCCAGAGGATGCCCATGGTTCGACTTCACGATGCCTGCGAGATATTCGCTCAGTTCCTTGCGGAACGCTTCGCGAATCAGGGGACGCCGAGCCTTCGTTCCGAATATCAGGTGGTAGTTCAGATCGGTGTAGGATTGCGACATGGTTCCCTCTCTGTGTGAGTCGCCCCGATGCTCTGCCGCCCCCCTTTCGGGGGCTTGGTGCAATCAGCATAACCACGAGCGACCGAGGGCTAAACGCCCTCGGCTACCCTCGGTGGCCCCTCCGGGGCCCAGGGTGGCGATTGAGCGGGGCTTTCGCCAGGTGGCGTGTGATCGAAGGTGCGCGATGAGGTGAGAGGGGGCAGAGAGTTTTTTGCGTCCCACGGTCGTGGCGCCGCCTCTTGGCCCCGGAGGGGCCGTCGAGGGTAGCCCGGCGTGTCAACGCCGGGACAACGGACCGCAACGCCTCATCGCCAAGCCCCGGGAGGGGCGGCAGAGCATTGATGTGCGCACGACGTCCGCCGTCGAACGTTGGGCAGCAGCGGCACGCGAGGCTCTGTCGCCCCCTATCGGGGGCTTCGTTCAGCGAAAAAAGCGTTCGCGGATCCGAGGGCTAAGCGCCCTCGGCTACCATCGGTGGCCCCTCCGGGGCCCAGAGTCGTGAATCATGCGACCCAGCGCCACGCGTCCGATTGTGCAATGGGCAATCCGCGGAGGGAATGACGCGGCTGGCCTGCTTCTTGCCCTTGCGCTCTGCGTCAACCACGGCGCAAATGAAAGAGGGCCACGCTTTCGCGTGACCCTCGTTCAAATCGTCACAAACTCAATCGAATCCGCGGTCGCCCGCTATTCGCTGGCGGCTCCCACCAGTTCGCCGCTTTCCATGCCCATTTCCGGCGCCATCGGGCAGGAAGTCCTGCACGAAGCCCTTGAGGTGGGCACTGCGGGTGTGGTGCTGGAGTTTCTTCAGCGCCTTGGATTCGATCTGGCGGATGCGCTCCCGCGTGACCTTGAAGATGCGGCCGGTCTCCTCCAGCGTGTAGCTGTAGCCGTCGCCCAGGCCGTACCGCAGGCGGATGATCTCCCGCTCGCGGTAGGTGAGGCTCTTGAGCACGTGCTCGATCTTGTCCTTGAGCATCTGCTGGGTGGCCGAATCGGCCGGGCTGTCCTCGTTGTCGTCCTCGAGGAAGTCGCCGAAGCTGCTGTCCTCGCTCTCTCCGACCGGCGTGTCGAGGCTGATCGGATGCTTCCAGGTCTTCATGATCCGTTCGGTCTCGTCGATGCCGAAGCCGACCGCGGTGGCCAGTTCCTCCATCGACGGCTCGCGACCCGTCTCCTGGCGGATCTGCTCGCTCTTGGCCTTCAGGGTCGAGATGCTCTGGAACATGTGGACCGGGATGCGGATCGTCCGGGCATGGTCGGCGACGGCCCGCGTGATCGCCTGGCGAATCCACCAGGTGGCGTAGGTCGAGAACTTGTAGCCCCGGCGATACTCGTACTTTTCGACGCCCCGCATCAGGCCCGCGTTCCCCTCCTGGATCAGGTCCAGGAAGCTCAGGCCGCGGTTGCGGTACTTCTTGGCGATCGAGACGACCAGCCGCAGGTTGCCCCCGGACAGCTTCTGCTTCGCGTCGGTCCAGGCGTCGAATCGGCGCACGATTTCGCGGCAGCGGGCGCGGAACTGATCGGGCGTCTCCAGGGTCATTTCGACGAGTTCGGCCAGCTCGCGCTTCGAGCAGCTCGGAGTCGTTGTTGCGGGAGTGGCGGGACGGGCCGCGGTGAAGCTGCCGCTGCAAATCGGTGATCCGCTCGCCGATCTGGTGCATCCGCTTCATGATCGGCTGCAGCCGCTGGGTCCGCAGGCTGAGCTCCTCGCACAAGCGTCGCCATCTTCCGCCGTCGCAGACGCAGCCGCCCTTCGGCCGCCTTCCGCTCTTCGCGGGACGAATCGGGCGAGGTGGCGATCCGGAAGTCGGCGATGTTCTGCGCCAACTGGGCATTGAGCGTCCGCAGGTTCTCGGTCATGCGGCCCTGGATCTGCTCTTTGCCGACAGCCTCGGTCTCGGAGGTCCGCAGCGTCCGCTCGAACGGCAGCTCGTTGTTGCGGACTTTCTCGAACGTTTCGACCGCGATTCGCAGCGCGAAATCGGATTCTAGAACCGTCCGCCGGAATCGCTTACGGGTGATCTCGATCTGCTTGGCCAGGAAGATTTCCCGCTCCCGGGACAGAAGGGGAATGTTGCCCATCTGGCTCAGATACATGCGGATCGGGTCGCGCGACGAGAGGGCGGCTGCCTCGGCCCCGATGATCGAACGGGCGAGCATGGCGCCCGTCGGCCGATTCGTCGGTCCAGTGCGAGCTGGCCGGGTCCTCGGCCTCGGGAAGGGGCGGGGCATCGGGATCGTCGGCCAGACCCAGTTCCAGCTCTTCCATCACCAAAATCAGCCGGTCGACCATTCCGCGGATCGCCCCCCTCGTCCGGCAGGTAATCGTTAACCTGATGGAACGAGACGAATCCTCGCTTCGAGGCGACGTCGACAACGTCTTTGAGCGCCTCTTTCAACCTGATGCACGAAATGCTCCCTTCCTCATGAAACGTTCGGATCGCACGTCCTTGCACGAACACAGACAAACCAAATGCCAAATTCTTGCAGACTCCGACCGGTCGGACCTGGCGCTGTGCGGAAAAGAAGATCCCTCCCGAATCGCTCCGCTTGCGGTTACCGCCTTGTCGGCCCCCACGACGCCCCTCGGGCATCCGGCTTTCCGGCAGCAGGCAAAGCAGCCCAGACGACGCCGCAGCGTTTCACACACCTACGGCGTACGCACCCCTTGGGCCTCTTGCAGAAAAATCGTGATCGAACGGCCGGCAAGCAGTGAGGGAAGAGCGGGTTCTCTGCAAAAGCATCCTTTCTCCCCAGCGAGAACCAATGGGCGAATCCATTATTCGCCGTGACAAACCGCCCATGCTACCAGAATCCAGT
The DNA here is from genome assembly GCA_963761455.1 of uncultured Planctomycetota bacterium. GTDB lineage: Bacteria > Planctomycetota > Planctomycetia > Planctomycetales > Planctomycetaceae > DASPSM01. Next base: position 1,028,238 of record CAVXHA010000003.1, read on the forward strand.
TGCTTCTGTCCCGAATTCCTACCGGCCGGGAAAAAATTTCCAAAATGTTTTCCTGGTCTCGTCCACGTTCTTCTCGTCTTGGCGGGCCGCCATCCTCCTTCGAGCCTCGATCCTGCATCGAGCCTCATCCACCATCGAACCTCAGTGCGGCGATCTCCCTTTGCCGCGCAATTCTGGCCGATGCCGCCAAGACATTTCCGGAGTCGCATCCGAACGTTCTCGGATCGCGACTCAAGCCCTGCTGCACTCCTCCCTGTAATCTGGGTAATTATTCGAGCGTGGGCTCCCGCAGGTCAATCGCCTATTCGATTTGCCTTTCGCAGAATTGCTGTAACAAGTTACTGCATAATCACTTATGAAATACGTCGCAACCGGTCTCTGGGTTCAGAATTTGGGCCCAGCTCGGGGCAGGGTTCGCCCGTGCGCCGACAATGGCCATCTTTCGTTTGACAATGCGTGTCGGCGATGAAAATGGACCGCCAAGTCGATTGGGGTTCCCACCCTTTTTTTATGCCCCAAAATAACCCAAAAAAAGGGTAGGAGGACAGGCGCTGCGTTTTCCAACGGCCCTCTTCCGCGCCGACCGGGGCCAGTCACCTTGGTCGGCTGACCCGCCACGCGGGCTTTGGGGACGGTCCCAACGGGAGGCCATTGGTGGGCCGGTTCCACCACCAATTCTTACGCGTGCACGGGGCCAAGCGACGTTTTAGGTTTGATTGAACGGCAAAGGAGGGGCGTTATACTGGGATGGCTTTTCAGGAGGGCAAACAGCATGCCTGTGTCGGATACGGATAAGGCGGTCTTCGCCAAGGGTCTGAAGGGAGTCGTCGCCGCCGAGACGTCGATTTGCGACGTCGACGGCGAGCGCGGACTCTTGATTTATCGCGGCTACAACGTCGACGATCTGGCTGTGTCGAGCAGCTTCGAGGAAGTCGCCTCACCTTCTGCTCTACGGCGAACTGCCGACCCCCTTCCAATTGGACGAGTTCCGGACGGCCCTGCATCCGGCAGATGAATTTGCCGGAGCCGGTGGACGAGTTTCTGCGGCGGCTGCCGCCGACGTCTCGCCCATGGCCGCGCTGGAGGCTGCCGTCGCGTACGCGAGCCTGTACGATACCGAGGGGGACAGCTTGCCGGCGGCGCATCGCAAATCGGTGCGGCTGGTCGCCCGCGTACCCACGATGGTGGCCGCGATCGGCCGGCTGCGCCAGGGGGAGGCACCCGATTCTACCCAATGCGGAGCTTTCCCTGGCGGCCAATTTCCTGTGGATGCTGACCGGTCGGCTGCCGACGGCGGACGAAACCCAGGCGATGAACCTGATCCTCATCCTGCATGCCGAACACAGCTTGAACGCCAGTACGTTCGCGGCCCGCGTCATCACGGCCACGCTCACCGGACGTCTATTCGGCGGTGACCGGGGCGATCGGGCGCTGAAGGGCCCGCTGCACGGCGGCGCGAATACGGCGGTCCTCAAAACGCTCGAGGAGATCGGCAGCGTCGAGCAGGTCGGCCCGTGGTTCGACGCGGCATTGGCCCGCAAGGAAAAGTTCATGGGCTTCGGCCATGCCGTTTACAAGACGAAGGACCCGCGGGTCAAACATCTCAAGGAGGTCTCCCGCCGCCTGGGGATCGACCGGGGCGATACGCGGCTGTTCGATATCTCGGTCGAGCTGGAAGAACCGCGTGACGGCCGCCATCGGGAAGCACTGCAACGTCGACTTTTATTCGGCCAGCGTGCAAGACGCGCTGGGGATCGACGGCGACATGTTCACGTGCATCTTTCGCGGCCAGCCGAATCGTCGGGTGGTGTGCCCACATCCTGGAGCAGCTTGCCGACAACAAAATCATCCGCCCTTCCTCCGAGTACATGGGCCCGACGGACCGCCGTTACGTGCCGATCGCGAACCGCTGACCGCACGACACGCTCATTCGCAGGTTGACGTCGTCGAGTCGGCGGACTCTGGCTGTTGGCTGACCGGGGAACCGATTCGACTGCGTCGAGGCTCGCCCGATTCCGTCAAGGCTTGCCCGATTTCGCTGCGGGCGGTCATATAGTAGGCAGCGCCGGTCGCCACGATGACGATGGTCGCCACGCGATTGGCCAGCGCGGCCGCGACACCCGGCTCCGCTTGCTTGAGCGGCTGTCACGCCCACTACGCCCAGGGCCTTAACAGCCAAGGCGTAGCAATCCCCGACGGCCCCCTCGAGGACGCCGATGCCTCCGGGAACTGGCACGATGAAGGCAAAAAGCTCGGCAATCGGGATCAACAGCAGTTGCGTCCAATAACCGGGGGCCGCGTTCCCCGCGTTGATCGCCAGGCGCACAGTAATAAAAGCTCGACAGGGTGCCGAAGTGCCCCACGATGCTGATCAGAACGGTCGCGACCAGCACGGCACGTCGCTGTTGGTACAAGAGGACAGCGTTAACGAGCCCGGCAATCAGTCTGCCGACCTTCGGCAGCCGAACCAGCCGCCGCAGGAAACGCGACCGCGGGAACGCCGGGTGGAGCATGACGATCAACCCCAGGATGCCGCCGATGGCTGCCCGCCCACAGCAGGGCCACGCATATTCGGACGACCCCGTTCTGCAGCAGCCGCCGGATCCTGAAAAAACGTCGCCAGGGCGCCGACCATGAACAGCGCCAACACGCCCAGGATGCGGTCGAACAGTACGGTGGCGGCGGCGACTCCCTTTCGCGACTTCTGTTCAGTCGCAATCATGCCGCCTTGACGATGTCGCCTCCGGCGGAACCCGGTGCGACGTAGCCGAAAAGGTATCCGATGTAGCCCAGACCGCACGGCGTCGCGGAGCGTGAAACGGAAAATCCTGAGCCCAGACGAGCAGGTACCAGCGGTAAAACGTCAACATCATGGCGGCAGGGCACAGCACAAAGGCCAGGACGAGGTAAGACCAGTTCTTTGGCTTCGCCGCCAAATCGGCGAGAGCTTGGCGGTTTGAATAAAAGAGGTAGGCCAGCAGAAGCAGGGCGACCGGCCATTTCAACCAGTTCCAGCTCTGTCTTCACGCGCTGAACAAAGCCGTGACCGCGTGATGAATCGCTCGCCAGAAACTCAAGTCAGTCGCCTTATTCAGTTTGGGGCGGATTTCTAGATAATCCTGCCTGAACGTGCAATTGAAAAGCCTTGCCGATAGCCGCACGTGAGAGGTATCTTTCCTGCCCCGCGGAATGGATTCCGCGAATTTGCGACTCCCGACTATTGAGAAAGGGCTCAAGGATGAGCCGTCTTCCCGTCTTCAAGCGGTTGTCTTCGCGCCCCCGCCTCCGGATCGATCGGGACGAGAGCGAAGCCGTCATTTTACCCTTTTCGCGGAGGAGCTGGGGTGCTTCCGCGCGGAGGGGCTTGCCCGAGCGGAATGCTTCGAACCAAGGATCGGCGGCGCGACTGTCCGCTGCCGGCCAACCGGATCGGCATGGATCCGCTGACGCGGGCCCGCGTCCTGCACGAAAACCGGTGCTGTCCCCGCTGTCGGCGCGGCGGAGTGATTCCGCTCGATCTTGGCGACGGCGACGACCGCAACCCGGCGATGCCCGTCCCTGGCTCCTCGACACTCATCGGGTTCTTCTGCGACGCCTGCGGCGCCGAATGGCGCGTGTGATGGCGGCAACGCCGGCTTAGCGTTTGGAGTGCGGCGTCCGGCGTCGTGATGGCGACTTCGGACTCCGGACACGGAACGCCGGCCACCGAAGCAAGCTCTCATCGCGCTCAATTTGATTTCTTGCGCGGACCGCTCCATACTGAGACGTGCTGACAGTCTCCCGTCGTTGAGCGGCCATCCCGGGCGCTTCCATCTTTTTTCCCTGCTCAGGAGAAATTCATGAGCGAACGTCCCGATTCCGAACCGTCCGGCCGCAAACCTCGACTCCCCGCGGCACCGAAATTGCCGAGAAAATAAGTCAAGGAAAAAGAGGTCCCGGCCGTCGACACGACCAATCGCCGAACCTGGCGAGGGTATGCCCTTTGGGTGGTGATTGCCTTGTTGGGACTGGCGGCGGTGGCGGAGTTCCGTGCCCAAGCTAGCTACCGCAAGACACTCGCGATCTGTAACACGGCCCTGGAAAAGATCGAACGCGGCACCTCCGCCGAGAGCAAGCACGTCACCTTCGACGATCTGAAAGGGAGTTTGCCTCCCGACCCGGTGTATACCAAGGAGGTGCATTCGATTCGCCGAAGCGGCGTTTATACGTGGACCTGGCAGGGAGTGCGGCGGTACAAGGTGCACCTGATCGTCAGTCTGAAGGACGGAAGAGTGTGGGATGTTACGGCTGAACCATGAAGGCTTAGCGATAGGCCGCACGGCGCAGCCGTAAACCTGCGACGGCGCCGGGAAAGTGTGCTGAAACCATGACCGGGTTGACGACGGAGCCCGTCGCGGAAGGGACATCGATGCGAAACATGGTGGGGCTGATTCTCGGCGGCGGCAAAGGGACGCGTTTGTTGCCCCTCACGCAACACCGCTCGAAGCCGGCGGTCCCCTTGGCGGGAAAATACCGGCTGATCGACATCCCGATCTCGAACTGCCTCAACAGCGGCATCAACCGGATTTACGTGCTGACGCAGTTCAATTCCGTCAGCCTGCACCGCCATATCCGCCAGACCTACCAGTTCGATTATTTCGACGGCGGCTTTGTCGAAATCCTCGCCGCGCAGCAGACGAACGAAGGGACCGACTGGTACCAGGGAACGGCCGACGCCGTCCGCAAACAAATCCGCTACATCGAGCAGCCCGACATCCAATACGTCCTCGTGTTGTCGGGCGACCAGCTTTACCGCATGGATTACGGCGAGATGCTCGAAACGCATCTGCAGAGAGAAGGCGGACGTCACCATCGCCGCCCTGCCCGTGACGCGCGAGGCGGCCCGCGACTTCGGCATCATGCGGATCAACGAGACGGGGCGGGTCGTCGGGTTTCTCGAGAAAGCCGAAGACGGAGGAAGAATTCGATCTGATTCGCAGCGATCCGGCCTGGCTCGATGCCCGGGGCATCGACAGCCGCGGACGCGACTGCCTGGCCAGCATGGGCATCTACCTCTTCAATCGCGAGACGCTCGTCGATCTGCTTCGCAAGTCGGACTACCAGGACTTCGGCAAGGAAGTCTTTCCCGATGTCGATTCGGGCGCGGCGCGTGCAGATGTATCCGTTCGACGGGTATTGGGAGGACATCGGCACGATTCGTTCGTTTTTCGAGGCGAACCTGGCGCTGGCCCGCGTTCCGCCGCCATTCGACTTTGAGTCCAAACTGGGCCCGATCTACACGCACGCCCGCTCGCTTCCTCCGGCCCGCATCGACGGGGCGACGATCCGGGAAAGCCTGCTGGCCGACGGCTGCATCATCGAATCGGGCGCCCGCATCGAGCACAGCGTCATCGGTCTGCGGTGCCACATCGGCCGCAACGTTTCCATTCGCAACTAGGTCCTGATGGGGGCCGACTTCTACCCGATCTCCGGAGGCGGCCGCCGACGCCGAGGGACAGCTCAACCAGCCGCTCCTGGGCGTCGGCGAGGGGAGCACGATTTGCGGCGCAATCGTCGACAAGAACTGCCAGATCGGCAAAAACGTCCAGATCGAGTGCAAGGCCAAGAACCGCCCGACGCCGACTTCGAGAACGTCTCCATCCGCGACGGCATCACCGTCGTCCACAAGGGGGCCGTTCTCGTGCGATGGCTGGAAATTCCCGCGTCCGGCGAAGCACTCGTGATGCGTCGGCCAGACCAGGCCGAAAATTTTTGCCGTACGCCTGCGGGTCGCCCCGACAACGCGCCCTCTCCGTGGGGCATCCTGCTAGCAGCGTGGACGTGGTTCAGCAGGTTCAGCCGGCGTCACGGCTCGGCAAAAGTCTTGGGCTCGACCTTGTCGAGCATTTTGAACTCGGTGATCTCCGCGTCGACGAATTTCTTGCCGTTGCGCTTGGACTCGATCTTGGTGGCCCTTTTGATCCCGTCGAAATCCTTGTAGTTGCCGAAGGTCGTTTCCTGGGCGTACTCGCTCGCCCTGGAAACCGGCCACCGTTGCGGTCAGTTTGACGGGCAGGCCGCTTTCCTTGTCGAAGAAGAGCTGAAACTCCTTGCCGTCCGGGCCCGGTGACCTTGAGCACGGCCGCCGGCTTGCCTCCGACCTTCTCCTCCTCGGCCGATTCGACCTTGAAGCCTTCCCCTTCAGGGGCAGGGCCATCGCCGGGACGAATTGCAGATAGACCGTCGCGCTTCTGGTTGGCCAGTGCCTCGTCCTCCAGCTTCGTCGAATCCTCGCCGAATTTCCGCCATCCCTTGTCGCCGTCCAGGACGACCACCCCCTTGACCGGGTTGCCGCCGAAGTCGCCTTCGAACTCTTGCCGAAAATGATCGAGGCCCTGCTCGGTCACCTTGCTCGTAAAATCCCCGTCGTTGTCGTTGATGCTGATCTTGCCCTTGGCCTTCCAGGCGACGGCTTTGACCGCGCCCAGCTTCTCAGCGCCACCCAGGGCCTTGACGGCCTTGTCGATCGACGGCTTTCGCATCCTGGTCGTCATCCGCCAGGGCCAATCGGCCAAGTCCAAGCACAAGACCCGTCGCCAAAATCGCACTCATGAACCGTGTCATGGGTTGCACTGCCTTCGTTCTTGGGGCTTCGTTCTTGGGGCTTCGTTCTTGGGGCTTCGTTCTTGGGGCTTCGTTCTTGGGGCTTCGTTCTTGGGGCTTCGTTCTTGGGGCTTCGCTCTTGGGGCTTCGCTCTTGGGGCTTCGCTCTTGGGAAAAACGCTGCCAAGGTCAAGCGACGTGAGAATTCGCCTGCCGGTGATTTGCCGTTCCCAGATCGTAGCCACGTCAACGGGGGAATGCCATGAGATTTCGGCCGGCGCCGCCGATTTGCGCCTGACGGTTGGCGGCTAATCTAGGTGGAAAATCTCCTCCAGGCGGAGGAGCCCTTCGTCGGGACGGCGGCCCTCGAGGTCCTCGAAGAAGGGGGCCATTTCGCGCTGCCAGCGGGAGTTGACCTCTTGTGTGGACATTCCATGCAGGGCCTGCTGGAAGTCGGGCGATTCCAAGTAGCCGACGAGCAGCCCATCCTGGCGCAGAAAGAGCGAGTAGTTCGACCAGCCGGTCTCGCGCAGGGCCTGGAGCATGTCCGACCAGACGGCCTTGTGCCGTCGCTTGTATTCTTCCAAGCGGTCTTGCGCGCACCTTCAGCAAGAAACAAACTCGTTCCATATCTCACCGTTTCTTATCTGTCTTTTTTCGGCCTTCGGATTGCCGACCTACCCCGACGGGCGCGACGCCATGGAAATGACGATGAACGCTCCCACCATCGCCGCATTGCCTAACTGAAGCAGGAAATAGGCGCGTCGGCCGGCCCCTCTCCACTCGCCCGTCACGGTCCCCCAGAAGTTGCCCATGAGAACCATCAACGTCATGAACAAGGGCCAACCGAGCACGGGCCCGCGCGGGCCCATGCGGCTCGCTCCGAGGCCGTAGGCGAACATTCCGAACATCCACAACAACCCCATTAGGATGACCAGAACACCATTCCGAAACCCTGAGAAGCGTTCTCCAACCAAAACCTCCTCCGGCCGCCAGCTTCGGTTGCGCCGCAATAAGAACAGACAGTACGCGGCATTCGTGAGAAACCCGGCGGAAACCGCAACGGCGATGACGGCGACCGACGCGAAGGCGCGATCGGCCCCCTGCGCGCTCGGCCTCCCGCTGGATGCCGCTTCCAAACGCGAGGCTGAAGTTGAACATCGGCGAGGTGAGTCCCGAGAAGAGACAGATCAACAGTCCTCCCAAGAAACCGCCCGCGTGCCCCCAGCCGCGGCTCGCCACGGGCTTTCGCTGCGTTCCTCTTTGTGCGGCCTCTTTGAGAAACCCGGCGGCGGCGCAGAGCGACAGCCCCACGAGCACGATGGCCAAGCCCAGCAGGAGCCAAAGAGTTCGAGACGAAGTCAATTCGGCCGGCCGAAGGACGGCAAGCGGAATGAGCGAGCCGAGCGTCGCCGTCATGGAAACGACGATGGCGAAAGCCAACGCCGTACCCACCCGCGTCACTCCCAGGCCGAATAACACCGAGCCGATTCCCCAGCCGGCGCCGAAGAGGGCCGTCCGAGCCAATTCCGTCCCGGACACGCCGGCAAAAACAGCCGCTGGGCGCGGAATGGCGAAACCGACGAGAAGCCAGGGGACAATCACCATTCCCACGACCGAATACAACAACCAGCTCTTCTCCCAGGCCCAACCGCGCACGGATTTCAAGGGGACGGTAAAGCTGCCCCCCATCACGCCGGCCGCCGCGACGAGCGCCAAGCCGGTCCAGACGTCATTCATGGACATTGCTCCTGCCGGCCTTCACGTCGCCAGGGACCGCAAAAAGTCTCGAAACAGAATCGTCTCCGAGAGGTTATCGCACTCGTTGCAGTGCTCCCAGTCGATCCACACGTACTCGATGCCGAGCCATCCTGTGTAACCGGCCTGCTGCATGCAATCGAACACGCGCCGGTAGTCGATCACGTTGTCCTTGAACGGCGCCTGCAAACGGCCTGGCCGAGCCCCGCGCACATGAAAGTGGGAGGCGTGCGCGAGGAGGGGCTCCGCCGCGTCGTCCGGCATTCCGGCCCGTGTGAAATGGGTGTAGTCGAGCGTCAATGTCAGTCCGGGAACGCTTTCCGCCAACCGCTTGGCGGTGGTTGGATCGGGGGCAAGGGAGCCGACGTGCGCTTCGGTCCCGAGCGTGATGCCGAACGCCTTCGCCCGTTCGGTTCGCCACGTCAGCTCGTCCACGGCCCGGGCGAACGAATTCTCCGGATTTTCCTCCTCGAAGTTGACTCCCGGCAGGATCGTGACGTGCCCGCAGGAACATCCGGCCGCATACTCGAGCGTTTTGGAAAACCAGTCCCGAGCCAACGTGCGCCGCGCCGCTTCGGGATGGTTAATGGCGTACGGCCGGAAATCGGGAGCCGTTTGCAGAAACACGTCCGCGACGCGGAGCTGAAGTTCGTCGGCGAGACGCTTGAGCGCGGCCGCTGAACGGTCAACGTCCTGGAATTCGCGTGACGGCCAGAGGTGGGACCGCCCCTCGAACAGCCCGATATCGACGCCGCAGAATCCCATCATGCCGATGAGCCGCAGAGACTGCTCGTGCGTCAAAAGCGGAAAGGCGAAATCGGCGCAGGCCAGTTTGAGATTCATGCCAAGTCGTCCGGAAGCGTCACGTTGGAAGTTTCCCATTCGGCCGCCGCCAGGTAGCCGCCGTCCACGATCAGCGAAGTGCCGGTCACCCCGGCCGAATCTTCACACGACAAATACAGGATGGTGCGGGCGACGTCCTCCGGCGGGAGCGCCCGACCCAGTGGCACGCGGGAGAGCCGCTTCGCCAGGGTGCCAGCCGGATCGGCCGTGGCGTACAAATGGTGCCGCAGCATGGGCGTGTCGGTGATCCCCGGGCAAACGCAGTTGCAGCGCAGGCCGTCGGCCGCGTAGTCGAGCGCGATCGACTGGCTGAGCAACAGGACCGCCCCCTTGGAGGCGGTGTACGCCGGCGTTCCCGATTGTCCCACGAAGCTGCTGATCGAGCCGACGTTGACCATGTAGCTTCGAGGGTTGCCCCCTAGGTATTTGAGCGCGTGTTTGATCGAGAAAAAGATGCTGCGGACGTTGACCGCCATCAGCCGGTCCCACTCCTGTTCGGTGTATTCGTGCAGGGGCTTGACGTGGACGATCCCCGCGCAATTGACGACGATTTGCAGGCCGCCGAAGCGGGCCGCCGCCTTGTCGATGCTCGTCCGGACCTGTTCTTCGCGGGTGACATCGCACTCGATGAAGACGGCCTCCCCACCGGCCGCCCGGACGGAAGCTTCCAGCTGCAGGCCGAGATCGGCCTGCACATCGGCGATGGCAACGCGGGCGCCTTCCGACGCAAAGAGACGCACGGTCGCTTCACCGATTCCCGAAGCCCCTCCGCTGATCCAGGCGGCCTGTCCTTCCAAACGTCGGCTCATCACGTCTCTCCGCAGGTCAGTCGGATGTGTTTCAGGCAGCCGTCGGGGCGACTCGAAACCGGTTTACGTCCACGGATTCCCCTCCGCCGTCGCACACCGCTCGTCCACGACCACGCGTTCGGGAAGGGGTCCGGCGTACACCCAGAGCATGGCCATCGGCTCGTTCGATTCGTTGATGAAGTAGTGCACTCGGCCTCGCGGCTCAAGTGCCGTCGCGCAGTCGGACATCGAATAGCGTCGTCCCTCGACAACACAGGTCGCTTTTCCCTCGATGATACAGATTGATTCATCGAAGTCGTGGACATGCGCCGGCAAACGGCCGCCAGGATGAAAGAGCCCGTAGCCGCCGCTCATCTCGATCCCGGGTGCCAGGTCCTTGTTGAAGAAATCGATAAACGCCGTGTTCGGCCCCGCCTTGTAGCGTTTTGCCGTGCGAAAGCGATTGACGCGCTCGGGTCCCTTTGCGCCGCTCGCCGATTCACCCATCGAGCGGCGCGGAAAGAACCGACTCACGGCGACGCGTGTGGGGGAATCGCTTGCCATCGCGATATGGAACACGGCGGGCTCGTTGTATTTTGTGTTTTTGGCAGAGTGGACCAGCTCTTTGGGGATGACGACGTTGTCCAGCCGGTCAAGCTCGTAGCGGCGCCCCTCCACTTCGACGGCTGCCTGGCCGCGCAGCAACGTGATCGACTCGCTGAAGGGGTGCGAATGATACGACAGCTCCGCGTTCGGATCGAACGTCACAATCCCGGTCGTCAAGTTGCGGGCCTGATTGGCCGCGCCGACCAGGCACTCGAAGTTGACGCCGGGGGCAATCTCCGTCGTCGCGCCTGAACCGAGTCGGTTGATGACTTCCGGCCGATCGGGCCGCATCGATTCGGGGGGCCGCGGCAGGGGCGCCGCCGCAACCGGCGTTCGGACGGGCGCGAGTGAAGCCACAATCCCACGATCCCGCTTCACCGCGCAAGCGCCGAGCGGAGCGAGCGCACCAGCAGCCCCGCGTCGATCCCCAGGGCGATCATGCGGAACCCCTGTTCGAGCCTCCGCGTCAGGTCTTCTTCGCTGGTGGCGACGACCCCGCAGTTCTTTCCGGCCCGCCGGATCGTGTCTTTCATTTCCAGAATTTTTTCGCCGATGCCCGGCCCCTCCCATTGGCCGCGAAAGCCGCCCGTCGCGGAGAGATCGGCCGGTCCAAAAAAGAAAAGCTCGATCCCCTCCGTCTGACACATCAAGGGGACCTGCTGAATCGTGCGGACCGTTTCGATAATGGGGACGACCAGCACATGGTCGTTCGCTTCGGCGGTGTGTTCGATAAGACATTGTCCCCAACCGGTCGCCCGTTCCGCGCCGATTCCACGAATCCCTTCCAGCGGATAACGGGCAAAGGCACGTGCCCGCTTGAGCTCTTCGGCCGATTCCACCCAGGGAATCACGACCCCGTCGGCGCCGATGTCCAGGACGCGCTTGATCAGTCCGGCATTCAACTCCGCGATGCGGACGAGCGCGACCGTGTCGCTGCGCACGGTGGCCCGAACGTGCTCGACGATCTCCTTCCAATCGAGATGTCCATGCTCCGCGTCGATGACCACCCAGTCGAGGCCGAGCGCCACGGCCATCTCGGTGATGCTCGGAGACTCGAGAGTGATCCAGAGGCCGAACACCGGCCCGTCGGCGGCCAGGTTCTGTCTCAACTTTTCGATCGCCTCGATCTTCAACGTGTCGCCCTGTCCGAAACGATTCCTGCGGCCCGAAGAGCGGCCGCCGACGCCAGCCGCTCGACCATCTGAATAGGAACGATTATGACGGAAAGGGACTTCCGATTCCTACCGAGATGGCGCGCGCTCGGCTGCCGAGTCCGTGTTGTTGGCGATTCAATCGACCCCTGTTTGGTCAGCGAGCCGATCCTCATCTTCCCGCTCAGCAAGCTTGCCCACGGCTGTCTCCATCTGACCTGTTGACCTGCTCTGTTTCAAAGGGGCCAAAATCAAGGTGAAGCGCTTGCGTTTCGCACATCGTCGGGAGCCACTCGCAGATGGATGAGCGTCTGCCGCAGGATCTCCGCGGCGGCGGGAGCGGCGACGGTTCCCCCGTAGTGTGAGCCGTTCGTCGTGGGTTCGTCGACGACGACCAGAACGAGGACGCGAGGATCGGGGGCGGGCGCTCCGCAAAGGAACGAGCCGACGTATTTTGTTTCCGAGTAGGTTCCCGTCTCCAGGTCGAGCTTCTGGGCGGTCCCCGTCTTTCCAAAGACCGTATAGCCGGCGAGCTGCGCGCGCTTGCCTGTCCCGCGACGGACGACCTCGGTCATCGGCTGCTCGATCAGCCACCGGGCCGCCGCGCGATCGGTCGCGTTACTGACGACGGAAGACGGAAGACGGACGTCGAGGCGCTCGAGGGGCAGAGACGCCCCAGCCCCCGGTCACTGGCCACTGGCTGCTCCCGACTGTCCCCCTTGTGGCCGATAGCACGAGCTTGGGCGAAATCCACGTCCCTCCGTTGGCCAGTGCCGAGTGTGCGCAGATCATTTGCAGCGGGGTAACCGCCAGCTCCTGGCCGATCGAGAGGGACGCGTTGGAGTAGGAGGACCACTCCTTAAAGGGGCGGAGCATGCCGGGCATCTCGCCGGGCAGTCCGGAGCCGGTCGGCCGACCGAATCCGAACGACAGAATCGTCGCATGAAGCTGCTCGTTCGAAAGCCGCGCGCCGATTTGGGCCATTCCGATATTGCTCGATTTCACCAGCACGTCGGTGACGCTCAGCCGCCCGTATGGGTGGGTGTCATGCAGCAACCGGCTACCGAGGCGCGTCTCGCCGCCGCCGCAGTCGATTTCGTCGTCCCGGCTCAAGAGGCCCCTTTCGAGGGCGCCGGCGACAACAAAGGGCTTAAAGGTCGAGCCCGGCTCATACATCCAGGCGACCGCCCGGTTTTTCCAAACCGCGGCCGAGACCGATTCCGGATCATTCGGATCGAAAGTGGGCCGCGACGCCATCGCGAGAATCTCGCCGGTGACGGGATCCTGCACGATCGCACAGGCCCCCTGCGGCTTCCATTCGGCGACCAGGCGGTCCAGCTCGCGCTCAACGTACGTCTGGACGACCGCATCCAGCGTAGTCCGCACGTCGGCCCCGCGCCGCGGCGGGATGGCCTCTTCGTCGGCTACGTCGATCACTCGTCCGCGCGCATCGCGGATCAAAGTTCGACGCCCGTCCTGTCCTCGGAGCATCGTTTCAAGTGACTCCTCCAGTCCGCCGCGGCCCTTTCCATCGATGTCGCGCAAGCCGAGGACGTGCGCAGCCAACGATCCCTGCGGATAACGGCGGAGGTACTCGTCGCGAAATCCCCAGATGCCGGAGGGGAGTTTGAGCTTGCGGACGGCTTCCTCCTCGGCCGAGGTCAGCCTCCGCTTGATCCAGAGGAATTTCTTGTCGCGCTGTTCGGCGAGACGTTCGTAAATGCGGTCGGCGTCCAGTTTGAGGGCGCCGGCCAGGCTTAGCGAAACGGGCCAGCGATCGGAAACGTCCTGCGGGACGAGGAACAGGCTATGAGCCTTGACGGTGGTGGCCAGCACGCGGCCGTCGCGGTCGAGAAGATCGCCCGGCGAGGCCGGAAGCACATCGACGTACGAGCGCTGTCGATTGGCACGTTCCGCCAGACGGCCGGATTGGAATACTTGGAGCTGAATAAGCCGTGCCGTCAACGCCAGGCCGACTGTGAGCAACGCGGCGACCACGATCAATTGCCGACGGCCCCTCGTTGCCAGATTGGAGCCGGAAGGAACCGGCCGTTCGACATCTGCTCCCTCGGCAGGCTGCGTGGACGTCGCGAGTAGGGGAATGCGCACGGTCATCGGTTCGCGTGACGGGCCGACTGCCAAGCCAGAAGCGGTGACCGTCGGCCACCCACCTCGTCGGGCCCGTTCGGGGGCGTCCGCTCGAGCCGGCCGTTTTCCAACGCCTCAAATAACCGTATGGGGGCGCCGAGCTGCTGAGTCTGGAGCCGCAGGCGGGCGTATTCGTCTCCCAGAACCTCGTGCCGATACTGTTGTCGGATGACAGCGCGCCTTAACGCAAGGCATTGCTTTTCAATCGCAATGCCCGCGACCGACATGAGGATCACCAGGACCAGCGCGCTGCCGAAACGAAAGTACATCCCTTCGTTTATCGGCGGTCTTCATTGTCGTTCGTCAGGGCGACGTTGCTGGCATCAGCCGGAAGCAAGAGCTCGGTCCCGACTTTCACTTGGTTCGGGCTGGAAAGCTTATCGCGGTTCAACTCGAAAACCTGAATCCACCGCGACGCGCGGCCCAGATGCCGGACGGCAATGTCGGAAAGGGTGTCTTTTTCGCCCGTGCGATACATGGGCCTTCCGTCGGAGCTGACGAAGAATCCGGTCGGAACTGGCTTGGCAGCCTGTCGTTCCCCCGCGGTGACCTCGATGGCCGACCCCTTCGGCAGGTATTGGGCGAACCGAGTCTCCAGAATCTCGGTCGGAGGGGTGCTGACCTTCACCCCGGGTCGCATCCGCGTCGGGTCCGGGACATGCGCTTTGTTAAGCTCCGCCAGGGCCATGAAATAACGCGCGGTGCCGTACTTTTTGCGGGAGATCGTCCAGAACGTGTCTTGTGGTTGGACGACATAAAAGTCACCGGCTTCGTTCAGCGTCGCCTCCATTCCGGAATTCCCAACAATCGCGGCCGATGGATGGCTTTGTGGGATCGGCGCCGGACCGCTGTTTGATGTCGCATCGCCGCGCTTCGCTGCGAATAGGTCCTCGGTGTCTGAGGCCGTTGGTTGCGCCGGCGAAGGGTGAACCGCGGTCGTGCTCGACGCCTGAGCGGTTTGCGTCCCCGTGCGCGGCGACGCGGGCGCTGGTCGAACAGATTCGGAGCCGATGGGAGTCGGTTCGGTCCTGGTGGTCGCCGCGGTCGTCGGAAGGGGCTCTTCCTGGTCGAGCAGTCCGCCTGCAGACGTCTGCGGGCTTGTCGGAGCGGAGTCGTGTGTGATCGACGGATGATCGTTCCTGGCAACATCCGCGGTTTTCGGCGACGCGTTCAGTAAGTCATTCGTCTCCGGCTCGCTTTGGGACGGTACTCCCTGCGCCGGGGCTACTTGACCAGTCGGGGTGGTTTGTTCGCTCTGCGCAGTCTTTACCGGTTGCGGCTGAAGAGCGATCGATTGCGCAGACCGGGATCGCACTGTGCGGCTTCGCGGAATCGTTCCCACTGTTTTGATTCGGAAAGACGTTTGGCGATTCGGCGGATGCCGGTCCGCTTGGCCGACCTGCCGCAGGCGGCGCCTGTTGGCCAGCCCCTTCGTTAAAAAGGGGGTCGGACTGGTCGTTCCGCGGCTCATCGGACGCGATTGGCCTGGAGACTGCGGAACGAGAACGATTCGCGTCAGGCTGCGGCGACTTTACCAGAGGAACCATTCAAGGAGGGCGTATTCGTGGCGACGTCGTTGAAGGGGTTCGCATCGCTCTCGCTCAACGCCCTTTGCGCAGACTTCGCTGTTTGGCCGATCGGCGAATTCTCCGCGGGCTGGCCTGAGGAGCGTCCGCCGGCTGTCGGATGGAAGGCAGCGTTGGGATTGGCCGGCTCTTCCGGCTGCTGAAAAGCGTGGGGGACGGCGGCCGCCGTATCGGAGGTCGCCGTATCGGAGGCCGCCGTATTGGAGGTCGCCGGATCGGGGCCCGCCGCCGGCGCTCGATCCGATCCGGTCGACGCGGGAGGGATACCGTTGTTGTCGGCGACCATGGTGTCGGCGGTCGGATGGAGCCGGGCCTCGTTGTATTTCCTGTACGCGACGAAGCTGAAGACGCCGACCAGCACCAGCACGAGAATCAGACCGAGTATGCGGCTAGTCGAGGAGTCGTCCGTTGCGTCGGGAACTTCCCAATCGGGCTTGGGGTGGGCGTCGGGGCTTCCGTCCGAACTGCGGCGCGAAGTTTCGCCGTTCGACAACGCGGATTCATCCGCTGTTCCGCTGAGCGGGCCGTGACCGGTTTGCGCGTTAGGTTTTGCCATAGTTCGTGGTCCCGAAAGGCGTCCTTGACCAATCGATCTTCGAGGGAATGGAAAGTGATGAGCACCGCCCGCCCTCCGGCGTTCAGTCGTTCCGGAAGCGCGGCGGCAAGGGCGGTCTGGAGGTGATCGAGCTCGTGGTTGACGGCAATCCGCAAGGCCTGAAAGACGCGGGTTGCGGGATGTGTTTCAGTTCGCCGGCGACCGCCGGACGGCAGGGTATCGGCGACGGCTTCAACCAGGTCGGCCGCTGTCCGCACTGGGCGGCTCGCGCGGCGAGCGACGATCGGCGTGGGCGATCGACCGGCTGGCGGGTTCTTCGCCAAAGCGGAAAAAAATGTCCGCCAACTCGGCTTCCCCAAGCGCGGCGAGGAGTTCCGCGGCAGGCTGTCCCTGGGAGGTGTCAAACCGCATGTCGAGCGGACCGGGCACCTGAAAGCTGAAACCGCGGTTCGGATCGGCCAATTGATCGGACGAAAGTCCCAGGTCCAGCAGGACTCGGTCGACCCGGCCGATTCCAAGCTGGTCGAGGATCTCGGGCAATTGCGCATAACTGGCCTGCGTCAAGGTGCAGCGCGGATCGGCGAGACACGGGGCCGCCCGGGCGAGCATCAGGGGATCGCGATCAAGTCCGATGAGTTTTCCGGTGGGCCGAGGTGTTCGAGGAGGACGCGGCTGTGACCGCCGGCTCCGACCGTGCCGTCGACCACGATCAGTCCCGGCTGCAAGTCGAGGAACTGAACGACTTCCCGCACGAGGACGGGACGATGGACGGGCGAGCTCCGGTCTCCCGTGGGCCGCGTCGGATCCGACATTGTGATGGGTGTGAACGAGGGATTTGGCACTGGCAAGCGGGTCACATCCACCCCGCGAGAGCGGGTTGAGGACGCGGACGTGCCAGCCGATGGTCGTCTGTTCTACGAAAGATCGATTGTTTTGAGAACCCCAAAATTGGTAAACCCGGGCCATTCGCCTCCGAGGGAAATCCATTTCCCTCAAACGGAGGCGAATGGTCCTTGACGGACGGATCGGCCCCTGCGTCAACCGTCCGTAGGTTTACCGAGCGAGCATCCCTTCTCGCCGTATCCGCAAAGCCCGGTAAGCCAGCGGATCGATCTTGCTTGAAATGTCATGCCGAGGGGCGAAGAAAAAGCGTGGAAGTGGATCCGCGCGAACAAACTGGCTCTTCTCAGTCGAAGGCGTGCGATGCCATATCGTCGAAATGACTCGTATGTGCAGCAAGGAATGCATCCCACAATTCCTTATCCCAGATTTCCGCGTGGTCGTGAACTCCGGCAAGCACCAAATCGTGCTTCAGGGCCGCATGGGCCACAAGGCGCTCGGGAATGCGGATTCGGCTTTGTACATCCAGGGTGACCTCCTCGGCATTCGAGTAGAACAGTCGGCGGTAGTTCCTCGAATCAGCCCGGTTGGTGGCATGTTGTGCCAGTCGATCGCCGTAGTCGTGAAAGCTCTCCCGGGTAAACAGGAACAACGAACGTTCCGTCCCGGGAGCCACGAACAGGGTGAGATCCAACTCCTGTGAAAGCTGCCTGCGAAGGGTTTTGGGAATGGCGATTCGGAGCTTTTCGTCGATGACCCGCGAAAGTGCCGGTGAGGGTCCGATTCACCATTTCTCACCACAAATCCCCAAAACGTTCGTCCCCTTTTTACCAAGTGCTTCTCGTCGGTCAAGCTTTTTGAAAAGAAATGTCGGCACCCCCCTTTGGGATTTACACGCAGGCTCTTCGCGGAACAGAGGTTACGACTTCAACATTTTTTTATGCATGCCCGAACAGGGCCAAAAACCGCAAAAGGCGAAGTTTTAGCTAAGAGGAGACCAGAAGCTCGCGGTAGAGCTGTTCGTACTGGTCGATTACGCGTTCCCACGCAAACCGCTCCCGTACAAAGTGTTGCGCACTTCGCGCCATCTGCTGGGCCTGTCCTGGATCGGACAAGAGCCGATCGATCGCCTCGGACAGATGCGCGGCCGAATTGGGCGGCACAACGAGCCCCGTGCGACCATCGATCAGGAGATCCGAAACTCCTTCGACACGACTGGCGATCGCCGGAACTCCCGCTGCCATCGCTTCGAGAACGACGTTCGGAAGACCCTCCCACAACGACGGCAGCACAAACAAATCCGCCGACCGGAAAAGAGAGGGGACATCGTTCCGGCGGCCCGCGAAATGAATCCGCGATGACAGATTTTCCTTTGCCACCCACGCGCGCAATTTTTCGCCAAGCGGTCCCTCACCTACCAGTAACACGTGGAGATCGGAATGGCGCGAAGGAAATCCTTAACGGCCGCCAGCAAGACGAAGGGCCCCTTCTGCGGATCGAGACGTCCGACAAATAACAGCGTGCGGCTGGCGGGAGGAATTCCGAATTGCGCTAGATCGGCGGGCGGTGCCTCGGCCAGCCGGGCCGCGTCAACACCGTTGGGAATGACGCAGATTTTGGAGACGGGCAGTCGTCCGCGAGCCGCAGAGAACGCGGCGACGTCTTGGCTGACGCACACATGCCGCGCGACCATCCAGTCCGTCGCCCGATCGAGCCACAATCGAAACCCGCTACGCTTCTCAGCAACGCGGATGCCTGAGACAATCACAGGGATCCGGGCGGCCTTTCCCGCCAGCCTGCCCGCGATGTTCGCATGATGGAGAAACGTTTGCAGAATGGTCGGCCGCAGCTTCGCCAGTCGCCGCGACAGCCGCCAGACGACCCGCAAGCGGTGCCGCTTGTTCGCGCCGAGACAAACGACCACGATTCCGGCGTCGCGGAGGACGGCGGCCAGCTCACCCTCGCCGGACAGACAGAAAACGAACGGTTCCCATCGGCTGCGGTCCAATCGCGTCACGATCTGCACGAGGGCACGTTCGGCCCCTCCGGCGTCCAGGTCGGTAATACAAAACGCAATTCGAGTTGGTGGCGCGGCAGTCGGCACGTAAAGGCTTTCGGCGGGCAATGGTGTCGCGAGTCTAACAAATGGATGAGCTTGCCTCCTATGACTATGATCTGCCGCCGGAACTGATTGCGACCGAGCCATTGCCCCAGCGCGACTCGTCGCGGATGCTCGTCGTCGACCGTCAGACGGGGACCTTGCGGCATCGCCAGGTGCGCGATCTGCCCGAAATACTGCGTCCGGGCGACCGGCTGGTCTTGAACGACACGCAGGTCGTCCCCGCGCGCCTCTTCGGTTCGCGAACCGTGACCGGGGGTAAATGGGAAGGGCTATTTCTCGAGGCGCTTCCGTCGGGCCAATGGCGGCTGATCGGCCAATCAGGCGGACGACTCCAGCCGGGAGACGCGATCACCGTCGTGCCGGCGCACGGCCCCGCGCACGGTCTCAAGCATGACGAACGGCCGGCGCTGACGCTGGCGCTCATCGAACGCGACGCCGACGGAGTCTGGACGGCCAGCCCGTCGACCGATGAGCCGGCGATCGACGTCCTCCGCCGGTTCGGAACCGTCCCCTTGCCTCCCTACATTCGGCGAAAACGTGGCACGGAGTCGGACTGGCAGCGCTACCAGACGACATACGCCCGGCGTCCCGGCGCGATCGCTGCGCCCACGGCCGGACTTCATTTCACTCCAGAACTTCTGGCCGCGTGCTCCGACCGGGGGATCGATCAGTCGTTTGTGACGCTGCACGTCGGCATCGGCACGTTTCGGCCGATCTCGGTCGAGCGGCTGAGCGAGCATGTCATGCACCGCGAATGGTGCGAAATCTCCGAGGAAACGTGCCGGCTGCTGGCGGAGACTCGCCGACGCGGCGGCCGAATCGTCGCCATCGGCACGACGAGCGTCCGGACGCTGGAAACGGCGAGCCGCAACGGCGCTGTTCAGCCCTGGAGCGGAGAAACGAATCTCTTTA
This sequence comes from uncultured Planctomycetota bacterium, assembly GCA_963761455.1. Taxonomy (GTDB): domain Bacteria; phylum Planctomycetota; class Planctomycetia; order Planctomycetales; family Planctomycetaceae; genus DASPSM01. The sequence continues at coordinate 1,048,129 of CAVXHA010000003.1, forward strand.
TCCGACCGCCCCACCAATTCCGCGCCGTCGATTGCCTGTTAACCAATTTCCACTTGCCCCGTTCGACGCTGCTGGTGCTGGTCAGCTCTTTGGCTGGGCTCGAGCTGATCCGAAAAGCCTACGAAGCGGCCGTCCGCGAGCGATACCGCTTCTATAGCTATGGGGATTCGATGTTGATCCTCTAATTGGATATGCTGAACAAAATGCCCCGCAGAATCGTCGTCAATGTGCTGATCGTGGCCCTGTTTGTGGCCTATGCCGCGCTCATCCATAGTCCTCTGCGGCTGGCCGGCGACTCTCCCGTTTATTTGTGCGATGCGACCGATCTCGCGCAGGGAAGAGGGTTCAGCGACGATCATCTGCCGCCGGGTTACCCGCACGTCCTTGCCGTATTGAATTTGATCGGTCTCGGATCCAGCGGCGGAATCGTCGCTTTAAACCTGATCTCCATGGGCGCGGGACTGGTGTGCATTTCCACCGTGCTGCGGCGCGATTTCGGATTGTCGAGAGGCGAGGTCAACACCATCTGTCTTCTCTCGTGCTGTTCTTGGATGTGGGTGCAGCTTGTCACCTTCCCTCTGTCGGAGCCGCTGTTTTTCGCGCTGTCGAGCATGGTCCTGGCGATGCTTTCGCTGTCGAAGGATCGCTCGACTCTTCAAGCCGTCTTGTACGTGGCCACCGCCGCGATCCTCGCTGCGGCTGCTTTTTTCGTCCGGACGATTGGAGCGGCATTATTCGTCGCGGTTGCCTTTGGCGCATTGGAAATGCAGAGCCGCGCAGGGTTCTCGGGCGGCGAGCCGCGATCGTTCTTCTGACGACCGGCGTCGGCCTTGCCGCTTGCCTCGGAATCGCACATCGCGATCGAATTGCCTCCCCCTGGTATGTGGGGGCCTTGGCGTACCTCAGCACGCCGCATCCGTTGAGGACCACGGAAGACATCGCGTGGTGGCGCATCGGAGAAGTCGGCGAACTCACGCAGAACGTGTCGTCGAACGCCTTCGTTCAGACCACTCCAATTCTTCCGATCGATTCCATCTCGCCGTGGGTCTACATCACGCTTCAGCTGAAGGCCCTCCGCCTGGCGTTTGGAATCCTCTCCGCGATTCTAATCCTCGCCGGCCTGTGGTCGCGGCGACGGCAGTTCTCGCCGGTTGAGGCCTATTTTATGGCCTACGTTGGCATCTTGTTCATCTGGCCTTTCGACGATACGCGCTTTTTCGCCCCCTCATTCCGCTCTTGTTCGCATTCGCCTGGCTCGGCCTCTGTTCTCTTAAGCCCAAGCCCCAGACCTTGCGGCGGTTCGTTGTGTCTTATTCGGCGGTCTTCTGCATATTTGGCGTTGTGGCGATGAGCGATTCGTTGCGAGTAACGTTTTTTGACCGGCAGCGGCCATGGCGCGAGTGCAGAGTGTATATAATCGACTTTCCTACCTGGTTGACAGCTTACGACAGCTATGGAGGCTTGCGGACCACGATCGTCAGCAGTGGGGACAAAGCGAAGCGAGTTGTCCCCTGATGAAATTCGCTTCCAAGTCATCGTGCCGTGGCCCGAAGAAGCTTTCCGAAGAGGCGGCGAACCGTCCGCAGCGACAGGCCGAGCCTGTCGCCTGGACGGCACGCACACCCGGTTGGCTTGTGCTGTTGGCAGGTTGGGCGCTGCCGCAGCTTCTGCTGCTCGGTCCGGCGCTGGTCGGACGGACCGTGAATCTGCCGGTCGATTTGCTGGCAACGCCCCATCTCTATCTCCCGGCTACTCCCGAGTACGAGCACGTCGTGCCGTTTCATGGGATCGACTTGCTGGACCTGCTGCTGGGCTTCGCCGATTGCCGAGAGTTTTCGGCCAAGGAGTTTCGCGCCGGGCGTCTTCCACTCTGGCAGCCGGCCAATTTCGCGGGAGCCCCGTTTGCAAACTGGCCAAAGTACTCGCCGTTCGAGCTGCCCTTTTACGTCGCTCACGGACCAGTCACGCTCGCATGGATGTCATTACTTCAAACGCTCACTTGTGGCCTGGGCATGTGGTTTTTTCTACGGCATGGGCTGCGCCTGTCGTACTGGCCCGCTGCGGTGGCCAGTTGGTGTGCCCCGCTGACCGGATTCATGACTTTGTGGCAAGGCTATCCGCTTCTCGCGGCCACCTGTTGGTTGCCCTGGCTGCTCCTCTTGGCGCACCACTCCGTCAAGGCACCGTGGGGGTGGAGCACTCTTTGTCTGGCCGGCGTGACGGCGCTGCTGGTCCTCTCTGGTGGGTCGGACGTTGGCGGATTGGTGCTCATCACCACGGGACTGTATGCCCTTTGGCTGCTGGCGACCGATGAACTCCGCCGGCGACAGTGGCGCCGCGCGGCGTCGGCCGCTCTCGCCATGACCGTGGCCTGGCTGCTGGGGTTTTTCGTGGCGGCCCCCTACGTGCTGCCGATGTTCGGAATATGTCCGGACGGGCGCCCGGATTCAGGCGCGCATCGCAGGGTCCGAGGAGCGTCCGCCGGGGGGGCTGTCGGAATTGCCCGCCATCGTTCTTCCAGACGTGCACGGAAGCGATAGGCCAGATTCATTGCTAATTGCTAACGGAAACAGGCTCGAAAGCTCAGCGGGCGCCTGTGCCGGCCTTTTGGCGGTCTTCTGGTTGGCGCCTCTGGCCTGGTGCCATCGGGGACTGCGCCGGCAATCGCTCTTTTTCACACTGTTGGCGGTGGCGGGATTGGGCTGGACGCTCGGCCTGCCGGGTTTTGTCGACGTCTTCCGCATGTGGCCACTCACTCTGTTCTCGTTCAACCGGTGGGTGTTTGCGACCTCCAGCTCGGTGCTGGTACTGGCGGCGATCGGACTGGAGTCTCTCCGTAACGGTCCGCCGAGATTTCAGCGCCGCTTCGCGGTCCCCATGCTGTTGACGGCCGTTTTCGGCTTGTGGTGCCTGTTTCGCTGTTTTGAGCTTCCCGAACCGCTGCACAGCCAAATCGAGACTGCCATTCGGCGGGGCGGTTCGGTGGGCTTGTCTCTCGACCGACTTCGGGCAGCTCAGCGAACTTTTTCGCGATGTTATGCCGTCGGGGCCCTGTTATCGCTGGCTGCCGAAGCCGGCTGGCTGACCACCTTCTGGAGCACGCGCCGTCTTGTTTGGTGTCGGCTGGCGATCATCGTTCTGCTCCCCGTCCAGCTTTTCTTGTTCGCCTGGCAGGAGCGGCGGCAGGCTGATCGCGTGTTGTATTTTCCTCGCGTCGCGGCGCTGGAAAAGCTGACCGCGTTGCCTCCGGGGAGAATTTGGGGCATCGACTGCCTTCCTCCGAACCTGAGCCAATTTCACGGGCTGGACGACATCCGCGGCTATGACGCGGTGGATCCGTCGAGTTTCGTCAAATTATTCAACTTGGCGTGCGCGCCTCCCCGTTCACCGCCCACGCCCTATGCGGTGACGCAGGAGGCGCTGCCGATGCTCCTGTCGACCGGTCATCGCCTCAAACTGCATCCTGTCGCGGATCTGCTGAACGTGCGCTATCTCGTGTTGCGAACGCCCCCGCCAATCGACTTTCCCCTGGTCGTGCATCAGGACGATTACTGGGTCGTGGAGAATCGCGACGCGCTGCCTAGAGCCTTCGTGCCGCGTTCCGTGCGGGTCGTCGGCAGCGATCAGGAGGCGCTTGCCATGATGCAAAGCCGCCTGTTCAATCCCCGGGAAACGGTGCTCATGTCGACGGATCCGAAAGTCGGGGATGCCATGCAAGGCACGGCAGCCATCCGCTACGAAACGCCGACGCGGGCGTCTGTCGACGTCGATCTGCGCACCGACGGCATCGTCGTCATCTCCGATCTGTGGGAACCGGGCTGGCGGGCTGCGCTCGACGGCACGACTTGTCCGATCCACCGCGTCGACAGCGCCCTCCGCGGCGTCCGTGTCCCTTCGGGGAAGCACACGATCGAACTCACGTATGATCCGTCCAGCGTTCGCCTCGGATTCCAGATTGCCGCAGCCGGCGGTTTGCTGCTGCTGCTGTGGTCGGCCGGGCTCGTTTTGACAACAACCCGCGTTCATCTTCCTCCCGTCCGCACGCTGAGAGGACCGCCATGAAGAGGCTCGAAACGCGGTCGTGTTTGTGGAATCCCAGCGACAGGTGATCCCATGCCAATTGCTGACGACGTTGAACTGGCGGAGGGCGTCTTGATCGCCCACCCGAATCTTGTGATTTTGTATGGATGCAGGATCGGCGCGGGTCGAAGATCGGGCCCTTTGTCGAGATCCAGAAAAACGCCACGGTTGCGCGCGTCCTGCAAGATCGGGTCCCACACCCTCATCTGCGAGGGAGTGACCATCGAGAATGATTGCTTTATCGGTCATCACGTGTGCTTCATCAACGATCGTTGTCCCCGCGCCGTGAATCCCGACGGGCACCTGCAGACCGAGGCGGATTGGCAGGTGATTCCCACCCGCGTCTGTCGCGGCGCCTCGATCGGATCGGGTGCAGTGATCTTGTGCGGCGTTATAATCGGGGCGGGGGCACTCATCGGCGCCGGGGCCGTGGTCACGCGGGACGTTCCGGCCAATCATGTCGTGGCGGGGGTTCCTGCGAGGGTTCTGTACCAGTTCGACAGCGACGCGACGCAGCCAAGATGACGACAAAGTCGCAGAGAACCGTTCCCTTCCTCGACATTCAGGCCGAGAATCGCGGCATCTGGGGAGAACTGCAGGAAGCGATCCACCAGGTCGCGTCCCGCGCCGAGTTCATCCTCGGACCTGCGGTCGAACGGTTCGAAGCGGATTTCGCAGAGTATCTCGGAGCGCGGTTCTGCGTGGGGCTGAACAACGGCACGTCGGCCTTGCACCTGGCCCTCAAGGCATGCAACCTCGGGGCAGGCGACGAGGTGATTACGACCCCCCATACGTGGATCAGCACGAGCTGGGCCATCAGCTACGTCGGCGCAAAGCCGGTCTTCGCCGATATCGACCCCGTGACGTACAACATCGACCCGGCGCAGATCGAACGGGCCATTACTCCGCGCACGCGAGCAATCCTCCCCGTTCATCTCTACGGCCACGCGTGCGACATGGACTCCCTGAAGCGGATCGCCAGAGAGCACAACCTGCTGCTGATCGAGGATGCCGCACAGGCTCATGGAGCGTTGTACAATCGAAGACGGGTCGGCACTTTTGGGCACGTTGGCTGTTTCAGCTTTTATCCGGGCAAGAACCTGGGCGCGTTCGGCGAGGCGGGAGCCGTCGTCACCGACGATGAAAATCTCGCCAAACGGATCCGCCGTCTTCGCGATCACGCCCAGGACGGACGGCACCGTCACGTCGAGCTCGGATACAACGCGCGGATGGAGGGCATTCAAGGGGCCGTGTTGGCCGTCAAGCTGCGATACCTGGACTCCTGGAACGCGGCGCGCGTCCGCCACGCGCGCCGGTATTGCGATCTGCTGTCGGGGACGCCGAATCTACAACTGCCGCGGTGTCCCCAAGCCGACGGTCACGTGTGGCATTTGTTTGCTGTTCTGGTACAGGGATTTGACAGAAGCCGGCTGCAAAAACAATTGGCCGAGCGGGGCATTACAACGGCGGTCCATTATCCGACTCCGGTGCCGCTCCAGCCGGCTTATGCGGACCTCGGCCACAAGCCCGGTGATTTCCCCGTGGCCGAGGACGTGATGGGGCGGTGCCTTTCGCTCCCGATGTTCGCCGCGCTAAGCGACGAACAGATCGATTTCGTCGCCGCAACTCTGAAGAGCCTCGTGGACAACAACGCCGTGCGAGCCGTGACGACGGCGGATGCCTCGAGGTAGATGTCGGATGTGCCGATCATGAAACTTGACGGTCGGACCGTTCTGGTCACCGGCGGTGCGGGCTTCATCGGCTCGCATCTGGTCGACGCTCTTCAAAGCTGTCGCGTCCGCATTCTCGATGACCTGTCGACCGGACGAACGGCAAATCTTGCAAGTGCCTGTCAACGGCCGGACGTGTCGTTGATCCGCGGCGACGTCCGTGACCGGGATTGCGTGGCCAAAGCCCTCGACGGCGTCGATGCCGTTTTTCACTTAGCGTGCCGCGGGGTGCGCCACAGCATCGGCAACCCCCTGGACAACCACGAGGTGAATGCAACCGGCACGCTTGTCCTGTTGTCAGAGGCTCGACGGGCTGGAGTCGAGCGGTTCTTGCATGTTTCGTCCTCGGAGGTCTACGGGACGGCCAGGCAGGTCCCAATGGACGAAGATCATCCCACGTTTCCGGAAACGGTCTATGGAGCCTCGAAACTGGCCGGCGAGTGTTGCGCCCGAGCGTTTCATCGAACGTACGGGTTCCCGTCGATCATCGTCCGCCCCTTCAATAATTTCGGACCACGCAGTCATCATGAAGGCGACTCGGGAGAAGTCATTCCCCGGTTTGTGGTCTGGGCGCTCAACGGCCGGGCGCCGATCATTTTCGGTGACGGGACGCAGACTCGCGACTTTATCTATGTCGAGGACACGGCTTTCTGGCTCATTCGAGCGGCAGAATGCGATGACCTCGTGGGCCAGACGATCAATCTCGGCTCGGGCGAGGAGACTGCAATCGGGGCGCTGGCGGAAATGGTGTACCACGAGGTCGGCAACACGCGAATAGCCCCCGAGTACCGGCCGCCGCGCCCGGCGACGTGCAACGCCATCGGGCCGACGTGTCGCGTGCGCGGAAGCTGCTGGACTTTCGCCCGCGGTTCTCGCTCGCTGCGGGAATCGGCCGCGTGGCGCAGTACTTTCGTGAGCAGCCCGAGAGTGCCGCCGCGCTCCTGGACCAGATGCAAGCCATCAACTGGACCGATGCGCCGCCCGCCGAAGTAGACAAAGCGGCTCTCCCGTGCCCCAAGAGGGGGGCCCTGATTCCGATTACAATTCCGGTTCTCGGCAAAGAGGAGGAGGATGCGATCACAGCGGTCGTCCGCACCGGTTGGGTGAGCCAAGGCTCCCGAGTGGCCGAATTCGAGCGGATCGTGGCCGATTATTGCGGCGTGCAAGAGGGCGTGGCCGTGTCGAGTTGTACGGCTGCCCTGCACTTGTCGCTGCTCGTGCTCGGGATCGCAGCCGGAGACGAGGTGATCTGTCCCTCGATGTCCTTCATCGCGACAGCCAACGCGATTCGCCATGCCGGAGCACGGCCGGTTTTCGCCGACGTGGATCCAGGGACCTACAACCTCGATCCGGCCGCGGCCGAGGCGGCCATTACCCCGCGGACCAAAGCCATTCTGGTTGTCCATCAGATTGGATTGCCGGCGGACATCGACCGATTCCAAACGCTGGCTGAAAAATACGGGATCAAAATTCTCGAGGACGCGGCTTGCGCCCTGGGCAGTCGGTACCGCGGCCGGCCGATCGGCGGACACACCGAGATGGCGTGCTTTAGCTTTCATCCCCGCAAACTGATCACGACGGGCGAAGGGGGCATGATCACCACCAATAACCCCGCGTACGCCGCCACGCTGCGCCGGCTCCGTCAGCATGGGATGAGCGTACCCGACACGGTCCGTCATTCGGCGAATCGAGTCATCATCGAGGGCTATTTGTGCGTGGGCTACAATTACCGCATGACGGATGTGCAGGCGGCCCTGGGAATCGAACAGATGAAGCGGCTGGATTGGATCGTCCGCCGCCGCCGTGAATTGGCCGCACGGTACAGCCGGGCCCTCGCCGGCCATCCTTGGTTGCGCCCGCCCGCTGTACCCGATTATGCCGATTTCAATTTCCAGAGCTATTCGATCGAGTTGACCGATGATGCTCCGCTGGGCCGGGATGAATTGATGCAGCGGCTGCTGGACGAGAAGATTGCCACGCGACGGGGGGTCATGCTGAGTCATACCGAACCTGCCTATGCCGGTGAATCGGTCAACCCTCTGCCCCATTCCGAGCATGCCAGCGCACGAACGGTTCTGTTGCCGCTCTACCCGCAAATGACACAGGCGGACCAGGATTACGTGGTGGAGGCGCTGTTCCGCGCGGCGACGGCGATGGCAACGCAGGTTCCTGCGGAATCGCGGATTTCCGGATGAATCAATTTCTTGAGCCGTTGGTCTCCAGGGGAAGAATCCGCCTTTCGTAAAATGAAGTTGCCTACATTCATTATTGCCGGCGCCGCGGGGCGGAACCACGTATCTCTACAACGTGCTGGACCAGCACCCGGATATCTACATGGCAAAACCCGGCGCACCCGAACCCAAATTCTTCCTGGTCGACGACGAGTACAGGAAGGGTCTCGAATACTATTCGCGGAAATACTTTGCCAAGGCTGGTGGCCGCCAGGCCGTCGGCGAGAAATCGACAAACTACCTGGAGAGTTCCGTTGCCGCCTCTCGCATTCGTGAGGCTGTTCCGGCCATCAAACTCGTTTTTGCAATTCGCAATCCTCTCGAACGCGCCTATTCAAATTATCTTTGGTCCAGGAAGAATGGCTTGGAGACTCTTTCTTTCGAGGAGGCCGTCGAGAGAGAGGAGCGCGGGAGGCCCAATACGCCCTTGCACACCGGTACTCGCGGCCGTTTTCCTACGTCTCCCGCGGCATGTATGCCGAATTGTTGAAGCCTTATTTCGATCTGTTTACGCTCGAACAGCTCAAAGTTGTTTTTCTGGAAGAAATCGAGGCACGGACCAAGGCGACTCTGGACGACCTGTGCCGGTATTTGGGCGTCCGGCCGCGGCCCGACGACACCGTCCTTCCAAGCCGGGTGAACAGTGCCCGCGACGGGAACGAGCAAATGACCGAACGCACGCGGGAGAAGCTGCGCGACATTTACCGGGAGCCGAACCGGCGATTGGCGGAATTGCTCGGCCGGGATCTCAGTCTCTGGAGTTAACGGCCTGTTGAAATCATGCATTCAACCGAATCGCAACTATCTTTCGACCTGATTTGCCTCACCGTCGACGTCGAATGGGCGCACGAAGATGTGCTCACCGATCTCGTCGGCCTTATCAAAGCGCGGGGGCTGAAGGCGACTTTTTTCTGTACCCATCCCGGTATCCGGGTCCCCGGCCATGAGCGGGCGCTGCATCCCAATTTTCTCCGCTCCGGGGAAACGATGCGCCGCATGGGCGCATGCGCGGCCGGAATGACGGATGTCGAGGTGTATCGGGAGGTCGTCGAGACGACCCGCAGCTTCTGCACGGAAGCGGTCGGTGTTCGCGGTCATCGGCAGTTCTTTGACTCGACGCTGCTGCCGATCTATCGCGAATACGGGTTGGAATACGACAGCAGTCTCTTCCTTCCGCTTGTCCCTCATTTGACGCCGGTCCGAAAGCCGCACGAAATTGTCGAGCTGCCGATCTACTACATTGATCACAGCGATTTGAACGCGGGCTACACCGGTTTCGACCTCCGCGCCCTGCGGCTGGACCGCCCGGGCCTCAAAGTCTTCGATTTCCATCCCAACACCGTGTTCATCAATGCGATGACGAACGACCATTATGTCGCCTCCAAAGCGCACTACCACGACCCGGCACAGCTTCTGGCGATGCGGCACGCGGGGATTGGAGTCCGTACGCTGTTTCTGCGGCTGGTGGACGCGATCGCCGCGGGAGGCCTGCCAACGGCCACCCTGACGCAGATCAATGATCTCTGTCGAGGACGCGAAGGCCAACGGGCTGAGCCGACACGCTGGACCGTGTGATGCAGATCACTGTCTACTCCGATAAACATCGCGGCGTCTGGTCGCGCTTCGTCGATGCGTCGGCCAATGGAACGCTTTTCCATCAACAAGAGTTTCTCGACTATCACCCCCCAGGGCGTTTCCTGTGGCATCACCTCATTTTTGGAAACCCGGGCGAGCCCCTGGCAGTTTTGCCGGGCGCGATCCACAGCGATGCGGCGGGAGTCAAAGTCTATCGTTCGCCCTCCGGGGCCACGCTGGGCGGCTTCGTCGTGCGGGCGCGACTGGGCCTGTCTCGAACGGTGCAATTGATTCAATCTTTTGCCGATTACGGCCGTGAGCAGGGGTTTGCCGCGCTGACCATCGGAACGGTTCCAAGAATTTATTGGAGAATTCCGGACGACACCTTGGAGTTTGCACTGCGCGACGCGGGCTTCACGTGTGCTTCCCAACTGATGTTTTACGTCCCATTGCACCCGGCGATGTCGTCGGACATGATGCAATTGATCCCTGCATCGAAGCGATGGGACTTTCGCAAGGCGCTGCAGCAAGGTCTCGAGTTGAAGCACGCGGAGACGGCCGCCGAGATCGCGGCGTTTTACGAGGTGCTCAGCCTGAATAAGGCCGCGCACGGAGCCAGCCCAGTGCATTCCCTGGAGGAGATTCTACGGCTGAAGGAGACGTTCCACGACCGGATCCGCATCCTGCGTGCGTGCAAAGGGGATCTGACGGTGGCCGGCGTCGATTGCGTGGCCGTGACGCCGCGCGTCTCCTACACGCAGTACATCGCGGATCGCCCGGACTCCCGCGGCCTGGAGGCGACCCGTTTCGTCTTGCTGCATCTGCTCCAGGAGCTTGTCGACGGCGGAGTTGAGATCCTGGATCTCGGGCCGTCGGTGCAGTTGCCCATCCATCGGCGAGGAGGGGCCCTGTTCAAGGAGTCCGTCGGGGGATTTGGCTGCGAGCGACGCGAATGGACGCTGGCACTCTCCGAAGAACGCCAAGCGTCGTAAAGGTGAACGCGGATGAACGAAAGTCGAGACCCGAAGTGCGGATTGCGCTCGTCGAGAAGCTACAATGCAGCTTCCGAGAGTGCGGACATTGCCATCCGGTTGATGGACCGGTGGTGGATCGACGCTTTTCTCCGCGGCCCGGCAATCCTTGAATTGGGATGCGGCGACGGTGCCAGCACGGAGTTGTTGCTAGGCAAGGGAGTTTCTGTGGACGTGGTTGAAAAGGATGCGATGTTCTGTCAGATCGTGGCCGAAAGGTTGCACTCTGACCGCCTCCGCGTCCACCACTGTTCGTATGAGGCGTTTGCGCCCCGCAAGCCCTACGATGATGTCGTGATCGCGCGGTCGCTGGATCAAGTCGACGACCCGGCGGGACTCTTGGCTTGCATTCGTACCTGGCTTGCTCCCGGCGGGCGGCTGCACGTTGTCGTGCAGAACGCCGAGTCGCTTCACCGGCGGATCGGAAAGGCACTGGGGCTTTTGCCGTCGCTGGCGCATTTGTCGCAGGCGAGTATCGCGTCCGGGCACAAAAGAGTTTATACCAAGGCCGCCCTGCTCGAACATTTGGAACTCGTCCAATTCCAGGTCCTTTCCTGCCGCGGATTCCTGTTGAAGCCGTTTGACTACGAGAACCTGAATCGTTTGGACGTGCCGCTTGTGTCCGACCTGCTCCCCGCGTTGTATCAGGTCGGCCAAGAGGTTCCCGACGAGCTGTGCTGCCAGCTCTATGCGCTTTGTACCGCCCAATGACTATGTCGTTCAGTCGGAAACTCAGCATCGTGATCCCGGCGTTCAACGAGGCGGAGAACCTTCCGGAAATCGTCAAGCGACTGGACGCAATCCAATCCTTGCTCGAGGGACGTGGAATCACGATGGAAATCGTCGTCGTCGACGACCACTCTTTCGACGGCACGCCCGCGATTGCCAGCAGCCTGGCGGCAGTGCGCGGAAATCTGCGGTATTTGCGTTTGTCGCGGAATTGTGGCGCCCATATCGCTTGCGCAGCCGGATTGGACCATTGCACGGGCGACGCAGCGATCATCATGGCCGCCGATCTTCAGGACCCCCCGGAAGTCATCTCGGCGCTGGCGGCCGCGTGGAGCCAAGGGAATGACGTCGTCTGGGCAGTCAGGTCGCGCACGAGGGAGAAGCCTGGAGCACGTTGCTCTTTTCGTGGCTCTTCAATTCCTTCATGCGATCCGCGTTCCGCGACCTTCCGCAGCAAGGGGCCGATTTCGTTCTGGTGAGCCGGCCGGTGATTAACGCCTATAACGCGATCGGCGAGAAGAACACAAACATCAATCTGGCCATCCGCTGGCTTGGGTTCCGTCAAACCTCGGTGAAGTATGTGAAGAAAGCACGCTATGCCGGCCGGAGCGGGTTTTCGCTGGGAAAGAAAATCAAAGTCTTTATCGACTCAGTCGTTTCCTACAGCTACGCCCCCATCCGACTGATTTCCATTCTGGGCCTGGGACTGGTCGCAATTGCCCTCGTCTGTGCCGTGGCAGCGGTCATCGGATGGTTTTTCGGCCTGATCGCCACGGGACTTTGGATCATCCTCGCGTTGATCCTGTTGCTGGCAGGCCAGGGGGCCATCCTGACGGCCTTGGGGATCCTCGGCGAGTATACTTGGCGTGCGCTCGACGAGGTCCGCGGCCGGCCGCGCTACATCGTTGAAGAATCTTCCGGACCGGCTCATAGACTTCAACCCGCCAGCGAACCGGTTTTCGACCGTTATCAGGCGGGCGAAAGTCGGATCGATGAAGCAAGGGGAGAGGTCAGTTGAACGTCAAGTTGCCGGGCAACGAGGAAGTCAACAGCAAAGAGGCAGGACCAATTGGCGTGGCGGTTGTCGGCTGCGGTTATTGGGGCCCCAACCTCATCCGCAACTTTTCCACCTGTAAGGCGACCAAGGTTGTAGCGGTGTGTGATCGGGACCGCGGCACGCTTGGAGCGCGTCGCGGCAAGCTGTCCGCAGTCGGAGCTCACCCAGAACTTCGATGACGTCCTGAAGAACCCCGAAATCGCCGCCGTGGCCATCGCCACCCCCGTAAGCACGCATGCGCCGCTGTCGCTGGCCGCAATGGAAGCCGGAAAAGACGTGCTCGTCGAGAAGCCGTTGGCGGACAACGTGCGGGACGCCGAGCGGCTCGTCAGCCGCGCCCGCGAGCTCGGGCGCACGCTGATGGTCGACCACACTTACATCTACAGTCCCGCAATCCGCAAGATCAAGGAGCTGGTCGACGCGGGTGAACTCGGCGAGATTTACTACATTGACAGCGTTCGCATCAACCTCGGCCAATTTCAGAGCGACATCAACGTCCTTTGGGATTTGGCTCCGCACGATCTCGCCATCATCGACCATCTCCTCGGCCGCTTGCCGCGGAGCCTGGCCGCCATGGGCGTCTCGCACACCTCCAACGATCTGGAGGACGTGGCCTATCTCAACCTGGATTTCGGCGGGTCGCTCATGGCGACGTTTCACGTCAACTGGCTCAGCCCTGTCAAGCTGCGGCACACGATCATCGGCGGCAGCAAGCGGAGCCTCGTGTTCAATGACCTGGATCCGGTCGAACCGATCAAGATCTACGATTGCGGGATTCAGCTCGACCAGACCTCCGAAGCCCGGTACGGTATTCTCGTCGGCTACCGGACGGGTGACATCTGGTCGCCGAACATGGCGCGCGATGAGCCGCTGCAAAATGTGGTTCAAAACTTCGCAGATTGCATCCGGAGCGGAAAGCCACCCGTCGCGGACGGGGAGGCAGGCCTGCGGATTGTGCGAATCCTCGAAGCCGCGCAGCGCAGCATCAAGGCCCAAGGCGGACGCATCACGCTCTAACGCGTTGACGTCGAGCCGTTGTCCCGCTGAATCCGGAGGAGAAACTTGCGGGCCAAGACCAGACGGCATACCCGCGTTAATCTGAAAGTTTGACTTCCATGCCCGTTACGCTGCAATGGTCCGAAATCGCTCTGCGGCTCGTCCTGACCGTCATCGGGGGAGCTTTAATCGGATTGGACCGCACAGCGCACGGCCGGCCGGCCGGCTTGCGGACCACCTTGCTCGTCTGCTTGGCCGCCTCGATCGCCATGATTCAGGCCAACTTGCTCATGGACACCGTCGGCAAAGCGGGCAATTCGTTTGTCGTGCTCGATCTGATGCGGCTTCCGCTGGGCATCTTGACGGGTGTGGGCTTCATTGCGCAGGGGCGATTCTGCGGCGGGAAAACCGCGTGGTGGGCATAACGACGGCCTCCACCCTGTGGTTTGTCACCGTCATGGGCCTCTGTTTCGGCGGCGGACAAAACGGCCTGGGTGTGACGGCGCTTGCGATCGGTCTCGTGGTGCTCTGGGGGCTCAAATGGCTCGAAGCCAAACTCCCCCAGGATCGTCAGGGGACCCTGGTCCTGACGATCGGTCCCGGCGGCGTTGAGGACAAAGTGGTCCGCAAGAGAGTCTTCCTCGCCGGCTTTGAGATCGTTTCGCTCGGCGTGACGCACGACAACGTCGATCAGTGCCGTGAGCTGTCTTGCGAGGTGCGGTGGCACGAACGCCCCGACGACGTTCGCGAGCCCGCCCTTCTGGACGAATTAGTGCGGCTGCCAGGCGTCTCCAAGCTGAAATGGAGCCCGCAGGGCGCACCGGCTGGCTTGGGATGATGGGGGCCCGCGGTCACGGCGGTAGAAGCACGGGGCGCGATCGAAGGCGAAAGATCCAAACGATCAGCGCCGCGACGAGAACGCATAGGGCCGCGGCGATCAACAGGAATTTGATCGTCGCGCAGAAGAAAGCGATTCGGGGCCACGGATCGGCGACGGTGCCGCGGAGCTGCACCCAGAGGGCGATGTTTTCGACGTAATCGAACGCCGCGGCCGGCCACTGCGCCCAGGCGACAAGCGACGCGAGCCAGCCCGTCTTCCAATAGCCGTGCTCGCGAAACAGCGCTGCCGCCCAGAAGCAGACGATCGTCAGCGCGGTCGAATAGCAGACGGGGAAAAGAAAGTCCAATAGCAGGCCGCTTTGCGCGTTGTCGCGGGCCGCCTTGTCCCATGAGCCGATGATCTCCCGGCTCCGTTCGGCCGTGTGCGCCAACTGCAGCGAGACGATGCCCCAGGGAGACTCAGGCCTAACCAGCGGCGCGTCCAGTCTCTGCAGGGCGTACCACAGGACGAACCCGAAAACGAGCGCAGCGACGAAGACCAGGGCCCGCTTCGCCGGTGAGAGGGCCAGAACAGGGTGGCGGATCGCTTGCATGGCGTTCAATCGTGGTGGAAAGAGCGGCCCTGGTCAACCATGCACTCCCGGGATCATGCCGTGCGGCGAAGGATCACCACGGTCAGGTCATCGGTCGCCGGCGCGCTTCCGCAGAACGACCGCCAGGACTGGTTGAGCGCGTCGATCATCTCGGCGGCGGAGCGTTCCCGGTGCTCCATCAGCACGCCGAGCATCCGGTCCTGCCCGAATTGTTCCCCGGCCGGCGACTTCGCTTCGACGATCCCGTCGGTCACGGCGACGTAAACGTCGCCCGGCCGCAAGTGGGTGCGGGGCGCGCACTGCGGCGGATGATCGGCAAAGACGCCCAGGGGGGTCGAGGTGCTCTTGAGCAACGTGACGGAACCGTCACAGCGCAGGATGTGGGCTTGTTGAGCGATTCCGGCATATTCGAGGTTGCCGGTCTGCGGATCGAGGGCGGCGAAGAACATCGTGACGAACCATTTGTCATGCGTGTCTTCGACCAGGAAATCGTGAAGGCGACCGAGGATCGTCTGCAGGTCGTCGTCGCTTTTGGCCAGCGCCTCGGAGATAGGCGCGGGTCTTGGCCATCAGCAGCGATGCGCCGATCTCATGGCCGCTCACGTCGGCGACCACGATTCCCCAGCGGCCGTCGGCCATCCGCACGTAATCGTAGTAATCGCCGCCCACCATGTCCGCGGGCACATAGTGGCCGGCGATGTCGTAACCGGCGATCTCGGGAGATGTCTGCGGTAAGAGGCCCTGCTGAACGTCGCGGGCCACTCTCAGTTTTTCGTTCGTCACCTGCAGGGCGACGTCGGCATCATAGGCACGGCGGTAATCGAGCAAGAGACCCAGGAACGGCACCAGGTAGGCGATGATCTTCTCGAAGCTGGCGACGTTGAAATTGTTGTCGTAGAGCGCCACCGATCCAAAAGTCGCGTACAGCTCGGCCGCGATGTTCGGGATCACGCTGACGAAGAGAGCGTGCGAAAACAGGCTCGGCTGGGCCCGATAAAACCGCGGGAAGACGACCGATCCGGCGAAAAGATACAGGAACAGCGGAATCAGGTCCCACGGCCGGTGAACGACCCGCCAGTTCGGATACACGGACTGCGGCAGGTTCGACCACGCGCAAAGAAAGACAATCACGTACGCCATCACCGCAAACAGTACGCCGGTGAGAATGAGGAACGGCAGGTCCCTTTCCCGGCGGCGGGCGGCCGGTCTGGCCGGGTGCCAAACGAACGGCAGCGTGCCGGCGATGAGGAAGCAGACATTCACCAGCCGCGAGACAAACCAGGTGAAGGGCAGGAAATTGTTGATGTCGTTGACGGTGAACGGAAGCAAGTGGACGCCCGCCAGCGACTCGAACGCATCGATCATTCCGGAAAAAAAGAGGGCCGTGCTGATCGTCGGCGTCGTCACGTCGTGCGTAATGAAATAGTGCGTGACGGCCAGCACAACCGTTGCCAGCGCAATCATGAACGCCGTCCATTCCAGTAGGACGTGGATGATCGCGCCTGGGCTCACTTCCTGCGGCACGGCGCGCGGCGCGAGCGAAGTCTCGGTGTTTTCCTGCACGGCTGCGGGAACCGGGACGGCCGAGAAGCTGATCCCCAGCCCATTGAGGATGATCGGCAGGAACGCCAGCCCGATCACGACCGCCACCATGTTTTTGGGAAGCATGGTGCGGCTGAGATCGCCGGGCGGCGCGCTCGGGTCCGAAAAGAATTCGGGCTGGGCCATGTTGAATCAGGTTGGAAGAATCATGTCCGCCCGCCAGTATCGGGCGAGGTCCCGGATCAGCTTCAGGAACTTGTCGATGTCGACAGGTTTGGTCATGTAGCTTTCCACCTGCAAGAGCTGGGTCTGCGCAACGTCCTCTTCATCCGTGGAGCTGGTGAGGACGACCACCGGGATGGATCTGAGGTCTTCATCCGACTTGATCTCGGCCAACAATTCGCGCCCGTCTTTTTGGGGCAAAGTGAGGTCGAGCAAAATCAGGTCCGGCCGCGGCGCACGGGCGAACCGTCCGCGACGGTAGACGAACTCGGCGGCTTCCGCGCCGTCCGTCAGCCAGGTGAGACGGTGGGGAACCGGGGCTTTTTTGAGGGCGCCGATCGCAAGGCGGGCCGCCGTGAGGCTGTCCTCCACCAGCAGGATCTCCATCGGCCGCCCGACGGTTTCTCCGCTCATGATTTCTCCTTCACTGGCCCGACTTCTTTAGCCCGTGGTTTGGGGATTCCGAATACGGTGCGCTCCACCTTCTCTCCCTGGAGGCGGGCCCGCGCAGTACTTGACCTGCTGCTCCAACTCCTGGTTGGCACCGTACAAAGTGACGATTCCGTTCCAGATTTTTTCCGCGTCGACAGGCCGGCCTTTCGTGGCCAGGTCGTCAGCCCGTTTGAGATTGTCGTTGACGAGGGAGGTCAAGTCTCCCTGCTCGCTTCCCGATTCTTCGATCTCATGAATTTTTTTTCGTGCCAGGTTGACGTAGGAGCGGTCCGCGTCGCGGTCTTTGAGAAGTTCGACCATGCTGCGGTACTTCTGCAGGGCCGTGATGCGGTCCTTGAATTGTTCGAAGCGCAAGGCATCGATAAACAAACGCTCTGCCTCCGACCGTGGGTCCTGGTTGAACTTCATGCGCCTCGTTGCCTGATCCTCCGCCACACCCATGTCAATCTGATCGATGTACTCCCGCGACGGCCCGGCATACGGTCCGTTGGGAGATCGTGCCAAAAGCTTGTCCAGGTAACGCTCCCGCGCCGTTGTCCAGTCGTTGTGGTCGCCCGACTCCATCAGCTTTTTGGCTTGTGCGAAAAGGACCGCGTCGCTCTGTGGCCGAGAGAACCAGGTCACTAGCCCTGCCACGACAGCCAGGCAGCTCACCAGGAACCAGACCCGTTCGTAAAACGGACCCTTCTTCTTTTTTTTCTTTTTCTTTTTTCCGGTGAGGGCTTGCCGCAGTGCGGCGTCGTCTTTGACGGTGGCGCCGCTGCCGCCGCCAGCAACCGTCTGCTGGGCGACGCTCTGCGCTGCCGCCACCTTCTGGCCCACCTCGTCCAATGCCACTTGGAGTGCCAGAGCATCGTAATAGCGATCGTCGGGGTTTTTCTCCAGCAGCTTCAGCACGAGGCTTTCCAACCAGACCGGACAGTCGAGCGCCTGCTCCGTGATCCGCGGCGGCTCCTGCTCGAGGTGAGCGAACAGCATCTCGGCCGCCGTTGGAGCGATAAATGGAGGCTTGCCGGTCAGCATCTCGAACATCACGCAGCCCAGCGCATACAAATCGGTCTTGCGCGAGACGGGGGGTTTGCCGGATATCTGTTCGGGAGCCATGTAGGCATAAGTCCCCACCGTCCGCCCGGCCGCCGTCAACGCCGTCGCCTGGGTGTCGCGCGCGATGCCAAAGTCGCCCAGTTTCAGCCGGCCGTCTTTCCCTAAGAACAGATTCGCCGGCTTGAGGTCCCGATGAATGATGCCGTGGTTGTGGGAGTATTCGAGCGCGAAGGCGATCTGTCGGGCATTGTCAATCGTCTCTTCCCAGGAGAGGCGGCCCTTTTTCTTCAAAACGTGCTCGATGCTGCCGCCGTCCATGTACTCCATCGCGTAAAAGTGCTGCGTCTTGTCCTTGCCGCCGCCGAAGTAGCGGACGATGTTGTCATGGCGGAGCTTGCTGAGGATGGCCATTTCGCGGAGGAAGCGCTGCACGAGTCTTTGATCGGACGACATCTCCGGCGCGAGGACCTTGACGGCCATTCGCTTGCCGTTCTTCAGGTACGTTGCCAGATAGACGACGCCCATCCCGCCGATGCCGAGCTTCCGTTCCAGCTCGAAGGGCCCGACGCGGCGCTTCGGTTCGGTCTTCGCTTCGATGTTCTCGTTCCGCTTTTCGTCCAAGCGGCCTCCCAATTGGATGACGGGGCCATCAGCTTCGGATGGCTCCGTTCCGCACGTCCGACCAGGGCCATCGCGGATGCGATGATCCTGCCACCCCAGACGCCCTTCCACTTTTGAAGAAACGATCCCCCACATTCAATTCTGGTCGATCCCTGGAGCCAGATCAACATCGGCGCAGTGACGGTACGGCGTCGCACTTCCTGTTGCTGCCGGCATCCTCTACGATTGGCACACCGATTTCGGAGATCGGCCGAAAGGCGAATGTAAAGGATTCCGGAGCCGTGGCGATCTACATCTATTGCCCGTCGTGCAAGGGATCGTTCAAAGTCCGGGACGAGTATTCCGGCAAGCAAGGGGTCTGCCCGAAATGCGGGCACGTGATCCGCATCGCCAGTGCCACGTCGGAGACGCACGCGCGGCGTGCCGCGCCCCGCGACCCGAGCGCAGAAAGAGGAAGGCCGCCGCCTGGGCATCGAGTTCGACGATCGGATCACCTACGTGGACCTCAAGAAAAAGATCGAAGCCGCCCAGGCCGCGAAACCGACCGACGACGGCCGCGAAGGCCGGGAATGATGGATCGCGGCGCTCGAAAGCATTAAGCACGAATAAGTCATGGCGTCCAGTGTTTCCATTTCAGCTTAGGGCATTCGGTCATTCCTTCAGCGTTCGGATTTCGTAATTGACCGAGCCGGCTACTCGCCTGGTCCATCCTTGGGCTTGCCGTCGCCACCGCGCTGCAGGCGTTCGAGCCGTTCGCGCGTGTCCTTATAGCTGTAATCGACGCTCAAGACGTCGCTGTAAGCCGTCTCGGCCTTGTCCAAGTCGCCCGCGTCCTCGCACAGTCGGCCCAGGATGTAGTGGGCCTCGCAATAGAGCGGCCCATTGTCGTGGGGACTAATCTTTTCAGCCGCCTTCTCAAACTGGTAGCGGCCCAGCTTCAGTTGCTTCTCGGCAATGAAACATTTGCCAAGGGCCACGCGCACCTGAGGCTCGCGGCGCTGGTCGACCGTCGCCTGCTGCAAAAGGGGAATCGCCTTCTTGTTCTCCTTGGACTTCATGTACCTCGTGGCCAACTCGTATTTTAAGTTGGCGTCCATCGGATAGCGCTCGACGCGCGACGAAAGGACCTCGATCTCGCGCTGATGCAGCTCGCGCTTCAAGGCTTCGAGATTCTTCTTGCCCGCCTCGTCCTTGGCCAATGACCGGGCCAGCTCGATCTCGTGCCGCCGCGCGCTCCAGCTCGACGTCCTCGATGTTCTGCCGGATGTTGTAGTCCCCGCCGGTCACCTCATACGCCTGCTGAAGGATCTCATTCGCCTTGGCGAACTCCTTTTGCCGCCGATAGAACTCCGCCAGCTTGAGGTAGCTCCCCTTTTCCGTCGGGTTCTTGCGGATGGCCCGCAGGAGATCGGCTTCCAGAGAGACGCCCGGGCCCGCGACCGCATCGGGAACGAATTTGTCAGTCGCCGGCCGATAGTCGTCGTAGGCCGAGCGGCGCACTTCCTGCGTCGTCTC
This sequence comes from uncultured Planctomycetota bacterium, assembly GCA_963761455.1. GTDB lineage: Bacteria > Planctomycetota > Planctomycetia > Planctomycetales > Planctomycetaceae > DASPSM01. The sequence continues at coordinate 1,068,388 of CAVXHA010000003.1, forward strand.
GGCGCCCTCATAGCCACCTCGGACCATCGTCGATGTCGCTTCCAATCCCGTGATCTTCGAGCGGACGTAACCATTATTGGGTTCGAGCTTGGAGATCCTCTTCCAGCATTCGATGGCCTGGCTGTAGTTGCCCCGCAGTTCGTAAATATCCCCCATTTTCTCCAAAAACACCTTGTTTTCCGGATCGTTGTCGACCGCATTTTTGTACCCGAACTCGGCAAGTTCCGTGTGACCGAGATGGAAGCAGGCCTCTCCCATGTCGGCGTTGAGCTGCGAGTTCCAGGGATTCAGCGTCAGCCCCGTTTCGGCCGCCTGATCGAGGGCCGTCCAGTTGGACTTGGACCGGGCCTTCCGGATCTTGCCGCGAATTCCCCGAAGGCGGAGACGGAGCCTCGCGAACTTGGCCCCTTTTTTATTGTTGCCGTACAAGTACCGCTCGCAGCCGCGAAGCGTCTGACGAAACATCAAGTTGTCGGGAACGAGCTGGACCGCCGAGCTGTGCATCTTGACGGCGTAATCGAAATTCCTTTTTTCCATCGCGTCGTTGCCTTTGCGAAAGCAATCGGCGGCGATTTTCTTTTTATTGTCCAAACCGGTGTCAACGGACACGGAATACTCCCGAATGACAGTCCTGCGGAGGAAACTCCGCTTCGTTCACTCTACCAAATCAATGGCGAGAAAGCCGTGCCAGAAGAGAGAGGGGAAGGATGTCGATGAAGGCGGAAGGATGAACAGGAAGGGGCTTAATTCCGCCTCCATCCTTCCTAGCGCAGCCTTGCGCCCAACTTGGCGGCGCAGGCGGCAATGACCGCCTGTTGGCACGTCTCCACTTCATCCGCCGTCAACGTGCGGTCGGGGCCGCGGTAGCTGAGGGTGACGACGTACGACTTCTTATCGGCGTCGATCTGCTTACCGCGGTATTGGCCGTCGAAGCCGACGCGCTCCAGCAGAGGGCCGGCCGCCGTGCAGACGACCGACTCCAGTAATTCCCAAGTAACCTCTTCACCCACGACAAAGTTGAGGTCGCGATCGATCGCGGGGAACTGGGCCAACGGCTTGAATGCGGAGACCAGCTCAGCATTGCGCTCCACCAGCTCGACATCCAGCTCCGCGGCCGTGACGGCATCCTTCAGGTCGACCGCGTCGGTTACGGAGCGATCCAGCTCGCCCAGCCAGCCCCATAAGGTCCCGTTCAGATACAAATCGGCCCCGCGCCCGGGGGCAAAGGCCGCGACCTGCGACGGCTTGACGGTGACGGCTGCTCCAGGACAAAGACGCTGGGCAATCGCCTCCACGATTCCCTTGCATTCGATGAAGGGCCGGCCCGTCACGATTCCGATCATGAGAGGCTCGCCCTGCCCCTCGGACCTCTTTTGAGCCGCGTGGAGGTAGACCTTGGCGAGCTCGAATAGTTCCGCGTTGAAGTTGCCGTGCCGCTGGTTCACCTGGCGCGACAGGAGCAAGCTCGGAATCAGGCTCTGCCGCAGCACGTTTTCGTGCTTGCGCGACGAGTGGTCGACCGTCAGCTTGAGAATCGGACCGCGCGGCTGAAACAGACGTGCCACATCGTCGCTGACGAACGACATCGTCACGGCCTCGAAGAAACCCGCCGACGTGAGCACCGAACGGAGCGATTCCGCAACGCGGTCGCGGACGGTCTTGGCGCTGATCTCCAGGGGGACGGGAACGTCCTGTGGAATGCGGTCATAGCCGTGGACGCGGGCCACTTCTTCGATCAGATCGACCTCGCGAGTCACGTCGCGGCGCCAGGTCGGCGGAACAAATTCGCAGCCTCCGTTCGAGGGGGGACCTTGCGGTTCAATGCCCAGCGACGCCAGGATGCGGACCGCTTCGTCCTGCGGCACGTCAATCCCCAAAACTTGCGGGATGCGTCCGAACCGCAGCGTGATGCGGGGACGGTTGCGATCAATGGGAACGCCGGCGACGATCGCTTCGTCGAGGAGCTCGCCCCCCGCCAGCTCAAGGATCAACTGGCAGCACCGCCGGCTGGCCCAATCGAGCTGCGCCGGATCGATGCCGCGCTCGAAGCGATACGACGAATCGCTGTGCAGCGCCAGCTTGCGCGCGGTGTTGCGGATCGACCGCGGCGTGAAATTGGCCGTTTCGATCAGGACGTTCTTCGCGGCCGGCCCGATCTCGGTTTCGAGCCCTCCCATTACGCCGCCGACGGCAACGGGACGGTCGGCATCGGCGATCACGCACATCCCCGGCTGCAATTCGTAGGTCCGCTGGTTAATCGCGACAAGCTTCTCGCCGGCCCGGGCCTGCCGCACGACGATTCGGCGGCCGCGAAGCCGGTCCAGATCGAAGGCGTGCAGCGGCTGCCCGCACTCCATCAGGACATAGTTCGTCACGTCGACAACGTTGTTAATCGAGGCCAGTCCGATCGTCTCCAGCCGCTTGCGCAGCCACACGGGACTCGGTCCGATCTTCACGCCGCGGACCACTCTCGCGAAATACTGCGGGCACAGCTCGGGACACTCGACGACGACCGACGTCGCTTCGGCCGTTTTGGCAGCCGAAGCTTTGGGCTTCACCTCCGGCACGTTGAGTATGCGGCCAAAGAGGACGGCCGCCTCGCGCGCGATGCCGATGTGTCCCAGGCAGTCAGGACGATTGCTGGTGATTTCGACGTCGATCGCCCGGTCATCGCCGACCGGTTTTTGAGATTCGATATTGAGTCCGGCCATTGTGAGCCGGGCGAGAAGGTCCTCCAGCGGCACATCCAGCGCGACGTATTCGCGGAGCCATTCCCAACTGACGATCATGCGAGAAGTCTTTTTGCGTAGTTCGTTTTCGTCGGGGCCGTGGCGGAACCCAAGTAATCTAGGAATCGTTCGGCGAATCCGCAACCGGAAGCAATCTCCGGTACGGGGTCAGGCCGATTGGCGTGTGATCGCACGCCTTGACGACCCGTCCAGCACCACTAGACTTGGAAAGAGATCTTCGAAGAAGCGACTGCGTCGAATAAATGGCCGAGCGCGCCAGGCGAGAATTTCCGGCTTGGTTGCGTGTTCAATTGAAAGTCGTATCGGTCCACGACTCTCTGAGAATCGCTCATGTCTCGGGATGATTTCGAATCCGACCGCCCATTGACTGCGGATGAGGGGGATGTGGCTTTGCCCCCCGTGCAGCCCCCTTCGGCAGGGTTCATCCTGCAATTGTTCGTGGTGCCGGCGCTGATCGTGCTGGCCGTTGTGGGAGTTTGGGCACTATTTGGTAAGATTGCATCGAGCGATGAAGACTGGCGCGAGATGGTCGAAGACATTCGCAACACCAACGAACATCGCCGCTGGCGGGGAGCCAACGGTCTGGCGACGCTGCTCGTCCGCGACCAGCAGTTGGGCGACGACGGTCAACACCTGGCTTCAAATCCCGAGATCGCCCGCGTGCTGGTCGGTCTGTTCGAGGAAGGCCTGAACCGGCATTCGCAGCGGGAGGACGATTTGAAGCAGGAGGCGTTTCTGGCACGGACGCTTGGCCTGTTGGATTCGCAAGCGACCGTGCTGCCGGCCCTTCAGCACGGGATGAAGCCGGAGCAGGACCGCGAGATTCGCAAAAACAGTATTGCGTCGATCGCCGTGATTGCCGGCCGGGCCGACGAACGCCACGAGGCCGTCAATTCACCCTCCCTCGTCGAGGACCTGATCGCGGCCACTTCGGATTCCGATTCCCTGATCCGGGACACGGGGACTTATGCGCTCGGGTTGGTCTCGACCCCCGCTTCGCGCGATCGGCTAATGGTGTTGGTGACTGCCGGTAACGTCAACACGCGAGTGAACGCGGCGGTCGGCCTGGCACGACAGAAATCGACCGCGGGACTGCCGGTTTTCAAAGAGATTCTCACTGGGGGCGCCTGCCGGCCGCCGATCCGGAAGCGCCCGGTCAGGTCGAGGAGCTGCTGGCGCTCAAGAACGTGCTGCACGCGGTCCGTATTCTGGCCGGCCAATGGACAGCGGGCCAGCGGGGCGAATTGGTCGCGCTGATCGATCCGATTTCCCGCAATCATGCCGAGCCGCGGATCCGCACCGACGCGATCGACGCGCTCCTCACGTTGCGGAGGAACTGACACCACGGCAAACCGCGTAACGAGCGGGAGGCTTTGCCCCAACCTGGCCGCCGGCATCAAGCCGGCGGCTCGTCGTGCCTCTTGCCGATCTCTTACGCGGCCGCCGAGTCGTCTCGCGGGAAGAGCTTTACGGTTCCGCGGACGACCTCGGGCGTGACGACGAACTTGCGACCCGGCTCCTCGTCAGGCAGGGCGTACATCACTTCGAAGAGGAGATCGTCGACGACGCTCCGCAGGCCGCGGGCGCCCGTGTTCTTGGTCTTTGCGATCCGGGCAATCTCCACCAGCGATTCCGGCGTGAATTCGAGCTCGGCCGATTCCATCTCGAAGAACTTCTTGTACTGCTTGACCAGCGAGTTCTTCGGATCCGTGAGGATGTGGACAAGGTCCTCAAGCTCCAGCGGCTGCAGCGGGCTAATGACGGGCAAACGGCCGACGAGCTCTGGTATCATTCCGAACTCAAGGATGTCGTCGACCGCCACCTGATTAAAGAGGCTGGCCTGCCGGCGCTCGGCCGAATTCACGCCCGCCTCCTGGCCGAAACCGATCATCTTCCGCCCCATGCGTTTGGCGATGATCTCCTCGAGGCCGACGAACGTTCCGCCGCAGATGAAGAGGATGTTCGTCGTATCGACCTGAATGTATTGCTGTTCGGGATGCTTGCGTCCCCCTTGTGGCGGCACGTTCGCGACGGTCCCTTCGAGCATTTTCAACAGGGCTTGCTGCACGCCTTCGCCGGAGACGTCGCGCGTGATGGAGACGTTCTGGCTCGTCTTGCCGATCTTGTCGATCTCGTCGATGAAGACGATGCCCCGCTGGGCCGATTCGATGTCGAAGTCGGCCGCATGCAACAGCTTCAGCAGTAGGTTTTCGACGTCCTCGCCGACGTAGCCGGCTTCCGTCAGCGTGGTCGCATCGCCAATGGCGAACGGCACCTGCAGGTACTTCGCCAGGGTGCGGGCCAGCAGGGTTTTCCCGCAGCCCGTGGGGCCAATCAGCAGGATATTGGACTTCTCAATTTCGACGTCGTTTTCGACGTCCTCGTGCAGCATGAGCCGCTTGTAATGGTTGTGGACGGCAACGGCCAGTATCTTTTTCGACTGGCTCTGGCCAATCACATACTGATCGAGATGGTTGACGATCTGCCGCGGGGTCGGGACGTGCGTGAACAGCTTTTTGGGCGTTCCCCGGCGGCGGCGCTCCTGGTCCAAGATCGACTGGCACAGGTCGATGCACTCGCCGCAGATATACACGTCTTCGGGCCCCTCGACCAGCGGCCCGACGTCGCGGTAGCTCTTGCGACAAAAAGAGCAGTTCGCGTTTTTCTTAGCCGGGACGTTGCGCTTCCCGGACGTAAAGTCTTTCCCAGAGGGCATTCGTCTTCCTTCAGCGTTGCCGATTCAGCGCTCGGGGCTACCGCCGCGCGTGGAATGGTCGACGGGTCCGCTCAATTTGCTCTTGATGGATCGGTATTCTTCGTCGGACAGCCCACCTTGGCGACGCAATTCTCCCATTTGCATCAGCATTTGGTGGCCCCCTTCCGTAGGATCCTCACGATCGCGAAACCGTGCTCGTAACCGAACAACTAACCAAGCGGCAGCAGCCAGCAGCGCGAACAACCCCAGCCAGGCCATCCAACTAGCCTGCCATAGCCTGGCCAGCTCCTCGCGGTTTCCCTGCCCCACCTGGTGCCTCTCCCGGTCCGCGAACGTGCACTCAGCTCCGTTTCCCTGTCCCCATGCATTATCCAATGGCCCACCGACTTCGGCAAGGGGCGCCCAAATCCATCGCTGCCTGGTTTCTGCAAAAGCCGAGCCATACTTTGGCGATTGTTCCCGTGCCTGATCGCTTGGCGGCTGCGTCGGCGGGGGTTGCCGGAAATCTCGGCAGAGACGGCTGTCGTGCCCGATCACTTTACCGACGGGGCCAACCCTGACGCGTCCTTCGGAACGTCTCCCGTCGAGACGAGCCTGCCTGGAACGCTTCGCGCACGACGCGTTTTGCAGGGATTGATTGCAATCGTTGCAAGTCACGACAATGTGGACCTTGCCCCCTCAAGCCCTTTAAGGGCAGGCGACGACGTTCAAACTGCCCCTGTCGAAATTTGAGTCGCGCTCATCTAGAATTGGAATGCAACCAAAGACTAAACGGGTCAAATGATGGACTTTGAAAAACGGTTGGAGCGGGCGATCTCGCGCGGAGAAACGGCGCGTACGACGCGGCAACGCGCGCAAACGGACCGCGAATTGACCGACGAGCAGTTCCACAGCGAGCACACCCGCTGCCGGCTGGAATTGTCCGAGCAGATTGAAACCGGTCTGCGAAAGCTCGCCGACTATTTTCCCGGCTTTCGTTTCGACAGCGTGGTGAGCGACGAGGGGTGGGGAGCGCGGGTCAGCCGGGATGACATCTCGCTCGGGCCGGGCCGGTCATCCGGCACGGAATACAGCCGGCTGGAAATCCTCGTCCGCCCCTTCAGCGCCGCCCACATTATCGAGTTGGTGGGCAAGGGAACGATCCGCAATAAAGAGCTTTTCCACCGCAACCACTTTCAGTTCCTGACGCAGGTCGATCTGCAGTCCCTGCGCAACATGGTCGACCTCTGGGTGCTCGAATACGCAGAAGCTTACGCGGCGCGGTCCTAACGGGACGCTCGTCGGCGACACAAAAGCAGCCGGAAATCGAACCGCCAAGCATGCAGAATGCGGAAAAACCAAAAAGCTGACGGATGGCCGCCCACTTCGTGGCCTCCCCCTCGATCCGCGTATCTCCATGTGCCGTTCTGTTCGCATCGTTGTGGATATTGCGACTTCACGCTCGTCGCGCGGCGGGACGAGCTGATCGACGCCTATCTCGACGCTCTGGCGATCGATCTGGCTCGCCTCCAAGAGGCGCGTGAGGTCGAGACGATCTTCTTCGGCGGTGGGACGCCGACGCACTTGCCGGCCGTGCAATTGGAACGGTTGATGGAGCTGGCACTGCGCTGGTTTCGGCCTGCCGCGGGGGCCGAGATCTGCGTCGAGGCCAACCCGGCCGGACTCGATGATGCGAAGATCGCCGTTTTGGCCGCGGCCGGCGTCAATCGCGTGAGCCTCGGCGTGCAGTCGTTCGATCCGACGATCCTCAAGCTGCTGGAACGCGACCATCGTCGGCCCGAGATCCTCTCGGCGGTCGAGCGGCTGCGTCCCTACGTCTCGAATATCGGGTTCGATCTGATCTTCGGGATTCCCGGACAAACGGCCAGCCTGTGGAAAGAGACGTTGGACGAGGCGTTGGCCCTCGCGCCCACGCATCTTTCGACGTACGGCCTGACGTTCGAGAAAGGCACGGCCTTCTATAGCCGGTTGAGCAAGGGGTCGCTGCGGCGGTGTGAGGAGGAGTCCGAACGCGAGATGTACGCGCTGGCGATGGACCGCCTGCCGGCCGCCGGCTTCGAGCAGTATGAGCTTTCCAATTTCGCCCGGCCCGACTTCCATTCGCGGCACAACGAGATTTACTGGAAGGGACTGCCGTTTTTCGGCTTCGGGCCCGGGGCCGCCCGCTACATCGCGGGCCGCCGCGAACTCAACCATCGCAGCGTCACGACGTGGATCAAGCGCGTGCGAACCGGTCAATCGCCGATTGCCGACTCGGAAGAATTGTCTCCAGAAGAACGCGCCCGCGAGCTGGTCATGCTCGGCCTGCGGCGCTGCGAGGGAATCGATCTGGCCGAGTTCCGCGAACGAACCGGTTTCGATTTCCGTCAACTGGCGGCCGAATCGCTCTCCAGGCACCTGCGCCACGGGCTCTTGGAAGAAGCCGGCGGCCATGTGCGGCTGACGCGCGAGGGACAATTCCTGGCTGACACGGTTGTCGCGGATTTCCTGTCGCCGTAGGGTGGGAGTCATTCGAACTGCGGACCAAGAAGAAACATTGAGGAAAAGGGGCTGCCGTGCGCTGGCATCGATTCTTCTGCGTAACGTGTGTGGCATCTGCTCTTACAGCGGCGTTTGGGGCCCCGGCGATGGCCAGTGACCCGTGGATTGTCTTCCCGGGAGGAAACGGCCCAGGGCACGGGAAACACATCGTGCTGGTCAGCGGCGACGAGGAGTACCGCTCGGAGGAGGGGCTGCCCCAGTTGGCGAAGATCCTGGCCCAGCGTCACGGCTTTAAGTGCACCGTGCTGTTTTCCATCGATCCGCAAGACGGCACGATCAACCCCAACCAGAGCCACAATATCCCCGGCCTGGAGGCGCTGCGGACGGCCGACCTGATGGTCATCCTTACGCGGTTTCGCGATCTGCCGGATGACCAGATGCGGTACATTGTCGATTACGTCGAATCGGGCCGGCCCGTGGTCGGACTGCGGACGGCCACGCACGCTTTTGCTCCCAAGCCGGGGACCACGTTCGCCCGATACGGATGGCAAAGCAAGGAGTGGGACGGGGGGTTTGGCCGGCATGTGCTGGGCGAGACGTGGATCAATCACCACGGCCGCCACGGCCGGCAGAGCACCCGCGGGATCATTGCGCCGGGGATGAAGGACCACCCCATCTTACGGGGCATCAAGGATGGCGACATCTGGGTCCCGACCGACGTTTACGCGGTGCGGCTGCCGATGGCTGCCGGTTGTCAGCCGCTCGTCCTGGGACAAGTCCTTTCGGGGATGCATCCGAACGACCCTCCCGTCGCGGGCAAGCAGAACGATCCGATGATGCCCGTGGCGTGGATCAAGCCGTTCGCGGCCCCGTCCGGCAAGACCGCGCACACCTTCACGACGACGATGGGCGCCTCGCAGGATCTGGCCAACGAGGGACTTCGCCGGCTGGTCGTCAACGCCTGCTATTGGGCTGTGGGCATGGAGGATCAGATTCCACCAAAATCGGACGTCGACCTCGTCGGCCATTATGCGCCGACCCCTTTCGGGTTCGGAAAATTCACCAAGGGCGTGAAGCCCGCGGATCTCGCGCTTCCGCGTTGAAAAGTTGTCAGGAGTTTTTTGGGGTTTTTTGGGGTCATAAAAAAGGGGCAAAATCCCAAAAAACTCTGGAGCGCGCGAATTCTTAACAACCGTTGTTGAATTGGTTGTGAACGAATCGCCAAACCCGCGTACAATGGACTTAGACATCGCGCGGAACACGGCGATATCAAGCGGCTTTCAGAAAAGCGGGTAGATGAACGGCGCAAAGCCGGTGCTGCCCAGAACAATCAACAGGCCGACCAGCAGCAGCACGACGACGATTGGCGTCAGCCACCAAGCCTTGTTGTAGACGAGAAAGTCGACCAACTCGCGCAGCAGGCCGGGAGACGGTTCTGTCGCCTGGCGGGCAAAGTCGTCGGGTTGATTTGGGGCACGGCTCATGGACAATCGCCGAAGCACGGGTCTGAAATTCGGTCTCGCCTAAAACTGGCGAAAATATCGGCTGGAATCGGTCTCGCTGCGCCGCGGTTTCCAATAGGTCTTCGCGCTCGGGTCAAAGCGGCGCTCCAGCGGATCGCGGCCGCAGAGTTTCATTATAACGCCCAACGGAGTGACGACGAGATAGAAAATGAGGGCCATCACCACGTGCGTGACGACCCAGCCGATCGGGTAGTTGATCACCATCAGTGCGACAAAGACCGGTCGCACCGCAGGGGGGGCCGCCAGACCGAGAATGGCGAACGCAACGCCGGCCGAAACGACTGCGGCCCCCGCGGCGGCCGAGCCGCTCTTGTGCCACACGACCCAGCCGACGAACGTTAGAAACGCCAGCATCGCCAGGCTGAAGATTCGCAGGTCTCTTTTCGACGGATTGAGGTTGAGGTCGATCATCGTCAGTCCAGCTTGAACTCGGCCAGGTATTTTTCGCGATTCTCCGACGTGACGTCCGGCTGATCCTCTTTCAAAAGGAGAAAACGCTCGAGCACGAGGGAGTCGATGTTCGTCGCCAGGAAGCAGCGGTAGGCTTCCTGGGGCGTGTGGACGATCGGTTCGCCGCGGACGTTGAAGCTCGTGTTGATGATGACGGGCGAGCCCGTCCGCCGCTCAAACGCCTTGAGGAGCTTGTAATACCGGCCGTGCCGGTCCGCGTCGACCGTTTGAATGCGGGCCGAATAGTCGACGTGGGTGATCGCCGGCACCACCGATCGCTTCGATTTGAGCTTGGCGATTCCCTCGAGGTCGCGGTCGCGGCCGTTTAGCTCGAATCGCTTCTCTTTGCGGACCGGCGCAACGAGCAGCATGTAAGGGCTCGGCTCGTTCGGGCGGGTCTCGAAAAATTCGTCGACGCGCTCCTGCAGCACCGAGGGGGCGAACGGCCGGAACGATTCGCGAAACTTGATCTTCAAGTTCATCGTCGATTGCATTTGTTCGCTGCGAGCGTCTCCCAGAATGCTGCGGCTCCCCAAGGCCCGCGGGCCGAACTCCATCCGCCCCTGCAGCCAGCCGACGACCTTTTCGTCGGCGATCAGGCCGGCGACCGCGTCGCATAAGTCGTCTTCGTTCTCGAAAAACCGATAGCGGGCGCCGACGCCGTCGAGGAACCGGCGGATCGCGTCGTCGGCGAATCGCGGCCCGAGGTACGAGCCGCGCTGGGCGTCCAAGCGGTTGGCCACGCGCGGCCGGTCCAGCAGTTGGTGCCAGATGAACAGGGCCACGCCCAGCGCACCGCCCGCATCGCCGGCGGCCGGCTGAATCCACAGGTCGTCGAACGGGCCCTCGCGCAAAATCCGCCCATTGGCGACGCAGTTGAGCGCGACGCCGCCGGCCAGGCAGAGTTTTTTCATCCCTGTCTCGGCGTGGACGTGCCGAGCCATCCGCAGCATGATCTCCTCGATGACAGCCTGGATCGAAGCGGCAATATCCATGTCGCGCTGGGTCAGAAGCGTCTCGGAAGCCCGCGGCGGACCGCCGAAGAGCCGCTCGAATTTCTTCGAGGTCATCGTCAGTCCCTGGCAGTAATTAAAATACGACATGTCCATGCGGAACGACCCGTCGTCTTTCAGGTCGATCAGCTTTTCGAGGATCAGGTCGACGTGCCGCGGCTGGCCGTAAGGAGCCAGGCCCATCAGCTTGTACTCGCCCGAATTGACCTTGAACCCGCAGTAGTAGGTGAAGGCCGAATAGAGCATGCCGGGCGAGTGCGGAAAGTGGAGTTGGTGGGTGAGGTTGATCCGGTTGCCCGAGCCGCTGCCGTAGCTGGCCGTGGCCCATTCGCCGACGCCGTCGACGGTCAGGATCGCCGCCTCTTCAAAGGGAGACGGAAAAAAAGCGCTGGCCGCGTGCGATTCGTGGTGCTCCGTGAAGACGAACCGCTTGCGATACGCATGCCCCAAGCCGCGGCGAAGCTCCCGCGACAAATAGAGCTTTTTCTTGAGCCAGATCGGCATGGCCGTCAGGAACGAACGAAAGCCGACCGGCGCGTAGGCGAGATAAGTCTCCAGCAGCCGCTCGAACTTCAACAGCGGCTTGTCGTAGAAGCCGACGTAATCGAGTTCCCCCGGCCGGAGGCCGGCTTCTTGCAAGCAGTAGTCGACGGCGTGCTGGGGAAAGCCGTCGTCGTGTTTTTTGCGGGTGAACCGCTCTTCCTGCGCCGCGGCGACCACGTCGCCATCAACGACCAGCGCCGCCGCCGAATCGTGATAGAACGCCGAGATGCCCAGGATTGAAGTCATCGGAAGTAAGGTCCAAGGTCAAAGGTCCAAGGTCCAAGGTCCAAGGTCCAAGGTCCAAGGTCCAAGGTCCAAGGTCAAAGGTCCAAGGTCAAAGGTCAAAGGTCAAAGGTCCAAGGTCAAAAGTCCAAAGTCAAAGGCCGGAGAACGACCACGCGCTCGGGGTTTTCCGACATTGGACCTTGGACTTTGGACCTTGGACTAATTCTCGGCCGTCGGCCGAATTATTCCCATTCGATCGTGCTGGGTGGCTTCGAGCTGACGTCGTAGACGACGCGGTTGACGCCGCGGACGTTGTTGATCACGCGGGTCGAAATCCGCTGCAAAACCTCGTAGGGGAGCGGATACCAGTCGGCCGTCATGAAGTCGGCCGTCTGGACCGCGCGCACGGCGATCACGTCCTCGTACGTGCGTCCGTCCCCCATCACGCCGACCGTCTGCACGGGCAGCAGGACCGCGAAGGCCTGCTGCACCTTGCGGTAGAGGCCCGCTCGCCGCAATTCGTCGACGACGATCCAATCGGCCTCGCGGAGCGTCGCCAGACGCGGCTCCGAGACAGGACCCAGGCAGCGCACGGCCAGGCCCGGCCCCGGGAACGGGTGCCGCCAGATCAACTCTTCGGGCAGCCCCAGCTCCAACCCCATCCTGCGGACCTCGTCCTTGAACAGGTCTCGCAGGGGCTCGATCAGTTCGAAGCCCAGTTCATCCGGCAGGCCGCCCACGTTATGGTGCGTCTTGATCGTGGCGGCTGGACCGTCGGGATTGCCTCCCGATTCGATCACGTCGGGATAGAGCGTTCCCTGGGCTAAAAACCGTGCATCGGGAATCGAGCGGGCCTCGCTGCGGAAAACCTCGATGAAAACGCGGCCGATGATCTTTCGCTTCTGCTGCGGGTCCGAGACCCCCTCAAGTTCCGAGAGGAATCGCTGCCGCCCGTCGGCCACGTGCAGATCGGTCTTGAAGTGGTGGCTGAAGCGATCCTTGACCTCTTCGGCCTCTCCCTTGCGCAACAGGCCATTGTCGACAAAGATGCACGAAAGCTGCGGTCCGATCGCCCGCAGCAGGAGCGCGGCGGTCACCGATGAGTCGACCCCGCCGGAAAGCCCGCAAATCACGCGGCTCTTTCCGACGCGCTCGCGGATCGCCTCGATCTCCCGCTCGATTAACAAGCTGATCCGCCATGTTCCCTGGCAACCGCAGACCTGGCGGACGAAGTTGCCCAGAATGTCGCCGCCGTGCTCGGTGTGCGTCACCTCGGGATGGAATTGCAGGCCGTAGATTGGCTTGGTGCGATGCCGGACCGCGGCAAAGGGGCACGTGTCGGTCGCCGCCAGCGATTCGAACGTCGCGCTCAGGTCGTCGACCTGGTCGCCGTGGCTCATCCAGACCGTGATCTTGTCCGGCAGGCCGGCGAACAGGCCGTTTGGCTCGCGGACGCGGCACGTCGTCCGTCCGAACTCGCGCACGGCTCCGGCCGTGACGCGGCTCCCCTGCGCGCGGCAGGCGGCGTGCATGCCGTAACAAATTCCCAGAATGGGAATCCCCAGCTCGAAGATCGCCGGGTCCGGCTCGGGCGCTTTGGACTCGTAGACGCTGGCCGGTCCTCCCGAGAGGATCAGTCCGCGCGGAGCCAGTTCGCGGATGCGGCGGGCGGACAGGTCGTGCCGCACGAGCTGGCACAAGACGTTGGCGTCCCGAATCCGCCGTGCGATCAACTGGGCCGTTTGGCCGCCGAAATCCAGCACGAGGACGCGCTCTTCTTGCCGCGGAATCAACTCGTCGTTGTCGGCGGTCACTGATTTGGCGTCGGAGAGTGTTGCCACAGGCTGCGTCTTCGGCTGAACTGAGCTGGACCGCCGTATCTCGTTCCCAAGCTCCAGCCTGGCAACGCATTTCCGCGAAACGGCCCTTAAAAACGGCGATGACCAAGCGGCAGGCTTGGTCACAGAACGAGCCTTTATTGTAGCGGTCCCGCGCTCGGCCTGAAAGAAGCACGCTCGCGGGCAAACCGGCGGGGATTGCAGAGTGGGACAAGGCCGGCTCGGCGGGCACGGCTCGATTCCCAGACCGACGCGCCGTGGAAATCGGGGCCTTCTCAGGGCGCGACGTGGCCGACACGCGACGTTCTCGGCCCTGTAGGGGCCTGATTCTATAGCCCGGGGGGCAGCCTTGCGCAGCCCCGGGTTGTCGAACGCGCGAACCGAAAAAAGCCCTGACAGGGCGCGACAATGCCAACGCGTCGGTTGCGCCCGGGTTGTCAAATTCCGGCCGCCCATTGTCACGCCCCGTTGGGGCTTCGGACAAATCGACGGCGTGGGCCATTGGCGGCCCCGGATCCCGGGCCTGCACTGCGCTACGACCCGGGCTATAGGATCACGCCCCGTTGGGGCTTCGGACAATTGGCATGGCGGATTGGGGGCTCGCCAATCCCGGGCCTGCGCTGCGCTACGACCCGGGCTATAGGATCGCGCCCGTTGGGGCTGGGGAGATGACGGTCGGACGCGGGCACGGATCGATTCCCAGACCGACGCGCCGTGGCAACCGGAGCCCTCTCAGGACGCGACGTGGCCGACACGCGGCGTTCTCGGCCCTGTAGGGGCCTGATTCTATAGCCCGGGACGGAGGCTTTGCGCAGCCCCGGGTTGTCGAAGGCGCGAATCGACAAAAGCCCTGACAGGGCGCGACAATGCCAACGCTTCGGTTGCGGCCTGGTCGTCGGATTCCGGACGTACATTGTCTCGCCCGCCCATTGTCACGCCCCGTTGGGGCTTCGGACAATTGGCATGGCGGATTGGGGGCTCGCCAATCCCAGGCCTGCGCTGCGCTGCGACCTGGGCTATAGGATCGCGCCCCCTTGGGGCTAGGCAAATGACGGTCGGACGCGGGCACGGATCGATTCCCAGACCGACGCCCCGTGGCAACCGGAGCCCTCTCAGGACGCGACGTGGCGGACACGCGATGTTCCCGGCCCTGTAGGGCAACGCCGTGAACGATTTTTTAACATGCTGGGTGCCACTGCCTTTTCGTCGTATTTCGGATGTGCTTCGTCGTCCGTCATTTTGAATCGGAGTCTCGAGGTCTCCACGGCCAAGCGGAGAAGACACTGGACTTCGGCGAGCTCCCTTCGGGTCTGACTTCGGCGAGCTCAGTCGAGCCGAGCCTCAGGGTCGAAGACAGTCGAGCCGCGGGCCAAAGCCCCCGCCAGTGCCACCCGGCCGTTGTGGCAAAGATCGGTATTTCCGGATGTGACCCCGTGCCAATGCAGAGCGGAGCGCGGACAAGCTATAATCCAATCATCGCGACTTGGTCATTTTCGACGTTCCCCCAGCGGGAAACGGGAGCAACGAATGCACCGTCGATGGGAAGGTTCAGTGGATTACACAGGCACGCAAGTTTCATCTCGGAAACGATTTCCGACGTGGGTCCGAGCGCTGGCCGCCTTGGCGGCGGCAAGTCTCCTTGTGCTGGAACCGCATCGGGTCCCGGCCGCAGGCGAGACGCCCGCACCACAACCATCACAGCAGTCCCGGCAGCCGGTTGCCGTCCGGCGACCGGACAAATCGCCGGCCTCCGGACTTCCGCGTCGCGTGCGGTGGACGACGTCTCGAGTCATCGGCAGCCCCGAGCCGCCCCATCCGTACCGGTTGCAGCGCGCCTTTCCGCAGCACAAATTCCATAACCCGGTCTACCTGACCCCCGAGCCGGGGACCGATCGGCTGTTCGTCGTGGAGTATTCCGAAGCCGTGGTCCGGGCGATCAGGGACGATGCCAACTCCAAGGAGGAAGTTGAAATTCTGCGGTTCCCCGCCGGCAAGGGAAAAAAGGCCGAGACCTTCTCGCTCGTCTTCCACCCGAATTATCTCCAGAACCGGCTGATCTACATTTTTGCCAACGTCCGCAACGACAGCGAGCCGCGGAACGAGCACAACCAGATCGTCCGCTTCCGCGTCGGCTCGGCACCGCCGTACGCAATCCTGCCCGAAAGCCGCGAGGTGATTATCGAATGGGCTTCCGCGGGCCATGACGGGGGCGATATGGGCTTTGGCCCCGACGGCTGTCTGTACATCACCGCGGGCGACGGGACGACCGGCTCCGATCCCGACATTACGGGCCAGGACCTGACCGATCTGCGGGCCAGCATGCTGCGGATCGACGTCGATCACCCCGCGAACGGAAAGCCCTACGGCATCCCCAAGGACAATCCGTTCTTGCACATTCCCAAGGCTCGGCCGGAGATCTGGGCGTTCGGGCTACGCGCCCCCTGGCGGATGAGCTTCGATCCGCCCACCGGCAACCTTTGGGTGGGAGAGGTCGGCCAGGACCTGTGGGAGATGATCCATCTGGTTCGTCGCGGTGGTAATTACGGCTGGAGCGTGATGGAAGGGACGCATCCCTTTTATCCGGATCGGAAAATCGGACCGGCCCCCATCTCCCCGCCGATCGTGGAACATCATCACTCGGAGGCACGTTCGATTACCGGCGGTTACGTCTATCACGGAAAACGGCTGCCGGAGCTGGCCAATCATTATCTTTATTGTTGCTATCAGATGGGGACGGTCTGGGCCTTCCGCTATGAAAACGGCCGCGTCCTCGATCATCGTGTCCTGGCGCATTCGACCTACCACTGCGCAAGCTTGGGGACGCGACCACGCGGGCGAGGTGTATTTGGTCGCTCTTTCGGGAGAGATCTTCCGATTGGAGGCCAACCCGGCCGCCAAGGATGGTGCGGCGCGGTTTCCGGAACGCCTGAGCGACACGGGCCTGTTCGCCTCGGTCGCCGAACAGCGTCCTGCTCCCGGCGTGATCCCCTATTCGGTCAATGCTCCCGGGTGGCATGACGGAGCCGGCCTTTCCCGTTTTCTCGCCGTGCCGAACGACGACACGCTCGACCCAAACGGTGCCCACGGATGGGACTTCATGGACGGGGCCGTGCTCGTGCAGACCCTTTCGCTGGAGATGGAACAGGGGAATGCCGCCAGCCGAAAGAACATCGAAACCCGCCTGATGACTCGTCAGGGGGGCGAATGGTTTGGCTACTCGTACGCCTGGGACGAGTCGCAAACCGACGCACGTCTCGTCCCCAAAGAGGGGCGGGAACGCAAGCTGCGCATCGGCGACGCGGCGGCGCCGGGCGGCACGCGGCAGCAGACCTGGCACTATCTCAGCCGGGCCGAGTGCATGGTCTGCCATTCGCGGCGCGGCGAATTTCGTGCTCGGCCTCTCGACGCTGCAGATGAATCGCACGCAACAGCAGGGGGCGGTGGCGGCCAACCAAATGAGCGAATTGAGCGCGGCCGGTTATTTTCAGCCACCGCTCGGTTCGCCCCCCGCGGCGCACGCGAGGCTCGTGAATCCCTACGGTCAATCGGCCGACCTGGAGGTCCGCGTGCGGTCCTATCTCCATGCCAACTGTTCGCAGTGCCACGTGGCCGATGGCGGCGGCAATGCGCGGATGGAGCTGGAATTTACGACGCCGCGCGACAAGATGAACGTGATCGGCGTTCCCCCGCTTCAGGGCAAATTCGGAATTCCGGATGCCGAGATCGTCGCGCCGGGCGATCCTTTCCGCTCCGTGATGCTGTATCGCATGTCCAAGCTGGGCGGCGGCCGCATGCCGCAGGCCGGTTCGGCAATGGTGGATCGCCAGGCGGTCGACCTGTTCCATCGTTGGATCCAAACGCTGCCGACGAAGAGGTCTGACGCCGCCTCGCAAGCCCGCCGGGCCCAGCAAAGGCGGCAGGAGGAGATTGCCCTGGCCTCGCTTCAGACCGCCGGCGAAGCTCGCGCCGCGCCCGGCGAGCACCTGGATCGGCTCTTGTCGAGCACCAGCGGGTCGATGCGCCTGTTGCGCGCCGTGGATCAGCAGCGGCTGCACCCGGCGGTCAAGACGAAGGCGATTCAAACGGCCTCCGTCCATCCGAATCCCGTCGTCCGCGATCTCTTCGAGCGGTTCGTACCGGAGGAAAAGCGGACGCCGCGGCTGGGAACATCGATCAACGCGGGCCGCCTTCTCGCGCTGGGCGGCAACGTCGCGCGGGGCGGCCAGCTCTTCTTCAATGCGTCGGCCGTCAATTGTCAGAGCTGCCACCAGATCGGCGGCAAGGGGCGCGACGTCGGCCCGGACTTAAGCCACATCGGAAAAAAATACAATCGGGCCCAAATTTTGGAAAACCTGCTCGATCCGTCGAAGACGATCGAGCAGAAATACATCGTGTACACGGTTCAAACGGCCGACGGCAAGACGTCGACCGGCATCCTCGCCGAGCGGAACGCCGAGTCGGCGGCCCTCAAGGACGCGCAGGGGAAAATCGTCCGGATCCGGTTGAAGGACGTGGAGTCGTTCGACCCGCAAAAGAAATCGCTGATGCCCGACGCTCTGCTCCGCGACCTGACGGCCGAGCAGGCCGCCGATCTCTTGGCGTACTTGGAATCGTTGAAGTGACCGGCGGTCTCGGCAGGCCGACGTCGGCGACCCTGCGCGAATGGGACGACGAGTTCGTTTGGCATCCCTTCACGCCGATGCTCGCCTACCGGGGCGAAGCGGCCCCCCTGATTGCCGCGGCCGATGGTTTCTTTCTGACTGACACCGAGGGAAACCGCTATCTCGACGGCATCTCGTCGTTATGGTGCAACGTCCACGGCCACCGCGTCCCCGAGATCGACCGGGCCGTTCGCGAGCAGCTCGACCGCGTCGCGCACACCACGCTCTTGGGACTTTCCAGCGTGCCGTCAATCGAGCTGGCGCGGGAGCTCGTTTGCCGAGCGCCAAAGGGGCTCAACAAGGTCTTTTATTCCGACAGCGGTGCGACGGCCGTTGAAGTCGCCCTCAAGATGGCCTACCAGTACCACGCGCAACGCGAGCCGCCCACGCGCGAACGAGCCGCCGGGTTTATCCCGGCGGTCTTCAACGCGGCGCGATCTGTTTTTGTGCCTGGGCTCCGCCTATCACGGCGACACCATCGGCACCGTCAGCGTGGGGGGGATTCCGCTCTTCCACAGCGCGTATCGCGATTTGCTCTTCAAAACCGTGCAGGTCCCCTCGCCGGTGACTTTTCGCACTCCGCCGAGATTCACGCGGGGCGCCTATCTCGACCACTGCTTCGCCGAGCTGGAACGGCTCATCGTCGAGCACCGCGAACGGGCCGCCGCGTTCATCATCGAGCCGCTGGTGCAGGGGGCCGCCGGCATCCTCGTTCATCCCGCGGGATATCTCAAACGGGTTCGCGAGTTGACGCAGGCCAACGACATTTTGCTGATCGCCGACGAAGTGGCCGTCGGCTTCGGCCGCACCGGGACGCTGTTTGCCTGCGAGCAGGAACAGGTCTGCCCCGACTTATTGTGTTTGGCGAAAGGGCTTACCGGCGGCTATCTCCCCCTGGCGGCCACGCTGGCGACCGACGAGATTTACAACGCCTTTCTAGCCGAACCGTCCGAGGGAAAGACGTTTTTCCACGGCCACACGTATACGGGAAACCCGCTCGGCTGTGCCGCGGCGCTGGCTTCCTTGCGGCTGTTCGACGAGCGGCGGGTTCTCGATAACGTGCGGTCCGTCTCGCGGCGAATCGCCACCCGCCTGGCCGTGCTGGACGATTGGCCATTCGTCGGCGAAGTGCGGCAGAAGGGCGTGATGGTGGGAATCGAGCTGGTCCGCGACCGCGAGACCGCCGAGCCGTTTCCGCCGGCCAGCCGCATGGGCCACCAGGTGACGCTGGCGGCGCGCAAACGGGGCGTCATCCTCCGCCCGCTGGGGGACGTCGTCGTGCTGATGCCGGCCCCCGCAATGCCCGGCGAGCTGATCGACCGCCTCTGCGACGTCGCCATCGAGTCCATTCAGGAGGCGACCACGACTGGTTGAAAGGATCCACGTATGATGGACGGCCAACTCCCAAAATGCCCAAGGTGCGGGATTGCGGACATATCGAATTCGTGCTCGCAACCGTTAAACGAGCGGTCACAGCCTGGTCGCGTCGTCCGCCGGTTCGTCGTCTCGCCGCGGATTCTCGCGAGCAGGGGTTTCGGCGGCATGGGACGGAGGCCCACCCGCCAAGGGCTCCGGCAACTCGATTTGACGTTCGCCTTAATGCGGGTGCCGCGAGACCGCGCGGCCGATCCGCATGATCCGCCAGCCAAAATACGCGATGGCAACGACGATCAGTCCGCCCAGCAAGAGGGGCGATTGGCGGTCAGCGGGGCGAGCGCGTCGGGAGCCTGCGGCGGAGCCGGCGGTGTCTTGGCGGTCGTTCCCGCCGGATTAGCCGGAGCGGGTTGATCCAGATTGCGGAGGAAACGCGACCAGATTTCGGGCCGGCTTGCGGCCATCATGAGCAGCAGGACGACGACGAAGAGCACAATCATCGTGGAGAGCCGCATCCCTTCGTTCCGCTTGTCGCGGGCCGACCCCCACGAACGTCGCCGAAATTGCGTCATCGACATTCCTCCTCCCGATTCCATTTTATCGTCGCCCCCGCGAGGAAATCGAGAACCGCACGGGGCCTAAAACGGTGCTCGGGTCGTTGCCCGGCACGACCGTCGGCTATAATTTGTCTTGGGACCCCGCGTTGTCTTGGGACCCGGCGGCGAGTCATCGCAAACGGCGGAAGGTGCATTCTCATTTCCAGGGGCGAGGCGGGAGTGCCCCAAGCCGCGATCTGACGGAACACTCATGCAGCGAGGCGGGTTGCTTCTTCCGCGAGCGAGGCTCGTTTCCCGGCTGGTTCCGGGGACCGTCGTCGCTCGCGGGCTTGTTCTGCGGGGACTGCTCCCCCTGGCGCTGGTCGTTTCGAGGCGCAGCGGGCCTGGCGGCCGCGGAGGCGCGCCGAACGAGTTGGCCTTTCTTCGCGGGCTGCGCGAGCGCGGCTATTACGAGTACGCGACGTTCGAGATCGATCGGCTCGAAGCCCGCAAAGACCTGCCGGCCGACCTGCGCGCGACGCTGGATTTCGAGCGGGCCGTCACGCAGGTGGAGTACGCCCGGTCGCTGTTGAACGCCGAGTCGCAGGCCAAGGAGCTGGATCGGGCCGCCAAGAGCCTCGACCAGTTTACCCGCTCGCATCCCGATCATCCGCTGGCTTCGCGGGCGCGTGGGCGAGCAGGCCCAGATCCTGCTCGACCGGCGGCGCGTCGAAATGTGGCGGCTGCACCCGAAAGATGCCGCCGACAAGCAAGAGGCCGCCCGGTCGAACGCCCGCCAACTCATCGGGCAGGCGCGGTGATCTTTTCCAGAAGGCGTTCGATCAGTCGAAGACGATGTACGAGCGGTTCCCGCGGGCCAGTCTCGACGATCCGAAGGTCCGCGCGGACCGCCTGCGGGCCGAGTCCGACTATCTGCGGGCCCAAATCAATCTGGCCGTCTGCGCGTTTGAAGAGGCCCTCACGTACGAGCCGAAATCGGCCGACCGGCTCAAAAACGCTCACTCAGGCGGCCTCCGCGTTTGAAAAGATCCATGTCAATTACCGCAGCCAGGGAGCGGGGCTGCGTGCGCTCCTCTGGGAGGGCAAGTGCTTCGAGGAACAGGGAGAAGCGCAGAAGGCCCTGGGGATCTACAACGAGCTTTTGCAGAATCATGGTGCCAATGAAACGGTCCGCCAGATTCGCGATCACGCCGTGCAGTTCCGCCTGGCCTGCCTGAACCAGGAGGCGGGCAAGGACTCGTCGCTCGTGGTGAACGAGGCGACGCAGTGGCTCGACGCGGCGAAGGACCGGCAAGCACGGCTCGATCGGCCTGGGTATCCGCTGGCAGCGGGCCATCGCCGCCGAGCGGATGGCCGCCGGTC
Organism: uncultured Planctomycetota bacterium; assembly: GCA_963761455.1. Lineage (GTDB taxonomy): Bacteria > Planctomycetota > Planctomycetia > Planctomycetales > Planctomycetaceae > DASPSM01. The sequence continues at coordinate 1,089,881 of CAVXHA010000003.1, forward strand.
AAGGACGCCGATCCGGAAAATCACGAGCGCTGGCTGAAGATCGCGGTCGGCGATGCGCGGGAAGTGAGCCGATTTCCCGGCGAGTTTCACTCCCCTGCCCTGGCCATGATGGGCCGGCTGGGGATCGAGCAGATTCGCAAGAAGGGCGAGCTGCGCGACTTCGCTGCCGGGTTTAACGTCGCCCGAAAAAACATGGACGACATCGAGTCGCTGAAGGAGCGTCTCGACGCGGCCAGCGGCGACGAGCATGCCCGGCTGGAAAAGGAGTGGCGCGAGCATCTGCAGGAGACGGCCGTGCGGCTTCGCCGCGTCCTCGATGCGGCCGATGTCCGGACCGACCGCCGCGAACTGAACCAGGCGCGCTATTTTCTGGCCTTCGTCGACTACGAGCTGGGGCGCAACGACGAAGCGGCGATCTTGGCCGATTACGCGGCCCGCCGGCTCCATTCGATCAATCCCGAGCTGTCGCGCGAGTCGGCCCGCCTGGCCCTGGCCGCCTATGAGCAAGAGTATGAAGCGCGTCCGCCGGCGGCAGCGGTCCGTCATGGTGCGGATCGCGCAGGCCGGTGGCCGAGTTCCTCATCCGCAACTGGCCCGACCAGGATCGTGCCAACGAGGCCCGCCTGACGATGGCGAGGTTGTGCGACCGCGCGAAACAGCACGTCGAGGCGGCCGGTTGGTACGCGAACGTCACGGAAGGGAGCGAGCAATACGCCGAAGGGCAGATCGGCGCCGGCCGCGAATACTGGATCGCCTCGCAGACGGCCCCCAAGCGCGGTGCTGCTGATCATGCGGCCGGCGACTCGTCGCGTCCGTCGCAGATCAACGAATGGACGTCGAAGGCCGAGAAGTATCTCCAGCACGGAATCGAGCGCGCCGGCGACGCGGCCGACGCGAACGGCAACCCGCCCGACTGGCTGACGGTCGGCAAGACCGAGCTGGCCAACCTCGACATCGGGTTGGGCCGTTATGACGAGGCGGCCAAATTGCTCACCGATCCGCCGCATTCGGTCGTCGCGTCGGTCGCCGTCACCGACGAAGCGGTCCGGCCCGCCGAGGGGGTGAAAGGGCGTCCCTTTGCCAGTTACGTCTTCCAGTCTTTGTTACGGGCTGAAATTGGCCGGCATCAGGTCGACGCGTCGCTGGAGGCGATGCAACAGCTCGAAAAAATCGCCGGCGCCAGCGGCGCCAGAGGGGTGACAGCCATCTACGTTTCGCTCGGCAAGGAAATCGAAAAGGAGATCGGCAGGCTCATCGCCACCAACGACCGCGCCCGCCTGAGCGAAGTGCGCAAGTCGTTCGACAAATTCCTGGAAGAGCTGTCGCGGCGAAGCGAAACCATGTCGTACGGGTCGCTCTTGTGGATCGCCGAAACGTACACGGGGCTGGGAGATGGACTGTCCGGAGGACCCGAGTGCCGCCCGCGAGTATTTCAACAAAGCGGCCCACGCCTATGAGCAGCTTCTCGCCCGCGTCGCGACCGACAAGTCGGCTTCGCGTCAGGATCGAACGCTCAGCCTGCAACTCCGTCTGGCAAACTGCCTGCGGCGTCAGGGCGATTACGGGCGCGCGCTGGAGATCATCCGCGCCGTCATCGCGCAAAAGCCGAAAGCCCTCGACGTCCAGGTGGCGGCAGCCGGCCTTCTTCAGGACTGGGGCGCCGCGCCGGTGTCCGGGGCCGAGCTTCGCTCGCTTGACGCGATCCGCGGACTTCACGATCCGGCCGGGGGAGGCGCCGTTTGGGGTTGGGCCGAGATCGCCGGCCGGCTCGAGCGCGTGCTGGCCGGGGGCAAGGCCGACAACGAGCTGCGCGAAAAATTCTTCGAGGCGCGCTACAATATCCCGGCCTGCCGACGGCAATTTGCCGAGCGGGAGAAAGACAGTGCGGCGCGGACCAAGGCCCTCGAAGTCGCGCTCGGCGAGATCAACGCGTTCGCGCTCGTTTCGGCCGATGTGGGCGATGAATCGTGGCGGCGATTGGATACGCTCTATCAGGAGATCGAGACCGATCTCGGCCGCCACGCCACGCCGCTCCCCAAGCCGGATCTGCGCGCCGCCAACGCCGTCGCGACAGGCGGCTCCGCGGCCGCGAACCCAAAATCCGCTCCCGCGGCCAAGGACGCGGGGCCGACCGCCGCGGGCCGCCCGAACGCCTCTGTTCAATCCGTTGCCCCCGCGGCCACGCGGACGGATAAGCCGGTCTCGACCGGCCTCGCGCCGATTTGGATTCTCTTCGGATTGGTTTTTGGCGTGGCGATCACCGTCGCCGCCGTCGTCTGGAACATTCGCCGCCAACAGCCGACGCGCGCGTCCATCCGGTCGCTGGGCTCGCCCGAATTCATCGACCTGCCCGGCCGCCCGCTCAAGCGTGCGAAGCCGGCCGGCACTAAACCGCCGGCGAAGGCGGCCGGATCTGCCGTCACTCGGAAGCCCAGCGGCGCCCTCCCTCAAAAAAAGGCAGGACCGAAACCCCCATGATTGCGACCGTGAAATCGAAATGCGGTGGAATTGGCGTGCCGAGACAAATCTTTGGCTCCGGCCGGGTCAGAGAGAATCGCCGAGTGATTCGACACTGGTTCGTGCTGGGCTGGTTCGTGCTGGCGGTGCTGACCGCCACGTTTGCCGCGGACCGACTCAACGCCGACGATGTGATCGACCGCAAGGGCGCCACCTCGCCGTTGCGCGGCGACGTCACGGAGATCAGCCGGACGGAAGTCGTGCTCAAGGGACGCAACAACCAACGGGAGTACCGCATTCCGGCCAACGAGATCGAACGCGTTCGCTGGCAAGGGGAACATGCCCAATTGACACAGGTCCGCGTCGAGGAGCGCAATGGCCAGTTCGACAAGGCGATCGCCGGTTACGAGGCGGCGCTCAAGGACTCCTCCGGCGACAACCTGACGACCGACCTCGAATTCCTGATCGCCCGAACCACGGCCTCCAAGGCTCTGGCCGACGAGGAAAACTACGACAACGCAATCAAGCTCCTCGAAAAATTCCGCGCGGCCCACCCCAGCAGTTTCCGTTACTTTGAATCGCTCAAGCTTTTGGCGCGGCTCTACATGGCCAAGCCGGACGTGGAAAAGGCGAACACGACGATGAAACTGCTTTCGGAGGCCCCCTGGAACGATTTCAAAATGGAGGCCGACATCCTGCAGGCCCAAGTGGCACTTGCGCATGGCCACGTCGATGCGGCGCTCGCGCCCCTCGACAACGTCCTTCGCGTAAAGCCCACCTCGCCCGCGGAGTGGTCCCGGCGGTACGAGGCCCTGCTGACCAAGGCGACTTGCCTGCAAAAGCAGGGCAAATTCCAAGAGGCGATCGACGTCCTCACCGCCATCCTCGATGAGGCCGCCGAGGACGACACCAAGACGCTGGCCGAGACGTGCGTGCGCTTGGGCGACTGCTATCAGGCGGCCGGACGGACAAAGGAGGCAATCCTGGCGTACCTCCGCGTCGACATCCTGTTTCCCAAGGAGAAGACGCATCACGCCGAATCGCTTTATTACCTCTCGCGTCTCTTCGCACAAGACGGCAAGTTCGACAAGGCGGCCGATGCCCAAGCCCGGCTGCAGCAGTCGTATCCGCACAGCCCGTGGACCGCAAAGCTGGCCGTGGCTCCGAAGTGAGGGATGAGTGGTGAGGGGCGAGGGGCGAGGGGCGAGTGGCGAGAAATAAGGGCACGCAAAGCGTGCCTCTGTTTTCCCTCACCACTCACCACTCACCACTCGCCCCTCACTTGTTCGACAGGCGTACCGAGCCGTCCCAATCGGGAGGCGGAATGCGATTGTGCTGGGCGATCAGGACGCCCAGGAAATCCTGGGCGCGGTCGCCGGCGGGCATCAGGTGCAGCAGACGGTACGCCTCGTCCCAGCGTCCCGAGATGAAATGATCGACCGCCTGATCGTAGAGCGACAACTGTTCGTCGGTCATCTGCGACTCTTCCCGCGCGGGGGGCAAGAGCTCGCTGACCAAAACGGGAGTCTCCGTGCCGTAGGGAAGGACGCGGGCCAGCCGGCGCGTGCGACCCTCTTTGCGGTCCATCCGCGCGTTGACGATGGCGGCGGTCGCCTCGTCGAGCACGATCGGCACGCGTAACTGCTTCGTCATTCCCTCCAGCCGACTCGCCAGGTTCACGACGGGGCCGAAGACCGTCACCTTCACCTGCTCGGCCGTCCCAATTTTTCCGGCGACCGCCCTTCCGTGCGCCATGCCAATGCCGACCTGGAAGCTGCCGAGCGGATGATCGGGGCGGCCGAAGGTCTGGCCGAAGGCGGCCCGGATCCCCAGAGCGGCCCGGCAGGCGGCGATCGGCGCTTCGGGGGACGCAAAGGGCCAGCCCCAGAAGCCCATCGCCGCATCCCCTTGGAAATCGCCCGTCACGCCGCCGTGCTTCAGGATTTGGCTGGTCATGACCCCCAGCGCCCGGCTCACGCGGTCCAAGAGCCCTCTCAGGTCGCCGGCCGAGGCCTCCGCCTTCTGGCTGAATCCGCGAAGGTCGCAGAACAGGACCGTCACGTCGCATTCGCGCGGCTCCAGGAGCGCCGTGTCGAGATCGTCTCCCAGCGCGGCAAGGATCGGAGGGGCAAAAAACTGCCGCAGCCCCGATTTTTGACGCTCGTACCGGTTGAGTCGCAAGACCGAGCTGACGATCTCCGCGACCAATTCGGTGAACTTCACGTCGGCTTCCAGGAAGATGCCGTCCGTTCGGGATTGGCCGGGCACGAAGGGCCGTTCCAGCGCGCCGGTGACGTAGATGCCCCACGAGGCGCCGCCGTCGGTCACCGGAGTGCAATAGGCCCAATCGAAGTCGGCCGAGACCGTGTATTTGCTGTCGGTGAGCTTGGCCGATTCCCAGACGTGCAGCACGCTGCGGCGCCGGCGGCGCAGGGAGTCGTCGATCAGCCGCGCGCTGGGATGAAAGGTGCCGGCGGCTTCCCGGCGGCGGTCCCCGTGGAGCGTCCGGGCCTGGCCCCGTTCGTCAATCTCGACGACCGCGACGGCCTCCGCGTTGCCGACGCCGGCCAGAATCAGGCTTGTGAGCCGCTCGTGCAGTTCGCTCTCCGTCCGCGCTCCCCAAATGACTTCGTGCAGCCGCGTCAGCACGTCGAAACGCCGGTCTGCGTCGCGAAAGCGGACTTTTTTGAGCTCCTGCCGGTCGAACGTCACTTCTTCCACAGGCCCCGCGCTGGGCGAGGCCGCGATCTCGGCGGTATGCTCGAACGAAAAGGTCGTCCCTCCAATCACAAAGCGCTCTCCGTCTTCGAGCGAGAACCGCGTGGAGTCCTGCCCGTTGAAGTAGATCGCGTTGCGGGCGGAGGAAAGCTTCTCGACGACCACGCGGCCATCGGTCAAGGTCAACTGCGCATGCCACCGCGAAACGTGCGGGTCCCAAGAGACGGGCAGATCGCTGTCGGCGTCCCGGCCCAGCACGTAGGGCCGCCCCCCCGTGAGAATTTCTCGCCAGCGCTGGCGAGGCTCCAATCCATGTGCAACCAGGACGAACAAGGCGGGGCCTTTGGACTATTGCGGCCTTGACGGGTCTAAGGGGTGCGCGGCTCAAGAACGGCCAAGAGAAGCACGAAACCCGAATGACGAAGGAAGCACGAATGTCGCGATGAACGAAACGAAGATCCGCCGACGGCGCGAAGCGTCTTTTGTTTCGTGCTTCGAGCTTCCTTCGTCATTTGGATTTCGTACTTTCGCTTTGCTCTCACGCCGAGTGCGTTCCACCGCCGGGCGTTCGCAGGCCACTCTCCTGTGTATCTCCGTGCCGCCGACCGAAGGCCGGAGCCCAGAGCCGCGGCGTGCGATCGTTCAGGGCGCGACCCACAAAATACCACAACAGGCCGATCAGTCCACAGCTTGCCAACAGGGCCCACCATCCGTCATGCGTCAGGCGGGTCTTCATTTCCTGCACGGGTTCCAGCGCGGTCGAGCGGCGTTCCTGCACGACGGTCACCCAGCTTGTCTCCGGGACGGCAGCGAAAGCCGCCAACCAGGTGCCGCCAAGGTCGGCCGCCGCCGGCTCGAAATGGCTGAGCGGGTCGATGTAATGCTCGTCGTCGACGAAGTCTCGCCGCGGCTCGGGCCCGTCGACCGCATTGAGCCTTTGGAGTTTCGAGAGGAGCCGATCGGTCACGCGCAACGAATCGAGCTCGGTGGTCGTGAGCGGGTGAGATTTCACCAGTGCGTCGTTCTTGTCGAACCATGTGTGATCCAGCAGATTGCCGTGCACCCGCTCGAAGAGCGCAATCTCGCGGCTGACCTTGCTCCGCCGCCCGGAGGGCCCGGTCTCCTCAAAAATCGCCCGGCCATACTCATCCAGAAGCGAGCCGATCTCGATCGCGCGCCCCAGAACTCCGATGACGTGCTTGTGGTCGGCGTCCCAGATCGGCACGGCCACCGCGACGAGATAGCTGCCATTGGGCCCCAGAAACCGGCGAGAGATGTGCGGCTGTCGGATCGGTTCGAGGTTCGGCGGGACCGCCGCCGGCTCGTAGTCCTCGCCCCGGCCGTGGAAATAATCGCGAAACGCGAATGGCTTGCCGACCGTGAGCACGTTCGATCCCGGTTCTTGGAAGGGATTCCGCCACTTCTGGACGCCGTGGGAATCGGTCACAAACCAGCTAAAGTCCTTCTGGAGGCCCAACGTCATGGAGCGATCGTCCGAGTGGCCCCGCATGGCGTTGAGTCTTGCGAAGACTTCTTGGTTCGCGGCCTCGTCCGTGAGGGCGGGCTGGGCGATGGCCGCCCGCACCTTTTCGAAGTTCTTTTCCTCGCCGATCCGCTTCGCCAGATCGGTCAGCTCGCGTTCGCGCTCGTCCAAGTCGCGATTCAGGCTCTGCGCGACAATCCGGGCCGAAAGAATGTCGCTTTCCAGCGCGCGGCGCGTCATGAGCGCGCTGGCGTCGGTCCCGGTCGTATCAAGAAGCTGAACGACCATCCAGGCCATCCCCATGAGTAACAGGCTGGGGCCGACGATCCCCAGCGTGATCAGCGGGCGCGTGCCCGCGAGCGGTCGCGGAGCACGAGCGTGTCGAGCACCGCCTGCGCGTTCGGGAACCGTTTTTGCGGGTCGATCTGCAGGCACCGCTCCACGATCTCGGCCAGCCGCCGGTCGATCCCCGGCTTCGACCGCAGGCCCAGCGGCTTGGGACTCGTCCGAATCCGCTGGCGATAAACGGCCAGTTTGGTTTCCAGGTTGGGAGCCGACCGAATCGCCTCCTCGATCTCCCGCGTGCAATACGGAGCTTCGCCGCACAACATCTGGTAAAGCAGCGCCCCCAGCGCGTAGACGTCCCACCGTGCATCAGGCACGGCATGCAGGTCGGCCTGTTCCGGCGCCATGTAAAAGACAGTCCCCAGCGCCGGGTTTTGCTCGTTCGACAACCGCGACTGCCCGAAGTCGCACAACCGCGGCTCGAAATCGTTGTCCAAGAGGACATTGGCCGGCTTGAGGTCGCAGTGCAAAATTCCGCTGCCGTGCGCGTGCACCAGCGCCAGCAGCACACTCTTGGCAATGCGAACCGCTTCCTGCGGCGGCAAAGGTCCCGACGCCAGGAACGAGGCCAGGGAGCCGTGGGCCAGGTACTCCATCACGTAGTAGGGGGGCTCGCTGTTCCAGCCCACGTCGATCAGCCGCACGATGTTCCGCGAGGTGTACAGGACGGCCAGCTTTTCGACTTCGCGATTCAACAACGACCAATCGAGCCCCCGATGATGCGTGTAAAACTTGATCGCGACCTGCTTGCCCGTATTCTCTTCGTACGCCAGCCACACCGATCCGTAGGCCCCATCTCCCAGCGAGCGGATCAGCGAGTAACCCGGGACGCGAGCTGGCGGCGTTTCGAGCTGTCGGCTCAATTCGGCGGCCCGCGCAATCTCGGTCTGATCCTGAACGAGCGTGGCGTCGGCGTCCATGGGGGGTTCCGTAGGGGGAACGCGGTCGGGACCAATCAGCCGTTCGACGGCCCCTCGAATTCTGTAATTCTTTGGCGCAGTTCCTGCACTTCGCGCTGCAACCGCACCATCTGCTCTCCGACGTGATAGAAACACATCGGCAGCATACAGACGAGTAAAATCAACGATTGCGGCAAAGACCAGCCTCGGTTCGCCGAGAGTACGAATGAGCTAATCAGTGTCAGCGCGCAGATTGCCACGCAGAGTAAAAAGGCCACCCAGGGTTGAATTCGGTCTTTCATCAGCGGCTCCGTAAGCTGGGTTCACGCGGGTCGTTTGCCGACTTGTATTCTTACTCTTGCGCCGTATAAAACACAGCCCAACGGGCTGAAGTTGCACGCTCAACACGAGTTGCGACAATGTCGTATCCCGCAACCAGCCCCTACCGCGATGACTTGGCCTTCATTCATGACGCGGGCTTCGGCCATGTCGCCCAGAACGCAGCCACGGAGCTGCTGAAACTGCTCTCCAAGAACCGGAAAGCAGGCGCAGCCAGTCGGCGTGTCGTCGCTTTGGGCTGCGGGAGCGGAATCCTGGCCCAGGCCGTCTCGGCGGCCGGCTACAACGTCCTGGGATTCGATCTCTCCGACTCCATGCTTGCCTTGGCCGCCAAGCGCGCCCGCGGGCCGAGTTCCGCCGGGAATCCTTCATCTCCGCCGACATTCCCGCGTGCCTGGCGGTCACAGCCATCGGCGAAGTGTTCAATTACGTCTTCGACCGCCGCAACCGGGGTCAGCGGCTTTCGGCCATCTTCGGCCGCGTGTATGAAGCGCTGTGTCCGGGCGGATTGTTTCTGTTCGACGTCGCAGAACCGGGCCGCGTTCGCGGCTCGGGACCGCAGCGGAGCTATTCGGAGGGACCCGGGTGGGCCTGCCTCTATTCCGCCGAGGAAGATCGCCGGCGAAAAACGCTCGCGCGGACAATCACAACGTTCCGCAGAGTGGGCGAAAACTACCGCCGCCACCGCGAGGTGCACCGATTGAGGCTTTTTCCGCGCGCCGACATCGCGCAACAGCTTCGCAGCACCGGTTTTCAGGTCCGGACGCTGAGCGGCTATGCACGCTTCCGCTTTCCCGCCGGCTGGGTCGCCTTCCTCGCCCGCAAGGCATCGCGATAAGCACGCCGGCGAACCGCATCGACCGATGTGAGCACGAGGATGTCGACCGCGCTCTGGAGGAGATGCTGTTTGCCGGCGGATCGCTGAATCTGAAGCTGCTGGGAGCCGAGCAAATCGACGGCTGCCCAGCGACGGTTACGGCGAACGTTGACTCGAATTGAGGGCTCCGGCCGCTCTCTGGCATGGTTGCCGCAAATTCTGGTATAGTTCCGGGTTCCGGCGGGCTGCTCGGAAGGCGCGGTGTGTCATTGCGCCGGCAGGCCGCGATCGGTCTCATTGATTTTCAGTTTCTGGTGCGGTTGCCACCGCGTGCGCTCGGCAGACGGGGAGTGCCGCACCGAACGGAAGTGGATTTCCCCGGCATGGTCGATCGGAACCTCATTCGCGAATACAACGTCAACGAAGCAGATCTCGAAAACGCGCTCGGCGAGTCTCTCGACGATTGGCACCAGGACGACGCCCAAATGGACGTCCTGTACGACGAGCGGCGCGTTCGTTCGACGTCAATAAGACGGTCAGCGGCACGATCATTCGAATCGACGGCGAGGATGTGCTCGTCGATATCGGCTACAAGAGCGAGGGCATTGTCCCGCTCGAAGAATGGTCCGACTCGCCCGAGCTTCCGCTGCCGGGCCAGAAGGTCGACGTCCTTCTGGAAGAGGTCGAGGACGACTTCGGCCTGATCCTCCTCTCCAAGCGCAAAGCCGACCGGATGCGCGAGTGGGAGAAGGTCATTCAGAGCCACAAGGAGGGGGACGTCGTCAAAGGGAAGGTCGTCCGCAAGATCAAGGGGGGACTGTTGGTCAACATCGGCGTCAACGTCTTCCTGCCGGCCAGTCAGGTCGACATTCGCCGACCGCCCGATATCGGCATGTACATCGATCGCGAGATCGAGTGCGTGATTCTGAAGATCGACGAGCAGCGGCGCAACATCGTCGTCTCGCGCCGCAAGTTGATTGAGGACAAGCGCGAGAAGATGAAGCAGGCGCTGTTGTCCGAGATCGCACCGGGCCAGCTCCGCAAGGGGACGGTCAAGAACATCGCCGATTTCGGCGCGTTCGTCGACCTGGGAGGCATCGACGGACTGTTGCACATCACCGACATGAGTTGGGGCCGGATCAGCCACCCCTCCGAACTGGTCAAGATCGACGACGAGATCGAGGTGATGATCCTCAACGTCGACCGCGACAAGGAAAAGATCGCCCTGGGACTGAAGCAGAAGTTCCCCAGCCCGTGGGAGCTCGTCAACGAGAAGTACCCGGTCGGAACGAAGGTCAAGGGCGAAGTCGTCAACGTCATGTCGTACGGAGCGTTCGTCAAGCTCGAGGACGGCATCGAGGGCCTGGTTCACATCAGCGAAATGTCCTGGACGAAGCGGATCAACCATCCCAGCGAAATCGTCAACATCGGCGATGAAGTTGAGGTCGTGGTCCTGGGCATCAACCAGGACAAGCAGGAAATCTCGCTGGGCATGAAGCAGACGCAGCCCAACCCGTGGGAAAAGGTGGCCGAGAAGTATCCCCCCGGCAGCCACGTGAAGGGGACCGTCCGCAACCTCACGAACTACGGCGCGTTCATCGAGCTGGAAGAAGGAGTCGACGGGCTCTTGCACGTCAGCGATATGTCGTGGACGCGGAAGATTTCGCATGCCAACGAGATGCTCAAGCGGGGCGACGTCGTCGAGTGCCAGGTCCTCACGGTCGACGAGGACCGGAAGCGGATCGCGCTGGGCCTCAAGCAGCTTGCCGGCGACCCGTGGGAAACGACGATCCCCGAAAAGTACCAGCCCGGCACGGTCGTCACGGGCAAAGTCACGAAGATCACGAACTTCGGCGTCTTCGTCGAGCTGGAGCCGGAGCTCGAAGGGTTGCTGCACATCTCGGAGTTGGCCGACCACAAGGTCGACAATCCGGAAGAGATCGTCAAAGTCGGGCAGGAGATCGAGGTCCGCGTGCTGCGCATCGACAGCGCCGAGCGCAAAATCGGCTTGAGCCGGCGGACGCAGACCGCCGAAGAGCCGCAAACGGCCGAGGACGCCGCGCAGGGCCGGGGAGTGGCCACCCCCCGCGAGGAGCTCAAGGGAGGGACCGGGAGCGGGCAGGCTGGGCCGCTGTTCACCATGGGGCCGGTCCCGTCGTCGGATTCCGAACCCCCGGCAGAGGAGGCGGCGACACCCTAACTGGCAGCGCCGGACGATCGGTCGACAATCGCGCGATCGGTGCAACTGTCATTGCCGTGAGAACGTTTGCGGCCCTTCGGACCGTGTCCGAAGGGCCGTTATTGTTGCGCTCACTGCGCTTCTTGCGCTGCGAATTGTGCCGCTGCACCTCGTTCTCATCGAGCAGCGCGCGACGCTGTTCCGATAAACCACCTCGGGGCAGTCGATCGCGCGACACGAATGACAGCGGGAAATCCATGCAAAAAACCACCCGTCGGCGGACCGTGGCGGCCGTTCAATCTCCGCTGGAGACCTATCTCCGGGAGATCAACGAGACAGCTCTCCTAACCGCCAACGAAGAAAAGGAGCTTTCCTACGGGATCGAGCAGGGCAACAAGGAGGCCCGCGACCGGATGGTTCGGGCCAACCTGCGGCTGGTGGTCAACATTGCCCGCGCCTATACGGGCAAGGGGTTGCCGCTGCAGGACCTGATCGAGGAAGGCAACCTCGGATTGTTGCGGGCGGTCGAGGGTTTCGACCCGACTATGAATACCCGCTTCAGCACGTACGCCAGCTACTGGATCAAGCAGTCGATCAAGCGGGCCCTCGTCAACTCCGCCAAAACGATTCGCATCCCGGCGTACATGGTGGAACTGCTTTCGAAATGGCGGCGGGCGACGGCCAAGCTGCACGACGCGCTGGGCCGCACGCCGACGGTCGAGGAAGTCGCGGCCGAGCTCGGGCTTCCCAAGAAGAAGCTGCGGATCGTCAAGATCGCGATCCAGCTTTACAACTCCGCGCCGCAGACCGACCAATCGGAAGCCGGCTGGTCGCTGGGCGAGATGATCGCCGACGAGCGCGTGAAGGCCCCCGAAGACGAGATGGTCGAAAGCGACAATCTGAAGCACGTTTTCCAGATGCTCGAAAAGATGGATGCGCGCGAAGCCGTCATCCTGCGGATGCGCTTCGGCCTCGACGACTCCGAGCCGCGCACTTTGAAGGAAATCGGCGAGACGTTGGGTCTGACGCGCGAGCGCGTCCGCCAAATCGAAAGCGATGCCCTCGACAAACTCGCCCACGGCCTGATGGGTGAGTGATGAGCGGCGAGTAAAGGCAAAAGGCGCGCTTCGCGTGCCCTATTCTTCTCTCGCCCCTCGCCTCTCACCACTTGCATGCGGGCCGACCGGTCGTCAAGATCCCAGCAGGATCTGCATCTGGCACCTGCCTGCAGGGGATCTGCGATGCGTAAGCCGGCCGAGAGTGCGTCGCCGTTGCACGAGCTGATCCGCGAGCGTTGGAGCCCGCGGGCGTTTTCGGAACGCAGTGTCGAAGCGGACAAGATTCGGAGCCTGTTGGAGGCGGCTCGGTGGGCGCCCTCCTCTTCGAACGGGCAGCCGTGGTCCTATCTGGTGGCGACGAAAGAGGAGTCCGAAGAGTTCGATCGTCTGGCGAACTGTTTGGAAGATGGAAACGCCTGGGCCAAACATGCGCACCCTCTTGCTGCTGGCAGTGGCGGCGACGCATTTTGCGCACAACGGCAAGCCGAACCGGCACGCATTTCATGACGTCGGACTGGCTAACGAAAACCTGGTGCTGCAAGCCGGGGCGATGGGCCTCGTCGTGCATCAAATGGCCGGATTTCGGCCCGATCGAGCCCGCGAACTTTACCAAATTCCCGAGGGACAAGAGCCGCTGACGATGATCGCCGTCGGTTACCCAGGCGAAGTCGCTGACCTGCCCGAGCCGCTCCAGACCCGCGAAACGGCCCCGCGTTCGCGAAAACCGCTGACTGAGATGACCTTCAGCGGCAAATGGGGAACGGCTTCTGCGCTCGCGATGTCGAAGGACAAATGACCAAGGTCGAATGAATGACGAAGATAGAATGACGAAACATTTCGTCAGCACGCGATGGCTTCCATGCCGCTCGTCATTAGACATTCGTCATTGTGCGTTACGCCGGCAGAGGCGGCCTGAACGTCCGCGCCTTGTCCGAAATGTCCTTTCGGCACCACGCGCCCTCCCACCGGATGCACTTGACCGCCTGGTAGGCGCGAAGCTTGGCGTCGGCGATGGTGTTGCCCAGGGCGGTGACGCCGAGGACGCGGCCGCCGTCCGTCACGACCTGGTCGCCCAGGCGGGTCGTGCCGGCGTGGAAGACTTTCACCTCGGGAATTCGTGCTGCCTCCTCCAGACCGCGGATCGGGTGCCCCTTTTTGTACGGGCCCGGATAGCCCTCGGCGGCCATCACCACGCAGACGGCCGGTCGGGGGTCCCATTCGAGCGGAGCCAGCTTTTTGAGGTGTCCATCCGCCGCCGCCAGGAGGACTTCGGCCAAATCGCTCTTGAGCCGCATCAAGACGGGTTGGGCCTCGGGATCTCCAAAGCGGACGTTGAACTCGAGCACTTTCGGCCCTTGACTCGTGATCATCACCCCCGCGTAAAGGATGCCGCGGAACGGTCGCCCCTCGCGCTTCAGCGTATGGACCGTGGGAACCAGCACTTTTTCGATGATCTCGTCCAAAAGCTGCGGAGTGACAAGGGGGGTTGGCGAATAGGCGCCCATGCCGCCGGTGTTCGGCCCCTTGTCGTCGTCGTAGGCCGGCTTGTGGTCCTGCGCAGGCTCCAACGGCACGATCGTGCTGCCGTCGACGATCGCCAAAATGCTCGCCTCCTGACCAGCCAGGCACTCTTCGATGACGATCCGCTTGCCAGCCGCGCCGAACGATTGCTCGACCATCATCTGACGGATCGCGGCCAGCGCCGCCTGGCGCGTGGAGCAAACCGTGACCCCTTTTCCGGCCGCCAGGCCGTCGGCCTTGACGACGAGCGGCCGTTCGGTGCGCTCTTCGACGTGGGCGGCTGCAGCGGCCGCGTCGTCAAAGACGGCAAAATCGGCCGTCGGGACGTTTGCCAGGCGCATGAAGTCCTTGGCAAAGGCCTTGCTCCCTTCCAATTCGGCGGCCTTGCGAGTCGGGCCGAAGACAGACAGGCCCGCGTCCTCGAAGGCGTCGACCATGCCCGCCACGAGAGGGGCTTCCGGCCCAATGACGGTCAGTTCGATCCGCTCCGTCTTCGAGAATTTCAGCAGGCGAGAAATGTCGTTCGCATTGATATCAAGGTTCTGCCCGTCGAGCGCCGTGCCCGCGTTGCCCGGCGCACAAAAAACATCCGTGACCAACGGAGACCGCGCCAGCTTCCAGACGAGCGCGTGCTCCCGGCCTCCGTTTCCGACCACCAGTATTTTCATCAGCCTTGATCCATCGCTGCCAACTGCCGAAGTCGATCGCGCGCAACTGACCAGCCGTCAAAAAAGTATACCGGGTCGGTCGGCGAACCGTCGAGGAGAAGTGTGTGTCTGTCTGTCACGCTGTGTCACCGCCCGCGGGCGCTGACACAGAGGAACTGCCAAGCCGACCGCCCGCGGTCGGATCGACGTGGGATACCCGCCTTCACAGGTCCGCCGGGTTGCGGACAGCGATTGCTGCCTCCCGTGCGAAGCCCTAAGATTGAGGTCGTATTCAAAATCCGCTTGCCATGCCGGAGATTTTCGCAGTGCCGGAGATTTTCGCAGTGTTTGAGACTGTAGCCGTCGTCGGGGCCACCGGGGCCGTGGGCCGCATCATCGTGCAACTCCTGCAGGAGCGGGATTTTCCCGCGCGCCGGTTCCGGTTCCTGGCCTCCAAGCGAAGTGCCGGCTCGAATCTGGTCTTCAAAGGCCGTCAATATCTCGTCGAAGAACTGACGCTGGATGCCTTCGACGGCGTCCAGCTGGTGATTTCCTCGACGCCAGACGACGTGGCGCGGGACTATCTGCCGGCAGCGGTCGCCGCGGGGGCCACCGTGATCGACGAATCGGGTTATTTCCGCATGCGACCCGACGTCGCGCTCGTCATTCCGGAGATCAATCCGCAGGCGGCCCTGGCCGCAACGGGGATCATCTCCAGTCCGAACTGTTCCACGACGCAAATGGCCCTGGCGCTTAAGCCGCTGCACGACGCGGCCCGCGTCCGCCGCGTGATCGTGAGCACCTATCAGGCCGTGAGCGGAGCCGGCCTGCAGGGGAACGTCGATCTTCTGGAGGGGACGAAGGCGGCGCTCAACGGCCACGACTACGAATATCAGGTCTTCGCGCATCCGATCGCGTTCAACGCCATCCCGCAGATCGGCAGCGTCAAGGAAGAAGGTTACACGAGCGAAGAGATGAAGATGGTCTACGAGACGCGCAAGATCCTGGAGGACGACTCGATCCGGATCAGCGCAACGTGCGTGCGGATTCCCGTGGCCAACTGTCACAGCGAGTGCATCACCGTCGAGACGGAACGGCCCGTTTCGCCGGAGGAGGCCCGCCGCCTCTTCGCCGCCTTCCCCGGCCTCCGCGTCCTGGACGACACGCCGAACGGGACGTATCCACTGCCATCGCAGTGCTCGGGCAGCGACGACACGTTCATCGGCCGCATCCGCCGCGACCTCTCGCATCCCAATGGCCTCAACTTCTGGTGCGTGAGCGACAACCTCCGAAAAGGTGCGGCCACCAACGCCGTGCAGATCGCCGAGTTGCTGGCCAAACACCGGACGGCGAAGGCGGGTTCGCTCTAAGAGCGGAGTGGCCGAGCCATGACGATTCGATCGGCGCGTGTGATTCTTCGGTTCGTCCGGGGAAGGTAAGAACGATGAACGGTTTTCCCTATCGCGACGGCCAGTTTTACTGTGAAGACGTTCCCCTTGCGCAGGTCGCGGACGAGTTCGGGACTCCGCTCTGGGTTTACTCGAAGGGCTACCTCATCGGCCGTTTCCGCGAGGTCCAGCAGGCCTTCGCCGGGGTCGAGCCGGTCATCTGTTATTCGGTCAAGGCCAACGCGAACTTGTCGATCCTGAAAGCGATGCACGAGGCCGGCAGCAGCTTCGACGTGGTCTCGGGCGGAGAGCTATACCGCGTCCAACAGGCCGGGGCGGACCTGGGCCGCGTCGTTTTCGCGGGCGTCGGCAAGACCGATGAGGAGATCCGCTTCGCGCTGGAATCGAAGATCCTGATGTTCAACGTCGAGAGCGAAGCCGAGCTCGACGCCCTTTCGCGCGTCGCGTCACTGATGGGCGCCGAGCCCCCGTCGCCTTGCGGCTCAATCCCGACATCGACGCCAAGACGCACGTGAAAACCACCACCGGCAAGCGCGGCAACAAGTTCGGGATGGACATCGAGCGGGCCGACGTCCTCGCCGATAAGGTCCTCCGCGACGCCCAGTTGGAGCTGTGCGGTATTCACATGCACTTGGGTTCGCCGATTCTTTCGACCGAACCGTATGCGGCCGCCGTCGAGAAGGCGGCCCGCGTCGTTGGTGATTTTCGTCGCCGCGGCCACGAAACAAATTGGATTAATCTGGGGGGGGGCTTCGGCATCAGCTACCGCAGGCACGAAGGCCGGCCGGCGGCAGACTATGCGAACGTCATCGTCCCCGCCGTGAAAGAGGCGGGTTGCCGGCTGGCGCTGGAGCCCGGCCGGTTCATCGTCGGCAACGCGGGCGTGCTCGTCAGCAAAGTGATTTACACCAAGCGAGAAGGGGGAAAGAAGTTCCTCATTCAGGATGCGGCGATGAACGACCTGGTCCGCCCCGCAATGTACGATGCGTTTCACCGCATTTGGCCCGTCCGGCCGGGCGTCGCCCCGCCGGAGGATTTTGAGGGTGCTCTGGCCGATTGCGAGCCGGCCGACGTCGTCGGTCCCATCTGCGAGTCGGGGGATTATCTCGCCAAGGACCGCTGGCTTCCCAACGTCGAACGCGGGGAATACCTCGTCACGTTCAGCGCCGGGGCCTACGGAACGGCGATGAGCAGCAACTACAACAGCCGTCCACGTGGTGCGGAGGTGATGATCGACGGCAAGTCGGTCCGCCTCATCCGCCGCCGCGAGACCTACGCCGACCTCGTCGCGCACGAACTTCTGTGACAGGCCGCCCCGGACGCTTCTGTCTCGCCGCCGCGACCGTTACCACCGGCACAACCACTGCAACTGGGCCGTTCGAGCAAAAACCGCAAGCCGTTCGATGCTCCGGCGGGCGTCGGTCATTGGGCCGTCACTTCAGGACCGATCTCATCGATACGCCGCGTCAGAAACGACCGGGAAGGGGCGGGTGCGCGCCGAGCCCTCCGCGAAGAAAATCTGGCGGGAAAGTGACGTCCACGCTTGTCAAGCGATCCCTATTCTGCGATGTAAAAGTGGACAAAATGGAGTTGTGTTCGAGGGTTAGCACACCCTACGATGAAGGAAGCGCGGGCCGGCCGACATCGGAGCCAGTTCGTCCCTGCGGGGCCTGAAGGACCTCGTCGACGAAGACAACGTTTGGATCGGGGCCGGCCGGTGCGCCGGGCCAGAATCCATGGAGTCCTGCAACGAATGCCCCCGAGGATACGGTTCCGGACGCTGGCCGTCATTCTGGCACTCTACGCCGGCGGCTATGCATTGGCGATCGCCCAGCCGGAATCCACTTCGAAACCACAGCCCGCAACACAGCCGGAAACAGCAAAACAGCCGGCGGCGGGCTCTGCCGACGACTTAGGGGAGTCTCCCCTGCTGGTCGAGCCTAAGACGCCCGCGGAGTTTTTCGACGCCGCCGTGCTGACCGATCGCCTTTATCGTCCGGCCCTGACGAAACGCTATCTCGAAAAACTTCTGCAGTCGAATCCCTCCGATGATGCTTTGCTCGAGTTGCGGAGCAAGTACGGCCCCGGGGTCTTCCTCCATCTGGCGGGCGATCCGGCCCTGAAGCCCGCAGCGACGCAACTTTTGGAGCGCGTCACAGCCGCACTTCGCAAACATGAGGAGGACCCGGCGTTCCTGGACTCGCTGATCGAAGGACTGCAGGGAGCGCCAGGTGACCGCGACACAGCGATCCAAATGCTCACGAATATCGGTCCGAGCGCCGTCCCCAGAATTCTAAAGCACCTGGGAGCACCGAAACCAAATGAAGAGCCTGGCGTGCTGGTGCAGGGGCTCGCGCAGATGGGCGGTCAGGTTGTGCCGGTCCTCTGTGGAGCGATCGAATCGACGAACGACTCGATCCGCCACGGTGCGATCCAAGCGCTCGGCCTCGTCGGGTCGAAGGCGGCGATTCCCTACCTGCTGGACCCTGCCTTCGACCGCAGTCTGCCTGCCGGGATCCGCGCGGCGGCCCGAACGGCGCTGGCCCGCATTCTGGGCGTGCCGACCGAAAAAGGGGACGGAGTCTCCTCTTTCGGAGCCGCGACCGAGTTAAAGACGCTGGCAAAAGACGCCTTGGCCAATCGCATCGCCTGGCCAACGAGCGAGGGCAAAACCGATCTCTGGAGCTGGAGCGAAGAGTCACAATCGGTTGTTCGCAATCGGCTGGCACCGGTCGTTGCGTCCCTTTACACCGGTCTGCGGTTTGCGCGCCAGGCGATCGCGCTGGCGCCCGAAGATCGAGAGGCGCAAGTTCTGTTTCTGGCCCTCGACTTCGCGTGGGACGCGCACGGCCCGAAAGAAGGCGGCGTCGACCACATCGCGAGCCCCCCTCCGCTGGGACCGGGGACCGCTCACAATCTCGCGCTGACGGCCGGACCGGATGTCGCCTCCGGCACGCTGGCGCTCGGCCTGGCCTTGGGCAATCCGGCCGTGGAGATTGGGGCGCTCCATGCATTGGCGGCTGTCGGAGCGCGCGAGGAAGTCTACGGCTCTCGCCGCTCGCGGTCTCCCCTCTTGGCGGCGCTCAATGATCCGAACCCGGAGGTCCAATATGCTGCAGCCGTCGCCATCCTGCGGAGCAACCCGGAGACGCCGTTCCGTGGTGCGCAGCGCGTCGTGGAGGTCTTGACGCGGGTGATATCCGGAACTCCCTCGCCGTTTGCTGTTGTGATCGACACCAACCGCGAGCAGGGAAATGAAATGGCCGGTCTCTTGAACCAGATCGGCTTCGAAACAGTTACTGCCTCGACCGGCCGCGAGGGTTTTGAGATGGCGGTCCGGCGGTCCAACGTGGTGCTCGTCGCCGTGCAGGTCAACGTCATCCGCTGGCCCTTGTCGCAGACGATCTCGAACCTGCGGGCCGATGCGCGCAGCGCTCAGAATCCCGCTGCTCATTTATGGGCCGGAATCAGTGCGGGCTGAAATCAGGGGTTTGCTGACGCATTATCCGCAGGTCGAGTACATGGTTGAATCGGCGACGCCGCAGAACGTCGAGGTGCAGGTGGGGGGGTTTCTCAAACGGGCCATGGCCCTGGCGGCCCCTCCCGCCAACCAGGCGGAGCGTGTCGTCGACGCCACGTCGTGGTTGGCGTCGATTGCCAATGCGAACCGAACCAAAGTCTTCAATCTGGACGGCGCCGAGTCGGCTCTCATGATCATTTCGACCGATCGGTCAGTCTATGCCAACGCGCTGGCGGCTCTTGCGGCAATCCCAACCGGGTCTGTCCAACGACATTTCGAACAGCTCGCCATAAGCGAACGTCTGGATCCTGCTATCCGCGAAGCGGCGGCCCGCTATCTGGTTGCACACATCCAGCGCCACGGACTACTTCTCTCCGCTGCTCAAGTGGCCGAGCTAGAGGCGGCTTGGCGTTCGGCACAGTCGCCCGAGTTGACAACCGCGTTGGCCGCCGCAATCGGCTCTCTCAAGCCCAACGCAAGACGCGTCAGCAGCCGCTTCCAAAGTGCGCCGGTCCCCGCCCCGCCAACACGCTGACGCGCGGCACGCTGAGTGCGCCCGAGGACCGAGCGGCTAAGCTAGACTGAGCACCGTTAAAGCGTCCCTCCATTTGCGCAATTACGGTGCACATGGCGAAGAGTAACGCCCAAATCGCAGGCATTGATCGGCCTCTCTGACCGCTCGTGAGTGCAATATGGCGTTTTTGTCAGCCTGTTCTGTAGAAATGGGTTGCAAACCGTATCGGTCGCCTATAAACATGGCATAAGATGCAACCGGCATCCGCAGACCCGGGGCTGGCCTTCTATGCAGGCGACTATGGCCGTCAATCATGCAATGAACGATTCCGAGACAACTGTCGGCTTCGAGGGCATGGTTGGCACGAGTGCCGTGATGGAAGAGGTTTACAACCTTACGCGGCGCGTCGCCGCGACGTCTGCCACGGTGTTGTTGACAGGAGAGACTGGGACGGGAAAGGAGCTGGTCGCTCGGGCTTTGCACCGCCTTAGCCCACGAGTAACGGGCCCATTTGTTCGCGTCAATTGTGGAGCCTTGAGCGAAAGCCTGCTGGAAAGCGAGCTTTTCGGTCACGTCAAAGGGGCCTTTACAAGCGCAGTCGAAAGCCGGACAGGCAGGTTTGAAGCGGCCCATGGCGGAACGATTTTTCTCGACGAGATCAACTCGGTCAGCTACAAGCTTCAGGTCAAGCTGCTCCGCGTGCTGCAAGAGCACGAATTCGAGCGGGTGGGGGACACCAAAACCATCCGAGTCGATTGCCGGGTCGTCGCCGCAACCAATCGCGACCTGCTGCACGAGATCGAAGCCGATCGGTTTCGCGAGGACCTGTATTACCGGCTGAACGTCGTGCCGATCTATTTGCCGCCGTTGGTGGAGCGCCGGGAAGACATTTCCCCGTTGGTTGAATTCTTCGCGACGTCGTATGCGGCCCTGAACCGGAGACCTCCTCCATTGATTTCCAAGGAGACGCTCGCCGCGCTGCGAGACTATTCGTGGCCCGGCAACGTGCGCGAACTGCAGAACTACGTTGAGCGCGCCATTGTGCTGGCAACAGGAGACGTCCTCACTTTGGATCTCTTTCCTCCGCAAGTGCGGGGTTTGGCGGCGGTCCGCGTCGGGCGCGACCGTCCGCGGGACATCGCCTCGCTGTGCCGAGAGTTGGTCGCTCGCGGCATGACCGATACCGATTCCTCCGGGAGCGGGGTCTATGATTACGTCGTCTCGCTGGCGGAGAAAACGCTCATTCAACACGTTTTGAGCGTCTGTCAAGGGGTCCAGACGAAGGCGGCCGTCCGGCTGGGCATCAACCGCAATACGCTGCACAAAAAGATCCAGGACTACGGCCTCGACGCGGAACCCGTGTAAGGTTCGACGGAAGAGGAGCCTGAGGTCAACGGCCACGCGTCCCCCTCGCCCAGCGCGGCTATGGCTATAATGAAGAAATGGCCAACGTCCACGTATTCTGTTTCTTTGCCAGCTATGTCGTCGCGCTGGCGCTGGACGGCCTGCGCCTCTTGCGGGGGGGCGCACTGCTGCGGGCTCTTGGCCTGGGGTTCGGGTTTGCCGGCCTCCTGGCCCAAAGCATTTACCTCGTCGAGCGCAGCAACGCGGCCGACCTCCCTCCGCTCTTGAGCTCGGGCCATGACTGGCTGCTCGTCCTGGCTTGGACGGCAGTGGTCTTTTACCTGTTCTTGTCGCTGGTCTTGTGGATCATCGATCGCGACATACCGATGGGGTTGTTCGTACTTCCGGTCGTTTTGCTGTTGATCGGCGCTTCGGACCTGGCGGGAGATGCGACCAGCCCGGCACTCGCCGGGGCGACCGACCTGGCCGCCCGCAACGCCCAGCAGGCGGCGCTTCGCGGCTGGGGAATGCTCCATGCGTCATTTCTCGTCTTCGGCATTGTCGGCGTGATCGTCGGCTTTGTTTTCAGCCTCATGTACGTCGTTCAGCACCGTCGGCTGAAGCACAGGCAGCCCGTCAAGACGGGCCTGTTGCTCCCCAGCCTTGCGACGCTGGCGCGGTTGAATTGGTGGTCGGTGATCGTCTCGATCCCTCTTCTGACGCTGGGCCTGTTGACGGGAGTGCGTCTCGTCTTCCTCTCGCGAAACACGCCCGGACCGATCAGCTTCGCCGATCCGTTGGTGGTGGGAAGTGCCATCGTCTGGATCGTGATGGTCGCCTTCTTCCTCTGGCTGTTGCGGGCCGACCATCTCGGCGGCAAACAGATTGCCCTGCGGACCCTCTACGCGTTCGGGTTCCTCTTGGTCACGCTGATCGGCCTGCAAGTCCTCACCGGGGGACACCGGCCGACGAGGTTCGGCGCCGGCGAGCCCGGACCATCCCCACCCTCTCGATGGCCACGACGGAGACCCTCCGGCGATGAACGTGCAGGTCGTCTACTGCAGCCACCGAACGACGCCGCTGGCCGTCCGCGAACGGCTGGCGTTTGCTTCGGCCGAACAGTTGAGCCGTGCCTACCAATCGCTGAGGACCATCTTCCCCAAGTCCGAACACGTCGTCCTTTCGACGTGTAACCGGGTCGAGATCTACACCGCCCAAGACGACGCCGGTCCGAACGTCGGCCGGGACGCCGCCGGCCAGCCGCCGACGGAAGAGCAAGTCGCTGAGTTCCTGTCGCAGTTTCACGGCGTTCCGCGGGACGATTTGTACGGCACGCTCTTGGCGCAGAAAGGGCCGGAGGCGGTGCGGCACCTGTTCGAGGTCTCCTCCAGTCTCGACAGCATGGTCCTGGGAGAGCCACAGATCGTCAACCAGGTGAAAGAGGCCTACCGCGTGGCCCAGGAGAACGACGCCTGCGGACCGCTCACGCATGCGCTCTTTCAAGGGGCGATGCGAGTCTCGGCCCGCGTGCGGAGCGAGACGGCCCTGGCCGAGGGGCGAGTCTCGATCGCCAGCGTCGCGGTGGGAGAATTCGGCAAGAGCATTTTCGACCGGTTCCACGACAAGACCGTCTTGGTGATCGGCGCCGGCGAGATGGCCGAGGAGACCTTGCGCTATTTGAAGGACGAAGGGGTTCGCGAGATCGTCGTCGTCAATCGTAGCCTCGAGCGTGCCGAGCGATTGGCTGCCGAGTGGGGCGGGACGGCCCGACCGTTCGACGAGTTGGACGCCTGGATGGCCCAGGCCGACGTGATCGTAAGCACGACGGGCGCCGGCCGGCCGATCGTCGACGCGACCCGCTTTGCCGCCGTGCGGCGACGCGCGGGCGAGAAACCGGTCTTCATCCTCGATCTCGCCACGCCCCGCGACTTCGCTCCGGCCGTCGGCGACGTGGACGAGAACGTTTTTCTCTACGACATCGAGGCGCTGGAAGCGACGTGTGAAAAGAACCGCCGCCAGCGGGCCAAGGAGATCGACCGCGCCCGGCGGATCATCCAGGAAGAGACGGGCCGGTTCGTTCACGACATCTACCACAAGGCGACCGGCCCGATCATCTCACAGCTGCGGGAGGAATGGCGGCAAGTCCGCGAAGAGGAGGAGTGCCAGCTCTTCGCGAAACTCGCCCACCTGAACGACGATGACCGCCAGACGATCCAGCGTTCAATCGAGCGCATCGTCAACAAACTCTTGCATCCCCCCTTGGAAGCCCTCCGCGACGAAGCCCGCAACGGCACGCCCCACGGCTTGATGGAAGCGCTCAAGCGGCTTTTCCGCTTGGATGACTGAAGCCCGGTCAAAGGCTCGCAGCGCGTTCACGCTCTTGGTGCTTCTTTCGTGTCGTCGAACGGGATGCACCCAATCACAGGGCATGGTTCACGCCGTCGGGCGAATCTGTTGTTTTTCATGGCTATTTCGGCTGGATAACGACCGCCGTATGGTCAAAGCGGAACGTCAGGCCGTACGGGTCGAGGAGGCGGGTGAAGAATTGCGGGGCGGGGAGTTGGGGGAGGTCGAGGGAGACTTTTTGCTTCAGATCGATGCCGGCTTTCTGGAGTTCCTCGGCATTGTATTGAATCGTGAGCCCCTGCTTTCTTAGCTCGTCGAAGAGTTCGGGCAGGCTGACCCCGTGAGCCTGCAAGGTGAAGGACTGTCTATCCAGCGGCGTCGCGGGCGCCTTCCCATCGTGCGCATCGGACCTTTCGAGAGTCCGAGGACGGCGGCGACCGCTTCGTGCTGTTCGATGGAGCCGCGAACAACGAGCTTTCCGCCGCGGACTTCGGCCTCCAGGCCCTGGACTTTGGAGTGAAGGGTGCGCAGCGTCTCGCCGGCGGATCTTCCGTGAAGGGCGTAGCTCCTCTCGATCGCGACCGTCGCGGGAATTGCGATGAGCCGGACTCCGGCCCCGCGATCGGTCCATTCAAATGTCAGGTCGAATTGGTTGAGGACGAGCGAAAGGGCCTCCGCGGCAGTGGCCTCGGGGGCCACGGCACCGGCCCACAGATCGTGCGGGATGTGTTCGATCCCGGCAATCGAAAGGCCGAATTGCCGCCCGATCCTTCGCACGATGTCGGCCGGGCAGTCGAGATCGTCCCAGCGGACTGTTGCTCGCTCTGTTCTCAGCCGGGCCAGGCGACTCGGAAAAATCGACGTCGCGGGCGGCCAACTCCTTTTCACGGAGGGCGACGAGCGTCCGGAGGCGAAAAGCCGCCGCCGGCGGCGCCACAACGAGGCAATTACCCACTCGGGAAACGGCCTGATGCGCAAGGTGGGCGATCTCGTCGACGGCCGAACGCAGCGACCGTTCCCCTGTGTCGATCTCGACCTCCTGATCGGGGTCCACCCGGCGATCGAGCAGTATGGAGACCTCGCGTTCGTGAGAGAGGCGCCTCAGTACGGAACGCAGCGCAACGCCCTTCCACGTCGCGGAAATCGGCCGGTCAAGAGCCGCGATGAATCGACCTTGCGTCCGATAATGGGTGGGTAAGGGATCGGAGAAGATGCCCGTCCGAGTTTCGACTCCGCTTGCCATCATCAGGAAGAGAGTGAGGATCAGAAACAGCGGGCAAGCTGCCCGCTTGCCCCACGAAGCGCCGCGACCCTTCCGGCGCAGCTTCCAACGCCGAAAAAGGGGGATCGAGTCGACGGTTTTTCGTGCCGGATAGCCCATTCCGAAACCTCTCGTTCCGCATTACAATCAATGGTAGCATGACTGAGCATATGGTTCCCACACAGGCCGTCGGGATCGACCTCGGAACGACGTATTCGGTCATCGCCCATCTGAACGAGAGCGGCGAGCCGGTCACGCTTCCGAACCAGGAAGGGGAGCTTTCCACTCCGTCGGTCGTGCTGTTCGAGGGGGAGCAGCCGACCGTCGGAACCGAAGCGCTGCGCAATTCGATCCGCCATCCGGAACGCGTCGTCGAGAATGCCAAGCGGTTCATGGGGGACGTCGGCAAGCGGTGGTGGATCAACGGCCGGCCGTATGCTCCCATCGATATTTCGGCGCTGATTCTCAAGAAACTGCTGTCGGCGGCGCAGGAGAAGATCGGGCCGATCTCGCAGGCCGTGATCACGGTCCCCGCGCAGTTCAGCGACGTGCAGCGGCACGCGACGGTGCAGGCGGGCCACGCCGCGGGCCTGGAGCGGGTAGACGTCATCAACGAGCCGGTCGCCGCCGCGCTCTGCTACGTGTTGGGAAGCGAAGGGCTTTGGTTCACGGAGCTGGCCGGCGAACAACGCATCCTGGTTTACGATCTCGGCGGCGGCACGTTCGACCTTTCGCTGGTCCGTTACCGCAAGAACGAGGTCACGGTGATCGCCAGCAGCGGCGATCTGCATTTGGGCGGAATCAACTGGAATCAAGCGTTGATCGACGCCATCGGCTCGCAGTTTGCGAAGGAATTCCGCGACGATCCCCGCAGCGAGCCGGAAAGCCTGCAGGCTTTGGCACTCGAAATCGAACAGGCCAAACGCGGCCTCTCCGTGCGCCCGCGAGCCGCGCTTACCTGCACGCATGGCGGGCGCCGCAAAACCTACCAGGTCGAAATCGAGCAGTTCCAAAGGCTCACCAAGCCGCTGGTCGACCGAACCGAAGAGATCACGCTCAAGCTGCTGAAGGACAACAAGCTGGGTTGGGCGCACGTCGACGTCGTCCTGGTAACCGGTGGCGCGTCGCGGATGCCGATGATCCGCGGTCGGCTCAAACAGCTCAGCGGACGCACTCTGAATACGGCCCTCTCGCCCGATCTATCCATTGCCCAGGCGCGACATATTACGCCGGCATGCTCTTGGCCCACGACAAGTTCGCCCGCTCGATCCTCAACGAGGATGCCACTGAGCGATTGGCCCAGGTGAAGCAACAGAGCGTGAACGCGCGGGACCTTGGCATCCTGGTGCGCGACATGCCAACGCAGACCCGCATCCCTCACTACCTCATCCCGCCGAATACGCCGCTGCCGACCGCCGCCACGCAGCAGTTCGGCACCGTCGTCCCCAATCAAAAACGCGTGCACCTGGTGATCGTTGAGAGCGGCACAGACCGGGACCAACCGTATGTCGTCCTAGGGGACTGCAAGATTGACGGTCTGCCGCCGAATCTCCCGGAAGGCTCGAAAATCGACGTCACGATCAGCTACGATCCGCAGGCGCGGGTGCACGTCTCGGCGAAAGACGCTGCCAGCGGGAAGTCGGCCGCCACGGAAATCCTGCGGCAAGAGAACATTGTCGCACAGCTCACGACGGATCCGCGCCTCAGCTCCGATTCGGTTGTGCTGGCGGATAAGATTCCGGCCAACCCCTTCAAACCGACGCCGGAAGCCGCCGTAGAACCTCAAACCGATCTGTCTGACGAAAAGTGGACCGCTTTTTTTGAGCAGAAGGCGGCCGGTCCCGTCGCCTTGTGCAACGATTGCGGCACGCCGCTCGGCAGCAACGGAAAGTGCCCTCGGTGTTCGGCCAAGGCTGGTTCGATTAAGGCGGGCTCAATCAAGCCGGGCCCCGGCAAGGTGGGCTCGGCCCAATCAAGCTCGGCCCAGTCAAGCTCAGCCCAGTCAAGCTCGGCCCAGTCAAGCTCGGCCCAGTCAAGCTCGGCCAAGCCGGCGCCCGAAGCACCGCAGCCCGCCCCTTCCGCCACGAAGGCGAAGCCGTCCAAGCCGGCATCGCCCGAGACGAACAAAATTCAAAAGCCCCCCGCCCGCAAGCCAGCCGCTTCGCCGCAACGATCGCAGCAGAATCAGCCCGCCTCTCCTCAAGAGGAGGGGGAGGATGAGTTCTGGAAGTTCGTCGGCGAGTGAACCGGGACAGCACGCTGCCAGGCCATATTCTCCCGAAGGCGGGCGGCAGCGAATGGCTCACTTAGGCGGAGGCGTTGGGTGCGGATTGGCCGCGGGGGGACTGGCCGGCGCGCCTAAATCCGATTTTTGCTCAGGCGGCTTCTTAGGCGCCTCGGACTCGCAACCGATCGTAAAACCCGCGAGAGCCAGGATGGCCAAGAGTGCTCGTGACTTACGCATCGTTCTCAACTCCTTCGCCAGAGATCGTCAAATCGACTGTAAGGACAATCGCCAAGGCCACGGCAGCCGCTTTGGGACGCGAATCGCCCGCGTTTTATTCCCCGAAAAATCCAAGTTTTAGGCCTCGAAGAGGTAATGGAAATTGGACATCGGAACACCGATTGCCTACCCTGGACCCCAGAGCGGGCAAAGACGCCAATCGCCCGGTGTTGCCGGTTCGTTCCGGTCCCTTCTTGCGGGAATAAACTGACCCTCGACCGTGTCTTTATCTTCGAGGTCGCCATGGACGAAAGTCGACGCACTGTGAGCCTGTCGGAGCTCGCGTGTCTCCACTACCCGCTGGTATACCGTTATGCGTTCCGGCTCTGCGGATCGGCCGAAGAGGCGGAAGACCTGACGCAACAAGCCTTTTTAACCGCTCATCGGCGGCTCAATCAACTGCGCGAGCGGGATTCGGCCAAGGCGTGGCTATGCGCCATCCTGCGAAATACGTTTTTGACGCGAGTTTCCTCGCGGCGATCGCCGCGAATGGTGCCGCTCCGAGCGGTCGCCGAACCCGCGGATGAGCTCCCACACGATGCGATCGTTGATTCCGACGAGCTCCAGCAGATTCTGAAGGAACTGCCGGAAGAGTTCCGAACGCCGCTGATTTTATTTTATTTTGATGACTTCACATACCGTGATATTGCCGAACAGATGAACGTTCCGATCGGCACTGTAATGAGCCGCCTGGCTCGCGCCAAAGCGTATTTACGCCGGCGGCTGGAAACGATGCAGTCCTCGCCGACCCATTGACAGTCGTCGTCGTGCGGCGCGAATTGGGACGGCGGATTTTTGGATGGGACTGATGGATTGTCGAACCGCACTTGAGATTCTCGACTGCCAGGGGACCGGCATGTCCGGCCTTCCTGAAGGAGATCTC
Source organism: uncultured Planctomycetota bacterium (assembly GCA_963761455.1). Taxonomy (GTDB): domain Bacteria; phylum Planctomycetota; class Planctomycetia; order Planctomycetales; family Planctomycetaceae; genus DASPSM01. The sequence continues at coordinate 1,118,124 of CAVXHA010000003.1, forward strand.
GCCGCCGCCGAGGCACATTTGGCCGGGTGCCGCCGCTGCCGGTCGACCGTCCAGTACCGCCGGCGGCTCGATCGAAAAATCGGTCGAGCGCCTGCGCGCCGTCAACGTGCCGCGCGGCGCCCGTGAGCGGTTGTTCGCGCAGCTTGCCGCTCTGGAAACGGCTGCTGGCGCATGCGAACAGCCCACCAAAAGCCGCGCCGAAGTCAGCGCCAGATCCCCCGATGACGTCGGGGACGGGGTTTGTGTGCCGGCTGATCGGACGACCGAGCCTGCCGACTTTGTCCAAGCGCCGGGGGAAGGGCCGCGCGGGCGGCAGCGCTCGTTGTGGCGGGGCTTGGTCCCCGTGGCGGCCTGCCTGGCGTTCGCCGCGATCGGATTTTTCGGCGTGATCTGGCTCATGACTCCGCGGTGGTCGGTCGAAGAGGTCCGACTCCAGCTTGCCCGGATCGATTTCGACTCGCTGGAAGCCCTGCGGAACTTCAACGGCGAACCAGCGGCGAGCCATCTGCCGGCGGATCCGGGCTGGCAGAAGTTGGAGTGGCGCTGCGGACAGTCTGCAAAGGGACTGCCGGCCCCCTCCGGAAAGCATCAATTCGCGGTCTACGGCTTTGTGATCCCGAGTCGGCAGCGCCATCCGATCCGCGGGTTGTTGGCGGTCGTTCCCCTGCGCCAGATGCGCGCGCCGCCGGTGGACCAATCGTTGTCGGCCGCTCCGTCCAGCGGCTATCTCCCGGCCCTTATCGGTGAGACGGTCAGCGTCGCCTGGACAGACGGTGATGTGGTTTACGTCTGTCTGGTCGAGGGAGGGGAAGACTCGTTGGCCACCCTGCGGCAGATCCTCGGTGCGTCTGCGGCGTGATGCCTCCCGGCGGTCTTTTGTTGGCCAGAGCTCCGCCGTTCCGCTCTTAACAGCGACTTGAGCTATTTCCGCCGCTGGTCTTCGACTTTATCCAAAATGGTCCGCCCGCTTCGATTTTTAGAGCGCTTCAAGCCAGAGTGTAGCGAAAGGAGGATTCTCGGACACTGCCGAAGATATGCTGATCGGCTGCGCTTTGGGTGTTTCGCGAGATGGTCCGGAAAGAGTTCGGACCGCAAGGAAGACGTCAGACCGGATCGTCTCCCGGAGTTAAAAGCAACCCGTCCTAAACTCTGCAATCGGCACGACCGATCTATTCGGAATAGGATCGTTCGAGTGCGTCTTCAAAGCGGGCAAATCTCCGGGAGTCGAGCATGTGGAAACTATTGACCGGCCTTGGCATGTGCGTGGCACTAGGATCTGCGGCCCCTCTTCTGGCGGACTCCCCCGATCAAAACGTCTACGAGAAAGACGCCGCTCTGTCCACCAGCCGGCACATGACCACGGCGGAACAGCGGATTTACGAGCGGGCCAGTCTCGAAGCCCGCGAACGCCTCGCCCGGATTGAGAGCCGGCATCGCAATGGGATCTCGATGCAGCGGCCCGCCGTCTTTTCCGGCAGCCTGTTCGCAACAGACACGCTATGGAACGGTCCGTGGCATTACTACCGGTATTATCCCTGCCCGTGCCCTTGATCGCACCGGGCGGGGGTTGCTTCCGGGATCGACCTGGATCTCGACAGGTTCCTAGAGCACCGATTTCACTTTCGCCAGGAACTCTTTGTTCGTCGGGAAGCGCTGCAGCGTTTTGATCAACTGCTCCATCGCTTCCACGGGACTCATGGAGACCAGGCTCCGCCGCAGCATGACGATGCTTTCCAGCGCCTCGGAAGGAAGAATTTTTTCCTCCCGGCGTGTGCCAGAGAGAGTGATGTCGATGGATGGCCAAATCCGGCGGTCGGCCAAATCGCGGCTCAAGACCATTTCCATGTTGCCGGTTCCCTTGAACTCCTGAAAGATCACCTCGTCCATCCGGCTGCCGGTGTCAATCAGAGCCGTCGCGGCGACCGTCAGGGATCCCCCTTCGTCAAACCGTCGGGCCGTTCCGAACATTTTCTTCGGAATGTCCATCGCCTTGACGTCCAGTCCGCCCGACATGGTCCGCCCTGTGTTGCCGACCCATTTATTGAAGGCCCGTGCAGTACGCGTGATGCTGTCGAGCAACACGAAGACCTCGCCGCCGGCTTCCGAAATCCGCTTGGCCCGCTCCATGATGAGCTGGCTCGTGCGGACGTGGCTCTCGACGTCGCGATCCATGGAGGAGGCGATCACTTCGCCGTGCACGTTGCGGCGCATCTCCGTCACCTCTTCGGGACGCTCGTCGATCAAGAGGACGATGAGATGGATTTCCGGATGGTTGCGACTGACGGCGTCGGCGATCTGCTGGAGAAGGATCGTCTTGCCGGTCCGAGGCGGGGCCACGATCAACGCCCGCTGGCCCTTGCCGATGGGGGTCAGTCAGATCCATGACGCGCATGCTGATCGGCTGCGGCCCGGTCTCGAGCTTGATGTGCTCGAAGGGATTGATCGCAGTCAATTCGTCGAATTTCTTGATCTTCGCGAACTCATCCAGCGTGCGGCCATCGACCGAGTCGATCGACCTCAGCCGCGGTCCCTGTGAATTCGAGCCTGGACCGACTTCCCCGCGAATCAGAATGCCCGGACGAAGGCTGTACTTCTCGATAAGGGAGCTTGAGACAAAGGGATCAGTCTCCTGGGCCGCGTAATCCTTTTTGATATCGCGCAGGAATCCGTAACCCTTGGGATGCAGCTCCAGCACCCCCTCGGCGACGCCGCTCGCCTCTTGTCCATTCGTCCGCGGAGCGTGCGTGGATCTCGGTTGCGGCGGCCCCATTGGCCGCCCCCGCGGCCGGCCGCCGCGCTGGGGATGGTGCGGAAAATGGCCGCCGCGCTGTCCGCGCTGCGGCGGTCCGGCCGGCTGGTCGCCATACCCGCCCGCGGGCCGGCGGCGACGGCGACGGCGACGGCGGCGGGGCATTCCAGGTTCGAAACCCCCGGAGCCGGAGCCTTGCCGGTCTACTTCAGCCCCCGACTCACCCAATTCCGAATCGCCCGGGCCGGAATCGCTCGAGTCGTGCTCACCTAAGTCGCGATCACTGCGGTCCGAATCATCCGAGCCGGAGTCGAAGGCCTCCGCACGCGATTCCCATGGTTCCGGGGCATCCTCGACGCCGGCGCCGAAGTCGTCCTCGTTGCCCCGCGGTTCTTCGGGCAAATGTGCTTCGGGCGATTCTTCCGTGCGACGAGGCGTCCGACGTCGACCGCGGGCCGGGGAACCAGAACTTTGATCGGTCATTCGCATTTATCCAGTGAACAAGTACCAATAGGCCGCAGTGATCGCCTGAACCGTTTAGTTCAGGTTGAGTTTCGAACACCAGCTTTGAGCGGGAGAGATTCCTTCTCCCCACAAAAATGGGGCGAGGATTTGGAAAAAGCCAAGCCGTCGTTGGTCCGTCGGGAGCTGTTGAATGCCCCGCCTACCAGGGAAACACGACCTTGAGGACGCCGACCCGTTCTCGGCGGCCTTTCTTCCGTACGCCTCGTCGCGCTGACGAATCGGCGCCAGCGGATTGGGTTTTGCCAGCTATTGCCGGGCGGCCCATTGCACGGCCGAGCTACCGGATCGCGCAACCCAGTCTGGTTTCACATAACCGGCTGGCTTGACGTATCCGGCTCGCTTCATATATCCGGCTGGCTTTATATTTCGGCTGGTTTCAGGTATCCAGCCTGCCTGGACTGCCTCTGATTCGCGCCCACACCCACTGTCGCGGCGCTGGCACGCACCATCTGGACCGCTCACACGGTCCCAGGAGAGGCAGCCATTGCCCGACGGCCGTAATGCACATCGGGGCTTCACGTTCAAACGAGTCCATCGAGAAAGACGGTGCTGCCCTGACACCGATTTTCCCACACAGGCGCTCTCTTGCCTCATGAAAGCCAAGCGAAGCACGTGCTGGGCCGACGGGTCCGTTCGTCATCAAGCCCCCAAGAACACATCACAGGGCTTCGATAACGAAGACTTCCACAAGCGGGGAAGTCGGCTAGCCGATGAGCCCTCCCCTTTCGTTGCCCATCCCTGCCCTGCCGGGCTTAGGACCGCAACGCCGTTTCGCTTGAAGGGGAACAGGCTCCAAGACTGCTCCTATCATAGCTTTCCCGAGAACCGTGTCAATTGATCTCTTGGTCGGCGTCGCCGAATTCTTCGAGGCGGACGTTTGTTTGCCTCTACCGCTATTCTAAGCGCTTCTCATCCAATTCGTCCACCTTTAAAACGTGCTTCGCTCGGAGGAATCGGCGTGGATCCTTCTTGAAAATCTGCCGCGACTTATCGCTCACAAACAGATACAGCTCCCCGTCGAAGAAGGCGGCGTAACGAATGTCTCCCGGCACGGCCCGGTCGGCAATATCGAGAATGACCGGATCACAGCCTAAGATTTGGGGCGCAAAGCGATCGGGACTCTCCTGGAATCGCCGCAGCTCTTGGGCAGACGCCAGGAAATAGACGATCCCCTTGTATTCGGCGGCGAAGTGCTGTTCTCCCTGCACCCATTGTCTCCGGGAAACCAAGGCGACCGGGCTGAACCCCTTCATCCCAAGGCTCATCCATCGCCGTTGAGAAAACCGTGGATTGGAATCCCAGGCCGGCTGCGTCCCGATCGCGGCTGCAATCGGCCCCGGTTCGGCGCCGCTTGGTCCAACGGGGTCGGGAGCGATCGGCGGAGGAGTCGGCCCAAGAGGCATGGGCGATTCCGTCGCTCGCGGCGACTCGGTCATCAACGGCTTCATCTGCGAAGCCATCTGAGTGGACCGCGACTGGGCAAACATCGCGTCGATTCGGGCCACGAGTTCCAGATAGGATTCCCGATCGTGAATACCCGACGACCGGCTCAGCACGTACCCTCTCGGATCGAGGAAAACATCGCTCGGCAGCCTTTCGATCCGGAAGCGTTTGCGAAGATCGGGCCGCTCGTCGGAGTCGACCTTCACGGCAACAAATCCGGTGCGAAGCTGTTTGAGCAGGACCGGATCTCGCAGGACGCCGTGCTCCATCTCCTGGCAGGGGCCGCACCACTTGGCGTGAAAGTGCACCAACATGGGACGGCCGAGTTGTCTCGCCTCCGATTCGGCGATCTCGAAATCGTGCCGCCAGGTGTCCGATCGCGTTTCCGCCGCCGAGGCGGCGAGCGGCCATGCCAACGAGATGAAAATCACTCCCGCAAGCGGGCAGCGTACAGCACACCGCATCGAACGCCCCTCTTCATCCAAGACCTGTCACTGCGGACATCTTCGCTCGCCACACTGGCTCCGCGGCCGTTTCCTTGTTCAAGTATTGGACCCAGTTCAAACCGCGGGGGCGCACCGAGTCCCCAGGCATGCAAAAAGGGGCAAGGGAGTTTGAGAAAAACGCAGCCGATGACGGCAAACGGATAAAAAGGGTGGAAGACATTGGCGGTCGTGCCGAGTTGGCACTGCGAACAACTCTTGAAAACGACGTCAACGTTCTTCGGCAATTCCGGGAACGGCGGCATTCTTCACGGATGGGTCAAGCTGCCCAAGCGTCCAGCGAGCGAGCTTCTGGACAAGAGCGCACCAGTCCAATTGTTGGTTAAGCAGGCTGAGCACGCGCCGCTGACCGAAAAAAGCGGTCCGCCGCACTTGCCACCGCATCCAGCACGTTTGGCCCTCGATCTCGAAACGGACACCGTTGGCCCATCGGATGAGTCCCGCCAGATCGCGTTCAAGGCTCCGCCCGGGATCCGCGCCTTCGGCCGGCCTGACGTCGTCGAGAGGCCGGCCCCCGTCGAAGCGAAAACTTGGCCTACGGAACGACACAATGAGGGAAACGATTTGCGTGGGGGTGACACTCGGGGCAGGCGCGTTCGGCGCGACACGCGGGGCAACGACCGGTTCGCGGATTGGCACAGCGAACGAAGGAGTCGCGATGAAAGGCGCCACCCACGAAGACGCGGCAAACGGAGACGTCGGGATCGCAGCGCACCCATTCTCGGGGCGACGCGCCGATTCACCAACGCCGCCTCACGTTCTGCCGTTCGTTTCCGCGCCGCACGAGCGGCCGCCATCTGGGTCTCTTGATACTGCTGATCGGACGACCAAAGCGCGCCGAAGAACGCGGTCATTGCGATGAGCAGAAACAGCCGGACGTTCATCCCTGCCGATCCTCAGTTGGTCAATCTGTCGTATCCGGCCTATACGATCCGGCCTATCCAGTCCGGCAATTCGGATTTCAATGGTATCGGAGGCTGCCATCCGGCTCTTTGAACGAAGCTTGGAAACCGGAGGCGGCTCGCCAACTCCGGCCGGAAACGTCCGACTTTGAGGGAGTCTCCCAGAGTGCGCGATCGGCGGAACGTTCTGTCAAATCCATGGCAATTCGGCGACGTGTCCGGCCTGCTGGTGCCCGCTACAATGAAGGAAGCTGCGGCCGGTGCACGAGCCGGCAGCCGGTTTTCCAGGGTCAGGCGTCGAAAGTAACCCCGTGTCGGCACTATCGATCGTTCCTGTCACTCGGCCGATCCACGGAAGCGTGCGTCCGCCCGGTTCCAAGAGCATTACGAACCGAGCCTTGGTCCTGGCGGCCCTGGCCGAAGGGAGCTCGCGCCTCGCCGGCGTTCTGGACAGCCAGGACACGCGGGTGATGGTCGAAAGCCTGCGACGGCTGGGTCTTCCGATCATGCACCACCCCTCCGATTGCACGGCCCAGATTGTGGGATGCGCCGGCCGGCCGCCTGCCGCGTCGGCCGACCTTTGGCTTGAAAACAGCGGCACCAGTATCCGGTTCCTCACGGCAGTCGCCTGCTTGGGCTGCGGAACCTATCGGCTCGACGGCAACTCACGGATGCGACAGCGTCCGATCGGCGACCTGTGCGAAGCCCTGAACGTTCTGGGCGGAAACGCGGTCTGCCAGCAGGGAAACGGATGTCCGCCGGTCGTCGTGACGGGTTCTCAACTGCGCGGAGGGACGGCCCACGTCGCGGCGGAAACGTCGAGCCAGTTCCTGAGCGCCCTCCTGATGGCGGCGCCTTCCGCGCTCGGTCCGGTGGAGCTGGTTTTGCGAGGCGGGCTCGTCTCGGAACCTTACGTCGAAATGACAATCCGGATGATGCGCGCCTTCGGCGTCAACGTCGAGCAGGCGGCGAGCGGACGGTATCGGACCGTCCCTCAACGCTATCGCGGCATCCCGTACGACGTGGAACCCGATGCGTCGGCCGCCAGTTACTTTTTCGCGGCCGCGGCGATCACCGGGGGCGAGGTAACAGTGCAAGGTTTGGCCCGCGGCTCGCTGCAAGGCGACGTCCGCTTCGTCACGGTCCTCCAACAGATGGGGTGCGAAGTGCGGTGGGGCGAATCTTCGATTACGGTTTGTGGCAAAGCGCTGCGCGGCATCGACGTCGACATGAATGACATCAGCGACACCGCGCAGACGTTGGCGGCAGTTGCCTTGTTTGCGGCGGGGCCGACGCGAATCCGCAACGTGGCGCATATCCGGCACAAGGAGACCGACCGCATCAACGCCGTCGCGACCGAGCTGCGCCGGCTGGGGATTGCCGCGGACGAGCATGACGACGGGCTGACGATCCATCCCGGTCCCGCTCGCGCCGCCACGATTGAAACCTACGACGACCATCGAATGGCGATGAGCTTGTCCCTCATCGGCCTGAAAGTCCCCGGCATCCGCATCGCGGACCCCGGCTGCACGGCCAAAACGTATCCCCGGTTCTTCGACGACCTACAGGCCCTTTGCGACGGCGAGGCCTGAGTCGCATGCGGCCACGAAGGCGACGCTTCCCGCGAGAGAGATCTGGCAGCCGAGCGATGGACGCGCGGAGCGCGGCCTTCGCCGTGCTCGACCAGTACAAGAACCACGGTCAGTTCGTCTCTCAATTGCTCGATCAGACTTTGGCACGATCGCCGGACTTCCCTTCCGACGATCGGCGGCTGGCCGTCGAACTCATCAACGGTGTCGTGCGGCGTCGCTCGACGCTCGACGCCCTCCTCGCGCCCTACGTCACGAGGCCACGCCATCGCATCGAGGGAGAGCTGTGGACGCTCCTGCAGCTCGGCACGTATCAACTCGCCTTTCTGGACGCGATTCCGGCCTATGCCGCTGTCAACGAGACGGTCGCGCTGGCGAAGCAAGTCGGCGGCCGAGGCTGGGACGGCTTCGTCAACGGCGTCCTTCGAGCCGTGCAATCGCTGTTGACGGACCAATTCGCCGCCGAGCCGGCCGCGGCGGCACTCCCGATCAGGGGCGGCCGCTATCGGCGGCTGTCTCGCGGCCTGTTTCGGGATCCGGCGGCCGACCCGGTCGGCTACGTGGCCGAAGCGTTCAGCTTTCCCCGCTGGTTGATCGAACGCTGGCAAGACCGCTTCGATCTGGGCGAGCTCTGTCGCTTTGGCTTCTGGTTTGACGAGCCGGCCCCGCTGTCGCTGCGCGTCAATCGGCTCAAGGCGAATCGCGACGAAGTCCTCGAGATGCTGACCGGTCATGGTGTTCGCGTCGTCCCCGGGAGCCTGCCGGAGGCGATCCGGGTGGACGGCACGCTGCGCGTCGATTCCCTCCCGGGATTTGCGGAGGGATTCTTTTCTGTGCAGGACGAATCGGCCATGCAGGCCGCGGACCTTCTGTCGCCGCGCGCCGGCGAGACGGTTCTCGACCTCTGTGCGGCTCCCGGCGCCAAGACGACGCATCTTGCCGAGCGCATGCGAAATACGGGGACCGTGATCGCCACCGATATTCGTGCCGACCGGCTGCGTCGCGTCGAGGATAACTGCCGCCGTTTAGGAATCTCGATTGTCCGGCCGACGCTTGTCTCCCCCCGTGGCGAAGACGTGCCGCCGGGGCCGTTTGACGTGGTTCTCGTTGACGTGCCGTGCTCGAATACCGGAGTTTTGGGCAAACGGCCCGAAGCGCGGTGGCGGATCGACGAGGCCCAGATCGACGAATTGACCCGGCAGCAACGGGCCCTGCTCGTCGCCGGCTGTCAGCGTCTCAATCCCGGAGGCCGAATCGTCTATTCGACCTGCAGCATCGAACCGGAAGAGAATGACGAGATCGTGTGGAATGTTTTGGAGGCGAGCCCGGATCTGACCCTGGTCGGCCAGCGACATCACGTCCCTGGCAGGCCCGCTGACGGTGGTTATCAGGCCCTCTTGCAGCGGGCCGGCGGTTCCTCTCTGCGATGATCCGGCGAACCGATTTGAGTTGAGACCCCCCAAGCCGACCCGTTAGACTGGCTGTTGACGGTCTTTCCCACCTGATCGAGCACGCAATTTCCCTCCCTCTCGAGGAAGCAGCACGATGAACCGGCTTCAGTCGACCTTTGTTTTGGCATTTTTCGCCGCGGTCTTTGCCCTCGGGAATGCGGCGCGTGCCGCCGGCACCCTTTTCCCGGACAAGAACCTCGAAGCCGCCGTCCGCGAGGAATTGAAAAAGGGCGACAAAGACGAGCTGAAAGAGGACGACCTGAAAAACATCTATTTTCTTCGGGCGAAAAGCAGGAAGATCGCCAATCTCGCCGGCCTGGAGAAATGCATCAACGTGGAACTGATCGATCTGGCCGGTAACGTCCTCTCAGACCTCAAGCCGCTGGCCGGGCTGATCAACATCCAATCTCTCGATCTTTCGCAAAACGCGATCGTCGACGTGGCTCCGCTGGCGCCGCTCGTCAAACTTCAATACCTGCGACTCGACGGCAACCGGATCGAAAACATTGAGCTGTTGAAGAATCTGAAAAAAATGATGTCGCTCGATCTGTCCCGCAACAAGATCAAGTCGCTGGAGGCGTTGGCTGGAATGGACAAGCTGGCCTCTCTCTACCTCGAAGGCAACCAGGTGGCAGACCTTTCGCCCCTCAAAGGACTCAAGTGGATCGAGTCGCTCGATCTGCGGAACAACCAGATCACCGACGTGGCGCCCCTTTCCGGGATGACGGAACTGCGGCACACAATGCTCGAGGGGAACAAGATCAGCGACCTAGCCCCGCTGGTGGCAATGGCGAAGAAGGACGCCCAGGGGGACCGCCGCTTTGCCCCCTACTGGCATCTCTATCTCAAGGGCAACCCTTTGAGCGAGACCGCCGTCAAAAACCAAGTCGCCGAGCTGAAGTCGTACGAAGTGCGGGTCGACATGGAAAAATGAGCGCGGCTCATCGCAAGAGGATCAGCGAGGAGAGAGGCACCGTGACAATTCTTAGATCGAAGATGGCCTCGAAGTTCGTCCGCATGGCCTCTTACCCGCCCCTTTTCGAGGCCACCGGTTCCTTGTCGCTCTTGCCGACGATCCGCACATTGGTCGAAAGGAAATAGGGGATTGAACCGTTGGCGAACGTGGCCTCTCCAAACGCCGCGGCGAAGCCTTTGGCGGGAACGGGGAGGTCGAAACGGTACTTGCCGTTTTCAAGCCGGGCCGGCTGCGAGGTCCATTTCGACTCGCGGAAGTCGCGCGACTTAGCCGTTGCCGTCCAAGCGACCACGGACGCCGGCTTCAAGTCCGATTCGACGATCAGGTGCAGCGAAGAGGCGTCCCGGTCGAACTTCCACGTCACCTTGGGGAGCGGCTTTCCCAGGGCGACGTGCTCCTGGAAAGCCAGAACGCTTCCCACGATCCGCCGCAGATCCTGCAGGTCGTGGCCGTTATTCGGCACGTAGAGAAGATACTTCTCGCCCAATAAGTCGCTCCAGTAAAGACTGGCTGCTTCCAACGGCCAGTAGCGATCGTTGGTGCCCATCATGAGCAGCTTGGGCAACTTCAGCATCTCGAGGTAGGAAAAGGGATCGACGATGTCGCGCAGCGCCTGACCGGCGGGGCCGTCCATCCGCTGTTGCAGTTTGCGGTCCGTATAGTCCTTAATCTCCTCCGAGAACTCGCCGAAACTCCGGAGCTGTAGCTTCGCTTGGGGTTTCATGTTGAGGGTGTCGATCACCATTGGAACGATGGCGGCGGCGCGGCTGTCAACCGCTCCCGTCAGCCAGGTCGTCCAGCCGCGCTTCGACGCCCCGGCCAGCGTGAATTTTTCGATGTCGAGGGACCACTCCTTCTTGGAGAACGCCTGGACGGCGTCCATCGCGCGGACGGCGCTTTTGACCATCGGCAGCAAAAGGGGCCAATCGGAATCGCCCGTTTGGAGGTATTTATCGAACGTGTAGGCGATGATTTCGTCCTCGGTCTTGCCGTCAAAAATCGGCTGGAAGGGGACGTCCTTCAGCACGGCCACCGGCTCCCGAAGGTGCGAGGCCACCATGGCCAAAACCTGAGCCTCCCGGGGCACGTCGTGCGTGCGGCCGGCCTGTTCCAGCTCGGGCTTCCAGGCCCCTCCCGTAATCATCAGGATGGCTTCCTTGGCCGCCGGGTCGACGTTGTTCGGCTTGATGATGAATAATTGGTGCTTCCAGACGATGTTTTTCCACGTCTGCGACGTGAGCAATAGCTCGGCAAACTGGGCCTGGCCGATCGTCCCTTCCGCCACTTTCGTCCAGTGGTAACTCGGATCGGGCTTTTTGACGTACTCGATCAGCGGACGGCTGTGAGCGTCGGCCGCGTGCAGCGGTCCCGCCGGCCCGAGTAACGGTCCGGCGAAAAAGTATAGAAACGCGGTCACCGGAATCGACAAACGCTCAAGCACATTCCTCTCCTTGAGACGGCCCCATCGGTCAACGACCCGCACCCTGGCTCGGCCCGGTTGAAAAAGGGAAAATAACAGTTCGACGGTCCAAGGTCCCCTCAACCCAACGAAATCTAAAATAATGGCCGAGCCCGCTCCCGATCAACCCGACACGGCTCCGGCCCGCCGCCGAAACGGCTGGTTTTCGTGGCTGGTGCTGTTTCTGGTGGCGACGGCGTCGATTTCCCTGGCTGCCGTCTATCTGCCGCCGCGGGTGAAAATGTTGGGGCTGTTCGCGATCGGGTATGGAGTGTTTGCCGGATGGGTCGCCGCCCGGCTGGCTTCAGCGTTTGAACTGCCGTCGGCCTCGAAGGCCGTCGGATCCGGCGTCGTGTTCCTGGTGATTCTTTGCGGGCAGGTCGGAATGGCGGTCGAGTCGCACCGGCTCTATCGGGCGGCCGAAGAGCGGGCCCTCGTCGCCAATCCCAAACGGGCAGCCGCGTTGCGGATGCTTCAATCAGTCCGATTGCCGGACGATCCCAAGTCAAAACAGGTTGTCAACGACGTGCGCCGAACAATCGGCGCCCGAGGCACGTCGTTTGCCGATTACCTCCAGTTTCGAGTGTCCGAGTTGGGCATCCAATCGCGACCCATTGCGCAAGCAATCTGGATTCTCGAAATCGGACTGGGGAGCCTGGCCGGAACATGGAACTTTCGCCGGTTGGCGCCAGCGGCACGGTTGGAGGCGTCCGGCCCGCCCGCTAAGCTGGAGGCATGACCCTCCAACGGCCACGCCCGCAGCCGAGCTTGGGAAAGACGACCATGATCTTGGGAGTCGGCACCGATATCGTGGAGATCGTCCGCATCGGTCAAATGATCGAGCGCCACGGCGAGCACTTTTTGCAGCGGGTCTACACGGAAGAAGAAATCCGTTATTGCCAGCGGCGCAAGGAGTCGTACCAGCACTTCGCCGGACGCTGGGCCGCCAAAGAGGCCGTGATGAAGACGTTGGGCACCGGTTGGACGCGCGGCGTCGGCTGGCTCGACATCGAAGTGGCGACAAAACGATCGGGACAGCCCGTGATCAACATCCTCGGAACCGCGCGGGATATGGCCGGCCAATTCGGGATCGACGAAGTCCTGATCTCGATCTCCCACTGCCGCGCCTATGCGACCGCCACCGCCATCGCCGTGCGGCATGGCGACTCCGGGGACGGTAAATGACCGCATGTCGCCGCGTGAGCGCTTCCGGGCGGCCGCACTCTCTCTTACGCCCGACGCCGACTTTGATGAGGAATGACCGATCGATGCATTTGGCAAACCGTCTGGCGGAGTACGCGGCCCGGCTTCAGTTCGAACAACTTGACGAGGCGACTGTCCACGAGGTGCGGCGTCGGTTGATCGACTCGCTCGCCTGTGCCCTGGGGGCGTACGACGCGGGCGCGGCCTGCGTAGCACGGCGAATCGCGTCGCGCGTCGCCTGCCGGCCGGGAGCCAGCTTTCTCGGCGGACGCACAAAGACCAGTCCCGACTTGGCGGCCTTCGCGAACGGCGTTCTCTTTCGGTACCTCGACTATAACGACACCTACTTGTCGTTGGAGCCGGCCCATCCGAGTGACAATTTCGCCGCCGTGCTGGCGGCGGCGGAAGTCGCGGGCGCAAACGGCCGCGAGTTGATCACGGCCACCGTGCTGGCGTACGAGATTCAATGCCGGCTGTGCGACGCGGCATCGATCCGCAAGCACGGATGGGACCACGTGACATACGGCGCGTTCTCGACCGCCGCCGCCGCGGCCCGGCTGCTGGGACTCAATGCCGATCGAATCGGCCAGGCGCTCAACTTGGCTGGAACGCCTAACGTGGCGCTGCGTCAAACGCGGGCGGGCGAGCTTTCGGAATGGAAGGGCTGCGCGTTTGCCAACGCCTCGCGCAACGGCGTGTTTGCCGCCCTGCTGGCGGCCGAGGGCCTCACCGGTCCCGCCCCGATCTTCGAGGGGGACCTGGGATTCTTCAAACAGGTCTCCGGGCCTTTCAGCCTGCCCAAATTGGGGGGCGAGGCGGGAGGTTCGGATTTCATGATCAAGAAAACGTCGATCAAGTTCTGGCCGGCCGAATACCATTCGCAAAGCGCCATCCACGCCGCCCTCGAGCTGAGACGACGGATTCCCGACCGCTCGCAGATCACTTCGATCGACATCGAGTCGTTCGATGCGGCCGTCGACATCATCGGCAAGGACCCGGAGAAGTGGCGACCCAAAACCCGCGAGACGGCCGACCACAGCCTCCCTTATTGCACGGCGGTCGCCCTGGCGGACGGCGACGTCACGCTCGAGTCGTTTTCCAACGACAGGCTTGGCGATGGGTCGCTCTTAGATTTGATTTCGCGGATCAAGATCCACCGCAATAACGATCTCACAGCCCGGTATCCCCACGGCATTCCCAACCGCATCGCCGTGACGCTCAAGGACGGCACACAGTTCACCGCCGAAAACGAGTTCCCTCGCGGCCACGACCAAAACCCGATGAGCGACGACGAAGTCTCGGCCAAGTTCCAACGCATGGCCGAAGGCCGCCTCGACCGCGCCGCGCGGGATCGCGTCCTCGAACTGTGCTGGCGGCTCGAAGCGCTCGACGACGTGGGAAAGCTCTTCGCGCTGTTTCCCCCGGCGTGAGTCGCGGCAGCCGCCGCTACCGGCTCTCGAGGGCGACTTCGTAGCAGACCGCCTCCCGATCGTTGCGGACCAGGAGGTACTTGCCCGCCAGCGTCGGGCAGTTCCACGTTTTGCTCGATAGGGCAGGGACCGTTCCCAGTTCCGTCAAGTGCTTCGGATTGGCCTCGACCAGAACGACGGGGCCGGGCTCTGTCTGCACGACGATCAAATCGCCTGCCAAGAGAATTTGGCCATGCTCGTAGCGGCCACCTTTCCATTGCTGCCTGCCGGTCTTGAGGTCGATGCACTGCATGATGCCGTCATCAAGGCCGTACACGTAGCCGTGAAGGGCGACGGCCGTCGTGAACTTCGTCTTCATCGTTTTCGTTTCCCACAGCGGCTCTGCCGACCATTTTTTGTCGGCGTCGCAGGAAACTTTGAGCAAGGCGCTCCCCCGTCCGTAGCCCACCGTCAACAGGATCTGGTCCGGCGCGCCGGCATTGGCGATCGGCTGCGAGCAAATCGGCTCGTGGGTGTTCCAATCGAAATGCCACAGCACCTTGCCGTCGGCCGGGTCGTGGGCCGTCAAGCCGCGATCGTCGTAGTTGAGGATTTGTTCGGTGCCGGCGACCGAGGCCAGCATCGGCGTGGAGTAGGCGGCCTCATTGACTCCGGTGCACCAGACCGGTTTCCCCGTGATGCGGTCGTACGCGGCCAGGCTGGCGGTCGATTTGCCCGTCGGCGCCACCACCACGAGGTTGCCGACGATCAGCGGCGAGCCGCAAACGCCGTGGAACGCCACGTGTCCGCCGTTTTCGGCCACAATGTTTCGGCTCCAGAGAACGTGCCCCGTCCCGCCGTCCAGACAGTTGAAGATTCCAGTGCACCCGACCGTGTAGACGCGACCGTCATCAACGGTCGGCGTGCAGCGGGGACCTGGGCCGCCCATTCCTTCGTAGCGCGGTTTGCCCTCGTACGGCGCCTTGTCCGCGTGCTTCCAGATTTCATGCCCGTTCGATACCTGGCGGCAGACAACGCATTCGTCGTCGCCCCGCTGCTCCTGCGTGAAGGCATAGCCGCCGACGACGGCAAAGCCGCTCCAACCGGCTCCGATCGGCTCGCGCCATAACTCGCGCGGGGGATGCTCGGACCAATTATGCTCGAGCTTCACGTCAGGCAACACGCCGGTCCGCGCCGCACCCTGAAACGCGGGAAAATCGGTCTTGGGATTGGCCACCAGCTTCAACCCTCCGCCGGACAATTCGCCCACCGTCGATTTGATCAGCGAGTCCGGCGTGACGGTCGACCGCAGCGCGAAGTTCACGCGCGTGTCGCCCGTCAGGCCGCGCACCTCATAGAGCCGCACGAAGGGAAGCACCCCCGCAATGAACAGGACCAGCACGCCAAGCCGGATGCTCCACGGGATCGGCATGAAAAACATCCACGCCGTCCACACCACCCACAATGTGGCCGGGAAGAAACCGGCAAACACGAGCCAGTGCGGCAACGCATCGCCGTTGTTGGCAACGATGAGGCCGATGCTGATGCAAGTCCAAATGACGAACACCCCGCCGAAAATACGGTTGGCAACCTTCTGGTTTCGCATCTTGGCGGCCAGATGAAAATTCAGCACGATGATGACCGCCAGCCCCACGATGACTTCGCCCAGAAACCACCGCTCAACCTGGTGCCATTGCGTGTAAACGACCAGCGAGCGGGCCCACGCATAGGGCAGCAGGGTGAAGGTCAACAGCGCGGCCGCCACCAGGCGGATGATGCTCAACCAGGAGGTAGATCGCGCGGCGGCTAGCGGCGCAGGCTGGACCAAAGCCGAAGGCAAGTTTTCGGAAGTCGCGGACATCAGACCCTCTCCCTTTGATTATCAACCGGCGGAAATGCTCGAGTGCGAAAATCAGGACAGGGACAACTCGCGAGCGTCCCGCCGTCAACTGGCCATGAATTGATACCCTGTGAAGACGACCGAAGTTTTGCCGGAGTGCGAAAAAGCCGCAAAATCGAGGTGCTCATTTCTTCAACAGCGCCACGACAGTTTCCTTCAAAGCAAGGTTCACCGAGATTCCATTGCCCGAATGGATCGACGTCCGGCCCGTCCAGTCGCAAAAGTGGCCACCGGCCTCCTGGACGATTGGCACCAGCGCGGCGGCGTCCCACGGGTTCATCAGGGGGTCGATCATGACATCGGCCCGTCCGGTCGCCACGAGGGCGTGACCGTAGCAGTCGCCCCAGCCCCGCGTCAGTTTGGCTGCCGAGCGAATCCGCTCGAACGCATCATAGCAGCCGATCCGCTCCCAGCCGCTGATCGTCGTGACACAAAAGAGCGCCTCGGAAAGCCGGTCGATCCGCGAGACGCGCCGCCCGGCGGGGAGCGGTCCCGCCGATTTGCCACCAAGCTCCTTGCCCCTCGGCGGCGTAAACGACTTCATCCAGGGCGGGAAAACGACAGACGCCCAGGACCACGCGGCCGTTGAACTCCAGCCCGATCAGAGTGCCGAACAGGGGGACGCCGTGGATGAACGATTTCGTGCCGTCGATCGGATCGAGAATCCAGCGGAAGCCGTTCGATGACGGGGTCTCCCCCAGCTCTTCGCCCAGCACGCCGTCGCCGGGAAAAGCTTGTTCGATTTGTGATCGAATGAGATCTTCGGCTCCGCGGTCCGCGGCGGTCACGGGAGAGCTATCGCGTTTGGCTTCGACGGCCAGCGATTCCGACTGGTAAAACCCCAGAATCAGCGTGCTGGCCTGGCGGGCCGTCTCCAATGCGAATTGGAGCCGCGGTTTGAGATCGAGGGGCGATTGATTCATCTTCGATCCGCAACCCGGTAAAGTTGCTCCCCGGCCTTGCGAACGAGAAGCACTCCCTCGTCCTCGCGTTCGGCAAACGATTCGACGTCAATCGAAGCTGGATCGCGATAGGCCAGGTTGATTCGTTCGCAGACCGCGCGCGGCAAACCGGTGGCAAGCGTCACCTGCACCCGCGGCCGCTCGACGCCGTCGACGTACGTGCCGGCGCCGCGGACGTGGGTCGAATGGGCCAGCACTCCCCACGGGACATCCTTGAATCGCTCCCACTGCTGCGTGAAATAATCGCGCACATGGTAGCCGATCTCTTCGATCCGCTTGCCGTGCGTCACGGAAATCTGTTTCAAGTGGGGGGCGTAAATGATCAGCTCGCCTCCGTCGGCCACGACCGGCTCGAGCTTGTACATGCACTTTCCGGCGACCCACAACTCGTCGTACATTGGCGGTGCGCAGGAGAGCACCTGCCGGAAGGACCGCGCGACCCGCCGGATGTGGACCCGCGACGACAGTTCGGCCGCCTCGGCCCAGGCGGCCTCCGGCGTTCCGTAGAACAGGCCGTGCAGGCTTGCGTCGGGCGCCACGACAAACGCGATACAGCGGCGTTCGGCCGGAATCAGGCCGGCGGCCCGATCGATCACGCGCCGCACGGGCGTCTGGGCGACTCCGATGATTCGCTCGTTGGTGATCAGCGCCCCCAGCCAGTGAAAAAAGTTGAGCAGCTCCGGGCCCGAGATCCCAGGAAAAAAATACTTGTTTCCTCCGGAAAAGCCGACCACTTCGTGCGGAAAGACCGGACCAAGGACGAGCAGCACGTCGTAATCGCGAACGCGCGCGTTGATTCGGACGGGTACGTCGAGCGACAGCAAGCCCTGCGACATTTCCCGCGTCTCGGCGGCCGTCAGCCGTCCGAGCGGAGCCAGCGCCTCGTCGCGATTCCATTCATGATTGAAGACCCGCAGCCCGGAGAACCGCGTACGCCGCTCTCCGTCGATTCCCAGCAAGCGGCTAATCTGCGCCTCGGTCAACGGAGGATGGGTCCCCAGCGCAATTAACACGTCCAGGCCAATGACGACATCCGACAGCCGGGACCAGAGCGCATCGAACAAGAGCGGCAGCGGCGCGGTCCGCGTCGCATCCGGAACGAGCACGAGCACCCGCTTTCCGCGGAAATCCTGCGGCGAAACGTGGCGTTTGAACCAATCCCGCACGGCAGTCTCGGACAAGACGGGCGCCTCGGAACTCATAGCGTTCGTATAGCAGGCGGGTGGATTAAAGTCCAAGGTCCAAAGTCCAAGGTCCAAGGTCAGCAAGCACGCTCGCATCGCCGAGGCTTTAAGACCTTGGACTTTGGACCTTGGACTTTGGACCTTGGACTTGGCCATCCGTCCCGCTATTCGTTACGCTTGTCAGATGCGCTCGACAAAATTGGCACGCGGGGCCGTACGATGACCCTTGCCGAGCTCCTGGAAGGGCGATTTCGGGCCGACATCCGCTTTCGTGGTGCGGCCTACTTCAAGGCCGAACGCGTGGCTGTCTCGCGCGTCACGCCCAACGAGCTTTTCGCGATCGTTCGGGACGGCGTCGAGTACCAGACGCAACTGAGCCGCCACGAGGGGCGGCTGAAATTGTTCTGCAATTGCGCGGACGGCCCAACCCGATTCGACGTGCAAGCATCTTTGGGCCACCGTGTTGGCCGTCGACGAAGGATGCTTTATCAGCGGCGAGATCAAGGCGGACCACGTCCCCCCCTTCGTCTCAGAAAGCCGCGTCAGCCCCTTCTCGGCCGAATTCGCCGACGAGGAGGAAGGACCAGGCGACTTTTTCGAGCCGCCGACTTCCGGCTTGGCGCGGCCGATAGCGACCGCGCCGGTGGCCGCTCCCGATTGGCAGGCGCGGCTGAGCCAGGTGCGGCAAACATTGGCTCAAGAACCGGCGGCTGGCTCCGCGTCTCCCCGCGAACAGGAGATCTTTTACGAGATCGACATCGACCAAAGCCGGGCCATCGGCCAAATCCTGATCCAGACATCGCATCGCCAGCGGCGGGGAAATGGGCAGTGGGGAAAATTGAAACCCCTGCGTCTGCGGACTGGCCGCCCGGAGGATCTGATCGGCGCCGACGACGCGCGAATCCTCGCCTATCTTTCCGGCGGAACGCCCGAACGGACCAATTGGCACGCGCAGCAGGCGGAAATTCAGAGTTCGGTACACCGCTTTCGCATCCCGCACGAGTTGTGCGAGCTCATCATGCCGCTGATGTGCGCCACGGGCCGCGTGCGGTTTTTGAACTCGGGCGAAAAAGCGTCCACCACGCTCGAATGGGACGACGGACCGCCGTGGGAGCTCTCCTTGCGCGTCATCGCGGACGAGCCAAAGGGGGACTGGCGCGTCGAGGGGCAGCTCTGCCGCGAGAACGAGATCCTTCCGCTGGCCCGGACGCTCCTCTTGATTCCCGGAGGACTGGTCCTGACTCCCAAGCGCATCGCCCGCCTCCGCGATTTCGGCGCCTTCGCCTGGGTAACCCTCTTGCGACAGGGGGACGAATTGCGCGTGCCGGCGGGCCAGGAGCATGATTTCATCGATCGGTTGCTCGACATGCCCGCTTTGCCGCGCCTCGATTTGCCGGACGACCTGCGCCTGGAGGAGGTGGCCTGCGACCCAGTCCCCCACCTCATGCTGCGGGCGCCGCGGGGCGCTGTTGCACGGAGATCGCCTGCAGGGAGACGTGCTGTTCGATTATCTCGGAACAATGGTCCGCGCATCGAGCGCGCAGTGGGCGATTGCCCAGCGATCGTTGGGCCGCTGCATCCTGCGAAACAAGGACCGCGAGGAACAGTGCTGGCTGGCGCTCGTCGACCAGGGATTTCGTCGCCTTTTGGACACCCGCCGGACGGGACGCGACATCGAGATTTCGGCCCGATCTCTGGGACCGGCGGTCCGGGCGCTGGTCGCGGCCGGTTGGCAAGTGCACGCCGACGGCAAAAAGGTCCGGCAGCCGACCGATCTGAAGTTTCGCGTGCGGTCGAACATCGACTGGTTTGAGCTGCGGGCCGACATCGACTTCGAGGGGCGGACGATCCGTCTCCCCGACCTTCTAGCCGCCATGGCACGCGGCGACACCACGGTCCGCCTGGACGACGGGTCGCTGGGCATTCTTCCCGAGCAGTGGGTCGAGCGTCTCTCGCTTTTGGCGAGCTTGGCGACCCCGGCGGAGGACCATGTCCGCTTCGCGCCCAACGCAGTCACTTTGCTCGACGCCCTTTTGGCGGCCCAGCCCGAGACCGACTACGACGCGAAATTCCTCGAGCTGCGCGACCGACTCGAAGGACGGCTCGGCGTCGAAGCGGTCCAAGAGCCCCCCGGCTTTTGCGGCGAATTGCGCGGTTATCAGAAGGAGGGACTCGGCTGGCTGAAGTTCCTGCAGGAGCTGGGGTTCGGCGGGTGCCTGGCCGACGACATGGGGCTGGGTAAGACGATCCAGCTTCTGGCCATCCTCGTGGACCGCAAGGCGCTGACCAAGGGGACGCGCCCTTCGCTGGTCGTCGTGCCCAAATCGCTCTTATTCAACTGGCATCACGAATGCGGCCGCTTCGCCCCGAGCCTGAAGGCGATCGAGTACAGCGGCCTCGACCGCGCGGCAATGCGCCCGTTGCTTCCCAAACATGACATCGTCCTCACGACTTACGGCACTCTGCGCCGCGATATCGCCATCCTCAAGGACATCGCGTTCGACTACGTCGTTCTGGACGAGGCCCAGACTATCAAAAACGCCGGTTCGCAGATCGCAAAGGCCAGCCGGCTGCTCTCTGCCCATTTTCGCCTCGCCCTGAGCGGCACGCCGATCGAGAACAATCTGGGCGATCTCTGGTCGATTTTCGAATTCCTCAACCCGGGCATGTTGGGGCGCAGCTCCATTTTCAAGCATTTCGTCGCCGAGACGCAGGACGACCGGGCCCGTGAAATCCTCTCGCAGGGACTGCGACCGTTCATCCTCCGCCGCACGAAGAAAGAGGTGGCTGCCGAGCTTCCCGAGAAACTCGAGCAGACGATCCACTGCGACATGCGCAAGGATCAGCGCCGCATCTACCACGAGCTGCGCGACTCCTATCGTGCCGCGCTGTTGGGAGAGATCGATCGCCAGGGCCTGGCCAAGAGCAAGATGCACGTTTTGGAGGCCCTGTTGCGGCTGCGGCAGGCCGCTTGCCATCCGGCCCTCGTGGGCCAGGGCCCCGATGAAGAATCATCGGCAAAGCTCGACGTCCTGTTGCCGCACCTCGACGAGCTGATCGCAGAGGGACACAAGGCGGCTCGTCTTCTCGCAGTTCACCAGCATGCTGGCGATCGTGAAGAAACACCTCGACCGCCGCGGCGTCGTTTACGAGTACCTCGACGGCCAAACGCGCGACCGCAAGGAGCGGGTCACACGCTTCCAGACCGACCCCCAATGCGGCGTCTTTTTGATCAGCCTGAAGGCCGGCGGACTGGGGCTCAACCTGACAGCGGCCGATTACGTGTTTTTGCTCGATCCGTGGTGGAACCCTGCGGTGGAAGCGCAGGCGATCGACCGGGCGCATCGCGTCGGGCAGACGCGAAACGTCTTCGCCTATCGCCTCATTTGCCGCAACTCGGTCGAGGAAAAAATCGCCGAGCTTCAGGGGCAGAAGCGGTCGCTGGCCGATGCGATCCTGCAATCCGACGCGAGTTTGCTCAAGGACCTCACCATGGACGACCTCGAGCGGCTCCTCTCGTAACCGATTCTTCTGGTGCGGCCGTCCGCCCGGTCGGCGGAAAGCGGGCGACATGTACAGAAATGATACAAAGCGCCAGATTCTGGACAATTTTTTGGGGTATTTTGGGGCTATAAAAAAGGAAACCTGAAGAGCCCAAAGAACGCCGAGAAATCGGTCGCGAGGCCCATTTGTAAAGATGGCGTAACCGGTAAAACACGGCAATTTACGTAAAGTGTTACCCATTCATCTTTTACGGAAGCGCGCTGGCCGAGCGGGCCGGCGGCATCAGCATCCAGGCGGGCGGCGTTAACTGGGGAACCGATCCGGGTCGGTTAAATGCACCCAGGAACTGCCGCATGGCGGTGTCGAATTGGGGCATGGGCACGATGCGAGCGCTCGGTCGCTGAATGGTCCCTGTGACGCTCACGCCAACCCAGCCCTGAGTGAACTGATCGACCAGGTTGCCGAGTAACGGAACCTGCCAGGCGTTAGCCGGCCGCGAATAAAACTGGAGTTGCAACGGTCCGTCAAAACGTGCCCATCCGCGGCCCCGCAGACTGATCGCGTCGCCGATCAGGTCGATCCCGCTGAAATTGACCATCCGGTTGCCGATGTTGTAGCTGGTCAACGCATAGTTGAACGCCGTCTTGTCGGGCGTTGCCAGGCTCAAGGTCTTGAAGATTTGAATGAAGACAGGAAGCTCGTAGAGCGCGGCCGGGTGAATCAGAAGCTGCCCGCGGCCCGTGACGTCTTTCGGGTCAGAGCTGTTTCCGGCCAGCTCGGCCCAACCGTTCATCACCCCGTGCAGCGAGGTCCCGCCGAATCCGTGAAGCCGGGCGTATTCGTCCAAGCTGGCGTTCTGCATGGCGGTTTTGACGAGGTAGGTCGTCTTCTGCGCGTCGAGATGCGGCTCTGGCGTCGAGGAAAAATGTCCCCCCGACGGCATGGGCGGTCAGGCGGTCCTCGTTCGGAATTGGCCTCTCTCGCGCCGGCGGCGAGCGGGATAAAGGCCTGCTCCGCTCCCACGGTCAACTCCTGGTTGTCGAGCTTGAACGGCCCGGTCACCTTCGCGAACTGGTGATTCCAAACATGGACCGACTCCAAGTCGATGTGCCCCCGCATTTTGATGTTGCGGCCGTCCCATTTGCCGCGCGATTGCACGGTCCCGTTAACGTGCTCCAGCTTGATTCCGGTCAGGATCGTTGCGTCGGAAACAATGGTCTCAAAGTTCCAGGCCGCGGTGACCGGGTCCCTCGGCCGGCGCGTTCCGCGGAGCTCGATCAACCCCTTGAGCTGCACCTTTCCCTGAGGATCGAGCGCCTTGACGGTATTGCGTAAACCCGCCGGCAGCGCGCGGCGGAGCGTCCGGTCCGGAATCAGGTCGCGGACGTGCAAATGCTCCAACCGCACGCGCCACTCGCCCAGCGGATCGTCGGCCGAGGGGCACAGGACGAAGCACCGGCGCGGCGTCGTCCGTCCAAATCACCGTTTCGTCGTGGTGTCCCTCAAAGGCGACGATCGAGATCCGGTCCTGATCCGAACCTGGCTCACGCCCGAACGTGAAGCTCGCCGTCACGTGATCGAGCGAGAATGGAAAGGACCTCACCTCCAGCGAACCTTCCGTCACCGTTGCCTCGGGGATTGCAATGTCCGGCTTTGTCCCAGGCACCCAGCGCAGGCACGATCTGAGTCCGCAACTTGCCCGTGGGATAAATGAGGGCCCAAAGCCTCTGCGTCGACGGCGGAAAGGCGCTCTAGCTCCTCTTCGAGAGGCACGTCCTCGGCGTGAATGTCGAGCTTCAATTCCCCCGGCTCGTCGGGCATTGCTTTGATGAACGTCCCGGCCCCCGATAACCGGGCCGGGCCGTGGTTTCCCTGCAGGTCTTCGAACGTCCATTTCTCCTGCGTCGAATCGAACGTGAAGCGGCCGCTCAAGTCGGCGATGCGGTACGGGAAGGAGACATACTCCAGCGAACCGCTGCTGAGCCGCGCATCCAGCCACCATTCGATCTTGCGGTCGACGCCGGCTGGGCGGTGGAAGTGGCACCGGGCGTCGACGAGCCCGCGAAGATTGAGATTGCTCAGCGTGCGATGAAATGCCGGGCGCACCGCGGCCGCCGACATTAAGGCATAGTCGATGGGTAAGCGTTGAACTTCGAGCTGGTAGTCGGCCTCGGCTTCGGGGCCGGGATTGTGGATCGTGCCGATCAGCGTGGCCGGCCGTTCGCCGGCCCAGCCCCGAAAACTGAGCACGAAGGACTTTCCCTTCTGGACCGCGGTGCCGACGATGTCGGTCACGGGATAGGGGAATCGCTGGTGCGATGCCGTGCAATGTTTGAACGTCATGACCCAGCCGACGAAATCCCAATTCGCCTCGGCCGTCCGCACAATGGCGCCGGCGGCGTCGAGCTGTCCCGCCGGGTGGACCGTCTCGAAGAATCGCTTCGCCGGACCCCAGAGACAGCCTCTCAACCTCCCGTCGAGAACGAGATCCTGGATCTTGACATCGATCCGGTTGGCGGCCGCCGGCTCCGGCAGGTCGATCCGCCCGTCGGCCACCAGTTGAGTCGGGCCGTTGCGCACCGTTACTTTCCGCAGAATGAGTTGATGTTTGTCGACGTACACCTGGCCGGTCAGGCCGTGCAGCGGAAAGGGAAGAAGCGGGTGTTCGATTTCTCCCTGCTCCAGCAAGACAAGGGCTCGGTAATCCAATTCCGCGCCCGGCTTGGGACGCGCGATCTCAAAGTCGATCGACGCCTGTCCGTTCAGCGACGCAGCGCGGTGCCGGTTGGGCGCCGGACAGATCGGCGGTGGCGACGGGTGCGGCCGGGAGCCGGTTCTGAAACGCGGCCAACCGTTGGGCGGCGTCCGGGAACGCTTGCGCGAACGATTCCATCAATTCCGTGATGTTCACGCTCCCCCTTGTTCCGCCCCGCACTTTCCAAGTTCCCCTGTCCAGAGCGAAGTCGCCCTCGAAGTGGACGTCGCCCAATCCCGGCAACTGTGCGGCGGCTTCGATCGCGAATTCGCGGTGGGCCGAGGGAACCAGGCGCACGGACGACTGCTGTATGTGGAAAGCGCTCGTCTGGCCGCCGGCGCGCGCCAACTGCACGCCGACCTGCAGATCCTCAAAGCTCAGCTCGGGACAGGGATCTTCAGGCCTCGCGAGGGGAAGCAACTTGTGCCAATTCCAATGTCCCTGCAAATCACGGACGAGCCGCACGTCCGGCCGCAGGATGCGGAGGGAGCGCACGTCAATCGTTTGGTCCTCCGAAAGCTCTTGTCCGTCGATCGTCACGATGATTTCGACGCAGGCGCCACGGGTTCGTCGAGCCCCTTCGCGGAAAGCCGGACATCGTAGAGGTGGATTTTGCGGCTCCAATCGAACCGAGCCGCGTCCGATGGAAATCACCGCATTGGGGATGCGTTTCAGGAACGCTTTTTGCGCGTAAGTACGCAGCCAGTCATCCGTTTGGGTGTACAACCAATACGTGTACCCGCCCCCCCCGGCGCTGCCGAGGGCCAGGATCGCCGCAATCCATAGCAACGTCTTGCGGACCATCATGGCTTCCGGGAAAGAGTGGCGAGTGGCGAGTGGCGAGTGGCGAGTGACAAGTCAGATGGCACACGAAGTGTGCCGTGGCCTTTTCTCGCCACTCGCCGCTCGCCACTCACCACTCGCCACTCTTTCATTGTTGCCTCGCACGTTGGGACCCGCGCACAAGCCTCCAGGCGTGTCGGAGGCCGACCGCCGCCGCGATGCACAACGGGTATTCCGCGGGGAGCCGGTAACGCAGCGAGCCGAGGAACACCGCGTGAATCGCCGAAAAATACAGGATCGGCCCCAAAGTCAGCACCCAGGCCCAAAAGTTCCGCGGCCCGAGAATCCATCCCAGGACCGCGGCCAGCACCATCGGTATAAAGTAAGCCGCGACCGCCAGCCGCAGACCCAAACCCGAAAACTGTTCGGCATTAGGCCAAGGCATCCAAAATCGCAGCACCTTGTCCCGTGTGAGTCCCAGGG
Source organism: uncultured Planctomycetota bacterium (assembly GCA_963761455.1). Taxonomy (GTDB): domain Bacteria; phylum Planctomycetota; class Planctomycetia; order Planctomycetales; family Planctomycetaceae; genus DASPSM01. The sequence continues at coordinate 1,143,904 of CAVXHA010000003.1, forward strand.
CCTTCTGCGGGTGATCGCGGATGAATTCCCAGGCCTTACCGCGGTAATAGAGGTCGACCTCGTATTCCGTCATCCGGTCCATTAACCGGTCCTGCTCGAAGAACTGCATGTTGCTTTCGCCGTTGGCCTGGGGGTTGAAGCCGTCGTAGAGACTTGGGCCGACCCAAAGGGTCGTCCAAATCCAATGCCCCGTTACCTCAAAGTTGCGATAGGCCCACGGGAAGAGGACTCCATACGTGAAGGCCACGACAATCGCCGCGGTCGCCAGACATTCCCAAACCCGACGCCGCCTGCTCAACCAGGCGGCGAGCAATACGGCAAAACCGGGTGCCGCGAGCAGCCAACTCGGCCGGACATAGACGGCCAGGCCGATGGCCACGCCCGTGATCGCTCCCCAGGCTGCGAGTCGAACGCGAGCGGCACCGTGGACCGCCTCCGACACGAGACGCGCCATACACACCAGGCTCGCGAGCAGAGTTGCCGCAAAGAGCGTTTCACTCAGCAAAATCACGCTGAACCCGACGAGCGGCGGAGCGATCGCCGTGATGGCCGCCGCAAGAGTGCCGGTCGGCCCGTCAAACAGCATCCGCCCGAGCAACGCGACCAATCCGCAAGCCAGCGTGCCGACGCCGGCCATCAACAGCCTCGCGACAAGATGCTCCTTGTCCGGCATCCCCAGAACCTCGGCCAACCGAATCGAGCCGGCCACAAACGCCGGGTAACCAGGCATCCGCAGCACGTGCCGGCGATACAGCTCGTAGGGTTTTCCGTCGGCGATTCGCCGGCCGAGTTCCCAATATCCGTCGGCGTCTCCCATGATGAGGAAGGGACGCTTCTTGTTGACATCCAGGTCGTGTTGCAACCAGAAAGCAGCCCCAACGCGGAGGACGAGCGCCGCCAAAATGATCCAGAACAGCGGGCTGCGGTGCATCGTCAATTCCGGCGCCCTTTGTCATCGTGGCATCACCCACGCGGCCTCTTGCGGCGCAACCAAAAAATCGCGGAATCGTATGGCCGTCCCCGTAAGATGGTCAATACCAAGGGCAACCCGGAAGTTCGGGTAAAATAGGCATCCTTCCTCACTATGAGACAAAACTGTGAGACAATTCTCGACGACGACAAAGCCGTCGCGGACAATCCGTTTCGCGTAGTTTTTCGAAGCGTTCACGCGGGACACCTTTTGAGGTCGAAAACGCGTCTTCGTTCGTTTTCTCGGAGGAAGGGGAGCAAAAGAAAATGGCGCCGGTTTCTGAATTGCCTTTCGCCCTGGACTACCTCCCGCGAATGCCGCGGAACAAGGACCTGGGGATCGGGTGCGTCGGGGCAGGGTTCATCATGGACGAGTGCCATCTGGTCGCTTATCGTGCCGCCGGCTTCCGACCCGTCGCCATTTCGTCGCGGACGCCTCAGCACGCGGCGGAAGTCGCCCGCCGCCACGCGATCCCAACGGTCCATACCGATTATCGAACTCTGTTGGCCGATCCGCGAGTCGAAGTCGTGGATATCGCCGTCCCTCCCGACGTGCAAATCGAAGTCGTGCGCGAGGCAGTGCGGCACGCTGGCCACATTCGAGGAATCCTCGCGCAGAAGCCGCTGGGCATCAATTATTCGCAGGCGCGGGAAACTGTCGAGCTGTGCCGCGGTGCGGGCATCGTGCTGGCGGTGAATCAAAACATGCGCTACGACCAGTCGATCCGGGCGTGCAAAAACCTGCTCGAACGGGGCGAGCTCGGCGCACCGGTGTTGGCAACGATCGAGATGCGGGCGATCCCGCACTGGATGCCGTGGCAAGAGCGGCAGGGATGGGTCACGCTGCGGATCATGAGCATCCATCATCTCGACACGTTCCGTTATTTATTCGGCGACCCGGCCCGCGTCTTCGCCAGCGTGCGGCCCGATCCGCGAACATCCAAAAGGTTCGCGCACGAGGACGGCATTTGTCTCTATGTTCTGGAATACGATGACGGTTTTCGAGCCGCCGCCTGGGACGACGTGTGGGCCGGTCCCGCCCGCGAGGGGGCGGCCGCCGACTTCGGCATCCGCTGGCGCGTGGAGGGAACCGACGGCATGGCCCGTGGCACGATCGGCTGGCCCGACTATCCCCGGCGAACGCCCAGCACGCTCGAATGGACGACCGTGCGCGCCGCGGGTCAGTGGTTCAAGCCGACTTGGAGCGAGGCCTGGTTTCCCGACGCCTTCGCCGGCCCGATGGCCCAATTGCTCTGCGCGCTGGAGGACGGGACTGAGCCCGAGATCAGCGGCGACGATAACCTGAAGACGATGGCGCTCGTCGATGCGTGTTACGTTTCCGTCCGCGAGCACCGAGCCGTGTCGCTGACGTAGGGCAAGCTGCCAGCTTGCCACTTCCCGCGTCTCGAACAGCCAGGCAAGCTGGCAGCTTGCCCTACGAACCGGTCGTCAAGAAACCGTTCGGCTTTGGGGGACAATAGTCAGTTGTTGCGCCGGGTGCCATGGCCCACGGCTTTGCGTGGGCATGTCCTTGGATCCTTGGCAGAATGTCGTAGCCGGAAATCGTCCTACCAGCACCCGGCGCACTTCTGGGAGTCGGAAGCGCGAACGGATAAGAGGGCTCATGCGGCCCGGGCTTTTCTCTGCAAGGCGAGCCCGTTTCGTCAAACCGCCTGCAAAAACGAAGAGAATCTCTCGCAGAGGCGCAGAGCACGCAGAGAAAGACAAGGGGACAAGGTTTGACCTTCGACTTTTACCTTTCGTTGCTCTGCAAACGTTTGAAATCTTGTCAGCTTGCGAAGACTTCATCGAGCGAAGTGGTTTCTCACCTTCCCCCGTCTTGGCTTTCTCTGCGTGCTCTGCGCCTCTGCGAGAGATTCTCCTCTCCCCCCTCAGAGCTTTGCCGCCGGGTGCCATGCCCACGACTCGACTGAGCTCGCCGAAGTCGGCTTTGCGTGGGCATGCCTCGGAATCCTTGGCAGAATGTCGTAGCCGGAAATCGTCCTGCCAGCACCCTGCGACGCATCTTTCTCGATGAATGGCCACCGCAAAACGTGTCGACGTGACAGCGAGCCGGGCCAGGCCCATTCGCTGGTCAAGTGCTGCCGAATACGAACGTCCCGGCAGCGGGATCCTCCGTCTCGACCAATCCTCTCTGCCACGCACGCCTCAAGGCGGAAGACATGCCCACGCAAAGCCGCGGGCATGGCACCCGGCGATTAGAACAAATCCAGGAGAATTGAACCACAAAGGGCACGAAGGACACAAAGAATTCAGGAGACACAAGGCGGAGAAAGAGCATTGTTTTCTTTGTGTCCTTCGTGTTCTTTGTGGCTCTTTCGTCATTTTGTGATGTGTCCGTCGCTCGCCGGGTGCCATGCCCACGGCTTTGCGTGGGCATGTCCTTGGATCCATGGCAGAATGTCGTAGCCGGAAATCGTCCTGCCAGCACCCTGCGATCCATCTTTCTCGATGAATGGTCACCGCAAAACGTGTCGACGTGACAGCGAGCCGGGCCAGGCCCATTCGCTGGTCAAGTGCTGCCGAATACGAACGTCCCGGCAGCGGGATCCTCCGTCTCGACCAATCCTCTCTGCCACGCACGCCTCAAGGCTGAAGACATGCCCACGCAAAGCCGACTTCGGCGAGCTCAGTCGAGTCGTGGGCATGGCACCCGGCGGGGGGCCGCCCACGCAAATCGTGCGTTACAGTGGATCCGACTGTGTCGAAGGCTCGAGTTGAGGCGAAGATTGCTTGTACCAGTCCGCAAGCTTCTGCATATCGCCGGCGACTGTCCGCGATGCGGCGAACAGAACGATGGCCAAGGCAAAGCAGAAAATCGGGACGACATACATTGCCTGATGCAGCCCCACGGCCCGGAATCCTTCGGGAATGTGGCGGCCCGCGACCAGAGACTGGCCAGCCGCCGTCATTGCCCGGAAGGCGAGCCAGTCACTGAGCGCGCCCAAGACGTACGATCCAAACGCTCCGCCCAAGATGTACATCACAAAAAAATACAGCGCCATCGCCGTCCCGCGCAGGCCGGGTTCCACGACGTCCTGAATTGCCGCATACACGCCGGCGTAGTAGACGTACATCAACATGACTCCGGTTCCGACCCACCCCATAAAGCTTGCCACGTCGCCGGGGGGCCGCGTCACGCCCATGTAAATGCAGGGCGCCGAGAGCAACATCGCGACGGCTGCGACCAGCAGGCGGCCGTTGGGCCGAACCCGTTGGACGCGATCGGCGACCCACCCGCCGCCGAGCAATCCGAAAACTCCGACGGCGCCCAAGATCACGCCGGCCACAAGTCCGGCGTTGCGGTCGTTCAGGTTGTGATAGCGCTTGATCAAGGCTGGCACGAAGCCGTTCAAGGCATACATGTTGAAGTTGTGCAGCGCGCCGGAAAAAATGATCCACACGATTGTCGGCGTGCCGAGGATCAGCAGATACGGGGAGCCCGGACGTTGCGGCAAAACGGCGGCGCCGGCGATCCGTTCCGATTGACCGCGCTTGGGTTCTCGAATGAACAAGGTCAACAAGCCGCAGAAAAGACCCGGCACGCAGGCCACATAGAATGCCGTTCGCCAACCGGCCGACTGCACGATCGCTCCGCTCAACCAATTGCTGAAGAAAATTCCCAGCGGCAGACCGAGCATGAAAATCGACAGCGCGCGGCCCCGCTGGTGGGGCGGAAAGAGATCGCCGACGAGCGAGTTGGCCGCCGGCGCACAGCTCGCCTCGCCGATTCCGACCCCCAACCGCGCCGCGAACATCGACCGGTAGTTCCACGTCGCCCCCGACACGGCGGTCAGCAGACTCCAGACGGTGACGCCCGCGCTCAAAATCCGCGTGCGCGAGAAACGGTCCGATAAACGCCCGAGGGGAACGCCAACGGTGGCGTAGATCAGAACGAACGCCGTGCCGAGAATCCCCATGTCGGTGTCGGTCAGGTCCCATTCCTTGCGAATCGGCTCCGTGACGGCCGCGATGATCTGCCGGTCGTAGAAGTTCATCATGTTGATGGCGAACAACACGCTCAGCGCGAACCAGGCCTGCCGCCTCGAGTACGACATGATGAGAATCTCGCAGCGGCCTTCGGCTCGTGGTGCAGCCGTCTCGGCGGCAATTGTTTGTGGCGTCCGCCAGGGAACGGGGCCGGCACGTGCAGGCCAGACACCCGCACCGCAAGAAAGCGTCGGTTATGTTTTAGAGAAACAACCGACGGGCCGGCTTGCGCTTCCCTCACCCGTCACGACTCGCCCCTCGCCCCTCGCCCTTCGTCCCTCTTCAGATGTTTTTCAACACGATGCGGTGCACCACATTGGCGACGTCATCACAATAGTCGATCGCCTCTTCGACGAGCTGGTGCAGCTCCTTCCACTTGATCACTTGAAACGTGTCCATGCCGCAGTCGAATAGCTCGGCCAGGACTTGGTGGTGGATGGCGTCGCCCTCCTCCTCGGCCTCGTGGACGGCGATCATCAAATCGTCCAGCGACGCTCCGGGCTTGGGCTGTTTCCGGTCTTTCATGTGCCGCACGGCGGTCACAGCGTCGGCCATCAGCCGGCTGGCCTTCACCAGGACGGCGCACTGGTTAATGAACTCTTGCCGCACCGATTCGATCTTGTAGAACATCATCCGCTGGGCGACGGCGTCGATCATGTCGACGACGTCGTCGATCCGCGTGATCAGGCTATGGATGTCCTCGCGGTCGATCGGCGTGATGTACGTTTGTTCAAGGCGGTCCAGTGTCTCGTGCGTGACGCGATCCCCGACGTGCTCCGCGTCCATGATTTCCGACACGAGCTCGTGGCGGCGGCCGTTCGTCGCCTTGGCGGACTCCAGCAGCAACTCGGCACTCCGCACGGCATTGTTGACCGCCCGATCGAAGCAGTCATAAAACTCGAGGTTCTTGGGCAGCAGTCCAAACATTGCATCCTCATCAGCGAATTCCGACGGGGCACCAACGGAATGATCGCAAACGAGCATATTGCGGGAAGGGTCGCTTCTCAAGCCGCTCGACCCGGCGCCGGGGGTGGCACTGGCAACTTATTGGCAGCGTTTGTGCTCCCGACGCCTCGGCCGGGAGGCGCAACAGTGTTGCGAGTGCTCTGCCAATGTCAGGAATCGGGGTCGGAAGTGCCGAAAACTCGGGTGTGAGGAGTGCTAGGCATTGATTTCGTCGAACCACTGCGGTTCGAGCTCTTTCGTGTTCCGCTCGATTCCCAACACGATCGTCCGTTGGTGACAACCGTTCCGCGTGGTCACGACGGCATCGATGACCTGCCGCCCTTCGGGAAGCGAGAAACGATGAGAAAATGTCCCATCGCGGCTGACCGGGATACGATCGCCCAGCAGCTTCAACTCCGCGTGTGGGTCGGTGGAACCGTGAACGATTAGCTCCGCGTGCAGCCGGAATTCGACCGGAGCGGGAAGTACGATTTCGTCGTCCGCATCGGCGGGCGCGGCATTGGGGGTGGCCCCGTGTCCGTTCCCGAGTTTCGCCGTGGGAAGCGCTCGCAGATCATAGGAGGGCATTTTTTCGAGGTCGAGCGTCGACGCCGAGGCATCCCTCGCCGGCCGCTGCCTTGCGGCATCGCGGGCCCGCAAGGAGTGAGAGCCTGGCCGTGGCGTCTGGACACGGTTCGACTGGGCCATGACAAAAAACAGACCGTTCGCCGCGCGATAGCCGATCTGCACCTTGTACGTGCGCGGCGCATGCTCCACGGGCAGATACCAATGATCGACGTCGCCGTGGATTTCGACGTCCCGCACACGGACCTGCGAGGACGCTGCCCCCTCATCGTTGGTGACGTCGAAAACCCGCAGGACGGGAAGCGCATGATGCCATTGCATGCCCAGGGCGGCTTCCGCGCGGTCGAGCATGTCGCGAGAGAGGGTCCAGCGCACATGGACCCAGCAGGGGTCGTGCGCCTCGGCCGTTAGAAGGTCGCGGACATCGCTGGGAGCGGTTGCATCGATGGACGATTTCAGCAGTCGGCGGCCGTTGAGAGATGGCCGGCGTTCGGAGTCCGAAGTCCGGGGTTGACCCACGGAGGGCTTCAACAGGCGGCGCCCATTGAGATGACCGCCGCCGAGGGCTCGCTGTGCCGTCTTCGGACCATGGTCGACGTCGCCATGGCCGTTTTCCGCGAGCCGGCCGCTTTCCACGGACGCCGACACCTGGCCGCTGCGCGGAGCCGCCGTTGACGCGCGGGCGGCGGCGCAGACGAATGGCCAAAGCGGCGACCAGCTCGTCTTTCGTCATTTGATGCCAGCCTGCGATTTGGTGTTTCTTCGCGCGGGCGGCAAGAGTTTTGCGGGTGAGACCACTGAGAGACGAAAGAGTCATAGCGGATCGCCATTGGCCGCGGATTCTCGATGCTAGGAATTCCCCGAGTTCAACAAATCTGACAGCGAGAAGACCCGCGGAAGCCTCGCTCGCGGCCGAACTCGGTCGGCGATCCGTGCCCCGTTTTGTCCGAAGAATCGTGCCCCGTTTTGTCCGAAGAATTCGGAAAGGAAAAAATCACCTGGAAAGGATGACGAGATGATTCTCGTCCATCGGTTTTAGCACCTGCCCTTTGGTCATTCAATTTCAGTGTCCAGGAAAAACAGCGCTCAATTCGCCAATATTTTATACAAGACTATTTGCAGTAGCATGTTACGGTGAAATTGAGTCTACGCGTAACCGGCGGAAGACACGCGTGTACATACTTATGTACAAATGTACAAACAACGTCAAAATGGTTCCGTGATCCCACGGCGGAGGGCCTCGGCGTTCGGCGCGAGGAAAAACGGAAATTCAGACGGGGTAACCGAAAGGACGGAGAAGCATTCCTCTGTTTCCTCCGTTGGCTTCTGTGAGCCTGCTTGCCTTTGGTCTCCGTGCGAGCCATGTGAGCCGCGCGCTGACTGGAGTTGTTGAAGCTTTGGTTACGGTCGAACGAATCCGCTTTGGGCCGTCGCGCTGAAAGCCAGCGGCGTCGCACCGAGTGGCCGTTCTCCCCGCACTTGGGAATCGGCCGCCTCACTCTTGGGAAAAACGAATTCCCGTCGCGGACAAGCTTTGACACTCGTTCCCTCACGGAATACACTGGCCGCGAAAACCACGGAGGCTGTGCCTTTCTGAGGGTGGGGACCACCGCAGTTTGTCGAATGGCTGGGCTTCACGCGGGACTCCAAACGGAAATGCGGGCGGAGGTCTCCCGTGTCTGGTGCCTCGAACGACCACCGCCCACCCATGGTCGTCGCCATGCGGTGGGTTCACCAGGTCACGTCGATCGCACTCGAAATGGCGATCCCGCCGCTCGTGGGGCATTGGCTCGACGAGCGCTGGGGAACGGAGCCTTGGCTGGTGATCGTGGGGGCTTTTTTAGGTTTCGCAGCGGCGATGGTGCAACTGTTGGCCCTGGCCAAACAGAGCGGTCGCCGTGGCGCCGGTCGGCCGGATGGCGGCACAGGTTCGGGTCGCGGCGCTGATGCGGATCGAGGCGGAGAGTGACAAGCGTGGACAGTGTCCGGACGGCAAAGCAGATGGCCTGGACGCGGTGCGGCTGGCTTTCGGCGGCGGCCGTCCTGTTGTGGCTGGCGCTCTTGGGTCCGGCGTGGTTTGTGAGCGGGCGGGAAGGGCTGATTGGCCTTTCCACGGCGGCCGTCTTGTGCCTTGTCCCGGGCTGGACGGTGTTTTGGATCGCTGCCAAATACGGGACGGCCGGGTCGGACGTGCCCCTGGTGATCGTTGGGGGGACGGCGTTGCGGATGGTCTTTGTCCTGTTGGGACTGGTCATCGTCCAAACGATCGACCCGCGTCTTGGTTTTCGTGAGTTTGTCGTGTGGCTCTTGGTCTTCTATCTCTGTCTGCTGGCGGTCGAAACGTGCCTGGTCTTGCTGCCGTCCGCATCACGGAGCGGACAACCCCGCGTCGGTGGAGTCTGACGGAATAAGGTTTTGTACGTCCATGGCCCCCGGTGAAGACGACATTTTCCATCACGTCAGGGACTTTCCCTATTTCCATTTGCCGGCCGGGATCCATCTTTGGCTTCCGAGGATCGACCTCTTTGGATTCCATTTCCAGTTGACGAAGTTCATGGTTCTGCAGGTCTTCGCAGGGCTGTTTCTGCTCTTCGTCTTTCGCGGATTATCCCGACGGATTGCGTCCGGCCAAGTGGCCCGCGGGGGCTGGTGGAACTTTTGGGAGACGCTCGCGGTGTATATCCGCGACCATGTCGTGCGTCCGACGATCGGGGAAGGCGACCACCACGGACACGAGGGGGACGAACATGCCGTTGACGGCCACGAGCAGGGCCACGAGGCGCCGCACGCCGTTGCGGTCCACCCGGCGGACAAGTTCCTGCCTTACATTTGGACGTGCTTTTTTTACGTGCTGATTTGTAACTTGCTGGGCGCCTTTCCGTGGCTTGGTTCTCCGACGGGGGAAATCAACGTCACCGGCGCGCTGGCCTTTGTCACCATTTTGGCAGTCATCATTTATGGTTCGCAGCGTTCGGGGTTCGTGGGCTTTTGGCTCTCCTTGGCGCCCGGCATGGATCTGTCCCCGGGGATGAAGGTCGTCCTCGTTCCGGCGATCTGGGCGATCGAATTGATCGGTTTCGTCATCCGCCATGCCGTGTTGGCCGTGCGTCTCTTCGCGAACATGATGGGGGGCCATACGGTGATTGCGGTGATCATGCTGTTCATCGCGATCTCCGCCCGGAGCAGTATCGAGGGGCTTTATTACGTGGTCCTCCCGTCGAGCATTGTCGGCCAGCTTTTTGTGGGGACGCTCGAGCTGTTGTTCGCTTTTGTCCAGGCTTATATTTTCGCGTTTCTGGCGACGTTGTTCATTGCGATGGCGGTGCACCCGCACTGAGAGCCGGAGTTCCTGCGGAGGCGTTCAGACGGAGAAGATGACGGGGGGGCGTCCGATCAGGGGACGCCCGCCGGCGGCAAACCGAATCAGACCAGATTTGAAAGAGATCGCGGCCGCGTGGCGGTCGTGCGACGACATGAGATGACATTGACAGCCGCGCGTAGCGGCTTCTGCGGCAATTGAGCAAAAACGCTTGAGGAGAGGGTGAAGTGAAGCGAATCGTTCAGATCGGTGCAACGGCAATCGGTGTCTTCTTTGCACTGTCCCTTCCGGCGGCGGCGGCGGACCACAGCTACGGGGTCTTCTTTTCCGGGGCCATCGGGGCGGGGGTGACGATCCTGGGCGCCGGCTACGGGATCGGACGCATCGGTTCCTCGGCCGTCGAGAGCATGGCCCGGCAGCCGGAGGTGGCCAGCCAGGTCCAAATGGCGATGATTATCGCGGCCGCCCTGATCGAAGGCGTGACGTTTTTTGCACTCATCATTTGCATCATCCCGGGGACGGGAGCGCACGTGGCCTCCGCAGCCAACGCCGTAGCCCGCCCGTGTCTCCGATTTTCCGGCATGAGGTCAATTGATGTCCAGGTTCCGCGTCAAGTCGGCCATTTCCCTTGCGATTTGCTTCGTTCTGATGGCCGCGATGGAGGGGAGCCGTGCCACGGCGCAAGAGCCGCCGCGTGCTGCCGGGGCGGCTGCCCAGGCGGAAGAACCGCACGAGGAGGGCGTTCCGCTCAGTTTCAAGGCGGACCTGGCCTTCTGGTCGGCGATCACGTTCGTGATTTTTGTGGGGCTGTTGGCTCGGTTCGCTTGGAGGCCGCTGATCGCGGGGCTCGACAAGCGCGAGGCGCGGATCCGCGACGACATCGCCGCTGCGGAAGCCGCCCGCATCAATGCGGAGCAGATGCTGGCAGAGCATGCGCGAACGCTCGCTAAAGTGCAGGATGAGGTCCGCGCGATTCTCGCGGAGGGCCGCCGCGACGCGGAGCACGCCAAGCAGGACATCATCAGCGAGGCGCAAAAGGAGGCGGAAGCCGCCAAGCAGCGGGCGGTGCATGAGATTGGCCGGGCGCGGGACGGGCGCTGCAAGGATTTGTTCGACGTGATGGCTTCCCAGGTCGCGCAGGCGACCGAGCACGTCCTGGGCCGCAGTTTGAGCGGCGCGGACCAGGACCGGCTCATCGACGAAGCCCTTGCTCAGTTTCCACGGGGTTGATTTGTCCCGCGCCTGCTACCGCATTGTGCAACAAGCCGGCGGGTTGACTCCGCCGGACCGCCGGGATCAACCCGGCGGCACGGACACGGAATTTCGCCACCCGAAGCTGTTTTCGGATTCGATTGATGGCTGAACAGGAACCCGATCGGACGCGCATCGGCTCGGTGATGGAGGATCCCTCCGCACAGGCCGTCGCGCGCACCTACGCCGATGCGCTTCTCGACGCCGCCTCAGCCGGCGGCGCAGGAGGCGGCCCTCGACGAGTTGGGATCGTTCGTCGACGACGTGCTGCTCAAAGTCGACGGTCTCCAGGAGATCTTCAATTCGGTGGTGATCGGGCGGGATGAAAAAATTCGTCTCATCGACAAAGTCATTGCGCCGCGGGCCTCGGAACTGGTGACGAATTTTCTGCGGGTGCTGGCCCGGCACGGCCGCCTCGACCTGCTGCCGGCGATCCTGCGGGAGTCCCGGATCCGCAACGAAATCCGGCACGGCCGCCGCCGCATCCAGGTGACATCGGCCCGCCCTCTCGATTCCCGGGCCGAAGGACGCATCCGCACGCGGCTGGCCGAGTCGCTGCCGTTTGATCCCATTCTCGAGACCCGTGTCGATCCATCGCTGTTGGGCGGCATCGTGATTCGGGTCGGCGACACCGTCTATGACAGTTCGCTGGCAACGCGCATCAAGCAACTTCGCGAGCGGTTAGAGCAGAGGAGTCTCCATGAAATTCAAAGCGGACGAGATCGCTTCGGTTCTCCGGAACGAGATTGAGGACTTCCGGGGCCAACTCGCCACCAGCGAGGTCGGCCGCGTGTTGGAAGTCGGCGACGGCATCGCGCGGTGCTACGGCCTCTCCACGGCCATGTCCGGCGAAATGGTCGCGTTTCCCAACGGCGTCCGCGGCCAGGTCTTCAACCTGGAAGAAAACTCAGTCGGCGTGATCATCCTGGGCGACTATCTGGAGATCTCCGAAGGGGACGAGGTCAAGACGACCGGGGAATTGCTGTCGGTCCCCGTCGGCGAGGCGCTCATCGGCCGCGTGGTCGATCCCGTCGGCAATCCCTTGGACGGCAAGGGGCCGATTGTCACCAACGAACGCCGGCCCGTCGAGACGATCGCTCCGGGAATCGCCGCCCGTCAGCCGGTCAAACAGCCCTTGCAGACCGGCATCAAGGCGATCGACGCGATGACCCCCATCGGCCGCGGTCAGCGCGAGTTGATCATCGGCGACCGGAAGACCGGCAAGACGGCCGTCGCTCTCGACACGATCATCAACCAGAAGGGGGGCGACGTGGTCTGCATCTACGTCGCCTGCGGCCAGCGGGCCAGCTCCACGGCCGGCGTTGTGGAAATCCTCCGCGAGCACGGCGCGCTGGATTACACGATCATCGTCAGCGCCGACCTCTTCCGATCCCGCACCGCTGCAGTACGTCGCTCCGTACGCGGGGGCCGCGATGGCGGAACACTTCATGTGGCAGGGCAAGCATACGCTGGTCATTTACGACGACCTCTCCAAGCAGGCCCAGGCCTACCGCCAGTTGTCGCTCTTGATGCGGCGTCCTCCCGGGCGGGAGGCGTACCCCGGCGACGTCTTCTACTGTCACAGCCGGCTCCTCGAGCGGGCCTGCAAGCTGAACGACAAGTTGGGCGGGGGTTCCATGACGGCCCTGCCGATTATCGAAACCCTGGAAGGCGAAGTCTCCGCGTACATTCCCACCAACGTGATCTCCATCACCGACGGGCAGATTTACCTGGAGCCGGACCTGTTTTTCGCGGGCGTCCGGCCCGCGATCAATGTCGGCATCAGCGTCTCGCGCGTCGGTGGAAACGCCCAGACCAAAGCGATGAAACGGGTCGCCGGCAGCTTGCGGCTCGACCTGGCCGCGTTCCGCGAACTCGAGGCGTTCGCGCAGCTCGGCACGGAGCTCGATAAGGCGACGCAGCGGCAGCTCGACCGCGGCTATCGAATGGTGGAGCTGCTCAAGCAGCCGCAGTACGAGCCGCGGCCCGTCGCCGACCAGGTCATCGCCATCTTTGCCGGCACACAAGGCTACTTCGACAAGTTCGCGGTTGGTGAGGTGGCCCGCGCCGAGGAGGAGCTGATCACCTTCATGAAGGACAAGCGATCCGACGTCCGCAACAAAATTACACAGACCGGAGCGCTCGACGACGCGACGATGGCCGACTTGCGGAAGGCGCTTGACGAGTTCCTTAAACAGTCCGAGAGGACCGGCCAAATTGTGGCGGCAGCCTCGTAACGACAAGTGGCGACATGGCAAAAGCACGAGCGATCGTCAAACGCCTGAAGGCGGTTAAAAATATCCGCAAGATCACGCGGACGATGGAGCTGATCGCCACGGCCCGCTTCAAGCGGGCCATGGACCGCGCCAGCGCAGCGGCTGCTTACACGCGGAAGATCTCCGAGATTGTCGCCGACCTGTCCCGCGCCAACCTGCAGATCTCCCATCCGCTGCTGGAAGATCGGCCCGAGCCGAAAGCGTCGATCCTGCTCGTCCTGACGTCCAACCGCGGCCTGTGCGGCGGCTACAACGCCGGCGTGCTCAGGCAAGTCATGGCGCGGATCCGCCGGCGCCCCGGACGGAGGAATCGATCGCGCTGGAAGTCTCGGGCAAGCGGGGAATCAATTTTTTGAAGTTCCAGGGGCGGCCGGCCCAGCGGACATACACCCACTTCGAGGAGAAGCCGACGTTCGCCCAGGTCGAGGAGTTGGCCGACCGCTTCATCGAAGCCTTTTGCACGCGGCGAATCGACCGGCTCGAGGTGGCTTATACCAAGTTTGAATCTGCCTCGAAGCAGGTCGCCGTCCTGGAAACGCTCCTGCCCATCGGCAAGCTGGAAGCCGAAAAGCCGAAGCCGGGAAAGGAACCGCAGGCCACCGAGGAGGAACGGCCGGTCGAGTATGAATTCCTGCCGTCCGCGGAAGAGATTCTTCAAGAGATCGTGCCGGCCGCCTTCAAAGCCCGCTTGTTCAAATGCTTTCTGGATGCGGCCGTCAGCGAGCAGATCTCCCGCCGCGTGGCGATGAAGGCCGCGACGGAGAACGCCGACGACATGATCGGCTCGTTGTCGCAACTGTACAACCGGGCCCGTCAGTCGCAGATTACCTCAGAATTGAGTGAGATCATCGGCGGCGCCGCCGCTCTCGAATAATCCGGGCGCGGTCCGATGCGGTCCGCGCCAATACGGAAAAACCAACACGGGACATGCCATGAAAACGAACGGGGCGAAGAACGGAAAGAACATCGGACACGTCACCCAGATTATCGGGTCGACGTTCGACGCGGAATTTCCGGAGACGTCGCTGCCCGAGATTTATCACGCGCTCACGATCGACCAGCAGGTCAAGGGGTTGCACCTCAAGGTGACGGGCGAAGTGCAGCAGCACCTTGGGGGCGGACGCGTGCGGTGCGTCGCTTTGGGCTCGACGGACGGCATGGTGCGTGGAATGGAAGTGCTCGATACCGGTGCGTCGCTGACGGTTCCGGTCGGCAAGGGGACGCTGGGCCGGGTCTTCAACCTGCTGGGCGAGCCTGTCGACGACCGCGGTCCCGTGGTCACCGAGGAACGCTGGCCCATTCACCGCCAGCCCCCGGCGATGGAAGACCTGAGCGCCAAGACGGAGGTCTTCGAGACGGGGATCAAGGTCATCGACCTGTTGACACCGTTCGTCCGCGGCGGCAAGGCCGGCCTCTTCGGCGGGGCCGGCCTGGGCAAGACGGTGATTCTGACGGAGTTGATTGCCCGCATCGCCAGCGCGCACGGCGGCTACTCGGTCTTTGCCGGCGTGGGCGAGCGGACGCGCGAGGGGAATGATTTATGGCTCGAAATGCAGGAAACGAAGATCGGCAAGACCGACCGTTCCGTCATCGAGCAAACCTGCATGGTCTTCGGCCAGATGAATGAGCCTCCCGGCGCCCGCCTGCGGGTGGCCCTGTCGGCCTTGACGATGGCCGAATGGTTTCGCGACGCGACCGGTGCCGACACGCTGTTGTTCATCGACAACATCTTCCGCTTCTCGCAGGCGGGAAGCGAAGTGTCGGCCCTGCTGGGACGAATGCCCAGCGCGGTCGGCTACCAGCCGACGCTCGGAACCGAGCTGGGCGAGCTGCAGGAGCGGATCACCTCCACCACGCGGGGCGCCATCACGAGCGTGCAGGCGGTTTACGTCCCGGCCGACGATCCGACGGATCCGGCTCCCGCGACGGCCTTTTCCCACCTCGACGCGTTCATTTATCTCGAACGGAAGATTGCCGAGAAGGGCATTTATCCCGCCATCGATCCGCTCGCTTCCTCCAGCCGCGTGCTCGACCCGCAGTACGTGGGCGCCCGCCATTATGCCGTCGCGAGGCAGGTGCAGAAAACTCTGCAACGATACCGGGAGCTGCAGGATATCATCGCCATTCTCGGCGTCGATGAACTGAGTGAAGAGGACAAGCTCGTCGTGCACCGCGCCCGGCGGATCGAGCGATTCCTGTCGCAGCCGTTCCTCGTCGCCGAGGCATTCACGGGCAAGGCCGGCAAGATCACCCCGCTCGAAGACACGATCCGCAGCTTCGAGGAGCTCTGCGCCGGCAAGTGGGACCATCTTACCGAAAGCGCGTTTATGTACGTCGGGGCGATCGACGAAGCCGAGGAACAAGCCAAGCGGATGGCCGCAAGCTAAACAACTTGCGATGGGGTGCCACGCCCAGAAGGACGGCCGGACCTGGAAACGATTAACAGACCGAACGTGCCGCGGGGCGGGTGCCCCCCCTCGCCGTGTCGGCGCCGCCGCCGACGCAAAAGCGTCGTCGGCATTGAAAAAGCCGAGTCCAAAGGCCGGGCGCCTGCCCCGGCCATCCGCGACACCGTTTTGTTAGGCGCCTTAAGGAAGTCTGTGATGGCTGGCCAGAGTTTGCGGTTGGTTCTCGTCACGCCGGAGACAACGGTTTTGGATGAGCCGGTGGCTGCGCTGCGTTTCCCGCTTCTCGACGGCCAGATCGGCATCCTTCCCGGCCGCGCTCCGATGATCGGCCGGCTGGGGTACGGCGAGCTCAAGTTGACGCGGCTCGATGGGGGGGAAGCCTCGTATTTCGTCGATGGAGGGTTCGTGCAGGTCAAGGCCCAGGCGGTGACCATCCTGACTGACCGTGCCTTGATGCGGGACGAAATCAATGCGGCCGAAGCGGCAGAGGAGCTCCAGCAGGCGTTCGCCCGCGTTGCCAAGACCGATGCCGAAACTGCCGCCCGCGTCCGCGACCAGGAACGCGCTCGGCAGATGCTCGCCATGGCCGGAGCCAGCCGCTGATTCGCCATGCACAAATCTTGGGCCAGCTTCTGGTGGCGGCGGACGAGCGATTCTTAACGCCGGTCGTCGAGTCCCTTCAAGTTTGCCGACGCTGCCGCAGCTTCACGCGCGGGCAGCGGCCGGACGCCCGAGCGTTTTGACTGACTCGCAAAGTCATCCATCTTTTGCTTGTTCGCCGGACTTTTGCGGCGTCTCCCACTCTCGGTTTCCAGCCCTTTCCTTCATGGGCGGCGAGCCGTCTTGTCGAAAAGTGAGAAATAGCCGCCAGTTCTTTGATGACGGGCACGTGCCTTCTCATCAGAACCGTTCTTTGGGATGACGTTGACAGGAGCGCCCCTTGCGCAGCCCGAATTCCTCTCCGAATCAACAGGATGCCCGAGATTCCGAGTCAGGACGACCCACAAGCATCGACACGCACCTGGTCCTCGAAATTTGCCGCGGTCGAACGGGACATCCGCTGCGTCCCGTGCAATCGCCGCGATTTCTGATCGGGTCGAGCCCGCGCTGCGATCTGCGCCTGGGCGCTGCGGAGAATCCCGCCGCTTCATACGCTGATTTTCGTCGACGGATCGGACGTCTGGCTGGAGGCGATGGCGTCCGCGCCTCCGCTTCGAGTGAACGGCCGAACGGAAACGTCGGTCCGCATCGCGGACGGCGACCGGATCGGCATCGGCCCGATTGAGCTTGTCGCGCATGTTCCTGCGCGGTCCGCCGCGCCGGCGCCACTCGCGGAGAGCCTCGACCTCGATTCGGAGGAAGAGGCGGACGAGCCGGCGGCAAGCGAGCTTTCTGCCAAGGAGTTGGTCGAACGCATCGAGGCGGCCACCGAGCTCGTCAACGACTTCGAGGAACGGCAGCGGCTCGGAATCGAGGCGCTTCAGGCCGCAGTCCAGCGCCATGAGCCGCAAACTGCTTCCGTCGAAACACGCGGCGCGGTGCTTCCCATCGCGGGAGCCGTCGGCCAAACGGCGGGCCAGCCTCTTGTCGATCTAGAATCGCTCGTGGTTCAACTCTCCGGCGTCGTTGCCGAACTCGAGAAACGCTCGGGAGCCGAATGCCGGCGTGAAGCCGGATACCTGGATGCCGTCTCGGCCCTTTTCGAGACGCAGGACCGGCTGTCGTGCCAGCTTGAAATCCTGTTGCGGCGAGTTGCGTTCCTGAACGCGGACCGCTCCTCCGGCCGCGAACCGGGACGCGCCATCGCCTGAGGCCGGTCCTCGATTGTGGGCACGCGTCCTACGTGCACAGGCGCACTTGGTCACCCCTGTTGCGCAGATCACGTCGCTGGCCAGGCTGATCGAGACAAAACTCGCCTGCGGGCAGGGCAATGTCCGGCGCGACTCACAGAGATTTTGCCGACATGGTGGAATTGATCGCCCATCACCGACTGGGGAGGGCCTTCTCGAGGTTTCTTCACAAGTCCCTGCGCCCGACGTTTCGACAACTGGTTCAAGCGGCCGCCAGCAATTGACAGTCCGCCGTGCTGTTTGCTGAGGACCGGCGATCACGCCGTGCGGCAGACGGCGGCTTCGCGGAAGCGCAGGGAGGGCTTCTCGATCGTCACGACGGTGTTGGGCGGCACGCTCTTGGTGACCGAGACGCCGGCCCCGATCACGCTTTGTGCGCCGATCACCGTCTCGCCTCCCAGGATGGTGGCGTTGGCGTAAATGACGACCTTGCGCTCGATGGTCGGATGGCGTTTTGTGCCGCGAACCAGGTTCCCGTCGGAATCGTGTTCGAAGCTGATCGCCCCGAGCGTGACGCCCTGATACAGCTTGACGTGGTCGGCGATCTCGCAGGTCTCGCCGATCACCACGCCCGTGCCGTGATCGATGAAGAAACCGGGCCCGATCCGCGCTCCGGGATGGACGTCGATTCCCGTGCGGCTGTGCGCCGACTCGGTCATCATCCGGGGAACGAGGGGGATGCGCAACGAATGCAGGCCGTGCGCCAGCCGGTAGATCGTGATCGCCTCGAGGCCCGGATAGCAAAAGATGATCTCGTCCGGTCCGTGGGCCGCGGGGTCGCCGTCGTAGGCGGCTTGAACGTCGGTGGCGATCAACCGGCGAAGTTCGGGGATCGATTGCAGAAACGCCAGCGCTTTCTCGCGGGCTCGCTTGTCAGCGTCGTCCCCGTTCCAAGCCTCGCTGGCCGCCAGGCCCCGGCCGCCGACTTCGTATCGCAGCGCACAGGCGATCTGCTCTTTCAGCCGATCGTAAAGCCCCTTGAGCAAATCGCCGACGTGTTCCGCCACGTTGGTCCAGTGGAGATTCCGGCATTGGTGGTAGCCGGGAAAGATAATCTCCTTCAGATCCGTCGTGATTCCGATCACCACCTGGAGGTTGGGCAGAGGACTCTGGTCGAGGTGTTCGATGGTTTCCAGGTCGTGATAGCTGTCCACGATCCGGCCGGCCAGGTTGGACAGCACGTCATTCCCGCGAAGATCGGCGATCACGGTTTACTTCCTCAGACGCCGGCACAGACGGTCCCGTCCTTCAAATCGACATGCCGAAAGGCGGCGGATTGAACAATTCCAACGGCGGCAGGGGGGGTGCCCAAAGAGAGGCTGCGGGTGCCGGGAAAGTTGACCTTTTTTCGCGACAGCGAGAAATTCTCCGGCGGACGAACCGGCTTCCGGAGCGGCGATCGGGCAAAATGGGGCCTGCAGCAGGAGTTTGTGTCATGTGCGGCCGCTTCACTCTCCGAACGTCCCCTCGCGACCTCGTCGAGATTTTCCAGCTTCTTCGCTCGCCCGACATGACACCGCGGTACAACATCGCGCCCACGCAGGCCGTTCTCGCAATTCGGCAGGTCGGCACGTTCCGCGAGTCCTCTCTGCTTCGATGGGGATTGGCCCCCGCGTGGGCCAAGGATCCGCGGTCAGGGCCTCCACTCATCAACGCCCGCGCCGAGACGCTGGCCGCCAAGCCGGCTTTTCGCAGCGCGTTCCGCAAACGTCGGTGCCTCATCCCGGCTGATGGCTTTTACGAATGGAAGAAGGGCGACGGAAAGACCAGGCAGGCCTTTTACATCCGGATGCTCAAGGATAGACCCTTCGCGTTCGCCGGCCTTTGGGAGTCTTGGAAAGGGAGCGAATCGTCGGCCATCGAGTCGTGCACGATCATCACCACGGCCGCCAACAGCCGGCTCGCCGAGCTGCACGATCGGATGCCGGTGATTCTTCATGAGGAAGACTACGACCGTTGGCTCGACCCCACACTCGACGACCCGGCGCTGCTGCAATCGCTGCTTGCGCCCTATCCGTCCGAGGAAATGACGTTCCATCCCGTAAGCCCATTCGTGAACAGCCCGCGGAATGATGGGCCAACCTGCCTGGAGCGCGTGGCCGGCTGAAAAGTGATCGGGCAGGAGAGTCAATGAGAGGCCGGCTTCAGCTTCCGCTCAAACTCATTCTCGCGAAGCGTTTTCTCCGGAACACCTTCATACAGGTAGACGTCCAACACGTCGTATTGATCGAGGTCGATTTGCCGTCGCGACACCTCCTCGACCCGGTCGAGGACCTGTTGCCCTTTGCCGGTTTCGGTAACCGGATCGAATTCGACCCGCAGGACGACCCGGAGGATCTTCGGCATCCCCTTGCGCAATCTCCGCTGACCCCCGTCGACCCGCGGCAAGGATCCCGGAAACTCCTTCGCCAGCGCGTCTTGCAGGGGACGAAACGGGCCGGTGTGCAAGGCCCAATAGGTCCAGAGAGCGGCCGTTGCCGCGATCCCAAACGTGAACATGGCAACGACGACGACACGCCCCGAAACCCGCGCGGCCGGCGGAAGGGGGGGCGGCGCGTCGGTTTCTGTAATCCACGCTTCGTCGTCAAATCTCATTGGCTCGCGACAAATCCTTCCACGGCCGATTGCCAATCGTCCGTGGGCTGCGGAGCGTCGGTCTTGCGCGACCAGGCGACCCAGCCCTTCCGGTCGACGAGGAACACGCCCGTGCGCGGCTTGCCGGCGGCTTCGTCAAAGCGGCCCCACGCTCGGTGGACGTGAAAATCGGGGTCCGACAACAGCGGAAAAGGAAATTCTCCGTGCTGGGCAATGTCCTTCCGGTTCTCCTGCGGCAGCGCCGTGCTGATTGCCATGACGTAGATCTCGGCCCTGCGCAGCCGGCTCCAATTGTCTCTCAGGCGGTTGAGGACGGCCGACCCGTGGGCCCCCGCCCGTCCGTCGAAAAAAACGACGATGACGCGGTGCCGGCCGAGATAACCCTCCAGCCGCACAATCCTCGACGGCGAATTCTGGTCGTACAGCTCGAATTCCGGCGCCGGCTCGGCGAGCGGCCGCGCGGCGACCGTCGTCTGCGGCGCGTAGGAGCGCGTCATCTTGAGAGCGCACAGTCCCCCGATGACGGCGGCCGCCAGCACCAAGAGAAAAACGCGTTTGTCCATGATTCAGAGAAGCGTCGGCGACGGCTTAGTCACGATCGCGCCCGGTGATTTAGACCCCGCGAGCGACTTCGAGCTTGGGCGTCGTTTGGGCGGCACCCGTTTCGGCAACCACCTTGTTGAGCGCCTTCAAGTACGCCCGGGCGCTGGCCTCGATGATGTCGGTGCTGACCCCTTTTCCGTGGAACTTCCGGCCGGCCGAAACGATCTCCACCGAAACTTCGCCCAAGGCGTCCTTACCGCTGGAGACGCTGCGGACCTGGTAATCCTCGAGCTTGGCCGTAATGCCCAGGATGCGTTCCATCGCGCGAAAGACGGCGTCGATCGGTCCGTCGCCCGTGGCGGCGTCGCGGAACGTCTCCCCGTCGCATTGCATCTCGAGGGTGGCCGTCGGAATGGCTCCGCTGCCGGCCGACGTGTGGAAACTGACGATGCTCCACCTCTCGCTCGTCGCCCCCAGCCGGTTCTCAATCAGGGCGACGATATCTGAATCGTAGACATCCTTCTTCTTGTCGGCCAGGAGGATGAAGTCGTCGAAGACCTTTTGGAACGTCTCTTCTTCGAGAACGTGCCCCAGCGTCCGCACCCGGTCGCGGAACGCATGGCGGCCGCTGTGCTTGCCCAGGACGAGGTTCGTTCCGACAAAGCCGACGTCCTCCGATCGCATGATCTCGTAAGTTGTCCGCTCCTGGAGCACGCCGTGCTGGTGGATGCCCGCCTCGTGCGCAAAGGCGTTCTGGCCGACGATTGCCTTGTTCCGCTGGATCTTCATTCCCGTGATATTGGAGACGAGATGGCTGATCGGATAGAGCCGATTGGTGCGGATCCCCGTTTCGTACGCGAAATAGTCGTTTCGCGTCTTGAGCGCCATGACGATCTCTTCGAGGGCCGCGTTGCCTGCCCGCTCGCCCAGGCCGTTGATCGTGCACTCCACCTGGCGGGCGCCCCCTTCAATTGCCGCCAGGCTGTTGGCGACCCCCAGGCCCAGATCGTCGTGGCAGTGCGCGCTCAGGACGGCACGGCCGATGTTCGGGACGTTCTTCCTCAAATACTCGAAGACGTGCCGGTACTGGGCGGGGACCGCGTACCCCACGGTGTCCGGGATATTGATGGTTGTCGCGCCGGCCGCAATCGCCCGTTCGACGACCTCGCACAGGAAATCGAGCTCGGTCCGGGACGCGTCTTCCGGCGAGAATTCGACATTTGGGCAGTAATCGACCGCCCGCTTGACCATCTCGACCGTCTGGCGGACGATCTCCTCCTTCGCCATCTTCAGTTTGTATTGCCGATGGATCGCGCTGGTCGCCAGGAAGAGGTGGATCCGCGTCTTTTCGGCCCCTTTGAGCGCCTCCCAGGCGCGGTCGACGTCCTCCTCCAAGCACCGGGCCAACGCGCAGATCACGGTCCGGTCGCCGAATTGCCGGGCGATCTCCCGCACGGCCTCAAAGTCTCCCGGCGAGGCGATGGGGAAGCCGGCTTCAACCACATCGACGCCGAGATCGACGAGCGCCCGGGCGACCTCCAACTTTTCGGCCGTGTTCATGCTGCAGCCGGGAGACTGTTCTCCGTCACGCAGCGTCGTGTCGAAGATCGTGATCTTTTCGGCGGACATGACTCTGTGCTCCAGCGCTCGGCGTCTTCCGTCAGGGAAAACGCGGTTCCCGACATACCTCAAAAGAAACCCGAAAACAAAAAAACCCCGAGACCGGAGGGTCTCAGGGCTTGTATCAGTTAGGCGGGACACCGCGTACTGAACCTAAGACCTCTCCGCCGTCGGCGGAAGAAGGAGAAGGTCCAGCAGAAGTTGGTATCCGATCGTCATGGCGTTCCAGCAGTCAGATAAATGGCGTCTTGCGAGTCTACCGGCCGACTGGGCCGCAGTCAAGGGGCGATCTCAGAAACCGGCCAGGCGCGCCGGGCCCGCATTGCGCTTGCACGATGTCCTGCCGCACGATGTCCTGCCGCACATTCGCGCTCGGTCATTTAGGGCGATTCCTCGATCGGAACGAGACGGGCCGGCAGCGAGAGAAGCCGGCCATCTTGCGTTGGTCGGGTTCGTCGGACCAGATTGACAGCGCGGGGAACGACGCATTCTGCGAATTCAAGTTGTCGTAGGCGATCCCGAGCTTGCTGCCGAGCCAGAAGTAAAGTCCATAGTCGCCCGGGCGCAGCGCCACCTGCGGGAATTCCAAGAGAAACGAGCCTTTCCTTCCGGCCGGCAGCGGCGTCTCGGCGAGCCGCTCGCTCACCGTGGAGATCGTCTCGCTGTGGGTGCTCGACTGCAAAGAGAAATGGAACCACAGATCGCTGACCGGCTCGTACACCTCGTAGGACAGCCTCATGCGGATCATGTCGCCGGTATGGAAGTCCCATTCCTTCTCGCCGGCGGCGTTTTCGACGCGGATCGAAGTGAAGCGCACCGAACCGGTGCAACGGTTGAGGCGGTCCGGCAAGCTCGTCTCAGCATCGACGGTGATGTTCCGCAAGAGATCGTTGTAGGCGCGCAGCGCCTCGGCCGTCGCGCCGTCATGGACAACGCGGCCGCTGTCGATGACGATGCTGCGGGGACACAGTTGGCGGATGGCCCCCAAGTTGTGGCTGACGAACAACACCGTGTGATTGCTCTGCGAGAGCGATTCCATCCGGGAGAGACACTTCTTCTGAAACGCCACGTCCCCGACTGCCAGCACTTCGTCGATCAGCAGGATTTCGGGCTGCAGATGGGCCGCGACCGCGAACGCGAGTCGGACGAACATCCCGCTCGAATACCGCTTGACCGGCGTCTCCAGGAAGGATTCGACCTCGGCGAAGTCGACGATCTCGTCAAACTTGCGCCGGATCTCGCCGATCCTCATCCCGAGGATGGCGCCGTTGAGGAAAATGTTCTCGCGTCCCGAGAGCTCCGGATGAAAGCCCGTGCCGACTTCCAGCAGCGTGCCGACGCGGCCGCGGACGCGGGCGGCGCCCCGCGTCGGCCGTGTGATGCGCCCGAGGATCTTGAGCAGCGTCGACTTTCCGGCCCCGTTGCGCCCCACGATGCCGATGACTTCTCCGGTCTGGATCTCGAAGCTGACGTCCTCGAGGGCCCAGAACTCCCGCGTGGTGCGCGAGCCGAACCGGTTCTTCCACCGATTCAACAGCGGAACGCCCGGCAGGGGTGCGCCGTCGCCCGCAGCCGACTGGCCGATTCGAGTGATCGCTTTCGAGATGCGGTACCGCTTGGAAAGCCGATCGGCGTGAATGGCAAGCGTCATCGAGGACCGTTTCGAGCGCGTTCCAACCAGAGGGAGCGATGCCGCGGCGGAAAACATCGGCAAAAACGAGGCTTTCGTCGCGTCACCAAAGTGCTCTCAGCACGAGCCGAGTTGTCGTCAAGGCGATGGGCCTATTATAGTGGGGCCTTTCGGCCTCCGAAAAGCCGTGTGATTTCCGTCACGGCGGCGTCGACACGATGAAGCCCGTTTTACGCACGTCCCGGTCTCGGTTCCCATGAAGCGTCTCGTCCTCGACGCTTTGCGCCGCCTTTCGGGAAAAGGACCGCGGAGGGCCCCGTCCCACTACGTGCAGGCCATCCTCGACGGAAGCCGGATGGTCGGAGCGGATGTCGGGGGTGCGGCGGGGCTTCCCGGCCACTGGCGCGTCTTTGACGGCTCGGTCTTTTTCTACTCGTTCGAACCGCACCCCTCGTCGCTGGCCCGTCTCAAAGCGCACTTCGCCGCGGGTGAACATCCGGAACTTTACTGCGTCCTCGGCGACGCGCTTTCGGGAAGCGGAGGGCCGCGGACCTTCTACCGCACCAACGAGCCGACCGGCTCATCAATCCTGGCCCCGAACAAGGCGGTCGTCGGACCGTATGCCGCCGATTCCTATTTCTTTCCGTGCGCCGAGTCCACGATCGAAACCCGCCGGCTCGAAGAGGTCCTCGACGAGCGCAGCGAACCGGTCCTCGATCTCATCAAGCTCGACATCCAGGGGGCGGAGCTCGAAGTGCTCAAAGGACTTGGCGAGGGCCGACTGAATTCGCTCCTGCTGGCGGAAGTTGAGGTCGGACTGCACGGTGCGTACGTCGGACAAGGCAGTTTCGGAGAGATCGACGCCCTTCTTCGCGGGCACGGCCTGGAGTGTTACGACGTTCGGGTCGCCCGCACGTACCTTCGCCGCGATGGGCGAATTGACGGCTACCAGCGGGAAGTCTTCGACGTCTTCTCAAACTCGCCCACCCTCTCGGCCCGCGCCTGGGAGTTCGACGTCGTCTATTTTGCGCGATCGACAAGGTGCTCGCCACGCGCGATCCGGCCGCCGTCAAGAAATCGATCACCGCCTTTTGCGGATACAACTATTTCGCCGAGGGATATGAGCTGGCCGAGCTGGCCGAACGGCTGGAAATCGTCTCCGCCGCCGAATCGCGGCAAATCCGTGAGGCGATTTTCGCCTGGCACCGCGACCTCAGCCGCCGCTTTTACGACGCTCCGCGGCCATTCTTCGACTCGATCCGCCGGTTCTTCGCCCGCCGGCATTGGGGCCAGTCGTCCCGCTGGTCGCAGTATTTATGGACCGACTATCCGAACTCCTGACAGCCGCCGGCCACCCGGGACCGCCAGCCGCGCGAACTCGTTTCGGGAGTTTCTTGGGGTTTTTTGGGCGCTGAAAAAAGGGAGCGGGCCCACCCCAAAAAACTCTTCCGCACGCTTGCCGAAATCTTTTGCCGAGATTTTCGTACATTGAGCTAGAACGAATCGCGAGACTCGCGTATAATCAACTAAATGCATGTCATCGGAGGAGGGCTCACTCAACGCGGTTCGAAACTGCGCCCTCGGTCCCCGTTTGGCAGGAAGGGGACCGTGCCGCGGCGAATCGGACCTTGCGGGGTTCGGAGGGGCCACCTAAAATGAAGGCGCACGCTCCGCCGGTTTGCCGTAAGAACTGTATGGATTTGAAGTTTCGATGCACCGCAACGGTATGGCATGAAGCAAATCGCCGTTTTGGGCTCGACAGGCTCGATCGGAACTAATTGTCTGGAGGTCGTTGACGCTCATCGAGAGCGAATCCAGTGCGTCGCCATCGCGGCCAATCGGAAGTGGGAGCTTTTGGCAAAGCAGGCGTGCCGCCATCGGCCGCGTTGGGTCGTCATCAATGACGAGGGACTGCGGACGACGGTTCCCCGAGATGCCTTTCCCCGCGAAACCGAACTGCTTTTCGGAGCGGCCGCGATCGAACGGGTCGCCAGCGACCCGGCGGTCGAAATCGTCGTGGCGGGGATCGTGGGAGCGGCGGGCCTGCGCAGCACTTGGGCCGCCTTGGAAGCGGGAAAGCGGGTGGCCTTTGCCAACAAGGAGACTTTGGTCGTTGCCGGCCCGTTGGTCACGGCGCTGGCTCAACGGACGGCCGGTTCGCTGATCCCCGTCGACAGCGAGCACAGTGCCATTTTCCAAGCCCTTCAGGCGGGAAACCGCGGCGACTTGCGCCGGGTTGTGTTGACCGCCAGCGGCGGCCCTTTCCGCGGCTATTCGTCCGCGCGGATGAAAGACGTGACTCCGAAAATGGCCATGGCGCACCCGACGTGGGCCATGGGACCGAAGGTCACGGTGGACTCGGCCACAATGATGAACAAGGCCCTGGAAATGATCGAGGCCAAGTGGCTTTTCGGACTTGACGTCGACCAAATCGGCGTGATGATTCATCCTCAGTCGATCGTGCATTCGTTCGTCGAGTTCCGCGACGGTTCGGTCGTGGCCCAGCTCTCTCCGCCCGACATGCGACTGCCGATTCAGTACGCGTTGACGTGGCCGGAGCGCTGGGAGGGGATCAGCCCGCGGGTCGATTGGACGTCGAGCATGGCGCTCGAGTTCGCGCCCCCCGATCTGGACGCGTTTCCCGCCCTCGGCCTGGGCTACGAGGTGGCAAGGCGGGGGGGACGTGCGGCGCGGTTTTGAACGCGGCCAACGAGGTCGCCGTCGAGCGGTTTCTGGCCGGGGAGCTGCGGTTTACCGACATCCCGCGCCTTTGCCGCTCAATCCTGGAAGCCCATCATTTCGATCCGTCGCCCTCTCTGTCGAACCTGCTGGAGATGGACCGATGGACCCGCGGAGGCCCGCGCCTGGAGAGCCGATCCGTGAACGTTCTCGCCACTTTCGATTCCGGCCTGCTCCTGGCCGCGTTCAACTTCGCGCCGTACATCGGCAAGGCGGGAAGCATCCTGGCCGTGTTGATCGGCATCGGCCTGGTCATTTTCTTCCACGAGCTGGGCCATTTTGCCGTCGCCAAGTGGTGCAACGTCTTCGTCGAGCGCTTCAGCATCGGTTTCGGGCCGATCCTCTGGAGCCGCAAGTATGGCGAGACGGAATACGCGCTCTCGGCCATTCCCTTCGGCGGCTACGTCAAGATGCTGGGCCAGGACGACATGGATCCCAGCCAATTGACGAGCGAGGAGATCGCCAAGGACCCGCGGTCCTATTCGGCCAAGAGCGTCGGTCAGCGGATGGCGATCATTTCCGCCGGCGTGAGCATGAACGTCATCACGGCCGTCCTGTTTTACGCGGTCGCGTTCGGCCACGGGATCGAGATGCCCCCGCCGACCATCGGCTCGCTGGAACCCGGTTTTCCCGCATGGGAAGCGGGGATCCAGCCCGGCGACCGCATCTCGAGCATTGGTGGACGCCCGACGACGACGTTCGAGGACATTCAACGAGCGATCGCCTTCACGTCCGGCCCGATCGACGTGACGGGCGTTCATGCCGATGGGAAGTCATTCCAGATTCAACTGACGCCCAGCATCTCCGCGGGGCGGCGGATGATCGGCGTCACGCCGGCTCTGGGATTGGAAGTGATCAAGCCGCGCAATTCCAAGGAGCCCGTCGCGGATCCCGGATCGCCGGCCGCCGAAGCAAAGCCCGGATTTGAGCCGGGCGACCGGATCGTCGGCCTGGACCAAAAGGCGGTTTCCAATTTCTCCGAATTGCAGCAATTGCTCGCCGCCGATCGCAGCAAGCCGGTGGAAATCATGGTCCGCCGCGAAAACGGGCCGGAGAAGCCGGTCCCCGTCCGCGTCGAGCCTCAGCGCTTCCGCCAGCTTGGCTTGACGATGGACATCGGCAAGATCACGGCCCTCGTCAACGACTCACCGGCCCAACGCAACGGCATTCAGGTGGGGGATAAGATCCTCCGGGTCAACAACCGGTCGGTGGGCAACGAAATCGACCCGCTCAGGCTGCCTGACGAGTTGGCCTCCCTGGCCGGACGCGAGGTGACGGTCGTCGTGCAACGGGACGTGAAGGGGGCCGAGACGAAGAACATCGAGATCCGCCTGATCCCGTCCGATAATCCCGGATGGGTGGAACGACCGCCGAGGCAGGCCGACAGTCCGCTTTCGGCGCCGGCCATCGGCGTTGCGTACAACGTCATCCCGGCGGTCCTGAACGTTGCGCCGAACAGTCCGGCGGACAAGGCCGGCGTTAAGAAAGGCGACCGGGTCAAGAAGGTGCAATTCGTCTTGCCGAAGGGGACCACATCGGACTACTTCGGCAAGGATGCGATCGTGATTGATTTCAATCCCGGCGAGCAACGCAACGCGAAACCGGCCAACTGGGCCGACGTCGCGTTCCTGATGCAGCTTGCGACGGATCGGCAGGTGGAATTGACCCTTTCGGACGGACGCCAGACGGGGCCGTGCACGCCGGTGGTCGATCCGAAGGACAATTGGTTCGTGCCGGGACTGCGTGGGCTGCGGGTCTACGCGCAGGTCATGATGCTCAAATCGAACGGCCTGGCCGATGCCGCCGTGATGGGCCTGACCCACACGCGCAACTCGATCATCGATCTTTATCTCACACTGCGGAACCTTCTAACCGGCCAGTTGTCGGTGGAGAACCTGCACGGTCCGCTGGGAATCGCCAGCGTCGCCTACGATTTCGCGCGGCAGGGACTGGCCGAAATGTCGCTGTTTCTCGGGATTCTGAGCGCCAACCTGGCCGTGCTCAATTTCCTGCCGATTCCCGTGCTGGACGGGGGACACATGGTCTTTTTAATCTGGGAGGCGGTAACGCGCAAGCGGCCGAGTGAACGCGTCCAGATCGCCGCCACCTATTTCGGCATGGCGTTCGTCCTGTGTCTGGCGATCCTGGTCTTCTATCTCGACCTGTTTGTGCACCATGTGATCGGCTGATCGATCCCCGATCGACGGCCCGTTCGCTTGTGGTCCCGATCGTGGGAGACACGCGATGCCCAAACCGATGCGACTGCACGAACGAGATCACGGACGATTTGCGGCCGGCCTGTTCGCCGCCACCGTCGTCCTGACGAGCGGTCTCGGCGTTTGCCTGATGATCAGCTTTCTGTTTGCTCCCGACGCCTGGTGGCCGTTGCTCCTGATCGTGGGCGGAGTCGCCACCCTGAGCATGACGCTCTGGCTCTTCAGCGATCCGCCTCTGCGCAGGGCCAAAGACACGAATCTTTATGGCGTGCGCAAGGAGCTGGTTGACGACTATGTCGAGTCGTTTCGTCCCAGACAGCGCCGCCAGAAAGGACGTGAGCCCGGCACAAACAAGCCGCCGAGCGTGGACGACCTGCGGCAGATCAAAGAGGATTCCAACGCCTGGTATCCCTCGGAAAAGCGCGCGGAGCAGTACCGCCGCGAGCTGGGCAGAAACGACGATTAAGCGGGAGCCGCTGAAGTCACCGTCGAACGAGCCGGCGGGTTGACCCCGCCGGACCGCCGGGATAAACCCGGCGGCTCGTACCATGCCCGTCAGCCCTCGGTTCTGACGCGCCGCCGAAGTCGCGCGTAACGCGACTCTCCGAGAACCAAGTCGCAGGCCCGCTCGGCCGCAATACGAGTAAAAGGCGGGCAAAAGCGGCAAGAGCGGCCACCAGGCCGCGGCTCTGCCCAATTCGCGAAGGGCTTGTCCCCGTCGGCGTTGACGCAGTCCGATAAACGACTCCACGAGATGGGTCTGGGCCGCGTACATTCGCACGCCGAGCAGAGAGTATGCGTAAAACACCGGGTGCCGCGGCTTCCACACTTTCGCCAACGTCCGCTGGACGTCGGCGGCGAAGTTGTCCCAGCCGTGGCTCGTCTTGGCGTCCGGATGGACGCGCATCCGCGTCGTCAGGAGGTCGATGTCGTAAAACTCGAATCGCTGCGAGGCGCGTAGATAAAAGTCGTAGTCCATCGCATAGTGCAGCCGGACGTCGACAGGGCCAATCTCGTCGAAGAGGGCCTTGCGATAAAACGTGGAGGGATGGTTGAGCCAGTACCAGCGGAACCAGAAATGCCGGAGCCAGAACTGGCTCGATTTGGCGGGCAAAAACTCCAATTCGTTCCCCTCCGAGTCGACGCGGACGAGGTGTCCGTTCACGAGGAACGCCTGGGGATGGTCGCGGAAGAATCGCACGACCGCGGCAATCGCTCCCGGTTCGTAGATGTCGTCCGCGTTGAGCCAGCCGATGAGGGTGCGCGGGCCAGCGCCAGCCCCTTGTTGAACGCGTCCGACTGTCCCTGGTCCGGCTCGGAGATCCAACGCACGTGCGGATCGCCGCGGAGGATTTCGAGGGTTCCGTCCTTCGAGGCGGCGTCGACTACGATGTGCTCGATCCGCACTCCGTCTTGCCGGCGAACGCTTTCGATCGCGTCGCGAAGATGGCGGACGGCGTTGTAGCAGGGGGTGATAATCGAGATCTCGGGCGGCTCGTCGCCAGCGACTTCAGGCACGGCGCTTTCCATCACACAAAAAAGTCGCGCAGGGCTGCAAATCGTCTCGCCGACGCCGGCTTCCATCGACAGAATCTCGCGCAGAGGCGGAGAGGCTCGGAGGAAAATGGAGGATCAGTTTTTCACCTGTTTTCTTGTCTTTCGCTGGGGACTTTGCGCCTTTGCGAGAGAATCTCTTCGTTTTTTGGTTCTCACCTGATCGATTCTATCAGGCCATTCCCGCGGTCGTCGCCATAAACTCCGCGGAAACTGTCGAAGACCGACTGCCGTCACGCTATGATGACGGCCGGATCTCGTTCTCACCTGTCTCTGGCTCACCTGTCTCTGGGAGACGACCATGACGACCACACTGGCACCTCCGTCCCGCGCGACGACCAGTGACATCGACCGCTCCTTGGAAGCGCTGGCCAAAGGTCACAACCGCCTCGCACAGGCGTCGGCGGGGGAATTGATCCAGCTGGCCAACGAGTGCATCGAGGGAACGGTCGAGACCGCCCGCGACTGGGTCGACACGGCCTGCCGCTACAAGGGCGTCTCGCAAAGCAGCCCGTTGCGGGCGGAGGACATCATGGCCGGTCCGGTGGCGACCATTCGCCAACTGAGACTGGTGATTCAGAGCCTCCGCGAGATCGCCGCCTTCGGACGGCCGCAGCTTTCCGGCCGGCCGAAAATGGGGTCGGACAATCGCCTCCGCGTTCCCGTCTTTCCCGCCAAGGGAATGTTCGACAGGATCGCCTTCCAGGGATTCAAAGTCGATGCCTGGATGCAGGCGGGCATCACGCAGGAATCGCTGCGGCTCTGTCCCGACGGCGTCCCCGCTCGCTGGAATTCGGGCAACCCGCGGATTGCCCTGGTGCTGGGAGCGGGCAACGTCTCGTCGATCCCGACGACCGATGCCTTCACCAAGCTGTTTCAGGAGGGACGGACCGTCCTGTTGAAAATGAACCCGGTCAACGAGTCGCTGGGGCCGATCTTCGAGCAGGCTTATGCGCCGCTGATCGACGCGGGTTTCCTGCGGATCATCTACGGGGGAGCCGAGGTCGGGGCCGCCGCCGTCGCGCACGAGCTTGTCGACGAGGTGCACATCACCGGTTCGATCCATTCGCACGACGCGATCGTCTGGGGCGCGGCCGGGGCCGAGCGCGAACGGCGGAAGCGCGAAAACGATCCGGTCCTCCGCAAGCCCATCACGAGCGAGTTGGGCAACGTCACCCCCTGGATTATCGTGCCGGGAGCGTATTCGGAAAAGCAGCTTGACTTCCAGGCCGAGAACCTGGCGACGTCGATCACCAACAACTGCTCGTTCAACTGCATCGCGACGAAGGTGATCGTCACCTCCGCGAACTGGCCCGACCGCGAACGGTTTCTCGACAAAGTCGCGCGGTCCTCGGCCGCATTGCCCCGCGGAAAGCCTATTATCCCGGCGCCGCCGAACGCTTCGCACGGTTC
Source organism: uncultured Planctomycetota bacterium (assembly GCA_963761455.1). GTDB lineage: Bacteria > Planctomycetota > Planctomycetia > Planctomycetales > Planctomycetaceae > DASPSM01. Next base: position 1,175,828 of record CAVXHA010000003.1, read on the forward strand.
AGCGGCCAGAGCGCGGCTTCCGGGAATGACACGCTTCCCTGGACGCTGCTGCGCGGCGTCTCGCCCCAGGCGTCGCCGCATTTCTTCAAGGAGGAATCCTTCGTGTGCGTCAGCGTCGAGACGCCGCTGGAGGCCGACTCGGACACGGCGTTTCTCGACCGGGCCGTCGACTTTGCCAACGAGGAACTGTGGGGCACGCTGGCCGCGTCGATCACCCTTCCGCCCCGCTTCCGCAAGGACCCGGCCCGCGAAGCGGCCCTGCAATCGGCCCTGGGCAGACTCAATTACGGCACAATCGCCATCAACCAGTGGTCGGGCCTGTCCTTTGCCATGATGTCGCCCGCCTGGGGCGGCGTCGCCGGCAGCCGCTTGGCCGATGCCCAAAGCGGCATCGGCTGGGTGCACAACACGTCGATGCTCGACGGGATCGAAAAGAATGTTTTGACGGGGCCCCTGACGGTCTCCCCCAAGCCGATGTGGTTCGCGACCCACTCCAATCCCGAGGCCGTCGCCTGGCGGCTGTTGGACCTGTACCACAAGCCGTCCGTGTGGAAACTCGCGGGCCTGTTGGCCTCAGCGGTGCGACACGGCCGCTGATCGACGCTCGCTGGGCTAACGGACGGTGCGCGATTCGTCAACACGAGCCGCCGGGTTCATCCCGGCGGTCCGGCGGGATAAACCCGCCGGCTCGTTTTGCACAATTGCGCACACTGATTTACGAGACGCCCTGGCTTCAAGTCTTCGTCGTTGACGGCGGGCCTTGCGGCGGGGGAAACGTGGCGTAGATCTCGTGGAGGGCCGCAATGACGCGCGGATGAAGTTGGCGGTTGGCCGCCACGATGCCGCGGTTGGCCAGCAGCTCGAAGCCATGATTGAATTCCAGCGGCTTTCCCATCACGTCAGAGACGCGTCCGCCCGCTTCTTCGACGATCAACACCCCCCCTGCGTGGTCCCAGATCTTTTCCTTGTAGCCGTATTTCGCAGGCAGCCGCAGGTAAATCTCCGCCTCGCCGCGGGCGACGACGGCATACTTCGCCTGGCTGTCGAGTCGCCGCGGCTCCCGAGTCATTCCGAGCGAGGCCGCCACCTTGGCTGATAGCCCCTGCGCCGTGTGGTTTGCTTCGACCGACTCGCAGAAACGGGCCTGGCTCGGGTCGGATTCCTGGCTCGCATGGACCGGATGCGGAGAGCCGTCGCTTTCCAACGACACTGCCCAGCTTCCATTGCCGCGGACGGCGTAGAGCAGCGTGCCGGTCCGCGTCCCACCCGCCTCGCACGCCAGGTTCGGGCAACCCAAGAGAGACACTTGAATTTGCCCATCGACGACGAGCGCCAGCGAGATCGCGTACTGCTCCTTTCGCAGAAAGCCCTTGGTGCCGTCGATTGGGTCGAGAGTCCAGAACCGCGGCACGTAGTTCTTTTGAGAGGCACGGTCGATCCAGCGCAGGCTTCTTTGCCGCACGTGTCAATTCCGATGCCGCGGAGCTCGGCAAGGATTCGGTCGAGAAACGGGGCGTTTTCCCCCCGGCAAAGGGTCGCCGACTCTTCCTCGCCCATGATCGGGTCGCGGGGAAAGGCGGCCCCGATCGCCCGGCAAATGACGGCCTGGCTCGCAAAATCCGCGACCGTCACGGGGCTGCGATCGTCTTTCTGCAGCACGTCCGGCGTGATTTTGTCCTGCACGCTCCGGCAAACCCGCGCCGCAGCCCGCACGGCCTCCACGGCAACGCTCAACTCTCTTTCAAATCTCGAAGGCATCAACGTTTTTCTCTTGCCCGCGTTCGACGTCGCCGCGCACTGTGCCGGCACGCTGGAAAAACGGAGTATAGCGATGCGCAACGACGAATGCCGAAGCTCCAACGGGGAAAGAAGCACTCAGTTCAACGAGCGATCGCGGAGGACGCTTCGACAATTGGTCATTTCAAGTGCGCGTACTCCGGCAGGGGCAGCGACACGGGCGCGCCGGATCGGGCGCTGCGGGCGACGGCCTCCGTGAATTCCATGTACTTCATGCCGGTCGCGAAATCGGTCAGGCGGACTTTCTCCTGGCCGCGGATGGCGCCGATGAACTCCGCCTCGACCCGCCAAGCTCCGCGCTTTTCCTTGGGGATCTCGAACTCGAGAAGCTGGCCGTCGCCGGCCCGTCCGGTCAGCAGGCGTTCGATGGGCGAGACCTCGAACTTGATGGTCCCTTCGCTCCCGTACAGGTGGATTTGATGCCCGGGACCGAAGAGGCAGATTCCACTCAGGTGATAAAGGCCGCGTCCACCATTTTCGAGCGCGGTGACGACTTGCACGCTGTCGGGGACGGTGACCGGCAGCCGGGTCGCGCCGTCGGGCGAGAGGCGCGTCGGCTCGAACGTAGCCCTCTGCGCCAGACGCGCGACGGCGGCGGCGCCCATCGCAGGAGCGTCTCGTGCAGAATCCCCATCGAGAGGACATTTTCTCCGCTGATCTCGGCGTCCTGCCGCCAGTGCAACGGCGCGTCGGACTTCCAGAAAGCGTCCGTCGCGCCGATCACGACCACCTCGCGGATCTCTCCCAGGAAGCCCTGCTCGATCAATTCGCGGACGTATTCGTTTTGCATTAAGCCGAACGGGCTCGGCACAACCTGCTTGACGAGGTCCGGATGGCGATGAGCCGCCTCGCACATGCGGTGTGCTTCCTCGGCGTTGCGGGCCATGCGCGCCTCGGTCAGGACGTGTTTGCCGGCGTCGAGCGCCGCGCAAGCGATTTCGCAATGCAGATTGGGCCACGTGCCGATCACGACCGCATCGACCTCGGGATCGTCGAGCAGCGCGTGCCAATGAGGATACACGCGGGGGATCTCAAATTCCTTGGCGACGCGGGCCGTCGACTCGGGGCTGCGATTAACGACGCCGACGAGATCCACGCCGGCGATCTGCCGGAAACCGGGGATGTGCCGGAGCCGCGTATTGCTACCCGCACCGACGATCCCAATCCGCACGCGCTGCGTGACCATGCTGCGTTCCTCATGACACGTCGAGTCGCCAAGCAGGTGATGCTTTCGCATCACTCCTCTGCGCACGACCGCGTGCATGAATTGTGATGCGGAAGCATAACCTGCGGCTGAGCGATTGTAGCCGGCCACCGGCACTGCCGCGACGGCGGAGCGCGTCCGGTCAGGCGGCTCGAGATAAGCTCAGAGGAGCGAGGTGGCCCAGAATGCAGTCGGCGGTGCGAGCCGTTGCGCCAACTTTCACGATTTCGTCGCGGAGCTTGCACAGTTCGCGTGCGGACTGGGCCAGCTTGATCGGACTGCCCAACCATTCCTCAATCACGGCCGACATGGCACGCACGTCCCGTTCCGGCCGGAAGACGACGCACCATTCCGGCAGGAGCTTCTGCCGGGCGATGAGGTTCGGCAAGGTGATCGATTTCACCCGCACGAACATCCGGAAAATACCGTAAGTAAACGGCCCGACGCGATACACGACGACCGCGGGTTTTGCGCGGACCAGCATTTCCAGGCTCACGGAGCCGGAGACCATCACGCAGCAAGACGCGACTTCCACAATTTCGGACGTGCGGCCCACGAACAACTCGACCGGCAGCGAGCCGCCGCGGGATTCGAGCAATTGGCGGCAGCGCTGGAGATGGCGGTCCTTGTAACAGGCGACGAGGAATTTCACGTGCGGATATTTCGCCGCCACGCGTTCCATGATGCGGATCTGCAGCGGAAAATTGATCTCGATTTCGTGGTTCCGCGAGCCGGGAAGAATGCCCACGATAGGCCGTTCGGACGTGAACCATTGGCGGCAGAACGGCTGGTCGAGCTTGTAGTCGGCCGCTTCGTCGAAAAAGGGATGGCCGACGTACTGAGCGGATAGCCCGCGCTCGGCGTACCAATCCGGCTCGAAGGGGAGTCCGCACAGGATGTGGTCGACGAACTTCCGCATCCGCCTCACCCGCCAGGAGGCCCAGGCCCACAATTGGGGCGGGAGGTAATAAAACACGGGAATGCCCGCCGCTTTGGCCTTGCGGGCAATCCACCAGTTAAAGCCGGGGAAATCGACGAGCACGACGGCATCGGGCCGGGTTTCACGAAACAGCCGCTCGGCTTGGCGGACGAGCTTCAAGAACGTCCACAAGAGGGGAATCACCTGGAAGATGCCCATGACGGCCAGGTTGGTCAACTCGCAGTCCAGGCGGCAGCCCGCCTGCCGCATCTGCGGGCCGCCATAACCGCTGAGCACCAGGTCGGGACGTCGACGCCGCAGCGCACGGATCAGGTGGGCCGTATGCTGGTCCCCGCTCGGTTCACCGACCGAAAAGAAAATGTGCATCGGAGGACCCTGACTTTGTGGTGCAGCCGCCATGCCCGCGGGCGCGGCCGGAGCTGCGAGATGAGCGACGCTATGCCACTTTAGAGCGGAAGCGGGTTGACTCGGACCCCTGCGCCGCCCACTGACAGCACGTCGCCCCCGCGGCATGCGCGGCAACGTCGGCCGCCCGTCTCCATTCGTCCTCGCTCAAAGGCTGTGGCGGCAATCTCAGCACGGCGACTGCGTAACCAGAGCTGTTTTGTTCCGCGGCCCGCGAGCGGAAGGACCTCCCGAAAATCAGGCGGTCCGGCAATTCGTGAAGATCGTCGTTGCCCGGCAAAGAGCCGACATGCCGCGCATAGCACGCGAACCGATGGCCCGCGGCGGTCGACGTGCCCGCGCCGATTCGTGCCAGAAAGGCTAAACAACCTCCCGGACGGACGCGGGCCAATAACTGCAAGCTGGCGGAGAACGTCGCTGGGGACGACAACGACGTCTGGTAAACGGACGCCTGTCGCACGAGGACCAGGTCGAACCCCCCCTTGGGACCGGAGGCCGGATCGCCGATCGACGCGCAATTGAATTCGCAGGTGGGAACGGCGCGCCGCGCCTCGATCACGTTCACGGGCGATTCATCCATTCCCGTGCAACGGATTCCTAACGAATCGAGATAGGCGGCAAGTTCTCCGCGCCCGCAACCGACGTCCAGCACGCGGAACCCGACGCCGATTTTCGTCGAGCTCAGCAACCGCGAGAGAACTTTTCGGGGGATTCCGGTTTGCTCAATCAGAGTGGTCGAATCGGCAATTGGCCCACGCGAAGAGTCCACGAAACGTCTCCCATTCCATCGACCGCGGGCTTGGCCGCAGCCGTGGGGAGCAAAGAATATCGCGGCAGCCCAAACCCGGCAATGCGGATTCGGCGAAGTCCGGCTAATCGTACGGCAAGCTGCCAGCTTGCCAGCTTTTTTGCGCGGGAACCAGGCTTTTTCGCGCGGGAACCAGGCTTTTTGCGCGGGAAGAAGACGTGGCATGTCTCCGACCACGCGACCGTCGGTCACGCGGCGGCTCGAACGCGGCTCGCGGACTCGGGCTTCTCTCCCGACTGACCCGCGGGTCGCCGCGGTGCAGCCGCCTCCGCGACCAGGGCCTCGAGTCGCTGCATCTCCGCCTCCAACCGTTCGACATTGCGTTCCAACTCGTCCCGCTCAATCCCGGAGGGGACGACAAACGGGAGGCCGCCGCGAGCGTGGATTACGGTGAACGGCCAGGGGATCATCATGTCGGTCCAATTGCCGCGGATCCGCCAGCCGTGGCGGCAGGCGTAAGCGGTCGGGATGATCGCCCGGCCCGAATGCGACGCGAGGAAGACGATGCCCGTCTTCATTTTGTGACGCGGACCACGGGGACCGTCGGGCGTGATCGCCACATGGAATTCGCGGACGCGCTGCAAAAGCTCGCGCATGGCGCGGCTTCCCCCCGTTTCGACGAGCCGCGGACGGCCGCGATGCCCACCACTTTCATCGCTTCCGCCAGATACGAACCGTCCTGATGCCCGCTAACCAGGCCGGCCATCTTCTTTGGCCGTCCGCCGAAGACGGTCATCAGGATCTGATCGTGCCACACGCAGTACAGATACCTCCGCTCGCCCGTCGACTCATAGGGATTGACGCCGTCCGCTTCGACGACGGCTCGCAGGCGGCACGTCTTGAAAAGCAGGCGGACCAGCGTCACGCCGAAAAGGACGATCACCTTTGTGAGCAAACGGCTGCGGATTTTCACGGAGGACCTGCTGGCGGGCCGAGGAGATTGGGAAGATTGTAGCGATCTGCCGGAATCCGCAAATGGCAAACACCGAAGCCCGCGGACGGCCGTCCGCGGGCTTCAATTATCATTCGCCCAGGGTCGATTTTCGCCGCAGGATGTGGTGATAGTGCTGGGCGAAGCGGTGCGCCTCGTCGCGGACGTACTGCAACAACCGCAGCGCGTACGAGTGTTTCGACAGCCTCCGGGGCTCCGACTCTCCGGGGAGATAGAGTTCCTCCTCCCGTTTGGCCAGCGAGAGCACCAGGGGCGGCTTGGAGCCGATCGCGTCGAGCGCCGCCATGGCCGCGCTCAACTGACCCTTCCCGCCGTCGATGAGCAGGATATCCGGGAGCGATTCCCCCTCCTTGGCGAGGCGGAGAAACCGGCGGCTCACGACTTCGCGGATCGAGGCGAAGTCGTCCACTCCCTGGACCGTGCGAATCTTGTAGCGTTTGTACTCGTGCTTGAAGGGAAGGCCGTCGATGAACTGCACCAGGCTGGCGACGGTCTCGCCCCCTTGGAGATGGGCGATGTCGACCCCCTCGATGCGCCGCGGGAGATGTGGCAAGTCGAAGATTTTCTTGAGCCCCGCCATTCCCTTTTTTGGGTCGATGTAAAACACCTCGGGCTGAACGTGCTGGTCGAGCTTCCCACACAGGTCCAGGTTTTCCAGACACTTGATCTCATCGCGGATGCGGGCCGCCTTTTCGAACTTCAGATCCGTCGACGCCTGCTCCATTTCCCGCCGCATCTCCCGCAACAGGCGCACTTTCTTGCCATCGAGGAACAACAAAAGCCGCCGGATGCCGCGCCGGTAATCCTCGCGGCTGATGCGAAGGTTGCAGGGGGCCGTACACTGGTTGATGCTGTGCAAGAGACACGGACGGAACCACCGCCAGCGCTCGTCCCCCTCGGCGATGTCGAGCGAGCAGGTGCGGAATCGGAAGATCTTTTGGAGCACAGCGATCGCCGCCCGCAGCTTTTTCGCGTTGGTGAACGGCCCGTAAAGCTTCGTGCCGCGCGGCCGCGGCTTTCGCGTGAATTCGACCCGCGGAAAGTCCTCACGGATGCGGATTTCGAGATAGGGAAAGGTCTTGTCGTCCTTCAGCTCCTTGTTGAAGCGGGGCTGCACGTCTTTGATGAGCCGCGCTTCCAGAAGGAGGCGCATCGACCTCGCTCTCGGTCTCGATGAAGTCGACGCCGCGGATTTCCGGGATGAGATTGGCTGTCCGGATGTCTTCCGCTGCGGCCGAGTTGAAGTAGCTGCCGACGCGGCTGCGCAAATTCACCGCTTTTCCGACGTAGATCACCCGCCCCAAGGCGTCCTTCATCAGATAGACGCCGGACGTCGTCGGCAGCCGCCGGATCGCTTCCCGGAGGTCCGGCGACTCCGGGATCCAACTTGTTGATGTCGCCGTTTTCATCGCCTGCCACAGAAGAACTCCGTTAGCAGCCCTTTCCGGCTGCCAAAGGGAATTCTATGCGCCAAGCGGCCGGGTGCCAGAGCGATGCACGCTGGCGTGACAAAGGCGGCCGGCAGTCAGTATCGTTCGGCGATTCGGCGGAAGGGCGCGGCAACGCACGGGGTTCGCTCGGTGTACCGCCGTCCTTGAGAGCCGTATCATCAACGTCGTGCACCGGGCGGGAACGGGACAGCAACATGACGGAAAACCCGTTCGGAGCAGAATCAATCGGGTTTGCCAGTGCGGGAAGTCATTTTCTAGAGCGATTCAAGCCAGAGTGTAGCGGTCCCGCGGCGGAAATCGTCGGGAAAAGAGAGACTCTCGACGCGACAAGGAAGTGCTACCAGCACTAAGCGAGGTCCGCAATGATTCCTGCTCCGATCCCCGTCGACGAGGCCGAGCGCCTGGCAGACCTGCGCCTTGAAGATCCTGGACACGCCGCCGGAAGAGCGTTTCGACCGCATTGTGCGCTTGGCGACCCGCGTCTATGACGTGCCGATCGCCTACATCGCCCTAATCGACGCCGACCGGCAGTGGTTCAAGGCGAAATGCGGCCTGCAAGAGGAGTCGACCGGACGCGGCATCTCCTTTTGCGGCCACACGATCGTCCACGGCGGACCGCTCATCGTCCCCGATACGCACGACGACGAGCGCTTTCGCGACAACCCCCTGGTTGTCAATCCGCCGCACATTCGATTTTATGCCGGCCATCCTCTGAACGGGCCCAGCGGCCGCTGCGTCGGCACCCTGTGCCTGGCGGCTCCCTCGCCGCGCACGCTCAGCGCGATCGAGCAGGCCACATTCGCGCAGCTTGCCGCTTTGGCCGAGCATGAGCTGAACATGGTCGATCTCATCCAGGCGCAGCGGGAGCTGATCGAAACCAAAGACACTCTGCTTACGACCCAAAAGCAGCTTGCGGCCGAGCTGGCGGAGGCAGCCGCCTTCATCCGGTCCCTGTTGCCGCCGAAACTTCAAGGGCCGATTCGCACCGATTGGACCTTCATTGCCTCGTCGCAGCTTGGCGGCGACATGTTCGGCTACCACTGGCTCGACGAACGCCGCCTGGCGATTTACCTGCACGACGTCTGCGGCCACGGCGTGGGAGCATCCCTGCTGTCGATCGCGGTGTACAACGTGTTGCGCCGCGAGTCGCTGGCCGACGTGCGTTTCGACGAGCCGGCCGAAGTGCTGGCCGGCCTCAACCGCGCTTTCCCGATGGAGGAAAACGGCAATAAGTTCTTCACGATCTGGTATGGCGTCTATGAGACGGCCACGCGCACGCTCCGCTACTCGAGCGCCGGGCACCCGCCCGCCCTGGTGTTTAACGGCCACCCGGACCGGCCGCTCAAGCTCGGGCTGCCGAGCCTGATGATCGGTGCGTCCGCGGACGCGACGTTCGAGACGCACAGCGAGAAAGTCCCGCCGGGCAGCCGACTGTACGTCTACAGCGACGGCGTCTCGGAAATCGACAAGCCCGGCGGCGGCCTCCTCAATGTTGACGGCCTTGTCGACTTGCTCGCCCAAGGGGCAAAAGAGCAAGGCTCGCGCGTCGAACGTCTGCTGGACCAGGCCCGTGCGTTCCAAGGTTCATCCGAGTTCAAGGACGACTTTTCGTTGGTTGAGCTGGAGTTCGACTGACGGGCACGATCGAAGACACTGGCGGGCCAAAGCTCCCGCCAGTGGCACCCTGACGGAAAAGCGGCTCTGCATTCGAGCCGTCAGTTCCGCTTCCAGCGCCAGCCGGTTACGCCGCGGAGGTTGACGATGCACTCGGTCGGCCAAGCGCCGTTGTAGAGTTTCACCGTGCTTTCGGCGCACATCTTGAACGTGTCGTACTTCGACTCGTTATCCATCCCCGCCGTGTGGCCGGCGAAGAGCACGTTGTCGAACTTGAGCAGCGGACTGTCCAAGGGGAGCGGCTCGACTTCAAACACGTCGAGGCCGGCGCCTCGAAGACGCCCCGAGCGGAGGGCGTCGCAGAGGGCCGCTTCGTCGACCAGGCCGCCACGGGCCGTGTTGAGCAGGACGGAGCCCGGTTTCATGCGGGCCAGCGTCGACGCATTGATCAGGTGCCGAGTCTGGGGCGTCAGGGGCGAATGGAGCGACACATAATCCGAGCGGGCCAGCAGATCGTCGAGCGAGAGCAGCTCGATGGGCCATTTGGCGAGGAATTCCTGGGACGGGTACGGCTCGTAGGCCACGACCTTCATCCCCACGCCGATGGCGCGGGTCGCGACTGCCTGACCGATGCGGCCCAGACCGACGAGGCCCAAGGTTGAGCCCATCACGCGGGGGCCGTTGGTCCGCTTCCACTTTCCGTCGCGGACGCGGCGGTCCGCCATTGGAAAGTCGCGGGCCACGCCGAAGAGCAGCGCAAACGTGTGCTCGGCGACGGAGTGATGGTTGACGCCGGGCGTGGTCATCACGACCACGCCGGCCCGGTCGCAGGCGGCCAGGTCGATCGCGTCGTATCCGACGCCCGAACGGGCAATCACGCGGAGCTTGGGCAGAGCTTCGATGACGTTTCGCGGATACGGCTCGGCCCCGGCGATGACGGAGTCTGCCTCCGTCAGTGCCGAGATCAGTTGGTCGTTCTTCCGGAGGTCCAGGCTCCGGGAGACCTCGCGGAAGAAGAAACCAGCCGACTTCAAGATTTCAAGATGAGGCCCGGAGCCTATGTCGATCGACGTTCCGACAACCGTGGGCATCGGCGTTGGCATTCGCGATTACCTTGGCGTGATCTGCTGAGCCGTCTCGATGGTTCCCTGGGCCGTGAACGTGATCGGCTCCGGACGTCCGGCGATCGTCACGATGAATTTCTCGGACAACGGTCCGGCTTCCTTCGGGGCCGTGAACGTCAACGAGAGGACGTGCACGGTTTTCGCGTCTTTGGTCAACTGCGGCATTTTGAAGATGCCATGGGCCGACTCGCATTCGACCTTTTCGATCACAAACGGATTGTGGCCCCGCAAGAGGACGGTCTTGACCGTTTCCGCGCCGGAGCGACCGAACCAAGCTGGACGACCGACGGCGTGACCGTCACGTCGGCTTCGACCCGCGCCTGGACAAGGACGGGGATTTGGCCCGCCTGGTCGTTGGTCACCAACATGAGCTGCTGGCGCAGATAACCCACCGGCGCTTTCGGCGAGAGGGCGACGATGAGATCGTAACCGACCTGGCCGTTTTGCCGCATCGTCTCCTTCACGTTTGCCTTGAGGTATTCGTTATTGGAGACGACCTTCGTGATGGTCCAATTCGGGTCGCCCGCATACGCCAGCTCAATTTTCCGTTCCTGGGCCGCCCCGTGGTCGACGGCGCCGAAATTGATCGAGCCCGGCGTCAAGACGACGTCGGTCCGAATATAAACCTTCACCGGGATGCTGACGACCGCGTACTGTGGCTGATCGAAGGTGATCGTGACGGTCGAGCTCTTGTCATGCTGAAATTTATTCGTGTCCATCGAGATGTCGACGTAGGTCGATTCGCCCGTCTTGAACGGCGTTTGATCGAACCGCGGCGCCGTGCAGCCGCAAGAGGTGGTCACGCTGGCGATCCGCGCGTCCTGCGTGTACAGATTCCTCACGCGGAACCGGTGGGAGACCTCCGCTCCGCGGGCGACGGCCCCGAAATCATGGCTCAGGGAGTCGAACATCTTCTTGGCCCAGGCGTAGGGATCCTGGTCATTCTCCTGGGCGAAGACAGGAGTGGCCATGAACAGGAGCAGCGGCAGGACCAACAGGGAGCGTCGACGAATTGACATACTCATGGGTCTTTCTCGGTGCGGGCTGGCTTGAGACGCACGACCGAGGGTCGGGGAGGCCCGGTCACACGTCGGACAAGTTTGATGGTAATCCTTGACGACGTCACAGTCGAAGCGGCCGCCCTGCCGATCCCAAGGACTCGATCGGCTTGGCGTCCAGCACAAAGCGCGACCGATCGAAAATCCATCAGCCAGATCGGCCGCTGGCGGGGGGGAAGTTAATCCGGCGTTGGCGAAATGTCAATGTCTTGGGGCGCCTGCCGTTCAGCCATCGCTCGTCGCGAAAAATCGCTTCAATTTTACGCGGCTAACTCCGTCCCGGCGAGAGGCTTAAGCGCACGAGACGCCGCATTTGCGGATTGCGGGGGCTTTTGCGTGGGCGTTCGAGGATTCCGCTCGCGCGTCGAGGAGTCGTAGGGCAAGCTGCCAGCTTGCCCGGGTTAGCCGCGTCGTAGCGACTGAAATGGCAAGCGACCGCTTGCCCTGCCTGAGTCCGCTAGTGCTGGTAGCACTTCCTTGTCGCGTTGAAAGTGACTCTTTTCCCGACGATTTCCGCCGCGGGACCCCTGCACTCTGGCTTGAAGCGCTCTAGAAGATAAGTCCGCGGTCGGTCACTTCGTAGGGGACGATCGCGTCGCCGCAGAGGCTTCCCCGGTGCTTGGAGACATGAAGAGCGCGGCCCATCCGGCTTCCCTCGCGGACTTTGCCCATGTGGATGATGGTGTTGGCATTACTCAGCACGTCGCCGCTGTCAAGGGGCCGCGACAGCAAGTCATCGAGCATCACCTCCTGAGAGGTGCATAACAGAAGGCAAGCGATGCCACGTTGGTCATACGCGTGCTTCCCGGCCTGTTCCTCGTTCGAGCGAAACTGCGCACGAAACAGATCGCGGGCCACCCAGTCCGATTCTTTCCGCAAAATCTGATGATAAACGTAGTCGAAGACGTGAAATTGGAACGAATCGCTTGCCCGATCGGCCGGCTCAACGCCGTCGACCACGCAGCGGCGGACACCGTAGATGAAATTTCCGTAAAAAAAGGCGATCGTGCGCTGGAGCTTCTGCGCCAGCTCGATTTTCCACCGCCGCCATTCGTCCTGTTCTAAATCGCCGATTGAGACGCGCCGGCCGCTCCGCTGGAAGACATGAAGGTAGTCACAACGGGCCTGGGCCGCGTTCCAAACCGAAGCCGGCTCGACCGGATCGTCGGCCGACCGCTCAAGTAGGTTCCATCCGAACAAGCGCCGGGCGTACTGGCCGTGGCTTTGCGAATCGCCGCGGGAGGTGAGATCGAAAAAGATTCCCGTCTGGCGCTCCTGGGCCGCCCCGTGATGCGCAAACTGCACGCCGAGCTGCGTCTTACCGATGCCGGTGGCGCCCAGGACGACGGTCAGCGTGCCGGGAAGCAGTCCGCCGCCGAGCAGCGCGTCGAGGCGCTCAATCCCCGTCTGCAGGCGGTGCTGGGTCTGTGGACCGCTCTTGGTCGGCGATTCGGTTGAGTCACACATCGATCTTCGTAGCGTTCAAATTGTCAGCCGGCGATCGCGGGCTGTGATGTCCCAGCGGTCGACCAGCTTGCCGGACGAGATGACGTACACTTCCTTGTACAGTGCCGAGGTGGGACAGATGTGCCGAGGCACCGCCAGCAGCTCGTCCCCGGGCTGGTACTCGGACGCCCGCGGTGTTTCGAGCACGAGGTGTTCTTCGTTGTGCAGGACTTGCCGCGCCTCGGGGAGAGCTGGGAAGACAACCCGCTTTCCCATTGGCGGGTCGGACGCGACAGCCTTGGATCCCAGGTCGACCGTCAGCCGGTCCGCGGTCGGCCGACTGACGACTCGCGTCAAGAGGAGCGCCGCGGGTTGGAACTTCAGGTCGGGAAACGCTTCTGCGTACCCGGCATCGTTGAGAACGCAGGTGCCGGGGGTAAGCTCGATCGCCGGATCGTCGAACTGTGCGTAAATCGGGAACGTCGGCGTGCCGCCAGCGACAATCCGGGGGACCGGCAGCCCATCGCGCACCAGGGCGTCGCGAAACGTGCGGACCGACTGCCACTGGGCGGCGACGGCCGCTTGCCGTTCTTCGAGGGACGGCTGGTGCACATGGCCGTCGTACACGTGGAGACCTTCCGGCCTCAATCCGTGCGTCGTGGCGATTTGCCGGTAAAGCCGGGCGGCCGAATCGCCCGGAGCAATTCCGGTCCGGTGCTGGCCAACGTCAAGATCCAACAGCACGCCGATCGTTCGGCCTGCCGCCGCCATTGCCTTCCCCAATTCGGCAACCGGCGTCGGATGATCGGCGGTCACCAAAAATGCCACGTCGGGGAACTTGGCGACAAACTCCACGGCCCGGCCGATGTTCGGACCGACGAGGTTGTAGGCGAGGCACACGTCTTTCGCTCCCGCGCCGGCCAACATCTCCGCCTCAGCGAAAGTCGCCGCTTTGTGCTTCACGATCCCTTTGCCCAGCTCGATCCGCGTCACGGCGGGCATTTTGTGCGTCTTGCAGTGCGGCCGCAGACGCGACGGCCGGCCCGCGATGCGAATCATCTCATCCAAGTTCTCGTCCAGGATCTCGCGGAAGAGAACGAGCGCGGGGGTGAAAAATCTGGCCGGTCTCGGCAATGCGATAACGGGGATCGATCAACGTCGGCATCGGCGACCCCCCGGCTACGCGGCGAAAAAGACGCGCTCAACTCTTTTCCGGAGCAACCTTGTCCACACGTGCGAGCGGGGGACGATGACGTTCATGCGTTGGCCTCGGCGGGATTGATCGCCAGAGCCCGGGCAAGCGTTTCATCCACCCCGGCGTCGAAGTATTTCGCCAGCAAGGCGTCGTCGCAGGGCCGGGTCGCCAGGCTGACGCTTATTCCGGCGACCACCGAGACGGCCAGGCTCCAGATGAGCGGGTCGACCCCCAGCAGATAATAGGGGCGGAACGACGTGGCCTCGCCAATCAGAGCGTTCCCGTACCCGAGCACTCCGCCGATCCAATAAAAAGCGAGCATCGTGCCCGCCCCGCCCAGCATGCTGGTGAACATGCCCGGCACCGTCGCCCGCCGCCAAAAGACCAGCATCAGGAGGGGGACGCAGAACGTGGCTGCGATCCCCGTGCCGCTGAAGACGACAATTGCCTGCAGGTAATCGACCGGCCGGATATTCGCCAAAACGGCAACGGCGCCGACCAGGATCATCACGATGTGCGACAGCCGTTCAAGCTCGATTTGCGAGGCGGCCGGACGCAAGAATCGTTGATAGACGTCGCGGACGAGTCCCGAGGCGATGACGACCAGGTAACAGCTCACGGTCGCCATGACCGCCCCAAACGGGGCGGCGAGAATCAGTCCGCCGACGAATTGGCCCAGGGGCAAGCCGCTCGTGACTTTCATGGCCAAAAGGGGAACAACGTCGTCCGTTTTTCCCACCGGAAGATCGGAGATCAGCACGCGGCCGCAGATGCAGATGGCGGCCAGCGGGATATAGATGAACGCGTTATAAGCACCCAGCAGATAAATGGAACGGCGGATGTTGGTCGTGCTTCGGCAGGCCATAACGCGCACGACGCCGGCCGGAGAGCCCAGTCCGCCGAAGATCCAGATCCAGAAGAACGAGAAGGCCAGGCCCAGTGGGAGGAACATGCGGCCTTCGTGCCGGCCGTCATATCCGGGACAGAAGGCAAAGTCGGAGGAGGTTTTCTCGACCGCCCGGCGGCTCGCGTATTCGAGCGAGTTCATCTGGGCGATGGCCGGTTTCTTTTTCTCCACGGACTCCTGGTGTTTGATGACATCGACGGCCCGTAGCGCCAGCACCAGGAAGATGACCACCCCGAACCACATCATCACGCTTTGAAACAGGTCGGTCCAGACGGCCGCGAGAAATCCTCCGATCAGCGTATAGCCGACCACGCTGACGGTGAAAATCGTCAGCCCGATGATGTACGGCCAATCGGTCAACTCCGAAGCGGCGGAGATCGTCGTCAGGAGTCTCCTCGCATCGGCCCCGCCAGACGGCGCCTTTGCTTTCTTGAGGGCCGCCTGCACGTCTTCGGACAATTGTCTCCGTCCGCGTACATCCGTCCGACAAGCGGCTTGAGTGCGTCGACCACATGAGGCGGCACTCCTTCCTGCGCCAGTCGCGCCATGGAAGCGTCGGTGATTTGGTAGCGGCCCGCCTTCTGGTCTTCCGACCAGTTGCCGGTTCCCGCCCAGGAGATCTTCATCACCAGCGCCCCGGCCTTGAACTGCGCGACCATCATGAAGGACATGTAGAACAGGATGAACAGCGACGCGACCAGTCCCAGGGCCGCGCTGCCGAACCGCTCGCGGAAAAGATCCGGCATCGTGATGGCCCCGCAGCGCCGCGAGATTTGGGCCAGCCGCTTGCCCAAAATCCCGAACCCCGTGATCGGCACGACCATGTAGCTGGCGATCCACAGCGCGACGGACCAGCCGTGCGTGTAGACCAGCGACGGAAACCCCATGAAGGTGCCGCCGCTCTGCACGGTCGCCGTCAGCGCCAAGGCCCACGACCCGAGCCCGCGGTTGCCCAGAAAGAAGCCTTTGAGAAAGGACCCTTCGCGCATCGCCCGGTTCGCGAGCACGCCGATCCACATCGACGCGAGAATGAACAAGGCAAGCGCCGTGAGCGTGCCCCAGGCGGGTTCTGCCGCGGCCGCCATGGTCAAGTCCCCTGTCCGATGTCGTCCGCCGTCCCGGTTCCGGGAGGATCCTCGCCAAGCTCTTCATCGCGCATCCAGACGGCCGCGAAAATCCAGGAAAACAGGATGCACACCCCCCACGGAACGACCACCCCCCAGAAAACCCAATCCGGAAAGCCGCCGATATACTTCAGGTCCTCAATCGACCGGCCGTAGGCGTGCCGGGCGCAATACCCAAGGGAGTACGCCATCGCGATCACCCACGTCGCAAAGACGATCAGCGCTTCGCGGCGGGCACTGATCAGGACGGGATCTTCAGCACGTTTTGCCATGGAAAATCCTCGGAGGGCGGAAATCTGGAATCCGCGATTCTACCGGCTCGCCAACGGCCTTTCAAAGAGGGGCCGGTTCCTTTCGGCGGACCCCAAGCAGGCTTGTCGCGCCGCGGGCGGGCCTTATCATCCGTAAAGCTGGTTTCGTCCCCGTCCTTCCAATCGAGCCCCTGTCATGTTTCGCGTTTTGATTACCGACAACCTTTCCCCCGCCGGACTCGAAGTCCTCAAGCAGTCTCCGAAGATCGAAGTCGACGTCCGATCGGGATTGTCGCCGGAGCAGGTGCGTGAGGCGCTCGATGAGGCCGACGGCATCATCATTCGCAGCGCAACCAAGCTGACGGCGGCCATTCTAAAGGGCCAGCCGCGGCTCCAGGCGATCGTGCGGGCCGGCGTGGGGGTCGACAATATCGATCTGGCGGCTGCCACGCGCGAAGGCATCGTCGTGATGAACACTCCGGCCGGGAATACGACAAGCACCGCCGAGCACACGATCGCCATGATGATGGCCCTCTCTCGGAATATTGGACGGGCCGCGGCCAGCATGCGCGAAGGGAAATGGGAACGGAGCAAGTTCACGGGGACACAGCTTGCCGGGAAGACTCTGGCGATTCTCGGACTGGGCCGGATTGGGCAGGCCGTCGCTCAACGGGCGCGGGGGCTCGAAATGCGCGTCCTGGGTTACGATCCGTTCCTCTCGGCCGAGCGAGCCGGCGAACAGGGGATCGAGCTGTTTCGCGATATCGACGCCATGCTGGCCGAGTGCGACTATCTGACGGTCCACACGCCCCTGACCAACGAGACGCGGGGCGTCATCAACGCGGACCGCCTGCGGCGAATGAAGAAAGGGGTCCGTGTGATCAACTGCGCCCGGGGGGGCATCATCGACGAGAACGATCTGGCCGAGGCGTTGAAATCGGGCCACGTGGCGGGCGCCGCTCTCGACGTCTTCGTCCAGGAACCCCCGGTGTCCAACCCGCTGCCTGGCCTGCCGAACGTCCTGTGCACGCCCCACTTGGGCGCCTCGACCGACGAGGCGCAGGAGTTGGTGGCCATCGAGGCGGCGGAGATCCTTGCGGGGTTCTTTCTGCGAAACGAAGTGCGTCACGCCGTCAACATGGCTCCCATTTCGGCCAAGGAGATGCAAGACGTCGAGAGACATCTCGACCTGGCGCGGCGGCTGGGACTGCTCTTGGCACAGCAAAACCGCTCCGGCGGATTGCGGGCGGCCCGCATTCACTACCGCGGAGAGGCCGCCGCGAAGAAAACGAAGCTGATGACAGCCAGCTTCGCGGCCGGATTGTTGGAATCGGCCCTCGAGGATCAGGCCAACATCGTCAACGCCGAATTGCTCGCCAAGGAGCGGGGCATCGAAATCACCGAGACGGCATCGACCGAAGGGGGAAACTTTTCGACGCTCATCACCGCCACCGTCGTCACCGAGCAGGGCGAGCTCACGGCCTCCGGCACGACCTTCGGCCACGAGTTTCTGCGGCTCGTGCGGCTGGGGAATTTCCATCTCGACGCTTATCTTGACGGCCTGATGCTCATTTATCGCCATCGGGACGTGCCGGGGTTGATCGGCTTTATCGGGACGATCCTCGGAAAACATCGGGTGAATATCGCCCACATGGCCCTCGGCAGGGAACGCAACGAGCCGGGGGAGACTCCATCGCCGTCCTCAATCTCGACAATGCGCCGTCTCCCGAGGCATTGGACGAGTTGGGCAAACATCCGGACGTGCAGGGAGTGGAGCTGGTTCGGCTGCCGCCGGCCGGTGCCCCTCTGCCATGGCTCGTGCGGTCTTGAGATGCACCGTTCGGCAAGCAACCGGGTGGCACCCTCCGCCGTTCACCCTGTTGATCGTTGCCATTGATTTCGGACCGTTTGGGGAGTTTTTTGGGTTATTTTGGGGCGCTAAAAAAGGGGCCGAACCCCAGAGAATCTGAAGCGGCCTCTGCGCAATTTCGGCAGGCATCGGAACGCCGCGTCCGCCCCTCTTGCCTCACCCCGCACCGCTCAACGGGGATTTTGGTACAACCGGTCTACCATTGATCGTGCATGGAAGGGCGATTCCGTGCAGAATGGGATTTGGTTCAGCCATGGGGTCCCGAGTTGCGACGGCTAACGGTCTCGCGCCACGCACCGATGACCGGGTGCTTGGCGGGGCCGCTCGTTGCGGCTTTTTCTGCCGCGAACTACAATGAGCATTGCCGTTTACGCCCGATCGCCGCGACGTGACAGGTGCCAATTTTTGGCGATGCCGGGCTTTGAACGACATTTGTTCTCGAATTTCCAGATTTGAGTCCGGGTCAGGAACACGCGGCGCCCTCAGCGGGGTTTCATGTCAGGGGCTGTTTTCACCTTCTAGCCGCGTTGCGCGTCGGGACTGTGCTTTGGGACTGTGCTTGATGTCGGGATCGCCGGGTGTCGCGAGGGGAGACGTTATGAATTTGAATTGCGAGGGATGCGGCGTCGGATTGAAAAGCAGCTCCGTGTTCGAGGGACACGTGCTCGACGGACACGTGATTGCGAGGCAACCGGCGCGTCCGGCCCGACGGGGATTCACGCTGATCGAGCTTTTGGTCGTCATTGCGATTATCGCCGTGTTGGCGGCGATCCTGCTGCCGGCCGTGCAAAAGGCGCGCGAAGCGGCACGACGCACGCAGTGTCTCAACAACCTCAAGCAATTGGGCCTAGCGTGCCAGAATTACCACGACACGCACCACTGCTTCCCCTCCGGCGACATCGACATGGGGTTTCCGAACACGCCGTTCAACGATCCGTACGACGTCTCGCAATACATCACCTTCCCACAGTCCGCTCAGCTCGGCATGCAGCAGCGATACGATATCAATGGAAATCTCATCTTGCCCCCCGCCAATTTGACGCTCTACACCTGGGTGATCGCTCCGCCCTGGGGCTGGCAATCCTTCATCCTGCCGCAAGTCGAACAGTCGACCATCGGCGTCCGATTCGACCTTGCTAAGAACGACATCGTCAACTTAACGGCGATCCAAATCCCAGTGCCGATCTTCATTTGTCCCAGCGCCATTTTGCCCAGCACGCGGCCGCCGGTTGTCAGCACCGGCAGCGGCGCCTCCTCTCCCACCGTCCCCAATGGGGAGAATGCCGCTGCCATTACAGGAGGCGGTTACGCGTATTCGACGTACCGCGGAGTGATGGGGGCTCAACCCGTTACAGACCCCACCAGCAACTCGAGACGACACGGATTGGATGCAAAACGGCGTGCTCTATCCAAATAGCGCCACCAAAATCTCCGATATCACCGACGGCACGTCGAACACGCTTTTGATGGGGGACTCGCGCTACGGACTTTGGGGAGACGGCTCGAGCTGCTTGCGCACGCTTCCGAAACGATCGGTGGACTCCCACCGATTTTGACAACTATTGGTTCTGGATCGCTCAGCCCCCCGTTCAGACACCCACGATTCAGTACTTCAGCTTCGGCAGCCTGCACGACGATGTCGTCATCTTTGCGCTGTGCGACGGATCGAGCCGTCCGATTGCCAAAAGCATCGATAAAGGCTTGATCCGAAAACTGGCGACCCGCGCGGAGGGGACGCCCATCGACAGCGATTTCTGAGAATGCATTCGGAGTCCGGCGTCGAGTCCAAGATCGCGATGGCGTCTGCCTATTTGCCGGATGACGGCCTCACGCTCGGTCGAAGGGGAAGGCCATGACTTCGGCCAGCGAATCGGCGCCGGCTGCGGACATCAGGAGCCGATCAAAACCAAGCGCGACCCCCGCGCAGGGAGCCAGGCCGGCCTCCAGCGCGTCGAGCAGACGGCTCCGCGCGGGGAGCGGGCGGCTCCCGTCGCGCCGCCGCAGTGCCGACTGCACGGCAATCCGCCTCCGCAACTCGTCCGCGTCGGTCAACTCCTGATAGCCGTTGCAGATCTCGACTCCTGCCAGATAAAGCTCAAATCGCTCGGCCACCGCCGGCACGCTCGGACGGATCCGCGCCAGGGCCGCCTGCCCCGGCGGATAGTCGTAGAGAAAGACGGCCGGCCTGTGCGCCATGGCCGGCTCGACCACGAGCGCGAGGAGCAGGTTGAGCCAACCGTCCACGTCGTCGGCTGCCAGTCCCGACGGAGCGTTGACTCCGATCGATTCGGCCAGCCGTGCCAGGTCGCCGGCGCTCAGACCAAGGACGGGTCGCCCCAGGGCCTCTTCGAATGCCCGGTCATAGGTGAGCCGTTCGAACGGGCGGGGCGACGGCTCCGGGCCGAGGCGCGGAAAATCGGCCGGCGCCCCTTCCCGAACCGTTTGGACGCGCTCGAAAAAACCGGCGACAAGCTCCTCGACGAGGTCCATCTGGTCATGGTACGTCGCCCCCGTGCGGTACCACTCCACGATCGTGAACTCGGGGTTGTGGCGTGGGCCGATTTCGCCGCGGCGAAAGGCCCGCGTGATCTGAAAGATCGCCGAGGCCCCGCAAACCGCCAAGCGCTTCATCGCGAACTCGGGCGACGTCTGCAGAAAGAGTTCATCCGCGCCGCCGGGTCTCCCGCAATCAGTCTCCGCGTCTGCGCGGGTGACAAACGGCTCCAGGTAAGCGTCCACCACGACGTCGCGTGAAAGGATCGGCGTTTCGACCTCCCAGAAGCCGTGGGAGCGGAAAAACGCGCGCGTGAAAGCGAGAAGCTCGGATCGAAGCCGCAACATGCCGAGCGTCGCCGACGGTCGAAACGACTCGGGATCAGATTGCTCGCGGCTGCCGTTCGACGTCATTGGTCCTCATCAACGCGATTTCTCTTTCCCTCAGGCGGCCGCACGGTTCGAGACCAGGCCCTGGCACTGGGTTGGAAACGGCACAGTGGCCGCCTCGTCCTGCTGGGCCGACTGCTCGCGGTCGTGGTCGGTCTCGGGCTGGACGCGATTCGAGTAAACGATGCGGAGGAAATCCGGAAACACCTGCCACGGCCGCGGCGATTGATTCCAGGCGCGCGCGATTTCCGCAAAAAACGCAAACTCGTATTTCGTGACCACGAGATCCTGTACGCTTTGAATCGGATCCACCTCGCTCGGTTCCCACTCCCGCGGGCAAAGATCGTATGCCGGGTGGCTTCCCTCGCGGGACGTCGAGGGGACGTTGCACAGCACGACCAGGTCGCCCGTGGCATTGAGTTTTGTCGGGAAGACGCGGCAGGCCGACGGACGCACCCCGTAAATCCCGCAGCGGGCCCGGCCGAGCGGGTGCGCATCGTCGGGGGGGCACTCGATCAGAAAGCGGCACTTCGTCGTCCCCGGCAGGAAGAGGCTGTTGGAGTGCAGGAGGCAAATCACGAACGGCGTCTCGGGCGCATCCGGGAAGAAAAAGTGCGGCACGCGGCCGCGCGCGATTTTGCCTAACGGGTCGGCCCACCGGCACACGAAATCCCAGAAGGAGAGCCCGAGCCGCCGCTCGATCGTGATAATGTCCGCTCCGTTGACGGGGACGGCAAACGTTCGGCAGCAGCCCGCATGACACGACTCGCACGGCGCCATTAAACTCTCCCTGGTCAAGCCCGTGTGAACAAACGTTACTTCCCCTAATATCGTAAATGTCGCTTGCCGCGGTACAGCGGAAACCCGCTTATCGACAAATTTGGTTTAAGGTCCGCGCGCGAAATGTTCTCGCCGGGCGAAATCGGACGCGCACGCGGCCCCGCAGGCTGCCAGGCCGGCCTGTTCATCCCTTGCTTATTGCGGCAGGAACACCAGCGCGTTGTCGTTTTTGTTGATCGTCGCCAGCCCCATAAAGAGTTTGATGTCGACGCTCTCGTTGATGAACTGCACGCTGCCGTCGCACAAGACGACCATCGCGCCGCCGGGATGGAACTCGAGTAGGCCTCGAAGTGATTTGCGGGATCGTTGGGCGCATAGTCGGCCGCTCCCAGAACCCGGCCAATCGCCTCGACGCCTCCCGGAGGAGCGCCAATCCATGTCCCGTAGATGGGCGTCGGCAGGCTCGGATTGCTGCGGCGCTCGCCGGCAAGCAGGGTATTGCTCAGGCCGTCGCGGATGTCGGCGGCCCGGACCGAGCTATTGAGATAAAAGACGCCGTTGCCCGGACAGGGGACGCCGACCGCGTTCGTCGCGCACGGATGGTAATCCGTCGAACCGAACGAGCCAATGTAGTTGGTAACGGCGAAGTTTTTCGGCAGATCGGGATTCACGTTGGGGGGCTGGAGCGCCACGCTGAAGGTATCCGACGGCGAGATGTCGCTCGGACAGCGAAAGATCTCCACTTTGAAGGTTTGCAAGGTCGCGTTGCTCGCATTCGTGACAGAGACTTTGGGCTTGATCGCCTTGGCCGCCGCATATTCCTCGATCGTCGGCAGGCAAAACGCACCCCAGGCCAGGCCGCTGGGACCGTTGGCGTCGACCTGTTGGTTCGTGACACCGATCCATCCGGGCGGAAAACACGTGTACGTCTCGTTGTAGTTGCTCAGAGCCAGCCCAATCTGTTTAAGATTGTTGCGGCACTTCGTCCGCCGCGCTGCCTCGCGTGCCGACTGGACTGCCGGAAGAAGAATGGCCGCCAGGATCCCGATGATCGCGATCGCGACCAAGAGCTCGACCAACGAAAAGCCATGTCGCTTGGAAGGGGCCATGAGGTCTCCTTTTTTCACCGAGGCGCAAAGGGAGCGGCCGAGCGCATCCTCGCCTGAAGAGGCGATCAATCGGCCGGGTGAAGCGTTCGCTTGTCCCGCGACCGTCAATTATGCTCAATTGCGACCTGCGGCGAAACGCAAAAACTGTGGGACGGGCTATAAAACGGCCCGGACGGCAGCGGCCAGACGGCGCATTCCCTCATCGATCCGGTCGGGCGTCTCGACGCCGAAGCTGAGCCGCATCTGGTTGCGCTGCCGCTCTGCCGGCGGGCCGGCGTAACTCAGCTCTCCGGGAACGTACATCACCTCCTCGACCTTGGTCGCCCGTTTGAAGAGCGGGCTGTCGAACCCGGTTTCGACGGCGGGAGGCAGAGTCATCCAGACGTAAAGCCCCCCCTCGGGGCGGACCCAGCTCACTCCCGGCAGGTCGCCGAAGTATTGTTGGGCGGCCGCCAACATCCGGTCGCGCTTGGTGCGATAAGACGCACGCACCTGTTCGACGTGCGACTCGTAACGGCCGCTTTCCAGCACGGCCGCGACGAGTTGCTGACTGAAATGGCCCGATCCAAAATCCTCGTTCCCCTTGCGATCGCAGATCGGCCGGACCAGCGCGGTCGGCACGACGCCGAACCCGACGCGCAGCCCCGGCGAGAAGCTTTTCGAGAAGGTCTGCGCCAGAATCACCGTCTCGCGCGAGCCGTCAAAGCTCCACACGCTGGGGTGAAGCGGCCCGTCGTACCGCAGCTCGCGGTATGCGGCGTCTTCCAGGACGAAGATCCGCTGCTCTTTCGACCAGCGCCGGGCAATGTGGACCAGGTCCCGCCGCCGGTCTTCGGACAGGCTGATGCCGCTCGGGTTCTCGTAATAGCTGACGGCGTAGATCAGCTTGACGCGCGGAAGCTCGCCCGCGGCCTCCAACCGCTGGAGCTCTCGTTCGAGCAAGTCGGTCCTCAGGCCCTGGTCGTCCGCGGGAATTGGAATGGTCCGGGCGCCCAAACCGGAGAGCACGCCGAGAAACACGAAATACGTCGGAGCGGCGACGAGGCAGATGTCGCCCGGGTCCAAGAGGACTTCACCGACCAGCGACAAAAGCTGCTGCGATCCAGTGGTCAGCACGATCTGGCTCGGGTCGATTTGCCTCTCGGTCGGATCCACACCCTCCAGGCGGCCCAAGAGCCCGACGACTTGGTTCCGCAATCGCTCCGAACCTTGCGTCGTGCCGTATTGCAAGGCCTGCTGACCCAGTGCCCGGTCGCCCAGCACCGCGCGAAGCACGGCCCGCGTTTCGTCGACCGGCAAGCTCGAGGAGTCCACAAGCCCCGCGGCCAGAGAGATCACGTGCGGATTCTCGACCGCTTGCTGCATCAGGAAGCTGATCGCCTGACCCATGGCCCAATGCGACCGTCGACTGAGCCGAACGTCGGAAGCGGCAGAGCGGTTGTCGGATTTCGTCAGCATGCTCTCTCGATGGCTTGAGGAATGGCTCGTGGTCGGTGATTCGTGGTCAAGCAGGCAGGCAAGCTTGGTACGAGCCGCCGGGTTTGACCGGGACTTCGGCGAGCTTCCTTCGGGTCTGACTTCGGCGAGCTCAGTCGAGCCGAGCCTCAGGGTCGAAGACAGTCGAGCCGCGGTCGGCGGGATAAACCCGCCGGCTCGGACCACTCGTGCTTTGTCAACTTCAGGAATTTGGGTTAGGTGCCATGCCCACGGCTTTGCGTGGGCATGCCTCTGCACGCCAATTGGATTCGCATGCCCACGCAAAGCCGTGGGCATGGCACCCGAAAAGTAAGGTGTGACGGACCACTAGCCACGCCGAAGTTTCGTTCGCGCGAATTGGATGGCGTCGACGAGCACGTCGACGTCCCCCCGGCTCGAATAGACGCCGAAGCTGGCCCGAATGGTCGTCGGAACGCCTAATAGCTCGTGAAGCGGCATTGTGCAGTGATGTCCGTGCCGAACTGCGACCCCCTTCATGTCGAGGTAAGGCGCGAGATCCCTCGGGTGGGCGCCTTCGATCGAGAAACTGATGATTGGCCCGCGCTGCGGCGGTTCGGGACCGAAAATCGTCAAGCCGGGGATCTCGGCCAGCCGCAGAAAGGCGTAAGTTGCCAGATCGACGTCGTGGGCGTGAATCGCCGGGAATCCAATCTCCGTCACAAAGTCGATTGCCGAGCCGAGGGCGATGGCCTGGGCGATGGGAATCGTTCCGGCCTCGAACTTGTCCGGCAGCTGCGCCCATGTCGAATGGTCCCAATAGACCTCGCTGATCATGTGCCCGCCGCAAAGGAACGGGTCCATCGCCTCCAGCAGGGCGCGGCGGCCGTAAAGGACTCCGACGCCCGTCGGGCCGTACAGCTTGTGCCCGGAAAAGGCCAGAAAGTCGATCTCCAGCTCGCGGACGTTGGTGGCCAGATGCGGGACGCTTTGAGCCCCGTCGACGAGCACGAGCGCGCCGTGCGCCTTGGCCCGCCTGGCGATTTCCGCGATCGGGGGCGAGGTCCCCAAGACATTGGACATGCCGGTGATCGCGACCATCCGCGTGGAAGTCGTCAGCACGTCGTCGAGGTGGTCCAGATCGAGCAGTCCGTCCGGCCGCAACCTGATGAATCGCAGCTCGGCCCCTTTCTCGCGTGCGACCTGCTGCCAGGGAACGAGGTTCGCGTGATGCTCCATCTGCGTCAACAGGATCTCGTCCCCCCGGCGGAGGAATTTGCGTCCCCAGGCCTGGGCGACGAGGTTGATCGACATCGTCGTTCCCGACGTGAACAGAATCTCCTCCGGCTGGGCGGCGCCGATGAAGTCGCGGACCTTGGCCCGCGTGGCCTCCAGCTCCTCGTCGACGTGAGCGGCCAACTCGTAATCGCCGCGGTTCCCTGCGTTGGCGTAATAGCGCTCGTAACACTCCCGTTCCTTCTCGATCACACGCCGCGGTTTCTGGGCCGATGCCGCGCTGTCGAGATAAACGAGCGGCCTGCCATTGGGCAACGGCCGGTCGAAGATCGGGAATTCGTGCCGAATGCGTTCGACGTTGATCGATTCGCAGGGCGCGGTCGATTGAGACATGACGAGGCCCCTTGAAGGATGCGGACCGAAAGCCGCGCGACACGCCCGCGTGGCGGCGCTCGCTGCGAGGCGGGGTTACGACGCTTTCGCCTGTCGCTCCGCCGCCTCTTCGGCGATCGCTTTGACGCGTTTCACCATCCCCTCCAAACCGTTCCGGCGGGCGGAGCTCAATTGCCGGTTCAGTCCGAGCCGCGCGAAGATTTGGCGGATATCCGTCTGCAAGATTTCGTCGGCCGTGCGTCCGGAATAGGCCATCAAGAGCACGGCGATCAAGCCTCGGACGATCATCGAGTCGCTGTCGGCCACGATTTCGACGACCGGCGAATCGCTCTTTTTGATCTCGGCCACCAGCCACACGTTGCTCTGACAGCCGTGAACGCGGTTGGCCTCGGTCTTGGCGGAAGGGGGGAAGTCCGGAAGCTCGTACCCCAAATCAATCAGGTAATCGCACTGCGATTCCCAGTCGCCCAGCGCGTCAAACGTTTCAATCAGCTCGGGAATGGTCGTCGCTTGCGATTGACTCAACGGCGTCTTCCCGGCCTCGGCCAAGGTGCTTTCCAACATGGTTTTACGACACGGAGCGCGGTTTCAGGGTTCGGGACGAACGCTCCCTCTTTACCATTTTAGGCCGTCGTCCGGCCCGTTCCAAGCCGACTCGCGTCGTACCGGCAGAAGAACCACCGATTTCAGCGATGCCACGGATCGGAACGGGAGGCAGCAGAGGAAACGGGGAAAGGCCAATGTGACCGGTTTTGCTCCGTTTTTACTCGATTCTCTGTTCTCTCCGTTGCCTCCTGTTGACTCATTTTTTGGCTTACAGAATCTCCAGAGTCGGCATGCTCGGCGTCTCGAGGAGTTGCTTGGCCACTTGAATGGCCGTCTGCTCGCACACATGGAGCAAGTGCGGCCGGGCCGGGCTCTGTTCGGCGAACAGGGCGGCTGTTTTCCCCTCATCCCCCTTGATGCGGATGTCGGCGTCGATCGGCACTTCGCCGAGAAAGGGAACGCCGAGCTCGGCCGCCTTCCGCCGCGCGCCTCCGCGTCCGAAGATTTCGCCGCTCATGTTCTCGACCATGCCCAATATCGGGATCTTGACCTGGCGGTACATGCTGATCGCTTTGACCGCGTCCAAAAGGGCCACTTGCTGCGGCGTACACACCACGACCGCGCCGGCCAGCCCGACCGATTGCGACAACGTGAGCGCGACGTCTCCCGTTCCCGGCGGGAGATCGATGATCAGGTAATCGAGCGGACCCCAATCGGTGTCCTTGAGAAACTGGAGGATGGCCCGATGCAGCAGCGGGCCCCGCCAGACAACCGCCTGGGCCGGATCGATAAAATAGCCCATCGAGATCGTCTTGATTCCCCCGGCGACGACCGGCTCGATCCGCGTGAACGTCTCGCCCGAGGGGGTCTTGCGCTCAAGCGCGGCCGGCTTCGCGCCGCCGACCCCCAAAAGATGCGGAATGCTGGGACCGTAGACGTCGGCATCCATCAAGCCGGCCCGTGCCCCAAAATGATGGAGCCCGTACGCCAGGCAGGCCGCGATCGTACTCTTGCCGACACCCCCTTTTCCGCTACCGACCGCGATGATGTTGGCGATGGAGAGTCCGAGCGTCCCCCCCGCGTTCTTGCCGCGAACCGTCGACGAAAAGACGACGTCGAGCGGGCCGGAAGGAAGAAGCCGCGATTCGCCGAGCGCCTTTTCGATGGCCTGCGTGATCCGTTCGCGATGAGGATAGGCCGGAGTCGGAAGCTCGATTTCGACATGAACCGTCCCCTCCGCGTCGATCCGCACTTCTTTGAGCATCTCGAGTCGGCCGAGACTTCGCCCAATCTCCGGATCGACGACGTCTTGAAGGGCTTTGGAAACGTCGGCCTCTCGGAGCTGCGTGTCTGTCATGGTTTTTCTGGCCTATGGTTTTCTGGCCTATGGTTTTTCTGGCCTATGGTTTTAGCGGGCCTCTGACGTGCCAGCCTATGCTCTCTTGGCCCATTGTCTCCGGCAAAGGTCCGCCATTTCGTGACCGGGAATCGTTTTGCGGAAAAACGCGGTCGCCCCCAAGTCACGCACGGGCCATTCCAAGGCCGCGGTCCGGTTCGAACCGACGATGAAGACCGGTAGTGTCGCTCCATCGCCCAGCCATCGGCCGAGGAACCGCAGGCATTCGGCGGCCGCGGCGGCAAAATCCAGCACGATCACGCCCCGCGCAACGCCGGCGCTCCGTTCGGCCACGTCGGAAAGCGATCGGCACTCGACAACCCGGACATCTTCGCTCTCGAATTGGCGTTCCAATTCCGGACCCCACCGCGGACGCTTTTCGAACACGATGGCGATCGCAGTCTCCGCCTTTTGGAGCTGTGTCGAGCTGACCGCGTCCTCCATTGCACCACTCTCAAACGTTAAACGGTCTCCGGATTCTAGGCCTCGCCGACCACCGCCGCAATCACGCCGAACTCGACTGCGGAACGGCGAGCACTCGACGAAGGGCGTACGGCGGCAAAACTCCGGACGTCGGGCCCCGAACTCCGCACTCCTGTTTGTCACTCGTTATTCCAGCTTTTCGGCGAGGATTCGCTCCGCTTCGCGGCGGCGCTGAGCCTGGAGCTTCTCGCGGAGGTCCGGCCGCGACAACGAGAGAATGCTCACCGCCAAGAGGGCCGCGTTCACGGCCCCGGCTTTGCCGATCGCCAGCGTGCCAACGGGAATCCCGCGGGGCATTTGAACGGTCGACAGAAGCGAGTCGAGTCCGTCCAGGGCCCAACCTTTCATCGGCACGCCCAGCACGGGAAGGACCGTGTGCGCGGCCACGACGCCGGCCAGGTGGGCCGCTCCGCCGGCCGCCGCAATGAAGATTTGGATGCCGCGTCCCTCGGCCGCCCGGACATAATCGGCGGTCTCGACAGGGGTGCGGTGCGCGGAGAGAACGCGGGACTCATGCGCGACGCCGAATTCACTCAGAGTCTGGCCGGTCGCTTGCATCGTCTCCCAATCGGACTTGCTCCCCATCAGGATCGCGACCAACGGCGCGGCGGCAGTCATTCTCGGATCTCCCAAAGCAACATTTCGGTTCGTAAATGGACGGACCGCCGGGTTCGTCCCGGCGGTCCGGCGGCATCAAGCCGCCGGCTCGTCGTGCGAGGAAGCGATTGAGCCTTCACCTGGGCTTTGTCCCTCATCCTTCGCCGCTCCGACCTTTCGCTCGACCACCATGAGCGTAACGTCATCCAGCGGCTTGCAGTCGCCGAGGAATTCGGCCACGGCGTCCTGAATGGCCATCACCAGGTCCTGCACGGCCAGCGTGCAGCATTCGCGGATGAGGCCTTCCAGGCGGCTGCGGCCGAACATTTCTTGGTGTTCGTTTTGCAGCTCGATCAGTCCATCGGTGGCCAAGACAAGCAGGTCGCCCGGGCCCATCGCCAGCGGCGAACCATTGCGGTGCCCGAATTCGGTCAAAAAGCCGAGCGGGAGGCTGGTGCTAGGGAGGATCTGAAACGACTGCGTGGCGCGATGGTAGAGCAGGGCCGGTCCGTGTCCGGCGTTGCAATAACGTCAACTCGTGCCTGGCCGGATCGAGGGCCACCAAGAGGAAGGTGAGAAAGCGGCCGTCCTCGAGGTCCGGGGCAATCATCTCCGCCAGGCGGGATACGATTTGGGACGGATCGGAGCTCATGCGTGCCAAGACGTGGATCATGGCCCGCACGGAAGCCATCAAGAGGCTCGGGCCGACGCCGTGGCCGCTCACGTCGGCGACGACCAGGCCCAGACGGCCGTCGGGCAGCGGGATCACGTCGTAATAGTCTCCGCTGACCGACTCGGCGGGTCGCCACCAGGCCGCCACGTCGTAACCGGGAATTTTCGGCAAATGACGGGGAAGAAAGCTCTGCTGAATCCGGCGGCCCATGTTGACGGCCAGTCTGGAGCTCGTGCGAACGTTGGGCGTCGGCCACGAGGCTCGCCCGTTCCAGGGCAGTCGCCGCATGCGCGGCAAACGCGCGGATCATCTGCTCGTCGAACGGGCCGAACGGGCCGTCGTGCTTGTTGAGCAACTGCAAGACGCCGATCAGGCGATCCTCGTGCGCGGAAATGATCGGCGCTGCCAGGATGTTGCGCGTGTGGAAACCGGTCCGCTTGTCAAAGCCCGAGTTCCAGCGCGGGTCGGAGACGGGATCGGGAATATTGGCCACCTCGCGGTTGCGTGCGACCCAGCCGGTCACGCCGCGATCGATCGAAGACCGGATTTCCTCGATTTCCAATTCGGTGGCGATCCGCGTGTAGACCTCCTGGCGATCGGCATCGTAGAGATACAGGCTGGCCCGCTCGCAGCCGAGGGCCTCGCAAGCGCCGCTGGTGACCGTCTTCAGAATCTGGTCGAGCGAATGGTGGCCGGCCAGCTCGCACGTCACCTCCAACAGCCGCAGCAGGGCATCCTGCTGTTGGCGAGACGCGGCCAAGTCTTGAACTTCGCTGACCATGGAGGGAACTCGCGGCAAATGAGGGACGACTCCATTGTACCCGAAGTGGGCCACGCAGGGTGAATGAGTGGTGAGCGGCGAGTCAAGACGACGGCACACGAAGCGTGTCTTGGCTTTTTTCGCCACTCGTCAGTCGCCACTCATTCTCTCATCGATCCAATCGGGATCGACGAAACGGCGGAGCAGCCAGCGCAGAACCTGTTCGATCCGGCCCGATTGCGCGGGCGAGAGTTCGCCTGGCTTTGACGCGTCGGCCGGGGCGAAACCGTCGAGGTGTAAGCGGACCGGCCAGCCTTCCTGTCGGGCCGCGTCGTTGACGCGGTCTAGGACCCGGCGGCCCCAGACCACGCCGAAGAAATCGCGAAAATCGCTCCAGACGCGTTCGAGTGCGTTCCCGCGCGTTCGTTTTGTTCGTCCCGCTTGCCATGCACCGAGCCAGGCCGCCACGCTCAGGCCGATCGTTGCCGCCGCATGTGTCGTCGTACGAGACCAGGGAACCCACGAAGCCAACCCGGACATCGGCCATACGACGCTCAAGCAGGCCGCCGCAGCCAGGAATGCGGAGAGGGCGAATCGGGTTCCCAGATAATTGCCGGCTCCCATGACAAGGACCAATCCGTACCCGGCCAACATGGGCGCCTCCAGACGCAAGGGCGTCGGGCGTAGATCGCGGTTCCAGGCCGTTACCGCCGGCAAGAACAGCACGACCATCACCGGCAGCACTACGAACCAACTCCATACGCGCGACCCTGGCCGCCGCGCTCCGAGCGCGGCGACAAACGGGCTGATCATCAACACGGCCGAGGCCAGCCAGAGTTGGTCGGCCGGGCCGCGGGGGACGATCGGCGCCAACTCGGTGACCAACCAAGTGCCGGCCCAAACGCACAGCGCCCAGACGCTCCATCGCCACGCTTCGAGAAGAGTCGTTTTGTCAAGCACGACCCGCGCCTGAAGCACGGGACGTGCGCTCGACACGATCGCCACCGTCGCCATAAGTCGCAGCAGCGGTTCCATATCCAGCTACGGTATCCGACCTGCCTTTAACCAGAAAGTCTCCTGAAAATCCATACGATTGCTACCGTCGCGGGAGTTATGCGCCTCGCCCGTGTTCTTCACAGTTTCCGTCACTTGCCGAGCTTTCCCAGGCCGAATTGCCAGTTAGTGTTTGCCACTCGGTTTGTGTGAGACGAGAACTCCGCTGCCAGGCGATGCGGATTCGCCGGACCGGCATGACTCCGGAGTTCCTCACGTTCGTCCTACAAAAGACTTGGTGTACGAGGAGAAGTGACGTTATGAAGTGGTTGACTGTTTCTGCTGCTCTGTTGTTCTGTTGTGCCGCCACCAGCGAAGCCAACGCGTTCTTCCACCACGGGGGTGGCTGTGGCTGTGGCTGTGCGCCGTCGTGCTGTGCGCCGGCTCCTTCCTGCTGCGCTCCGGCCCCGAGCTGCTGCGCTCCGGCCCCGACCTGCTGTGCCCCGGCCCCGGCCCCGAGCTGCTGCGCTCCGGCCCCGGCCCCGGCTCCCGCGCCGAGCTGCTGCGCCTCCGGCTCCGGCCCCCAGCTGCTGCGCTCCGGCCCCGGCGCCCTGCGCTGCTCCGTCGTGCTGCGCTCCGGCTCCGAGCTGTGGCTGTGGTTGCACGGCCGCTCCGAGCTGTGGCTGCGGCTGCGGCTACCACCACTACCATCACCACCACTGCCACCAGCACCATAGCTGGTTGCACGGCGGGTGTGGTTGCGGATGCGGTTCCTTCGGCTGCTCCAGCGGCTTGGGCTGCTTGAGCGGCTGCGGTGGTTTCATGCACGGCCTGTTCGGCCACAGCTGCGGCTGCGGTTGCTAGTTGAAGGTGCAGGTGAGGCTCGGGCTGGTCTGAACCCGCCCGCTCCTGCCTGCGGTGCCGAGGTCTCTCCGGCCTGCTGGAAACAATCGACAACGTTGACGGCGGACGTCGGCAAAAGGAACGTTGTCCTCGGCCAAAAGAACGTGAGGTCATGTGCCCGGAAGAGCCGCAAGCCTCTTCCGGGCACACTCCGTTTTCGAACGCCACCATGCCGGGCCGACAAACGTCATGTGTGCGACTCAGCGGCATCCAGAAGGTTCTGCTTCAGCAGAATCCTTCTGCGCAGAACACCCCTTGTGAAAAGCCGTTATGCTGAAGCATAACGCACGCAATCGCGGCGCCGCAGGACCGCGCAAGGTCCTTTAGCGATTGGCGAGCAAACCGCGGAGTTGCATCCAGTCGTGCAGTCGAGCCGGCCAGGTGCCGAGGGCCCAGGCGAGCTTCGGATCTCTCGTGCCCAGGCCGATTCCGTGGCGACCCTTTTCGTAGATGTGCATTTCGGCCGGCACCCCCGCTTTGCGGAGAGCCAAATAGAAACGGACGCTATTTTCCGCCGGCACGGCCGTGTCTTCGGACGTGTGGAACAGGAAGGTCGGCGGAGTCTCGCGCGTCACCTGCTTCTCGTTTGACAGGCTCTCGGCCAGTTGCGGATCGGGATTCTCGCCGAGCAGGTTTTTCTTGGAACCGCCGTGCCCGAATTTTTCCGTCATCGTGATCACGGGATACGCGAGAATGGCGAAGTCGGGGCGGCAGCTTTCGCGATCGATCGGATCGGCGGCGTCGGACCGGCCCGCGTCGAAGTGCGTGGCCGCGGTCGACGCCAAGTGTCCGCCGGCTGAGACGCCCATCACCCCCACGCGATGCGGATCGATCTTCCACTCGCCCGCCTTGGCCCGCACCGTGCGGATTGCCCGTTGGACGTCGAGCATCGGTGCCGGATGGTGGTAGTCGGGAGCAAGTCGATAGCGCAGCACGAAACCGGCCACGCCAAACGTGTTGAACCACTCTGCAACGTCGTGCCCTTCATAGTCCGAGGCGAGATGCTGATATCCGCCCCCCGGACAAATCACGACGGCACAGCCGTTGGCCTTCTCCGGCGCGGGGAGATGCACGGTCACCGTCGGCGTGTCCTTCTCGGAATTGCCATGAGCGCCGGGAGCACCGCCGGGCCACAGGACAATCACCGGCTTGCCCGTTGCCGAATCACCTGCCGCCAAAGCGCGCCCGACAAAACCGGGGCAAGCGAAGCAAAGACGACGAGGGCGGGCAGCACAATCGAGCGGAATCGCATGGAACGTGTTCCTAATACACATGATCGCGGAGCAGACTCAGAGGATAAAACGTGTCGCGCCAACGGACCCCCTGGCGGACCAGCGTGTAAAAGGCCGATCGCCACATGGTGAAAATCATCGTCACCGCAGCGACCGGCAGACCGGCCGAGACGCTCATGCCGAAGCCGAGCCTCCTTGCGCCAAAGGCCGCGGCCCCGTGGATGTACACGATCGCACACAGAAAGCCGAGGCCGCGGAGATCGGGCCACAGCACCACCGCGCAGTACGGGAACAGGCTCGCCAAAAATAGGAAGACCGTCGCGAACGACAGCTTGCCCAGCGAGTAATCGAAGACGGCGAAACCGTTCTTCTCCAGCCCCCGAACGACTCCCCAGTATCCGTCCTGCCACCGCACCCGCACGCCGTCGCCGGCGTCCAGCACATCCTGCTTGAGCCCGGCGTGCTTGATCAGCTTGCCGAGCTTGACGTCGTCGAGCACGTCCAACCGGATCGCCGTATGGCCGCCGCATTGTGCATACGCACTGCGGCGCACCAGGTTGAACGCGCCGACGCCGACATAAGACATTCGCCAGCCGGTCCGCACCAACCACGGCTGCGAAGCGATGCAGAGCATGACGATGAAATAAAGCTCGACCGCCTTCTCGAAGAATCCGCTGCACTCGAGGCGCGGAGCCAGCGCCAAGTGGTCCAGTCCACGGGCTTCGCACATCATGACGGCTTTTCGCAGCAGGTCCGGAGCGAAGAAGACGTCGGCGTCGGTGAAAAGGAGGTAGTCGCCGCTGGCCCGTCCGGCCGCGACGTGCATGGCATGGCTCTTCCCCAGCCAGCCGTCGGCCAGCGAATCGAGATGCACGACCGACAGCCGCGGGTCTTCCGCGGCCAGCCGATCGAGAAGGTCCCCCGTCGCGTCCTGCGAGCGATCATCGACGGCGATCAATTCCAACTGGGGATAGTCGATGGACAGCTTCGACCGCATCGCCGAATCGATCTTCGCCTCTTCGTCGCGGGCCGGAACGATGATCGAAACTTTCGGCCAGACCACCGGCTCCGGCAACCGCGCGACGACCGAATCGAGCGATCGCCACAGCATCGAGATCAGCGAAGGCGTGAGGCCGAGCACCCACAGGACAAACAGCACCCAGCCGCTGGCCAGAATGAAAAGCGACATCCGAAGCATCTTCGGGTGCGGGCGGTCCCGTTGTCAATC
This sequence comes from uncultured Planctomycetota bacterium, assembly GCA_963761455.1. Lineage (GTDB taxonomy): Bacteria > Planctomycetota > Planctomycetia > Planctomycetales > Planctomycetaceae > DASPSM01. Next base: position 1,210,620 of record CAVXHA010000003.1, read on the forward strand.
GCCTACGGAGTATCCAATCGGCCCGTCCAGTAGAACCCGTGACGTTGGGGCAGGTGCACGTTGTCAAAGACGGACGATCCCGGCTGCTGATACATGTTGAAAGGAAGTCCGGAATCGAATTGGCCCGCCTCCCTCGAATTCACGACGAGCCAAATGTTGCGAAAACGCACGGGAGTCCCGTGGTTTTGGAACTGGATTGGCAGCAGCTCGGGCGATTCGGGCTCGCCGTGGCCCGTCTTGCGCGTGATCGCGATCTGTTCTTGCACGGCGTAACCGTTGTGCCAGATCGTGACTCGCGCGTCTTCGGTCTTCTTCCCGCTGATGTCGAAACGCGCCGAGCGGAAGTCGATGTCATACGTCTGCCAGGCCAACGGAGGGAGGCACATGTTGATTTCCGGCCGGAGGTATCGGTAGATTGCGCCGCACTCGTTCCACGATCCTTCGAGTGCAAACGAATCGAGGATTTGCACTTCGTAACGCCTCTGCAGATAGATACCGCTGTTGGAGCGGCCTTGTCCGCGGGCGAAGGGCATGTAGGACAACTGAAATTCGACGTGCAGAAAATAGTCCCGATAGGCGTCCTTCGTCATGGCGCCTTCCTTCAGCAGCCCGTCCGGCGTGATGCGCGCGTTGAGCAGGCGATCGGTCTTCACGCCGTCAAACAGAACGATGGCGTTGGGCGCGGCCGGCTGGCCGAGCGTCCGGCTCATCCGATTGACCTTGGTGAGCCAGGTCAGCTTGTCGCCGTTCTCGTCAACGTGCCAGGCCAGGCTGTCGGCGATGTCGTAGCGGCGGCCGTCACCCCTCAATGTCAGGCGGTCCGGCTCACGCCGGCCTCGCAGGTACGCCCTCTCACCGCCATACCATCCGAGGCCCGGAAGGCCGCCGGGGTATTCGATGGCGATGTAATCGCCATTCCCCTGGGCGGCAACTTGCAGGCCGAATGGTTGCCACGGCCCGCCCCCTACGAGCCCGAGGGTCCCGTAATACTCACCCTGAAAGGTGTAATCCAGGTCGGTTTCATCGATGTTCGTCGCTAACCATTGGGCAGGCTTCGGATTTGCAGCGGTCGCCGCGCGACCCCCTAGCAGGGCCAATGACGCGGCGAGCGCAAGAAGAATTATGAGACGTGTGGGTCTTGGATGTCGCATCACGAGGCTCCGGTCTTCAATGATCAGCACGGTTGTCGATTCGAATGTCTCACCTCCAGTGTAGCGGCCCAGAGGTCTACAGTCTTCCCAAATTGCCTGATTGACGCAAATTATGCGATGCTCGAATCGGCACGAATCAGGGGCGGCTGATCTTCGCCAGATCGAGGTTGCGGGATAGAATTTTGGTGTACAACATCCCGCTTGCCCTCTTTACCTGGTTTTCGATACCTTTTGCGATTATGGCTACAACAAACGCTTTGCGCCTTGTGGGCAAGAGCCTTGTGCCCAATGACGTCTCCGGCATTGCTCCGGTCGAGCTTGAGGAATGGTTTGAATCGCTGGACGACGTTTTGCTCCGGTACGGTCCCCAGCGGCTTCAAGAACTCCTCGTCAATCTTCAGGAACGAGCCTACCTGCGGGGGGTGACGGTCCCCTTCACCGCGAACACTCCTTACGTCAACACGATTTCGGCCGACGAGCAGCCCCGTTATCCGGGCAACCTGGAGATCGAGCGGCGGATCAAGAGCATCATCCGCTGGAATGCAATGGCCATGGTCTCGCGGGCCAACACCAAGTTTGCCGGGGTCGGCGGCCACATTTCGACGTTTGCTTCCTCCGCAACTCTGTACGAAGTCGGACTCAACCATTTCTTCCACGCACGCACCGATAAACACACGGGCGATTTTATTTACTTCCAGGGGCACGCCTCGCCCGGCATGTATGCGCGAGCGTTTGTCGAGGGACGACTGACGGAAGAAGATCTCGAACATTTCCGCCGCGAGACCGAGCGTCCGCATCAGGGGCTTTCGTCTTACCCCCATCCTTGGCTCATGCCCAACTTCTGGCAGTTCCCGACCGTGTCGATGGGCTTGGGACCGATTACGGCCATCTACCAGGCCCGGTTCCTCCGGTATTTGCGGGACCGCGGCATTCTCGACACGAGCGGCTCGCGAGTCTGGTGTTTCGTCGGCGACGGAGAGTCCGACGAACCGGAGAGCCTGGGCGCCCTCACCTTGGCCGCCCGAGAGGGCCTCGACAATTTGATCTTCGTGGTCAATTGCAACCTGCAACGGCTTGACGGTCCGGTCCGCGGGAACGGGAAAATCATCCAGGAGCTGGAGGCCGCCTTCCGCGGCGCCGGCTGGAACTGCATCAAGGTGATCTGGGGTACGGACTGGGATCCGTTGCTCGCGGCCGACGCCGACGGCCGGCTTGTCAAACGCATGGGCGAAGTCGTCGACGGCCAATATCAGAAGTACAGCGTCGAATCGGGCGCCTATATTCGGGAGCATTTCTTCGGCGTCTCCCCCGAATTGCTCGCGATGGCGGAGCACCTTTCGGACGAGCAACTCCAAAAGATGCGCCGCGGCGGACACGACCCGCGAAAGGTCTTTGCAGCTTACGATGCCGCCGTCAAGCATGAGGGTTCGCCGACCGTGATTCTGGCCAAGACGATCAAAGGCTATGGCCTCGGCGAGGCGGGCGAGGGGCGGAACACGACCCACCAAGAAAAGAAGCTCGACGCCGACGAGATGCGGGCCTTCCGCAGCCGGTTCGCCATTCCCATCGGCGACGAGGCGATCAAGGACGCCCCGTTTTACCGGTTTCCAAAAGAGAGCGAGGAATTCCAATACTTGAACGAGCACCGTCAGGCGCTGGGAGGCCCGCTTCCTGCGCGCATCCGACGGAGGAGCGGCTCGAGGTCCCGCCCCTCTCCGCATTCGAAAAGACTCTGAAGGGGAGCGGCGGACGCGAGGCCTCGACCACGATGGCCTTCGGCGTGCTCCTCAGCCATCTTCTCAAGGACAAGCACATCGGCAAGCGCGTCGTGCCGATCATCCCCGACGAGGCGCGAACCTTCGGGATCGAAGGGCTTTTCGCCCAGTGCGGCATCTATTCGAGCAAGGGCCAGGTTTACGATCCGGTCGATTCCGGCACGATCATGTATTACAAGGAGGCCAAGAACGGCCAAATCCTTGAAGAGGGGATCAACGAGGCGGGGGCCATTTCGTCGTTTGTCGCGGCGGGGACGGCGTACTCCAACCTCGGCGTCCACATGATCCCGTTCTATATCTATTACTCCATGTTCGGCTTCCAGCGCGTGGGCGACCTGATTTGGCTGGCCGCCGACGCCCGCACCCGCGGCTTCTTGATCGGTGGAACATCGGGACGCACGACCCTCAACGGCGAGGGGCTGCAACACCAGGACGGCCACAGCCAACTGATCGCCGCGTCGGTCCCTACTGTTCGCGCCTACGACCCCGCCTTTGCCTACGAGGTGGCGGTCATCATCCAGGACGGCCTGCGGCGGATGTGCCAAGAGAACGAGGACGGCTTTTATTACATCAGCGTTTATAACGAAAATTACGCGATGCCGGAGATGCCCTCCGACTGCGCAGAGGGAATTCTGAACGGCATCTACAAACTGCCAAGCAACGGACTCGCCGATAAAAAGGACTCCCCGCGGCTGCAGCTCTTCGGCAGCGGCCCCCTGCTCAACGAGGTGCGCCGGGCGCAATCGATCCTGGCCGAGCGGTTCGGAATCGGCAGCGACGTCTGGAGCGTGACGAGTTACAGCCAGTTGTTCCGCGACGCCCGCATGTGCGAGCGGTGGAACCGTCTGCATCTGAAGGAGAAGCCGCGTCGCAGCTACTTGGACCAGGTCTTGGAAGGACTCTCAGGCCCCTTCATCGCCGTCAGCGACAACGTGCGGCTCGTCGCCGATCAGATCCGTCCCTGGGTTCCGGGGCCCTACGTCACGCTGGGGACGGACGGCTTCGGACGCAGCGACACGCGCCCTGCGCTGCGGCGGCACTTCGAGATCGATGCGGAGCACACGGCGTACGCCGCCTTGAGTGCGTTGTCCGAGCAGGGCCAGTTTGATAAGAAGAAGCTCTCCCAGGCGATCAAGGATCTCCGCGCTCGATCCGGAAAAGCTCGATCCGGCGACCGCGTAGGTTGCCGCGAAAACGAAACGCTGCGACACTGATCGTATTGCGATTTCGCGCTGGACCAATCGCCCCTGTTGCGGTGCAGGCATCCCGCCTGCACGCGTTGCGGCGCAGGCGTCTCGTCTGCAAGGGGCATCCGGGACGGCTGCGCAACAATGTTGGACTGAAACCATGACGGTCGAATTCAAACTTCCGCTGATCTCCGAAGGCGTTGAAGCCGCCGACATCGCCGCCGTCCACGTTCACGAAGGGGACATGGTCGAGGCGGGCCAAATCGTGCTCGAGGTCGAGACCGAAAAAGCCGTCGCCGAGATTCCCTCCCCGCAATCCGGCCGCATTGGAAAAATCCTCGTCAAGCCGGGCCAAACGGTGAAGATCGGCGAACTCCTGCTGACGATCGATGAGTCCGCCTCCGCCGCGGGCGAGGGGAAAGCTCCGGCCGCCGCCGCGCCGGTCGCGGAGAAGCAGGCTCCCCCAAAACCAACGGCCCAACCGGCTTCCCAGCAGCCGCGGACCGAGGAGGCAACCTCGCAGCAAGCGCGCCCGGCGACCGCGGCGCCGCAGAAATCCCAGCCCTCCGCGGCTCCCCCTTCGGCGCCGGTCGCGTCAGCGGCCGTGAGCGCGGAGGCGCCTGCGAAACAGGCGCCGGCGCCGACCGTCGTCGCCACGCGGACGCACATCGACGACAACGGACACGAGGGGCCGCCCGTGCCGGCCGGGCCTGCGACACGGCGTTTGGCTCGCGAGCTGGGGGTCGACCTGCATCGCGTCTCGGGTTCGGGCCCGGGGGGCCGGATCACCACCGACGATGTGCAGGCCTTCGTGCGCTCGCTGACAACAGGCCGCACGCTCGACATCGCCGGCCCGATGGCCGCCATGGCGCTGCCTCCCTTTGACCGGTTCGGACCGATCGAACGCCAGCCGATGAACAAGCTCGCACGCGTCAGCGCCGCCAACCTGAGCGTCGCCTGGCAGACGGTGCCCCACGTCACCCAGCACGAGCTGGCCGACGTGACCGAGCTGGAGGAAGCGCGGCAAAGCTACATGAAGACGATCGGGCAGAATGGACCGAAAATCACAATGACGGCCATCATGGTCAAGGCCGTCGTCGGCGCACTCAAGGCGTTTCCCGCTTTCAACTCGAGCATCGACACGGCCGCTGGAGAGCTGGTGATCAAGCAGTATTATCACATCGGCGTCGCGGTCGACACCGACTTCGGCCTGGTCGTTCCCATCATCCGCGACGCCGATCGAAAAACCGTGCTGACGATCGCCACCGAGCTCGCCGGCCTGGCGCGAAAGGCCCGCGAACGCAAGCTGGACATCGCCGACATGCAGGGGGGCACCTTCACCATCACCAACCTGGGCGGCATCGGCGGAACCGCCTTCACGCCGCTGGTGAACTATCCGGAGGCGGCCATGCTCGGCCTCTCACGGACCCAGACGCAGCTGAAGCTGGCCGACGGCAAGCTCGTCGAACGGTTGATGCTCCCGCTGTCGCTCTCCTACGATCACCGGATCGTCAACGGCGCCGACGCGGCCCGTTTCGTCGTCAAGCTGTCGGCCATTCTCTCCGACTGCTTCCAGTTGCTGATCGAGTGCTAACCGTCAATGACAAATGGCCGAATGACGAATGTCGAATGAATGACGAATGACTGAATGACGACCGGCGCGAAGATTCGATTGTCCGTTATTCGTGCTTCTTTCCTCATTCGTCCTTCGTCATTCGACATTTCGGGCTGGGGGTTTCGCGGACTCGACACACGCTGACTAGAGAGAGGGCAACCCATGTCGGCAGGGCGTGCAGAGATTGTCGTCATCGGCGGAGGCCCGGGGGGCTACCCGGCGGCGTTCGACGCGGCTGATCGCGGCATGGACGTCACGCTCGTCAACGACGAGGCCATCCCCGGCGGCGTCTGCCTGAACCGCGGCTGCATCCCTTCGAAAGCCCTACTGCACGTCGCCAAACTGATTCACGAGGCGGAAGATGCTTCACAATGGGGCGTCACTTTCGCCAAGCCAAAGCTCGATCTCGATCGGCTGCGGGCCTTCAAGTTGTCGGTCGTGGGCAAGCTCACCGGGGGCGTGGCCGAGTTGTGCAGGCTCCGCGGCGTCAAACTGGTCCAGGCCCGAGCCCGTTTTCTCGACTCGAACACCTTGGAGCTCAAAAAGCCTGACGGGTCGTCCGAAAAGCTTTCCTTTGGGAAGGCGATTATCGCCACCGGTTCTTCCCCGGTGATGCCGCCGATCTTCGCGATCGACGACCCGAGGGTGATGGACTCCACCGGCGCGCTGGATCTGCCGGACGTCCCGCCGCGCCTGCTCGTCGTGGGCGGCGGGTACATCGGACTCGAAATGGGCTCGGTCTACGCCGCGTTGGGCTCCAAGGTCACAGTGGTCGAAATGACGCCCGGTCTGCTCCCCGGCGCCGATCGCGATCTCGTCCGGCCCCTCAAGGCGCGGCTGGATAAGACCTTTGAAGCCATTTATCTCAATACGAAGGTCGCCAAGCTCTCGGCCGCGAAAACGGGAATCACCGCGGAGCTGGAGGGCGAGGGCGTCGAACCCAAGCAGACGTTCGACCGCGTGTTAGTCGCCGTCGGAAGGCGTCCCAACAGCCGCGATTTGGGCCTCGAAAAGACGAAGGTCGAGCTCGATCCGAAAGGCTTCATCAAGGTCGATGCCGAGCGCCGCACGGGCGATCCGAACATCCTGGCGATCGGCGACGTCGCCGGCGAGCCGATGCTGGCGCATAAGGCGACGCGCAAAGCGCACGTGGCGGTCGAAGTCCTGGCTGGAGAGCCGGCCGCCTTCGACAACCTGGCAATTCCCGCGGTCGTCTTCACCGATCCCGAAGTGGCCTGGTGCGGCCTGACGGAGACCGAGGCCAAGAATTCCAACCGCGACGTGAAGGTCGCCCGGTTTCCCTGGGCCGCTTCCGGCCGTGCGCAGACAATTTCGCGGACGGAGGGTCTGACGAAGCTCCTTTTCGATCCTAAGACGGAACGCGTGCTGGGCGTGGGAATCGTCGGCGCGGGGGCCGGGGAACTGATTGCCGAAGGCGTCCTCGCCGTCGAAATGGCCGCCGTCGCCCGCGATTTGGCCGAAACGATCCACGCCCACCCCACCCTCTCCGAGACGCTGATGGAGGCCGCTGAAACCGCCTTCGGTCAGGCCACGCACATCTACCGGTCCAAACGCTAATTGAGGCCGGCGGACGACCGCGCAGCCGCGGAAAATGTCACTGCCGGGCCTCGCGCCAGCGGGCGATTTCCTCGGCATCGCGGCGCCGCGTCGGCGGCCATTTGGGAGCGGAGCAGGGCCAGTTTCTCTTGTGGAGCGATTTTCAACAGCCGCTGCAGGCCGAGGGGCCTTTTGTCGCGAAGGACGCGCCGAGTCGACGACCTCGGCCAAATAGATCGTGCGGTCGCCCGTGTCCATGCGGCTCTCCACGCGACAATCGAGCCAGGCCAGCGCGTCGCACAAGATGGGGCTTCCCGTCGAGGCGGTCTTGGATTGCAGGTCGGCGAACTTGTCGGCTTCGCGGGACGACTGCAAGCCGAAACCGCCATACCAGGTCAAGCTGAGACTCGTCCACGAGATGGACGGCAAACGCCCCAGAGCCTTCGATCAGCTTCCGGGTTTCGTGCGTCTTGGCGATGCCGGCCACGATGCGGGGCATCTCGCGAGCGATCGACGCCGGATTCACGAATGTGGCAACCAGACCGCCTCGGCGGTCTCCGTGCGCGGCGGTGACGATCCAGACCTCGCGTTCGATCCGCTCAAAAACGGTGGTGACGGTCGTCGCGTCCAAGGCTCACTTAGTGGCAAGTGCGGCCGAGAGATGGCCGATCGCCGCATCAAGGTGCTTGACGAACTTCCGCTGGTTTCGTCCCACGGCGAGAGTCCGCGCTTGTTGGAGCAACTTTTGGGCCTGGAGAAGCTGCGCGTCGGACGAGCCCTGCTCCTCGTGTGCCTGCCCTTTTGCCTGCAGATTCACGCGGAACAGTAGCGAGCAGCCTTATGGATCGACTGCATCGCCTTGACCCGGTGCCCGTCGTAGTCATGGTTTGCCTGCGACAGGAGGACGTAGGCGTCCTGCAGCACAGAGATTGCGCTCTTGTTGGCCGGCGTATTCTGCGCCGCCATCGCTGTCAGGGCCGCGAAGGCGAGCACGATCGCAGTCGCGTAAGGAATCAGTCGGTGGAGAGACACGCTGAAACCTCCCTTGAACAGGGGCTGGCACGAAACGTTATGAGGCTGAAGCATGACCTACGAGGCTGCGGAGCCTTGACGAATGAGAATCCTGGGCGCATCGCGCATTCCGCACCAATACATTATGCCATCGTACGACGAGCCTGCAAGCGCCAAAAACGGATGCTCAGGATGCCACGCAATCGAAGACGCGCACTTGCTGCCAGGTGTCTTTGTTCTCGGCGATGAACCGCTGGTGCCGGGCGTCGATCTGGTAATCGTCGTGGGCCTGGCGGCTGTGGAAAACGACGTGCAGGCCGACGTGAAAGTCGACGACGTTGACCGGCCGGGCCAGGTCGGGGACGCGCGTCCCGACTGCAAAAAAGGCGATGCCGGGAATCTCCTGCAAATAGCGGCGGCAATCGTCGACGAGCTTTTGCTGGGCGCTTGTTGAAGGCTCCTTCAGGGTGAAATAGACCGTGTGGGCGATGATCGGGGAGGCCGGCGCGTTTGCGGTCATGCGGGTTGTCCTCAAGAGAGTCAAAGGCGCGAAACGGGCTTTCGATCAGCCCATGTGCACGCGGTTGTCAGCGGCCGATTGTGACGGCAGTTGATCCGGGTTGGCAAGCATGTGGAGTGCCGTAACAGGAAACGGCGCCGGCAAATGCCGGGTTCTCTGACTGCGGAGATTGCCCGCCGGGACGCCTGCATCACGACGGGCGGGGGACTTGAGTCGAATTCCGAATTTTCCGAAAAAAGGAGATTTTTGCATTAAAGCACGCGTATCGATTTTGCCGATAAAGCCGAGGGGGCACTCGCCGGACTCACGATGCGCTGCTGCATCGACGGGTTCCATCGAAGCTCCCGTCCCATTCACCGACCGGTCGGTCCCCGCACACTGACCCGTGGGAGCGACTTGGCATCTTAAGTTTAGGAGCAGCGACCGATGTTCAGCCCGTCTCGCGCAATTCTGCCATCGTTCGGTTTGGTTCTCTTGTCGCTGGGGCTGGCACAGCCGGGGACATTGCTTGCCCAGGGGCCCGGCTGCGGTTGTCCTGCTCCTTGCGCGCGGTGACGTGCTGCGCCCCGCCTCCGCCTCCCGACGTCTGCACGTGCACGACCTACAAACCGGTCTGCGACACGTGTTACCACCAGCAACCGGTCGTGACTTATCACGACGTGTGTCGCACGTGTTACCGCCAGGAGCCGTATTGCGTGACGGTCCCGGTGACGAAGGTCGACTGCGTCACGGTCGATGAGGGCTGCTACAAGATGGTGTGGTGTCCCCGGATCGTCACCAAACAAGTTCCGCGCCACCGAATATCGCCAGCAGGTTTGCTGTCGCACCGTGCCGTATACGGTCAGCCAGCGGGTGCCGCAGGTGATGACGCAAGTCGTTCCCGAGTTCCGCGTGCGCTACTGCCCCGAAACCCACACATTCCTCAAGCCGCCGTGCAACCCGTGTCCGTGCTGTCCGCCGCCCGTTGTTCCGGGCTGTGGAGCGCCGGTTCCCTTCATGTCGCAGTCGATGCCGGCTGGATTTGTGCCGCAACCGATGGTTTCAGCCGCGACCGGCCAGCCGCAGCAGCCAATGCTGGCGGCGGGATCGGCGCCGCTCGCACGCGTGCCGCAGGCGGCTTCGGCCGGACCGGTCGCCTCGACGAGTGCCGAGATGACAGACCCGTATTTGCGCGCCCGAGCCGCAGCCAACGTTTGGCAGACCAATCGGAACCTGGCTGCCCAATAGCGGCGGTGGTGAGTGGTGAATTAAGGCGATGGCACGCTTTCGCGTGCCGTCGCTTTTTTTTCGCTACTCACCACTCTTGATTTACGGGTGAAATGGGGGGATTGCCGCGACGTTGGTGCCGTCGAGCATTCCTTCCAAAGAACGTGCCACCCCTTCCACGATGGCGGCAATCATCACACGGCCAGCGTCGGCCGTGGCTTGAAGCGGCTCCTTGTCGGACTGATCGGCCATCGCCTCCTGTCGCACGTTTTCCGGAAATGCGGCCAGGGCAAAGGCCGTCTCGAATTCCTGGGCATGGCCGGGACAACGGCCCGTCTTGAGTTGGGCCTGGGCGATGTTCTCCGGCAGGAACTCCCAATAGGAATGGAACTGGAGATTGATCTCGAACCGCTGCTGAAATTGTCCCCAGATCCCCATGCAGGGCGCAATGTTGCCGCCGTGGCCGTTGAGCACCAGGATATTCTTGAATCCAGCGTGATGCATGCTGCGGATGGCATCGTGAAGAATGCCGAGCCAGCTCCCGGGCGTGGCAGAGAGGGTCCCCGGGTGCCGCATGTGATGCTCGCTGATTCCAATATTCATGGCCGGTGCGACGACAACGCGTGGCATCAACCTGCGGGCGACCTCGATCGAGATGTGGAGCACGCTTCGCCAATCGTGCTCCATGGCGAGGTGCTCCAGGTGCTGCTCGGTCGCGGCGACCGGAATGATGCAAGCTTGAAGCTCTCCGGATTGCATCCGCTGACGGAATTCGCGGCGCGTGTGCTTGTGTAAAAACAGCAGCGCGTCACCCGTGTCGGACATCTCGAACTCCGCTCGCGGCATTGTCCAAAAAATCGTCCCAACCCCTCTCGGGAATGATTCTAACGCGCCCCGTACGGCCCAAATGGTCTGCTCGTTCGTGGAGTCCCCATTTTTCCGAATTGGCCTCCTGGCAAAATGGCGATACTGAGAATAGTTCGCATCTTGCACAAGATGTAACGGACGGCTTCACCGGCAAAAAGAGCCGGGGGCCACTGAAGTCGCCTTTTTTCGGGATGGAGGAAAACCCTTGTTCACTAATCAGAGGACAACCCGCCAAGGCAACGGGATGGCGGTCGAAGACGCCTTGAAACTCCTGGCGGCGATTCTGGCGGCCACTATACTCGCCGTCAATCTGAGCATCGTCCGGCCGATGAAGGACCGAATGGAAGAGCTCAAGCGGGAAGTGATCGCGATGCAATCCCAGGTGCAACTCCTGGTTGGCGAACGAGATCAGGTCCGCAGCACCAATGATCTTCTTTCCGGCCTGAAGGCCCAGGAAGCGGCTTTTGAAGACGCACGGCACTCGCTGGCGGCCTTGCGGCAGTTCCGCGAGGAGATGGCGGCTGAGTGCCAGAAGACCACGGACGTTCTGACCTCCGTGGAGAAGCTGGACACGCTTCAGCGGACCGTGCTCCACTACCGCGATTTGACCGAGCCGGCCACGAAGGTGCTGAGCGCGATCGCCGGCCTTCAGAAGCAGCTCATCGACCAAAATGTGACCGCCGACGACGCGGTTGACGCCGTGAACCGGTTGACCGCACTCAAGCGCAACCTGATTGCCGAAGCTGTCGACACGGGAGCGGCTGAGTCCGGCCTCGCGCAGTTGGCCAATTTGAAGACCCAGATTCTGGCGCACACCGAAGACGTTTCGACGGCCAGCGCGCGGGCCAAACAGCTTGTCGATCTCAAGACCCAAATCGTGAACAAGACGGGTGACCTTCACTCGGCCACGGCGGCCGTCGAAGGCCTGCTGGCGGTCAAGGACCAGTTGGTCGCCCGCGGGGGCCGCATCGCGGATGCACTGCAGAACGCCGAGCGGCTGCTGGGTCTGCGCGACCGTCTTGCCGAAAACTCCGTCAAGACTGACGCCGCCGAACGCAGTGCCGCACGCTTGATGGATGTCCAAAAGAAGCTGGCAGGAGAGATTCCGAACCTGGCGGAATCGATCAAGTCGGTTGAGACGCTCATTGACTTTCAACACGAGTTTCAAAAACAGATCCGCTCGCTGGACGGCATGCGCCGTAGCCTGATGGACTTTGTGTTAATGGAAAACACGGTGACCCGCGCCGTCCGCATGCTTCAGCCCCTCTTGGAACTGGGGAACCTGCGGCACCTGAACGAAGATCAGTTGCGTCAGATCGCGCGATCGATTTCCGACAGCCAGTCGACACGGTTAAGCAAGAATGACTCGGGCCACGGACCGGGCCGACCGGAATCGGCCCTGGGTCCCAGCCAATACAACCGCGACGAGCCCCTCGACGGGCCCCACGGCGAAGATTCGGTCCCATGGCCGAGCGAGCCGGAATGAAATGCGGAAGGATGAAGGATGAAGGCGGAAGGCTGAGTCAGACCTGCACGCTTCGCGCGCCTGGTTTTACTCATCCTTCATGCTTCCGCCTTCATCCTTCGGAAAACACGCGGCCCGGATTGAGCAGGTCTGCCGCGTCGAACGCCTGTTTCAGTTTTCGCATGAGTGACCACGCACCGGGCGAGCCTCCGCGGACGAGTGACGTTCCTTGCCAGCGGGGGTCGCCGTGCAACCATACGAGAGAGCCGCCGCTTTGATTCGCGACCGCCGCGAGTGGCGCAAGGAGATCAGCGATCCGGGGCGATTTTCCCACGGCCTCCACCACTTTTCCGATGACCGTGCCGTCGCCGGCGTGGGACAAAGTTGCAATGCCGAGCCGCGATGCCTGCTGCTCGAACTGTGCGACTTTCGAAGGCAGCAGGTTCGCTTGGAACGCCAGAGGTTCCTCGGTGCAGACCGGGAACTCGGTCAGGGCCGTCCAAAGCCGGCCCGCCTCCGCGCCGCGGACAACGGAGAACTCGTTGGGATGGCGGGTTCCGAGCTCGTGCCGCAATGTCTCCGTCTGCCAGTCCGTCTCGCGGGCGGGGCCTTCGAATCCGACGATGAGGAGGGAAGCCCCCGCCGGCAGCCCGGCCTGCGCCTGGATTTCGATCAGATCAGCAGCTCGCGGATTGAGCGTTTCGATCGCCACGGGCCGCGTCTGCGACGTCAGCAGGTCGCCGACTGCCGCGTCCCGGTCGGCCAGCGTCTCAAAACTTGTCCCGATCAGGACGGACGACTCGGGCAGCGGTTTGAGCTTCAGCGTCAGTTGCGTTACGACGGCAAGCGTCCCCATTGAGCCGACGAGCAGCTTGCACAGGTCGTATCCGGCCACGTTTTTTACGACGCGGCCGCCCGAATGGAACACGCGCCCCTCTGCCGTCATGGCGGTCAAGCCGATGACGTAGTCGCGGAACGTGCCGTAACCAAACCGGCGCGGGCCCCGGGCGTTGGTCGCCACCGCGCCGCCCAGCGTGGCCCGGCTCGACTGCGCGACGTCGATCGGCAGGCGCTGGCCTTCGGCTTTCAAGACCTCCGCCAGCCGATCGATGCGGATGCCGGTCTCCACGGTGACGGTCATGTCGCGGGACGGAAAGTCGACGACGCGATCGAGGCGGCTCATGTCGACCGTCACGGCCGGCTTGGACAGCGGACCGCCGAAATCGAGCGCCGTGCGGCCACCCGCCGGCGCGAGTCGCGCGCTTCGGGCCGGCGAAGTTTTCCGCCAGGAAACGCTGGAGCTCTTCCTGCGTGGTTGGTAGGAATTCCTCGGGATCACGCGTAGACGGCACGGCGGGCATCGATGTCATCAGGAGGTTCGGTTCAAAGAACGTCCTATTGTGAGCAATTCCGCCGGATGCACCAGCGACACCGGGACTCGCATGTCACTTTCCCCCCGCAATCCGTTGCTCAAGCCCGGTTCCATTTTTCTCGAGGCCGTCTGGCGGATCAGGCCCATCTTAAAGAGCGCGGCACACCGCTAAAATGGGCTAGTCATGCCGAAGTGCTCGCCGCGCAAACGCGACAAATGTGTCAGACGCGCCTTGCCATTTCCGGCCCTTTCATGGAAACTGCCTCTTCGGTGGATCGTCGAGGTGACTTCGTAACCTCCGCCATCTTGGGAGTTTGTGGGTGATGGCCCGGGCCGCCTAGGAGATCGGGACAGTCGCCCATTCATGGAGTGAACCGATTTCTCCGGTCCAATATGCCTCACCGACCTGATATCCCGGCCATTGACATTCTTTGGATCACCGCCGGCCTGGGATGCGACGGCGATTCGATCTCCATCACGGCCGCCACGCAGCCCAGCCTGGAAGACATTCGTTCGCGGGGCAATTCCCGGGCTGCCCGAAGGTCACGCTGCATCATCCCGTCCTGTCGTATCGACGTCGGCGACGACTTTCTCGAAGCCCTTCCACCAGGCCGCCGCGGGAAAGCTGGCGCCGTTCGTCCTGGTGGTCGAAGGCTCGATCCCCAACGAAAACAACAAGGCCGAGGGCTATTGGGCCGGCTTCGGCACCGATCCGCAAACCGGCCAGCCGATCACCGACTTGCCATTGGATCGACCGGCTTGCTCCGCAGGCCTGGGCCGTCGTGGCCTGCGGCACCTGCGCCACCTACGGCGGCATCCATGCCATGGAAGGCAATCCGACCGGCTGCATGGGCCTGGCCGACTATCTGGGCTGGGATTGGCAGTCGCAGGCCGGCATTCCGCTGGTCTGCGTGCCCGGTTGTCCGGTCCAGCCCGACAACTTCATGGAAGTCGTGCTCTATCTGCTCAACCAGGCGGCCGGCCGGGCTCCCGATGATTCCGCTCGATCAAGCAATTGCGGCCGACCTGGCTGTTCGGCAACACGGTCCACGAAGGCTGCGACCGCGGCGGCTACTACGAACAGGCCGACTTCGCCGGCCCGCTCGAAGCCGGCTCGCCCAAGTGCATCGTCAAGCTCGGCTGCTGGGGGCCGGTCGTGCAGTGCAACGTCGGCAAGCGGGGCTGGATCAACGGCATCGGCGGCTGCCCGAACGTCGGCGGCGTCTGCATCGGCTGCACGATGCCCGGCTTTCCCGACAAGTTCATGCCGTTTCTGGAAGAGCCGCCCGGAGCCCAGCTGTCGACGACCGCCGTCGTGATGTACGGCAAGACGGTCCGGGCACTGCGGAACTTTCACGCGGGCCTCGCTCAACGCGAGCCCGTCGTGGAGAAATCCGAACGGCAAGCAGTCGGCCGACAAGGGCCAGCGACTGCGCCGCTTCTGGAACAGGCTGCTCCGGATTGACCGGCCGCCGCTGATATTGAAGGGACGTCGACCATCGCCACGACGAAGACCACCACGCGCAAGCCGGCCCGAACTGGTCGAAATGTCCTGGGACCCGATCACGCGGATCGTCGGCAGCCTGGGGATCTACACCAAGATCGATTTCGCCGCCCGCCGCGTGGCCGAGTGCTACAGCACCTCGTCGATCTTTCGCGGCTACAGCGTCTTCATGAAGGGCAAGGACCCGCGCGACGCCCACTTCATCACCAGCCGCATCTGCGGCATCTGCGGCGACAACCACGCCACCTGCGCCTGCTACGCCCAGAACATGGCCTTCGGCATCCATCCGCCGGCCGCTGGCCGAGTGGATCATCAACCTGGGCGAAGCGGCCGAGTACATGTTCGACCACTGTCTCTACCAGGACAATCTGGTCGGCGTCGATTTTTGCGAGCAGATGGTCCGCGAGACCAATCCGCGCGGTCCTGGCCCGAGCCGAAAAGACGCCCGCCCCGCACGCCGAACTGCACGGCTATCGCACGATCGCCGACATCATGCGGGCGCTCAATCCCGTTCGAGGGGGCGTTCTATCTCGAAGCGCTGCAAATGAGCCGGCTGACGCGGGAGATGTTCTGCCTGATGGAAGGCCGGCACGTCCATCCCTCGACGCTCTATCCCGGCGGCGTCGGCACCGTCCCCAGCGTGCAGCTGTTCAACGACTATCTGGTGCGGCTGCTGAAATACGTCGAGTTCATGAAGCGCGTCGTGCCGCTGCACGACGACCTGTTCGATTTCTTCTACGAAGCCCTGCCCGGCTACGAAGAGGTCGGCCGGCGGCGCATCCTGCTGGGCTGCTGGGGCTCGTTCAACAACCCCGACGTCTGCGATTACCGCTACGAAACGATGTCCGATTGGGGCCGGGCGATGTTCGTCACGCCCGGCGTGGTCGTCGACGGCAAGCTGGTCACGACCGACCTGGTCGACATCAATCTCGGCCTGCGGATCCTGCTGGGCAGCTCGTTCTACGACGACTGGCAGAACCGCGAGACCTTCGTCACGCACGATCCGCTGGGCAATCCGGTCGATCAGCGGCATCCCTGGAATCAGACGACCACGCCCAAGCCCCAGAAGCGCGATTTCGCCGGACAGCTACACCTGGGTCATGTCGCCCCGCTGGCACGACAAGCGGACCGGCGAAATGCTGGCGCTGGATACCGGCGGCGGGCCGCTGGCCCGGCTCTGGGCGACGGCCCTGGCCGGCAAGGTCGACATCGGCTACGTGAAGGCGACCGGCTCGAGCGTGAAGATCTATCTGCCCAAAACGGTCAACTTGCCCGACGTCGAGTTCGAGTGGAAGATCCCCCGCTGGAGCAACACGCTGGAACGCGATCGGGCGCGGACCTACTTTCAGGCCTATGCGGCGGCCGCGGCGCTCTATTTCGTCGAGAAGGCGCTGGACGAGGTCCACGCCGGGCGACTGCGAGACGTCGACCGAGTACAAGGTGCCGGACGACGCGATCGGCTGCGGATTCCACGAGGCGGTGCGCGGCGTGCTGTCGCATCACGTCGTGATCCGCGACGGCAAGATCGCCAACTATCATCCCTATCCGCCCACCTGCTGGAACGCCAGTCCCCGCGACAGCGACGGCGTGCCCGGCCCCTACGAAGACGCGGTGCAGAACACGCCGATCTTCGAAGAGAACGGCCCGGACAACTTCAAGGGGATCGACATCCTGCGCACCGTGCGCAGTTTCGATCCCTGCCTGCCCTGCGGCGTCCACATGTACCTGGGTCCGGGGCGGGAGATTCAGGTTCAGCACTCGCCGATGTTCGGCGTTCAGCGGGACTCGTGAGCGGCGCGCATGAACGGCCATAACTCCAAACCACTTCCCTCGTCCGGCAACGGCCCCGGACCGCGGACGACGGGACGCAACAGCGATTCCGTCGCCGCTCAGTCCATCGAGGATCCGCGCTCGGTCGAAGAGGCCGAAGCCATCTTGCAGCAAATGGCCCGTGCGGTCTCGCTCGAAAGGATCGGCCTACGTTCCTGCCGTGACGGCACCGGAGCAGGCGAAGCCTGACGACGCCGACGGGCGGTTCTGCCGCACGAAGAAGCGTCCAGTTTCAGTGCGACAGCATGAGAGTGAAAGGATTCTTCGCAGCCTGGTCGAGCTGGCTCCCGATGCTCTGGTGATGATCGACCGCGACGGGACGATCGTGCTGGTCAACTCGCAGACCGAGAAACTCTTCGGCTACCGCCGCGAGGAATTGCTCGGCGAGAGTATCGAGCTGCTGGTGCCCGAGCGGTTTCGCGACCGGCACGTCGCTGACCGCGAGCGTTTCTTCGCCCATCCCGCCGCGCGGCCGATGGGAATCGGGTTGACGCTCTTCGGCACGCCGCAAGGACGGCCAGGAGTTTCCGGTCGAGATCAGCTTGAGCCCCCTCGAAGGCGACAGCGGTCCGCTCGCCGACCGCCTCGGTCCGCGACATCACCGACCGCAAGCGGATGGAGGCCCGCTATCGGACGCTGGTCGAGGGGATTCCGGCCGTGACCTTCATGGCGGCGCTGGACGAGGGGGACAACGAGTTCTACGTCAGCCCGCAGATCGAAGTCATGCTCGGCTTCACCCAGGAGGAATGGCTGGGCGATCCGTTCCTCTGGTACCGGCAATTGCATCCCGACGACCGCCAGCGGTGGGGCGCCGAGTTCGCCCGCACGTGCGCTTCGGGCGTCAATTTCAGCTCCGAGTACCGCTTCATTTCGCGCGACGACCGCGAGGTCTGGGTGCACGGCGAAGCCCGCGTCGTCCGCGACGAACAGGGTCGGCCGCTGTTCCTGCAAGGCATCGCCTTCGACATCACCGAAAGCAAGCGGGCCGAACAGGCCTTGCTGCAGTCGGCCGAAGAGCTCGAACGCAAGGTCCGCGAGCGGACCGCCGCACTGGAAGAGGCCACGCTGCGGGCCGAGTTGGCCAACCGCGCCCGCGCCTCGTTCCTGGCGAACATGAGCCACGAGATCCGCACGCCGCTCAACGCCATCATCGGCTTTGCCGACCTGCTGCGCCGCGGAGCCGACAGCGACGAGGCCGAGCGGATGGAATGGCTCGACACGATCCACAGCAGCGGCAAGCACCTGCTGGCCCTGATCAACGACATCCTCGATCTCTCCAAGGTCGACGCCGGCAAGCTCGACCGTCGAAGACGGTGGCTTGCTCGCCGGGCGAGATCATCAACGAAGTCTGCTCGATCTTGCGCTCCAAGGCCGAGGAGAAGGGGCTGCGGCTGGAAGCCGCCTTCGACGGTCCGATGCCCCGCACGATCCACAGCGATCCGACCCGCTTCCGCCAGGTGCTGATGAACATCGCCGGCAACGCCATCAAGTTCACGCCGTCCGGCCACGTGCGAATCACGGCCCGGCTCAGCCGGCCCGCGGCCGAACCGCCGAAACTCGTCGTCGAGATCTCCGACACGGGCATCGGCATTCCGGCCGACAAGCTGGAGACGATCTTCGATCCCTTCACCCAGGCCGATTCGTCGATCACCCGGCAATTCGGCGGCACGGGGCTGGGCCTGGCCATCAGCCGGCGGCTGGCCGAGCAGCTGGGCGGGGGCATCACGGTCGAAAGCGAAGTGGGCCGCGGCACGACCTTCATTTGCGAGTTCGCCGTCGGATCGCTGGACGATGTGCCCGTTGGTGGAGCGACCCGATCGCGCCGTGAAGCCGACTCCGCCGACGGTCTCGAAGCCCGCACCGTCGCTCCGCAATTATCGCGTGCTGGTCGTGGACGACGGCGACACGAACCGCAAACTGATCCAGCTTGGTGCTGGGGCGGGCGGGAGCGCAGGTCGAACAGGCGGAGAACGGCCAGCAGGCCGTCGAACGGGCGCTTGCCGAGTCGTTCGACCTGATCCTGATGGACATGCAGATGCCCGTCATGGACGGCTACGCGGCCACGCAGAAGCTCCGCAGCCGCGGCCTGACGATTCCGATCATCGCCCTGACGGCCAACGCCATGAAGGGGGACGACGCGCGATGCCTGGAGGCGGGCTGCTCCGGCTATCTTGCCAAGCCGATCGACCAGGATTTGTTGCTCGCGACGGTCGCTCGTGCCATCGTCGGCGACACCCAGCCCGCGCCCGTCGCGGCGGCGGCGGCGCTTGCCACCGCCTCGGCAGGTTCCGCGCCGCAAGGAATATCCGCGCCACAAGGCATGGTGGTTTCGACCTTGCCCATCGACGATCCCGAATTCCTGGAGATTGTCCAGCAGTTCGTGGAGCGGCTCCGCGAACAACTCGCCGCAATGCAGACCGCCGTATCGGCCGGGAACTTCCGGGAGCTGGCCAGACTGGCTCACTGGCTGAAGGGCACAAGCGGAACCGTCGGTTTCTCCGCTTTCATTGGACCGGCCCAGCAATTGGAGCGCTACGCACGCGAAGGTCGTACGGAGGGCCTCCGGGAAGCGATCGTGGAACTGGAACAAATGGCCGATCGGATTGTCGTCGAGTAGTGCGAATTGAGGAGCCGGTCAAGCGGCCGCCGCCCGCTTTGCGACAGGTGCCGTCAAAAATGGCCCCATTGGACCGGACTCGCGGCCGTTCCAGCGGTGCGTGGCGACCGATTGCAAAATGCGATCGGCCGCTTGCATCGCCGCCAGTGCGGCCGGGCCGTCAACAACGGGCTGTCGTCCGTGGATCACGCAGTCGGCAAAGCTCGTTAGCTCGGCCGTCAATGCATCGGCCGTGGGGACGTCCGGCCGTTCGACGTGGAGATATTCGGCCGAAGATTTCACTCTTCAACTGTTCGATGTCGGCTCCGGGGCGGCGGGCACGGGCCAGGGGCGATTCTCCGTGGAGGAGCCGGTCGGTGGGGGTGTAATGCACGACCTCCCGCGACAGAAAATCGACGCTGACACAGCCGGACTCGGACCAGATCTGCATCGACCGGCGGCTCGTCGGATGAACCCGGCTGGCCGCCAGGTCGGCCACGCAGCCGTTTTCAAAGCGGAGCCGGGCCTGCACGCAGTCTTCATTCTCGCCCAGAATCGAGACGCCGAACGCCTCGACGTCAAGCAGGGGCGAGCGGGCCAGGTCGAAAACGAGGTCAATGTCGTGGATCATGACGTCCAGCACGACGCCGATGTCGGTCGAGCGAAATGCGTAGGGGCTCATGCGCTCGGAACGGATGTACCGGGGCGCTCGGCCAATCGGCGGGCCACCTGCGCCGCTGGATTGAACCGCTCGACGTGGCCGACCTGCAGCGTCGTTCGTGTCGCGTGCGGCGGTCGCCACGAGCGCGGCCGCTTCAACGACATTCGCGGCCAACGGCTTCTCGACCAGAACGGCGATGCCGCGATTCGAGAAACTCCGACGCCACGGCCTGATGGGCGACCGTCGGCACCGCGATCGACACCGCGTCGACTTCGCCGAACAAACTGCGAAAGTCCTGGTAGCCAACGCGTGCGGCAGGCCTCGGCAACGCTCTGTCCACGCTCGGCCGCCGTGTCTGCGACGGCAACGAGCTCGGCCGTGTCGAGTGCGGAGTAAATTCGCGCGTGATGCCGTCCGAGCGCGCCCGTTCCCACGACTCCCACGCGCAACCGCTTCATGCGGCCCTCCGCCGTGCGGCCTGCTCGCGCGGAAGGACGGGGATGGTCGCGGAAAGCTTCCCGGGCACGGCCCAGCTTTCCGCGCCGCTGTTTCTCCAGAAAGTTGAGCAGCGTCGACAGTTCGAAGGGAAAGATGCCGTCGAGCTCTTCGGCGAAGATTTCCCGCACCGCCTCGAGCGGCTTCATTTCGCGATAGAGCAGCCGATGCGCCCGCTTGATGACTGTCGATCGACTCTTCGGTCATTCCGGACCGGCGCAGGCCGACGAGGTTGATCGTGTTAATGCTAGGGTTGTCGGAGCCGGAAGCCAGCATGAAAGGGGGGATGTCGTGGGGAACGCGCGACCCGCCGCTGACGAAGGCCAGCATCCCCACGGTCGCAAAATGGTGCACGGCGGTATTCCCGGAAATGATCGCCCCATCGTGGACGTGTGCATGGCCCCCCAAGAGCACGCCGTTGACCAGGATCACCCGGTTATGGACGTGGCAGTTATGGGCGACATGGCAGTTGGCCATCAGCAGGTTCTGGTGGCCAACCCGCGTCGTGTGGTCCTCTTTCTCGGCCCCGCGGTTGACGGTGACCCCTTCGCGGAAAACGTTTTCATGGCCGATTTCCAGCCGCGTCGGCGCGCCGCTGTAGCTGACGTCCTGGGGTTCGCCGCCGATCACGGCACCGGGAAAGAACCGGTTTCGCTCGCCGATCGTCGTGTGGCCCACGATCGTCACGTGGCTTTGAAGCTGGCAGCCGTCGCCCAGAGTCACGTCGGGGCCGACGAAGCAGAAGGGGCCGATGTCGACGTTCTCGCCCAGCTCTGCCCGGGGATCGACATGCGAGAGATGGGAGATTTTGACGGGCATTTCAGGCTTCCTCGCGTCCTGAACTGTGTGATGGTCAAGCCGCACGACCGGATCGTTCTGCGTCGCGCTCGGAGGCGCGTGCCAATAACTTTCGCACCATCGACCGATTCAAGTGATGGCCCGACCGATAGGCGGAAAACTGGCCGTGGAGATCGCAACCCAGCAAGCGCGAAGTCTCCCAGGCAATCGAGGATCTTGTGGCGGGCGCACTCGTCGGCGGCGCGCAGCTCGTTGTCAATTGGCCCTGCCGGCCCGAAGATCAACAGGTCGCGGGTGCTGGTCCGCGCGCCGTATCCGGCCGCCCGCAGGGCTGTCGCCTCCGTCTCGAGCAGGAATGTGCGGGCAAAGGCTAATTCCCGCACAAAACTCTCCGGCGTTACCTCGAGGGAGTACTGCTGCGCCGGAATCGGGGAGTGCAGCCCGTAATCGAGATGATACGTGATCGCCAGGCCCGGCCGGGTCGGGGGGCGATAGGTGATTTCGCTCTCGTCCTTTGGCTCGCCGACGAAGACTGTTTCCTGGACAACGATTGTCGGCCGGATCGCCGGCTGCTCGACAATCCCCGCCGCTCTGGAGCAATTCCGCGAACTGCAACGACGACCCGTCCAAGCCGGGGGGTTCCGGCCCGTCGATCTCGACGATGCAGTTGTCGATCCAGAGTCCCGCCAGGGCGGCCGTCACGTGTTCGATCATTTCGACGGCCGTTCCGTCCGCGCTCGATGGCCGTCCGTCGCTGGCGGTGGACCGCAAACTCGATCCGGGCCGGAATCGGCGCCGATCCCGGGCAGTCGGTCCTTCGGAACTCGATTCCCTGATTCACCGCCGCCGGGCGGAACCCGATTCGGACGTCTCTTCCAGTGAGAAATCCGATTCCGGACGTTTCGACGGACTGCCGGATTGTCCGCTGCAATCGGCCCTGCATCCCTGCTCCGTGCCGCTGTACGAGAGATGGTCTCAATGCGGGGAAGTCGAGGCTCCTGCCGAGCCGCCTTGACAGCAAGATGCGGCAAAAAGCGGCTCGGCAGGAGCCTCGCCCTCCCGCTCGATTATCACGCGAGTTCGGTTTCGCGTGCCCGGCGCTATTGCCGCGCCGGCGCCGCGGCGTCGGCCGGTTGAGCCGCGTTCCGCTGGTAGTTCGAGTTGAGGTAGCGCACGATCGCGTTCGTGATGTCGTCGTTCGGCCGGTAATAGACGACCTGCTTGTTGAGGCCGCGCATCACGTCCTCGGGGTTCTCGGTCGTATCGAGGTCGTCGGAGGTGAACCGCAGCACGAGCGTGTAATTGAAATGCGACGCGTATTTCTGCACGGCGTCGGCGACTTCCAGGTAAATCGTCTTGTAGATCTGCGCTTCCCGCCGGATCAGGTCCCGCTGCTGGCTTTTGCGGTAGGTCTCCGCCTGGGTCGTGTGGCCTAGGACGACCTTTTCCTTTTGGGCGTATTCGTCGCTGCCCTCTTTCATGAGCTTGAGCTCGCTTTGCTCTTTGCGGATCTGCTCGGCCATCAGCTTGAATTTGTCTTCCGATTTCGTCAGGTCGCCCTTGAGTTCTTCCCGCAGGTTCTCGAACTTCTTGTAGGTCTTGAAGACGCGGCGCCATATCGATCAGGGCGATTCGATGGGGCGACTCGGGGGGCTTGCCCTCAGCCAGCACGGCGGCGGGAGCCCAGGCCAGGCTGGTAACAAGCACGAACATGGTGGCTTTGACGGTAATTCTTTTCACGGCGGGTGCACTCCTTTGCTTGCCGTTCGCCCCCGATCGTGGGGCCGAGTGAGACAGACAGATTTGGATGGTGAACAGACGTCCGCTTTGGAGCTGGCAGAGAATCGGACGTGCGCGGGTATTTTGCAAACTGGCGCGTTCTCGTCAAGACGAGTGTGTTGGCCACGTTCCTGCCGGCGCAAGACGGGTATCCCGGCGGATTTTTCGCCTCCGCCGCGGGACGCGTTCGCCCCCCCCGTGCCGGAGTCCGCCGCCGCAGGGCAAATTCTGCTTCCACACGGTGCCCGTTCCCGGCTCTCTGGGGCGCAGGAGGCGAGAATAGCGACCCTCGCCGCGTGTCTCCGCAAAGTGCGCGGTCGACCTAGTCTTTCGGGGACAATACGTGGTTGGGGGGCCAGGCCGCAAACGGGATTTAGGGTTTTTACTAATTTTTTTCTATTTCCTCGTTGACAAATCGGTACAGGCGGTGTGAGATGGCGATTGACCCATTCCGTCGTCAATTCGCTCATTCGGGGAAGCTCTCCGGGCCACACTGGGATTCTTACTTCTTCATTCTGTCCTTTGCCGGTGACCCGCCGGAACACGAGCTGTGGTGGGGACTTACCGGAAGATCGATTGACGCGAGGGTTCTTTTCGGATCGGTTCGTTGCCGGTCCATTATTCCGCGTCTTTGTGTCTGAAAGAGAAGGTGAAGGCATGCTACGACGAAAGAAGGGGTTCACGCTGATTGAACTGCTGGTCGTGATCGCGATCATCGCGATCCTGATCGCCCTGCTGCTGCCGGCCGTGCAAGCGGCCCGCGAGGCGGCTCGGCGGACCCAGTGCAAGAACAACATGAAGCAAGCTTGCGCTGGCTCTGCACAACTACCACGACACCAACTTCGTCTTCCCCCGGGATGGCATGGGTGGCAACCAAGCCGCGTGGGGCATGTTGCTGTTGCCGTACTGCGAATTCAAGCCGATTTACAATCTCGTCAACTTCAATAACGTGATGACCTCCACCGTCGGCACGGCTCCGAACCGGAACATCGACCAGATCCAGCTCGTCCTGAATCTGTTCAAGTGTCCGTCCTCGGGCGACTCGGCGGCCGTTACAACCAGCCGTTGCGGCGGCGGCGGCAACGACTTCAAGGGCCGCACAACGCTTGTCGGCGGTTGCCAACTACCTGGGCAACGGGGGAACCCTGCTGACCGACGGCGGCGGTCCGAACGTCCCGAGCGGCCTCTACACTCCGCCTGCTAAACGAAGGCGGGCAAGCCGGGCAGCGCCAATCCGGGACGCTCGAGGTCCAGATTAGCTCGCAAACCGCTGGAACCGGCGTGTTGGATAACGGCGGCGTGCTGTTCCAAGACAGCCGGATCAAGATCTCCGACATCTCCGACGGTACGACGAACACGGCCCTGATCGCCGAGCATTATGGGGCGACGTGCCTCACGGGCGGCGGCATCGGCAACACGCAATTGCAGCTCCAGCAACACGGACTCCTGCTTCGCCTATTGGGCCAACGCCGACGACTATGCCGGTGGCATAGCACGGGCATCACCGTGGCTTCGGACGTCTGCTTCAGTTCGGTCATTGGCGTCAACGGCAATGCCAACGCCCGGGTCGGCGGCAACGGCGACATCAGCTCGCAGCACGAAGCGGGTGCCCAAATCGCCTTGTGCGACGGTTCCGTGCGGTACTTCAGCAGCAGCACCGACAACGGTCTATTGACCTATGTCTGCAACCGTGGCGACCAGCAGGTGGTCAGCCTGCCGCAGAATTAGGTTGTTGTTGAAACGCGATTGAACTGTTGATCTTGGAAACGACGACCGCCCCCACAAGGGGGCGGTCGTTTTGTTCGCGCATTCGGCAAAAGCCGCCTCAAGGATATCCGCCAACCTCTCTCCGGATGCAATTCGCCTGCTGCCAACGAGCCGACTGCGACGAGCACGCTCGAACGAAGGGCCGTCTTGGTAACGAAGGTCCGTTTGATGGGACGGGCTGACGAAGATCGCCGTTGTCCGCCTGCCATCGAGGAGTCGATGAGCCGCACGAAAGACCATCGCCCGTCGTCGACGACGTTGAAGCGTTCCTCAAAACGGCAACCGTTCATCCTGGCCGCTCTCCTGGCTGCGGGGACGTTGCTGGTTTATGCGCAAGCATCGTGGTTCGGATTTATGACGGTCGACGATCCGGCCTACGTCTCGGCTAACCGACTCGTCCAACAGGGGATCACACGCTCCAGCCTCGTGTGGAGCTTCACCACCATTCATGATTCCAATTGGATTCCGCTCACCTGGCTGTCCTTGATGCTCGATACGGACATCTATGGTGTGCGTCCCGGCGGATATCATCTCACCAACGTCTTGCTGCATACGGCAAATACGGTCCTGCTGTTCGCGGGGCTGGCGGTCGCGACCCAAAATCGCGCTTCGAAGCGCGTTCGTCGCCGCGCTCTTTGCCCTGCATCCATTGCACGTCGAATCGGTCGTCTGGATCGCGGAACGCAAAGACGTTCTGAGTACGTTCTTTGGTCTGCTCTCGCTTCTCATGTACGTTCGCTATGCGACGGGGGCGAGGCTGTGGAGCCTCGCGGCGTCGTTCTTGTTCTTGGTTGCCAGCCTGCTGTCGAAGCAAACGCTGGTGACGCTTCCCTTTGTCTTTCTGCTCCTCGATTTCTGGCCGTTGGGCCGCTTGAGCTTCGTTGGAAGATTCTGGCGTCGGTCGGCGACGCCATCGCAACCCGGCCGCGGCGCCGAGTCGAGCGATTTGGAACCCGGCGGCCACGCTGTGGCTGGCCGGCGTCGCTCCGCGCTGGGACTCATCGCGGAAAAAATCTCCTTTTTTCGTGGCTTCGATCGTTTTCTCGGCAGTCGCGTCGCCATGCGCAATCGAGCGGCGGTGCGCGTCAGAACGCTTCATATCCTTCCCTTCTATGCGCGCGAGATGAATGCAGTGGTCGTTTATGTGCTGTATCTTTGGAAGGCGCTTTATCCGCACAACCTGGCGGTCTACTATCCCTACCCGGGTGCCGAGCTCACTCGGACCGTCGTGATTCTTTCCGCGGCTTTGCTCTTGACGATCACGGCCGTTGCGATCGCATGCATCCGTCGCTTCCCCTTTCTCTTCGTCGGGTGGTGTTGGTATCTCGGCACCTTGCTTCCCATGATCGGGCTTGTGCAAATCGGCTCGCAGCAGATGGCCGATCGATACACGTATTTTCCGCTGATCGGAATCTTCCTTGCGGTCGGGTGGCTGGTTCCCGAGCTGGTCCCGCCTGGAGTCTTTCGCGCACGGGTTCTTCCGGCTGCCGCGCTGACGAGTCTCGTGTTGTTGGCAGCGACTGCGTTCAATCAAATCAGCCTGTGGCGTGACAACGTCATCCTGTTGCGCCACTCGAAGGACTGCACGCCCGATCATTTGCTCGCGCACGAGTTTCTCGGAAGTGCCCTCCTCTCCGAAGGGGCGGTGAGCGAAGGTGTTGCAGAGTTGGAAACGGCCGTCCGGATGGGTCCGCTGACCGCTTCCGCGCGTTACGCTTTGGGCGTCGGGCTCCAGCAGTCCGGCCGATTTGACGAGGCGGCCGAACAATACCGGGCCGCCCTCGCGATCGACGACCGGATGGCAGACGCCCACAATAACCTGGGCTTCCTGTTGCTAAAGCGTCGGAAATTCGAGGAAGCCAAGCGGCACTACCGCCGAGCCCTCGAGATCGACGAAACCCTTGTCGATGCCCACGTCAACCTGGCCTTCTTATGTTTGACGATGCATGACTATGCCGAAGCGATCGCTCACGCTGAGCGTGCCCTCGAGCTCGAACCCGCAATCGCCGGCGGCTTGCAATGTTTGCATTGGGCTGGCACTCCGCGGTCAGGGACGCCTGGACGAGGCCATCCGCAGGCTACAAAAGGTCGTGGAGGCTGCGCCCGACGACCAGATCGCGCGACAAGAGCTGGCACGCACCTTGGCGATGAAACGTGGCCCTTCGCGCGTTTTCAACGAGCCCAAATGATCTTGGGGACGCTCGGCACGGCTCCGGGGTCCCGTCGCCGGGCCTTCAACCGGACGTAGGGCGCAACGTATCGCCCTCGATGCGCGAAATGGCCCGGCGGGGCTTCGCGGTCGGACCGGTCCGGTTCGCTCAGGTCTTCCAGCACAAAGCCGGCCCGGCACAACTCGCCGACGAGGTCCTCCCACGAATGCAAGTATTCGACCACTGCCGGCTCGCGATACGAGCAGTCAGGCACTCGCGGCAACGCTCCCGACTGGTAGTACTCGATTCCCAGCACGTACCGGTCTTTCGCATCGCGGTGGGTGACTTGAAGAGAGGTGGGCTGCTTATGTTGACTGATGTAGAGTCCGCCGGGACGCAACACGCGGGCGATTTCGCGGTACACCGGCGTCAGCTTCGGCACGTAGCAGGTGCTGACCGGTTGATGCACGAGGTCGAAGGTCGCCGCGCCCAGCATGGACAAATCGTCCATTGAACCCTCGATTGTCCGGACGGTCTTGTTCCGGCGCGCTGCCTCGCGCTCGTCCAGTCGGAGCATCGACCGGCTCAGATCCAGGACGGTCACATTCGCGCCGGCGCACGCATAAAGGATCGATTGCCATCCGCCTCCCGACGCCAGGCACAGTACGTCGAGCCCCACGACCGTGGGAGGAAGCCAGCCACGGCCGTCGAGCGCGGCCAGCGGATTACGGCATTCATCATCCGTGGCGACGGTGGCAAAGACGCTCCCCGTGTCGGCGAGCCGATCCCATGCGGCCCGATTCTGAGCCAGCGTCATTTATCCTTCATCCTTCAGAAAAGCCTTCGGCTGGACCGGCAGCGTCAGCCGCCAGATCCCATATTTTTCCGCGGGAGCAGGGCCGAACACGAACGGCATCGGCCCCCATAGGTCTGAATAAAAACCGGCCCCGGTTTTGGGCTGCAAGGTCGATATCCCTCGGCATGTCGGGAATTCCAGCTCGCGCAGCGGAGCCACAAATTCCGGGGAATAGAAAAAAACATCCGTGTTGTTGTAGGGAATGACCATGACATCCCCAGGATGGCACGCGGGGTGACTCAAGTCGACCTCGCGGCCACCCTTGGCCCGCATGTAATACTGAAACCCCCAGTGCCCTTGAAACCAAACGGTGCCCGGTTCCTGTTCGAGGACCGCGGCAATTTGCGCCGCCGCCGCACGGGCCGAATTGGCCAGACGAAAGTCGGCCCACGCCACCATCATGCCGGTGGCCAGCGCGGGAGCCAGAGCCCAATGCCAGTCAAGCGGCCTGACCGCTTGCCGCGGGCTCTCCTCCAGGCGCCGCACCACGAGTATGCCCAATGCCGGCGCAATGGGCAGCAGGCTTCGCACGTTGCATGTCCAATTCACGAACCCAGCAAACGCGAAGGTTCCCAAAACCCACATCGCCAGCAGGCAAGCGTCGGCCGACTCATGTTTCACAACATCGTTCAGGGCCAACCACAGCACGAGCGCGCCGCAGGTGGTGAAAAGCCCCAGTTGCCCGGCGGACGTCGAGGTGAATCCGGCCCGCATATGGAGCGCGGTAAGCTGTTGCGGCGAAAAGACCCATCTCGCGCAGCGCGCTCATTGCCAGGCCGAAAACTGCTGCCGCGGCGAGGCTTCGTTTCCCCCAGAGCCAAGCGAGCACAGAAAAGAACGGGAAGGAGGGATCCACCGGCGAACGAGAGAGCCACGACGATTTTGGAGCCCACGGTTTCCTGCGACAATGCGGCTCCGGTTGCAGGGACCGCAGTAATTCCCCAGGCAAAGGCCGCCGCGTCCGACAGCAAGCCCCGTCCATACCGCTGCCAAGTCCACACTTGGTATCCGGCCAGCAAAGCGACGGGCACCAGAAGCCAGGCGAGTCGCCACGGTGAGCTTGCGGTCTCGAAGGACGGTGTAGACCGCAAGCAGGGGAATCAGGCTGACGGCGAAATACTTGGTCAGCGCCGCGCCGGCGATTATCAGGGAAGCGACGCCGAGCCATTGCCCCTTCGCCGACTTCAGCCCTTTGACCCACAGGGCAATGGCCCAAGTCCACAGGCAGACCATCATCGTGTC
Source organism: uncultured Planctomycetota bacterium (assembly GCA_963761455.1). GTDB lineage: Bacteria > Planctomycetota > Planctomycetia > Planctomycetales > Planctomycetaceae > DASPSM01. Next base: position 1,240,024 of record CAVXHA010000003.1, read on the forward strand.
GCACATCAGGTCGGTGCTGGAGACGAGGAAGGCAGGCGTCAGGAGTGCCACCAGGGCGGCAGAGACCGCCTGGCGGCAGAATGACCGGGCCAGAAACCACGTCCCCCAAATCGTGCCGACGGCGGCCAAAAGAAACGCTGCATGGAGGGCAGGCTCGCTCCATCCGACCACGGCGGCTGTTGCGGCGAGGTAGTAGTCTGACAGCGGCGGATTCTTCGTCACCTCGTAGAGGGGCTGCACCGTCGAATACCAGTTCACTTCGCAGCCGTAAAAGTCGAGGGGATGCGCTTGAATTTGAGCTGCGGCCCACAATGAGAGGGGGTCATCGAGGCAGAAGGCCTTGTCGATTGACGGCAAAAGGCAGGCAATCGTCGCCGCCGCGAGAATGCCCAATGCCTTGCAGGAAGGAACCGCCGAACCGAAATTGTTTCCGGAGGCTGCAAGGGACACGGCTCACCTCCTCGCCTGTGCGCCCGTCGCAAAGCGGCAGTCGGATTTAGTTTCGATTGACGTTCGGATTGCCGAGGAGGGCCGCGGTGAATCCCACCAGGTCCCCCTTGTCCTGGGCCGTTTCGCGATAGACGTCCATCCGCTCGGCTTCCTCGCAAAGCTGAGCGAAGGAGAACCCGCTCGATTCGTCGAGATCCGCGAAGAATTCCTTCGCCACGGCAACCGCGTCGTTTTTCGCGCCGATTCGAACCAAGAGGTCGACGAGCACATAGGCGATGAGCCGCCGGTCCTCGGTTTCTGCCGCCGTTCGCAACCGCTCATGGAAATAGGCGACCGCCTCGTCCCGTCGGTCGTCGGCCAGAATGCGGAAGAAGTGCAGATGGGCCGTGTAATAGACGTCAAACGGCGGATCCGCGGGGAACTGAAACTGAGGGGAGAGCCGCATCCCGTATTCGGACAACTGAATGACGGTTTGGAGCTCGGGGCTTTCAGGAGTGAGGAACCGTGCGAAACGGACGACTGACCCCAGGTGCGAGACGTCCACATGGTAGTTGCCGTCGTCGAACAGCCAATCGCGTCCCGTGATGGCCTCGCGGAGAGTCTTCGCCGTGAAGGGCGTCTCCTCTCGTCGCTCGATGTCGCGACACACCGACTGCAGCAGTTCGCCATAAAGATGCCGTACGAGAAGCTCGGCTCCGCGGATGCGCTCCTCGGAAGAGATCTGCGGGACCGCCTGGTCAAACGCGGAGATGGTGTTGCACGTGCCGCGAGACTGAAGCATCAGCTCCAGCCCTTTCACGGGGTGTGCACGCTCGTACAACGCGATGGAAATGAGGTCCTCGACGTTGTCCGGAAGCCCGTTGCCGACGGCAATCCGGTCGAGAGCCTGGGCAACCCCCTGCGGCTCGCGAATGGTCCGCAGGTAAATCCATGCTTGGGGAATGTTATTCTCGGCCAGAAATGCCTCGCCCACGCGGCGGGCGGCGGCAATATAGGCCTCTTCGAACTCGGCCTGGCGTTCTTCGGGCACGCTGTCGAACGCGGTGGGCCGCGACAGCGGCAGCCCCATTTCAAATTTCTTCTTGAGCAGCATCGCGTCGAAGAGCCGGTGGTGTTCGCCGCGAGTCTCCAGGGTGCGAATCAATTCCTCGACGGCGGCAGCCGGACCGTTCGATTGGCGGACTTTCTCGATTGTCGAAAACGCGTCGTCGGCCATTTTAATGACAGCAGCCGTTAGAGTTTCCATCCGAGCCGCAGTGCCCGCTGCCGCAACCGCCTCCCTGGCTCACCGAAATCGGGCCGTCGGGACCGACCGGTTGGACCTCGATGGTCCCCCAACCGGCGGCCGCGGCCTGCAGCGCGAGTTTCGTGCTCTCCGGCCCCCGGTCATTCAAGACATAGAGAATCAGCTTGGACTTGTCGAGGGTCCACTCGAGGTCAATCAGCTCCAGAGACAGTTTCCACTCGTCGATTCGGCCTGCGCCAAGCGTGGAACTCCCCTTCACACTCCCCCTTCAACCTGTCGGCAGTCCGCTCGTCTTCAGCCGTTGCGGTCCGCAAGATGTGCAGCTCCGTTGGCTCGGCGGCACCGGCGGCCAACTGGGTGGCACCGGCGGACAACTGGGTGGCACTGGCGGCTTGCCCGTCCGTGTCCTTCAAAGGGCGTTGGCTGTCGTCGTCCTTCGCTGGCGGCGGCGCATCTTCGAGCAACGTTCCAAGCTCGACGCCCCGATGACTGCGAATGACGACGCGCTCTCCCCGTCCCATTGCGACACAGGCCGCGCTCGTGAAACGGGCGACCTCGGCAATCATTCCATATCGGACCAGTACGTTCCGGCTCATCAGTTGCCCTCTGCCCGCTGTTCCACAAGGACGATTGGCTCGACTTCGCCGCTGCGCACGAACCGTCCAATCATCGTCTCGTACATTGTATGCTGGCCGAGTACCGTGCGAGGTTCAAGGATGGGCGACAGGCTGCGATAAACGAGCCATTGGGCTGTGCCCACCTGCAGGCGGAATCCCGCGGCGCACCCCGCGGGGACAACGGCCCCATTCTGCGCCACGGTTAGCGGCCGCCAGTTGGCCGGACTGCGACGGCGAGTCGGATTCCAGTCGATGACAATCGGCGCATAAAGTCCGCCGATTCCCGTTTGCCGCAGCTCCAAGAGATTCCGCGAACCGGCCAGTTGTCCCGCGCTCCCCTGGACCCGCTCGCAGGGAAGTCCGAGCGGAAAAAGCCGCGCGGGTGCGGCGGTTCCCGCAAGGCGGCACTCGCGTGTCGGAGAGTCTGGCAGGGCTTCAACGCCCGGAGCCAGCGGCAGCCGCGACACATAGTCGATTCGCGCATCGCCGCATCCGAACACCGCGTCCGCCAAAAACAAGAGGTCGTCCTTCCTGGCCAACAAAAGCTGCCGTTCAATGCGGATTTCCGCCGTGATTCGCGCTTGCAGCTCGAGATAGTCCCCCTCGTCGTCGGAATACCAGCAGGAACAGGACCACGGACCGTCAAACGCAATGTCCTCGTCTCCGACACGAATCTCAATTTGCCAGTCGCCGGTGAGCAGCACTTTTCCCCGTGCAGCCAATTCCACCGCGGGAAAACGACCGTGATGCAAAACGGTCAGCGAGTTGGCGTCCCGCGTCCAATTGCTGCGCAGACAGGCCAGGCGGCTGTTGTCGGACTGAAAGACAGGATTGACCCGCTTGTGCCGGACCGTGTTGCGCCGGACCGTGTTGTGCCGGACCGTGTTGTGCCGGACCGTGTTGTGCCGGACCGTGTTCGTCTCGGGCGATGGGCGGCCATTTTCAATTCTGCCCTGAAAGGACCCACGAGGGCAATCGGCGCCGAGCGAGAGCAGATACCGGAGGGCGGGCGATGAGGCCCTTTGTCGACCGGAGACCGATGCGGCGGCCGCCAACCATATGCCGCAAAGCCCGTTTGCCTGGCCGTTCGAGAAGGCCGGCCGCCCGTCGCCGCGGCACAAACGCGACATTGCACCGAGGAGCGCTCGAAACCGCCTTTCATGCGGCACGTCGAAGAGCGGGCAGGCAAATCGTCGTCCCCATTCTCGGCCACGCACGAGCGTGGCCAGCCAATTCGGCAGCTCGTCAACCATTTCAGCCGATGGAACGCCCCCGGAATCGGTCGATTCGACCAGCATGCGGCACAGTTCGTTGCGAGCCGATGCGGCAACCCGCACCGCCCCCGAAACCGGCGCGAACAGCAGCCCTGCTTGCCACGCCAGCTCGGCGTCGACGAAACGGCCGCTCTCGGGGCCCGCAGCGGAACTGTCAGCTCCGACCTCGGGGACCGCGCTTGTGCCGCTGCCCGCGTTGGTCCGCTGGATGGCGGCCGTCAAGGCCGTCCGCCAGATCTTTGCAGCCAGAGTGACGGGCGCTCGTCGTCCCGCGTCACGCAGAATCTCAAACAGCACGAGCGTCTCGAGGACCGAGAGGGGCGGGCCTTCCGCGCACATCTGCGTCCAGCGGTCCGCGGCACGCCAAAAATCGACCGTGCTCGTCCGTCTCCGGCCGTTTCGAGCGACGAAGGGCGAATTTTTTGCGTGGAGCGGCCGTCCGTTCTTGTCTCCGTTCTTGTCTCCGTTGGCTGCCGGCGCCGTGCGGTCCTCCGCCGCCCCGAGCACCTCGCAGGCCCGAATCAACGTCGTTGCCCGCGGCGATTCTTCCAATTGGTGCCGCGACCACAGCGACTGCCGGGCGCCGTTCGACTCGCACGGGGCCGACCGGCGAGACGGGGTTCCGCCGGCTGTTTCAAGGACGAGAGGAATGACCCGTTCGAGCTCATCGGCTTGGGCCGCCCGCTGCAACCGCGCGGGAGCCGACTTTTCCCATTCGATGCTGGCGAAGAATTCCGCGTCCGAGAGGCTCAGAATCGAATCAACCGATTGGCCGAACGCAATCAATGGCCCTTCCTTTGGCATCCGAAATCATCAAGACGCGCGACTTGAACGCGACGGTGTAGCCTAGCGAATCGGCGCACAATTACAATCGCGTGCGCTGTTCAACCGCTGAGGAGTCGCACGACACGCGAGTCGGGATGGAACAACGCCGCATAGGGGTCGCCCGCAGCGACATCACCCAACCGAACAATCGCGGCCCGCGCCGTCTTTCCCGTTTCGAGCGTGCCAAGCTCCGTCTCAAGCCCCAGTGCACGAGCGCCATTCAGCGTGCCCATCCGAAGCAAAATTTCCGGGTCGCACTCGGGAAATCGGCCAGACAGAAACAGAAGCTCGTTCCAAACGCTCAAATCGGGGTTCGAGCAGCGCCCGTCGGTCCCGATGGCAACCAGGCCGCCGCGCGCGATGAGTTTGCGCCACGGATGCTCCGCATGGCCGAAGAAAGCATGCGTCCGGGGACAATACGCGACCGCAAAATTGCGATGGGCCGCCACGAAATCCAATTCCTCGTCGTCGAGGTAAGTCCCGTGAGCGATAATCACGCGCTCCAAGCCGGCCATCGTCCGCAAATAATCCAGGGGCCGCGTTCCGGGCGCGACGATTTCCTTCCGCCAGGCCCCCAGGTCGGACAACAGCTCCACAACCTCCCCCCGGCCCTCGCGAAGCAACTGCAGCTCGGCTTGTGTCTCCGCCAGATGAATTGCGAGGGCGCGCGCCGCTCGGCTGCCAGGGCGACGACCCGCTTGAAGAGCGTCGGATGCACCGAGTACGGCGGCGTGCGGGCTGACCCCGCGAACAGCCGCGTCCGGGCGACCGCCGCTGCCGGCCTGCAGGAACCGCCGAGCAATCTCGAACTGTTCCTCCATTCTTTCCGCAGGAAAGCCAATCAATTCCCGAAAAAGAACAGCCCCTGGAACGTCGGCCGGCGTTTCGGCACCGGCTTGAGTCACAATCTCCCCGAAAGCGACTGTCCCGCTGTGGCGGCACTCCTCGAGTCCGCGTTCGACGGCAGCCGCCCCGTCGCCTCTCTGGCGGCGATAGGCGACGACGGCACGCAGCCAGTCCGCAAACGGCCGGGCCGGGCTCAAGGGTGCCGATAAATCGCTGAATTCGAGATGCGTATGCGCGTTGACGAAGCCCGGCACAATCGCGACATCGCCCAAATCCTCCGCGCCCCGAGGGCGCGGCGATGAACGGCGGCAATCCGCCCGTCGGCCGCAATCTCAATCGCCGCGTGGGCGATTGGTTCGGACGCGACCGGAAAAATCCAACGCGCTTGCACGAACGTCGAGGCTGCCAACGACTCCTCCACGCGTGGGAAGAAAGCTAGAAAATGCGTTCCCAAGCCAGATAATACGTGTCTTTAGGGGGCGTTTCAAAACCGTAGGGCGAGCTGCCAGCTTGCCCTTTTTGATTCACGAAACGGCACGAAAGGGCAAGCTGGCAGCTTACCCTACGAGTCATTCCGCCCTTTTGAAACGGCCTCTAGTGCGTGGCGAACGGCGCCACGTGTCTCACTGCGTGGCGGCCGGCGCCACGTGTCTCAATGCGTGGCGACCGGCGGCTGGCTTGGAGGATTCGCCGATGTTTCTTGAGCGGAGCGCAGGAATTCTTGGTCGTGCCCTTCGCCGCTCGGCCGCGGGCCCCCCCTCACCAACGCCCGATGAGGAGGAGAGCGACGACCGCGGCAATCGCCAGCGTGGGCCATTTGTATTGGATGATGTGCTCGTTGTCTGCCGTTGTCGTCAGACGGAAAAACCAGTCGGCGACCGGTCCCTTCCAAGCCGGCGACGACGCCCGCGCACGAAGGATTTCAACCGAGTTGTAAATCAGGTGAAACAGGACTCCGGGCAGAAGACTTCCGCTGCGAACAGCGAACAGGCCCAGCACCAGTCCGAGCAACATCGCGTTAAAGACTTGCTGGGGAACCATGTGCGCGACGCCGAAGGCGATGCTGGAGAGCAAAATCGCCACTCCCGGCCGGGCCGACGCGCAAAGCCGCTCAGGATAAAGCCGCGGAACGCCAGCTCCTCGCAGACGCCCGGCGCGACCGCCATCGCCAGCAGCACCAGCCACAAAGGGAGGCGCGGGACTCGCGATGACCCGCGCAATTTGAACGATTTGCTCCGGCAAAGGGGGGAAGAACCATTGCTGCAGCCATTCTTCGAGGCTGACCGACAAGGGGTGCAAAGCCAGCGGCAAGACGCACGCCATCAACAGGTATTTCCACGACGGCAGGCGCAGGCGGAAACGTGCGCACGACGCTCGTCGTCAGCAGGATGCCCATGAAAAGGGCCGGGCATCCGATGAAGACCAACTGCTGAATCAGCAACAAGCGGAGCATCTCCGCTCCGTCGAGCTGTCCATTCGCCAGGACGTGCCCGGCGCAAGAACGGCAGCGCGCCGAACTGCAGCAGCATGATGAGGACGAAGCACAGCACCGCTTCGGCGGAGCTCGGAGTCGGCTCCTTGTCGCGCAGCAGATGGCGGAGCCAAAGCCGGAGGTCGAACCGTTCGGCTTCACGGAAAAGGACGTCCTCCCGTTTGAACATGGCAATCGCCCACCAGAGGCCGGCGAAGCTGTAGCCAATGCTCGTCACCAAAACGGGAAGCCCATAGACCAAGGGGGCCGTGCTGCCAGGCTCGGCCAGCACCTCTTTCAGCAGCAAGGCCGGGCCGACGACCGGCAAGATGCTGTAAAGGGGTTCAATCTCGACCACCGGCGACATGCAGAACAGGGTCAATCCGAGGGTGACGAACAAGAGGGGTGTCAAATAATACTGCCCCTCCCGCGTGCTCCGCGCGAACGTCGCCACCGCCAGGCTGATGGCACTGAAAAAGGCCGCCAGGGGGACCAGAAGGATGACGAGCCACATCATTTCCCACGGGCCGGGAAACGACAGCGTGCCGGCCCCCATTTTGGACATGGCCTCGGTCCGCGTCGCGGCGATGACGTACTTGCCCGTGAGTCCCATGCTGACGAGAATCAACACGACGTTGGTGACGCTGAAGACCAGGACGGTGAGGAACTTTCCGACGACAATCTCGCTCCGCAGCGCGGGGCAAATCAAGAGCGTCTCCATCGTGCCGCGCTCTTTCTCCCCGGCCGCGACGTCGACGGCCGGGTAAAACGCTCCCGTGACGGCCATGATGATGAGGAGCGTCGGGAACATTTTGCTCCAGATGCTTGCCGAAAGCTGCTTCATCGCGGCGAGGTCGATGGTTATCGGGTGGACGGGAGTCGCCAGCGTCGGCGGGAGCTTCGCCTGGCTCAGTCTCTCTTGCAAGATGCGCTGCTCCCAGGCGGCGAGGACCAGCTTGACGCGTTGGTAGGCGAAGACCGATTTTTCATCGGCGCTGTTTTCGACGACGAGGAAGCCGAGCGTCGTCTGCGAGTGGGCCGTCTCTTTCTCCTGTGTTTCCTTGGCCTCCAAGGCCCGATTGGTCTCTTCAATCCGCTGCGTGAGCCCGTTCGGAACGATAATGAGGACCTGGATTTTGGAGGCGCTGAACCGCTCGGCGAGCTTGTCTTTGGCGGAACGGGCCTGCTCGGAAAGGCGGTCGGCTTCGCCGGCATTCCCGTCCGTGCGGGCCGCCTGTTCCAAACGGTCGAGCTGCTCCGCAAGGGGACGCAGCTCACGGGCGTCGGCCAGCAGGTCCGCGTCGCGCTTGGCCGCCGCCGCGTCCTCCTGCGGCGGCGCGCCCGCGTCGGCGACGACCTGCAGCTTGCCGACGTCCTCGGGGATTGTGAACCATTCTTTGGCGAACCCGCCCCCCTTCAGGAGCGAAGGCTTTTGCGGCAGGTTGGCCGCCCCGAGGACGACAACCGTCCGCGGCTGCTCGCGAACCAACAGCGAGACCTCGACCGTGCCGATTAAGAGGCCCGGATAGAGGAGCAGCGGCAGGACGACGACCATGAACAACGTCCGGCGGTCGCGAATCTGGTCGCGGACCTCCCGGTGAAAGATGAGACGGACGTTTTTCCAGTTCATGATGCCGCCGGCAGCCCCTCGTCGGCCCGCGAAATCAGTCCGAAGAACAGTTCCTCGAAGTCGTTCTGATGAAAACGTGCTTCGAGCTCGGCCGGGGTCCCGGCGGCGAGAATCCGGCCTTTATGGATAATGGCGGTCCGGTCGCAGAGTTTTTCGACCTCGCGCATGATGTGCGTCGAGTAGATGATGCACTTTCCCTCGTCGCGCAGCGAGGCAATCGCTTTGAGGACGGCCCTGGCGACAAGCACGTCGAGCCCCGTCGTGGGCTCGTCGAAAATGAGGACCGGCGGATTATGAATGATGGTCCGGGCAATCGACACTTTCTGCTTCATGCCGGTCGACATCTTCGAGCCCAGCACGTCGCGGAACTCGTCCATCTGCAGAGTCGTAAAGATTTCGCCGAGACGCCGCTTGAGCACCGCTTCCTCCATCCCGTAGAGCCGGCCGAAGTATTCGACCAGCTCCCAGGCGGTCATGCGGTCGTAAATCCCCGTGTTGCCGGACATGAAGCCGATTCGTCGCCCGAACCTCGGCCGGGTGAGTCAGCACGTCATAGCCGGCGACGAGAGCCGTTCCGCCGCTGGGTTTGAGAACGGTGCTGAGGATTCGCAGGCACGTCGTTTTGCCGGCGCCGTTTGGCCCCAGAAGGCCGAAGATTTCACCCGGCTGGACGTCGAAACTGACCCCCTCCAAGGCCGTGACGCTCCCGCGCCGCAGGTCGCTGAATCGCTTTGTCAGGTTCTCGACGTGAATCATTCGCCGTCGATGTATTGATAGAAGACATTGCGCTGCCGGGGAATATAACCGGCCTCTTCAATCGAGCGGCGAATCGTCTCCAGGGAGAGATAGTGGACCGTTCCGGCCTGTGCGACGACGTTTTCCTCGATCATCAGGCTGCCCATGTCGTTGGCCCCGAAGAACAGGGCCAATTGGCCAATCTTTTCCCCCTGCGTCACCCACGACGACTGAATGTTGGGGATGTTGTCCAGGTACAGCCGGGCGACCGCCTGGGTCTTGAGGTACTCGAACGCGCCGGCCGGAGGAATGTGCGACAGGGCCGTGTGCTCGGGCTGAAACGTCCAGCAGATAAAAGCGGTGAACCCGCCGGTTTCCTCCTGAAGCTGCCGCAGCCGCTCCAAATGCTCGATCCGCTCCGCCAGCGTTTCGACGTGTCCGAACATCATCGTCGCGGACGAACGGCCCCCCATCTCATGCCAGACGCGGTTGACGTTGAGCCAATCGTCCGTGAGCACCTTCCCCCGCGTGATTTCCTTGCGGACACGGTCGACGAGAATCTCGGCCCCGCCGCCGGGAAGGCTGCCGAGCCCCGCTTTCTTCAATCGCTCCAGGACGACTCGCAGCGGCTGCTTGCTGACTTTCGTGAAATGATGGATTTCCGGCGGGCTGAAGCCGTGGATGTTGACCTGCGGAAAGCGCGTCTTGATGTCGGAGAGCAGCTCTTCGTACCACTCCAGCGGCAACTTCGCGTGCAGGCCCCCCTGCATCAGGATTTGGTCGCCTCCCAACGCCACGGTCTCTTCGATTTTTTGATAGAGCACGTCGCGCGGCAGCACGTAGACCTCGTCGTGTCCCGGGGGCCGGTAGAACGCGCAGAAGTCGCAGACCGCGGCACATTCGTTCGTGTAATTGATGTTGCGGTCGATGTTGTACGTGCGGAACGGCTCGGGGTGCAGCCGCCGCGTGACGGCGTCGGCCGCGCGGCCTATCGCCACCAGGTCGTGCGACTCGATGAGGCGCAGCCCCTCGTCAGGGGTCAGGCGGCCGCCCTCGACGGCCTTCTCAAGCAGTGGCGCAATCGCGGAAGACAAAATCCGCTCCTTCCGGGGCCAATCCCACCCGGGCCGACAGTTCGGAAAACAGTCTCAGTCCGCTCCGCTCGGCCGGACCAAGACGAAAATGGAGATTCTTCGTCAAGTAGTCGTACGCGGTCGCCTCGGAGATTTCCAGGTGGGGTGCTTCACGCTGGGCGATTTCGGCCGCCCGTTCGATTCCCAGGTCGCGCGCCCGGCCCAACGCCTCCTCGACCGGCGCCAATTCCGTGTGACCCTTGGCCGCCCACACGGCGAACACGAACGGCAAGCCGGTCCAACGCAGCCATTCTTCCCCGAGGTCCCACGTGGCGGCAAAAGGCTCGTCCGGCACGTGCATGGCCCGGTCGCCAATCAGCAGCACGGCATCGGTCGCTGTCGAGCCGGGCGACCGCTCGAAGGGCAAACGGCTCCAACCGGGGACTGACGCCGAACCGCTCCTGCAACATGATCCGCGCCAGGGCCGCGCTCGTGCGGGAACCCGCGTCGAGCGCCAGCGATTGAATTTCGCCGAACGGCACGCGGCTATACAGCTTGACGCTCATCACCGGCCCCCGAGTCGCCACGCACGCGTCGGAGACGATCTCGTAATCCGCGTGTCTCAGCACCTCGATCGACGGAACCAGCGCGACGTCGAGTTGGCCCGCTTCGAGGTTTTCGGCCAGCCGGCTGGGATAATCGAGCGAAAGCTCCGCTTCCGGAAGCAACTCGTGCAGGCCCTCGATGAGGGGCTTGGAATTCAAATAGGTGACGGCCCCGATTCGTACGCCCCCATTCGCACGGCCCCACCCATCGACGTTGTCGTCATGACGTCCTTGTCCGTCCCGGGAATGTTCGCCGACCGCATCGCTAGCACCTGACTTACATAGAATGCGGCATCGCCGCCCACTCTTCAAGCCTTCGGGTTTTCCAGCCTCCTGCTGGAACGGATTGACCACGGTCCCCCGCCTCCGGCAGAATGGCGTCCGACGGAGGAAAAAGTCCAAGGTCCAAGGTCCAAGGTCCAAGGTCCAAGGTCCAGGACCGAATCGGCGACCGCTCGAAGTCTTCGACTTTGGACTTTGGACTTTGGACCTTCGACCCATTCTGAATACCGCCGCGACCGGGTCGGGTTAACGGCAATTCCGGGGCGGACGCGAAATGAACGGAAAACGATGACACCATTGCGCGTGGCCCTTCTCGGATTGGGGAACGTCGGCACCGGCGTGGCGAAGATTCTTCTCACTCAGGCGGACCGCGTTGCGCGGCGCGCGGGCCGGCCGATCGAGCTGAGAAAAGTCGTGGTCCGTGATCAGTCGCAAGCCGCGCACATGTCGACCTGCCGCCCGGCGTCCTCACGGACGACTGCCAGGCCGTGATTCAAGACCGCCAAATCGACGTTGCCATCGAGTTGATGGGGGGCCTCAATCCGGCGCGGGAAATCTTTCTGGCCTTGCTCGAATCGGGAAAGGATATCGTCACCGCGAACAAGGCCCTCTTGTGCGAGCACGGCGACGTGCTTTTCGAGCGGGCCCGCGCTGGGACGCACCGTCGCGTTCGAGGCGGCCGTCGCCGGGCGGAATTCCCATCATCGCCTGCATCAACCAGTCCCTGACGGCCAACCAGATCACGGGATTGAGGCGATTCTCAACGGCACCAGCAACTTCATCCTCACCGAGATGTTCGCCCGCGAACGCCCCTACGACGACGTGCTGGCCGAAGCCCAGCGGCTCGGCTATGCCGAGGCCGACCCGGCGATGGATGTCGACGGAACCGACGCCGCACAAAAGCTGGCGATTCTCGCCCGTCTCGCGTTCGGCACGAAAGTCGGACATTGGCGCGTTCACGCGGCAGGGAATCGACTCGCTGGAACTGGCCGACCTCAAGTACGCGGAGGAACTGGGCTACACGGTGAAGCTGCTGGCCGTGGCCAAGCTGGTCGACGGCCAATTGGAAATGCACGTGCAGCCGACGCTGGTGCATCACGACCGTCCGCTGGCGCAGTGCGGCGGGGCGTTCAACATGATCGCCCTCGAAGGAGACGCGGTCGGCAAGACGTGGTACTCCGGGGCCGGCGCCGGACAAATGCCGACGGCCTCGGCCGTCGTCGCCGACCTGATCGACGTGGCGACGGGCCGGGCGGCGCTGACGTTTCCGCGGATCGACGTCTGGCAGGAGCGTCAGCCGTTCCCCGTGCAGCCGCCCAAGGAGGTCGCCAACCGCTATTACCTGCGGTTCAACGTGCTCGACCGGCCCCACGTTTTCGCGGACATCGCCGACATCCTTGGCCGCAACGGCATCAGCCTGGCGTCGATCATCCAGCACGAAGCGCCGGAAAACGAGCCGGAAGAATTCATCGTGCCGCTCGTGGTGATGACTCACCGCACGACCTACGGCCGACTGCTCGCCGCCGACGATGCGCTCGACCGGTTGGAGTCGCTTCGCGGCCCGCGCGTCCGCATGCCGGTGGCCGATTGACCGCCCGACGTCCGGCCGAAGACACTGGCGGGCCGAAGCCCCCGCCGGGTGCCATGCCCACGGCTCGGCGTGGGCATGCCCGGGTACGCCAATTGGATTCGCATGCCCACGCAAAGCCGTGGGCATGGCACCCGCCAGTGGCACCCGCCACCACGGCTGATTGTAAGTTGCTTTAGTGATTTGGGTTACGTGCAGAATCGCCACTGGGCCGCGAAGCGGCCTGGCCGGCACGCAAAGCTCGCGATTCAAAAAAACAGTCGCCGCGGCTGCTTCCTGCTCAAGATTTCGGACTGCCCGGGACGAATAGCCCTCCGAACGGCCCATCGAAGGTCGATGCGTGCTGCCGTTACGGAGCAAACGTCTCAAGTCCAAATGGGAATGACGAGGGGAATCCAGCCATGTTGAAGAAAGCCATCATCGGATCAGGTGCGGCCATGGCGCTCGGCCGCGCTGATTTTTGGTAGGGATGTCGTGAGTTACGCCCGCACGGCCTGGACGGCGACGCGCGATGCCGTCCGGCAGGAAGTGCCCCTGGAATTTCACGTCCAACGGGCGCGGACGCTGGTCGACCAATTGGTGCCGGCCATTCACAAAACGCTCAAGGTCATCGCCGAGCAGCAGGTCGATATCGAGCATCTCAACAAGGAAATCGCCCGCCGCACCGACGACATGCAGCGTCAAAAAGAACAGCTCCTGACGCTCAAGCAGGACCTGGAGACGGGACAGCCGACCTATCGCTATGCAAGCCAGATTTACACCTCCGACGAGGTGAAGCGAGACCTCCGGCACCGGTTCGAGCGGTTCAAGACGGCCGAGGCACTCCTCGACCGCGACCGGCGGCATTCTCGCGGCGCGCGAGCAGGGCCTGACGGCTCATGAGAAGATGCTCGACTCCATGCTTTCCGAGAAAAAGGACCTCGAAGCCCAGGTCGAACAGCTCGACGCCCGGCTGCAAACCATCCGTGCCGAGCAGACCGTCTGCTCCCCGGAGATTGACGAATCGGCCCTCGCGAACGTCAAGCGGCTGATTGCCGAGGTCAACAAGCAGTTGGACGTGCAGGAAAAACTGCTCGACTCAGAGGGGAAGTTCGTCGGTTTGATTCCCGTCGAAGCCAAAACGTCGGTCGATATGGGCAACCTGACGGCCGAGATTAACGGTTACTTCAAGAAGCCGTCTCAGGAAAAGTCGGTCCAGGGCCAAAAGCCGGCTCCCGCTGTCGTTAAAACCGACGGGCCGAAGACCTAAAGAAAGGCGTGAGTGGCGAGTGGTGAGTGGTGAGTGCTTTGTCAACTTCAGGAATTCGGGTTGGGTGCCATGCCCACGGCTTTGCGTGGGCATGCGAATCCAATTGGCGTGCCGAGGCATGCCCACGCAAAGCCGTGGGCATGGCACCCGAAAAGTTAAGGTGTGACGGACCACGAGTGCTGAGTGCAAGAGATGCCACGCCGCGTATTTCCGTCTTTCACTCACGCCTCGCCCCTCGCCACTCACCACTCGTCGTGAACCGTTTTGCCTCGGGATGCGTTAGTATTATCAGAAGCGGAGAGGAAACAGTCTGACCGACGTGCCGAACGCGATTGTGGGGAACACAATGGTCCAAGCGCGACGGTTGAGACGTTTTCGGGCGGACAAGGGCGATGCCGACCGGTTTCTCATCCAGCAGAGGGTCCGCTTTGAAGAAGCCGCCGATTACGGAAGGGACGGCAGCCTGCGAAGGCTTCTATCTCTGGGTCGACGGAGTCGGGGCGTTCCAACTCTTTACCGGGAGCCGGGTCAGCGTGGGCGGACCGACGCGGGACGGAGAAACGGCCGACCTGGTGCTGTTGGCCAACCTGTCGCGCAAGCACGCGACGTTCGTCCGGTCGGGAGAGGGCTACATCCTCGAAGCACACGGAGCGTGCAAGGTGGCCGACCGGGCCGTGGAGGGTTGCACTCATTTGAACACGAATTACCGCCTCGAGCTGGCCTCGGCCGTGCGGCTGCGATTTCGACTCCCGTCGGTCTTGAGCGCGACCGCGGTCATCGACTTTTTGAGCGACCACCGGCCCAACCGCAGCATCGACGGCGTCATCCTGATGGAGCAAACGTGTCTTCTGGGCCCGACTCTCGACAACCATATTGTCTGTCCCGATTGGAACGAGACGGTCGTCCTCTACCGGAAGCCGGAAGGCTTCTGGTGCAAATCGCAGTCGCAGGTGGCCATCGACGGCCAATGGACCCAGAGCGGCGGTCTCGTGAAACCCGGCAGTTGCGTCAGCGGTAGTGAATTTTGTTTCCGGCTGGAGCCTTGCGCGTGAGGACGGTTATGCTGGACTTTCTGTTCAACAGCCTCGTTGCCCTGGTGTCCGGAATCATCTGGCTGGCGTTCACGGCCTTCATGATTTGGATGATTCTCGAGTGTGCGACCAAGGAGCCCCGCGAGGGAAGCGAGCGGTTGGTCTGGATTATCATTACCGTCTTCGTGCCCTACCTGGGCGCCATGGCCTATTACCTCGTCCGCCGGCCGGAGCGTATCCGAGCTTACGGAAGTTGAGCGGGAGTGGCGAGTGATGAGTGGCGAGTGATGAGTGATGAGTGATGAGTGATGAGTGATGAGTGATGAGTGATGAGTGATGAGTGGCGACTTCAAGAAAACGCGCTTCGCGGAGCCCTGTCTTTGCTCGCCACTCGCCACTCGCCACTCGCCACTCGCCACTCGCCACTCGCCACTCCGCCTCATTCGGAATCCGCGGAAGTCATGAAATACAATACGGCAAGACAGGCTGGTGACTGCCATGACGGTCGAAACGCTGACCTTTGCGGACGACTCTCCCCAACCTCCTGCTAACGGCGGAAAGTCGATGAAATTCACCTTTCAGCCGGAATCCAAGCCGCTCGACGGCTACACCATCAAGCGGGCCATCCATCGCGGAGGCTTCGGCGAAGTCTATTACGCGCTGACCGACGCGGGCAAAGAAGTGGCGCTCAAGCTGCTCAAGCAGCACTTTGACGTCGAGCTGCGCGGCGTCTCGCAGTGCCTCAACCTGAAGCATGCGAACCTCGTGACCATCTTCGACATCCGGCGCGACGCCGACGGCGACCATTGGGTCATCATGGAATATGTCGCCGGCAAGAGCCTCTCGCAGGTGCTCGACGCATATCCCGACGGCATGCCGCTGGACGACGTCCGCAAGTGGCTCTCCGGCCTGGTGGACGGCCTCAGCTTCCTGCATGACCGGGGCATCGTCCACCGCGATTTGAAGCCGGGGAACGTCTTCGTCGAAAACGGCGTCGTCAAAATCGGCGACGTGGGCCTCTCCAAGTTCATTTCGGAAAGTCACCGCAGCGCTCAGACGCAGAGCGTCGGCACCGTCTACTACATGGCGCCCGAGGTGGCCCACGGCCGGTACGGCCGCGAGGTCGACGTCTATAGCCTGGGAATCGTCCTGTACGAGCTGCTCACCGGACGCGTCCCCTTCATCGGCGAGTCGGCCGGTGAAATCCTGATGAAGCACCTTTCCGAGAAACCCGACCTGTCGCCCATTCCGCGGCGTTTGCGTCCCGTGCTGGCCTCCGCGCTGGAAAAAGACCCGCTGCGTCGCACGCCCAACGTGCGGCAGCTCTTGGACGACTTCAACAAGGCGGTCGCCGGCTTCGATGTGCCGCAGGAGATTCCGGAGGAATCGTTCCTGAACGCGACCATGGCCGATTCGTCCACGCTCGAGCGCGAGCAGCCCCGTGCGTCGGCAATTCCGCCCGGTCGGTCCGCTCCCCCGAACCTCAAGAACATCATTGCGGGAGACGTCGCCCGCGCGATGCAAATGGCCGAAAAGGCCGCACGCAGGGCGAAGGAGATGGCCGACGAAGCGTACCGCGCCTCGCGCGGCCATCGCCACCACGCCAGCCGCATCGAGCGAAAAATCGAGCGGTGGAACCGTTCCCAAAAACGCTGCCGCGACAAATATGCGGCTTTCCGGGGCTGGGGAAGCAGCCACAACCGAACGCCGCAACCATCGCCGGCGAACGTTTCCCAAGCGGGCCCGGCAATGGATTCGCGGGCCGGCCGCTTTGGTCCCAAGGGGTCTCACGGTTGGGTCAAACCCGTGCTGATTGCCCTGGTCGTCTTGGCGTTCATTCCCGGGCCACGGGCGTTCGGCATGCATCATATTCAGGGGGGAATCGTGCCGTTGGCCCTGCTGGCAGCGGTCGTCTATTTCGCCTACAAGGCGTTGAGCGGTCCCACGTCCCGTGCATCGTTTGTCCCCGGGCCGATGGGACAGGCCGCGGCCCCGCTTCCGCCCCCGCAAGTTCCCGTGGCGCCTGCGGCCTACGCTCGTCCGGTGGAAATCCCGCGGACCGTGCCCCCTCCGCCCTTCGTCAAGACGCGGCGCTCGATTGTTCTCAGCCCCGATACGCCTCGGTGGATTCCCGTCCGTCAACGAATGAGTGAGTTGTCCCTGTCATTGGCCTTCGCGGCACTTCCGACGGCGCTCATCACCGTTGGGCTGGCAATGGCCACCGGCTTGTTTTCGGACACGGCCCATATCGCCGAGTTCGCCGGGGTCGTGTTGGCCGCATCGTGGCTGCTGTTGGCGCAAGCCAAGCTGTGGGAAGGACGCACGTTCGACGTGGGAATGCGCCGCGTCACCCAGGTGATGACCGGTGCGGCAATCGGCGCGCTCGCGTACTGGCTGCATCGCGTGTTGATTGTCGACATTCCCTCGGCGTACCACATCCATTCGGTGTTTCGCAGAATTGGCCCGCATCTTCTCATCGAAAGCGGTACGAACAGCCAGCCCTCGATGGCCGGCTACGTCGTTTTCTTTACGTGTCTCATGGCTTTCCGCCCGTGGTGGCGACAGGCCGACTCGTTCCGAGCGCACCGCCTGTCGATTTGGTCAATCATTCCCACGTCCGGTCTGGCGCGTCTTGTTGACGGCCATCTTCTCTTTCCCCATGGACTGGGGAACGGTTTGGGCCGCGTCGATTGCGGCCACGGTCCAACTGTCGGCAGCCTGGGTTCCCCCCCGCGACCGTGCCGCGTTCCTGGAGACGGCCAATCATGAATAGCATGAATTTCCTCGACTTGCTGAACGAGCCGCGCCAAGTGCTCACCACGGCGCTTCACCGGGGCCCGTCGGGCCTCGTGCTTCTCGCGGCGGCGGGATTGCTCGGGACCGTGGGCCTGGGGCTGGCCGTGCAGGCCTATTTCCGCGGCAAAAGCCTACGCTTCTCCTGGGGCAACCTGGCGGCAAACCTGGGCGGACTGGCCTGGTTGCTGCCGGTCGCTGCGGTCTTCGCCCTTTACGGTTTCTGGATGCGGCCCAACCTCTTCAACCTGCCGGACACCTGGTCCGTCAGGTCTCGCAATGCGAATATCGTTGCGCCCGTCGCTGCGGTGGAACGCCGTTGGTCCGCGTCTCCCAATGCAAGTCGCGATGCGAACGTCGTCGTGGAGGCCCGTCCGGCGCTCACCGCCGAAGTGGCCCGCCGTGCGGCCCTCACCGCCGAAGTGGAGGCCAGTTCGGCGCCCATCGCCGAAGTGGCCCGCCGTGCGGCGCCCATCGGCGAAGTGGCCCGCCGTGCGGCGCCCACCGCCGAAATCGTTGAATACGGAACATCCTTGCCGGACTGGGTCCACGAAAACGAGCTGACCGTGGACAATGCACGGTTCGTCGTCGTGACCGGCGACATCGGTTCGACAATCGAGGAGGCGGTCGCCGTCGCCCGCGGTGCGGCCGTCGAGCTGGTCCGCGACGATTTCGCCGCGTCCGTTCCGCAGGTGGCCGGCTGGGAGCCCCCCGCGTCCACCCTCGCCTCCGCGGCGATTCGACGCACGTTCGTCGAGGAAATCGACCGCAAAACACTCAGTTCGGGCGTCCCCTTTCGCGTTTACCGTGCTTACGACCAGGTCGAACTCTCGCCGAGGGTCCGCAGTCGGGTCTTCCCCTTTTGGAAAGACGAAATCGTCAGTCGGCGAATCTGGGCCTTGGGCGGCCTGGCCGGCCTGTTGACGTTGACGTTCGCCACGCTGGCGACCTATTTTCGGCTGGATGCCCGCACGTCGGGGCTTCATCGCCGCCGTCTCAAGCTGGCCACCGTCTGCGTCATCGCGGCCGGAGGCTTCGCGGCTGCGACGCTGCTTTAGTGCTGGCAGCACTTGCTTGGCGCGTTGAAACTGCCTCTTTTCCCGACGATTTCCGCCGCGGGACCGCTACACTGTGGCTTGAAGCGCTCTAAAGCGCGGTCCGAATCCCAAAAGGCAATCTTGCTGTGCCCGCCGATGCCGCCGAATCGCTGCTGGTCACCGCCGTCCGCCGCGGCAATCAGCAGGCCTGGCAGGACCTGATTGCCCGCTACGAGGGCCGCCTGCTGGCCTTTGTCGACAGCCGCCTTCGGAATCGGGCCGCCAGCGAAGACATCGTGCAGGACACGTTTCTGGGCTTCCTGGTGAGCCTGCCGAACTACGACGCGGCCACTCCGCTGGAGACTTACCTCTTTTCCATCGCGGCCCACAAGCTGACCGACGTGCTCCGCCGCAAGGGAAGGCGTCCGACGATTCCGCTTCTGGTCGAGGATTCCCAAGGCCGCTGGACCGAGCCGGCCGGCAGCGGCCGCCGCGCGTCGAGCATGGCCCAAAGCCGCGAACGCCGCGTCGCGGAAGAGCAAATCATCGCCGAGTGCCTGCGGTCGCTCATCGCGTCGTGGAAAGAGAACGGCGAGCTGGAGCGGCTCGCGTGCATCGAGCTGTTGTTCGTCTTGGGCTGGCCCAACAAATCGGTCGCCGAACGCCTGGGCATCTCCGAGCAAGCGGTCGCCAATCACAAGCACTTCGCCGTCGGCAAGCTCAAGGACGCGGCCAAGAAGGCCCGCCTGCGCAATTTCAATCCGTCCGACTTCGGAATCGTCTGAACGCCCGCAGAGGCTTTCACCACCGTGGGGTAAGCTGCCGTAGGGTAAGCTGCCGTAGGGTAAGCTGCCAGCTTGCCCTGTCACCCCGTTCCTGAACGGGTCCGGTCAAGCCGGCAGTTCGCTGGGTGCCAAGCCCACGGCTTTGCGTGGGCATGCCTCGGCACGGCCAATTGGATTCGCATGCCCACGCAAAGCCGTGGGCATGGCACCCGAAAAATAAGGTGTGACAGACAAGCTCTGAAAAAAGCGGCCATTGCACCGCGGCGGACGGTGGTGCATACTACCGTCTAGACAACATCAAGCGGTACAGCGTTAAGCTGTAAATCACGCATTTAAGCGGGGCCGCGCTCGAGTCGGGCGCGGCCTTTGTCTTTTGCGGAACGCCCGAATCGGGACTCTTCCTGACCGGGCGTTTTTTATTGCGCAGGCAATTTGTTTGCGCAGAGAAGGAGACAGGCGGATGACAGACCACCACATTCTCGACTCGCCGACTGAATTGCTCTCGCTGGGTTACCTGCGGTTGAGTGTTTACGCGATGCAGGTCGCCGGACCGGCGGCCCGCACAATGGCGGCTCTTTACGAGCTGGCCGACGGCCGCACGCGCAGCATGAGGGTCTCCATCGCCCGAATTGCCGCGCTCTGCGGCCTCCCCCGGCGGACCGTCCAGCGTCACCTGCAGTTCCTCGAGCGCCGGTTCCGGGTCATCGACAGCACGCAGACCTGGGGGGCGTCGCGGTACCGCATCGACAAGGTCGCCTGGGACGCGCGCTCGCAATTCCGGGCCCTGCCGAAGTGGTGGGCTGGTGTGCGGGTCGAGCTGCAAGATTGGTCAACGACGGCGACGTACGCCTGGCTGTTGTCGAGGGCGTGCATGGTCGAAAAGCTGGAAGCCCCGCTCGACGACCTGATGGTCGTCACGCGGGAGGAGATTGCCCAAATCACCGGGCTCACGCGGCGGTCGGTGTCCGAGGCTCTCGAAAAGCTGAAAACGCACCATTGCATCGACACGTGCGGCCAGCCTGCCCCCGACCCGACGTTCTCGTTCCAGATGCGACCGGTCCCAGTGCCGCGACTCAATCCGGCGCCGAGGCTCAATTCGGTGCCGCAGCTCAATCCGGTGCCGCGTCAAGATGCGCCGATTGTCACGCCATTGTAACGCTGATTGTCACGCGATTGTAACGCTCAAAAAAGTGGCGCACCTGACACGGAAAAACTGGCGCAGGGTACCAAGAGGAATTGGCGCACCGACCCCGAAAAAGTGGCGCACGAATCCCCATAGAAAGTATCCCAATAGAAAGAGCTCCCAATAGAAAGACTCTTAATACACCGGAGACGTGCGAAGCGCCCGCTCCGGTGCCGCTCAATCCAACCGGAACGCCGGAGAGTTACCCGACTAGGATTCGAACCTAGACTAACAGGACCAAAACCTGTTGTGCTACCTTTACACCATCGGGTAAGCGAAGCGGATTCGGAGCGATGCAACGGCCGCGAGGACTTCGGCTACGAACGCAAAAAACCGCGTGAAGACGGGCGGCGCACGAAGTTTACGCAATCGGCTGCAGCCTCGCAAGCGGTTTGACAGAGGCGTCCGAGTGAGCCGATTCCCCGTGTCCTCGAGCCGTCAGCTCTCTCGAGCCGTCAGCCGCCGCTGGGGGCCGCGGGTTGCGTGCCCTCGGTGCCTGGACGCGGGCCGTTGGGGTCGGCCCCCGGAGGACGCACGACTTCCAGCTTGTGGTTGGGGACGTCGTAGGCGTACTTCCAGCCGCCGGGCAGAACGGGGAGCTTGATGTTGTTGGCCTTGATGATTCGCAGCATGAATTCGTCGTGGTCCTTGGGGTATCGACCCTCCGACGCATTGAACAGGTCCACCGCGTGTTCAATTTCCATCTTCGAGATTTGCTCGACCATCGGGCCGTAGGCTTGCAGGGGTGCCAGAATGGGGTCGTCGGCCCGCACTTTGGAATCGCTCACCTCCTGCTTGTCCTTCGCATCGAACTCGGTGATTTTGTCGGTCTTCTTGCCGATGATGCTGTTCGGGTCTTTCTTCGTCTGGTTTTCCAGCGAATCCATGCAACCGGCAAGCAGCACGACCGCCACACCCCCGGCCACCATCCGCCCTGCGATTTTTGCCATGTCTTCGCTCCCCGTTTGGACCCCCCGCTCGACACCCCTGGTTGAGTCTATCCCTGCCGAATCGAACCAGCAATGGGCTAAGTCGCGGTCCGAACGTCTCCCGGATTGCCGCTCTTGGCGGAAGAGCGCATAATCCGTCCATAAGCGCGGATTGATGAATCGTTGCCGGATGCGGAGCAAATTATCGTAGGGCAAGCTGCCAGCTTACGCCACGAGTCCTGCTCAGCCTTTGAAACCTCCAAGACCACGCGGAGACGTGATGAGTTCGCCGTTTTGTCCCGGACCGATGCCGCGGCGCGAGTTCTTGCGCGTCGGCACGCTCGCCTTGGGCGGTCTCACGCTGCCGGAGGTTTTGGCAGGGCGTGCGGCCGGCGGCCAGGCGCTGCTGACACCTCCGTCATCCTGTTCTGGATGTGGGGCGGGCCGAGCCAGCTCGAAACGTTCGACATGAAGCCGGCCGCTCCGAGCGAATACCGCGGTCCCCTCTCGCCAATTCGCACGAACGTCCCCGGCATCGAAATTTGCGAATACATGCCGCTTTTGGCGCAGCGGGCCGACCGGTTCTCGCTCATCCGCTCGCTGCACCACGAAATGTCGGCCCACAACGACGGCAGCATCGAAGTCCTCACCGGCAAGACGCCCCGCGTTCCGGACCCCACCTCTCAAGCACACAGCGAGCATCCGGATTTCGGGATGGTTGCCGCCCGGCTCCGCGGTGCGCGTGCCGACGGCCTGCCGCAATACGTCGGCGTGCAGCGGGCGCCGTTCATGACCAATCCGGCGTACTTGGGAGTGGCTCACCGGGCCTTCAATACGGGCGACCCGTCGCGTGCCGGTTTTTCGCCCCCGAACCTGACGCTGGTGTCGGGCGTCGACAACCGTCGCCTCGACGACCGTCGGTCGCTCATCCGGCAGTTCGACCGTTTCCGCCGCACGGCCGACGCCACCGGCACCATGGAGGGCATCGACCACTTCCGGGCCGACGCGTTTCAATTGCTCACCAGCCGCACCGTCGCCGACGCGTTCGACATCAGCCGCGAGTCGGCGACGACCCGCGACCGCTATGGCCGGCACCGCTGGGGCCAAAGCTGCCTGTTGGCCCGCCGGCTCGCCGAAGCGGGCGCCGCCGTCATCAACGTCGATGCCACCGCGACGTGCGACACATCGAAGAATTTCAGTTGGGACGACCACGCGGGAGCCTTTCATCTCGATTACGCGCAGCGCGAGCGGCTGCCGCAGATGGACCAGGCGCTTTCGGCCCTCTTGGACGACATCCACTCCCGCTCTTTGAATAAACGGGTCTTGGTGCTGGCCTGCGGCGAGTTCGGCCGCACGCCGCGCGTGACTCACGCGGCGGTCAATTTTTCCGGCCAGATTGGACTCGGCCGCGACCATTGGCCGCAGGCCTTTAGCGCGTTGATTGCCGGCGGAGGGCTGAAGATGGGCCAGGTCGTCGGCGAGACGAACTCGAAAGCGGAATTCCCCGTGCACGACCCGGTCACGCCGCAGGACCTGATGGCGACCGTGTATCGGCACCTCGGCATCGACCCGTCGCGGACCTTTCTCGACTTCTCCGGCCGCCCGGTCCCCCTTCTCATGACGGGCCGCCCCCTCTCGCAGCTTGTTTAACGGGAGCGGGTGCCTTGCCCTGCCGGATTTGAAACGGTGTCTCATCACGCAGGGATTGCGAAACCATGAAGCTTAAAGACAAAGTCGCCTTGATTACCGGAGCCGGCGGGGGCATCGGCCGCGAGTCGGCCCTCCTTTTCAGCCGGGAAGGGGCGGCCCTCGTTGCGGTCGACGTGAACGACGACGCGGGCAACGAGACGGTGTCGCTCGTCGAGAAACAGGGAGGCCGCGGCCATTACGTTCACGCCGACGTTTCCAAGGCGGCCGACTGCCAGGCGATGGTCGCGGCGGCCGAACAAGCGTTCGGCAAGCTCAACATCCTGTTCAATAACGCCGGTATCATGCTCAATGGCGACGACGATGCCGTCAACACGAGCGAAGAAATCTGGGAAAAGACGCTGGCCGTTAATTTGAAAGGCGTCTTTCTCGGCTGCAAGTTCGGCATTCCCGCACTGCGACGAGCGGGCGGAGGCTCGGTCATTAACACGGCTTCCTTCGTCGCACTGATGGGCGCAGCCACGCCGCAGGTCGCCTACACGGCCAGCAAAGGGGGCGTGCTGGCCATGAGCCGCGAGTTGGCCGTCATCCACGCCCGGGAAAAAATCCGCGTCAACTCCCTCTGCCCCGGCCCCTTGCGGACCGACCTTCTGATGAACTTCCTGAACACGCCCGAGAAGAAGCAGCGCCGGCTCGTGCACATCCCGATGGGCCGCTTCGGCGAAGCGGCCGAGATGGCCAAGGCGGCCCTCTATTTGGCCTGTGACGATTCCTCGTACCTCACCGGAGCCGACTTCGTGGTCGACGGCGGCATCACGGCGGCGTACGTCACGCCCGAATAGCGAAGCACACCATGCCCGTCTACCTGATTGGCACGCTCGACACCAAGGGGCGCGAAATCGGCTTCGTGCGGGACGAGCTGCGGTCGTGCGGCGTCGACGTGAAGGTCGTCGACGGAAGCTGCCTCGGTGAGCCGACGATTGTCGCCGACATTCCTCGCGAAACGGTCTTCGAGGCGGCTGGAACGACGCTGGCGGAGGTCCGCGCGCAAACAGGATCGCGGCCATGCCGTCACGACGGCCGCCCGCGGCGTCGCAGCACTGATAAGCGGGCTCTACGGAAAGGGCCAGGTCGACGGCGTGATCGGGCTGGGCGGCTCCGCGGGAACAACAATCGCCACGGCCGCCATGCGGACGCTGCCGATTGGCGTGCCCAAGGTGATGGCCAGCACGCTCGCCTCCGGGCAGGTCCGCCCCTTTGTCGGCGACAAAGACATCCTGATGCTCAACACAATCGTCGATATCTCGGGCATCAACCGCATCAGTCGGCTCGTTTTGGGCGAGGCGGCCCGCGCGATGGCTGGTCTGGTCATGCTCAAGCCGGCAAGCCCTGCGAACTCCGACAAGCCGGTCGTCGCCGCCACGATGTTCGGCGTCACGACTCCCTGCGTGGAGCACGCCCGGCGCATCCTCGAAGAGGCCGGCTACGAAGTGCTCGTCTTCCACGCCACCGGCACCGGCGGCCAGGCGATGGAATCGCTGATTGACGACGGTCTCGTGGTTGGCGTCCTCGACATCACCACGACGGAGCTTGCCGACGAGCTCGTCGGCGGCATCCTGACGGCCGGGCCGAACCGCTTGACCGCGGCAGGCCGCAAAGGGATTCCGCAAGTGATTTCCGTCGGCGCCCTCGACATGGTGAATTTTGGTCCTCCCGAGAGCATTCCTCCCAATTTCGCCCCCCGCAAGTTCTATTGCCACAATGCCAGCGTGACATTGATGCGCACGACCATTGCCGAAAACGCGGCTCCTCGGCGAGGAAATCGGCCGAAAGGCGGCCGCCGCGACGGGGCCAACCGCGATTGTCCTTCCGCTCAAAGGCGTCTCCGCCATCGACCGGGAGGGACAGCCGTTCGACGACCCCGCGGCTCGGTCCGCCCTGTTTGGCGTCCTGCGCCGAACCACGGCAACGCGAAACTGATTGAGCTGGACCACCACATCAACGACCCGGAATTTGCAGAGGCGGCCGCCCGTCAGCTCATCGCGATGCTCACTCGCAAGACATGAATCGGTCCATTGAATGTCATGCCTGCAAAGCTGCTTGGCATGCATTTCGGCCCTTCGGCCTCGTGCCCCTGTTCAAAGTCGTCATCGTCGAGACGCTCGCTTCTTCCGCCGGGTGTTCTCTCGGGTGACGAACGAAACGACGGCGGGAATGCACCGCATCTCGCGCCTGAGACCGACCGCGGCTCGATGTCGCAAAGATGCATTCGCGACTGTCCAACCGTACAATCTTCCTCTGAGACGCGTAAAGGAACCAGGATGCCGCCACAACAGCCCATCGCCGAGGAGCTTCTGCCTCAGGGATTGCCGCCGCTGGACAATGCTCAGACAGCATTGCCGGCAATCGCCAAAGACCCGGGACTGGTCGCGCTCATCCAAGACGCCGTACAGCGGATTCCGACTCGCCACGAACTGTTCTTGGACGACGCCCGTGCCATGCGGTTGCAGCCGGCGTCAGTCCATTTGGTTGTCACGTCTCCTCCGTATTGGACACTCAAAGAATACCGGCAGACCGATGGACAACTTGGCCACATCGCGGATTATGAAGCGTTCTTGGGCGAATTGGATAAGGTCTGGCGCAAGTGCTTTCGAGCGTTGGTTCCTGGTGGGCGGCTCGTCTGTGTTGTGGGCG
Organism: uncultured Planctomycetota bacterium; assembly: GCA_963761455.1. Taxonomy (GTDB): domain Bacteria; phylum Planctomycetota; class Planctomycetia; order Planctomycetales; family Planctomycetaceae; genus DASPSM01. Next base: position 1,266,014 of record CAVXHA010000003.1, read on the forward strand.
ACGTGTGTCTTTCGAGGCGAAAGAACGACGGACGTCACACGGTCGTACCCCTTCACGCCTCGATTCAGGAGCAGTGCCGCCACATTGGCTATGATAATCTTGCGCCGATTATATGGCATAAAATTGCCAATGCGACCTACGAGGTCGACGGAAATGGGTCCTTCTTTGGCAAGCCGTATGAGCCGAACGCAGTCATCAAAAACGATATTGAATTCATACTCATGGAGCGCAAGCCAGGCGGATATCGAAGTGTGCCGGTGGCAACCCGCGTTTTAAGCGTCATCGGCAACGCGAACCACAAGGAGTGGTTTCAGCAGATTTGGACGGGGCTGACCGGAGCCTCGACTCGAAAACATCCGGCACCGTACCCGCTGGAACTTGTGGAACGCCTCATCCGTATGTTCAGTTTCGTCGGTGATACGGTATTGGACCCGTTCCTCGGCACGGGAACAACCACGATTGCCGCTATGCGCCACGGGCGACATTCCATCGGCTACGAGATTGACGAAAGCTATTTGTCCTACGCCCGGAAACGAATCGCGGACTCCACTCATCTTTTCATGTCGGCAGAGGTCGAGGTGTATGCGCGGTCTTGACCAAAAGGTGGGAGAAGCAATCAAGCTGTTTTGGCTAACCCGCGAGAAACAAAGCGATAGCCAAGGTTCGAAGAGCGGACAAAAGGACGCAGGGCTCCGAGCCGCGGTAACGGGTGGGAAACACCTCAATGGATTCACGACAATCTGTCGGGACTTGCTCGTCCAGGCGGGCCTGCCGGAGGCGGCACATCTACCGGGAAAAAAAAGAGAGCTGCCAGGTTTCTATCGAGCGGAGAAAAGCTGGGATTTAATCGTCGTGGCGGATGGCCAGCTCCTCGCAGTGATTGAATTCAAGGCTCAAGTCGGTCCCTCCTTCGGGAACAATTTTAATAACCGGACCGAAGAGGCTCTCGGCAATGCAATTGACCTTTGGGCGGCCTATCGCGAAGGGGCCTTCAAACCTGCAGCTCGCCCTTGGCTCGGGTACGTCTTCATACTCGAGGACTGCCCGAAATCTCGAAGCCCTGTGGCGGTGATGGAGCCGCATTTTCCAGTCTTCAAGGAGTTCAAACAGGCCTGTTACATTAAGCGTTACGAACTCCTTTTGACAAAGCTTCTTCGCGACCGCCTGTACGACGGCGCGAGCCTGCTGCTGACCACGGAAAGCGGCGGCAGAAACGGCAAGTTTTCCACTCCGTCCAAGGAATTAAGCTTTCGAAACTTTGCGGCCGGCCTGACTGCTCGTGCAATTGGCTACGCCAACACGCATTGACGCCGCATTCACTGTCGTTGAAAGCGGGAACTGCATGAATGGCCCCGAATAAACGGAGCGAATGAATTGGCGCGACGATGACGACGTTCAAACGCAAGGATATCCTGGAACGTTTGCGGGCCAAGGTCGCCGCCGGCCGGCCGATTATTGGCGGCGGGGCGGGGACGGGCATCAGTGCCAGGCTCGAGGAGGCCGGCGGGATTGATTTGATTGTGATTTACAACTCGGGCCGGTTCCGCATGGGGGGCCGCGGGTCGCTCGCCGGGATGATGCCTTACGGTGACGCCAACGCCATCGTCATGGACATGGCCCGCGAGGTGCTGCCGGTCGTTTCCAAAACGCCTGTGCTGGCCGGCGTTTGCGGCACCGACCCGTTTCGCATGATGAGGCTATTTCTCGAAGACGTCCGGCGGGCCGGCTTCTCGGGCGTGCAAAACTTTCCGACGGTCGGCCTGATTGACGGGGTCTTCCGCCAGAACCTCGAAGAAACCGAGATGGGTTTCGGCAAAGAGGTGGACATGATTCGGCATGGCGCACGAGCTGGATATGCTCACGACGCCTTACGCGTTCAATGCCGACGAAGCGCGGGCGATGGCCGAGGCGGGCTGCGACATTCTGATTCCGCACATGGGGCTGACGACCAAAGGGTCGATCGGAGCCAAGACCGCGCTGACGCTGGAGGGGTGCGCGATGCGCGTGCAGGCGATGCACGACGCCGCCAAACGAGGCCAACAGCGACGTGCTGGTTCTCTGCCACGGCGGACCAATCGCGGAACCGGCCGACGCGCAGTACATCCTCGACCACACGGAAGGGGTGGTGGGCTTTTACGGGGCCAGCAGCATGGAACGGCTGCCGGTCGAGCCGGCCATCACCAACCGTGTCCGCGAGTTCGCGCAGCTGCGGTTTCGCGGGTGAGCGGCTCGTGCTTTGTCAACTTCAGGAATTCGGGTTGGGCGCCATGCCCACGGCTCGGCGTGGGCATGCCTCGGCACGTCCAATTGGATTCGCATGCCCACGCAAAGCCGTGGGCATGGCACCCGGCGGGTGAGCGGCTACCAGGCCAACTCGGCGCCGACGAACGGGCCTTGCAGCGTCATGGTTCCGTTGTCGGCGATGAAGCCTCGGGAGTTGTTCATGGTCGGGTTGGTGTCGAGCTGGTCGGTGGCCAGCGCCACGCCGTCCAGGAAGAGGAACGTGTATCCACCCCGCAGCGTGAGATGATTGCTGACCAAAGCCGTCAGGGAGAAGGACAGGTCGCACATGCTGGAGAATTGCGTCTCTCGGGACGAGCGCTGGTCGTAGGTTGGGCCGGTGTCGAAGAGCAGGTTTTTCTGGTCGGCGAAGTTCAGGAATGCGCCTGCTTTTCCTTCGATTGAGAAAAAGAGCCAGCGCGTGAACAGCTCGTGGGTGTATTCGGTGCCGAATTGCAATCCAAGCAAGTTGTTGTCGGTCCAGGTGCGATAGAAGCCGACCTGGCCCGCGTCTTCGTTCGACGCGTTGTTGGTTGCCGTGAGCTGGAACTGGTCGCCCACGTTGATGAAGCGCAATCCCAGCAGGGCCGACATCGAGGGAGTAATCCATTGGCGAATGTTCAATTCGCCGCTGTTGAAGCTCGATTGGTACGTGGCGAACTGCTGGTTGGAGTTGGAAAACGCGGACGTGCTGAATGGTCCTCCGCCGTTTCCCCAATAGGGAGAGAGCGGGCCGAGCCCGTTGGCGCTTGGATACGCCGCCGTGCCGATGCCCTCGGTCCAGTAGTTTGCGCCGTAGAATTCGCCTTCAATTGCCGTGCGGTCGGTGAGATAGCGGCCGAACGTGAGGCGCATGCCGGCGGTCAATCCGAAGCCGAGCGAGTCGGTATCCAAGACGATTCGATTGTTCGAAGGGTCGGAGGGGTTCGAGGCATTGTTGTAAGTCGTCAAATCGCGCTCGTTGGGGCTGTTGCGCAAGAGCCAGACGGCCTCGGCGCGAAAGTACCATCGCGGCGTCGCGGGCTCAGGTGTCGGAAAGGGACCGTAGGGAACCGGCCCGGGTCCTTGCTGCGGCATCGTCGGATAGCCGGGAGGCATCACAGTTCCTTGACCGTAGGGCCCTTGACCGTACGGCCCTGCACCGTACGGCCCTTGACCGTACGCCATTCCGTTGTCGGCTCCGGGCGGCCCGCCTTGAGCGTATACGCCGCTGGCGGGGTCCATGTACATTGCGGTCGAATTGGGGGCGATGGCGGCTCCCGCCATGCTTGGCGGCGCCGGTCCGCTCGCGGGGCCGGGGGACGGTGAGGCAACGAACTGGATGCCGCCTTGCTCCGTGCCCATTCCCGTTTGGCCAAACCCCGTTTGGCCGAACTGGGTTGGGCCGAATTGGGTTGGCGGCGGGTTGTAAGCCATCGGATTGCCCGCCGGCATCACGAAGGCCGTTTGAGCCGGGGGGTATGTCATCATCTGCGGCGGCGATTCAGGGGCGGACCCGTAGGGGTTGCCGCTCGCGGGGGCAAACTGCTGAGCTTCCGCGGCCGACGCAATTAACGCAACAAATGCCGCTGCAAAGAGTTGCGTTTTTATCGCCATCCTGGCTCTCCGCCCCCTGTTGCCTCGCGTCGACAGGAAATCCGGCCGGTTATGGAAACCGGTCAGTCACGGCCCTTTTAAACGAAGGTCGGCCGCAGACTTTTCTCAAGGCGCACAATCCTGCGCAATTGATACAGTCGCTTTTATCGGCAAAGTCGGGTGTAGAATTTGAAAGAAACGGACGAAGGTCGGAAATCAGCAGATGAGGAGGAGGTGAGCTATTGTGTGCGGAGGAGGCGGGCAGCGCGGCGAATATACAGCACACCGCTCCCAAGTGTAAAGGCCACAGCCAGCCACAAGAGGACGTCGCGTAAGCTGTTGAACCAAACGGATTTGAGTGCCGGGCTCATCGACAGCAAGCTGGCTTCCACCGCGAAGCACTGCACGACCATCTTGATTTTTCCGCTGAGGCTGGCTGAAAAGTCCTTCCCCTGCTGTTCGAGGATACTGCGCAGCCCCGTGATGAACATTTCCCGTCCGACGATGACCAGCGTCATCCACGGGCCGACTCCCGATTGTGCGCCCCCCGTGGGTTCGCTCGCGGCCAGCAGAAAGATGAACGCTCCGCAGACGATGATTTTGTCGACGAAGGGGTCGAGGATGCGGCCGAGCGTCGTGACCATGCCGTACCGCCGTGCCAGGTATCCGTCGACGGCATCGGTCGCGGCGGCGGCGGCGAACACAATGGCCGAAGAAATCCACATCCCGCCGTAAGAAATCATCGCGAACAACACAAAGGCCAGCACCAGCCGGCTGACGGTGATGCAGTTGGGCAGGTTGAGCGCGTTGACGTCGAGCGGACCGTACTGCTTTTTCGAGGCGGCCGCCTGTTCGTCAACGGTCGTGGTGTTGTTTGTGGCCGCCATGGTGACTCGAACGGCTACTCCCGGCAGATGCCCGATTCGTGGCCCACTCAATTATTGCACACGCCGACCAGGTCGTAACCGTCGCGACCGGTGATTTCCACCGGCACGAACTCTCCGACGGACTCTTTGAGCCGCGCGGCTTCCCCCGACACCGTCACGCAAGCGTCGATTTCCGGCGCGTCGGCGAAGGTGCGCCCGATGAAGCGGCCGTCTTCCTCTGCCGAGTCAATCATCACATCCAGCTCATAGCCCAACAGCGATTCGGCAAAATCGAAGGCAATCTGCTGTTGCGAGGCCATCAACTCGTCGCGGCGGGCCGTCTTCACCGCTTCGGGCAGGTGTCCTTCCAGCTTCACCGAGGGGGTTCCCGGCTCGAGCGAATAGGTGAAAACGCCCAATCGCTCGAACCGCGTCTCCTCGACGAATTGCGTCAGCTCCTGGAATTGCTCGTCCGTTTCTCCCGGGAACCCAACGATAAAGGTCGTGCGAAGGACGACATTTGGGATTCGCTCCCGCAACTTTTGGACCAGTTCGACCGTCTGCCGGCGGTTGACGCGGCGCTGCATGCGTTTGAGCACCGCGTCGCTGACGTGCTGCAGCGGCAAATCGAGATACGGAACAATCTTCGACGAGCCGGCAATCGTGTCGATGAGCTCATCCGTGAAGTTAATCGGGTAGAGGTACATGAGCCGGATCCAATCGATGCCCTCGACGGATTCGAGACGGCGCAGCAACTCGACAAGCCGCACTTCTCCGTACAAATCCATTCCATAGTACGTGGTGTCTTGCGCGACGAGGATAAGCTCTTTGACGCCGTCGGCGGCCAGCTCGCGCACTTCGGTGACGACCATTTCGATGGGCTTGGTGACGTGCTTGCCGCGCATCTTGGGGATGGAGCAAAACGTGCACGTGCGGTCGCAGCCCTCGGAAATTTTGAGGTAAGCGTAGTGCCGCGGCGTAATCCGCAGGCGGGCCCGGTCGTCCTGCGCGGTCATGGGGGCGGGGCGGAAGAGCTCCCGCTGCTCGCGCGCACCGCCAATCAAATGGTCGGCGACACGGTTAATCTCGTCCCGGCCGAAGACGCCGACGATGTGGTCAATTTCCGGCATCTCGTCAATCAGGGCCGGTCCCAGCCGTTGCGGCAGGCAGCCGGCGACAATCACGCCGCGTGTGCGGCCCTGCCGCTTCAGGTCGAGCATTTCCCGAATGACGGCCTTCGATTCGGCCCGCGAGCTTTCAATGAAGCCGCACGTGTTGACAATCACGAAGTCCGCGCCGTCGGGTTCGCTGACGAGCGTGTAACCGTCGAGCGCCAACGTCCCCAGCATCTTCTCGCTGTCGACGAGGTTCTTGGGACAACCCAGGCTGACGAAGCAATAACGGCCCTTTGAGATTGAACGCTCGGCGAACTCCTGCGGCGTCTCGTCGGTGGCGATGATTGGCAGCGAACTTTGGGTCATTTGACTCGTTAATTCCCTGTTTTTGCGGATGCGGCCATGGGCTCGATGGTTTCCATCAACATCATCGAAACATCGTGCCACTGAGGTGGGGTGTCGCCGTTGTCCTGCAAAGTGGTATAGACCCGAACCGAATTCCGACCGACGAGAATCATTTCTGGATGTCGGATCTCGAATGATTGGCCGCTCGCCATCTTCATGCGAAATGGACGAAATGGCTCGGCCTGGATGTATTCGCCAATTTTGCCGAATGTCATCATGTTGTTCGGTCTCCATCAGGGCTGCATTTGCCTACACCATCACGAAGCAATACGTCCCCTTCGAGCCATCGACCTTGCCTGACGTGGACGCGTCGACGGAGTTCAAGACCGGTAAATACGTGTTCAATGAATTTCTGTCCCGGACTTCGCGTCCACCCGTTCGACGGGTTCAAGCAACATGAGCGACACCTCCTGCCAGCGATTCTGTCGTTGGGACCGTGGCACGGCCGAACTCGATTCTAGCGTGCGCCTATCCGGGTGGGTAGATTGACAGGAACGGTGCTCGCGGCGACTTTTCTGCCGTGTCAGGCGCTCGCACGAGCGTCTGCGGCCGCAGCCATCAGCAAATCTGGCGAGGTTTTCCCATTTATTGTCCCGCGTGCAACAAACGGTTCCTGCAAGCGTCCGACTCGCATCGCTGTCCGCGTTGCCGTGCGGAGGTGCCGCAGATGAGCGGAGGGCAGCTTGCCGAGACCCTCTGGCTGCGCGACGTTCCGACCGCGCCGGCGAAGGCTCCCGCGGCCCCGACCTCGCCCCAGCCGCCTGACGACCTGGTCGGCCGCCGCTTGCACGTTTACCGTTGCGAGGCGCTCTTGGGCTGCGGTGCGATGGGCCGCGTCTACCTGGCGCATCACGAGGACCTCGACCGCAAATGTGCCTTAAAGGTGCTCTCTCCCCGCGTGTGCCAGGCGGATGTCGACTACGTGCACCGCTTCCTGCTCGAGGGCGGGCGGCAGCGGCCCTCGTCCATCCCAACATCGTGACCACGCACGCCATTGGCGAGTCGTGCGGCTATCGTTTTCTCGAAATGGAATTTGTTCCCGGGCGCAGCCTGCAGGGGTTGGTGGAGTACGAACGGCGATTATTGCCGACCCGCGCGATGTCACTGGCCGTGCGGATTGCCGAGGGGCTCACGGCCGCCCACCAGGAGGGAATCATTCACCGCGACTTAAAGCCGGACAACGTGCTGGTCTCCGTGCAGGCAATCCCGAAAATCGCCGATTTCGGCCTGGCCAAGCGCGTCTGGTGGAGCGAACGGGAAGAGCCCGAGTGCCTCGTGGGGACCCCGCACTACATGGCGCCGGAACTTTTCTGCGGCCAGCCCGCCAGTATGGCCAGCGACGTCTATGCCCTGGGTGTCTGCCTGTACGTGCTCTTGACGGGTCAGGTTCCCTATCCGTGCGGTTCAATCAGCCTGTTGGCCGAGCGCGTGCAGAGTGAACAGATCCCCGATTTGGGTGCCGCGGGCGTTGATGTTCCGCTGGAGATTGCCGAATGCGTGGCCCAACTCATGGCCAAGGCGCCGGCAAACCGTCCGCAGAACGCGGCGGAGGCTTTACAACTGTTGGCCGCGGTCGCCGGCGACGTACCGGACGTGGAAACTTTGCTGGAAACCGCATTTCGCGGTCAGGCGAACGTCGGCTGGACGCGAGACGGGGAAGATTTTCGAAATCGAGGTTCGGCTGCCGGAGGGGCGCCGCCAAATCGTCTACATCGAGCCGAGCGACCACGCCGTCGCGGACCGGCTGCTGATTCTATCCAGTTTTTGCGGCAACGCACGGCCCGAATTCTTCGAGAGGGGGCTCAGGCTCAATGCGAGAATGGCGCACGGCGGCCTTGCCATCCGCGAAATCGGTGGAACCCCCCAATTCGTCATGGTCGACACCTATCCGCGGGCGACGGTCGACGCGGAGGAAATCCGCCGCAGCGTCCTCGAACTGGCCAGCAAGGCCGACGCGGTCGAAAAGCTGCTGAGTCCGACCGACCAATACTGAACGGCTCGAACCGCTTCTTGACCCTTCTTTTTCGACACTGCTATAGTTGAGAGTGTCCATTTGACGACTGGAAGACGGCCGGCCCGGTCAATTGCCGGCCGAGACCGTCCGCATTGGGCTTCTGGAGCGATTCATGCGTTTTCACCGCTGGTGCTGTCTGGCAGGCCTGGCTCTCGCGCTGGCGGGCTTCGCTGTGTGGCAGCTCGACGCCGCCGAACCCGATCAGGGCTTCTCGACGGTCATCGAGCCCAGCTTCACCGGCGAAGAGCTTCGCGCTCAGGAAGACGTGTGGGCCCTCGAGGTTGCGCTCAAGCCCATGAGGATGGTCTTCGTGCCGACCGTCAATCCCCGGACGGGTGCGAAGTCGAGCGAGATGATCTGGTACCTTGTTTATAAGGTCGTCCGTCGTCCGGTCGTGAAGCCGGCGGAGGCGGCCGACTCGGCGCCCGTCAACGTTCAGGATTCGCCCCCCCGCCGGTCTGCGTACCCCGTGCAACCCTCGTTATCCAGGATCGCGATATCCACGGGGCGGTCGTCGACTCCATCGTGCCGGAAGCCTTGCCGGTGATTGCAGCTCGCGAGCGGCTTGACCTGAAGACCTCGGTCCAAATGTCGGGTCCCCTTCCCAAGCTGACTTCCGCTGATTCCAAGCACGACAACGCCGAATACGGGGTCTTCATGTTCCGCGGCGTCGATCCCCGGACGACTTCGTTCTCGGTTTATCTTTCGGGATTCTCGAACGCGTACAAGATTGGCAAGGACGAATCGGGTAAGCCCTTGGTTCTGCGCCGCACCATCCTCGTTCCCTACCGGCGGTTTGGCGATCAATACGATCAGTTCGCGAAAGAGATTCGACAGATCGGGGCAACGAAGTGGGTCTACGTTCCCGATGAGCGCGCCCGTCGCCGCGAAGTAGCACGCCGCCCGGTCGCGCAGTCGAGGCTGGTCGCTTTGGCACACGGGTGATCGCGTGAGCATCGCAGCATTCGGAGATCTTCTCGGCCGCAAGGCCGTCGTGACCGGATCGTCGAGTGGAATTGGGCGGGCGATCGCACTTGAATTCGCGCGTGCCGGAGCCGACGTTGTTGTCCATTGCCGGCAATCACAGTCGGCTGTCGAACAGGTCGCAACTGAAATTCGTGCCTTGGGCCGTTCCGCACGAGTCCTCGTTGCGGACTTGGCCGACGCGGAGGGGTTGGCTGCTTTCCTCGACGCGGCCTGGGGCTGTTTCGGAGGCGTGGATGTCTGGGTCAACAACGCCGGCGCCGACCTTCTCACCGGTGACGAATCGCGGTTGAGCTTATGCCGAAAAGCTCGCGCGCCTGCCTGGAGGTCGATGTGCGAAGCGCAATCCTTTTGTCGCGACTGGCCGGCCAACGGATGGCAGAGGCGCGTCGCGGCGTCATCTTGAATATCGGCTGGGACCAGGCCGACCGCGGAATGGAGGGGCTGAGTGGCGAGCTATTTGCAGCGTCGAAGAACGCGGTGATGGGTTTTAGCCGCTCGCTGGCGGTCAGCCTGGCCCCCCACGTTCGCGTGAACTGCATCGCGCCGGGCTGGATTCGCACGGCGTGGGGGCAAACCGCCGGTGAAGTTTGGCAGGAGCGGGTTCGGAAGGAGACGCCTCTGGCGCGCTGGGGCACGCCCGAGGACGTCGCCAAACTGGCACGCTTTCTCGCCAGCGACGACGCGGACTTCATCACAGGACAGGTGATTCGAGTTAACGGGGGAGCCGTCCGCTGAATTCGTGAGTCACATTCATCAGGAGAACAGAAATGGCAGAATACCGGTCGATTTCCGAAGCCGAGTTGAAGAAAGAATTGGAATCGTTGCCGGGCTGGGAAGTCCGCGACGGCTGGCTGCGCCGCGAATATCGCACTCCCGGCTTTCCCCACACGCTGCTCTTGGTCAACACGATCGGGTACCTTGCCGAGGCGGCGTACCACCATCCGGACCTTTCCGTCGGGTATGCTCAGGTCACCGTCAAGCTGCAGACGCACCGAGCGCATGCCATCACGTGGAATGACGTCGAGCTGGCCGCAAAATCCACGAAGTCGTGACATGGAAGCCGCCGGAAGGCGCTGCCCTGGAAGGATTCCCCAAAAACTGGGTGCATTGAACTCGAGTCCGTCCATGGCTTCCGAGGAGCGTCCGACGACGGCCAACGGCAGACAAATCGCGGACAGCTCGCGATGCAAGCCGGACGTTTCGAGCGATAGGCCCGGGCGCCGGCCGTCGCCGGAAATTGGTGGCAGTCCGCCGGTTCCTACGAGGGAGCGGATTGTTTTCGTAACCGGTAAGCTCGCCGAGTTCTCCCTGCGGCGCACTGGTCGAGCGGCTGAGCACGGAAGTCGGGCTTCGATTATCGCGTGGCGGTCCTTCCAATCAGCGTTGCCGCGCTGATGCACGTCGATTGGGTAAGACGTAAACTCTCGTTGGAGGAGCCCGCCGATCGCGTGGTGCTCCCCGGTTGGTGCCAGGGCGACCTCGGCGTGCTGGCCAGCCGCTTCGGCATGCGTTTCGAGCGAGGCCCGAAGGATCTCCACGATTTGCCTGACCATTTCGGCCGCAAGCAGCCGCCGCCCGATCTGAGCCGCTACGACATCGAAATCGTTGCGGAGATCAATCATGCTCCGCGCCTCTCCGATTCGCAAATCGTCGCCTTGGCAACCAGCCTGCGGCACGACGGGGCCGACGTGATCGATCTCGGCTGCATCCCCGGAGAAGAGTGGGGGCGAGCCGGCGAGGTCACGCGGATATTGCGCGGCGAGAGTTGCCGCGTGTCGATCGACAGCTTCAACCGACGCGAAGTGGAGGACGCCGTCGCCGCCGGTGCGGAACTCGTATTGAGCTGCAACGGCACGAATGTCGACTGGGTCGCAAGGCTCGGGGCCGAAGTCGTGGCCATTCCCGACGACATCCGCGACCTGTCTTCGCTGGACCCGACGATCGAGCGACTTGACGCTTGCAAATCGAGGTTCCGAATCGATCCGGTTCTCGAACCGATCGGTCACGGTTTCAGCCGTTCGCTTGATCGATTTGTCCTGGCACGAGATCGCTGGCCGCAAGCGGAAATGATGATGGGCGTCGCCAACGTGACCGAGTTGACCGAGGTTGACTCGGCCGGCATCAACGTCCTTTTGGCCGGCGTCTGCCAGGAGTTGGGAATCCGGAGCGTGCTGACCACGCAGGTGATCAACTGGGCCCGCTCGTCCGTTCGCGAGCTTGACTTCGCGCGGCGGCTCGTGTGCCACAGCCTCGCGCACGGCTTGCTGCCCAAGCATCTCGACTCGCGACTGGCGATGCTCCGCGACCCGAAGGTCATCGAGATGACGGAGGAGGAAATCTCGCAGCTCGCAGAGCGGATTACCGATCCCAATTACCGCGTCTTCGTGCAAGGCGGGGCGATTCATCTTCTCAACCGCGACGGGCACTGGAGGGGGAACGACCCCTTCGATCTCATGCGGCAAGCGGCCGCGGCGGGAAAGGCGCTCGAGCCCCTGCATGCCTTTTACCTCGGATACGAGCTGTGCAAGGCGGCCACGGCGCTCGCGCTGGGCAAGCAGTACACGCAGGACCAGGCCCTCTCCTGGGGTTTCCTGACAGTCCCCGAAGTCTCGCACAGGAACCGGCCGGAGGCCGAACGCCGATCCGAGCGTCGAACCGGCCGGGGGGAGGACATCCCGGATCGACCGTCATGAAAGCTCCCCTCGTCGAGGAATTGTGTCCCTGTCCGGAAGTGACGGACGCGATGCGTGCATTCGCGGATCAGCCGGGGCTGGTGTTTTTCGACAGCGCGCTGCTCCGCGAGCCGACCGGGCGGTATTCGTTTCTGGCTGCCGATCCCTTTGAAACGGTGACTCTGCAAAGGATGCGGTTCGGAGCCGATCCGTTTGAACGGCTGCGCACCATGCTGCGCGAATGTCAATCCGAGCCGATCGCGGGTCTTCCGCCGTTCCAGGGGGGCGTTGCCGGCCTCCTCTCCTACGAGCTCGGAGGAGCGTTCGAGAGAATTTCGCGGGCCACGACCGACGAGTTCGCACTCCCCGATCTGGCCGTGGGGTTTTACGACTGGGTGGTGGCCTGGGACCATCGGCAGAGGCGGGCCTGGATCATTTCACACGGATTGCCGGCTGCAAGCGACAACGACCGCTCGCGCCGGGCGGCCGAACGCCTGCGAATCGTCCAATCGCGGCTAAAGGCCCGCCCAGGTTCAGGCGCGTCACGCACGGCTTCGTCCAAATCGGGCTCGGTCCTTCCGCGCGAGCGACTCGCACGCCAGTTTGCAGCGCCGGGACTCGACGGTCTGACCAGCAATTTCTCGCGCGAGAATTACATCCAGGCTGTCCAGCGGACAATCGAATACATTCACGCCGGCGACATTTTTCAGGCAAATCTTTCCCAACGGCTCCTGTACCCCAGCCGGATTGACCCAATCGCCCTGGCCCAGCGACTGCGGCGTGAGAACCCCGCGCCGTTCGCCGGTTTCCTCTCGTTCGAAGACTGGGCCGTCGTCAGCGCCTCGCCGGAGCGATTTGTTTCTGTTCGCGACGGCGAAGTGGAGACGCGGCCCATCAAGGGGACGCGGCAGCGGCGACCCCTTCCGGAAGCCGACCTCTTCACGCGCGACGAGCTGCGGGAAAGCGCAAAAGACCAGGCGGAAAATGTGATGATCGTCGACCTGCTGAGGAACGACCTGTCGCGGGCGTGCGCTGCCGGCTCCATCCGCGTTCCCCAGTTGTGTGCCGTCGAAACATACGAGACGGTGCAGCATCTGGTCTCGGAAATCCGTGGCCGCCTCGAGACCGGCAACGATGTGTGGGACCTGTTTCGCGCCGTCTTCCCCGGCGGTTCGATCACCGGATGCACCGAAGGTGCGGGCGATGGAGATCATCGCCGAACTGGAGCCGACCGTCCGCGGTCCGTATTGTGGAAGCCTGTTCTACGCCGGTTTCGACGGAGCCGTCGACAGCAACATCCTGATCCGTACCTTCGTCTGCCGCCGCGGCTGGATTCAATGCGGCGTCGGCGGTGGAATCGTCGCCAACTCCAGCCCACAAGGCGAATACGAGGAGACGCTGCACAAGGCTGCCGGCATGTTGCGGGCCCTCAGAGCGGAATAGGTCCAATGTCCAAGGTCCAAGGTCCAAAGCGATCACAGCCGTGCTCTCTTTTTTGACCTTGGACTTTGGGCCTTGGACTTTGGACCGATTCGATGATCCTTGTTCTCGACAACTACGACAGCTTCGTCTACAACCTGTCCCGCTACTTGCGCGAGTTGGGCTGCGCGACCGAGGTCGTGCGCAATGACGCCGTTTCGGTTGCCGACATCGAGCGGCTGGCCCCGCAGGCGGTCGTGATCTCGCCGGGCCCCTGCACGCCCGGCCAGGCGGGGATTTCCGTGGAGCTCGTACGGGCGCTATCGGCTTCGATTCCCATGCTGGGTGTCTGCCTCGGCCACCAGGCGATCGGTGAAGCATTCGGCGGACGCGTCGTCCGCGCACCGGCGCCGGTCCACGGCGCGAGTTGGCTCGTGCGGCACGAATCGACCCCCCTGTTCGCCGGTCTCTCCAACCCGTTCCGGGCGGCCCGTTACCACTCGCTCTGCGTGGTCGAAGAGACTCTACCGCCGGAGGTGCGCGTCACCGCGCGCACGGAAGACGGAGTGGTGATGGCCCTCGAGCACCAAACGCGGCCCCTCTTTGGCGTCCAGTTCCATCCCGAATCCGTGCTGACCGAATCGGGCCATCGCCTGCTGGCGAATTTTCTCTCGCTCGCGGGAATCCCGGCCGGCGATGCGCCGTCGGGAGACTATTGCCGCGCCGCCGACCTACCGGCGGACATTGAATCGTCTACGGTGGCGGGACTGCCGATCCACTGGTGACCGCGTCGGCCAGGCCGGTATCGAACGTGGGAAAGCGCAGAATGTCACCGAGTTCGGCGCGGATGCGGGCGTTCGAGCAGCGCTTGTTGAGGCGGCTTGCGCTGGCGGCATCCGTTTGGAAGATCGGCGGGGCAGCGCCGACGAGCTCCGCCAGCCGGGCGTAATAATCCCGTCGGCGGATCGGCTTGTTGTCGGTTACGAGATAGGTCGCGCCCGGATGACCGCGTTCCCCGAGCTCTGTCACGACCCGCGCGCCGTCATCCACATGGATCAGGTTCAAAAAGCCCTCGGGATTGGCGAGGATCGGTTCCCGGCTGCGCACGGATTCGATGCGGCGCAGCAGTCGACCAGGGCCGTAGATTCCGGAGAAACGCAGCACAATCGCGCCGGCCGTCGAAAAGCACTGGCGGCCGGGGACGCCCGTGTCGAGCGGAAAATGCGACCTTACGATCTCCTCGGCGGCGAGGCAAATCTGACCGTCGCCCGTCACCGGGAGGCATGGAGACGTTTCGTCGACCCATTCGCCGGCGTCCTGGCCGTAGACGCTGGTGCTCGACACGTAAAGAAACCGCCCGACCCGCGGTGCGATCTGCCGCAGCACGTTCTCCAGCCCCTGTACGTAGACCTCGCGCTTGCCGGTGCCTGCGTGCTTGTCGTAACCAACGGCATAGAGAACGAGGTCTGCCGAGGGAAGCGATCGAAGGCTGCCGGCTTCCAAGACGTCGCCCACGACCGGTTCGATTCCCAGCGATCGGAACGTCGCGGCATTGTCAGCGGAACGCGTGAGGGCCGAGACCGAATGACCGCGCGAGCGCCACAGCGCGGCGACGCGCGCGGCCCAAATAACCGCAGCCGATGATGAGAACCTGCATCACCACCCCAACGGCTCGAGAAACTGGCGGGCAGACTGCGTCAGCCGGTCAAACGGAGCGGCATCGGCTGCGGCGTTTTCGCCGTCGAGCAGGACGAAGTCGAAGTCGGCGTAAGCCGGGATTTCGCAAAACCGCGGCTTCGGCAGGCGGACCGAGCCGCTGTAAATGGTGCCGCCCGCATTGTGAATCTCTTTTGCCTTGTTCGGTCAAACGTGCATGGCCTATCCGGTTCAATTTAGGGTGAATTCTACGCGGAAGGCGAACTTATGTCGGGGGAAACCCCCCGGATTCATGTTGACAAACGTCCTCGTTTACCGCACTTTGGGATAGAATAACGGATATCTTGCAAGGTACGTCGTTTTCCCTATCCGCCGATGGCCGATCCAATTGGCCTGGGAGGGGAAAAGACGAACGGCGGCAATCGCCGCTGTGGGCCAACCGTCGCGGGATGACGTACAATGAGGGTGCGCGGACAAAGGGGACTCATTCGGGTTGCGCACGTTCGGGAGCCATTGAATGTCGACCGCCATGTGGAAGCCCGCCGGGCCGATGCCGTCTTCGGAGTTCCAAACGATCGATGTCGACCGGGTCTCCGACATCCAGCACAAGCACACGGTCGTCACGCGATTCTTGGAATCCCGCCAGTTTGATGCGCTGCTCTTGCAGCGGCCCTTGAATTTTTCCTGGTTTACATCGGGCGGCGACTGTTCGCGGGCCGGATCGTCCGACGCGTCGGCGGGCCTGTTCATCACGCCGGAGGCCCGGGTCGTCGTCACGACGAATTCCGAGTCGGCCCAGCTTTTCGATCGCGAGCTTCAAGGGCTGGGCTTTCAGTTGAAAGAGCGCCCCTGGCACGAACCGCGCAGCGCCTGTTTGAGGATCTTTGCCGCGGGCGGGCCGTCGCCAGCGACACGGGGTTTCCTGGCACCAATGAGACGGCCGCAGAGTTGACCGGGCTGCGGATTCCATTCACGACCGTCGAATGCCGGCGGCTACGCGAGATGGGGCCGGAGTTGGCGCACGCGCTGGAAGCGACCTGCCGTAACTGTGAACCGGGCCAAACGGAGGCCGAGATCGCCGGAGAGGTCGCCCACCGGCTCATCCGCCATCATATCCTGCCGGAACGCATTCAAGTTTGCGCCGACGGGCGCTCGCAGACCTACCCGCATTGGACGTTCGGCAACGACCAGGTGCAGCGATACGTTGTGGTCACCGCGATCGGCCGCAAACACGGGCTGTGTCTGGGCGTGTCGCGAACGGTATCGTTCGGCACGCCGCCCAAAGAGGTCGCCGACGACCATCACCGCACGATGGTGCTCCAGGCAACGGGCATGTTCTTCACCCAGGCGAACTGGGGGATGTTCGAGATTTGGAATCGCCTCGCGCGAATCTACGAGAAGTTCGGCTGCGACGACCAGTGGGAAAAAACGGAGCAGGCGGAGATCATCGGCTACGAGCTGTGCGAAACGCCCTTAATCCCGCAGAGCGAATTTCAGATCTCGCCACGAATGGCCGTCTACTGGCATCCCGCGGTCGGCACGGCCGTTTCGGGCGACTCGATTCTCGTCGGCGACGGGGAGTTCGAAGTCCTGACGCCGGCCGAGGGCTGGCCCAAAGTGAAAGTGGTCGTCAAGGGAACGACGATCTACCGTCCGGAGATCCTGGTCCGGACATCCTGAGGCTCCATATTTTACCACGATTGCCTGTAAGTCCCCATTGCAGGAATCAGGGGGGCGGGCTACAACCCCGCCCAAGAAAGGAGCCTTTCATGCTCTCACGTTCCCTGGTTGCTGTTTCTTTTGTGTTTTGCCTTGTCGCCGTAGTCTCTGCCGACGAGAGGCGCGACGAGCGGCGTTATGAACACCGGTCGATCCGCGGCCGAGTCGTCTCCGTCGACGACGGCGATACGTGCACGATCTTGGACGAAGGCGGCCGCCGCCACCACGTCTGTCTGTACGGCGTCGACGCCCCGGAGAAAGGGCAGCCGTACTGGAGCCCTGCGAAGGAAAGCCTCTCGGCGAAGATTTACGGGCAAGATATCCGTTTCGACCCCGTCGAAGTCGACAGCGAGGGAAGGAACTGCGGCCGAATTTATGTCGGCGACCGTCACATCAACCTCGACCAGGTTCGCGAGGGATATGGATGGCACCACGCGGAACATGAGAACGTCCGGGAGTTCGCCGAGGCCGAGCGGGAAGCGCGCGAGCATCATCGCGGACTGTGGAGAGACCGGCAGCCGGTCGAGCCGTGGAAGTACCGTCACGAACACCGCCAAGCCTCGCGGACCGATCGCGAAATCCGAGAGCGCGATTAAGGCAAACAATCGACCCGCCGAATGCCACGCTCGCCGCTTGCGGCGAGCGTGTTTTTTTTAATCCACCAACGCGCCCAAGCAAGGCCGTGGGCGTGGCATTCGTCTCACCTTGCAGGCGGCGCTCCGGGCGCTGCGGTTCAAGATTCGATCCGCTCGAGTTCGTTGGCATGGCCCCGGTTCTCGTCCGCCTCGCGGAGCACGCCCAGCAAGGTTTGGAAATCCACCGGCTTGATGAAATGATAGTCGCAGCCGGCCTGGCTCGAACGGCGGCGGTCCTCGTCCTGGCCGTATCCGCTGACGGCGACGATCAGCGCATCTCTCGTGCCGGAGGCGCTGCGCAGCCGCCGGCTCACTTCATATCCGTCGAGCTTCGGCAAGCCCAAGTCGAGCACAACGACCTGGGGTCGGAACTCTTTGGCCACTTCGATGGCTGAGCGGCCGTCGTGCGCGGTGCGCACCTCGTGTGCTCGGCTGCGCAAAAGCCATGCCACGCTGTCGGCCGCGTCGACATTGTCGTCGACGACGAGGATCCGCAACGGGACGCGAGAAGTCGGCTCGGCGGCGGGAGCCCCCCCGGTCGCGACCTCTTCCGGCGCAGCCGGGGAAGCGGCGGGCAGACGGACCGTGAACTCGCTGCCGAGGCCGGGACCCTCGCTCGCTACGTCGATGCGGCCTTCGTGCATTTCAATCAAGCGGCGGGCCAGCGTCGAGGCCAACCCCCAACCCTCCGCGCGACCGGTCGAGCGAACGCTCCACCTGCGTGAACAGGTCGAAGACCTTGGCCAGCATCTCACCGGGAATGCCGATGCCGTTGTCGCGGACCCGAAAGACGGCCTCCGACCCATCGCGCTGGACCGTGAGGCAGATCGAGCCGCCGCCCCGAGTGTATTTGGCGGCATTGTTGAGCAGATTCGAGAGAACCTGGGAGAGGCGGACGCGGTCGCAGTTGACCCAGAGCGTTTCGTCGGGCAACGAGACGGTCAACTCGTGGCCGGCTTCATCGATGAGGGGGCGGCTGGTTTCGACCGCGGTGGCCACGATGGCCGCGACGTCGACGCGTTCCAGCTCCAGGCGAATTTTTCCTCCGGTGATCCGCGAGACGTCCAGGAGGTCGTCCACCAGCCGCACTAATTGCGTCGTCTGGCGTTCGATCATGTCTCGGGCCCAAACAACCTCGGGCTGGTCGTCGCCGCGAAGTCGCAGGACGTCGACCCCCGTGCGGATCGGCGCCAGGGGATTGCGCAGCTCGTGCGCCAGCATCGAGAGGAACTCGTTCTTTTGACGGTCCGCCTGCTCTAAATCCTTGTAGAGCTGGGCATTCTCCAGGGCGATCGCGGCCCTGGCCGCAAGGGCCTCGGCGATTGTGAAATCGGCCGGGCTGAAGCGCCGGCCGGATGGCGCGCGTGAGATGCCCAGCGCGGCAAGGATCGATTTCTGGCCCGAGAGAGGAAAGACGACGATCTGCGGATCTTCCCCGGCGAGATCAGCCGACGAACCGGCCAGCAACTCGACGGTGCCGCTGGAGAGCGTCCGGGCGAGTGCCTCGGCAAGCGGGGGTGGAATCCGCTCGATGCTCGAGAACTCCTCGATCGAGACTGTGTCGGCCTGCGCGACGGCTTGAATGATCCGCCAGGCGTTGCCGGCCGCATCGCGCCGCGCGACGACCGCGTGGTCGCCAAGCGCCGGCACGGTGAGCCGCACGGTGTCGCGGGCCGTCACCGTGTCATCGAGCGAGCGTCCCACGACCGCGGTGACTTCGGCAAGGAACGTGAGGCGCGAATTGGCCTCTTCGGCAGCGGTCCGTCTCATGCGTTCGTGGGCCAAGGCAAAGCGTTCTTCGCTCTGGCGCTTGACCTCGCGCGTCATTCGAAAAAGTTCGACGAAGACCTTGACCTTGGCCCGCAGGATCTGCGGGACGACGGGGGTTTGCAAATAGTCGACGGCTCCGTAAGCGTATCCCTGCGACGCACGGACGTCGTCGGGGAAGGCGGTGACGAAAATGATCGGGGTGTGCGCCGACCGCTTGCGATTGCGGATGAGGCTGGCCGTCTCGAATCCATCGATGCCCGGCATGTTCACGTCGAGCAGGATGATGGCAAATTCGTGCGCCAGAACCTGCTTGAGCAGCTTCGGCCCCCGAGCGGGCAAAGACCAATTCGAGGTCGAGCTCCGCCAGAATGGCTTGGTAAGCGAGCAGATTCTCGGGCCGATCGTCGACCAGAAGGATCATGATCCGGTCGGCATGCGACATGCGATGTCCTCGGAAGTCAACTCAGCGATGCAGCCACGCGCAGCACGGCCAGCATCTGATTGCCGTCGACCGGTTTGGCCAGATAGTCCCAGCGCCCGCTTCGATACATTTCTCACGGTCGCCCTTCATCGCCTTGGCGGTCACGGCCACGATCGGAAGCTCCTTGAGGTTTGGGATCTTACGGATTTCGCGCATGGTCTCCATGCCGTCCATCTCGGGCATCATGATGTCCATCAGCACGATGTCGACGTCCGGATCTTCCCGCAGGCAGTGGATGGCATCCCGTCCGTTGTCGGCCGAGATGACCTGCATCTCGTGCTCCTCCAGGACCGTCGAGAGGGCAAAAATGTTGCGGATATCGTCGTCGACGATCAGAACCTTTCGTCCCGCCAACGGTTTGTCGGACTGATACAGATCGAGCAAGACTTGCCGCTTCTGCTCGGGAAGCCGCAGGATCGAACGATGGCCATATAAGGCCGTCAGATCGAGCACGCGGTCCAACGACCGCGCATGGCTGAACGTGCTGGCGTGCGCGAGCCGGCCCCAGGCGGCCTCCGTGAGCTCGGCTTCGGCGCAGGCCACGACGTTCAAACGGCCGAATTCGATCGGACCGGCCTCGGCAAACTCGGCGAGCGCCTCCGCGAACTCCGCCGACGCCGGTCCTGCGACGACACAGTCGACGGATCCCTCGCGGAGGAGCGACATCGCTTCGCCGACATCGCCGGCCGTCTCGATTTGAACCTCCTTGCCGTCGAGGCACTCCACGAGCTTCTGGCGGCGCTCCGGGTCCGGTTCGAAGACCAGCACACTTCTCGTGGTCCGCGCAACGAAGCGGCTGAGCCGGTCGAGCAATCGATCGACGAGATCGTGACTGGGGATCGGTTTGGCCAAGAAGGCCAGGGCACCGGATTGCAGCGCCCGGTCTCGCGACTCATCCGTCGAGATGACGCAAATCGGGATGTGCCGCAGGGCGACGTCGCATTTCAGCCGCTCCAAGACTCGCCAGCCGTCGATGTCGGGAAGATGGAGATCGAGCGTGACGGCGTGCGGCTGGTACTGGCGGACGAGGTGCTAGCGCCGTTGCGCCGAGGGAGGTCACCAGCCCCTTCATTCCTTTGTTGCGAGCCGATTCGAGCAGGAAGCGGGCAAAGGCTTCATCGTTTTCGACGATCAGAAGGACCTGGTCGCCCGACTGAATGTCGTCGCGGTCGTCGCCGGCCTCATTCACGAAATCGTACAGGTCCGGTTCGGGAACTTCGGTCGCCGGCTGCAAGGGCCGATGGCCGTTGCCGTTGCCGCCAGCGCGTGACGGCTCGGCCGCCTCGGTAGAACGGCCCGTTTCGGGGGCCGTCACGGCAGTTCGCCGGGAAGCAGCCGCCGCGGACGCCTCTTCCGAAGGAGACTTGCGGGCGGTGCGCGGAGGCGTGAATCGGGCCGGCAGGTACAGGCTGAATACGCTTCCGCGGCCGGGCGCGGAAACGAGTCGGATTTCGCCGCCCAGCAGACGCGAGAGCTCGCGGCTGATGGCCAGCCCCAGCCCCGTGCCGCCGTATTTGCGGCTGGTCGAGCCGTCGGCCTGCTGAAACGCCTCGAAAATGATCTGCTGTTTGTCCGGAGCGATGCCGATTCCCGTATCGGTCACTTCGAACATCAGAACCGCAGAGGCGCGGTTCAGGTTGTCGTTGGTCGCTGCCCAACCGTCGTGGACGGGCTGCACGCTGAGCTTGACCTGGCCGCGATGCGTGAATTTGAACGCGTTGGAGAGCAGATTCTTGATGATCTGCTGCAGGCGCTTCGAGTCGGTGAAGATCGACTTGGGCAACTGCGAATCGAAGTCGACGAGAAACTCGACGTTCTTCGTTTCGCCCACGTGGCGGAAGGTGCGTTCGACAAAGTTCCGCAGATCCTCGAAGGGGAGATCCACCGCATCGACCACGACCGTGCCCGATTCGATCTTCGACAGGTCCAGAATGTCGTTGATGAGGGTCAAAAGGTCGTTGCCCGACGAATGGATCGTCTTGGCGAACTCGGTCTGTTTCGAGGTCAGGTTTCCTTCGACGTTCTTGGAGAGCTGGTCGGACAGGATCAGCAGGCTGTTCAACGGCGTGCGCAGCTCGTGCGACATGTTGGCCAGGAACTCCGATTTGTACTTGGAGGTGAGGGCAAGCTGCTTGGCCTTTTCCTCGAGTTCTTGCCGGGCCTGCTCAACTTCCGCGTTCTTCCGTTCCACTTCCTGATTCTGCCGGGCCAAGAGCCGGGCCTTCTCTTGCAGCTCTTCGTTGGTTTGCTGCAGCTCTTCCTGGCGGATTTGCAACTGATGCGCCAGCGACTGCGACTGCTTGAGCAGGTCTTCGGTGAGCATGTTGGCGTCGATCGTGTTGAGCACGATGGCAATCGACTCGGCGAGCTGCTCGAGGAAGGCCTGGTGCGTGGGGTTGAACCCCTCGAAGGTGGCCAGCTCCAGCACTCCGCGGACCTGCCCTTCATAGATCAGGGGCAGCACCAGGACACTCCGCGGCGCGGTTTCACCCAGTCCCGATGAGACGCGGATGTAGTCCGCTGGAACGTTCGTCAGCAGGATCTTGCTCTTGTCGAGCGCGCACTGGCCGACGAGCCCCTCGCCGAGGCCGATTCGTTTGCCCGGCCCAGCCTTGCCGTTGGTCCCGTAGCCGGCCAACAGCTTGAGCTGCGGCTCGCTGGTGGTGGCGTCGAGCACGAAGAACTCCGCTTGCAACGCGGTGACGACGGGACACAACTCCGACAGGATCATGCGGCCGACGTTGGTGAGGTCGCGCTGGCCCTGCAGCATGCGGCTGAACTTAGCCAGATTGGTCTTGAGCCAGTCCTGCTCGGTGTTCTTCTGCGTGGTGTCACGCAGGTTGCGGATCATTTCATTGATGGTGTCCTTGAGGGCCGCGACTTCCCCTTGGGCGCCGACCTTGATGGAGCGCGTCAAATCGCCCTTGGTGACGGCCGTTGCCACCTCGGCGATGGCCCGCACCTGCGTGGTGAGGTTGGCCGCAAGCTGGTTGACGTTTTCGGTGAGCGCCTTCCAGGTTCCCGCGGCGCCGGGGACCTTGGCCTGCCCGCCGAGCTGCCCTTCCACCCCCACCTCGCGGGCGACCGTCGTTACCTGGTCGGCGAACGTCGCCAGCGTGTCGATCATTTCGTTGATCGTCTCGGCCAGTTCGGCGATTTCTCCCTTGGCTTCCACGGTCAGCTTCCGCTTGAGGTCGCCGTTGGCGACGGCGGTCACCACTTTGGCGATTCCGCGGACCTGGCCGGTCAGGTTGCTGGCCATGAAGTTGACGCTGTCGGTCAGGTCCTTCCACGTGCCGGCCACGCCCGGGACGTCGGCCTGCCCGCCCAGCTTTCCTTCCGTTCCCACTTCACGGGCCACGCGGGTCACCTCGGAGGCGAAGGAACGCAACTGGTCGACCATCGTGTTGACGGTGTTCTTGAGCTCGAGGATTTCGCCCTTGACGTCGACGGTGATTTTCTTTGACAGGTCGCCGGCGGCCACGGCTTTCGTCACGTCGGCAATGTTGCGGACCTGGCCGGTCAGGTTGCTGGCCATGAAGTTGACGCTGTCGGTCAGGTCCTTCCACGTGCCGGCCACGCCCGGGACGTCGGCCTGGCCGCCCAGCTTGCCTTCGGTCCCCACTTCGCGGGCGACGCGGGTCACCTCGGAGGCGAAGGAACGCAACTGGTCGACCATCGTGTTGATGGTGTTCTTCAGCTCGAGGATTTCGCCTTTGACGTCGACGGTGATTTTCTTCGACAGGTTGCCGGTGGCGACGGCGGTCGTCACATCGGCGATGTTGCGGACCTGGCCGGTCAGGTTGCTGGCCATGAAGTTGACGCTGTCGGTCAGGTCCTTCCACGTGCCGGCCACGCCCTGCACGTCGGCTTGGCCGCCCAGCTTGCCTTCGGTCCCCACTTCGCGGGCCACGCGGGTCACTTCGGAGGCGAAGGAGCGCAACTGGTCGACCATCGTGTTGATGGTGTTCTTCAGCTCGAGGATTTCGCCTTTGACGTCGACGGTGATTTTCTTCGACAGGTTGCCGGTGGCGACGGCGGTCGTCACATCGGCGATGTTGCGGACCTGGGCGGTGAGGTTGCCGGCCATGAAGTTGACGCTGTCGGTCAGGTCCTTCCATGTTCCGGCGACGCCTTTCACGTTCGCCTGGCCGCCGAGCTTCCCTTCGGTCCCCACTTCACGGGCCACGCGGGTGACTTCCGCGGCAAAGGAGCTCAGTTGATCGACCATCGTGTTGATGGTGTTTTTCAACTCGAGAATTTCGCCTTTGACGTCGACGGTGATCTTCTTGGACAAGTTGCCGGTGGCGACGGCGGTCGTCACGTCGGCGATGTTGCGGACCTGGGCGGTGAGATTGCCGGCCATGAAGTTGACGCTGTCGGTGAGGTCCTTCCACGTGCCGGCGACGCCCTGCACGTCGGCCTGGCCGCCGAGCTTGCCTTCGGTCCCCACTTCGCGGGCCACGCGGGTGACTTCCGCCGCGAACGACCGGAGCTGATCGACCATCGTGTTGATGGTGTTCTTCAGCTCGAGGATTTCGCCGCGGACGTCGACGGTGATCTTCTTCGACAAGTCACCGGTTGCGACGGCCTTGGTGACGTCGGCGATGTTGCGGACCTGGCCGGTGAGATTGCCGGCCATCATATTGACGCTGTCGGTGAGATCCTTCCACGTGCCAGCGACGCCGGGGACGTCGGCCTGGCCGCCCAGTTTTCCTTCCGTTCCCACCTCGCGGGCCACGCGGGTGACTTCCGCGGCAAAGGAGCTCAGTTGATCGACCATCGTGTTGATGGTGTTCTTCAACTCGAGGATTTCTCCCTTGACGTCGACGGTGATTTTCTTGGACAGGTCGCCGTTGGCAACGGCGGTCGTCACCTCGGCGATGTTGCGGACCTGGCCGGTGAGGTTGCCCGCCATGCTGTTGACGCTGTCCGTGAGGCTTTTCCACGTGCCGGCGACACCCTGCACGTCGGCCTGGCCGCCGAGCTTGCCTTCGGTCCCCACTTCGCGGGCGACGCGGGTCACCTCGGAGGCGAACGATCGCAATTGGTCGACCATCGTGTTGATGGTGTTCTTGAGCTCCTGCACCTCGCCCTTGACGTCGACCGTGATTTTTCGGGACAAGTCGCCGTCGGCGACGGCTTTGGTCACTTCGGCGATATTGCGGACCTGGCTCGTCAGGTTGCTCGCCATGCTGTTGACGCTTTCGGTCAGGTCTTTCCACGTGCCGGCGACGCCTTGCACGCGAGCCTGTCCGCCCAGTTTTCCTTCGGTCCCCACTTCACGCGCAACGCGGGTGACTTCGCTGGCGAATGAGCTGAGCTGATCGACCATCTTGTTGATCGTGCGGGCCGTCTTCAGGAACTCTCCCTTGAGGGGCACGCCGTCGACCTCCAAGGCCATGGTTTGGGAGAGGTCACCCTGAGCCACCGCGCCGATAACGCGCGCCGTTTCACTGGTGGGATGCACCAAGTCATCGATCATCGCATTGACCGATTTGACCGACTCGTCCCAGAATCCGCCCACGTCCCCCAGGGACATTCGCTCGGCCAGCTTCCCCTCTTTGCCGGCGACGCGCCTCAGCCGGGCGAGCTCGTCGGCCATCCGCTCGTTGAGTTCGACGACGTCGTTAAACACGTCGGCCACTTTGCCGGCCAGGCCCGTCCATTCCATGGGCAGACGGACCCCTTGCTTTCCTCGTTTCAAGGCGGTCAACGCCGTGACCAGGGTCGTCATCTCATTGGAATTTGTAGGGGGTTCTTGAAGCCGAGGCATATCGGTCCTCGCAAAGAAAGCGAGCCGTCAGGCCCAGGTTAGGGAATAAAGAGGACGCTTTCCGGAATCGAAGCGATTGCGTTTCACGCGGCCTCTAATCTTGAGAGGCGAATGAGAAGAGCCAGCGGAGGCCAGAATGGCGACATTTCTCGCGACGCCTCCGTGTACTCGGACGAACGCCAAAGTCGGCCGTCGTCGTTGATCCGCGCTCCTCGTGCTGCTGAAAGAGATACCGAGCGCTCCGTTGCGGCCAACTCTGACCTGATTCTCGTTCATGACCGGGGGTTTTACCAGTGTCAAATTCGTACGCCGTCGCAGAAACGCGGAGACGCATCTTGGCCGGCGTTCGAGCCAGCAAAGATGCGCCGCCGCGCTCTGTTCTCAATCGACAGATTGACGATGATGGACTGCGGACCGTGGTCCCGTCTCACCACCAACCGAATCCAAATCCGACGCCGCGCCGGCCGACTCCGCCGTAGATCGCCGGCCCCCCGCCGTAGTATGCAGAGCCATAGGCGGGGGAGGCGTAATATCCGCTGTTATACCCGCCACCGTAGTAGGGATAGCCGGAATAAGCGTACGGGTAGCCGTAGCCGTAGCCGTATGCCGGATAGTAGCCGCCGCCATAATTGGCGCCGTAGTAGCCGCGGCCCCCTCCGCGCCAGCGCCCCGCCCAGCGCCCCGCCAGCGCCATCGCGTCGTTGGGCCTGGGCCGAGGTTGCGTCGAAGACCGTGGCAGCCACGACAAAAGCTGCAATAAACAATGATGTGCAGACTGCTCGTCTCATGATTTGCTCTCCCTTGTGCCGGGTTTCAAGTTACTTTTTCTGCAGTTGTTCACGCAACTGCTTGACCTCGTCGCGCAGTTGTCGCAGCTCTTGCTCGATCCGTTGATTCTGATCCATAAGCTGCTGGTGAAACTGCTGCGACCCGTTCGGATTCCCGAACTGCTGGCCTCCCGCGAACGGGCCGTTTGGCCCCTGCGGGAATTGCCGCGGCGGAAATTGACCGGGGAACGGTCCGCCAAATTGACCGGGACCGAACTGACCCTGGCCAAACTGCCCCTGGCCGGGTTGACCTTGACCTTCCGCATACTCTTCACTGCGGTTGCCCAAGGTGACGGGGATCTTCTGTTCTTGATTGTCGCGAAGCACCGTGAATTCGGCTTTTGCTTCAGGCTTCATCTCGTGGATGTCCGCGACGAGTTCGGCTGCGTCGTCAATTTCTTTGCCGTTGACTTGGACGATGACGTCGCCGGGCCGCAAGCCGGCTCGGGCCGCAGGCCCCTCGGGAGCGATTTGGGCGACCTCGGCGCCCTTTGCGAGCCGGAGCGTTCTCGGCGTTGGGGGCCTTCTGTCCGCCCTGTCCCTGCTGTGCGTTCTGGCCGCCGGGCACATTGGGAGCGTTCTGTTCCGGCTCTTGCAGAAGGACGCCGAGCCACCCGTGGTCGCCTTGCGTCGGCCAGGCATGATTTCGACTGTTGACTGACGGCCGTTGCGATCGATGACGAGCGGCACGGGCCGGCCGGCCTGGGCACTCAGGTAGGCTTCGAGATGCCGGGGCTTCATAAAAGGCCGCCCATCGACCGAAAGGACTCGGTCATTAGCCTGGAGTCCAGCCTCGGCCGCCGGACTGTTTGCTTCCACGCTCTGGACGCGCAGCCCTTTTTCTCCTTGAGCCGCGGCCTCAAATTTGGCCCCAATGGCGTCATTCTGGTTCGCTGGCTGCTGGTCCGCTTGCTGACCAGCCTGTTGGGTCGTCGGCTGACCGGGCTGGCTGCTGCCAGGCGTCTGACCGGAACTCGCACCGCCGGGGTTCTGTTGGGTGGACTGGCCTCGTGCGACACCGACCACCATTGCGGCGGCTGCGAATAGCAGCATGCCGCGCAAGGTGGTTCCCCGCACGCAACAAATGTGTGTCATTTCTTGCTCCTTACTGCCTTAAAGCCTGAACTCGAAATACGGACAGCGTCCGTTTTCCACGAGACTCCAGTAGGCGGGCAAACCGTATGCCGCCCCAGCCAAAAGGCGGGTCGTGCGACAACGTGGGAAGGCACCTTTGACGGTGGCGATACAGCGGCCAATAAGAGGGCTAATAAGAGCCGAATGCTTGCGGACGGTTTGCCGACGAAGCCACCCGCTCTCGGCGACGGAGCAAAAACCCCCGGTGCGCCACCGTCTGCGCGGTGCATCTTACACCGGTGCACAGGCGTCTACGAAGAGGCGCGGCGGCCGCGAACTCGTCGACTTTGACGGTGTTGCCGACCTGGATCCGCAGGGCGCGCATCTTGTTTCGCAGGCTGCCGCGGGTGATGCCCAGCATGCGGGCCGCCTGCGATTGGTTCCCCTGCGCGTGCCG
The DNA here is from genome assembly GCA_963761455.1 of uncultured Planctomycetota bacterium. Classification (GTDB taxonomy): domain Bacteria; phylum Planctomycetota; class Planctomycetia; order Planctomycetales; family Planctomycetaceae; genus DASPSM01. Next base: position 1,293,742 of record CAVXHA010000003.1, read on the forward strand.
CAGCACCCGCGTGAGAAGGTATCGCTCCATCATCTCCACGCTGGCCGCGTACATGTCCTCCGAGTCGCGACGCAGGCAGTCGTCGACAAAGGGCCGCAGGTCGCTGGGCAGCGTGTTCGCCGACGGAGCCGACGTCGAGGCGCTCGGGTTCCCCATGCGCACCGGGTCGGGCAGAAAGTCGGGCAGGATCACGTTGCCCGTCGTGTTGAGCAGCGACTGACGCACCACCGCCTCCAGCTCCCGCACGTTCCCCGGCCACGAGTAACGCGTCAACACCTCCAGCGCCTCCGGCGCGATGCCGTGGACGTCCGGCTTGTTCAGCTCCCGTGCGAACTTCGACAGGAGGTGCTCCAAGAGGAACAGGATGTCCTCCCCCCGTTCCCGCAGCGGCGGCAGCTTGATCGTGAAGCCGTTCAGGCGGTAGTACAGGTCCTCGCGGAAGGTCCCCTTGGCCACCATCTCCTTCAAGTCGCGGTTGGTGGCGGCGATCACCCGCACGTCGGTCTCGATCGTCTCGTTCCCCCCCACCCGCTCGAACCGCTTCTCCTGCAAGACGCGGAGGATCTTGCTTTGCAACAAGGGGGACATGTCGCCCACCTCGTCCAGGAAGATCGTCCCCTTGGCGCACTGCTCGAACTTGCCGATGCGGCGGTAATTGGCGCTGGTGAAGGAGCCCTTTTCGTGTCCGAACAGCTCGCTTTCCAGAAGCGACTCGGGCAACGCGGCGCAGTTGAGGGCCAAAAACCGCTCGGAGACCCGGACGCTGTGGTGATAAATGGCGCGGGCCACCAGCTCCTTGCCCGTCCCGCTCTCCCCGACGATCAGCGTGGTGACGTTCTGCGGTGCGACCCGGCCGATCGCCTTGAAGACCTCGCACATGGCCGGGCTGCGGCCGATGATCTGGTCGCCGTCGGAGCTGGGCGCGTCGTTGGTGGGGAGCTCGACGCGGACCTGCATCAGGCGGCGAATCTCCAAGGCCCGCTCGACCAAGTCCCTCAGCTTGGGCAGATCGAGGGGCTTCAACAGATAATCGTAGGCCCCCAGCTTCATCGCCTCGATCGTCGTGTCGCTCGTGCCGCCGGCCGTGATGAAAATGATGGGCAGCTTGGGGTCCCGCGCCTGGATCTTCTGCACGGCCTCCAGGCCCGACCCTTCGGGGAGCATGATGTCCAACAGCACCACGTCGGGCCGCCGCTCCAAGAGATCCAGCCCCTCGTCGCACCGACCGCGCCGGCAGAACGATCACCCCCGTCCCCTGAACGGCCCGCTCGATCATAAACGGAACAGAGCGATCGTCGTCAATGACCAAGACACTCGGCATGTCGTTCTCTCGCTCGGACTGGCCGCGCACGTTTGGGCCTAGTTCCTTTTTACCGCCGGTTGCACTCCGAGGCCAAGCATCAAATCGTCGAAAGGGAGTTCCCAGCGCCAAATCTTCGGCGGGTCTTCCGCCGGCGTGCACAAGCAGCAGGGACAACCGAAACCGCCTGCCAGCTCTCATCGGCACAAAAGGCATCGTCGGCGGCATCGCCGAAACTCGGCACGACCGTCGACGCATTCTACAGTCGGAGCATGGCGGCCGATTTCAGGCGGCGCACCGCCGACGTGGCGGCTTCCTGCAGCAGGAGCGATTCCGTCGAATAGGAAACGAAGCGTATCCCCTTTTGCATCCAATGGATAAGCGGCTCCATCTGCGGCCCGATGATGCCGGCGGCAATACCGTGACGGTTGCGAGGCGGCGATGATCCGTTCGATGATCGACACCATCTGCGGATGCTCGAGTCTGGCCGGGGATGCCGAGGTCGACTGAGAAATCCATATACCCCAGGCAAGCCACGTCGACCCCCGGAAAGGAAAGCATCTCGTCCAGATAATCGAGTGCCTCGCGGCGCTCGATCTGGATGATGCACAGCGTCTCCCGGTTATTGGATTCAATGAACGTCTTCCGGCGAGACGGTCGTGAAATCGGTCTGGGCCGAGGTCGCGGCAAACCCGCGAATGCCGTGGGGCGGATAACGCATCCACGAGACGATATCGCCGACCTGCTCCGGCGTATTGACGCGGGGAACGATGATTCCCTGCACCCTTGGTCGAGCACGCGGCACGCGAACGGATATTCCGCCTGCGGAATGCGGACGATTGGCACGATGCCCGCGGCCCTCGCCGCGGTGATCATGTCGGCGACCGTTTCGAGGCCGAACGACGAGTGCTCCATGTCGATAAAGACAAAATCGAAACCGGCCAGTGCGTAGAGGCGGGCGACCTCGGGGCTGCGGATCCGCGAGATCTCGCTCCCGACCACGGTGTGGCCGGCCTTCAGTGCACGCCGGACGGGATTCGTTCGCATAACGCTCCCACCTTTGACCCCAGAACAGAATGCAAGACGCCTGTCTCAACCTCAATCTTAACCGCGAAAACGCCCGGTGAGGGATCTCTTCCGAGAAGAAAAAGGCCCTGCCGGCCAAGAAAAGGGCCGCGGGTTCGAAAAGTCGTCTTGCCGGAGAACGGGCGAACGGCGACACTGTCGACCCTTTCTTGGCGTCCCCACCCCCCCTTTCCGAATGCGGCCCACGGGAGCAGCTTGTGGCCGAATATGCGAATCGCGAGCACTTCATCCCCATCCGCAAGACGGACCTGGTCGAGCTTCTGTGCTCCGACGCCCAGCTTCCGCTTGCCGAGCAGGAGCAATTCCGACGGTTCTGCCGCGGCCTGGTCGCGACGCTGCACTGCGAGTATCACGCACGGTTGGAAGAGTTGAAGGACGCTTACGCGTACTTCGATCCCGATTCCGACACGGAACCCCTCGAGGCGCCCACGGATGAGGAGCGGGACGAGCAAATCGAGCGGCTGTTCGACAAATTTATCGCCCTTCTGGAACGGGCCAATTTTAAGAGGCTTTCACACAGCGATCTCGCCGCCGCCCTGCACAAGGCCAGCGACTGGGGAATCAACCTCGAAGTCAACTTCGATGTCTTCGATCGCCTCGAGATCTTCGCCCGCGGCGACATGATGGGGCAGCGCACGCGGCGGCGGTGGCGCAACTTGCTGCGGCCGCACGAGGTTGCCGTGCCCGTCTACCAGCGGCTGGTGGTGATCCTCCGCCTGCGCGACCACGCCGAAAAGACGCGGTTTATCGACACCGATTCGGTCTACATCAAGATTTTCAAAGACATTCCCAAGGTCGACCTGGAGATGCTGCTTCCCGGCACGCGGGTGAAACTCAGCCTGGCGGACCGGGGCAAAATCGTCCTGCCGACCCTGAGCGGAATCGTGTTGACGGCATGGAAGTTCTTGCAGGGCGCGCTGACCCTGGCCCTTTCCAGCGCGTATAACTCGATCGCTTTCTTGAGCCTCGTGGGAGGCACCCTGGGATATGGGGTGCGATCGTTCTACGGCTATCTGCAGACGAAGCAGAAGTACCAACTGAACCTCACGCAAAGCCTGTACTACCAGAACCTCGACAACAACGCCGGCGCCTTGTTCCGTTTGTTGAACGAGGCGGAGGAACAGGAATTCCGCGAGGCGGTCCTCGCCTATTTTTTCCTGCTGACTCGGGCCGGCGAAGCGGGATGGAACCGCGAGCACCTGGACGACGCCATCGAAGAGTTCCTGGAACAGACGGCCAAGATCAAGGTGGACTTCGAGATCGGAGACGCCGTCGACAAGCTTGTCCACTTCCAACTCATCGAAGATCGGGGGGACGGGCTCTGTGCGCCGTCCCGCTGCGCGAGGCCCGCGCGGCGCTGGACCGGGCATGGACCCATGCGTCCCATGAGTTTACGGTCTCTCCCTCCGCTTGCCCCCCTGGACACCGACGCCTGAGGCGCGTGAATCGGCGATCCTTGCGGCCGCCGGCATCAACGCGAGCCGCATCCCCAATCAGGCAGGGACCATTTCGTCGCGCACGGCTGGAACGATCGGGACGAACGCCGACTTGCGGCCCATTCCGCCCGGCCGAGAAGGCGGTCGGCACGTCGCAAGCACAGCCGCCTGATGCAGAATAGCAGGCCCCCGTAAATCACGAAGTTGGCGCACGTCAGGAGGAAACTGGTTTCGGCGCATCTCGTTGACGATGATCATCGTCGCCGGGCTCGCGAGGGCCGCATATCGGAGCCAGTCCGCGATCGGAAACCGAACGGCAAAGCGATAACGATCCACAACAGCAAATAGGGAACGACGACCGCTCCGGTCACCGCCATCAGCGATGCGACGATGGCCCAAAGCGGCGAGCGAATCTTCGCGCCCAGGTAAAACGTCACCCACGCGATGAGGAAGGGATAGATCGTCAGTTCAGGGCCGAGCACAGCAGCCACTCGGCGGTCGCCGCCCGGGTCGCGAAACGCGGGCCCACGTGAAACCAGTAATCAAAACCAATAATCGTCGCGAAGGGAATGCACAGCACGAGGATCAGCCGGCGCACGCCGGCAAAAAGCTCGATGATGATCTGGCGGCCCGGAATCGGTGTTGCCAGCAGCACGGGAAGCGTCTGCCGCGGTCCGTTCGCCGCTGACGAGGCTGCCGCACATCACGGAGATCAAGGCGGCCGCAACACACCAGACGGCCATCCACAGAAAACTGCCAACGCTGGAACTGCTCCACAGGAAGCCCCGCGACTCCGGCGCTCAAAACGAGCAGGAAGACGGTGGGTAGCTCGATCGCGACTAGCACGCGGACCAGGTAGCGGACCGTCCCCAGCGATTTCTTGGCCGTTTCACGCCACGCGATCGGCCTGGCGTCGGGCAGCGTGGCGGTCTCCCGGGTGAGCACGATGTTGCCCACGATCACGTTCATGCGGACGAAAAGGATGTCGAGGCCGCGGAAAAACGACAGCACGAAGTTCCGCGGCGTGACCGATGCCCGACGTACCAAACATCGCACGGTGATGAGAAAGAAGATCGCGGAGGGCAACAGCACGCTCACGAGGAGGATTTTCGTGTTCGGAAGAACGCCCCCCATCCAGTAAACGCCGATGTAATAGGGCAGGAAATATCCGAAACCGCCGACGTATAAGGCCAAACCCACCGCGTAGGTCATGAAAAAGGCGGAAACCGTGCTGCCGCACCAGGCCGAGCACATCAGCGACATGGTGGCAACGACCAGGCTGATCCCCAAAAGCCACGAGACGGCTTGCACCATGTAATCGAGCGAAAGCCCCCCCAGGGCATAGGCAAAGCTCAACAGCGGAAGCGACAACAACAACAGCGAAACGATCAGGACCAGGCGGCTCAACAGCTTTTCCAGCACGATCGTGGCCGGACCCAAGCGGGTCGTGAGCAGGACCGCAAGCGTGTTGCGTTCTTTTTCCCCCGCAATGGCTCCGCAGGTCATCGCCGGCAGGAAGATCAGAATGCCGAACGCCTCCAAGCCGATAATGCGATTGAAAAGGGCCGGTCCGTTTCCCAGGGAAGCAAAGCCGCCTAAGTTCCCGCCCCGCGCCAAAAGGTCACTCAGGTAAAGAAACCCCAGGAGCAAGAGCACGGTTGCGAAAACCGTGCGCAACAGGTAGTGCCGCGCCCGCCCTGACTGGTCGGAAAGCTCGCGCATGAGGAGCGGCAGCCCGAGTGAAACGCGTCGGCGTCTCATGCCGTGGTTCCCTGCGTCAGTTTCATGAAGGCGGTCTCAATGTCCATCGCTTCCGGCTGATACATGCGGATTCGGCCCCCCAGCCCGTGAATGGCGTCGTGCAGCTCCTCGATCGACAGTTGATCCTCGTGCAGCCGGATGGCGATCCGGTCGATCTGTCGCTCGACCGAATCGACTCCGGGGATCTCCCGCAGGCGGCCGAGCAAGACGTCCGAGTCGTGGGCCAACTGGACGTGCACGATCCGCATTAACTGCAGCCGGCGGTAAATCTCGTCGAGCGGTCCTTGGGCCACCATCTGGCCGGCTTCGATGATGCCGATCCGCGTGCACAACTGCCCCAGCTCGTGCAGGATGTGGCTGGAGATCAGAATCGTCTTCCCCATGTTCTTGAGTTCCTTGAGCAGCTCGCGGACTTCAATGCGGGCGCGCGGATCGAGGCCGCTGGCCGGCTCGTCCAACAGCAGCAAGTCGGGATCGTGCAAGAGCACGCGGGCCAGCGCCAGCCGCTGTTTCATGCCACGCGAGAGGGAGTCGACCTGCGCGTCGATCTTGTGCGTCAAGTCGGTCAGCTCGAGGACGTCGTTGACCGTCTGGTGCCTTCGCGCCGGGGGATGCGGTACGCGGCGGCAAAAAAATGAAGATACTCGCGCGTCGTCAGATCCTCGTAGACGCCGAAGAAGTCCGGCATGTAACCGATGTGCTCTCGCACGGCTTGCGGGTCCCGCGCGACGTCGATCCCGTTGACGATGCGCCCGCCCGCGGTAACCGGGAAGCAGCGTGGCCAGCACCTTGATCGTGGAGGACTTGCCGGCTCCATTGGGGCCGATGAAGCCGTAAACCTCGCCCTTGGGGATCTGCAGCGAGATGCCGCGGACCGCGTGGGTCTTACCGTAATCGACATACAGGTTTTCAACGTTGACGACCAGCATCATGGCCCTCCGGCGTACAAACGGCGGTAAAGCACCAGGTCCGGGCCCTTTTCGAGGCCAATCACCAGAAGCGACTGTCGCGTGTCCGTGGCGTCCAGAATGGCGAGATCGTCCAGCTCCGAGCTGCCGTTCGGGGAGATCTGCGACGTCAACGAGAAGAGTTTTTCCGACGAGCGGAACGACAGCTCGGCCAAGACGTCGTCGATGCCCCATTGAGTCTCAAGCGGCTGCGAAAGCGGTGGAAGATTGCGCAGGGCTCTGAACGAGTTGAGAATGGGAACAACCATGGCCGGGCCGTCGAGGCGGTAGACGACGGCGCACGCCGCGTCGCCGAAGGCCCGCCGAATCCGTTCTGCGAGGGCTGCACGGCCGACCGGCGTCGTCGAATCGCCCGGGTCGTCCCAATCGAAACGCGCCGTGGAATCGGCCCCGGCGCGACTGTTCGAATTTCACCGGCTTGGGATCGATCCAAAAGAACCGATTGACGGTCGGCGTCCATTGCGGAACCGGCTGCGCGACCAGATAGCGGCTGGGAAAGCGGCCGACATAAAACGACTGATCGGAGTCGGGGCGGTCGCGGACGCCGGGGACGGCCGCGGCGAACCGGCGCATGTCGGCCGTCATGCCGAGACCGACCCGTGAAAAAGTACCGTTTTGGACCTCCGTCGCCAGGTTGCGCTCTCCGGCTCAAGAAGAGGAGCTCGACCCGTGTCCGTCGGGCGACGGTCCCGCCCTTGACGACATCGTAAATTTCAAGCGCCCGGCGGCTGTCGTTCGTACCGAGATACCAACGCGACAACCACAGCGTTGATCCGGCAAAGCCGATCGTCACCAGGGGAAACAGGATCCAGGTGAGGCGCCGCATCCGCAGCAGGCCAAGAAGAAAGTAGTCAATCGGGCCGATCGCCACGACGTAAGCCGCCAGAACGGCGCCAATCAGACCCAAGGGAACCATCTGGACGTCGCGGGGCATCAAGGTTTGATACAGGCCGCCCAATGTGGCCAACGGCGGCGGGGCCAGGTCCGAGCGCATGGCAACCGTGGGATCATAGGGGAGCCGCCAAAAGACGGAGAGATTCGGCCGACCCGTATCGGGCCTTCCGGGAGCAACAAGCCGGATCATGGGGGCCGGACGCTGAGAATTCCCCGCCGGAGCCGAAAGGCTCGGCGAAGGGGGCGCGCTTCCGGATGCGAAACTCCGCCCCTTCGTTGCGGAATTCACTCGCGGTGCGGCGGATCGGTTGGACCGGGCAGCATTCCGCTTACCAAGAACACCGAATCCCGGCCGCTGATACTGGCGATCGACCAATCTCTGACGGACCTTCATGAGGAACGCGGTGGCCGCGAGCCATTCCTTTGCGTCCGGCCTCAGCGTTTGCCAGCGGGCTTGCGCAACATCACGACGCGTCCCAGACCTTTCCGCGCGGAGATGATCTCGCCGATGAACTCTTGCCCCGGAGCGAGATAACCCACTCGGGTCGACGGCGAACGCCTCCCGACTGGCGGATTCGGCCAGCAGATCGTTGAGCAGAACAGCGTGCCGCACCGTCAAGCCGCCCCCCGCAACCACGCACACGCTGCCTCCCGCGGTGACCCATTTCTTCAGCGCGCGTCTGCCTGGTCGTCGCGAATTTCAACCAGGGCCGCGGGGAGAAGCACGACCACGTCGAAGTTGCACAAAGTGAGGGGATCGACGGGCAGGGAGGCCAAGGGTACGTCGAGGGCCACCGTCGTCGATCGATCGCGGGCATCGTTGGGCGGCAGGAGCCGCTCCCAGCGGATGGCATTAAGCAGCCGTCCCTCCTCTGGAGACGGTTTGGTGATCCCGCCCGAAACGACCCCCACGTTGAACCATTGGTCGAATCGACTCGGCACGCGCAGCGATTGCTCTTCCAATTCAAAGCTCCGGGTTCCGGAGACAAAACGCGCCCGCACCGTGACCGGCGCCGAGCGGTTGTAGATGGACACAGCGGGCAGCATGGCGTTGAAGACGTTCTTTCCGGGGGAGAGCACGACGTCCGACAAGCGGAGGCTGGCCAGCACCCGGTTGCCGTCCTCGATCTCGTAGTCGAGATTCCCTTGGGCGATTGCCTGCTCGCTCCATTCGATCTCCCAAACAATGGGAATCGGCGCCCCTGATCGGCACCGTTGGAAACGCAGCTCGACCTTTCCCGTCAGCGGCGACGCCGCCCGCTCTTCGGAACACGCACTCGGTAAACTCGCCGGTAGAAGGACGAAAAAGAGAAGCAAAACCGCCGGCAGCCGGCGCAAGCGCCGCCGGAATGGGTGCCACGCCCACGGCATTGTTTCGTGCTTGGGGATTCGCGCTTCCTTCGTCATCCGTACTTCGGGCTTCATGACGGCACTCCTCCCGGGCGGCGTTGGAAATACCACCACTCCAAAAGCAGGAATCCCAATCCGATCAACAGTATGGTCGGCCACAGCGGCCGATCGGCGTCGAGACGTGAAGTCGTGGCGGCGACCTGGAGGTTCTCGCGGAACTGAAGTTGGCGGACGGGGACCAGCGAAGTCTCCATTGAATCGAGCAGGCTCACTCCGATGCGGGCCACCTCGGTCCCCCCTTCTGTCACGCGGTACTGGCCGATCGCAGGGGCCGCCACGCCGTTGACGAGTCCCGTCTCGCTGCTGGCCACCTCGACGGAACTTCCCGCCGGCCCCGTCACGCGATAGGTGGTCTTGGGCTTCAGTTGCAGCGGCGGAAGCACGCCGGTGCGGCTTTCGTGGACTTCCGACAGACCCGACTGCACTCGGCCGATTTCGACCAGGTTGGCAGCCAGGATGGGAAACGCCACGCGATACGGAAGCGTCGAATGGTCCGTGTGTGGCAGAAAGTAGTATTCGAGCCGCGCTCCCAACCGCTTCTCCAGAAGCAGCGGTCCCGTGCGGCCGAACGCCAGGATCGTGTAGCCGAGCTTTTCAAAATCTCCGTCGCGGACGCCGGCGGCGATCTTGGGTTGATCGACGGCGGTGACGTCAGAAAGCTGCACGTGCTGCAAGAGGGCGGAGCCGCGGTCCCAATCGACGACGTCGATCGATCCCTTTGTGATCGAAACGAGTTTTTCAAGGTCCTTGGGAACGAAGCCGACGAACAGGGCGGCCTGCGACTCAATCTTTACATCCTCCGGCCGATCGCTGACGATCAGGTCGAACGACGCGCCGGAAACGGCCTTGGTTTCATCGGCCAGATCAATTCCTTTTTGGACTTGCAGGGCGCGGCGGAACGCGGGCAGGGTCGAGGGGGCGTAGACCGACAGGGGCCGGCTTTTGGGAATCTGCAAGTAAGCGACGTTGTCCAGGGACAGCGAATCGAAACCGTCGGGCGTGAGCCGCGCTTCCAGGCTGGCCGCCGCGGCGGTCTCCAGGCGAAAGACGAGCCGCTTGGTGCGGCCGGGGACGAGCAGCAGCGGCTCGGACCCCACCAATGACCCGTCGCGGAACAGCTCGAGCTTGCCGGTGCCTTCCGCGTTCGGCGAGCCTTCGACGCCGACGAACACCTCCCATTGCTCGCCGCTCGCGCGGCGGGCGTTGAAGGAGGTGATCCCCATATTCGGGCCGCCGGGCGGAACCTGCTCGAAGACGAGCTCGAAGGGAAGCTCGAAATCGGTCTCCGTCGGGACGTTTCCATCGCTGACCAAGAGCACGCGCTCGATGGGCACCGTTCGCGACAGGGCCTGAGACATCCGCAGTGCGTCGATCGTTTGGCTGCGGACCGGCGAGACTTCGAGTTTGGCCAGGGCTTCCTTCAGAATCCGCTTGTTGTCGGTGAAGTCGGTGAGCCGCCGGGCCGTCGAGTGAAACGCGATCAGGGCGACCTGCTGGTCGGGCAGGAGGTTGTCGATCAGCGTCTCGACCTGCTTCTTGGCGGCTTCCATCCGCGTGATGCCCCCCGGCCGATCGAGCGCCGCCATGCTCGCCGAGCAGTCGATGAGCACCGGTTGGTATCGGGCCCGGGGCGAAGCGCTTCGCAAATACGGCTGCATCGCCGCCAGCACCAGACAAGCCAGCACCAGGACCTGGAGCAACAGGAGCAAATTGCGCTTGAATTTCTGAAACGGCGCATTGACCCGTTGATCGTTGATGACCTGGTACCACAAGAGGACCGACGAAACGCGCAGCCGCGGCCGCTTGAGCTTGAGGAAATAAAAGATCACCAGCGGCACGAACAACAGCGCCAGCCACGCGCTCGAGAGCGAAAAGAAGCCGGGCCAGCTCATCGCACCCACCCTTTCCGCCGAAAGAGGTCAAACAACAGCCACTCAATCGAGTCGGTCGAGCTGATCGACACGAACCGTCCGCGGCGCCGGCGGCAATGCTCCTCGAGCTCGCGCTCGAGCGCCCTCCGGCGGTCCTGGTAGATCGACAACAGCTCGCCGACGTTCGAGATGTCGAGCGAAATCTCAGATTCGCTGTCGACGAACCGCAAATCGCCGGCCAGCTCCGGCTCGCGTTCCGCCGGGCTGAGGATCTGCACGGCGAACACTTCCAGCCCCGCGCTGTATAAAAGGTTGAACGGCCGGCCGAGGTCGCCGAACGTGAGGAAATCGGACAACACGATCGCCACGCCGCGCCCTCGGTGGCGCCGCAGCACCGCCTCGACGGCCGACTCGATCGGGAAATCGCCCCCTCCCTCCAGTTCCTCCAGGAACTTAAAGACCCTTGCCCGGCTGGCGCGGCCCGTGCATGGCGGGCAGATCGCCGGCTGGCTTCCGAGGCGGCGGCACGAATAAATGCTCACCGGCTCCAGGCTGAAGAGGCCCATGAGCGCAAAGGCGGCCGCGATCTGGCGGGCCCGGTCGAGTTTTCCGTCAAACGTCATTGAAGTCGACGCGTCGAGCAGAATGACAACGCACATCTGCTCCTCGTAGCGGAACTGCTTCACGTAAGGCCGGTGCAGCCGTGAGAAAATGTTCCAGTCGACGTGCCGCAGATCGTCGCCGGCCACGTAGTCCCGGAAATCGGAGAACTCGATGCTCGTCCCCCCTTTCCCGGACAGGTGCTCGCCATGCGTCCGGTTGGTCATCCGCCGCCGCGGCCGAATCCGCATCCGCTCCAACCGGCTGAGGATGTTGTTATCCAAAAGCGTGGTGAATTGCTTAATTGTTTCGTCGGACACGAATGCCTCTTTCTCCCTGTCTTTCCTCTGCGAGCTCTGCGCTCTGCGAGAGATTACTCCTCTAAGTCGTTCGCGGTCCGCACGACCCCGTCCTTGAGCAGTTCCGCACCGAAATTGATCAGTAACCCCAATCGCTTATCCGCCAGCCGGAGATAGGTCAGCAGTTGCTTTTTATGGACGGCAGCGACGCTTTCGACCGACTTGATTTCGACGATCACGCGATGGTCGACAATGAGATCCGCACGAAATCCGATGTCGAAGCACAGGTTATCCCAGACGACAGGAATCACTATTTCGGTGTCGACGTGCAGTCCGCGTTTTCGCAATTCGTGCGCGGTGATATGCAGATAAACGGACTCGAGCAATCCAGGGCCAAGCTTGCGATGGATGTGCATTGCCGTATCAATGATCGCGGCGGATATCTCGTTGTGGTTCATTGGGAAATCTCACATCGAGGAAAATCTCTCGCAGAGGCGCAGAGCTCGCAGAGAAAGAGAGTCGGAGAAAAAATGCGTTGTAGCGCAAACTTGACCCATTCGGTCGCTAGGGATGTTCTTAGGATAGCCATTCCAGACATCGGCGGATCACCATCCCAAAGCGTCGTCACCTGCTTGGTCGTTTGGTCGGACACGAATGCCTCTTTCTCCCTGTCTTTCCTCTGCGAGCTCTGCGCCTCTGCGAGAGATTACTCCTCTAAGTCGTTCGCGGTCCGCACGATCCCATCCTTGAGTTGCTAGGACTGTTCTTCGGACAGCCGTTCCAGGCAGCGGCCGATGACCTCGGGCAGAATGACGTTTTCGGCCTGGCCGTCGTAGTTCAAGAGAACGCGGTGCTGTAGGACGGGGGCGGCGAAGTGGCGTACATCGTCGAAGGCGACGTGCGCGCGGCCCTGGCTCAGGCGCGGACGCGGGCGGCGCGGATCAGCGACTGGGCGGCGCGGGGGCTGGCCCCCCACCGCACGTACTTACGGATTTCATCCGTCGCGAAATCGGTCCCCGGATGGGTGGAAAGCACCAGGCGCACGGCGAAGTCTCGGATCGGATCGGCGACGACCACCTTATCCAGCACCTTCCGCAGCGCGAGGATGCGATCGGAATCGAGCAGCTTCTTCAATTCCACCGGCCGCTTGAGAATCGTCCGCAATACGACGTCGTTCAGCTCCTGGCGGCTCAAGAAGGGGACCTCGACTTTGAACAGAAACCGGTCAAGCTGCGCCTCCGGCAGCGGATACGTCCCTTCCTGCTCGATCGGGTTCTGCGTCGCCATCACAAAGAACGGCTGCTTCAACTGATAGATCGTTCCCGCGGTCGTCACGGATCCCTCCTGCATCGTCTCCAACAGGGCCGATTGCGTCTTCGGCGTGGCGCGGTTGATCTCGTCGGCCAGGAGGAGCTGCGTGAAGATCGGCCCCGGCCGAAACTCGAATTCGTAGCGCCCTTCGGCATTCGTCGTCATGATCCGCGTGCCGATGATGTCGGCGGGCATCAGGTCCGGTGTGAACTGAATCCGCCGGAAGTCGAGCTCCAGCACGCGCGACAGGGCCTTCACCAGCTCCGTCTTGCCCAAGCCGGGAACGCCTTCCAAGAGGACGTTGCCGCCGCAAAAGATGGCCGTCAACGAGGCCTCGACGACCCGGTCCTGCCCGACGATCACCTGGCCGATCTCGGCGCGGGCCGCGTTGAAGATGCGTGCAAAATCGTCGGCTTCTTCCTGGAGGACTTCGACTTCGGTTGCCGAGGACTGATCGGTCGTGTTCGTAGTCACGGTTTCCCCTCTTCCTGGCGTTTGCGTTTCAGTTCCAATAGGCGGGACGTTGTGGTGTCGGCGGATTCCGATGTTTTGGGAGGCGTCGCCGCTTTTTGCGGCGGACGGTCCCCTGGCGACCCGCCCGCGGCAGGCGGACGGGGAGTGGAACGTTCCGTTTCCGGACGGCTTGGTATTGGAAACGACAGGCGCTGCGCGTCGAGCGATTTTTCCACGCTCTTCTTGCGCTCGAGCAACGTGCCCATCGTTGCCGTGGAGTCTCCTTTGGATCGGCCCAGTCCAAAGAGGCTGGCGACCGAATGGCGGTCGATCTGAATCCGCCGGAAGGCCACATCCAGCGGGAGAAGGCAGGCCAGCGCAGCCAGGAGCCAGTCGAAAATCGGGCGAGAGCTCTGCTTGGGCTTGCGGTGCGCGCGATAGATGTCTTCGACAGCCGTCTCCTTCTTGAGGACCGTCCCCCCGTCTTGTCCGCGATCTCCTGGAGGACGATCGGGTTGGACCGGAATCGCAGGTACTCGGGCGAATACGGGACGATGAATCCCCCTTGAGCGCGGGCCGTCCGGTCCCCCGATTTGCCAATCGCCAGCACCTGGTACCGGCCGCGGCCCCACAGCGGCACGGTCGCCTGGTAGCGCCGCGGGGCGATTTGCCGCAGTTGGACCGTCTCCGACCGGTCCTGAGGGCCCGAGATGCGGGCCTGCATCTCGAGGAACATGTTCTGCGGATGGAAGTCCTCGGCGACGATCACCCCCTGCGTGCCCGAGGTGTAACACCACAATCGCAGATGTTCTTCCTCCTGGACGCGCGAGATGTCGAGCATCAATTGCTTGACGAACGGACGATAGTTCTCCCACGCGACCCAATCGGCGCCCCAATTCGTGGAAAGGTCGGAGGTGAAGGCCGCCGCAGTCCCCAGGCCGAATTTCCAGCGCGACAGCACGGGGTCGACCTGGTCGTCCTCGGTTGTGTGGGCTTGAAGGATGAGCTCGGTCAGCCGTTCTTTCGGCGTCGTCAGCACGTAGCCGTGCAGCGGCGGCAAGCCGCCCAGTCCCTTGAGAATGGCCGACGGAAAGCCGATTTCCGGGGTGAAGGTCTTGATCTGCACCATGGCCCGTTTCAGCGACTTGGCCTCCTTGATGAAAATCGACGGAAGCTGTTCGAGGTCGTTGGTGTTGTAGTAGCGCCCCCCGGTCACGTTGGCGATCGCCCGCAGCGTGTCGACCTCCATCCCGCCATGCGGAAAAATCGAAACGGTCGAGACCGTGATCTCCCGATCGTGAAACCCCTTGAGAAGCCGCGGCGAGGGGGGGGCCGGATCGCCATCGGAAATGATGATCATGTGCTTGGCCGCCGCATCGCTTTTCGACAACGCGTCGAACCCCGCCTGCATGACCGGCTCGAAGGAGGGCATGTCTCCCGGCTGGGCGGCGTTGATCTTGCGCACGATCGCGTCGTAATTGCTGATAGGCGTCAGCTCGAAGACCCACGACGATCCGCCAAAGGTGTACGCGAGCAGGCCGGCCTCGTCTTGCGGCGCCGAGCACGCGGATCGCCTCTTTCGTAACGCGCTTGGCGTACGTGTTGCCTTCCGGAAACTCGCAGGTGTGCAGGACGATGACCAACGCCCCCTTCGGCAGCACCCTCTTCTTGGTGACGTCCATCGAAACGGGGAGCATCTCCTCGATCGCCGTTTTGTGGTAGCCGCCGGGCCCGAAGCTGTTGCGGCCCCCCACCATCAGAAAGCCCAGCCCCAGGTCCTTGACGGCGTCGTGAACCGCCTTGAATTGGATCGGGTCGAACAGATCGGCGCCCACGTTGACGAAGATGACCGTGTCGTACGGCATGAGCGAAAGCGCGTCGCGCGGCACATCGTAGGCGCTCTGGACGTCGACGAGCCGTTTCTCGGCGCAGATGCGGCCGTCAGGCTCTCCCAGTCGCGCTTGTCCCCTTGCGGGTCGGTCACGACGAGAACCCGCCCTTCTCCCTTCACGTAGAGGTAATTGAGGACCGTGTTGTTCTGCTTCAAATGGTCCGCGCCGGGGGGCGTTTCGATCGTTGCTGAATACTCGTAGAAGCCCGGTTCTCGCAGCTTGATCGGAACGGTGTAGCGGTTCTTGCCGGCCTGAAAGTCGACGTTTTGCTCCCAGATCACTTGCCCCTGCTCGCGGACGACGAGCCGCCCCGAGCCCGGTTGCAGGCTGGAGAGCACGATCGCCGCCTCGTAGTTCTCGCCGATCTTCACGAACCGCGGCAGATCGAGCCGTTCGAGCCAGACTTCATGCGTGTAGTCGTACTGGATCGGCAGGACGTCGACGGCGATGCCCCGCGCCTTGAGCTCGTCCAGGATGCGGGTCAGGCTCCCTTCCGTTGCCGTGCCGTCCGAGACGAGCACGATCCGGCCGAGGTTGTCCTCCGGCAGCATCGCCGCGGAGAGCGAGAGGGCCTGTTCGATATTGGTCGCGTCCCGGTCGACGCGCGAGTTGATCGAAACCGACGCCGAGTCGAACGGAAAGGCCTGCCGCGGCGGCAGCTCGGCCGCCGCGTTGCGGCCAAAGACGACCAGCCCGGCCTGGTCTTTTTCCGGCTTCTGCGTCACCGTTTGCGCCAAAAACTGCAAGGCGGCGTCGGTCGAGCCTTCGCCGATCGAATCGGACAGATCGATGGCGTAGACGACCGAAAGGGTGTCGCTGGTCCGCACGGCCCGCGGCTCCGCCAGCGCGAACGCAAAGACGCCGATGAGCAGCATCCGCACCAGAAAGGCGATCGTCGCCCGCCGACGCGGAAGCCCGCAGTAACCGGCGACGTGCATCCACCAGACCCAGACCGAGACGCCCATGATCCCAAACATGCCGGGCCGCACAAACAGCACGCGGCTCGTGCGATCAAGAACGACGCAGACGGCGGCGTAAACCAAGAGAAAGCCAACAAGGGGCACGGCCTGGCGGATCGTCACCGGTCCCCGCGGGGGCGGGACGATCTGCCGCACGATCCGCCGCAGCCGCTTCATCGTCTCAATTCCACCAGACGCCGGTTATCGGTGTCGGCAACGAAGACGGTCCCCTTGGAATTCACGTCGATCCCCCACGGCGTCGAGAACTCTCCCTCGCCGCGGCCCTGGGTGCCGAAGCGTCCAAGCAGTTTCGAAATCCTTCAGGTCAAACCGCGAGACGCGGGCCGTCATGTATTCGATAACGAACAGGTCGTTCTGCGGTCCCAAGGCCAGCGCGTAGGGGAAACCGAGCGTCACGCCCGATTCGGGCAGCCCGATAATCGAACGGAATTTCCCCGTATCGGTGAAGACCTGGATGCGGTTATTGAAGGCGTCGGCCACGAAAAGAAGTCCGTCCCGCCACACGACGCCGCTGGCCCGTTGAAACTCTCCCGGCCCGCTGCCGGCCCGACCGATCTGCAGGAGGAACTTCCCGTCGACCGAGAACTTCTGCACGCGGTCGTTCCCCCCGTACTCGCCGACGTAAAAGTTCCCGTGAGGATCCTGCGTTACGCAAACCGGATAACGGAATTGGCACGGGCCGGTCCCCTCGCTTCCCAACATCCCGACAACTTTGCCGTCGTGATTGAAAAAGACGACGCGACTGTAATGCGTGTCGGCCACGGCGATCCGACCGTCGGTAAAGACGCAGGCGCCCTCGGGATTGCCGATGCGCGCATCGGGCATGTTCCACTTCTTCAACAGCGTGCCCGTCTCGCTGAAGACGATCACGCGGCCCCCCTTGTCGAGCACGTAAACCTCGTTCTCTGGTCCGCACGTCACGCTGCGCGGGGCGGGGATGCTCGCGCCCTTGGGCGGCATCGACCAGTAATGGACCTCGCGCACTTTGAGGACCGGTTGTTCGCGCTCCACGCAGGATGAAGCGAAAAAGCACAGCAACAGCGCCGCGATTACGCGCAGGACGACGCGGCTTCCCTTTTTCAATCCCGGCCCCGTGGGCCGGTGATAGAACCGCCGCGACGCACCGGTTTGCCTATCCGACAGGGCAACTTCGCCGAAGGCCCCGGCAAAACGGGCCTCGTCGACGACGTAAGGCCCCTCCGCGGCGGCCGTAATCGCAAGCTGCTCGGGCCGATAACAGCGGTCCGCATCGAGCGTGATCCCCAACCAGTGGCGGGCCTCGGCGGGGGAGAACCAGTTGGCAGGCCCCAGCAGGGCCGCCTCGTCCGGCGAACGGGGCGAGCGATACAACTCGTCCATCGGACCGCTATAGACCATCCGTCCGCCGCGAAGGCAGATCGCCTGCTCCGCCTCCGAAATGGCGACCTCCGGCGAATGCGTGGCGACGATCAACGAGGTCTCGGTCTCACGGCAATGGTCGCGGATCACCTTCCAATAGTCGTTGATGCGGGCCGGATCGACGTGCGCCATCGGCTCATCCATGATCAAGACAGCCGCTCCGCTGGCCAATGCCCGGACGACCGCCAATCGGTTCCTCTCTCCGTGGGAGAGTTGTTCGGGCGATTTGTCCGCATGGTCCGACAGATCGAAAGCCGTCAGCCACTCGTCGACGGACCGGGATGGTCCAAGGTCCAAGGTCCAAAGTCCAAGGTCAGAAGACGAAGGTTCCGCGATCGGATCTCTTCGACTTTGGACTTTGGACCTTGGACCTTGGACCTTTTTTCCAGCCATCACCTGCGAAACATGCTCCCGAACCGTCCGCTGCGGCCACAGGCCGTCGTTCTGCGGCACCCAGAAGAGGGAGAGCCGTCCGTTCGTCTCGGGGAGCAAGCTCTCAACGCGGCCGCCGTGCGGCCGGGCGAATCCACACAGCAGGTTGAGCAGCGTGGTCTTGCCCGCTCCGGAAATTCCCAGAACGGCCGTCGTGCCAGCGACGACTTCCACCGAAACGGCGTCCAGGCGCGGGCGAACCAGGCCGCCCACGACGACGTTCTCCAGGCGCCATAAGGGAGCACTCATCACAGCACCCAGCGCACGAGGAGAGAGCGGAGTCCGGCCAGCGAAACGATCGTCGCAATCGGCAGGACGATCGCGGCCAGCAGCATCGTCGACAAGGCGCCGCTCTGGCCGTAGTGCATGAAGTTGTACAACCGCACCGAAAACGACATTGCCCCCGGCGGAGCCAACAACGAAGCGGGCGTCATTTCCCAATACGCCCAATACCAGACGAGGACCGCGCTCCAAAATATGCCTTTGACCTCCAAGTCGTCGATCAGCCGCGCGGCGGCCCGCCGGCGGTCGGCCGACGGCGACCGGGCCAGCATCCAGGCGGAATGCGCCGCTTGCGTCCGCCGGGAAACGCCCGTCACGGCAAACACGACCGCCGCCCGCGGAAGCACAAACAGCACCAGCGCGAGGATCACGGGCACCAGCGACTGCGACAGGACTCGAAAGCCGGGCAACTGAAACAGTCCCAAGATCAGCAAACTGAGCACGAGCGAACCCAAGAGTCCCGGCAAGCTGAGCGCCGCGACGACAAAGGCTCGACCTCGTCGCCGCGGAGTTTGCTTGAACAGCCACCGCGCGATGCCCCACGCGAGACCGGCCGCCGCGACGGCGGTTGCCCCCCCGATCACGATCTCGCGCAGCGCGGGCCGCATGGTCGACAAGCTTTCGATCCCGCGCATCGCCCCGCGCACAACGACGATCGACGGCAGACCGGCCACAAACAGGGCCGCCAATGACAACAGGAATCCACTCCGCTGGGAAAAAAGTCCTTCCCACCCCAATCTCTCGTCGCGTGGGCAAGCCGGCAGTCATCCAGGCCGGCAGGACGGCGAGCGCCGGAAGGACCACGCACAACTCGAAGACAAGCGGAGTCAGCGCGTACCTCAACGACTCGGCCAGCGGCAGACCGCCCGCGTGCGCGTCGAACAGCCACACCGTCCAGCTCACCGGCGAGTGAGCATCCACCGCCGTGACGCCCATCAACGAGGCGATCTCGAATTCCTGGAACGCCAGCAGAAAGACGACGACAAACGCCCCGATTGCGGCCCGGCCCGGCCCGGCAATCCAACAGCCCAACTCCTGCGACGCCCGCCGCAGCCAGCGTTCATCGGGCCGCCGCAACAGCCGCTGACAGTGGATCGCCTCCGCCGAGACGGGCGACGGCGGCGCGAAAACCTGGATCACCACCGCCGCCGGAAAAAACTTCAGCCACAGCAACAGCCCGTAAGCCGCCTCGTTCCACATTGGATAATGAATCAGCTTCAGGGCGAGACCCGAATACGCGTAACCCACAAGCAGGTGCGGCACGAGAAAGGGCGCCAGGAGCAGGACCCAAACCAACCGCCGCGGCAAACTTCGCCCCCGTTGGGTGGGTCGAGTCCAGACCCACCAATGGGATTGACGAAGCACGAAATCCGAATGTCGAAGGAAGCACGAAGCATGAAGCACGACGGAAAGGCCCTTTTTCGGATTTCGTGCTTCGCGCTTCCTTCGTCATTCGTGCTTCGGATTTTGGGCCTTGCAGGCCGGTGGGTCTCGAAGACTCGACCCACCCTACGCACGCGGCCAGCCTTTTGGACAGAAGCGCAGCGGCCAGCGCAATCGCGGCTGCTGCGGACGAAACACCACGCGCAGACGGCCGCCAGGCTCATCACTGCGGCTCCGACTTGAGCCAGGCCACGCACTCGCGACGGGCTCCTTCGAGCTTCCGCAGGTCATATCCCTGGCTGACGTAGCCGCTCAGCTTGCGGACTTCCTCCGGAAGCTGGGTTTTATCGACCGGACCCAGGGGGATCTGCCGGGACTTCGATTTGGCCAGCGTCAGCTCGGTTTCCGCGGAGAGCACAAAATCGATGAAACGTTCCGCGTCCTTGCGATGACGGCTGCCGCGAACGAGAGAGACCGTGTTGGGGATCACGATCGTGAATGTGCCGCCGTCCGCTTTCTGCGGCTCGTTGACGAGGATGGGCTCCATCGCGACGGGTTTCTGGTCGTCCGCCGCTTCGAAGTAATCGTCCGTGTCGGTCCAGCCGAAGTCGCACTCCCCTTCTGCAACAGCATCTTTAACACGCGCGTTTCCGGCCAGGATCCGTAATCCCCGTTTCCGAACGTCGGCATACCAGGACTTCAATCTCGACGCGCCCCAAACCTGCCAAAGTAAGGAGAAGTGGGTTAAGGTTGTCCCATACAGCGGATTGGCAATCGCCGCCCGTTCGACATTTTGATCGAACCGCGCCGAGACCGGGGTCCCGCCCCGCGGGATCTCTTTTTTATTCACAATCCACACACGCATCCGCGCCGCGAAGCCCGTCCAGCGGCCCGCCTCGTCTTTATATTGCGCCGGAATCCGTTCGTAGCCGGTCCCCTTGTACGGCTCCAGCACGCCTTCGCTGGCCAGGTCCATCGTGCCCAAGAGTTCGTTGTTCCAGAAAACGTCGCAATGCGGATCGTCTTTCTCCAGCTTCAACTGGTTGACGAGGCCCAGCGATTTGGTCGCCTCGCTGTCATAGACGACGTTGATCGGGATGCCCGTTTGCCGCTCGAACTCCTTGAGAACGGCGTCGGCAAAGACGGAGTCGTGCGCGCAGTAGACAACGATCGCCCCCTGCGATCCGGTGAACCAGTTGGGCCAGATGACGGCCGCCACCGCGGCAGCTCCCAGAAGGATGCAAGCGGCCGTGAGCGCCGCGCGTTTTCGGCGGGTCATTCAAAGGGTCCAAGGTCCAAAGTCCAAGGTCCAAAGTCAGAATCGACAAGCGGCCAGGCCACACTCTTCGACCTTGGACTTGTTCATTCAAAGGGTCCAAAGTCCAAGGTCCAAAGTCCAAGGTCCAAGGTCAGAAGACGAAGGTTCTGCCGCGGGTCTCGTTGACTTTGGACCTTCCGAACGTCGGGTGCCACTTGCGGGGGCTTTGGCCCGCCAGTGCCTTCAGCTCGGACTGGTCCAAGGTCAGAAGACGAAGGTTCCGCGATAGGATCTCTTCGACCTTGGACCTTGGACCTTGGACCTTCGACCTTGGACCTTGGACCTTCGACCTTGGACTTGTTCTCTATTTGGTCGATTTGGGCATCTCGTCGAGCGACTCGAAGTAGCTCTTGATTCCCTCGTAGTAGCCGGGCGGGATTTCTTCCTGGAGAATCGCTTCGCTGACCCCCTGCTTGACGTCGCGGACGGCGGCTCGATACTGCTCCTTGAAGTCGACGTGCTCTCCCATCCCCTTGGTCTTGAGGGTCAAGAGCACCTTTCCCTTGGTGATGTGCGACTTCGAGATTTCGGTCTTGAATTTCGATTTCGCGGAGTCCTTTTCCTCGCGCTCGCTTCCGTCGCCGAATCCCTCTTCGTTGGCTCCCTTGCCCTTCATCATTTTCTCGAACATCGCCTCGTAATCGGCCATCGACTGGCAGCCTTCGCACTTCTTGCCGTCGAGCGAGTCGGCGTTGTTGAGCTTCTTGGCCATCTGCAGCACGGCCAATCCCTTTTCAAGCTCCTTGAGCTCCTTGGCCGACTGGGCCACCTGTTCGAGCTCTTTTTCGGCCAGCTTCATCGACTCGTCGGCGGCCTGCATCGCCTCTTGGGTCGACGCGTCGTCTTCGGCCTTGGCCCCCATCCGCATCTGCTCCTGCACCGCTTGATCGCCGCGGCGAGCGTTTTCGAGCCGGTCTGGTCTTTGGCGAACTCCGCCAGGGCGTCCAGCCGCTCGCGCAGCCGCTTCGTCAGTTGGGCCTTTTTGAACGGGTCCTTGGTTTTGGCCAGCTCTTCCATGTCCTGCTGCATGGCCTTCATCTCTTTTTTGAGCGCGTCGGTCGAGCCGGCCTGCAGGTCTTCGAGCCATTTCTTGCTCTCCCCGGAGGAGGAGCTGCCGAACTGCTGCGCCAGCGAGGACTGCGAGAGCAGCTCTTTCAACTTGTCCGCACTGATCTTCCGCCACTGATCGGCGACGTTTTTCTGGGCATTGGCGAGCATCTTGGCGTTCGCGGCCCGGGCCTTCGGCTGCGAAGCGTTCATCGACATCTTGAGCTGATCGAGCGCCTTTTGAACCTCTTTCGACTCCGCGTCGGACAGGTTCTCGCGGTCAATTTGCGCGAGACGCTCCTTCGTGGCGGTCTTGGTCTCCGTCAGCTTTTGCGCTTCTTTCTCGGCCTGCTGTGCGGCGTCCACCCGGCCGAACGGGTCGAGCTGCGGCACCAAAGGGACCAATCCCGCAAAGGCGAGCAGGGCCAGACAGATCGCGGCCAACCGGCCATTGATCCGCAACGGGACCACGTCGCCGGGCCGGATGCCGGCCGCCTTCGCCTCGGCTTTCGCGGCAACCAGGGGCTGAAACTCGCCCGGGCTTTTGTCCAACGAGAGCATGGTCAGGAAGAGATCGTCGGTTCGCGCGTGGCGATCGACGGCCCGGGCCGCGTCTCGCAGCGTCGGCCGGTTTGGCCAAAGCACCCCGACGACGGCCCCCGCCAGCGGCAAACAGGCAAGAACCAGCGCCTGTGGCGTCAGCCGGACCAGCCCGGTGAGCCGCACGGACAATAAGATAGCGGCGTACGTTCCGCCCAGCACGAGCAAAGCCCACAGCCCGCGCCGCGCGGCGGCAGCCACCCGCAGGCGACGCAAAGTCCTCGCGAGGAGGGTTTGCCATCGAGGCCGAACCGACCTCGCTTGAGCAGCGACTTGAGCCGGCGTTTTCATCGGTCGCTCCCCTAACCGTTCGAGTGGCTCCGCGGCAATTTCTTTAGCATAGGGACGGCTTGAGCGCCTTTCAAGGAACCCTCGGCACGGCAGGCATTTGCGTGATTTTGCGTCGCCCAACGGTTCGACCCGTGCCGCGGGACGATCTCAGGCGACGGTTTCTTGGGAAAGGACGCCGCTCGGGTGCCAATTTGTCTATCGAACCAGCTTCTTAACCACGGATTACGCGGATCGCACGGATAAGAAATAATGGAGGATCAAAAGGGCGGCATGACTCGTAGGGTAAGCTGACTTCGGCGAGCTCAGTCGAGCCGCCAGCTTGCCCTTTCGTGCCGTTTCGTGAATCAAACGGGCAAGCTGGCGGCTCGCCCTACGGTTTTGAAACGACCTGTTGAAATCCGTGAAGCTTGAAGCTTCAATTAAAAAATCTTTTCGCCGTTCCCGTCCCGTCAGGCCCGACCCGTTTTCCGGAGGGAAAGCGAGTCAGAGCGTGTCACCGTGTCGTGTCTCCCTGTCCCCGCGTCTGCGTGTCAGCCTGCAACGGTCGTCCCATCAGCGCGGCGCGGATCAGCTCCAATTTGAAGCCGCGAAGCGTTGGCCCGGGCAAGACATTGTCGGCCAACAAAACAGTGCCGTCAGGCGAAAGCAGGACATAACTCGGATACCCCACGCAGAGGCCGAGCTTCTTGTAGGCGCTGACCGAGCGACCGTCGGGCGTATCGATCGCCACCGGAAACGTGAGCTTGATTTTCTCGATATGCTCGTGGATCAGCTTGGACGCGACGGAGTTGTCATGCATTCCGACGACCGCAAACCCGCGATCCCCGTAAAGCTTCTCGGCCAGCCTCACGGACGGGAAGTCACCATGGCAAGGACCGCACCAGGTGGTCCAGAAGTCGAGCAGCACGAACTTCCCCTTGAAGCCGGCCAGCAGCGACGTGGGCGCCGCCACGTTGATCCATTCGGCGCCTGTTAACTCCGGCGGACGTTGGCCGCGGAGCTGCGGTTTGGCCATTGCGTGCCGAATCGGGTCCGACAGGTTTTTCCGCTCCCAGGCGGAAAAATCTCCCTCGATTTGCCGAAGCTGATTCTCATACGGTTCGGGATGCAGCCTCAGCGTGATAGCAGCCAGCGTTTCCGGCCGATCGAGCCGCACGTCTTGTCGAGCTGCCAGCGGTTCGAAAGCGTGAAAGGCGACGAGCGGATGGACGTAAACACGGCGGCCGGATTCCTGGTCGCTGGGGATGAAGGGGACCTGCAATTCGAACCGCCCCCTCCCGTCGGTCAGCGTCGGTTGAACGAAGCCCAGCCTGTCACCCCGAAACCGGACGATCGTGTTCGCGGCGGGAGAGCCGTCCGGTCGCAACACCTGTCCCTTCACTTTTGGAGCCGGAGAGACGCGAATGTCTGGAACGACCGTCGAACCGTCAGCGGCCGCCTTGAGTTCGATGCTGTCTTTGTCACTGACGTAGTTTCGCTCTACGAACTCGATGCGAAATGTCCCGGCGGCGACCTGGACGGTGTATTCCCCTTTGGAGTCGGTGTTCCCCCAATCGGCCAACATCCACTCCGGCTGAATTCCCTCGCGCTTTGCGGCCGAGGCGTTCGGGATCTCGGCCTTCAGCGACGCGTCGGCCACGGGTTTGCCAGTCGCACGGTCAATGACCCGCCCCTTCACGTTGACCTTCCGGTGCAGAAAAACATGGAAAGTTTGGTCCTGGCCGCGCCTGAATTGAAGGCTGTCCAACGGCTTTTTGTAGTTCATCTGCAACCAAGGGGTGATGAGGTAATCCTCGTGCTTCAGCCAGAGAAACGAATACCGTCCCGGCTCGACCGTGAAGCTTGTCGTTCCATCCGGACGGACGGGAATCTGATTGATGACCGTCGAGGGATGCGAGAAGGGATCGTGATCCAACCGAATGCTGAAAGTCGAGATCAAACCGGGCGGATCGACGCGAAACGTCAGTTTCACTCCGGGAGACATCGCCGCTTCGATCAGCCCGTTTTGAATGCGGACATCTTTGAGCCGGACGGGTGCGAAATCCGGTTGATCGACGGTGACGCTCGCGACGTCGCCCGTCGACAGCGACGGCAGATGCAAAAGCCCCTCTGCATCGCTGGCAGGCGGCTCCCACCCCAGCCTCTTTTGCGCCGACTGATTCAGCCAGACCTGGCCGTTGGGCCCCCCGAGGGTGATTTCTCGCACGGTTGCCCCGGCCAACGCCTTTCCAGCCTGGCTGTGAATGCGAAGCGTCAACTGGGCCGGCTTTGCCAGCCGGATGTCGAGCGTGGCGTGCTGTCCCACCTCGAGGTATTGCGACCGAAAACCCGGCGCAAATCCCGGAGCGACCACCTTGACGAGGCACGTGTTCTTGGTCAGTCCGTCGAAGCGGAAGGCACCCGTTGTAGACGTCTTCAGCGACCTGACCGGGCCTACGCAGACACGCGTTTGCAGGTATTGATACAGCGTGACATCCGCCCCAGAGACGGGTTTGCCCGCCCCGTCGATCACGCGACCCGAGATCCGGACGGCTTTTTGCGGCGCAGGATTTTTCGCCGCCTCCTCGCCGGCGGCTCTGTGCGCGGCTGCCAACCCGCAGACGGCGGCCGCAGCGGTCGCAGCCACACGCAGCCGAAGCACAGTCCTCGAGAGCAAGGTTTGCCATCGGAGCCGAACCGAACGCGTTTGTGCAGCAACTTGAGCCGGCGTGTTCATCGGTTGCTCCTCTGACCGTTGGAGTGGCTCTCCCGCGATTTCTTTACCATGGGGGAGGGCATGATTTGCGTTCAAGGAACACTCGAAACAGATCGCATTTGGCCGATTGGGCAGGGATCGCGAAGCAATCCACGCTCCGGGAACAACCCCGCGCGACGGCTTCTTGGAAATAACGCCGATTGGGCAACAATTTGTCTACCGAATTTCTCACCGACAAGACGGTTTCCGGCGACGGGCCTCCCGACGCGATTCCGGCTCGCCGTCCAATGCGAACCTGTGGTAAACTGCCGTTATGGCTCCAAAGATCAATGACGAAATCCGGCAGGCCTTGCTTCGACACCCAGGGAAGCCCTTGGAGGTAGAGGACGACCAAACCCACCTCAAGTATGTGATGGTCCCAGCGGAGACCTTTCAGAAGGTGCAAGCACTCTTCTATGACGACGGTGAATTCGATCTCCGTGAAGCCTATCCCCTGGTCGATGAAGCGTTCGGCGGCCCCGACGGTTGGGACGCTCCCGGGATGGAAGCGTACGACGACTACGACGCGCACCGGCAAGCGCCATGACGGTTGCTCGCGGTGACGTCGTGCTTGTCCAATTTCCGTTCGCTTCCGGATCGGGAACGAAAATTCGCCCGGCGTTGGTCGTGCAATCGGACCGTAACAACGCACGCATGGCCAACACGATCATCGTGCAGATCACGACAAATATCCGCCGCGTGGGCGAACCGACACAGCTATTGCTCGATCCCGTAACCGCCGACGGACGCCCCTCGGGGCTGGTCTCTCCGTCAGCCATTAGCTGTGAAAATATCGCCACGATCCATGAGTCGAGGATTGTTCAAACGATCGGTCGCTTGCCAAGCAACGTCGTCCGGAAAGTCGATGACTGCCTGAGGGCTTCCCTCGGGCTCTAATTCGGTCCGCCGTTGTGTGCGCTTTCGACGAGACTCTCGCCCGGCGTGAGTTGCAGGGGTGAGCCTCGCTACGTCGCGAAAAGACACCCGGTTTTTGCGCCTCACGGCGCGGCCGTCTGCCATTCGATCTTCGCCGTCGTCCGGGCTTTCGCGACGAGGCGGTCCCACAAGTCCGTCGACAAACGGCGGATGACGAGGGAGCGGACGTCCTCGAGGCTCAGGTTCCCCGGGCGGATGTCCGTCACCGTGTAAAGATGGACCCCGAACGGCGTGCGGAACGGCTGACTGACTTCGCCCACCTTGAGCGCGAACGCCACGCGGCAAACTTCCGCAGGCATCGTGCCGCGGAACGCGAAAGTGCCGACGTCGCCCCCCTTGGCCGCGCTGGGCGCCTCGGAATAACGACGCGCCGCGTCGGCAAAGGAAATCTTTCCGGCGGTGATCTCCGATCGCAGACGGCCGAGCTTTTCCTCGGCTTCCTGCACCTTGTTCGCGGGGTCTGAAGGGGCAATTTTGATGAAGATTTGACTCGCGGCGGACTTCGGTGCCGTCGTATTCGGTGCGATGCCGCTCGAATTCGTCGCGGATGGTCCCCTGGGTGATCACGCGGCCGAGGTGGTAATCCCAGGCTAACGGCAGAAACAGCTCCCGACGCAGGGCCGCGTCGTTGTAACCCAAGCTCCGCAACGTGTTGTCCGATTCGGTGCTCCGGCGGTGAAGCTGGCCCTTCAGGGCTTCGACGGCTGCGGTCAGTCGTTTCGGATCGGCTTCGGCCCGGCGGTCGAGCAAGAGCTGGCGCATCAGCTCGTTTTCGACCAGTTGCCCGACGATCTTCCGGCGGGCCTCGGGCGTCGGATTGTCCGGAATTCGATGGATCAGCCGATAGAACGCGGCCTGGTTCTCGGTAATCGGCGTGCCGTTCACCGTCACCAAGACGGGCGAGTTGTCTCGGCGTCGTTGCTGTCCGGTTGCGGCGGCGGCGGCGGATTCCCGTTCGCCGGCCAAAACCGCGGCCGCGCCGAACAAGAACACGAAGCAGGCCCTGACGATCCGAATGGCCGTCGCGGGTGTCGTGAATGATCTCATAGTTTGTAGGGGACGAGCCGCCGCGTTCAAACTCGCGGTCCGACGGGGTAAACCTGGCGGCTCGTTGCCGAACGAGGCGACCGGACGACCGTGATGTATTGTTCGTGCGGGCGTGGACAGGCGGCGTGCAGCTTTCTCAGCAGGCGGGCCGACGGAATGCGGACGTGCTGCTCAACCCGCCGCTCCAGCCGGACGGCCGCCTTTTGAACCGCAAGTCGGGCGTCGACCGCCTGTCTCTGCCTCGCCTGCGAGGCCAAGACGGCGTGCGCGATCATGCCGATCGCAGCGGCGGCCAGGGCGCAGGCCTCCATCGCCGGCGTACAAACGTGCGAGGCGGTGATACCGACGAGGTAACCGCACAGCACCAGAATCAGGCTGCGGCTCGCTGCCGATGAGGTCCAACTGCCGGCGGCGGGCGGGTTTACGTTCGGTATCGCTGACATCGGCGGCTCTCGAATCGAGGATTGGTAATCGTCCGACTCGAAGCCTACGCTGCGAATGCCATGTTGTCAAAAATCAACACACGGCATTTCCGGAACGGAAAGATCGCGACAGCCGGTACAAGCCACACGAACGCTCAACCTCTATTATGCGCCGGTCCTGCGTTTGGTTCTAGATCGCTTTTGACGGTTTGCGAGCCAGCAGACGGCGGGCGGGCTGTGCCGAGTTTTTTGGGGTCGTTTTTCCCCTTTTTTACGCCCCAAAATACCCCAAAAAACTCCTCGTTGACTTTGCCCAGGTATCCAAACGCGGCAGCAAATCAACGGCGGGGAACCATTCGCAAAACGCGTTCGCTAAAATGCAAAGTGGCGAACAATCTGCGATCACTTCGGAGCTGAATTGGGTGAAAATCGCGCTGGCGCAATTGAATCCGACCATCGGAGATCTCCGCGGGAATTTGGAGCTCGTCCGCGCGGCGGCCCGAGATGCCCGCCAGGGGGGCGCGGACGTTCTGGTTGCCTCGGAGCTGGTCATCAGCGGTTATCCGCCGAAGGATCTGCTGCTGCGCGAAGGGTTCGTTGCCGCCTGCGACCGGGCCGTCGATGAGCTGGCGGCTCAGGCGCCGGCCGGGCTGACGGTCGTCGTCGGGCATCCCACGCACCGCCAGGTGCCCGGCCGCCGCGTCGCCAATGCGGCCAGCGTGCTGGAGGGTGGCCGCGTCGCGGCAACCGTCCACAAGATGCTGCTGCCCAACTACGACGTCTTCGATGAGCAGCGGTATTTCCGTCCGGCCGACCATGTTGCTCCCGTGCTGATTGGCGGCCGGCGCGTTGGCCTGCACATCTGCGAGGACGCCTGGTGGGGAGACGAGTCGACGTCGTACCACGTCCCGCCCGCCGTGCTTCCGGATCCGATCGCCCTGTTGCAGGAAGCCGGTGCGGAGGTCTTCGTCAACATCTCCGCCAGTCCCTTCGAGCTCACCAAGCCGGCCCAGCGTCTCGATCTCTTGACGCGCCATGTGCGGCGGTGGAAAAAGCCGTTCGTGTTCGTCAACCAGGTCGGCGGCAACGACGACCTCGTCTTCGACGGGCATAGCCTCGTCCTGGATGCAACGGGCGGCTGTGCGCTGGCTCTTCGCGGATTCGTTTCCGAGCTGCGGTTCTGCGAGCTTGATGACCTGCGGCCCGCCCCGATCGAGGCGGCGTGCCGCGAATCGCTGCTGTTGGACGCCCTGGTCCTTGGCCTGCGTGACTACATGCGCAAGAGCGGTTTTGAGGATTGCGTGCTCGGCATTTCGGGGGGAATCGACAGTGCGCTCGCTTGCTACATCGCGGCGCGGGCCGTCGGGGAGAAGCACGTTCACGCCCTCTTGATGCCCAGCCGGCACAGCAGCCATCACAGCGTCGAGGACTGCGCGTCGGCTGGCGGAGAACCTCGGCGTTGATCACGAAGTCATTCCGATCGATCCGATCCAACGCGCTTACGAAGGCACGCCGGTCGTGACAGGCGACTTAGCCAGCCAGCCCGGCGGCCTGGCCGATCAAAACCTCCAGTCGCGGATCCGCGGGGCCCTCGTGATGATCCGCAGCAACCGGCACGGCTGGCTGCCGTTGGCCACGGGCAACAAGAGCGAGTTGGCCGTCGGCTACTGCACGCTGTACGGCGACATGGCCGGCGGATTCGCCGTTTTGTGCGATATTTTCAAGCGCGACGTGTACGCCGTTTCGCGGTATATCAACGAGACGGTCGAAAAGCGCGAGCTCATTCCCTCGAGTATTCTGACGAAAGCGCCGAGTGCCGAACTGGCGCCGAATCAATTCGATCAGGACACGCTTCCTCCCTACGATCTCTTGGACGCAATCCTGGAAGGGCTGATCGAACGGGAAATGTCGGTCTCGGCCCTCAGCCAGCACTACCCGGCCGAAACCGTCCGCTGGGTGGCGCGGCAGCTTGACCGCAACGAATTCAAACGGCGGCAGATGCCGCCGGGGATCAAGCTCTCCCACCGCGCCTTCGGCAGCGGCCGCCGGATGCCGATGGCGGCCAGGATCGATTTCACATGACGGGCGTCAGTGACCAGTGACCCGTGAAGATGCGGCACGCGGAAGCGTGCCCTGGCCTTTTCCGGCCAGCCAATCGTCAGCGTTCGCGCCACAGCATCTCGTCGGGAATCTCCAGCCGTGCCTGAATCTCCGCGACCTCCTGGCGGAAGCGACGTGCGTCCGTGGGATAACCGTGCGTCGGCTTCAGCGTCGGCAGGTGCGTCCGCCAGAAGCGGTTGAAAAGCTCCATCGCCAGCTCGCGAACGTATTTGGAAACCATCGAAGCCAGCGCAACCGGAAAATGGCGCTCCGCCCGCGCTTCGAAATGAATTTCGGTCGGGCCGACGCGGTAGACGCTCGAGTCCCGCGACTCGCGCCGGCACCAGACCATCCGTCCGTCGAGGCAGTCCGTGAGAAGTTCCGCGTATCGGTTGCGGCCGCCATGTTTATCCGCGATGACGATCGTGGGACCGGCCGCGTCCGGATCCCAGACGCGCCGCAGCAACTGCAGGTGCAGCCGTGACAGGGCCGTCGCCTTGTTATCGGTTTCGCGGGTCGCCAGGTTCCACCGCCGCGGCGCGACGACGTCGCTGCGGATTGCACGCAGCCGCACGCCAGTGGCTTCGCAAACGTCCCGCCACTTTCGGGCTGCGCTCTCCGCGGAGCGTCCCTCCTGGCTTAAAGGCAGGGGAAGCTCGACGTCATCGGAAAACCACAAGTCTCGTCCGCGGACGTCGCCGGCAAACGGACCGGGGTCGCCCGCGCCCTGGCTCCATAGCTCGTCGAGCAGCTCGTCGAAATCGGACGGCACGCGCGACGCCACGCCAAACGCGGCCAGGGCGCCGCGCTCCAGCGGTCCCAAGCCGGTCGCGGGGCAATACACCGCTTTCGAGTCGGCGATGTGCAGCCGATCGTTCTCCGCCGTCAAATCGCCCGAGCCGGCCGCGGCCTGGCTCTGTTTGGGGGCGGCCTTTTCGCCGCGAGATTTCTCGCCCGGATTCTTTTGTCGCCGCGCCACCTCGCGCTGGGCGATCTCTGCGAACGTTTTCCAGAAATCCGTCTTCTTCGGCCAGCGGCCGGGCACTTCCCACACGGTCGCCGTCAGCACCAGCGGCCCCAGGTTCGGACCGTATCCGGCTTCATCCATTCCAATGACGAATCCCATGACGGCGCAGCTCCAAGTGCCCCTCCTGTTTATCAAACGTCGCCTGCCGCTTCAAACGGGCCGGCGTTCTGAAAGGCGGACGGCCTCTTCCGGGCCGGCGCGGGCCGCCGCTGCTTGCCGGTGCGCGAGCGATCCATTATCCTTAGCGCCGGAACAGAAGTGAGCGCGAACCGCTGGACGTTTGCACGACGACCGTTGGACAGTTACGCACGCGACGAAGATTCTCTGGCGATGTTCTTCCTTCGGCACCGGACCCCGAGGATAGTGGCCCGAGGGAATCGGTTGCACCGGGCGCTCTGGTTTTCCCGCCAGCTTCCCCACCGATGAGAGCCCACCCCATGATGCGACCCATGCGGCAGCCATTTTCCCCCAGACGGCGGCAATTGTGCGCGTTCGTGCTGGTGGGAATCTCGATCTTGCTTGTTCGCCCGTCAATCGCGTCGGCCCAGAGGGCCGCGACGGCGAAGACGGGCGACGCCTGGGCGGCGGCCCCCATGGACTGGCCGAATTGGCGCGGCCCGGAGCTCAACGGCGTTTCGCGCGAGAAGGGGCTGGTCGACCGCTGGTCGCCCGAGGGCGAAAACGTCCTTTGGAAAAGAGCCGACCTCGGGGGCCGTTCCACTCCCATCTGCATGCGGGGCAAGCTCTATACCCTCGTCCGGGATCATCCGGACACCAACATCGAGGGCGAAAAAGTTGTCTGCCTCGACGCCGCCACAGGAAAGACGCTCTGGGAGAATATCTTTAACGTCTTCCTGTCGGACGTGCCGGCCCCGCGGGTCGGCTGGTCGAGCGTCGTGGGCGATCCGGAAACGGGAAATGTCTTCGCGCTGGGCGTCTGCGGCTTTTTCCAGTGCATCAACGGCACGACGGGCAAAACCCTCTGGGAGCATTCGCTGGCTGA
Source organism: uncultured Planctomycetota bacterium (assembly GCA_963761455.1). Lineage (GTDB taxonomy): Bacteria > Planctomycetota > Planctomycetia > Planctomycetales > Planctomycetaceae > DASPSM01. Next base: position 1,326,023 of record CAVXHA010000003.1, read on the forward strand.
AGAGCACGGCATCATCAGCGCTTTCGGCGGACGCGCAGCCTTTCCGGTCATCTCCGGCAATCTGGTTTATGTCAGCTCGGTCTTCGTGGATTCGGGTGATAAGGCGAAGCCGGCTCAGGGGATCATCGCCTTTGACAAGCGCAACGGCGTCCCCGTCTGGTACTCGGACACGCGGCCTCTCCCTGAAGACGTTTCGTACAGCATGCCGGTTCCCACGGTGGTCAACGGCGTTCCCATGCTGATCGTCGCCTCGGGCGACGGGGCCGTCCATGGCTTTCAGCCGCGCACGGGCAAGCAGCTTTGGTCGTACAATGCCTCGGCCCGTGGAATCCAGGGAACGCCGCTGGTGGTCAAGAACCGCGTCTTCCTGGGCCAGGCGGAGGAGAACCGCGACGACAGCACCATGGGCGCCTTTTTCTCCGTGGACGCGTCGAAACGCGGCGACCTCGTCAAGTCGGGCGAGCTGTGGCGGAAGAAAGAGATCACCGTCGACAAGAGTTCGGCGATTCCCGTTGACGGGAAAGTGGTCGTCATCGACAGCGGCGGGTATCTGCACGTCATCAATCCCGACACCGGCGCCTTCTTCAACGGCGCCAAAGGGAAAAAACTCGACACGGCGATCTCGGCCAGCCCCCTTTACGCGGACGGAAAGATCTACGTCTGCACGCTGGGCGGCATCTGGTACACCTTGAAGCCCAACGGCCGGAACGTCGACGTGGTCTACCGCATGCGGCTTTCCGGAGGCGAGGTGAACGCCTCGCCCATCGTCTCGCACGGACGCATCTACCAACAGCTTGCCGACGTCCTCTATTGCATCGGACAGTCCAACCACGAACCCCAAGCCGCACCGCGGCCAGAGCCGCCACGGGAGACGCCCGCCGAGACCGATCCAAAACCCGCGCAGGTGGAGGTCGTGCCGTGCGAATCGCTGTTGCTGCCGGAGGGTCTGCAGGACTTTCAGGTGCGGCTCTACAACGCGCGCGGGCAATATCTGAGGATGGCCAAGCCGGACGAGGTGAAGTTCACTCTCCAGTGCCCCGGCCGGCAGCAAGCCGGGGAGCGACGCAAAGGGATTGGGCCAAATCGACAAAAACGGACAATTCACGGCGCCGGCCGGACATCGGGCGTCCGCAGTGATGGTGCAGGCCGAATGTGCGGGGCTGAAGGGGACGGCCCGGGTCCGCGTGATTCCCGATCTCAATTGGAAGTTCGACTTCAACGACGGGCAGATTCCCGATTACGTGGGTCGGGGCCCGGTACCGGCACATCACGATCGATTACGACCTGCTGAAGATCGATCGAAAAGAAGAACCCGCTGGCCGGGCCAGTTGTACATCTACTTGATGACCGGCTTCACCAATTCGGGCCGGCCGGCGCTCAAGTACGACAACACGACGCCCCAGCAGACGTGGACCGAGCTTTTGCGTTATCTCGACCTGATCGAGAAGGCGACCACGCCGGAAAAGGCCAAGGCCGAGCTCGATCCGCTGCTCAAAGTCCTTGCCGACGAAAAGGTCATTTGCAAATGGGGCTGGCCCAACAAGCAGGGAATCCAGTTGACCGTGGAGCGCGGGCCGCGAAAAATCGATGGCAACGGCGTGATGCTGAAGGTCACGACCATTCCCCGCGGAGCCCGCAGCCAGTCGTGGTTCGGGCAGACCGACCTGCACGATTACACGATTCAGGCCGACGTGTGCGGCGCGAGCGAAGACGGGCGGCTGCCCGACGTGGGCGTGATCGGCCAGCGCTACACGCTGATCCTGATGGGAGACTCGCAGAAAGTGGAGATCCGCACCTGGCCGGCCCACGACTTCCGCATCCGAAAGGACATTCCGTTCACCTGGAAGGCCGACACCTGGTACACGCTGAAATTCCGCGCCAGCAACGAGAACAGCAAGGTCGTGCTGCGCGGCAAGGTCTGGCCCCGCGGCGAAAAGGAGCCGGCCGCGTGGACCGTGGAAGTCACAGATCCCAGTTTCCATCCCGAGCGGCACGGCAGCCCCGGCATCGCCGGCGACGCCCAGCATTCCGAAATCTTTTACGACAACATCCTGGTGACCAAGAACCAGCAAGTGAATGCGCAGAAATAGTTGTCCGACGAGCCGGCGCGGTTTATGCCGACGCTCTGCCGGGACCGATCGGCGGCTCTGCAATTCCTTTGCTGGCCCACTCATTACGAGGTAAATCGCTCATGAATCTTCGACATCCGGCGAATCTTGTCGCGGCGCTCGGCTGCGGCCGCCGCGTTCTTTCGACCGCGGCTCTCTGGCCGGTCGGCGGCTCCGCTGCTCGGCAGCCGGGCTCTCGGCCGCGGACGGAAAATACAATCCGACGGCCCTGGCGGTGGAAGAGATCTCCCATCGCCACGTCCAGCCGCTCGATTGGCCGCAATGGGGCGGCTGGACGGCCCGCAACAACACGCCCGAAGGCAAAAACATCCCCATCAAGTTCGGACGCCGAGAAGAAAAGCAAAACGTCCGCTGGGCCGCCAAGCTCGGCTCGCAGACTTACGGCAATCCCGGTGGTCGCCAACGGCAAGGTGTTACGTCGGCACCAACAACGGCGCCGGCTACATCAAGCGGTATCCGCCCTCGGTCGATCTGGGCTGCCTGTTGTGCTTCGACGAGAAGACGGGCAAGTTCCTCTGGCAGCACTCCAACCCCAAGCTGCCGCAGGGCCGCGTGAACGATTGGCCGCAGCAAGGCGTCTGCAGCACGCCCTATTGCGAGGGCGATCGCCTGTGGTACGTCACCAACCGGGGCGAAGTCGTCTGCCTGGACGCCAACGGTTTTTACGACGGCAAGAACGACGGCCCCTACACGGCCGAGCCGAACGAGAACAAGGACGAAGCCGACGTCATCTGGCGGTACGACATGATGGCCCAGATGGGCGTCGCCCAGCACAACATGTGCAGTTGCTCGATCTGCTGCGTCGGCGACATGCTGTTCGTCTGCACCTCCAACGGCGTCGACTTCGACCACATCAACATCCCGGCCCCCAACGCCCCCAGCTTCTTCGCGATGGACAAGCAACACCGCCAAGGTGCTGTGGACCGACAAATCGCCCGGACTCAACATCCTGCACGGCCAATGGTCGTCGCCCGACATACGGCGTGCTCGGCGGCCAGCCGCAGGTGCTCTTCGGCGGCGGCGACGGCTGGCTCTACAGCTTCGACCCGGCCGGCGACGGCCAGGGCCACGGCAAAGTGCTGTGGAAGTTCGACTGTAACCCCAAGGACGCCAAGTACTCGATCGACGGCCGCTCGACGCGCAACCACATCATCGCCACGCCCGTGATTTACGACGGGCTCGTTTACTGCGCCGTCGGCGAAGACCCCGAGCACGGCCCGGGCAACGGGCACCTCTGGTGCATCGATCCGACCAAGCGCGGCGACGTGAGCCCCGAGCTGGCCGTCGACAACGACGGCAAGCCGCTGCCCGAGCGGCGGATCCAGGCGGTCAATCCCAGCGGCGGGCGAAAAGGCGATCCCCAATCCGAACTCGGCCGCGGTTTGGCACTTCGACAAGAAAGATTTCAACGGCGACAAGGAAATCCAGTTTGAAGAAGAGATGCATCGCACGATCGGCACGGCGGCGATCAAGGACGGACTGGTCTACATCGCCGACTTCAGCGGACTCTTCCACTGTCTCGACGCCAAGACGGGCAAGCGCTACTGGGTGCACGACCATGTTCAGCGAATCGTGGGGCTCGCCGGTGATTGTCGAAAACAAGGTCTACATCGGCGACGCCGACGGCGACATCACGGTTTTCCAGACCGGCAAGACCAAGAAGGTGCTGTCGGAAGTTCAACGTCGGCAACGCGGTGTATGACGTCGCTCGTCGTCGCCAACAACGTGCTCTACATCGCCAATCGCTCGACGCTGTTCGCCATCAGCGAGGGAGGCAAGTAGCGGTTCGGCCGCTCGCAACGGAGTGCCGGACTGGCACCTCGCCGACGAGCGGCTGTGCGTCTGCACTTCAACATTTCGGCTTACCCGGTATTTCGGCTGTCGTGCTGGCCGGGCCGCTGACGGCGCACCACGCATGGCTTCTCGCGACCTCGGACTTCGAGTCGACCGCCGTTTCGATTACGAGCCCCAAGACAGCCGCGCGTGATCTTCGGGCGGGGCGCCGTCGACCGGCTGGGCGAGGTGGCCCGCGAAATGGGCGGCCGGCGGGTCCTGTTCGTCACCGACAAAGGCCTCAAACAGGCCGGCCACGAGGAGCCGCGTCGATCAATTCGTTGCTGCGGCGGACCTCGCCGTCGCCGTCTTTGACGACGTCACGCCCAATCCCACCACCGACGACGTCGACCGCGGCTCTCGAGGTCGCCCGCCGGGAGCGGATCGATCTCTTGGTCGGACTGGGCGGCGGCAGCAGCCTCGACTGCGCCAAAGGGGTCAATTTCCTCTTCACCAACGGCGGCCGCATGGAGGATTATCGCGGCCTGGGCAAGGCGAAGCTCCCGTTCTTGCCGATGATCGCCGTCCCCACGACGGCCGGCACCGGGAGCGAGGCCCAATCGTACGCGCTGATCGCCGACGCCAAGACGCACATGAAGATGGCCTGCGGCGACAAGAAGGCGGCCTGCCGCGCCGCCATCCTCGATCCCGACCTCACGGTGAGCATGCCCCCCTCGGTCACGGCGGCCACCGGCATCGACGCCCTGAGCCACGCGCTCGAGACCTACGTCGCCAAGCCGCGCAACGCGATCTCGAACCTCTTCAGCCGCAATGCCTGGCGGCTGTTGGCGCATGGGTTTCGCCGCGTGCTTCGAAGAGCCGGCCGACGTCAACGCCCGAGCCGCCATGCTCTTGGGAGCGCATCTGGCCGGCGGCGCCATCGAGAATTCCATGCTCGGCGCGACGCATGCGCTGGCGAATCCCCTTTCGGCCCATTTCAATCTGACGCACGGCATCGCCATCGGCGTGATGCTGCCGCACGTCATCCGGTACAATGGCGGAAGCGGTGCGGCGAGCTTTACGGCGAATTTGCCGCGGAGGCCGGCCTGTGCTCCGCCGACGATCCGCAGGCCCCCGCCAAGCTGGCCCGATTCGTCGAATCGCTGCTGGCCGAGGCGGACTGCCCGACCAACCTGGCCGCCGCGGGAGCCGACATGTCGCTCGATCCCGTGCTGGCGGAAGAGGCGGCCGCGCAATGGACGGCCAAATTCAATCCGCGGCCCGTCGATCGGTCGCAATTCGAAGAGCTTTACCGTCGCCGCCTTCGACGAGCCATCGGGAGAAGCCTGATGTCGCCTGGAGTCGTGAGTCGCCAAGCCGGCGGGTTGAAATCCACGCCGAACATAGACCGTCGGCGTCATCGCGGCGGCATCGTTGTGGTGCCGTCTTGCGGCGTCCATTTGATTGCGGCAGCGTCGATTCCTCGCTTCGCTCGGCTGCTCAAACGGTCAGCGGCGTCTCCCGAAGGCGCACCGACTGTGTCGAAAGTGCGACCCGACCGCCGCTCGCGACGAGTCCGCGTCGCATCGGCCACGGCTGCAGCAGCCGAGCGGAACCAACGCAAAGGACTGTCGACAAGCCGACCACGCCAAAGCCGTCGCAGACGCCGCCGCGCACAACCGGCTTCACCGGCGTGCCGAACGCGGTCGCCGTCGACCGGCGACGCGTGACGGTCGTTCCCTCGCCCGTGGGACCGGAAAGCTGGGCGACGTTCCGCAACGGCAACAACCAGCTCGGCATCGCGAAAACCACCCTGCCGGACGAAGCCCGCAGTCTTGTGGCAGTTCTCGACCTCGGACGGAGTGGTCGCCTGCGCCGCCATCGTCGGGGACCAGGTCTACGTTCCCTGCCTCAACGGCGAGCTGGTCAGCGTCGATCGCCGGACGGGCAAAAAGCAGTGGTCGTACCGCTCGATCGAAAGCAGGAACCCGAACGATTTTGCCCCTGGCTTCAAGGCGGCCCCGACCGTCGCGGCCGAGACGGTCTACGTGGGCGACGAAGACGGGATGATGCACGCCGTCGACCGCCGCACCGGCAAAGCCAAATGGAAATTCCGTACCGGGGCAGAGATCGCCGGTTCGGTCGCCCTCGTTGGCGAAAACGTGATCTTCGGCTCGCACGATAGCTTTCTGTACTGCCTGAAGGCGTGCCGACCATTCACTCGTCTGGAAGCCTTCCAGACGGAGAACTTCATCAACTGCTCGACGGCAATCGAGGCCGAACTACACGTTCATTGCCGGCTGCGACACCAAGGTTCGCGTGATCAATATCGTCTACGGCAAAGAGGTCAGCGAAGTGCCGCTGGGCGAAGGGGCGTACCTCATCGCCTCGCCGGCCGTGGTGGGGAATATCCTCTACGTCGGCACGCACGACGGCCGCGTCGTCGCCGTCGACTGGCGCAAGCAGCGGGTCGTCTGGACCTTCACCGACCCGGACCACCCGCTGGAATACCGCTCCTCCGCCGCCGTCACGGACAAGTTCGTGATCCTGGGCGGATACGACAAGGAGCTTCACTGCCTCGACCGCAAGACGGGGAATCGAGGTCTGGAGCTTCAAGACTCGGGCACGCATCGAAAGCTCGCCGGTGGTCGTCGGCGAGCGCGTCTTCTTCGGCTCCGGGGACGGCAACACTTACGCGGTGACCCTCAACGGCGGCAAAGAGACGTGGAAATACCGTTGCGGCCATTCGATTACCGCCTCCCCAGCCGTCGGCGAACGCTGCCTGGTCATTGGAACCGACGTGTCCGGCGGAACCGTTTACTGCTTTGGCTCCAAGGGGACCTGAGACTCGACGCTCGATTCTCGCTGCGATTGAACCGCGTCAGTCGAGAGTGCCGCCCGCGTTCGACCCGCGCGTAGTCCGAATCCACGTTCGTTCGCGGCGAAAAAGAAATGTCGCATAGAGGGGCAGCTTGATGAGGACGTAGACAGGAACCGTCAACAACGTCCGAAGGGGAACGTAGTCCCGAGCGAATCGCCACCAGGCGATGCCGACTGAGGTCAACAGAAGCACTGCTGCCCCGCCGGCAACGGCGGCCGGCACCCAGCTCCTGTCGAGGAGTGCCCAAAGCAACGTGACCACGAGAGCCAGGGCGTTCGTCGCGGCCAAGAGGGATAGAGGCGGCACGGACAGATCGGCCATCATCGCGGCCAAACCGATTCGGCCCGTCTTCAAGAACCCCGCCAATAGCCGGGGTGCCTGCGCCAGGAGCGTCTGAAGGTGTCCGTGCTCCCATCGCCGGCGCTGGCTGACGAATGCCGAATGGCGGCTCTGGCAAGCCGGCCAGCACCACCGCTCGATCGCAAAAGGCGGGCGAGAACCCAGCCAAGGCGAGGTCGACCGCAAACTGCATGTCCTCGACGATGTTTCCCCCGGCAAACGACCGCCGTTGGATCGCCGCCCAGGGAAACGCCGAGCCTGACCCGGTGATCAGGCACGGCAGGCGCATTTTCGCCATCGCCAGGGGGCGAACTCGATTCTTGACCAGGACGGCCAGAGACGAGACGACGTCGATCGCCCGCGGAACCGGCGGCGGCGTCATCAGATAACAGGCCTGGGCCGGCCGCGACGTTTGTGCGACTTGAGCGGCCAGCGCGTCAAGACAACCGGGACGAAGCCGGCAGTCAGCGTCGATGACGATCACGACGGCCGGCGGATCGGCTTGGAAGTGCTCCGCGCCACTTTGCAGTGCGTAACCTTTGCCGCGCCGCGTTGGATCATTCCGCTCGAGCACCTCGGCCCGGCTCTCGGCTGCGATCCGGGCCGTCGCATCGGAACAGTTGTCCGCAATCACAAGCAAGCGGTCGCTGGCAGCCAATTGCGCCCGGATCGGACTCCAGCGTGGCCCGGATCACCGTCTCTTCGTTGTGTGCCGGAACAAGCACGCCGACCTTGGGCCGTGCAATAGCGGCGGGGGCCGACCGATCTTTCAGCGGCAGCGCGGCGACCAGACATTGGGTAAAAAGCACCAGGCACGGCAAAGCGAGGAGCGCCGCCGCCACGATCAACGCGGCTGTGATCCATGCCATTTGGCGGTGTTCCCATTGTCCACTTAGCCGATCAACCCCATCACCGGAGCGTCCAGGTCGATCAGGTCCTGGATCACTTCGTGACCCCGGCTCGAAATGGGGGTGTTCGGGGCGACCGTGAAGAGCATGCCGTCGGCCCGGGCGGCCAGGAGCTGCACATCGGTTTGATTCTTTGTCGAGGGTCCGGCGATCAGGATCATCGTGTAACGGCCGCGGGACTGTTCCAAAAGGTCCGCCATGCGTCGCGACGCCAGTCCCTCTCGGGGAAGCGGGCAGACCCCGCCATGAATGCAGTCGACTCGCGGGAACTTCGTGTGCAGCACGAGATCGCCCATCTCGAGCTCTTCGTGGCAGAGGAAGTCCGAAACTCCAAACGTCGCCATGTGCGAACTCGAGGAGGGGCCGTCGGTCAATGTGGGATCGAGGGGGGTTCCCTCCGGCGTCCGATGTGGCGTTCCCTGGAACAACGCGGCCAGGACCGACCGGCTTTCTGGGAGCGTGGCGCTCGCGTCCACCACCAGCACCAACTCTTCCCGCTCGGCGAAGCAGACGGCTAGCTTGCAGATGAGCGAAATCGGCGACTCTTCGTGCTCCAGCGGGCTGAAAACGATGACCGCGCCGGGCCGGCGCAACGACTGCTGAATGCGCAGTGCTAAGAGCCGCAAAGAGTCCTCGCCTTCCTCTCCGGAAAGTTTGGAGAGCGTGAGCTCTCCCGTTTTCTTGCGGTTGAGCCGGCTGCTGAAAGTCCCGCGGCTCAACAGGGGCAGGCCGAAACGGCGGGCCGTCTCGTCGGCGGGGCTTTCCCGGCTGAAATAGTATTCGCCGGCAAAGACCGGCGCTGCCAGCACCAGGCAGACGGCAAAGAAGACGCCGGCGAAGAGCTTTTTGAAGGTGGTCTTGGCCGTCCCGTTCCAGGACGCGGGGGTCGCCACGGTGAACTCTTTCACCGGGCTGGCCTTGATTTGACGCAGGGCCTGAAGCTGCGCCTTCGACTTCCTGCTTATACACTCCGGCGGCGTTCATTTCGTCTTCCAGGGCGCGGAGCTCTTCGGCCTGCGGCCGCATGGCGTTGTTGGCCGCTTCGAGCCGTTTTTTCGTCTCGTCAATCTTGCTGGTAAGCCTCGCGACCTGGGCGACGCGGGCCTTCAAGTCGAGCTGGGTTTTTTCCCCCTCCAGCGTGTTGCGGTCGATCTGGGCCGCCTCGTCATCCAGATCTTTGCCGACGTACAGATTCAGCCAGAAGAGAACGCCGTCAGGTTCTGGCCGACCGCATCGACCGCACCCTTCCATTTGAAGGGCGCGTCGTAACTGGCCGATTTTTGCGACAGTGCCCCCAATTCGTCGATCACCCCTTGGAGCTGGGCGTAGGGCTGGCTGTCGCGTTCGTACCGGTCGATGTGCGATTTGACGTTGCTGATCTTGGCGTCGAGGATTTTCTTCTTGAGTTCGTTGGTTTGCTGGACCCGCGACGCCTCGATCTCCTTGATGCGGGTCTGAAGGTCCGTGACCGTGATCTCCGCCGTGTTAAGGGCCGAGATGTAGAGCCGCAGCGTCTCCGGGATCTGCTGCTGCTCGAACGGGGTCATGCCCATTTTCTCTTTAAAGTTTCTGTGCAATTTGCGGCAGTTGTCCTCGTTCGCCTCGGCGCGGAAGAGCTCTTCCTCGGCGTGCTTGACGTGCTCGGTGGCCGTCAGCCGGCGATCCTCGACGACGCGGTCGATATACATCCGCATCAAGTCGTTTAGGACGTCGATCCCTTTGGGGAGGTCGTCCCAGGTAAGGACCAGGGTGATGATTTTCGAGCGGCTATCGGGAGTCACCGTGAGGGCATTTTGGAGGCCCATCACGTCGAGCTCGGTCCCCAGGTTGCGCTTTTCAATGACCGTGGTGAGGTACGTGGGCGACTGCAAAAGCTCGGCGTGCGTCTCGACGGCTTCCGGCGACCAGGCCTTGGTTTTGGTCATCTCCGGAAGCCCTTTATATTCGAGCTTCCCTTCGATTTCGTAGCTCTGCGATTGAAACCGAAACGCGACGAACGCCGCCACGCCCCCGCTGACCAGCCCGCACAGCAAAAGCAGCCACCAGCGCTTGCGGAGCGTCGACTTCAGCAGCGGCTCGCGCTCCTTCGGGGCCAGCGGGCTGGCCTTCGGAAAGGCGCGGGGGACGACATAGGTCGAGAGAGCGGTCCCTGGCTCGCTCAATCCTGCGGAGCCTAATTCCGATCCCTCGGACGTGATTTCAATATCACCAGTCGCCATGGAGGACCTCTCGAATAAAGACGAGACGGTCAATCCGGGGAAGGCCCACCCTGGCCGCTTGCGGCGACGCCCCCCGATGTCTCGCGTTTCCGAACGCGATTTGCGGCTCCAGTCTAGGGACCCGATCCGCGAAAGTAAACATTCCGTAGGCTCATCGGACCGGCTTATGCCAAAATGGCAAAAAGCTACGCTCGCACCCATGGCGGCGCCGGTGCCAAATTGACAGTAGTTAGCCGGGGGGGAGGGGCTCAGTGAGGGGTCGAACTGCCACAAACCTTTGACTTACAGAAGCTTACAAATCGATGCCTTCCGCAGATGGCTTGGCACGTCCTTTGCCACCCTCCTTAGTCCGGAGCGGATGTGCTGCCAGATAGAGTCGATGCGTTCGGTCATAGAAGCAAGCGTCGAGTTTCGAGAGCGGCTGCCGCGGTCTGCAGGGGACGTATTGCCGCGGTCGCGGCCTAAGGAGATTCACCATGGCGGTGCAGGGCGAAAAGATCATCGGAATCGATTTGGGGACCACGAACTCGGTCGTGTCCGTGATGGAGGGGAGCGAGTGCAAGGTTATTGCCAACCAGGAGGGAAACCGCCTGACGCCGAGCGTCGTGGCATTTACGGACAAGGGAGAGATCCTGGTGGGCGAACCGGCCAAACGCCAAGCCGTCACAAACCCCACAAACACAGTCTACTCGATCAAGCGCTTCATGGGCCGCCGGCACAATGAGGTCGAGACCGAGGAAAAAATGGTCCCCTACACGATCGTCGGTGGACCGAACGACTACGTAAAGGTGAAGGTGGGGAAAAAGGAATACACCCCTCCCGAGGTCTCCGCGTTCGTGCTCCGGAAGTTGAAAGAGGCGGCGGAGGCGTACCTGGGCCACAAGGTCAACCGCGCGGTCATCACCGTGCCTGCGTACTTCAATGATGCCCAGCGTCAGGCCACGAAGGACGCCGGGCAGATCGCTGGCCTTCAGGTCGAGCGGATCATTAACGAACCCACCGCGGCGGCCCTCGCTTACGGGCTGGAGAAGAAAAAAGAGGAAAAGATTTGCGTCTTCGACCTGGGGGGCGGGACGTTCGACGTTTCGATCCTCGAAGTTGGAGACGAAATGGTCGAAGTGCTCTCCACCAACGGCGACACGCACCTCGGAGGGGACGACTTCGACGAACAGCTCATCAATTTCATCGCCGACAAGTTCAAGAATGAAAACGGAATCGACCTTCGCAAAGACCCGATGGCGTTGCAGCGCCTCCGCGAAGCCGCGGAGAAGGCCAAAAAAGAGCTGTCCCAACAACCCACGACCGACATCAATCTCCCGTTCATCACGGCCGACGCGACCGGCGCCAAGCACCTGCAGATGAACGTGACGCGGGCCGAGTTCGAGCGGCTGATCGACAAGCTCGTCGAGCGGTGCCGCCGGCCCGTGGAACAAGCCCTGAGGGACGCGAAACTCTCGCCGAAAGACATCGATGAAGTCGTGCTGGTCGGCGGCTCGACCCGCGTCCCGAAAGTTCAGGATTTCGTCCGGCAGCAATTTGGCGGGAAGGAACCGCACAAGGGAGTAAACCCTGACGAGGTGGTTTCTGTGGGAGCGGCGATCCAGGGAGGCATCATCAGCGGAGAAGTCAAGGAGATGGTGCTCCTGGACGTCACGCCCCTCTCTCTGGGAATCGAGACCGAAGGCGGCATCATGACGGTCCTTATCGAACGGAATACGACGATCCCGGTCGAGAAGAAGGAGATCTTTTCAACCGCGGCCGACAACCAGACGGCCGTCACGGTCAGCGTCTTCCAAGGTGAGCGGAAGATGGCCCGCGACAACCGGCTCTTGGGCCAATTCAATCTCGACGGGATTCCCCCCGCACCGCGCGGCGTCCCCCAAATCGAGGTCAGTTTCGACATCGACGTTAACGGCATCCTGAAGGTTTCGGCTCGCGACATCGCCAGCGGCAAGGAGCAGTCGGTCCGCATCGAGAAGTCGAGCGGGCTCTCCGAGTCCGACATCGACCGGATGAAGAAAGACGCCGAATCGCACGCCGAGGAGGACCAGCGCAAGCGGAAGCTGGCTGAGGCCCGAAACCATGCGGCACGCCTCGTTTACGAAACCGAGAAGGTGATGAAGGAGCACGCCGACAAGCTTGACTCGGCCTCGCGTTCGGCGATCGAGTCGTCAATCGAGCGAGTCAACAAGGCCACCGCCGGAGAGGACGCAGCGGCAATCGACTCGGCCGTCAAGGACTTGGAACAAGCGGCCCACGCGCTGTCGAAGCACATGTACGAAGCCGCAGCCAAGGCCGGCGGAGCGCCGGAAGCAGGCCAGCAGCCGGCCGGCAACGGCCACACACCCGGAACGGCTTCCGATCAGGGTGACAACGTGATCGACGCCGAATTCGAGAAGACGGAGTAACCGCTCGACTCCTGGGGAAGTAAACTCAGTGCGGAACGGTCTTCTGACCACTCCACGTGTGCACCCGATCGTCTCAACCGACGAAAATCAGATCCTCGTGCGGTGGGAATCCGGCAAACCCTCCCACAATGGCTGCGCCAGGAGGCGTTCCAATGGCATTCCGATTCGAGAAGTTGACCGTCAAGGGGCAGGAGGCGCTGCAGCACGCGCAGGAGATCGCCGCACAAGATGGCCATCAGCAGTTGATGCCTTTGCACTTGCTCAAGGCTCTCTTGGACGAAGACCAGGGGATCGTGCGGCCGCTGGTCCAGAAGATCGGGGCCAACGTCGGCCAGCTCGAGACGATGGTCGCCTCGGAGCTGAACCGGTTGCCCAAAGTCAGCGGCACGAACGTGCAGCCCGCCGCCTCCCCCGCGACGGTGAAGGTGCTTGAAAAGGCCCAGCAGCTTGCCGACCAGATGAAGGATGCTTTCGTCTCGACCGAGCATCTGCTGCTGGCGCTGGTGCAGTCCGGCGAGCAGGCGCAGCGGCTTCTCGATCTCAACGGCATCCGTGAGGCCGACGTCCTGGCGGCGCTCAAAACCGTCCGTGGCACGCAGCAGGTCGTCGATCAGAATCCGGAAGACAAGTACCAGGCGCTGCAGCGTTACTCCACTGACCTGGTGGAGATGGCCCGACAGGGAAAGATCGATCCGGTCGTCGGCCGCGACACGGAGATTCGCCGTGTCATCCAGGTCCTTTCTCGACGGCGAAAGAACAATCCCGTGCTGATCGGCGAGCCGGGCGTCGGCAAGACGGCGATTGTCGAGGGGCTGGCGCACCGTATCGTCCTGGGGGATGTTCCGCAGAATCTCAAGGACAAGCGGGTCGTCGCGCTCGACATGGGGGCCTTGATTGCCGGGGCGAAATACCGAGGCGAGTTCGAGGACCGGTTGAAGGCCGTCCTCCGCGAAGTCCAGGAATCGCAGGGACGGATCATCCTGTTCATTGACGAGTTGCACACCGTCGTCGGCGCCGGAGCGGCCGAGGGGGCCATGGATGCCTCGAACCTGTTGAAGCCGGCGCTGGCTCGCGGTGAGTTACACTGCGTCGGCGCCACCACGTTGGATGAATATCGAAAGTACATCGAGAAGGATCCGGCCCTGGAGCGGCGGTTCCAGCCCGTCATCGTGCAGGAGCCGAGCGTGGAGGACACGATCTCCATCCTGCGGGGCTTGAAAGAGCGCTACGAATCGCACCACGGCGTGCGGATCACCGACGACGCGCTGATCGCCGCCGCCACCCTCTCCGACCGCTACATCAACGACCGGTTCCTGCCCGACAAGGCGATCGACCTCGTCGACGAGGCCGGGAGCCGGCTCCGCATGGAGATGGACTCGATGCCGGCCGAGATCGACGAGGCGACCCGCCAGCTCACGCGGATGCAGATCGAGGCGGCTGCCCTGACCCGCGAAACGAGCACGGAGAGCCGCCAGCGTATGCAGGAGCTGAAGCGCGAGATTGCGGATCGAGAAGAGGAGGTCAACGCGCTCAAAACCCGCTGGCAGTCCGAGAAAGAAGGCCTGTCGAAGGTCCGGCCTCTCAAGGAGGAGATCGACCACTTGCGCACGACTCACGAACAGGCCTTCAAGAAGGCGCAGCTCACCAACCTCAACGACGATTACATCCGCGCCCACGAGTCCGAACAGCAGCTGCGGGCCGCCGAGCAACGGCTGGCCGAGCTCGAAATGCACTTCAATGAGGTCCGCCAGGAGCCCGGCGAGCGGCTGTTGCGCGAGGAGGTGACCGAAGAGGACATCGCGCGGGTCGTCAGCCTGTGGACGGGCATCCCCGTGTCGCGAATGTTGCAAGGCGAACGGGAAAAGCTGTTGCGAATGGAGACCGAGATTCACAAGCGGATGATCGACCAGGACGAGGCGATCGAAGCCGTCTCCAACGCCGTCCGCCGGTCCCGCTCCGGCTTGCAGGACCGGAACCGGCCGATCGGTTCGTTCATCTTCCTGGGCCCCACGGGCGTCGGCAAAACGGAGCTTTGCAAGGCTCTGGCCGAGTTCCTATTCGATGACGAGCGGAACATGGTCCGCATCGACATGAGCGAATTCATGGAACGGCACTCGGTGTCCCGCCTGATTGGAGCGCCTCCGGGGTACGTCGGGTATGAAGAAGGGGGCCGGCTGACCGAGGTTGTCCGCAGGCAACCGTATTGCGTCGTCCTGCTCGATGAAATCGAAAAAGCCCACCGCGACGTCTTCAACGTCCTGTTGCAGGTTCTCGACGACGGCCGGTTAACCGACGGCAAGGGACGGACGGTCGATTTCACAAACACCATCGTCGTCATGACGTCGAACATCGGCAGTCCGATCATCATGGAGTTGGCCGGCCGCGGCCAGGAGCACGAGATCCAGAGACGCGTCATAGAGGTCCTCCGCCGCGAATTTCTGCCGGAATTCCTCAATCGGATCGACGAAGTGATCTTCTTCCATCCGCTCGGCCGGGGCGAGATTCGGGAGATTGTGGACTTGCAACTGGCTCGGCTGGAACGGCAACTCGAGGAGCAGGGATACGAGCTCGAAGTTTCAGCCGCCGCCAAAGACGTGCTGGCCGCGGAGGGCTATGACCCCGTTTACGGAGCTCGACCCCTCAAGCGGGTGATCCAGCAGCGGCTGCAGAACGCCTTGGCCAACGAGATCCTGGCCGGCAATTTCCCAGAAGGCTGCAAGATCCACGTCGACACGCAGGCCGACGGTTTCGTCTTCACAACGGTCGCCCCGGCGGAGGCTCACACGGCATGAGAGGACGCGCTTCCAACAGAGGAAATCACTGGGAAGCAAGGTCAGCGACCCTTCGAGATGAAAGTTTCGACTGGACGTGATCCGAGAGGTTGGTCAAAATAGGGGGCTCGACGGTTGGAACCGGCCCGCTTGCGGCCGCACGTCCCATCCGCCGGTTGCTCGGACCGGCTTTTGCCGTCGGATCCCTGCCGAACGCCACGGATTGCAAAGGCGGTGCCCTGGGAACGAATAGGGCGGTGTAACGGCGACGGAATGAACGCCGAGCGAGGACGACTTCCATTTTGATGAGCCGACAGGCGGTTCTCGAACGACTCGCCGACTCGATCCCCCTGATTGCCCCGTCGATGCTCAAATGCGACTTCGGCAATCTCCATCGGGAGGTCGAGTTGTTGGAGTCGGCCGGCGCCCGAGCGCTTCACCTTGACGTGATGGACGGGCATTTCGTCCCCAATCTGACCTACGGGCCCCTTGTTATCGAGCGGCTGCGCGAGCTGACCGAACTGCCGTTCGAGGCCCACCTGATGATCTCCGATCCGGCCCGCTATGCGGATGACTTTCTGAAGGCGGGCTGTAACCTGCTCACCTTTCATCTCGAGGCTGTCCCCGAACCCCGGCCGCTCATCGAGCGGATTCGCGGCAAAGGGGCTGCCGTGGGCCTGGCGATCAATCCGAAGACGCCGGTCGAGTCGCTGGAGCCCCTCTTGGACGCCGCCGATCTCGTCCTGGTGATGAGCGTTGAACCCGGTTTTGGCGGACAGAGGTTCATACGCTCCGCATTGGACAAATTGCGGTGGCTCCGGTCGCGTTTGCCGCGGAAGACGCTTCTTTCGGTGGACGGAGGAATCGAGCACGAAACAATCGCCGAGACGGCCGAAGCGGGGGCCACCGTGTTCGTTGTCGGCAGCGCCATTTTCGACAGGGACGAATACGGCCCGGCCATCCAGGAATTGACGGAGCAGGCGCGGGTCCATCTCGCCCCGTTCTGAATTCAACAGCAAAGAATCGTATGCCAGACGTGGTCTTGATTCGCCCCGGGTGTACTGACTTCGACGAGCAAAACCGCATCCAAGGTTCGCTCGACCTTCCGCTGAGCCCCCGGGGCCAGGAGCAGGTGGAGCTTGTCGTGCGGCAGTTGCGGGGCGTACGGCTGGACGTCGTCTATTCCGCCCCCTGCGAGCCGGCGCGCTCGACGGCGATCGCCGTTTGCGACGAGTGCGGCGCCACGTTCAAGGAAGTGGCCGATTTTCGGAATCTGAATCACGGTCTATGGCAGGGCCTGCAAGTCGACGACGCTCGGCGGAAGTACCCCAAAGTCTTCAAGCAATGGAAGGAGTCGCCGGAGACGGTCTGCCTGCCCGAGGGCGAAACGGTGGCCCAGGCCGTCGAGCGCATCCAACGTGGACTGCGGAAGTGCTTGAAGCGAAAGCGCAACGTGGGTATCGTCGCTTCCGAGCCGCTGGCCACATTGCTTGGCTGTGTGCTCCGCGGCTGCCGACCCGAGCTGCCAGAAGCCGCCGCTTACAGCCAGCCGGAGCGCCGGATCGAGTTCCTGCATTTGTCCGAAGACGAAGGGGTAAGGTCGGTCCTCGCGTCCGCTTCCGCGCTCGGCAGAGACAGAAACGGCAATGAAGTCGGGCGAGACGCGGCCGGCCGAAATGGTCAAAAAACGAGCAACGGTACTGCGGGAATTGGCGACAAGGCGGCAATTGGCGATCAGGCGGCAATTGGCAATAAGGCGGCAATTGGCGACAACGGTCAACCCAGCCGACGGAACAAGGCCGAGTCCCAAGGCGGCCGGCCGGCCGATTCCGAATCTGCCGATTTGCCGACGACCGCTCCGCGGAGAGCACCGGAATGAGCTCCGTCGAAAAATCCGAAATCGAATCCGACCCGGCACCTCCGTCGCCACAGCGGCGCAAGCGGGGAGTTCCCGAGGGGCTGTGGATCGGCTGCGACGGCTGCAAGCAGACCGTTTACCGTCAGCGGGTCGAGGAATACGGCGAGACATGCCCCGAATGCGGACATCACTTTTACATCTCCGCTCGCAAGCGAATTCAACTCCTGCTCGACGCAGACAGTTTCGAGGAATGGTTTGACAATCTCGCTCCCAAGGATCCGCTGGGCTTTGTCGACAAGCGGCCCTATGCCGAGCGATTGGCCGAGGAACAGGCGCGGACCGGGATGCGGGAAGCATGTATCGCGGGCCGCGGTTATCTGCGTGGCCGGCCGCTGGTCTTCGGAATCACCGATTCGGCTTTCATCATGGGGAGCATGGGCTCCGTGGTCGGCGAAAAGCTGACCCGCGCGATCGAGGCGGCCACCGAATTGCATTTGCCCCTGGTGGTCGTCAGCGCCTCGGGCGGCGGCGCGGATGCACGAAGGCATTTTGTCGCTGATGCAGATGGCGAAGGTCTCGGGGGCCTTGGCCCGCTACCAGCGCGGGGGGGGTCTCTTTATTTCCGTGCTGACGAATCCGACAATGGGTGGAGTGGCCGCCAGCTTCGCCTCGCTGGGAGACGTTGTGCTGGCCGAACCGCGGGCGCTGATCGGTTTTGCCGGGCCGCGCGTCGTTGCGTCCACCGTGAAAATCTCGCTTCCGAAGGGATTCCAGACGAGCGAGTTTCTGTTGGAGCACGGCTTTATCGATCGGATCGTCAAGCGGGGCGAACTCGGCAAGGAGATTGCGCGCCTGAATCGACTATTGCGCGATGTGAGCAGACATGAAGTTTCTCAGCTCCTTTTTTCGCCGGCGGGACGCAAGTCCGAAGACCGACCTTTCGCTGCGGTTCGATCTGATCAGCCGCCTGGGAACCGGGAGCATGTCGAAGGTCTGGCGGGCTGTCGACAAAAACATCGGCCGCGTCGTCGCTCTCAAAGTGCTCGACCTGGAAAAAACGCTCCGCTATGAATCTCGTTTCGCCGATCGAGTGAAGCCCACGGAGGGCCAGATCGCCTCCCGGTTGAGCCACCCCTATATCGTCCGGACCATCGAACATGGGCGCACGACCCGCGGCGAGCAGTACCTCGTGATGGAGTTGATCGAGGGAATCGGCCTGGCCTACCTCGTCGATTCGCAAAACGAGGTGATGCAGGCCCACCGGATGCGGATCATGGTCGAGCTGGGGGAGGCGATCGAGTACTTGCACAAGGAAAACTGGACTCACCGCGACATCTGCCCGCGGAACGTGCTGATCAACAAGGACTATTCCACCCGCCTCATCGACTTCGGCCTCGTCGTTCCCAACACGGCCGCGTTCCAGGAGCCGGGCAATCGCACGGGGACGGCCAACTATATGGCGCCGGAGCTGATCAAGAGGCAGCGAACCGACCAGCGTATCGACATTTTCTCCTATGCAGTCACCTGCTACGAAATGTACTGCCGCGCGCTCCCCTGGCCGCCCGTCACGGGGGCCAGTCTGGAAATGGTGCTCAAGCGCATCAACCAGAAAGCCCAGGAGATCCAAGAGGTCGTTCAACTCGACAGCCAGATCGGATCAGCGATCATGAAGGGACTCGAGTCGGATCCGCGCGACCGCTGGCAGTCGATGACCGAAATGCTGACCGAACTCCGCGAAGCCTATCAGCGGCTCACGCCCCCCGCAAAAAAACAGACGTCCGACGCCGCGGCCAAAAAACGCGGGAAGCGGCGCGACGACTTTTCCGATAAATGGCAATTCCGGACCCAGTGATTCGCGGGCTGGGACGCATGGACCAGCTCCGCGATCTCAATGACCGCCAGCGGGAAGCGGTCCTGACTCTCTCCGGCCCGCTTCTCGTCCTGGCGGGAGCCGGCACCGGCAAGACCCGCGTGATCACCCATCGTATCGCCGAGCTCATCCGCCGGGGCGCCTCGCCCGACCGCATTTTGTCAGTGACGTTCACGAACAAGGCGGCCCGCGAGATGCAGCAACGGACGGCCCTGCTGCTCGGCCGACGCGGCCAGCAAAAGCCCCTGGTCGCGACATTTCACTCGCTGTGCGTTCGGATCCTGCGGCAAGAGGCGGCCCTGCTGGGCTACCCATCGAATTTCACGATCTGCGACCGGGGCGATCAGGAGGCGGCCGCCCGTGCCGCGCTGCGGGATATTCGCGTGACCGATAAAACGCTGCGGCCCGGCGAGCTCGTCCAGCGGATCAGCCGCTGGAAAACGGAGGGAATCCTGCCCCAACACGCGACGGAATTCGTCCAGAACGATCTCGATTTTCTGGCTGCGGCCGCCTATCGCCGCTATCAGCGGGCCCTCAAGAGCCGGGGCGCCGCCGATTTCGACGATCTCTTGCTCTTGACCCACCGGCTCTTCCGCGACTTTCCGGAAGTCCTGGCGCGGTACCAAGCCCGCTTCTCCCACGTACAGATCGACGAGTACCAGGACACCAACGGTATCCAGTTCGCGCTCGTCGAGTCGCTTGTGCGCAAGCATCGCTCCCTCTGCGTCGTCGGCGACGACGACCAGTCAATTTACGGGTGGCGCGGCGCGGAGGTGCGGCATATCCTCGAGTTCGAGCGGATTTTTCCGGGCGCGAAAGTTGTCCGCCTGGAACTGAACTACCGCTCCAACCCGGCGATCCTGGAACTCGCCAATCGCCTGGTCACGCACAATCCGGGCCGGCACGAGAAGCGGCTCCAAGCCTGTAAACCGGCCGCCGGCGAGGTTCGCTTCTTACCCTTCGAGGATGAACAGACGGAGGCCGCGTCAATCGTCCAGGAGATCGCCATGCGGATCGAGTCGGAGGGCGTCGCGTCCGGCGACATTGCCATCCTCTTCCGGACGAATGAGCAACCACGGCTGTTTGAGGCCGAACTGCGCCGCCGGAGGGTGCGATATATCCTCATCGGCGGCCAATCGTTTTACGACCGCCGCGAGATCCGCGACATGCTCGCCTATCTCAAGGTTCTTGCGCGGCCGGCCGACGAAATGTCCCTTTTGCGGATCGTCAACACGCCGGCCCGCGGGATCGGCGACGCCACGGTGGAGAAGCTCACGACGCGCGCCGTCCGAGCGGGCAAAAGCATCTGGGACGTTATTCCCGAGGCGCAGGCCGCCGGCGAAATCCCGGCCCGAGCGCTCGCCGGTCTCGAGGAGCTGCGAGCGACTTTGGCCCGTTTCGGCCGCGATTTTCAAGAACCGTCCGCGTGCCTTCCGGACCTGTTCGAACGCCTCCTCACGGAGATTGACTACCGGTCGGAAATCGAACGCCTCCACGACGAACCGGAGCAACAGCTTGCCCGGATGGGGGCGCTCGATCAACTTCGGGAGGCGATCAAAACCTATACACAGCGCGCCGAGTCCCCCTCGCTGGCCGGTTTCCTCGACGATTGCGCGCTCCTGGGCGCGACGAGGAGCACAACACAGAGGAGACGCGGTCGGCCGACGCGGTCAAGCTGATGACGCTGCACAGCGCCAAAGGCCTCGAGTTCCCGCGCGTCTATCTGGTCGGACTTGAAGAGGGATTGTTGCCCCACCGGCGATCGTTGGAGGACGAGGAAAATTCCATCGCCGAGGAGCGTCGCCTGGCCTACGTCGGGGTCACGCGGGCCATGACCGATCTGACAATCAGTTGGGCCGCGTCGCGCATGAAATGGGGAAACGCAGGCCATCGATCGTATCGCGGTTCGTTCAGGAGATGCGCCATGACGGCGACGACGGCGCCGAAGAGGCATCCTGAACCCGGCGCGTGGTGGGTGGCTGGAGATGAATCTTCGAGTCCCCAGCATTCTTCGGCTGGGGGCGGCGAAGTCGCCGACCCCAGCCAACCGATGACTCTCGCTGTCCACGAATCGCGCACGCTCATTTTAGTCTTTCGCAATGCTCCAGCGAAGATATTCTTCGATGAACGGGTCCAGGTCGCCGTTGAGGACGGCCATTGGGTTGCCCGCCTTGTAGCCCGTGCGCGAGTCCTTGACGAACTGGTCAGGGTGGAGCACATAGTTGCGGATCGTCTCGCCACCGAAGCCGATCTTCGATTTCTGTCCGCGGCGGGCCGCCGTCTCCGCGGCTTTTTTCTCGCGGTCCAATTGGTACAGCTTGGCGATGAGCATCTTGCGGGCCAACGCCCGGTTCTTATGCTGGCTCCGTTCGTTCTGGCATTGGACGACGACCCCCGACGGCAAGTGCGTGAGGCGAATGGCCGAGCTCGTCTTGTTGACGTGCTGTCCGCCCGCTCCTCCCGCCCGAAAGGTGTCTTCGCGGACGTCGTTCGCAAAGTCGACGTCGATCACTGTCTCATCGTCGATGGCGGGGGTCACGTCGACCGCGGCAAAGGACGTGTGCCGTCGGCCCGCCGAGTCGAACGGGCTGATCCGAATCAAGCGGTGGTTGCCCGTCTCTCCCTTGAGGAGGCCGAAGGCGTAGTCGGCCCGCACGGCCAAAGTGGCGCTGCGGATGCCCGCCTCTTCGGCCGGCGAAGCCTCGAGCAGCTCGGTTTCATAACCCTTGGTTTCGGCCCAACGCTGGTACATCCGCAGGAGCATTTCGGCCCAGTCGGCCGAATCCGTCCCTCCTTCGCCGGCCTGAACCGCCACATAGGCCCCGCAAATGTCACTGGGATCGGCCATCGTCGCCTGCAGCTCGACGGCGTCGAGCTTGGGGCCGATGGCCGAAAGGGCCTGCTGGAGCTCGGCTTCGCTGTTGCCGGAATCGTCCTCTTGGGCAAATTCCATCAACACGCCGAGATCGTCCCCCTCCGAAACCAATTCCTTGACGGGTTTGATCGCGGCGGTGAGCTGCCTGAGCTCGCCCACCAGTTTTTGGGCCCTTTCGCCGTCATCCCAGAAGCCAGCGGCGGCCATTTTCTGGCCGATCTCGTCGGCCCGATTCACCTTTTGATCGTAGTCAAAGAGAGTCTCGGAGATGGACAATCCGTCGGCTGATCTCTTGGTAGGCTTGCTTGAATTCGTGGTTCATGATGAAGGTGCGCTCCCGGAATCGCATTCGGTCGCTTGAGCGAGGAATTATAAGAGCGTTCCGCCTGACCCGCCAGGGGAACTGGAACGGGCCGGCCGACGCGGCTTCTGCGGCGCAATCACGAACCGGCCGAGTCGGCCAAAGTGCGGAGGGCCTCTTCGCGGTTGGTGAAGAGGGGCCACAATTCCAGCAGCTTCATGGTCTGCAGGACGCCGCGGGTCTTTTCGGAGGCGGTGCACAAGACGGCTCGCCCCCCTCGATTGGAGGCGATTCGCGACAGGGCGACGACGACGTTGATCGTCACCGCGCTGAGCACCGGAGCACTTCCCAAGTCGACGACCAGGTTTCGGAAAGCTCCCCCTCGAGCAAGCGCCGCACCTTGTTGGATTCCGTGTGCACGTCGCCATAGTGGAACTCGGACGCGTCTCCCAAGGGAATCACCACGAGCGTGTCGCCGCTGCGCTCGGTCGAAAACACCTTGTTGTGCCGCGTCGCTTCCAGCACGTCGAAATCGTCCTGGGGAGCGACGGCCGGCGCGGCGGGAATCGGTCTCGATTTCCAATTGCGGGGTTTGCTCCGCCGTGGAGATCTCGAACTTGCGGCGTCGAAGCTCTTCCTTCAGTTCCGTCAGGTCGGCCCGCTCCGCCGTCAGGCGCTGTTTGATATCGGCCGCTTTGGTCCGTACGGCCTCGAGCTTCGTCCACTCAGCCTTGAGGTTTTTGCGGACCTCCGCCAACTCGGTCGCGCGCGCGGACATTTCTCGGCGCTGCCGTTCGAGCGACTCGGCCTGTTCCACCTGTCGCCGCCATTCGTTGGCCAGGTCGTCCTGCCGGCGCGAGATCGACGCCAAGCGCCGTCAAGGCGGCTCGATCGGCGTGCAAACGGTCCCATTCGGCGGCCAGGCGCTCCTGTGCTTCTCGGAGCTTCGTCTCGCGGGTTTCGAGTTGCTGAGCCGGTCCTCGAGGGCTTGCCGTTCGACCGTCAGCCCTTCCCGCTGGACCTCCAGCTCCGCTCGGTCCGCAGCCAGTGCGGTGCGCTCCGTTTCGACGCCGGCGCGTTCCGCCTCGAGGTCGGTCGGTTGCTGCCGGGTCTCGGCGCGCCGTCGATGCGTCTCCGGTTCACCCGCATAATGCACGCGCAGGCGCAAACTTGCCGACGCGAAGCCGGTCGCCTTCGGCCAGTTTCGCACACCGCACGGTCTTCCCTTGCACGCTGGTTCCGCCCTTTCCCGCCAGGTCGACGACCCACAGGCCGTCGCGGAGCCATAAGAGACTGCAATGAATCGTCGAGACGCTTTTGTCTCCCAGACGCAATTTGCACGAAGGCGAAGTGCCGACAAGCGTGATCGGCCGGCTGATGGTGTAATGGGCGTGCCGCCCGGCGCCTCGGACATGCAGGACGATCTTTGGCAGAGGCCCGACATCGCCGGCGTAGCGCTCGAGCGGATTGAAGTCGCCGGAAAGCGCTTCGCTGCCCGCGCCCAATCCCATCGTGTCGATGAGCCGGATTTGGTAGGGTCCGACGCGAATGACGTCGTCCGGATCGAACCACCCGCCCGGCGCGGCGAGTCGCCCCAAAGCGTTCCGCCGGCGCTGCCCAGATCGATGCAGTAGATCCGCCCGTAA